>NZ_BDCM01000001.1 GCF_001613505.1 Nocardia mikamii NBRC 108933
CACGCACTCACCATCTCCCAGATTTTCATCTGTTCGATCGGCGAGGCAACTTTTCCAGCTTAGCTCAACCATCGGACCCGAACCAAATCGGGGTCTCGGTCGAACCAGTGTGAGCGTCAGGCGCTCCCCGTACTACCTCGTTGTCCCCTTGCCTCTCGGCCCGGGGTTGGTGTCCGTGTCGCTCTGACCTGGAATAAGTTACGTGGCGGTTGATTCTATGTCAAATCGCCTGGTCAGGAAGGTCTTTCGGATGTACGGCGGACTACGCCGGCGTTCCGACCCGTTCCACCTCGGCGCCCAGCGAGCGCAGATTCTCGACGAAGTCGGGGTAGCCGCGGTCGATGTGGAAGACGTCGTGCACCTCGGTGACGCCGTCGGCGACGAGACCCGCGAGCACCAGACCCGCGCCGGCGCGGATATCGGACGACCACACCGGCGCACTGGACAGCCGCGGGATGCCGCGAACCACGGCGTGGTGGCCGTCGGTGCGGGCGTCGGCGCCCAGGCGGATCATCTCCTCGACGAAGCGGAAGCGCGCCTCGAAGATGTTCTCGGTGATCATGGACGTCCCGTCGGCGATGGTCGCCAGGCCGATCGCCATCGGCTGCAGATCGGTGGGGAAGCCCGGGAAGGGCAGGGTGGAGAAATTCACCGCAAGCGGCCGCTCCGGTTGTTCCACCCGGAAACCGTTGGGTTCGAACGTGATTCGCGCGCCCGCCGAACGCAGCTTGTCCAGCACCAGCGAGAGGTGTTTGGGGTTCAGGCCGGTGACGCGGACGTCACCCCTCGTCATCGCGGCGGCGATTCCCCAGGTCGCGGCGACGATCCGGTCGCCGATCACCTGATGGGTGGTGGGCGCGAGTTTGCGCACGCCGGAGATGGTGAGGACCGAGGTGCCGGCGCCGTCGATACGGGCACCCATCCGGGTGAGCATGGTGCACAGGTCGACGATCTCGGGTTCGCGCGCGGCGTTGTCGATCACCGTCTCCCCCTCCGCGAGGACCGCGGCCATGAGGATGTTCTCGGTCGCACCGACCGAAGGGAAATCCAGCCGGATCCGCGCACCCTGCAGCTCGTCCGCGCGAGCGACCAGGCAGCCGTGCTCGATTTCGCTGGTCGCGCCGAGCAATCTCAGGCCGGCCTGGTGCATATCGAGCGGACGGGAACCGATCGCGTCGCCGCCGGGCAGGGCGACGACGGCGCGCTTACACCGCGCCATCAGGGGTCCGAGGACGCAGACCGACGCGCGGAACTGAGTCACCGCCGGGAAGTCGGCGTGATATTTCGGCTCGGCCGGGGTGGTGATGGCGACCACCGATCCATCGACGGTGACATCGCAGCCCAGACCACGCAGGACCTCCGCCATCAGCGGCACATCCAGGATGTCCGGGCAGTTGGTGATCGTCGTCGTGCCTTCGGCCAACAGGGCGGCGGCCATCAACTTGAGAACGCTGTTCTTCGCACCACCCACTGCGACCTCGCCGACCAGCCGACTGCCCCCGGTCACCAGAAACCGTTCACTCACGGGGGCCAGCCTAACGGGAGGGCTGGTCGGTCGCGGCCGGTCCGCCGGTCTCCGATCCGCCGGGCCGCCACAGCACGTCGCCGTCCGGGTTGGCCACCCGGCCGAGAATGAACAGCAGATCGGAGAGCCGATTGAGGTATTTCGCGGGCAACACGCTGATGTCGTCCGGATGCGCGTCCACGGCCGCCCACGCCGCGCGTTCCGCCCGGCGCGCCACGGTGCGGGCCGTATGCAGCAACGCGGCCAACGGCGTGCCGCCGGGCAGGATGAACGAATTCAACGGAGCAAGCTCGGCATTGAACTCGTCACACCAGCGTTCCAGGCGGTCGATATAGGACTGGGTGATCCGCAGCGGCGGATATTTCGGGTCCGGCACGACCGGGGTGGACAGATCGGCGCCGGCGTCGAACAGATCGTTCTGCACCTGGCGCAGCACCTCGGCGATGCGGGCTTGCGGCTCTCCGAGAGCGAGCGCCACGCCGAGGGCGGCATTGGTCTCGTCGCAGTCGGCGTAGGCGACCAGTCGCGGATCGTTCTTCGGCACCCGGGAGAAGTCGCTCAGGCCCGTGGTGCCGTCGTCTCCGGTCCGGGTATAGATCTTGGTCAGATGCACACTCATTGCTGGTGACCACCTATTTCTGGGTCAACGTCCCGGACGGCGCCGGATGCGTTCGGAGGGCCGTGATTCGACCCAGGACAGGAATGCCGTCAACGCAGGGCGATCCAGGGCGAGTTCATAGCTGCCGTCACCGTCGGAGACCGCGATCACGACGATGTCGTCGGTCATGATGTCGTACTCGTCGCCCACCGGAGAACGCCGATCGACCACTTCGATGCCCAGCCGCCGGATGGTCGAATCCGGTCCCACTTTCAGGCTGGTGAGTTTGTAGAAGACGAGCCGGGATTCACCGTAGCGAATCAGACCGTGCCGCCACCCTTGACCACCCTGTGCCGGAAGTACCCGCAGAATCGCCGCGGTTCCACCCCGGCGCAACATGACCAGGCGATACAGCGACACCAGCGCTACGCCGACCAGCAGCAGCACCAGAATGATCAGAAGCACCATCCCGGTCCGCAATCCAGGTCCGTCCCTTCGCTTCGCCCCTGTGCCGTCGCCAGCGCCGTGCCATCCCCGAACAAGGCCGCTCCCGCAGCGAGTCTACAAACCAGGGCGCCGCGGCACACAGCCGGTACATCCGTTCCACAAACGAGGATATCCGCCGATTCGCCGATCCGGAGGAAGGTGATCAGAGGCACACTCGCACAACGGCATTCGAAGCCCGTCACGGTTGGCTGCACACGAGTTCACGGTGGGTCCCGTATTCGTGCCGGCCTGGGGTCGCGCTCGATCCATGGAAAGGGCGCATCCCGGACGATCACCATGGCCAGGGTGTGGCCGGTTCCGATCTCGGCGGTGGACTTCTTGCGCGATTCCTGGCCGTGGTCGTCCGGCACACCGCCCCGCCTCCTCACCGGATTAGAGCGAACTCCGGCAGAAACGCCGTGTGGCGGTCCGGATATCCGGACCGCCACACGGTTGCGCTATTCGGTTCTCGCCCTGAGGCGTTCGCGTCAGGCGCTCATCGCTTCCACCGCGCGAACTCGCGCGGTCGCCGCATTCTGTTCCTGCTCCGAGGCATTCGGATCGGCCAGTACCGCGCGGGCCGCGTCGATATCGATATCGCCCGCGAATTCCGCCGACTCGGCGAGAATCCGGACCGCCTCACCCGTGCACGAGAAGAAGCCGCCGTGCACGGCCGCGACGATGCGCTCGCCCTCGGTGCTGTCGATGGTCACGATCCCGCCCTCGACCAGCTGGCCGAGTACGGGCTCGTGGCCGTGCAGAATACCGATCTGACCTTCCGTGGTCTGGGCGCTGACGAAACTCGCCGTCCCCGACCACAGCCGCCGCTCGATGGCGACCAGATCAACTGACATATCCGCCATGGTGGACTACTTCCCGGCGATCTTCTTCGCGGCCGCCTCGACGTCGTCCAGGCCACCGCAGGAGTTGAACGCCTGCTCCGGCAGGTGGTCGAATTCGCCCTTGCAGACCCGCTCGAAATCGTCGATGGTCTGCTCCAGCGGCACGACCGAACCCGGCTGACCGGTGAACTTCTCGGCCACGATGAAGTTCTGGCCGAGGAACTTCTCCAGACGACGCGCCCGGCCGACGAGGACCTTGTCCTCTTCGGAGAGCTCGTCCATACCCAGAATCGCGATGATGTCCTGGAGTTCCTTGTACTTCTGCAGGATTCGCTTGACCTCGTTGGCCACCGCGAAGTGCCGCTCGCCGACGATCGAGGCCTCGAGGATTCGCGAGGTCGAGGTCAGCGGGTCGACGGCGGGATAGATACCCTTCTGCGAAATCGGGCGGGAGAGCTCGGTGGTCGCGTCCAGGTGGGCGAAGGTGGTCGCCGGCGCCGGGTCGGTGTAGTCGTCGGCGGGAACGTAGATCGCCTGCATCGAGGTGATCGAACGACCACGGGTCGAGGTGATGCGCTCCTGCAGCTGCCCCATCTCGTCCGCCAGGGTCGGCTGGTAACCGACGGCCGAAGGCATACGACCCAGCAGGGTCGAGACCTCGGAACCGGCCTGGGTGAAACGGAAGATGTTGTCGATGAACAGCAGCACGTCCTGACCCTGCACATCGCGGAAGTACTCCGCCATGGTCAGCGCGGACAGCGCGACGCGCATACGGGTGCCCGGCGGCTCGTCCATCTGGCCGAAGACCAGGGCGGTGTCCTGAAGGACGCCCATCTCCTCCATTTCCAGGTGGAGGTCGGTGCCCTCACGGGTGCGCTCACCGACGCCGGCGAACACCGACGTGCCGGAGAATTCACGCGCGATACGGGTGATCATCTCCTGGATCAGAACGGTCTTGCCGACACCGGCACCACCGAACAGGCCGATCTTGCCGCCCTTCACGTACGGGGTCAGCAGGTCGATGACCTTGATACCCGTCTCCAGGATCTCGGTCTTACCCTCGAGCTGGTCGAAGGCCGGCGGCTGGCGGTGGATGCCCCACTGCTCGCCGTCGCGGCCCAGACCCGGGGTGTCGAGGCAGTCGCCGAGGGCGTTGAACACGTGGCCCTTGGTGACGTCGCCGACCGGAACCGAGATCGGCTTGCCGGTGTCGGACACCGGGACGCCGCGGACCAGGCCGTCGGTCGGCTGCATCGAAATGGTGCGAACGATGTTGTCGCCCAGATGCTGCGCGACCTCGAGGGTCAGCGTCTTGGCCACCGACGGCAGAGTGACGTCGGCGTGCAGCGCGTTGAACAGATCTGGGATGGCGCCGCGCGGGAACTCGACGTCCACAACGGGGCCGTTGACCCGGACGACGCGGCCTGTGCCAGCGCCCGCCCGGCTTGCGTTTTCTTGCGTGACAGCTGCGGTCATTTGTTCTCTTCCATGGGGGCTAGGGCTTAGTCGCGATCCGAGGACGCAGCCAGCGCGTTCGCGCCGCCGACGATTTCACTGATTTCCTGCGTGATGTTCGCCTGCCGGATCGAGTTCGCCTGGCGGGTCAGGGTATTGACCAGCTCGGTGGCGTTGTCGGTGGCAGCCTTCATTGCGGTGCGGCGCGCGGCCGACTCCGAGGCCGCGGCCTCGAGCAACGACGAGTAGATGCGGGTGTTGATGTACTTCGGCAGCAGGGCGCCGAGCAGCTTGTCCGCATCCGGTTCGAACTCGTAGAGCGAGGTGATCTTCGCGTCCGGCGAGTCGGTGAGCATGTCCTCGCCGAGTTCGAAGTTCTCGTCGACGAAGCTCACCTGGATCGGAGCGAGCCGGCGAACCTCGGGCACCTGCGACAGCATCGAGACGAAGCGGGTGTAGACGATGTGAATCTCGTCCACGCCCTCGATGTTCCCGGTGCCGCCCGGCCCCTCCACCTCGGTGTCGGAGCCCGCCATGAACACATCCACCAGGTGGTGGCATGCGGCCGAAGCGTCGGTGTAGTGCGGCTGCTGCGAGAACCCGGTCCACGAACCGGCCAGCGGGCGGTTGCGGAAGGAGTAGTACGTCAGGCCCTTGTTGCCCATCACGTACAGCACCGGCTCCTTGCCCTCGGAGCGCAGCGTCGTGATCAGCTCTTCGGTGCGCTTGAGCACGTTGGAGTTGTAGCCACCACACATACCGCTGTCACTGGTGATCACCAGGATGGCGGCGCGGCGCGGAGTGGCCCGCTCGGTGAGCAGAGGGTGGTTGAGATTCGAGGAGGCACTGGCCAATTCGCCGAGCACCTTCGTGATCTCTTCCGCGTACGGCTTCGCGGCGGCCACCCGGGCCTGGGCCTTGCTGATTCGCGAGGTCGCGATCAGTTCCTGGGCCTTGGTGATCTTCTTGATCGAGCTCACGCCACGAATACGGGAGCGCAATTCACGCAAGTTCGCCATCAGCGGTTCACACTCCCTTCGCGTATCGAATTCGTAGGCATCGTCGGACCCGGCTTACTTCTCGACGTGCTTACGGGTGACCGACAGCGACTCGACCTCTTCGTGGTCCAGTTCACCGGCGTCGGCCTCGTTGACCACGCGGCTGCCGTCGGAGGCCAGGAAGCCCTGCTTGAAGCGCTCGGTCTCGGTCTTGATCGCGTCGGCGGCCTCGCCCTCGAGCCGCTTCGCGCCACCTTCGAGAGCATCGAAGGAGCTCTGCACCTTGTTGTGCAGGTGCTCGAGCAGCTCGGCGTTGAAGCGCCGCACATCGCCGACCGGCACCGAGTCGTAGTAACCGGCGTCGACCAGGTAGATCGAAACGATCTGGTCCTCGACCGCGACCGGCGAGTACTGGTCCTGCTTGAGCAGCTCCACCCAGCGGGCACCGCGCTCGAGCTGGGCCAGGGAGGCGGCGTCCAGGTCGGAGGCGAAGGCGGAGAACGCCTCCAGCTCGCGGTAGGAGGCCAGCTCCAGACGCAACGAACCGGCGACCGTCTTCATGGCCTTGGTCTGCGCGGCGCCACCGACACGGGAGACGGAGGTACCGACGTTGATGGCCGGGCGCACACCCTTGTTGAACAGGTCGGACTCGAGGAAGACCTGACCGTCGGTGATGGAGATGACGTTGGTCGGAATGAACGCCGAGATGTCGTTGGCCTTGGTCTCGATGATCGGCAGACCCGTCATCGAGCCGGCGCCCATCGCGTCGGACAGCTTCGCGCAACGCTCCAGCAGACGCGAGTGCAGGTAGAAGACGTCACCGGGGTACGCCTCGCGGCCCGGCGGGCGACGCAGCAGCAGCGAGATGGCGCGGTAGGCCTCGGCCTGCTTGGACAGGTCGTCGAACACGATCAGGACGTGCTTGCCCTGGTACATCCAGTGCTGGCCGAGCGCGGAACCGGTGTAGGGCGCGAGCCACTTGAAACCGGCGGAGTCGGACGCGGGGGCGGCGACGATGGTGGTGTACTCCATCGCGCCGTGCGCCTCGAGCGCGGACTTCACGCCGGCGATGGTGGAGCCCTTCTGGCCGATCGCGACGTAGATGCAGCGCATCTGCTTGGTCGGATCGCCGGACTCCCAGTTGGCCTTCTGGTTCAGGATGGCGTCGATGCAGACCGCGGTCTTACCGGTCTTGCGGTCGCCGATGACCAGCTGACGCTGGCCACGACCGATGGCGGTCAGCGCGTCGATGGCGGTGATGCCGGTGGCCATCGGCTCCTCGACCGGCTGGCGCTCCAGCACGGTCGCGGCCTGCAGCTCCAGCACGCGGCGCTCGTCGGCCTCGATCTCGCCCAGGCCGTCGATCGGCTGGCCGAGGGGGTTGATGACGCGGCCCAGGAACTTGTCGCCGACCGGCACCGAGAGCACGTCACCGGTGCGGCGGACCTGCTGGCCCTCTTCGATTCCGTCGAACTCACCGAGGATGACCGCACCGATCTCGTCGGGGTCGAGGTTCAACGCGACACCCAGCACACCGCCGGGGAACTCGAGGATCTCGTTGGTCATCGCCGACGGCAAGCCGCTGACGTGCGCGATGCCGTCACTGGTGTCGGTGACCGTGCCGATTTCCTCGATGGAGGTTTCGGGGGTGTAGCTCTGGGTGTAGCTTTCGATCGCGCTACGGATCTCATCGGGGGAGATCGTCAGCTCCGCCATGGTTCTTCCTGCTCTCGCTGTGGTCTGGAATGTCGGGGTGGGTTGCCGGGCTCGATGGCTCGGCTAGGCCAGGGCCTGGCGCAGGCGCTGCAGTCGGCCGACGGCGCTGCCGTCGATCACGTCGTCACCGATACGCACGACGACGCCGGCCAGCAATGCCGGATCGACCTGCACGTGAATGGTGACCGGCTTGTCGTAGATTCGCTGCAGCGATGCGGCGAGATGCTCCCGCTGCTGCTGCGTCAGGGCCGTCGCCGAACGAACGTGCGCGACGATCTGCTTGCGCAACGACGCCGCCAGATCGGACAACTGGTCGAAGGCGACGCCGACATCACCGCGCGACCGGCCGACCGCCTGCTCGGCCAGCTGCATGGTGACGTCCTCGACCTTCCCGGTGAGCAGCCGCGCCAGCAGATCGCGCTTGGCGGCCGCCGGCTTACCGCGATCGGTGAGCGCCTGCTCCAGATCCGGGTTGTCTTCGACGGTGCGGCCCAGCCGGAACAACTCGTCCTCGACGGCGTCGATACGTCCGCGGTCGGCCGCGGCGCGCAACAGCGCCTCCTGCCCGAGCAGCACCAGGGTGTCGACCAGATCTCGGGTACGAGACCAGTCCTGGGCGACGGCAGTGGTCAGCACGGCCTGAGTGGCCGCGCTGATCTTGCCGCCGAAAACGCGTTCGGCCAGTTCGGCACGCACCGAACTCGACACCGACTTATCCGCGAGCGCCACACGCAGCGAACGCTGGTCGTCGAGCACGGCGACTACGGCGAACAGTTCGGAGCCCGTCGTGGCGGCGACGGAGTCACTCCCGGTGAGTGCGGCCGAAAGAGCTTCCCTCGCACGGGAACTCGCCTCGCGGCTCGCTGCGTACATGATTCCCACTTTCACTGTGTTGAATTCCGGGGCCCGGAGTGGTCGGGCGCCGGTGACTTGCGTCACCGACAAGACCTCTCAGGCGCAGGTTACCTTCCGACCCCGATGCCGGCCTTCTGATCCAGCTCGGTGAGGAACCGATCGATGGACGCCGCCTGCTTGGCTTCGTCCGCCACGGACTGCCCGATGATCTTCTCCGCCAGGTCGACCGCGGTGCGGCCGAGCTCGGACCGGAGCTCGGTCACGATCTGCTGACGCTGGGCGTCGAGCTGGGCGTGACCGGCGGAGACGATGCGATCGGCTTCGGCCTGAGCCTCCGAGCGCAGCTGCGCGAGGATCTGCTGGCCCTGGGTACGCGCTTCCTCACGGATGCGCGCCGCCTCGAGCCGGGCCTCGGCCAGCTGCTGCTGGTACTGCTGCAGCGTTTCCTGCGCCTCGGCCTGCGCGGCCTCGGCCTTGGCCATGCCGCCTTCGATCTTCTCCGAGCGCTCGTCGAGCACCTTCGTCAATCGAGGAACCACGTACTTGTAGAACAGGATCCCGATGACGACAACGCACACCACCGACCAGACGATGTCGTATGGCTCCGGAATCAGAGGGTTCTTGTCCTCTGCATTCTCGGCGAGCAAGTACATGCTGTTCATCGGAATCAGAAGATGAAGCCGGCGACGAGACCGATCAGCGCGAGGGCCTCGGTGAACGCGATACCCAGGAACATGTTGGTCCGGATGGTGCCCTGCAGCTCGGGCTGACGGGCGATGCCCTCGATCGCCTTACCGACGACGATGCCGACGCCGACACCCGGGCCGATCGCGGCCAGACCGTAACCGATAGCGCCGTAGCCCTTGACCCGATCCGAGGTCTGGGCGAGTTCGGCGGCCACGTAGGAGAGGCTCATGAGATTTCTTTCCCTTTCTGTTGCCCACCCGCCCGGCGGCAGGTGGGGCAGTTCTTGTGCGGTCGTGCGGTCAGTGCGAGTCGGCGTGCTGCGCGAGGCCGATGTAGACGGCCGTCAGGAGCGCGAACACGTAGGCCTGCAGGAAGATCACCAGGAGTTCGAACAGCGTGAATCCGAATCCCGCGAGCAGGGAGAACGGCGAGAAGATCTTCATCCACGAAGCGGCGTCGAAGAGGAAGAACTGGGTGGCGCTGAAGAACAGCACCAGCATGATGTGACCGGACAGCATGTTGGCCATGAGTCGGACGGTCAGCGTGAACGGACGCAGGATGAAGGTCGAGATGAACTCGATCGGAATCAGCAGCACGTGCAGCGCGACCGGAACATTCGGCACGACGATGGACGAGCGCATGTATTTCCAGAAGCCGTACTTCCGGATACCCACGTAGTTGAAGGCGATATAGGCGATGACCGCCAGCACCAACGGCATACCGACGCGTGCGTTGGAGGAGATGTTCAAGAACGGGATGACGCTGGAGAAGTTCAGGAACAGGACCGTGAAGAAGATCGTGGCGATCAACGGGAAATACCGGCGGCCACTTTCCTTGCCGAGCACCTCTTCGCAGATCTGCTCACGCACGAACAGCAGGCCGATTTCCGCGGCGTTCTGCAGTCCGCGCGGCACCAGGCGCGGGCTCCGGAATGCGAGCAACATGACCGCGACCAGGACTGCCGCCATGATGATGCGAATGAGCATCAAACGGTCGAGCTCGAAAGGCGTCCCCTCGAACAGCACAGCTGGAGGGAAGAAGTCTTGCAGCGAAGGCGCGTGGAACTCGCCCGCCAAAGTGGTGACGCTCAGCGTTCTCTCCCGTGTTCGGGCCGCGAGACATGTTCCATCTCGCGGTTCGATCGGACATTGACGATCAGGTGGTCGACTCAGGTCGGCTCGAAGTTCGTCAGCAGCTGCGCGGGAAACCCGCCGTGGCGTCTGTACGTCGGCGACATCGTCGACGGTGCAGGGCCGGGACTTCTCACCGAAGGACCGGCACGGCAGTAAGCATAACCTCTCGCACCGGCGACGATGCGGTCGGCCCCGTTGGTTCGGATGCTTACGGTAAAGAGTTTACCAAGCTATCTACGACAACGTGTAGGGGGTCTTGCTCACGCGTTCGAACGATCTTGGTCGGCGGACCCCGCCGGCGGGTCGATCACCGGAACACGTTGGCGCAGAAGCCCGTACGTCTCGGCTCCGAGAACAATCAGCAACGCCCCCACGACGGTCAGGAAGAGAGTGCCGGGGCTGTAGAAATCGAACTGGTGCAAGATCGCGACCACGATCATCACGACCAGAATTTTGCCGATCCAGCTCGCCAGCATCACCATGCCCTGGATGCCGGAATCCAATTTCGCGCTGAACAGCACGAGAGCGGCCGTGGTGAGAATGAAGAAACCACCGATCGCGGATCCGATGAGCGCGCCCCAGAAACCGGCCCAGCCCGCGACGATCGAGCCGGCGACGACCGAAACCACCACCAGCACGCACAATCCGGCGATGCCGTAACGCAGCGCTGCTCGTAGTGGCGCGTCGGGGTGCAATTCGGGTGCCGTGCTCACGTCGAGCCACTTTACCCGTTCCTTACTTGCGGCGACCGCGGAGCCCGACCACTTCACGCAGCGATGGGACGGCCGTCACAACCAGCGCGAAAACCAAACCGGCCGCGAACAGCAGAACCACCACGCGGCGGTCCATCAAAGAGGTTCCCACGGCCGCGAATGCGAGCACGCCGACCCACAGATAGATCAACAACACCACGCGCCGATGCGAATGGCCGATCTGCAACAGACGGTGATGCAAATGCATTTTGTCGGGAGTGGAGAAACTCACACCCGCGCGCACGCGGCGCACGATTGCCAGCACCAGATCCAATACCGGAATGAACATCACCGCTCCCACCAGCAACAGCGGTGACAGCAGGCCCACGATGTCGCGCGGCCCGTATCCGGTGAGCGGAATTCGGCCGGATGCGCCGGTGGAAACCGCGGCGAGCATCAGACCGATCAACATCGATCCGGAATCGCCCATGAATATTCGGGCCGGGTGGAAATTATGTGGCAGAAATCCCAGACATCCACCCGCCAGCGCGGCGGCCAGCAGGGCGGGTGGGTAGCCGTCGGTCGCGCCGCCCTGCTGATAGAGCAAACCCACGGTGAACACGAAGACGGCGGCGGCCGCGATCAGCCCCAGCCCCGCCGCGAGCCCGTCGAGACCGTCCACGAAGTTCATCGCGTTGATCATGGTGACGGTGATGGCCACCGTGACCACCCAGCCCTGCAGCTGGTCGAGCACGACCGTGGTGTTGCTGAACGGGTTGTAGATGGCCACCCAGCTCAGGCCCATCACGGCCATCGCCCCGGCGGCCGAGATCTGGCCCACGAACTTCGTCAGCGCGTCCAGTCCCCAGCGGTCGTCGACGATGCCGACCAGGACGATCAGCGTGCCCGCGACCAGCACGGCCGGAATATCGCGCGGATAGTCGAAACCGCGGCGCAGCGCCGGCAGCTGATGGGCGAACAACACCGCGGCCAGCACGCCCAGATAGATGCCGACGCCGCCCATGCGCGGAATCGGCTCGAGATGCACATCACGATCGCGTGGCACCGCGATGGCGCCGAAACCGATGGCCAGCACCCGAATTCCGCCGGTGGACAACATCGTCACCACCGCGGACACGAGCAGCACCAGAAGCAGCTCGCGCAGCGGGACGACCGCACCCTGACTGAAAACCATCTACCGGGCCGTCAGCGGGTGGTCTCGGGCGACAGTTCGTCCGGCGCCATACCCAGCACCTCGGCAACCTGCGCGACGGTCACCGCGCCGGCCCGTAGCACCCGCGGACGGTCGCCGGTCAGGTCCACGATCGTGGAGGGCACACCGTGTTCGGCCGGACCGCCGTCCAGATACACGCCGACCTGGTTGCCCAGCTGGTGTCGCGCCTCGGTGACCGTCGTGGCGGGCGGCTGCCCGGAGACGTTCGCACTCGACACGGCCATCGGACCGACCTCGCGCAGCAGTTCCAGCGCGATCGGGTGCAGCGGCATACGCAGCATCACCGTGCCGCGGGCGTCGCCGAGATCCCAGGCCAGCGAGGGCGCCTGCTGCACGACCAGGCTCAGCCCGCCCGGCCAGAAGGCGCGGATCAGATCGCGCGCCTGCGGCTGCACGGAGAAGACGAGACCGTCGATGGTGTTCCACGAACCGACCAGCACCGGCACGGGCATGTCGCGCCCACGCCGCTTGGCCGCCAGCAGGCCGGCCACGGCCGTCGAATCGAACGCGTCCGCGGCGATTCCGTAGACCGTATCGGTGGGGATGACGGCCAGCCGTCCGGATTTCAAGGTGGTCCGCGCGGCGGTCAATCCGGCGGCACGAGAATCGGGATCGGAGCAGTCGTAGACGGTACTCACGGCGGTGAGTCTATTGAATGTGTCTCACGGCACGTTGCCCGGCTTCGCGCAAATTCTCGGCAATCGCGAGGGTCAGCGCGCGCGGCGGGCGGCGACGAAGCGCGGCCGGCCGGCCAGATCCGGGTGTTCGACGATGTCGAAGAACCGGCCGTCTCCGGCGAACAGCGCCGCGACCTGCGCACCGTGCGAATCGTCGTGTTCGACGGCGGCCACGCCCTCGGGGCGCAGCAGCCGCGCGATGGTGGCGATCATGGGGGCTATCACCTCGAGTCCGTCGGGTCCGCCGAACAGAGCGAGATGCGGATCGTGTTCGGCCACTTCGGGATCCAGCCGAGCGCCCGACGGGATGTAAGGCGGATTCGCGACGACGACGTCGACGCGGCCGTTCAGCTCGTCCAGTACTCGCGCGTCGGTGACATCGCCGGCATGCAGAACGATCGGCGTATCTCCTTGCGCGGCTTGCCGTTCGGCGTTGCGCTGCGCCCATTGCCTTGCGGTGGGATCGATTTCGACCGCGTGCACCTCGGCGTCGGGACGGGCGTTGGCGATCGCCAGGGCCAAGGCACCCGATCCGGTGCACAGGTCGACCACGATCGGGGGATGCTCGTGACCGGCCGCCTCGAGCCGGGCCAGCGCCCACGCGAAGATCAGCTCGGTCTCCGGCCGCGGGACGAACACGCCCGGTCCCACCTCGAGGTCCACCTCACCCATCGAGGCGGCGCCGGTCAGATGCTGGAGCGGCACCCGCTCGGCCCGGCGCACCACCAGCTTGTGGAACCGTTCGAGTTGTTCCGGGGTGACCATCGGAATCAGGGCCAGCCGCGAGCGCTCGACCTCGAGGACGAAGGCGGCCAGAAATTCCGCGTCGATCCGCGGGCTGTGCACCCCCGCCGCCCCGAGCGTGTGCGCGGCGTCGATGATCGCGGGACGTAGCGGCACTCGGTGCTGCCCCGCCTCGCCGGGGGCCGGCATCATTCCGCCGCAAGCCGGGCGGCGCGGTCGGCTTCGCCGAGGGCGTCCAGCAGCGCGTCCAGTTCGCCGTCCAGCACCGAGTCGAGATTGTGGGCCTTGAAGCCGATGCGGTGGTCGGTGATGCGGTTCTCGGGGAAGTTGTAAGTGCGGATGCGCTCGGAGCGGTCGACCGTGCGGATCTGGGAGGCACGTCCCGCGGCGGCGTCGGCCTCGGCCTGTTCCTCGGCCAGGCTCTGCAACCGCGCCGAGAGCACCTGCATCGCGCGGATCTTGTTCTGCAGCTGCGAACGCTCGTTCTGGCAGGTCACGACGATGCCGGTCGGCAAATGCGTGATCCGGACCGCGGAGTCGGTGGTGTTGACGCCCTGGCCGCCCTTACCGGAGGAGCGGTAGACGTCGATGCGCAGATCCGACTCGTCGATCTGGACCTGTTCGACCTCGTCGGGTTCGGGGTAGATCAGCACGCCGGCCGCGGAGGTGTGGATGCGGCCCTGCGATTCGGTGACCGGCACGCGCTGCACGCGATGGACCCCGCCCTCGAACTTCAGCCGGGACCAGACGCCGTCGCGGCTGGGCTCGCGGCTCTTGATCGAGAGCGTCGCCTCCTTGTATCCGCCCAGGTCGGACACGTTGGCATCGAGGACCTCCACCTTCCAGCCGTGCCGTTCGGCGTAGCGGATGTACATGCGGGCCAGATCGGAGGCGAACAGAGCCGACTCCTCGCCGCCCTCCCCCGACTTCACCTCGAGCACGACATCGTCGGCATCGTGCGGATCGCGCGGGGCGAGCAGATCGGTGAGCGTCTTCTCCAGTTCCTCGACCTGCTGTTCGAGGCCGGGCACCTCGGCGGCGAAAGACGAATCGTCGGCGGCCAGCTCCCGGGCGGCGGTCAGATCGTCGCGTGCCGCGGTGAGCTTGGTGTAGGTCGACATGATCGGCGCCAATTCGGCGAACCGCTTACCGACGCGACGGGCCTCACCGGGATTGTTGTGCAACGCCGGATCCGACAGCTGGGTTTCCAGGCCGGCGTGCTCGGCGAGAATGTCGTCGATGGCGGATGGGGCCGTGATCTTGTCGGCCATGGCGGTCTTGCCTCCTGCTGGGAGCTTTCGGTCACCTATAAACGCACCAACGCCCGGCCTGCGAATGCAGGACGGGCGTTGGCGGGGCAGCTACTTGGCTTCCGAACCCTCGGCCTTCTTGGCGCGCTTGCCGTAGCGGGCCTCGAAGCGGGCGACGCGACCGCCGGTGTCGAGGATCTTCTGCTTGCCCGTGTAGAACGGGTGGCACTGCGAGCAGACCTCGACGGTGATGTGGCCCGACTCCTTGGTGCTGTGAGTCTGGAAGGTGTTGCCGCAACCGCAGACAACGGTGGTCGGCACGTATGCCGGGTGAATTCCTGCCTTCATGGGTGTCCTCTCGATCTGGCCCCGGGTCGCCCCGGCCCACGGCTGTATCTGCCGTGCTGCCGTGATGGACGTGAACCGGAACCGACTAGGCGGGATGGTCTGCCGATCGCAGACGCACCGACGGTCCAGTATGCCAGAACCGCCGATACGCACTCACAACGCACCCCGTACCGGATTTGTTCCGGCATCGGCACCCCGGAAGCGGCACACCCCGGGGAAGTAGCGGCACGCGTATTCGCGGTTCTCGAGCCACGCTGAAACGAGTAGTCGGCTACTCGGGAATATGAACACCTTTGTTCGTAGATTCGTTCCAGGAAGTAGACCCGTGGCAATCGAACCGACGATCCGAGGGACAGCAGTGAATTTCCCCACCTCGCGGGGGACGAGCAGGAGATCTCGAGCCCCGGACGCCGGGCATCCCCGCCTCGGAGACCGCACCATCCGCCTGTTGCCGGGAAGTCGGCATACCAAGGAACTCGGCGCCGCGACGACATTGGCCGCGCTGGCGATCCTCGTCCTCGCCGGGTGGCTCACAGCCTCCGGCACCCCGCCCCGCGCCGCCGTCGTGACCCCCACCGGACCGGATCGACCCTACGAATTCGCCGCGACCTCGGTCTCCACCGGATCCATCACCGGTGTCACCGCGTTGATTCTGATCGGGCTGATCGCCGGTGCCGCGGTCATCGGCCTGCTGTTCTATTCCCCTACCCCGCCCCGCCCCGGCAGACGCCGTCAACGGCGTTCACGTCTCCCGCGGACAGCAATGCGGCCCCGCCGAAGCGGGGCCGCATTATCGCGAGCCGAGCGGCACCTGCGGGTGCGCGCCGGGCGGACGTACTGCTCGTCGCCTATTCGTCCAAGGCACCCGGTGCGGTCTTCGAGACCGTCATCAGGAATTCGACGTTGCTCTTCGACTTCTTCAAACGGTCGATGAGCAGGTCGATCGCCTGCTGCGAATCGAGGCCCGAGAGCACCCGGCGCAGCTTGTGGATGACCGCCATCTCGTCGGGCGACATCAGCAGCTCGTCGTGGCGGGTGCTGGACGGGTTGATGTCGACGGCCGGGAACACGCGCCGCTCGGCGATCTTGCGATCGAGTTTGAGCTCGGCGTTACCGGTGCCCTTGAACTCCTCGAAGATCACCGTGTCACCGGTGGAACCGGTCTCCACCATGGCGGTGGCGATGATGGTCAGCGAGCCGCCGTTCTCGATGTTGCGGGCCGCGCCGAGGAACCGCTTGGGCGGATACAGCGCGGTGGAATCCACACCACCGGACAGGATGCGACCCGAGGCCGGCGAGGAGTTGTTGTACGCACGACCCAGCCGGGTGATCGAGTCGAGCAGCACGACGACGTCCTGCCCCATCTCCACCAGGCGCTTGGCCCGCTCGATGGCGAGTTCGGCGACCGAGGTGTGATCGCTCGGCGGACGGTCGAACGTCGAGGCGATCACCTCGCCGCGCACCGAGCGCTGCATATCGGTGACCTCTTCGGGACGCTCGTCCACCAGCACCACCATCAGGTAGCACTCCGGGTTGTTGGTGGCGATCGCGTTCGCGATGTCCTGCAGGATCGTGGTCTTACCCGCCTTCGGCGGCGACACGATCAGCGCACGCTGGCCCTTACCGATCGGCATGATCAGGTCGATCACGCGGGTCGTGAGCTTGTTCGGTGTGGTCTCGAGCCGCAGCCGCTGGTTCGGGTACAGCGGGGTGAGCTTGTTGAATTCCGGCCGGCGGCGGGCGGATTCGACATCCGAGCCGTTGACCGTGTCCAGCCGCACCAGCGGATCGAACTTCTGGCGCTGATTGCTCTGTTCGCCCTCGCGCGGCGCACGCACCGCACCGGTGATCGCGTCGCCCCGGCGCAGGCCGTTCTTGCGCACCAGGTTCATCGACACGTAGACGTCGTTCTGGCCGGCCAGGTAGCCCGAGGTGCGCACGAACGCGTAGTTGTCGAGCACATCGAGGATGCCGGCGACCGGCTGCAGGACATCGTCCTCGCGGATCTCGACCTCGCGGCCGCCCTCGCCGCCCTCACGGTCACGTCCGCCACGACGACGCTCCCGGAACCGGCGGCCGCGGCGCCCGCGCCCACCTTCCTCGTCGTCTCCGCCACGGTCGCCACCACGGGCGGCGCCGTTCTGGCCGGACTGGTTCTGACCGCCGGACTGGTTGCGGTCGCGGCGACGATCGCCCGATTCCTGATCCGACTTGGCGTCCCCGCCCTCGGCCTTCGGTTCGGTCTTGGTCTCGGCGCGAGCCTCGCCACCGCGGTTCTCGCCACGGTTGTCGCCGCCCTCACCACGCTGGTCGCGGCCACGACGCTGGCGGCCGCGGCCGCGCTGGCTACCGTCACGGCCGGACTCGTCACCCGAATCGGCCGGGCGCGCAGCCGATTCCGCGGTTTCCGCCTTGGCGGACGAGTTCTCGGTGCCGACGCCGTCGAGAGTCTGCTGCTGACCACGCGCGGCACCGTTGCGGGTGCTCTTCGGCGCATCGTTCTTGGCGCGGCCCTTACCGGCGGACTCGGCGGCGTTCTCGGAGGTCCGAGGGGACTCGGCCTTCGCCGCCGCACCGGATTCGGTCGCGACATTCGCGGACTTCGCGGCCGGCTCGGCGCCCGCGTCCGCTTCGGCGGATTTCGTATCGCCCCGGCCACCACGCGCGGACTTGCCGGAGGAGGCCTGGTTTTCCTTGATGGCGGCGATGAGATCGCCCTTACGCATTCCGGATGTGCCTCGGATACCGAGCTCTCCGGCAAGCGCACGCAACTGCGGCAACAACATTCCAGTCAGCCCCGATCGTGCGACGTCGGTGTGTTCGCTCATCTTCGAAATCTGTCCGGAGTCACTTTCGCGGCCGTCCGAGGGATTTGCAGTGTCCACCCCGGGTGTCGCGAGCAGGTCCGTATCTGTCACGGAGATCCTTTCCTTCCCTCGATTGCCGTGTGCATATTCGAGGGTTCGTCCCGAAGCCCGATCACTGTGCCGAGCTCGGATGCCGTATCGCCTGCCCCGCCGGACCGATGGAATCACCCACCTGGTCACGGCCACCGGTTCATTGAGTGGGAGTGATCATTCCAGTCGCTGTCCCCGACGTCGAGGTCGAAGTCCCGAGTGATTCGAGCCCCCGAGCCACCGAGCTTGAGCAAGGAGCCTGCTGGAGCGATTGCCCTGATGAAGCACCGGCGTCTGACGCGCACGATGTACGGACGTGCTCAGGATAGCTCTGTCCGACCACGTCAGCAAGGCAGCCACGCCATCAATCCACGCTTACACCCGCGGAAATGTCGGGTTCGACCACGCGCAGACCGTGCTCCTCGGCGAGTTTGCGCAGGTCGTCCGGAAATTCTCCGGCACTCAGCGCCAGGATGGTCGGACCGGCGCCCGACACCATCGCGGCGAGTCCGGCGGTGCGCAGCCGGGTGATCCAGGCGGTGGTCAGCGGCAGCGCGGCGGCGCGATAGCCCTGGTGCAGGCGGTCCTGAGTCGCCGGCAGGAGCAGGTCGGGACGCTCGGTCAGGGCGACCACCGACAGCGCGGCGCGACTGACGTTGAACGCCGCGTCGCCGTGCGGGACCATCTCCGGCAGCAGGCCGCGGGTGTGCGCGGTCGAGGAGCGCTCCTGCGGGATCAGCACCGTCGCGCGCAGCCGTGGGTGCGGTTCCAGCCGCACCGCACGGTAGACGCGCTGGTGGTGCTCGACGGAACTGCTCGCGTCGAGTTCACCGGCGCGGTCGGATTCGGTCCACGACACCACGATGCCGCCGAGCACGCTGGCGGCGGCGTTGTCGGGATGCCCCTCGAATTCCGAAGCCAGTTGCACCAATTCGGCATCCGAACCCGTCAGCGCCGGGTCGAATTTCGCGGCCAGCCCGCGCGCGGCGGCGAGTCCGCCGACCGCCGCCGAGGCCGACGATCCCAGCCCTCGCGAATGCGGAATGACGTTGCGGCACACCACATCCAGCCCGTCGGCCCAGACGCCCGCGGCTTCCAGGCCGCGTTCGATCGCGCGCACCACCAGATGTGAAGGGCCCCAAGGGACGTCGTCCGCGCCCTCACCCTCCACTCGAATGGTAAGCCCGGAATCGGTGGTACGTACCACGATTTCGTCGTACAGCCCCAAAGCGATACCGAGCGAATCGAATCCGGGTCCGAGATTGGCGCTGGAAGCGGGAACCTTCGCGGTAACGGTGATACCGGGCGGGAGGGTCCGCGTCATCAACTGACCTTCGCGCGCACTCAACTCAGGCCAACTCGAGCTCGCGGGCCACCGCTACCGGGTCCACCGCGACCGCCTCCACCGCGGGCATACCCAGCAGGGCGGTGTCCGGGTCCTTCAGGCCGTTGCCGGTGACGGTGCATACGACGGTGAGACCGGAATCGAGCCAGCCCTCCTTGCGCGCGGCCAGCAGACCGGCCACGCTGGCGGCCGAAGCGGGTTCGACGAAGACGCCCTCGGTGCTCGCGACCAGGCGATACGCCGCCAGGATCTCGTCGTCGGTGGCGGCGCGGAAGGCGCCGCCGGACTGCTCCTGGGCGGCCACCGCGCTGTTCCACGACGCGGGCGCGCCGATCCGGATCGCGGTCGCGATGGTCTCCGGATCCTTCACCGGCGCACCGTTGACCAGCGGCGCGGCGCCGGCGGCCTGCACACCGAGCATGCGCGGGCGGCTCGTGGTCAGACCGTCCGCGTGATATTCGCTGTAGCCCTTCCAGTACGCGGTGATGTTGCCCGCGTTGCCGACCGGCAGGGCGTGCACGTCGGGGGCCTTGCCCAGCGCGTCGCAGATTTCGAAGGCCGCGGTCTTCTGCCCCTCGATGCGCGCCGGGTTGACCGAGTTCACGAGGCCGACCTCGGGGAAGTCCGAGGTGACCTTGCGGGCCAGCTCCAGGCAGTCGTCGAAGTTGCCCTCGACCTGAATGATCTTGGCGCCGAGCATGACCGCCTGCGCGAGCTTGCCCATCGCGATCTTGCCCTGCGGAATCAGCACCGCGCAGTGCATGCCGGCCCGGGTGGCGTAGGCCGCCGCCGAGGCGGAGGTGTTACCGGTGGAGGCGCACAGCACCGCCTTCTGGCCGCGAGCCTTGGCATCGGTCATCGCCATGGTCATACCGCGGTCCTTGAAGGAGCCGGTCGGGTTGAGGCCCTCGACCTTGAGATACACCTCGCAGCCCGTGAGCTCGGACAGGTGATGCGCGGGCACCAGCGGCGTGCCGCCCTCGTAGAGGGTGACCGGCTCCCAGTCCGCGCCGACCGCCAGGCGCTCCCGATAGGCGGCGATCAGCCCCGGCCACGGAGTGTGCACGGCCCCGGCCGACGGCGGCGCTCCTGTCTGACTCATTCCTCGGTGCCTTCCAATCTCAAGACGCTGGTCACGGATGTGACGGATTCCAGCTCGGCAAGTGCTGCCACGGTATCGGCCAGCGCCGACTCCGGCGCGTGGTGGGTGACCACGACCAGTCGGGCGCCCTCGTCGTGCCCCTCCTGGCGGACCGTCGAGATGCTGACACCGTGTTCGGCGAATTTGCCGGACACCGCCTGCAGAACCCCGGTGCGGTCGGCAACCTGCAGGTTCACGTGATAGCGGGTCGGGATGTCGCCGATCGGCGCGATCGGCAGCTCAGCATAAACCGATTCACCCGGTGCGCGGCCACCGTAGAACTTGTTGCGGGCCGCCATCACCAGATCACCCATCACCGCCGAGGCGGTCGGCGCGCCGCCCGCGCCCTGGCCGTAGAACATCAGCCGGCCGGCGTTCTCGGCCTCGACGACCACCGCGTTGAAGGCGCCGTTGACCGAGGACAGCGGATGCCGTCGCGGGATCAGCGCCGGGTACACGCGCACCGACACCCGATCCTTACCGGCGGGCGAGCTGCCCGCGTCTCCCGGCACGGCGACCGCTGATCCGTCCATCGACAGCCGCTCGCCGCCGGGCATCCGCTCGCAGATGGCCAGCAGCTTCACGGTGCAGCCGACCGCCGCCGCGGTCTCCAGATCCTCGGCGCTGATCTTCGAGATGCCCTCGCGGTAGACGTCGGCGGCGGTGACGCGGGTGTGGAAGGCCAGCGAGGCCAGGATCGCGGCCTTGGCGGCGGCGTCGTAGCCCTCGACATCGGCGGTGGGATCCGCTTCGGCGTAGCCGAGCCGGGTCGCCTCGGCGAGTGTGTCGGCGTAGTCGGCGCCGGTCTCGTCCATCGCCGAGAGAATGAAATTCGTTGTGCCGTTGACGATTCCGACCACCCGGTTCACCCGGTCGCCGGACATCGACTGGATCAGCGGGCGCACCACGGGAATGGCGCCGGCCACCGCGGCCTCGAAGTACAGGTCGGCGCGGCTGCCCTCCGCCGCCGCGGCCAGCTCACCGGTGTAGTCGGCCAGCAGCGCCTTGTTCGCGGTCACGACCGACTTGCCGCCGTTGAGGGCGGCCAGGATCAGCTTGCGAGCCGGATCGATACCACCCATCACCTCGACCACCAGGTCGACGTCGTCGCGGGCGACCAGCGCCTCGGCGTCGGTGGTCAGCAACTCGGCCGGAATGCCGCGGTCGACGTCGAGGCGCCGCACCGCGACGCCGCGCAGCACCACCGGGGCGCCCACCCGCGAACGCAGGTCGTCGGCGTGGTCGCGCAGGATGCGCACCACCTCGGTGCCGACATTGCCCATGCCGAGCACCGCGACCCCGATGGGATGTTCGATCCCGAACGCACTGCCGCGGGCCTGGTTCGTCGCCTCGGTCATGAGTGCACCTCCGTCGCTTCCAGGCTCATCAGATCCGCCACCGTCTCACGGCGCAGCAGCAGCCGCGCCTGCCCGTCGCGGACCGCGACCACGGCCGGGCGGGTGAGCATGTTGTAGCGGCTGGCCATCGAATAGCAGTACGCTCCCGTGGCCGCGACCGCAACCAGGTCCCCCGGTCCGACGTCGGCCGGCATCCAGGTGTCGCGGATGACGATATCGCCACTCTCACAATGCTTTCCGACCACACGAGCCACCACGGGGGCGGACTCGCTGGAGCGGGAGACCAGCCGGCAGTCGTAGTCGGCCTGATACAGCGCGGGACGGATGTTGTCGCTCATCCCGCCGTCGACGCTGACGTAGCGGCGCTGCGCGCCGGCGTCGAGCGAGACGTCCTTGGTGGTCCCGACCTCGTAGAGGGTTACCGTGCCCGGACCCGCGATCGCGCGGCCCGGCTCCACCGCGATGGTCGGGACGGGCAGGCCGATCTGCCCCGCCTCCACCTCGACGAGGTCGCGCACCTTCGCGGCGAAGTCGTCCAGCGGCGGCGGATCGTCGCTCGGCAGATACGAAATGCCGAGGCCGCCACCGAGATCCAGGATCGCGATCTGTTCGGTGCGCTCGACGCCGAACTTCTCGATCGCCTCGCGCAGCAGTCGCAACATGCGCCGCGCGGAGATCTCGAAACCGTCGATGTCGAAGATCTGCGATCCGATATGGCTGTGCAGGCCGACCAGGCGCAGATTGTCCGCCTCGAAGACCCGGGCCAACGCCTGCATCGCATCGCCGCCGGCGATCGAGAAGCCGAACTTCTGATCCTCGTGCGCGGTCGAAATGTATTCGTGCGTATGCGCTTCCACGCCGACCGTGACGCGGACCAGCACGTCCTGCACCACACCCGCGCGGGCGGCGACCGCCTCCAGGCGCTCGATCTCGATCAGCGAGTCGACGACGATGTGCCCGACCCCCGCCGCGACGGCCTGCTCCAGTTCGGCGACCGATTTATTGTTGCCGTGCAACGCGATTCGTTCGGCGGGGAAACCGCCGTGCAGCGCCACCGCCAGCTCGCCGCCGGAGCACACGTCCAGGTGCAGGCCCTCGTCGCACACCCAGCGCGCGATCTCGCCGCACAGAAATGCCTTGGAGGCGTAGTGAACTCGCGCGCCGGGACCGAACGCCCGAACCATGTCGCGACAGCGGGAGCGGAAGTCGTCCTCGTCGACCACGAACAGCGGGGTGCCGAATTCGGCGGCGAGCTGCGTGACGGGAACCCCGGCCAGGCGCACCACACCCGCGGCGTCGCGAGAGGCGTTGCGGGGCCACACCTTGTCGGGCAGGTCGATCATCTCGCGGGGGTCCGCGGGCCGCTCCGGCAGGTTGGGGGCGTGGGGGATCTCGGCGTGCCGAGGTCCCGCCGGATGCGCACTCACAATAATTCCTTCCTCACACGATGACCTGACCGACCGCGGTTCACATGCGCTCCGGGGCGGATACACCCAGCAGCGCCAGACCGTTGGACAGCACCTGACGGGTGGCGTCGACCAGTTGCAGGCGGGCGGCGTTGACCGGCAGGACCGGGTCGTCGTTCTGCGGCAGAATCCGCAGCGTCTTGTTGGTCTGGAAGCGGTGGTAGGCGCCCGCCAGTTCCTCCAGATAACGTGCCACGCGGTGGGGTTCGCGCAGGCTCGCCGCACTCGCCACCACGGCCGGGAATTCGCCGAGGGTGCGGATCAGTTCACCCTCCTCGTCGGCGACCAGCAGGCCGAGATCCGGTGCGACACCGGCGAATCCGAAGTCGGTGGCATTGCGGGCGACCGCGCAGGTGCGGGCGTGCGCGTACTGCACGTAGTAGACCGGATTCTCACTGCTCTGCTTGGTCCACAGATCCAGGTCGATATCGATGCTCGAGTTCACCGAACTGCGCACCAGCACATAGCGGGCGGCGTCGACGCCGATCGCCTCGACCAGATCGTCGAGGGTGACCACCGTGCCCGCGCGCTTGCTCATCCGCACCGCTACACCGTCGCGCACCAGGTTCACCATCTGGCCGATCAGCACCTCGACGGTGTTCGGATCGTCGCCGAACGCGGCCGCCGCCGCCTTCAGCCGGCCGATGTAGCCGTGATGGTCGGCGCCGAGCATGTAGATGCAGAGGTCGAACCCGCGCGAGCGCTTGTTCTGGAAGTAGGCGATATCGCCACCGATATAGGCGGACTTGCCGTCGCTCTTGATGACGACGCGGTCCTTGTCGTCACCGTATTCGGTGCTGGCGATCCACCAGGCGCCGTCCTTCTCGTACAGGTTGCCCGAGGCCTTCAGCTGCTCGAGCGCCTTCTCCACGGCGCCGGAGGCGAACAGCGAGCTCTCGTTGAAGTACACGTCGAAGTCGGTGCCGAAATCGTGCAGCGTCTGCTTGATGTGGGCGAACATCAGCTCCACACCCTCGCGGCGGAACAGTTCGTGCCGCTCGTTCTCCGGCAGACTCACCGCGTCCGGATGCGCGGCGGTGATCTGTCCCGCGATCTCGGAGATGTAGGCGCCGGCGTAACCGTTCTCCGGGGTGGGCGCGCCTGTGGCGGCGGCGACCAGCGATTCGGCGAAGCGGTCGATCTGCGCGCCGTGGTCGTTGAAGTAGTACTCGCGGGTCACGTCGGCGCCCTGCGCGGCCAGAATGCGGCCCAGCGCATCGCCGACCGAGGCCCAGCGGGTACCGCCCAGGTGGACCGGGCCGGTCGGATTGGCGGAGACGAACTCCAGGTTGATCTTGGTGCCGGTGAGCGCCTGCGCGGTGCCGTAGGCGGCGCCCGCGGCGCGGATCTGCTCCACGATGGCGCCCTGGGCGGCCGCGGCGAGGCGAATGTTCAGGAAGCCCGGGCCGGCCACGTCGGCGGATTGGATGCCGTCGGTGGCGGCCAGCGCGTCGGCCAGCAGACCGGCCAGTTCGCGCGGATTCATTCCGGCCTTCTTACCCACCTGCATAGCCACATTCGTGGCATAGTCTCCGTGTTCCGGATTACGGGGACGCTCCACCTTGACCTCGTCGGGCAGGACCGCAGGGTCGGATCCACGTTCGACGAGCACCTTCGCCGCGGTCGCACGAAGGAGTTCTGCAAGGTCAGCTGGAGTCACGAGTCTCTATCCTATGGTCCGAGCGGGTGTGCGCCGTCAGCGGGCACCTGCTCGCCGCACCCGGCGTCCGGCACCGGCGGCCCCGGCCGTCTTTCCGACACCGCGAGAACCACCGACGCACCCGAAGAGAGCGCCAACCGATGCCGAACACCAGCGCGAAATCAGCCAAGGCGATTCGTGCCGCCGCCAAATCCGCCCCCGGCGGGGCGTACAACGGCAATTCCAACCCGCCGAAGCACCGGCGTGTTCCCTGGGCGCTGGTCGGCGCGGTCGTGGTGATCGCCGTCCTGGTCGTCGCGCTGGTCGTCTATTTCGTCCCCAAGTCGCGCCACCACGCCGACAAGGAGAAGGCCGTCCCGCCCACCGGCCAGATGGACGAAGTCCCCGCGGGTATCCCCGGCATTCCCGCCATCCCCGGTATGCCGGGTGCGCCGATGCCGACGCGGTAGTGCCGTGACGCCGAACTGAATCCCTGCTCGGACCTGTCTTTTGGCGCACGCCGTGTGATGCGATACGCTTTCCCCGCCCGATCGGACGACGTAACCACTGGTGTCGACCGGGTCCAATCCCCGCCCTCGTAGCTCAGGGGATAGAGCGTCTGCCTCCGGAGCAGAAGGCCGCAGGTTCGAATCCTGCCGAGGGCACAGAACGCGAGGTCCCGACCGATCCGGTCGGGACCTTTCTCGTTTGTCGATCCGGGGGATGCTCGCGCGTCGGAGAGGTGTACGGCCCGAACAAAGGGCCCCGCCGACGAACGAAGGACATGCCATGACCACGACTCGAACCGACGACTCGACCGCCATCGCGCAGATCTTGGCCGATCAGTACAAGGCCTGGGCGGCCGGGGACGCCGACGCTTTCGTCGCGGACTACGCCGAGGACGCCACGGTGATCATGCCGGGGACCTATCGGCGCAGCAGGGCGGAGATCCGGCAGGCTATGGCGGACAGTTTCTCGACCGTTCTCGCGAACTCGACCGTCACCGACGACATCGGAGATATCCGTTTCCTCGGCGCGGACCACGCCGTGGTGGTCAGCAGGGCGGCGATTCTGTTCGCCGGCGAGACCGACGTGCCCGCCGACCGGTACGTCAACGCGACCTGGGTCCTGCATCGGCGGGACGGCAAGTGGACGGTCGCCGCGTACCACAACAGTCCCGCCGAGCCGCGCTAGCGGCCCGCACCTCACCCGAATCGAATGATCGACACCACTCCTACGATCACGCAGTACGCCGCGAACGGCAGCAGGGTCCGGGTCTGGAAGTACCGTTCGAGGTAGCGGACGGCGAGCCAGGAGGTCACGCCGGAGACGACCGCGCCGACGAGGATCGGCCCCCAGATCACCTCTGCGCGTGGGGATATCAGGTCCGGGAGGTCGACCAGCCCGGCGCCGAAGATCGCGGGGGTGGCGAGGAGGAAGGCGAATTTGGCGGCGTGTTCGTGCTCCAGGCCGCGCCAGAGACCGCCGACCATGGTGAGGCCGGCCCGGCTGAAGCCGGTGAGGAGGGCGCCGGCTTGGGCCAGGCCGATGCCGACCGCGTCCCGGGAGTCGAGGGCCGCGAGGCGTCGGTCGGATTGCGGCGAGGAAAGCGTTGTCGCCGTGCGCATCCGGCTGTTCGCCTGCTCGAGGGCGAAGCGGCGGCCGTATTCGGCGAGGGTGGGCTCGTTGCGGCGACGCAGGCCCTCGCCGACGACCAGCACCACACCGTTGACGGTCAGGAAGACCGCGGCGCACAAGGGAGCCGCGAAGACATCGTGCAGCGGATGCTCCAGCAGCGGGCCGAGAATCGCGACCGGCACGGTCGCGATCACGATCAACCAGGCCAGCCGTTGCGGAACGGTATCCAGCCGCCTGGTCCGCACCATCTCGACGAATCCGGCGGCGATCGCGCACCAGTCCCGCCAGTAGTAGATCACCAGCGCGACGGCCGTCGCCACGTGCAGAGCGACGACGAACGCCAGATAGGTTGCGGCCGACTCGGTTCCGCCCTGCCCGGGCAACGCTCCCCACCGCCCACCCAGCCAAGCCGCCACGAGCACCGAATGTCCGAGACTGGAGATCGGGAACAGCTCGGTGAAACCCTGCACCGCGCCGATGACCATCGCTTCGAAATAGGTGAGCATCGCGACGAGTTTCGCACGGCAATCATAAAGGTTCCTGTGAGTCGAATCTCGGATAAGTTACTGCGCGGCAACGAGTTTCGAATCGTCCGAAATGCCCGAAGTCGATCTTGGGTCTCGCCGATGACGGCCCTCGGGCATCCCGAGGGCCGCCACCCGGCGCTCACCGCTGCGCCCGCACACTCCGAAATGTCGACGCCACAAGCAAAGTCAGCACCGCGATCCCCGCCGCCGCGGCGAAGGCGGTCGTGATGCCGGAGACCAGCACATGCACAGCCGAGCCGGACGCGGCGCGGACAGCGGTGCCGAACACCGTGACCAGCACCGCCAGCCCCAGCGCCGCACCGGTCTGCTGCAAGGTCTGCAGCGCACCACCCGCCGCACCGGCCTCTTCGGGCGCCACATTCGCCATGATGATCACGTTCAGCGGCGAAAAGGCCAGGCCGATACCGCATCCCATCAACACCGTCGCCACCGCGAGCAGCGGGAAGTAACCGGTGTCGGTATCGAGCAGGGTGAGCAGCGCCAGCCCGGCGATCATCGCGGACGTGCCCACCAGCGTCACCGGTTTGGGACCGAGGCGCGGCAGCAGGCGCGGAATCAGGCGGATCATCGCGAACATCGTCACCGCGGTCGGGAGGAATGCGAAACCCGTTGCCAGCGCGCTCATTCCCCGCACTTCCTGCAGATACTGGGTGAGGAAGAAGAACATCGAGGTGCCCGCCATCGGACCCAGGAACATGTTGGCGTAAGCGGCGGCGCGATTGCGGTCGGCGAACAGGTGCAGCGGCAGCAGCGGTTGCGCGGCCCGGCGTTCGATCAGCAGGAACGCCACCAGTGCGAGCACACCGGCCGTCAGCGACACATCGGTCGTCACATCGTCCCAGCCGTGCGCCGCGGCGCTGATGAAGCCGTAGACCAGCGCGGCCACCGCACCCGTCGCGGTCACCGCGCCGGGCAGGTCGAGGTGGGCGCGACGGCGCGGCGCGTCGGGCAGGTACCGCGCCGCCAGCAGCGCCACGGCCAGTCCGAACGGCACGTTGATGAACAGCACCGAGCGCCAGCTCAGCCACTGGGTCAGCAGTCCGCCCAGGATCAGCCCGATCGCGAAGCCCGCACTGGACATTCCGGAGAACAGCGCGAGCACCCGGACCCGCATCTTCGGATCGGCGAAGGTGGTGGTCAGCAGGGCGAGAGTGTTCGGGCCGGCCATCGCACCGCCCAGGCCCTGCACGATCCGGGCGACGATCAGCCAGGCTGCCGACGGCGCCAGCCCGCCGCCGAGGGAAGCGAGGGTGAAGAGCACGGTTCCGAGGATGAACATGCGCCGGCGGCCGAACAGATCGCCGGCCCGGCCGCCGAGCAGCAGCAGCCCGCCGAAGACCAGGGTGTAGGCGTTCATCACCCAGGACAGGCCGGTGGCAGTGAAGTGCAGATCGTGCTGAATGCGCGGCAGCGCCACGTTCATCACGGTGATGTCGAGCACGATCATCAACTGGCAGGTCAGCAGCGTGGCCAGCACGATGCCGGAGCGCAGCCGCCCGGGCGGTGCGCCGACCTGCGTGGATGAGGAAATCGTGGAGGTAGTCAAGGGGGCTCCATCGGATGCGGAACTAAACGGAGAATGTCTCCGTTTCCAATGGAGATAGCATATGGAGAAGTTCTCCGGTTACGCAAGACTAAGCGGAGAGTTCATCCGTTTCCACTGGAGGAATCGTGAGCGCACCGTCGACACAGGGGTCCGGGCGCGCGGCGCCGCCGCGTCCGATGCGCGCGGATGCGCGGCGCAACTACGAGCGCATACTCGAGTGCGCGCGCGAGGCGTTCGCCGAACACGGCCCCGAGGCACCCCTGGACGAGGTGGCCCGCCGAGCCGCCGTGGGTCCGGGCACCCTCTATCGCCACTTCCCCAACCGGGACGCGCTCATCGAGGCGGTCTATCGATCGAGCATCGAGGCATTGGCCGAACTCGCCGCCGAGCTGACCGAAACCCTGTCCCCCCTCGACGCTCTGGAGCAGTGGTTCCGCGCGCAGGTGCGGTTCGTGATGGACAAACGCAGTCTGGCGGTGACCCTCAAGGCCGCCATCGACCGCGGATCGCAGACCTTCACGCTGTGTTCGAATCTGATCACCGACGCCGCGACGTCGATCCTGCAACCGGCCCAGGAAGCCGGGCTGGTCCGACCGGAAATCGAACCGCGCGATCTGCTGCGCCTGGGTCACGGCATCGGCGTCGCGTGCGAAACCTCACCCGATGCGGCAGAACGGCTGATCACCGTCACCCTCGCCGGGCTGCGCACCAGCGGCTGAGCCGATATTCGATTGCCCGCCGCGACCGGTGGCCGTAGCCTCGCTCCGTTTTCCGTTCATCCATTCGGAAGGAGTGAACACGTGCAACCACTGACCGAACGCGAGATCCGCTCGTCGTTCGTCAACTGTTCCAAGGGCGATGCCAAACGCATGCCGGTCCCCCGGGATCTCGACGCGCAACCCTGGGAGGACCTCGACTTCTTCGGCTGGAACGATCGGTCGATGCCGGGCCGCGCGTATCTGGTGACCCCGCAGGACGATCGGCTGGTCGGCGTGGCGATGCGCTACGAGACGGGCGGTTCCGGCCGGGCCCAGCTCTGCTCGATCTGCCTGACCACGCACACCGGCACCGGGGTGTCGCTGCTCACCGCACACAAGGCCGGCGAATCCGGGCGGCGCGGTAACTCGATCGGCATCTACATGTGCACCGATCTGGCCTGTTCGCTGTACGCGCGCAACAAGAAGCGTCCCGCGCTGGGCAACCGCTACCGCGAGGATCTGACCGACGAGGAGAAGGCCGAACGGGTGCGCACCAACCTGCGCGCATTCGTCGAGCGTCTCTACAGCTGACCGAACAGGAGAGCATCCACCCGATCGAACGGAGGTAGATGCCGTGCGCCGACACTCGAGGACCGCACCGCAGCCCTGATGCCCCGAGCCCGCACCGCCGGACCCGGGGCATTCTCATATCCGCTCCCCGCCTGTCTCAGTTCGGCACCGACACCAGATATCGCTGTACCGTCGCACCGATCTCCGCGACGATCTCCTCGGCCGTCAACGCCACCACCGGCGGCAGGCGCAATACATAGCGGCACACCGCCAGTCCGAGAATCTGCGTGACCACCAGTCCGGCTCGCCGCGGCGCGTCCGCGGGATCGCCGACGCGGGTCACCATCGGCATCAGCTGTTCGGCGAAAACGCGCTGAAACCGCTGCGCCACAGTCTCGTCCGACACCGAGGAACGCAGCAGTGTCAGCAGCAGTTCGTTACCCGGTGGCGTCTCCCACAGTTCCAGGAAGCGCCGGGCGACCGTCGCACCCAGCTCCTCCTCGGCCACCGCGGCCAGATCCGGCAGAGCCAGATCGACGTCGAGCGCCGCGTCGAACAGACCATCCTTGTTGCCGTAGTACCGCATCACCATCGACGGATCGATGCCGGCGTCGGCGGCGATCGCCCGGATGGTCGCCTTGGCGTATCCCTCGCGGGCGAAATGCCGGCGAGCCGCCTCCAGAATCGCCGCGCGAGTGGCATCCGAGCGGCGCGGCGCAGTCTCTTCTCTCATGCCCACAACTGTAGGCCAACAACTGTTGACTTTCCAGCGCATCCGCCCCTATATTTGATGACAACAGCCGTTGGCCAACATATGTTGGCACACTTGAGGGAGTAGCTATGACCAGCACCGTTCCCGCCACCGCCGCAGTGGTCATCGTCGGCGCCGGCCCCGCCGGACTGACCGCCGCGATCGCACTCGCCGATGCCGGCGCCGACGTGGTTCTGCTGGATCGACTGGCCGCCGGAGCGAACACGTCTCGCGCCGCGGTCGTCCATGCCCGGACATTGGAGGTTCTCGACGAATTCGGCATCGCCACGACCTTGCACGACCTGGGACTCGAGGTGCCGCGCTTCGTCATGTACGAAGGCACCGATCGGCTGACCACCATCGGCTTCTCCGACCTGCCGACACCGTTCCCCTACACGCTGATGATCGGCCAGGAGACGACCGAGGCCGTCCTGCTCGACCGGCTGCAGCGGGCGGGCGGAACGGTCGTGCGCCCCGTCGAGGTCACCGCGGTGAAACCGGGCGGTGAATTCGTCACCGTCGAATTCACCGACGCCACAGGGCAATCCGGATCGATCCGCGCCGACTACGTGATCGGTGCGGACGGGATGCACAGCCGGGTCCGCGAGGCGGCGGGAATCGGCTTCACCGGCGCCACCTATCCGGAATCGTTCGTCCTGGCCGATGTGCGGATGGACTGGCCCGCGTCGCGCGACGAGGTATCGCTGCACGTCTCGCCGGAGGGCATCGTGGTGGTCGCACCCCTGCCGGACACCGACCACGATCGTTTCCGCATCGTCGCCACCGTCGCCGAGGCGCCCGAACATCCCACCCGCGCGCAGGTGCAAGCGCTGCTGGATGCCCGGTGCCCCGGCGCCACGGTGCGAGAGGTGCTGTGGAGCTCACGTTTTCGCGTGCACCACCGAGTGGCCGACCGCTACCGCGCCGGGCGGATCCTGCTGGCCGGCGATGCCGCGCATGTGCACAGCCCGGCCGGTGGCCAGGGTATGAACACCGGGATCCAGGATGCGGCCCTGCTGGGCGCTCTGCTGACCCGAGTCCTGGGCGGCGAACCCGACGCGCTGCTCGACGACTACGAGCGCACCCGCCGCCCGGTCGCGCTGGACGTGGTCGCCTTCACCGATCGCATGACCCGGATGGCTACGCTGCGCCCGCGACCGGCCCGCGTGCTGCGCAACACCGCGATCCGCCTCGTCACCCGCATCCCGGCGGTGCGCACGGCGCTGGCCTACCGGCTCGCCGAACTCGCCAACCGGTGAAAAACGCTCAGGCGCAGGCCAATCCGAACTCCGCGGTCGCGGTCCGGCCGACCACCACATCGACCTTCTCAGCGGTGTCGGTGGCCAACCGGCATCCCATCGGCACCGACGTCACCTGAACCTGATAGCAGTCGGCGGCCAGATCCTGGTGGGCCTTGCCGTCGCGGCCGGTGGTCAGGGTGGCCAGCACCGATCCGGCCTGACAGGTAGTGATGCTCGCGGCGAGTCCGGCGGCGGCGTACTTCTCGGGACCGTGAGTGGCCACCACCTCGATCGTGCCGTTGGTGCCGTGATCGGCAGCCGCGGGCGCGGGCACCGATGTCTTCGCCGGTGCGCGGTCGGCCTCGGCGGAGCAGGCGAGCGCGGGTAGTACTGCGGCACACAGCGTCATCGCGAACAGTATGCGGCGCACCTGGTCTCCTCTCACCGGACGGATATCGCTCTCACTGTAGGCGACCGAGCCCTGCGGACCGGCACACGATCGCGGCGATCCCGGATTCGATTCGGTCCCGGTGAGCGGGATCGGGTTCGGCGAATCGCGAGTGCCGCGCGGTAGACGGAACTACCGTCGTCGCAGCCGAACGCAGTTCCCCGAAAGGATCCGGCATGAAATTGATGTACGCCCTCTGGGGGCCGGATCTCGCGGACACCCTGCACGCGCCGGACTTGCACCGGCGGCTGGCCGCCGCGGGGGCGACCGAACTCCAGGTCAACATCGGCGACGCCGACGTCGCGGCCGCACAATTGCGGGTGAGCACCTACGACGAACCCGTCGCGGCGATCGTCGGCGTCTGGAGCGAGGGACAGAACGGGCCGATCACCGACGTGCTCAGCGGCGTCGCGGAGCGGATCAACGGCTGGATCGTGGACGAACGCGAACCGCTCACCACCGCGCGGCCGCCGGACGGGACCCGCTACGAGGCGCTGGCCAATATCGCGCTGCTACGGATCCCGGAGGAACTGACCCGCGCCGAATGGCTGCGCAATTGGCAGGACCGGCATACCACCGTGGCCATCGAAACCCAGGCCACCTTCGGTTATGTGCAGAACACCGTGGTCGCGGCGGTCACTCCGGGCCCACGGGTGGACGCGCTGGTCGAGGAACTGTTCCCGATGGACGCGATGACCGACCAGCACGCGTTCTGGGGCAGCGGCGGTGACGACGCGGAGTTGCAGCGTCGCGCCGGTCGCATGATGGCCAGCGTCGCGACCTTCGGCGCCGATCGCGATCTCGACGTCATTCCGACCAGCAGGTACCGCTACGACCTGACCGCCTCGTAGCGGATCAGAGCAGCCCGGCCTCGCGCATCAACGCCTCGACTCGCTCCGGGTCGAGTTCGCTCGGATCCACGCGCGGCGGGTCCAGCGAATCCAGCGGCGGCAGCGCCGGATCGGCGGGGACACCGGCGGCCACCGGATACTCCATCGCCGCACCGCCGCTGAGCAGACGCTGCCCGGCCGCGGCCGTCACGAATCGCACGAACCGCTGGGCGTCGGCGGCGTGCCGGCTCGACTTCAGCACGCCCGCACCGGACAGCGAGAGGTATCCGCCCGGGTCCCCGCCGCGGAAATAGTGCGGTGCCGTGGGACCGGTGTTCCGTTCGGGCGCGAGCTGGTCGCGGTACCAGTCGGTGGCGAAGACCAGGGCGCCGCCGACCCCGCCCGCACCGACCGTCTTCAGTGCCGCGAAGCCGTTGGGCGCGACGGTGGCGTTGTCCTTCACCCCGCGCAGCCACGCGCGCGTGGCGTTCTCGCCATCGAGTTCCAGCAACGCCGCGACGATCGCCTGGAAGTCCGCGCCGTGCGAATCGGCGGTCCAGCGGCCGTGCCACCGCGGCTGTTGCAGGTCCAGCAATCCGGCGGGCAGTTCGGCGGGAGCGATCTTCGCCGGATGGAAGACGAAAGCCGTCGACCGCGCGGCGATTCCGATCCACTGCCCCGAACTCGGGCGGAACTGTTCGGACACCTGCGCCAGGGTGGCGGGGTCGAGGCCGGCGAACAGACCGGCGCGCTCCATCCGGGCCATCGCCGGTGAATTCTCGGTGAGAACCACATCGGCCGGCGATCGGTCCCCCTCGGCCAGCACCTGATCGGCGAGTTCGGCATCAGCGCCGTCGCGCAACGTCACCCGGATTCCGGTCTGCTCGGTGAAGGCGTCGGCCCACTGCCGGGTCAGGCGCGAGTCGTGGGCGTTGTAGACCACGATCTCCGGCTCGTCCGAGGACGCCGAACACGCGGTGATCATGGCCGAGGCGGCCAGCGCCACCACGCCGAGCACGAGTTTCCATCGACGTTCGTGCTGCTGCGCCGCTGCCATGGACCGTCCTTCCGATCGGAGATCGCGCCGAAGCGACCGGCTAGCCAACCTACCGGGTGAGTCGGCGGCACGGCACGCGGTATGGCGTCGGCCTGGGTAGGGTCGGTCGTGAATCGGTGCCGACCACCCATGAGGGAGCGACGATGACCTGTTGCGGGCCGAATCGACGCCGCCTGCTCGCAGCCCTGGCCGCCGCGGCCGCCGCACCGATCATGCTCCCGGGTTCGGCTCGGGCACAGGCGAATTCACTGCGCGCGACCGATCTGGAGATGGTCACCCTCACCGACACGTCGGCGATCATCACCTGGACGACACTGGCCGCCGATGCGTCGGGAGCACCCGTCCCGGCCGAGGCCGGCACCGAAATCCGCTTGGCCCCTGCCGATTCCGCCGGGCCCACCCAGCCGGTTCCCCTGGCCGGCGCCGATCGGACGCCGTATCACTACGCCCAGATCGACGGCTTGGAGCCGGGACGGCGATATCGATTCGAGGCGTGGTCGGACGGAGTGCGGGCGGTACCGGCCCCGGAGTTGGTCACCCATCTGCCCGGCGCACCCGAATGCACCGGTGAATTCACCACTCTCGTCGCTCCTCCGGGCCGGCTGCTGCGCACCCTCGCGCTCTGCAACGATGTGCACATCGGTGAGGAGACCAGCGGCATCATCGCCGCCGGACTTCCGCCGGGCGTGCGACAGGAACCGGGACTGCCGCCGTACCCCGAGGTGATGCTGTCGGCATTGCTCGACGATCTACGCCGGCCGGATCGCGGCGCCGATCATCTGATCCTGGCCGGTGATCTGACCGCGGAAGCCACCCCCGAGCAGACCCGGACAGTGCGAAACCGGCTGGACGCCTGGGGAATCGAGGGGCGGGACTGGTTCGCCGCACGCGGCAATCACGACCGTCCCCATACCGGCGCCGACTACGCCGCCTGCCCGGCGGTCACCGCCGATCACCACGACTGCTGGGGCGAATCCTTCCTTCCCCCGTAACAATTCAGCGAGCACCGGCTCGGCGGGCTGCGGCTGATCGGATTCGACACCACCGAACTGGACGGCTCCGGGGGCAGTATCGGTCCCGGGCAATTCGATCGCCTGCGCGAATCGCTGCGTCGTGACCCCGACCGGCCGACGGTCGTCTTCGGACATCATCCGGTCACCGCGGAATCGGGGCTGACCAATCTCGCCGGCCCGAATTTCGTGCTGAATCGATCGGACGCGCTGACCCTCCAGCAGCTGTATCAATCGACGCCGGGGGTGTTCTTCCACCATGCGGGCCACACCCACCGCAATCGCCGCACCCGCCCCGACATCCCGCTCCGGGTGGAATTCCTGGAAGTGGGCGCGGTGAAGGAGTATCCGGGCGGCTACACCCTGCTGCGCCTCTACGAGGGCGGTTACATGGTCAATTTCTACAAAACCCGCACCCCGGACGCGCGGCGGTGGAGCACCCGCAGCCGGGCCGAATATCTCGGACTGATGCCCGAGTACACGCTGGGAAGCACCGCCGATCGCAACCATGTTGTCCTCGGTGATCTTTCGGGACTGTCCTGAATCACCGATCCGGCGACTCCGGACCGCAGCGTGGGAGCGGGCGGGCAAATACACTCGGCGGTATGGCCGCACCCCGCCCGCTTCCGCTGGACCCCATCGAAGAGGCCCACCGCCAGTGGACCTCGCACGGCTGGGGCGATGTCGCCGACGGCATGGCCGCGGTGACCTCTCTGGTGCGGGCCCAGCAGATCGTGATGGCCCGGGTGGACGAGGCGCTGCGCCCGTCGGGGCTGACCTTCTCCCGCTACGAATTGCTGACGCTGCTCGGCTTCAGCAAGACCGGGGCACTGCCGATGGCGACGGCCAGCGCCCGGTTGCAGGTCCACCCGACGAGTGTCACCAATACCGTCGATCGGCTCGAAGCGGCCCAACTGGTCAAACGAGTACCACATCCCAGCGACCGCCGGGCAACCCTGATCGAGATCACGGCCGCCGGCCGCGATCTGGCGGCGGCGGCCACCCGGGAATTGAACGAGAAGGTCTTCGCCCGGCCGGGCCTACCTCCGGAGCGTCTCCACCTCCTGCTGCAACTGCTCGCGGAATTCCGGCGCGAGGCGGGTGACTTCGACAGCGGCGACACGCCGACCCGGTGGGCCTGAGGGTCGCCTCACCAGCATTCCGGCAGCGACATCCCGGGCCGCTGCCTTCCCATCGGCGGCCGAAAGGTTCACCATGGACGCCATGGTGCTGGTCTTGGGTGTGTCGGCGGGCGCTGGTGGCGCACGCGCCATGCTCACCCACTCCGATCAGCCGCATCTGCCGCCGATCGACCGCTGTGTGGTCGCGCGCCGCGCCGGGGCGGGGGTCGAGGAGCCGGTCTTCCAGGCCATCGACGCGATGCGGGCATCCGCGGCCGACCGCGACGAATTCGTCACCGGTATCGCCGTCACCTCCCGCTGCGCCCTGCACGCCGAGGCCATCCGGGCCGCGGCCGGGCGCAGCCGGCTGGCCATCATCGACGAACCGCCGGCCCAACTGCGGTATCTGCGGTTCAGCGGGCAGCTGCCCGACGAGGGTGCGGTGCTGCTCTACGACCTCGGCAGTTCCGGGCTCACCCTCACCGAGGCCGACTGCCGCACCCAGGCCATCCTGGCCGCCAAGCGCAGCACCCTTCTGGGCGGCGACGGCCACGACGCCCTGCTGCGCTGGCACCTCGCACACGGCGGGGTGGAGATCGGCAATGCCGCCGGGCGCGACTACAAGGAACAGCTCAGCGCCACCCGGGTGGTGACGGTCGGTGATCCCCGCTCGGGCACGCGAATCGTCGTGACCCGCAGCGATTTCCGCGATCTGGTCGCGGCCGGGATCCATCATTCGGTGTCGTATGTCCGGCAACTGATCGACGACACCGGGGTCGCGCCGCGAGCGGTGGCACTGCTGGGCGGTTGCACGCGCAGTCCGGGGATCCGGGAGTCGCTGGAGCAGCTGCTGGATCTGCCGGTGATCTACGATCCGGAGCCGGATTTCGTCTCCGCGCGCGGGGCGGTGCTGATGGCCACCGAACAGCCGGCGGCGCGCCGGGTGCGCGGTATCCGATTCGCCCCGCCGCAGTGCGGATCGGCGGCCTCGACGCCGCGACCGGCGGTATCGCGGCGCAAGGTGGTCGCCGCGCTGGCGGTGACGGCGGCGCTCGGCGCGACGGTGACCGGCTTGCTGGTCACCGGGCACGATTCGGCGCGGCCGGTGCACGACGGCACCCCGGCCCGTCCGGTGGAGGTCGCGGGCAGTAGCGCCGAACCCATTCCCGGGAAGTGACGCCGCGGATCACCCGCCGAGTTCGACGGTGGCCTTCTCGGCGTTCATCGCCCTGGGTGCAGGTTCCGGCTCGCGCCGAGCAGCGGCAGTGAACGAGATCGGCCCGGTCCCCCGTCGGCATGTACTCGCCGGATCGGCGAACACGGCGGCGGCGGCCGGGCCGTCGACTACGAGCGGTGCTCGGTGATGAGACTGCTCAGCGGTGTTCGAAGTTCGCCGCGCGCTTCTCCACGAAGGCGGTCATGCCCTCGGTCTGATCCTCGGTGGCGAACAGCGAGTGGAACACCCGGCGCTCGAAACGCAGGCCCTCGGTGAGCGTGGTTTCGTAGGAGCGGTTCACGGCCTCTTTGGCGATCATCACCGACGGCAGCGACATGCCGGCGATGGTCTCGGCGACCTCGCGCGCGGTGGACAGCAGATCCGCCGCCGGGACGACGCGGGCGACCAGTCCGGCGCGTTCGGCCTCCTCGGCGTCCATATTGCGGCCGGTGAGGATCAGGTCCATGGCCTTGGCCTTGCCGACCGCGCGGGTCAGGCGCTGCGAGCCGCCCATACCGGGAATGACACCGAGCTTGATCTCCGGCTGGCCGAACTTCGCGGTGTCGGCGGCGATCAGGATGTCGCACATCATCGCCAGCTCACAACCGCCGCCCAGGGCATATCCGGCCACCGCCGCGATGATCGGCTTGCGGAACGCGCCGACCCGGTCCCAGCCCTGGAAGAAATCGGCCAGGAACATGTCCATATAGGACTTGGACTGCATCTCCTTGATATCGGCGCCGGCGGCGAACGCCTTCTCCGAACCGGTCAGCACCACCGCGCCGATGCCCGCATCGGCCTCCAACTCGTCGAGGGCGGCGGTGATATCGACGAGCACCTGCGTATTCAACGCGTTGAGTGCCTTCGGCCGATTCAGGGTGATCACCGCGACGCGTCCGGTGCGCTCCAGCAGAATGGTTTCGAAGTCGGTCACTGTTTCCCTTTCTCGGCTACTCGCCGGAATCCTGGCCCGGCTCCGCGCCGGAACGGCGACGAATATCGGTGACGATAGCGGAGAAGTCCAGGTCCCCCGCCGACCGGTTGAACTGCTCGTAGATCTCGGCCGCCAGCAGACCGAACCGTCCCTCGACCCCGTTGTCGCGCAGGGCATTCGCGGCCAGGCCCAGGTCCTTGTTCATCAGGGCGGTGGCGAAACCGGGCTGATAATCGTTGTTGGCCGGGCTGGTCGGCACCGGGCCGGGCACCGGGCAATAGGTGGTCAGCGACCAGCACTGGCCCGAGGCGGTGGAGACCACGTCGTAGAACTTGTCGTGGGTGAGGCCCAGCTTCTCGCCCAGCACGATCGCCTCGGACAGCCCGATCATCGAGATGCCCAGCATCATGTTGTTGCAGATCTTCGCGGCCTGCCCGACGCCCGCGCCGCCGCAGTGCACGACCTTGCCGCCCATCACGTCCAGCACCGGCTGCGCCGCGGCGAAGTCCTCGGCCTCGCCACCGACCATGAAGGTCAACGTGCCGGCGGTGGCACCGCCGACGCCACCGGACACCGGTGCGTCCAGGGCCCGATGTCCCGCTGCCACAGCGACTTCCGCCGCGCGCTTGGCGTCGGCGACGTCGATGGTGGAGCAGTCGATGAACAGGGTGCCGGGTTTGGCGGACGGCAGCACAGCGTCGTAGACGTCGAGCACGATGCGGCCGTTGGGCAGCATGGTGATGACGATCTCGGCTTCCGTCACGGCCGCCGCGGCAGTGTCGAAGACCTCCGCACCGTCGGCGCGGGCCTGTTCCTGCGCGGCCGGTACGGGGTCGTAGGCCAGTACCTGATATCCGGCACGCACCAGATTCGCCGCCATCGGACCGCCCATATGCCCGAGTCCCAGGAAGGCCACCTTCGTCACGTTTGTCACTCCTGTGCTCCGCTCAGTCCGAGTTCCCGGTCGCCCAGATCGGCGAAATAGCTGTCCACCAGCGCATCCGACACCTCGGCGAGGGTGGCGGGCGCCCATTGCGGATTGCGGTCCTTGTCGACCACCTGGGCGCGGATGCCCTCCACCAGATCGTGGGTGGTCAGCGCGGCCACCGAGACCCGGTACTCCTCGTCGAGCGCCTGTTCCAGGTTCGCCGCCCGCCGGGCGTTGCGCAGGGACCGCAACGTCACCTTCAGCGCCACCGGTGATTTCGCCAGCACATCGCCGGCGGCCTTGGCAGCCTCGGGGGTGTCGTGGCGCTGCAGCCGCGCGACGATCTCCTCGACCGTGTCGGCGCTGTAGCAGGCATCGATCCAGGACCGCTGCGCGGCGAGATCGGACACCGGTGCGGGCTGCGCGAACGCCGCGATCGCGGCGTCGGCATCCGTGCGGCGCAACTGCGCCAGCAGATCCGGAATGCGTTCGGCGGGAACGAAATGGTCGGCGAATCCGGCCGCGATCGCATCACCGGCGCCCATGCGGGCCGTGGTCAGGGCGACGTGAGTGCCCAGTTCACCCGGTGTGCGCGCCAGCAGATAGGTGCCGCCCACATCGGGGATGAAGCCGATACCGGTCTCCGGCATGCCGACCATCGACCGTTCGGTCACGATGCGACGATTGCCGTGTGCGGACAGCCCCACACCGCCGCCCATCACGATGCCGTCCATCACGGCGACATACGGTTTCGGATAGTTGCCGATCAGCGCGTTGAGGATGTACTCGTCGCGCCAGAACCGGCCGCTCGGCGAATCGGCGCTGTCGTGGCGCGAAACACCGTGCGCCACAGCGTTCTTCGCGTCGTTGTGAATCGCGACGATATCGCCGCCCGCGCACAGCCCGCGTTCCCCGGCTCCGGTCAGCACCACCGTGCGGACCTCGTCGTCGTCGGCCCACTCGCGCAGGGTCGACAGAATCGCCTGTGCCATCGGATGATTGAGCGCGTTGATGGCCTTGGGCCGGTTGAGCGTGATCAGGCCCACGCCGTCGCGCTTGTCGAACAACACTTCTGCTTCGGTCATATCTTTCCTTACGCTGTATCCACTCGGCATGAGCGGGCGCCCTCCGTGGTTACGCAGGCCGCCTCCTCCGGGCGCTGACCGCTCATGCCGCGCCGACTACCGAGCGGGCCACCACGACCCGCATGATCTCGTTGGTTCCCTCGAGAATCTGGTGCACGCGCAGGTCGCGCACGATCTTCTCGATTCCGTACTCGGCCAGATAGCCGTAGCCGCCGTGCAATTGCAGTGCCTTGTTGGCCACCTCGAACCCGGCATCGGTGCCGAAACGCTTGGCCATCGCGCACAGCTCCACCTTGTCGGCGGCATCGGCGTCCAGGGCGGCCGCCGCTCGCCACAGCAGGGTCCGCGCCGCCTCCAGTGAGGTGCGCATATCGGCGAGGTCGAACTGTAGCGCCGCGTTGTCGAGCAGCCGGGCCCCGAATGCCTTGCGCTGGGCCATATATGCCACGGTCCGGTCCAGTGCGGTCTGGCCGCCGCCCAGGGAGCACGCCGCGATGTTGAGCCGGCCGCCGTTGAGGCCGTTCATCGCGATCCGGAACCCGTTGCCCTCGCCGCCGAGCAGATTCGCCGCCGGCACCCGGGCCTCGTCGAGGATGACCTGCCGGGTCGGCTGCGCGTTCCAGCCCATTTTCTTCTCGTTGGCGCCGAACGAGAGTCCGGGCGTATCCGCGGGCACGATGAACGCCGAGATACCGCGGGCGCCGGCGTCGTCGGTCCGCGCCATCAGGACATACACATCGGTGCTGCCCGCACCGGAGATGAACTGCTTGACCCCGGTGAGCAGATAGTCGTCGCCGTCGCGAACGGCCCTGGTGCTCAGCGCCGCGGCGTCCGAGCCGACGTCCGGTTCGGTGAGCGCATAGCTGGCCAGCCGATCCATCGAGGTCAGTCCCGGTAACCAGCGGTTGCGCTGGGCCTCGGTGCCGTAGCTGTCGATCATCCACGCGGCCATGTTGTGGATGGAGATGTAGGCCGCGATAGCCGGGCATCCGGTGGCGAGCTGTTCGAAGATCCGCACCGCGTCCACGCGGCGCAATCCGGAACCGCCGACGTCCTCACCGACGTAGATGCCGCCCATGCCGAGCGAGCCGGCCTTGCGCAGCACATCGATCGGAAAGTGCTTGTGCTCGTCCCATTCCAAGGCGTTCGGTGCGAGCAGCTCGTCGGCGAAACTGCGCGCGGTGTCCACGATCGCCTGTTCGTCCTCGTCGAGTACGAACATCGCCTCAGTCCATCGTCGGGATGACGAAGTGATCGGCACCGGCCCCCGCGGCCGGTTCGGTCCGCAGGCCCTGCGGCCAGCGCTGGGTGACGGTCTTGGTCTTGGTGTAGAAGCGGATCGAGTCGGGACCGTGCTGGTTCAGGTCGCCGAAGCCGGACGCCTTCCAGCCGCCGAAGGTGTGGTACGCGATCGGCACCGGAATCGGGACGTTGACGCCGACCATGCCCACCTGCACGCGCGTGGCGAAATCGCGGGCGGTGTCGCCGTCGCGGGTGAAGATCGCGACGCCGTTGCCGAATTCGTGTTCGCTCGGCAGCCGCAGCGCCTCCTCGTAGTCGGCGGCGCGCACGATCGCGACCACCGGACCGAAAATCTCCTCCTTGTAGATCCGCATCTGCGGGGTGACGCGGTCGAAAAGTGTTGCGCCGACGAAGAATCCGTCCTCGGCTCCCGCGACCTTCAGTCCCCGGCCGTCGACCACCAGTTCGGCGCCCTCGTCGACACCGATCTGCACGTAGTTGTTCACCCGGTCCACACCGTCGCGGCCGACCAGAGGGCCGAAGTCCGCGCCCGGATCGTCGGAGCGGCCGACATTGAGCTTGCCGATGCGCTCGACGAGCTTGGCGCGCAACCGATCCGCGGTCTCCTCACCGACCGGCACCGCCACCGAGATGGCCATGCAGCGTTCACCCGCCGAGCCGTAGCCGGCGCCGATCAGCTGATCGGCGACATCGTCGAGATCGGCGTCCGGCATGACGATCGCGTGGTTCTTGGCGCCGCCGAAGCACTGGGCGCGCTTACCGTTCGCGGTGGCGGTTTCGTAGATGTACTGCGCGATCGGGGTGGAGCCGACGAAGCCGACGGCCTTGATCCGCTCGTCGTTCAGCAGCGTGTCGACCGCCTGCTTGTCGCCGTTGACGACGTTGAACACACCGGCCGGCAGCCCGGCCTCGCCGAACAGTTCGGCCAGCCGCAGCGGCACCGAGGGGTCGCGCTCGGACGGCTTGAGCACGAAGGCGTTACCGCAGGCCAGCGCCGGTCCGGCCTTCCACAGCGGAATCATGGCCGGGAAGTTGAAGGGGGTGATGCCGGCGACCACGCCGAGCGGCTGGCGCATCGAATACACGTCGATGCCGGTGCCCGCGCTCTCGGTGTACTCCCCCTTGAGCAGGTGCGGGATGCCGATCGCGAATTCGATCACCTCGAGCCCACGCTGAATATCGCCCTTGGCGTCCGGGATGGTCTTGCCGTGTTCGCTCGACAGCAGCGCGGCCAGCGAATCCATCTCGTCCTGGACCAGGGCGACGAACTTCATCAGCACCCGGGCCCGCTTCTGCGGGTTGAACGCGGCCCACGTGCGCTGCGCCTCGGCCGCATTCGCGATGGCCGCCTCGACCTCGGACACACTGGCCAGCGGCACCCGCGCCTGGACCTGTCCCGTGCTGGGGTCGTAGACGTCGCCGAAGTTACCGGAGGTCCCGGGCACCTGCTGCCCGCCGATGAAATGAGTCAGTTCGCGAACCATGCCAGTCCTGTTCTCGATGCGGTCGATGCCTCCCACGCCGGAGCCGAGGCAGTACGCGGCCATCCTATAGTTGGACATCCAAGTATTGGAGGTCATGTGATTTATGCCACCGATGGCGTCGTGGTCCGCATCACAGTACAGTTGATTTGACGTCCTACTATCGGGACGCCAAGCGTAGGCGCCCGGCGGTCCCGCGCCGGCCTCTGGTGGAGGATTACATGGCCGACCTGCACGTTCCGGTCCACCCCGTCCGTTTCGTCACCTCCGCGGCCCTGTTCGACGGCCACGACGCGGCGATCAACATCATGCGGCGCATCCTGCAGTCCCAGGGCGCCGAGGTCATCCACCTGGGCCACAACCGCGCGGTACACGAGGTGGTCGACGCGGTGCTGACCGAGGACGTGCAGGGTGTGGCCGTCAGTTCGTATCAGGGCGGGCACGTCGAATACTTCGAATATCTGGCGAGCGCGCTGCGGGAGGCCGGGGCGGGACACGTCGCGATCTTCGGCGGCGGCGGCGGCGTGATCGTCGCGGAGGAGATCGAACGGCTGGCGGCGGCCGGAGTGCGCATCTTCTCTCCCGAGGACGGCCAGCGCCTGGGCCTGCCCGGCATGATCAACGAACTCGTCCGCGCCTGCGACGTCGATCTGTCGACCGAACCGGCCGCGATCGAGGCGGTTCTCGCCGGTGAACGACATGCGTTGGCGCGCACCATGACCTGCCTGCAGGCCGATGCCCTGCCCGCCGCGCATCTGGACGAACTGCGGGCCGCGGCGGCCGGCCGGACCGTTCCGGTGCTCGGCATCACCGGCACCGGCGGCTCCGGAAAGTCCTCGCTCACAGACGAACTCGTGCGGCGGTTGCGCACCGATCAGCAGGACAAACTGCGGGTGGCGATCCTCGCCGTCGATCCGACCCGGCGCCGCGGCGGCGGCGCACTGCTGGGCGACCGCATCCGGATGAACTCGCTCGACAGCGACCACGTCTACTTCCGGTCGCTGGCCACCCGCGGCGCGCACGAATTGCCGACCAATATCGACGCGATGATCCTGGCCTGCAAGGCGGCCGGATTCGATCTGGTGATTCTCGAAACGCCGGGTATCGGCCAGGGCGACGCCGCGATCATCGACCACGTCGACATCTCGATGTATGTGATGACGCCCGAGTTCGGCGCCGCCTCGCAGCTCGAGAAGATCGACATGCTCGATTTCGCCGATGTGGTGGCCATCAACAAGTTCGAGCGCCGTGGCGCCGAGGACGCGTTGCGGGACGTCTCGCGCCAGCTCGTGCGCAACCGCGAGGCGTTCGGGTCGGCCCCGGCGGATATGCCGGTATTCGGCACCAGCGCGGCGACCTTCAACGACGACGGGGTGACCGCGCTCTACCAGCATCTGGCCGGGCTGCTCGGCGCGCGCGGCCTGCCGCTGGAATCCGGGGTGCTGCCGCGAGTCGACACCCGGGCCTCCACCCGCTTCGCGCAGATCATCCCGCCGGGACGAGTGCGGTATCTGGCCGAGATCGCCGAGACCGTCCGCGATTACCATGCCGAGACGCGACGGCAGGTGGCGGCGGCGCAGCGGGTGCAGCGCTTCGAACAGGTACTGGCGGAGCTGCCGGCGGGCGCCGACGATTCGGCGGGCGCGAATACGCCCGCACCGGAGGATATGTCCGCTGCGCGGCGAACGCTGTCCGGACTACTCGCGCGCGCGAGCGCGGAGCTCACCCCGGAATCCGCCGCGCTGCTGCGAGATTGGCCTGCCACCGTGGAGTCCTATCGCGGCGAGGAACAGGTGGTTCGCGTCCGCGACCGCGAAATTCGCACACCGCTGCGACGAACCACGTTGTCGGACAACTCGATCCCGCGCGTGGCGCTGCCGCGCTACACCGACCACGGTGAGCTGCTGCGCTTCCTGCGATCGGAGAATCTGCCGGGCCGATTTCCCTTCACCGGCGGCGTGTTCGCGTTCAAGCGCGACAACGAGGATCCGGCCCGCATGTTCGCCGGTGAGGGCGATCCGTTCCGCACGAACCGGCGGTTCAAGGTGCTCTCGGAACATGCCGAGGCCAAACGCCTGTCGACCGCCTTCGACTCGGTGACGCTCTACGGCCACGATCCGGCCCCGCGGCCCGATATCTACGGAAAGGTCGGCACCTCAGGGGTTTCCATCGCCACCGTCGATGATATGAAGGCTCTCTACGACGGATTCGACCTCAGCGCGCCGAGCACCTCGGTCTCGATGACCATCAACGGTCCGGCGCCGACGATTCTCGCCTTCTTCCTCAACACCGCGATAGACCAAGCGCTGCAACGGTTTCGGGAGGACAACGGACGCGAGCCGAGCAACGACGAAGCGGCCGAGCTTCGTGCCCGCACCCTGGCCACGGTCCGGGGCACCGTGCAGGCCGATATTCTCAAGGAGGATCAGGGGCAGAACACCTGCATCTTCTCCACCGAATTCAGCCTGCGCATGATGGCCGATATCCAGGAATGGTTCGTCCGCAACGGTGTGCGCAATTTCTACTCGGTGTCGATTTCCGGCTATCACATCGCCGAGGCCGGCGCGAATCCGATCAGTCAGCTGGCGTTCACGCTGGCCAACGGATTCACCTATGTCGAGGCCTATCTGGCGCGCGGCATGGCCATCGACGATTTCGCGCCGAATCTGTCGTTCTTCTTCTCCAACGGCATGGATCCGGAGTATTCGGTGATCGGGCGGGTGGCCCGGCGGATCTGGGCGGTCACCATGCGCGACAAATACGGCGCCAACGATCGCTCGCAGAAGTTGAAGTACCACATCCAGACCTCCGGGCGTTCGCTGCACGCCCAGGAAATGAACTTCAACGACATCCGCACCACCCTGCAGGCGTTGATCGCCATCTACGACAACTGCAACAGCCTGCACACCAATGCCTACGACGAGGCGGTGACCACCCCCACCGAGGAATCGGTGCGGCGCGCCCTGGCCATCCAGTTGATCATCAACAAGGAATGGGGCCTGGCGATGAACGAGAATCCGCTGCAGGGCAGTTTCGTGATCGACGAGCTGACCGATCTGGTGGAGGAGGCGGTGCTCGCCGAATTCGAGCGGATCAGCGAACGCGGCGGGGTGCTGGGCGCGATGGAGACCGGATATCAGCGCGGGCGCATCCAGGACGAATCGATGCGCTATGAACACCGCAAACACGACGGGACGCTGCCCATCATCGGAGTGAATACGTTCCGCAATCCGAACGGCGAAACCCATCAGGTGCTGGAACTGGCCCGCGGCACCGAGGCCGAGAAACAATCGCAGCTGCGGCGCACCGAGGAATTCGTCACCGCGCACCGCGAGCCGGCGCAGGCGGCCCTGGCCCGGCTCGAGGCCGCCGCGCGCAGCGACGACAACGTCTTCGACGTGCTGATGGATGCCGCGCGGGTATGCACTCTGCAGCAGATCACCGACTGTTTCTTCACCGTCGGCGGGCAATACCGCCGCAATGTGTGACAAGGGTTCGGATGTGGCCCGCCGGTGTGTTCGCGCGTGTGACAATGCCGGAGAGCGGACAGTCGAACGCGACGGAAGGGCGCCATGGACCTCGCCGGTATCAGCGTTGTGGACGCACATATCCACCAATGGGATCCGCTGAACACACCGCGGGATTTCAGCATGCTGGCGAAGCTGTTCCGGTTCGTCCCCGTGCCGGTCGACAAGGCCGCACGGCTGGCTCCCAAACGGGACCGCGATTTCGTCGGGATTCCCGATGCCTACCTGCGGCCGTATCTGCCCGCGGATTACCGAGAGGATCTGGGCGCGGTGCCGGTGGAGGCACTGGTGCACATCGAGGTGGAATGGGCCGGGCGGGCGCCGGACGCCAAGGCCGACGAGACGCGCTGGGTGGCCAGCCTGCCCTTCGGCGTGGACACTCCGGCCCTGGGCGCGATCATCGGCAGTGGTGATCCCGCGATGCCCGGATTCGCCGAACTCATCGACAAGCATCAGTCCGCGTCACCACTGTTCCGTGGCATACGCACCATGGTCGCCCACCACCCGGACGCCGGGGTGCGGTCGTTCTGCCGGGCCGACGGCGCCTTGACCGAGTCGGCCTTCCTCGACGGCTTCGCGGTCCTGGCCGAACGCGGGCTGTCGTTCGAGGCGTGGGTCTACTCGCATCAGATCCCGCAGGTCACCGCCCTGGCCCGGCGCTATCCCGAGGTGACGATCGTGCTCAACCACCTCGGCACGCCGGCCGGGATATTCGGCCCGGTCGGCAAGAACACCGGCACCCAACCGGGCCGGCGCCGCGAACTGTTCGTGCAGTGGCGCGACGATATCGCCACACTCGCGACGCATCCCAATGTGATGGCCAAGGTCAGCGGGCTGGCCATGCCGATCCTCGGCCACCCGGTGCCGGTCCGGGGAATTCCGACCACGGTCTCCGAACTACTGGACCGCACCGCGCCGCTGCTGCACCACGCCTTCGACGTCTTCGGCGCCCAGCGTCTCATCTGGGGCTCCAATTACCCTGTGGACAAACCTATTACGAGTATCGCCAACGGCGCACAGGCGGTGGTCGACGTACTGGCCGACCGGGGCGGCAGCGCCGAGGAACTCGAACAGGTCTTCCGCACGAACGCCCAGCGCACCTACGGCATCGACGCGGAACTGCTGGCCTGACACCGGCGCGTCACTTGCGCTGTCCCTCCGGCAATTTCGCGTGCGAGCACCTGCCCGTGAGTGGTGGCGTCTCAGCCGAAGCGCAGTTCGGGAATGGTCGCCATCAGTTCCTTCCACTCCGGGTACATGGCGAGTTTGCGGTCGTTGACGGCCGAGATCTTCGCGCTCAACTCCGGGTCCGGGTCGTCGGAGACGTCGGGACCGATATGCAGCTTCGCGAAGTGCGGAATGATCTCCGGATCACCGGCCAGGTGGATCGGGTCGTGCATATACCGCTCCAGCGCCGCCAGATCCTCGATACCGAAGTAGTAGGCGTGGGTGTAGCCGTCGTCGGGGTTGTTCAGCACGGCCTGGCCGACGGCCGAGAACGACACCGACTCGACCGAAGCCGTACGGCGGATGGCTGCCAGGACCCGTTCCTTGTCCGCCTCGGACGTTTCGGGCCGGAAGGCGAAGCGCAGCGTGTGGATGATCATTCGTACCTCCTGATTGAACCAGCAAGTTCAATCTAATGAACTGATCGGGAAGTCCGCAAGAGCTGACCGAGCAGTCCATCGGATTGGACGTACGATGCGGAGGTGACGAAGGCACCGGCCACGCGGGGACGCATCGACAAGCGCCAGGCGATCCTGGACGTCGCGTTCGACGTCTTCGCCCGGCGCGGTTACGGCCGCGCCTGCGTCCAGGAGATCGCGGACGAGGCGGGGGTCGCCAAACCCACCGTCTACAACCACCTCAGCGACAAGGAGACGCTGTTCCGCAGCACGGTCGAGGCGGCCGCCGACCAGGTCGGCGCACAATGTCTCGCCGCGGTGGAGACACTGCGGGCCGCCGACGGCGACCCGGGTCCGGCGCTCACCGCCACCGCGCGCGAACTCGTGCACATCTGCGCCGGGCCGCGGTCGCACGCCTTGCGCGCATTGGCCTATGCCGAGCTGGGCACCTTTCCCGACCTGGTGCTGACCGTGCAGGAACGCACCTCGCTGCGCCTGGCGCAGACCCTCGCCGACCGGTTCGCGCGGCTGGCGCTCTCGGGCGGGCTGCGCCGATGCGATCCCGAACTCGCCGCCGAACATTTCCTCGCGCTCCTTACCGGACCGCTCGAGGCGCGTTCCCGGCTGGGCACCCGCACCCTGGCATCGGCCGAACTGGACGAGATCGCCGACGGCGCCGCCGATGCCTTCCTGCGCGCCTACGGCCCGGCCTGAGACGGCCGGGCGTTGACATCCCGGCCACCGCGCGGTTAATTGGTGGCAGGTGCGGCCAGTCAGGTGCCCTGGCCGAGGACGGCACGGGAGCAGTCATGGCCATCGACCACGAAGTGATCATCGTCGGCGCCGGATTCTCCGGTATCGGAGTGGCGATCGCCTTACGGAAGGCCGGTTTCCGGGACTTCCTGATCGTCGACGACGCCGATGGCGTGGGCGGCACCTGGCATTGGAACACCTACCCCGGCATCGCCGTGGACATCCCCTCGTTCAGTTATCAGTATTCGTTCGAGCAGAGTTCGCGGTGGTCGCGCATCTACGCGCCCGGCCGCGAACTGAAGGACTACGCCGAACACTGCGTGGACAAATACGGGCTGCGACCGCGCATCCGGTTCAGCACCACGATCACCGCCGCGCAATTCGACGAGGACACCTCGGTGTGGACGCTGCGCACCGGCGACGGGGAAACCCTGACCGCGCGCTACGTCATCGGCGCGACCGGTGTGCTGACCCGGCCGAAGCTACCGGATATCCCTGGCGTGGAATCGTTTTCGGGCCTGACCATGCACACCTCGCGCTGGGACCACGACCGCGACGTGCGCGGGAAACGCGTGGCGATCATCGGGACCGGGGCGTCCGCGGTGCAGGTCATTCCCTCGATCGCTCCGGATGTCGCCGAGCTGACGGTCTTCCAGCGCACCCCGATCTGGTGCCTGCCGCGGCCGGACGCCACGCTGCCCACGCCCGCCCGCTGGGCGCTGCGGTATCTGCCCGGCGGACAGGCGATTTCGCGTCTGGTGAGCCAGGCGTTCGTCGAACTGACCTTCCCGCTGTCGGCGCACTACTATTCGAATCTGCCCCTGGCCACCCTCGGCGAGCGCTCCGGGCTGGCCCATCTGCGGCGCCAGGTGCACGATCCGGTGGTCCGGGACAAACTCACGCCGCGGTATGCGCTCGGATGTAAGCGGCCGGGGTTCTCCAACGATTACCTGCCGACCTTCAACCGCGACAACGTGACGCTGGAGACCGATCCGATCGCCGAGATCACCCCTACCGGCGTGCGCACGGCGGCCGGCACCGAGTATCCGGCCGACGTGCTGATCCTCGCGACCGGCTTCAAGGTCATGGAATCGGGCAATATGCCGACCTTCGACATGACCGGGGTCGGCGGCCGTGACCTCGAGCAATGGTGGGACGAGAACCGCCTGCAGGCCTACGAGGGCGTCAGCGTGCCGGGCTTTCCCAACTTCTTCTCGATCATCGGACCCTACGGATACAACGGCTCGTCGTATTTCACGCTGATCGAAATGCAGACCTCCCACATCCTGCGATTGCTACGTCATGCGCGCGGTAAGCGCGCGCACCGCATCGAGGTCACCGCGGCGGCCAACGAGCGATACTTCCGGGAGATGCTGGAACGACGCGGCGGGCAGGTCTTCTGGCAGGACAGCTGCGCGGTCTCGAACAGTTACTACTTCGACAAGCACGGCGATGTGCCGCTGAAACCGATGAGTACCGTCGAAGCGGCCTGGCGCGCAACCCATTTCGATCTGAGTGACTACACCTTCGAACAGGTCACGGCTCAGCTGCCGACCGCGCGGGCCAGCTGAGCGGCCAGCCGCTCGCGCGCCTCGACCAGCGACGGGCCGTACCAGGTGAGGTCGCGGCCGCTCACCAGGGCGACGGGGATGCCCGCGAACGCCTCCGGACCATCGGTCGCGGTGAAGACGTACGGCTCGTCCGGCAGCACCGCCAGCCGAACGCCCTGCACCAGTTCCGATTCCGTCACCGTGGGATAGCGCTGCGCTCCCGTCGCGTGGACGAGGTTCAGACCCAGGCGACCGGCGAGATCCGCGGTGAACGTGTCGCGGCCGACCACCATCCACGGCTTGCGCCAGATCGGGATCACCGCATCGATCGGCGGATTCGGCGCGGGCTCGGACCAGACCGCGCGGGCCCGGGTCAGCCAGGACGGCACCGCACCACCCAGGGCGATGCGGAACAGCCGCGTCATCGAGGTGAACGCCTCGTCGACGGTGCGAATCCGGGTGACCCACACCGGAATTCCCGCCTCGCGCATTCGCTCGACATCGAGGCGGCGGTTCTCCTCTTGATTGCACACCACCAGATCCGGTGCCAGTTCGGCGATCCGGCGCAGATTCGGGTTCTTCGTGCCCCGCACCCGTTCCACCGCCAGTTCCGGCGGATGGGTGCACCAATCGGTGGCCGCGAGCAACAACTCCGGGCGGCTCACCGCGATGGCCTCGGTCAGCGACGGGACCAGCGACACCACCCGGCGCACCGGACGCCGCAGCGCAACCGCGGCATCCAGATCGTCGACGGGATCTTCGGACACCACGCCAGCATATGGTCAGCCCGAGCTCTCCAGGGCCCGGTAGAGGGTGCGAAGTTCCCGCATACCGGCCTCGGCGGCCGATTCGTCCTCACTGGTCATCCGCAACGCCTGCCGCAGGGGAATCGGATCGAGGTCCTCGATCGCCGCACGGAACTGCGGCGCCGGAAGGTCGGGCAGAACCACGTTCTCGCCGTAGATGTCGTCGGAGACCGTCGGGCCGCTGTCCTCCTGCACCCCGCGAATCAGCGTGTCGAGATCGAGGCCGCGCAGGGTCAGCATGATCGCCGGGGACTCGTCGAGGCGTTCGGCCACGATGTAGCACAGCGCGGCGACGTGTTTACAGGGCCAGCCGTCGTCCGGGCAGGTGCACGAGAAATCGAGTTCGGCGGCGGTAGCGGGCAACAGCAGCGGGCCGAGCTCCTGCGGCAGGGCGCCGGAGGCGAGCTGGGCGAGCATGCCGGGTGTGCCGCGGACCTGATCGACCAGTTCCTCCAATCGGTCGTCGCGCAACACTCGCAACGTCAGCACCGAGGTGAACGGCCGCGGTTGACTGCCCTGAACCTCGGCGGCCACCGCGCCGGGCTCGATGTGGTAGTTGACGACCTGTCCCGAGCGGGCGTAGGTGCGGCCCCGGGAGAGCCGGCCGGCGTCGGCGACCTGTTCCACGGCTTCGAGGAAGGCCCGTCCCCACCAGGATCGCGCGAAGGACCCACGGCGGCTGCGAGGTTCGACGCCGCCGCGCACCGGACGGCGCTTGCCGTAGACGCTGAAATCGGGAACCGGAAACTCGGGCGCCGGACTCATTCGCCCACCGCCTCGGCGCCGAGCATGAACAGGTCGCGCAATTCGTCGGTACTCAGTTCGGTGATCCAGTTCTCCCCGGTGCCGACGGTGAGATTCGCCAATTCCTGTTTGCCGGTGAGCATATCGTCGATGCGCTCCTCGATGGTGTCGACACAGACCAGTTTGCGCACCTGCACATCGCGGCGCTGGCCGATGCGGAAGGCGCGGTCGGTGGCCTGGTTCTCCACCGCCGGATTCCACCAGCGATCCAGGTGCACCACGTGGTTGGCGGCGGTGAGATTGAGTCCCGTACCGCCCGCCTTCAGCGACAACACCATGATCGGCGGGCCGTCGGCCTCGGCGAAGCGCTCCACCATCGCGTCGCGGCGCTTCTTGGCGACGCCGCCGTGCAGGAACGGGATCGCGGTACCGAACCGTTCGCTCAGATACGGGGTGATCAGATCACCGAATTCGCGGAACTGGGTGAACAGCAGCGCCCGCTCCCCCTCGGCCAGGACCGATTCGAGCACATCCTCGACCAGGGCCAGCTTGCCGGAGCGGTGGCGTCCCCGCCGCAGCAGTGCCGACCCGTCGCCGAGAAAGTGCGCGGGGTGGTTGCACACCTGTTTGAGCCGGGTGAGCGCGGCCAGGACCGCACCCCGGCGAGCCATGTTCACCGCGCCGGAACCGGTGGCGCGCGAGGCCTTCAGCTGCGCGAGCATATCGTCGACGACCGCCTGATACAGCGCGGCCTGTTCGACGGTGAGGTTGGCGCGCACCGTCATCTCGAACTTCTCCGGCAGATCCGAGATGACCGTGGGATCGGTTTTCACCCGGCGCAGGACGAACGGCGCGGTGACGGCGCGCAGGCGGCTGACCGCGTTCTCGTCGTGTTCGCGTTCGATCGGCACCGCGAAGCGCGCATGAAATTCCGACGGCTTGCCCAGCACGTTCGGCGCCGCGAAATCGAGAATCGACCGCAGTTCCTCGAGCCTGTTCTCCACCGGAGTTCCGGTCAGCGCCAGCCGATGGCGGGCCGGGATCGCGCGGGCGGCGCGGGCCTGGCGGGTGGCGGCGTTCTTGATGTGCTGCGCCTCGTCGAGGACGACGCGTTCCCAGGGCTGGCGTTTCAACTCCTCCACATCGCGCGCCAGCAGCGCGTAGGTGGTCAGCACCAGATCGGAATCGGCCACGGCCGCGTCGAATTCCGCGCCGGAGCGGCGCGACGAGCCGTGATGGACCAGCACCCGCAACCCCGGGGCGAAGCGCTCGGTTTCGCGCTGCCAGTTGCCGACCACCGACATCGGGCACACGAGCAGGGTCGGCCCCGGAACGGAATTCGTTGCGGCACTTTCATTCTCGTGCAGCAACAAGGCGAGCACCTGTACCGTCTTGCCGAGGCCCATATCGTCGGCCAGGATGGCGCCGCAGCCGAGACGGTTCATGGTCGCGAGCCACGACAGTCCGCGCAGCTGGTAGGGACGCAGCTGTGCCTTCAGACCGGCGGGCGGATCGACCGGGTCGCCGGAGTGGGCACCGTCGAACAGTTCCTCGACCCAGCCGGTCGCGGTGATCTCCTGGATCGGAACCTGACGCACCTGGGTGGCCGCGATCTCGCCGAGCAGCTGCGTCAGTGTCGCCGGACGTTCGTCGACCTTGCCCTCCAGATAGGCGGCCGCCGCGGCCAGGCTGCGCTGATCGGCCTGCACCCAGTGGCCGCGCAACCGCACCAGATCCGATTTGGCCTGGATCAGCCGGCCCATTTCCGCCGGTGTGAGGACCGTATCCCCCAGGGCCAGTTCCCAGCGATAGGAGACCAATCCGCTGAGGCCGACCGCGGTTTCGGTGGCGGCCGGGGACTGTACCCGCAACCGCATACTCGGCGAGACGATGCGCCATGCCCGCGGCAGCATCAGACGCACACCCGCCGAACGCAATTCGTGCGCACCGTGGGCGACCAGCTCCTGCACCACCGGCGTCGGGAGCAGGAAATCCATCCCGTACGGGTCGCGCGGTACCTGCTGCAGCCGCGGGTAGGCCTGGACCGCGGCGGCCACCTTCTCCCCGGCGAGCCGGATCAAGGCCGGGTCGCCCTGGATCGGAACCGGTTGCGGCGCTTCACCTTCCGAACGCAGACAGACTTCCAGCCGCCACAGGGCGGCGACCGCTTGCGGGTCGTCGTCGGGATCGTCGTCCGGTTCGAGCAGGCGCAGGACCAGTTCCGGTTCGCCGACGGTGAGACTCGCGCGCCACTCGTCGAGCACCGAGGCCACCCGATGCGATCCCGATTCCAGCGGGACCTCCGCGACCAATGCGGCCGTCAGCGGATGCGATGGTTCCGGGACGCTCAGCTCGAGCCGGACGAGCGGGTCGGCGAGCTCGGTGACGAAGTCTTCGAGGATCGAGGCCGCGGACCGGGCATCCGGCACCCGCAGCGCCGGTGGCATCGCGGCCGCCAGTTCGGCCAGCCAGGCCCGCTGCCGCTGCCCACCCACCAGCCGCCACCGCACCCACCACTCGCCGTCGGCGCGATGCAGTTCGGGCACGATCCGCCCGGCTCGCACCCATCGCCGCAGTCCGCGGGCCACATGGGCGAGAAAACGCAGATCCGCCGCCACCGCCGTCTCCGGCAGGGCCTGGGTGAGCACCCGGGCGGCCACCTCCGGCGCCAAGGCATGCCCGCGCACCTCGACCACTTCCGGCCCGGCTCCCCCGGGCACCAGCACCCGCACCCGATGCCGGAACCGCGCCGACCGCGCGATCGCCCCCAGCGGATCGGGCAGCTCGCCGAATGCCTCCTCCTCCGGTCGTGCCACCGACTCGGGCAGGCGCCACAGCACCAACCCCGACCCCGGCGACCACAAACCGTGCAGCATGCCTTCCATCCAATCAGCCCGCACCGACACGCCGGGTCGTGGCCGGGCGGCGGGGTGCGCTGCCCTGGGGGTGCCGCGCCGGTACGGGTCGGTCCGGCACTCCGAGGTCCGGGTGGTGCAGCTGTCCGCTCGATCGCTGCGAAGACGGCCGAGGCCGGGAAACAATCGTCACGGGCCGCCGTGCCGGAGGCGGTCACGCGGCCGCAGCGGCGCTCGATTCGTGCGTATCGAACGAACGCACCCCGTGCAGGTCTTTCGGCACCGAAGTTGTCGGGCGCGGCAGGTAGATCTGGGGTATGCGGTGGGGACGTCGGGCGGGGCGGGCAGCGGTGGTGGTCGTGGTCATGGCGATGACGGGGTGCGGCATCGTCGGCGCGCCCGACCCCGCGCCGGGCAGTCCGAGCCGGGCTCGGATCGAGCAGTTGCTGGGCGCGGTGGCCGTGGTGGCGCGGCGGCCACATCCGGGCGGGTACGACCGGGACTGCGGGGCGGGGCACGGATGTGTGTTCGGGCCGGCGTGGTCGGACGATCAGGACGGGCCGGGTGGGCACGACGGATGCGATTCGCGCAACGGCGTGCTGGCACGGCAACTGCGCGAGGTGAGATTCCGGCCGGGTACCCGCGAGTGCGTGGTGCTCGCGGGCACCCTGCGAGATCCGTACACCGGCCGCTCGATCAGCTTCGACAAGGCGCGGGCCCGGGACGTGCAGATCGACCACGTCTATCCACTGGCCGCCGCCTGGGATATGGGTGCGACGACCTGGTCGCCCGAACAGCGGGTGCGCTTCGCCAACGACATCGAATTCAACCTGCTGGCCGTCGACGGCCCGGCCAATATGGACAAAGGCGATCGCACACCCGCGGACTGGCTTCCACCCGCCGGGGCCTATCACTGCTTCTACGCCGGAAAGTACCTCACCACGGCAGCGCAGTACGGGCTGCCGATCACCGCAGCCGACCACACCGCGCTGGCTCGGATCGCACGGCAATGTCGCTGATGCGAAGGGCCTGCCGCGAACCTGGCCGGTGGGCAACGACACCGGGCGGGCCGAGCAGGATCGAGAACCGCCCCTTACGGTCGGCACGTGGGCGGCCGTCAGCGCGCGGGCGGCGAACAGACCGTGGACGGCGGCCGGCCCATGACCGGTGCATCGGCCCACGAGCGGCGCGCCGGACCGGGCCGATCCGCGCGGCGGGACCGCCGGGACCGGCGAGCCCGGCAGGTACCCGCGGGATGCGTCGCGAACCTGCCGGACTATTCGCCCGCGTCGAGTCGCCGGAGTAGCTGCTGGGCGGCGGCGCGCAGCACAGCGGGGTCGTCGGTGACGCCGAGCAGGCGCAGCGCCGCGTCGGGGATGCTGGTTTCCGCGTAATCGGGTGCGACGCCCTCGTCGGAGCGGATGTTGATGACCGTCTCCACCATGCGGAACGGCAGCACGTGCGCGCCGGGGACGCCGGTGGGTGCGGCCTCGATCGCCGCCGCCGCGAGGTCCTCGTAGTGGCGCCGCAACCGGGCGCGGCGGCTCCGGAAGTCGGCGAATCGGTCGCTGCGCAGTTCGGGCAGCAGATACAGGGCACCGAGATTCCACTTGGCGGCGCAGAGCTGGCGCACGTCGGCGCGGGCCAGGGCGTACAGCCGAACCGCCGCCGGCTCGGGTTCGGCGCGCAACCGCTCGGCCAATTCCAGTGCGCCGGTGATGGTTTCGGCGAGCAGCGCGTCCAGGATGTCGTCCTTGGCGGCGAAGTGGTGGTAGAGCGAGGCCTGCCGGATACCCACCGCATCGGCGATACCGCGCGTGGATGTGCTGCCGTAGCCGTGGGCGGTGAACAATTCCGCTGCGGCGTCGAGGATCTCGGCGCGCGGCGTCCGCCCGCGACGGCTGCGCTGATCGACGCGAGGACGGCCCGGACCCAGGTGTGTCACCGCCTCATCCTGCCACCGTCGCCGCGCCGCGGACCGGCACCGTGGCGCGCACCGTGTCCCACCTGCGGTTGTGAAATATCTGTCACTCGATAGAAATACCGGCAACGCAGACGTTACGCGGGTTCCCGCAAGCGATACACAGCCGTCACCGAAAGCGCGATCCGGCCCGCAAAACTGTCACCTGATAGATATTGGCTGCCACGCCGAAGGACCGCCCATGGCCATCGCACTCGATCCACCCTCGCAATCCCCGACCGGTGACAGCGCCGATCTCGAACGCTTCGGATATCAGCCGGTACTGCATCGCAAACTCGGCCGCTACGCCTCGTTCGCCGCGGGATTCTCCTTCGTCTCGATCCTCACCACCATCTTCCAATTCTTCGGATTCGGTTACGGATTCGGCGGCGGCGCGTTCTTCTGGACCTGGCCGATCGTGTTCGCCGGTCAGTTCCTCGTCGCGCTGAATTTCGCGGAACTCGCCGCGCGCTATCCCATTTCGGGCTGCATCTACCAGTGGTCGCGCCGGCTCGCGGGTGAGGTGGTGGGCTGGTTCGCGGGCTGGATGATGATCATCGCGCAGATCGTCACGGCCGCCGCGGCCGCCATCGCGCTGCAGGTCGTGCTGCCCTCGATCTGGAGCGGTTTCCAGCTGATCGGCACCGACACCGCCCTCACCTCCACCGACGGCGCCGCGAACGCGGTCCTGCTGGGCAGCGTGCTGCTGGTGATCACCACGGTGATCAATGTGATCGGCATCGACCTGATGGCCCGTATCAACTCGATCGGCGTCACCGTCGAGATCGTGGGCGTGCTCGCCGTCATCGCCCTGTTCTTCACCCATACCGAACGCGGCGCCGATGTGGTGCTGCAAACCGATCAGGCCGCGCCGGGCCCGTACTGGGCGGCGTTCCTCGTCTCCGGTTTGATGGCCGCGTATGTGATGGTCGGATTCGATTCCGCCGGAGAGCTTTCCGAGGAGACGAAGAATCCGCGCCGGGTCGCCCCGCGCACCATCCTGCTGGCGCTCGCCGCCTCCGCCCTCGGCGGCGGACTGCTTCTGCTGGGCGCGTTGATGGCCGCACCCAACATCAGCGACGGCCACCTGGCCACCGAGGGACTGGCCTACGTGATCACCGCCAAACTCGACAGTCCGGCCGGCACCGTGCTGCTGTGCTGTGTCGCGGTGGCGATCACGGTGTGCACCTTGGCCATTCAGACCGCGGGTTCACGACTGATCTTCTCGATGGCCCGCGACGGCCGCCTGCCGTTCGCGTCGCGGCTGGCCGCCGTGCACCCGCGCTTCGGCACCCCGGTCCTGCCCGCGGTGATCATCGGTGCGCTCGCCGTGGCGCTGCTGGTGGTGAACCTCGGCAACGCCGCGCTGTTCGCGACGCTGGCCAGCGTGTGCATCGTGACGCTGTACGTGGCGTATCTGCTGGTCACCGTCCCGCTGCTGATCCGGCGGCTGCGGGGGCTGCCTCCCGCCGAACCCGGCCTGTTCTCGCTGGGCCGCTACGGCATCGCGGTGAACGTCGCGGCGGTGCTGTGGGGCGTCGCGATGGCGGTGAACCTGGCGTGGCCGCGCGCGGAGGTGTACACGCCCGCCGGCGGCGGCTGGTGGATGCTCTGGGCCGCACCGCTGTTCCTGCTCCTGACCGTCGCGGTGGGCGCGGTGGTGCACCGCATCGTCACACCCCGCGCCGCGGCCGCCGAAGCCCGGCCCGCACCGCAACCCGCCTGAGCGACATTCCCATCCGACTCTGCGAGGAGACATCATGTCCGCAACCGCCTCCACCGTCGGCGCCCGCGACCACGCGCGAGCGCAGGCCGCGGCCGCGACCGTCGCCGGCCCCGATCTGCCCGAGGGCGTCGATCCCGCGAAAGTGACCTTCGCCCAACGTGTTCCGGGCAACGGCTACACCACCGCGGTACTCGCCCGCGGCACCCGGCTCCGGCTGGCCGATCCGGACGGCGCGGCCGGCGCCCACCTCCTGCTCCTGCGGGCCGAGGCGCCGTGGGAACGGCTGAACGTCGCCGACACCATCAAGGTGCCGTGGCAGGCGTATCCGGGCCCGGGCCATCCGCTACTGTCGGATCAGGGGCGCGTCCTCGCCACGATCGTCGCCGACACCTCCGGCCACCACGACACGCTGTGCGGACCGACACCGCGAGTACGACAGGCACTGCGGGTCGCGGGCGCGAAACACGGTCTCACACCGCGCGATATCGGCCCGTCCGTCGCCCTGTTCCGCGGGGTGCGCGTCGGCGCGGACGGCGCCCTCACCGCCACCGGCAGCGCCGGTCCGGGCCGCTCGGTCGAACTGCTGATCCACCTGCCGCTGACCGTCCTCATCGCCAACGGCACCCATCCACTCGACGACCGGCCCGCCACGGCACTGGACGTCGTCGCCTGGCGCGGCGCCGCGGAGCCGGACGACGCCGACACCGAGCCGGAATATCGCCGGGCCGTGGAGAACACCGAACAGGCCTGGCTGGCCGCACACGATCCGGAGGCGATCGCATGACCACCGTTACCGAACGCACCGTCGTCCTGGACGAGACCGTGGCCGCCTGCGCACCGTGGTCGACCGTGGTCCGGGCGGGTCAGCAGTGGCAGATCATCGACCTGTACGGCAACCAGGCGGTGGACTGCCTGCTCTATTCGGCCGCCGATCACGCCGACCGCTACAGCGCCCAGGCGACCGTCGCCGCCCAGCGCAATATCTTCCTGACCACCGGCAGCGTGCTCCGCGCCGAATCGGGGACCGCACTGATGACCGTGGTCGCGGACGAGGTCGGCAATCACGACACCATCGCCGGCGCGTGCTCACAGGAATCCAACACCCTGCGTTACGGCCACCACACCCGCCATCAGCACGCCTGCGTGGAGAACTTCCTCACCGAGGCGTTGCGCTGGGGGCTGGGCAAGCGGGATCTGGTCTCGAACATCAACTGGTTCATGAACGTTCCGGTCGAGGCCGACGGCACTCTCGGCATCGTCGACGGGCTCTCCGCACCGGGAAAGTCGGTGACGCTGCGTGCCGAGATCGACACACTCGTCCTGATCTCCAACTGCCCGCAGATCAACAACCCCTGCAACGGATTCGATCCGACGCCGGTGAGAATGGTGGTGACGCGATGACGACGGCGATCGAAACAGACTCCGGAACAACGACTCTGGAGGCCCGCGCCACCGATATCGAGGTAGTGCGGCCGGGGATGCTGACCACCGTGCAGGATTGGCCGGGCCGCGTCGGCTACTGGCACGTCGGCGTCCCGCCGTCGGGACCGATGGACGATCTGTCGTTCCGGCTCGGCAATCGGGCGCTGGGCAACGACGAGGGCGCGGCCGGACTCGAATGCACCCTCGCCGGGCCCGCGCTGCGATTCCGCACCGCGACCCGGGTGTGCGTGACCGGTGCGCCCGCGACGGTGACCGTCGACGACGAGCGCGTACATCAGTGGCGCACCGTCGAGGTCCCGGCGGGCGGCACGCTGGATGTCGGCGCCGTGCAGGGACCGGGGATGCGGACCTACATCCTGTTCGCAGGCGGTCTCGATCTGCCCGAATACCTCGGCAGCACAGCCACTTTCACGCTCGGCAGGTTCGGCGGCGGCACCGGTGCCGCCCTTCGCGCAGGCGACCGGTTACCCCTGGGCGAGCCGACCCGCGCCGTCGGGTCCGGGGTGCCGATGGCCGAGCAGCCGGTACTGACGCGCCGATGGGAACTCGCGGTCACCGAGGGCCCGCACGGCGCGCCGGAATTCTTCACCCGCGCCGATATCGACACCATCCTCGGCACCGACTACGAGGTGCACTTCAACTCCGATCGGACCGGGGTGCGGCTGATCGGGCCGAAACCGCACTGGGCGCGCAGCGACGGTGGCGAGGCCGGACTGCACCCGTCGAACATCCACGACACCGCCTATTCGATCGGCGCCCTGGACTTCACCGGTGATACGCCGATCCTGCTGGGTCCGGACGGACCCAGCCTCGGCGGATTCGTCTGTCCCGTCACGGTTGTCGCCGCGGAGCGCTGGAAACTCGGGCAGCTCTGCCCCGGTGACACCGTGCGCTTCGTCCCGGTACGCGCCGACCGCGCCGCCTCGATCCGCGCCCTCGGCCCGGCCCGGCGAGCCGACTGGCCGATCGTGCTGTCCGACGGCGGTGACGGCGACGACGGCATTCTGGCCCGCGCCGACGCCGACGACACCACCACCGTCACCTACCGCCGCGCCGGTGACGACGGTGTCCTCGTCGAATACGGTGATATGACGCTGGATCTCGCATTGCGCGCCCGCGTCCACGCCCTGCACCGGCATCTGCTCGAATACGCCGAGCCGGCGATCACCGAACTGACACCCGGAATCCGTTCGCTCCAGGTACGTTTCGATCCGGACCGGCTGGCCACGCCGAAACTGTTGCGATTGCTGCGCGAGGCCGAATCCGCCCTGCCCGCGGCCACGGAACTGGTGGTGCCGAGCCGCACCGTGCACCTGCCGCTGTCGTGGGACGATCCGGCCACGCGCGAGGCCATCATCCGCTATATGCACGGTGTGCGGGCGGATGCGCCGTGGTGCCCCTGGAATATCGAGTTCATTCGCCGGATGAACGGATTGTCCACGGTGGCAGACGTTTTCGACACCGTCTTCGCCGCCGAGTACCTCGTGCTCGGCCTCGGCGACGTGTACCTCGGCGCACCGGTCGCGACCCCGACCGATCCGCGTCACCGCCTGGTCACCACCAAATACAATCCGGCTCGCACCTGGACGCCGGAGAACGCGGTCGGCATCGGCGGCGCCTATCTGTGCATCTACGGCATGGAGGGACCCGGCGGATATCAATTCGTCGGCCGTACCACGCAGGTGTGGAACCACCGCTCCACCGGCGCCGCCGAGGATCCCTGGCTGCTGCGGTATTTCGATCGCATCCGCTGGTATCCGGTGTCCGCGGAGGAACTGCTGGACCTGCGGGCCGACTTCGCCCGCAGCCGCGGCGCGCTGCGTGCGGAGGAGGGCGAATTCCGGCTCGCCGAATATCGCGATTTCCTGTCCGCCAACGCCGAATCCATCGCCGACTTCCGCGCCGTACAGGCGGATGCGTTCGCCGCCGAACGTGATTCGTGGCAGGCCGCGGGTGAATTGCACGAACGAGGATGAGGAGTCCGACATGAGCATCTGGATTCATCGCTCCGAAGACCCCGGTCCGCACGGCACCGGCCCGCTCGCCGGTCTGCGGGTGGCGGTCAAGGACAACGTCGATGTCGCGGGCCTGCCGACGACCGCCGGCTGCCCGGACTACTCCTTTCTTCCCGACCGCGACGCACCCGCCGTCGCGGCCCTGCGCGCCGCGGGTGCGGTGGTGGTCGGCAAGACCAATATGGATCAGTTCGCGACCGGTCTGGTCGGCACCCGCTCGCCCTACGGTCCCGTCTCCGATTCGCGCCGTCCCGAATTCATCTCGGGCGGTTCGAGTTCCGGGTCGGCCGTGGCCGTCGCGACCGGTGCCGCCGATATCGCGATCGGCACCGATACCGCGGGTTCCGGGCGCGTTCCGGCGGCGCTGCAGGGCATCGTCGGAATCAAACCGACCGTGGGGGTCGTCTCCACCGCGGGCGTCGTCCCGGCCTGCCGTTCCTATGACTGCGTGACGATCTTCGCCGCCGCCCCGGCGCGCGCCGATCAGGCGATGGGAGTGATGGCCGCCGGAGCGCCCGGCCGCGCGTGGCCCGCCGATACCCGGCTGGCGGCGCCGCCCCATCCGACCGTCGCGATCTTCGCCGAACTGCCGGAACTGGATCCGGTGTGGCGGGCGGCGTTCGACCGGACCGTCACCGCGCTCCGGCAGCGCGGGGCGACCATCGTGGAGGTCGACCCGGCGCCCTTCCTGGCCGCGGCCCGGTTGCTCTACGACGGGGCGCTGGTCGCCGAAAGGTACGCCGCGGTAGGTGAATTCATCGAGGCACGACCGGATGCGGTCGAACCGACCGTCGCGAGCATCATCCGCGCCGCGCGCGAGATTCCGGCGCATCGGCTGGTCGCCGACCGCGCCGAACTCGAGCGCTTACGCGCGCTCGCGATGGACAGCCTGGGCGACGCCGACGCTCTGCTCGCGCCGACCGCACCGATGCATCCGACCATCGCGCAGGTCGAGGCGGATCCGATCGGGATCAACTCCCGCATGGGCACCTACACCAACTTCTGCAATCTGTTCGATCTGTGCGCCGTGGCCGTGCCCGCCGGGATGGCGGGCGAATCCTGTTTCGGTGTCACGGTTTTCGCGCGTCCGTTCGAGGATGCGGTGGCGTTGGATATCGCCGTCTCGATCACCGGCGACGCGGAGATCACGCGACCGTGGCCACTGGCGGCCGCGCCGGTGTGCGAGCTGATCGTGTTCGGGGCGCATCTGCGCGGCCAGCCGTTGGAACACCAGTTGCATGCGCTCGGCGCGCGCTGGGCCGGAGCGGTCCGCACCGCCGCGGCCTATCGCCTCGCCGCCCTGGACACCACGCCGCCGAAACCGGCGGTGACCCGCTGCGAGGGTGGGGTGTCGGTCGCGGGTGAACGCTGGTTGCTCTCCCCCGCCGCCCTCGGCCGCTTCCTCGCCGCACTGCCGGCGCCGATGCAGCTGGGCGCCGTCGAACTCGCCGACGGCACCTGGCACACCGCGTTCGGATGTGAGGGGACCGCCGCCGCCGATGGCAAGGACATCAGCGAATACGGTGACTGGCGTGCGGCCCTCGCGGCGGGGGCCGTGGGCTGATTCGCGTCAATCCAGCGCCGTGGCGACCGGGCGCTCGGGATCCGACGACCACTGCGACCACGAACCCGGATACAGCGCCGCCGAGACTCCCACGACCGACAGCGCCGCGATCTGGTGGGCGGCGGTCACCCCCGAACCGCAGTAGACCGCCACCGGGCCGGAGCCGAGATCGGAGAACCGCGCCCGCAACTGGTCCGGAGTCTTGAAAGTGCCCTCGGGCGTGAGGTTTTCCGCGGTCGGCACGCTCACCGCGCCGGGAATGTGCCCGGCACGCGGGTCGATCGGCTCGACCTGCCCGCGATAGCGTTCCCCGGCTCGCGCGTCCAGCAGCGCGCCCCGCCAGCCCGCGACCTCGTCGGCTTCCACCACCGGCATATTTCCGGGCGTGAGCACCACGTCGCCGGGCTTCGGGTCGGGTTCGGCGCCGACGGCCATCTCGCCGCCGCCGCGCTCCCACGCGGGCAGGCCGCCGTCGAGAATGCGCACGTCGCGCAGGCCCGCCCAACGCAGCAGCCACCACGCCCGCGCTGCGGCCATGCCGCCGGTGGCGTCGTAGACGACCGTCGGCTCCCCGGCGCGCAGGCCCCAGCTGCGGGCACATTTCTGCAGGTGGGTGAGTGTCGGCAACGGGTGGCGGCCGTGCGCCGGGGACGGCGGCGCGGCCAGTTCGGTCTCCAGATCGACGAAGATCGCGCCGGGAATGTGGCCGGCGAGATAGTGCTGAGGCCCGTCGGGATCGCCCAGCGCCCATCGCACATCCAGCAGATGCACCCGGCTCTCGCTGTCCGCCAGCGAATTCCGGAGTTCTTCGGGGGAGATCAGTACCGCGGTCAAGCCCGGCTCCTCAGTCAACAGATGTACCCGTGACGCGAACAGGTGTCAGCCTACGACACGGGCGCGTCCCCGCGAGTCAGCATCCACCGCACGACCAGGCCCGCGACCACCGCCCAGAACGCGGCGCCGATACCGAACACCGCTATCCCGGAGGCCGAGACCAGAAACGTCACCGTGGCCGCGACACGATGTTCGGCGACCCCGAGCGCGGCGGTGAGCGCGGCCGCGAAGGTGCCGACAAGGGCAAGTCCGGCAACGGTTTCCAGCACACCGGCGGGTGCGGCGGCGGCGAGCGCGACCAGCGCCGCGGCAGCGGGAGCCAGTACGAGATAGGACCCGCCGGCGGCCATGGTGGCCGCCCAGCGCCGGCGCGGGTCGGGGTGGGCCGACGGCGCGGCCGCCAGCGCCGCGCTGATCGCGGCCAGGTTGATCGCATGCCCGCCCGCCGGGGCACCCACGATGGTCCCGAGCCCGGTGACCGTCATCGACGCCCGCCACGGCACCCGATATCCGAACGAGCTCATGACCGCCACGCCGGGAATGTTCTGCGCGGCCATGGTGACCACGTACAGCGGAATCGCGATGCCGATGATCGCCTGCCAACTCCAGTGCGGCACAGTGAGTTCCAGCTTCGGCACCAGCTCGGCGGCCGGAATCGAGCGATGTCCGGCGACCATCGCGATCGCCGCCCCGGCCACCGCGGTGACGAAGGCGCCGGGCACCGCCCACCGCTGCGCGTACCGCTGCAGCACCACCCACACCACCAGCACCGGCGCGACCACCGCCGCGCTCGAGGTGGTCAGGGCCCGCAGCGGCGCCAGGCACAGCGGCAGCAGTACGCCGGCGAGCATGGCCTGTGCGATCTCGACCGGGATCGCGGTGATCAGCCGGCCCAGCCGTGACCAGCATCCGGTGAGGACGATCAATACCCCGGTGACCACGAACGCTCCCACCGCCGCGGGCCAGCCACCGGTCACCGCGCCGGCGCCGGCCAGCAGCGCCGCCCCCGGAGTGGACCATGCGAGGGTGATCGGCATGCGGTAGCGCCGGCTCAGGATCCACATGCCCACCGCCTGCGTGACACAGACCGCCAGCAGTCCCGAGGCGGACTGGGCCGGGGTCGCGCCGACCGCGGTCAGTCCGGCCAGCACGACCGCGAACGAACTGGTGAAACCGACCAGCGCCGCGATGATTCCGGCGCCCATCGCTTGTCCGGTACCGCCGGGTCCGTGCCCGCCCTCGACGGCCGCCGCCGGAAGGCCCGTCTGCGTCTCGGCAACGTCGGGCGGGTGGGATGCGGAGTCGGCGGTGGCAGTCACCGAGCTATCTTCGCGGGCGGCTGGCCCTGCCGTCAGCGGCCAGTACGCCGGAACTGGACCGAATTCTGCCCGGCCTCGGATCGCGCTGTGTCTTCTCGCGCCGCATCGTTTCGCCCTGTGTCGTTTCGCCCGGCGTCCTGTCGTGGGGCTGCCGACTCGTCGGCTCCGGCCAGTCGCTGCAGCAGCGGCGCGGTGCGCGGCCCGACCAATTGCTGCATCACCAGCGCCATATTGGTGCGCTGCACGCCCGCGATCTTCAGGATCGCGCCGGTGATCCGATACAGATCGTCGGCGTCGCGCGCGACGACGCGCACGGTCAGATCCGTCTGCCCGGTCGTGCCGCACACCTCGGTGACCTCGGGGATCTCGTCGAGTTCGGCCACCACGTCGGCGAGCCGATGCTGATCGACCACCACCGCGACGAAGGCCGCCAACCGGTACCCGAGGGCGCGCGGATCCACCCGACGTTCGAATCCGGCGAGCACACCGGCGGCCTCCCACCGCGCCAGCCGGGCCTGGACGGTGTTGCGGGACAACCCCAGGCGCGTGGCCAGTTCCACCCCGGTGGCACGAGGGTTGGCAACCAGTTCCAGCAGCAGCCGGGCGTCGGTGGCGTCGATTGTCGCCGGAGGGGGTTCAGCACTGGGCATGTAACGCAGTATGACAGTCCCCAACCCGTCCGGATCGAGCATTCTGCGCAGTCCGCGTGTCACCACTTGCGCATTGCGCTCAACAGTGGATGCTGTGAGGTACAGCACACAGCTGGCGAAAGAGCAGTCTGCCGGATCGCGCGGGACGGAGACCCCGTCGGACGCGACAACGAGGAGGTGATGGCTGTGCACAACACCACGACGCACAACCCCACAACCAGGTACGACACCGGGACGAACCCCTATCCCGTGCAACTGGTCCAGCCCGACGGGCGCCGTGTTCTCGACCGCGAGCACGCGGCCCTGATCGCGGATATCGGTCCGGCCGAACTGCGCGAACTCTACGAGGACCTGGTCGTCACCCGCCGCATCGACGTCGAGGCGACCGCACTGCAGCGGCAGGGCCAGCTCGGGCTGTGGGCGCCGCTGCTCGGCCAGGAGGCATCGCAGATCGGCTCGGCCCGCGCCCTGCACGACGACGATTACGTCTTCTGCAGCTACCGCGAGGCGGGCGTCGCCTACTGCCGTGGCGTGGATCCCACCCTCATCACCCGACTGTGGCGAGGCGTCGCGCATTCGTGCTGGGATCCGGACGAGATCAACATGACCAATCCGGCCATCGTGGTCGGCTCTCAGGGCCTGCATGCCACCGGTTACGCCTACGCCGCACATCTGGAAGGCGCGGAGATCGCGGTGCTCACGTACTTCGGTGACGGGGCCAGCAGTCAGGGCGATATCGCCGAGGCGCTCGGCTTCGCCGCCTCCTGGAGTGCGCCGGTGGTGTTCTTCTGCCAGAACAACCACTGGGCGATCAGCGAACCGGTACAGCTGCAGAGCCAGACGCCGATCGTCCGGCGCGCCTACGGGTACGGCATCCCGGGTGTGCAGGTCGACGGTAACGACGTGCTGGCCGTACTGGCGGTGACCCGCCAGGCCGTCGCCCGCGCCCGCGCCGGGGGCGGGCCGTCGTTCATCGAGGCGATCACCTATCGGATGGGCCCGCACACCACCGCCGACGATCCCACCCGGTACCGCTCGGCCGCGGAAACCGAACTGTGGAAGCGCCGCGACCCGATCGACCGCATGCGACGGCTCCTCGAACGAGAAGGGCTGTGGGACAGCGACTTCGAGCGGCAGGTCACCGCACGCGCCGACGCGGTCGGCGCCGCGGTCCGCACCGCGACCATCGAGATGCCCGATCCCGATCCGATGCAGCTGTTCGAGCACGTCTACACCACCGCGCATCCGCTGATCGCCGCCGAGCGCGACGAGTACGCCGGGTACCTGGCGGGTTTCGAGGAAGGAGTACGGGCATGATCACCACCTTCGCGAACGCGCTGAACACGGGGATGCGCCGGGCCTTGGAGGACGATCCGAAGGTCGTGCTGATGGGTGAGGACATCGGGCGGCTCGGCGGTGTATTCCGGGTGACCGACACGCTGCAGAAGGATTTCGGCAACAATCGCGTCATCGACACACCGCTGGCCGAATCCGGCATCATCGGAACCGCTTTCGGCATGGCTCTGCGCGGTTTCCGGCCGGTGTGCGAGATCCAGTTCGACGGGTTCGTCTACCCGGCCTTCGACCAGATCGTCTCGCAGGTCGCCAAGATCCACTACCGCACCCAGGGCAAGGTCCGCGCGCCGATCACCATCCGGGTTCCGTTCGGCGGGGGAATCGGTTCGGTCGAACATCATTCGGAATCTCCGGAGGCGTATTTCGCGCATACGGCCGGTCTGCGCGTGGTCTCGCCGAGTACGCCCGAGGATGCGTACAGCCTTTTGCGCCAAGCTGTTTCGTGTGACGATCCGGTCGTCTTCTTCGAGCCCAAGCGGCGTTACTGGGACAAGGCCGATCTGGATTTCACGGCCCTGGACGCGGATCCGCTCCCCCTGGACCGGGCGCGCATCCGCCGTTCGGGCCGCGACGCCACGATCGTCGCCTACGGCGGCATGGTCGCGACCGCGCTGACGGCGGCTGAAATCGCGGCCGGAGAGGGGCATTCACTCGAGGTGATCGATCTGCGCAGCCTGTCGCCGATCGACTTCGACACCATCGAGGAATCGGTGCGCCGCACCGGCCGGCTGATCGTCACACACGAGGCGCCGGTCTTCGCGGGGCTCGGCGCCGAGATCGCCGCCCGCATCGCCGAACGGTGTTTCTACTATCTCGAGGCGCCGATCCTGCGCGTCGGTGGCTTCGACATCCCGTATCCCCCGGCTAAGCTCGAACGGCACCACATGCCAGACCCCGACCGCATTCTCGACGCGGTCGATCGAACGTTCGCCGCCTGATACGTGTTGGGACAGAGGTGCCCGTTGGAAGACCCTGCTGTGGACGACAACAACCACATACTCGAGTTCCGGCTGCCCGATCTCGGGGAGGGATTGACCGAGGCCGAACTGATCTCCTGGTCGGTGGCCGTCGGCGATACCGTGGAACTCAACCAGACCATCGCCGAGGTGGAGACCGCCAAGGCACAGGTCGAACTACCGTGCCCGTTCGCCGGGCAGGTCGCCGAACTGCTGGCCCGGCCCGGTGAAACGGTGGCGGTCGGCGCGCCGCTGATCAGAGTGCGCACCGCCGCGCCCGGCGACGCTCCCGCAGCGGCCGGCGAGAGCCGCACGTCGGTGCTCGTCGGTTACGGGCCCGGGGCCGAAGCGCCCACGCGGCGTCGCGCGGCGTCGAAAAACGGTGCGGCGAAGCCACATTCGGCCACACCGGAACGGTCCGACGAGATTCCACCGGAGTTCCCGGGCCGCCCGCCCGCCACTCCGGCAGCCCGCCAGCTGGCTCGCGAACTCGGTATCAATATCGCGTTCGTGGCCGGTTCGGGTCCGGGCGGAGCGGTGACGGTCGAGGATGTGCGCCACGCGGTACCGGTATCGCAGCCGCCGCGCCGGGTGCGGACCGAGGAGGAGGCCGCCGATGCTCCGCGCCCGGTCGCTCCACCGGTGCCCACCATGCGACCCGACGGCGGCATCATCCGGCCGACACCGAGCGAACGCGAAACCCGAACCCCGGTCAGCGGTGTCCGCAAGCGTATCGCCGCGGCCATGACCACCAGCGCCCGCACGATTCCGCAGGCCAGCGCATTCGTGACCACGGATTTCACCGCCTCGATGGAGCTGCTCGACCATCTGCGCAGCACCGACTCCTTCACCGGGCTGTCGCTCACTCCCCTCGCCCTGGTGGCGAAGGCGACGCTCGCGGCGATCGCCGAATTCCCGGGGATCAACTCCTGCTGGGACGCCGACGCCAACCAGATCGTCACCAAGCACTACGTCAACCTCGGCATCGCCGTGGCCACCGAACGCGGGCTGCTCGTCCCCAACATCAAGGAGGCGCAGTCGCTGAGCCTGCGCGAGCTGTGCCGGGAGATCGGCTGGCTCGCCGATGTGGCCCGCGCCGGTTCGGCGACCCCCGCCGATCTGCGCGGTGGCACCTTCACCATCAGCAATGTGGGTGTCTTCGGCGTCGATACCGGTGTGCCGCTGGTGAATCCGGGTGAGGGCGCGATTCTGTGCCTGGGCTCGATCCGGAAACGCCCGTGGGTGTATCGCGACGAGCCGGCGATCCGGTGGATCACCACGCTCGGTGTGAGCTTCGATCACCGCATGATCGACGGGGAACTCGGCGCGCGGTTCCTGTCGACGGTCGCCTCACTGCTCGAGGATCCGCTGACCCTGCTGGGCCGGGTCTAGGTCTCGTCGGTCACCAGCGCGGCTGCGGCGCGGCGGATGATCGCCGGGATCTCCACCGATTTGCGGGTCTCGTTGTCCACGTAGACGTGCACGAAGGTGCCGGTGGCGGCAAGTTCCAGGTCCTCTCCCGCGGTGCCGGCGGCGGTGCCGGCGTCCAGGACGCGGAAGATCGCCAGATCGTAGGTGATGCTGGAGCGGCCGAGGCGGCTGATCCGCAACCCGACCCGCAGGTGGTCGGGGAAGCTCAGCGAGCCCAGATACTGGCACGAGGTCTGGGCGACCACGCCGATCGCGGGCAGCTCCCGGATATCGGTGCCGGTCGCGGCCATCAACCAGGCGTTGACCGCCGTGTCGAAGTACGAGTAGTAGGTCACGTTGTTGACGTGGCCGTAGTGGTCGTTGTCGGCCCATCGGGTCGGCACCGGCCAGAGCACCGGATAGTCCTGCTGTGTGGTCACCGCCCCGACAATAGTGACGCGACCGGAGCGACGCGGGCGGAGGCGGCAGCCCGCGTCACCACGGAGCCCGCCGCGCAGGTCGCCGGAGAGCACCGACCGGAGCGACGCGGGCGGAGGCGGCGGGTGAACCCGGCGCGGCGCCGAAACGTGTCGGTGGTAGGTCATACACTCGAATCGAAACCGGTTACATCCGGGGCCCGTGCGGTGACGTCGACGATGCCGTGATCGCTCGGGATACGGGGAGCCGCCGACCGCGGTCGGCACCGCCGAATCAACGACGCTTCGACGCACTCCTCCGCTCCGGAGTCCGTACCCGCGGGGCATGCGCTTCGAGTGTTGGGCCCCAAGGGGTTCCGCGTGCCGGGCCAGCTGGTTCGGCACGGCCTCTCGTGCGGTGAACAATCGGTGCGCGCCCGGTACCGTCGAATCGATGCATTCATCGGTGGGGACGACACGGCGCGGGACGGTTGCTCCGGCCGCTCGTCGCGCGCGGGCAGCGGTGTTCGCGGTTTTCGCGCTCAACGGGTTTCTGGCCGCGATGTGGGTGGTGCACATTCCGGTCATCACCGATCGCACCGGGGTATCGCACGGGACCCTCGGAATTCTGATTTTGGTGATGGCCGGCAGCGGCATCGTCGGTATGCAGGCGGCGGGTCCGCTCGCCGACCGCTTCGGCAGCCGAACTCTGGTCGCCGCCGCCGTCACCTGGCTGGTCGTGGCGGTGAGCGGACCGGCGTGGGCCACCGGGCCGGTACAGCTCGGTATCGCCCTCGCGATCTTCGGTTTCGGCAACGGCGCGCTCGACGTGTCGATGAACGCCCAGGCCGTGCAGGTCGAGCGGGTCTACCGCCGGCCGATCATGGCGGCGTTCCACGCGCTGTTCTCCTGCGGCGGCCTGGTCGGCTCGCTCGCCGGTGCGGCGGCCATGCACGCCGGTGCCGATATCCGGGCGAGTTTCGCGGTCGCGGCCGTACTGGGCCTGCTGGTGATGCTGGCCAGTGTGCCGAGCCTGCTCCCCCGTCCGCACGCCACCTCGCACGTCGAGCCGGCGGCCACCGTCGCCGAATCCGCGGCGGTCATGGACACGGCCGGAAATGGCGTGGCTCTTACCGAATCGGCCACGGCACTTCCGGCGGCCGACGCCCACGCCTCGGATTCGCCGGCCGGTCGGCGCGCAACCGATGCGGCGGTGCGGCGACGCGTCCGGCGCTGGCTGCCGCCGAAGGTTCTGGCGCTGGCCGCGATCGCTTTCGCCCTGCTGATGGCCGAGGGCGTGGCCAACGACTGGAGCGCACTGCAGACGCACGAACATCTGGGCGTCAGCGACGCCACCGCCGCCCTGTCGTTCGGTGCGTTCTCCATCGCGATGACCGTCGGCCGCTTCACCGCCGACCGGGTCAGCGAACGCTTCGGCCGCATCGCCGTCGTCCGCTGGGGTTCGGTTCTCGGCGCCGCCGGTCTCGCCGTCATCATGGCCTCGCCGTGGCTGCCCCTGAGCCTCGCGGGCTGGATCCTCGCCGGCCTCGGCCTCGCCGGCGGCGTCCCCCAGATCTTCACCGCCGCGGGCAATCTGAGCACCGCCACCGCCGCCACCGACATGTCCAAGGTCTTCGGCCTCGGCTACCTGGGCTTCCTCGCCGGCCCCTCGGTCATCGGCTGGCTCGCCCAACTCACCTCCCTCACCCTCGCCTTCACCTTCCCCCTACTGGCCGTCCTACTCTGCGCCTGGTTCGCGGGAACCGTCGGGAACGACGATCGAATTATTGACCTAGAGGACAAAAACTCGTAGTGTCCAGGTATGGGCAGACCGCGTAACTTCGAGACCGAGACCGTGGTGGATCGGGCTCTGGATGCGTTCTGGACTCATGGGTATGCGAATACCTCGCCGGCGCAGCTGGCCGAGGCCACCGGGATCGGGAAGGGGAGTTTGTACAACACGTTCGGCAGTAAGCGGGAGCTGTTCGAGCTGGTGTTGAACCGTTACGACCGGATGGGAGCGGAAGTGGCCGGGGAGTTCATGACTCGGCCGGGGACCGCACGTGAGTGCATCGGCGCGTTCATCCGGTTTCTGGTGGATTCCGATGTGGCACAGCCTGTTCGGCGTGGCTGCCTGGCGGTGAACACCGCTACCGAATTCTCCGCGCAGGATCCCGAGATCACGAAGGCGGTCCGGACCATGCAGGAGCACACCATGACCGCGCTGTCCGATCGGATCGATCGGGGCCGACGCGACGGCGACGTAGGACAGGACGTCGATCCGCGGGCCGCCGCCGAATTCCTGATGAACACCATCGTGGGACTGCGCGTCATGGCGAAGACCAGCGATGCGGAGACCCTGCACCGCATCATCGACACCGCACTGACCACCCTCTGATATCCGGGCCGCCACCGCGGCCCTTTTTCACACCGCAATTTTTGACCTGAAGTTCAAGAAAGGGAAGCTCATGGACCTCGAACTCACCGGCAAGACCGCCGTCGTCACCGGCGCGAGCCGCGGCATCGGACTGGCGATCGCCGAGGCGCTGACCGCCGAGGGAGCACTGGTGGTCGGCGCCGCGCGCACCGTCACCCCGGAGCTCGAAAAGGCCAGTGTGGCAGCCTATTCTGTCGATCTCGGTACCTCCGAAGGCGCCACCACACTGATCGACTCGGCGCTGCGCGAACTCGGCGGTATCGACATCCTCGTCAACAATGTCGGTGGCGGTGATGCGGATCGGCTGGGACTGGGCGCATTCACCGACGTCACCGACGAACAGTGGCGAACCCTGTTCGACCTCAATCTGTTCAGCGCCGTCTGGACCACGCGCGCGGCGCTGCCCAGTCTGCTGGAACGCCGCGGCGCGATCGTGAACATCTCCTCGATCAACTCGCGCCTGCCCGCGGCCGGGCCGATCGGCTACAGCGAGGCCAAGGCCGCGCTCACCTCGCTCAGCAAACGCCTCAGTGAGGAACTGGCCCCGCGCGGCGTGCGCGTCAACACCGTATCCCCCGGCGTGGTGGGCACTCCGCTGTGGCGGGACCCGAACCGATTCGGCGGTAAACTCGCTGCGGCGCAGGGCATCTCGCACGAAGACCTGCTCGCGGGCATCGGCGAGAGTTTCGGCATCGCCTCGGGGCGGATCTCGGAGCCCGAGGAGGTGGCCGCGCTGGTCACCTTCCTCGTCTCCGCCCGGGCCGGCAATATCGTCGGCGCCGACTACGTCATCGACGGCGGGACATTGAAAGTCGCGTAACCACTACCGTTCGTGCTTGTGCCGCAGGCCGTTGCCCAGCGCGACGGCCGCGGCCGGCCACGCCCCGACGGTCAACTGCATCCCGGCAAGCGGCGCAGGCCGCTCTGAATGTCGGCGACGAGATCGGAGTAGGCGACTGCCAGCTCGCCGAGTTTCCCCACAGATTCCGTAATTCCGCGGCGCGCGCCTCGGCGAACGCCGCATCGACACTGGCGGTGTAATAGGCGAGACACCCATCATCGTCGGCAACGTGGTGAGCCGGATAGACGAAGTGGTGCGGGGTGTGCGCTCGGTCGTCGCGGTCGTCATCCATCGCGAGACCCGCTTCCCTGCTCTACGCTGACACGAGGAGGGGAAAATGACATTTCAAGTCAATCCGGATGGACTGCGGGCCGCGGCGGGGGAGCTGGCGCTACTACCGACCGAGATCGACAATGCGCCCGAACTCGACGCCGGTCCGGTGGCGAAATTCCTCGCGGGTTTGTCGGTAGGGACCGAACTCGGCAAGTCCAATGCGGCGAGTAAGCAAGCCAAAGACGTTCTGAAGGCGCGTTTCGACGAGTTCTCAGCCCTGTTGGTGACGTGTGCAGACAGCTTTCACGGCAACGACCAAGACGCCGCTCATCGCCTCGCCGCTGTCGCGGATCTGAATTCCGGCGACCCGCACGCGGGCCGGTAGCCAATATGCCGACTCCGAAAGAAGTACTGGCCATGGATACCTCGGGCCTGCAGGGCGTCGCCGACCGGGCCGGCCAGATTGCTGACGCTATCGTCAAAGTAGCGGGCACGCTGCACAAGACCATCCACGACGATCTTGCGTGGCAAGGCACGGCGGCCCGAGCCGCTGAAGACAAAGCCGACCGCGAACAGACTCAGATGCGAGCGATTGCCACCGCATACGATGACCTCAGTGCCGCTTGCGCCGGCGCGGCTCGCGACCTTCAGTACCCGATAGCGGAAATCAAGACGATCTTTCAGCATTACGTCGTCCCGCCGGTTGCCGTCGCGGACGACTGGAGCGCAACCGGAATACAAGATCCGAATTCCGAAGCGGGCGTACAGCTTTCTCGCCTGCCGGGACTGGTCGCCGGCCTCCGAACCGCCGATGCGCAGTGGAGCGCCGCCATTGCCACGGCCAACGACGAACTGACGAGGATGGCATCGACGACTACCTTGACGGCGATCAAGGTCGCCGATCAGAGCTTCAAATCGATAGATTCCCGCGCCGATCCGGAGCGGATCCGTACCTCGGCCGCGGCATTCCAGCAGTTGTTCGGGCGTCCGCCGACAACCGCATCCGACTGGAGTACAGCCGAGGTCCTGAACCCGAACAGCTATACCCCGGAGTTCAAGGGAGTCGGGCCCGAGATCCGTGTCGTCAAGATCACGCCCGTTCCTGGGCAGGGGGTGGTCCGATCGTCTCAGTACATCGAGCAACGTGACGTCTCCGACCCGGACCCCAACCCGCTCAGTCTCAATCCCGGCGCTCGCGACTTGGGGAACAATCGAACGGCCGACCCGAACTTCGATCCCGAACACACGAAGGTCACCACGTATGTCGACTACGAGAACGGCATCGTCGTCATGCGCCAGAACCCATCCGTCCGCGAGAACGACGACGGCAGCCCGGGCGAGGTCAAAGTTGGTGCGCCGGACGGGAAAGTGTGGCAGAACCCAGACGGGTCGGTCCGCATCCAGTACGACGCGGGTAATCCACTGCCGCCCTCCTGGATGACCAAGCCTCCCGGCCTGGATGGCCACGATGTCACGGTCAACGGCGATTTGGTGTTCCAGCCCGGTCCGAACGGGGTCCAAGTGAACGGGACGCGCACCGATTATCCATCATTGGAGGTGTATCAAGACACCCCCGACGGTCGCACGCAAACGATCGCGCTGGACCCGGCGCGATCCGGGAGCTCACTCGGCCCAGCCATGAATCTGCCGTTTCACCACGACATCGGCGTGGGCGGTGCGGCCTTCGGTCCGTTCACCGACTGGAACGACCGCTACGACGTGCCAGGGAATCCGAAGCCGTCGACATCGTTCGGTCCGGTCACGGCGCCGCCCACCGCCCCAGTGCAGCGGATACCCGCAGGGACGGCCTGAATGACGCCGTCTTCGTCGGAAGATGCGCGGTTCTGGCGCCTCGCCACATGGGGCGTGGCGGGTTTCTTCCTGCTGCAGTTGGTGGTCATGATGATCGCGGCGCGGGTGATGCACTCGGACACCGACGGCACGATCTTCGGTTCGTTTCTCGCCGCCTCGGTGGTAGGTACCCTCATCGCCTCGCTCCTTCGATGGAAGGCACGGGGGCCCCTCCGCGGTGTAGCTCTTGCCGCAGTGACCACCGCGGGCATATGGCTCGGGTCGTCTGTCATCATCGGATGCCTCTATTTCGCGACCAGGTAGGAGCGTCCTGTGACCCGAGAACACTCCGCTCCGCAGCACAGGCACGAAACCTGGTTCGGCCAATTGTCATTCAGAGGGGCTGCAGTGTGCCTCACGCTGAACGTGATCCCGTTTTTCATCAACGGATACCTGATCTTCGCGCTCGTCCTGCTGTACGCGATCGAATTGATCGCCGCTGCTCTGCTCTGCGCTCGCGGAGGGCGCGCGCGACAGCTCGGCACAGGCATCGCGGTGGCGTTGGCCGGCACTGCCGTCTGCTTTGTGCTGCTCCCCGCCCTGGGACGGTTGTCCTGACGTCCACTACCGTTCGTGCTTGTGCCGCAGGCCGTTGCCCAGTGCCACGGCCGCGGCCAGCCACGCCCCGACACTCAGCACCGCGAAGCTGACCACGTAGGCGTGCAGCGACGGCACGCCGGTGTGACCGATGGTGAGAGCGCTCAGAATCGAGGCCGTGATGGCGCCGGCGATGCTGCCACCGGCGGTGCGGACCAGTGAGTTGATACCACTGGCGATTCCGCTCTCGCTCATCGGAACATGCTGGACGGCAAGGGTTCCCAGTGCGGCGTAGCCGATCCCGAAGCCGATGCCCTGCAGCGTATTCGAGATGACCATGTCGTAGCCGTGCGCATTGGACAGCGCGAGCCATCCGGTCGCCGCGCCGGCGAAGGCCGCGCCGATGGCCAGGGTGAAGGCGGGGCCGATGCGCGCGACGATACGCCCGGTGCGGAAGGAGAAGAAGGTCATCAGCACCGAGCTGGGAATGCCGTAGAGTCCCACAGCCAGGACCGACCCGGACAGACCGTAACCGACCTTGTCGGCGGGGGTCTGCACGAAGTTCGAGATCAGGGTGAAGGAGCCGAACATCGCGAAGCCCAGCAGCGCCGACGCCATATTGGCCGACAGCGAGCGCGGACCGACCAGCAGCGGCAACCGCACCAGCGGCTGCGCGACCCTGCGCTCCACCAGCACCCACACCACGGCCAGCACGGCGGCCGCGGCGAACAGGCCGATCACGCTGGTCTCGCCCCAGCCCCAGCGCGGCCCCTCGCTGATGGCCAGCAGCAGGCACACCAGCAGACCGGCGAGCAGGACCGCGCCCAGATAATCCGGCTGCCCGCCGTGGCGCTGCCCCACATCCCTGGCGCTCACGCCGACGAGCACGGTGGCGAACACGGCCAGCACCGCCGTCATCCAGAACACCGGATGCGGGTCGGTGGTCTTGTCCGCGATGACACCGGTCACCAGCATGCCGATGGTGCCGCCGACGCCCATGGTGCCGCTGATGACGCCGATGGCGGTGGTGAGCCGTTCGCGCGGGAAGGTGTCGCGAATGATGCCGATCCCCAGCGGAATCAGCGCCGACGACGTGCCCTGCAGCGCCCGGCCGACGATGTAGACGCCCAGCGAACTCGCCACCGCGCAGACCACCGAACCGATGATCAGCAGCCCCATGCAGAACATCACCATGCGCTTCTTGCCGTACATGTCGCCGAAGCGCGAAAGCAGCGGTGTGGCAACGGCTCCGGTGAGCAGCGCGGCGGTGAACAACCACGTGACACCCGCGACGTCGGTGTGCAGTTGCCCGATCAGCCTGGGGAGCAACGGAATTACCACGGTCTGCTGCAGTGAGACCACGAGTCCGGCCGCGCACAGTGCCAGCAGTGTCAAGAGCAGGTGCGCCGGCGCACCGGTTTCGGAATCGGTCCCGGTGGATCGGCCGGTGACGGTCGACGTCATCTGAGTTCCCTATCTTTATACTTACCTAACTTAAGTAAGTTGGGTAGTAGGATAACCCTGTGCCGCGTTCCGAAGGAAGTCCCGAATCGGTGGTCGATGCCGACTACATCGTGGAACTCGAGCGCGCGCTGACCCGGATCGCGCACCTGCTCACCCGGGCCAGACGGCACGATCGCACCGTGGCCGCCGCCGGGGTGAATCTCGATCGCGCCAACGTGCCGCTGCTGCGGATGCTCGCCGACGCCGCGGAGCCGATGCGCATGGGTGAGCTCGCGACCTGCCTGGATGTGGAGGCGCCGCATGTCACGCGCCAGATCCAGCGCCTGGAGCGGGCCGGTTACGTCGACCGGGTGACCGATCCGGAGGACCGCCGGGCGCAGCGGGTGCGCATCACCGACGAGGGCCGGGCCACCGTCGACGCGATCCGCGCGGTGAGCCGCCGCCACATGCGCGACGCGCTGGCGGAGTGGTCGACCGAGGATCTGCGTCAGCTCGCCGCGCTCAACCACCGCATGGTCGACGCGTTTCTCGACAATGCCGAGCGCACCGACGCCTTCGGGCGGCGATGAAGCTGCTCAGCGCTCCTTGCGGTCGATCCGGATGGTGACGTCCGGCCACGGCGGATTCCGCACCACCGCGATCAGGGACAGCGTCGTCGCCACCAAGCCGACGAAGATGCCCAGCAGCGCGATGGCGGTGTCGTCGGTGACGGCGTGCCAGCCGGTGTTGCCGTCCTCGATGACGAAGACGCCCAGCGGCCGGGCGCGCCGGAACTTTCCGCCGGGGCGCGTCACCGGGATGACCGTGGCGCCTTCGGGGGTCTGATACGGCGTCCCGTAGATCGCCGAATCATCGCCCACCGCAGGCAGATCGAACCGCTCCCGAACCGTCATCTCGACCCCTTCCGGCTGCCGTGCCGCGCTCGCGGCACCACCGAGCCCTGCGGGCCACTCTAGTCCGTCACCCGAGCCTGGGAGGCACCGTGCGTCCACGGCGCCGCGAGCACGCGGCTCACCGCCGGAAAACCGGAAAACGGCCCGCAGCAGATGCGCTGCGGGCCGTTCGGGTCGAACCTACGCTCGTTACAGCGCCTTGAGTTCCTCGGTGACGGCGCCGACGGACTTCTTGGCGTCGCCGAACAACATCGAGGTGTGATCGGCGTAGAACAGCGGGTTGTCGATACCGGCGAAGCCGGAGTTCATCGACCGTTTCAGCACGATCACGCTCTTGGCCTGGTCGACGTTGAGCACCGGCATGCCGTAGATCGGACTCGAGGAGTCCTCGCGCGCGGCGGGGTTGGTGACGTCGTTGGCGCCGATCACCAAAGCCACGTCGGTACGCGAGAATTCGCCGTTGATGTCGTCCATTTCCTTGAGCGCGTCGTAGGAGACCTCGGCCTCGGCCAGCAGCACGTTCATGTGGCCGGGCATACGACCCGCGACCGGATGGATGGCGTATTTGACCTCGACACCCTTGGCTTCCAGCAGCGAGGCCATCTCCTTGACCGCGTGCTGGGCCTGCGCGACGGCCATACCGTAGCCGGGCACCACGATCACCTGGTTGGCGTAGGCCATCTGGATCGCGGCATCGGCGGCCGAGGTGGCCTTGGCCTGCTTCTGTTCACCGTCACCGGCAGCCGCGGCACCGCCGCCACCACCGAAACCACCCGCGACGATGGCCGGGATGGACCGGTTCATGGCCTTGGCCATCAGGTTGGTCAGAATGGTGCCCGACGCGCCGACGATCATGCCGGCCACGATCATCGCGGTGTTGTTCAGCGCCAGACCGGCCGCCGCGGCCGACAGACCGGTCAGCGCGTTCAGCAGCGAGATCACCACGGGCATGTCCGCGCCACCGATCGGCAGCACGACCATCAGGCCCAGCACGGCGGCCAGCACCAGCAGCAGCACCATCCACCACCACGGCGCACCGTCCTCGGTGGCGCCGATACCGATCACCACGGCGGAAGCGATCGCACCCAGGGCCAGCAGCAGGTTGACCGGCTGCTGCAGTTTGCCGAGCCCGATCGGGCGGCCGGGCAGGATCTCCTGCAGCTTGCCGAACGCGATCAGCGAGCCCCAGAACGAGATCGAACCGATCATCGCCGCGAACAGCGAACCGATCACGATGTGCACGGTGGGCTGTTCGTGCAGCGACGAGAAGCCGTCGCTGTTGAGGAATTCCGACCACGCGATCAACGCGACCGTGCCACCACCGACACCGTTGAACGCCGCCACCAGCTGCGGCATCGCGGTCATCTTGGTGAACCGGGCCGGCGGAACACCCAGCGCCACACCGACGACCAGGCCCGCGATGATGATGATCCAGTTCGAGGTGTCGCGGATGGAGATGAACGTCGCGATCACCGCGATGCCCATGCCGACCGCCGCGATCCAGTTGCCACGGACCGCGGTCTTCGGGCCGGTCAAGCCCATCAGACCGTAGATGAACAGCGAGAACGCGACGATATAAAGAATGTTGACCAGATTGTCCATGAGTCAGCGGCCCGCCTTCTCGGTGTTTCCAGGGCGCTGGGCGCCCGACGCAGCGGGCTTCTTGCCCTTGAACATCCCCAGCATCCGGTCGGTCACCACGAAACCACCGACCACGTTCAGCGTTCCGAACACCACCGCGACGAACAAGATGATCTGCGTGATCACCGACGGGTGCTCGACCTTGCCGAGGGTGACCAGCGCACCCAGCACCACGATGCCGTGGATGGCGTTGGTGCCCGACATCAGCGGGGTGTGCAAGGTGTTGGGCACCTTGGAGATCACCGCAAAACCCACGAATCCGGACAGCACCAGAATCGCGATATTGGCCAAAAGCTCGGTATACATCAGCCCTGCTCCTCGGAGTCGGCGGGACGGCTCGGCGCACCGGCCACACAGGAATCGGCGAGCACCTGGTCACCGAAATCGGGCTCGAGCCTGCCGTCTTTCAGCATCAGCTCCAGCAGCGCCGCAATATTCTTCGAGTACAGCTCCGAGGCGTGCTCGGGCATCGTCGCCGGCAGATTCAGCGGCGAGCAGATCGTGACACCGTGCTTGACCGCCGTCTTACCGGGTTCGGTCAGCTCGCAGTTGCCGCCGGTCTCCCCCGCCAGGTCGACGATCACACTGCCGGGCTTCATTCCCTCCACCGCGGCGGCGGTCACCAGGCGCGGCGCGGGGCGACCCGGTACCAGCGCGGTGGTCACCACCACGTCGAAGCCCTTGATCGCATCCTCCAAAGCCTGCTGCTGCTGGGCCTTTTCGTCATCGGTCAGCTCGCGGGCGTAACCACCCTCACCGGCCGCGTCGATGCCCAGGTCCAGCCACTGCGCGCCCACCGACCGCACCTGGTCGGCCACCTCGGGCCGCACGTCGTATCCGGTGGTGCGCGCACCGAGGCGCTTGGCGGTGGCCAGGGCCTGCAGACCGGCGACACCTACACCGAGCACCAGCACCGTCGCCGGCTTCACCGTGCCCGCGGCGGTGGTCAGCATCGGGAAGAACCGCGTCGACTCCGACGCCGCCAGCAACACCGCCTTGTATCCGGCGACATTGGCCTGCGAGGACAGGGCATCCATCACCTGCGCGCGCGAGATCCGCGGAATCGCCTCCACGGCGAAGGCGCGCACGCCCGCATCCTGTAGCGCGCCGATCTTGTTGTCCGCGTTGCGCGGAGCCAGGAATCCGATCAGCGTCTGGCCCTGCGACAGCTTGGCGATCTCCGCATCGTTGGGCGGGGCCACCTTCACCACGACCTCGGCCTGCCACGGATCACCGATCGTCGCGCCCGCGGCCTCGTAGGCTTCGTCGGGGATCAACGCCCCGACACCCGCGCCGGCCTCGACGACGACCTGTACACCCTGCTTCACCAGGCTCGGGATGATCTTCGGCACCAACGCGACGCGTCGTTCATCGGCATTGGTCTCGCGAACCACACCGACACGCGTGCAGTGCGACGCGCGACTGTCGTCGCCGGGCTGCGCGCCCTCGTTCGCGCCCTGCGTTGTCTCCACTGGTCAACTTCCTTACTTGTGACGGCAAGCTGGCCCCCTGATGTCCAGGTGGGCCGCCTGTTGGGTCTGGCCGAGCGGAACTTACTTTCCAGTAAGTTCCGAAATAATTCTCGCAACTGTACCCGGCAGGCCGGTGAGATTAGTTGAGATCAACGTCACACCACACCACGCCTTTTCTGTCGAATGCCCCTTCACGCAGCACAGAAGCGGGCTATGCCGGGTGCGCCTTACGCCGTAATGTCTGCCTGGTGAGTGGCTGCCTCTTCTGCCGGATCGTCGCGGGCGACGCACCGGCGACGCGGATCTACGAGGACGAGCGGGTGTACGCCTTCCTCGACATCCGGCCGATCACCCGGGGACACACCCTGGTGATTCCGAAGAGCCACGCCGCCCACCTCGACGAACTCGACGCCGACCTGGGCGCGGATCTGTTCCGCGTGGGTCACCGCATCGCGAAGGCGTTGCGGCGCAGCGACCTCGGCGCCGACGGGGCCAACCTCGTCCTCAACGACGGTAAGGCGGCCTTCCAGACAGTGCATCACGTCCACCTGCACGTGGTGCCGCGCCGCGGTGGTGACCTGTTCACCTTCGCTCGCGGCTTCCTGCTGCGGCGCCCGCACGATCCGGCGGCCACGGCGGCCGCGATCCGCACCGGGCTCGACCGGCTCGGCGCGGAGCCGGACCGACTCGATCCGACCGACAGGGAGACTCGTTCATGAGCACAGCCTCACCCGACCGCACCGAACTGACCAGTGCGCTCTCCGACCAGTGGGATGTGCTGGCGGAACTGACCGGCGGATTGGACGAGGACCGCTGGCGGCTGCCGTCACCGCTGCCGGGCTGGACGGTCTTCGATGTGCTCGCTCACGTGGTCGGCATCGAATCGATGCTGCTCGGCGAGCCGCTGCCACAGGTGGACAACGATGTCCGCGCGTTCGGCCACGTTCGCAACGACACGGGGGCGCTGAACGAGATGTGGCTGGAATCGCTGCGGCCGCTGCGCGGTGAGCAACTGCTGCGCCGGTTCACCGAGGTGACCGTACGCCGCCGCGCCGCGCTGGCCGACGTCGACGCGGCCGCCTGGGCAGCCGACATCCAGTCGCCGATCGGGGTGGTGCCGTACGGCCGGTTCATGCGGGTGCGGTTGTTCGACTGCTGGATGCATCAGCTCGACATCACCGACGCACTCGGCGGTGACGCGAAGGCCCTGGGTATGGACGAGGGTGGGCGGCGCGCCGAGCTCGCGCTGGACGAGATCGAACCCTTCCTCGGGCGCGTGGTGGTCAAGCGTGGCGGTGCGCCCGACGGGTCCCGGATCACGATCGAGACCACCGGCCCGGTCGCCCGCACCGTGCACATCCGCGTCGACGGACGCGCGGAAGTCGTTGCGGCCCTGGATGGTCCGGCCGATACCGTGATCCGGCTGGGGTCGAGTCTGTTCGCCCGGCTGTGCGGCGGACGCACCGCCGCGGCGGATCATCGCGACGAGATCGAGGTCGACGGCGACCGGGAACTGGGTGAGCGGATCGCCGCGAATCTCGCGTTCACGATCTGATTCGCCGTGCGACTCTTCCTGTCCAGCTACCGCTTCGGCGCCCACTACGACCGGTTCGCCGAACTGGTCGGCGGCCCGGGGCCGATCGCGGTGATCCCGAACGCCTGCGACGCATGGCCGTCCGCGTGGTCCGGAGCGGTGACCAGCGATCTGGTTCCCCTGCGGCGCAGCGGATTTCGACCCGAGGTGGTCGATCTGCGCGATTACCTCGGCCGGCCCGCCGCATTGGAGCGGGTGCTGCGCGGATATCCGGCGCTCTGGGTCCGCGGCGGCAACACATTCGTCCTGCGGGCCCAATTCGCCCGCAGCGCAGCCGATCTCGTTCTGCGCGAATTGCTGGCCGAGGATGCGCTCGCCTACACCGGTTACAGCGCGGGCGCCTGCCTGCTGACGCCCGACCTGCACGGCCTGGAGGACGCCGACGATCCGGCCGAGGTGCGGGCCGCCTGCGGTATCGATCCGCGCTGGGACGGACTCGGGGTGGTGGACCGGGCGATCGTGCCGCACGTGGATTCGCCGGGCACCGATCCGGACGGGTACGGCACCCGCCTGGCCGAGCGCTTACGCGCGGCGGGTACGCCGCACTGGGCGCTGACCGACGACGATGCCGTCGTGGTCGACGGTGAACGCACCGAGATGCTGACCGCGGGCACCTGACGCCGCACCCGTCGACCGGCGAGCTCATCCGAGGGTGATACCCGTTCGCTCACACCGCTTTTCGCCCCATTCGTACAGGGCGGTCAGAACCGGAACCAGGCTGCGCCCCTCGGCGGTCAGATCGTATTCCACCTGCGGCGGGACCGTGTCGAATACGGTCCGGCTGACGAGACCGTCGGCTTCGAGCTCGCGCAACTGCTGTACCAGCATCTTCTCACTGGTCGAGGGCATGGCCCGGCGCAGGTGACCGTAACGCCGCACCCCTTCCTTCAGATGCGCGAGGATCACCGGTTTCCACTTCCCACCGATCAGGTCGACTGTGACCTCGACCGGGCAGTAATACCGCCGTTGCGACACCGCGCTCACCTACTTACCGAAAAGTGCGCCCTTGTAACACTGTAATCACCGGACTTGCATGGATCTCATGAAAGTTATCGCCTTCGACCGCTTCAAACCCGGCGTCACCCTCGAGACCATCACACCGTATCTGCCCGAGGAGGTCGCCAATGTGTGGCGCCTCTGGAAGGCCGGAATCGTCCGGGAGAACTATGCCCGCGCCGACGAATCGGGCGTGGTGATCGTCTTCGAGGTGGACAGTGTCGCGGAGGCCCGGCGTTATGTGGACGATTTCCCGTTGTCCAAGAAGGGCTTTCTGGAATGGACCTACGTCCCGGTGACCGCCCCGCTCCCGCTCGAGGCGCTGATGGACGCGTCGGTCGACACCGGCGAACCCTACGACCGGACCAGGTGAGCGGTGTATATGCAGCATGCATTCGGTCTCGACATTCCCCGCACGGTGGCGGACGCGTGCGATCCGGCTCGGACCGCGGTGCTGATCTACGACATGCAGGTGGGCATCGTCGGTCAGATCGCCGCCGGTCAGCAGATCGTCGACGCCTGCGTCCGGCTTCGAGACATCGCTCGTGAGAACGGCTTTCGCGTGTTCTATACCCGGCACATGTCGCTGCCGCCGGCCGCTTCCGGGGTATCACAACTGCGGACGGCCATGGCGTGGCAGCGGGTGGACGATCCGGGCCGGGTGCGCTCGATGTTCCCCCAGGGCTCACCGCAGTATCAGCTGGTTCCGGAGCTGACGCCGGGCCCGGACGAGGTGGTCTTCGACAAGATCACCATGTCGGCATTCGCGGGCACGCCCCTCGATATCGCTCTGCGCGACCTGCGCCTCGACACCGTCGTGATCGCGGGAATCGCCCTCGAGGTCGGTATCGAGCCGACGGTGCGGCACGGCATCGATCTGGGTTATCTGCCGATCATGGTGACCGACGCCTGTGGGGCCGGACATCCCGATGCGGCCGAGCGGTCCTATGCCGCAATGGATTTCGCCGGTGGGTCGCTCACCACCGATCTCGCCGGCCTCGAAAAGGAGATGGCCGCGCGCCGGTAGCGAGCGTTCGGCTCAGCCCTCCTCGCGCGGCGCCACGATCCGGCGCGCGGCGTCGCGCACCCAGTTGCGCAGCTCCGCCGGGTCGTCGGGGCCGCCGACGACGAACCGCCGCGACTGCGGGAGCGCCTGCTGATAGTTGATCAGTCCGGTGAGCAGGGTCAGCAGGTATCCCGGCGGCATATCGTCGCGCAGCAGTCCCCGTCGTTGCGCGGCCTCGACCTTCTCGATCTTGTCCCGGTAGCGGCGCGCGCGGGCCTCGCCGGCGGTGACCTGATCCGGCGCCAGTTCCAGCGCCTCCCACATCTGCAGCCGGAGGAATTCCGGATGCTCGCGGTGGTAGGCGATATGGGCGTCCACCCAGGCGTCGATATCGTCGATATCGGTCGAGACCGCCGCGGCCACATCGATCATCGCCTTCTCGAGCACCTGCTCGAACAGTTGCTGTTTGTCGCCGAAGTAGGCGTAGATCAGCTGCTTGTTGGCCTTGGCATTGCGGGCGATGCGATCCACGCGGGCACCGGCGATCCCGTGGGCGGCGAACTCCTCGGTCGCCGCCTCGAAGATGCGGGCCTTGGTGGCGTCGGGATCGCGCGGGGGCATGTCATCGATGCTAACCAACCAATTGGTTGACACGACGTCGCGGGCGCTGGAATAGTTCTAACCAACCGGTTAGTTACATCCCTCGCGGAGACCGATCCGCATCCCGTGGCGCAGCGCGGCGCCGCCGACACTCTCGACCGATTCCGGGGAGTCCGATATGTCCACCCTCGAAACCCCTACCGCCCCACCGCTTCTGCGCACACCACCGGCCGACGTCGTGCCCTACCCGGCTCGCTGGCGGGTCCTGCCGGTGGTGCTGAGCGCCATGTTCATGGCGATGTTCGACTGGTTCGTCGTCAATGTCGCCGCCTCCTCGCTGCAACACGACCTGAACGCCGGCGAAGCGGCGCTCGAACTGATCGTCGGGGGCTACGGCTTCGCCTACGCCTCGGGCCTCATCACGGGCGGCCGGCTCGGCGACCTGTTCGGCCACCGGCGCCTGTTCGTGATCGGCATGCTGGCCTTCACGGTGGCGTCGCTGCTGTGCGGCCTCGCGACCGACGCCTGGACGCTGGTCGGGGCCCGAGTGCTGCAGGGCGGCACCGCGGCGCTGATGGTGCCGCAGATGCTGGCGCTGATCAACACCCTGTTCCCGCCGCTCGAGCGGCCGCGGGCGATGGCCGCGTTCGGCGCCACCATCGGCCTCGGCGCGGTCGCGGGCCAGGTGCTCGGCGGCATCCTGCTCGACGCCGATCTGTTCGGCTGGGGCTGGCGGACCATCTTCTACATCAACGTGCCGATCGGGCTGGTCGCGGCCGCCCTGGCCGCACGCTGGCTCCCCCGCACCGGCAGCACCCGCCGGGCACGGCTGGATCCCGTCGGCGCCGTGGGCATTTCCGCAGCGCTGGCCCTGCTGCTGATCCCGATCACACTGGGCCGGCCGGAGGGCTGGCCGCTGTGGACCTGGGTGTCGATGGCGGCCGCGGCGCCGGTGCTGCTGGCGACACTGCGCTACGAGAACCGGCTGGCACGCCGGGGCGGGGAACCGGTCCTCGACACCGCCATGGTCCGCGAACGCGGCTTCAGTCTCGGTCTGGTGATCGCGGGCGGTTATCTGACCTTCTTCGCCGGCTTCATGCTCTGCCTGACGCTGATGCTGCAGGGCGGACTCGGATTGTCGCCGCTGCGTGCGGGTTTGGCGTTCGCGCCGCTGGGACTGTGCTTCGCGGGCAGTTCACTGTTCCTCGCGCCGCGCGTCGCCGGCCGCTTCGGCAACCGGGTCATGGTGATCGGAACCTGCACCAGCCTGACCGGTCTGGGAATCACCCTGGCGGTGCTGGCCGGCATGGGCACACAGGTGAGCGCCCTCGCGCTGATTCCCGGCATGATGATCGTCGGCCTCGGCAACGGTATGACCATCCCCTCGGTCGTCTCGGCCGTGCTGTCCTCGGGTATTCCCGCACCGCAGGCCGGGATGGCGGCCGGCGTGCTCACCACCGCGCAGCAGTTCGGAAATGCCATCGGCGCAACGGTTCTCGGCGTCATCTTCTTCTCGGCGCTGGGCGCGGCACACACCACCGGCAGCTATGTGACCGCCATGGAGATGGCCGCGGTGGCCGGGATCGTGGTCCTCGGGGTGGTGCTCGCCGCCGCGCTGGCGCTGCCGCGACGAACCCGTTGATCCGCTCGATGCTCCCGGTCGCACGACCGGGGGCATCGCCATAGCGGTTACAGGTAGAGGCCGGTGCCGTGTTCGGGCCGCTCGCTGGCGACCGCGTGCAGATCGCGTTCGCGCAGCACCAGGTAGGCCTGGCCCTGCACCTCCACCTCGAACTGATCCTCGGCGCTGAACAGCACGCGGTCGCCGACACCCACGCTGCGCACGTGCGACCCGACCCCGCTGACCTCACCCCAGGTCAGCCGCTTGGCCACCTGCGCGGTGGCGGGAATCAGAATGCCGCCGCTGCTGCGTCGTTCGCCCTCCTCCGGGGAGACACGAACCATGATCCGGTCGTGGAGCATCTGGATCTCGAGCTTGGCATCGGACACCGCGGCAGTGTACTGCGCACGGATCCCGTGCAAGCACGTAGGTTCGGGGTGTGGACATCGCAACACTCGCAGACCGGCTCCCCGACGGCACGGTCGTCACCGATCCCGACATCCTCGCCGGGTACCGCCACGACCGCGCGCTCGATCCACATGCCGGGATGCCGGTGGCGCTGGTGCGGCCGCGGACCACCGAGCAGGTCGCGACCGTGGTCGGCTGGGCACACGAACATCGGGTTCCGCTCGTGCCGCGCGGCGCCGGAACCGGACTCTCCGGCGGCGCGACCGCGCAGGACGGCGCCCTGCTGGTGAGCACCGAGCGGATGCGCGAGATCACGGTCGATCCGGTCACCCGCACCGCCGTGACCCAGCCCGGACTGCTGAACGCGGAGGTCAAACGGGCCGCCGCCGAACACGGACTGTGGTACCCGCCGGATCCGTCGTCGTTCGAGATCTGCTCGATCGGTGGCAACGCCGCCACCAACGCGGGTGGGTTGTGCTGCGTGAAATACGGCGTCACCACCGACTACATCCTGGGTATGGAAGTGGTGCTCGCCGACGGCACGGTGGTGCGGCTGGGCGGGCCGCGGCTCAAGGATTCCGCCGGGCTGTCGCTGACCAAACTGTTCGTCGGCAGCGAGGGCACCCTCGGCATCATCACCGAACTGACACTGCGCCTGCTGCCCGCGCAGCCGCAGCAGAGCACCGTGGTCGCCACGTTCTCCACCCTCACCGCGGCCACGGCGGCGATCGAGGCGGTCGCGGCCCGGCTGCGTCCCTCGATGCTGGAATTCATGGACTCGGTGGCGATCAACGCGGTCGAGGACGAAATGCGGATGGGACTCGATCGCGAGGCCGCCGCCATGCTGGTGGCCCGCTCCGACGCCCCCGGCGAATTCCGCGCGCGAGAGGCCGCGATCATCGCCGAGGCCTGCGAAAGCGCCGGAGCCGCCGAGGTTTTCCGGACCGAAGACCCGGAGGAGGGTGAAGCGTTCTGCGCCGCACGACGATTCGCGATACCCGCGGTGGAACGAAAGGGCCCGCTCCTGCTCGAGGACGTCGGCGTGCCGCTGCCACGCCTGGGCGACCTGGTCACGGGGATCGCCGAGATCGCCGAGCGGCGCGAGGTGCTGATCTCGGTGATCGCGCACGCCGGTGACGGCAACACCCACCCGCTGATCGTCTACAACCCCGCCGATGCGGACGAGACCGCGCGCGCCCATCAGGCCTTCGGCGAGATCATGGACCTGGCCATCGCGCTGGGCGGCACGATCACCGGTGAGCACGGGGTCGGGCGGTTGAAGAAGGCGTGGCTGCCCGATCAGGTCGGTCCGGAGGTGATGGATCTGACCCGGCGTATCAAGGAGGCCCTGGACCCGCACGGCATTCTCAATCCGGGCGCCGTGCTCTGAAATCGAACGCAGCCGGAAAAATCTCGCAAACCGGACAGTTGGCGGCTATGCTGCGAGACCCTGGCTCGCTCGCCTGATGAGCGGCCCCTGTCGAAAGCCTCCCGAGGACACATGATCAAGAGCCTGCCCGCCGTCGTATTCGCCACCGCGACGACCGCTTCCCTGCTGATTCTCCCCGCGGCCACCGCCCAGGCGAAGTCTCCGGCCTGCGATCGAGCCATCGCCATGGTCAACGCGGGCGTGCAGATGAGCGGCGGCACATTCGATGCCGAGACGGCCCGGGCCCTGCACGATCGGCTGTGGACCGTCGGCGATCTCGCCGTGGGTGAGGAGCGGGCGGCGATCACCGGATACGCCGATGCCCTGATCGACGACAACGTCACGGACCTGCAGCCCTTCACCGACGAACTCAATCGAGTCTGCGGGAGCTGACCCGCGCGCGGAACAAATCGGCCCCGGAGGGCGGTTCCACCTCGTATGACGACCAGGCTCGAGCACAATACGGCCGCCGGCCGCTACGAGATCTACATCGACGACACTCTCGCGGGCTACGCGGACTACAACGAAAGCAGCGCGGGCGACAAGCCGATTCGCGACCTCAACCACACCCTCACCTTCCCCGAATTCCGGGGGCGCGGGGTAGCGGCGCAACTGGTCGACTACGCGCTCACCGACTGCCGCGACAGCGGATTCGCCGTGGTGCCGACCTGCTGGTACGTGGAGCAGTACATCGGCGACCACCGCGAATACGCCGACCTCGTCGCCTAGCGGACGTACTCCGGCGGCCGCGTCAGATGCGGCGCCGCCAGACCAGGAACTGCCGGTCGCCGACCGTCTCCATCGCCTCGATCACGGCGGCGTTGTCGAAGCCCGGCAGTTTCTGCAGGCGGGCCAGGAACTCGGTGTCGGCAGCGGAATGCGGGACCACGCAACCGTTCCCGCGCACACCGATCAGCACGAAGAACACATCGTCGGCGAAGGGGCCGTCGGCGGTCGTGATGATCCGCACCTCGGTCAACTCCAGCCAGGTGACCTCTTCGATTCGCCCGTTGTCCAGGGTGCGGCGGACGAACCTGTCGGTGATCTCCACGCCTGCCATGCATCAATATTGCGCTGCGAAAGCCGTTGGGACAATTCCGAATTCGCCCGATTGCGATTGAACGAACATTTGAAATTGCAGATGAAAGTACTTCGCAGAGATTTTCTGGGCACTACCATTCTACCAGCGAAAATTGCCGGTAATTCACTGAATTCGGCGCTTCGATACCGTAACGCGCCCTGACAACCCGCCGCGCGCGACGCGCCACGAGCCGCGGCCGCTGCGGTTCGATGTCACAAGATGACGTGGGCGGTGCCGAGTCGTCACCGGCACCGCCCACGCCCTCGGGCGACCGTGCGATCAGCGCAGCAGCTGACGCGACATGACCAGACGCTGAATCTGGTTGGTGCCCTCGTAGATCTGGGTGATCTTGGCGTCGCGCATCATCCGCTCCACCGGGAAGTCGGTGGTGTAGCCGGCGCCACCGAACAGCTGCACCGCGTTGGTGGTCACCTCCATCGCCACATCGGAGGCGAAGCACTTGGAGGCGGCGGAGATGAAGCCCAGGTTCTTCTCGCCGCGCTCGGCGCGGGCGGCCGAGGTGTATACCATCAGGCGCGCGGCCTCCACCTTCATCGCCATATCGGCGAGCATGAACTGGGTGTTCTGGAAATCGGCGATGGCCTTGCCGAACTGCTTACGGTCCTTGGTGTAGGCGATCGCGGCGTCCAGCGCACCCTGCGCCAGGCCGACGGCCTGCGCACCGATGGTGGGCCGGGTGTGGTCGAGGGTCTGCAACGCGGTCTTGAAACCGGTGCCCTCGGCGCCGATGATCCGGTCGCCCGGGATGCGGCAGTTCTCGAAGTACAGTTCGGCGGTCGGCGAACCCTTGATGCCCAGCTTGTGCTCGAGCGGGCCGACCACGAAGCCCTCGTCGTCCTTGTGGACCATGAACGCGGAGATGCCGTTGGCGCCCTTCTCCGGATCGGTCACGGCCATCACGGTGTACCAGGTGGACTGGCCGCCGTTGGTGATCCAGCACTTGGAGCCGTTGATCACCCAGTCGTCACCGTCGCGCTTGGCGCGGGTGCGCATGGAGGCCGCATCCGAACCGGCCTCGCGCTCGGACAGGCAGTAGGAGGCCATCTTGCCCTCGACGAGGTCGGGCAGCACCTTCTGCTTCAGCTCCTCGGAGCCCTGCAGGATCAGGCCCATGGTGCCGAGCTTGTTCACGGCCGGGATCAGCGAGGACGAACCGCAGACGCGGGCGACCTCCTCGATGACGATGCAGGTGGCGACCGAGTCGGCACCCTGACCGCCGTAGGCCTCGGGGACGTGGACCGCGTTGAAGCCCGCGGCGTTCAGCGCGGCCAGGGCCTCCTGCGGGAACCGGGCGTTGCCGTCGACATCCTTGGCGTGCGGGGCGATCTCCTTCTCGGCCAGCCCGCGAATCGCCGCGCGCAGCTCGTCGTGGATGTCGTCCAACTTGAACAGATCGAAATCGGGGTTGCCCGCCATGGGTTCACTCCTGGTCGTGGGGTTTCGGTTCGCCTGGTCCGCGAATTCCGGCACTACACTGGCGCACCTCGGCACTCAGTGCCAGTCGCATTCGAGTATACGCTGCCGAAGCGCGACAACGTGAGGAGATACCCGGAATCTCCCGTGGCACTCAGTGCCAAATGGCGGAATCGTCGGCCCGGGTCACAGGTTATCGAGACGGTCGGCCAGGAGGTCGGCGACCTGCCGGGCCGGCATCGCGCGCGGGAAGACCGCCACCACCAGCTCGGCCGGATCCGGGGCCGGACCGGGTGGCGCGATCGCGCGCACCGCCGCGCGCAGATCGGCCGCGCTCGCCTCGGATCGACCACGCACCATGCGGCGCAGCAGATAGTTGTGAGTGGCGGTGACGGCCGCACTGAACTGGATCAGCGCCAGATCGGGCACCTCGGGAAGCCGATCACGCAGATAGTCGGTGAACAGCCGTTCGTACCGGAACACGGTCACGATCTCGCGATCGCGCAACGCCGGCGCCTGCCGGACGACCCGATAGCGGCGCGCGGCCAGTTCCCTGGTCTCGGTGAACCGCTCGAAGATGCCGACCACCGCCTCCCGCACGGCATCCCACGGATCACCTTGCGCCGCAGTCAGATACGCCGTCGCGCGGGCGATCTGCTCCTCGTGGTCGGCGAAGACCACATCCTCCTTCGACCGGAACTGCCGGAAGAAGGTCCGCCGCGAAATCCCCGCCGCCTCCGCGATCTCGTCCACCGTGGTCGCCTCGTACCCCTGCTCCGCGAACAGCCGCAACGCGTGATCGACCACGGTCAGCCGGAACTCCGCGGCGTCGGCGGCACGAACGGGGATCGAATTGTCGCTGGGCACCCCACAACGGTAGCCGTGCCGTACGGGGAGATCCCGGACGCGCCGACGGCGCTAGCCGAGCAGGCGGGCGCGCAGGGCTTCATCCTTGTCCAGGACCAGTTTCTCCAGGTCGGCCTGGAACTGCTCCATGCGGGTGCGCAGCTGCGGGTCGGCGGCGGCGAGGATGCGGACGGCCAGCAGGCCCGCGTTGCGGGCGCCGCCGATGGAGACCGTGGCGACGGGGACGCCGGCCGGCATCTGCACGATCGACAACAGGGAATCCATGCCGTCGAGATACTTCAGCGGGACCGGGACACCGATCACCGGTAGCGGCGTGGCCGAGGCGACCATACCGGGCAGGTGGGCGGCGCCGCCGGCACCGGCGATGATCACCTTGACGCCGCGACCGGCGGCCTCGCGGGCATAGTCGAGCATGCGCTGCGGCGTGCGGTGCGCCGAGACCACACCGACCTCGAAGCGAATCCCGAACTCCGCCAACGCTTCCGCGGCCGCTTCCATCGTGGGCCAGTCGGAGTCGCTGCCCATGATCAGGCCGACCGCCGGAGCGGAGCTCGCGGAGCGACCATCGAACCCGATTCCGTTACTCATGGGGATCCCATCCATCGGTCCACACCGCGTGCGACATCCAGTGCGCCGCCCGTTCGGCCTTCTCCCGCACCTCGGTCACGTCGTCACCGAGGATGTTCACATGCCCGATCTTGCGCTTCGGGCGCTCGCCCTTGCCGTAGAGGTGCACCTTCGCCTCCGGGATCCGGGCGAACAGGTGATGCAGCCGCTCGTCCATCGACATCGCCGGCGCCTCGGCCGCGCCGAGAATATTCGCCATCACCGTCACCGGCGCCAGCGGCGTGGTGGCGCCCAGCGGATAGTCCAGCACCGCGCGCAGATGCTGTTCGAACTGTCCGGTGACGGCGCCGTCCATCCCCCAGTGCCCGGAATTGTGCGGGCGCATCGCCAGCTCGTTGACCAGCAGGTCACCGGCGTGGGTTTCGAACAGCTCGACGGCCATCGCACCGGTGACGCCGAGTTCGGCCGCCAGCCGCAGGGCCAGCGATTCCGCCTCGGTCGCGGCCTCGTCCGACAGCTCCGGCGCGGGCGCGATCACCACGGCGCACTGCCCCTCGCGCTGCACGGTCTCCACCACGGGCCAGGCCGCGGCCTGCCCGAACGGCGAGCGCGCCACCATCGCGGAGAGCTCGCGCTTCAGATCCACCCGCTGCTCGGCGAGCAACGTCACACCGTGCCCGAGCTGATCGGTGACGATGCGTTCGGCCTCGGCGGCGTCGTCGATCATCCACACGCCGCGCCCGTCGTAGCCGCCCCGCACCGCCTTCAGCACGAACGGACCGTGCTCGGCGAGGAATCCGGTGGCGTCCGCGACGGCGTCGACCGCCGTGAACGCCGGAACCGGCACGCCCATCCCGGCCAGCTTGCGCCGCATCGCGAGCTTGTCCTGGGCGTAGACCAGCGCGCCCGGCGGCGGCTGGACGTTCACACCCTCGGCCACCAGCGCCAGCAGATGCTCGGTCGGCACATGTTCGTGGTCGAAGGTCACCGCGTGCGTACCGACGGCAACCTTGCGCAGCGCCGCGAGATCGGTATGCGATCCGAGCACCACCTCCGGGCTGACCTGAGCCGCCGGATCGCCGGGTCGCTCGGCCAGGACCCGCAGGCACTGTCCCAGCGCCACCGCAGCCTGATGCGTCATCCGCGCCAACTGCCCGCCGCCGATCATCGCGACGGTCGGCATCCCACCGCCTTCGAAACTGCGCGAAACCGGCATCGGTTCACCTTCGGCAACCTCTTGCACCCCGGTGGAAGGGTCCATCGATGGCCCACTACGCTCGCTCACAGCCCACCATGTTGTCATGCGCCCACACGCGGGAGTGAGTGCGGGTTGATTGCCCATTGCGGGACGGACGTAGACTCACCGGGTGCCATTTGTCGACGATGTGGTCAACATCCTGCCGAAAACACTACGGGACCTCGCTATTCGTCATCACGAGCTGATCAAGTTCGCGATTGTCGGAGCGACCACTTTCGTCATCGACAGCGGTATCTTCTACCTCCTCAAATTGACCGTTCTCGAGTCGAAGCCGATCACGGCCAAGATCATTTCCGGGGTTATCGCGGTCATCGCGTCCTACATCCTCAACCGGGAATGGTCGTTCAAGGGTCGCGGCGGTCGTGAGAAACACCACGAAGCCCTGCTGTTCTTCATGGTCAGCGCCATCGGAGTGCTGCTGTCGAATCTCCCGCTGTGGGTTTCGCGGTATTTCTTCCACCTGCACGTGCCCGATGTCAGCTTGACCGTGGAGAACATCGCCGACTTCGTCAGCGCCTTCATCATCGGCAACATCCTGCAGATGGTGTTCCGATTCTGGGCGATGAAGCGCTGGGTGTTCCCCGACGAAATCGATGCGCTGGTCGAAGAATTCGAAGAGCTGTACGAGGAAGAGAAACCGCTCGGCTTCAGCTGAACCCATCGTTCAGCGGGGCTCCCCGATGACGCCGTTACCCGATCGCCCCGCGGTCGGCTTACCGAGAAATACCGCGAACAGCGCCGGACGCCGACGCTGGAGTTCCAAGCGTCCGCCGTCGGCTTCGATCAGCGCGCGCGCCAGCGCCAGCCCCACTCCGGTCGATCCGGCGCCGGAGAAGCCGCGGTCGAAGATGTGCGGCGCCAGTTCGTCGCTGACCCCCTCGCCCTCGTCGGCCACCTCCACCGCCACCAGCGGTTCCCGGTCGGGGCCGCCGTAGACCGTGCGCACCGACACCGAGCAGTCACCTCCGCCGTGCACCAGCGCGTTGTCGACCAGCACGGCCACCGCCTCACGCAACCGCGATCCGGTCACCGGGGCGCGTAGACCCGGATCGCCGGAGAGCACGAGCTTGCGCCCCGCCTCGGCGAAGGGATGCCGCCATTCGGCGACCACCCCGCGCAATTCGGCGACCACCGGCACCGGTTCGTGATCGGCGGCGTCCTCGTCGCGGGAATCGCGGACCAATTCGTCGATCGCCTCGGTGAGCCGATCGACCTGCGCCATCGCCTCCTCCGATTCCTGGACGACCGCCGGATCCGGATGCGCCGACAATTCGTCGAGGCGCAGCCGCACCGCGGTCAGGCGACTGCGCAACTGATGGGAGACATCGGCGACCAGCGCGTGCTCGCGCTGCAGCCGGCCCGCGATCTCCACCGTCGCCGAATCGAGCACATCGGAGACGCGGTCGAGTTCGGTGATTCCGTGCCGGCGCGGATCGGGCCGGAAATCGCCCTTCGCCAGCCGCGCGGCACGCGCGGCCACATCGCGCAGCGGATCGGCGACCCGGCGCGCGGTCACCACCGCCACCGCGGCCCCCGCGGCCAGCGAGGCCAGGGCCACCAGCGCGACCGCGCCCACCGCTTGCCGCTGCATCGAATGCATGGGGGCGGCCGGCACCTCGAGTCGCAGCGAGCCGGACGTGCCCATCGACAGCGATTCCACCACCGGGTTCTCGACCTCCGGCGCACCCGCGTCCACGCGCAGCGCCGCGTCCTCGGGCGTCGGATAGATGATGGTCAGCCGTCCGCCGGACGGGATCAGCGGCCGCACCGAGCGCAGGTCGAGCACGCCGTGGACCAATCCGTCGTCACGTTCCTGGCCGACGATCTCCACCGACATGCGATCCAGCCGGGCCCGCAGGTCGCTGCGGGTGATATCGGCCACCCACTGCCACGCCGTGAACGCCAAGGGGATCCCCAGCACCACGGTGGTGAGGGTCAGGGCCGCCAGCATGGACAGCAGAATTCGGCGCCGCATCGGCGATCAATCGGTGTTGAAGCGGAAACCGACACCACGTACGGTGACGATGCGCCGCTCCGCGACGGGGCCCTCGTCGCCGATCTTGCGGCGCAGCCAGGACATGTGCATGTCGAGGGTTTTGGAGCCGCGCAGATCGGCATCGCCCCACACCTCGCGCAGAATCGTCTCGCGCGGCACGACCTGCCCGGCCCGGTCGATCAGCACCTTGAGCAGTTCGTATTCCTTGTTGGCGAGATTCACCTCGTGGCCGTTGACCAGTACCCGGCGCGCCGCGGGTTCGAGCCGCACGCCGCCGATCTCCACCGCCTCGTCGCCGATGCCGCTGCGCCGCAACAGGGCTCGCACGCGGGCGAGCAGTTCGGCGAGGCGGAACGGTTTACCGACATAGTCGTCGGCGCCGGCGTCGAGACCCACCACGAAATCGACTTCGTCGGTGCGGGCGGTCAGCATCAGCACCGCGAGATCGGCGCCCCGGGCGCGTACCTGGCGGCACACCTCCAGGCCGTCCATACCGGGTAGCCCGAGGTCGAGGATGAGCAGATCGTGTTCACCCTCCAGCGCCCGGCGCAGCACGGCGGGGCCGAAACTCTCGACGGTTACCGAATAGCCTTCGCGCCCCAGGGCTCGCGAGAGCGGAGCGGCGATGGCCTCATCGTCCTCGGCCAGCAGTACGGCGGTCACAGCACAAGATTACTGGCGAACCGGGCCGATCGGGCGTGCGCCACCGAACCGCGGCGGCCGCTACCGCCGGCGGCCGTAACGAGGGTCCTGATACTGGTCGTGGCCCGGATCGCCGTGCGGGTTGTCGAAGACCTGGTGGTACAGCAGCGAATGCACCTTCTGCACGTTCGGAATGTCGTCGTATTCCAACGGATCCCCCGAGGCGGCGTCGATGATCAGCGTGCCCGTTCCCAGCAACCGGTCCGACAAGCCGTGGCGGAACTGCACACTGGAGATACGGTTCATCGGGATATCGATGCCGGTGTGGGTGAGCACGCCCTCGCGTACCAGCACCCGCCGGTCGGTGATGATGAAATGCGTTGACTTCCAACGGATCACCTGCGACAGGCAACGCCACACGACCAGCAGCGCCCACACCACGACGATCGCGATGAGAACGATGTTGCGCGTGGTGCCCTCGGTGTTGCGCCAGGCCAGCCCGCTCAGGAATCCGGCCAGCGCCGTGGCGAGGATGAAGGTGAGCGCCGGCAAGAACAACATCTTCCAATGCGGATGACGATGCAGTAGCAGCTGCTCGTCCGGCGCGAGCAGCTCCTCCGGATAACTCATATGCGAACCCTACCCCCTGATTCGTCCCGCTATGCCGGGCGAAGATGAGTGACGTCGCCCGCCGATACCGAACGGCCACCGATGATCAAGCGGCCGTAGGCGTCGATGTCGGTGGCAACGCCGGTGAGGACCTCGCCGCCCGGCAATTCCGCCCGCACATCCGCGCCGAGGGTGGCGCAGCGGGCACGATACGCGTCGGCCAGCCCGCCGACATTCCAGTTCTCCGTCCGCCATTCGGTGAAGTGGCGGGCGAAGGCGCGCAGCAGGGCGAGGACCAACGCGTTGCGGTCGGCGTTCTCGGCACCGGCCAGGGTCAGTGAAATGGCATGCGGCACAGGAAGTTCATCCTCGGTGAGACTCACATTCAGCCCGACGCCGACGACGACCGCCGGAGCGTCCGCGCCGGAGGCCACCTCGGCCAGGATGCCGGCCACCTTGCGGCCGCCGATCAGAACATCGTTGGGCCACTTGAGGTTCGCGTCCAGGCCGGTCGTTTCGCGGACCGCGTCCACGACGGCGACACCGGTCAGCAACGGCAACCAGCCGAGGACGGCCGGTTCGATACCGCCGAGCCGCACCAGAATCGACATCGCGATCTGCGCACGCGGCGGACTCACCCACGAACGTTCATGACGGCCGCGGCCGCTGTCCTGATATTCGGCGACCAGCACCCGTCGATCGGAGGACGGATCGCCGGCCTCGCCGATCAGATCCGCATTGGTCGAACCGGTCGACTCCACCACATCGATACGGGAGAAGAACGACAGGTCGGGCTGTTCGGCGACGGCATGTCGCAGGATATCGGCGTCCAAGGGTGGCCTCTGCACGCCTCGCAGGCTACTCCTGCGAGCTACGGCCGCCGATATGCCGCTCCGCAACGAACCTCCGCATCCGGCGAGTGCGACCGGGACGCGGGCGCCGGTATATCGGCGGCACCCGCGTCGCGGTTCCTCTCATCGGGCCAGGTCGTACTCCGGCAGCTGGATCGAGCGCACCATCGCGCTCGCACCGTTGAATGCCGTCACGGCGTCGGAGGCCGGTTCGCCGACCTCTTCCGGGGCCGGCTCCCCCGTCCGCTCGGCCCAGACCTCCGGATCCACGACGGTCGGCGCCGGTTCTCCGGCCGGCCGGGTCCACGCTGTCGCGGTAGCCCGTTCCGCGACCGATCTACTCCACTCCCACATCGCGCACCTCCCCAGTGCTTGATTTCGGAGTCCTCACGGTACGGGTACGGGCACCCGGCAATCCACCGAATTAACCTGCCGACACGGCCCGATCGACGCGAAAAGCGCTGCGGTACAGCATGTTCGGTGCAGTCACAAAGGTTGCAGGCCCAGGGCTCCGGCGACGAAGCGGCTCACCGCGGTCAGCCCGGACTGCAGCGCGGAATCGTAGCCCGCACGCGACCAGCCCGAAATCTCCGCGGTGCCATCGGCTTGCGGCGTCACCACGATCTCGGCGACCAGCTCAGCGGTGGTGGGTTCACACACCGCCCACGAATATCCGGTCTGCTCGGCCCATTCGCGGGCACGGCGTTCGACATAGCCGGGATCGGTGATACCGCCGTCGGCCAGTGCCGGGCGGTCGTCGATACGGTCGTCGGCGCGCAGCGCGCGCAGATACCAACTGCCGGCGTTGATTTCGATCGGTTCCATCACAACCTCCGGCGACGGTCGCGCCGACGGCGGCGGTCGAGCACGCGATGATCATCGCCGCCGAGGAGACGGCGATCGTGGCCGCGCTGCTGCAGGCCGCCGGTGATGATGCCTGCCGCGGGAATGAGCAGGAACCAGAGCCAGGTGTGGGTGGTGAAGAACAGCACCAGCGCGAGGATCACCACCAGGCCCATCATCGAACCGGCGAATTCGCGGCGCCCGCCCGGCTGGGCGGCGGCCGGTTCCGGCGGTTCCGGGGGCTCCGGTACGGCGGCGGGGAGGTCGCTGAACACCGGCGCCAGATCGCCTCGCGTCACCGCCGCGGCGATCAGGCCGCTGCGTTCGTCGAACTCGGCGACCGACAACCGACCGGCGGCGAAGTGCTCCGACAGGCGCTGCATCGCCTGCTCGCGCTCCGCGGTGCCGATGCGGACGTCGGGAGAATCAGACATGGCACGAGATTACCGCGCTGCGCGCCGGTGAGCGGGCCCGATCCACCCGCGGTACCGCCGACCGCATATCCGCACTATCGTCGGTCTCATGTTCCGCCAGCGCGGCATCGGCACCGCTGCCGCCCCGCTCGTCGAAGCGCCGACGGGTCGAGCCCCACAGCCGAGGTCCGACACGCGACCGCAGATCGGCGACGCGGGGCACCGGACGCGGACGACACCGGCGAGCGGCCGTCTCCCCGGGGGCTTTCGGGCGAATGACACGCACAGCGGACGGATGCGATGACTGCGCGGGAATTCGGGCGGTACCGGCTCGATCGACTGCTCGGCCGGGGGGCGGCCGGGGAGGTGTGGCTGGCGTACGACCCGGCGGACGCCCGGACCGTCGCGCTGAAGATCTTGTCCGGGAGTGCGGCCGAGGACGCGGATTACCGGCGGCGGTTCGAGCGGGAGGCCCGGATCGGGGCGCATCTGGACAATCCGCATATCGCGCCGATCCATCGGTTCGGCGAATACGCCGGACGACTGTATCTGGATATGGCCTACATCCCGGGCGTGGACCTGGCCCGGCTGGTGCGGTCGAGTGCGATGGGGGTGGCCGAGGCGGTCGAGCTGATCTCGCAGATCGCCGAGGCGCTCGATGCCGCGCACGCGGCCGGACTGGTGCACCGAGATGTGAAGCCCGCCAACGTCATCGTGCACACGAGCGGATTCGCCTACCTCATCGATTTCGGCATCGCCCGTGCGGCCGGGCAGACCACCATCACCGCAACCGGTTTCACGGTCGGAACGCTCGCCTATATGGCGCCCGAACGCTTCACCGGGCACGGCGACTCCCGCTCGGACGTGTACTCGCTGGCGTGTGTGCTGTACGAATGTCTCACCGCGCGAAGGCCGTTCGGCGATACCGACGCCGTGCGGCAGTTGCACGCCCACCTGCACGAAGCCCCGCCGCGCCCCTCCGCCGCCGACGCGCGCATCCCCGCCGCCCTCGACGCGGTGGTCGCACGAGGTATGGCCAAGCGTGCGGACGACCGATACCGCACCGCGGGCGAGTTGGCGGCCGCGGCGCGGGCCGCCGTCGGACTGACGATCTCCGATCGCACACCGCCGTTGCTGCAATCCGAACAGGGATCCACGACGCGACTGGGGTCGACACCCGCGACCAGCCACATCCGCCCTGCACCAGCGGCGAACGGACCGGCCGGCCCCACCTTCGCGGCGACTCGGCAGGACGCCGCGCCGGCCCCGAGAGGACACTCCGGCCCCGCGTCCGCCGTATACGGGTACCCCGGACCCGCGCCCGTGACGAGAAAAGTCGGCTCGGGCCCCGCGGGCGTAGCCGCCCATCGGCCGCCCGCCCCGGTGCGGGCTACTCGTATCCTGCCGGACGCGAGCGCACCCGTCGGCCCGCCGGCGGCCCCGGCAGATCACGCGGTGTCCGGCCGGCCGCATCCGCCGTCCGTCCGTAACCCCCGGCCGACTCTCCTCGGTAGCACGTCCTTTCCGATGAAATCGGTTCCAGCACAGCATGGTCCGGCGACGCCGCCACGACGCCCGACTCTCGCTGTCGCCGCCGCACTGATCGGCGCCGCCATCGTCGCCCTCGCGGTCGTCGCCGGGTGCACGGCCCTGCTCAGCAGTGGCTCCCGCACTCCGTCCGACCAGCCGTCGACCACCCGGACCGAGATGAACGCTCCCGCGCCGACCACCGCGGCGCCGGCCACCCCGGAACCCGAATACACCACGACGGTCATCCCACCGCGTTGGACGCTCCCCTTCCCGACGAACATTCTGCCGCCGCCCCTCCAATTTCCCCATCCCGCAGCGCATTCCGAGGAGCATCACCGTAAACCGGCGGACACCGGCGGCCCCGGCGCACCGCGCGCCGACCGAGTCTCCTGCGCCGAGCACACCGCCGCCTGCGAGGACGCGACACGATAATCTCGTCCCACGAGCGGCCGCCGACGAACCGTCGCGACCTGCCCGCCGGGATACACGCCGACCGGTACCGGGCTGCCGCACATCACGGCCGAAACGTCGCAGGCCCCGCTCCGGATCCGGAGCGGGGCCTGCGACGAAAACCGTTGGTACTACTTGATTTCGGCGAGCACGGTGCCCTGGGTGATGGCGGCGCCGGCCTCGACGGCCAGACCGGTGACCACACCGGACTTGTGCGCGTTGACCGGGTTCTCCATCTTCATGGCCTCGAGCACGGCGATCAGGTCACCCGCCTCGACCGACTGGCCCTCTTCGACGGCCACCTTCACCACGGTGCCCTGCATCGGCGCGGTCACCGCGTCACCGGAGGCGGCCGAGGCGCCCGCGCCGCCACGCTTGCGCGGCTTGGGCTTCTTGCGGATCACGCCCGCGCCGTTGCCACCGGCGCCGGCCGCGCCCGCGCCCACGGTCAAGTGGCCCGGCAGCGATACCTCGAGGCGACGGCCGCCGACCTCGACGACCACCGTCTGGCGCGCACCCTCGTCCTCGTCCTCGATGGGCTGGCCACCGGTGTAGGGCTCGATGGTGTTTTCCCACTCGTTCTCGATCCACTTGGTGTAGACGTCGAACTTGGTTCCGTCGCCGACGAACGCCGGGTTGGTCACGATGTGGCGGTCGAACGGCAGCACCGTCGCCAGGCCCTCGATCTCGTACTCCGCCAGCGCCCGCGCGGCACGCTCCAGCGCCTGAGTGCGGTTCTCGCCGGTGACGATCAGCTTGGCCAGCATGGAGTCGAACTGGCCGCCGATCACGCTACCGGCGACCACGCCGGAATCGACGCGCACGCCGGGGCCCGAGGGCTCCTTGTAGACGGTGACCGGGCCGGGTGCGGGCAGGAACCCACGACCGGCGTCCTCACCGTTGATACGGAATTCGATCGAGTGACCGCGCGGGGTCGGGTCCTCTTTGATGGTCAGTTCCTCGCCGTTGGCGATGCGGAACTGCCAGCGCACCAGATCCAGACCGGAGGTCTCCTCGGTGACCGGGTGCTCGACCTGCAGGCGGGTGTTGACCTCGAGGAAGGAGACGGTCTCGCCCTGCACCAGGTACTCCACGGTGCCGGCGCCGTAGTAGCCGGCCTCCTTGCAGATCCGCTTGGCGGACTCGTGGATCTTGGCGCGGACCTCGTCGGACAGGAACGGCGCGGGCGCCTCCTCGACCAGCTTCTGGAAGCGGCGCTGCAACGAGCAGTCACGCGTGCCGGCGACGATCACGTTGCCGTGCTTGTCGGCCAGCACCTGGGCCTCGACGTGGCGGGCCTTGTCCAGGTACTGCTCCACGAAGCATTCACCGCGGCCGAAGGCGGCGGTCGCCTCGCGGGTGGCCGAGTCGAACAGCTCCGGAATCTCCTCGATGGTGTGGGCGACCTTCATGCCGCGGCCACCACCACCGAAGGCGGCCTTGATGGCCACCGGAACGCCGTACTGCTTCGCGAACTCGACGACCTCGTTCGCGTCCTTCACCGGATCCTTGGTGCCCGCGGCCATCGGCGCCTTGGCGCGCTCGGCGATATGGCGAGCGGTGACCTTGTCACCCAGATCGCGAATCGACTGCGGCGACGGACCGATCCAGATCAGCCCGGCGTCCAGGACGGCCTGGGCGAAGTCCGCGTTCTCGGACAGGAAGCCGTAACCGGGGTGGATCGCGTCGGCGCCGGATTTGCGCGCCGCGTCGAGAAGCTTGTCGAAGACCAGGTACGACTCGGCCGAGGTCTGCCCCCCGAGCGCGAATGCCTCATCGGCCAATTTGACGAACGGCGCGTCCGCGTCCGGTTCCGCGTACACGGCGACACTGGCGATACCGGCATCCTTGGCGGCCCGGATCACACGCACCGCGATCTCGCCCCGATTGGCGATCAGGACTTTCGTGATCTGCGCGCTGGCATGGCTGGGCACTGAGCCTCCTGTGCTGTGGACAACTTACGTCTCGGGTGAGTGTAGGCAGTGTGCCAACAGACGCCGAACAGGGCTAGGGCTACCGAACAGTAGCCCGGACCCCCGTGACGTGAACAACACCTTAGACCGACTGTGCCGCCGCCGACACGGCGGCCGGAGCCGCGCCCGGTTCACATCCCTTGACGATCGGCGTGCGCACGGCGTTGCTCCACTCGGTCCAGGAGCCGTCGTAGTTGCGCACATTCGCCACTCCCAGCAGCGAGGTCAGCACGAACCAGGTGTGTGCCGAATGTTCGCCGATGCGGCAATAGGCGATGGTGTCCTCGGCGCCGAGCAGCGGCGCGTAGATCTCCTCCAGCTCCGCACGGCTGCGGAATCGGCCGTCGCCACCCACGGCCGCGGTCCACGGGATGTTGATCGCGGTCGGAATGTGCCCGGCGCGCAACGACTGTTCCTCCGGACGGTCGAGGATGCGGTCGTCGTCGCCCGTGTATTCGCCCACCGCGCGCACGTCGACCAGTCCGATGCCCGATCCGCCGCGGTCGAGGTAGCCGCGCACGTCCTCGAGGAAGGCCCGGCTGCCCCGGTCGTCGCGCTCGACGACCGGATACTCCCCCAGCCCGACGTCGGGTACCTCGAAGGTGGTGTCGCGGGCCTCGGAGATCCACGCGTCCCGGCCCCCGTCGAGCAGTCGCACGTCGGGATGCCCGAACAGGCCGAAGACCCAGGCGGTGGCGGCGGCCGTGCCGTTGGCCTTGTCGCCGTAGACGACGACGGTGTCGTCGCGGGCGATCCCCTTGGCGCGCATGAGTTCGGCGAAACGGGCGCCGTCGATCACGTCGCGGGTGAGCGGATCGGTAAGCTCGGCCCGCCAATCGACCTTGACCGCCCCTGGCACATGGCCGATGTCATAGAGCAGGATGTCCTCGTTGGACTCGACGATCGCGAGGCCGCGCGTACCGATGTTTGCCGACAGCCACTCGGTGGTTACCAATCGTTGTGGATATGCATGAGAGCCGAAGGATGGATGAGAGTCCGGAGCGACGGGCACGGTGGAAGATCCTTCACACGTGGTAGACGATGGTCGGCTGGGCAGTTCCGATCGTAGGTGCGAACAATGCGCGCCGGCGGTTTCACATCACGAATCGGATGAAGCGCGATTAAGTCGCAGCTTCGTCCGATAAAGTCACATGGGAGGAGGGGTGAGCTATGTCCGATTCTTGGCCACGACGGCGCCTGCTTGCGATCCTACGCGGCGCCAGCGAGCCTCTCGATGCCCAGGAACTGGCGCGCATCACCGGACAACACGTCACCACCGTCCGTTTTCATCTGGATGTTCTCACCCGGGAATCGCTGGTCCGCCAATTCCAGCAGCCACCCCGGGGCCGCGGCCGCCCGCGCATCGGATATACGGCGGTACAGCGATCGGTCGGTTATCAGGATCTGGCGCAGGTGCTGGCCGATCAGCTCGGCAGTGATCCCCGCCGGCGTTCCGAAGTGGCCGTGACGGCCGGGCGAGCGTGGGGCGCCAAGGTCGAACAGCTCGAACAACCCATCGCCTCGCTCGACGACGCGCGCGACGTCGCGGTGACGGTGAGCTCGGAGCTCGGTTTCGCCCCCGAGCGCGACTCCGCCTCCGAAACCGGCGACCAGCTCAACATCCGCCTGACCGCGTGCCCGCTGCGCGAATTGGCGCGCACCCATTCCGAGGTGGTCTGCGGTGTGCATCAGGGCCTGATTCGCGAGGTACTGGATCGCAACGGCGGACGCGATGCGGTGAACGTCCGGCTGCACCCGTTCGTGGGCCCGGAACTGTGCGTGATCCACCTGGAGGCACTGGCGAGCACGCTGCCGGATCCGGCCCGCATCCCCGATCAGGCGGGGGCGGCGCCGCGACTGCCGACGCCGTCAGCCAATCGCGTCGGCCCGCAGCTGCGCACCGATCCACAACTGCGCAATACCGACGCCCACGTCGCCCAGGAGGCGACGCAGCAGCGGTAGGCCGATCCCGATGACGCTGGACGGGTCACCGTCGATGCGGTCGACGAACCAGCCGCCCATTCCGTCCAGGGTGAACGCACCGGCCACCCGCAGTGGCTCGCCGGTGGCGATGTAGGCATCCAACTCGACCGGCCCGGGTTCGGCGAAATGCACGGTGGTGGTGCTGCAGTCCTGGGCGTCGGCGACGATCGTCCCGTCGCGCAGACGCAGCACGCAGTGGCCGGTCAGCAGATCGGCGCTGCGCCCGGCCATCTCGGCCCAGCGAGCGCGAGCGACGTCGGGAGTATGGGGCTTGCCCTGCAGGACGCCGCCGACCAGCAGCATCGAATCGCAGCCGACGACCACACAGTCGTCCACCAGGCGCGGAGCCCGCGCGGAGACGATGCCGTAGGAATCAGGAGCGGCCGGGCCGCGTCCGGACGCCGCGGCGTCGGCGATCAGGCCGGCGGCCACGGTGTGCGCCTTGGCCGTGGCGAGGGCGGTGACCACACCGGCGGGCGGAGTGTCCCGCGGCAGGGCCGCGGCGACCGCGTCCTCGTCGACCTCGGATATTCGCACCACCGGATCCAGCCCGGCCGCGCGCAACACTTGCAGCCGCGCGGGCGAGGCGGAGCCGAGAACGAATCCCGTCACGTCAGCCGCGGAGGTGCGACAGGTAGGGGAAGGCGTACGGGGAGAACGGCGAGGTACCGCGGTGCATCATGGTGGGCCGGCCCCAGTTGTCCACCGGGCCCTGGTCCTGCGGCGCGCCGGCATTCGCGCTCGCGGCGGCGAACACGGTGACCAGTGCGGCGAGGTCCTCGTCGGTGGGCGAACCCTTCAGGACGCGGATGACCGGCCCGTGACCGGCCTCGACCTCGACGGCAGCGGTGACGGATGCGAGCTTCGTGTCGTCGTCACCGAATTCGTCGACCGCCAAATCCAATTCGGCAGCGCGCAATATCTCTTCGTCAGCCACAGCCGTCACAGCGCCAACTCCTCCTGTTCTGTGCCGGCCCCGAGGGGCCGGCGTTCACGGTGCGGGACGAACCCACGCCGCGAAGGGTATTCGTGCGGCCCTCATCGAATGAGGGCCTTTTCCTACCATCTTCGCCCGGATGCGGCGATCGTGCGCGGTGCGAACGCATCACTCATCGGGAAAGTGTGCCTCCGCTACCGCACATATCGTCGGATCAGAGCGGAATGTTGCCGTGCTTCTTCGGCGGAAGAGTAACCATCTTTCGCTCGAGCAAGCGCAGCGCGGAGACGATCTGCCCGCGGGTGTGCGAGGGCGGGATCACCGCGTCGACGTAACCGCGCTCGGCCGCCACGTACGGGTTGACCAACGTGTCCTCGTACTCGTTCTGCAGCTCGAGGCGCAGTGCGTCGACATCGGCGCCCTCCGCGGCGGCCTGCTGCAGCTTCTTGCGGTAGACGAAGCCGACCGCGCCCGAGGCGCCCATGACGGCGATCTGCGCGGTGGGCCACGCCAGGTTCACATCGGCGCCCATGTGCTTGGAGCCCATCACGTCGTACGCGCCGCCGTAGGCCTTGCGGGTGATGACCGTGATTTTGCCCACAGTGGCCTCACCGTAGGCGTAGAGCAGCTTCGCACCGCGGCGGATGATGCCGTTGTACTCCTGGCCCGTGCCCGGCAGGAAGCCCGGAACGTCGACCAGCGTGATGATCGGAATGTTGAACGCGTCGCAGGTGCGCACGAACCGCGCGGCCTTCTCCGAGGCGTCGATGTCGAGGCAGCCGGCGAACTGGGTGGGCTGGTTGGCCACGAAACCCACACTGCGGCCGTCGATGCGGGCGAAGCCGACGATGACGTTCATCGCGCGCTCGGCCTGCACCTCGAAGAACTCGTCGTCGTCGACCAGGCGCCGGATGACCTCGTGCATGTCGTAGGGCTGGTTCGGCGAATCCGGGATCAGGGTGTCGAGCTCGAGATCCTCCTCGGTCAGCGAATCCTCGATCGCGCCGGCGATCGGGTCGGTGGCCGGGAACCGCGGCGCCTCGGCGCGGTTGTTGCTGGGCAGGTAGCTCAGCAGGTCCTTGACCCAGTCCAGCGCGTCCTGCTCGCCGGAGGCGACGTAATGCGCGGTACCGGACTTCACCATATGGGTGTGGGCGCCGCCCAACTCCTCCATGGTGACCTCTTCACCGGTGACGGTCTTGATGACGTCCGGGCCGGTGATGAACATCTGGCTGGACTGGTCGACCATCACGACGAAGTCGGTCAGCGCCGGGGAGTACACGTGCCCACCGGCCGCGGCGCCCATGATCAGCGAGATCTGCGGGATCACGCCGGAGGCCTGGATGTTGCGGTGGAAGATCTCGCCGTAGAGGCCGAGCGAGACCACGCCCTCCTGGATGCGAGCGCCGGCGCCGTCGTTGATGCCGATCAACGGGCGGCCGGTCTTGAGCGCCAGATCCATCACCTTGACGATCTTCTCGCCGTAGACCTCACCGAGGCTGCCGCCGAACACCGTCGAGTCCTGGCTGAAGATGCAGACGTCGCGGCCGTCGATGGTGCCGTAACCGGTCACCACGCCGTCGCCGAGCGGACGGTTGTTCTCCAGGCCGAAGTTCACGCTGCGATGCCGCGCCAGCGCGTCCATCTCCACGAACGAACCCTCGTCCAGCAGGGCCAGGATGCGCTCACGCGCGGTGAGCTTGCCCTTGGCGTGGACCTTCTCGACCGCACCCTCACCCATCGGGTGCTGGGCCTCTTCCAGCCGATTGCGCAGATCAGCCAGCTTCCCTGCGGTGG
>NZ_BDCM01000002.1 GCF_001613505.1 Nocardia mikamii NBRC 108933
AAGGCTGACTCTGGACACTCGTCATGCCCCGGAGTGTAACCAGTGGCGCAGCCCGGCGGAATTCCAGTGGGGGCTACCGACCAGTACCCTTATTGACTACTTGCCAGCAGAAAACCGCTGGTGAAGTGCCACAACGTCACCTATCGGCCATGCCCGTGAGGACCCGATCCAGGGCATCCACCGCCCGCTCGAGCTCGTCGGCGGTGACCGTCAGCGGCGGCCGGAACCGGATGCCGCGCTCACCGGTTCCGAGGAACAGTACCCGTTCGCGCTGCCGCAGATCGGCCAGGACGGCATCGCGTAGCTCGGCGGATTCCAGCGTCACCGCGCACATCAGGCCACGACCGCGCGGATCGGTCAGCCGCTCGTGCCGGTCGGCGAGCGCGCGCAGCCGGTCGAGCAACAGGGCGCCCAGCTCCTTCGCGCGGGCGGCCAGGTCTTCGGCCTCGACCACCTCGAGGATGCGCCGCGCCCGCACCATATCGACGAGGTTGCCGCCCCAGGTGGAATTGATCCGCGAACTCACCGCGAACACGTTGTCGGGCACCTCGTCGACGCGCCCGCCGGCCATGATCCCGCAGACCTGCGTCTTCTTCCCGAACGCGACCACATCGGGCCGCAGGCCGAACTGCTGGTAGGCCCAGGTCGAGCCGGTCATCGCCACACCGGTCTGCACCTCGTCGACGAGGAACAGCGCGTCGTGCTCGTGGCACAGATCCTGCATGTGGCGGAGAAATTCCGGTCGCATATGCCGGTCGCCACCCTCGCCCTGTATCGGCTCGGCGATGAAACACGCGATGTCGTGCGGATTTTCGACGAACGCGGCCCGGGCCTGCGCCACCGCACGCTGCTCGGCGGCCTCGATATCGACGCCGGGACGCAGGTAGGGGGTCTCGATGCGCGGCCAGTCGAAGGTGGGGAATCGTTCGGTCTTGATCGGGTCGGTGTTGGTCAGCGACAGGGTGTAGCCGGAGCGGCCGTGGAAGGCGCCGGTCAGGTGCAGCACCTTCGTGCCGAGGTCGGCCGGGCGGCCGTGTATCGCGTTGTGGCGGCTCTTCCAGTCGAACGCCACCTTCAGCGCGTTCTCGACCGCCAGCGCGCCGCCGTCGATGAAGAACAGATGCGGCAGTGCCGGATCGCCGAGGACCCGCGCGAAGGTGTCGACGAAGCGCGCCATCGCGACCGTATAGACATCGGAATTACTGGGCTTGTTCAGCGCCGCCCTGGTGAGTTCGGCGCGAAAGCGGGCGTTCGCCGCCAGCGCCGGATGGTTCATCCCCAGCGCGGAGGAGGCGAAGAAGCCGAACATATCCAGATAGACGGTGCCGTCGCGGGCGTCGACCAGCTCGCGTCCCCGCGATCTGCGCAGGTCCAGGACCAGATCGAAACCGTCGGCGAGCATATGGGCGGACAGGATGTCGTGTACGCGCGAGGCGGTGACCGACGCCGGGTTCGTGACCTCCGCGTCAGCCGTTCCGGGGCGCTCCAGTTCGAGGGTCACACCCACAGGATACGAAAATATTTACGGTTTCACTACGAACAAACGGATAAATTACGATCAGGTCTCATCTGTCATAGAATGTCTGCAGAATGATGGTGCTTCGGGTGCGGACATTGGCGGTGGCGCGGATCTCCTGCAGCAACTGTTCGAGATGCCGGGGCGAGGCCACCCGGACGAGCAGCATGTAGCTCTCCTCCCCCGCCACCGAATGACATTCCTCGATGCCGGGGATGTGCTGCAGCAGGGCCGGAGCATCGTCGGGCTGTGACGGATCGAGAGGAGTGATCGCGACGTATGCCGACAGCAGTTGTCCCAGCGCCTCCGGATCGACCTTCGCGGAATATCCGCGGATCACGCCGCGCGCCTCGAGCCGGCGCACCCGCGACTGCACCGCGGACACCGACAGACTGGCCTTCTCGGCGAGATTGGACAGTGTGGCCCGGCCGTCGGCCATCAATTCGCGGATCAGGAGCCGATCGATATCGTCGAGAACAGGTTTCGCAGGTGCATCCGCCATCAGCGAAGGCTAACCCAGCGGGCGGTGGCCGGGGCCGGAAACGATCTCCCACCGGTGTGAAGTCCCTCGTCAACCGATTTCGGATACGGAGCCGCAGATGACATCCGCACCTGTTCTGCCCACCACCGACGAACTGCGTGACCGGGCCGCGCGCCTGCTGCTCGAACTCGGCGTCGACCCGCTCGACTCGGGCGACCTACCGGCCCGCACACCGATCACCGGCGGTGAGCTGATGCGTGTCCCGGCCACCTCCGCATTCGAGGTGACCTGCGCGATCGACAAGGCGCACAGCGCTTTTCGCACGTGGCGCACCGCCCCCGCGCCGCAACGCGCCGCGGTGGTGCGGCGGCTGGGACAACTACTGACCGAAAACCTCGACGCGCTGGCCGAACTCGTCACCCTGGAGGCAGGCAAGATCGGCGCCGAGGCCCGCGGCGAGGTCCAGGAGATGATCGACGTCTGCGAATTCGCCGTCGGTCTGTCCCGCCAGCTCTACGGCCGCACCATGGCCTCCGAGCGGCCCGGGCATCGGCTCATGGAGACGTGGCATCCGCTCGGTGTGGTCGGGGTGATCTCGGCGTTCAACTTCCCGGTCGCGGTTTGGTCGTGGAATACCGCGATCGCACTGGTCTGCGGCGACACGGTGGTGTGGAAACCCTCGCAGACGACGCCGCTGACCGCGCTGGCCTGCGATGCGCTGCTGCGTCGCGCGGCCCTCGACGTCGGCGCCGACCCGCAGATCCACCAGCTGATCCAGGGCGGCGCGGATGTCGGCACCCAGCTCGTCGACGACGAGCGGGTGGCCCTGGTCAGCGCCACCGGATCGGTGCGGATGGGACAGGCTGTGGCGCCCAGGGTGGCGGCGCGCTTCGGGCGGTGCCTGCTCGAGCTGGGCGGCAACAACGCCGCGATCGTCACCCCGTCGGCGGATCTCGATCTCACCACGCGGGCCGTGGTTTTCGCCGCGGCGGGAACGGCCGGACAGCGGTGCACGACGCTGCGACGGGTCATCGCGCACGTGGATGTGGCCGGACCGCTGCTGGATCGGATGAGCGCGGCGTATCGCCAACTGCCCGTGGGTAATCCGTTCGACGACGCGGTATTGGTCGGACCGCTGATCGACGGCCGCGCCCACGCCGCGATGCGGGCGGCGATCGACCGTGCGCTGGCCGACGGCGGTGAATTGATCTGCGGCGGTGAGCGGGTCGAGGTCGGCGGCGGCGACTCCTACTATGTGCGCCCGGCGATCGTCCGGATGCCCGCCCAGACCGCGATCGTGCGCGAGGAGACCTTCGCGCCGATTCTCTACGTGCTCACCTACCACGATCTCGACTCCGCGATCGCCCTGCACAACGGTGTGCCGCAGGGGCTTTCGTCGGCCATCTTCACCGGGGACCAGCGTGAGGCGGAACGGTTCCTCGCCGCCGACGGCTCCGATTGCGGCATCGCCAATGTGAACATCGGCACCTCGGGCGCGGAGATCGGCGGTGCGTTCGGCGGGGAGAAACAGACCGGCGGCGGGCACGAATCGGGGTCCGACGCGTGGAAGGCGTATATGCGCCGCGCCACCAATACGGTCAACTACTCCACCGAACTGCCGCTGGCACAAGGCATTCGGTTCGGTTGAGCGCCTAGCGCTCCGGTTCGCGCCCGATGGCGCGGACCTGGTCCTCGTAGACGGCCCGCACCGCCGCATCGCCCGGATGCAGCGCCCGGTCGCCGTCGAAGAGGCCGCGCACCCTGCGCACGACCGATTCGGGCGCGGCCGCCAGCGCGATGTCGATCGGGTCGAGGTACTGCGGCACCGCCACCTCGGCTCGGCGGGAGCGGCAGGTCTTGACGATCGCGGTGGCGACGTCGACCGGATCGACCGTGGGCAGCCCGCGGCCCAGGGTCAGCCCCGAAGACAGCCGCGTGCGCACCGCTGCGGGCAGCACACAGCTCACGCTGACCCCCGATTCGGCGAATTCCAGCCGGGTCGCGGCCGAGAGTCCGACGGCGGCGAACTTGCTCGCGTTGTACACCGCCAGGCCGGGCAGCGGGATTTTTCCGGCCAGCGAGGCGACGTTGACGATATGACCGCGGCCGCGATCGATCATCGCCGGCGCGACGGCCCGCATACCGTGGATGAGTCCCCAGACGTTCACATCGATCGTGGTGTGCCCCACCGCATCCGGTTCGCTGAGGAACGGGCCGGCCGGCATCACTCCGGCGTTGTTCACCAGGATGTCGATCCGGCCCAGATCGGCGACGACCTCGTCCCACCGCTCCCGGTCGCGCACGTCGAGTTCGACGGGGCGGGCACCGAGGGCGGCCGCCGCGTCGGCGGCGGCCGCGCCGTCCACATCGGCGAGGACGACCTCGGATCCGTTGTGCGCGAACAATTCCGCGGTGGCCCGGCCGATGCCGCGCCCGGCGCCGGTGACGAGGACGCGGGCAGCGGCGAGGTCGATCGGCGGATAGCCGTTCCCGAACAGGTTCATGCGAATTCACTCCGTTCCATGGCGCGGCGGGTGCTGCGCAGACTGTGTTCGAAGGTCTCGCCGCGGCGGCGGCCGTCCATGAAATTCGGGCCCATCACCGCCAGGTCGGCGGCGGTCACCGCCAGCCGCAGTACGCGGGTTCCGGTCGCGCGCACGGCGGCGATCTCGGAGTCCAGTTGCGCGCTCATCGGCCTGCGGAGCTGACGCTCGAGCCAGTGCCCGGGCCCGCCCGCGGGCACCGACCGGGCCGAGGCCATCGGGGTCAGCACCACCAGTTCGTCCAGATGCAGCGGCAGCAGCAGATCCACCGAGGCGGTGGAGGCGGCACCGCCGTCGACGAACCGCCGGCCCGCGATCGGCACGGGCGGGAACCAGCCCGGAACCGCCCATGAGGCCCGCAGCGCCTGGCCGACCGTCGCGACCGGCGCCTCCGGTGCGCCGAAGGCGACCCGCTCGCCGGAGTCGTAGTCCATCGCGACCAGCCACGCGGCCGGATGGGCGAACCAGTCCCGATCGTGGTTCAGGTCGGTGGCCAGGCGCTGCAACCAGCTCGCGTCGCCGCCGCCGACCGGCAGCAGCCGACTGCCCGCGCTCAGCAGCGCTTGCCGGGAACGGTTGCCGTGCAACGTCATTCGCGGTGCGCCGAGGCGGGGGCGGGGCAGCGGCGGGAAGCGGCCCGGTTCGTCGGCCATGTGCCGGACCAGGATCGGATCGGCGACGGTGCCGCGCTGCATGGCCACCAGATCGTCGACGGAGATCCCCGAGGCGAGCATCGTCACCATCTCCGCACCGGCGGAGGTGCCGATCAGCGCGTCGGCCTCGCGCGGATCCCACTGCAGCACATCTCGCACCGCGGCAAGCGCCGCCACGATCCAGGCCGCCCCGACGGTGCCGCCGCATCCGATCGCCAGGCCACGTCGCTGTAACCCGTTACTGTTACGCATAGTCTCAAACACTAGCGGGCGGGCGGCGCGAGACGAGGCCGGGTTCGGCGGATCGCAACCGTTCGGCAATGAACGCGCCGGCTACCGCCACGGCATGTACTGCAAACTCCAGGTATTGCCGTCGGGGTCGGCGAAATGGGCGTACAGCACGCCCCCGCCGACATCGTCGACCTCACCCACGGCGACACCGCGCGCGAGGAGGTCCGCGCGGGCAGCCTCGATATCGGCCACCACGAGATGCAGTCCACGCAGGGAACCCGCCGCGCCCGCCGCGGTGGGGACGCCTTCGGACAGCAGGATCGAACACGCCGAACCGGGCGGGGTCAGCTGCGCGATTCGCACACCCGGGGCGGGAGTCACGTCGACATCGAGATGAAATCCCACCCGATCGCGATAGAACTCGATTCCCCGATCGATATCGCGCACCGGGACCGGCACCAGTTCCAGCAGCAGCGTGCCGGGCGGGACCGGGGGGTTGTCCGGGTCGTTCGTGACCTGGGCGGGATCGGCCGGAATCTCGGTCACAGTGTCGGGGCGCTCGCTCATGGTCGGTCCCATCGTCGGTATCCACCGCATTCGCGGCCAGCCTATCGGGGCGAGCCGTGGACCGGCGCCGATCCGGCGACCTCATCCGGCGGGGTCCGGTCCGGGAAACACCCCGCACACATCGCCGGCGGGACTCGATGTCGGTGCCCGGGTGCAGACTGAACCCATGCAGCAGTTCTCCCGGCCGACCCAGGAGTGGTTCGACGGTGCGTTCCCCGCGCCCACAACCGCCCAGCTGGGGGCCTGGGAGGCGATCTCCGCCGGAGAACACACCTTGGTGATCGCGCCGACCGGGTCGGGCAAGACGCTGTCGGCCTTCCTGTGGGCGATCGACCGGCTCGCCACCCGCGAACCCACGGACGGCCCGCAGCGCACCGCCGTGCTCTACATCTCCCCGCTCAAGGCGCTGGCGGTCGACGTCGAGCGCAATCTGCGCGCCCCCCTGGTGGGCATCACCCGCACGGCCGCCCGGCTCGGTATGCCCGCCCCGGAGATCAGCGTCGGCGTACGTTCCGGCGACACCACCCCGGCCGACCGGCGGACACTGCAGCGCAGGCCGCCCGACATCCTGATCACGACGCCGGAATCGCTGTACCTGATGCTCACCTCGGCGGCGCGCGAGACGTTGTCACAGGTCGGCACCGTGATCGTCGACGAGGTGCACGCCATCGCCGGTTCCAAGCGCGGGGCGCATCTGGCCCTGTCGCTGGCCCGGCTCGACCAGCTCACCGAGCAACCCGCCCAGCGCATCGGGTTGTCGGCCACCGTCCGGCCGCCGCAGGAGGTGGGGCGCTTCCTGGTCGGCTCGGCGCCGATCACGATCGTGTCGCCACCTGCGCCGAAAACATTCGACCTGTCGGTGCGGGTGCCGGTGGCGGATATGACCGAGCCGGGCGAATCCGATCAGCCGGGTTCGATCTGGCCGCATGTGGATGCCGCGATCGTGGATCTGGTACTGGCGCATCGTTCGTCGATCGTGTTCGCGAATTCGCGGCGGCTGGCCGAACGCCTGACAGCGCGGCTCAACGAGGAATACGCCGAGCGCATCGCCGAACCGGACGAGGCGCAGGAGGTCGCGGGACACCGCGAGCACGCGCCGCCCGCCCAACTCGGGTCACCGACCGAGGTCAATCATGGGGCGGCGCCGTTGCTGGCGCGGGCCCATCACGGTTCGGTGAGCAAGGAACAGCGCGCCATCATCGAGGACGACCTCAAGAGCGGCCGGTTGCGGTGCGTGGTGGCGACCAGCAGCCTCGAACTCGGTATCGACATGGGTGCGGTGGATCTGGTGGTGCAGGTCGAGGCGCCGCCGTCGGTCGCCGGCGGGCTGCAGCGGGTCGGTCGCGCCGGACATCAGGTGGGTGAGATCTCGCGCGGGGTGATCTTCCCCAAACACCGCACCGACGTGATCCACTGCGCGGTGGCGTCGATGCGGATGACGGCGGGACAGATCGAGGAGCTGAAGATCCCCGCTCATCCCCTCGACATCCTGGCCCAGCAGACCGTGGCCGCCTGCGCCCTGGAACCGATCGATGTCGACGAGTGGTTCGAAACCGTCAGAGGGACAGGAAGTTTCGCACTTCTGCCGCGCTCGGCGTACGAATCGGTGCTGGATCTGCTGTCGGGCCGCTACCCCTCCGACGAATTCGCCGAACTGCGTCCGCGCCTGGTGTGGGACCGCGATGCGGGCACGCTGACCGGACGTCCCGGCGCGCAACGCCTCGCGGTCACCTCCGGCGGCGCCATTCCCGACCGCGGGCTGTTCCCGGTGTTCATGGTCGGCGAAAAGGCCTCGCGGGTCGGTGAACTCGACGAGGAGATGGTCTACGAATCGCGGGTGGGCGATGTGTTCGCCCTCGGCGCGACCAGCTGGCGCATCGAGGACATCACCCACGACCGGGTTCTCGTCTCCCCCGCCTTCGGTCTGCCCGGCCGGCTTCCCTTCTGGCACGGCGACTCCCTCGGTCGCCCGGCCGAATTGGGCGCGGCGCTGGGCGAATTCGTCCGCACGGCCGGTCAGGCCGTCGAGCGCGCCCCGGCCGGGCGGATCGAGGAACTCGTGCGCGATGCGGGCGGCTTCGGTTCGGAGTTCGACGGTGAGGCCCTCGACTCCGGCGGGCCGGTGACGCGCGGCGGCGGACAGCGGCAGTCGCGCCGGGCAGTGCGGGACAACGCCGATTCGATCGACGACGAGCAGCCGCGTACCTCGGCGGCGCCGTCGGAAAGCCCTGCGCGACAACGCCGGTCGCCCGCGGACCCCAGCGGGAACGGCGCCACCCGGCGCACGCCCTCCCGCGCCCGCGCGGGAGCCACGGGCTCCACGCCCGGTAAGAAGGGCGGCGAACTGGTCGAACTCGAACAGCTCGTTCATGCGGCCGGCCTGGACGATTTCGCGTCGGCGAATCTGGTCGCACTGCTGGCCGAACAGCGGCAGGCCACCGGCCATCTGCCGACCGACCGCACCCTGCTGGTCGAACGCTTTCGCGACGAGCTCGGTGATTGGCGGCTGATCCTGCACTCGCCCTTCGGATTACCGGTGCATGCGCCGTGGGCGCTCGCGGTGGGTGCGCGGTTGCGGGAGCGGTTCGGGGTCGACGCCGCGCCGACCGCCTCCGACGACGGCATCGTGGTGCGACTGCCCGATACCACCGACGATCCGCCGGGCGCGGAACTGTTCGTCTTCGAACCGGACGAGATCGACGACGTAGTGACCGAGCAGGTGGGCGGGTCGGCGCTGTTCGCCTCCCGCTTCCGCGAATGCGCGGCGCGGGCACTGCTGTTGCCGCGCCGGGACCCCGGCCGCCGTGCGCCACTGTGGCAGCAGCGCCAGCGCGCGGCCCAATTGCTCGATGTGGCAAGGAAATTCCCGGATTTCCCGATCCTGCTGGAAACGGTGCGCGAATGCCTGCGTGACGTCTACGATCTGCCCGCCCTGCGCGATCTGCTGACGAATGTGGCGCGGCGCAAACTGCGACTGGTCGAGGTCGAGACGGCCTCCCCCTCACCGTTCGCCAATGCGTTGCTGTTCGACTACATCGGCCAGTTCATGTACGAGGGCGACAGTCCGCTGGCCGAACGCCGCGCGGCCGCGCTGTCGCTGGATTCGGGCCTGCTCGCCGAACTGCTGGGCCGGGTGGAACTGCGCGAACTCCTCGACGCCGCGGTCCTCGAACTGACCGAACGCGAACTGCAACGGCTCACCCCCGAACGCCATGCCCGCGACGCGGAAGGGCTCGCCGACCTGCTGCGGCTGCTCGGCCCCCTCACCCCGGCCGAGGCGGCCGAGCGCTGCACCGCGGACCCGGGCCCGTGGTTCGCCGAATTGCTGCAGGCCAAGCGGGTTCTGGAGGTGTCGTTCGCGGGATCGCGGTGGTGGACGGCGATCGAAGACGCCGCCCGGTTGCGCGATGCCCTCGGCGTCCCCCTGCCGATCGGCACGCCGGCGGCCTTCATCGAGCCGGTCGCCGATCCGCTGGGCGATCTGGTCGCCCGCTACGCCCGCACCCATGCCCCGTTCACCCTCGACGCGGTTGCCCGGCGCTTCGGGATCGGGCCGGCCGTCGCGGCAACCGCGCTGCATCGGCTCGGAGCCGAGAAGCGAGTGGTGGAGGGCGAATTCACGCCGGGTTCGGCCGGTGCGGAATGGTGCGACGCACAGGTGTTGCGCCGGCTGCGCCGCCGGTCGCTGGCCGCCGCGCGCAAGGAGGTCGAGCCGGTCTCCACGGGAGCGTTCGGACGATTCCTGCCGGCGTGGCAGCATATCGGTACCTCGACACTGCGCGGCGTGGACGGGGTGGCCGCGGTGGTGGAACAGCTTGCGGGCGTGCCGATTCCGGCTTCCGCATGGGAGTCGCTCATCCTGCCGTCACGAGTGCGCGACTACACACCGGCGATGCTCGACGAACTCACCGCCTCCGGTGAGGTGCTGTGGTCCGGTCACGGCGCCATCACCGCCAAGGACGGCTGGATCGCCCTGCATCCGGCGGATCAGGCGCCGGTCACGCTGGGGCCGCCGCAGGAGATCGACTTCACCGACGTGCAGCTGCGGCTGCTGACGGCGTTGGGCGCGGAGATGACCGCGGCGGCCACCGACGCGATTCCGCTCGACGCCGACGGCACGGTCGCTACCGAATCGGGCGCCTCCGGCGGCAACCGGCTCGTCGTGGTGGCGGGCGGCGCCTATTTCTTCCGGCAGTTGTCCGACGCGACCGGTGTACTCGACGACGCGGCCGTGGCGGCGGCACTGTGGGAGCTGGTGTGGGCCGGATATCTGTCCGGCGACACCTTCGCTCCGGTCCGTGCGCGGCTGTCCGGCACCACCCGCAGCACCACCGCCCATCGCACCCCGCGACGCACCCCGCGCGGACGCATGTACCTTCCGCGACCGGCGATGCCGACCCGGACCGGCCCTCCCGCCGTGGCCGGGCGATGGTCGCTGCTGCCCCAGCGCCTGCCGGACAACACCATTCGCGCCCACGCCACCGCGGATCTGCTGCTGGAGCGCTACGGCGTGCTGACCCGCGGTTCGGTGCAGAACGAGGAGATTCCGGGCGGGTTCGCGCTGATGTACCGGGTGCTCACCGAATTCGAGGATCGCGGGCGCTGTCGGCGCGGCTATTTCGTCGACACCCTCGGCGGTGCGCAGTTCTCCACCACCGACGTGGTGGATCGGCTGCGCTCCTACGATTCCGACCGGCCGGGCGCCGGCGCTGTCGGCGCGCTCGCGCTCGCCGCCTGCGATCCGGCCAATCCGTACGGCGCCGCCCTGCCGTGGCCGAAGAATGCGGGGGAGGGAGCCGGACATCGCCCGGGCCGCAAGGCGGGGGCTCTGGTCGTCCTGGCCGCGGGCGAACTGGCCCTGTACCTGGAACGGGGCGGCAAGACACTGCTCACCTTCACCGAGGACCCCGAAATCCGGACCGAGGCCGCGGCCGCGCTGGCGGCCCTGGTCCACGACCGCCGGATCGACTCGCTGGTCGTCGAACGCGTCGATGGGGAGTCGGTGCACGGCAACACCTTCGCCACCTTCCTCACCGACGCCGGTTTCCACACCACTCCCCGGGGCTTCCGGCTACGGAGCACAGCATGAGACCGGCGCGCATCGCCCGACGGCACCGGTGGTGAACGCCGATGCCGGAAGGAGATACCGTCTATCTCGCGGCGGCGCGGCTGCGTTCCGCGCTGGCGGGAAAGATACTGACGCGCAGTGATTTTCGCGTGCCGCGCTACGCCACGCTCGATCTGCGCGGCAGCCGGGTCGACAGCGTCGGCAGTTACGGCAAACACCTGTTCGTGCGGACCGAGACGCTCAGCATCCACACCCATCTGAAGATGGAGGGCACCTGGCGGATCTACCGCCCCGGGCAGCGGTGGACCAAACCGGGATTCACCGCGAGACTGATTCTCGCCACCGCCGACACCGAAGCCGTCGGGTTCTCTCTCGGCCTGGTCGAGGTGCTGCGCCTCGCCGACGAGCACACCGCCGTCGACCATCTCGGCCCGGATCTGCTGGGCCCGAATTGGGATGCGGCCGAGGCGGTCCGCCGGCTGCGCACGGATCCGGAGCGGCCGATCGGGCTCGCGCTGCTCGATCAGACGACCATGGCCGGAGTCGGAAACATCTTCCGCAGCGAGATCTGTTTCGCCGAGCGGGTCCACCCGGCCACCCCGGTCGCCGCCGTACCCGACCTTCCCGGACTCGTCGACGCCGCGCACCGCATCCTCGGCCGAGCCGCGCACCATCCGCCCCGGCCCGCGGTGGTCTACGGCCGGCAGCGCCAACCTTGCCCCCGTTGCGGATCGATGATTCTCGTCCGCATGCTCGGCTCCGATGCCACATCCGCCTCCGCCCCCGCCACCGAACGCGGGATCTACTTCTGTCCGCGCTGTCAGCCCGCACCCGAGACGCCGGAGCCGAGGACCGCAGGCAGGACTCGCGGCTGACCGGTCACGAGCCGTGATGTTTGCCGTTCGATAGCTATATTTCTTTCGGCCGCTAACACTTCGGAGCGTGAATGCGACATAAGGGCGACACAGATCGTCACCGGTCGGGAAGCAGGGCAGATGACATATGCGAGCACCGCGATGCGTCGTAGCACACGGCTTGTCACCCAGCTGCTGATCACGGCTATCGCCATCGCCGCCACCGTCCTGTTCACCTATGCGCTGCAGCACTCGGTGAGTACGGGCCCCGCCCATTCCGGTCACACCTCGGCGCCCACGTCGACCGCTCCCTAGCCGCCCGCGTAGGGGCTATGCCTGGGGCAGCGGCACCGGCTCCAGGATCTCCGGACGAGGTTCCGGCGCGGCGGCGCGCAGTGCGTCGGCCGACACGTCGTCGGGTTGGGTCTGGGATCGGATCTCGGCGTCGACCCGGGCGTTGTACGTACTCACCTCGCGCCGGATCTGCTCCTCGTCCCAGCCCAGCACCGGCGCCACCAGGCGCGCCACCTCGTCGGCGCATTCGGTGCCCCGATGGGAGAACTCGATGGAGATCCGGGTGCGCCGGGCCAGGATGTCGTCCAGATGCAGCGCGCCCTCGGCGACCGCCGCGTAGACGGCCTCCACCCGCAGATATCCGGGCGCGTCCGTAATCGGCTGCAGCAGTTCGGGTTTTCCCTCGGCCAGATCGAGGACGTCGGTGATCAGGGAGCCGTACCGGTTGAGCAGATGTTCGATCCGGTAGGGATGCACACCGTAGGTCTGTGCCAGCTGCGGCGTCTGGTTGAGCAGGGCGAAGTAGCCGTCCGCACCGAGCAACGGCACCTTGTCGGTGATCGAGGACGACACCCGCTGCGGAATCTCGTGGACGGCCAGATCCACCGCGTCGTAGGCCATCACCCGGTAGGTGGTGTATTTACCACCCGCGATGGCGACCAGCCCCGGAGCGATCCGCGCCACCGCATGCTCGCGCGACAGCTTGGAGGTCTCGTCGCTCTCCCCGGCCAGCAGCGGCCGCAGCCCGGCGTACACCCCCTGGATGTCGTCATGGGTGAGCGGGGTGACCAGTACCTCGTTGATCCGTTCGAGCAGATAGTCGATATCGGCCTTGGTGGCGGCCGGATGGGCCAGATCCAGATTCCAGTCGGTGTCGGTCGTGCCGATGATCCAGTGATTGCTCCCCCACGGAATCACGAACAGCACCGAAGTCTGGGTGCGCAGAATCAGCGCGGCGTCACTGGCGATCCGATCGCGGGGGACCACGATATGCACGCCTTTGGACGCGCGCACATGGAATCGGCCGCGAACATGCGACAGCGCCTGCAGTTCATCGGTCCATACGCCCGTCGCATTGATCACCACATGGCCGCGGACCTCGGTCGTGCGCCCGTCCTCACTGTCGCGCACCTTCACTCCGACCACCCGGTCGGCTTCCCGCAGGAAGTCCACGACCTGGGTCGAGGTGCGGATCACCGCACCGTAGTGGGCGGCGGTGCGGGCGACCGTCATGGTGTGGCGGGCGTCGTCGACCACGGTGTCGTAGTAGGTGACACCGCCGATCAGGGCGTCCCGGCGCACGCCCGGCGCCAGTCGCAGCGCTCCCGAGCGGGTCACATGATGTTGGCCCGGAACGGATTTCGCTCCGCCCATGGTGTCGTAGAGCACCAGGCCCGAGGCGACGTAGGGCCGCTCCCAGCCGCGATGGGTCAGCGGGTAGAGGAACCGCAGCGGTTTCACCAGATGCGGGGCCAACGTCTTCAGGCTCAGCTCACGTTCCCGCAGCGCCTCGCGGACCAGCCCGAATTCCAGCTGTTCGAGGTAGCGCAGACCGCCGTGGAACATCTTCGACGAACGGCTCGAGGTGCCCGAGGCCAGATCGCGCGCCTCCACCAGGGCCACCTCGAGGCCCCGGGTGGCGGCATCGAGGGCGATGCCCGCGCCCACGACCCCGCCACCGATCACGATGACGTCGAAATGCTTGGCGCCCAAGCTTTCCCAGGTGGCCGCGCGCTGCGCGGGCCCCAGTTCGCCGGTGTGCTGACCGTGTGACTTCTCGTTCATCGCTCGACTTCCTCCGCACTGTTCGGTGGGATCGTCCTGCGTTACCCGTCGGTAATCGCTACCACCCTAGTCCACCGCCGGGCGTGCGGCGATGTGATGCGCGGCGCGTGCGAGGTTTAGTAGCCTGCACGGATGCGACGCTTCGTGGCCGCCATCGACCAGGGGACAACCTCGAGCCGGTGCATCGTGTTCGACCGCTCCGGCCGCATCGCCGGCCTCGGGCAGCGCGAGCACGAACAGCTGTTCCCGCGGCCGGGCTGGGTCGAGCACGATGCCGAAACCATCTGGCGCAATACCGAATTCGTGATCGGTGCCGCGCTCGAGGATGCCGGGATCGGCGCCGGCGACATCGCCGCGGTCGGGGTCACCAATCAGCGCGAAACCACCGTGGTCTGGGACCGTGCCACCGGCAAGCCGGTCGCCAACGCCATCGTCTGGCAGGACACCCGCACCGCGGCGCTGTGCGACGAGCTGGCCGGCGACGTCGGCCCCGCGCGCTACGCCGACCGGACCGGACTGCCGCTGAGCACGTATTTCGCGGGCCCCAAGCTGCGCTGGATCCTCGACAACGTCGACGGTGTACGCGCCCGCGCGGAGGCCGGTGACCTGTGCTTCGGCACCATGGACAGCTGGATCCTGTGGAAGCTGACCGGCCGCCACCTCACCGACGTCACCAACGCCTCCCGCACGATGCTGATGAATCTCGAGACCTTGCAATGGGATTCGCAGATCTGCGCGGAGTTCGGCATCCCCGTCTCGATGCTGCCGCAGATCCACAGCTCCTCGGAGGTGTACGCCGAGATCTCCGCCGGCCCGCTCGCGGGGATCCCGGTGGCCGGCATCCTGGGCGATCAGCAGGCCGCGACGTTCGGGCAGGCCTGCCTCTCGCCGGGCGAGGCGAAGAACACCTATGGAACCGGCAACTTCATGCTGCTCAACACCGGCACCACGCCGGTGTTCAGCAAGCACGGTCTGCTGACCACCGTGTGCTACCGGCTCGGCGACCAGCCGGCGGTGTACGCGCTGGAGGGTTCCATCGCGGTGACCGGATCCCTGGTGCAGTGGTTGCGCGACAACCTCGGCATCGTCGAATCCGCGGCGGAGATCGAACCGCTGGCCCGCAGCGTCGACGACAACGGCGGCACCTATATCGTTCCCGCCTTCTCCGGTCTGTTCGCACCGCGGTGGCGGCCGGACGCGCGCGGCGTGATCACCGGACTCACCCGCTTCGTCACGAAGGCGCATCTGGCCCGAGCGGTGTTGGAGGCCACCGCATTTCAGACTCGCGAGGTGATCGACGCGATGCGCGCCGACGCCGAGGCGGAAAATCTCGGCGTCGAATTGACCACCCTCAAGGTCGACGGCGGCATGGTCGCCAACGAACTGCTCATGCAATTCCAGGCCGACATCCTGGATGTGCCGGTGGTGCGGCCGGTGATCACCGAAACGACCGCGCTCGGCGCCGCCTACGCGGCCGGACTGGCGGTCGGTTACTGGTCCGGCACCGACGACATCCGCGCCAACTGGTCCGAGGACAAGGTGTGGCAGCCGACGATGTCCGACGCCGACCGCGATCACCTCTACGGCGAATGGAACAAGGCCGTCGAACGCACCTACGGGTGGGCGCAGTAGATTCGCCCGCGCTACTGCGCCGCGTCGACCGCGCGGCCCAGCCGATCGACCGCGTCGGTGAGCACGGCCGCGTCCGACGTGGTGAAACACATGCGCATCGAGCCGCGGTAGGGCTGCGAGACCGCGAACGCGGAGCCCGGGACGTAGGCCACGCCGTGGTCGATCGCGTGCGGCAGCAGTTCGACGGTATCGGTGCCGTCGGTGAAATCGAGCCACACGAACATGCCGCCGGCGGCGTCGGTACTCACCACCCGGTCGCCGAAACGGGCGCGGACCGCGCTCACCAGGGCGGTGGCGCGTTCGCCGTAGATGCCGCGCACCTTGTCCAGGTGGGCGCCCAGCCACGGCTCGTCGGCCAGCAGGTCGGCGGCGATCTGCTGGGTGAGCGCCGAACCACACAGATCGGCGCCCTGCTTGAGCAGTTCCACGCCGCGGCACACTTCGTTCGGGGCGATCATCCAGCCCACCCGTAGTGTCGGCGCCAGGATCTTCGAGGCACTCGACAGCCGAATCACGTTGGGCGAGTACGTGGCAACGGCCTGCGGCGCGGGGCGGTCGAACCACAGCTCGCCGTACGGATCGTCCTCGACCACCCAGAAGCCGTACCGTTCGGCCAGCGCCGCCAGTTCGCGCCGGCGCTGCGGGCTCAGCGTCACACCGCGCGGATTGTGGAAATTACTCACCGTATGCACCAACGCCGGGCGCTCGCCGCGTTCGAGCAACTCGGCCAGCGCGTCGACACGCATACCGTCGGCATCCAGCGGAATGGCCACGATCCGCGCCCCCGCCGCGCGGAACACCTGCAACGCGCCGACATAGGCCGGGTCCTCGACCACCACGAGAGCGCCCGGATCGAGAAGCACCTCACCCAGCAGCGACAAGGCCTGCTGCGAACCGTGCGTGACGAAGATCTCCTCCAGCGGCACGGGCCGGCCGAGCCGCACCGACTCCCGGGAGGCGAGCACCTCGCGCAGCGGCCCCCAGCCCGCGGACTCGGTGTACTGCAACCGGGACGGGTCGGCCAGCGCCGACTCCGCGGCGCGGGCGATGGCATCGCGCGGCATCAACTGTTCGTCGGGCAGGCCCCCGGCCAGGCTGACGATATCCGGCCGGGCGGTCAGCTTGAGCAGATCGCGGATCGCCGAACTCTGCAGACCGTCCAGCCGACGGGACAGGGGTGGAGTATGCGGCGACATGGAGACCTCCGGACGAAAGGGTGGTACCTCCACTTTCGCACAGCGACATCCACAATATGAACTCAGATTCTCATATTGTGAGATTTAGAACGACTGAATCAGCTGGATGAGATTCCGGCCTCCCTGATTCACGGTCGTGATGACTTCCAGATACAGCGACTTCGTACCGTCGGGGTGGAACTCCGAGACCTCGACGTTGAACTGATTGGGCGCGGTCGTCGCGATCCGCAGGCAGTACGTCGTGCCCTTCGGGATGTGCTCGTCGATGGTCTTCTGCAGGTCCGGCGGGGCCTGCACATTCGCGCCGGGGGCGATGAAGGTGTGCGCTTTCTCGGCATTGCGATCCGTGTAGTACGCGTGCTGATAGCCGAAGATCGCGTTCGCACCGCTCGAGGTGTCGCCGGGCCCGTTGCCGTAGATCAGACTGCCCTCGGTGCGGGCCCGGCAGCCGGTGCCGTCGGCCGCATTGGTCGCCCCGCCGGCCTGGGCGTTGTCGGACTTGTCGCCACCACCACTCGTGGCGAAGACGACGACCACGATCAACGCCACGAGCAGCACGACGGCCGCGCCGATGCCGCCGATCAGCACCGTCTTGTTGCGGCCGGTCTCGACGGGTTCCGGCCCGGGCACCGGCCGCGAGGGCGCGAGCTTCTTGGCCAGCTCGTCGTCGTCCCACAGCGAGCCCGAACCCGATTTCTGCTCGGCGCCGCCGCGCGGGACCGTGAGCTTCTTCGCGAGTTCGTCGTCGTCCCACAGGGATCCCTTGGTTTCCCGCGGCGGAGTGGGCGGGAACCCGGAATCGTCTGCGCGCCACCAGGATCCACGGTCCGCCTCGGCACCGCCGGCGTCCGGGTACCGCACCGTCTCCGGGGCGCGCGGGGGCTCGGGGATGCGGCGCGTCTCGGGCGCGGGCGGCCGAACGGTCTCCGGCGCCGGCGCCCGTACAGTCTCGGGCGCGGGCGCCCGCGTGGTGTCGGCCGGGCGCGGCGCCTCCGCCGCCGGATGGCGCACGGTTTCCGGCGCCGCGGACGAATCCGGCGCACGGTATTGCGGGGGTGGCGGCGGGACGGACGGCGTCGCAGGGGCGTCGGCGGGCTGCCAGCCCAATGTGGGACGTTCCGGTTCCCCGACCGGCGCCCAGCCGATCGCGCCCGTTTCACCCGTCGGCGGCCCGAAGTCGTTCAGCGGTGGTCCGAATCCGGAAACCGGCGGGCCGAATCCCGACTCGCCTTCGTCCCGGTCCTGATCGTCGCCGGAGCCCATCACCCGTTCCTTCCCCGAGACACACGCGTGGGGCGGTCGCGAACGACCGCCCCACACGTCGATTCAGTCTGTATCAGTACTGGACCGTGCCACCCCACTGTGTGGTCGCACCAGCGACATTCACCGTTTGTGGAGCGAAATCACCCTGCGGGAGTCTACCAATCTGAGCGGCCGCATCCAGTGCTGCGGCACCACCCGGCTGCTGCTTGATCCAGCCCTCGACGGCGGCCTTGGCCGCGTTCGCCTCGGTGGTGTCGACGTAGTTCTCGGACTTCAGATCGTCGAAGCCGGTGGCGTGGGTGTACGAGGTGATCTTGATCTTGTTCGCCTCGACGAACTCCACCGACACACCCGCGTCACCCACTCCGTTCGGAGTGCTGTAACCCACCGTGCCGACATATCCGTCGAGGTTGCTGAAGTGGTGGGTGTTGGCCACGTAGCCCGGCAGCAGCCCGCCGCCGTCGACGTTGGCGCCGACCTCGGTGTGCGGGCCGTTCATCTGGACGACCGGTGCGGCCGGTGCGGCCTGCAGGCTCGGCGAGGTCCACTGCGCCTGCTGCGACGGGGTCGAGTTGCCCTGCTGGCTACGCAGCGTGTCCGCGTTGCCGCCGTTCTGCGACTGCGGCTTGTTCGGAGTGCCGACCGTCTGGTCCGGCGACTGCTGACCCGGCTTCAGCTGGTCGGCCTGGCCGTTGGGGGTGGGCTGGTCCGGAACGACGGCCGGCTGCACCTGGCCGCCCTGACCCGGCACCGGCAGCGGCGCGACGCGCGGGGTGGTCACACCCGGCTGCGTCGGCGAGGCCAGGTTCTGGTCCGGCTTCGGCGTGTTCTGGTTCGGTGGCGTGACACCCGGCTGCGGGGTGGTGACGCCCGGCTGGTTCGGAGTCGTGACACCCGGCTGATTGGGGGTGGTGACGCCCGGCTGCGGGTTGCCGTTGCGCTGGGGCCCGTTCTGCTGGGTCCCGTTCTGCTGGTTGTTGTTCTGCTGCGGCCCGTTCTGCTGGGTACCGTTCTGCGGAGCGTTCTCCTGCGTGCCCGGCGCGTTCTGACCCTGGCCGTTGTTGTTGTCCGGCGCGGGTGCCTCGTTGGTGGCGCCCGGCTGCGCCGGAGTGGTCGGCACGCTCGGCTGATCGGCCGGCGCGGCACTCGCCGTACCCGACGCGAGGATGGTCGCCACGGCGGCCGCGGTGGCCAGTGGCAACGACGTCGTGGCCATCGCTCGCTGCGCCCGACTCGGCTTACGATGTTTCACTGTCTCGCAATCCCTTTCCCGAGCTCGGCCAGTGCCACCGACCGACGAACGCCGCTCGATGGGGCCGTCTCCATTCGTCCCTCATCGATGTCCGGCCCGCACCCTGCTGCGGTCCGCGAGCCGCTCGCGGATTCCCGGCCCGGGAAAGATGCATTCCCCCCGCAACGTGAACCTGCCAACCGCCCACCACTGACACCTCTGCCGGAAGTGAACCACACGAACAAGTTTCAGGCAACCGGTGCTACCCGGCTGTGGGAAGCCGCACCCCGTCCGGCAAAAGATCAAGCGGGCCAGCGCATTTGAAACAGTCGCCGCCCACTAGCCCAGATCGTCGTGACGCATCAACTGCCGCGCCGCCTCGGTGACCGATCCCGAGAGCGAGGGGTATACCGAGAACGTCTGGGCCAGGTCGTTCACCGTCAGATTGTTCTGGACCGCGATCGCGATCGGCAGGATGAGTTCGGAGGCGATGGGCGCGACCACCACGCCACCGATCACCACGCCGGTGGCCGGCCGGCAGAAGATCTTCACGAAGCCGCGGCGCAGGCCCGACATCTTGGCGCGCGGATTGGTGTTGAGCGGCAACATCACCGTGCGCGCGGGCACCTCACCGTTGTCGATCGCGGTCTGGCTGACACCGACCGTGGCGATCTCGGGCCGGGTGAACACCGCGGAGGCCACCGTCTTCAACCGGATCGGCTGCACTCCCTCGCCGAGCGCGTGATACATCGCGATCCGGCCCTGCATCGCCGCGACGGAGGCCAGCGGCAGCAGCCCGGTGCAGTCACCGGCGGCATAGATCCCGGGCACCGCCGTCCGCGAGACGCGGTCGACGCGCAGATAGCCGCCGCGGTCGAGTTCGATGCCGATGCGCTCGAGGCCCAGATCCTGGGTGTTGGGCGTGGAACCGACCGTCATCAGAGCGTGGGAGCCGGTGACCGTGCGCCCGTCGGACAGTTTGACCACGATCCCGTCCGCGGTCCGCTCGACGGCGTCGGCACGGGCCTGTTTGACGAGTTCCACCCCGCGTTCGGCCAGAGCGTCCTCGAGGACCAGCGCGGCATCGGCGTCCTCCCCCGGCATCATCCGGTCGCGGCTGGAGACCAATTTCACCTTCACGCCCATCTCGGTGTAGGCGGAGACGAATTCCGCGCCGGTGACACCGGAGCCGACGACGACGAGCGTTTCCGGCAGTTCCTTCAGGTCGTAGAGCTGACGCCAGGTGAGGATGCGTTCACCGTCGGGTTCGGCGCCGCGCAGTACCCGCGGGCTGGCGCCGGTGGCGATCAGGACGATCTCGGCCTCCATCACCCGTTCGGTGCCGTCGGCGAGCGTCGCGCGCACCAGATGTGTGGCCAGACCGGCGATCTGGTCGATCAGCTGACCGCGGCCGTTGAGAATGGTGACGCCGGCGGCCTGCAGTTTGGAGCGGATATCGGACGACTGCGCCTGCGCCAGCGCCTTCACCCGGGAGTTCACCTCCGACAGCCGCACCTGCGCCTGCGCCACGTGCAGCGTGATGCCCAGATCACGCGCGCGGCGCAGATCGGTGCGCACACCGGTCGAAGCGATGAAGGTCTTGGACGGGACGCAGTCCCACAGCACGCACGCGCCACCGATACCGTCGGAGTCGATCACGGTGACCGTGGCTCCGTGCTGAGCTGCCACCAACGCCGCCTCGTAGCCGGCGGGGCCGCCCCCGATGATTGCAATGCGGGCCATGTGTACCTCCGCTATCGAGCCGTGCGGCCGGGATCTCCGGCACTGCCGTCAACGTTATCGGTCCTGCTCCTCATCGTTTTGACCGCGTCAGGGGTGACGTTGCGCGTGTCACCTACCGGTAATTCTCCGGACATCCGCCCGCCCCGCCGGAGACTGGCACGGCCCGAACCCGGCCGGATCGAAACAAGCGGTCCCTACATTCGATACTCTTGCCAGGTGCCGATATACGCCGCCTACGGATCCAATATGGACCCGGAGCAGATGCTCAAGCGCTGTCCGCACTCCCCCGTCTACGGAACGGGCTGGCTGGAAGGGTGGCGCCTGACCTTCGCCGGCGACGACATCGGCTGGGAAGGCCCGCTCGCGACGGTGGTCGAGGATCCGGGCTCCCGGGTGTTCGTCGTGCTGTACGACGTCTCGGCCGAGGACGAGGAGAGCCTCGACCGGTGGGAGGGTTCGGATTTCGGTATCCACAAGAAGATCCGGCTCCGGGTCTCGCCCACTTCGGGGACGGGTACACAGCCGGTGCTGGCGTGGCTGTACGTGCTGGATGCCTACGAGGGCGGGCTGCCCTCCGCCCGCTACATCGGCGTGATCGCCGACGCGGCCGAAAAGGCCGGGGCTCCGGGCGATTACGTCCACGCGCTGCGCACCCGCAACAGCCGCAACGTGGGCCCGGGGACCTTCGGCTCGATGTAGCCGGCCCGCCGGGACGGAGCCGGACAGCCCGCCGGGTTCGCCACCCGACGGGCCATGCGATCAGCGTGCCTGCAGGACCAGATTGGTCATCACGCGCACGCCGGCCGCCAGCGCGCGTTCGTCGATGTCGAAGGTCGGCTGGTGAATGTCCAGTTGCGGTCCCTCACCCGACCACACGCCCAGCCGCGCCATCGCACCCGGAACCTCCTCGAGGTACCAGGAGAAGTCCTCACCACCGCCCGACTGCGGCGTATCCGACAGCGCGTCCGGCCCCAGACCGAGAATCGCGTCCTCGAACATCCGGGTGGAGAATTCGTCGTTGACCACCGGCGGGACGCCGCGCTTGTAGTTCAGCTGATATCGCACACCGGTCGGGGCGAGCAGCCCGTCGACGATCTCGCGGACCATCGGCTCGAGCAACGACCAGGTGGTGTGATCACCGGTCCGCACGGTCCCGGTCAGCATGCCGGTCTGCGGAATCGCATTGGGCGCCTTACCCGCCGATACCGCGCCCCACACCATCACCGTGCTGGTCCGCGGATCGATGCGGCGGCTCAGCAGACCCGGCAGGCCGGTGATGACAGTGCCGATGGCATAGACCAGATCGCTGGTCAGATGCGGCCGGGAGGTATGCCCGCCCGGTGAGTCCAGCACCAGTTCCACGGTGTCGGCGGCCGAGGTGATGGCGCCGACCCGCACCCCGATCCGCCCGACCTCGAGCCGGGGATCGCAGTGCAGGGCGAAGACGCGCGTGACGTCGTCCATCGCACCGGCGGCGACCATATCGATGGCACCGCCGGGCATGACCTCCTCGGCGTGCTGGAACACCAGCCGCACGCCGACCGGGAGGTCGCCCACCTCCGCGAGGGCCAGGGCGGTGCCGAGCAGGATCGAGGTGTGCGCGTCGTGCCCGCAGGCGTGGGATACGCCGGGAACGGTCGAGGCGAACGGCTGCCCGGTGTACTCCTGCAGCGGCAGCGCGTCCATATCGGCGCGCAGTGCCAGGCGCGGCCCGGCCGGGCCGATATCGCAGATCAGCCCGGTGCCGGTGGGTAGTTTGCGCGGTTCCAGACCGGCCTTCACCAGCCAGGATTCGACGAATTCGGTGGTGCCGTGCTCGGCGCGGGACAGTTCCGGATTGGCGTGGATGTGACGGCGCCAGCCGATCAGATCGTCCCCGTGCTCGCTCAGCCACGCCTCGACCGCGGCCTGTCCGGCCGTGATCTCCGCCTGCCGTCCGGTCGCGAGTCCGGTGTGGCGACAGGTACCGGCCTCCGGGCCCAGCGCCTTGCTCTGCAGGCCGGAAGCCACCGCCTTGCTCTGCAGGCCAGAGCCACCGGCCGTGCGGCCCGCCGCCGCGGAAGGGCGCGAACCGGTCGCGGAGTCGTCCTCCGAACCGGTCGCGGCATCGTCACCGCGACCCGCCGCGGCATCTCCCTCGCGGCCCGCCGGTGATGACCGGCCGATCGTGCTCACCGAATTTCCTCCTGTCGCTGAATACTGCGCTCCAACAACCTGTCCCTGTGTAGTTGATCGCCCGCAACCTGAATTGCGGTACGGGCCAGTGCCCGCGCGCCGTCACTCACCGCGAGATCGGCCGACGGCGTCACACAGGCCGCGGCGAACTCCCGCTGGTGTGTCACCGCGCCGTTCGCCTCGATGCCGATAACCGGGTGGATGCCGGGAATGACGTTGGTGACATTGCCCATATCGGTACTGCCCAGCGGCCGTGCTGCCTCGAGTTCCGGCGCGAGCGGCATGCGACCCATACCGATGATCTGCTCGCGGTAGGCACACAGTAGTGCGGAATCCGGCGTGAGCTCGGTATATGTGGGCGCCAGCGCCCGGATTTCATGGGTGCATCCGGTCGCCAGCGCTCCCGCCTCGAAGCAGGCCGAGGCGCGCTGCAGCAGATCGTCGAGGGATGCGGAATCGTCTGCCCGCAGGTAATACAACAGTTCCGCATGGCCGGGCACGATATTCGGGGCAACACCGCCCGACTCGACTATACCGTGCAGTTGCTGGCCCGGGCGCAGATGCTGACGTAGCAGACCCAGCGCCACCTGCGCGACGGTGGCGGCGTCCCCGGCGTTGCGGCCGTACTCCGGCGCGGCGCTGGCATGGGCTTCGCGGCCGTGGAAGGACACCGATAGATCGGCCAGGGCCAGCGACCGCGCGCCCACGATGTCCAGCGGACCGGGATGCACCATCAGGGCCATCGCGACCCCGTCGAAGACGCCGCGCTCGAGCATCAGCACCTTGCCGCCGCCGCTCTCCTCGGCCGGCGTGCCGAATACCTTCACGGTCAGACCGCACCGATCGGCCACCTCGGCCAGGGCCAGCCCCGCGCCCACCGCGGCCGCGGCGATGATGTTGTGACCGCAGGCGTGACCGATCTCGGGCAAGGCGTCGTATTCGGCGCAGATTCCCACCACGAGCTCGCCGCTGCCGAAGGTGGCGACGAAGGCGGTGTCCAGGTCCGCGACCGGTATCTCGATCCGGAACCCGCGCTCGCGCAACGGTGCCAGCGTCTTGGCCACACTGCGGTGCTCGGCGAACGCCAGTTCGGGTTCGGCGTGGATGGAATGCGAGAGGACGATCAATTCCGATTCGGCCGCCGTGACGGCGGCATCGGCGGCGGCGAGCAGGGCCGGATCCGCGGGATCTACCGAGGCATCGGCGTCGCCGGCACGGAGATCGTCGGCGTCGGCACGGGCGTCGTCGGCGCGGGCGCAGCCGGATGCCGCGGCCCGGTGCGCCGACCGGTCCGTGCGACTCCAGCTGCGTTCGTCCCCGCTGCGTGGCATGGCACACAGTCTCGCACTGTGCGCCACGCGATGATCATCGGGTGTTCAGGAGCCGAAGGCGAGATTTTCCGGTGTCGTCGGGGTATTCAGGCCCGCGAGCGCCCGTCCGTGCAGCGCACGCTTGATAACCGGCAGGTTGGGCTTGCGGTTGCCGGTCAGTGCCGCGGCCCGCGCGACGGCCGCGGCCAGCACGCCGTCGGCCTCGGCCGCCTCGTCGACGATGCCCGCGGCGATCGCGTCGGCGGCGCCGTAGCGGCGGCCGGTGGTCATCGCCTCGAGTGCCACCTGATTGGCCAGCCGCTCGGTGACGAGCGCGTTCATCGCCACCGTGAACGGCATTCCCAGATGGACCTCGGGCAGGCACCAGTACCCGCGATCCGAGCGCATCACCCGGAAGTCGTGCGAGGTGGCCAGCATGGCGCCCGCGCCGAAGGCGTGCCCGTTCAGCGCGGCGACGGTCGGCATGCCGAACGTCAGCAGCCGGCTGAAGACGGTGTGCACCCGGTCCAGGTACCAGTGCATCTTGTCCATGTTGCCGAACAGCCAGTCGGTGTCCAGGCCGTTGCTGAAGAATTTTCCGGTGGCCACCGTGACCAGCGCCGCCGGCCCCTCGGCAGCCTCGACCTCGTCCAGTTTCGCGTGGATGGCGTCGATCCAGTCGGGATGGAAGCGGTTCTCGCTGTCGGTCTGACCCTCGTTGCCGAGGTAGAGCACGAATACGTCCCCGTCACGGTCCAAGTACGGCATACGCAGAGAATATGCAGCTCCGAATGAACGCCCGCATCACACCCCCGGCCAAGTTACCGGCGAGTTGTCATCACTGCCCGCGCGCCGGTCAGCGACGCGGCGGGAGCGGCACCCGGATCAGGTCCTCGGCGATCACCAATTCCCCGTCGAAATACCGCTGCGCCTCGGCCCGGTGCCCGGCCAGATCGCCGTAGCGCTGCGAGAAATGGGTGAGCACGAGCGTTCGCACGCCTGCCGCCGCGGCCACCCGCGCCGCCTGCCCGGCGGTGAGGTGGCCGAAATCGTCGGCCAGCTGCGCCTCGGCCTCCAGGAAGGTCGACTCGATGACGAGCATATCGGCGCCTTCGGCCAATTCCGCTACGCCCGAACACATTCGGGTGTCCATCACGAAGGCGAAACGTTGCCCGGGCCGCGGAACCGACACCTCCTCGACCGTGACCGTGCGACCGTCGGGCAGCCGGATCGCACCTTCGCGCTGCAGCGTCCCGACCATGGGACCCGCCAGGCCGAATTCGGCGAGCCGCTCCGGCAGGATCCGATAGCTGTCGGGTTCGACGAGCCGATAGCCGAAGGTGTCGATGCGATGCGACAGCCGCACCGCCTCGAAGGTGAACGGCGCGTCCGGCAGCGGCACCGGGCCGTCCGTATCGATCGGATGCTCGCGCAGACCGGGAAAGGCGGGCACCACGCCGCGGAGATGTCCGAGCAGTTCCGCACCCGATCCCGGGAAGCAGATGTCGACCGGATGGGTGACCTGATCCAGATTGAGCCGCGCCAGCACCCCGGGCAGGCCGAGGCAGTGGTCGCCGTGGAAATGGGTCAGGCCGATGCGGGTGATGCCACTCGCCGAAACCCCCGCGAACAGCATCTGCCGCTGGGTCCCCTCGCCGGGGTCGAACAGCAGGCCGTCACCGTCCCAGCGCAACAGATATCCGTTGTGATTGCGCCGGCGGGTCGGCACCTGACTGGCCGTCCCGAGGACCACGAGTTCACGCACGGCACCATCCTGCCCTCGCCCCGCCGGCCGCGCCCGGCGGCGGCACTCGTGTCCGGCCCGCGACGCGCACAACCGGCCCGTCGGCGCACTATCGTGGGCGCATGCTTGCCGAACAGGCCGCCGAGGCGATCGCCACACGTACGGGAGTCGCGCACCATCGGGTCGCGGTGATCCTCGGATCCGGCTGGCAGTCCGCCGCCACCGAGATCGGAGCGCCGCGGGCGTCGATTCCGATGACCGAACTCCCCGGCTTCGAACCGCCGACGGCCCAGGGACATCAGGGCATCGTGCATTCGGTCCGAGTCGGCGAGGTGCCGGTCCTGCTGATGATGGGCCGCCAGCACCTCTACGAGGGCTACGAACCGCACCGGGTGGTGCACGCGGTACACGCGGCGGCCGCGGCGGGTGCGCAGACGGTGATCCTCACCAACGCCGCGGGCGGTATCCGACCGGGCCTGCGGGTCGGCGAGCCGGTACTGATCAACGATCACCTCAATCTCACCGGCCGCACCCCGCTCACCGGTGCCGCGTTCGTCAACATGGTCGATGCCTGGGACCCCGGATTACGCACGCTGGCAAGGGAAATCGACCCCTCGCTGACCGAGGGCGTCTACGCGGGCCTCAACGGTCCGCAGTACGAGACCCCCGCCGAGATCCGCATGCTGGGCGGCATGGGCGCCGATCTGGTCGGCATGTCGACCGTGCTGGAGGCGATCGCGGCCCGCTCGCTGGGCCTGCGGCTGCTGGGCATCTCGCTGGTGACCAATCTGGCCGCGGGCGTGACCGGCGCGCCGCTGTCGCACCAGGAGGTGCTCGCCGAAGGGCAGGCCGCCGCACCGAGATTGGGCAAACTGCTGCGCGGTGTGCTGGAACGGCTGTAGGCGGGCGCCATGTTGCGATTCGGAACCGCAGGTCTGCGCGGCCCTCTGCAGGACGGGCCGGACGGGATGAACGTCGGCACGGTGGCGCGCGCGAGCGCCGGTGTGGCGGTGTGGCTTCGGGAACGCTGTCTGGGCGGCGGCCTGGTGATCGTCGGCCGCGACGCCCGCCACGGCTCCGCGGAGTTCGCCTCCGTCACCGCGGAAGTATTTGCGGCAGCGGGCTTTTCGGTGCTGCTGCTGCCACGCCCGCTACCGACGCCGATCGTGGCGTTCGCGGTCCGGGAATTGGGGGCGGTGGCCGGTGTGCAGATCACCGCGTCCCACAACCCCGCCACCGACAACGGTTACAAGCTCTACCTGGACGGCGGTTCCCAGCTGATCCCGCCCGCCGACGCCGAGATCGAACGCTGCATCGATGCGGTCACCGAACCGATCGCGCGCACCGAACCGGCGACCGGCGCCCCATCGCCGTCGATCCTGTCGCTGCCCGACGATGCCACCCGAGCCGACCTCGGCGAGGAACTCCTTCGCCGCTATCTGGCGCGAGCCGCCGCCGTGCCCGAGACGATCGGCGGCGCGCGGACGATTCCGGTCCATACGAGCCACGAGGCACGCCACGCCGGTCCGCCCGGCGAACCCGACGGCGAGCGAATGACGCTGCGGCGCCCTGATATCCGGATCGCGCTGACGCCCATGCACGGCGTCGGCGGCGAGACGGCGGTGGCCGCGCTCGCCGCCGCCGGATTCCCGGACGTCCACGTCGTCGACGAGCAGTTCGCCCCCGACCCCGACTTCCCGACCGTGGCCTTCCCCAATCCCGAAGAGCCGGGCGCGGCCGACCTGCTGCTGGCTCTGGCGCGGAAGATCGATGCCGACCTGGCCATCGCACTCGACCCCGATGCCGACCGCTGCGCGATCGCGGTGCCCGGTCCGGACGGGTGGCGCATGCTGCGCGGCGACGAAACCGGTGTCCTGCTGGCCGATTACGTGTTGCGCAATGCGGCACCGGGGGCACTGGTCGCGACCACCGTCGTGTCGTCCCGGCTGCTCGGGAAGCTCGCGCCCGCACGCGGTGCCCGCTACGCCGAAACGCTCACGGGCTTCAAGTGGCTCGCCCGCGCCGGTGAGGGCCTCGTGTACGCCTACGAGGAGGCCATCGGCCACTGCGTCGACCCGGCCGCCGTCCGCGACAAGGACGGCATCACCGCCGCCGTCGCCGCCGCCGACCTCACCGCTCGCCTGCGGGAGCAGGGGCGTTGCCTGCTCGACGTCCTCGACGACTACGCCGTGGAGTTCGGCCTGCACGCCGGCGACCAGGTGTCGCTGCGACCGGCCGATTCGGCGGCCGCCGCGCAAGCCGTTGCCCGCCTGCGCGATACGCCACCCGATGTCATCGCGGGCGTCCCCGTCACCTGCACCGATCTGTCGACGGTTCGCGGCCGGATGCGGACCGACGCCTTGATCTTCGAGGGCGAGGGGCAGCGCATCGTCGTCCGCCCCTCGGGCACCGAGCCGAAACTCAAATGCTATCTGGAGGTCGTCGAGCCGGTTCGCGACCGCGCCGCGCTTGCTCGGTCGAAAGAAGTTGCAGCACAACGTCTCTCGGCCCTGCGCGAGTTCTGCGAGAATTTGTGAACCGCTGAGCCCTCGGGCGAGCCGACCTACCGATCCCGCTGTTCGGCCGGATGCCGCCGGCGGGCGACATCAGTCGTGGCGCGGTCCGAATTGCCGATCCCCGGCGTCGCCGAGCCCCGGCACGATGAAGGCGTCGGCATTGAGTCCGGAGTCGACGGCGGCGGTCACCAGCCGCACCGGCAGGCCCGACTTCTCCAACGCGGCAATGCCTTCCGGGGCGGCGACGACACAGACGGCGGTGATGTCGGTGGCGTTGCGGGCGCACAGCAGTTCCAGGGTGTGGCGCATGGATCCGCCGGTGGCCAGCATCGGATCGAGGACGAAGACCGGTAGGCCCGACAGATCCGCGGGCAGCGATTCCATGTACGGCACCGGACGATGAGTCTGCTCGTCGCGCGCCACGCCGACGAAACCCACGCGAGATTCCGGAATCAGCGCACTGGCGGCGTCGACCATGCCGAGGCCGGCGCGCAACACCGGAACGAGCAGCGGTGGTTTCGCCAGCCGGGCGCCCCGAGTCGGCGCGACCGGGGTGTCGATGTCGAAGGTGTGCGTCGGGGCTTCCCGCAGTGCCTCGTAGACGAGGAATCCGGTCAGATCGGCCAGGGCCGCCCGGAAACCCGCGTTGGACGTGCGGGCATCGCGCATGGTCGTCAGGAGGGTGGCCGTCAGCGGGTGTTCCACGATATGCGTACGCATGAGGGAACGATAAGGTCTGCCGGGGTTCGAAATCGCCAACCCGGGGCGGATTTCCGCAACCGGAGTGGGAACCGTTGCGCAGGGGCATGCGTCGAACTACTCGGATGACGTAATCTGCCACCAGACCAGCACGATGGGGGATGTTGATGCACAAGATCTCGGTCGACACCGAGGGCGTCGCCGCCTACGGTGCCACAGCCGCGGGACTGGCCGGTGAAATGGGTGTTGCCGCGGCGGGCGCCGCCGGGGCCGACCCGCTCCTGCTCGGCCCGATCTTCGGACTGGTGGGGGGCGATTTCGTCGCTGCCTATGCCGCGGCCCACGCCGGACATGTCGCGGGGATCGGCGAACTGTCCGCGGTGATGGGCAGCGTGGGGGCCGCCGCGACGGGCGCCGCCGCCACCTACTCCGAAACCGACGCCGCCCACGCCGCCGCACTGCGCGCCGCGGAAGGCCCGATCGGATGACGGGCGTCATCGATCTCGACGCACTCGCCCAACCACTCATCGATCTGCTCACCAGCTTCGGCTCCGGTGTGCTGCCGGTCGGCGGCCCGGCCGACGCGCTACGCCAGGTGTCCACCCACCTCGACGGAATCCACCAGGCCGGCAGCGCGAGCATCAATCAGATGACCAACGCCTGGAACGGTGGTGGCGGCGACGCCGCGATGGACAAGGCGCTCAAGGTGCAGACCTCGGCGGCCACGATGTCGGATCGCGGCAACGATATGGCCGATGTGGTCAGCCAGGCCGCCGCGTCGGTGCAGACGGGACAGAAGGAACTCGACGGAATCGTCCAGTCGTTCGTGCAGTCGGTCACGGCGCTGGGACCCGCGCTGACGACTCCCCCGGGACTGATCACCGTGGTCAACTCGGCGATCGACCACTTCGGCCAGGCGCTGGGTGTGGTCGGCCGGGTGCGGTCGGAACTCGACACGCACACCACCTCGATGACCGAACTGACCCCGCCCCCGCCGACGCCGTCCATGTCGGGCACCCCGGTGGCCGCGGCCTCGGTCGTCGCGCCCGCGCTGAGCACCGGTGCGCAGACGGCCGGTTCACTGCTCGGCGGGCTGGTGTCGAGCGGCGGTTCGATGATGAGCAGTATGACCAGCCCGGCCTCCGCGGCGACGCAGTCGCGGTCGAGCTCGGGCGCGACGAAAACCCCCGGAGCTCAGCAGTCCGGCGCCGACAAGCCCGGCCGCCACGGCGGCGTCATGATCACCCTGCCCGACGGCAGTCAGGTCGAGGCGCCCAATCAGAAGGCCGCCACTGCGGTCAAGGCGGCGATCAGCGCCTGCGGCACGCCGTACGTCTGGGGCGGTAACACCCCCGGCGCCGGGCTCGACTGCAGCGGCCTGACCAAATGGGCCTACGGCGAAGCCGGTGTCGACCTGCCCCGACTCGCCTGCGATCAGAGCGCCGGCGCGACACCGGTGAGCCCGGGTGATGTGATGCCGGGTGATCTGGCCATCTGGGACGGTCACGTCGCGATGGTCGTCGGGAACGGACAGATGGTCGAGGCCGGCGATCCGGTGCAGATCGACTCGATTCGAACGGAGAACATGGGAATGGCGTTCCACGGGTTCTACAGGCCGACGTCATGAGCCAGCCGCAGCAGCAGATCCCGAGCGTCACGGTCGCCGCCAGCACCAATCGCGCCGGCACCATCAGCGTGCGGGCCACCGATCAGGGCATCCCGGTGGAGATCAAATTCGAGCGCAGCGAATACCGTTACGGCGCACAGGCTTTGGCTGCGGAGATCCTGCGGCTGACCAAGCGGTCGGCGATCGTCGCCAAGGCGCGCCGGCGCGAACTGCTCGCCGAATCCGGCATGCCCACCGAGATCCTGGACAAACTGGGCCTGCCCACCCGCCAGGAAGCCGTCGACGAACTCGACCGCATGGACGACGAGGACACCGGACCCACCAGCTGGATGAGGCCCGTATGAACGGTCAGGCGCGCAGGAGGCAGCGGAGCGTGACCACGCAACGCCCCGTTCATACGGTTGATGAGCACAGCGTGAGCGTCAGCGCATATGCCGGAAAGGACGCACTGTGAGCGCGGAAATGGATGCCCTCGTCGCCGCGGCGACGAATAAACTCGAGGCCCTCGAGGCCGCGCTCTACAACCTCAAGAACGTGCGCGGTCGCTTCACCGCCGAGGACGGTTCGGTGAGCGTCGAGGTCGACAGCGACGGCGCCCTGGTGGGCCTGGACCTGTCCGAGGCCGTCACCTCCCATTCTCCGGCCGAAGTAGGCCAGTTGATCATCTGGGCGTGCCAGCAAGCTGCGCAGAATGCGGGAGAGCAGCGCTCGGAGGTGGTCGCCACCCTGAATTCGGCCTTCACCGCACCCGAATCGGGAAACGTTGGGGGGCGGGCCGAATAGTGTCGAAGGCAATGGCTCGATAGGCTTCCGTTCATGGCTTCTGGAGACATCGTCCCGATCGAGCTCGGTCTCACCGACGGCGATCTGGTCACCCTGTGGGCACCGCGCTGGCGAGACGGTGACGACGAGTGGGAGGCATTCCTCGGTCACGAGGACGAGCTCTACGGATTCGACTCCCCCGCGGAGCTAGCCGCGTTCATCCGGACCAACGACGACAACGATCTGGTGGACCATCCGTCCTGGAAGGTCGTCGTCGGTTTGTCCGCCGCCGAGCTGGAGCCCCAGGAGGAGCACGTCTTCGATCTGGTCGGCGTCCCGGAGCTCGCGGCCGGTGAGCCCGACCCGGAGACCGTCGCCGAACTGGAAGAGACCCTCGAGATGGTCCGCACCATCGGCGAGGTGTGCGAACTCGAGGTGGTCACCAAGTTCTTCGGCTCGCACCCCGTCCTCGGCGCACTGCCGGCGGGTGTGACCGCGTTCGTCGGGCGCGACGGCGAACAGCTGTGGGATCAGGTCGGCAACGCGATCGCCAAGGACTGGGACCAGGTCATCGACGCCATCGATTCGGTGGTTGCCTCACCCGAGGTCGATGCCGAAGCGCTGGCCGTGGCCGAGGCGGAAATGCTGGCCGCCGAGGAGAACGTCGTCGACGCCGAGGACGTCGCCGACACCGACGACGACGACATCGAACCGGTCGACCTCGACGAGGACGAGGAGACCGACGAGGAAGACGACGAGGACGAAGAGGAGACCTTCTGGCACGAGGTCGGCATCGACCCGGTCAAGATCGTCACCTCCGAGGGCGAGTTCTTCACGCTGCGTTGCTATCTGGACGACGAACCGGTGTTCCTCGGCGGCAACGGCACCATCACCGTCTTCCCCTCCGAACGCGCGCTGGCCCGCTACCTGGCCGACGATCACGACCACGATCTGGCGCGGGTCAGCACCTACGGTGAGGTCCGCACGGCGGCGGTCGACGGATCGCTCGAGGTCGAGGTCACCGAGGAGAACGTCTACGTGCTGCCGGGTCTGGCCGACGATCTGGGGCAGGGCCCCAAGTCGGTCGACATCGACCAGCTCGATCTGGCGGTCGAATTGTTCACCGACGCAGCCGATTACGTCGGCGACGATTCGGTCGAGCAGGCGCTGGCGAAGTCGACGCCGCTGGGCTGGTACGTCTCCTATCTGCTGGAGCCGGACCCGACCCGGCTGGCGCCGAGTCCGCCGTTCACCGCCGAGGCCGAGAGCTGGCGTGCCCTGGAGCAGGCCTTCGAGAACCGGCTGGAGAAGGGCTAGCCGGCTCCCGAGGCGGGGTCGTCATCCGATCAGGACGGCGTAACCGGGCTTGATCACCTCGTCGATGATGCGCAGCCGGTCCGGGAACGGGATGAACGCCGACTTCATGGCGTTGATGGTGAACCGTTCCAGATCGCTCCAGCCGTAACCGAAGGTTTCGACCAGCTTCAGCATTTCGCGGCTCATATCGGTATCGCTCATGAGCCGGTTGTCGGTGTTGACCGTGACCCGGAACCGCAACCGAGCCAGCAGGTCGAACGGATGCTTGTCCAGAGCAGGCACCGCACCGGTCTGCACATTCGACGAGGGGCACAGCTCGAGCGGAATCCGTTTGTCGCGTACGTAATTGGCCACCAGCCCGAGGGTGGGTTCGGCGCCGTCGCTGTCGAAGATGTCGTCGGTGATCCGCACCCCGTGCCCGAGCCGATCGCAGCCGCAGAACGCCAGCGCCTCGTGGATCGACGGCAGTCCGAACGCCTCCCCCGCGTGGATGGTGAACTGCGCGCAGTTGGCCCGCATGTATTCGAAGGCGTCCAGATGCCGCGAGGGCGGATAGCCCGCCTCCGCGCCGGCGATGTCGAATCCGCCGACGCCGCGGTCCCGGAAGCGCACCGTCAGTTCGGCGATCTCACGGGAGCGGGCGGCGTGACGCATGGCGGTGAGCAGGCAGGTCACCCGGATGGGGGTGCCGGCTTCGGCGGCCAGCCGTTCCCCCTCGCGGAACCCGGCCAGGGTGTGCTCGACGACCTCGTCGAGGGTGAGGTCGCGTTCGAGATGCTGTTCGGGCGCGAAGCGGACCTCGGCGTACACCACGCCGTCGGCGGCCAGATCCAGCGCGCATTCGCGGGCCACTCGCCGCAGCCCCTCCGGAGTCTGCATCACCGCCACCGTGTGGGCGAAGGTCTCGAGGTAGCGCTCCAGCGATCCGCTGTCGGCCGCTTCGCGGAACCAGTGCGCCAGCGCCTCCGCGTCGGTGGCGGGTAGCTGGTCGTATCCGCAGTCCTCGGCCAGTTCGAGCACGGTCGCGGGACGCAGGCCACCGTCGAGATGGTCGTGCAGCACGGCCTTGGGGGCCTGGCGGATCGAGGCGAGAGTCAAAGGCATCGGTCCAGTCATGTAACGACGCTATCCGCATTCGCGGAACCGCGCAGGCGACTTGCCCCGGTGTGCATCTACCCGCCGGGCTGTCGTCGCCCGATGGTCGCCCGCGCGTAGCCGGACCCGGATCAGTACTTCGCCATCAGATAGGCGCCCACGACGATCAGCGCACAGCCCGCCAGTCGTTGCGCGCTGACCGGCCGGCGCGGGAAACCCATGACGCCGAAATGGTCCATGACCGCCGCCAGCAGCATCTGGCCGGCGATGATCAGGGCATTGAACGTGCTCACTCCGACGCTGGAGGCCACGGTGATCATCGCGAAGATGGCGGCGCCGCCGGTGAGCCCGCCGAAGGGAGCCCACCGTGGCATCGTCTTCAGATCCGCTCGCGACGGCCACGGCTGACGCGGTGAAATCGCCAGTGTCACAGCGAATATCGCGCCGACACCGGCGAGCGCCACCGCGTACGAGATCACCCCGCACAGAAAGACGTTGTGCAAAGCGAGTTTCAGCGAGTTCTGGCATCCGGCCTCGACCGAGCGCAGTGCGCCGCCGAGGAGCATCAGAACGAAGACGAGGATCATCGCCCCGCGGCCGAGCGTCGCAGGCCGGACTGTGGTGCGGGCGGTCATCGCGCCACCTCCCCGGCCGGCACGAATTCGGGTGGCCGGGGCGCGGATTCGCGAGAATCGCTGGCCATGAGGTAGACGGCCACGGTGATCAGCGCGGCGGCCAGCAGCCGGGGCGGGGTCGCGTGGCGCTCGGCGAAACCCATCGCGCCCAGGTCGTCCATCACCAGCGCGACCAGCATTTCGGCCACGATGACGACGGCGTTGAAGGTGGCGACACCGACATATTTGGCCACGGTGATCATGCCGAGCACCGCGACGCCGCCGATCAACCCGCCGAACGGCGCCCACCAGGGCATTCTTTCCACGTCGGCCCACGTCGGCCACGGCGAATGCGAGACCACGGTCGAGATGACGAGGAACACCGAGAATCCGGCAAGCGCGACGGCGTAGGAGACCACCGCGCACAACCACATGTTCTTGAGATGAAATTTCTGCGTGTTCTGGCAGCCGACCTCGACGGACCGTAATCCGCCGGCGGCCAGGATGAACACGAAGATGAGTCCGAGAGCGACAGCACCCACGAGCACACGTCCTTCGCTAGGTGACAACGAATGCCGCCGCACGCAGGCGGTATCTGCTCACCAGCCGGGTTCTGCGGTCGTGCGAGCACAGAATAGCAACCTGAACGACGTGCCGTTGGTTATTGGCACGATAGGCAGGTCACTCGTTGTGCTCAGAGCCCGATCCGGCCGAGGATCAGCGGATGCGCGGTCGGCGGGACCGCTCCGATGTCGAATCCCGCCCGCAGCGTCGCGATCGCCGTGGGTACGGCCGCTTCGGAGTCGGTGTGCAGGGTGAACAGCGGCTTCCCGGCCGTCACCGAATCGCCTGGCTTGCAGTGCATTTCGATGCCCGCGCCGATCTGGACGGGATCGCCCTGGCGAGCGCGTCCGGCGCCGAGCCGCCAGGCGGCGAGGCCGACCGCCATCGCATCCAGCCGGGTGAGGATGCCCGACTCCTGCGCCACCAGGGTTTCGGTGTGCCGGGCCCGCGGCAATGGCGCGCCGGGGTCGCCGCCCTGCGCCGCGATCATCGCCCGCCAGCGATCCATCGCGCGGCCGTCGGCCAGCGCATCGGCGGGATCGATATCGTGAATTCCGGCCTGCGCCACCATTTCTCGCGCCAGTGCGACCGTCAGCTCGACGACATCCGCCGGGCCGCCCCCGGCCAGCACCTCCACCGCTTCGGCGACCTCGAGCGCATTCCCCGCCGTATGTCCGAGCGGAGTGTCCATCGCCGTCAGCAACGCGACCGTCCGCACCCCGGCATCGGTCCCCAATTCGACCATGGCCGTGGCCAATTCGGTAGCGTCGCGGAAGTTCTTCATGAACGCGCCGCTGCCGACCTTCACATCCAGGACGAGAGCGCCGGTCCCCTCGGCGATCTTCTTGCTCATGATCGAACTGGCGATGAGCGGAACCGATTCCACGGTTCCGGTCACATCGCGCAACGCGTACAGACGCTTGTCGGCCGGCGCCAGATCGGCACCGGCCGCGCAGATCACAGCGCCGATCTCCGGATCGGTGAGGATCGAGCGCATCCGCGCGCGGTCCAGATCGGCCCGCCAGCCCGGAATCGACTCCAACTTGTCCAGGGTTCCACCGGTATGCCCCAGGCCGCGGCCCGACAGCTGCGGGACCGCGGCCCCACAGGCGGCCACCAGAGGAGCCAGCGGCAGGGTGATCTTGTCGCCGACCCCGCCCGTGGAGTGTTTGTCGACGGTCGGCCGGGGCAGGTCCGTGAAATCCATCCGCCGGCCGGAGGCGATCATCGCGGCGGTCCACCGGTCGAGTTCGCGGCGGGTCATGCCGCGCAGCACGATCGCCATCGCCAGGGCCGACATCTGTTCGTCGGCGACCTCGCCACGAGTGAACGCGTCGACCACCCAGTCGATCTGCTCGTCGTCGAGTTCCGCACCGTCGCGCTTGGCCGCGATCACCGACACCGCCGTATGGGTCATGACGAAAAGCCTTCCAGATCCCGTTCGGGGTGCGGAAATTCACATCATGTCCGGCCGGCGGCCAGATCGTCCGGCCCGAAGGCGTCCGGCAGCAACCTCGCCAGCGGAACCGGACCGGCGCGATGGTCGACGAGCAGGTCCGGTCCGCCGTGCTCGTAGAGCACCTGCCGGCACCGTCCGCAGGGCATCAGGATTTCCCCGTGCGAATCACAGACCGCGATCGCCAGCAAACGGCCACCGCCGGAGGAACAAAAGTTACCGACGAGTACAGTTTCGGCACAGACGCCGAGACCATATGAGACATTTTCCACATTGCAGCCGCTCACAATGGAACCGCCGGCCGTGAGAGCGGCGGCGCCCACGGGAAAGCCGGAGTACGGCGCATACGCATTACGCATTACTCGAAATGCGTTGTGACGCAGGGAATCCCAATCAATTTCCGGCATATCGGACCTCCGCTCGAATGGTTGATATGACAGCGTAGAAATGGCACCGTGACGCCGTCGAACATTCAGGCAAGGCAAACCTAACTCCCCGCTCGGAGGGTCAACGCACGGCACGCCGAATTAGTTCCGCGAATCGCCGGGGATTAGAGTTCTCCACAGATCGGTCCAGGTTTGGCAACGCACCGCCGGCCACCGCCTCCGGATGTCAGCGCCCGAGATGAGCTGGTGTTTCTCCAGATTCACATGCTCGGCGTATGCCGAAGCTGCGACCGGATCCGACTGCCGGCTCGCCGGCGTGTCCATCAACGACGTTGGAGGCACCGCACTCTATGACGACCACACTGGAAGCTCCGGCCCAGCCGAAGCGGAAGACCCTGTACCGCGGCGACCCGGGTATGTGGTCCTGGGCGATGCACCGGATCACCGGTGTCACGATCTTCTTCTTCCTGTTCGTCCACGTACTCGACACCGCTCTGGTGCGAGTCAGCCCGGACACCTACGACCGGGCCATCGAGACCTACAAGAACCCGGTCGTGGCCCTCATGGAGATGGGCCTGGTCGTCTGCGTGCTGTTCCACGCGCTCAACGGCGTCCGCGTCATCCTGGTGGACTTCTGGTCCAAGGGCCCCAAGTACCAGCGCCTGATGCTGTGGATCGTGCTCACCATCTGGGTTCTGGTCTCCGCCGCCGGCGTCGGCCGCCAGTTCTTCTACCTGCTGACGGAGCACTGATATGACCGCACCTGTTCTCGGCAAGTCCTACGACCGGCCCGCCAGCCTCGACTCGCCGCGCACCCCGCGCCGTTCCTCCGGCAACAACTTCGAGAAGTACGCGTGGCTGTTCATGCGCTTTTCCGGCCTGCTGCTGATCGTGCTGGTGCTGGGTCACATGACGATCATGCTGATGCTCGACGGCGGCGTGAAGCGGCTGAACTTCGGCTTCGTGGCCGGCCGCTGGGCCAGCCCGTTCTGGCAGTGCTGGGATCTGGCGATGCTGTGGCTGGCGCAGCTGCACGGCGGCAACGGCCTGCGCACGGTCATCGACGACTACTCCCGCAAGGACTCCACCCGCTTCTGGCTGAAGACCCTGCTGGCCGTCGCCATGATCCTGATCATGGGCGTGGGCACCTACGTCATCTTCACCTTCGACCCCAACATCAGTTAGGAACGCCTCCGCGATGAGTGAAACTCGACCGGTTCAGGAGCACCGCTACGACGTGGTCATCGTCGGTGCCGGCGGCGCGGGGATGCGTGCGGCGATCGAGGCCGGCCCCCGGGCCCGCACTGCCGTGCTGACCAAGCTGTACCCGACCCGCAGCCACACCGGCGCGGCCCAGGGCGGTATGTGCGCCGCGCTGGCCAACGTCGAAGAAGACAACTGGGAATGGCACACCTTCGACACCGTCAAGGGTGGTGACTACCTGGTCGACCAGGACGCCGCGGAGATCATGGCCAAGGAGGCCATCGACGCGGTGCTGGACCTGGAGAAGATGGGCCTGCCGTTCAACCGGACGCCCGAGGGCAAGATCGACCAGCGTCGCTTCGGCGGTCACACCCGCGACCACGGCAAGGCGCCCGTGCGCCGCGCCTGCTACGCCGCCGACCGCACCGGCCACATGATCCTGCAGACGCTCTACCAGAACTGCGTCAAGCACGACGTGGAGTTCTACAACGAGTTCTACGTGCTCGACCTGGTGATGAGCGAGACCGAGCGCGGTTCGGTCGCCACCGGTGTGGTCGCCTACGAGCTGGCCACCGGTGAGATCCACGTCTTCCACGCCAAGGCGATCATCTTCGCCACCGGCGGTTCGGGCCGGATGTACAAGACCACCTCCAACGCGCACACGCTGACCGGTGACGGTATGGCGATCGTGTTCCGCAAGGGGCTGCCGCTGGAGGACATGGAGTTCCACCAGTTCCATCCGACGGGCCTGGCCGGTCTGGGCATCCTGATCTCCGAGGCCGTCCGCGGTGAGGGCGGCATCCTGCGCAACGCCTCCGGTGAGCGCTTCATGGAGCGCTACGCCCCCACCATCAAGGACCTCGCGCCCCGCGACATCGTGGCCCGGTCGATGGTCAAGGAGGTCCTCGAGGGTCGCGGCGGCGGCCCGAACAAGGACTACGTCTTCATCGACGTCACTCACCTCGGCGAGGACGTGCTCGAGGAGAAGCTGCCCGACATCACCGAGTTCTCCCGCACCTACCTGGGTGTGGACCCGGTGAAGGAGCCGGTGCCGGTCATGCCGACCTGTCACTACGTGATGGGCGGTATCCCGACCCGTATCCGCGGTGAGGTGCTGCGCAACAACACCGACGTGGTCCCCGGCCTGTACGCCGCCGGTGAGTGCGCCTGCGTGTCGGTGCACGGCTCGAACCGCCTGGGCACCAACTCGCTGCTGGACATCAACGTGTTCGGCCGCCGCTCGGGTATCGCCGCCGCCGAGTACGCCGCCCGCACCGAATTCGTCGAGCTGCCGGAGAACCCGGCGCAGATGGTGCAGGACTGGCTGGCGCTGCTGCTGAGCGACCACGGCAACGAGCGGGTCGCCGACATCCGGACCGACCTGCAGGTCACCATGGACGCCAACGCCGCGGTGTTCCGCACCGAGGAGACCCTCAAGACGGCGCTGACCGACATCCACGCGCTCAAGGAGCGCTACCAGCACATCACGGTGCAGGACAAGGGCAAGCGCTACAACAGCGACCTGCTCGAGGCCGTCGAACTCGGCTTCCTGCTGGAGCTGGCCGAGGTCACGGTCGTGGGCGCGCTCAACCGCAAGGAATCGCGCGGCGGCCACGCCCGCGAGGACTACCCCGACCGCGACGACGTCAACTTCATGCGCCACACCATGGCGTACAAGCAGGTCGAGCCCGGTAAGCCGGCGGAGCTGATCGCCGACATCCAGCTCGACTTCAAGCCGGTCGTGCAGACCCGTTACGAGCCGATGGAGCGTAAGTACTGATGACTGCTGTAGCCGAAGCCCCGGCCGGGCAGAAGCCGGCCCCCGTGCCCGACGGGTCGACCATGGTGACGGTCAAGGTCGCCCGGTTCAACCCGGAGGACGACAAGGGCGCGCACTGGGATTCGTTCCAGGTGCCGGTCCTGCCGACCGACCGCTTCCTGAACGTGCTCATCTACATCAAGTCCTACCTGGACGGCACGCTCACCTTCCGGCGCTCCTGCGCGCACGGTGTCTGTGGTTCCGACGCCATGCGCATCAACGGTGTGAACCGGCTGGCGTGCAAGGTGCTGATGCGCGACATGCTGCCCAAGAACGGCAAGGAGCTCACCGTCACCGTCGAACCGATCCGCGGCCTGCCCGTGGAGAAGGACCTCGTGGTGAACATGGAGCCGTTCTTCGACGCGTTCCGCGCGGTGAAGCCGTACCTGATCACCTCGGGTAACGCGCCGACCCGCGAGCGCATCCAGTCCCAGACCGACCGGCACCGCTTCGATGACACCACCAAGTGCATCCTGTGCGCCTGCTGCACCACCTCCTGCCCCGTGTATTGGAGCGACGGCAGCTACTTCGGCCCGGCCGCGATCGTGAACGCCCACCGCTTCATCTTCGACAGCCGCGACGAGGGCGCCCGCGAGCGTCTCGACATCCTCAACGACGTCGAGGGCGTCTGGCGCTGCCGCACCACCTTCAACTGCACCGACGCCTGCCCCCGCGGCATCGAGGTCACCAAGGCCATCCAGGAGGTCAAGCGCGCCCTCCTGTTCGCCCGGCCGTGAGGTAGCAGCCGAAGCGCAGCATCCGTAAACGACAGGCCGCCCGCATCTTTCGATGCGGGCGGCCTGTCGTTTCGGCAGACGTTCGAGTCGCACACACGCGGCATTCGCCCAGGCGATGACTCGAACAGAGGTCCCTGATCGCAGAAGGCTGAGTTACACATGCGGGTGGAGGGAGCTCCAAGTAGGCAAATTGCTCAGTTTGCTACGGGTTTGTTGTCGGATCGGGGTGCGGGTGCTTGCCTGGAGGCATGTTCACCGAAGCTCAGTTGTATTCGCCGGTTACCACCGGTAGCGACGGCGATGTCACGGTGCATTTGAGTGCCGAGCATCCGGGTGTGCACGATCCGGAGTATCGGGCGCGGCGCAATGCGATCGCCGCGCTGGCGCTGGCGTATCGGGAGGGCGAGGCGCTGCCGCGCATCGACTACACCGAGGAGGAACAGCAGGTGTGGCGCATCGTGTCGGCGGAGTTGACGCGCAAGCACCGGACGTACGCGTCGGCGGAGGTGCTCGACGGCGCCGGGCGGCTGGGCCTGCCCACCGATCACATTCCGCAGTTGGACGAGGTGACCGCGAAATTGGTGCCGCTCACCGGTTTTCGCTATGTGCCAGCGGCGGGATTGGTGCCGTTGCGGGAATTCTTCGGCTCGTTCGCCGATCGAATTTTCCACTCCACCCAGTACATTCGCCACCATTCCGCGCCGCTGTACACGCCGGAGCCCGATTCGATTCACGAAATCATCGGGCACGCCAATCAATTGGCGTCGCCCCGGTTCGCCGCGATCTATGCCGAGGTGGGCGCCGCGGTGGCGCGGCTGGAGACCGAGGCGGCGCTGAAATTCCTGGCCGACGTGTTCTGGTTCTCCATGGAATTCGGCGTGGTGCGCGAACAGGGTGAAGTACGTTGCTACGGTGCGGGTTTGCTGTCCTCGTTCGGTGAGATCGAGGAGTTCCGTCACGCCCGGCTGCGTCCGCTGAACATTCACGACATGGGCACCGCGACCTACGACATCACGCACTACCAGCCGATTCTGTATTGCGCGGAGTCGATTTCCGAGATCGAGGACGTGATCGGCGGCTTCTTCGCCACCATGACCGACGACAGCGCGGCCGCCGAACTGGCCGCGTCCTGATCGGGGCCCGGCCGGTCGGTGACACGGCTGAGATTCGGGCGTGCCCCACGGCCGGTGACCGTCAGTCGGCCGAGTCCACTGAGTCCGTGGTCGACGGCGGTTCCAGCGGCATGCCCGCCGCGATGAATTCCGCGATCCGGTCCACCTTCTCCAGATCGAGCCCGTCCCGGCCGAACGCGGTCATCATCGCGCCGATCATCGCCCCGGAAAACGTGCGGACCTCGAAGTCGTCGGGTTCGCGCCCGATCCTGCGAGCGAGCAATCCGGCGATCAGGTCCACGTTGCGCTCGGTCTCCTGCATGATCACGCTGCGCAGTTCGGGCTCGTTGTAGATCAGCTTCATCCGGTCCTGCTCGAACTGCCAGTCCTGCGGATCCAAGTTCTCGAACGTATCGCGCATCGCCTGGCGGAACGCGGCCAGCGGCGCGAGTTCCAGCGGCTGGGACTCGATGGCGTCGATCATGATCGGATCGACGTCGTCGGCCAGCACCACCTGCTCTTTGGACGGGAAATAGCGGAAGAACGTGCTCGGCGAGATATCGGCGGCCTCGGCGATCTGCTCGATCGTGGTCGCCGAATACCCTTGTCGCTGAAACAGTTTCATCGCCTCCGCGCGGATGGTGCGGCGGGTGCGCTGCTTCTTGCGTTCACGCAGGCCCATCCGGGGCGATGTGGTCGTCCCGGAATGGGCCCGCGCGGGTGCCTTCGACTCAGCCGACATGCACCGATTCTCCCGCATCCGCGCCGGTGTGGGGGTCCGGCTCCCCGCTTCGGATCCGGATCGCGGCGAGCAGCGCCGCCACCGCGCAGACTCCGGCACACAGCCACAGCATCGCGCCCATCCCGGAGACGAAAGCCGACTGCACGTGATCGAGCATGTCACCGTTGCCGGTGGCCCGCGCCACCGCGACGCCCGCGTTCACGCCGTCCGATATCGGCTCGTGGTTATAGACCCCCAGGTCGGAGCGGTATTGCGTGGCGAGGACGGTACCCAGTACCGCGACGCCGATGGTGCCACCGGCCTGGCGCAGCGCCTGCAGCAGGGCCGAACCCGAGCCGGCGCGCTCGGCGCCGAGCTGTCCCATCGCCATCCCCATCGCGGCGGGCATGACCAGGCCCATCGCGAAGCCCAGGATCGTGGTCCAGGCGGCGGTGTAGCCGTAGCCGCTGCTCACCTGGGTCATGGCGCCAATGGCGAGGCCGCCGCCGAGGATCAGGAAGCCGCCGCTGAGCACGATCCGCGCTCCGAGTTTCGGCAGCAGTTTGTCGACCGCGCGCGTGCCGACCACCAGCCCACCGATCAGCGGCAGCAACCGCAGGCCGCTACCGAGCGAATCGACGCCGAGCACCGCCTGGAAGTACTGCGGGACCGTGAAGAACATGCCGAACATCGCGAAGTTGACGAAGACGGAATACGCTGTGCCCCAACGGAAGCCACGGTTGGTGAACAGCGCGATATCGACCAGCGGATGCGCGATCCGCCGCTGCCACCACACGAAGCCGGCCAGCAGCGCGGCGCCGGCGACCACGGCGGCCCAGGCCGTACCGTCACCCCACCCGTGGTCGCCGAAGCGGATGAAGCCGTAGGTGAATCCCAGCATGCCCGCGGCCGAGAGCAGCACACCGGGCAGATCGATGCGGAAGGCCGAATCGCTGCGGGTTTCGGGGACCAGGAGCGCGACCGCGATCACTCCGACCACGACCAGGGGAACGTTGATCAAGAACACCGATCCCCACCAGAAGTGGTTCAGCAGCCAGCCACCCACGATCGGGCCGAGCGGCAGGCCCAGTGCGGTGGAGCTGACCCAGATCGTCAGCGCGCGCTGGCGTTCGGCCTGATCCGGGAACAGGCCGGGCAGCACCGACATCGACAGCGGCATCATCGCGGCCGCCGCGATACCCAATACCGCCCGGGCGGCGATCAACATCCCCGCCGAGGTCGCCAGGGCGCACCACAGCGATGCCCCGCCGAAGACGACCAGCGCCACCAGTAGGAACTTCTTCCGTCCGTAGCGGTCGCCGAGCGCACCCGCCGGCAGCATCACGGCGGCGAGCGCGAGGGTGTAGGCGGTGGTGAACCATTGCAGCGCAGCGGTATTCGCGTGCAGGTCGATGGCCATGGTGGGCAGCGCGACGACCAGCACCGTGGTGTCGAGGCCGATGGTGAGCATCGCGAGCGCGAGCGCGCCGAGGGCGAGCCAGCGCGCCCGGCCGGCCCCCTGCGCATCGGCCCCCTGCGCATCGACCCCCGTCGCGCCGGCCTCGGATGCGCCGCCGTCCACCGCGGACGGCCGGGCAGTGGCCATCGGGCTTGCGACCGATTGCTCTCGCGCCGCGGCCGCGATCCCGGCCTGCGCGGGCGATTCCGATGAACTCCGCAAGTTCATGACATGTCCATTCAGTTGGCTGTGTCTATATTTTGATAGTAACTCCCATTTCATGGTCTCTGTCAATACTCGACCGCCCCGGGTGTTCGCGGCGCCATCGCGCAACGCCGCATAAGCTGCATGTCGATGAACACCCGCATGTCCCGCTACGTCCGCCTCCGCCGATCCCGCTCGCTGGCGGCCGCTGTTCTGACTGCCGGGCTGCTGGGTGCCACCACGGTCACCGGGCTCGGCGTGGCAGACGCGGCCCCCGCGCCGCCGCCATCCACGCCGTTCACGACGCCGAATACGGATTCCTGCCCGAACAAGACGGCCCCGCCGCCGCCGATCGACACCTCGGAGGTTCCGGCACCCGGCAGTACGACGCCGTCGCCGCTGCCGGTGCCGTCGGATCCGATCGGCGGCGACAAACTCGGGCGCTGCGGAGTGGTGGTTCCGTCGGGAGCACCACCGGTCCCCGCCGACATCTCGGCGACCGCGTGGCTGGTGGCCGACCTCGACACCGGCAAGGTGCTGGCCGCCAAGGATCCGCACGGCCGCTACCGGCCCGCGTCGACGATCAAGACGCTGCTGGCCGCCGTCGCGCTCCCCGCACTGGACCCGAACCGGGTCGTGATCGGCACGCAGGACGATGCGAATGCCGACGGCACCCGCGTCGGCATCGGCCCCGGCGGCCGCTACACCAACGACCAGCTGTTCCACGCGCTGCTGATGTGTTCCGGCAACGACGCCGCCCACGCCATCGCCACCCAGCTGGGCGGCGACGAAGCCACCGTCGCGAAGATGAACGCGATGGCGAAACAGTTGCAGGCCATGGACACTCGGGCCGCCACCCCCTCCGGCCTGGACGGCCCCGGGATGAGCACCTCGGCCTACGACCTGGCGACGATCTTCCGCCACGACATGCAGAACCCCACTTTCGCCTCGATCATCCGCACCGAGCAGTACGACTTCCCGGGCTATCCCCCGAACCCCGCGATCCCCGACGACAAGGACCATCCCGGCTTCCCCATCGCCAACGACAACCATCTGCTCTACGACTACGACGGTGACCTGGGCGGCAAAACCGGCTACACCGACGACGCCCGGCAGACCTTCGTGACCGCCGCCCAACGGGGCGGCCACCGCCTCGTCGTCACCCTGCTCAAGGCCGACGTCCTGCCCATCCGCCCACCGGAGCAGGCCGCCCGCCTCCTGGACTACGCCTTCGCCCTCCCCGCCGGCGCGAACATCGGCTCCCTCCCCGACCGCAACACCGGCGAGAACTCGAACACCAACGTCGCCCTGGCCTCCCCACCCGCCCACGACACCCCGACCGCCGCCGCGCCGACGACACCCCACGGCAACTCGAACCTGCGGACGATCGGCATCATCGGCGCGTTGGGATTGGCGATCGCGCTCGGGCTGTTCGGCTGGTCACGCATGGGACGGTCGCGGCGGTAGCCGGTCCGGGGCGTCGGCGCTACCGCCTATGTGGGCGGGTAGCGACGCAGCCACTCTTCGTTGGTGAGCACGTCACGAAGTTCGGTGGCGAGATCGTGGGCGAGGGTGTCCAGAGTGGGGGCAGAGCTGATCGAGTCGAGGAAGGCACGGGGGATCGCTTGGATTCCGTATTCGGCGCCGATCAGCATTCCTGCTGTCGCAGCGACATCGGTGCGATGCGTGGCGTAATTCAATGCCAACAGCAGCGCTTCACGCACGTAATCGCTGGCCATGGCACAGTAGAGCGCGATGCCGAGTACCTCGGCACCATCCACACCGCCATCAGGGAAGCACCGGCGTAGAGTGCCCAACTCGCTCGGAGGCCGCTCGTCTTGCACCAAAATGAGCGCACGATTGACCATCACACGGGTCTTTTTGCTGTCGGGCCTGCGCACCAACTCATCGAAGCCCGCGGATAGGCAGTCCATGAACGGACGATCGCGAATCTGCTGATGCAGGATGACGGCCAAAGCGCCTGCCGCCAGGCAGTCATCAGGATGAGGATGAGTCAGCGCGGCGATAGCAACCGCTAGGTCGAACGTCTCCGAAAGATCCTCCGACCATACCGCAGCCAGAGCAGCGCGGATCAGAGCGTCGCCACCACGTGCGGCACCACGAGGATCGCCGGGCACCAGCCGAATTCCGGTGGCGGCGAAGTGACGTAGCGTATCCACGACGACCGGATCGGGTTTGCGATCCCGGGTCAGCTCCGAATCTTCCACGACAATACCGTCAGGGCGACCACGCTCAGTCGCCTCGCGCGCGTAAATACCACCGTTCATGCGCCACGAATTGACTTGCTCCGGATCAGTCATTGCGCTCAGCATGTAATGCAGCCATCGCTGAAATCCGTGCTGGACGGCCGAAACAGGTTCGACCAGATTACCGACCCGCCGCCCCCCGAGCGCACGGAGAAGGCCTTCGGCGGCGTGTGCCATCAACTGGGTAACCCATGTAGGGGCGAGCACCTCACCAGGCACGTACTCGACGAGTTCAGGTCCCTCTGTGCCACCTGGACGCCAGGAGTGAGTCGTCAACCCGCCCACAGTGCATGAAGCCGCAAATGCGTCGCCAACTGCGGCCCCCGCCACAGCGCCGCGCAAGCGTTCGGCCCCGGTAGGCATCCACAGCTTTTGCGGGCTAGCCCTCAGGTAGCCGCCGATCTCGTCCGAGCGATCACCGTATTCAATCTCGGCTTTCAGCGACGCCTCGACATCGACGTAATGCTGGTTGTAGTCACTGTCTTCTACCGTCCGGCTCTCCGGCCGAAACCGGACGTTATCTCGCCACCGTTTCGACCAGTCACTGTGCCAATATTCGAGCTTGACATCCCGCCGAAATTTTTCCGTCTTTCCCCAACCCTTGGGAGCGATTCGAGGGTCCCTCACCCGCTATTCCTCCTGCATCTTCTTGACACCGTGCCAGGAAATCCTGACGCCCGGCTCCATAAATACTCGCTTCCCTGGCCACGACAGCTCCCGCGACTCCCCGGGCAGAAGGCCTTCCGGCCTTCCGAGCTTCGCAATTTCTGCCGGACGGGGGAAATCGACCGAACCGACTTGGAAACGCCGGGCAATTCCCTCGGATGTCCGCAGCAGGCTGCTGAGTTCTCGAATCTTTCGATCTCTGGAGCTATCAGGAACAGAGGCTTGCTCGCGCTCCAATTGCGCAAGATCGGCGTGCATTCTTCGAATTTCCCGATTCAAACGAGGAAGAATGTCGTTAACCGCCGCCTGCTGGTTCGCGAACTCGAAACCCTGCCTCGCCCAAGCGTAACTTCCCACATCGATATTGGCACGCAACATCACCTCGTCCACCCCGGACTGTCGATACCACGCGAACATCGCGTTGTTCAATTCATTCGCACAGCCCTGACCACGAACATCATTATCGAGCCGGAACATCGTGTGGTCCGCCACTATCCGACCCTCCATGTTGTAATAGGTTCGGTTGGCATATCCGACCTGGTTCCCACCAGCGTCGTATATTTTCGTGCCTACGTGCATCACGTGTGAACCGCCACTGACGCTCTCGACGCTGACGCGCAGCCCGCCATATTCACCGTCGATCGCTCGCCGCAACAGCGGCAGCACCCGCGTCTCGTCGACCGTCGAACCGTCCGGCGGAATCAGATCGCCGAGGCTCGGCTTGGGTTCCGTCGGAGGAGTGACATCATCCGTCGCCCTCGACGGTTCCGAATCCTGTTGGTCGCGGTCAGACGTCTGCTCACTTGACTCGTTTTCAGGTCGGTCGTTCTCGGACCTGTCTGCTGGCGAGAATTCGTTCCGCTCGCCTAATACTGAGTGGTCCCCCGACTGGGCCAGATCCCGTCCGTGCGTTGCCGATGCTCGATCCACGCCGCCGCCATCATGTTCACTGTTCCGGGCGGTTGGTACATCCGGGTGTCCTTGTCGATCACCAGCAGGTAGTCCGCGCTCGGCCGTGGATCGGTTGTCGATTCGGGTCGGATCAGGTACTCGACTGTGGTCGGGTTGTCCCGAATGAGGCTGACGTGCAGGCGGGTTCGCGGCGGGTAGATCTGGCCGCCGGGCATCCGGGTGCCTTCTCGAATCGCCGCCGTGTACATCTGGGCCACGGTCTCGACCGGCAGGCTCGGGAGTTCGGTGATCACTCCGGTCCGGGCGTCGAGCACCATTTTCGACAGGCCGATATGCCGGCCCTGGCTGATCTCCTCCTCGGACAGGATCGGGTAGATCACCCACCCCAGGCCGAACGGGAACATCCGGTACTCCCGGCTCGTGCCCAGCGCTTCGGCCAGGTACCGTTCCGCTTCCTCTGGGGTGTGAATCAGTCTGGGGGACATGCGGCCTCGCATCCTGAGTGAGTGGAATGGCGTGCAGGCTGGCCGCGTCCGCGACCAGATGTGGGAATGGGCGGTCGGATGCCTGGCCGGTCACCGGATCCCACCACACCGGGCCTTCGGCGTCCCGCGGATAGACCACGAGGACACCGTGGCCCGCCTCGATAACAGGGCTGCCGTCCGCGTGGTACTGCGGCAGCCCGGTCCGAGGATCGCGGGCGTGGAATCCGACCGCTACCGCTGCCGAGGAGCCCGGCCCGAGCGAATCGATGAGGTCGTGCAACTCACCGAAACCGTTCGCGGCATCGCGATGTCCGAACGACTGCCAGTCCGCGCCGAGCCAGTCGCCGATGCGATCGATCACTCCCCGTTCAGGGCTGCAGTGGTCGATACTCCCGTCGGGAAGCCGGTCCAGGTGGCGCGGATGCGAGATCTGCGGGTCACCGTAGAACGACGACAACCCGGCCATGATGTTGTCGCCGCAGGAGTTCCGGCGGCCGGGGACTTCGGGGCCACCATCGTTGATCAGTCTGCCGGCCTCATGTGTGCGCGGATCGAACCAGGTCGCGTAACGGTCGCCCTCACGTAGCGCATTGCGCACATACTCCTGATAGGAGGGATTCTCCAAGGGAGCCAATTTGCCAGGACCGACCTCGCGCGTATCGGGCAAGCCGCGTAGGGGCGCAGCGGTGTTCGTTTCGGCGATTCGATCACTCAGGCGCTGAATATCGTAGGCGTCCAGCGCTACTCGCCCGTCGTGATCGGCTGGGAGTCCGAGGTGTTCGCGCAAACGTCCGGCCAGCGCCTGCGGCGACGAGCCGGTCGGCCAGATCCCGCGTTCCGGACTACCGCTGTGATCTACGGCCGCGTGCAGATCGGCGCGAGCCGGGTCGGCGACGAACTCGATGTGCAGGCCCGGTCGATCGCCCCATGGCAGACGCTGATGCGGACCCGTGATCTGCGCCGCCGCAGTCCAGGCAGCTTGCGCTACATCACGCATATGCTGGTTCGATACACCGGGGCCTTGGTCGAGATGAACGCGGATGACCAGGTTCGAAACCGGTCGTCCCGACTCGTCAACCGAGCGGCGCACGGTGAACGGGCGTTCGTGGTCACGCGATCGGTCGGGTCTTCCTCCCGGCTGCTCTCGTTTCGGGACGTGCGGTTCGACACGGCGGGGCGTATCTGGAAGTGGTTGTGACTCATGGCGACTGCCCGGCCTATCCGGAGCCGACGGCCACCTCGGTGGCATTTGGTTGTTGCCCGCATGCTCCGAACGCGGCGCGTTCGGGTCCGGCGCGTGCCGAGAAGAGTCCCGACGCACCTGCTGCTGCGGCGCGTCTCGAGGGAGACCGGCGTCCCGGGCGGAACGCGAGGGCTCCTCATGGAAAGCCGGATCCCATGAGCTGCCCGGCCGCTGCGCGCCGTTCCGGTCGGCGGCCCCTGACCTACGACGTGGGAAGAGTCCCGCAATGTCCGGTGGCCGGTCACCACCCCGGCCGGGTCGCGCCGGCTCCTCCCGGTCGCTCAGGCTTGAATCCCGCCCCCGCCCGGCCAGTTCGGGTCGTTCGCCTTCCGCGCCAGAATGCGTCCGGCTACTTTCATCACCAGCGGGTCGTTCGTTCCGTCCGCCGCTATGACGGCCGGGCCGGTCTTCTCGATCACCAGCTCGCGGTTCAGTTCCGTCTCGCTGCTCCCGAACCGGTAGGTCACCTCGTGCTCGGTTTCCGCCGTCTTCCGGTATATCGCGTACAAGGCCATCGACACCCGCCTGGTCTCGGTCGTCCTCGCCATCCCTCAGGACGCGATTACTCCGTTCCGGGGCCACTGCTTCTCGCGTTTCGCCCGAAGCATGATCTGGCCCGCGGCCGACCGGAAGATCACGTCCTCCGGTTGGTCCGTGTGGGGGGTGTTGTTCGCCTTGTCGATCGTCAGGGTGCGATCCAGGGCTTCTCTCGTCTCCCCGAACCGGTACTCCACCTCGTGCGGGTCGTCCCTGATTTGGTTGTAGTAGATCAGCAGTGCCATCGTGTGGTCCCCAGAAGGTGTCGTACCGTTCGCCCGAGCGTCCCGCGGCGACTTCGGCCCAGTTGTGATCGATATTGGCATGTGCGTGAGCGTCCTGATACAGGGCGCCCGGATGGTCACGGTAGTAGTTCGACTCCGCCAGCTCATGTTCCAGCAGCACCAGGTCCGCCGGATCGGGCCGGCCGGATCTCACCCTGATCCACGCCTCCGCGATATCCGGGTCCGCATCGTAACGCCGATGAACGATTTCACCGTCGTAGTCCCGAATCGGATGTTCCTCGCGGAATAGGTGATTCTTGATCTGCTGAATGTGCTCTGCCGAAAAGTGACTACCGTCCTCGCGTGGATGATCGGCCAGGGCCCTGACCATGTGGTGAATATCGCTATCATCACCGCGGAAGCGTTCATACGCGTCATCAGCCCACTCGAATGCCGCGAAATCATCGCGCGGCCGGATCACACCGCCGGAATAGGCATCTGGGGAGACGTCGGGAATACCGTCGCGCGTCGGGTGGTCGATCGAGTTCGCGTCCCGCGGATCCACAGGGCGCTCGGCGCCGGGGGTGTGAGGTGGGGTCGCAACTCCAACCGGAACCGGTTGCGGTTGCTGCGCGCTATCGCTCGGAGTGCCAAGCGAATCCGCTCGATCGGATGAGCCGTTCGGCTGGTGGTCTTGCCGGTTCGATACATCCTGTCGCGGAACATCTCCGGGTGCGTGATCGCCGCGCCGAGAATCCGGGTGCGCGCCGCCAGACTCCGGGGAACGAGCAGCCACTTCCCTACCCGGATCATGCGGGGCCGGGGCGTCGGTTCGTTGAGTGGAATCAGAAGTGCGCTGCAATTCTCCGGGATTCCGCGGGCTCGACGGATGAGCTGGGCGGGCCGGCGGGTGAGGACTTTCCGGACGCGCCGGTGTGCCCGACGGCCGCTCCGAGGCAACCGGCGGACGATGCGACGCGTCGGGAACAGCTCGGATGGCGGCATCCGGTCGAGCGGGCGTATCGGTATGGCCCGGCCGAGCGGGCGTGGCCTCCGGGCGAGGTGTGGCGGCTGCTGTCGGCGGCTCGGTAGTCCGGTGCCCGGGCGCATCGGCGATCGGCGATCGCGAAGATTCCGGAACCCGCTGCGGTGCAACACGATCCGTAGCGGGAGTTTGCGCATCCGGTCGCGCTGCGACATCCGGCGCCGGGCGCGTCGCAGGCATCGGCCGATCCCCTAGCGGTCCAGCGTTGGGAGCCTGCGGTTGCGATGGCGGGGCGGAACGATCGGGTGGCGGCGGCGCCTGTGCCGGCGCCGGCTGATTCGTCGATCCCGGCTCCGGAGTCGGCTGTGGCCCGGTGTGCGACCGCATTTCGGTCGGAGGTTTGGAATCACCGGACTGGCTCGCGCCATTCGAGTCAGGTTGGGCCGCAACAGATGTCTGATGCCCTGCAGCTACTGTGGCCGCGCGATCCGTGCCGGCTGCTGGAGTGGTTTCCGCTGCTACGGTACCCGGATCCTGATGGGTACTCGACGGATATGTGACGTCGGCGGCGAAGGGAGTACTCGCATCCGAAGGTGGCAGGGATGGCTCGGCAGGCGGCGCGTGATCCGAGCTTCCGGCGGCGGGCCTGTCCGGCGGCGACTCCGGGTGCGGACCCGCCGCAGGATCACCATGCCCGGGCACGTTGTGCTCGCCGGGCTTTCTGGCCAGACCGCCTCCGGCGCCCTCCAACAAAGTGCCGGGATCGATCGAATGATCAGGATTGGTGGCCAGCTGAGCGGCGGCGTTACCGACAACGTTGCCCGGGAGCTCGGCAACGTTCTGATCGACGTACCGTCCGGCGAACGACGCCAATTTCCCAGGGTCACCGTCTCTGGCAAGTGCGGCCGCAACCCCGTCATCGAGTTTGCCGGACAGCAGTCCGCTCGCCGGCGCGGCGACCCCACCCGCGATCGCACCCGATGCCGCGGCAGTGCCCAGCGAACCCCAGTCGAATCCGTCCTCCCGGTGTCCTTCCATGAGCTCGATCGCTTGGGCGGCGGCATCCGTGCCCGCACCGAAAGCCGTACCGACGACCGCGCCCACAGCTACCTTGACCGCCACGCCTGCCATGCGCTCACCGAGAAAGACGGCCCCTTTGGCGGCTATCTTGCCGATCAGCTCCTGAACCGCCTTCTGGATGGCGATCTTCGCCCCCACCACAGCTCCGGCCTCGGCGACCTGACCAACCCCCGGAACAAAGGTCCACAGCAGACTTGCCAACATCGCCATCGCAGATATGTAGATGGTCAGTTTGGCGTGCTCGGTATCGGTAGCCCCGTGTTCGAGTTGCTTTGCGAAGCTCTCGCAGTCGTCGATCAGTTTCTGCAGGTCACTGCCGTCGCCACCGGCGATGTCCTGCCAATAACTCGACATGGCGTCATGTGCTTTGCCGTCGATCGCCGACAGCGCTTCGGCCATCGACTGGCCGGCCGGGTGCTGCAGCTTCTTCAACGCCTCGGCCATGTCGGACCAATGCTGGGCGGCACGCCGCATGGCGTCCTCGTCGCCCTCCGGCCAGTGCCCCAGAATGAAGTCCGACAAATAGGGAATCTGGGGCGGCTTCCACAACGTCACGCGACTGCTCCCCCGCTATACCTTGCGAATCCCGTCGGCGCTGGCCTGATCCTGATTCTGAACGATCGCGGCAGTACCGGTGATTTTGTCGCCGGTCGCCTTCAACGCCCCCGCCAACTTCGCCAAGCTGTCCAGGGTCTGGTTGACGCTCCCGGCGCCTTCCTGCGGATAGTTCTTCTCGAACTCTTTACCCGGCCTGTCCCCACCCCAGCAACGTCCCTCCGCGGCCAGCCCGGTCCGCAACTTCTCCAGGGCCGTTTCGACCTCCTCCCCCAGAGCCTCGAACTGAGGCGATATTGCCCGCAACCGCTCCGGGTCAGCAAAAAAGTCGACCACACCCACACTCCCTCATCGCCCTGCGCCGTCCTTCACTTCGACGTGGCAGCCCCGGCACCGGTTCCACGAATCTTCCAGCACACCAATGGGTTACTGCGTTCTCGTTCGAGACTCCGACAACCGTTCGCGCACTTCACGCATGCTGGGCACGCCCGGCATGACCTCATCGATGTCCGCCATTCCGTCGATCACCGATTGGACGGGCTCGAGGATCTTCGCCCGAGCTCGAGCGGCCGCCTCGACACCACCGCGAATGGCCGCGTTCAGGTCTTCGGTCAACTGCCGCGGTGTACTGCGCCGGAAAGCGTCCTCGGCAATCGTGATGTCGGTGACGATGCCGGACCCGTCGACCGTCACCCGTGCAAGGTCGTTCGGCGACGTCGCCCGCACCCGCAACGCGGCGAGCTTTCCTTGGATCTCCTCCAGTTCGCCTATCTCACGCTCGAAATCGTCCTGCATCGAGTTCAGGGTCGATCGCAACCCGTCATTGGCCGACCGAATCTGTTGACGCTCCCACTCATCCACCACACCGCTCCTTCCCCGCGACGCAACCGAGCCACCGCACATCTCTGCGCAGCCGACGATCACTCGGTGCCGGAATCGCGCCCATGACGATCGAGCCACTGACGCCACAGGTCGAGGAGATCGGTTCCGGGAATTGTCATCATCGAATCGTTCGCAACCGTGCGCCGGAAGACTGCGCCGAAAACGCTACCGCAGCCAGGATTCCGGCGGACCGTAGCCCTCGGCCCGGGCTTCGTCCTCGTCGGTCCAATCCGATGGCATGACGACCACCTCCCGTCCGGCACTCTGCGTCTTGTGCCGTTCGGCCGCTCGCATCCGCGCGCGCTCAGCCTCCTCGGACAGCAGACGGTCACGCTCGATCCGTTCGTCTGTTGCCGCCTCCCCCGGAGTTTCCGCGCGCTCCTGCTCATCCCGCAGACTTTCCCGCAACTTCGCGACCAGTTCCGCCCCACCTGTCGTAGTCTGCGCATCCACCTCCAGGAACCGTTCCTGGACGCCACGCGAGCCGGCTCGATAGTCGGCGACGATTCGGTCGAATTCCGCGGCGTAATCAGTCATTTCGCATCACCGGTGTCGATTTCGATCTTCACGCCGGCAGTGGATGGACGCGTCGCTGCCGGTGCAGGCGAGTCAACAGTCGTGGTGACCTGGCTAGGGCTCGTCGGCGCTGACGACCCGCCGTCCAACGGACCCGCTGTGGCCAATTCGGGACCCGCAGTGGTGGATTGTGACGAGTTCCCATCCAGGGGACCGACCGTCGCCAGTTCGGGGCCCGGACCAGCGGGCCCGGCAGGCCCGTCGGGTATCTGCCCGTCACCGCCAGGAACCGTCGTCCACAACGGCTTCGGAGGAACGATTCCGCTCGGCGGACGCTCGGAGTCCGGTGTGGACTTCCCTCCACCTGCGGGCGCGTGGGGCAGGCCACTCATCGGCATACCGGGTGCGGCAGGGGCGTTCGTTCCCGCGCCGGACCCCGCGCTCGAGTTCTCAGCTCGGGGCTCGACTGCATGTCCGGGCACCGAGCCCGGCGTAGCGGTTCCCGAGGGCGCCGGTGTCAACGACTGCGCCGAAGATCCCGCCGCGGAAGCACCCGCGGGACCGGGGCCAGGACCAGACGACCGCGCACCTCCCGGATTCGAACCCTTCTCGCCGGAAGGTCCGGTCGCGGCGGGATCTGCCGACTCGCCCGGGCCGGGCTTCAAGAACGGCACCCCGTCCTTGATCCCCATCGAGTACTCCTGCGACTTCCCGTCAGGGCCAGAAACTTTCGCGGTAATCGTGCCGTTCGGCGCTTGAGTAACCGTGAGAGTCCCGCCCAACGCACCGACGTTGATCAACTCCTTCGAACCGGGAGAACCCTTGACGTCGGTCATCTGAGAACCGACGCCCGATAACTGCGTTCCGAGGCTCGACAAGTTGCCACCCAGCGCGCCGAGACCCTGTTGAGCGACATTTTGAATCTGGCTGAGACCTTGCTGCAACGTCTGCGTGAGTCCCTGCTGGACGGTCTGACTTGCCTGGCTCGCCAAGCCGGACAGGATTTGCGCCGGATTGAACTGTGCGGCACTGGGATTGGCGGAGGAGGGAACTGTCGGGGCCACGGCCGAAGGAGCTGTCGGCACCGTCGATGTCGGCGTCGTCGGTGCAGCCGGTCCGGTAGCCGTCGGCCCAGGACCTGTGTTGGTCGGCTGATTCGGATTTTGCCCGCCGGGCGGTTTCGGGAACGGAGTCGTGTCGTGACTGTCGAGAAGGTCCATCACCGGCTTGTACGCTTGGCGAATGTAGTAGTCAGCGAGCGCGCATTGATGCACCAAGGCGGTAAACGCTTCACGCACTGCGTATGCGAAGTGATCCTTCAGCCAGTTCTGACAGGCAGTGCGGATCTTGTAGTTATCGTCGCCATTTTTGCCTGCGCCCACTCCCTCGATGTGGAATTGGGCGATCGCCACTTCGTTCTGCTTACCGTGCAGGTAGCCCCATGTCGTACTCTCAGCTGCCACAGTGATTATCGTGCTTACGGGATCTTCAGCTCCGTCCAACCGCATCGCATGGCCCGCAACTGGACACTGGGGACTGTCGAAAGAGCGAACAAAGTTCGCTTTGTGCATCACAATCTCGCGCAGGACCTCCGGCAGGCCCTCCAGGGCAGAAGCTACAGCCTCCAAGTACTGGGCTTGTTGATCAGCATGTGCGTGAAACCCTGCGAGATGATCCTGTGCCGCGTCGCCACCTCGGCCTTCCCATACCTCCGGCACAGCACCCGCGATGCCGGCGAGATCAGCTGCGATGTCTGCGGCCTTCGAGTGCTCGCCACTACCGTGCGCGGCCGCTTGTATCGCACTTGCCAAGCTCTGCAAGCCGGGAAGGTTCATATGACGTTGTTGGTCATACCATCTCCCTTGGAGCTCGAGCATCGAATTATCCGGATCCTCCTCTGTGTTGATTTCCCAGGCGCCGATGGATTCACCGCCGATAACAAGCGGGGGGATAATAATCCGGTTGAAGCCCTCGTACCTCAGCACATCCCATACTCGGTGATATCGGATCAAGGCGAGCCGAAACCATCCGAGCCCGAAGGCTCCGTTGTCCAGCAGCGCGTTGACGTCGCCGGCAACGACCGGAGGTTTGTCCGTCCAAATCTTTTGCGGGTCGAAAACGTTGGTGCCGTCATCGGATAGGAAACGTGCGAGTGTTTTTTTCGCGTCTTCACCCGCGCCCTGATACTGCTGCGCATATTCTTGTGCCCCCACCATCAGGATGTGAGACCCCCCGTCGAGCCGTCGATCTGCGTACCGCTCCCCTGGTCGGTGGCCACCGTCAGATCCACAACTTGCCGCAACGCCCCTGCAGTCGCCTCCGATGCGTCGGACCAGGACTGCAACATATTGACAAGTCCCTCGACTCCGGCCGCAATCTTCTTCCCCTCAGGCCCATAGTCCTGACCGGTATGCGACGGATCGAAGCCAACGTTCGCGATGTTCGTCGCGTGCGCCTTGGTCGCATCGACCGCCGGATCCAATGTCTGCGCCATACCCAGCACAGATTCGGGAACGAAACGCATGACCCCCTCCTGGTCTTCGAATTCAACGCATCGAAGCGGCCCGCATCAGTCGAGCAGCCGCCGCTCGATCATCGCAGATCGAGCGGTGCCGTGGCCAGGTAGACGGTTCGAGCAAGTGCGAAGGCAGCCCATGAGACCGAGCCGACGCGCGCAAACGTCCCTGCTCTGCCCCGGTCGCTCGCCTGACATGGTGGCCTGATGAGCCGCCCGACGCCTACTCATCCCCGTATCCTCGTCATCGATCCCGCGCCGAGCGGGTTGGCAATGGCTGAACTCGAAGGCTTGACTCAACTCGGTCTCGTCCCGACGGTCAACCTACATCGAGTTGCGGATCGCACTGCTCGTTCCGAGATCGAACACCGTTGGGACTGTATCGATTTCGATGCCTTCATGTCGGACGAGATCGTGGCAGCCTTCGATCGTGGCGGCGGATACGACGCGCTGAAATGTCGCGCCGGTATCCCTCTGAGCCGCAACGTCTCCGAGCAGATGACAACCGGCCGGCACGAACAACCACTGCGGCTGGTCGCCAAGGCCGCTTCTGGTCTGGACAGTTTCGATCTCGACGCTGCCCACGACTTGGGAGTCACAGTCCTGTCGACCCCGGGCGCGAACGCCGGCGCCGTTGCCGAGTTGACGATCGGGCTCATGCTCGACGCCCTCCGCGGAATCATCAAGCGGGATACCGCCCTCCGGGCCGGAGACTGGGACACGGCGATCGACGGTATTCCCGTTCGGAGTCTGTCGGATTCGCGGGTCGGCCTCGTCGGCAATGGAGCGATCGCGCAGGCAGTGGCGGAACGTCTCCAGCCGTTCGGGGCGGAGGTGTGGGTCCACGGGTCGCCGCGCTTCACTGCCGAAGCGGCGGCACAATGGCCTGCATTCCGCGCCGAGAGTCTCCGCGCCCTTTTGACCAGCTGCGACATCATCTCGGTTCATGTGCCGGCCACCCCCGCGACCACAGGACTCATCGGCGCGCGAGAGCTGCGGTGGATGAAGCCTGGGTCGGTGCTGGTCAACACATCGCGGGAACTGGTGGTTCCGGAAGATGCCCTGAACGCGGCATTGCGCGACCCGGACTGCGGCCTCAGCCACGTCGCCGTGGACGTATTCGCCGCGGAGGGAGAGTCTTTCAGCTCGCCGCTGGCTTCGCAGCCACACACCACACTGAGTCCCCATGTGGGCGGGATGACGTCAGGGGCGATGAAGGCCAGTTCGGGCCGGTTACTGACCGAGCTCGCTCGTTTCTACGCGAACGCCGCCATGCCAGCCCCCGCCTTCGGCACGTCGGAAGGCACCGCCTGACTGACATCAAGGTATGAAAGTGATCAGTGATCGAGGTCACCGCGGGTTGCGGCTGCGGTGAAGGAGGACCATTCAGCGCCGGTGAAGGTCAATGCGGGGCCGGTAGAGTCTTTCGAATCACGAACGCCCACAACGTCATTCGGAAGAAACGCAACCTCGACGCAGTTCTCGGAGGCGCCACTATGAATGCTCTTGAACCAACGCGCAGTCGATAAGTCATCCATTACGATACGTACTCCTTCGCCATCTGCCGGAGTAGGGAACGGCTGGCGACAGCGTCCAACACACTCCGTCGGAGATCTCCGTAGGCCCTATGGTAGCGCTGAACAGTGGCCGGTCTCGCAAGATACAAACCCCCTGTGAAACATTCGGTATAGACCACCGGCGGTTCATCCGGGCAGCCGACCCCGTCCGTACCGAATTCCAAGATGACGAAAGGCCCGATGGGCTCCCCCAGCGGAAGCCCTGCAGAGAACGGCAAGATGTGGACGTCGACGTTCGGCAGAGTGCTGACGTCGGCTAGATGCTTCAGCTGGGCGGCCATCGCCTTCGGACCACCAACCACACAGCGCAGCACCGATTCTCGCAGAATCACCTCGAGAGTCACAGGCCGGTGCTTTCGAGTGATTCGCGTCTGCCGCCGCATCCTCAACTGGACTCTCCGCGCGTGCTCGTCCGCAGTGTCGGTCGGATAGCCGGTGTGAAACAGCACGCTCGCATACGCCGGTGTCTGCAGCAGTCCGGGAACGAGTTCTGGCTCGTAAGTGATCAGCCGCTTCGCGGACGCCTCTAGACCGACATAGAAGTCGAAGTTCGGGGCAACAAATCACCGTACTCGCACCACCAACTCAACTCGTTGCCTTGCGCAGCAAGGGCTTTCATTGCAGCGGTGTGGTCGCCGTCGAATCCGTACACCTTGCACAGAGCATCGATGTCCACCTCACGCAGATGCGCCACCATCCCCCGCTCGATCCGCTGCAACGTACTCGCACTGCGCTGAATCAGCGCAGCCGCCTGATGCAGCGTCAACCCGCACTCCTCACGCCCGTTGCGCAGATACCGCCCCAGCTGCCGCCTCGGCAACGTGGAACCACACTCCGACATGCCTGCCTCCCTTCAGGTTCGCTTCGACCGTGGCAGCACATCACCACGCAATCCCCCACTGCCCCACCCTGGCGGAATCTCATTCGATCCCCGCATAACCCCAGCAAGGATTGCATCTTTCGCGGAGCCCGCACAGCAGATCGAGCAGTCGAGGGAACCGTGAGCGCCCACCGAGCGTCCAGTAAGGTGAGCGGGACGCACGACGGGAGGGACGCCGATGGACGTGGGGCAGTCAACCGCTAACGCGCTGTGGCAGCAGGCGGTCGACGGAACATTCAAGATGGAGCCGGGGGCTGCACATAAATGCGCGAAGGTATTCGAGCGATTCGCGGAATCGCTGGACGAGCAGGTCCAGGATTCGTACCTGATCCATGCTCTCAGCGGGTTCGGGAATTTTACCTCCGCATCTGATCTGCAGAGCGGATTCGCGAAAAAGGGCGAGAGTCTCACCGAAGCACTTCTCGGAATACAGGAAGCAGCGCTGCAAATGGCTGCAGCTTACCTCCGAGCCGGTAACGACCTACAGGGAGCCGATGACATGAATCGCCGGGCCATCAATACATCGTCAGGCATTGCGAAATGAACGTTCGGATCTGGCTCACCGTAGGCTGCGCAGTAATCATGCTGGCCACTTCATCCGCTTGTTCTTCCAATGGTGATGGAGTCTCCAAATCCGCCACTTCCGCCCCGGGGTCGATTTCCGAACTAGCCAATATGCCTCCCGCTCCCACACTGACAGCACCGAGTTTGCAGCCTCCGAAGCAAGACGGTGCCACGGATAGTGGTCGGCCGGCGGTTACATTCGATCCGTGCACGTGGATCCAAGACGAAACTGTTACTGCGGCCGGTTTCAATCCGAGGTCGCGTAAACGCGCGAACGACTCGGTAACCGAGTACACTGCGTTTACCTGCAGGTTTACTTCGGATGTCCGCAGTATGGACGTCGATTCGACAAATATCTCATTCGCGGAGGACCAGCAGAAGAACGGCTCGTGGCTGCATCCCATTGCACCCGTGAACGGGCGCGAGGCAACGTCCGGTCAGGACCAGAGCATCCCCGGATCCTGCGAAACGCATCTGCGCACGAAGGCGGGGTCGGTATTCATCCGAATGCTATTGACCCTGCGCGGTCGCGGCGAGGCCGCCGATCCGTGTGCCGATATGGCGAATATCGCCTCGGCAATCGAATCCTCGATCGGTAAGGGTAACTGATCATGGGCGGCAACAGCCAGCCCGACCCGGGCACATCCATTCTTGGTCCCTTTCTCGGGCCAATGCTGCAGGAATACGAGAATCGCAAGTCGGCCGACCAAGCTCAGCATGGTGCGCACCAAGTTGAGCAGGGCGTTCACCACCAAAGTACCGACCCCTCTTACATTAAAGATCTGGAGCCCTGGGAGGCACTCGAACATCAAGATATTTATGACAAGGTCGTAAGCATAAAGCCGGACGCGATGCACGAACACGCCAAAAAGTGGTTCAATATCGCCTCCGCGCTCGGTGGCGCTCTGTTCGGCTTGAACATATCGATCCAAAAGGAGCTGTCCGACAGCTTTCATGGCCAGTTCGCCGGCGCCGCTGCGGACGCCGCCAGAAAGTTCGTTCAGCAGGCCACCGATGTCCAAGAGGTCATCACGACGGTCAGCGCACGGATCACCGCCGCGGCCTATGGCGCGGAGGCAGCCAAATTGGCTGTGCCGCCTCCAGATACGACGTCGTCCCCTGCGATCAATCTGGCAGATGTACTGACGAGCGCACTCGGCGCCGCGCCGCCGGCTCCGACGATCGACAAGGGCAAGGCCGATGCCGAGCTTCGTCAGCAGGCGATAGACGCCATGCACAACAACTACGACCCCACGTACCGGCCCGCGGGCGACGGCGTCCCCACCTTCGTCCCGGTCGATAATCCTGGTGGTGATGGCACGAACAGCCCGAACAGCGGACTGTCGAACAGCGGCAATGGGATAAACAATTCGGGGAATCCGGGTGGCCCCAATTCCCAGGGGGACGAGCACAAACCGGATGATACGACCGACAAGTCCGATCCGGACGCTTCACAACAGACCGACCCAGCCAGTGCATCCCGGTCCGGGCAGAGCTCCAATCCGCCCGGTAGCCAGAACGCATCGAACCCTGCTACGTCGGCTCTCCCCGGCAGCGATACCCGGCCGTCGGGGTTTGATTCCACCAACGCTGCGGGATACGGCGGAGGTGGACCGGGGTCCGGGGTCGGCTCCTATGGCACGCATGGCGGTTCGAGCGGCGCCCAGTCGGGCGGTCCGGGCCGAAGCATCCCCGGAGTGCCTGGCGGTGCAAATCCCGTCGCCGCGAGCACTTTTGGTGCTCGCCCTGGACAGCCCGGACTCGGCGGCATGCCCGGCATGGGCGGCGCCGGCAAGAAGGACGAGTCCGAGCGGGAGCACAAGACTCCCGACTACCTGATCATGGATCGAGAAGAGGAACTACTGGGCCGTCGCGAACGAACTCTGCCGGAGGCCATCGGCGCCGACGCCCCCGCAGCGCAGTTTCGCCCCGATGACGAGGGGCGTCAGCGGTGAAATGGGAGTTCACACCTGACGAATTCATGCACGTCTGGAAAGAGACGGGCAAGGATAGATACCCGTATCCGATTCAGCTGCGTTCGTCGGCACAATGGCAGAGCGAGTACGAGCAGATGAGCTGGGAGCTGCGGACCAGGATGCCGAAGGGCTTCGACCCAGACCTGTCTGCCGCCTTACGAGTCGTCACGAATCCCGCGATCTCGTTGTTACTCACGGGAACTCGTAAGCGACCTGTCAGAATCTACGCCGCAGTCGACACCACAGTGGGCGTGACGCTGGTCCAAAGGCCCGGCCCCGTAGCGGATTACGGCGGCAACGTGGTGATCGAGGCGGGCAGTGCCTCCATTGTGTCGAAGGTGTTCGGCGCTGTTCTCGGCAACCTCCCGGCCGGGAAGCAACCCGCCTTGATCGAGAGTTTCGACCGCATCCGCACCGATCTCGACTCCTGGACGGGCACGAGGGAAACCACCACCGACCGGATGAAAAAGCTGCTCAAAGCGCCGCGTGCGGGCTCGGGGCATATCGAGGTCCGGTGCGGGCTGCAACACCCCAGGCCCTATCCCCCGCAATATCTCAGCTGGTTCGATGTCGAGGGCGACGGGCGCTACACCTATCGCCAGCAGTACAACGATTTTCGCATCGACCCTGCCGCGACCGACAGCATCTGTCACGACATCACACGCATGATGCAGATACAGCAGGAGTATTCGCCCGTCGATTGATCGCTGAGCTGCATACCTGCCGTTGCCGACGCAGAACTGATAGCTGAAGAGCGCAGTTGACTGCGGCGTCGCCCGATGGCGACGCCGCGACGCGCTCACACCAGTTCCGGCACCCGCAGATGCGCCAACGCCAGTTCGAACTCCCGTACATCGATCGCCTCGACACCCACCTGGCGGGCCGCGTCGACACGCAAAGCCGCGGACTGCTCGCGGTTGCGCTGCATGGCCTCGGCGCTGTCGAAGACGCCGCAGGAGACGGCACGGCCGGATGCGCGGTTGATCAGCAGGCTCGCGCTGCAGAATCCGTCGAGCTGTTCCATCCCCGGCAGGATGTAGTTGCGGTAGGCGTCGGTCGACATGTCGAGGCGGCTCGGATCGGTCTTGATCCAGGTGGCGCGGACGCATGCCCCGGGCATCGAGGGATGGTCCCGGTGCAGGACGGCGATTTCCCATTCCGCGACCTGCGCGGCGGTACCGCCGAAGACCGTCACGGCCCGGTCGCGCGCCGCCATGAAACCCGGCTCGCTCTCGTGCATGGCAGCCTCGGTTTCCCATCCGGTAGTGGAGATACAACGACCGAAGGTGCGATCGACGAGGAGAGACAATCCGGTACAGCCGGGGGTTTCCTTCAACACCGGCATGACGTCATCCCGCATATGCGCAATCCCGGCATCGATAGCGGAGGGTTGCGCCTGAATCGTGGTAGACCGTGCGAACACGACCCACCCCCTCTCTGCTCGGGGCAGCGCCCGGCGGCGCCACCGGTCCTGTTCAGACTCCTCCGTCGGGAGCACCGTGGCAAGCACCCGGGCAATAGCCGCGAGAACACAGTTCTCGGGGCCGAGGGCCGCGCGCAGTTTTCGCTACTCGACGGCGTCCCGCCCCTGCCGGTAGCGACCGTAGAAGCCGAGATAGGGCACTTCCATCCTGCCGTTACTGTCGTTGCAAATGACATTGGCCAGGTCGCTTTGGACCACCTGGCCAGAGAGAGGGCCGGATCTCATCAGCTGGATCACATCCCGCAACTGTCCCTCGTCGTCGAATAAATACGTGTAGCGAGCGTCGTGAAAGATAAAACCGTTGTGGCTCTGAATGGCTGTCGCGATATCGATCTCCGGCAGGGCTCCGAGCAGCGCGTCATACGCGACGTAGGGCTGTTGACGTTTGTCATCGACCGGCGGAGGGGTCGTATCACCGAACTCGTCTCGAGTTCGGTCGTCCGCTTCCGCGGTGAGACCGCGATCGAGAATCCCGCACAACACTCCGTACTCGTAGGGCCCAGCGGTGGCGGCACGGTGATCCAGTTCAGCGAATACCCACTCTCTGGCAATGGCTCCGGCGACAGCGAAGGTCGCGTCCACGAGCTGCTGGGCGGCGTCCCTGTCGCTGCCGACCACAGCGAAGACGTTGACCGCGTCGCGTCCGATGGGGTCGCTCCCGTCAGGTGCCGGGAATCCCGCCGCGGCGATACCCGGCAAGCGGACTCCTGCCATATTGGGGATATATGGCGTCAGGGCGGCGCTGATCTGTTGTACCGCCTTCGGGTTCACCTGTCCGACCGATGCGGTTCGGGGACCGTCGAGATTGAGCAGGTCGGCTACGTGATCACCCAGGTATCGAGCCAGCCCGGCTGCGGATTCGCCGGCGCGAGCTGCGACTGCCGGATCGGATGCCTTCGCGTCCGTTCCGATCCACGAGAACAGCGCGCCCATCGCGGCCCCGTGGTCATCCCAATGTCGATGCAGCAAATTGCCGAGTACCTGATCTGCGGTCACACCGTCGCGGGGCGCATGGCCGGTGAGCAAGCCGTGAACCGCCGTCTTGTCGGCACTGCCGGCCGCGACGGCATGACCGACCAGATCGTCCGCGGCCGATTGTGCGGCGCTCGGCTCGGTACCGCACGCAACCAGCCCGGCCACGATCGCGGCGCACAGAAAGCCCCCGACCAGACGCTTCACTTGATCGAATTCCGTCCCTTGTCGACATCGTTCTGAAGTTGCAAGAATTTATCGCTGAACGCACCGTTGTTGTAGCTGTTGATGATATTGGTGAGATTCGAATCGATCACCTGCTCGGGCATGTGATCGTCCTCGACCAGGGTTTGGTAGCTTTTCAGCTGTCCGCGAGAATCGAACATATCGGTATACCGGGGATCGTGCGCGATATACCCGTCTCTGGCCTGCAAGGTGTCGGCTACCGAGTAGGAGATTTGAGCCGGCTGGAAGTGTGAGTCGATTCGAGGCTGCGCGGGATCCGGTGCCGAATACAGGCCGATCAGAGCATTCTTCCCCCAGGGATTACTCACGTCGATTATTGGTGCCGCTATATCTCCGACCACCGGAACATATTTGATTCCGGTGGTGAGAACGGACTTGATCGAGTCGTAGGCGGCACCCTTGTTCGCGAAGTGGTGAGCGGCGTCCAGTGCGGCCGCCTTATTGGCATCGCCGGTGCGATCGGACGCTTCCATCGTCAGCCCCTGGTCGACCAGAGCTTGGATCCTGCCGGATGTGGTCGCCAGTGAGCCTTGCGGATTGCCCGGGTTGTCGAGCGCGCTTTCCACCCACCTGGACTGGAGTTCCGACGCCGCGACGAGCGCCTTCGCATTGAACTGTGTCGCCGCATCCTTGTCGGTATCCATCAGTGCGAAAATCTTCTGCGCGCCCGGTCGTCGGTCGTCATGGATGCCATCGGGTGGCGTAAACCCGGTGTGCGCGACGTCGGGCGGCAGGTTTCCGGCCATATCGGGCACATAGGGAGCCAGCGCGGACGACAGCGCCTGCACCGCCTCGGGATTGACCTGACCGAACGCTTCGGTATGCGAGCCGTGCACATTCATCAATGTGTCATAGTTCTTCACCAGGCTGCCGGACAGGCCGCCGGCAATTTCACCGGCGCGCGTTCGGACGGCGGGGTCGGAAGAATGCGAATCGTCCTCCACCCACCGATACATGTTCCCCAAAGCGTCGCCACCGTCTGCCCATTTGTGCGTCAACAGCGTCGTTGTCAATTTACCCGCGTCGTACGGATGCCACGACTGCCCCGGCGTGTCCTTACCGAACAACTCGTCGCTGCCTTTACCGGTGAGCAATGCGTGGTCGGCATCGTGATTACGAGCGGCCACGTCCAGGAGATTCTGCGCACTGTGCTCCGTGTGGCGCAACGCCTCACCGTCCTGAAGCTTCGTACCTTCGTACCCGGTGTATCCATCGTGATCGATGATCCACGCTTGGTGGGCCGCCTGACGCCCCAGTTCCACACCGAATTTCTCGCCGGGTTGGTATTCCTTGTTCGCATCCCAGAGGAAGTCGGCGAATTTGTCCAAGTCCCCGGTGTACTCTTTGATCGCGCTCTGGCGGTCGACATTGTGACCACCGAAGAATCCCGATCGGTAATCGTCGGGAATATCTCTGGTGTTCGCATCGGGTGCCCCGCTGATATTCGGCCGGGTGCCGATTATCTCGCGAACCTCGGAGTTGAGTTTCCGGTACCCGCCGCGGTCGGTGACCGTCCCCTTCGAATCACGGCTCACGAGGTGCTCGTTGGACAGTGTCATCATCCCGTTGGCCAGGCTCTGTCGCAGTTCGAGGGATTGGGGCGAGCCGTCGCGCTTCAAAGTCTCCGAGAGCGAGATCAGGCCGTCCCGGCCCGCCTCGTCGTAGAGGTTCGACAGGTAGCTCATGGTGGAGGCCGGGACCGTGACGTCCTTCCCCTCTCGCAGGGCCGTCAGTTGTTCCGGGGTGAGCCCGGTCTGGCGCAGATGATCGAGAATCCGCTGCTTCTCATCGTCGGAGAGTTTCCCGTCTGCGATGGTCTCACCGTCGGCCTTCCCCTGCTCCGCGGTCAGTTGCTTGCTCGGATCCAACTTTCCCGGCGCTTCGGCCGCGACGGCGGTGACACCGCCGCTGTGTTCGAATGCCTTCCGGATGTGATCTGCCGCCGCGTCGACGATCGTCCCCAGGTCGTTCAGCGCCGTCTTGATCGGCTGCTCGAACGTGTCCTTGCCGTACTTGGTCAGCGCGGCAACTGCATTCCTCCTGTCCTCCGCCTGATCCAAGGAAGCTGTCGCGGCCACGATGGCATCTTGGCCGGCGGAGACCGTACCGTCCTCGGCAACATCGTATTTCGCCTGAGTGGCAGCGGTAATCGCCCCGGTGGCGCGATTCTTGGCCGCCCAGATCGCATCGCGATCGCCTCTCAGTGTTGTGAGAGCCGCAGTGAGGTCACCGGTGAACGAGCGTCCGGCGGTGACCGCTTGCGCCGCGGTGTCACGTGCCCGATCTCCGGTCTTACCGGTCCAGTAGTCGACAGACTGACGGTAGTCGTTGCCCGTCTTGTCCAAGGCCGTTTCGACCGTGTCGTGCACGGTCTGCCACTCTGTGATGAGCGAATCCAGTGCGCTCGGATTACATTGCTCCGCTTGAGTTTTCGTCGCGGACACAGCCGCCCCCCTTTGTCTTCATCCGGTCAGCGGCCCGCGTCGGCGCGATCGAACTCGCGTGCTCGGGCCTCATCGATGTGCAGGAACTTGGCCGATACCGTCACCGTGTTGTCGCCGATGACATCCAGCGCTGTGCTCAAGTCCCGCAACGCTTGCGACGCCGCCGTGCCGGCTGTCGTGCACGCCTCGCCGATGGTGAAGCCCGGGAACCCGTTCGTCACCGTGGTCGCGGCCTCTCCGTGCTTGACGTCCTTGATTTCTCCGGCGCGGGCCTTCACGTTGCGGGCCAGGATGGCGGCGTCGGCGCCGTTGATCTTCAGAGTCTCGCTCAATGGATCACCCACGAAGCGTCATCGTACGGGCATCGAAGCGGCGAGTTCAAAGCCTGAGTAAAGATTCACGTTACGCTTGCCCGGTACGAGGGAGGAGTTCGATATGGGGTTGACCGATCAGGATCCGATCCACGAAAGCACCCGCCGACTTGCGGAAGCGTTGACGACAGCGCGGTCATCTGCCCGATCACTGGATGGGTATCTGGTGGTGGAAGCTTGCGCCGACGGAGAGATCGCGATCCGAATCGATGATCGCGCGTTGACCTACGGTGGCGCGGCCGTGGGTGCCGAGCTCACCCGACTGGCTGCCGAGGCCCTCGCGGCCGCACGCGTCCAGGTACGTGATGCCGTGCAGGTCTTCAGCGCCGATCCTCAGGTCGCCGAGGCGGTCGCGGCGACCGGCGACGCGTTGGGCCGACCACTCGGCGCGGCCGCCGGGTCCGGATTGCCTGACCGGCCCCGCAATTCGCCCCCGAATCGGCCCGAGGACCGACCGGCGGCCCAGCGCCAGTCGGCATTGTGGCAGGACCATCGGCAGGAGCGGTCGAATACCCCTCCGCGGCAGCATGCTTCGCCGAATACGTCACCGCCGTACAACCTCTACGACGTGCCCGATGACGATGAAGACGCTTACTATCAGCGAAAATCCTGGTTGGAGTAACCGTTGCGGCACCCGCCGCGCCGGCTGGCTGCGCAGATCGAGCGGTACGCCTCACCGCTTCCGGCGCGCGATACCGACCATCGAACCCAGCGCCGCACCCACGCCGAACAAGGCCAGGCCCGTGCTCGCCGTCATGCCCGCGTGCATCCGCGGCTCGATCACCGCCGGTGCCGGCGCCGGGATCTCTGCCTCCACCTCGTTCTCCCGCGCGGTGGCGGCCCAGGCGGTGGCGAACAGGATGATGCGGGCGGTGATGTAGGCGAAGACCATGAGGCCGATGATCGAGCCGAAGGCGACGCCCGCGGGGCTGGTGAGCACCTTCTGCAGGTAGAAGGAGGCCACCTGCTTCCAGATCTCGAAGGCGATCGCGGCGATGAACGCCGCGCGCACGGCGCTGGTGAAGGTCACCGGCTGGCGGGGCAGCCGGGCGATGATCCAGACGAAGACCGCCCAGGACGCGAGCACCGCGAGGACCAGCGTGAGCAATCGCAACAGCCACGAGACGCCGGGCGCCTTGTCGAGCCCGACACTTTCCAGCAGTTGCAGCGCCAGCCCACTCGACGACAACGCCGACAGGCCCAGCGACACCACCATCGCGACGCCGAGCCCGGCCAGTGCCATCAGGTCCGACAGTTTGGTCTTGAACCAATTGCCCTCGTGTGCGGGCTGTTCCCACTGTTCGGTCAGGGCGGCGCGCAGGTTGGCCATCCAGCCCAATCCGCTGTAGGCGGCGATGAACAGACCGATGAGGCCGACACTGGTCCGGGACTTGATCGCCTGGTCGATCAGATCGTTGACCTGGCCGCCGAACGACCCCGGAATGTTCTCGACGATCTTGTCGCGCAACTCCTCGAGCAGGTGCGGATCGCGGGCGAGGACGAACCCGGCGACGGCGAAGGCGACCATCAGCAGCGGAAACAGCGAGAGCACCGTGAAATACGTGATGCCGGCCGCGAAATAGTCGCCGCGCTGGCGCTGGTAGCTGCCGCCGGCGCGAACGGCGTGGTCCAGCCACGGCCGCGCTCGCACCTCACGTTGGATCCGCGCCTTGAGCTTGTCGAGCACCTGTCCTCCCGAACCTGTTCAACCGCAACACACGGCCTCGCGCGGCGCAGATCAGCGGTGCAGGAAACCCACTCGGTCGTACACCTGCGCGAGGGTCTTACCGGCGATCTCGCGCGCCTGCTCGGCACCGGTGGCGAGAATGCGATCGAGTTCGCCCTGATCGTCCAGATACTCTTGCACTTTCGCCTGCAGCGGTGTCACGAATTCCACCAGGGCGTCGGCCACATCGGCTTTGAGCTCGCCATATCCCTTGCCCTCGAAGCCTTTTTCGAGTGTGACGATGGGCGTGTCGGTGAGCGAGGACAGGATCACCAGCAGGTTGCTGACGCCCGGTTTGGTCTCCGGGTCGTAGCGAATCTCCCGTTCGGTGTCGGTGACGGCCGAGCGGATCTTCTTCGCCGACACCTTGGGATCGTCGAGCAGATTGATCAGGCCCGCGTCGCTGGCGGCGGACTTGCTCATCTTCGAGGTCGGATCCTGCAGGTCGTAGATCTTCGCCGTACCGGTGACGATATGCGGTTCGGGGACCACGAAGGTCTTCTTGAAGCGAGTGTTGAAGCGCTGCGCCAGGTTTCGGGTCAACTCCAGGTGCTGGCGCTGATCCTCACCGACCGGGACCAGCTGCGCGCGGTACAGCAGGATGTCGGCCGCCATCAGGATCGGGTAGGTGAACAGGCCGACGGTCGCGTTGTCGGAACCCTGTTTGGCCGCCTTGTCCTTGAACTGAGTCATCCGGCTGGCCTCGCCGAAGCCGGTGATGCAGCTCAGCACCCAGGTGAGTTCGGCATGCTCGGGCACATGACTCTGCACGAACAGGGTGGACCGCTTGGGGTCGATACCTACCGCGAGCAGCTGCGCGACACTGCGCAGCGTACGGCTGCGCAGCTGTTTGGGGTCCTGCGACACCGTGATGGCGTGCATGTCCGGAATGAAGTAGAGCGCCTCGTAGTCGTCCTGTAACGGCACCCAATACTGCAGCGCACCAAGGTAGTTGCCGAGGTGGAAGGAGTCGCTGGTCGGCTGGACGCCGGAGAGGACCCGCTGCTTGCGTTCGCTGGGGGCAGGACTGGACATGAACCGATCTTCCCATGCACGCCCAAGCGGTTTTTCCCGAGGGAGCGGGGGACGTGCGGGGCGGCGCCGCTCAGACCGCGTGCCGTTCGGCGTAGTTGCGCGGATCCACCCCCGGCATGCTGGACCTACCGCTCGCGACCAGGTCCTTTTCCCGCCGGGTGATCAGGCGATAGACCGGTGCGCTCGGTCCGGACAGGGTGTCGCGCAGTACCGGCGGCGCGAGCGGCGGCCGCACGTGGGCGGTGCGCACGGCCTGCGCGAGCCCCCGGTACGCGAGCTCAACGCGGCGGCCCCACTGGATGCCGTACATCCGCCGGATCCGCGGCGGTAGCGAGCCCTGGACCAGCAGATGCGCGCCACTGCTGGCCTGCTGCAACGGCCGCGGCAGCGGATGCGGCACCTGCGCGCCCGCCAGATACGAGCCGACCAGCCGCGCCTCCTCGGTCAGGTACAGCTCGTCCGAGGCGAGGTAGGCATCGAAGACCCGCCGGAAGGCCGGATAGTCGGCGGGAGCGGCCGAACGCGGCATTCCGAACAACTCACCCCAGCGCACGTAGTCCTGGTACAGGTCCTCCCGCTCACCCGAAGTCAGCTTGCGCACCAGCACGTCGTGCATGACCTCGGCGGAGTCGGCGGTGAATGCCATGGTCATGAACATCAGGTGCGGGTCCAGTGCGGAGTAGTGCGAACCCGCCGGATGATGCGGGCCCGCATTCTCGGGCAGCACACCTTCGACGGGGACATGCCGCTTTCGGGTGAACGACAGCGCCCGGTCGGCCTCGTCCTTGTCGCCGAGGAACACCGCCTCGAACAGCCGGCCGGTGAGTGCAAGCCGCGTGTAGGGGGTGGCGCGGTGGGCTGTGTTCTCGGCGGTGCCGACGAACAGCAGCGGATGGACCGCGCCGATCACCAGCGCTCGCAGGCCGTAGGTCAGTCCCACCGCGCGTTTGCGCATCACCCGGCGGATCATCGAATCGTCGGAGAAATATCCCGGACCAGGCATCGTCGCCCTCCTCGCATGGAATCTGGCAATAGCATCCACCAGAAACCCTCGTTCTGGCAAGAGACCATGCCAGAATCGCGTCCGTGCCACAATCGGACCGTGACGGCACAGCGGACCTATGGCGGTATCTCGGCCGCCGAACGGCGCGCGGGCCGGCGTGCCGCGCTGCTCGACGCGGCACTCGAGATCATCGGCACCCAGGGCGTGGACAAGCTGACGGTTGCCGGGCTGTGCGCGCAGGCCGGATTGAACGAGCGGTACTACTACGAACAGTTCACCGGCCGCGATGCCGTTCTCACCGCACTGTTCGACGGCATCGCCGAGGAACTCGCGCACGCCATCGTGCAGGCCCTGCAGCAGGCAGGGGGCTCAGCGGCCGAGGCGAGCGACCACTCTCCCGACGCGTCCACCCGGCGCACACAGCGCGACACACGCACGATGGCGCACGCCGCCGTCGCGGCCGGTATCCACGTGCTGACCGACGATCCGCGCAAGGCCCAGGTCGCGCTGGCGGTGAGCGCCTCCACCCCGGAGCTGCGCTCACGCACCCTGCAGTCCATCGCCTCGTTCGCGAATCTCGTTGCCGTGCAGGGCATCGACTTCTACGGAATGAGCTCGCCGACCCCGGACCCGGCCATCGGATTCCGCGCGACCTATCTGGTGGGCGGACTCGTCCAGACGCTGACGAGTTGGTTGCAGGGCGACATCGACATGTCCCGCGAACAGCTCATCGACGAAACCACGGATGTGTTCGTCCTGCTCGGCGAGGACCTGGCCGGCCGCCTGCGCTGAACCGGACGCGAGCGACGCCGGCCAGGCGCGTCATCCCGCGCCGGCGAGGGTCAGCTCGACCGCGGACAACGACGGCGACGGGCGCTGCAGCACCACGCGGAAGACGGTTCCGCGGGTGGCCCAGGCGCTCGCGGCCGCCGTCATGGCCTCGTCGAACCATTCCAGATCTTCGCGCTGATCCGCGAGCAACTGGCCCGAATCCCGGATCACGATCACGTATCCCGATGCCTCGCCGACGAATTCGTCCAGATCGCGCAGACATTCGTCGAAGGCGTCGCGATTGTCGCCGAAGTAGTAGGGAAACTGCAGGGCTGCGGCGAATTCGTCGAAAACGCCCTCGGTGGTGCGCATCTTCGCGCCCCGGACCTCGCGGGCGATATACCCGTCCGGGACCTGGAATCGTACCCCGCTGAACGGTCCGGCGCCGACGTCGAGGGCGCCGAGGACCGGCCCCGTCGCCGCCCGGTGGGCGCGGCCGTTCTGCCGCGCCGCGGCCGCATCGGAGCCGGCATTCGGGGCCAGGAACCGCGACAACGACATGGTTTCGGCCATCAGCGCATCCTCGTGAAGGTCTGGTAGTGGTCGCCGGTGTAATAGGCCGATCCGTCGCTGCCGGTCACGATGCGTTCGGCGTCGCGGGTCTGGCCGCGTTGCTTCGGGTTGACGTCCCATTCCTGATAGGTGATCGCCTTACCGCTCGAGTCGGTCTTCGGCAGGGTTCCGGCGCGGTTCATCCACTGATCGCCGCCCTTGGTGCCCGGCGCGTTCGCCGAATCGGGCCAGCGTCCGGCGTCGATTTCGACGAGGGTGGCGTAGGCGCGGTCGGGCACGCCCGGCGCCCGGGTCGCCGACGCGGCGGGTGTGGCGCCGTTGCCGGGCGCGGGCTTGGCGGATGCGGTGGTGGACTGCGCGGCCTTGGTGGAGTGCACGGTCGCCGCCGCCGAACTCGCGGTGTCGTGCGTGGTGGAACCACCGCGCAGGCCCAGGACCCCGGCCACGATCGCCGCGATCACCAGCCCACCCAGAACCATCAGGATGCGAATTCTCTTGTCGGACATGTTCATCGGTGCCTGTTCATCGGTGCTGCCGGACGTGCGGAGGTCCCGTCCACGCTGACGGGGAGAACGACGAGTCGACTCGCCGCCCCGTCGGCCGGATGGTAGCGCGGCCCTCGTTCACGCGAGACAAACCTACGGGACCACCTGGTGTCGTGTCCGGAAAGGTTGATGTGGCATCGCGGGGACGAGTTGTCATCGCCGCAGCTAGCGGCAGTGGATACCCCGGAATAGTGAGGTGTCCCAGCGGGTCCCACCACCCCGCACACAGCTGGGTACCGTCCAGGAACCCACCCGTCGGGCCGTAGGAATCTCGGGCTACACCCGGTCGCAACGGACCCTCGAACACATGCTCGCTGTACTTCTTCTCGGCCTTCGCAGCGTTGCCACCCGGAGGCACGATCAAGTAGTACGCCTGAAGGTTCCCGCTGTGGCCTTGCGCCACGGCCAGCGTCGTAACCACTTTGTAGACAGTCAGCCCTTCCCCCGACACGTACAGCGTCACCGGGCCGTCCTGCCGTTCAGCGTCGGCATGAGCGGGGCCGGCGCCGACCGTGAGCGCCGGAATTATGCCGATGAGCGCCGCAACGAGAGCGAGACTCCATCGCGTATTCATCTATCCATGTAGGTTCCCGGCTCGCTCCGTTGGCCGAGCATTTCTGCCCTCACTGCTTTCGGGGCCAGAAGAGCACGGCCAAGAACGCCACCAACGGCACCGCGAACGCTACGAACAGCCCCATCAGGCGCCCTCCGCATCGATGTCCGCCGAACCGAGCCGTTCGGCCTCGCCTGGACCGAACGCCCGAGCGCTGTTGCACGACTGCCGGTACTCCAGATACACGCCGACACCCGGTTGGTCTCCGGGGTACGCCTGCACCTCCAACACTCCACCCGGAAAGGTGTAAAGCCTTGTGCGCCGGGCTGGTCGGTCTCCGTGTCCACTCATCTCGGCCCCTATATGCGGTGGTGTCTCCAGGGCGGACCGTTCGTCCGCTTGGTCAAGCACCCAGCACCGGAGAAGTCGGTTTCGATCCGGTGCCGGGGCTCGGTCGGAACGGTACGAACGCACTGTCAGGCGGGTCCATGAGTTTGATAAAACTTGCTCATATTTAGCGACCAGCTATCTAGCCGAGACGACTTGAGGGATCATGGAAATTGGTACGGAAAGTCCGTGCATACGAGCAGATACGGAGCTGGACTATGCTCTTGCGTTTCCTTGGTAAGGGTGGTTCGGGAACCAACGATTGCCCGACCCTCTATGCCACTGACCAGGCCAGTTACGCGATTGTCGGTTGGGTTACCGACCGGCCGGAGACGGTGGAGATTCCTCACCTGCTGCTCGGCTTTCTGGAACCCGACACCTTCGTCGGTACTTCCTTGACCGACACCGGCCGAGGCACGTTCCTCGTGTCGGGTCACCCGATCACCGACCGTGAGACGCTGGACCAGATGATGATCGAGACCGACGAGACGGCTATCGAAGTCCCGAAGGCAGAAAGGACGTTCTACGGTGCAACTGCTTCACGGCGATCCGTGGCCTGATCTGTTCGGGCAGTGCCAGCGAGAAGCGTTTCACCTCGAGGTCAGGGACACCTATGCGGTACCCAACGAATCGGAACCGCTGCGGCGGTTCCTGAACGGTGAGCCGGACGACAACGCCTGGTTCGAATCGTGGGGGCAGCTCGTCCGTGAGACGACCGGCAGGGGTGTGCGCGTGACCCGCGTCCGCGTCGTCACCGTTCCGCACGTAGATTACCAACGGTGGTCGCTCACGTTTGCTGCGCTGAATACCGAAGCGGGTGAAGATATTCGGTACTTGCCCCGGCATCTCGCAGGAGCGGTGCCCGCAGATGACTTCTGGCTGCTGGATGACGAACGGGTGGTGTTCAACCTCGTCGACGAGAACGGCCGTGCGGCCGGGGCTTCGGCTCTAACCACCGACCCGTGGATTGTCGACCGATGCCGACAGGTGAAAACGCGCCTGTGGCAGCTCGCTACGCCGTACACCGAGTATGCGGTAGACCTTCGAAGGTGAGCAACGGCGTGCATGAGGCCCGGCAGGCGCTCGGGCAGCGGCTTCGTGAGATTCGGCGCAGATCGGGAATCTCGGGCCGTGAGCTTGCGCGCCTGTCCGGCTGGCACGAAACGAAGGTCTCCAAGCTCGAGTACGGCAGAGTCACGCCGTCCGACGCCGACATTCGCGCCTACTGCGCTCACACGGGCGCAGGTGATCAACTCGAAGACCTGCTGGCGACGGTCCACAACCTAGATGCCGCGTATATGGAGTACCGGCGTCAGCACGCGGCGGGGCTAAAGCGGGGACAGCAGAAGTCGGCCAGGCTCGCTGAGCGCTCGAAGCTGATGAGGATCTATCAGCCGGTCGTTGTTCCCGGCATTCTTCAGACTGCCGAGTACGCCGAAGCCATCCTGAGGCATTCAGTCGCTTTCTATCGCCTTCCTGACGACGTGGACGAGGCGGTCTCCACGCGGCTGGAACGTCAGCAGTACCTGTACAGAGGTGAACGGCGCTTTCACATCCTCATCGCTGAGCAAACTTTATATACCTCGGTTGGCACCGACGCCGTAATGGTTGGGCAGCTGGACAGGCTGATGGCGGTGATCGGCCTCTCCCGGGTTCGGCTCGGAATCGTTCCGGCGCAAGCAGGCCCGCCGATGCAGACAACGAACTTCGTCATGTTCGACTCACATATGGTCACGGTAGAAGGCATCACGGCGGAGCTGACGATTACGCAACCGCGAGAAATCGCGATCTACGCCCGCGCGTTCGATGTGCTGGCCGCTCAGTCCGCAACCGGTGAAGCCGCACGAGATTTAATCCGCAAGGCGCTCGACGCCCGTACGCCTTAATCGTGCCCTGAGCCGCGGAGTCGTTCGCTGTACAGACGATCCCCCAGGCCGAATCGGGACGAACTCCCTCCGATGCGGACACGACATCAGCACCGCAGTTGATCAGGTTCAGCGATACTGCACGGTGACCGGAGCGTGGTCAGACCAGCGCAGCGCGTATTCCGGGGCGCGTTCCACCACGGCCTGCTTCGCGCGGCCGGCGATCGCACCGCGCGCGAGGTGGTAGTCGATCCTCCACCCGGCATCATTGTCGTAGGCGCGCCCGCGATAGGACCACCAGCTGTAGGGGCCGGGCACGCCCGGGTGGAGTTGGCGGACCACGTCGACATAGCCGGCGGCCAGCATCTCGTCGATCCAGGCCCGCTCGCCGGGCAGGAAGCCGGAGTTCTTGACGTTGCCCTTCCAGTTCTTGATGTCGAGTTCGGTGTGCGCGACGTTCCAGTCGCCGCAGATCACGAAGTCGCGGGTCTGCGCCTTCATATGCGCGCCCAGTTCGCCGAGGAAACGATATTTCTCGTCCTGCATGGGAGTGTCGGCCTCGCCGGTGTGCACATACACGCTCGCGACGGTGACGTCGTCGAAATCGGCTTCCACGTAGCGGCCGACGCCGTCGAATTCGGTGCTGCCGAAGCCGATTCGCACGCGTGTGGGCTCGCGGCGCGACAGAATCCCCACCCCGGCGCGGCCCTTGGCGCCCGGCTCGGCGTGGGCGAGGAACCACCCGGCGTCGAGGACCGAGGCCAGCGCCCTGCGGGTCTGCTCATCGGTTGCCCGGGTCTCCTGCAGGCAAATGATGTCGGCCTCGGTCACTGCGAGCCATTCGAGCATCCCCTTCCCGGTCTTGCCGGTAGCTGCGCGTATGCCATTGACGTTGACGGAACTGATGATGCTGGCCACGTATCGACCGTACAATGCGGGAATCAACCCGTCCTCGCGGACATCGCGGCCACGCCGAACAGGCCGCCGCCGATCCGGAAGGGGTGACGACGATGACGTCCGGCACCACCCAACCCGCCACCTCCCTCGCGCCGATGACAGCCCTGCACACCGGATCGGGTGATCCCCTGCTGCTGTTGCACGGTTTTCTGATGTCGCCGCACTGCTGGGAGGACGTCGCGTCCCGATTGTCCGCTACTTGCGAGGTGTTCGCTCCGGCCTTCGCCGGGCATTGGGGCGGCCCCGACCTCAGCGGCTGGTACATCGACGTGAATCTGCTCGCCGACCAGGTCGAGGAACAGCTCGACGAATTGGGCTGGCGCACCTGCCATATCGCGGGCAACTCGCTCGGCGGCTGGGTCGGCTTCGAATTGGCCCGCCGCGGCCGCGCACGCACCCTCACCGCCATCGCCCCCGCAGGTGGATGGCACAATCCGTCACTGGCCCAGTTGCGCGTGGGGCTCGAGTTCCTGGCGCTGGTGCCGATCGTCGAAATCGGTAAGCGCCTGCCCGCCTCGATCCGGTTCAGCGGGCTGGTCCGGCGTGCCACCGCCATGCTGCTGAGCAAGAACGTCGCCGCGGCGCCCCGGCGCGGGGTGGAGGCGGCGATCATGTCGGCAACCCACTGCGCGGCCATGCTGCCATTGATCGCCAGTGGTTTGCGGATGGCCGTCCTCGACGATCTGTCCACAGTGCGGACGCCGGTGCGGCTGCTGATGTGCGAATACGACCGAATCATCCCGAATCGCATGTACGCCAAGCGTTTTTTGCGGGAACTGCCCGAGACGGCGGACCGCATCCTGGTGCACGGGGTGGGGCACGTCCCGATGCTGGAGGCTCCCGACCGCATCGCGACCCTCATCGCCGAGCACGTCTATGCCAGCCGCACGCGTCTGCGGGCGGTGTGAGAAAGGCCGGCGGATCGGTTCGAACCCCTCGGCGCCGATCCGCCGGCCGCCATCAGCTCGCGTACATGGCCTCGATTTCGGCGGCGTACTTCTCGCTGATCATCTTTCGCTTCAACGACATCTTCGGGGTGAGTTCGTCACCGCCGGGTTCCCACACCGTGGGCAGGACCGTGAAGCGCTTGATCTGCTCGACCCGCGACAGTCGCTCGTTGGCGGCCGCGATCGCGGCCGCTACCGCGGCGCGCAGGTTCGGATCGGCCGCGAGTCGCGCCGGATCGGTCTCACCGCCGGGAACACGTGCGGCACAGACATCCGGATCGAGGGTGAGCAATGCGGTCACATACTTGCGGTGGTCGCCGATCGCGACGACCGAACCGACCAGTGGGCACGCGACTCGCACGGCGCCCTCGATATTCGATGGCGACATGTTCTTGCCACCCGCGTTGATGATCAGCTCCTTCTTCCGGTCGAGGATGCGCACGTAACCGTCGGCGTCGACAGTGCCGACGTCACCGGTGTGCAGCCAGCCGTCGGTATCGATCGCGGCCGCGTTCTGTTCGGGATCGTCGCGATACCCGCGCATCACCAAGGGGCCGCGCACCAGCAGCTCACCGTCGTCGGCCACGGTGACCTCGACGCCCGGTAGTGCCTTGCCGACGGTGCCGATGCGGATGGCCTCGGGTGGATTGGCCGTGGCGGCGGCCGAGGTCTCCGTCATCCCCCATGCTTCGCAGACCGTCAGGCCCAGCCCGAGGATGAACGTCATCGCATCCGGTGCGATGGGCGCGGCGCCGCTCAATGCGGCCCGCACCTCGTCCAAGCCCATCCGTGCCCGCAGCGCCCGCAGGACGGTCCGTTGCAGGAGCTCGTCACGCACCCGCAGCGATATCGGGATCGGCCGCCGGTCGCTGCGCCGCCGGGCCACCTCCGTGCCGACGCCGATGGCATGCGCGAGGATTCGGCGGGTGATCGGATCACGTTGTGCCACCACGGATTCGAGTCCTGCCTTGATCTTGTACCAGATGGCCGGAACCGCGAGGAACAACGTCGGCCGGACCTGCGGCAGGACGTCGATCAACTGTTTCGGATCCGCCACGGTGGTGATCTGCACGCCCTCGACGATGCTGTTGTAGTGGCAGAACGCCCGATTGGCCAGATGAGCGTCGGGCAGATACGACACCACCCGATCGTCGGGCCCCACCCGCAGCATGGATTCCACCGCCGCGAATTCGGCCAGCAGATTCGCATGGGTCAGCTCGACCCCTTTGGGCGGGCCGGTGGTGCCCGAGGTGTAGACGATGGTCACGAGGTCCCCCGGCCCGACCGCCCGCCACGCCGCCTCGAAATCGAAGTCGGGGGCCGGGATGGCGGCCAGTTCCTCGAGCGACAGACAGCCCGCGACCGGACCGTCTACACAGACGATGTGTTCGAGCCGTCCCTGCGGGTCCGCGGCCCGGATGACGTCCAGGAAGCGGGATTCGGTGATCACCACCCGATTGCCCGCGTTCCGGAACAGATGCGAAATCTGTTCCGGCGCAAATGTGTTGTAGATCGAGAACGGAATGGCTCCGACGTGCAGGACCGCGGTGTCGGCGAGGTGGAATTCCGGGATGTTGGTCAGCATCAGGGCGACCGTGTCGCCGGGGCCGACACCGATGCCCGACAGTCCGGTCGCGATCGCACGGACCCGTGCCGCGTACTCGAGCCAGGTGAAGCTCGGTGTGCCGGTCGGCCCGCGCAGCGCGACACGTTCCGGGTGGCGGGCGGCCGTTCGCTGGAATGCCGCGCACATGGTCGGCGCAAGGTGCTCGCTCATATGGATTCCCTGTCTCGGAAGCCGGCCTCGCCCTCGGCTCGCGGCAGCGCAGCGGCGAATTCCGCGACGAGCGCGGCGACGGCGACCGGATCGTCGAGTTGTGGACAGTGACCGGCGGTCGGCAGAATGATCAGCTCGCTGCCCGGTAGCAGGCGATGCAGATCCCGGCTGGCCTGGGGCGGGATGATGCGGTCGCGGCGGCCGTGCACGATGAGCACAGGACAGCCGACCGGATCGCGCGGGTAGCCCCCGCCGGTCTCGCGGGCGAATCGCAGGGCGTGCTCCAGGAGCCAGAACATCCGCTCCCGCTGCCCGTAGCGGTCCGACCAACGGCGAATGACCACCGGATCGACGTCGGCGCGGCTGCCGTAGAGCACCTCGCGCGTCGCCCAGCCGACCATGCCCCGCGCGGCCACCGCCGGGACCGGCACCCGCCGCAGCCCGCCGAGCATCCACGCGGCCCGGGCACCGCGGGCGAAGCGGGCCAACCGATCGGCGGAGAGGATGGGCTCGTCCAGGGTGGCGATGCCCGCCACCAGCTCCGGACGACGTTGCGCGGCCCGTACCGCCATCATTGCGCCGAGCGAATTGCCCACGAGCACAACGGGTCCGGTGGCCTCGAGCGCGCCGTCGACGAAGCGATCCAGTTGTGGCAGCAGGTCGCCTGGCTGGAACGGATCACCCTCGCCGTGACCGGTCACGTCGACGGCCAGGGCGGCGCGGCCCCGCCGATCCAGTTCCGCCAGCACACCGCGCCAGGTGTCGGCGCAGTCGGCGAAACCGTGTAGGAACAGGATCGGCGTCCCGGCACCGGCGACGGTCAACGCCCGGGTGTGCACGCCGTTGTAGCACACCCGGGATGGCGTGATCACCGGCCCAGGAGCCCCTTCGCGATGTGGGTCACCTGGATCTCGTTGCTGCCGGCGTAGATCATCAGCGACTTGGCATCGCGGGCGAGTTGTTCGACACGGTATTCCTGCATGTATCCGTTGCCGCCGAACAGTTGCACGGCCTCCATCGCGACCTCGGTGGCCGTCTCCGAGCAGTACAGTTTGATCGCCGAGGCCTCGGCCAGCGTGGGCGGCTTCCCCGCGCGGCCGCGTTCGAGGGTGTTGAAGACCATGTTCTGCACGTTGATGCGAGCGATCTCCATCTTCGCGAGCTTGAGCTGCACGAGCTGGAAGCGGCCGATCTCCTGCCCCCACAGCGTGCGGGTCTTGGCGTATTCCACACAGAGCCGGTGACATTCGTTGATGATGCCCAGCGCCATGAAGCCCACGCCCACCCGTTCGGCGACGAAACTCGTTCGCGCGCTTTCCCGTCCGTCGCCACCCCGGTGTTCCTCGGTCTCGCCGAGCAACCGGTCCCGGCCCAATCGCACGTTGTCGAAGAACAATTCGCCGGTGGGCGAGGAGTGCAAACCCATCTTCCTGAACGGTTTGCCCTGGGTGAAACCCTCCATACCCTTGTCGAGGACGAAGGTGAGCACCTTGCGATCGCGCCTGTCGGTGCCGTCGCCCTCGTCGAGTTTGGCGTAGACGACCACCACATCGGCGTAGGGCCCGTTGGTGATGAAGGTCTTCTGGCCGTTGAGGATGTAGTCCTCGCCGTCGCGTTTGACCGAGGTCTTCATGCCACCGAAGGCATCCGAGCCCGAATCCGGTTCCGTGATGGCCCAGGCCGCCACCTTCTTCAAGGTGACGATATCGGCGAGCCAGCGCTCCTTCTGCGCGAGCGTGCCGCGCGACATGATGGTGGACGCGCCGAGGCCGATCGAGACGCCCATCGCCGCGACCAAACCCATACTGACGCCGGACAATTCGCTGATCAGCACCGCCATCAACGACTGCTGCTCGCCGAACGGGTCGCCGCCGGACCGGGGTTTCTTGTCGCGCTGTCCGGCCTGGTCCGGTGCGGCCTCGGCGGCACGCTGCTTGGCGAGCATCTTCTCGATCGCCTCGGCGCCCATGACATCGATGCCGAACTCGCCGAACAGTTTTCGCAGAATCGGATACGGCGGCATCTCACCGCTGTCGAGGGCGTCCAGATGCGGCCGGATCTCCTTGTCGATGAAGGCGCGCACGGCCGCGCGGATCATCTCGTCGGTCTCGGACCATTCGAACATCGTCGTTGTCCTCCAGCGTCAGGGCAGCCGGGCTGCGATGTCGTCGATCAGCCAGGGGCCGTCGGTTTCGATGGTCTTCACGTCGTGCCAGCCGCCGAGCTCGGAGATGGCGCCGCCCTGCACGGCGAAGACCTTGCCGGTGACCGGGCATTTGTCGGTGGCCAGGTAGGCGACCAGCGGTGAGATGTTGGCCGGGCTGAAGGCATCGAATTCGCCCTCGCCCACCTCGGCGGCGAAGATCGCCCCCATACCGGGTGTGGCCAGGGTCAGGCGCGTGCGCGCCATCGGGGCGATGGCGTTGACCCGCACGCCGTAACGCTCCAATTCCTCGGCGGCGACCAGCGTCAACGCGGCGATACCGGCCTTGGCCGCACCGTAGTTGGCCTGGCCGGCGTTGGGCAGGGTGACGCCGGAGGCCGAGGCGGTGTTGACGACGGCGGCATTGGGCTGCTTACCGGCCTTCGACTGGTCCTTCCAATACGCCGCGGCGTGGCGCAGCACGTTGAAGTGGCCCTTCAGATGCACGGCGATGACCGCGTCCCACTGCGATTCCTCCAGCCCGGCGATGAACCCGTCGCGCAGGATGCCGGCGTTGTTGATCACCGCGTCCAGCGTGCCGAATTCCGAGATCGCCTGGTCCACCAGGTTTTTCGCACCGTCCCACTGCGCCACGTTGTCGGTGTTGGCCACCGCCTTCCCGCCCGCGGCGCGGATCTCGTCCACCACCTCCTGCGCCGGTCCGGCGTCGGCGCCCTCGCCGGCGTTGCTGCCGCCCAGGTCGTTCACCACGACCGAGGCGCCCTCCCGCGCGAACAACAGCGCGTGTTCGCGTCCGATGCCGCGGCCCGCGCCGGTGATGACGGCGACCCGCCCATCCAGAACACCCATGACAGTCTCCTCGACTACGAGTTGTCGGCGACGACCGCCAGGCCGTCGGTCAGAACGAGATCGGTTCCGCGTGCGGTGCGGAACGCGTAGGTGGTGTCGGAGCCGGTCGAGCCGACCTGCCAGATCTGCGTCTCCAGATCGTCGCCGGGGAACACCATCTTCGAGAAGCGCACCGCGAACCGCTTCAACCGCTGCACATCGGAACCGGCGACCTCGGTGAGGACCGCCCACGACGACATCGCCATCGTGCACAGACCGTGCGCGATGATGCCGGGGAGTCCGGCATCCTTGGCCACCTGCTCGTCCAGGTGCAGGGGCACCGGATCGCCGGAGGCGGGGGCATAACGGTAGGTCTGATCGTCGTCCACGTGCGCGGCGACCCGGGCCAGCGGCGGCTGCGCCTCCAGGCCGGGATCGAACTTGTGCGGCGGCGCGTTCTCTCCGACCTGCTTGCCGACATCGACGTTGCGGAAGAAAGCGGTCAGATACTGCTCGTTGACCAGCTCACCGTCGGAGTCCCGGCATTCGATGAGAATGGTGATGGTGGTGCCGTTCTCGCGGCCCTCGTAGCCGACCGCCTTGGCCCGCGAGACCAGCCGATCACCGGGCCGGATCGGACGGTGGAAGTGAAAGTCCTGCTCACCGTGCACGACTCGGCCGAAGATGTCCATCGGGACGACGTCGATCACCGGCATCATCATCGCCTCGAAGACGGGGACGATGGCGAAGACGGGTGAGGCGATATCGCCGGACAGGTGAGCCGGAATCGGGTCGTTGGTGGCGGCGGCGTATTCGGCGATCCGCTCCCGAGTGACCTCGAACCGCTCCTCGTCGGACCAGACGTTCAGACCCGCATCGTCGAATTCCACGGGCCGGGGCCCTGTTTCGGTGGCCATATCGCTACGCCCTCGCCAGGGCGTCGAGCTGTTCGAGGGTGGTGTCCAGCTGCTTGGCGCCGTCCTTCTCGACCGCCTTGCCCAGCGCGCCCTTGATGAGCGCACCCTCGAAATCACCGGAAACCGAGAATGTGCTGCCTGCCCCCTCGGGTGCGATGTCGAAGGAGAACTTCACCTTCACACCGGCCATCCCGGCACCGCTGAGGACCAGGCGGTTCGGCGAATTCACCTCTTCGACAACCCATTCCATCTTGTTCGCCATGCCGAGCATCATGATCTTGGCGACCAGCTTCGAGCCCGTGGTCAGTGTGGCCGGCGGCTCCTCCATCCAGCGCTCGTGAATGGTGAACCATTTGTCCCAGGTCTGCGGATCCGAGACGACCGCCCACAGCGCGTCCGGGGTGGCGTTGAGGTTCTTGGTGGCTTCGATGTGACCCATGCTCGTACTCCTTTCAGCGCTCGGCGCGCTGGTAGGCGGTGACGACCGCGGCTCCGCCGAGGCCGATGTTGTGCTGCAGTGCGGCGGTGACGCCCTCGACCTGACGTTTGCCGGCGTCGCCGCGCAGCTGCCAGGTGAGCTCGCTGCACTGAGCCAGACCCGTCGCCCCCAGGGGATGCCCCTTGGAGATGAGGCCGCCCGACGGGTTGACCACCCACTTGCCGCCGTAGGTCGTCTGATCGCCGTCGATGAGGCTGCCGGCCTCGCCCTCACCGCACAGGCCCAGCGCCTCGTAGAGCAGCAGTTCGTTGGCGGAGAAGCAGTCGTGCAGCTCGATCACCTGGAAGTCTTGCGGCCCCAAGCCCGATTGCCGGTAAACCTGCTGCGCGGCTTGCACATTCATGTCGTAGCCGATGAGGTTCTTCGCGGTGCCGTCGAAGGTGGAGGCGAAATCGGTGGTCATCGCCTGGCCCACGATCTCCACCGCCCGCGCGGCCAGACCGTGCCGGTCGACGAAGTCCTCGGAGGCGAGGACCACCGCGCCCGAACCGTCCGAGGTCGGCGAGCACTGGAGCTTGGTGAGCGGGTCGTAGATCATTCGCGCGCCCAGGATGTCGTCGAGCGAATACTCGTCCTGGAACTGCGAATACGGGTTGTTCACCGAATGCTTGTGGTTCTTGTACCCGATCTTCGCGAAATGCTCCGCGGTGGTGCCGTACTGCTTCATATGTTCGCGGCCCGCGGCGCCGAACATCCACGGCGCAGGCGGGAACAGCACCTCGGAGATCTCGGCCAGCGCCATCATGTGCTTGGCCATCGGCTGCTCGCGGTCGTCCCAGGTGGAACCGAGCGAACCGGGTTGCATCTTCTCGAAGCCCAGCGCCAGCGTGCAGTCCGCCAGCCCGCCTCGAATCGCCTGCGCCGCAAGGTAGAGCGCGGTGGAACCGGTGGAGCAGTTGTTGTTCACGTTGATCACCGGGATACCGGTCATCCCCAGTTCGTAGACCGCGCGCTGGCCGGAGGTGGACTCGCCGTAGACGTAGCCGACGTAGGCCTGCTGCACCTCGCGGTAGTCGATCCCGGCATCGGCCAGCGCCTCGGTGCCGGATTCGCGGGCCATATCCGGGTAGTCCCACGCGCGGGTCGCACCGTCGGCCTCCTCGACCTGCCGCCGACCCGGTTTCTCGAACTTCGTCATTCCGACGCCGACGACGTAGACCTTGTTCGTCATCGAACCACCCTTCTCCCAGTCGGCCGCCCCGGCGAGCGGCAGTGGTCGATCCGTTCCGATCGAACTGGAAACAAACATACGGAGCTGTATGTAAATGCGCAATAGGGTGCGCACGTTCGCCCCAAGTTTGGGAGGTATGCCCAGCTAGGGCGTTTGTATTGATACGTACAGGCGCATCTGTTGCTCGCCACAGCCTGCGCTTTGGGCACCGTCGCACCGGCGTGGCGGTACGAGCGTCAACGGCGGCACACGCAACAACAGCCTGCGCTCATGCGCGCGAGATTCGGCGAAACGGACTGCGCCGCAGAATCATTCGCCGAGACGGCTATCCGGAAGCCTGGCCTCGCTCACCTGTATCGATCACCGCGCAGCGCCGTAACCAGGCGAAACGTGTCGACACGCGCAATGCGGACAGCGTAGGCGCAGCAGCCGCACGTCGGCGGCGGCGCGGAGCCGTCCAGAGCTTTCAGCCGCCGATTCCGAGGCCCGGCAGTGCGGTTTCGGCGGCCCGGCGCAGATGCGCCGAGGCGCGCTGCCAGCGGCGGCGGGCGCGTTCCGGATCCGGAGATACGAAGTTGGAGACCAGGATTCCGCGCAAGGTGTCCATGGCGGTATAGGCGAAATCTCGAACTTCCTTACGCCGCAGCTCATCCGGGACCAGCTGCGACACCGCCATCAGGACGGCGTTGTTGACGAACGGCTCGACCTTCTCGGCCTCGGCGGCCAGCACCGGATCGGTGCGCCCGGCCACCCAGAGCTCCATGGCCGCGATGAACAGCGGTCCCTGATGCAGCTCCCACATCGCGTCCAGGGTGGCGCCGATCGGATCGTCGCCGGCGCGCAACCGGCCGAGCTCCTTCATCGCGGCTTCGGTGCGCCGCTGCGCCAGGTGGGAAATGGCGGCCACGACCAGATCGGTTTTGGAACCGAAGTGGTGCACCTGAGCGCCGCGGGTGACCCCGGCCCGCTCCGCGACGCGCGGCGTCGTGGTGCCCGCATAGCCGTATTCGACCAGGCAATCGATGGTCGCGTCGAGCAGCCGCACCCGCATCTCGCTGCTGCGCTGCTCCTGGGTACGACGCGGCGGCTTACCGACGACAGATCTGGCCATCCGGAAATCCTACACTTACATACACACGTGCATGAAACTCACTCGGGCTCGCGCGCCGCCCGTCCGCGTTGTATCGCGGCCAGCAGCACCCGCACCCCCGCGCCGATGAGCGCCAGATCGGCCAGAATCTGCACGGTCACGACGACGCGCGCCGCCTGCGAGGTCGCCGCGATATCGCCGAAACCGACCGTCCCCAGCACGGTCACCGTGAAATAGAGCGCGTCGATCCGGGTCAGCAAGGCCGAGAAACTGCCCGGCTCGGCCGCCGACATCAGGACGTACGTGGTGGCGAACATGAGAATGAAGGCCACCGCGATCATGGTCAGCGCCTCGGCCCCGCGCAGCCCGGGATAGGGCGCGGCCACGATGCGCGTGGCCTGCCGCACGATGAGCACGACGACCACCACCAGACCACCGCACAGACCCAGAATCGGACCGAGCTCGTTCAAATGATGAAAGGGCAGGACGAAATACAGCGCCACCAGCACCATCGTCGTCAGCGCGGTCCGCGCGACGGCAAACAGCACCGCCCGCCGCCGCGCGTCGCCACCGCCACTCCCTCGTACCTGCGGATCCATCCTGACCTCCCGGTCGAGTTCTGCCGCCTGCTCCGGATCACTCAACCACGCCGGAGAGGGGAACGAGCGGAGGTTGGGGCTGCGGCAAGCAGGCACTTCCCCACAGTGGGAAATATGAGACCGCATCGCGGCGGCTCGAGTTGAGAAACTGACTATCGACCAGTCGGTGAGGAGCCGCAGCCGGTTGGGCGGACCGGGAGGGTGCGCCGGACCGGCACGCCGGGTTCCCGCGGAAGCAGCGTGAGGATTGATGAGAGAACTTCACCCCGATGTCCGCGTGGCCATGGCGATGGGACGAGAACTGAAGCACCGCATCGCCGAAATGCGCGAGCGTGCCGACGGCATAGTCGCACGCCGCCCCTCGCCGAGCGGGATGGTGATTCCCGAGGTCAACGTCTATGGCCAGCTGACGGACCTGTATCTCGCACCCGGCACCTGCGACCGTTTCGGCAACGATGAGCTGGTCGCCGAGATCGTGGCCGCCATCCGGGAAAGCACCGTCAACGCGCGCCGGCAGTACGGCATCGCGATGAACGAGGACCATCACCACGTGCCGCTGGCCGAGAAGGCACGCCAGTGGCGGGCGGAGATGGACGCTCCGAAGCCCTCCACCAGTGGGAACCCAGAAGAATAAGGTTCGGACGGCTGGGCGGGAGGATTGGCCAGTTATGGCAAATTATCTGGATCTTGATCCTGATCAGCTGCGCGTATACGCCGAGCAACTCGAGAGATACGCAGCTGCCATGCGGAAATGGGGCGAGATTCCGGAGGATTGGCTGAAGGAGTTTCCGGACGGCTACGGCACCATCGCAGATCCGATGCACGGCGCGCTGGAGGAGTACTACCGGAAACGTCATGAGAAAGCCGAAGCCCAGGCGGCGTCGGCCGAACGGACCGCACACGATCTGCGAACCGCGGCCGGACGAATGGAAAACACCGAACTCTCCGGGGGACAGCAGATTTCCAACGCCGGTCCGCATGGCGGGCCGAGTCCGGTAACTCATGGGCCCAGCGCACTGGACGGTCACACTCCGAAAACTCCGGCCATATCGAATGATTCGCCGCAGCGCGCGCCAGACATTCCCGCGCGGCCCGTCGTCAGCCATACCGACGGAGTGACCGGCCCAGCGGCGGCCACCCCCGGGCAGCCGGGTCACGGCACCATCCCGGCGTTTGCCGGAGCGAATCCAGTCGCACCCATTGATGTTTCGCATTCAATGCCGAGCCCCGAACATCGGGTCGACGGGTCGGCGCCACCTCCCACACAGGTAGTGCCCGTACGGCACAGCACGCCAGAAGGTGCCGGGGTCTTCACTGTCGGATACGGGACCGGTACGCAGTCCGGCGCACCGATCGCCGCTGCCGTGCCGCTGATGGGGCCGACGGGCCCGCTGTCCGCCGTTCCAGCCCCCCAACCACCGAGACCGCTGCGGCCAGGACCGCTCGCGGTCTCGTTCCAGCCCGTCCGCGGCCACCGCCAGGGTCTACCGCAGCTGGTAGTCGGTGACGGCGGGGAGGACGATCTGACGTTGGCCCGGACATTATTGAGCGCCGTCCTTTTCGCCGTCGGCGATTCCGCGCCGGGCGTCGAGTGGGCGACGGGCGTAGTGCGGAACAGAAAAGGTGCCGTCGTCCTGCTGACGTCGACCGAGGGCCGCGGATGGCTGCCCGCCGGCTTGTTCGTCCCGTCGGAGGTTTTGATTCCATGGCGATGGGATTCGATCCTGGACGCCGAGGGCCGCGGCGCCATCACAGCGTTCGAGAACAACGCCGATCCCGCGCGGATCCTCACCGAATTCGCCCGTCATGCCGCGCGGGCGAAACGCGGACATTTGCGCGCTCTCGCATCGACGTCGGGGGTGGGCGATTATGTGCGTGCCACGCTGGGCAGCGAGGTCGCCATTGCGGACCTGGTAGTCGCAACAGAGACCTCTGTCGATCTATCCAGTCCCGGCGCGGGTCTTTTCGATCGGCTCGACGCCGGTGGCTCCGCAACATCGCGACAGCGTGCAGCCGAGGTAGCGGACTCCGACATCCGAGCGGTCTGCGTGCAACTGGCCCGCGACGCCGATGCTCTGGCCCGGCAGGCTATGCCCGACGCCACCCCGGAGGTTCGGGCGCAGCGAGCCCGGCGACAGGAGGTCCTGCACTCCCTCGGCGCCCGAGACCGGGTGTCCGCGAGCAGTCGGCCACACCTTCCTCCAGCCGGCCAAGACCTTGTCGCGCCCGCCTCGGCCGTATTCGCGCCGTCCGGATCATCGCGTGCCGCGGCCACGTCTGCGATCATTTCCAGCAATTTCTCACCGCCACCGGATGTGGATACCGAGCGCAGCCGAATGTTCGAGCGACGGGCCGATGAATTGATTTCGCTACTGCTCACAGAAAAAGATGACCATCGAATGCTGCGCGATGTGTTGTACGTCCACGATCAGATTGCCGAGCATCCGCAGCTCCAGAGCATCCTAGGAAAGGTGCCGGCACCGACCGCGAACACTACTTCAGTCGATACGGGTTCAGCCGGGCCCAACCTCTCACCTGCCGCCGAATATCAGAGTTTCCCTGTGAGCCCGGGACGCTACGGTGAAGAAAGGAGCATCCGATGACCGGCAAGGATCCCGGTACTCTGATCAAAGAGATCCAATCAACCCACGACAAAACTTGGGCTGACGACACTTATACCAAAGATCAATCACTTACCATCCTGAAAGAACTCGACCAACTGTCTCCGGAAGACTTCAAGACAGTATGGAACGGTTTGGACAAAGACGATAGGCAAGATCTCGTAACCTCTATCGGGCTGAGTGATGCCAACGGCTGGGATCCGCGAAAAGACAGCGACTACAAAGAGCTCGCCAAGGCGCTGGGCGACGATAATCTCGACGAAGCAATGGCATACAAGAATGCCCAGAAAACCAAGCAAGACAATGAGAAGGCGGACGCTCCCGCTAAATTCGACAAAGATTTCGGCTTTCTCCCCAGCGATGGCAAGAAGCATTTCGAGGAGGTACTCCTGTATGTTCCCAAAGGACGGAGCCAATCACTCCTCGAACTGATCCAGGACACCCAGGACACCATGCAGGCCGGTTTCGATTCACTCGGCTCGCGCAACCCGAAGGACGCACCGGACTTCAACTCGCTACTGGAGCAACACCAGCTCGACAAGCCCGAGGGATGGTCCAATGTCGTAGACAGGTACGACACCTTCAAAAAGACCTTCGACTCGCGAGAAGAAACATATAAAGATAAAAGCAAGGACGTGAATTTCACGACCAAGACCACCCAGAAGGACCTCCTCGACTGTGCCTCCAAGCTCCGGGGCGTAAAGGATGAACTCAACGGATTTCTCCAGCAGGACTACAGCACGTACACCCAGAAAGGGAACACGATAGTCCTGCCCGGACCGCATCTGAGCGCCAACACCACCGGCCCCGACGAAACTGTCTACACCCGTAAGACGGAGAACGACAATTTCGTACTCACTCCGGAAGCGGAGCAGAAGTACTACGTCAGCCACATCCAAACCGCCGTCGACAAATGGAACAAGATCTATGACGACACGGCGATGAAGTTCCAGAAGCAAGCCGACCATGTCGACGATCCGGGCCCGAAGGAACCGGAGAAACCGGCGGCGCCCGCAGCACCGGCGGCCCCTGCGGCCCCCGCAGCGCCGGCGACGCCCTACACACCCCTCACCGACACCTCCGGCACCACCGATCTGGCCGACCAGACGGACTACAGCGACAGCATTTTCGGCGGTCTCACCGACGGCCAATTCCCGGCCGATGCGACCGACATCTCGGAGTCCTCGGACCTGTCGAGCCTCGACGGGACGAGCAGCACAGGTACCGACACCGATTCGACCAGCGGCACGGGCTCGGGCGATTCCACGGCATGGGACCAGATAGAGAACGCCCTCACCGGTGACAACAGCGGTAGCGGGACCACCGGTCAGAGTACGGCCGGCACGACCGCCGCGGCCACGAACCCATTCATGGGAGCCATGAATCCTATGGCTGGGTACATGAATCCGATGGGGAACTTCGGGTCGGGCGGATTCATGAACCAGGGGGGTAATCAGAACAACCCCGCATCGCAGTACGGCCAGAACCCCCTGTCCTCCGCTTTCGGAAGGCAGGCGAATTCGCTTCTGCCCGAGGCAAATCCGGCGCAGACGGCGACAGGCGCCACCGCGCAGCAGGCCGCCTACACCAATCCGGCCTCGGCCGTCTCGGCCACGCCGGCTTCCGGCACGCCCCCGCGTATCGGCAATTCCATGGTCGACATGAAACTGCCGGACGGCAGTACGCCGCAGAAGGTTCCGGCAGTCGTGGCCGACGCCGTGAACAGGGCGTTCAACAATCCGAACGGCAGCGACGCGGCCGCCGCGTATGGCAGCGCCTACGCGCAGGCGACCCCGGTGGACCCGTCGAATCTGCACACCGGCGATGTCGTGCAATGGGCCGATCGCAGCGCGGTGATCGTTCGCGAGGGCACCGATAACTACTACATCATCACCGACGGCCAGATGCGGCACGTCGAACTGAAAGACCTTCCGAACTACGACAACGGGGCATTCGGCAAGTTCGGAGGATTCTTCCGACCGGCCGGGGCAGGCGATCCGAGCCAGGAGGGACACCTCCAGGCGAACGCCGTCGTCCAACCGACCACGGTGGTCTCCGCGTCGTCGACAACCTCCGCACGTCCGCCGAGCACCGACACGCAAGAGACGTGACAGCCGCGACAGCCCGGTCGGCCGGGGACTTCCTGGTCGATGTCGCCGAGCGGATCGGGACAGGTTGCACGCCGGAATCCCTTCGCTCGGTGCTGCTTCGGGCCTGTGGTGGCCGATTGGACACACGCACACCGGACGGGAGTCGCTCCAGCGGGATCACACTGTCCGGTATGCCGTTCGAAGCCAGCGTGACCGGCGGGCGGGGTCACTCCGCCCGGCTGCTGCGCTACATCACCGAAACCACCACGTGGGAACCGGAATTCGCCGTTCGCCTGCAGGCCTATTCGGCCGCGATCGCGGAAGTCTTCACATGGCTACCCGGCGGAAACGACGCGGTGATCGACCTTCTTCATTCGTTCGTCACCACCGTCTACCCCGATCCGGCCGCCATCGAACCGGGGCGACGCCTGGCCATGTGGCTGGGAATCGTGCATCACCCCGCGGAGCCGGAGCACATCGCGGGCCTCAAGGTGTACTGCAGCCCGACCGCGGCGGCGGATACCGTCGACCTGGTAGCCCGCCGATGGCCGGGATTCGCGGGACTGCACCCGACGCCCCGGAGCGACACGCTCTTTCGCAGGGCCGGGCTCGCTCTGGAGGTCGACGCGCGCGGGGACGTCAGGTACAAGGTCTATCTCAGAGCAGATTCCAGAGATGTCGCGGTGCCGATGAAATTGATCCGCTACTTCGGTGATCCGGCATGGGAAGTACTGTCCGAATTCACGCGATGCGGTGTGGATGCCGCCAGTCTGCACAATTTCGACTACTTCGTCTGCTGTAGTCGCCGAGACCACGAAGATCCCACCTACACGATCTCGTTGGCCACACGACGATCCGACGATCTCACCGAGTTGGTGCGCGAACTGGCCGCGCGGCACCACGGCACCACCCTGACGGTCGACGCTCTGGCGCACGCCGCACGGTCCTGTGGAGCGGACTGGCGCTATTCGGCTCTCGGCCTCGGCTTCTCACCCGAGTACGGCATCGACAAATTGAACGTCTACGGCACACCGACGTGGGCGAACACCTCGGAGTCGGCCGTGCTCAGGCCCGCGCGGCAGCTCGCACGATCGGAAGATGCGCGTTGACGTGTTCGAGCCGCAACGACGCTCGAAGTTCGGCCAGCCGCTCCAGATCGTCCCGGAAGAGACCGGCCGCCTTCGCGTGGTCGATGTCGCTGATGCCGTACAGATACGGACGTCCGCCCCATGCGCAACAGCGTCGTTGGAGGTCGTGAAACGCCTCTCGCGCAGCGGCTGTCACTTCGGGATCGCGGCCGACGGTGGCGTAGAGGCCCACACCGACCGAGACGGGTGCGGTGAGGGCCGGTGCGAAGGCGAAGGGGACCGCGTCGCGCGGACGACGCACGACCAGCGCGTAGACCATGGTCGAAGGGTCGTCGAAGGGAGCCCGATCCAGCTGCGCCGCAACGGCTTCGAACATCGCGACACAGTGTTCGGCCGGTACCACGTAGTCGGCCCACATCCGTCCTCGATCGGCGGGAGGCGGCGGTGCGGCATGTGGGTCGGTTTCCCACATCGGTGACTCGGTGAGGACGGCGCAGTTCTCGCCGCCACACGGGCGGGCCGGGCCGTCGCCGCGCCAACCCGTGACCGACCGGATTCGGCCGTGCCGGGACATTCCCCAGTAGGAGTCGACGTCGCCGGCCCGCGCGACTCGGGCGGTATGTTCGGCGAGTGCGCCGAGCGTCGCGTGATCGTCCCGATGTTCGTGTATCCGCGGCTCATATTCGACCGTCCGGAGTACCGCTCGCTCGATCAGGCCCACGGCGCCCAGTCCGCCGAGCGCGAACCGGAACAACTCGGCGTGTTCGGTTCGGGAACACCAACGGCTGCTTCCGGTTCCGTCGATCAGCTGGATGCGTTCCACCTGGTCGACCTGCCAGCCGGATCGGATCGACTCGGATCCGGCACCGCCCACCGACAAGGTGCCACCCACCGACATGTGCAGATAGTTCGGCAGGACCGGAAACGCCCTGCCACGCCGGTTCAGATATCGCTCCAGCCCGTGCCAGCTCGCACCGGCGGGGACTTCGAACAGCCCGTCACCGAGGTCCCGGATCTCCCGGGTCGCGCTCTCGGGCGCGTACGTCACCAGCAGCTCGTCGCTGGTGACCGTCTGCCCCGCGCAGGAATGCCCGGAGCCCCGCAACGTCAACGGACGGCCGGAACCGAGCAGGGCGGAGGGAAAGGCGGATGGCAGCCGATGGACGGCCCGAGGTGTGGCCCGATGCAAGCCACCGAAGTCGGTATCGAATTCGGCGGCGGAAACCTCAGTGGCACTCATGATTTCGATACCGATCGTGTCACCGTCCGGTCAGCGGTATGCGGCACGCCGTCATCGTAGCGAGCTGCCGGGGCGGCTTCTCACTGCCAGGAGTAGGGCACGGCCGGATCGTCACGCGCGGCGCGACGCACCGACGACATGGCACGTCCCGCCCGGTCACCGATGTTCAGCCGCGCCCCACAGCAACCTCGCGGTGCGCTGGTACCCGGCGAGCCGACCACACAGTGACGGTGAACAGGAACACCCCGGCGACGGCCAGGCCCGCACCCACGACGGCGGGTGCGGTGTATCCCAGGCCCGCCGCGATCACCAGCCCGCCCAGCCACGCGCCCGCCGCGTTGGCGATGTTCAACGCCGCGTGGTTGAGGGCGGCGGCGAGGGTTTGGGCGTCGTGGGCGACGTCCATCAGGCGGGTCTGCAGGCCGGGGGCCAGCGCGGCTCCGGAGGCGCCGACCAGGAAGGCGCCCGCCGCGGCGGTGAACGGGTTGTGCGCTGCCGCAACGAAACCCGCGAGGATGACGACCATCGCGATCAGCGCGACGAACACCGAACGGTCCACGCCGCGGTCGGCGAGGACGCCGCCGCCGATATTGCCCGCGACCATGCCCAGGCCGAACAGTGCCAGCACGATCGGTACCAGGCCCTGTCCCATGCCGGCGACGTCGGTCAGGGTCGAGGTGATGTAGGTGTACACCGCGAACATGCCGCCGAAGCCGACCGCGCCGACCAGCAGCGTCAGCAGCACCTGCGGACGGCGCAGGGCGGTGAGCTCGGTGCGGGGATCGGTCACCCGCACACCGTGCAGATCGGGCACGAAGCGGCTGATCGCGAACACCGTGGCAAGCCCGATGACGGCCACGACCACATAGGCGTCGCGCCAGCCGAGGCCCTGCCCCAGCCAGGTGGCGGCCGGAACACCCACCACATTGGCGGCGCTCAGGCCCAGCATCACCGCGGCGACGGCCTTGGCCCGCTGCCCTCCCGGAGCCAGCGAGGCGGCCGCGAGCGAGGCCACGCCGAAATAGGCGCCGTGCGGCAGGCCCGCGACGAACCGGGCCGCGACCAGAGCCGGGAAGGCCGGGGCCAGCACCGAGGCGATATTTCCGACGGTGAACGCGACCATCAGGGCGATCAGCAGGCGCTTGCGCGGCATCCGGGCGCACAGGGCCGCGATCACGGGCGCGCCGACCACCACGCCCAGCGCGTACGCCGAGACGGCATGTCCGCCGGTGGGCTCCGAAACATGCAGGTCCGCCGCGATATCGGGCAGCAGCCCCATGGTGACGAATTCGGTGGTGCCGATCCCGAAACCGCCGAGCGCCAGCGCGAGCATCGCCGGAATATGCCATCCGGTGCGAGTCTCCGTCGCCGCCCCGGAGCCGAGCGCCGCACGGGACGACGCGTCACTCGCAGACGACTCCGGTGGGAAGTCGACGGGTGGTGCGGTGCGCACGGGAGCTGAGTCGGCCATGGGTGTGGCCAACACTCGCGGACGCCGCGGCGATACCAGCGGCCGGGGTGATTCGACTCACGCGATCGGGCGCGGAAAGCAATTCGGGCACCCGCGGCCACCGGGATCGGTGGGGGCGGGTGCCCGGATATGTCTACCGGCCGCGCCGGATTCCGGCCGGTCGTGCGCGTTCAGCTCAGTTCGCGCGCCAGGTTCGCATCGAGCACGCCGAGGAATTCCTCGGTGGTCAGATAGCCCTGGTTGCCGCCGACCAGCAGCGCCAGATCCTTGGTCATCTGGCCGCTCTCGACGGTCTTGATGACGACGTCCTCGAGGGTCTGCGCGAAGCCGATGACCTCGGGGGTGTTGTCCAGTTTGCCGCGATGCGCCAGACCCCGCGTCCACGCGAAGATCGAGGCGATCGGGTTCGTGGAGGTGGGCTTGCCCTGCTGGTGCTGCCGGAAGTGGCGGGTCACCGTGCCGTGCGCGGCCTCGGCCTCACAGGTGCGGCCGTCCGGGGTGAGCAGCACCGAGGTCATCAGGCCCAGCGAGCCGAAGCCCTGCGCCACGGTGTCGGACTGCACGTCGCCGTCGTAGTTCTTGCAGGCCCAGACGTAGCCGCCTTCCCACTTCAGCGCGGAGGCGACCATATCGTCGATCAGCCGGTGCTCGTAGGTCAGTCCGGCGGCCGCGAACTCGTCCTTGAACTCGGTCTCGAAGATCTCCTGGAAGGTGTCCTTGAACATGCCGTCGTAGGCCTTCAGGATGGTGTTCTTCGTCGACATGTAGACGGGGTAGTTCTGCTGCAGGCCGTAGTTCAGCGACGCCCGCGCGAAGTCCTCGATCGACTTCTTGAAGTTGTACATACCCATGACGACGCCGCCGTCCTCGGGCATCTTCACCACTTCGTGGACGATCGGCTCGGAGCCGTCCTCCGGGGTGAACTGAATCGTGACGGTGCCGGCCTGATGCACCTTGAAATCGGTGGCGCGGTACTGGTCACCGAAGGCGTGACGGCCGATGATGATCGGCTTGGTCCAGCCGGGAACCAGACGCGGAACATTGGAAATGATGATCGGCGCGCGGAAAATGGTGCCGCCGAGAATGTTACGAATCGTGCCGTTCGGCGAACGCCACATCTTCTTGAGGCCGAATTCCTCGACACGCGCCTCGTCGGGGGTGATGGTGGCGCATTTGACACCCACGCCGTGCTTCTTGATGGCGTTGGCCGCGTCGACGGTGACCTGGTCATCGGTCTTGTCGCGGGTTTCGATGCCGAGGTCGTAGTACTCGAGGTTCACATCGAGGTACGGATGGATCAGCTTGTCCTTGATGAACTGCCAGATGATCCGGGTCATCTCGTCGCCGTCGAGTTCGACGACGGTCCCTTCAACCTTGATCTTGGACATGGATCTTCGTGTCCTCCTAAGGAAGGTGTGCTCCCATTGCACGGCCAGGCGAGCACGCTTGTGAGCGGACCCCAGCTGTTCAACAGACAACGTATACGCCCCGCGTTGTCCACGAGACGCCTGGTGCTAAACAAGACAAGCGTACTGGTGCGCTGGGTCTCACTGACAGGGGCGGTCCCATTGAGAGCTACCCACGTCACATCGGCCCGAGCCGATGAGGCAGGGAAACGGACATACGCCGCGAACGTCCGCCTCGAATCGGCCGAGCCCAACCCTCGCCCCCGTCGTGAGCGATTGTTACCATCCACGACAGGTCATGAGTGCCAGCGCCAAGCCCCGGCTCGCTGGCCGGCAACCCTCCAGTTGCGGTGGGGTGCTCCGGGTGATTGACCGGGCTCTCGAAAGCCGAGAGCAAGCGCGACTGTCAGGAGCAACAAGTGAGCGAGTCCACCGTGCCCATCGCCGGCAAGTCCGTGGAGGCGGCGGAGCGGCGCAGCCGTATCGCTACCATCGGGGATGTGTGTGCCCCAGCCCTCCGTACCGCCTCGACCACGCGCGCGCTCTCGCCGTGCGCCGACCCGGCGGCCGCCGGCGCCGCGTTGCGGAAGGTCCGCGGCACGATGCGGGTGATGGGAATCGGCGGCGCGGGGATCGATCGCGTGGCACGGTTCGACGTGGTGACGGCACGGTGACCGTGAGTATCGAATCGAGCACGTCACGCCCGGGCGCAACGACACTGCTACCCCCGCCGGACGGCACGGTGGGAATCATCGGCGTCGGCGATGTCCGCCTCGAGAACGGCGCGGTCGTCCCCGGTGTCGAACTGGCCGTGCAGCGCTGGGGTGAACTGACCCCCGGCCTGGACAACGTGGTGCTGGTCGAACATGCGCTGACCGGCGATTCGCACGTCTGCGGGCAGCCCGACGAACTGCACGCCCTGCCGGGCTGGTGGGACGGACTGGTCGGGCCCGGCGCGGCACTGGACACCGACCGCTGGTGTGTGATCGCCACCAACGTCCTGGGTGGCTGCCAGGGCAGCACCGGCCCCTCGTCCGTCGCGCCGGACGGAAAGCCTTGGGGTGCGCGCTTTCCGGAGATTTCGATTCGCGACCAGGTGAGCGCCGAAGTGGCGCTGCTGGACCTGCTCGGGCTGACCCGTATCGCCGCGGTGGTCGGCGGCTCGATGGGTGGCATGCGGGTGCTGGAATGGATGGTCGGATACCCCGACCGGGTCGACGCGGCCCTGGTGCTGGCGGTCGGCGCCCGCGCCACCGCGGATCAGATCGGCACCCAGACCACCCAGATCGCCGCGATCACCTCGGATCCGGACTGGCAGGACGGCGATTATCACGGCACCGGCCGTCGGCCGCTGGCCGGACTGGGCATCGCGCGCCGGATCGCGCATCTGACCTACCGCACCGAATTCGAACTCGACCACCGGTTCGCCAACACCGCGCAGGGCGACGAAAACCCTTGGGACGGTGGCCGTTATGCGGTGCAGAGTTATCTGGAGCATCAAGCCGACAAGCTGGTCGCGCGGTTCGACGCGGCCACCTACGTGCTGCTGACCGAGGCCATGAACCGGCACGACGTCGGCCGCGGACGCGGCGGCATCGAGGCCGCGCTCGCCGCCACCCCGGTGCCGTGCGTCGTCGGCGGCGTGGACTCGGACCGGTTGTATCCGTTGCGGACCCAGCAGGAGCTGGCCGATCTGCTGCCCGGCTGCAAAGGTCTGGAAGTCGTGCACTCACGCGACGGCCACGACGGTTTCCTCACCGAGATCGAGGCGATCAGCAAATTGCTGGAGCAGACGATGGAATTGGCGCGCGCCGCGCAGGACGCCCGCGCGTCCTGAGTCCGTCCTCGTCAGCCGACGCCGAGGCTACTGATGGTGGCCGCCATCACGATGATCGCACCACCCAGCACGGTATAGGCGCCGATGTCGAACGGACGGCTGCGCACCGCCAGCAGCCCGACCCGCGCCGACGGCAGGCACAACCGGAACACGGCCGCGAGCAGCGTCGCGCCGCCGATGAAGAACGCGCCACGCCGCCACCGGTCCTGCGCCAGGAAAACCACCGCGACCAGCAGCACCACGACGACCAGCAGCATCGGCAGATGAACCTGGAAGAAGCGGCTCGCCGGGCTGGAATGCTGCGGGTGGGTGGTCGGCGCGTCGGTCACGGCTGCGATTCTCGCATGACGGCACCGCCCGCGGATCGGTGGCGGGGGCCGGTGCCGCCGCCGTGGGCATCCGGTTCGACGTGGTCCGCGACCGGTGACATGCCGGCGAACGGTACGGTCTCGGTGTGCTCAAGCTGGTGTTCTTCGAACCGCGTATCCCACCGAATACGGGCAATGCGATCCGTCTGGCGGCCGGCACGGGGTGCGAACTGCATCTGATCGAGCCGCTCGGATTCGATCTGTCGGAGCCGAAGCTGCGCCGCGCCGGACTGGACTACCACGATCTCGCGGTGGTCACCGTGCACGAAAACCTTTCCGCCGCATGGAAATCCCTGCGGCCCGAGCGCGTCTTCGCCTTCACCACCCATGCGACCACGCACAACACCGACATCGCCTACCGTGCCGGCGACGTCCTGCTGTTCGGTCCGGAACCGACCGGCCTCCCGGCCGACGTCCTGGCCGACCCGCACATCACCGACCAGCTGCGCATCCCGATGCTGCCGGGCCGCCGGTCGATGAACCTGTCCAATGCCGCGGCGGTCGCGGTGTACGAGGCATGGCGGCAGCTGGGGTTCCCGGGGGCCGTGTAGGCCGCGACGGCCTACCGCATCGGGCGCCTCAGAGGTCGATCGCGAAGCGTTTGAAGCGGGAGGTCGCGCCCGCGGTGAGGTGGACGGCCGACTTGGGCACGCCGTAGTGCTCGGCGAGAAGTTCGATCGCGGCCTTGTTGGCCTTACCCTCCAGCGCGGGGGCGCGCACGTACAGCTGGAGGGTGCCGTCATCGAGAGTTTCGACGAGTGGGCCCTTGCGGCTGTTGGGTTTGATGGTCGCGCGGACCACGGTCGGCACGTGCTGCTCCTCGATTTTCGGGCGGTGCGGTACTCGACCGGTGCGGATTGTTCGGCCGGTGCGACGAGAGTAGCCGCGATGGTTCAGCGGAAATCGCGCGACTTCGACGCCATCCGCAGGTCCATGCGCTGCAGATGTTCCGCCACCACGCTCACCACGCCCTCGGCGTTCTGCACCCGGCCCCGGATCAGCAGCGCCGGGGCGCCCTGGGCGATGCGGCGGTAGCGGCGCCACAGGCCCACCGAGCACACCACGTTCACCATGCCGGTCTCGTCCTCCAGGTTGATGAAGGTGACTCCGGACGCGGTGGCCGGTCGCTGCCGGTGCGTCACCGCGCCGCCGATCAGCACCTTCGACCCGTCGGGCACGGCGAGCAGCCGGTTCGCGGCGACCACGCCGAGTTCGTCCAGACGCGGACGCAGGAATTCGGTGGGATAGCGGCCGGGCGACACACCGGTCGCCCACACGTCGGCCGCCGCCATTTCCAGTTCGCTCATCCCGGGCAGCGCCGGCGCGTCGGTGACCGCCCCGGTCCCCGGCAGCCGATCCGCCCGCTCCCCCGCCGCCGCACCGGCCGCCCACAGCGCCTGCCGGCGGTCGAGCCCGCGGCCGGACGCGGATTCGATACTGCCGAGCGCATCCGCGGTGGCCAGGGCCTCGGCCTGCGGCACGGACAACTCGACCCGGCCGGTCAGATCCAGAAACGATCGATAGGGACCGGAGGATCGTGCCGCGACGATCTTCTCGGCCACGTCGTCACCGATGTGCCGGACCGCGGACAAGCCCAGCCGCACCTGGGTTCCGTTCTGCTCGAGCGTCGCCCCGGCCAGGCTGTGATTGATATCCGGCCCGTGTACCACCACCCCGTGCCGGCGGGCGTCGGCCACCAGCGACTGCGGAGAGTAGAAGCCCATCGGCTGCGCGTTCAGCAGTCCCGCGCAGAACGCGGCGGGATGATGCAGTTTGAACCAGGCCGAATAGAACACCAGTGCGGCGAAACTCTGCGAATGACTTTCCGGGAAACCGAAATTCGCGAAGGCGTAGATCTTCTCGTAGATGCGATCGGCCAGCTCGCCGGTGATTCCGTGCAGATCGCGCATGCCCTGATAGAAGCGCCCGCGCAGCCGCTCCATGCGCTGCGGTGACCGTTTCGATCCCATCGCGCGGCGCAACTGATCCGCCTCGGCGGGGGTGAATCCCGCGATATCGATCGCCATCTGCATGAGCTGTTCCTGGAACAGCGGAATTCCGAGGGTGCGGGCCAGCGAACTCTCCAGCGCCGGATGGTCGAGCGTGACCTCCTCCCGGCCGTTGCGCCGGCGGATATAGGGATGTACGGAACCACCCTGAATGGGACCGGGCCGGATCAGCGCGACCTCCACGACGAGATCGTAGAAAGCACGCGGGCGCAGCCGCGGCAGCGTCGCCATCTGGGCGCGCGACTCGACCTGGAACACACCCACCGAATCCGCACGCGCGAGCATCTCGTAGACGGCGGATTCGGCGAGATCGAGAGCGTGCAATTCGACGACCTCACCTTTGTGCTCGCGCACCAGATCGATCATGTAGTGCAGGGCCGACAGCATGCCCAGGCCGAGCAGATCGAATTTCACCAGACCCGCTGCGGCACAGTCGTCCTTGTCCCACTGCAACACGCTGCGGCCGGGCATGCGCGCCCACTCGACCGGGCACACGTCGGCGATCGGCCGATCACAGATCACCATGCCGCCGGAATGAATTCCGAGATGCCGGGGCAGGCCCTCGATCTCGCCCGCCAGTTCCAGGACTCGATCCGGAATATCGGTATGCGTTTCGGACGCCACTCCGGTCCACCGGCTCACCTGTTTGCTGAACGCGTCCTGCTGTCCGGGCGAAAACCCCAGCGCGCGAGCGGCATCGCGCACCGCGGACTTACCGCGATAGGTGATCACATTGGCTACCTGGGCGGCGTATTCGCGACCGTACTTGCGGTAGACGTGCTGGATCGCCTCCTCCCGGCGATCGGATTCGATATCGAGATCGATATCGGGCGGACCGTCGCGTTCGGGTGCCAGAAAGCGTTCGAACAGCAGATCGTTGGCGACCGGATCCACATTGGTGATGCCGATCGCGTAGCAGACCGCGGAATTGGCCGCCGACCCCCGGCCCTGGCACAGGATGTCGTTGCGCTTGCAGAAGTGGACGATGTCGTGCACGACCAGGAAGTAGCCGGGAAAGTTGAGTTCGGTAATGATCCGTAGTTCGTGTTCGATCTGCCGGTACGCCTTGGGATTTCCCTCCGGCGGGCCGTAACGATCGCGCGCCCCGGCGAGAGTGAGTTCTCGCAGCCAGGAATTCTCGTCGTGGCCGGGCGGTACGTCGAACGGCGGCAATTCGGGGGCGATCAAGCGCAGATCGAAGGCGCATTCGCGGGCCAGATCGACCGCCCCGGCCACCGCCTGCGGGCATTCGGCGAAGAGCCGGGCCATTTCCGCACCCGACCGCAGATGCCCGCCGCCGGTCGGCGGCAGCCAGCCGTCGATCTCGTCCAGACTGCGCCGTGCCCGGATCGCCGCCAGCGCCATCGCCCGGCGCCCCTGGGCGGGGGTGGCGAAATGCGCTGCGGTCGTAGCGATCACCGGCACGTCCAGCCGTGTGGCGAGGGCGATCAACCGGGCATTGCGTTCGTCGTCGTCGGGCACCCCGTGGTGGGTGAGTTCGACGCTCACCCGGTCGCGTCCGAACAGATCCATCAACCGGCGCAGCTCCGCCTCCGCCTCGGCATCACCGCGGTCCAGCGCCCGGCGCACGTGACCTTTGCGGCAGCCGGTGAGAATATGCCAGTGCCCGTCCGCGGCGGCGGCGAGCCGATCCAGGTCGTACCGCAGAATTCCCTTCTCGCCGGCCACCATATGTGCCGCCGACATCTCCCGCGACAGCCGCCGATATCCTTCCTGCCCGCGCGCCAGCACCAGCAGATGCGGTCCCGCCGGATCCGGTTCCCCCGTGCGCGGCTGGGAATCGTCCATCGGCGCCGAACCGAATATCGTCGCCGGGTCGCGGGTTTCCCCCAGCGACAATTCGGCGCCGAACACCGTCGGCAGCCCCCATTCGGCGGCGGCCTCGGCGAAACGCACCACACCGTAGAAGCCGTTGTGATCGGTGAGCGCCAGGGCCTCGAGCCCCAGCCGCACCGCCTCCTCCACCATTTCCTCGGGTTGGCAGGCACCGTCGAGGAAGCTGTAGGCCGAATGCGTGTGCAATTCCGCATACGGCACCAGCGGACCGCTCGGCTCCGGCCGCGTACCCGCCCGGTATTCCCCACGCGTATGCGACCACGCCGGGCTGTCCCCGCCGTCGCCCGGTGGGGTGGCCCCGCGCCCGGGCAGACCGGAGAGCACCCGCTCCATTTCCGCCCAGGTGGGCGGGCCGTTTCCCCAGCCCATAGCGGCACACACCTTCGTCGATTCGAACGTATATTCGATATCGATGCTAACTCGTGGGCGCAGGGCCAGGGAAGGCACCCCGCCGCGATCGGCTCGGCTACCTGGCGCCGGCCGTTCCGACTGCGCCGGGGCAGCGGTCGGCGGTCCACAACCCCGGGCCCCGCACGACCGCGTACGACGCGTCGGTACGGCCCGGCTGCGTCCCGGACATTTACCGGTCGCCGGCTGACCAGGCGAAACACCGCCGGCAGCGGCCCGGCGCAGATCACCGCGATACGCCGCTGGAATCTGGCTGATTCGAATCCTTTTCGCGGATATCGACTCGCCCTAATGTCACTGCGCGAATCGACGGCGGGAAGGAAAGGGACCCCATGTCTGTACTGGAGTCCGCGCCGGCGAGTACGCGCGCCACGGGGCAGCACGAGGAGCGGCCGGGACACCTCCGCGCCGCCGAAACTCGAACAGCGGTGGCGGCGAGCCTGATCGGCACCACGGTCGAGTGGTACGACTTCTTCCTCTATTCCACCGCCGCGGGCATCGTCTTCAACAAACTGTTCTTCCCGGATACGAGCGCGTTCGTCGGAACCATGCTGTCGTTCGCGACATTCGCGGTCGGTTTCGTGATGCGTCCGGTCGGCGGATTGGTTTTCGGCCATATCGGCGACCGCATCGGGCGCAAACGCACCCTCGCACTGACCATGGCGATCATGGGCGGATCGACCGCGCTGATGGGTGTCCTGCCGACCAGTGCCGCGATCGGAATCGCGGCGCCGATCCTGTTGCTGGCGTTGCGAATTCTGCAGGGTTTCGCGCTCGGCGGGGAATGGGCCGGTGCGGTACTACTGGCCGTGGAACACAGTCCCCGCACGAAGGTCGGCCGGTTCGGCAGCTATCCGCAGATCGGCCTGGCGCTCGGCCTCGCGCTCGGCACCGGTGTCTTCGCCCTGCTGCGTTCGGTCCTGAGCGAGCAGGCCTTTCTCGACTACGGCTGGCGAATCGCCTTCGGCGCCAGCGTGGTTCTGGTGGTCATCGGCCTGGTGGTGCGGCTGAAGATCGACGAAACGCCGGCCTTCCGGGAAATCGACCGGCTCAATCGGATCTCGAAAGTTCCTGTGGTCGAACTGTTCCGGAACGCGCGCACCCGGCGCAACACCGTCCTCGGCCTGCTCTCACGATGGGGTGAGGGCGCGGCGTTCAACACCTGGGGTGTCTTCGCGATCAGTTTCGCCACCGGACATCTCGGTTTCGAACAGGTTCCGGTACTGCTCGCGGTGACCATTGCCGCCGTCGTGATGGCCGCCCTCATTCCGGTATCGGGAAATCTGACCGACAGGTTCGGGCCGCGCCGGGTCTATATCGCCGGTATCGCCGCGTACGGCGTGCTGGTGTATCCGGTATTCGCGCTGTTCGAGGTCGGCAATATCGTCGTGTTCACCGTCGCGATCATCGCGGTGTTCGGTGTCGCCCATGCCCTGTTCTACGGTGCGCAGGGCACGTTGTACGCCGGGCTGTACCCGGCCGAGGTGCGCTACACCGGACTCTCGTTCGTGTATCAGGTCTCGGGCATCTACGCCTCGGGCATCACACCCCTGATCGTCACCGCACTGATCGCGGCGGGCGGCAAAACCCCTTGGCTCGCTTGCGGTTATCTGCTGGCGACAGCGGTGATCAGCGTGGTCGCGACGTTGTTCATCAGTGAGGACGACCGGCTCACCGCCTGAATCCGCTCACCCGCCGGTGTACAGGGCCCGGCGCCGCCGCCGCGAACGCCGGATCGCCTTCTCCGCCGCGGCGGCGGCCTCCGGTTCGGACGCCCCCGCGGCGATCGCCTGCGCTCGCGCGTCGGCTCCGGTCTTTTCGTCTCTCGCCGCCGATCGCCGGCGCAGCGTCGTCCACAACCCCATCGCCCTCTCCTCCCGCATAGACATCCGGACGTCCAGCATGACCGGACCAGGTCCCGCCCGGCATCGCCCTGCGGGATGATCGGCGGGTGGCGGGCGTAGTCCTCGAGATCTACGGGACAAGGTCTACCCGGCCCTCGAGACCGTTCCCTCCGCCCGCCGATGTGGGCGGACCCCTTGGCAGCGGAACTTACTTTGGAGTAAGTTCGAGGGAAATCGACCTGCAAGGGAGCAGCGATGTCGGATAACCACGCGGCCGAACACGGCTATCTGGCCCGTCGGCGGGCACGCCGGGATCTCGCCGGGAAACACGTCGTCATCACGGGCGCCTCCTCCGGGATCGGACGAGCGGCAGCGGGTGCGGTCGCCGCCAAGGGGGCGGTCGTACTCCTGCTCGCGCGGCGCGACGAAGAGCTGAAAGCGGTGGTCGAGGAGATCACTGCGGCCGGTGGCCGGGCCTACGCCTACCAGTGCGATGTCACCGACCCCGACTCGGTGGACCGGACCGTGAAGTCGATTCTCGACACCCACGGCCACGTCGACATGCTGGTCAACAACGCCGGCCGCTCCATCCGGCGCGCCGTGCACCGATCCACCGACCGGCTGCACGATTTCGAACGGACCATGGCGGTCAACTACTTCGGTGCGGTGCGAATGACGCTGGCACTGCTGCCCCAGATGCGGGAGCGTAAATCCGGTCACATCGTCAACATCTCGAGCGCGGGTGTCCAGGTCGCCACCCCGCGGTTCGCCGCCTATCTGGCCAGCAAGGCCGCCCTGGACAAGTTCGCTGAGGTCACCGCGGCCGAAATGCTGTCCGACAACATCACTTTCACGACCATTCACATGCCGCTGGTGCGGACGCCGATGATCGCGCCCAGCGGTAAACAGGGACCGTCGGAATCCCCCGAATGGGCGGCGGCCACCATCGTGCGCGCGCTGAGCGAGCGGCCGCGGCGCATCGACGTGCCCGTGGGCACCCTGGCCGAATACGGAACGCTGTTCGCGCCGGGGATCAAGGATCGCGTCATGCACCGGTACTACCGGGCGCTGCCGGACTCTCCCGCCGCCAAGGGCGAACTGCCGGTCGAGGACGAACCCGAGTCGGAAGTGCCCGCGCTGCAGGCGAAACCGCAACGCAAGTCGTCGACGGCGGGGCGGGTCACGCGCTCGACGTTGCGCCGTGCCGCGCGATTGGTGCCCGGCACCTACTGGTGAACGCGGCAGCAGACCGCGGGCACGACGCTCGCACACCGCGTCGCTCCGTTGCGCTCACGCCCGCCGGTCACCTGCGACGAAATATCAAGCGGTCTCGCGGATTTCGCCCACGACGATCGCCGATGCCGGTTTCGGGGCCGCACCGCAGCTCGCCGGGCGAGGCGGATAGCCGACGGTCCGCGTGGTGACCAGCCACCGGCGGCCGTCGGCGTGGGTCACCTCCGCCGCGCCGGCGAAGGTCGCCGGATCCGAGATCGGGGTGTCCGGCTCGACAACGGTCACCGTCAGTTGGTCGAGGGCTGCCGGCACCCGTTCCCGCACCGCGATCTCCGCCACCTGCTCCACCGGAGAAAGGCCGCTTCGTCCGCGAAACCCGATGAGCGACAACTGGTTGTGCTGCACCTGCGCCACCGCGCGGACGGCATCCGCGCCGTCGACCCGGCCGTAGGTCAACCCCTCGGGCAGGATCACCATCGCGGGCGCGAATCGGTGCCCACCGGTATGCGAGCACTCCCAGACCCGATCCGGATATTCGGCCGCCAGCCGGGCCGCGATCGGACGTCCCAGCCGGGCACAACACTGATCGCGCTTACCGTGTGCGCACACCAGGGCCAGCGGATCGGTCACGCGCTCACCGATTCCCGGCGCGGGACCGTTGAGCGCCTGCAGGTCGATATCGAGAAGCTGTTCCGGATCGGTGACGGTCAGACGTTCGCACCACGAACCCTGCGGCCGGGAGGCGGCGAGCAGAACCGTTCGCTCACCGGTGAATTCGCCGCGGCCGGGACGCCGGATGAGGGTGGGACGGACTCGCGCGGCCTTGGTCCGTGCGGCCAGTTCGGCGGTGAACTCGGCGCCGAGAACCGCATCGCCGATCACATCGCGACCCCAGGCGCCGGGTTGTTCGATGCACAGCCAGCCGCTCACCCGGGTCGCGCTGCCCGGCAGGGGAATATCGGCCGCTGCCGCCGAACACGGCAGCCCATCGACATTCATCGCGGGCGCCTGCGACATGGGTGGTGCGGAACGGGAATCGGCCCCCATGTTCAGTGCTCCAGGAACGGCAGCACCACCGCGGCGAATTCCCGATACCGGTCGCGGTGGATGCTGTGCCCGCAGGTGAAGGTTTCGACCCGGCAGTCCGGCACACTGGTGCGGAAGATCTCCAACTTCTCCGGATCGACCATGCCGCCGGGACCGCCGCGCAACATCACCGTGGTCGCGGTGATATCCGCGAGTCGCTCCCACCATTCCGGATGCGGTTTGCGGAACTGCTCGAGCGCCGCAGTGGTCATCGACCGGTCGAAGGCGAGGACCGCGCGCGGGTGACGCAGCAGACTGGTGGTGGCATGCCACAGTTCCGGCACCGACGGCAGCCGCCGGGTGAGAGTGAGTTGTTCGTCACCGGACCGCAGCGGCAGCGGCTGCTCCTCGAGTACCAGCCGCCGGACCAGCGCCGGCCGTTCGATGGCCACCCACGAGCAGGCGTATCCACCCAGCGAATGGCCGACCAGATCGACGGTGATCAGTTCCAGCCGATCGCAGAGGTTCAGCAGATCCGCGCCGAAGTCCTCGAACCGGTAGGAGGCGGTGTGCTCGCTGCGGCCGTGTCCGCGCAGATCGGGAACGATCACCCGGCGACCGGACCGGATCAGCGCGGTGGCGAAGCGATCCCAGGTGTGGCCGTCGCCACCCATCCCGTGTACCAGCACCACCGGGATCTTCGAGAGCGGATGCGTGGTCGGCGCGCTGCCCGAATCCCGATAGGCGATCTGCACCCCCGCCAGGGGCACCCGGATGACGTTCGACTCCACGATCAGCCAGGGTACGTCGCCGCGGGCGCCGTCGCCGCAGCGTGTGGGGCGTTCCATAGCCCGCGCCCGGGGCCGGAGCTATTCGTAGAGTCCCTCCACATGCCAGATGTGGTCGTAGCCGAGCAGCAGTAGTGCACGCTCCTCGGTGTCGAGCAGGATCTGCGCGCGAACGGCGCCGCCGGAATCGCCGGTGGCCCACCAGCGTTCGTCCAGCAGCCAGGGCCCGGCCCAGCCCGCGACCCGCCACGACCTACTGCCCCAATGCAGTTCCGCCGGTTCGGCGGTGAACTCGCCACGATCGGTGAGCCAGATCGGGCTGCCGTCGCCGGACTCCAGCCGGACCTCGGGACGATTGCCCAGCACCACCGCGGGGGCCGGTTGCGGCAGCCGGCCCGGCCACGGCAGGCCGGGGTCGGCGGCGGGGACCAATTCCTCGCCGAAGGTGATCAGGGTGACGCGTTCGATGGGTCCGCGGCCGCCGCTGAGGACACCGATCCGCACCGCCTCACCGCCCAGCAGCCCCTGCACCCGGGTCAGGGCACGGCGGGCGCGTTGATCCTCCTCGCCGACCCCGCCCCAGAGCCCGAGTTGCAGCGCACCGGCCGCCACCACCTCGACCGGCTCCAGGCGCAGCAGGGTGATCGGAGCGGACGGCGGCGGTTCGGCATCACCCGTCCGCCCGCGTTTCCCGGTGTTCCGGGCGCGATGGGTCAGCCAGCCGTCCAGCTGCCAGCGCACCCGGTCCGCGGTGGTTTCCGGAGTGAGCGGCTGAGCGCAACGCCAGATCCTCGACAGGGCTTCCCCGGCCGCGGTTTCGGCGTGGACCGCGAGCCGGGTGCAGGCCACCGAGGCCGCCGCCAGTCGTTCGTGCAGCCGGGTGGCGAGCATGCGACCGGCGAAGGCGGCGGCATCGACCCGCTCGATCGGCGGATCGCACCGGTACTCCACCACCAGATCCGGGGCGGGCGGGGCCGCCGAGGGCGGGCGCTCCGGTTCGGCGCGGGCACACCGGTGCGCCCGGATCGCGTCGGCGCCGAAACGGGAGGCGACCTCGGCGGGCGTGAGGGCCGCGAAATCGCCGATCCGGCGTAAACCCAAGCGATGCAACAGATCCACCAATTCGGCGCGTTCCGGCGGAGTCAGACTCGGCTCGACGGCCAGCTCGCCCACCGGCAGCGGCGCCAGGAAATTCGCGGCGGCGCCGGGCGCGACGATCTGCGCCCGGCGCGCGGCGATCACCGCGGCCGACAGTTCGTCGGCGATGCCGATGCGGCATTCCACACCGAGTGCGGCGACCGCGTCGACCAGGCGTTCGGCGGCCTCCTCCTCGGAACCGAAGTAGCGGGCGGCGCCGCGAGCCGCGAGTACCAGCAGGCCGGGCCGCAAGACCTCCACCCCCGGCACCGTCGCGTCCACGGCCGTCGCCACCGGTTCGAACAGGCGCGCGTCGCGGTCCGGATCCGCCTGCGCCACATGGAGGTCCGGGCATCGCGACTGCGCCTCACGCCTGGTCAGACCGCGCCGCACTCCCGCGTCGCGAGCCACCGCCGAACAGGCCACCACCCGATTCGCGTGCAGCACCACCACCGGCCGCAGCGGTGAGAGATCGGCCACGGCGGCGGCCGCGGCGGCCGGCCAGTCCGGACACCACACCGCCAGTACGCGAAATCCGGGGCGTTTCATCACGCTCCCCTGCCGCGTTTCATCACGCACCCACGGCCGACAGTGACGTCGGCGGCGAATCCGATTCCGGGACAAGCCATTCGACCCGGCCGTCGCGCGGGCACAGATCGAGGGTGCCGGTGCGTTCCGGTGCGGACCGGCCGCGCACACAGACGTCCAGACGCACCGACCGCAGCCGGCCGCGGCCACGCCCCAGACCTGAATAGCCCGCGACCCGGGTGTCGATCCGCAGCATCGGGCCGCTCCAGGCGCCGCCGGTCACCACGAGCGTGGAGCCCTTGCTGCGGGCGCGGGCGGCGAGAATTCGAGTCCGGCTGGGCGGCACCGACATACCGGCCAGGCCGACCACCACCAGATCCAAACCATCCAGCAACACTGCGGCGACCTCCACCGGGTCCGGGCCGGGCTCGGTCACCACGGCCAGCCGGCCCAGATCGGCGCCCATCTCCGCCGCGGCGAGCAACCCGAGCCGCGGCAAACCGATCGCCGCGGCGTAACCACCACCACCGGTCACCGCGGCCAGCAGGCCGGTCAACAGCGATCCCGCACCCGAATAGGCCACCACCGACCCCTTCGGCACCCCACCATCGGGCAGGAGCCCGGCCAGGGCGGGCGGCACGGGAAGCAGCTCTCTGCGCAGTTCAGCGGCGGTCGGCGGGCGTTCCACGACCTCGACCCCACGGGCCGGAACCGCAGCCATCCGCCGCCGCAGCTCCGCCAGCTGCACGGCTCGCGCCTCACCAGCCGAACCCATCTCGCCGACCACCTATCTCTCACCGAACGGACTCCACCGCACTCGATGCACCACGCCGCCGCATCGGCTACCTTCCACTCCTCCTCCGCCTCGCCCGCCGCGCCGGAGCCCGCCTCCCGCGACAGCACCCGGAAGCATCGCCGCGAGGTGCAGCACCGATTCAGCTATCGATCTTAATCGAATATACGTTCGATCCGGTGACAGTAGAACCTTCCGACCGGTCTCCGTCAAGCCACACCGGCCCACGTGTCACATCAGCCTCAGTGCGACTGTTCCGTCACCGGTCGCGGCTGTTGTCCACGCCACCCGTCAGTGGCATCCGACCGCCTGCCCGCCGGGCTGTGACCGCCGCCGACCCCGGTCCGAAGCAGGCCGGTCGCCCTGGTTTTCGGCTATCCTCGCGCCGTGACCGAACGCGCCCGCCCCATCGTCGGCCCCGACTATCTCGTCGCCGGCCGTTACCGCCTGCAGTCCAAACTCGGAGGCGGCGGTATGGGTGCGGTATGGCTCGCCACCGACCGGCTGCTCAACCGCGAAGTCGCCATCAAACAGGTGCTCACCACCGCGGGACTCAGCGAGGCCGAGGCGACCGAGGTGCGCAACCGGATCGTGCACGAGGGCCGCGTCGCGGCCAAGCTCTCGCACGAGCACGCCATCGCCGTCTACGACGTGGTGCTCGAGGCGGGCGAACCATGGCTGGTGATGGAGTATCTGCCCTCGCGCAGCGTCGCCAAGGCGCTCGCGCTGGCCGACACCCTCTCCCCCATCGAGGTCGCGCAGATCGGTGCGCAGGTGGCCGATGCGCTGGCCGCCGCCCATGCCGCCGGGATCGTGCATCGCGATATCAAACCGGGCAATATCCTCGTCGCCGATCGAGGCTCCGACGTGGGGATGGCCAAACTCAGCGACTTCGGTATCTCCAGTGCCGGTGAGGCTTTCGACGAACCCGAGGACGTGATCACCGGCACCCCCTCCTATCTGCCGCCGGAGGTGGCGCGCGGCGCTCAGCCGGGCCCGGCCAGCGACGTATTCTCCCTCGGCGCAACGCTGTACACCGCGATCGAGGGACATCCGCCGTACGGATTCGACGACGACAACGACGTCATCGTCACGCGCGCGGCGATGGCGCAGATCATTCCGCCCACTCGCAGCGGGCCGCTCACTCAGGTGCTGCTGCACATGATGGAACCGGCGCCGCAGCGCCGCCCCACCATGGCCGAGGCGCGCGAGGAAATCCTCACCGCCGCATTCGGTCCCGGCACCGGGCCCTATATCCTCGGCGCTCCGATCCGCACCGACGACGGCACGATTCCGGCCTGGGCCGCCCGCAATTCGGCAGCCGGACTGCGCAGTCCGCACTCCGCGCCGCTGCCCCGTCCGCCGCGGGTCGCCGCGACCGGTGCCGTTGCGCAGCAACCGAAATTGGGGAAATCGAAGCTCGTCGACATCGACTTCACGAAGTTCGGGCCCAATGCGGCGCCGCTCGCGATCGCGGTGGGCCTGCTGATCGGACTGCTCATCCTGATCGTGGTGCTCGTCGCCGCGATGTAGGCGCGACTCAGTCGATGCGCCGGCGGTGCGCCCAGCGAGTCAGCGCATTGCGGTTGGACTGCTGGGTTTTTCGCAACACGTTGGAGGCGTGGGTTTCCACGGTCTTCACCGAGATGAACAGCGTTTCGGCGATTTCGCGATAGGTATAGCCGCGGGCCAGCAGGCGCAGCACCTCCAGTTCGCGCGGGGTCAGCGAATCCAGTTCCGGGTCCAGCGGGGGTTCGGGAGCCGGTGAGCGCCCCGTGAACGAGTCCAGCACGAAACCGGCCAGCCGCGGACTGAACACCGCGTCGCCGCCCGCGACACGCCGAATGCCTTCGGCCAGTTCGGAACCGGAGATGGTCTTGGTGACGTAACCGCGCGCGCCCGCACGGATCACCGCGATCACATCCTCGGCGGCGTCGGAGACGCTCAGTGCCAGGCATACCGGGCCGTTACCCGACGCCGAACCGTTCGGACGGTCGTCGATGCCCTGCAGTACCGCCACACCCCCACCGTCGGGCATGTGCACATCCAGCAGCACCACGTCGGGTCGCGCGGCGTCGATCCCGGCCACGGCCTCGGCGACGGTACCCGCCTCGCCGACGACATCCATATCGGCTTCGCGGCTCAACTCCGCCCGCACCCCCGACCGGAACACCGCGTGGTCGTCGACCAGAAAAACCCGGATCGTCACAGTTCTCCTCACCTCGAGCCGGCCCGCTGCCGGGCGCGGCGGCGCCACTCATCGGTACCACATCGGTGGTCGGGGTGCTCGGCACCGGCATCGAGGACGGCGGCATCACCGTCCGTCCGAATTCTGTTCACTCCGCAGGTGCGCCCGCTAGCGCGACCGGCGGGGGCCGGTCTCCGCGGTCTCCCCTCGCGGTCCCCCGGTCTCGGCCTGCCGTGCCTCGTCGTGCTGTGCCTCGTCGTGCTGTGTCTCGGCCTGCTGTGCCTGGTCCTGCGCATCGCCGACCCGGTCCGCGTCGCCGGATGCGGGCATCTCGGTCTCGGCGCCGTCGAACCCGCCGGTTTCGCCCGGACCTTCGGAATCCTTGCGGGGCATCATGATTCGCACCTCGGTGCCGCGGCCGGGCGCGGTCTGCACCTCCACGGTGCCGCCACGGCGTTCGATCCGGGCGTGAATGGATTTCGCCAGCCCCTGCCGGTCCGCCGGAACCGCGGCCGGATCGAAACCGGTGCCGCGATCGCGCACGAAGATACTGACCTGATGCGGTTCCACCTCGGCGAAGACGTCGATGGTAGGCACACCGGCATGTTTGGCGGCGTTGACCAGCGCCTCGCGGGTGGCGCCGAGCAGAGCGGTGAAATGTTCCTTCGGCAGGCCGAATCCGGTGTCGCCGACATCCATCGAGACGTCGCCCACGGTCACCGGAGTGACCTGAACCCCGTGCTGGTCCTCCACCTCACCGGCGATCGTGCGCAGGGCGGCGGCCAGGCTCGACTGCGCGGGCATGGAATCCTCGAACAACCACTTCCGCAGTTCCCGCTCCTGGCTGCGGGCCAGCCGGGCGACCTCCTGCGGGTCGTCGGCCTGCCGCTGGATCAGCGCCAGGGTCTGCAGTACCGAATCGTGCAGATGTGAGGCGATCTCCTCGCGTTCCTCGTTGCGGATGCGGGCCGCGCGTTCGGCATTGAGGGCGCGCATCATGCGAAGCCACAGCGGCACCGTCAACAGGCCGACACCGATCAGGGTGACCGCGACCGCGATCAGTGCCGACCCCAGCGAACTCAGGTCGATGCGGGCCAGCACCACCACGCCCAGCCCGACCACGATGAGCGTCGCCCCGGCCAGGATGCGCGTCCAGGTGAGCACGGTCGGCCGGGCGGGCAGACCCAGAATGGAACGCGGCCCCTCGGCATCGAATTCGCGCCACACCAGCGCGGCACCGACGGCGACCACGATGATCGGCGCCACGACTCGCGCCGCGGTCCCGTTGAACAGCCACGCCATCGAGACCGACAGCGCCAGCCCGAGCAGCACCAGCCCGACGGCCTGCCGCCGCTCGGATGCCGTGGGCGGCGGCCCGTCCGCACCGGAGGAGGTGAAGATCCACAGCAACCCGTAGGCCACGATCCCCGCCCCCATCAAGGCCGACAGCAGGACGAACGCCATCCGCACCTTGAAGACGTCGACACCCAGATGGTCGGCGATACCGCCCGCGACCCCACCGACGACCCGCCCACCGGATCGCCGCAGCAACCGCGGCTGCGCGAGGACCGGATCGGCGCCCCGGCCGTCCGGTCCGAGACCGTCCACACCGGCGCGAGGTTCGAACCCCACGCGACCGTCGAACCCCGAACGCGCGTCGAATGCGGGCATGGAGGGGTACATGCCTTCGATCCTGGCACGTCCCCCCGACAACCGACCATCGGGAGATACCCGGATTCCCGATCTCGGGGTGCCGGCGGCGCCGTGCCGGAACCGCCGTCTCATCGACGGGAACGGCGCCGTCTTCGCGGATCCGACCCTGCTCTGAGTGGCGTATCCGGGACCGTGAAATATCGCGGCGGACCGGCGCACCGTCCAGCCCTGCACGACGATCAATGCCGTCACTTCCGGCGACAGCGGGACCGGCATGCTCCTGGGCGATCCCATCAAGATGTAGTTCAGGTTCGTTTTCAGGGTGAACCCCGATGCCATTCGATACTGCTCACGGCCACCATTGAGCTATGACCACAGCGAGCGGCGGGACCGGCGGCACGAGCCGGACGGGATTCAGCGAACAGCTCCAGCACCTGTGGCGGACGCGTCCGACACGGCTGCCGGGACAGAGCCCGGTCGCCGGCGTGGCGTCCGGATTCGGCCGTCGTTACGGCGTGGACCCGGTACTGATCCGGGTCGCGTTCGTGGTGTCGACGATCTTCGGTGGTGCGGGCATCGTGTTGTATCTGGCGGCATGGTTGCTGCTGCCCCCGGCGGGTGATGCGGTATCACCCGCGGAGGGCCTGATCAGCCGCGGACACAGTTCGCAATCGTCCACCAAGACCATCGTCCTGATCGTCGCCCTGGCGATCGCGGTCACCACGATGGGTCCGGTGGGAGTCGGACTCGGCGGCTCGGGGGTGATCAGTTTCGCCCTGATGGTGGCCGGTTGGTGGTTGCTCTACATGCGGCAGCCGGAACCACCGTTCGACGGCTCGTATCCGCTGCCGGCCGAGGGCGGTATCGCGGCGACGGGATATCCGGGAGCGAGCTTCCCGGGTGGATCGCCGTGGAGCGGAAGTCAGTACGGGCCGTTCACCAAACTTCCCGACCGCTACGAACCGGAGCCGAACGGTGTTGCGGGCAGCCAGGTTCCGGCCATGGCCACACCACCAGCGAACGACAACGCCTCGACGGCAACCGAACCGATCGGCGCAGCCGCCACGGCCCCACTGCGGATCGATCCGGCCGCGGTGGGCCCGGACACTCACCCGGACGACGCACGCGCCGACTCGCCGGACACTGCGACCTCAGCCGACGAAGCGACCGAAAGCATCGCGGCCGAAGGCGTTCCGACGGAAGAGGCACGCGACCGACCGGCCCGTTCCACGTCCGCGGCCGATTCCGGCACTTCCGAATCCGTTGCCGCCGAATCGGGTTCGCCCTCCGGTGAGACGACCACGGGCGAGATGCCGGCCGACGATCGCCCCACGGTCGCGATGACCCGGCCGCTCGCCGTCGAATCCGAAGCGGCGGCAGCCTCCGACGAGCGCACGGCCGAGGACGAGTCCGACCCGGGTGATTCGTCGGGCCCCGGCGGAAGCGCCCGTCCCACCCCGACACCTCCCCCCGGCCCGCGCCCGATCGGCACCCGCCCGATCCCGGACCCGGCGCATATCGGCCCCACTCCGGCAGGCTGGGATCCGCTCGGCGTGGCGCCGATGGCCTGGGATCTGCCCACCCCCACGCAGGAACGCCCGGTCGCCGTCGTCCCCGCACAGCGGCCGCGGTCCCGGCTCACCCCGGTGGTGATCGGCCTGGCCGTCTTGGCGGCAGCGGCCGCGGGCGCGGTGGCCGCGGCGGGGGCGGACTGGATGACACCCGCGCGAATCGGCGCGGTCGCCCTGGCGGTGGTCGGCCTCGGTCTGCTCGTGGGAGCCTTCCTGCGTCGCGGTTACGGCTTGATGGTGGTGCTCGCGCCGCTGGCCGGATTCGTCATCCTCGCCTCGATGGTCGGCCCGGTCGAATTCGATCGCGGGGCCATGGGCGACCACGTCTGGACCCCGGCCACGGCCGCCGATCTGGCTTCGGAATACAAGATCACCATGGGCTCGGGCACCCTCGACCTGCGCCAACTGCCCCTGACCGAGAATCGCACGGTCCACGTGAATGTGCAGATGGGCGACTTCCGGGTGCTGGTGCCGGAATCGATGCGCCTGCACGCCACCTGCAACGCCAGCATGGGCGACGTGTCCTGTCCGCAGGGGCCCACCGGACCGGCCGACGGGCCGATTCTCACTCTCGACATCGATGTCCACGCCGGAAACGCGGAGGTGAAACGTGGCTGACAACGAAACGGCCGACACTCGGACCGACAGTCGGCGCGGACCGTCGTTCTCGCTGCTGCTGGCCGGAATACTCGCCCTGCTGGTCAGTGTCTGGGCCTTCATCGGCCCCACGTCGTGGCCCTTCCACAGTGCGGTCCCGCTGGGCTGGATCGTGGTGGGTGTCGCGGTGGTCGTGGGCATCGCCCTGGTGATCTCACCGCGACGAAAGAAATAGCCTCCCGGACACGAGGGAAAAAGGGGCCTGCCAGCCGACGCTGGAAGGCCCCTTCTCCGCTATCCGTCGAGACAGCCCCTCATTCCCATTCGATGGTGCCCGGCGGCTTGCTCGTCACATCGAGCACCACGCGGTTGACCTCGGCCACCTCGTTGGTGATGCGGGTGGAGATGCGTTCGAGCACCTCGTAGGGCAGGCGGGTCCAGTCCGCGGTCATGGCGTCTTCACTCGACACCGGCCGCAGCACGATCGGATGGCCGTAGGTGCGCCCGTCGCCCTGCACGCCGACACTGCGCACATCGGCCAGCAGGACCACCGGGCACTGCCAGATCTGCCCGTCCAGACCGGCGGCGGTCAGCTCCTCACGGGCGATCGCGTCGGCCTGCCGCAGGGTTTCCAGCCGGTCCGGGGTGACCTCGCCGATGATCCGGATCGCCAAACCGGGGCCCGGGAACGGCTGGCGCGCAACGATGTCCTCGGGCAGCCCGACCTCGCGCCCGACCGCGCGAACCTCGTCCTTGAACAGCAGTCGCAGCGGCTCGACCAGCTCGAATTCCAGATCCTCGGGCAGGCCGCCGACATTGTGGTGGCTCTTGATGTTGGCGGTGCCGGAACCGCCGCCGGACTCCACCACATCCGGGTACAGGGTGCCCTGCACCAGATATTCGACCGCGGGGCCGTGACCCTCGTCCTCGCCGGTGGACTTCACGACCTCGGCGACCGCATCCTCGAAGGAGCGGATGAACTCCCGGCCGATGATCTTGCGCTTCTCCTCCGGATCGGTGACGCCCTTCAGCTCACCGAGGAACTTGTCCACCGCGTCGACGGTCACCAACTTGGCCCCGGTCGCGGCGACGAAGTCGCGCTGCACCTGCTCGCGCTCACCGGCCCGCAGCAGGCCGTGATCGACGAACACACAGGTCAGCCGGTCGCCGATGGCGCGCTGGACCAGCGCGGCCGCCACCGCGGAATCCACTCCGCCGGACAGCCCGCAGATCGCGTGCCCGTCGCCGATCTGCTCACGCACCTGCTCGACCAGCGCGTCGGCGATATTGGCCGGGGTCCACGCCGCCGGGATGCCGGCGATTTCGTGCAGGAACCGGCTCAGCACCTGCTGGCCGTGCGGCGAATGCAGCACCTCGGGGTGGTACTGCACCCCGGCCAGCCGCCGGGCGCGATCTTCGAAGGCGGCGACCGGCGCACCGGCCGTCGTCCCCGTGACCTCGAAACCGGCCGGGGCATCGGTGACCGCGTCGCCGTGGCTCATCCACACCGGTTGCACCGTCGGCAGTCCGCCGTGCAGTACGCCGCCGTCGATGTTCAGTTCGGTGCGGCCGTACTCGCGGGTGCCGGTGTGCGCGACCGTGCCGCCGAGCGCCTGCGCCATCGCCTGGAATCCGTAGCAGATGCCGAAGACCGGGATGTCGAGGTCGAACAGCCGCGGATCGAGCTGCGGCGCGCCCTCGGCGTACACGCTGGACGGGCCGCCGGACAGGATCACCGCCAGCGGCTGCCGATCGGCGATCTCCTCCACGGTCGCGGTATGCGGTACCACTTCCGAGTAGACACTGGATTCGCGCACGCGCCGCGCGATCAACTGCGCGTACTGCGCCCCGAAGTCGACGACGAGAACTGGTCGCTGGGTTTCTGCCACCCGCACAGTTTAGTGAGCGCATCGGCGCACCTCGAGGGCGGGCGAGCCTGCCACTCGCGGCCGTGACCGCCCCCACTCCCCGGTTCGACGCCGGTCGTATCGACCGATGTCCGAAACGGCCTATCCGCCAACGCATATCCATGCTCGCCGGCCTCCGCGACGATCGCGAAGGCGGAGCAGCAGTAGTCGGCGACCGCTATCCTCGTGCTCGTGCCATTCGCCCGCGCGATCGATGCCGAAATCCATTACGAGGATTCCGGCGGTCGTGGTCCCGTGGTGCTACTGGGGCACGAATTCTTCATGGACCGAACGATGTTCGCCTCGCAGGCGGCCGCGCTGTCGCCGGAGTTCCGCATCGTCACCTGGGATGCGCGCGGACACGGACGCACCCGCGACGAGGGACTGCCCTTCACCTATTGGACGGCGGCCCGCGACGCACTGACCGTGCTGGATCAGCTCGGCGTCGAACGCGCGGTGGTCGGCGGCACTTCACAGGGCGGGTTCAGCGCCATGCGCACCGCGCTGCTCGCGCCCGAACGGGTGGCCGCGCTGATTCTGATCTCCACCGAGGCGCACAGCCCTACCCCGCAGGAACTCGCGACCTCGCGCCGCTTCCTGGACCGCTGGCGGGAGCCGAATATCCGGCACGCTCTCGCCGAGCACATGGCGCACTGGCTGATCGGCGACGACGCCTGGTATCGGTCGGTTTGGACCAAGCGATGGCTGGCGCGCGACCCCCACGAACTCGAGGTCGCGGCCGGATGCCTGCTGGCCCGCGACTCGATTCTGGATCGGCTGGGTGAAATCACCTGTCCCGCACTGGTCATCCACCCCACGCGGGCCGGCATCCCGCGCGCACACGCGCTGGAAATGGCACGGCGACTGGTCAGATCGCGATTCTGCGAGATCGAGGGTGCCCGGCAGGCGGTCAACATGACCCACCCCGCGCAGGTCAACGCCGCGATTCGCGACTTCCTGCGCGGGGAGGTGCTGACCCGGCTCAACTGATCCGGGTCACGGCGCGCGAACTCAGGCCCGCACGCTGAGGCCGACCCGCTGGAATTCCTTCAGATCGCAGTATCCGGCCTTGGCCATCGAACGACGCAGGCCGCCAACCAGATTCACCGACCCCCACGGATCGCTGGACGGTCCGTAGAGCACCTTCTCCAGGGTGGGCTGCTCGTCCGGCTCGGCGAACTGCAGCAGTGCGCCGCGCGGCACCGACGGATGCGCGGCCGCCGAGGGCCAGTACCAGCCGCGGCCGGGCGCGTCCTGCGCCAGCGCCAGCGGCACCCCCAGCATCGCCGCATCCGCACCGCAGGCGATGGCCTTGGCCAGCTGGCCGGAGGAGACGATGTCACCGTCGGCGATCACGTGGACGTAGCGACCGCCGGTTTCGTCGAGGTAGTCACGGCGAGCGGCGGCGGCATCGGCGATCGCGGTCGCCATCGGGACACCGATACCGAGCACCTCACCGGTGGTGGTGGCGCCGGGCATCGACCCGTACCCGACGATCACGCCGGCGGCGCCGGTGCGCATCAGATGCAGGGCGGTGCGGTGATCGCTGACGCCACCGGCCACGACCGGCACGTCCAGTTCGGCGATGAAGGTCTTCAGGTTCAGCGGTTCCACCGACGAGCCGGAGTCTTCCGCCGGCACCGCGCTCGCGCCGCCGACGTGCTCGGCGGAGATGATGGTGCCGTGGACGACCAGCAGGTCGATGCCGGCCTGCACCAGACTCGGAGTCAGAGCGCGCGCGTTCTGCGGGCTCACCCGCACCGCGACCGTCACCCCCGCGGCGCGCACTTGCGCGACGGCGGCGGCCAGCAGATCGGGCTGCATCGGCGCGGCGTGCAGTTCCTGCAGCAGTTCGACGGCGGCCTCGGGCCCCTTGTGCTCGGCGACCTCGACCAATTGCTCGATGCGCGCGCTCACATCGGCGTGCCGCGCCCACAGGCCCTCGCCGTTGATGACGCCCAGTCCGCCGAGGCGACCCAGTTCGATCGCGAATTCCGGCGACACCAGCGCATCGGTCGGATGCGCGACCACGGGGATGTCGAATCGGTAGGCATCCAGCTGCCATGCCAGCGACACCTGCTTCGACGACCGGGTGCGCCGCGAGGGGACGATGTCGACATCGTCCAGCTCATAGGTACGCCGGGCGGTCCGACCCATCCCGATCTCGACCATGTCCCGCACTGATGTCTCTCCTTAGTGTGTGCTGCCACGCCCGTGTGTGCGACGAACTTGCGCGCGCCGGCGTCACGACGTCGCGGCGATCTCACGCCGACGCGCGTCCATCCTCCCAGTTCCCGGCGTACGCCATACGCCGGGGGCGGTCCGTGTCGGACGGCAGGCATGGGGACCGGCCGGGCGTGGTCACCCATCGACACGACCGACCGGTATCTGATGGACCGCAGGGGGCCGGCTCATCCCGCCGACACGCCTTGTCTCCGAGGCACTTCCGCTATCCCGGCACAGCGGCCGACTTTCCGATGCGAATCCCGACTGGCGGACCCGATCCGCGGGGGCCTCCCGATGTCCGGAAAGCCGCCGCGACGACGGCGTGCACCGAGCGCGGGGGCAGGAACTTCGTCGTCGCCCCTCGCTCCGGCTCCTACTTGCCGCGGCCGGTGTAGTTCGGGGCCTCGACCGTCATGGTGATGTCGTGCGGGTGGCTCTCCTTGAGGCCCGCCGCGGTGATCTGCACGAACTGCGCCTGCTGCAGGTCGGAGATCGACTGCGAACCGGTGTAGCCCATGGCCGCGCGCAGACCGCCCACCAACTGGTGGATGACCTGGTTCACCGGACCGCGGAAAGGCACCCGGCCCTCGATGCCCTCGGGCACCAGCTTGTCCTCGGCCAGCACGTCGTCCTGGAAGTAGCGGTCCTTGGAATAGGACTTGCCCTGTCCGCGTCCCTGCATGGCGCCCAGCGAACCCATGCCGCGATAGCTCTTGAACTGCTTGCCGCCCACCAGGATCAGTTCGCCCGGGGATTCGGCGGTACCGGCGAGCAGCGAGCCGAGCATGACCGTCGACGCGCCGGCGGCGATGGCCTTGGCGACATCGCCGGAGAACTGGATGCCGCCGTCGGCGATCACCGGCACGTCGGCGGCGCGGCACGCGGCCACGGCCTCGAGAATCGCGGTGATCTGCGGGGCGCCGACGCCGGCGACCACGCGGGTGGTGCAGATCGAGCCGGGCCCGACACCCACCTTGACCGCGTCGGCGCCGGCCTCGACCAGTGCCGCCGCACCCTCGCGGGTGGCGATATTGCCGCCGACGACCTGGATCCGGTCGCCGACCTCGTTCTTGACCTTGGCGACCATCTGCAGCACCTGGGCCTGATGGCCGTGCGCGGTATCGACGATCAGCACGTCGACCCCGGCGTCGGCCAGGCTCATCGCGCGCGACCAGGAGTCCTCACCGACACCCACCGCCGCGCCGACCAGCAGACGGCCGTCGCGGTCCTTGGTCGCGTTCGGGTACTGGTCGGTCTTGACGAAGTCCTTGACGGTGATCAGCCCGCGCAGCCGGCCGTTGCCGTCGACGATCGGGAGCTTCTCGATCTTGTGCCGGCGCAACAGGCCGAGCGCGGCCTCGGCCGTGACACCCTCCTGCGCGGTGATCAGCGGCGCCTTGGTCATCACATCGGCGACCCGGCGGTTCTGATCGACCTCGAAACGCATGTCGCGGTTGGTGATGATGCCGACCAGCGCACCGGTCTCGTCCACCACGGGCAGACCCGAGATGCGGAACCGCGCACACATCGCGTCGACCTCGGCGAGGGTGTCGGACGGGCGGCAGGTGACCGGGTCGGTGACCATTCCGGCCTCGGACCGCTTCACCGTCTCCACCTGGGCGGCCTGATCGGCGGCCGACAGATTGCGATGCAACACGCCCATACCGCCGGCGCGGGCCATGGCGATCGCCATCCGCGCCTCGGTGACGGTATCCATCGCCGAACTCACCAGCGGAGTGCGCAGCGTGATCTCGCGGGTCAGCCGGCTGGAGGTCTCGACCGAGCTGGGGATCAGATCGGAAGCGGCCGGCAGCAACAGCACGTCGTCGAACGTGAGGCCGAGCATGGCGATCTTGTTCGGATCGTCACCACCCGTATGCGGGCGGACGGCTCGTTCGCCCATCACGGGACTACTCATCTGATCGACCCCTCCTGGACCTCGAAAGCACCGATACGGCACTCCGGCCCGGCATTCCGGGGACCTCGGTACCGATCGAGAACAGCTGATGGATGGTGGAGCCGAAGCGTGCTACCCGGCGCCTGTGTATCCATGGTATCGGCCGCCTGCGGGGGCGACCTCGTCGCCTCCGACACAGTGGTGGACGAGGGTGACAGCCGCGCAACAAGCGCGTCAAAATGCCTTCAGCGCTGGCGCGGAGGGGGTGGTTCTGCGTACCGTGGGATTGTGCGTGACCATCTACCACCTGGCCTGCCGCCGGACCCCTTCGCCGGAGATCCCTCCGACCCGTCGGCCGCGCTCGATGCCATTGAGCCTGGGGAGCCGCTGGACCCCCATGAGCGCCTAGCGGTCGAAGAGGATCTCGCCGATCTCGCGGTGTACGAGGCGCTGCTGTCCCATCGGGGCATCCGCGGTCTCGTGGTGAGCTGTGAGGATTGCCGGCAGGACCACTACCACGATTGGGACATGCTGCGCGCCAACCTGCTGCAACTGCTGGTCGACGGCACGGTCCGCCCGCACGAGCCCGCCTACGATCCGACGCCGGAGGCCTACGTGACGTGGGACTACTGCCGCGGATACGCGGATGCCTCGATGAACGAAGCTCTGCACGGCGACGGATTCGACGGCTTCGACGCCTGACACGTTCCGCCACAGCCGCGTAGTGCTCGCGCCGGCACAGCCGCGCGCACGTCCGGCGTGTGACTTTTCGCACTTCTGCCGCGTCTTTACTTCTGCGGAACTTCTGCCGAGTCTTTCGGCGCGCACATCTACCCCGGAAAACACGAATCCGACCGCCGGAATCGGCGATCGGTTCTCGTATCGGATATGTCGTACAGCCGGATATGTCGCTCTAGCCGACGCCGGTGTGCAATCCCCCACCGGCCGGCGGCACCACCACGGTCGGCGCCGAGGGCACCGACGGGCGGACCGGGGCGACGGTCTGCTGCTGCGGCTGCGTCGGCGGAACCACCGCCCCTCCACCGATGGTGGTCGGCGAATTGGCGGTGGGCTGATTCGTCGGCGGCAGTTCCTGAGTGGGTGGCTGCTCGTTGGTCGGCGGCTGCTGCTGTGTCGGCGGCTGCTCGTGCGTCGGCGGCTCGGCAGTCGTCGGTGGTTGCTGCTGCTGTTGCGTCGGCGGCTTGGAACCACTCCCCGGCTCGGTGCCCGGCGTACCCGGTACCGAACCGTTCGCTCCCGTTTCGGGCGCGGTCTGGCTGCGCATGATCTCCGGTCCCGGAGTGTTCTGCTTGGAACCGCTGCCCTCGTGCTGGCCCGGGTTGGTGGACTGTCCCGGCGTCGTCGGCGCGACCACGGTCGGAGTGGTCGGCGTCGTACTGGCCTTCGGCTCCAGCGACTCCAGCGCGGCGGCCACCGCGGGTGCGGTCGTCTTCAGCTGATCCAGCAGATGCTGCCAGCGCAGCTGCAGATCCTGCTTGCGCGAATTGTCGTCGACCTGGGTCGTGTTGGTGGAAGCGCTCTCCAACAGTGCCTTGGCCTGTTCCGGATGCCCCTGGTCGATCAGCGTCTGCGCCTTGGCCATATCGTCGTCGGCGCGCTGGGCGATCGTGGTCTGCGCCTGCTGGCTGAACACGACCTCCTTCACCCGCCACAACGGATCACCCGGCTGCGCGCCGTAGGAGAACGCCGTCGTCCCGCCCGCGATCACCGCGACCGCGGCCGCGGCACCCATCAGCGGGCGTACCAGTCGCAGCCTGCCGCGGCGATGGGCGTTGACCCTCGCCTCCCGCGCTCCGATCTCCTGGTTGATGGCCGCTACCACGGCGTCCAGATCGGGACCGGCCGGCATCGGAGTCTCGACGATATCGGCCCGCCAATTCGCGAGCAGGCTCGCGAGTTGATACTCCTCGGCACTGTCGGTCGCGACGGGACCGTCGCCGGCGATGGCGTCGATCAGCGCATCGTCGCGGCGTACCGCCGCGATATCCACCGGCCCGGAATCACCGGACTCCCCGGATGCCTCGGCATAGGGACCGCTGTTCGGCGATCCAAGCCGCGCCTTCCAGTCGCCCCGACCGCGCTCGCCATCCCTAGCCATACATTTCACCTGCCCTCGCCACTTGTGACTTGAGTTTCGCGAGCGCCCGATGCTGAGCCACTCGTATAGCTCCCGCCGTACTGCCCACGGCGACAGCAGTTTCTTCTGCTGACAAACCCATGACCAAACGCAGGATCAGGATCTCTCGATGCTTCTCCGGTAGCGTGGCCAGCAGACTGTTCATCTGCCGGCTCGTTTCGGATTCGAGAGCGCGCTGCTCCGGCCCCTGGTCGGTGGATATGACATCTGGTACTTCGGCCATCGCGTCCGCCTTGTTACGGGCGGCGTTGCGATGAGCGTCGGCGACCTTGTGCGAGGCGATTCCGTACACGAAAGCCATGAACGGCCGCCCCTGGTCCTGGTAACGCGGCAGGGCTGTCATCACAGCCAAGCAGACCTCCTGCGCCACGTCGTCCGCGGAGAGCTGCCCACGCTCCGCGGAACCGATCCGCGCACGGCAATAGCGAACTACCAGCGGGCGGATGATTTCCAGTACCTGGGCTAAAGCGGAACGGTCGCCCTGAGCTGCAGCAGCTACGGCGGCGTCCAACTCCTCGCCCGAGTGCGTCATCGTCAGAGATATTCCTGGCGTTACAAGTGGCACGGCCGGATTTCGACCGGTGCTTCCACCGGTCGGTGGAACGGAACCAACAATAGCGGCTCAGCTATGTGAGTCGGACAACATGGGGGATCACTGCTCACCCGGTTTCCGGACCGAGCCGCAGCCGACCGCCCCGACCAGCCAGGATCTGCGCGTACGCACCCGATTCCGCGGCAGCGCGGCGGGCGGGCTCCGGCTCGCAGACCCCGGCCCGCAACATCGCGGCGGCCCATCGCAACGGCAGCAATCCGTGTGCGGCGCAGTCGGAATCGACCAGCTCGGCCACGGCGCGGCTGCGATCGATGTCACCGTCGCCCGCGGCCGCGGCGGCCACCAGCAGCCGCGACTTCACTTGATGCCGAACCGATCCCATCCGCTCGGCGGCCGCCACAGCCGCCTCGGCGTGAGCCAGGGCAGGCTCGGCGACCAGTCCCGTACGGGGTGCGGCGAGGGCGGTTTCGGCGCTGACCCAATGCCAGCGCACCAGCGTTCGCAGATCCGCGGGTACCCGATCGAGTTCGTCGCGACAGCGCCGCAGCAATCGCGCGGACACCTGGGGCTGCCCGGTTCCGAGCGCGTCCGCGGCCAATCCGGTGAGCGCGTCGCAGACCGCCGCGGCACACATCGAATCGGCCGCCTTCCCCACCGGCAGGTTCACGACCAGCGCCGCCGCGCGCCCGTCCAGAATCGCCGCGCGCGCATGCCAGCCGAGTTGACGCAGCAACGACGCCTCGGTGGAGGCCACGAGCGAGCCGAGTATCGGATCCCTGGTCAGCCGGGCAGCCCGGAGCAATTCGGTGCGCGCCGCCGCGTATCGCCCTTGACCACCGAGGACGACCGCCCGCAGCCACGTTTCGGCGGGGTCGGTGGCGGCGGGAAGATCCGCGGGCGCGATCCCGGGGCGGCCGCCGAACGCCGCGTCGACCAGTACGGCCGCGCTCCCGGAGTCCAGCAACCCGCCGACTCGCGGGGACAAATCCAACACCAGCGCACCTTATCCGGAGGACTGCGGTGCCCCACGCCGCGCACGGGCTATTTCTCAGCGAAAAATCGGCGACACCATGTTTCCATCACGTAAATCTGCAACGAGCTAACCGCCGGCGCACCGAAGTGAAATTCGCATGCTTTTCGGATTATTAACCTGCCCGCCCCGGCTCGGCCATCCGGACTTCTTCCGTGCCACCGGGGCCAGTGTGCCACATCACATATCACACTCCCCAGCGTTGGCAAGTACAACAGGTCATTTCTTCCGCTAAGCACGGCGTGAACTGGGAAAATGCGAGAATCTACGGACACGTCGCAATACTGGCGAAACAAGTCAACCGGTCAGTATCGCTTTCCCGGTCCGGAAAGTAAACAGCATGCAGGTTAAATCTGAGATCTGCCGGAATTGCGATCACTGTCGACGTATCTATTGACGTGATTTCACTGCGCGACCTAACGTACTTCATCGCCGTCGTCGGCGCCGTGCGAAATTGCGGCGACCGCGTACTGCGATCGCCGGAGATCGGCGATACGGTCCGAGCCCGATCTCGGCGAGGTCACTGTCGCCCCCGCCCAGGGTCCGGACAGACCGCTGCTGACAAGCACCGCTCGACAACGCCGACGAGCTCGCACCATGAGGAGTTCACCATGCCCATGCCCACCCACCTCCCCGGTCCCAACGCCGACATCTGGGATTGGCAGATGCGCGGCTCCTGCCGCGGTGTGGACTCCTCCGTCTTCTTCCATCCCGACGGCGAGCGCGGACGCGCGCGCACCCAGCGGGAGTTGCGCGCCAAGGAGATCTGCCGGACCTGCCCGGTGCTCATGCAGTGCCGCAGCCACGCCCTGAAGGTCAGCGAGCCGTACGGCATCTGGGGCGGCATGTCGGAGACCGAACGCGAGCTTCACGCCCGGCGCAATCGCCGCCGGATGGCCGTCTGACCGGCGCACGCGAAATTCGGTCGCACCGCACCGATCCGAACCAGCTGGGGCGCCGAATACCTAGCAAACACCCGGCCACTGAACGTGGCCGGCGACACCGGTACAGCGCAGGTTCTCGGCCACCGCCGATTCGCCTGCCGCATGTTGACCAGCAGCCGCACCCAAGCCTCAGCGTTTCGTGAAAGTCATCGGCGTGTCACGGCGTGTCTTCATACACTCCTCGGCGTGTCGTTTTATGCGCGAAATCCGCTGGGCCACAGGTGCGTTGCTCGACGCACCCCACCTGGAAGGAGGTCATAGCGGCGCGCTACGGTAGTGGCCGATGACACAGAATGGAGCGTTGTGACAACGCGGCCGCCGGCCGCAGAGGGCGACTCGTTCCAAGGATCCATCGGGGACGGTCGGGTGGCCACACCGAGTGTGGACTCTGCGATCACGGCACGCGCAAGCGAAAGTATCGAGCTGGCGGCACTTCTGGAGCGCTGCGGACGGTCCGATCGGCAAGCATTCGCCGAGCTGTACGACCGCACGAGCGCCCGGGTATTCGGATTGGTGCTGCGTGTCCTCCACGATTCCGGTTACGCGGAGGAGACGACCCAGGAGGTCTACCTCCAGATCTGGCGTACCGCAGCCAATTTCGACCCGGCCAAGGGTTCGGCGGTGACCTGGCTGATGACGCTCGCGCATCGGCGCGCCGTCGACCGCGTCCGTGCCGAACAGGCGCACGCCCAGCGTGAGGTCACCTACGGCGCCGCGACTCTCGGCAACGAATTCGACGAGGTCACCGAGGAAGTCGGCCGCCGACTCGAACAACAGGCCGTACGCGAGAGCCTTGCCACCCTCACCGAAACCCAGCGCGAGGCGATCTCGCTGGCGTATTTCGGCGGCCGGACATATGCCGAGGTGGCGACTTACCTCGGAGTAGGGTTACCGACCGTCAAGTCCCGGATTCGGGACGGATTGACACGACTGAAGAAGAGTTTGGGAGTGACGTGAGATGAACGAGAGCCAGATCGATCTCGCGCATACGGTCGCGCTCGGATCGATCGGCGACGAGGACCAGCGCGCGGTGCAGGAGCTGTTCGACTCCGGCGATCCGGTACTGCGCGCGGACTTCGACACGGAAGTGCAACTGACCAGAGAAGCTCTTACCCTGTTCGCCTCGGCGTCGGCCGTCCAGCCACCCGCCACCCTCCGCACCCGGCTCCTGGCCGCGATCGCCGACGATCACGCCCCCGCCGCACCACACATTCGCCCACCGGCTCACCGCAACGGCGAGGAAGCCGGCCCTACCTCCCTCAACTGAGCCTCCGGGTAGACACCACGCTCCAGCTGGACAGCCACTCGCGACGGCCTCTCCACAACGCCAACGGCCCGTTCACGTTTCGAACGTGAACGGGCCGTTGCGGTTGCACAGGCTCCCGTCACCGAGACTTCGGCCCAGCCCGACCCCGCCGGAGCGAAGCGGAGGCCGAAGGGTCAGTGCGCGTGACCGTGGTGGTCGTCGGCCTCTTCCGCGGCCGGCTTCTCGACCACGGCGCTTTCGGTGGTGAGCACCATCCGCGCCACGGAGGTGGCGTTGAGGACCGCGGAACGGGTGACCTTGACCGGGTCGACGACGCCGTCGGTGATCAGGTCGCCGTAGGTCAGGGTGGCGGCGTTGAAGCCGTCCTTGCCCTCGCTGACCTTGCTGACCACGACCGCACCGTCGATCCCGGCGTTGGTGGCGATCCAGTACAGCGGTGCCCGCAGCGCCTGCCGCACGACCTCGACGCCGATGGCCTGGTCACCGGTCAGCGAGTCGCGCAGTTCGACCAGCTTGGTGGCCGCCTGCACCAGCGCGGTTCCACCACCGGAGACGATGCCCTCCTCGACCGCGGCCTTGGCCGCGCTGACCGCGTCCTCGACCCGGTACTTGCGCTCCTTGAGCGCGGTTTCGGTGGCCGCGCCGACCTTGATGACCGCGACGCCGCCGGACAGCTTGGCCAGCCGCTCCTCCAGCTTCTCGCGGTCCCAGTCGGAGTCGGTGGCCTCGATCTCGCCGCGCAGCTGCGCGACGCGCGCGTCGATGGCCTCCTGGGTGCCGGCGCCGTCGACGATGGTGGTCTCGTCCTTGGTGACGACCACGCGGCGGGCGTGGCCGAGCAGGTCCAGACCGGCCTCGCGCAGGCTGATGCCGAGGTCGGGGTTGATCACGGTGCCACCGGTGACAACGGCCAGGTCGTCGAGGAACGCCTTGCGGCGGTCACCGAAGAACGGCGCCTTGACCGCGACGACCTTGAGGGTCTTGCGGATGGCGTTGACGACCAGGGTGGACAGCGCCTCGCCCTCGACGTCCTCGGCGATGATCAGCACCGGCTTGCCGGATTCGGCGATCTTCTCGAGCAGCGGCAGGAAGTCGGGCAGCGAGCTGATCTTCTCCCGGTGCAGCAGCACCTGGACGTCCTCGAGGACGGCTTCCTGCTTGTCGTGATCGGTGACGAAGTAGCCCGACAGGTAGCCCTTGTCGAACTGCACGCCCTCGGTGATCTCCAGGTCGGTGCTGACCGTGGAGGACTCCTCCACGGTGACGACGCCGTCCTTGCCGACCGTCGTCAGCGCCTTGCCGACCATCTCGCCGATCTCCTCGTCACGCGAGGAGACGGTGGCGACCTGGGCGATGGCCTTCTCGCCGGAGACCGGCTGAGCGGCGGCCAGCAGCGCCTCGGAGACGACGTCGGCGGCCTTGCTCATGCCGACGCCGAGGCCGATCGGGTTGGCGCCGGCGGCGAGGTTCTTGAGACCGCCCTTGATGAGGGCCTGGGCCAGCACGGTGGCGGTGGTGGTGCCGTCGCCGGCGACGTCGTTGGTCTTGGTGGCGACGCTCTTGACCAGCTGCGCGCCGAGGTTCTCGAAGGGATCCTCGAGGTCGATGTCGCGTGCGATGGTGACGCCGTCGTTGGTGACGGTGGGGCCGCCGAACGCCTTGGCCAGCACCACGTGCCGGCCGCGCGGGCCGAGGGTGACCTTGACGGCGTCGGCCAGCTTGTCGACGCCGCGTTCCATTGCCCGACGAGCCTTCTCGTCGAACTCGATCTGCTTTGCCATGGTTGAGATGTCCTTGGGGTGGGAGTGGTGGACGGGCCTGCGACGACCCGCGGCCGGGAAGCGGGAGTCACAACGATCACTGCCCCGGGGCCCATGCGTGGGGCACCGGGGCAGTGGTCGTTACGGTGCGATCCGAATCGCGACGGCCGCGAGGGTCATCGGTCGGTCATCACTTGTCGACGACGGCCAGCAGGTCGCGCGCCGACAGGATCAGGTACTCCTCGCCGTTGTACTTGATCTCGGTGCCGCCGTACTTGCTGTAGATGACGACGTCGCCTTCCTTGACATCCAGCGGAATGCGCTTCTCGCCGTCCTCGTCCCACCGGCCGGGTCCTACGGCGACGACGGTGCCCTCCTGGGGCTTCTCCTTCGCCGTGTCGGGGATGACCAGGCCGGAGGCGGTCGTCGTCTCGGCCTCGTTGGCCTGGACGAGGATCTTGTCCTCGAGCGGCTTGATGTTCACGCTCGCCACGTTGAGCCCTCCACTTTCAGGGGATTCGGTCGTCCGGGGCTGTTCCCCGGACTCACGGTTTGGTCACGGTGTTGATGCGGCGTTCGTGGAGCCTTACCACTACCGCCGTGCCGACCCTGCGCACAGCCCCGTCGTCGCGGGTGCCGGGACCCTTGCCCAAAGTCGAGCTGGCACCTGAGCACAACCAGTGCCGACTAGCACTCTATACACGAGAGTGCCAGCGCTCAAGGGTGGGCAGTGCTGACTTCGCGACACGCCCGAGGGCGTGGCAATTGATCCGAAAAATCTGTAACGTTCGGATAACGGATTGTGACAGTATGTAAGACGGTTCCGTGATCGGTCATGTCGTACGACAGCTGTGTCGTTACGGCGTGCCCATCGGCCGTAGCCGTCACGCGATCCGACAAGTACAACCGCTTCACCAATCGCGCGACAACCTCGCGCACACCTGAGACGAGAACAAGACCGCACGTGATCGACGGCCGGTCCCGACCCTGAAAACGGATCGCACCTGATGGGACCGACAGCCTGACGGTATGGCGCCTCACCGGACCGCCTCCCCGACGGAGGAAGACCCGTCCCGATCCGCGCGCGGAGCATTCGCCGCACAGCGGATGCCCCTGTTGTCCGTTCGAGATGGTCGGTTCCACCATGGCCGTCCGCTCGACCAGCTCGAGAAGGGAGGTGAACATGCGAACATCCCTCGGTATCTCCGCCGGGAACGAGGTCGTCTGCTCGGCCGTCGTCGCCACCGCGCCCAACGGGGCCCAGAGTTTCGACTACCGCGTCGTGTCGGCGGATGTGGCACATTCCGATCCGGGTGATCTGGTCGCCTCGTCGATCGAACTGATGACCACGCAGATGCCCCGCGACTATCTGCACCGCGTCGGCACGCACTCGCCCGGCGCCTCGGCGCCGCAGACCCAGCCCGTCCCGGCCGGCGCCATCGCGGTCGCCTACCGCGATCGCGAGCAGGCGATGGCGATTCGCGCCGCGATCGGCCGGCAGCGCCGGGATGTGCAGCTCATCCCCGAAAGTACTGCGGCACTGACCTATTTGCGCGATACCGGCCTGCTCGACCGCTACGAGACGGTGGCGGTGATCGACCTCGGCGCCTCCGGTACGACGGTCACCGTGGCCGATCTGGCCGAGGACACCGTGCTGCGTTCCGAACGCACCGAGGCGATCAGTGGCTCCGCGGTGGACGAGCTGATCTACCACCACCTGCTGGACTGCCATTTCGCCCGCCGCGGCACCCGGCCGAACCGGAACATGCTGATCAATCGCAGCCGGGCGGCCAAGGAGCATCTGTCCATCGCCCCGGCGGTGACCATCGACCACGTCGCCGGGCAGGCGCTGAAGCTGACCCGCGCCGATTTCGCCGAACTGATCGCCGATCTGCTGCACGAGGCGGCCGACTACGCTCGCGCGGTCTTCGCACGCGCGCCGAAAGTCCCGGAGGCGGTGGCGATCATCGGCGGCGGCGCCAACATCGCCTCGTTGGTCGAGGGGCTCGACGCACTGCTCGACATCCCGGTGGTCTCGGTTCCGGAGCCGGAGGCGGTCACCGCGAAAGGTGCGGCGCTGGTGGCCGATTCGGCCCAGCCCTCGACCTTCTCCCCGATCGCCCTGGGGAGCGACGGTTCGGCCGGAACCTTCACCAAAGTGATCGGCACCCTCGTCGGTGCGGTCGTGGTGGTCGGTCTCGTGGTCGGCTACGGCGTCAAGGAACTCGTACCGACCGCCCATCAGGACGTGACTCCGGCGGGTACGACCGATACTCGGCTGACCACACCACCCTCGACCCCCACGCCCGCGGGCACACCGACGGACGGCACCGGGCAGAGCCGGACCGAACATCCGCCGGCGAGCAGCACCCAGCCGGGCAGTTCGGCACCCGGCACATCGCCGGGCAGTTCGCTGCCGACGTCCAATGCCGATCAGGTCCCGCCGGTCACGCCGACCACCAGCGCGCCGGTACTGCGGCCGGATCCGAATCTGCCGCAGATTCCGCTGCCGCCCAACCTGCCTCATCTGCTCGGTCCGCTGCTGGGAACCACCACACCGCAACCGGTTACGCCCGGCACGAGCACACCGAACACCCCGACGCCGGGCGCCGCGCCGACCAAGCCGGGCAGCACCCGGGTTCCGGTGCTGCCGCGTTCGAGTTCCGGATCCGCGGATTCGGACCCGGCCCAGCCCACCGAGCCGGGTGATCCGATTCCGTCCGGGCGGTCGGCAGCGCCCGGCACGGCGACCGTGCAGCCGCAGGATTGAGTCGACACCATCCTCTTCGGGACGGCGTCAGCGAATCTGGCTGGTGGACACCGAAAGTCCCGGGTCGGTCGCGACCGTCAACGGTGACGGTTCCGCGCCGCCCGCGATCACGTGAGCGCCCAGGGTGGCGATCATGACGCCGTTGTCGGTACACAAGCGCGGCTTCGGCACCCGCAGAGTCAGACCGGCGGCCGCGCACCGCTCTTCGGCCATCGACCGGATCCGGGAGTTGGCGGTCGCGCCGCCCCCGAGCACGAGCGTGTCCACATCGACATCCTGCGCCGCCCGCACGGCCTTCATGGTCAGCACATCGGCCACGGCCTCCTGAAACGAGGCCGCGATATCGGGGATCGGCAGTTCGGTCCCGTCGCGCTGGGCCGCCTCGACATAGCGGGCGACGGCGGTCTTGAGCCCGGAGAAGGAGAAGTCGTACCGCGGATCACGCGGCCCGGTCATCCCGCGCGGGAACGCGATCGCGGCCGGATCACCGTGGGCCGCGGCGGCATCCAGCGCCGGGCCACCAGGGAAGCCGAGATCCAGCAGCCGCGCCACCTTGTCGAACGCCTCGCCGGCGGCATCGTCGACGGTGCTGCCCATTTCGACGATCGGCTCGGCGAGATCGGTCACGTGCAGCAGATGGGTGTGCCCGCCGGAGACCAGCAGGGCCACGCACGGCGGCATCGGACCGTGTTCGAGGGTGTCGACGGCGACATGCCCGCCGAGATGGTTCAAGGCGAACAGCGGGATATCCCAGGCCGCCGCATAGGCTTTCGCGGCCGCCACGCCCACCAGCAGCGCGCCGGCCAGGCCCGGCCCGATGGTGACGGCCAGCGCATCCGGCTTGGCGATCCCCGCCGTCGACAGGGCACGCCGCATGGCGGGCACGATGGCCTCGAGATGGGCGCGCGAGGCGATCTCGGGAACCACTCCACCGAACCGCGCGTGCTGGTCGACGCTGGAGGCCACCTCGTCGGCGAGGAGTTCGCAGGTGCCGTCCGGATGGCGGCGCACGATGCCGACACCGGTTTCGTCACAGGAACTTTCGACACCCAGGACGATCATGACAGGACCTCGGAGTCGTGGGCGCGCTCGGCGCCCGGGTGCGGGAATCCGGTCATCGCCGGGCGGCGCATGGTGAACGCGTCGGCGCCGCTCGGCTGGTAGTAGCTCTTACGCAGGCCGATGATGTGGAAGCCGTGCTTCTCGTAGAGCGCGATGGCCGGCGCATTGTCGGTCCGCACCTCGAGGAAGACCGGTCCACCGCGCCGACCGGCCTCGGCCAGCAACGCGCGCAACAGCACGGTCCCGATTCCCCCGCGGTGCACGTCCGGATCGACACCGATGGTGTGGATCTCGGCCTCGGGATGGTCGAGCGTGCCCAGCAGCGCGATGCCCGCGTACCCGAGCAGGCGCCCGGCATCGTCACGCGCCACCAGATAGCGATTGTGCGAGCCGGCCAGCTCCGAGCGGAAGGCCACGTCCGGCCAGGGGTCGTCCTCCGGGAACAGCAGCAGTTCCAGTTCGACGCAGCGCGCGATATCGGCCGGGCCCATCGGTTCGATATGGACCACCGGCGAGGATTCGGTACTCATCGCACCGCCTGATAGCTGCGTTCGACCGCATCGGGCCGGCGCAGATACAGCGGTACCAGCGGCTCCGGGGTCGCGCGCGCGAGGATGTCGTGGGCCGCGCATCGCACCAGCCCCGCGGGCGACGGGGTCTCCACCGGCAACACCGGAAGATCGAAAAAGTCCACGTGCGAGGCCGATCCGGCGATCGCGGTCGCGTCCCCGGAATCGAGATCGACGGGTTTGCACACGCCCGGGCCGTCGACGCGCCCGCTGCGGCGATACCGCGCCCAGTACACCTCGCGACGGCGGGCGTCGGTCACCACGAGCAGTTCGGCGCCGGAACTCTCGTCCTGACCGCCCGGCACCTCGGCCCACGCCTCCGCGGCGATGGCGTCGAGACTGCAGACGCCGTGCACCGGCAGGCCCAGGGCGTCGCCGAAGGCGGCGGCGGTCGCCATACCGACTCGCAGGCCGGTGAACGGGCCGGGGCCGATACCCACCACGACCGCCCCGATATCGGTGCGTGTGCGGTCGGTCTCCTCGAGGCAGGCCAGGATCTGCGGGGTGAGCACCTCGTTGTGGGCGCGCGCGTCCACGGTCACCCGGGAGGCGAGAGTGCGGACCTGCGGCTGTGTGGCGGCCTGCTCCAGTTCCACCAGTCCTGCTGTAACGGCAGGCGTCGCGGTGTCGACAGCAAGTACAAGCATGATTGCCTCAACGATACCGGTTGGTCACCTCCCGTATGCCATCAGCGCCGTCGGCGTATCCGCATGTCGCAACCGCACCGCAAACCGCTGCGCGCGGGAGGTGCGCACGTCGCGACGAGGCGCCCGCGTGGGGGTCGTCAACGACCAAGTGCCGCAACGACTGCCGGGACGCCGATGCGGCGCCGCGCGGCCGGGCGGGCCGGATTGCGCGCTGCCGCGGATTCGCCCGATCGGCGTCGGTGGCGAGCATCACAACCGATCAGTACTGTCCGACCCACTCCCAGGTGGCGGTGCGCGTCTCCGATTCCGCTTCCCGATGCAGCCGCACCCGCAGATGACGGTCCGCGAGATGTTCGACCACCCCGAGCCCCCATTCCACCACCACGACCGACTCGTGCAGATCGGCATCGAGATCCAGGGCGTCCAGCTCGTCGAGATCACCGCCCAGCCGGTAGGCGTCGACGTGCACCAGCGGTATCGACCCCGGCGCCGCGCCGGCGCGATGCTGCCGCGCGATGATGAAGGTCGGTGAGCTGACCCGTCCCTCGACCCCGAGCCCGGCCGCGATCCCCCGGGTCAGCGCGGTCTTCCCCGCGCCGAGTGGACCGTCGAGCACCACCAGATCCCCGGGCCGCAGCTCGGCCGCCAGCTCCCGGCCCAGCGCCTCGGTATCGGCGACCGTGGGCAGCTCCCGGCGCTCGGCCGCGCCCTGATCGTCCGGTGCGCTGTCGCGACGCTCAGCCATTGCTCGCCTCCCGGCCCGCGCCGAATTCGACGGATGAGCCGCCGAAGACGCCCGCGCGCAACAGCAATCGCTCCAGCGCGGCGTTGATCAACTCGGGATACTGCAGATGCACCATATGCGCGGCGTCGGTGACCCGGATCAGATCGGCGTCCGGGAGCCGGGCGGCGAGTTCACGCGAATTACGGAACGGGATGATCAGGTCGTGGTCGCCGCCGACGACCAGCGCCGGCTGCGGTGCGAGCACCGGCAGTGCCGCCGATTCGTCGTGAACCTGTAGTGCTTCGAGGAATTTCACGATGGTCTCGACCGGTGTCCGATCGATCATCGAGGTGGTGAATCGCGACAGTGTGGGACTGACGTCGCCGTGGAACGAACTGACATGCAGTACCGGGGTGATCAGCTGGCGTGCCGTGACCCGTCCCGCCTGCACCAGTGCCGGGGAGGTGTGGACGAGTACCCGGAACCCGTCGATCGCCGGACTGCGCAACAGCTGTGCCGCACCGGCGCGGGTCACTCCGGCCGCGGTGGTGGACAGCAGAGCGGAAGCCAGCACACGGCGCTCGAACAATCGGGGATTCCGGGCGGCCGCCGCGAGAATCGCCATCCCGCCCATCGAATGCCCCACGAGCACCAGCGGCCCGTCGGGGGCGCACTCGTCGATCACCCGCAGCAGGTCACGTCCCAGCTGCGCGACCGTGCAGCTCGCACTGCTCGGCGTGCCGGAGCTGCCGTGCCCGCGCAGATCGAAGAACACCATGCGAAGCTGCTCGCCCCACTGCCGCGCCAGATCGCGGCGCTGAAAGTGGAACGAGTGCATGCTGTTACAGAATCCGTGCACGAAAACGACCGTGGCGGAGGGATTCTCGGCGCCGACGACGCGGGCGGCCAGCGGCACGCCGTCGTCGGCCACCACGCGGCGCGCGGGGTCGCGGTCCAGCAGCGTGAAATCCTCGTCGCGCAGATCGTCACCGCGGGCCGGCCAGGCGACGGCGGCGCCCATTCGCCGCAGGGCCTGCGCACCAGCCAGTGCGCCCAGCACGCTCGCGGATGCCACCCCACCCCGCAGCAGTGTGGACCGTACCCGCCGCGCGTTCCGAAACCGATGTGCCCGTTCGGGTTCCATCACACCACCCCTGCCTGTCCGGTATAGCCTCGCACGACACGGCCACGGGGGGAACACACGATCTCGTAGTGGATGGTGTTCATCAGTTCCGCCCACCGCTGTGGGTGCGGATCGCCGGGAGCCCCGCCGAACAGCACCGCGTGGTCGCCCTCCTGCACTCCCTGCCGGTTCTCGCCGAGGTCCACGACCAGCTGATCCATACATACCCGGCCGATGTTCGGATACTCCGCATCCCCGATCCGCAGTGCGATCCGGCCGCCCAGACCGCGCGGCACACCGTCGGCATAGCCCGCCGGGATGAGCGCCACCGTGGTGTCGTGCGGCGCGATCCACTCGTGGCCGTAGGACACGCCCTCCCCCTGCGCCACCCGCTTGACCAGGGCGACCCGGGCCCCGAAGGTCATGGCCGGACGCAGGCCGAAGTCGGAGATCTCCGGAATCGGACTGAGGCCGTAGACGGCGATACCGGGCCGCACCATGTCGAACGCCAGATCGGGCCGGGTGAGGGTGGCCGCGGAGTTGGCCAGGTGGACCACCTCGGGCTGCAGCCCGTAATCCTTGGCGACCGCGATGGCCTCGACGAATCTGTCCCGCTGCACATCGATGACCGGATGCTGCGGCTGATCGGCGTGGGCGAGATGGGAGAACATCGCCCGCAGATGCACCACCTGCTCCGCGACCAGCTCCTGCAGCAGCGCCAGCACGTGCGGGTATTCCGTGGAGGAGACACCGTTGCGGTTCAGGCCGGTGTCGAGCTTCAGTGTGACGGTCGCAGTGGTTCCGCTCGCCCGCGCCGCGCGCTCGACCGCCCGCAGATGGGCGGTCGAGGACACGCCGATCTCGACGTCGGCGGCAATCGCGGCGGCATAGTCCGCGTCGGAGGTGTTGAGCCAGCTGAGGATGGGCGCGGTGATCCCGGCCGCGCGCAGCTCGAGCGCCTCGGGAATGGTGGTCACCCCGAGTTCGGCCGCGCCTGCGGCCAGTGCCGCCCGGCCGACCTGCACCGCGCCGTGGTTGTAGGCGTCGGCCTTCACCACCACCATCACCGCGGCATCGCCCGCGTGTTCGCGCAGTATCCGCACGTTGTGTGCGATGGCATCCAGATCGACGACGGTCTCCACCTGCGGATCAGCGCTACTCACGGCTACCGATCCTGCCACGCGCCGCGCCGCGGCCACCCGGCGCGCCCGACCGGCTTCGGATCGGGTCGAGATCAACCCTTGCTTGGAGTGCACTCCAGCTCGTTAGCGTGGTTCACGCGGGCATACGCCGCCCGCCACCACCCATCCACCAGAGGGGTTTCATGAGCAAGGTTTGGTTCATCACCGGTGTCTCGCGCGGATTCGGTCGCGAATGGGCCCTCGCGGCCCTCGAACGCGGCGACCGGGTCGCCGGAACCGCGCGCAAGCCGGAGACGCTCGACGACATCGTCGCCGCCTACCCCGACACCTTCCTGCCGCTGCGGCTGGACGTCACCGACCGCGCGGGCGATTTCGCGGCGGTCGCCGAGGCGGCTCAGCGGTTCGGCCGCCTGGACGTCGTGGTCAACAACGCCGGTTACGGCCATTTCGGCATGATCGAGGAACTCACCGAGGACGAGATCCGCGCGCAGCTCGAGACCAATGTCTTCGGGGCGCTGTGGGTCACCCAGGCGGCGCTGCCGATTCTGCGCGAGCAGGGCAGCGGGCACATCATCCAGGTATCGAGTATCGGCGGGATCAGCGCCTTCCCGAATCTCGGCGCCTATCACGCGTCGAAGTGGGCGCTCGAGGGGTTCTCGCAGTCGCTGGCGCAGGAGGTCGCCGGTTTCGGCATCCACGTCACCTTGATCGAGCCGGGCGGGTTCAGCACCGATTGGGCCGGACCGTCATCGGTACACAGTGCGGAGAACCCGGCATACGACGAGGTGCGAGCGGCGCGCAATCGCACCCGTTCGGCCCAGCAGGCCGGCGAGCCGACGGCAACGCGGTCGGCGATCCTGGCGGTGGTCGACGCCGACAAACCGCCGTTGCGCCTGTTCCTGGGTACCGCGCCGCTGCGGATCGCCACCGCCGACTACGAGTCGCGGCTTTCGACCTGGCGCGAATGGGAGTCGGTAACGCTGGCGGCGCAGGGGGATTGATCCGGAACGAACCGTAGGGGACGCCGGCGGTACGAACCGGCGCTTCGCTCTCGGCACCCGGCCACCGAACCACCTCGGGGCGGAAAGTGCACGGCGCGAGCGGATCAGCCGGTCGCCGGTCGGCTTTCGGCAAGACTGCGCAAGGTCCGCACCGCGGCTCGTAGGTGCTGCAGCAGCGGAGTAGCCGAAATGGGCGCTCCCGCATCACCGTTCGCGTGAGCGGCGAGGTTGGCGGCGAGAGCATGGACGCGCGCGGCGGCCGCCGCCGCCCACGCCGGTTCCCGCCCCGCCGCCAGCAGGGCGCCGATGACGCCGGACAGGACGTCGCCGGCGCCTGCGGTGGCGGGCCAGGAACCGCCCGCCTCGTTGACGAGCGTCGGCTCGCCGGGGGTGGCGACCAGCGTGGACCGCCCCTTCAACAGGACCGTCACCTGCCATTTCTCGGCGAGTTCGCGTACCGCCGCCACTCGGTCGGGGCCGAGTTCACGGCCGGTCAGACGCGCGAATTCGCCTGCGTGCGGGGTCAATACGGTCGGTGCGCCGCGTCCGGAGACGAGCTCCGGCGTGGCGGCCAGCAGGGTCAATCCGTCGGCGTCGACCACCACCGGCAGATCGGTGGCCAGGATGTCCGTCAGGCGTTCGCGCGCCGCGTCGCCGGTGCCCGACCCCGGCCCGAACACCCAGGACTGCACCCGGCCGGTATCGGAAATACTCTCGGCCGCGATGACTTCCGGGAACTGCGCGAGCACTTGCGCGGCCGCGGTCCCGGCGTAACGCACCATGCCGGAGGTCGCGGCCACCGCGGCGCCGGTGCACAACACCGCGGCACCGGGATAGGTGTCGCTGCCGGCGTGGATTCCGGTCACACCCTGGGTGTACTTGTCGTCGTGCGGTCCGGGCACCGGCCAGTCGCGACCGATCGACACCGGCTCCAAGGCGGCCAGGGTCGGGGCGGGCAGCCGTAAACCGATGTCGATCAGCTCGATTCGCCCACACCAGGGCGCGGCCAGCGCGTGCACCGGTTTGTACGCACCGAAGGTCACCGTCACCGCGGCCCGGACCGCCGGGCCGTCCACCGCACCGGTATTCGGATCGACACCGCTCGGCAGATCGGCGGCGACGATCGGCGCCTCGACCGCCGCCACCAGTTCGGCGGCCCGCGGCCGCAGCGCACCCCGGCCGGAGATGCCGACGATCCCGTCGACCACCAGGTCCGGCGCGCCGAGCAGTTCCGCGGCCGATCCGGTGTCGGCCTCGCGAATCCGCCCGCCCGCCCGGCGCAGTGCCGCGAGCCCTTCCGCATGCGCGCGCTCGGGCGACAACAGCACCGCCGTCACCGCCACCCCGCGCCGGCGCAGCGTGGCGCCCGCCCAGAGCGCATCGCCACCGTTGTCCCCGGACCCGACGAGCAGAGTCACGGCCCGCCCGGCGACACCTCCGGTCCGTTCCCGCAGTTCGGCCGCAACCACATTCGCCAATCCGTACGCGGCGCGGCGCATCGGTACCCCCGCGGCGACCCGCTCGAACAGTTCGGCTTCGGCCGTTCGCACCTCGTCGACGGTGAAGTATCCCCGCAGGGCCGGTGCCATCATTCGCCTCCTCGTCGGGATCACGGTAGGAATCGCGCTCGAATCGGAACCTCCAGCAGAGTACGCCCGGAGAGCTCCGGTCTCCGGATGCCCGCGGTTGCCTCGCCGGCACCGCGCGCGGGTGCGGCGAACCGGACGCCACCGCCGGACTAGGCTCGTGGCCATGGCCCACCGCACCGTACGCATCCGCGCAGCGCGTTTCCTCCCGACCGCCGGAGCGCTGGTGGCTGCCGTGCTGATCGCCGGATGTGGTTCGAACACAACGACATCCACACCGTCGACCACGACCGCGGCCACACCGTCGGGCACCGCGGCAGCCTCGCCGACCTCCGCCCGACCGGCCTCGGTCACCGTGCGCGCCGAGGATATGAAGTTCTCCCCCGACGCCGTGACCGTGCAGGCGGGCGACACCGTGACCTGGAAGTTCTCCGACAAGGTGCCGCATGCCGTACAGGGCATCGGCGATGCGGCGATGGGCATCAACAGCCCCATCTTCACCGGCGGCGAGTGGAGCCACACCTTCGCGATCCCCGGTGTCTACCGCTACCTGTGCCCGCTGCATCCCGAGATGCGCGGCACGGTCACCGTGCGGTAGTCGCTGCCCCGTCCCCTGCCCGCGCCTCGCGACGGTTCAACGCCTCCACAGCCGTGACCAGCGGGGCGAGTTCGGGATCGGCCGCGGCCTCGCCGAGCGCCCGCGACAGGGCGGCATCGTGGGTGGGCCGCGCCTGTTCGAGCAGTTCGAGACCCACGGGCGTGACGTCGGTGTAGATGCCCCGGCGGTCGTCCGGACACAGATAGCGCTGCAGGAGACCGCGGTCCTCGAGCCGGGTCACCAGCCGCGTGGTCGCGCTCTGACTCAATGCCACCGAATCGGCGACCTGATTCATCCGCAGGTGGCCGCCGGGCCCGTCGTGCTGCCGGCTCAGCACGGTGAGCAGTGAATATTCGCGCACGCTGAGCTCGTGACCGGCCTGCAGGGCGCGTTCGATCCGCGCCTCGATCCGGTCGTGCAGCACGGAGAGCGCATACCAGCCATCCGCCAATCCGGTCAGCGCGGCTTCCGCGGTCATCGGCCCTCCTCCTGTCGCCTTCGTCCCCAGGATAACGCGCTTCCTCAATAGCGGGCGCTTGCAATTAACGCGCGTATGCAATTATTGTCTACGCCTGTAACGCCCGTCTACAACTTTGTGTGGAGGCTTGTACCGATGCCACTCGCACTTCTCGCACTCACCCTCGGCGCATTCGCCATCGGAACGACCGAATTCATCGTGGTCGGATTGCTGCCGGGAGTCGCGGACAGCTACGCGGTCTCGATCCCGACCGCCGGCTGGCTCGTCACCGGATATGCCCTCGGCGTGCTCGTCGGCGCGCCGGTGATGACCGGCCTCGGCACCCGCGTGTCACGCAAGCGCATGCTGTTGATCAGCCTGCTGCTCCTGATCGCCGGCAACGCATTGTCCGCCGCCGCACCGACTTTCGGCCTGATGCTGACGGGCCGCATCATCGCCTCACTGGCGCACGGCGCCTTCTTCGGCATCGGGGCGGTGGTCGCCGGATCGCTCGTCGCCCCGGACCGCCGCGCCGGTGCGATCGCCATGATGTTCACCGGACTCACCGTCGCGACCGTGGTCGGCGTTCCGCTGAGTACCCTGCTGGGTCAGCATTTCGGCTGGCGGCTCGCCTTCGCACTGGTCGCCGTCGTCGGCGCGCTCGCCTTCGGCGGAGTACTGGCGCTGGTACCCGATCGGCCCGCACCGCGCGATGCCCGGTTCACCCGGGAACTGGCGGTCCTGCGCAACCCGCAGGTCCTGCTGGCGATGGCCATGACCGTACTCGGCTTCGGCGGTGTCTTCGCCGCCATCACCTACCTCGCGCCGATGATGACCGAGGTCACCGGCTTCGCGGAAACCTCGGTCACCTGGATCATGGTGCTGTTCGGTCTGGGATTCCTGATCGGCAATCTGGTCGGCGGCCGCTACGCCGATCGTCACCTGCTGCCCATGCTCTACGTCACGCTGGCTGCGCTGGCCGTCGTCCTGGCCCTGTTCACACTCACCGCGCACAACAAGGTCGCGGCGGCGATCACCGTCGTCCTGATCGGAGCGCTGGGCTTCGCGACCGTGCCGCCGCTGCAGAAACGGGTTCTCGATCAGGCCGCGGCGGCGCCGACGCTGGCCTCCGCGCTGAATATCGGGGCCTTCAACCTCGGCAACGCGCTGGCGGCATGGCTCGGCGGGTCGGTCATCGCCGCGGGCTTCGGCTACACCGGTCCGAGTTGGGTCGGCGTGGTCCTGGCCACGAGCGCACTCGGCCTCGCCCTCTGGTCGGGCGCCCTGGAACGTCGCACGTCACGCTCCGTAGCTGCGACCGAAGAGCTTGTGGCCGTGGGAGATTGACCGGAGCGCCGACCGCTATTCGACGGTGACCGACTTCGCGAGATTGCGCGGTTTGTCGATGTCGTAGCCGCGGGTCTGCGCCACCTCGGCGGCGAAGATCTGCAGCGGCACCGTCGACAGCAGCGGCTGGAAGAGGGTCGGGGCGGCCGGGATCTCGATCAGATGGTCGGCGAACGGGCGGACCGTATCGTCCCCCTCCTCCGCGATCACGATGGTGCGCGCGCCGCGAGCCTGAATCTCGCGGATATTGCTGAGCAGCTTCGAATGCAGCACCGCGCGCCCCTTCGGGGAGGGCATCACCACGATCACCGGCAAGCCCTCCTCGATCAGCGCGATCGGGCCGTGCTTGAGTTCACCGGCGGCGAAACCCTCGGCGTGCATATAGGCCAGCTCTTTGAGTTTGAGCGCACCCTCGAGCGCGACCGGGTAGCCGACGTGGCGGCCGAGGAACAGCACCGTCGACTGATGCGCGAACCGGCGGGCGATCTCACGCACCTGCGGCGCGGTCTCGAGCACCCGCTCCACCAGCTTCGGCATGGCCTCCAGCTCACCGAACTCGCGGGCCACCTCGTCCGGGTACTTGGTGCCGCGCGCCTGCGCGAGGGCAAGGCCCACAAGGTAATTCGCGGTGATCTGAGCGAGGAAGGCCTTGGTCGAGGCGACGCCGATCTCCGGGCCGGTGCGGGTGTAGACCACGGCATCGGATTCGCGCGGAATCTGGGCGCCGTTGGTGTTGCAGATCGCGAGCACGCGCGCCTTCTGCTCCTTGGCGTGGCGCACCGCCTCCAGCGTGTCGGCGGTCTCACCGGACTGCGAGATAGCGACCACCAGCGTGGACCGGTCCAGGACCGGGTCGCGGTAGCGGAATTCGCTGGCCAGTTCGACCTCGACCGGAACCCGCGTCCAATGTTCGATCGCGTACTTGGCCAGCAGCCCGGCGTGATACGAACTGCCGCAGGCCACCACGAACACCTTGTCGAATTCGCGAAGTTCCTGGTCGGCGAGGCGCTGCTCGTCCAGCACGATGCGGCCGTTGTCGAAATGGCCCATCAGAGTCTCGGCCACCCCGGCGGGCTGCTCTTCGATCTCCTTGAGCATGAAGTAGTCGTGGCCGCCCTTCTCGGCGGCGGCCAGATCCCAGTCGATGGTGAACGGCCGGGTCCGCACACCCTCGGTCTCGCCGGCGAAATCGGTGACCACGTAGCTGTCGGCGGTGATCACCACGGCCTGGTCCTGACCGAGCTCGACCGCCTCGCGCGTGTGCTCGATGAACGCCGTCACATCCGAGGCGATGAACATCTCCCCCTTGCCCACACCGACGACCAGCGGTGTCGAGCGACGCGCGGCCACGATCGTGCCCGGATGATCGGCATGGGTGAACACCAGCGTGAACGCGCCCTCGAGCCGGCGCAGGACGGCCAGTGCGCTGCCGACGAAATCACCGGCCGTGGGCCCGGCCGCATAGGCCTGCGCGACCAGGTGCACCGCGACCTCGGTGTCGGTATCGCTGCGCAATTCGACCCCGGCATCCTCGAGCTCGCGCCGCAGCGGCGCGAAATTCTCGATGATGCCGTTGTGCACGACCGCGACCCGGCCCGCGAGGTCGCGGTGCGGGTGCGCGTTGCGATCGGTGGGCGCGCCGTGCGTGGCCCACCGGGTATGTCCCATACCGGTCGTACCGGCGAACGCGGCGGGACCGGCCTCGGCCAGCTCGGCCTCCAGATTGGCCAGCCGACCGGCCTTGCGCTCCACCGCGATAGTGCCCGCGCCGTCCAGGATCGCCACGCCCGCGGAGTCGTAGCCCCGGTACTCCATGCGGCGCAGTGCGTCCACGACGACGCCGAGCGCGTCCCGGTACCCGACGTAGCCAACGATTCCGCACATGGTGTCCCAGCCTACTTGGGCCGCGTGGACACGCGAATCGGCCTGCTATCGCAGCAGGTGGCGGCGTGTCCGGGCCGCTCCGCTCGCGACGGTGCCGCATTCCGGGCGACTCTCGGTAGAGTTCACCCCCGTGTCGGTGTCTGTGAAATCGCTTCTGAGCATTCTGACCAGCCCCGGTCCGCACCGGGTGATGCGCGGCAACCTCGGCATCGCCGGGCAGCCCGGTGTGGTGTACACGCCCGAAGAGGGCCACAACCTGCCGGCGGTCGCCTTCGGACACGGCTGGCTCGCCGGCGCCGGCAACTACCGCCGACTGCTCGAACATCTCGCGTCCTGGGGTTTCGTCGCCGCCGCACCCGACACCGAACGCGGCCCGCTGCCCTCGCACCTGAATCTGGCCACCGACCTGCTGACCACCCTCGACATCTGCGCGGGTGTGCGGCTGGGCGGCGGCAACATCAGCGTGCACCCGGACAAACTCGCGCTGGCGGGGCACGGAATGGGCGCGGGGGCCGCCGTCATCGCCGCCTCGCAGCGCAAGGTCGGCGCCGTGGCGGCCCTCTATCCGGCGCCCACCGCTCCGAGCGCGGAAGCTCTCGCACCCCAGATCGACACCCCGGCCCTCATCGTGGCCGGCGGTGTCGACATCTCCACCGGCACCTGCACCGCGCAGGCCCTCGCCACGGCCTGGTGCGGCCCGATGTCGCTGCGCACCGTCGACAAGGCCACCCACAACGGCATCGTCGAGGGCCGTCGCGCCCTGGCCGCCCTCGGCGCCGCCAAATACGAACCGAAGACCGAACGCATCACCCGCGCCCTCCTGGTCGGCTACCTCAGCTACCAACTCCTGGGCGACAAGAAGTATCAACCCTTCGCCGACCCCGAGGCCGACATCCCGCACACCGCGGCGGTCGACCCGGAAGCCACCGAAGAGCCCGAGCCCGAACACGTTTCGCCGCTGCAGCTCGTCCAGATGGCCCGCGCTCTGCGCAAGTAGAAGGCCGTCGCCCGGCGCGCCCGGGTATCCGGAACCGAAACCGCAGCGCGATCCGCTCAAAGGACGATACGAGCCCTGGACTCGTAAGCCGTTGTGCTACCGGCCAATCCTGATCTGTGGCGTACGAGCGCACAAATCCTGGCGGCCCCTCCGCGCCAGGACCTCTCGTTCAAGACGGCGAATTCCCCGACGGCACACCCGTCAACCGCACGGAAGGCTGGGGTCCCTTGTCAGTGCGCCTTTGCGCCGCGACCAGCACATCCAAAGCTGCCGCCGGGCCGTCGGTCGAAAACCGAAGGCACGCGGCTCACTTGCCCATCTTGCCCTTGTCCACCTGGACCCACTCGGTGCGGCCGTCGGGATAGTGGTGGAATTCCCACGCCGAGTAGTCGCCGCCGTCGTCGACGATGCTGACGTGGTCGGCGTAGCCGTCGTGGTCCATATCGGACCAGACTTCCATCGAGTGGTCGCTGTGGAAGGTTTCGGTGTCCAGGATGCCGTCGGCGTCGATGTCCTGGGACGGGTGGTTCAGCTCCACGGCGCCGATGCCGCCGAGGTCGGAGTGTGCGTCGACTTCCGGCAGGTCCAGGCCCGGCAGATCGCCCGAATGGATCATGTACGTGCTCCTCGAGGGACGTGCGGGAATTTCCTCCATCCTGGCATCCGGAAGTGGTGTGGCGCATCCCCGGTCCGGCATGTTGTGGATAACTTACCGGCGCCGAGGTGGGCCGAGGGTTTGCCTGTGGATAACTATCGTCCTGCCGCGCCCGGCTACTGCTTCGGGATGATGAGCCACAGGACCAGGTAGACGATGAACTGCGGGCCGGGCAGCAGGCAGGAGAGGACGAACAGCAGGCGGATCACGTTGGCGTTCCAGCCGAAGTATTCGGCGAGGCCACCGCAGACGCCGCCGATCCACTTGTCGGAGATCGATCGGGTGAGGCGGCGGGTGGGGGCGGTCATGACGCTCTCCTTCTGTCACGGTCGTGCGTGGTGATTCCACTGTGCTGTGCGGGCACCCTCGCGCGCATCGGGCGCAAGACCCATCCCGACCCTGATTTCCACGGCCCGGACTCGGGGTGATACCCCGAACCCGGCAGACTCATGGGCGTGAGTACGACTCTGCACGCGCACGGCCTCTCGGCGGGGCACGGAGACCGGGTGCTATTCGAGGACCTGGATCTGGTGCTGGCGCCCGGCGATGTGATCGGCCTGGTGGGGGTGAACGGAGCCGGCAAGTCGACGCTGCTGCGGATGCTGGCCGACCGCACCCCGCAGACGGGTCGGATCACGCTGAGCCCGCCCGATGCGACGATCGGCTACCTCGCGCAGGAACCGGAACGCCTGGCCGACGAGACGGTGGCCCGGTTCCTGGCCCGCCGGACCGGAGTGGCGGCTGCGCAGCGCACGATGGACGCCGCGGCCGAACGGCTGGCGACCGACGATTCCGCCGCCGAGGACTATTCGACCGCCCTGGAACGCTGGCTCGCACTGGGCGGCGCCGACCTGGAGCCGCGCGCCGACGAGGTGGCCGCCGAACTGGGACTCACCGAAAGTTTGCCGCAAGGCCTCGACACACCGATGGCCGCGCTGTCAGGTGGGCAGGCCGCGCGGGCCGGGCTGGCCTCGGTCCTGTTGTCGCGCTTCGACATTCTGCTGCTGGACGAGCCGACGAACGATCTCGACCTGGACGGCCTGGCCCGGCTGGAGAATTTCGTGACCGGGGTGCGGACGCCGTTGATGGTGATCAGTCACGATCGCGAATTCCTGGCGCGCACCGTCAACCGGATCGTCGAACTCGATCTCGCCCAGCAGCAGGTCGGCAGCTACGACGGAGGCTACGACTCGTACCTGGCCGAACGCGAGATCGCTCGCCGGCACGCGCGGGAGGCCTACGAGGACTACGCCGATACCAAGGCCGGGCTGGAAGCGCGGCAGGTGATGCAACGGAACTGGCTCGAGCACGGCGTGCGCAATGCGCGCCGCAAGGCTCGCGATCCGCGAAAGGTGGACTCCGACAAGGCCGGTCGCAAGATGCGGGCCGAATCCACCGAGAAGCAGGCGTCGAAGGTGCGCCAGACCCAGCGCCGCATCGAACGGCTGGAGGTGGTGGAGGAGCCGCGCAAGGAGTGGGAGTTGCGGATGTCGATCGCCTCCGCACCGCGCAGTGGCTCGGTGGTGGCGACGCTGTCCGATGCCGGCCTGTCGCGCGGCGAGTTCGTCCTCGGTCCGGTTACCACGCAGGTCGACTGGGGTGACCGGATCGTCCTGACCGGCCCCAACGGGTCGGGCAAATCCACGCTGCTGGCACTGCTGCTGGGCAAGGTAGCGCCGGATACCGGAACCGCCGCGCTGGGTTCGGGAGTGGCGATCGGCGAGGTCGATCAGGTCCGCGGACTGTTTCGTGGCACGGCCTCGCTCGCCGATACGTTCGGCGCCGAGGTACCCGACTGGCCGGAAGCGGAGATCCGCACACTGCTGGCCAAATTCGGGCTGCGCGGAGCTCACGTGCTGCGCGCCAACGACACCCTGTCGCCGGGTGAGCGCACGCGCGCCGCGCTGGCGCTGCTGCAGGCGCGCGGGGTCAACCTGCTGGTACTCGACGAACCGACCAACCATCTCGATCTGCCCGCGATCGAGCAGTTGGAGCAGGCCGTCGAATCCTTCGACGGCACACTGCTGTTGGTCACCCACGATCGCCGCATGCTCGATACCGTGCGGGCGACCCGGCGCTGGCACATGTCCGCCGGACAACTCACCGAAAACCGTTGAACCAGAACTCGCTCGGCGTAGCGATCGCGATGCCGCACGCGGCCGCCCAGGAAACCCGGATGGAACAGATACAACTCGGTGTGGACACCCGGGTCACCCTCCTGATCGCCGGTCTTCTCTTCGTCTGGGCCCTGCTGCTGGGCGTGTGGAAGTACCACGGGATGCGGACCTCGGCGGAGGGGCACGCGCATCCCTACGTCGATATCGCACACCGTGCGGCCCTGATGTACAGCTTCGCCGCGCTGCTGCTCGCGGTCTTCGTGGAACTGTCGGACTGGCCGACTGTAGTGAATCTCGTTGCGGCGCTGCTGGTTCTCGGCTTCTTCGCCGGTGCCGTCGCCTCCTACTGCCTGCACGGGCTGCGGCGGGATACGGCCAATCAATTCCGCGGCGACATCGGGCTGCCGCTGCGGTCGGCCATGTACGCGTTGATCGCCTGTGAGATCGGCGGCTTCCTCGTGCCGTTCACCGGGTTCGTGCACGCCCGGTTCTGAACCCGGATGTGGTTCAGCCGGCCGCGATCCCGGTGATCAGCGTGCGCCCCGATTCCGCTCGGGTGCTGATAATCTGGGTGAACGCATGCGGCTGTTCGTCCGGCTTCTGCTGGGTGAGGCGGACCTCCCACTGTCCCTCGTCGCCGGTTCGGGTGATCTGCACGCAGTAGCGGGTGCCGACCGGCACCTGATTGATGCCGCGCTGGATCTGGTCGGCCGGCGGCACCGACGAGTCGTCGGCGACGACCGCGCGGGCGGCATACCCCGAACGCTGAACGTAGTACGCCCGCTCGAAGGCCAGAATGGCGTCCGGACCACTCGCGGTGCCTCCGGGGTCGGTCCCGGAGACCACCTCCGCGGTGCGCTGCTGCTCGCAGCCGTCGGTGGCGATCGTCGAGGTCGCCGCGGCCGTGGTCGTGGGCGGCGGCGCGGTCGCGCTCACCGTGGTGGGCACCGGCACCGCCGCGACCATCGGTGGTTTGGTCGCGACCGGCTGGGACCGCTTTCCGGTGTGGATGACGGTCAGCACCACCGAGACGACGACGATGCCGACACCGATCAAAGTGAGTGCGGCCAGCAGCTTTTCACCGCGACGGTGGTCGCGGCGCGGGCCGGCCGGGCGTGGGCGCGGACGCCGCAACGCGGGACCGGGGTTACCGCCCGAGCGGTCGACGATATGCGGAACCAGCGTCGACTTGTCGACCAGATCCGGATCGGTCAGCGGCCCACCGACCGGGATGCGTCGCGGTTCCGGTTCCACCTCCGGCTCGGGCTCCGGGGTCGTGCGCTGCCCCGGTTCCAGCCACTGCTCCCACTCCCCCGACGGATAGGCGGTCGACGCCGGGCCGGGCCGCGCCGGCGGCACGGCGACGGCGCCGTGATACGCCGCCGCGGCCGGGCGGTTCGGACTTCGCCGGCCCGGCCGCCGCTTGCGGCCCTGCTTGCCGACGGGAGTCCGGACCATCGGCAGGCCGAGGTCGAACGGGTTGTCCTCCTGCGGGTCCGGCTCAGACCGTGTCATCGCCGAAGTCGCCGATCACGGCGGCGGGAACCGTTGTCTCGGCCGCCGGCACGGTGACACCGAGCTGGCCGTCGCGAGGTTTGTGGTCCTGTCCGCCACCGGACGGCGGCGGCAAAGCCATACCTCCGGCCACCCCGCCCGGATGCGCCGGCTCCGGCGGGGGTGCCGGTGCGGGGGCGGGCGCCGGTGGCCTCGGCATCGGCGCAGGGTCGGCAGGTGGCGGAAGGATCGACGACGGTGACGGGGGCGGCGGATCGGATTTGTCGGCCGGGGCCTTGTCGGCCGGCACCTTGTCGGGTGCCGGTGCGCCCGGAATGATCGAGCCCGGTCCCGTCGTTCCGGGGGCCGTCTTGCCGGGACCGAAGTCGAACAGCTTCGCCGAATCTCCGGAATTCCCCGCCGGATTGGTCTTGTCACCGGTCGCGTGGTCCGGGTTGATCAGCTGCGGTATCGCCTGGTCGACCGAGGAGGCCACCGTGTCGATGGTGTGCGTGCCGACCTCGGCGATCTTGTCGATCAAATGGGTACCGATGTCCACACCGGCATTGATGGCCGAGGTGCCGACCTGCACACCGGCCTGCACGAGCAGCTGCTGTAGTTGCAGCTGGGCCATCTGCGCCGGGTCTATCGGCTGGCCGGGCGCCACGCCGTATTGCGCTGGGGCCGTGCCGTATTGGCCCGGAATCGCACCGTAGGCGCTGGGCAGGACCGTAGCGGGCGTATCTCCCCATGACTGCGAGGAGTTCAGCGCGGCCGGCGTGGTGACCGTGAGCGGACCCATCTCGTCCAGACGGCGCGAGTGATCGTCCATTTCGGTGCGTGCGGAGGTGACGGTGGTGATCGCGTCGCGCAGCGCCTGGGTGGCCCGGTTGATCACCGCGTCGGTATCCGGCGCGGCGGTGGCGTTGCCGAGGATGGTTCGAGCGTCGCGCCGGAAATCGGCGATGATCCGGTCCATCCGGCCGGCCGCCCGCGCACTGGTCGCGTGGGCGTCGGCCAGGACGCCCAGGTAGGCCGGGCCCCGGTCGGAGATGTCACCGATCTGAGTCTGGGTGGTGCGCAATGCCGGAACGGCCGCGTCGGAGCCCGGACCCGTCCAGGTGGATTCCAGCGCGTGGACGCCGTCGCGGTGTGGTCCCTCGGTGTCGGCGGCCTGCGTGGACGCGCTGGACAGAGCGCCGGTGATGGTCGCGGCCGGCGTCGCGACCCCGGTGCCCAGTGCGGCACGCAGGTCCAGCAGCGGCCGGACCAGGGTCGCGACGATCGGCGGATCCACGGACGGATCGGATGTCGTTGCGGGCGTGGTGGTGTCGTTGCGCGCGGCGGTGGGCCGGCGACGCAATGCTGTGGGACGCCTCATGACCGCGACTCCGTCCGGGTGATCGCGATGGCCGAATCCTCGTCGGTGCCCTGCACGCCCGCGGTATAGGTGTGCAGTCCACGTCCGTAGGCCGAGACCAGTTTGCCCGCGGTCGACAGCGCCTGCGCGTGTTCGGAGACCGCGGCCGCGAATTTGGCGGCGAAGTCCGCTCCCACCAACCCCAGGTCGGTGGCCAGCTGCTGTGGATCGACCGCACCGGCTGTCGCGGACGCCGCCGAAGCGAGCTGTTGGGAAACGGTATTCGCGATGGCCGTATACGCCGCCATCGCCTCGGGATCGACCCGCATCACCGTATCCGGAGCGGATGCGGTGGCGGTCGGCGGCGGCGCCGAATGCGCGGAGTCGTCGAGCGTCGGAGACTTGTCAAGCTTCAGCGGGTCCACTGTTCCCCCTCACGGAAATCAAGCTTCGCTGTCGCGCCATGATCTGCGTCCAACCATACTTCCCGGAGCCGACAGTCGCGCCCCGATCTCCGGGACCGTCGGCGCGCCGACGACCTCCGCACGCCCCCTCCGGGATCCGTCGCCGACCGCCGACACTTGCGATGACCAGCCGATTTTCGAACGATGACGGGCGAGTCCCGCCATCGTGGCCGCGGCGCCCACCGCTCGGCAACGACCTATACAGCCGCACCCCTACGCGGCGTACGCACCCCGTTCATCGCGCCGCCGACGTGCCCGCGGCGCTCAGACCGCGGACACACACTTGGCGAGATCGTCGGCGAGTTGTTTGGCACGATGCGAATCGGTCGCCTCGACCATGACCCGGATCAGCTGTTCGGTCCCGCTCGGGCGCAACAGGACTCGGCCGTTGTCACCGAGCGCGCGCTCGGCCTCGGCCACCGCCTCGCGAACCTCCGGCGCGGCCGCGACCGCGGCTTTGTCGGCGACCGGGACATTGACCAGAACCTGCGGCACGGTCGTCATGACGCTCGCCAGATCGGCCAGGCCACGACCGGTTTCGACCATCCGGGCCATCAGTTTCAGACCCGTCAGCAGCCCGTCGCCCGTGGTGCCGTACCGCGGGAAGACCAGATGTCCGGACTGCTCACCGCCCAGGCTGTAGCCACCGCGACGCAACTCCTCCAGTACGTAGCGATCGCCGACCGCGGTGGTGCGCACGGTGATTCCCGCATCGCGGAGCGCGATGTGCAGACCCAGATTGCTCATCACGGTCGCTACCAGGGTGTCCTGCACCAGCTCGCCCGATTCGTGCATCGCCAGGGCGAGGATCGCCATGATCGCGTCGCCGTCGACGACGGAACCGGAACCGTCCACCGCCAGGCAGCGATCGGCGTCGCCGTCGTGGGCCAGGCCCAGATCGGCGCCGTGTTCGAGCACCGCGCGCTGAATATTTTCGAGATGCGTGGACCCGCATCGTTCGTTGATGTTGAGCCCGTTCGGCTCGGCGTTGATCGCGACCACGCGCGCGCCCGCCTCACGGTACGCGGCCGGGCCGACGTCGGAGGCCGCGCCGTGCGCACAGTCGACGACCACGGTGATGCCGGACAGATCGCGGCCGGTGGCCTCCACCAGATGTTCGACATAGCGCTCGTGGGTGCCGGCCAGGCTGTAATGGTCCTCGACATGACCATCGACGCCGGAGAGGCTGAGCACCCGGCCGATGCCGGCGCCGGTCGGGCGGACGAAACTCTTCGCGCGGACCAGTTCCTCGATCTTGTCCTCGACGCTGTCGTCGAGTTTGTGACCGCCCGCGGCGAAGATCTTGATGCCGTTGTCCGGCATGGCGTTGTGCGAGGCGGAGATCATCACGCCCAGGCAGGCGTCATAGGCGGCGGTCAGATACGCGACCGCCGGGGTCGGCAGGACCCCGACCGAGAGCACACTCATTCCGGCGGCGGTCAGACCGGCGGTCACCGCGGCCTCCAGCATCTCGCCGCTGGCGCGCGGATCGCGGCCGACCACCGCCACCGCGCGCGATCTGCCCCGGCCCAGCACCTGTGCCGCGGCCGCCGAAATCTGCAGTGCCAGTTCCGGACTCAGCGAGTCGTTGGCAAGGCCACGGACTCCGTCGGTACCGAACAAACGCCCCATCTATCTCGCCCCTCGAGTTGAATTGCGGTGAGCGCGGAGACCCTGCGTCGCGGACGCAGGCTGCCCGCCCCGGCCTACCGTCGATCGATACAGCACGAGAGCAGGCGCCCGGGAGTGGGCGCCTGCTCTCGTACGGGGTCGCGCCGGCCGTGCTCCCACCGGCACACCGTGCGGGTGCGGGTGGGAGCGGCCGCGCGCTGCAAGATCAGCGCTTCGAGTACTGCGGAGCCTTGCGGGCCTTCTTGAGGCCGTACTTCTTACGCTCGGTGGCACGCGGGTCACGCGTCAGGAAGCCGGCCCGCTTCAGGGCGGGGCGGTCGTCCGGGGTGACCTCGATCAGCGCGCGGGCGATGGCGAGGCGCAGCGCGCCGGCCTGACCCGACGGGCCGCCGCCGACCAGGCGGGCGTGCACATCGAAGGCTTCGGTGCGCTCGACGGTGACCAGCGGGGACTTCACCAGCTGCTGGTGCACCTTGTTCGGGAAGTAGTCCTCGATGGTGCGGCCGTTGAGCACGAACTGGCCGGAACCCGGGACCAGGCGAACCCGGACCACGGCCTCCTTGCGGCGGCCGACCGTCTGCACGGGGCGGTCGATCACGACCGGCGCGGCGAAGCCCTCGGACTCGGTGTACTCGGCGTCGTAGCCGGCACCCTCGTCGACGACCTCCACGGCGGCGTCTTCGACGTATTCCTCGTTGAATTCCTCAGGAGCGGTCACTGGGCCACCTGCTTGATCTCGAACGGAACGGGCTGCTGGGCCGCGTGCGGATGCGACGCGCCACCGTAGACCTTCAACTTGCGCGCGATCTGGTTGCCCAGCTTGTTCTTCGGGATCATGCCCTTGACGGCACGCTCCACGACGCGCTCCGGCCGGGTGTCGAGCAGCTGCCCGACAGACCGGGACTTCAGGCCACCGGGGTGCCCGGAGTGGGTGTAGAGGAGCTTGTCCTCGCGCTTGTTGCCGGAGACGGCAACCTTGTCGGCGTTGATGATGATGACGAAGTCGCCACCATCGACGTTGGGGGCGTAGGTCGGCTTGTTCTTGCCACGCAGCAGATTCGCTGCCTGCACGGCAAGGCGGCCGAGCACTACGTCAGTGGCGTCGATGACGTACCACTGCCGGGTCACGTCACCCGCCTTCGGGCTGTACGTAGGCACAGTGCTTCCCTGTCTGTCGTTGATGTTCTGCCAGCCAGGCGAACGGTCGAGTGATCCCGGCGGCCGGTGGAGACCCGGGGCTCGTGTGACGGCACGGACGAATTCGCGACGTACCGCACGCCGAACGACGACGATACCAGCACCGGTTCGGGGTCCCGAAATCGCCTCCGCACTCGTCAGATGTGAATCGGTGGACCCGAGTCGAACGTACCGGGGACCGTCGGGACGACGTAGTGCAGATTGTCGACCGCCAGATGCGCGCAGGGATGGTCGGCTACCGTTCGCATACCCGGCCCCGGACGCTCGACGGCGTTCGGGGTGACCGAGCAGGCCGGGCTGGCCTCGGGTGCGCGTGACACCTTGTCCACGGCCGGCCACGAGCCGAAATCGGATCCCGCGCCGAGACCACTCGGCGAGCGCGCGTCGAAGGCCGCGGCGCCGTCGGTCCGCGCATCGGAGGTTCCGGCTGCCGCAGCGGCGGCCGCCGCCGAGCTGTGTCCGGGAAGCGGCTGCGCCAGGTGATCCGCCTCACCGTCGGCATGGATCGCCAGCGCCGCCAGCGCTACCGCTCCGACGATCGTCGGGGCGCCGAACAGATTGTCCTTGACCTTGCTCCACAGTTTGCCCTTGTGGGCGTGTTCCTCTTCATCCGGTTGTTCCCCGGCCGATGACCGACCACCGGATTCGGTGGTCCGCTGATCATCGACCGGGCCGGCCGGGGGGCGGGTGAACCTGCTTTCCAACTGGCCGGCCTCCCGGGTCAACCGGGTGGTCGGCTCGCCGGTGGGCAGCGGCTGGGGGGCCGATCCCGGCCCGAGGTCACGCGCCGCATGCCGGCCCTCGGCGCCCCCGTGCGGATTCGGCGGCTCCGGGCGACGATGCGGTTCGGCGGGCGGGAGGGCGGGTTCCGGCGCACCGGCGTCCTGCCACGCATGACGGCCCGCGTTCTCGGACCGGGAATCCGACTGCGGCGCGCCGCGATTCGGGATGCTCTGATTCGACGCCGCCTGCATCGGCCCGGGTCGCGGCGGACCCGGCTGCTTCGGCACCGCGGTACCCGGCTGATTCGGCACCGCCGGACCCGGCTGATTCGACACCGCCGGACCCGGCTGATTCGACACCGGAGCCGGGCCCTGCTCCGCCTCGGCGTATTCGCTGTCGGTGACGAGCAGATGCGCCGCACCCAGCACCAGGGCGTGCATCGGATGATCGGCGACCCGCAGCCGGGCGCCCAGATGGTTCTGGAACGCCAGCCGCAGCGCGTCGTTGAAGCACACGTTGCCGGTGAGCAGCACCGTCGAGGTGTCGGCGCCGATCGAGCGGGCCGCGGCCATCACCTCGATGACCACGTTGTCCGCCGAATGGGCGTCCCGCATCGAATCCGGTGTGATCGGCACGCCGACCGATTCGGTGGGCTGCTCGTCGTCCCCGTCGACGGCCACCACCAGGCAGACCCGGCCGTCGGAATAGACGCCGGTCGCGCCCACGCCCCGGCGGCCGTGCGCGGGCGGCTGCACCAGCCCGAGGGCCCGCACGTAGCCGGACAGCGCCACGGATTCGGGCAGCGGGTCGGTGACGACGTCCATCTGCTCGACCAGACGGCAGTACTCCTCGACCTTCTCGTCGGGCCAGTCGTCCGGGAACGGCAACGCCACCACGTCGGGCTTGCCGCGCAACCGGGTGCCGATCGCGGCGAGCGGGTTGTAGAGCCGGGCACGGAACACCAACTCCGCCGGCCAGGTCGCCCCGGCGATGCGGATCTGCTGATGCCCGAGGATGTCACGCACGTCGGAGACCGCGATGCCCAGATCGGGCCGCTGCCGGTCCACGCCCGCGGTGTGCAGTCGCCCGGACTTGTCCGCCAGCAAATACGCAGGCGGCGTATATGTGCCTTCCACCTGGACCGGGCGGATCGGTGTCCCACCGCCACCGGCGGCCACGGACACCACATCCCATCCGAGATGTATCGCCCCAACTCGAGCCGTCACATGCATAAGTGTGCCTGCTGTCGCGCCGGGACGCTCGGGGCAGGCCCGATTAGTGCGGGCATTCCCCGTCGATGCTCGTAATCGGCCCCGTTCACGCGGCCGACTTCTTCAGCCGCAGACGCCACCACGTGAGCGTGGACAGCGCCGCGGTGAGCACGATCAACATGCCGGCGTCGAGTAACCAGAAACCGGGCGTGTGCTGCCAGATCGCATCGGGCTGGGCGTTGACGAACAGGGTGCGCAGATCGATGGTCGACGCGCCGCTGGCGAATCCCCAGCGCGACGGGAAGACGTACGAAAGCTGTTCCAGCACCACGCGATCGGTCACCGGAATCATGCCGCCGGCCATCACGAGCTGGCACATGATCATGACCACCAGCAACGGCATGACCTGTTCGTTCGACTTCGCCACGGTCGACAGCAACAACCCGACGACCACACACGTCACCGCGGTCAGCGCGATATCGACGTAGAGCTCCACACCGCCGGACGGGATGAGCGCCCCCTTCCCGGGCGGATTCTTCCCGGCCAGCACGATGGCCACCAGCACCGCCGATTGCAGCAGCGCCGCGACACCGAAGACCATCACCTTCGCCATCAGATACGCCGAGGGCAGCAGGCCGACGGCCCGTTCCCGCAGGAAGATCGGGCGTTCGCCGACCAGATCGCGCACGGTCAGCGTCGATCCCATGAAGCACGCGCCGAGGATGAGAACGACCAGCAGCTGCTGAGATTCACTGCCGCCGGTGAGTTGCGGATGCAATTGACCATCCGGCCCGAGAATCGGTGGGGCGGCGGCGAAACCGTTCTTTCCCGGCACAACCAGGCACAGCACACCCAGCACGAACGGCAGGACCACCAGGAAGGCCAGGTAGCCGCGGTCGGCCAGGATCAGGCGGACCTGCCGCCGCGACAGTGTCGACAGTTGTTTCCAGCCACTGGATTTCGGCGGCTGCCCCATCACACCGCGGGGCACGGCAGGCGGTGGCGGTGGCAGCGCCGCCTGCCGGGACCGATAGTTCGCGAAGGCGCGGTCCGGTTCGGCGGCGACCCGCGCGAAGATCTCCGCCCAGTCGCTGGTGCCGAGAAAGTCCCCGACCCCGGCCGGATGTCCGCAGAACGCGGTCTTGCCACCGGGCGCCAGCAGCAGCACCTGATCGCACATGTCCAGGCAGGCCACCGAGTGGGTGACCACGATGACGGTGCGCCCGGCGTCGGCCAACTCGCGCAGCATGGTCATGACCTGGCGATCGAGCGCCGGGTCGAGACCCGAGGTGGGTTCGTCGAGCAGCAGCAGAGCCGGACCGGTCAGCAGCTCCAGCGCCACCGAGGCGCGCTTGCGCTGACCGCCGGAGAGCCGATCGACGCGGGTCTCGGCATGTTCGGTCAGCGAGAGTTCCTTCAGCACGCCGTCGATGACCTGCTGCCGGTCGGCCTTCGAGGAGTCCGGCGGCAGCCGCAGTTCGGCGGCGAATCCCAGCGCCTGGCGCACGGTCAGTTGCCGGTGCAGCACGTCGTCCTGCGGCACCATGCCGATACGACTGCGCATGGCCTCGTATTCGGCGTGCAGGTTGCGGCCCTCGAAGGTGACCACACCCGCCGACGGATGTGTCGTTCCCGCAATGAGTTTCGACAGTGTCGACTTACCCGCGCCCGAGGGGCCGATGAGCGCGGTCAGGGTGCCGCGCCCGGCCTGCATGTTGACGTCGACGAGCAGTTGTTTGTTGCCCTCGACGACGAAGCCGACGCCGTGCACGCTCAGCCCCTGCTCGGTGACCGGCTTCTTGCGGTGCTTCAGCGTGCCTTCCTGCACGACGAAGTCCACATTGCCGATGGTGACGATATCGCGCTCGCGCAGCGCGACCCGCTGCTCGCGGCGGCCGTTGACGAAGGTGCCGTTGGCCGAGCCGACATCCTCGAGGACGAGACCCTCACCGCTCTTGACCAGGCGGGCGTGCCGGCGCGAGGCAAGCGGATCGTTGACGACGATCTGGTTGTCGCTGGTGCGGCCGATGGTCAGCCCACCGGCCGGAATGCGGTCGGCGCGTGCGATCGGTGCGGTCGAGGCCCGCGCACGCACCGGCGGCAGCGCCGAGGTGTCGGCCTTGGTGGTCATATTGACGTTCGGCACACCGCCCGAGCCGTGGGCCGCCGGAACCGGTTGGGACGGGCGCTGATTCGGTCGTTGCGCGGGCCGCGACGGCGGCTGTGGCGCGGCCGGGCGGCGCATCTGCCCGGATTGCGGTGTGGGATGGGACGGTTGCCGGCGCTGCTGCTGACCCCCACCGTGGCGATCCCCACCGTGCTGACCCCCGCCTCGCGGCCCGGCGTCCCGGGCGGGCGGATTCGGCGAACGGCCCGGTGACTGCGCCCGGGTGGGCGGCGCGGGCGGGCGGAATTGCGCCTCGGGCAGCAGATGAACCAGCGGCCCCGTGACCGCGTCACCGAGCCGGACGAGCATCGGCCGATCCACCGGAACGGGCCGCGTGATCCGCTGGGCGTCCACGAAAACCCCGTTGGTACTGCCGTTGTCGGAGAGCACCCAGGCGCCCCCCTGCCAGCCAAGTGTCGCGTGCACACGAGAGACCAGCGGACTGTCGACGAACACCGTCACCTCGGGCGCGCGGCCCAGGGTCACCTGCTGAGTGTTTTCGAAGATCCGATCGGTTCCCTCATGGCGCACGGTGATCTTCTGCGCCCCCGGTAATGACATGAGCCGGATAATATGCGATGGCCGTGACATCGGTGGGGCTCGAACGTGCCTCCGATCGCCGGGGGCGGCGCAGGTGACGCAGCGACTACCGGCCCGGGGAGGGATGGGGAGATGGCGAAACGCCCGGTGACGGCGACCCTCGCCGTACTGGTGCTGGCGGTCGGTCTACTGGCCGGCTGCACCATGACCACCGGTGGGCACGCCGTATCCATCTACGACGACCCGTTCCAGGTCGCCGGACTGCCCACCACCAGCGGCCCCAGCGGTCCCCGGCAAGGTGTCCCCGATTCGGCGCTGACCGCGACCGGTGGCGACAAGAGCGCGGTGGACACGTTGGCGCTCAATGCCATCGACGACATCCAAAGCTATTGGCGCGGTGAGTACCACAACGAATTCCAGGGCGACTTCACCCCCGTCACCAAGTTCTATTCCTGGAGCGCGAAGGCGCCGCGCTCACAGGAGGCGCAGTTCTGCAAGGACACGACCTATCACCTGGTCAACGCGGCGTACTGCCGGCTGGACAATTCCGTCGGCTGGGACCGGGGCGTCCTGCTGCCGATGATGCAGGACAGCTTCGGGAAGATGGCCGTGGTGATGGTGCTCGCGCACGAATACGGCCACGCCGTCCAGACGATGTCGCGCATCGTCACCGCCAAGGATCCGGTCATCGTGAAGGAGCAGCAGGCCGACTGTTTCGCCGGCGCGTTCATGCGTCACGTCGCCGAGGACAAGGCCGCGCATTTCACGATCAACACCTCCGACGGCCTCAACAACGTGCTGGCCGCGACGGTCGCGATCCGGGACGCCAATCCCGAGGATCCGGAATCGGTGCACGGCTCGGCCTTCGAGCGGGTGACCGCGGTGCAGATCGGTTTCACCGACGGCCCCAAGGGCTGCAAGGCGATCGACATGAAGGACATCGATCGCCGCCGCAAGAATCTGCCGCAGTCCTTCGGCGACGACGTCAATCGCGGCGAATTGGCCATCACCAAGGACAGTCTCAAGGAGTTGAGCAAGGCGATGGCGGCGATCATGCCGATCCCGTCCGAACCGACCTACGACTATCACGGCGCCCTCATGCACTGCAGCAACGGCGCCGACACCGTGCCCGTCACCTACTGCCCCGCGACCAATACGATCGGCACCGACATTCCCGCCCTCGCGCAGCGCGGTGCGGCGAATACCGATGAACAGGACGGGTTTCCGACCCGCGTCGGCGGTGACTACAACGCCTACGTCGTGTTCGTCTCGCGTTACGCGCTCGCGGTGCAGCGCAACGCCCATCAGCAATTGACCGGGGCGAAGACCGGCCTGCGCGCCGCCTGCCTGTCGGGCGTGATCACCGCGAGGCTCGCCGATCCGCATCGCGACGCCGGCCAGGGCGATATCGCGCTGTCTCCGGGCGATCTCGACAAGGCGGTGTCGGGTCTGCTCAGCGATGGGCTGGCGGCCAGCGACGTCGAGGGTAAGACCGTGCCGAGCGGCTTCTCCCGGGTCGACGCGTTCCGGGCCGGTGTCCTGGGCACACAGGAGATCTGCGAGGCGCGCTACTCCTGAACGCTCGGCCGACTCGGCCGAACGGCTCGCTCGGCTCAGCCGAACGGCTCGGCCGACTCAGCCGAACGGCGGGGGCGCGGCGGGCTCCAACCGCAGTACGCGGTTGCCGAGTTGGATCTCCGAGCCCTGGGCCAGCACCATCGGCTGATTCGGTTGCAGCCGAATCCAATCGCGATATCCGGCCGGCCGGGCCCGGGTGCCGTTGGTGGAGCCGCGGTCCACCACGGTGATATCCCAGTTCGTCAGCCGGATCTCGGCGTGAGCCCGCGACATTCCGCCGGAGGAGTCCTCGATTTTGACCGGCACCAGACCGCGCTGGGCGGCCTCCGAGTTCTCCGGGTCCCGTCCGATCACCGCATCGGCCGCGAGCAGATAGGTCATCCCGTCGTCGAGGACGAGCATGCCCAGCGGCGGCCGGACGACCTCGGCCGGTTGCTGGGTCTGGTCGACCGGCATCCCGCAGACCGTGCAGAACGCCGAGCGTGGATCGCTCGGATGAGCACGGGCGCATTTGAATCCCATCACCCGCACCGTCAGCGAGGTCGCGCGGGCCGTCGCCTCCATCCGGCGTTCCAGTTCCGGATCGGGGCCGGGGGCGGGATTGGTACCGCGCAACCGGGTTTCGGCCAGACGCGGATCCTCCGCCGGTTCGGGACGTGATGTCCCTTGCCGCGCATCGACTTCCGGTGACCGGTCCGGCCGGGTCGGCGGTGGTGGCAGTTGGGGCTCGGGTCGCTGCGCGTCCAGTTGTGACGTGGGAGCGTCTTCGGCGCGATGGTGCGCACCCGCCGCGGGCCGGACGGCACGATCACGCGCGCGCGTCCGCTCACCGTCGAACCAGACCACCGCCCCCGCGGCGGCCGCCACGCCTTCCACCAATGAGCCGATACCGCGTTCGGGCAGTTCCGGAATCCGGCCGCGCTCGTCGTCGATGAACAACGCCGCGGCGCGGGCCGGCGGCTCGATGAAGCGGTCGACGGTGAAGGCGGCATCCACGCCGCGGTAGTACTCGACACCCCGGGCGCCCGCGAGGACCGCGGTCACCGACCCGTGCAGGAAGATCGCCACCCCACCGGTATCCGAGCGCGAGAGAATACCCAGGTCGACCGGGCTGCCCTCGACCTGTTCGGCCTCCCGCATCAGCCAGCGGGTGGCCTCGCGCGCGATGATCCGGCCGGGTCCTTGCGGGGCGTGCTCGGAGGCCTCGGACACCATCTGCGCCAATGCCTCGGCGGCCCGCATCGCCGGTGCGTCGGGGTGAACCCGGCCCCGACCACGATGTGCGACGACCACCACAGCCCCCGCGACGCGCACGACGACATGGTTACCGGCGACAACCTCGACCTGCCGATCCATCAACGGAATCGGCCTCCGAGCGATATCAGCGCAGCGGTCACCACACGGACAAGGTTAAGGCAATCGTCGTCCATGAGTCCCCGCTGCCGGGTCCGGTCCGGTAATTTCGATGGCGGAGAACCGGGAGAGAGCACCGGGAGAAGGGGGGCGGTCCATGGACCGAACGATTCGCAGATCTCTGGTTTTCACGTGCGCCGCACTGCTGGCCGTGCTGACCGGTTGCGGTGTGCAGGGCACCCCGACCGCGGCCGAGATCGATGTCCGCACGCTCGATGTCGGCCCGTATCCGGTCGACCGCCACAGCTATGACGCCACCGCGGGCGGCAAAGGTGCGCTCGCGGAGGGGATGCGGATGTCGCAGGCGGTGGTCCCAGCCGTCCGCATCGACCCGTCGCTGACGATCGGCGCCGGCGGACGCGTCGTCCCCGACAGCACCGATGCCACCCGACGCCTGCTGGCCGCGGTCTCCAAACCGGTGCTCGACCGCAACAAGATGGTTGTCGCCTACGTCGCGGCGGGTTCCGACAAACCCGGCTCGCTGGACAGCGCGGCCGCGGCGACCTCGGTCACCGATCTGGTGTTGCGCTTCCCGGACGAGTCCGCGGCCCGGCAGGCCGCGCGCGAACTGGAGGACGTCGACTTCGGTGTCGCGCCCGACCTCAATCGCAAACTCGCACTGCCGAAATACTCGGACGCCTATATCCACTACCGTCCGGGGATTGCGACCATCGGCACCTTCATGGCCACAAGCAGTTCGTGATCTCACTGTTCATCGAGCGGCCCCGGTCCGAGGAGGCCGATCTGCTGGCCTGGGTTCAGAAGACCCTCGACGCCGAGGTGCCGGCACTCGATCGCTTCCAGGCGACCGCGGCCGGCGGCCTCGACGCACTGCCGGTGGACCCGGACGGCCTGCTCGCGCGCGCCGTGGTGCGCGACCGCTCGAACCGCACGCCCGATGTCGATCGCTTCGCTGTCTATGCCGCACCGGCATTCGTCCATATCTCCTCCGACGAGGCCACGCGTCAGCGGCTCGTCGACGACACCGGCATGGATGCCATCGCCGTCGCCGACAACAGCTCGGTGTTGCGCGTCCGCGACGCCGATGCCGGGGCACGCATGATCAAGGGGCTGATCGCCAGTTCGGGTGAGCAGTACGAGCCGGCCGATGCGCCCAAGACGGTGCCCGGGGCCAAATGCCTGACGCTCAACAGTTCGGGAGATCCACAGAAGGACAGCAGATTCCGCTGTTATGTGCCCTACCGGCGATACGTGGAGGTCGTCAACGCCAACAGCCGTGACGATATCGATCAGCGGGTCGATGCGGCATATGCGTTGCTGGCCAACAGCTTCTGACCGGTCGCGGGTGGCGCGGAGGCGTCACCGTACTGGAGTACTATGCCGCGAGACCCAGCCTGGGAAGGGGGAGCTGATGTCCACGGTCGATCTGATACTGACCGACAGCCGATTGTGGGCGCGCAGCGAATCGACCCATTGGGACGGCGCTCCCTCGGTGGTCCCGGCCAGCGACGGCACGAGTCTCGTGGTGGGAGAACCACTTCAACCGCCCTACCCCGCTGTCTCGGTAATACGGCTGGCCGCGGCCGACCGCATCGCCTTCGTCCCGATGCTGCCGACCGTCGCCGACGCCTTCGCCGCGATCTTCGGTGCCGTGCTGACGAATCTGCGGCTGCCCACCGCGTGTGGACGACTCACCGTGGTGAGCCCGTCGGAGTGGGGCACGCGCCGCCGCGCCGCGCTCGAGGCCGGCGCCCGCCGTCTGGTCGGCGAGATCAGCGTCGAACCGCTGGCATTGCGGGTGGCCGGACTGTCCGCGAGCACCTCGCAGCAGCAGCGCATCGCGGTGGTGGAACTGAATTCGCTCACCACGACCGTCACCCTGACCGGCCGTTCGGGCACCGAGACCTGGATCGAGGCCTGCGAATACGAGCCGACGATCGGATCCGCGGACCTGGCCGAGGGGCGTGGCGTGGAGGCCGTCGTCGACGTCGTCGATCGTCTGCTCGGCGGCCGGAAGCCCAGCTATCTCGTGGTCGTCGGTGCCACCGAACCCGCGCTGCTCGACGCGATGCGCGCGGAATTGTCCCGGCGCTACGGTTTCGGTGTCGACCTGCGCGCGATGTCCGGCGTGGACCTGGTCCGGGGCGGGCCCGCGATGCCCGTCGCGGCCGAACCCGCGCAGTTCGCCCCGCAGACCCCGTGGGCCGGTTCCCTGCACGAGCATGCGGCCGCGACCGCGCGGCCACCGAAGCGCCGCACTCCGCTGCTCATCGGCGCCGCTGTGGTCGCGGTGGTCGTCGCGGCGGTGGTGGCCGCCGTCGCGCTGACCCGTTCCGGCGGCGAGTCGCCGACAGCTCAACCCACCGCGGCTCGCCCCTCCGCCGTCGCGTCGCCGCCCGCGGCGCCCGCACAACCTGCCGAAACCTTCGGACGGGTCGGCGCGGTGGTCCCGGCGGGCTGGCATATCACCAATCGCTCGGGTGCCCGGGTCGACATTTCCCCGAACAACGGTGCGCGCGAACGCATTTCGCTGGTTCAGAAGGACCTTGCCCCGGGCTTCGGCGGCGAGGACGTCGCCGCCACGCTCGAAACCCAGATCGCCAAGCGCCCGGACGGCACCGTCGGGCCGCTGCAGCGCAATGTGATCTTCGGCGGGCGCCCGGGGATGTCCTACGAGGAAACTCCCGGTGACGGCACCACGGTGCGCTGGCAGGTTCTGGTGGATTCCGGCCTTCAGGTCAGCGTGGGATGCCAATACCCCACCGGCGACTGGCATCCCATCGCCGCGGTATGCGAGAAGTTCGTCGGCGATCTGCGCCCGGGGGCGTGACACCCGGCTCGGACCGATGCCCGCATACCGGGTGCCGCCGCCGGTGAGGGGCACCTCGTCGGAGACGGGTGCTATCTTCTTCGCAGCGTCGGCCGAACAGGCACCTGTGTTCACCGGCGTGGAGCCTGTGGGAGGGGACTATGCGAAAATCCGTGCGCGTGCTGGCCGCTGCCGTGGCCGCGCTGACGCTGGCCGCGACGGGATGCGGCTCCGATCCGACTCCCGCTCCGGCCGCCGAGCCGACGGTCGATCTCAACGGTCTCGACGTGGGACCGTACGACGCCACGCCGCGCGATATGGGCAAACCCACCAATCCCGGTCAGGCCGCGTTCTACGAGGCGGAACGACTCGGCAGCACGATGCCGCTGCCGATGGATATCGACCCGGCCTTCACCCACACCGGCAAACTCGACACCCTGGTCTTCCTCGATCCGAAGACGTCGGTGATGAAGGATTTCACCGACCTGAGCAACTTCGCCGAAGACGCCCCGGACCTGATCAGCGGCTTCGCGTCCTACGGCCGCGACGACCCGGACAATCTGGGCAGCGAACTGGTCAACGCGGCCATGATCTTCCCGACCGAGCAGCGCGCGACCGAGGTCGCCGCGGCCCTGGAGCGGCGCGATTTCGGCCGCGATCCGCAGACCCAGGCGGTGGCGATCCCCAATTATCCACTGGCGCACGCACATTGGGTACCGACCAAACAGGCGATCAACAACTGGTATCCGGCGGGGCGGCTGGTCGTCTTCACCTCGGTCTACGACCAGGCGAAGAACTGGTTCAACAAGGTCGATCTTCCGGCACTCGTTTCCCGCGTGCAGAAGAGTCTCGACACCGTCCTGCCCGCGCTCGCCACATTTCAGCCGACACCGCCGGACAAGTTGATGGACCACCCGATCGACATCGACGGGATGCTCGGCCGGACCATGATCCGGCCGAAGGAGGCGACCGGCGAATGGCTCAACCCGCCCGGGGTCTACCTCGGACGCGCGGGGCTGCACTTCAGTAGCGATCCGGGCGAGTCCCGGGTGTGGTACGACCGCGACGGCGTCGACCGCTTCGCCGATTACGGCAACGAGGTGTATCGGGCCCGCGACACCGCGGCCGCCGCGGATGTCCGCGACGAACTGGGCGGAGCGGAGAAGCATTTCAAGCAGGCGGCGGCACCGAGGAACCTTCCGGTCGCGAAGTGCCGGGAATACAACGGCAAAGAGAAGTTGGCCGTCCGCTTCTACTGCTCGGTGTACTACGGCAGATATGCCTCGCTGGCCTGGGGTGAACAGCTACTGGATGCGCAGCAACGCATTTCGGCCCAGTACACCATTCTGGTGAAGGCGGACCCGAAATGATCACACGATTCGTCCGGGCGGCGGCCACCGCGGCCTGTCTCGCCGGGCTCCTGGGGGCGACCGGGTGCGGCGCGACCGTCGGCGGCTGGGCCGGCCCCTCGGAAATAGATGTCCGGAAACTCGACGTCGGCAACTACGACGTGCGGCCGCTCGATATCCACGTGGACTACCGGCCGGGCTTCGTCAACGCACCCGAGGCCGCCGGCATGCGCCTTGCCGAGTACGTGGTGACCGCGGATCAGATCGACCCGGCGCTGACGAAACGCGAGAAGGCGGGCAGCTTCTCCGCCGGCGTCCTGCCCGATGCACTCGGCAAAGAGGACGAGATGGAGGCCGTCGCCAAACGCGACCACATGGTGTACGGATTCTCGACCGCGGCCAGCGACAAGGACGCGGGCTGGGGTTTCTCCGGCTGGCCGAAACCCGAGAAGCCGTATTCCACCGTGCTCGCACTGTCGGTAATGCAGTTCAACGACGCCGCGAGCGCCACCCGGGCCGCCACCGATTTCTACAACACCGATTTCAACGCCTACAAAGACCAGAACCAGTCGGTATCGCTTGCGAAATATCCTGACGCGCACGCACATTGGCTCCCCGGAACACCGTCGATCCGCTCCTTTCTCGCGCACGGCCCCTATGTGGTGTCTGTATTGGCCCTCACTCCTACCCCGAACCTGAACAGTCTCACCTCCCTCACCGAGAAGGCCCTGGACGTCGAATTCCCGCTGTTGGACCGGTTGCAGCCGATCTCCGACGAGGACACGGTCAAACTTCCCTGGGATCCGAATTACCTGCTCAGCCGTGCTCTCAACACCGGCCAGTCCGGTCGTCCGCAATACGGCGACGACAACGGCGTATTCGGACCCCACGGGATCGTGCACTACCTGCCCGACCGCAAGGCCGCCGCACAGAGTGCCGCCGCGCTGAAGGCCGCCGAATTCGCCAAGACCTCCGACGCCCTGGTGCTGCGCGCCGGCGACGCCGCCTCGGCGAAGAAGGCCGTCACCGATCGCGTCACGTTCCAGGGCGGTGGCCCGGCCGTCGACGCGGTACCCCAGATCACGGATTCGGCGTGTGTGGAGAACGGTACGAAGAACGCCGATTTCGGCGGTCCCAAGCGGTATACCTGCATCGTCGCCTACCGCAATTACGTCGGCTATGTGACCTCGAATCAGCTGGTCGACGTCCATCAACGCGCGGCCGCGCAGTACGCCCTGTTCGCCAACAGCCAGTGGCAGCCGTGACTCGACCGCTCACCTCGAAGTCCAGTAAGCTCCGCGACGATACGCGGCCCGCCGAACTACCAGGAGTTTGTTACAGATGGTGATGAGTCCCGGCACCATCGTCGGTGGGTATCGGATCGTTCGCCAACTGGGCGCCGGCGGGATGGGCACGGTGTATCTCGCCAAACATCCCAGCCTTCCGCGCATGGACGCCATCAAGGTGCTCAGCGGCGAACTGTCGTCCAACCACGAATTCCGGGGCCGATTCGAACGCGAGGCCAATCTCGCTGCCGGTCTGGACCATCCGAATATCGTGTCGGTCTACAACCGCGGTGAAGAGCACGGCCAGTTGTGGATCGCCATGCAGTATGTCGACGGCACCGACGCCTCGGCCGAATTGGCCCGCGACCCCCATTCGATGACTCCGCTGCGCGCGCTGCGCATCGTCACCGAGGTCGGCAAGGGCTTGGACTACGCGCACCGCCGCGGGCTCCTGCACCGCGATGTCAAACCCGCGAACTTCCTGCTGTCGGTCCCCGAGGACGACGACGAGGAACGTGTCCTGCTCACCGATTTCGGCGTCGCCAAATCCACCGACGACGCGACCGAACTCACCCAGACCGGCAGCTTCGTCGCGACGATCGCCTACGCGCCGCCGGAACAACTCCAGGGCATGGCGGTCGACAGCCGCGCCGACATCTACAGCCTGGGCTGCGCGTTATACAAACTGATCACCGGCCAGAACCCGTACCCCGCAACCCAACCCGCGATGGTCATGATGGGGCATCTCTACGAGCCCCCGCCCCGCGCCACCGCCGTCAACTCCGGCCTCCCACCCGCGATCGACCACGTCTTCGCGCGTGCCCTCGCGAAAAACCCCGCCGACCGCTTCACCAGCTGCCGTGAACTCACCGACGCCGCCGCGAACGCCCTCACCCCCGGCCACACCCCGGTCCGCACCACCACCTCCCCGACCTACCCCATCCAGGTCTTCGACCCCCGCCCGCAGACCGACCCCCGCACCCCACTCCCCCACCAGACCCAATCCGGTATCCGAACCCAGACCGGCCCCCGCCCCGACCCCGACCTCTCCCGCCTCCTCGAACCGAAACCCAAGAGCCGCAAGCCCCTGATCCTCGGCGGAGTCGGCGCACTCGTCGCCGTGGCCTTGGCCGCCGGCATCGGAGTCTGGGCGACACAGGGCAATTCGGGCGGGACTGGGCCGGCGGCCACGTCGGCATCGTCGGCAGCGACGACGACCGCGGCAGCGTCGTACACGTCGGTTGCGCAAGCGCGCGAAGCGAATCCGACGTTCGCGGGCAAAACCATCACGATCGTCGATGTCACCAACGACGACAAACTCGCCATCTACCTGGAGGGTACGCCGCAGACGAAGTTTCTCGAAGACCTGGGGTTCGTATACAACCTCAACTATTCGAAGAAGGGGGACGAGCCGTCACCGCGGCCGATTTCGGACACGGACTACGACGCGTTCAAATTTTCGGACGACAGCTACGTTCTCGCAGTGCGGAGTGACAAGAGCGCCGGCGGCGGAGGGCTTCTGGGGCTGCCCTTCCAGTTGACCAGCTCACGCGCCACTGTCGTTCCACTCGACGATGCTTCCGCCGTTGCGGCGATTCGAAATTGGGGTGCGAATTCCGAGCAGGCCATGCTCACCAAGCTGGTCCCATTGCTGCACGACCGCGTGCGGTAGGAGCAAGCCGCAGACTGCATTTCATCTGCGGAGATGGCAGGAAAACGTATGGGGAGGGATATTTGCGAAAGCCGAGTATGCCTGCAGCCACGCTGCTGGCGGTCGTCATCGCGTTCAGCGCCGCATGTGGCTCCGGCCAAGGAGAATCCGGACGGATGGATCCGTCTCCACATGTCAGCGTGAACGACCTCGACGTCGGCAGTTTCGCCACGTCACCCGGCAAGGTCGGGAGCCCGAACCCGGCCCGGGCCAGGATCATGGAGGGACAGCGGCTCGGTAGCGTCGCTCCTCTCGCGATGGAAATCGATCCACGCTTCAAGTTCCAGACCGGTGTCACCGATTCTGACGTACACGCGTGGCTGGACCCGTCGATCGCCGGCATCGACTCCGAAAATCTGGATGAGGACACAAAAGGGTTCATCGCGGGTTACTACACATGGGGTAGGTCCGAGAAGGACCTCGGAATAGCCCAGACGATTTCATACTCGATACTTCTGTTCACTGATGAGGATTCTGCGACGCGCGCAGCCAGATTTTTGTATGATCGCACGCTTTCAGATCACATACATGGATCGCCCGAAATGGATTTTCAGCCGGTATCCATCGACGCGCACGCCGATACACTCGCTTACTGGGTTCCCGGTGAAGAATACCTGCATTCGTATACCCCGCACGGCCGATTCGTCATCTATTCGGACGTTTCGGACGGCGCAAAGAAAAAATTGCACGAAGAATCACGGGCGGAGTTGACCGAGTTGACCACCAAAAGTCTGTCGGTCATTACTCCTGCGATAGACCGCTTCACGCCGACCCCTCCCGATCAACTCGCCACGGCGCCGGTCGACCACGACAACCTACTCGGCAGAACTCTGCGCCGTTCACCCACCGACAGCGCGAAGGAAGCCCCTGGATTTTACGACCGGCACGCCGCGCTTCATATGTCATCCGATCCCGGCGCCGATGCCGAATTGTTTGCCGCGACCGGAATGGATTGGATGGCCAGTAACGGGAGCCGCCTCTATCGCGCGAAAGACGCCGCCGCCGCGCAGAAGCTGCTCGTTGCCTACTCCTCACCGGAAAAGCTCGATCGACTGGTCAGCTCGCCCAAAAATCTTCCCTGGATTCGATGTTATGAATACCGGGGTGATGATTACGGGAGATTCAGATTCCGCTGTTATCTCCGGTACGACGAGTACGTTTCGGAAGTCAGTTCCAACCAGCTCATCGACGTTCATCAGCGGGCATCCGCTCAATACGCGATCCTGGAGAACTTCAACTAGTTGCGGAACCCTTTCAGGAATCGAGCCAAATCATGAGCAAACTCTCACGCTCTCTGCTACTAGCTTTTGCCACATTGGTCACGGTGACGGGTTGCGGCGACGTCAGATCCGGTTTGGCGGTTGCGGGGGAGATCGATGTCCGGCGCCTTGATATCGGTCAATATCCGATTGAACCTGTCGACACCTATCAGGAATACAGCCACACTGTAGAGAACGGCTCGGCGTTGGCGGAAATTCGATTGATGAACCACATGGTAACCGGACTCGATGTAGATTCGAATCTGAAGTACGGCACCGGGGTTCAGAATTTGGAGAAGAGCTGGGATTTCGAACGAGTCCTGTCCAAAGCAGGCGCCGCTGCGGCCCTTCGAAACAAGCCGATGTTCGGTTTCGCCTCCGGTAGTAGCGACCACGAGCCGGACCTGACTGGACAATCTATTCCGTCTGCAACGCTGATTACTCTCGCAATAATGCAGTTTCCGAGCAGCGACAACGCAAATCGCGCTGCCTCGGAAATCGAGAAGGCGGACTTCGATGTAGCACCCGACCGAAACCAATCTGTGCGTCTGGGGAAGTATCCGGAGGCTCATTCCCATTGGCAGCCCGGGACGCCCACTATCGGCTCGGTCATCGCCCGAGGTCAGTATGTAGTCAGTACGTTCGTGCAGACCCCGGACGGAAAACTGGACAATCTCACGACTCTCGTCGAAAAGACGTATGACAAACAGTTGCCGATGCTCGACTCACTGTCCCCTCTGACAGCCGAGCAAGTGCTCAAACTAGAACCGGGCCCTGACGACATGATGAGACGGGTTATCAACCCGAACAAGTATTACCTTCCTCGTAACGGATCGCTGGGCACGTACGAGGAGCGGGGATTTCTGCAACTTCAAACCGATAGAGCAGCAGCGAAAGCACTCTACGAATCCACACACATGGATCGGTTCGCCGTGTCGGACGCCTACAGCCTGATGTCGCGAGATTTCAACGCCGGAGGTAACGCCCAGGCATTCGGAAAAGGAATAATGCGGAATGTCGACGGTGGCGCCATCGTATATCGAACCGCTGGTCAATCCTCCGCGGCCGATGCCTATGACAAGCTCTTGACCGATCCCGACGCGCGCTCGACGCCCAAGAACCTTCCGGACTCCAAATGCAAACAGCTTCCCGACAACGGCTATTATCGGCAGTTCACTTGCGCGATACGATACCGGGATTATGTCGCCGTCACGTGGAGCCGCCAACTCGACGACGCGCAGCAACGCGCGGCCGCACAATACGCGTTACTCGCCAACAGTGAATGGATGTAGCAGGGCGGGAGAGAGACCAGGGTAGCGATACAAAAAGGGCTGGCCACATTCGATTGGGAATGCGGCCAACCCTTTCGACAGCCCCGCGATCAGCCGCCGATGATCTTCGCAGCCAGAATATCCGCGCCCTGCATCGCCTCACCAGCGTTTATGGTCTTGACGCCGAGCTGCGCGAGCGCAGCCGACATTTCATTCGACTGCTGGCTCCAGTTGACCTGGACCTGCTGGAATGCCTCGGCGCCGGCACCTCCGAAGTTTTCACTCATGAACGCCTGGAACTTGCGCTCCATGTCCTCGAGCTCGGAGGTGATGTTCTTGGCGACAGTATGGAGCTCGCCACCGCCGTCGTTGATACCACCGAAGTTATATGAGATCGAACCGAAGTCGGCCATTAGTTCTCCCCTTGTGAATGTACGTATTCAGGATGATCGAGCGGGTCCAGGGTCACATGTTCAGCAGCGAATCCACCTCTTTGAGGTGGTGCAGCTGATCCATCTCGACGTGGCCATACTTCTTGTTGACATCCTGGAGGTTGTCGGCATTCTGCAGGAGACTGTCGTTCATTCGCTTCGCTGCATCCAAGAAGCGTTCGAAGGTCGCCTGCAGGGCATCGCCGGCCCCGCCCTGCAAATGATGCGCCAAGTCCGCTGCGCTGGACCGCGCGGTGTTCACGTGCCCCTCGATAGTGGAGTGCAGCTGGTTCATCTCACTGATGAACGTATCGAGTTTTCCACCATCGAGATTGAATGACTGCGCCATAATAAGCTCCTCTGGTTTCTTCACCGTCGCCTGCTGATGACGGCAGTGGTGGTCCCTACATGAAAGTTGGACGCAGCTCGTACGCTGCCGGTTCCAACCACCTATCCCGATCCGACCGTGCGAGACCAAGCGATCGGCTACTCAAACGGTCATACGTCATGATTGACGGTTTGCCACCTCCCCCTTCGACATCGGACAGCTGCCACTGACCGAGAGTGTCCAATTGGCACCTAGCGTGCCATCCAGCAGACGGGTTGTCCACAATCATTCCGGGCTCCAGGCCGTTTGGATGAGACTTGTCCCCGCCCGCGTGGCCAGTGTGCCGCGGCCCGGTGGCATTTCGCTCGGCCGGATGCCTGCGAGCAAGATGCCCTCCTCACGGTTACCGCTCATGATGAGAGCGGTCGTGCCCACATCCTTCATCCTCGACACCAGCGGCTCGTACAGTGCCCGGGAGGCTCCACCCGACCTCCGGGCGATGATCAGATGGAAGCCGATATCCTTTGCGTGCGCGAGGAACTCGACCAGGATCCCTAGTGGGTTTCCGCTGGAGGTCGATACCAGGTCGTAGTCGTCGACGACGACATAGACCTCGGGACCGGTCCACCATGAACGATCACGCAGTTGCTGCTGGGTCACGTCCGGGCCCGGCATCCGCTTGCGAAGCAGGCCAGCGAGTTCGGCCATCATCTTCTCGAGTATCTCCGAGGAGGGTGCGTAGCCGGCCAGATGATCGGTCTCGATCACACCCAGCAGGGTTCGGCGATAGTCGCCGAGGATCAGCTTCGCCTGGGTGGGTGTGTTCGACTCGAGGATCCCCCTGATCACGCTGCGCAACAGGTTCGTTTTGCCGCATTCGCTGTCACCGAAGATCAAGAAATGCGGCTGCTCGGACATGTTCAGCAGGACCGGCGCAAGCTCGGATTCGTTCAAGCCGATCGGGATTTGCAGGTTCGGATGCCGGGTGTCCACACTTGCGGGCCAGTTGCCGAGACTGCGAAGAATGTCCTCGCGCGTCAGCAATTCAGGCAGCATGCGAACCTGCCGCGCCGGCCGACCTGGCGTCATTCGCGCGATTGCTGCAACGGAATTCGCTACGGCCGTACCGAGATTCTCCGGATTCGAATCTCCGTCCACACGCGGCAAAGCGGTCAGCATGTGCTTTGCGTCCGGGGTCATACCGCGCCCCGGCCGCCCCTGTGGAACCAAGGCAGCGACACGACGGCCCAGATCGGAATCCATCGGGTCACCCAGACGCAGTTCGATGCGGGTGCCGATCTGGTCCTTGAGCGCGGGACGCGCTTCGGCCCAGCGGTTCAGCGCGATCACGACGTGCACACCGTACGAGAGACCCTGCGTGGCAAGGTTCATAATCGGCTGTTCGAGGGGATCGAAGTCCTGACGGATCGATCCGAAGCCGTCGACCACGAGGAAGACATCGCCGAACGGGTCCTCGTGTGCGCCCGTGGCCGCAGGACTGGCCGACGGGTCGGTACCGCGCAGCCTGCGGAAGTCGGCCATCGACTCGATGCCCAGTTGGCGGAAACGCATTTCGCGCTGACGGACGATGGTGGTCATCTCGGAGATGGTGCGGCGGACTTTGTCCACGTCCAGGCGTCCCGCCACAGAACCGACGTGTGGGAGGCCCTCGATCCCGGCCAGCGTGCCACCACCGAAGTCGAGGCAGTAGAACTGCACCTGTTCTGCGGTGTGGGTCAACGCCATACCCATGATCAAGGAACGGAGTGCGGTCGATTTACCGGACTGGGGACCACCGACAATGGCGACATTGCCGCGGGCACCGGACAAGTCGATCACCATGGGGTCGCGCCGCTGATCGTACGGGCGGTCCACTGTTCCTATGGCGGTGCGCAAACTCGCGACGGGACTGTACTCACCGGTGAGTATCGAGCGCGGAATGAGCTGGTCCAGTGTCGGCGCCTCGTCCAACGGTGGCAGCCAGATTGCGTGGGCGGGGCGACCGTGTCCCTGGATACGCGATACCAGCATGCCCAGGTTGGAGATCTTTTCGGCGCTTTCGTCCTGCTGGACTTCCTCGATCATGCTGGGCTCGGGCGGCAGCGGGAGCCGATCGCTGGCTCTGAAAGGCACCTGCCCGGCGATGAAAGGCCTTGCATTGATGTCGATCTCGCCGCCGACAATTCCTGCCTGGGTCACCTCTCGCTGCGATCCGCCACCCACGTAGGGGCCGGAGACGTAGGAAGCCTGGAAACGCTGAATCTCACCGGAGTCGGACTTCAGATATCCCCCACCGGGACTGTTCGGAAGGTTGTAAGCATCGGGAACGCCCAAAACCTGGCGAGACTCGTTGGCCGAGAACGTCTTCAAACCGATGCGATAGGACAGATGTGCTTCCAGTCCTTTGAGCTTTCCTTCCTCCAGGCGCTGCGAGGCCAGCAGCAGATGCACGTGGAGCGAGCGGCCCAGACGGCCGATCATCACGAAGAGTTCGGCGAAATCAGGGTGCTGGCTGAGCAGTTCCGAGAACTCGTCGAGCACGACGAACAACGCCGGTATCGGGTCGAGATCCGCTCCGGCAGCGCGCGCCTTCTCGTATTCGAGGACATTCGCGAAATTGCCCTTGTCGCGCAACTCTTCCTGGCGGCGGTTCATCTCGCCCGCCAGCGCGTCCTTCATACGGTCGACGAGGTCGGCTTCCTCCTCCAGGTTGGTGATGATGGCCGCCACATGCGGAACACCCTCCAAGCCGAGGAAGGTCGCACCACCCTTGAAGTCGACGAGAACCAGGTTCAGTTGGTCCGGCGAATGCGTTGCCAGCATCGACAACACCAGAGTCCGAAGGAATTCCGACTTACCCGAACCGGTCGCACCGATACACAGGCCGTGCGGCCCCATTCCGCCCTCGGCCGCCTCTTTGATATCCAGATAAACCGGCAAGCCGTCGGCGCCTACACCGAACGGCACCCGCAACCGGTCGCGACCGTAACGTGGTTTCCATCCGCTTTCCGGATTGAAGGTCCCGATATCGCCCAGGCCGATCAGCTTGGCCCAGCTATCGATGACCTCTCCATTCTCCTCGATCACGGTATCGCCGCCGCGCTGGACCGCCGCCACCCGGAACGGGGCGAGGCGCCGCGCGACCTGTTCGGCCTGCCGCGCGCTGATGCGGTCGATGAGGGCGAAGCGTTCCATATTGCCGGTGGCGCCGCGGCCGACGCATTCACCGTTCTCGACGACCATCTGGATGCCGCGCGAAACCGCCAGGCGCGGAGCGTAACTGCACAGATCGACGATGGTGACGCCCTCGTAGCCGGATTCCCGCAGCGAGTCCTCTTCCGCCTCGAGCAGGCCACCGTCGACGATGATGACGATGTGGACCAGATTCTGATTGGCGGGCTGGTTACGGGAATAGCGAACCCGGTTGTGCAGCAGAGGGTTCAGGCCGTCGGCCAGTTCGCGGATGGAACCGTAGACCATGCGCTCGGTACCCACGCCGTCCTGGGAGTCCGGATGCTGGGTGTGCGGGAGCCATTTGGTCCACTCCCATTCGGCGGCGGTGTCGGGGCCGCAGACCACCGCGACGAGAACCTGGTCCGGCGCCTGAAACATGCACAGCTGCAACAACATCGCGCGCGTCATATCGCGTGCCTGAGCACGGTCGCCGTTGAGCTGGATGGTGGCGAAACCCTTGACCGCGATGGCGGTGGGCAGGTCGGGGACCGTGGAATGCGTACGCACGAAACGACGCAACGACACGGCGGCGATCGGCTCGAGTTCCTCGACGGGGCCGGTTTCCGGCGAGACCAGACGGGTGGCCAGGCGCTGTCCGCCCAGGCCGATGCGCGCGTGGCAGAAGTCCTTGTCCCCCGGACGACGTTCCCACATGCGGCTGGTGCCGGCCAGCATCCACACCAAACCCGGTTCGGGATGGCTCCATTCGACCGCCGCGCGCTGCTGGGAGGCGGTTTCGTCGACGTCCTTGCGGACCTGGTCCAGGTAGCGCAGATAGTCCTTGCGGTCCTCGTTGGCCTCGGCGGCCTTCTGCCCCTTACCGCCCTGACCGGCGAACATGCCGACCATGGAGAAGACCATCATCATCGGGAACATCATGCTCATCGGGTTGGAGGCGATACCTCCACCACGGGTGAACATGATGGCCATCATTCCGACCATGCCGACGACCATCACGACGGGCATCAGTTTGCCCATGAGACTGCCCGGTATCGCGCGTGGAATCTCCGGCGGCGGTTGCAGTGTCACTTCGCCGCCCGGTGACCTCGGAACCTCCCGGCGCGCACGACGCTGGAACCTGACAGTGCTCATCGACGGAAGATCCCCCTTCGGCGGCTGTACTGCGGACTCAGTGTAGAGGCAGCGGCCGACATGTCGTACAGTTCGACCAGCATTCTGCACGGATCGGCCGCGCGACCGCAAACCGGAGCGCACGCTGAAACACCAGGTAGAGACGGAGTTGGGGGAAGCGTGACGCACGCGCGACTGGACCATATCGAAGAGGATTCGAGCCGCGGAATCGTCCGGGCGCCCGATCTGGCGCGGGTGACCATTCTGGCCAAGCACACGCAGGTCGATATGGCGATTCCGGTCGACGTTCCGGTCGCCCTGGTCATTCCGAGCGTGGTCGACATGGTCGCGCAGCACAGTCGCACCAACGATTTCGACAACAGCGGTGAACAATTCCAGCCCGCCGAATGGGTGCTGGCGCGCATCGGGCAGCCGCCGTTCTCCAATTCGCTCAGCCTGGGCGAACAGGGTGTGCGCGACGGCGAACTGCTCATGCTGGAAAGCGCCGACCACGTCGCGCCCAGTCCGCTGTTCGACGACATCATGTACAACGTCGCGATCGCCGATGCCGACCATTTCCGTAGCTGGTCACCGCGGGTCGCGCGGATCACGGGTTCGATCATCGCGATCCTGACCATGCTCGCCGGATGCACGGGCCTGCTGGCGGCGCCGGATGCGATGGCGGGCTGGATCACCGGGTCCATCGCCGCGGTGCTGACGATTCTGCTGGTGGTGGCCGGCACGGTGATGAGCCGCATGTACGGCGACACCGCCTCCGCGCTGGTGCTCGGCGGCTGCGCGCTGCCGAGTGCGTTCGCCGCGGGCATGTTGATCGTGCCCGACCATTACGGCTGGGCGAATCTGCTGCTCGGTTCGGTACTCGTCGGCGCGACGGCACTGCTGGCCTGGCGCGTCAGCGGTGTCGGTCTGGCTCTGTTCATCGGCGCCGCAACACTTTCCGTGTTCGCCATCCCGGCGGCCTTGGTCGGCCTGCTGACCTCCCAGCCGGTCAAGGCCATCGGCGCGGTCGCCGCCGCGCTCGCGCTCGGCGCACTGTCGCTGGCACCGCGAGTGTCGATGCTGCTCGCGAAATTGCCGCTGCCGCCGGTACCTTCGCCCGGCACGCCGATCGATCCCACCGAGGACGATCCCGACGACCACCGCGCACTGCCGACCATGGATGTGCTGCGCACGAAATCCGAACGCGCCCGGATGTATCTGGCCGGCCTGGTCGGCGCGACCACCCTGGTGACCGTGATCGGCGCGCTGGCCTCGACCGATCCGTCCGCGGACAGCCCCTACTGGCCCGGTATCGCACTGGCTCTGGTCTGCGCGGTGGTGCTGATGTTCCGCAGCCGCACCTACGTCAGCGCGGAACTCGCGGTGGTGCTGCTCGCCGGCGGTGCGGCCATTCTGCTGATCATGACGGTCGGCGCGGCCTTCGTGGTGGAACAGCCGCTCGCGGTGTTCGGCGCAGCCATGGTGATGCTCATCGCCGCGCTGATCCTGGGCACGATCGTGCCGAACCAGTCGGCGACGCCGCCGATGCGACGCGCCGTGGAGCTGCTGGAATACGGCTTCGTGGCCGCCGTCCTGCCGCTGGTGTTCTGGGTAGCCGAGCTGTACACGCTCGTTCGATCGCTCTGAGCCGCTCATGAATCCGAAAATGTTCGGGCGCAGAGTAATTCGGGTCGCAGTGGTCGTCGCGGTGCTGGGTTTGAGCGCCTCGGCGGGAGCGGGTGCCGCGATGGCCGACAAACCGGTGGTGAACCCCGGAGCGCTGCCGTCCGGCGGCAACCCGGTCCCGCCGGACGCGACGGAGCAGCCGGCGAATTCACCCTGCGCCAGCACCAGCACCGGCGGTGAGGGTCCGACCGTGCCGACCGCGCAGCGCAGTCTGGAACTGGACAAGGCATGGCAGTTCTCCAGTGGCGCAGGGCAATTGGTAGCCGTAATCGACACCGGTGTGATGCGCCATCCCCGGTTGCCGGGCATCATCCCGGGCGGCGACTACGTCTCCTCCGGCGACGGCACCGACGACTGTGACGCCCACGGGACCTTCGTGGCGGGCATCATCGCCGCGACTCGTCTTTCGACACAAGGCTTTTCGGGTGTCGCGCCCCAGGCGCAGATCCTGAGCATCCGGCAGACCTCGAGCTACTTCCAGAAGAAGGGCGCCGGACGCGACAAGGGTCCCGACGCCATGCCCGAGGGCTACGGGACCACCCACACCCTGGCGCAGGCGGTGCGCCGGGCGGCCGATATGGGCGCGACGGTCATCAACATGTCCGAGGTGGCGTGCCAGGCCGGGGCGATTCCCGACGACGACCTCGGCGCCGCGGTGCATTACGCCGCCGTCGAGAAGAACGTCGTGGTCGTCACGGCCGCGGGCAACAACGACAAATGCAAGGGAACAAACCCCGTCATCGACCCGCTGGATCCCAGCGCGGATCCGTGGACCAAGGTCGATATGAACGTCTCGCCCGCGCGGTGGGACGATTACGTGCTGTCGGTCGGCTCGATCGACGACAACGGCCAGCCCTCGAAGTTCACCGTGCCGGGCCCGTGGGTCGGTGTCGCGGCGCCCGGCGAGAATCTGACCTCGCTCGACCCGCACTGGGACGATCCGCGCAGCAAGGGGACGGCCGTCGCGAAGGTGGATCAGCAGGGCAAGGCCGAGCCGATCTCCGGAACCAGTTTCGCCTCACCATATGTCGCTGGCGTGGCGGCCCTCGTCCGTGCCCGATTCCCGGAGCTCAGCGCGCTCGACGTCATCAAGCGCATCGAGGCCACCGCCCACGCCCCGGCCGAGGGGTGGAATCCGTATGTCGGATACGGCGCGGTCGACCCGGTGGCCGCGCTGACCGCGCAGGTTCCGAACTCGTTGCCGCCCAAGCGGCCCAGCGCCGCCAAGAGCTGGCAGCTTCCGGTGCCGACCACGCCCCCGGCCCCCGATCACACCTCCCGCAATGTGGCGCTGATCGGAACCGGTGTCATCGCCGTACTCGCCGTGCTCGGATATCTCGCCTCGTTCCCGCTGCGCCACCGCTTCGGCGACCGCGGCGAGTGACATTCACCCCGGCTCGCCGAACCGCCATCGGGTCGCCCCGCCCGGCTCGACCGTCGACAGCGCCGTCGCCGCGCGCACCGCGATGCGGTAGACGTGCCAGGGCGGCGGGCCGGCCGACGGCGCGCTGAAGTCGGCGGTCAGGGCCGCGCCGGAATCATCGACCCGGCACGGCCAGCCCTCGCCGGCCCAGTCGGCGGCCCGCTGCGCCACCGTCGCCGGGTCGGCGACGCGTTCGGCGGTGCCGTTCACGCTGAGGTCGAAGGTGTCCAGGGCGACGCTGAGCGTGCAGCGCGGATCGCGAGAAATGTTGCGGGCCTTGCGTGTTCGCGGACCGGTCTCGAACCAGAAGGCGCCGTCCACCCAGAGTGCGCCCACCGCGGTGACATGTGGGCTGCCGTCCGGATCGATCGTGGCCAGCCAGCAGGTGTGCCGGTCGGGTCCGCCCGTCCCGGGCGCCTGCGGGAATCCGGCGTCCAGACCGGCTACGACGGCGGACCAGTCCAGCGGATCGAGGTCGTACAGTTCGGCGAGGTTGGTCGTCTGCATGGTGTCCATGGTGTTGCGACGAGGCGCGGCCGCCGTATTCATCGCCGGGCGCGCCGTCACATAGTCCGTTATAGGCGATATGCCCTGGTCGTCGGGGACGAATCCGTCCAAGATCGACACGAGCGGCGCGGCGATGACTCAATATTTCTGACAGCGGCGGTCCAGCGGTACGGCCGTCGCGGGTCGTCGCACGAGGGGCAGGAACAGCCATGACAGTCGCCGGCAGGCAACGTCTCACTCCCGATCAGCGCAATTCGTTCATCGCGGCCCAACTGGGCTGGACGATGGACGCCTTCGACTTCTTCCTGGTCGTCTTCGTCTATGCCGATATCGCCGCGTCCTTCGATATGCCGAAATCCGACGTCGCGTTCATCACCACGGCGACGCTGATCATGCGGCCGGTGGGCGCGCTGTTGTTCGGTCTCTGGGCCGACCGGGTGGGGCGGCGCATTCCGCTGATGGTCGACGTCGCGTTCTATTCGGTGATCGGGTTCCTGTGCGCGTTCGCACCGAATTTCACTGTGCTGCTGATACTTCGGCTGCTCTACGGCATCGGCATGGGTGGCGAATGGGGGCTCGGCGCGGCGCTGGCGATGGAGAAGATCCCCGCCGAGCGGCGTGGTTTCTTCTCCGGACTCCTGCAGGAGGGCTACTCGTTCGGCTATCTGCTCGCGTCACTGGCCTCGCTGCTGGTGATGAACTGGCTGGGCCTGTCCTGGCGGTGGCTGTTCGCACTCTCGGTGATTCCGGCCCTGATCATCCTCGTGATCCGGACCCGGGTGGGGGAATCCGAGGCGTGGGAGAGCAGCCGGGAACATATGCGGCGCACCCAGACGTCGTTGCGTGATGTGGTGATGAATCCCGTCGTGATCCGCCGCTTCGCCTATCTCGTACTCCTGATGACCGCGTTCAACTGGATGAGCCACGGCACCCAGGACGTCTACCCGACCTTCCTGTCCGCGATCGACAACGGCGGCGCGGGATTGTCCTCGGCGACCGCGAAATGGATTGCGGTGGTGTACAACATCGGCGCCATCATCGGTGGCCTGGTGTTCGGCAGCCTGTCGCAGAAGTACGGCCGCCGCTACACCATCATCTTCTGCGCACTGCTCGGATTGCCGATCGTGCCGTTGTTCGCCTATTCGACGACCGCGGCCATGCTGTGCCTGGGATCGTTCCTGATGCAGCTGGTGGTGCAGGGCGCCTGGGGTGTCATCCCGGCGCATCTGACCGAACTGTCGCCCGATGCTATTCGCGGCTTCTATCCGGGTGTGACCTACCAGCTGGGTAATCTGCTCGCCTCGCTCAATCTGCCGATCCAGGAGCGGGTGGCCGAGAGCCACGGCTATCCGTTCGCCCTGGCCGTCACTATCGTGCCGGTGCTGATCGCGGTGGCCTTCTTGACCCTGATCGGCAAGGAGGCCAAGGGAATTCGGTTCGGCACGAACGAGAGCGCACTACCCGAAACGCCCGCCCGGCAATAGCCGGGCCGGCTAGTTCTGCGGTTGCTGCGCGGACTGGTCCTGCTTGGAACGCACCAGCTGTTCGGCCGGATTCGGGTCCGGCGCCACGCCGTCGTGGGCCACCATGGCCTCCTGGCGCCCGAGCGTCGGACCGGCGGCGAGCAGGCCGACGATCTGATACGGCGCGAGTTCGGGTTTGGCCTTGTCGGCGTCCATTCCCAGTGCCTTCTGCGCCGCGGCGTCCTTGATGCCGTAGCGCACGCCGGTGTCGGCGATGAAGAACATGCTGTCGCGGCGCTGGCTGTCGGCCTCGATACCCGTGGTCTGGACGAAGAATCCCGAGCCGGGTGTGGAGTAGAAGGCATCGACGTTCGGCCCGGAGCCGTCGGCCTGCGCCAGCGGCGTGGTCTGCGCGCTGTCCGGAATCGGCAGCGAATGTCCGGTCAGCACAGCCAATTCCGCGCGCTTACTGCCGTCGGCCTTGTCGGCCGCACCGGACAGTGGCTTCCAGGACATGCATTCCACCGGCTGATCCTTCGAATCGACGATGGACGGCGCGGACGTCGGATACTGCTGCACCGGAAGGTCGTTCGACGGCGGCGCCTGGGTGCTGTCGTACTGGCTGATCTCGGGATTTTCCGAAGCCGTGGGGTTGGAGTTGCGGATGATGTCGGCGGTCAGCGGCGAGATGGGCTGCAAACCGTCGTGCAGGACCACGTAGTACTGATCCTTGGTGTCGACATGCACCACATCGCCGATGCGGTGATTGCTCAGTGAATAGGCCGGGGTGCCACCGGGATCGACGATTTTCGGCGGCGTGATGGGCAGGACCTCGGGCACCGCGTTCAGCAGACCGGCACTGATCGGACGTGGAGTCATCCCGCGGATCTTCAGCGCCTCGGTCACTTTCGGATCGTTCATGTCGACCCGAGCCCGCTGATTGTCGTAGATCAGATAGGCGGCGTCGCGGCCCTGCACCAGCAGCGCCTTGCCCGAATCCAGCTTGGTCGCCTTGGAACCCAGCGACGGATCACCGGCGAGCACCGTCGTGGTCAGATCGCGGCTGCCGTCGTTCTTCAGCTCGTCGCAGATCGACCATGCGCGCCCTTTGCCGCTGCTGTCGAAGTTCAGCGAGGACGGGGCGCCCGGAATGCCGATCAGCGCTCCACGCGGCTTCTTCGCCAGCTCGGATTCCTTGATGGACACCGCTTTTGCCGGTTCGCCGACCGCGAGCCGCGCCGACGCCAGATTCAACGACGGGTGCACGACACCGTCGATGACGGCGTAGACCGCGCCGGAATCCTTACCCAGCAGGATCTTGTTGTCGCCGATCGACCCCTGCGGCCGCAGCAGCGCGAGCACACCGCAGCCGGCCAGCGCGACGACACCCAAAACCAGTCCCGCGGCATAGGCGCGCGACTGCGAGCGCATCGGATCGTGCAGCATCCGCACATCCCGGCGTACCAGGGCGTGCTCCATCCGCCTGACCAGGAAGCGATAGCCGCTCACCTGCCAGCGCGTAGTGGGCTTTGAAGGCATGAGTCCTCCCCCGAACAGTGCTCGCGTTCGCCCAACACAGTACAGTTCAGCAGGACGGAAGTTCAGCTCGGCCATCGAAGAATCGGCCGACACCGGGTACTTGGGGGACGACGATGGCCGAATCCAGCGGCACCAACAGCCGCCCGCTCCTCGGACGGATCTCGCTGCCGAATCTGCTGGCCGCACAGTTACTGGGGCTGGTCGTCGGGCTCGTCGTGTTCGCGGTCGGCGTACCCGGCTGGTACGCACTGGGTGCGGCGGTGATGGCCGGGCTGGTGCTGCTCGTCCCGATCGGCAAGCGCACCATCGCCTCGTGGATCGCCACGGTGTGGCGCTACGTCACCCGCCAGGACTACGACCTCGGCGATACCGTCGATTTCCGTGGCCCGGACGGTCGTTCGCTCGGTCTGTACTGGGAGGGCAGTCGCGTCGTCGCCGTCGTCGAGGTGCTGCCACCCAAGGGCGGTCTGACCCGGATCGACCGCAACACCGTGCACGCCTCACACCTGCTGCCGCTGCCCGAACTGGCACAGTGCCTGAGCCAGCACGACATCCTGCTGTCCGGTATCGACATCATCAGCCACGGACACCGCAGCCGCTCCGGCACGCCCGCAGGGCCGATCTACGAATCGCTGCTCGGTCCACTGCCCGCGACCGCTCACCGAACCGTATGGCTCGCAATCAGTTTCGACGCACTGGCCTGTCCGGAGGCCGCGGCGCGGCGCGGCGGTGGCACCGAGGGCGCGGGCCGGGCGGTCACCATCGCGACCCAGCGCATCGTGCGCGCGCTCGAGGACGCCGACTGCGCGTCCCGCGTGCTCACCGCGCCCGAGATCCGCAAGGCCGTCTGGCAGATCAGCGCCGGAGTCGACCCGCGGGCGCTCACCCATCGCTGGCGCTACGCGGAACTGGGCAACAGCGTGAACATCGGCGCGGCGGTCGATCCCAAGCAACTGGGCTCGGATCTGCTGGCACAGCTGTGGGTCGCGCCGTCGCGGGGCACCACGGTCGCGGTCCGGCTGCGGCCGGGAAGTTCGCCCGAGACGGTGAACATCGGCGCGGCCTGGCGATTGACCGCCAGGGAGCTGCCGGAGAAGACCAAGCGCAAGGGCATGGTGTCGCTGAGCGGCCGGCATCGCCAGAGCCTGCTCGCCCACCTGCCGATCGCCATCCCGGGCGTGGACGACACCGTACCGATGAGCGAGTACCCGATCGACGTCGTCGGCGTCCTGCATCTGCCCTCGTCGGGCTGCGGCCAGCTGATCGGCTCCGACGAGGACGGGAATGGCGTTGCCGTTCGCCTTGTCGGACAAGGCATTTCGACCGTCTACGTAGCGGGCGAGCTGTATCTCGCGCAGCAGCTGGTGTTCCGCGCACTGGCCGTCGGCGAGCGCATCCTCATCCGTACCGATCGCCCGCACGCGTGGGAGCAGCTGGTCACCACGATCGGCAATCCCGAGCGCCTCACCATCGCGGTGGAAACCCATCAGAGCGATGCCGGATTCACCGCGGCCGTGGTCGACGGTGTGCTCGCGCCCGCACCGCACGCCGGCGTGACCACGATCTACGTCACCGGCGATCCGATGGACTGGCCGGCCACCAACCCGGATCTGTCCATCCATCAGCCGGGCGCGATCGGCAACCACGTGGTGATGCGAACCGGAACCACCCAGGTCGATCTGACGCTGGTCTCGATTCCCCGGGAAACGACCTATATCGGCAGTCCGCGGGGCCGGCGCCCGATGCCGCAGCAGGATCCCCGGCAGCGAATGACGCAGGCGCACAACTAGTTTCGACGGACTCCTCGGTCGGCACACAGACCGACGACGCCCCCGGAACCGGCTCAGCCCGGATACGGGTCGGTTCTGCGCGCCGTGCGCAGATGGCGTGCCCACCACGCCCATTGCCGCAGGAGCCGCTGTGCGGCGTCGACGGCGGCGCCGTCGGCGGTGTTGCCGTCCGCGTCGAATTTGCGTCTGGCCTCGTGGAAACTCACGCTCTCGCGCAGCGAGACCATGTGGATCTCCGCGACGACCTGGCGCAACTGCTCGATCGCCCGCAGGCCGCCCGACAGTCCGCCGTAACCGACGAATCCGATGGGTTTGGCCCGCCATTCGCGTTTGGCGCTGTCGAGCGCCGTCTTCAGCGAGGCGGGGTAACCGTGGTTGTACTCGGAGGTCACCGCGATGAATCCGTCCGCGGCGCCGATCCGCTCCCGAAAGGCCTCCACCTGCGGCGTCGTCGTCAGGTCGGTGGGCAGGGGGGTGTCTGCCAGATCGATGACCCCGACGTCGAGGCCCGCATCGGCGCGGGCCGTGCGGAGGAACCAGTCCGCCACCACGGGCGCGAACCGCTCGGGCCGCACACTGGCGACGATGACCTCCAACCGCAGCGGATCGTCCATGGCGCCAGCCTAGTCGGCACCCTCTCGCCGCACCGACGGCCTGCTCGCCGAACGTGCCGGCGGCACCGATACCCTGTGGCCCGGGTGAAAAATCTTCGAGCGCCATATCGGACGGCTGTGGCCGACCGGGCACCGCGGATCGATCAGAAGGGGGCGAAACTCGTGATTCTCGGACATTGGTTGCTGATCGAAACACTGGATGTTCCGCCCACCTGGTCGGTGCTCGCCGTCGATACCGCACCGCGGCGCTGGAAGTCGTTGGCCCGCACCGTGCCCTCCCGGTTGATGCCGATCCTCACCGCCGCCGCCGCGAGCGGTGAGACCGTCGAGCGGCAGCTGCCGAAATCCCGTCACGCCTGGTCCGGGCACCGCGCCCGGGCGATCGCACTGACCGGGCCCGACGACCGGGTCCACGCGGTGCAGATGTGGGTGGGTCCGGGCGATCCACCCGCGCCGCCGCCGGTCGCCACGCATCTGCTCGACGCCCGCACCCGGCGCACGGAAGTGCGATCCGCGGGTCTGGGCCCGGCATTCGACCGCAAGCGCAGCGTCTGGATCGGGGCCGAATCGTTCGAACATGTGGAGCGTTTCGACGATGCCCTGGACCTGGCCGCGATCGTGGCACGCGCCACCCCCGGATCGCGCTGGTGCGGCGACATCTGCGTGCGCACGCCGGATGGGCTGCGCACGTTGATGATGGCGACGCGCAACTCCGCCGCCGATCCCCACCTGTGGCGCGGCATTCTGGCCGATGTCACCGAAAGCGTTCCGCCCCAGCCCAAGTCGTTCGAGGCGGCGACGGTCGAAACGCTGGTCGGCCGCAATCCGGGAATGTATCTGGCGGTGGTCGACACCGAGCGGGTCAGGGTGATCCGGTGGATCAGCCCGCCGGTGCCGGGACTGGACTGGTCCGGCGGCACCGACGAACGTACGCTGCCGCATCCCGGCGACCGGGAGCGAATCATCGCGGCGCGCACGGCGATCCGGGCCGGCGCGCCGTCGTGGACGCTGCCGAACCTGCGGCTGGCGGATACGACCGGGGGGTGGATCACCGTGAACGTGGAGGTCTCACCGCTCCCTCACGGCCCGGACGGAACCGGCACTCCACATTTCGCGCTCGCCCGGATCGATCTGCGCGAGCCCGGTACTCCATAGCGTTCGATGCGGTGCGCCCGGTCCGGCCCGTCAGGGCAGTTCGAACGGCAGCGCCACCCCGGCGTGCACCGTGCAGTGTTCGCAGGTCTGCGTACCCTCCACACCGGCGACCGCGCGGCGCACCAGGGTCTTGAACGGCACCAGGTTGCGCTCGAATTCGGCGAAGACGGCGGCCGCGCTGACGCCTTCCCCGGTCTCCAGGCCCGCATCGAGGTCGGTCACCAAAGCGATAGCGGCATAGCACATTTCGAGTTCGCGAGCGAGTACCGCCTCCGGATATCCGGTCATGTTGACCAGTTCCCACCCCTGCCCGGCGAACCAGCGGCTCTCGGCCCGGGTGGAGAAGCGCGGGCCCTGCACCACGACCATCGTGGCGGCCGATCGCATCGGCAGTTCGGGCACCGCCGCCCGCGTCGCGATCGAGCGCAGGTCGTCACAGTACGGATCGGCGAAGGAGACGTGGATGCCGCCGTTGTCGAAGTAGGTCTGCGCACGGCCGGAGGTCCGATCCACCAGCTGGTCGGGAACGGCCACGGTGCCCGGCCCCCAGTCCGCCCGCAGGCTGCCCACCGCACACGGCGCGAAGATCCGCCGCACGCCGATCGACCGCAGCGCCCACATATTGGCCTGATACGGCACCGTATGCGGGGAATACTCGTGCTTGCGCCCGTGCCGCGGCAGGAAGGCGACCTGGCGGCCCTCGACTTCTCCGACCGTGATCGGCGCGCTCGGCACACCGTAGGGCGTCTCGACCTCGAGGGTGGTCGCGTCGTCGCCGAAGAAATCGTAGAAGCCGCTACCGCCGATGATGGCCAGCGCGGGGCGGGGATCCGAACTCATGCCCGCAATTCTCGCGTACGCCGCGACGGCGGCTCCCGCCGCCTCACCCCGCACCGGCTACCCTGACAGTACCCCTCGAATAATGTACCCTAGGGGGGTATGAACCACCAGGGCGGGAGCGAGGAACAGCCGGTGAGCGAGGATCAGATCAACACGGATCGGACGGCCGAGGCGGCCGCGCAGCCCGGGCACGACCACGCCACCCACGGCTACATCACCGCCAAGGACGACTACCTCAAGCGGCTGCGCCGGATCGAAGGGCAGGCGCGCGGCCTGCAGCGCATGGTCGAAGAGGAGAAGTACTGCATCGACATCCTTACCCAGGTCTCGGCCATGACCAAAGCCCTGCAGGCGGTGGCCATGGGCCTGCTGGAGGACCACATCAGCCACTGTGTGGTCGATGCCGCGGTCCAGGGCGGCCCCGAGGCCGACGCCAAGATCAAGGAGGCCACCGACGCCATCGCGCGGTTGGTCCGCTCCTGAGCGTCGGCGGGATTCGCCCACGACCGCCGCTGACCTCGGCCGCGGCGGTCGCGAGGGAGGCGATCAGACTCGCGCGGCGAGCGCCGGAGCCAGCGCGCGCAGCACCCCGATGTGGTCCTCGTCGGTGACCTGGATGGCGACCTGATCGGCGCCCGCCTTCAGGTGTTCGACCAGCGCGTCGGCGATCTGATCGGCCGAGCCGTGCAGCGCGAGCGCGTCGATCAGCCGGTCACTGCCGGGCGGCGTCAGGTCCTCGTCGCCGAAGCCGAGCCGGCGCAGATTCGCCACGTAATTGCGCAGGTTCAGGTAGAACTCCGTCCGCGGGCGGGCGGTCAGGCGCGCCTGGACGGGGTCGGTGCTGAACGAGATCTTGTGTTCGGGCACGAGCAGCGCATCCGGCCCCAGGATTTCGCGAGCCTGCCGGGTGTGTTCGGCGGTCACGAGGTACGGCAGCGCTCCCGCGGTGCGGTCGGCGGCCAGCTTCAGCACCCGCGGTCCGAGTGCCGCGAGCGCGAGCTGCTGTTTCGGGACACCGTTGGCATCGAGGACGTCGACATAGTCGACGAGCGCGTCGTACGGCTTGCGGAAATCCGAATCCTGCTCGGGATGCCCGGCGCCGAAGCCGAGGATGAAACGGCCCGGGAAGCGCCGGTCGATGCGGTGGAACGACTCGGCCACCTGTTCGGCGGGCGCGGACCAGATGTTGACGATGCTGGTGCCGACCGTCAGCGTCTCGGTCTCCTCGAGCAGCGGCTCCACGGCCGGTAGATCCGCCGGGGGCGAGCCGCCCAGCCACAACGTGCTGTAACCGAGACTCTCCAGCTCACGAGCCTGCCCCGGTTCGAAGCCGGCGTAGTACCGCCAGACGCCGAATTTGCCGATATTCACGGTTCGCGCACCTTCTGTCATAGTCGTTGCGAACTCCGTTGCGCGGGCGACTATTCCGCCCGGCGCCGGAAAATTTCCCGCTTCCCAATCTGGCACTCACATGAAGAGAGTGCTAAATTTGGCATCGAACAGCTTCCGGCGCTCGCCGCCGAGGCGGGCGTCATCACTGGATATGGAGGTGATTCCTGTGCTGAGGTTCGACCCGTTCCACGACATCGACACCGTTGCCCGGCAGCTCCTGGGGGACGCCGCCGGAACCACACGCGCGCCGCGTTTCATGCCGATGGATCTGTTCAAGGCCGGTGACCACTACGTCCTCAATGCCGACCTCCCGGGTGTCGATCCCGGTTCGGTCGACGTGAGCGTGGACAACGGCACCCTGACACTGAAGGCGCAGCGCAGCCTGCCCGGTGACGAGCACGTGCAATGGATCGCGTCGGAACGATTCGCGGGAACGTACATGCGCCAGCTGTCGCTCGGCGACGGCATCGATACCGACCACATCAGCGCCACCTACAACGACGGCGTGCTGTCGGTGACCCTGCCGATCGCCGAGAAGGCCAAGCCGCGGCGCATCGAGATCGGCGGCATGGGCCGCGGCCCGAAGACCATCGAGGCCGGCCACTCCGAGAGCAGCTGACCGGCCGCGACCGGTATGTGCCCGCGCCCATCGGCGACAGACACAGATGAGTGCGCAAGCCGCACAACACCATTCACCGGTGCAAGGTGGCCGCAAGCGCGGGCGGAACCGAGGTTCGTCGCAGCGCGAAGGAGGTGAGAAACGCACAACCCTCGAATAGCGACTCGTACGGCCCCGCGGACGCCGCGGGGCCGTCGGCCGTCGGCCGTCGGCCGTCGGGGGCAGGTAGCGACTGTCAGCTTCCGCAGCAACCGTCCGGATCGGGAATCGTGCGCATCTCCCGGGTTTCGGCGTTGCGGGCGGCGAGGTCGGCATCCGCCGGGTAGTCGACGGCGATCAGACTCAATCCGTGGGCCGGCGCCACGGTGACGGAGCTGGATCGTTCCCGTTCCGCGAGAAGGCTTTCCACCCACTCGGAAGTACGGCGCCCCTCCCCCACCGCGAGCACCGCGCCCACCAAGCTGCGGACCATGGACCAGCAGAAGGCGTCGGCGCTGACAAGGGCGGTGAGCATCCGCGCGGGGCGGTCCACGGACGGTTCCGGGGCTCCGCCGGACGCATCGCCCCGATTCGCCGAGTCGGCGGCGAGCGCAGCGGCGACAGGCGTCGTCACCCAATCGAAGCGCTGCAATTCGCGGACCGTCGTCGCACCTTCGCGCCGACGGCAGAATGCGGCGAAATCGTGCAGCCCCAACAGCTTTCGCGATGCCTCACGCATGGCGTCGAGATCGACGCCGGGGCGGCAGGCCACCACACTTCGGGCCAGCAGCGGCGGCGCCCCGTAGGGCGCGGTAGTGAGCCGATACGCGTAGTGGCGGCGGATCGCGGAGAAGCGGGCGTCGAATTCCGTTGGCGCGGTGCGGATTCCGGTGACCCGGACATCCTTCGGCAGGAAGCGCGCCAGCCGGTGCAGCAGCTTGTCGTAATCGGGCAGCGCGGTCGTGTCGAAATGCGCGACCTGCCCCTCGGCATGGACTCCGGCGTCGGTCCGGCCTGCCACCGTCAGCTGAATCGGTTCGCGCAGCACCTTGCTCAGCGACTCCTCGAGCACCCCCTGCACGGTCCGCAGGCCGGGCTGGCGGGCCCAGCCGGTGAAATCGGTGCCGTCGTAGGCGATATCGAGCCGTACTCGAACCGCAACCGGGGTTGCCGCCGGATCCTGTATGGTCACAGCCATTTCCTGGTTAACATGAGCGAAGCCCGCCGACCCGGAGGGGACGGCGGGCTCACTCGTGAATTCCCGACGCAGATCGAGAGGTCCCCGCGCGTGGCGGGGACCAACTCATTCCGCCTTGTCCTCGGCGGGAGCCTCGGTGGACTCCGCCTCGGCAGCCTCGTCGGCCTTCGCCTCGGCAGCTTCCTCGGCCTTCGCCTCGGTGGCCTCGTCGGCCTTGTCCTCGGCGACCTCGGTCTTGGCCTGCTGGGCGGCGACCCGGCGAGCGCGATCGGCCTCGTTGGTCACGGTCTTCTCCCGGACCAGCTCGATGATCGCCATCGGCGCGTTGTCACCCTTGCGGGGAACGGTCTTGATGATGCGGGTGTAGCCACCCTCGCGGCCCTCGAACGACGGTCCGATGTTCGCGAAGAGCTCGTGCAGGACATCCTTGTTGCGGATGACCTTGAGCACCTCGCGGCGATCGGCCAGCGTACCGGCCTTGGCCTTGGTGACCAGCTTCTCGGCGTAGGGGCGCAGCGCCTTGGCCTTGGCCTCGGTGGTCGTGATCCGACCGTGCTCGAAGAGCGCCGTGGCCAGATTGGCGAAGATCGCCTTCTGGTGCGACGCCGACCCGCCGAAGCGAGCACCCTTCTTGGGCTTGGGCATGGGTTGTTCTCCTTAGGAAAGGCCGAACGGGGCTGCCACCCCGGAAGGCCTAGAGCTGTTCGGTCTCGGCGTAGTCCTGCTCGCCGTTGTCTGCATCGCCGAAGGAGCCGCTGTCACTCCAGGTTCCGGTGGCGGCGTCGTAACCGACGACGCTCGACGGATCGAAGGAGGCCGGGCTGTCCTTCAACGACAGGCCGAGCGAATGCAGCTTGACCTTGACCTCGTCGATGGACTTCTGGCCGAAGTTGCGGATGTCCAGCAGATCCGATTCGGTCCGCGCAACCAGCTCGCCGACGGTGTGCACACCCTCGCGCTTGAGGCAGTTGTACGAGCGCACGGTGAGGTCCAGGTCCTCGATCGGCAGCGCGAACGAGGCGATGTGGTCCGCCTCGGCCGGGCTGGGCCCGATCTCGATACCCTCGGCCTCCACGTTCAGCTCACGCGCCAGGCCGAACAGCTCGACCAGGGTCTTACCGGCCGACGCCAGCGCATCCCGCGGGGAGATCGAGTTCTTGGTCTCGACGTCCAGGATGAGCCGGTCGAAGTCGGTGCGCTGCTCGACGCGGGTGGCCTCGACCTTGTAGGTCACCTTCAGCACCGGCGAGTAGATCGAATCCACCGGGATCCGGCCGATTTCCGCACCCGAGGCCTTGTTCTGCACGGCCGGGACGTAACCGCGACCGCGCTCGACGACGAGCTCGATCTCCAGCTTGCCCTTGTCGTTCAAGGTGGCGATGTGCATGTCCGGGTTGTGCACGGTCACACCGGCCGGGGGAACGATGTCACCGGCGGTGACGCTGCCCGGGCCCTGCTTGCGCACGTACATGGTGACCGGCTCGTCCTCTTCGGACGACACGACCAGGCCCTTGAGGTTCAGGATGATGTCGGTGACATCTTCCTTCACACCCGGGACGGTGGTGAACTCGTGCAGCACGCCGTCGATACGGATGCTGGTCACCGCGGCCCCCGGAATCGAGGACAGCAGGGTACGGCGCAGCGAATTGCCGAGGGTGTAACCGAAGCCCGGCTCGAGCGGTTCGATGGTGAACTTCGAGCGATTCTCGGCCAGAACCTCTTCGGCCAGTGTGGGTCGCTGTGAAATCAGCATGAGGATCTCCTCCTTCAGGGGCGCCCGCTATTTGACGCCCACGAACTGGGGTGTGGATGAGCACGTCGGGTACGGTGCTCACCCACCAGCAGCACGAACGGCTTACTTCGAGTAGTACTCGACGATGAGCTGTTCGTTCAGCGGCACATCGATCTGCGCGCGTTCCGGAAGCTGGTGGACCAGGATCCGCAGCCGGTTCGGAACGACCTGCAGCCAGCCCGGGATCGGGCGATCGCCCTGGGTCTCACGGGCGACCTGGAACGGCAGCGTCGGCAGCGACTTCTCCTTGACATCGATGATGTCGTACTGGGAGACCTGGAAGCTGGGGACGTCGACCTTGCGGTTGTTCACCAGGAAGTGGCCGTGCGAGACCAGCTGGCGGGCCTGGCGGCGGGTGCGCGCCAGACCGGCGCGGTACACGACGTTGTCCAGACGCGACTCGAGCAGCTGCAGCATGTTGTCGCCGGTCTTACCCTTGCGACGGTTCGCCTCTTCGTAGTAGCGGCGGAACTGCTTCTCCATGACACCGTAGGTGAAGCGGGCCTTCTGCTTCTCCTGCAGCTGGAGCAGGTACTCGCTCTCCTTGATCCGCGCGCGGCCGTGCTGGCCGGGCGGGTAGGGACGACGCTCGAACGCCTGGTCGCCTCCGACGAGGTCGACACGCAGACGACGCGACTTGCGGGTGATGGGGCCTGTATAACGAGCCATTTTTCGCTAAATCCTTTCCCGCTAGACGCGACGCCGCTTGGGCGGACGGCAGCCGTTGTGCGGCTGCGGGGTGACGTCGGAGATCGTGCCCACCTCGAGGCCGGCGGCCTGCAGCGAGCGGATCGCGGTCTCACGGCCCGAACCCGGACCCTTGACGAACACGTCGACCTTCTTGACGCCGTTCTCCTGCGCCTTGCGGGCGGCGTTCTCGGCGGCGAGCTGCGCGGCGAACGGGGTCGACTTACGCGAACCCTTGAAGCCGACGTGGCCCGACGACGCCCACGAGATCACGTTGCCCTCGGGGTCGGTGATCGAGACGATCGTGTTGTTGAACGTGGACTTGATGTGCGCGTGGCCGTGCGGAACGTTCTTCTTGTCCCGGCGACGCGCCTTCTGGGACTTCTTGGGGCCGGAGGCCCGACTCTTCGGAGGCATCGGTTATCCCTACTTCTTCTTGCCGGCGACGGTCTTCTTCGGACCCTTGCGCGTGCGCGCATTGGTCTTGGTCCGCTGTCCGCGCACCGGCAGGTGGCGGCGGTGGCGGATGCCCTGGTAGCAGCCGATCTCGATCTTGCGGCGGATGTCGGCCTGCACCTCACGGCGCAGGTCACCTTCGACCTTGAACTCCGACGCCTCGATGTAATCGCGCAACCGGGTGACGTCGTCGTCGCTGAGATCCTTCGACCGCAGGTCGGGGCTGACGCCGGTGGCGTCCAGGATCTCCTTGGCGCGGGTACGACCGATGCCGAAAATGTAGGTCAGCGCGATCTCCATGCGCTTCTCGCGCGGGAGATCGACGCCCATCAGACGTGCCATGTGGCAGCTTCCTTAACTGTTGCGGAGGTCTGCTCCCTGTCCGTCCCCTCGAATGGGGCCCCGGCCTCCGTTCCGGGGGTAGGTCGTCCGTCCGCTCTCCGCTCGTTTCCGAGGCGGCGAGCTCGCCGACGGCGACTGGCGCTGGGAGGTCTTCTTTTCTGTGCCAATCCGAACTGCGTTCGGTGCTTGGCTGGTGAACCCCTGCGTCGGGGTGCAGTCCAGGTCAGCCCTGACGCTGCTTGTGACGCAGGTTGTCGCAGATCACCATGACCCGGCCGTTACGGCGGATCACCTTGCACTTCTCGCAGATCTTCTTGACGCTCGGCTGAACCTTCACGTCCGTCCAATCTGGTTGTGGTTCACACAGGGGTGTGAACACAGGTGTTCCCCAGTCGTATGACTGGGGAAGTCTTTTGCCGCAGATCCCGAGGCCGGGGCCCCGAAATGCCACGAGAGCCCCGGAGCCGCGACTCCCGAACTCCTCCGGGGATCGCTCCCCGGAAACTCACTTGTAGCGGTAGACGATGCGACCGCGGGACAGGTCGTAGGGAGAAAGCTCCACGACCACGCGATCCTCGGGCAGGATGCGGATGTAGTGCTGACGCATCTTGCCGCTGATGTGCGCGAGAACCTTGTGACCGTTCTCCAGCTCGATGCGGAACATCGCATTCGGCAGTGGCTCGATAACTCGACCCTCGACCTCGATGGCCCCGTCTTTCTTCGCCATATCCTCCGCGATCCCGCTTGCGCTGAGACCCTGTGTGGTCCCAACTCTTCGGCTAGCTTGTCACTGCAGTTACCGGTGCACTCCAGTCGACCCGGTGCCATACTCTTCGTAGTCACGTGCGGACATGCAGTCACATGAACTACACGCATTCGCATGAACACAGACGTCGGGCAGGTGCACCGCCGACCAAGCTTACCCGTGTGCCCACGATCCGGCCAAATGCGGTCCCCTCGCGCCGTCGCTAGTGGTCGGCGAGCGGGCCGCGCCCGGTGAGCGGGCCCCACACCGCGATCAATCCCAGCATCAGCACCAGCGCGATCGTGATGACCGTGAACACCGTCCCCGGACCGTGGCTGTCCAGCAGCGGAAGCAGCAGGAACGGCTGGATGGCGGTGCTCAGTTTCGACAGAGAATAGGCCGTACCCGAGGCGGTGCCGCGCACGGTCGTGGGAAACGACTCCGGTAGATACGTGTGCAGGGCATTGGAGAAGACGTTGCTGGCCAGGGTGAACAGGCCGCCCGACAGCAGGATCAGCGGCACGCTCGCCGCGAATCCGAAGATCAGGCCGAACAGCGCCATCAGCGCGGCCGAGGCCATCACCAGATATTTGCGCTCGACGCGCTCGATCAGCGGGATCGACAGCAGCGAACCCAGCGGATAGCCGAGGTAGGTGACGGTCAGATAGCCGAGGGAGTTCACCACCGTGAACCCCTTGTGCTGCAACACCAGCACCGCCAGCGTGCCGAAGCCGTAGTAGCCGAAGACCTGCAGGATCATCACCGCGGAGAACAGCAGGGTGCGGCCGCGGTTGGCGCCGCGCAGGATTTCGGTGAACGCCACCTTCGCCCTGGTGGTCGCGGCCTTGTCGTGCTGGGCCTGCCAGTGCGGCGATTCGGGCATGTGCCGGCGGGCGACGAACACCAGCGCGGCGCCGAAGCCGCCGAAGACGAACAGCCAACGCCAGCCGTCGGTGCCGAACGGTTCCAGCGGAACCAGCCAGCGAGCCAGGAATCCGACGGTCGGCACCGCGCAGAAGCCGATGGTGTAGGCGATGGCGATCATCCGGCCGCGGACCTGCGGCGGCATCACCTCCGACAGGTAGGTATCGGAGACGGTCATCTCCGCGCCGATGCCGAGTCCGGCGAGCACGCGGGTCGCCATCAGGAACCAGACGTTGGGGCTGAACGCGCCGAGCAGGGTGAACCCGGCGTACACCCCGATATTGATCATGAACATCCGGCGGCGGCCGAACAGGTCCGAGAGCCTGCCGATGACCAGGGCGCCGAGGAATTGGCCGACGAAGGCCGAGGCGAGGATGCCGCTCAGCTGATAGGTCGACAGCGCGAGCTGCTGCTTCAGCACGCCGGTGATGGTCCGGCCAGGAACAGTTCGTAGAGATCGAAGAACAGGCCCAGGCCGACCAGGGCGACGAGCTTGCGATGGACCGGCCGGACGGGAAGTTCGTCCAACCGGGCCGCGCGGGGATCATCGCCCGCGGTGATTGCCATTTCGATACGCTCCCGACCTCGCAAATAAGGGGCAACCGAACCGCCGGCAGGCGGCGTGGCGCGGCGTCCGACCGGCTCGTCGGCTGTGGGTAGGACGCCCGTCACGGCCGATAGCCCTCGCGTAAACTACCGGCTGTCCAGGAAATCGGTCCAGCAGATCCCAGGGGGACACCCGTGAGCGTGCGCAGCGAGCGAATTACGGACGCAGCGCCCTCGAACCCGATCGGCGCGATCCTCGGCGAGGCCCCGGCCACGAACCGCGGTGAGGTACTGCCGTGAGTCGCAACAACAATGATCTGCCCATGCTGCCCCCGTGGCTGTCGGAGAGCGACGTCACGCAAACGGGGTACGAAGCGCCGGTCGAGAACCTTCCGCACGAGGAGTACATCCCGGAGGACAACGGTCCGCGGCGGTTGTTCTCCCGCAAATCCGACGACCGGGCGGAGTCCGACAAGAAGGAGTCCGACCGGAAGTGGCGGAAATCCCGCCGCAAGGACAAGACAGATGCCGAGCCGGCCGCCGGTGAGGGGTCACCGTCGTGGGGGCCGCCGGGAACCGCCGGGCCGCACGGCGATGCGCAGCCGGGGCCGGAATCGTTGCGCGGCAACGGTGTTCAGGGCTCCGAGCCGATGCCGTGGCAACAGCCGTCCGAGGGCTACGGTTCGGACGGCACCCAGGGTGTGATCCCGGCCGACTTCCGTGCGCAGCAACAGAATCAGTTCGCGCAGCCGCCGGCTCAGCAGGCGCAGGCGTGGAATTCGTCGCCATCCGCATCGTCCTCGGGCCACGACTTCGGCCGCCCGCCCGCTACCGCACAGCCGATTCCCGCTCCGGCGCCGCAGCAACCGCAGCCGACCACGCCAGGCCTGGACCAGGCGTCCGGCCCGCTTTCCTCCGCGCCGCTGTCCGGCGAGTTTCCGGCGGCACCGCCGCAGACTCCGGCCCGCCCGCCGATTCCGCCCGCACCGCAACATCTGTCGAACACTCCCCTTCCGGCCGCCGAAGGCGCGGATGCGGAGCTGACCGTGCGGGTGACCCGACGGCCCGACCTGCCGCCCCCGCCGCAGCAGTCGGCCCCGACTCCGCCGCCGCTGCCCGAGTGGCCTGACCCGACTCCCCCCGCCCGTTCCGGACCGCCGCCCCGGCTCGGCGTGCCGGAAGGGTACGAGGACGCGCCGTCGGTCCCGAACAACGCTGGCGCACAGGAGTCTTCACCGGCCGACACGCCTTTCGCGCCGACAGCAAACGCGCCCGGCCTGCCGCAGCAGGTGGCGGATGCCGGCCCCGCCTCGGCCGAGGTGCCGCCGACGGGAACCACTCCTCCCGTTCCGATGCACGGATCGGCTGCAAGTCCGTTCGGTTCGGGCCCGGTCGCGAGTGACCGGGCCGAGAACGTGGGCGGCGGGGCTTCCGGCGTCACCGAGGAGGCGCCCGCCTGGCTCGGCCGCGTGAGGGAACAGTCGGCCGCGCAGGCCGATTCCGCGCCCGCGCGCGACGACGCCGCCGAGGCCTCGGTCGCGCCGATCTCGGATTCGGGTGCGCCCGGCGAGACCGCCGTATCGAATACTTCCGGCGCGGACCTCCCCGCCGCAGCGGATGTGACGGGGAACGGTGGCGCCGGCACGTGGGATGCCTTCGCAACCGGCACTGCCCCGGTTCCGCACGGTGGCGCAGCTTCCGGACCGCGGTCTCTCCACCCGCCGACGGCGGGAACCCATGCCCCGGAGAGCGATTCGGGCGCGTCGTCGGTCGTCGGTGGTGTCGGCTTCTACGGCTCCGGGGACGCCGGTACCGGCGCCGGTTCGGCAGATCAGCAGTGGAGCGGGCGACATCGGCTCGACTCCGAGCGGGTGCCGGCTCAGGAACCTGTCGTGCGACCCGGACCGGATGCCGGTGCCGCGTGGAACGGACCGGATGCGCCGGCACCGCGGCCCGACACGCATCAGCAGCTGCCCGAAGGCACCGGTCCGCAGTACGGCGGGGCGCCGCAGGCATCGCAGTATCAGCAGCCGCCCGCTGCGGACTTCGGTACGCACACAGCACATTCCGGCCCGATGCCGCAGGCGCCGAATGCCGAATCCACGATGGTCGCCGGCTCCCAGGGCGGATCACAGCCTCGGATCCCACAGCCGGCTCCGGACGCCCAGTGGCACAGCGCGCCGCAACCGCCACCGGCGGTACCGGGTCCGGCGACCGGTCCCGAACAGCAGTGGGCCGCACGACAGGCCGATCAGTATTCCCAGCCGCAGCAGTACGCCCAGCCGAATCCGTATATGCCGGCGCAGCAGGCCGCTTCGCCCGCGCAGTATCAGCACGCCCCCACCCCGCAGGTCCATCAGCAGCAGGCGCAGTATCAGCAGTACCAGCAGGGTCAGCCGCCGCCGCAGTACCCACCGAACGGTGTGACGCCCTCGCTCGAGGATGTCCCGATGCGCCGGGCGAAGAAGGCCCCCGGATCGGGCTGGCGGCGCGCGGTGCACCACATGTCGGGCGGCGCCATCAATCCGGGTATGTCCGCGGAGGAGTTGCGCCTGCAGGAACTGGTGGCGCGCATCCGGCAGCCGGTGCGCGGCGATTACCGGATCGCCACCCTGTCCCTGAAGGGCGGTGTCGGCAAGACCACCACCACCATGGGCATCGGCTCGATCTTCGCCTCCATCCGCGGTGACCGCGTGATCGCCGTCGACGCCAACCCGGACTTCGGCACACTGTCGCAGCGGGTGCCGCTGCAGACCCGCTCCACGGTGCGGGACCTGTTGCTGGATCAGCAGATTCGCAGTTACGGCGACGTGCGCCGGCACACCTCGCAGGCCACCAGCCGGCTGGAAGTGCTGGCCAGCGAACGTGATCCCGCCGCGTCGGAATCGTTCAGCGAGGACGAGTACCGCCAGGTGCTGCGCGTGCTGCAGCGGTTCTACAACATCATCCTCACCGATTGCGGTACCGGACTGATGCATTCGGCGATGGCGGGCGTGCTGGATCTGGCGCATTCGCTGGTGCTGATCTCGTCGTCGGCGATCGACGGCGCCCGCAGCGCGGCGGCGACGCTGGACTGGCTCTCGCTGCACGGGCACGATCACCTCGTGCGCAATGCCGTCGTGGTGATCAACCTGCCGCGCGAGGGCTCACCGAATGTGGCGATTCAGCATCTGCGCGAATACTTCCTGGCCCGGTGCCGCGCCGTACACGTCATCCCCTACGATCCGCATCTGGCCGAGGGCGCCGAGATCGACCTGGCCCGGCTGCACAAGAACACCAAGCGTGCGCTGGTGGAACTGGCGGCGACGGTGGCCGACGATTTCGCCACCGACCATCGGCGGTTCGGCGGCTACTGAGCGCTGCGGTCCTGCCAGGCCATCGGGGTCGCCCGGACCTCGGCGATGCTGCGGCCGCGGCGACGGCGGAACAGTCCGCGCAGGGTGCCGGCGTTGAGATAGCCGACTCGCGCGGCGACCGTCTCCACGGTGGCATTGGTGGTGCGCAGCAGCCGGGTGGCGCGCTCGAGGCGGATGTCGTTCACGAAATCTCGTGGTGACATTCCGATTTCGGCCTGTGTCGCACGCTGCAGGCTGCGCACGGTGACACCGAGTTCGCGGGCGGCGTCGGTGATCAGGAATTGCTCGGCGATATGTCCGCGCACCCAGCGTTCGAAGGCCGCGACCAGTGAATTCCCGCGCGCGATCACCTGCGGAACGATGTAGTCGCGTTGCTCGCCTCCACTGCCGGCCAACAGCATCCGGGCCGCGCGTTCGGCTTGGGCGGGACTGCGACCGGCCACCGTGGCCAATGCGAGGTCGAGATGGGCCAGGGCCGCCGCCGCCGTCGCGATGTGACCGGAGCGGCACAGCACGCGTCCCTCGTCCAGGTCCACGTTCGGATAGCGGCGGCGGAAGGCCGGGCCGAGCCACCAGCTCGTCGTCGCGGGCAGCCCGTCGAGCACCCCGGCCTCGGCGAGGAAGAACGTTCCCGTGCACGCGGCCGCCAATGGTGTCCCCGCCAGGTGCGCCTGCGAAATACGTTCCAGCACCGGCAGGTTGGCGGGCGCGGCGATCAGGTCGACCACCGCGTCCGCATCCATCGCGAGTACGGCGGGCACGATGATCGGGCCGATGTCGCCGGGCACCTCGGCCAGCGGTGTGGTCGGGATCAGATGGCCGTGGCCGGAGCGGACGCTGCCGCCGAGCGCGACGGTGTGCACTCGCCATGGTTCGGGCTCCAGCTCGGGATCGCCGACGAGCGAGTTCGCCGTGTTGAAGACCTCCAGCACAGCGGCGAGACCGAGGTCACCGACACCGTCCACGACGAATACCGCTACATCCATGTCGCAAACAGTACTGAATGCGTCGGATACGACACTGATATTCCGCGCATCCGCCGCCTAGTGTTGGCGTATGACGATGTGGGCGAACAGAGGTGCACGATGCGCATCGTGAGCAGTGTGTGTCATCTCTTCGAATACGAGGTCACCGCGGCGGGGCCGTGCGCGGTCGCGCTGGATCCGGCGGCGGTGCGCACCCGGAAATTGTTCGTGGACTGCCTCGTCCTGCAGGTCGCGGTCGAGCCGGGTGATGCGGCGGCCCTTCCGGCGGCGGTCGAGGTCGTGAAAACCATTGCGGCACACGACGACGCCGGCTACATCGTGGTCGAAAGTGTGGCGCCGTGGGCGCGAAGCGACCGACGCGGGGCGCACGAGGACATACTCAGCGGCCTGGCGGATGCCCTGGACATCGTATCCGAGCTCACCGAGCGCTTGGAGGAACGCGGCGAGCTGGTCCATCTGATGCCGTTCGGCTGGAACACGATTCGCTTCACCGAACTGGCCGGTGGGTCGCGACCGCGACGGGTGACCCGGCTGAATCCCGCGCCGCTGCCGGCGGATCGGTCGCGGCACAGCCGCGCACCGCGGATGGCGGGCTCGTGCCGATCGCTGAGTTACTAGATCGCTGAGTTACCAGGCCGACTCACCAGGTCGGCAGGCGACGCCGTCCGGCGAGGACGTCACGCACCAGATCGTCGTAACCGTCGGCCAATTCGGCCAGGTGATGCCAGGCACCGTGCAGCACTTCGTCGTTCGCGTCGAGGGTCATCAACGCGTGGTGCGCGCGCACCGACGCCTCGGCCAGCCGGTCGATGACGGCGCCGATCGTTTCGGTGTGCAGGGTGGCGCCGGAGCTCTGCTGCGGGACGGCGCGGACGATCCAGTCGTCGATCGCCATCACCAATTCCATTCGCCGTCTGCCGATTTCGATCATCAGCGCGGAGTCCGGATCCGGGGTGGAACCGCCGCGGCCGAGCTGGCGTTCGAACAGCACCGCCAGGTCGCGCGCGAACCACAGGATCGGGCCGCCGATCACGCGGTGCCCCCGGCACGCGCGCAACAACAGATCCGAACTCGGTAGAACTTCGGTCGTCAGGAACTCGACCGCCGCCGGTGTGTGTGGTGTGTCGGGCAATGCCACGACCACCATCGGGGACGTCTCCAAACCAGCCACGTTGCCTCGCCGTCGTCGCCGTACAACCAATGGTCAGGACGTTCATTACAATAAACCTCTGAATGTGTGTGTCAAGGGTCACACTGCCCCGTCAACCAGCAGAGTAGACTTTCCTTCGTTGAAGGTACAACCGAGGAGCGAGATGGCCGCCGGTCCGAGGTACCAGCGAATCGCCGACGTCCTACGGGAGGCGATCCGCGACGGCACGTACAAACCTGGTGATCGCCTGCCCAGCCACAACGAGCTGGCCGACCAGATGCATGTCTCGATCACCACCGCGCGCAACGCGATTCAGGTGCTCGTCGCCGAGAACCTGCTGTTCACAGCGACTTCCCGGGGCACGATCGTGCGCAGCCAGGAGGTCCTGGAATCCGTGGTGACCAACCATATTCGACGCGACCGCCCCACCTCGGCACATGACATCTTCTCCGAGATCGCGCGCGCCGCCGGGCGGGAACCGGCCAAGCAGTTCAGCGCCCGGATGGAACCGGCCGGTGCGGAAGTCGCGCACTGGCTGGGTGTGCCGAAGGACTCCTGGGTCGTCTCGCGCACCGTGGTGCAGTACCTCGACAACGAACCGTGGTCGTGGGAGGTCAGCTACTACCCGCGCGACCTCGCCGAACTCACCGGAATCGATTCCCCGCACGACATTCCGGAGGGCACCACGCGGCGGCTGGCCGCACGCGGCTATCCCGAAACCGCCCATCGGGATACGGTCGTGGCCCGCCCGGCGAGTGCCGACGAGGCCGCCGTCCTGGGCGTCGGAGCCGGCACCATGCTGCTCGATCATCTGCGCATCGGCGCCAGCAGCAGCCGCATCATGCGGGTCACCCGCCAGCGGTCGCTGGCCGCCCGCAACCGGCTGGCCTACGAACTGGGTGACGACGAGGGCACCGCCCTGATCCGCAAAACCCTGGGGGCGCCGCATCCTCCGGGCAACTCCCACTCCTTCGGTAACTCACTGGTACCCGGATCACCATGAGCATCCGCATCCGCCAGGCCCGCTCGGCCGACCTCGGCAACATCTGCCGACTACGGCTCCAACGCACGGCCTGGCTTGCGGCACGCGGCTCGGACCAGTGGACCCGGCAGGGCCGAGGGCTGCCGATCGAGCGGTTCGCTCACGCGGTCGGCCGATCGGTCTCGGCCGGGGAGACCTGGGCCGCGGAGGTCGGCGGCGAATTCGCGGGAACCGTCACCGTGAACGATCGCGCGGATCCCGGGCTGTGGTCGCCCCGGGAGATCGCCGACGCGGTGATCGTGCACTACATGATCGTCGATCTGCGCTTCGCCGGATACGGTGTCGGCCGGGCACTGCTCGCCCACGCCGCCGGGCTGGCCTTTGTGCGGCAACGTCATTGGGTGCGATTGGACGCTTGGACCAGGAACACCGAGCTGCATCGGTACTACCGCGCGGCGGGATTCCGGCTGGCCCGCATCGCGAATCCGGCGGTCAGCGGTCCGTCGGCGGCGCTGTTCGAACGCCGCGCCGACAGCTGGGAGTTACCGGAACCGATCGTGCGGCGCCACCTGCTCGCGGACCGAGGCGATCCGGTGCCCTGACTCAGACCGGCGGCAGATAGCTCACCTGCACCATTTCGTTCTCGCGGGCACGGGACACGAGCGTGCCCCGGCCGGGTGCGAGCTTGGCAGACCGCACGTCGCCGAGCAGTTTGCCCTCGTCCTTGGGCGCCGACATCAGCAGCGCGTCGACCGAGAGGTCCTTCATCATGCCCAGCACCTTGTCGTACAGCGCCCGGGAGGCGCCGCCGGAGCGCCGTGCCACGATCAAGTGCATACCGATATCGCGGGCCTGCGGAATGAATTCCAGCAGCGGTTCGAGCGGATTGCCCGCACCGGTGGCGACCATGTCGTAGTCGTCGACCACGATGTAGATCTCCGGCCCGGTCCACCAGCTGCGATCCCGCAGCTGCTGCGGCGTGATGTCCGATCCCGGAATCCGTTGCCGCAGATAGGCGGCGACCTCCTTGATCATGTCGAACGACGTCTGCCCCGAGGTGGAATAACCGGCGAGCTGCTGGCCCTCCAGGACGCCGAGCATGGTGCGCCGGTAGTCGATCAGGATGACGCGCGCCTGTTCGGCCGTCGAATTCTCGGTGATGCCGAGCACGATGTTGCGCAGCAGCGTGGTCTTGCCGCACTCCACGTCGGCGAATGCCATCAGATGCGGCTGCGCGTCGAAATCCATGACCAGCGGCGCCAATTCGTTCTCGCCCAGACCGACCACGACCCGGGTGGCGCTGCATTCGATGCCGTGTTCCGCCGCCTCGGCGAGCACCTGTTCGCGCGGCACCCGCAGCGGCAGCATCCGGACCGCCGGCGCGCGCCGGTCGCCGTAAAGTTCGGCGAACTGGCCGCGCGCCAGCGCGATACCGTCGGAGAGAGTCGCCGGATCGGAGTTGGAGTCCAGTCGCGGCAGGGCGACCAGCATGTGCAGCTTCTCCGGGGTCAGACCGCGGCCGGGACGACCAACCGGAACCAGAACCGCTGTGCGCCGGTCCATTTCGGAGTCGCTCGGGTCGCCGAGGCGCAGTTCCAGCCGGGTGCCGACGAGATCCTTGACCGCCGGCCGGATCTCGCCCCAGCGGGTGGCGCCGATCATCAGGTGGATGCCGTAGGACAGGCCCTGTGCGGCCAGCGCGTTGAACGCCGGTTCCAGCACGTCGAATTCGGCACGGATGGTCGCCCAGCCGTCGACCACCAGGAAGACGTCACCGAACAGGTCTTGCGACAGCGGGTCCGACGCCCGCTCGGACGGACTCCGCTGCGCCAGTTCGGCCTTGCGGCGGCGGAACTCGTGGATCGACTCGATGCCCAGTTCGCGGAACCGCTCCTCGCGCTGATGCAGCAGGGTCACCATCTCGGCGACCGTGCGGCGCACTCGGTCGATGTCCATGCGCCCGGCCACCGAGCCGACGTGCGGAATATCGGCCAGGCCCGCCAGCGTGCCGCCACCGAAGTCCAGGCAATAGAACTGCACCTGCTCCGGCGTGTGGGTGGCCGCGGCCGCCATGATGATCGACCGCAAGGTGGTCGACTTACCCGACTGCGGACCGCCGACCACGGCCAGATTGCCCTGTCCCGCCGACAGATCCACGATCAGCACATCGCGGCGCTGTTCGTAGGGCTTGTCGATGACACCGATCGGCCACCACAGCCGGCCGTGGCGGTTCACCGGCGATCGCCAGTCCGGATCGGGCAGCAGCATGTCCACCGACGGTGATTCGTCCAGCGGCGGCAGCCACACCTCGTGCGCCGGGCGGCCGTGACCGCGCAACCGGTCCACCACCACGTTGAGCAGCGTCTTGGGCACTGCGTCGGCGGGTGCGCCGGGTGGCAGCTCGAGCTCCGCCTCGGGAGATCCGGGCGGCGGCGGAAGTTCGGGCCGGCCCAGCGGCCCGCGTGCCGGCGCCGCCACCGGCGTGCGCACCGGGACCGGCGCCGCGGTGAAGACCACCGGCTCCTGACCGCCGCCGCGTTGCCCGCCGCCGGTGCGGCCGGGCGCGTTCCCCGCGGGTGATTCGTACGCGCCGGAGACGTAGCAGGCGTTGAACCGCAGCGGGTCGTCGGCATCGCTCTTGAGGTAGCCCGAACCCGGCACACTCGGCAGGTGGTAGGCGTCGGTGATGCCGAGGACCGCGCGTGATTCGTTGGCGGAGAACGTGCGCAGGCCGATCCGGTAGGACAGATGGGAGTCGAGGCCGCGCAGTTTGTTCTCCTCGAGTCGCTGCGAGGCCAGCAGCAGGTGCACGCGCAGCGAGCGGCCCAAGCGGCCGATCATGACGAACAGATCCGCGAAATCCGGTTTCTGCGAGAGCAGTTCGGAGAACTCGTCGACGATGATGAACAGCGCGGGCAGTGGATCCAGCGCCGCGCCGGCCGCGCGGGCTCGCTCGTATTCGGTGACGTTGGCGAAGTTGCCGGCCGAGCGGAGCAGTTCCTGGCGCCGGGTCATCTCACCCGAGAGCGCGTCCTTCATACGATCGACGAGGGCGATCTCCTCCTCCAGGTTGGTGATCACCGCGGCGACGTGCGCGAGCGATTCCAGTCCGAGGAAGGTCGCGCCGCCCTTGAAGTCGACCAGCACCATGTTCAGCTGATCCGGCGAATGCGTCGTCACCATGGACAGCACCAGGGTGCGCAGGAATTCGGACTTACCCGAACCCGTTGCGCCGATGCACAATCCGTGCGGCCCCATACCGTTCTCGGCCGACTCCTTGATGTCGATCTCGACCGGCGTGCCGTCGGGTGTGATACCGATCGGCACCCGCAGCCGCTCGCGATCGTTGCGCGGGCGCCACACCGAGGCCGGATCGATCTGCGCGGCATCGGGAATCTTCAGCAGTTCCATCAGGCCGGGCACGGCTCGCGATTCGTCGCCGAGGCTCACGATCTGGGCCGCGGTGGCGACCCGGTAACGGGCCAGCGCCCGCGCCAGGGTCTGCGCTTCGGCGATGGTCACCGGGTCGGAGGTGGCGAACTGTTCCACACCCGCAGCGGATCTCGCGGCGACGGTACCGTCGGCGACCACCAGCTGCAGGCCACGGCGCACGGCGAGTCCGGCCTGCGGCGCGGTCAGGTCGAGGACGGTCACCGAATCCAGGCCGGCGTCGCTGACGATCCGCTCGGTTCCGCTGACGTAGCCGTCGTCGATGATCACCAGCAAGTGGATGCGCCCCGCGGTGGGCTGCGCGTTGCGCATGAACCGGCCGCGCTCGAGCAGTTCGGCCGCCATGGAGGTCTCCAGTTCGGCCAGCGACCGGTACATCATCCGCGCCGCCCCCATGCCGTCGCGGTCGACCGGATGTTGCAGGTGCGGAAGCCATTTCGCCCAGGCCCAGGCCTCGGCATCCGGGTCGGCGCAGATGATCGCGACCGCGGCGTGGTCGGGGCCGTGGAAGGTCACGTATTCCATCAGCATGGCGCGCACCAGCATGCGCGTCTCGTCCGGGCGGCCCTCGATGTTGATCGCCGGAAACGCCCGCAAGGACAGGGCCGTGGGCAGGCCGTGCACCACCGAATGGGTGCGCACGAAGCGGCGCAGTGCCACCGTGGACACCGGCTCGAGGTCCTCGAGCGGGCCGGTCTCCGGACGGGCCAGTTTGGTGGCCAGCCGGTGACTGCCGACACCGACGCGCACATGCCCGAAATCCGGGTCGTTGGGCCGGCGTTCCCACATCCGGCGGGTACCGGCCACCGCCCGCAGATCGGCCGGTTCCGGATGGCTCCAGATCAGCGACTGCAGCTGTGCGCCACCGGTTTTGCGGACATCGCGGCGGACCTGGTCGAGGTAGCGGAAGTAATCCTTGCGTTCCTCGTTCAGTTCGGCGGCGCGCTTGGGCCCGCCCGAGCCACGCATGCCCGCCATCATGCCGACCATCGACATCAGCATCATCATCGGGAACATCAGCATGAAGGGGTTGGCGAGCAGATTGCGCCCCATCATCACCATCATCGCGATCATGCCGACCACCGCGACCACCATGACCACGGGCATGAGCCGCATCAGCAGGGCGGGTGGCACCGGCCGCGGGATCTCCGGCGGGGCGGTCAGCGCTACCTCACCTCCCGGTGCCCGCGGCGGAGCGATCCGCGGTCGGCGCACGAATCCGTCGGTCGACATGCCTACTCTCCTCGAGCCGAGTCGGTCCCGGTGGGAGCCGGGGTGGCGGAAAGGTATCCGGCGGCCGGATCGTCGGCGGCCGGCTCGGGCCGCCTGCGCCGATACGGCAGGGCGGCGGCCCAGCCGACGGCCAGCAACGCCAGCAGCGCGCCCGAGCCGATGATCGCCACCCGGCGCGGCAGTGGGTCGGGACCGCGATCCGGGTCGGGCGGCGCGATGGCTCGCGGCACCTGCGCCGCCTGTCCGGGTGGCGGCGGCAGCTGCGCGGTGAGGGCCGCCAGCGGATCGATGAGCCCGAATCCGACCCGGTCGTCGCGGCCCGCACCCGGGTTGTGCGCGGTCCGCTCGATCCGGTCGATCACCTGCGCCGCGCTCAGATCGGGAAATCTGCTGCGCACCAGGGCCGCCAGGCCCGAGACGAACGCCGCCGAGAAGCTGGTGCCGTCGATGGTGAGCGGTCCCTCGTCGCCGTGTTCGGTGTCGACCAAGCCGGTTCCGCCCGGCTTGCTGTCGAGGGAGATGATCGAGCGGCCCGGCGCGGCGACGCCCACCCAGGGGCCGTGGATCGAGAACGGCGAGGTCGCTCCGTCCGGATCGGTCGAGGCGACCGACAGCACGTACGGGGAGAACCAGGCCGGGCTGATGACGGTGCGCACTCCGTTCCAGCCGCTGGTGTCGTTCTGGGCCGAGCAGGCCGCCTGGTCGAGATTGCCGGCCGCGGCGACCACCACGACATTGCGGTCGGCGGCGTATTTCACCGCCGCGCCCAGTGCGCCGTCGGCGGTTTCGGAACCCGCTGGGGTGCACGACACTTCGGAGATGTTGATCACGGTGGCGCCCATGTCGACCGCGCGCACCACGGCGGCGGCCATCGTCAGGACGTCACCGTATCCGCCGGCGGCGACCTTGCCGGTCTCGTCGTTGTTGCGGTTCTTCGCCTCGTACTGCAGGCTCAGCTGCCGGATGGCCAGGATCTGTGCCGCCGGGGCGACCCCGGAGAAGGCGTCGGAGGGGCTCGGACGCGCGGCGATCAATCCGGCGACCAGGGTGCCGTGGCCGTCACAATCCTCGGTGCCGTCGCCGGCGGTGACGAAGTCGCCACCGGGCTGCAGATCCGGCAGGCGCGGATGGCGGTTCACACCGGTATCGATCACAGCGACCTTCTGCCCGGCACCGCGACCGAACTTCCAGGCGCGGTCCAGGTCGAGAATCCGCTGCGGCAGTGGCGGATCCCGCGGAATCGCACCGGTCAGATACGGTTCGGCGCAGACCGCGCGCTTCTCGGTCGGGTCCGGCGGACCGTTCTTGGCGTTGACTGCCAGCGCCTGCCCGAGAGCGCCCTCGTCGATCGCCGGCGGGGCGACCGCGGTCGCGGGACCACCGCCGAGCAGCGATGCGCCGAGTACCACCGCGGCAGCGGCCACGCGCAGCCGGCGAGTAGCGCGGCGAACGAAACCCGCTGTCGGACAGATGTTTGCGTAGCGCAGCACAGCCATCGCCCGATCAGATGTTCCGCGCGGCCGAGTAGACGTCCATCAGCCACAGCGACAGCGGCACGATGGCGATGATCAGCAGGTACTCGAAGATCTCGATCGCCCGCCGCAGCACCGGCGACACATCCGCGCGGGGTCCGAGCACGCCGAAGGCGACCACCGCCGCGGCGACGATCAGCAACAGGCCGGCACCGACGGCGCGCCAATCCGCGTGCGTCACAGCGGCGCCGGCGATGACGGCGAGCGCCACCACGGTGCCGCCCGCGATCATCGTCGACGCCTGGGTGAGATCCGCGTACGCCCGGCCGCGCAGGCACAGCACCACCGCGGTGATCGCCGCCAGCGCCAGCCCCTGCCAGCGCGCCTCCCCCAGCGGATCGGCGCCCAGGATCGCTCCGAAACCCGCTGCGAGCGTGGCGCCCACGAGAATTCCGGACTGGTACTGGTTGGCCGCCCGGGCACGGCGCTCCAGTCCCGCCGCCGAGGGCAGTGCGGTCGCGCCGATTACACCGATGTCGGCGATCGTCGGGCGCGGTTCGTGATCGGTGGGGTCGATGGCGCCGCCGGCGGTCGGCACCGGGGGAACCGGCAGGCGCGCGGCGGCGACGGCCGCCCGGGGAGCCATCGTGATCAGCACCAGGCCGGCGATCAGCACGCCGACGGCGATCTTCGCGATGTCGAAGTCCCACACCATCCGTACGGCCGCGGCGGCCGCGAGCACCGCGGCGCCGGTGACCACCGCGGCGACCACGAGTGATCCCGCGCGGGTCATCGAATACAGTGCCAGCGCCACGACCAGTACCGCCACCGCCGAGAACAGCAGGTGTGGCGACCCCACCCATCCCGGGGTGAGCAGGCCCGCGCTCGCGCCCAGCAGCGCAATCGCGAACAGCGACAACACGATCGCGGTCGTGCGCTCGGCCGGATAGCGACGTGCGACGATCACGGCGGCGCCGGCGGCGAGCACACCCGCACCCAGTGCGATGAATCCGTTCCCGATGCCGGTGCCCTTGCCGGACACCAGAACCGCTACGGCGACGAGTACCGCGATCAGCCCGGAGCCCAGTCCCATTCGCCGCGCCGCCGTCGGTGACCAGGCGTCTCCCGATTCCGCGGTGAGCCGCGAGACGGCGTCGATCACATCGTCGAAGAGTGCGGGCGCCTCCTTGGCGGTCACCGAGCGCAACACCAGCAACTCACCGTCGAAAACCTCAGCGTCGGTGAGAGATTGGTGCGGCGGGATGGGGTCGCGGCCGATCCGCGCCAGCGTCCAGTGCTGTGCGCGCACGGGCGCGCCCTCGTCGTGTTCGGTCAGGTCGGGATTGCGGGAATCGATCAGCTCGACCAGGTCGGTGATGTACGCCGCGACCGGCACGGTCGCGGGCAGGCCCACATCGAGTTGAGTATTTCCGCCGATCACCGACACTCGGCACAATTCCGGGTCAACGGCCCCCACGCCGCTGCTCGACGACTCGGTCACGGATTACAGAACTCCCTACGATTTTCGTCGCTGTATTGCGACGTTCCAAACTTAACCGAGATCGGCTGTCACGGCAGCCGGTATGCTGAGCGAGAATTAGCACATTCACGCGTTTAGGGGACTGTCCGTATGACCGGCAACCGCCAAGCACAACGCGCCTTCGATGCCGGCGTATTGTCATTGGGTATCGCTATCGACGGCCAGGAATCCACGCCCGATCTCGAATATGCGAAGCTCGCATTCCAGCGCGCCACCGAATGGGATCCGGGCATGTGCGACGCCTGGCTGGGCCGGGCCGCGGCCGGGGAGATCACCCCCGAGGTGGTGTTCAACCTCTACAAGACCAGCGGCTCCACCCTCTACCGCGAGCAGCGCCGGCTCGGCCTGGCGCCGCGGCAGCTGGCGGGCCGGTTCGTGGTGGGTCAGTACATCGACTATCCGCTGGCCGGGTACACCGAGATCTGGCTGGCGCAGGCGACCCAGCTCATCTCCGCCGGGGATTACGACGAGGCCGAGCAGGTGCTCGACGAGCTGGCCCGGCATCGCGCGGGCCTGCTGTCACAGCCCGATCAGGACCTCGACGACCGGATCTGCCAGTACGTTCGCGGCCTGCTGCACTACACGACGCAGCGCTGGCCGGACGTGATGACGGTGCTGGCCGGTTCGGCGGACTGGCAGGACTCCTACCTGGCCGCGGGCGCGCACGTCATGGTGGGCACGGCCTGTGCCCAACTCGGCCTGTTCGGCGAGGCGATCCGCCGGATGGAGGCCGCCGAGAACGGCCCGATTCCGGCCGCCGCCACCACCGCCCGGTTCTGCCGCGGGTTGTGCCTGCGCGAGATGGGCCGCGAGGACGAGGCCCAGGCCCTGTTCGAGAAGGTGTTCTCCGAGGCGCCGGACTTCGCCGCGAACACGCAGGCCATGCGCGATCGCAAGTACCGCCTCACGGTGACCTCGAAGGAGCTGATCGACGCGCGCACCGACCGCTGGGATCCGGCCTCGGCGCCCACCGCCGAACAGGTCGAGACCGAGGAGCGCGGCGACCGGGCCAAGCGCCTGCTCGAGGTCGCCCGCGCGGAGCTGGACGAGCAGATCGGCCTGGCCGCGGTGAAAACTCAGGTGGCGAAACTCCAGGCCACCGCGCAATTGGCGAAAATCCGAGCCGAGAAAGGTATGTCCAGCGCGCCACGCGGACAACACCTTGCGTTCACCGGCCCGCCAGGAACCGGTAAGACGACGATTGCCCGAGTGGTGGCAAAAATTTACTGTGGGTTGGGTTTGTTGAAAACCGATCGACTGGTAGAGGTAAAGCGTTCGGATTTCGTCGGTGAACATTTGGGAAGCACCGCGATAAAAACGAATAAATTGATCGATTCCGCGATGGACGGAGTGCTGTTCGTCGACGAGGCGTACACGCTCATTCAGACCGGTCTGTCCGGTGGTGACGCGTTCGGCCGCGAGGCGGTGGACACCCTGCTGGCCCGGATGGAGAACGACCGGGATCGGCTGATCGTCATCATCGCGGGGTACGACGGCGAGATCGACCGGTTCCTCGCCTCCAACGACGGCCTGGCGTCCCGCTTCGCCAAGCGCGTCAAGTTCGATTCCTACACACCCGAGGAACTCGGCCGGATCGGTCAGTTCATTGCGAGCAAACGGGATTCGGAGGTTTCCGAGGATGCGCTGGAACTCCTGCAGGCCGCGTGCCGGGAGCTCTACGAGCGCCAGGTGGTGGACCAGAGCGGCGAGCAGCGACGCGCGGTGGACCTCGCCGGTAACGGCCGGTTCATCCGCAATGTGATCGAGGCGGCCGAGGAGGAGCGCGAATTCCGGTTGGCCACCGACGAATCCATCGATCTGTCGGCGGTGGACGAGACCGTGCTCATGCGGATCGAGGGCGCCGACATGGCCAAGGCACTGGAAGGTGTGCTCGGCGGACTGCGCTGAGCCGCAGGGCGACCGGTCGCCCTGCCGGGCGGCCGGGGCGATCAGTTGTTCTTGCCCGGCGGTGGGATCGGCCGGGCACAGGCCATGGCGCTCGGGCCCGCGTCCGGGCACTGCGGCAGGCTGTCGTGACTCATCAGCGCGTCCTGCCGGGTCAACGCCGGGCCCGCCGACAAGGCCTCCACGATCGGCTTCGGCGCCGGCTTCGGAGTCTTCGGCATTCCGAGGACCTTGGCGGTGTCGGCATCCGGGATGCCGTATCGAATCCCGTTGTCGCCCACATAGAACAGCGGCCCGTTGCTCACCGCCCCCGGCTCCGCGCCGACCGACCGCACGAACTCCCCCGTGCCCGGGCGCAGATAGACGCCGTCGATCCGATCGCCGGCGCCGTCCGCGGTCGCCGGGACGACCGGCTCCGCATCCGCGGCCAGGGGCAGCGCGCGGCCGGCCAGCAGCGTCACCGTGGCGCGCGGGTCGTCGGCGGCACGGGTCCACGACAGGCAGGCCACCGGATCCGCGTCGGGTGCGAGTACGGTCGGAACCTGCTGCGGGAAATCGTCGATCGGCAGCCGGTGCAGCACCGGAATACCGACGATGCGGTCCGGCGGGACGGTCGAGATCTCGTTCATACCTTGCGAATTCGCGTCACGGATCAGGCCCGCGGCGAACGGCGTGATCCGTTGCACGCCGTCGGCGAGGACCACGTACAACTCGTCGGCGTCCACGCCGTGGACCCTGATCACACCGCCTACCGGCACATCGGACAGCTTGCCCGGGCCTGGTGCGCCGTGCCCGGCGATCTCCGGAACCGACAGCGGCGGAACAGGTTCGGTGGCGTCGAGCAACGCGCCGCCGATCGGGCGCGGGCGCTGATCCCGCAATCCGAGCGAGCGGACCAGAACGGAATCGCCGGGATCGATCTCGGCCCGCTTACCGTCGTAGACGAGGAACGTCTTGCCGCCGTGGGTGGCCAGCAGCGCCTGATCCGCGCGCACCGGCACCGCGTGGGTGCCGCCGGCCGGATTGTCCAGCGGCCCGGCGATCACCGTGGTGAGCGGACCGGTCGCGGCGGCGCCGCCCCCCGTCGAGGACGGCAGCAGGTTGTCACACATCGTCCAGGTGGACCGCCGGGGATCGCCCGATCCGGACAGTGCACCGGGCGCGCCGGGAATGCCCAGCAGCGGACCGCGCGGCTGCGTCAGTTTGCTGTCCTTGACCGAGGCCGGGGAGGCGGCGGCGCCGGTGATCAGCCGCGCCGAGGCCAGGTTGAGCACCGGATGCAGCGTTCCGTCCACGAGAACGTAGAGCGCGCCGGAGTCCTTGCCCATCACGATCTTCGAGTCACCCACGGATCCCTGCGGGTGCAGGAAGGCCAGGATCGCGGCGCCGGCCACACCCAGCAGGCCCAGTACCGCGCCGATCACCAGCGAGCGGAACTGGGTACGCATGGGGTCGTGCAACATCCGCACGTCGCGCCGCACCAGGGCGTGTTCGTAGCGCTTGAGCAGGAACCGGTAACCGTTGACTTGGGCACGGGTGGTCAACTGCGCCGGCACAACCGCCTCCCGATACCCACTAGCTGATTCCGATGACCCGATTCGAGGGCGCGAACCGTATTCGGCCGCGCTTCGACAGACTAGCGAAGCCGAACGAGTTCGGTCCATTATGTGCGCATGAACTCCCCCGCGCGCGGAGATAAAGACACACCGTCCGACGATGATTCATCCGATGCCTCCGAAACCGGCTCGAACGCACCACAATTGCGCTCGACGGAATTCTGGCTCTTTCACCTGCTCCCCCTGCGTCTGGTGCTTCCGTCGCTGGTCACGGCGGCTGTGGGCGCGTTCGCCGCCAGGGTTTTCACCCCGTTGTGGTGGGTTCCGGCCGTCGTTGCCGCGGCGGTGACGATCGTCGCGCTCACGCCGATTCGAGGCACTTCTCTCGCACAATCCCTGGCGCGTGGAATTACCTTTCGTTGGCAATTGTTTCGTAATCGTTCCACCGCCGTTCAACATTCGCCATTCAATGTTCCACTGGCCGAAGGCGGAAGTTACGGAATGCGCTGGGACGGTGACCGGCTCATCACCATGTTGCGGATCGACGCCCAGCCGCGGACGGTGACCCGGCTCAGCCCGAGCGGTCTGCTCGGCGACGATATGCTGCCGCTCGCCGAGATCGCCCGCTGTCTCGATCAGTTCGACATCCGGCTGGCCGCCATCGACGTGATCAGTACCGGATCGCGCAGTGCCGGCACCGGTGCGGTGGCACGCGCCTACGAGAGCATCCTCGGACCGCTGCCGGCCGTGGCGCATCGGACGGTCTGGGTCGTGCTGCGGCTCGACCCGCTGGCCAACGCGCCCGCCGTGGACCGGCGTGGAGGCGGGGCGGAGGGCACCTTGCGGTCGGCGGTCGTGGCCACCCGGCGGGTGGCCAACCGGCTCGCCGCGCGCGGTCTGTCTGCGGTCGCGCTCTCGGCGACCGAGATGAATCAGGCGGTCGCCCAGCTGACCCTCGGCGCGACGCCGGAGGAATTCGAGGAGACCACGGACAGCCTGATCCACAACGGTTTTCACCACACCACCTACCGCATGGCACCCGAGGCCCTGGGCTCGCGCGGCATCGCCGAAGTGTGGTCGACGCCGACGGTGACCTCCACGATCACCGTGCGGCTGCAGCGGGTGCCGGATGCCGGGCCCCGTACCGCCGCGACCACCGACACATCGATCGCCGTGACGGCGACCGCACGCTTCGCGACCCGCGACGCGCCGTGCCGGGTGCGCTCCGCCGGACTGATTCCGCTGCCCGGAAAGCAGCGGCGCGCAATGCTTTTCAGCCTGCCGCTGGGCACCGGAGTGCCGGCGCTGCCGCTGGACAGCTACCTCGGACCGCCGGACGCCCTGGATCGGGTGCCGATGCCGATCGCCGGCTGCGGACAGCTCATCGGCGCCGACGACTCGGGCCAGGGCGTGGCGCTGCCGCTGGTGAGCCGGCACGTGCGCCGGGTCGAGGTGATCGGCTCACCGCTGGTCGCCAAACAGGTGATCCTGCGCGCCATCGCGTTGGGCGCGAGTGTGGTGGTGCATACGAATCGGCACGACGAATGGCGGCCGATGGTCGGCTATGTCGATATGCCGCAGGCGCTCACGCTCGCCACCTGGTCGGCCGGTTCCCAGCAGGCCAGTTCGTATCGGTTCGCGACCATGGTGGTCTTCGACGGCGTCGCGCCGAGCGGGCACCACTCCGACGCGACGGTGATGCTGCTGCGCCGGCCCGGGCAGGCAGCGGACGGATTCGAACCCGACGTCACCCTGATCGAGGATCCCGAGACGGCCAACCTGGTCACGGTGCGCACCGAGGCCGGACAGACCCGTGTGTACATGGTGGCGACACCGGAGGAACTGCGCTACGTCGGCGCACACCCCGCCGTTCCGGCCTGACGCCGGCCGAGGCCGGATCGGCGGTTCCGGCATGTGAAGCGGCTGCCCGCCGAACGCGGGCGACGACAGCGAAAGGCCCGCCCGATCTGGGACATCGGACGGGCCCTTCGTGGTGAAAACCGCGGTGCGGGACTCAGCCGCCGAAACCGTTGGCGACGACCTTGTCCGCGGCGGTCGCGTTGTTCATCGCGGCGGAGACGGCCTTGGACAGCGCCGACACCTTGCCCATGGCGGTGCTGGGGTCGCTGTCGCCGTTGATGTCACCGAACTGCTGGTCCCACTTCTGCTTCGACTTCTGGAACGCCTCCAGACCGGCGTTGCCCTCCCAGGCCTGGGCCAGCTTGGCCGCGCAGTCCTGCAGGTTGCTCGCCTCGGACTGCAGATCCTTGTGGAAGCCGTTCAGCAGGTCGGAAAGCTCCTGGAGAACTGTTCTTTCGTAAAGCATGTCGCTACCTTTCGTACGTGTGCGGTGGAGCGGTTGTGCTGGATTCGCCTCAGACGCCGAGGTTGGTCAGACCACCGGTCTGCGAGATGAGCTGACGGAACTCGTTCTCGTTCTCGCTCTCCAGGCCGGTGTAGGTCTTGTTACCGTGGCCGACTTCCTCGGTCATCTCGTTGAGGATCTGGTTCAACTTGGCCGCTTCCTCGTCCCAGTCCTGGGCGGCCTTGTTGCACGCGGAGAACGCGTCGCCCTGCCAGCCGCGCTTGGCGGAGTCGACCGCCTCGGTCACGCGGGCGATGGTGGCGCGGATCCGATCGACCGAGTTGGCCATATCGGTCTGCGCCTGCGAAGTACTCGCTGCATCGTTACTGATTTGCTGTCCGGCCATCGTCAGGCCCCTCTCTGTGTTTTCCGGTAATGCGGCGTATTCCGGTCATGCGGTTCGGTAGTACAGGTGGTCACTGGCACGGGTTTCGCGAGCTAGGGCATCCACCTTCCCCCGGGCAAGGTGCCGATCAGCGCCGTAATCGCCTGTGCGACGCGGTGATCGGATCCCGGTGTGAAGGTGGTCCACATCCGCTGGTCGGATGCGGCGCCCGGGCTGGCCGCGATCCGGCCCCGGGCGGTGTCGTACACCGCCACGGCGCCGGACGATCGGGTGGTGATGCCGTCGGCGTGGACGTAGGCGACGATCTCGGCGTGCGCGTGGCACTGCGACAGCGCCATGCCGAATTCGATCGCCGCGCGTTCCGCGACGTCCAAGCCGTACAGCGCCTCGGCGAATTCGGTTGCGGCCGTCGCGTTGTCGAGACGCTGTGCGAGTTCGTCGGTGGCCGCGCTGAAGTTCGCGATATCCGCGGGTTCGGCGGGGCCGAGTACGTCCAGAATCGGGCGGGCCAGCGCCGCACCGTCCTCGTCGGCCCAGATGGTGCGGACGTCGATTTCGTCACCGGTGCGGGCGGCGACCGCGTGCCCGGCGCCGCGCCGCGCCACGGACACTCGGCACACACCGGCCCCGGTGACGATCCGCGCCGCGAGTTCGCGTTCCGGCTGGGCCAGAATCGACAGGGCCGCACCGAGTTCCGGATCGACGTCGTCGTAGCGGTCCACGAGCCCGGCACCGCGCAGCCCGCGCAATGCCTCGACTCGCGCGGCGGTGAAGGCATCGATCGAGTCCTGCCGCGGACCGACCTCGAGTACCAGCGGCAACGTCTGCACGCCGAGCAACTCGGCGACGGCCAGGACGGCGTCGTTGGTCAGGGTCGCCATAACTCTCCTTACGCGGGGCTCGCGGTTCCGGTCGCGGGCGGCGCCTCGACACCACCGAGAACCGGTGGGGCGGCCGCGAATCCGGCATCGAGCTCGAATTCGCCGACGCCGGGCGCGTCCGCCACCCCGGCCCTCGCGGTGCGTTCCTCCTCGGACTGCGCGGCGGCGGGGCCGGCCGCTGCGGGGACCGCTTGGCCCGTCGCCGTGCCGGTCTGCGTGGGCGAGGCCTGCAGCGCGGTGAATTCGGCCGATTGCGCGGCCCGGGCGACGGTCTGCACACGGGTGCCGGTGAGGGTGCGCGGCATGTCGAAGGCGGTCAGGGCCGGCATGGCGGGCATACCGGGGACGGGCGGCATCACGGGCGCCGATTGGGCGGCCACCGCGGCGGCTGCCTGCTCTCCCGCGAGGGCGTCGCCGGTGGCCAGCACCGGCGGCGCGAGCTGCTGCCACGGCATCGCGAGCGGTTCGGTGGCGGCCTCGTAGGTGCGCATCACCCGGGCCGCACCGGCTTTGGCGACATCCTGATCGGCGCTGATGTCGGCGGCGGCGCCGACCAGCGGCGCGCCCATCGCGGCTCCGATCGCCTGCACGGTGCGCATCGCCTGTTCCAGTGCCGCGATCTCCGCGATATGCGGCATCGCCAGCCGAGCCACTTCGTACGCCGCGGCCTGTTCGGCGGCGTGGGTGGCGTTGCGCCCGGCGGCGGTCGCGGCGTCGAGCAGCCAATCCCGCATCCGGGCGATACGTTCCAGCACCTCGTCACTGCGGTCGGACTGCCAGTGGCCGCGGATGTCGGAGACGATCCGGTCGTAATCCAGCACGGCGGCACCGAAATTCGCGGCCAGGCGTCCCCAGGCGGAAGCGGCCTCGGCCATCGGCACCGAGCCCGGACCCGTCGTCAGCTCCCGCGCCAGCCGCTCGGTGGGCCTGGCTTCCCAGACCACCCCGGTGAAGCCGTCACCCGGCGGTTCGACCATGTCGTCGTGCCCCGATCAGGCCGTGGCGCCGAGGTCGGCGGCGTTGTCGCTGTCCATCCGGGACAGCCCGCGCGACTGCGCCCGAAGGGTGGCGGCCAGTTTGCGCAACTCCTGCACGCCGAGGTTGCCGGACGAGTCGAACGACGCGCCGACCTCGGTCAGCGTCGTCGCCGCGCGCCGCGACACCTCGTCCACACCGGGTGCGGCGACCGACAGCGCCGGAGCGTCGGCCTGCAGGCCCGCCGCCAGACGGTCGGCGAGTGCGTCGAGATCGGCGGCGGTGCGCGCCGCGACTACGGGATCGAATTCCATCGCGAACTCCTAGAGGGTGAGAGCTTTGTCCGGTGGCTCGGTGTCCGGGGTGGTGGTGACCGCGTCGGCGGCGCCGACCACGGGAAGGGAGACTCCGGCGATATCGCCCACAACGTCGTTACCGTGGGCGGCCGTGACGAGCTGACCGCGCACCGCCTCGCTCGCACTGCCGGAATCCGAAGCGGCACGGGCCATTCCGGCGGCGCCCGCTCCGGGCGTCATCGGCATCATGCCCGGGCTGCCGGTCGTGCCGGTCGAGGCGATCGCGGACTCGGTGCTCGCGGTGACCGCCGCCTCCGTCATGATCGACGGGGTGCGCGCGGCCTGCAGCGGCGACGACATCTCGGGTGCGCCGGCCGCCGGAGCGCCGACTCCGCCGGGCGCCCCGGCTCCGGATCCGCTTGCGGCCGGCGCTCCGCCCGACGGCGGGACCGGCGCCGCGATCGGTTTCGCGGCGCGGCCGGTGACACTCGTGGCCGCCTGCGCGCCCGCGCCGCCGACGGCCGACAACGATTGCACCATCTGCAGTGCCTGCGAAACGTATTGCGCCGCAGTGCCCGCGGCGCCGCCCGAACTCGTCGCGCCGGTGGCCGTCGACATGCCGGACGGGGTCGCGCTGAGCCGGGACGTGGTACCGGCCACGGACTTCAGCGAGGACTGCGGCACCGGCACCCGCTGCGCGGCGACATTCGACACCCCGTGCGGCACATTGGTGATCTTGACCTTCTGCCCGGTGTGCGCCATCTTCGCGCTGTGCGCGGTCAATTCGACGCGCGTCTTGGTGACCACGGCGAGCGCCTCGGCCAGCGTCTGCGCCGACATCGCCAGCACGAACACCTGCCCCGGTGGGGTCACGATGAACGGGGCTGCCGCCGCGAGCGTGGTCAGATACTGCGAGGTGATGCCCGTCATCAGCGCGTTGCCGGTGAAGACGCTGCCGGCCGCGGCGGTGGTGCCCAGCGACATCTGCGCGCCCTGCCCCGCCACCGCCGTTCCGTCGGCGGCCGCCTGGGTCGATTTGGCCGCCGCCGACAACGCGCCCGCGCCCTGCCACAGCGACATCGCCGTCTGTATCGCCGTGGTGCCCAGCTGAACGACGGTCTGCAAGACGGCCGACACCTGGGAGAGCACCTGCGTCTGGTCCGCGCCCGGGCCGGAGCCGAGTTTGCCGGTCCCGAAACTGCTGGCCAGATCCGTGATCGGTTTGGTCAGCGCGTGCAGGTCGAGCACCGGCAGCGGCGGTAGCTGCGGCAGCGGTGGGGCCGGCGGCAGCTGCGGCAGGCCCGGCAGCCCCATTTCCCGCAGTACGTCGTTGACCGGCCGGTCCACGATCGACCCCATCGCGCTCTGGCGCAACAGGTCGACGATCGACCGGTCCAGGCCCGGTTCCATCACGCGCGACCGATTCCGCCGAGCAGGTCGGCGTTGTCCTGGTCGGTCGCCGCGTAGGTGGCGGCACTCTGATGCGCGGTGACCGCGGTTCCGGCGTGCACGGTCGCCAGCTCCACGACCGAACTCAGGTGATTGGCCTGCGCCAGCGCGTATGTCGCGAGAAAGTCCTGGCCGATCAATCCGAAGACCGGAACGGCCGCGGCGATCGCCACCGCCTGGTTCACGGTGCCCGCGGAGAGTGTTTCGGTGGCCATCGCGGCCGCCGTGTCCCCGTAGCGACGGATCGCCTCCGGTACTGCTACCAACTCGCCCATCTGAAAGCCCCTGCCCGGTAAGCCGATTCGCGCTCCGCGTGACCGGCGGATCGAACATCTACCGAGCAATTGCAACAGGCGACGACGTAGATTGGCACGCGCGCAGCTTAAGAACGCGTTACGCGTCAGTGAATCTCGCGCGTACCCGCGCCGTTCTCCTCGTTGAACGCGGCGACCAGTTCACCGCGTCGCGTGAACGCCCGGGCGGCGGCGCTGCGCGCGGTGGACACTACCACCTGCTCGAATTCCGCTGGGGTGAGTCGATTCACCAGCGGTGAGAAAATGAGATCGAGCAATGCCCCGTTACCGTCCACCTCCACCGTGACGGCACCGTCCGGTGAGGTTTCGCGGGCGCGCACAGCCGCCATCCGGTCGCCGAGGTCGCGCATGCGTTCCAGCTGCCGCTCCGTGCGAGCGACCAACTCGTCCATCACCGAAACACCCGTCGGATCAGGCGGATTCGTCATCGGTTCCACCGTGTTCGCGTCGTCTGCGGCGTCGTGGGCTACCACTCCACCGACCTCAGCCAGCTCTGCGGCTCCGTGTCGTACTCCTGCTCGTCGATCAGTTCCTGCCGTTCGACCTGCTCCGCCGTGGGCAGTCCGGTCAGGGCGAGCAGGTCGCTGCTCACTCCGGCCTCGGCGAGTTGGCGTCGCCGCGCGAGTCCGGCACGATCGGCCGCGCGCGAGCACAGGCGGAGCAGTTCGGCGGCCAATTCGGTGGGATCGCGGCGCAATTCGCTCGCTTCGATCGAAATGCGCAGCGGCAGGCCCTGTTCGGTGGTCTCGACCGCTATCGCGCCCGATCTGGTTGTCGCGGTGGACATCGTGCTCCTCGTGGGTCGGTCGGAATCGGCTCGTTCGGCCGCGGGATCAGACGCGCTCGTCCTTGATGGCGCGGATGACGGTGATGATCTCGGCGTTGACGGCGGCGATCAGGCCCTGCCGGTCCACGCCGGTGGCGGTGCGCGGCGGTCCCGCCTGGATCACGTAGCGGCCGTCGCCGGACAGGTCGCGCCAGTCCAGATGGCGGACGGTACGACCACGCGGGCCGAAACGCGAGACGCCCTGGGCGATTTCGATCGTCCCGGAGCGTTCCGGGACGGTATCGAGGAAACGCTGCCCGGCGGCGTCGGCGGGCTCGTCGTAGCTGTCCCACAGTTGCGGGGCGCCGCCCGCGCTGTCGGCCGATATGTAGTGCGTTTCGGCGACTCCGGCCGCCGATTCCGGATCGGGCGGCAGCAGGATGTGCCCGGAGAGGCCGGCTTCGAGCGGCGGCAGCGCATCCGCGACCATATCGGCCAGCCGCAGCGGATCGCACTGCACCATCGTGAAGCCCCCGGCGTGCAGCAGGGTGCGCCCGGGCAGCTGGGTCAGCAGGTAGCCGCGGTCCTCTCGGCGCGCGGCGAGCAGCCGGACCGCCCCCTCACCGCGATGTGGATCGCGGCCGTCGAATCCGGTGACCAGGACGGCGAGATCGGGGCGCGTGCAGTCGCGGACCGCGTCGAACAGGGTGTGGTCGGGCCGTGCCAACATCCGGTCGCGCAGCCGCGTACATTCGCGCTGGAAGTCGTCCTCCAGCGGAATGTCGGTGGTGTAGACGAACGGACGCGGCGGCCCCTCGTCACCGAAATGCCGCCACAGGACCACGAATTCGAGATCGGTGAAGCTCCAGCTGCGAGTCATTTCTCGACGACCGGTTTCACGACCACGGGCGCATCGCCGAGCGCGTCCTCGAGATGCTCGACCGAATCCAGATAGGCGGGCCGCTTGTGCTCCTTGCCCTGCTGGTTCTGCGCGCCCGCTCCGGCCGCTCCCGGCGACCCGGGTGTGCCGGCCATCGGCGCGGCGCCGGCCCGGCCGGTCGCGGAATCCACGGTATCGGCTCTCAACGCAGTGCTGAGCGTGCTCGCCCGCGGGAACAGCTTCGAGGCCTGCGCCAGATCGCGACTGAGCGCGGGCAGTCCCGGCACCCCGGCACCGCCGCCGGGCACACCGCCACCGCCGCCGCCCGCACCGCCTCCGGCGCCGGCCAGGGCGGACAGCGGATCCGAGCCGTCCATACCCGGAATACTCAGCCCCGGAATATCACCCAGCCCGGCCTTGGCGAGCGCGTCCTGCTGCTGTTGCTGCGTCAGGGTCTGAGCAACCTGCCCGAACGCCTGCATCAGCTGCTGTACGCCCTGCTGCGCGGCCGACATCAGCTGCTGGACAGCGGACATGACCTGCTGCTGTTGCTGCTGTTGCTGGGCGGCCGCCTGCTGCTGCTCCTGCTGCTTCTGAAGTTGTTCCTGCTGCTTCTGTTGTTGTTCCTGCTGTTGCTGTTGCTGCTGCTGTTCCTTGTGTTGCTGCTGCTGGGCTTCCTTCTGCTGCTTCTCGAATTCCGCGGCCTGTTTCTGCTGCTGCGCCAACGCCTCCCGCTGCTGCCGGGCCGCCGCCTCCTGTGCGGCCTTGGCCTGCGCGTCGTTGGGTGTGCCGCCCGGAGTCGAACCGCCCGGCGGGGTCGAGCCGCCGGGTGGGGTGCTGCCGCCCGGCGGGTTCTGACTACCGGGCGGGTTCTGACTACCGGGCGGATTCTGGCTGCCCGGTGGGTTCTGCCCGGTCGGGTTGTACGGATCGGCGGGAATCTGGCCGAAGGCCGCGGCGGCCGCGGGCAGTACCGGGACGTGCGACGAGGACTGGTTCATCCCGAAGACGTAGGTGCGACGGAAACTCTCGCGAACGGTTTGGATCCACTGCTGCTGCGTCTTCGCGTCGGCATCGTTGTTCGGCGGCATGCTGTACTGGGTCTCGTTCAACCACCCCGAGCTGTAGACGAGCAGGTCACCGGTGCCCCTGATCGCGGTGGCCAGCCCCGGGATGCTCTTGCCGTAGGCCTGCACCGCCGCCACCGCGGTCTCCTTGCCCGGTCCGCTCCACTTGTCGACGGTCACCGAATCGATCTTGTTGAGCAGATCCGAGTACACCTTGTTCACCTCGGTCGCCATCCACCACCAGGTGCCCGCGTGGTTGGCGAGATTCTCGGCCACCTTGTTCACCCGGATGTAGTTGCCGACCTGGAACAGGTCGTACCAACTCATGTAGTCGGGCGCTTCGGGGCTGATGGTCGAGGACTGGAACGACTGCAATCCCGCCTTGTTGTCCATCGCGTTGACGGGATTCTTCATATCGTCGGTGGTCCCCGGCACCTTCGGCGGATCACCCAGCGGGTCCAAGCCGTCGGCGTCCCACATGTAGTCCGGTTTACCGCTGACGTTGTCCAGCAGCGCGGAGTTGAAGCCGTCCATCTTGCCGTAGGCCTTGCCGGCCGCGATGAACGTGTCGATCATCTGGCCGAGGATCGTCTTGTGGTCCTCGAAGACCGTCTTCAGATCGGTGGCCTCGGTACCGAATTTCTTGCCCAGCGCGGTTCCCGACGCGAGATTCGACACCGGCGAGCCCGCGGTGAGGTCGTCGGTGTAGAGCTGCAACGTCTTCAGCGCGGCGATCGTGCTCTCCGCGGCCGCGGCCACCTCCAGGGCCACGTCCGGCTCGAACTTCAACGCATCCTTACCGGACGTGTGGTTCTTCGTGTAGTCACTCAACGCCGGCCACGGATTACCCGTAGCGACGGGCGTAGTCGGATCGGGCGCCATCGGTCGTGCTCCTCGAATTCGGTACCAGCGGAAGCTGCGCGTTCACCCCGTCGGCGATACCGGCCGGAGGTCGTTCCCGCCGCAGTCGGAGTGCCGAATAACAAGTCCCGCATCATCTTTCGAACATGCTGCGACCTGCGAGCAACACCGGTGGCAACGGCGGTTGAACGCGGGGTGAAACACCGGCGGCGAGTGTCATCCGGCCCGCAGGGCGCCGCGCCGCTCCCGGAATCGCTGTTCGAAACCCTCGACATACACCGACGGCGCGATCGAGGACGAGGACTGTTCCAGCACACCGTCGTCGGCGACGTAGAACACGGCCCGCCCGATCGCCACCTCGCCGGGTTCGGCGGGCACGTACACCATCCAGCCCACCGAGATCCGATCCGCGTGCAAACGATCCAGCGGATATCCGTCCGTGTCGATCCCGGCCTCGTCGAGATGACCACGCACCCGCTCGAGCGCCTCGGGCTCGGGCAGCGGCACCGGTCCCGTCGGCGTCGCACCGGCCAGGGTGAGCTGGTTGAAAGCGCCGTCGATATCGAATCCGCCGTCGTCGCCGAAGACGGCGACCAGGGTCTCTCGGGTGACCACATTCGCCTCGGCCGCGGCGACCAGAATGTCCACCGCGGAGCGCAATTCGTCGTCGGGCTCGCCATCGATCACGCCGCGGATCACCTGTGCGACCGTGGCCGAGGTCCACACGCCCGGCAGCGCGTCGCTGAGGTGATCGGCCGACGGTGACTCACCGCGATACCACCGCCCGTCCTCGAACCAGTAGCAGAACGACAGCAACCCGTCGCCGAAGCGCGGATTGAGCACCGAATTCGACACCCATTCCGGTGCACCGGCATACAGCTCCGGCAGCGGTGCGCCACCGTTGTATGCGGCATCGAGCGCCGGCGCCTCCCACACCCCTCCGGAGAGCACGGCCCGGCCGCCAGGCATCAGATACAGCGTGCTGCCGCCGCGCCGGGCGCCCTCGAACCAGCCCAGGGAGGGCAATACGCGCGGACCCCACTGCGATCCGGCGGCGACGAAGGCGGCCGCCATCACCGCCCACCGGCTCCACAACGTGGACAGATCGGGAAAGTCGTCGTCCGACACCACGGGCACCACACCCGCGGCTCGATCGGCGCGAGCCTGCCGGGCCGCGACCGCCGGCGGGCGGGACTGCCGGTCGCCGTGCCCGATGTAGGCCCCCAGCCAGACCGGCACCCGATCGCGCGGATACGCCTGCAGATCGGCCAGATACGCCTCCGGCGCCAGCAGTTGATCGTCGGGGAACGGTTCGTCACCGTAGTCGTAGTCCACCTGGAGATGTCCCGCCCGGTCCAACCGGACGAACATGCGCCACCAGGGACCGCTGGCGAAGGCCGCCGACAGATCGCGGTGCTCACGCACCAGTTCCAGGACCGGCTCGGGCGGATCGGCGCGCAGCACGCGGTCCTGGTCGTCGGTGAAGACGACCTCACCGCCGCCGACCACCACCGTGATGGCGAAGACCGCGGTCAGCTCGTGCCAACCCTCCGGTGCGACCGCCGCCAATTCGCGGGCGATCCCGTGCGCCAACTCCCGGGCGCGAGCCTCCGGATCCGCTGCCGCCGCGAGGGATTCGGGCACACCCCCGCCGAGGGTGAAGCCGACGTCCGGTTCGTCGCCGGAGGCAGGAGCCGCGTGGTCGTCGGGTACGGAATCCGGTGCGGAGGCCGCTGGTGTGCTTACCGGTCGGGCCGACACCGGTGTGGCATCCGGATCGGATTCCGGTGGCGAATCCGGGTTGTGGTCGTCGGGGCGGGTCACGTCGCGGTGTTCTCCTCGTTCGCGTCCATCGTCCGGCGCGGCCGGCTGCGGACATCCTCATCGGTGCGATGTTCGGTAACAGTGTGCGGTGCTGCGCTTTTCATCGCACACCCCGGACTTCGGCGAAGATCTGCGTACGGCGAGCGGGATTGTCGAGCACATCGCGAATCCACAAGCCGAGGTCGAGTTCCGGTTTGCGCTGGCGGTAGCGCACCGTACACACCGCCAGTCCCGCCCGGGTCACGGTGAACTCGGTATGCCGGCGCCCGGCGCGCTGCCAGTGCACGATGACCGCCAGATCGTCGGCATCGATCAACTGCCCCGCGACGCGCAGGAACAGCCGATCGTCGGTGCGGAAGAAGACGAACTCCACACCGTCCAGATCGCCGTACACCCCGCTGAACGGGCCCATCGGCTCGGCCGCCTCATGCAGCGATCCGGTGAGCGGATCGACCTCCGCACAACGATGACCGTTGAACTCCTGCACCAGGATGCGGGGTGCGGCGGGCGCCGGCGAAGCGCTCGGGTGTACGGGGTGGCGCACCGAGGCGGAGGCCGGGTGGCCGCCGTTCGGCATCGGTGGAGCGAACGGCGGGAAACCGTTCTGGGGCAGGTTGTTCTGCTCTGCTGTGACCGAATCTCGTTGCGTCGCATCGTGTCCTGACGCGCCCGTATCGCCGAGCGAGAAGGGGCGATCCACGGAGAACTTCCGATCGTGGGCGTTCCCGCTTCCGAATCTTCGGTCGTATCCGGTGCCGTTCCCGTTCCCGGCTCCCGGGTCGTAACCGGTGCCGTACCCGTTCCCGGCTCCCGGGTTGTAAGCAGTGCCGTGACCATTATCGGTGCCGTACCGATCGCCACTGCCATTCCCGGACTCGCCGTGATCCAGGGGAAGCACTGCGGGCGAATTGCCGACGGGCGCATTCGGGTAGAGCGCCGACTGTGGCGGAAAATGTTGCGGCACAGTTGGTTCGATAGTCGGACGCCCCGCGCCCAGCGGCGCACCGAACGGGTTGGGAATGGTTCCGGCGGGCTTCACGCGCGACGGAAACTGTTGCCCACCTCCATCGCCCGGCCCGTCTGCCGCATCCGAAAGCCACGGCGGTACAGGGATGTGCGGGCGGGCCTGCGAATCCGGCACCGGAACTCGTGGGACATCCGTACCCGAGGAGCACTGACCCCTACCGGGCGCGCGGTCATGCCCATCAGGCCGGACATGCGAACCGCCGTCACCACCACGATGGCCGCCACCGTCACCCGCACGGTCGGGGTCATGGGGATGGTGCCTCGGGCCGCAGTCGCCAGGACCTGGACGCTCATTGTCGTCGGGGTCGTGATGGCGCCCGCCGTCATGGCCGGGACCGTGGTGCTGCGGGCCACCGTGGTGGTTGCCGTCAGCGTGACCGTGGCGGTGATGACCGTGACCGTCATGGTCGTGATGACCGTGGCCGTCGGGGTCGTGATGACCGCGACCATCGTGGTCGTGATGGTCATGGCCGTGATCGCCGCCGTGATCGTGTCCGTGGTGGTGATGACCATGGTCGTCGTGCCCGCGCTCGTCGTGATCGTGGTGACCGTGGTCGCGATGGCCGTGATCGTGGCCGCGGTCGTGCCCTCCGTGATCACCATGGTGATCGTGGTCGTGACCGTGATGGCCACCGCCGGGGGCGTGATGGCCTACGCCGGGCTGTCCCGGACCGGGCTTTCGCGGCGGCTGGTGGGGTGACGGCGGCTGATGGGGCGGCGGCTGATGCGGTGGCGGGGTGGGGACCGGTGCGGGCGGGAGGTTGACGTCGATGGGTTTCGGCGCGTAGTCCGGCCACTCGAATTCAGCGTTGTGCGGGACGTGCGGGACCGGCGTGATGTACGGCTTGCGCGGATCGCGAGCGCGCGGGTTCGCCGTGCCCGCGCGATCGGGCCCGCCACCGTCCGGCGGTTGCTGCCCAGCGCGTCGGCCGGTACCCGAGGAACCATCGTCTCCGGACTCGGAATCCGTTCCGCCTTCGTCCGATCCGGCCCCGCGCCGGCCACCGCCGCGCGGTTGCGCGGGGCGCGGTACCTCCGTCCGGTCCCCTTGCGGATCTCCCTTCTGTCCGGATTCCCCGGAATCCGCGTCACCGGCCGACTCTCGTTCCGTATTCGGCTCGCCCCCTTCACCTTCCGAAGAATCGCGGGCGCGCACCGGCGCCACCGGACGCTCTCCACCCTCGTCGGAACCCTTCGGCTCGCTCCGACTGCCTCCCTCCGTCCCCGTCTCGTCTGCGCCGTCCCCGAGGGCGGGTCGCGGTGCGTCCGGGCCATCGAGGGCGGGGCGGGTCCGATCCGGCTCACCGGCCCGATCATCAGGCCCGGTTGTATCGAGGTCGTCCAATCGGCGGGCGAGATCGCCGCGCAGGCGCCGCAGAGTGTCGGGCAGCTGCCTCGGCTCGACCGCGGCTTCGGGTTCGCCGAGGCGTTCGGCCCAGACGAAGCGCTCGCCCGGGTCGGCGGCGTCGGCGAGCTGTTCCACGCGACCGGCACGCAGCAGCAGATCCAGCAGCGGGTCTCGGGCACCGGGGGCGGGCAGGGCGCGCAGCGGTCCCGCAGCGCGCGCCGCCAGTTCCTTCAGTGCCGCGACCGGATCATGTGGCAGTCCCGGGAAGCGTTGCCGCGCATCGGTTTCGTCGAGTATCTCGGCGGCACGGCGTTCACGCGGCGAGAGCCACGACGGGTCCGGCGCGAGTGCGTCGACCGCGTAGGGAATCCGCGACATCCGCAGTGTCTTGTCGCCGTCGTGCTCGGGCGCATCGGACGGCAATTCGTCGGGATGGACGGGCACGCCGTCGCGGATCACGAGATGTCCGCTCAGGCGGCGCCGGTTGGTGTCCCAGTCGTAGCCGTGCCGGGCCGCTTCCAGGTCGGCGTCGTGCCAGGTGGCGTCGTCGTGGTCGGCGAGGTACTTGGCTTCGACGTAGGCGTCGTCGAGCAGCAGCAGATCTTCGTTGTACGGCGTGGTCCGGCCGTCGCCGTCGCCTTCGCCGGTGAGCCGCAGCCAGGCGTCGGCCACGTGCGGGAGCCGGTCGTAGGTCTTCTTGACCATCCGGCCCGTCGGATCGGCATGGTCGCGCACCCACATCTCGTTGCGCATGAGGTGGTCCTTGACCAACTGGATGCGCTCGGTCAGTTCCGCGCGGGTGAGCGGAGTGCCGTCCGGATGCCGCGCCGAATTCAGCGCCTCCAGCCGGGCGCCGCCGGGATCGGCGGGGTCCAGCAGCGGATCGCGCGCCCGGGACAGCAGGTCGACGATCCGGTGCACATCGGCATTGCCGGCATCGTCGGCGAACCGCCCGATCACGCGATCGGCCCAGCGCTGCACCGCATCCCAGCGCGCGACATCACGGTCCTGACGCGGTGTGGACCACTCCACCCGGTCGCGGGGCGGCACGTGATCGGCGGCCGACCACGGCCGATGCGGCGGCTGCAGATCGATCCGCGGCCCGGCACGCCAGCCCTTCCAGCCGCGGAACGAGCGCACGACCGGGATCTTGCGCAGCACCGGATGATCCGGATCGAACGCGCCGTCGGGCAGCCAGGTGGTGTGCCCGCGCACCCACTCCCCGATCTCCGGCCGGCGCTGCAGCGGACCCAGCACCCACGGGTGTTTGCGAGCCATGTCGTAGAGCTGCACCCACCGCTTGCCGATGGTGTAGAGCGCACCGTCGAGCGGCATACCGTGATGGGCCTCTTCGTCCCAGCCCGGCGGTGGTTCCGGTTTCGGACCGGGTCCCTGATGCCACCACAGTTCGGCGCGGCCGGCTTCGCTCAGCGTCAGGATCTGCTCATAGCTCAGTTCCGGCCAGTGATCGGTGAGGAGCCGAAGTACCAGCGGCTCCACCATGTTCTGGAACGGTTCGGCGCCGAGTGTGCCGCTGAACCCATCCGGCATCTTCTCCTCGCGCTGCCGGTACGGGATGTGGGAGTTGTCCGTACCGCCGAAGGCCGCCCACCCCTTGGGCGGCAGCCGCCAGCCGTCGACCTCCTTCTGCCAGTATTTGTCCAGCTTGGTTCCGCGTGGCAGTTCCGGCTGGTAGGCGCGGAAACCGCGGGCCCGGCCCTCTCTCGTGTCGTGCCACTGTCCGTCGGCGCCGCGCCAGCGCACCATCGTGTCGCCGGCGAACGGCAGAGTGTCCTCGCCCAGGCGGCCGTGCGCGGGCAGCCCCGTGCGCTCGATCTCCACCGGCGCCATGGTCTCGACCCGCGCGCGGATCTGGCCGGCGCCGTCGCGATCGCCGCCGGCCAGTTCACCCGTGACCGTCAGCCGATCGATGGTGGTGGCCGGATCCTTCAGCAGCGGAGCCAGATCGGGATGCCGGGCCAGCGCATCCAACAGCGGAGCATCGAATCGATCGTCGGCGGGCCGGCGCGGACCGGCCGGATCGTCGGCACGCACCGGAACGTCCGGATGGTCGAATCCGGCACGTCCGGCGACGACGATGAAGCGGGCCGGGCGGCCGCCGCTGCCGTCCTCGTCGGGTGCACGACCGTGGTCCACCCACACGTTCTCACCGATCCGGCGCACTGCGGGCGGCTCATCCGTGCCTATCGCAGCCCGCCAGTGATCGGCGACGGCATCGGGCCACGCACCGGTGAGAGCGACCCGCTCGTCGTTGAAGCGGTCGATCTCGTGTTCGGCGCGCTCCACCGCTTCCTCGGCGTCGGCGAGCCGGCGCAGGTTCTCCGGTGTGCGCTGCGCGGGGTCGCCGAGAAGCCTCGACAACTCATCCCTGATGCGGCGCAACGGTTTCGCGCGCTGCACCGCGGCGCGATGGTCGTCGGCCACGCGGCCGAGTTCGTCGCGGACCGCCTCGGCCTGCGACGCGTCGTGGCGGGCGCCGCGCTGCTCCAGATCGTGGATCTCGCGGTCGATGGCGTCGAGCCGGTCCTCGAAATGGAACAGCCGGTCCAACGCCTCGGCCAGTTTGTCGGCGTGGTCGGTCTGTTCGCGCTCCTGCTCCGGATTGAGCTGCTCGTGCCGGGCGACGTCGGGACTGTCCGGGCCCGCGCTGTCGCTGACGTAGCGCCCGGTGTCCCCGCGCAACTGACGCAGAGTTTCCGACCAACGGTTGCGGCTCAGATCCACATCGCCGAACGGGTCGAGGCGATGGTCGACCTTGGTGCGCCAGAACTCGAGATCGGCTGCCACATGGGCACGTTCGCGCACCTTGGCGTCGAGTGCGGCCTGCGGGTCGGCGACCGGCGCGGTCTGCGCCGGTCGGGCGCCGTCCGCACGCGGCACGGCGGATTCCGGCCCTTGCGGCTCGGTTCCGGTCCGCCGCGGCTGCTCGAGTTCGGCCGGTCGATGAGCGCCTCCGTCGAGTTCCGGTGGCGGCTGGTGCATATCGTCGAACCGAACGTGTCCGTCGGCATCCACGCGAACCCGCTGGAATACGAATTCGCCGTCGTCGCCGAGCAGTGCGCGGCGGACAGCGGGATCCAGGACATGATCCGGATCGGCGCCGGGCGCCACCATCACGAGCCGGTCGGGTGCGCCGTCGCGGCCCGGAACCAGCCGCGCCACTTCCGGTTTCGGATTCGCCGGGTTCACGGGGCGCCCGTCGGCATCCAGCGGAATGCCGTCGTGGCCGGCCACGACATCGCGTGCGGCGAGTAGTGCGGCGTCGGCCGCCACCCGGTCGCGCGCGGCCACCAATGTCTGATCGTGCACCCGCAACAGCCCCAGCAGGGCCTTGCCGAGCGATTCGGTCTCCTCGGCCCGCGCTTCCTCGGCGCGGCGGTCCTCGAAGAACTTCCGCAGATCGGCCCGTGGGATGTCCGCGCGGTTCCACAGTTCGTCGGCCCGCGCCCGGCGCTGGACGATCAGATCGCGCACCGCACCGGCCAGCTCGCGCGGCCGCATCCGCCAGGCGTCGTCGATGCCCAGATGTTCGGCGAGCTGCACGATCTTGGCGAAGTTCTTGTCCACCTGATCGTTTCGCCGGCCCAGCTCCGCGCCGAGGTCGCGCAACTGTCTGCGTAGCGCGCGGGTGCTCGGCTCGTGCTCGTGCTCGTCGCCACCGGCGATCCAGTCACCGGGTCGGCGCGCCGGATCCGGCCGCGGGGCAACGGGTTCCGTCGACGCCGGATGGTGCTCGCTCACCCAGATCCGGCCGTTGTGGTCCAGTTCGAGCCGGTAGTAGACGGCGTCGAACCCCGCTGCCGCATACCGGACCCGCTCCCGCGCGGGCAACCGGAGCTCCGGATCACGGCCCGCGCCGACCCCGACCCACCGGCCGCGCTCGCCCGGTGCGCCGTCCACCCGCATGTGGTTGGGGGCGTCGAAACGGAAGCGACGATAGGAGACGCCGGAGATTCGCGGGCCACGATCGTCGAAACCGGCCCGCAGCTGCAGCATTTCGCGTTCGGCGGCATGCTGGGAGGCGGCCCGGCGAGCGGATTCGTTCGCCGCCGCCGTGCGATACCGGTCCACCAGTTCGACGGTCGCGCGGCGCTGCCGCTCGGAGATGGTGTCGCGATGGTCGTTCACCGCATCCCGGACCGCGCGTTGCAGTTCCGGCCGTGACAGGCCCTCCGGATCGACGCCGAATTCACGGGCGAGCCGCTCGAGCCGGCCCAGGTCGACGGTGCGGCGATCGTTGAGTTCGATGGACAGTTCGGCACGCCGCTGGGCCGGTGGTGCCAGCCGATCGCGGATCGCATCGGCGACCTGATGGTCGGACGCCAGCGGCACACCCAGGCGCGCGGCGCGTCGATCCACCTCGAGCCGGGGCGCGCCGCGGTCGAGATCGCCCAGCAGATCGCGCAATTCGCCGCGGATCGCGGGCGCGGTGCCGGCGGCATCGGCGGTGCGGGCGATCGTCTCGCGCAGGAGTTCGCGCCGCATCTCCTCCGGCCGCAAGCCGAGATCATGAGCACGCGCGGTCATTCGCGTCCAGGCGCGGGCCCGCGTAGCGCCGGCATCCGCCAGATCTCGCAGCGCCTTACGCAAGGCACGCGTCACCGGACGATGCTCACGCTGCGGACCGTTCTGGTGCCACGCTTCGCGCGCGGGCCGTCCGCCACCGTGCGGCGCCGGCGGGTCCGACCGGCGTTGGAGCGGCAAGTTGTCCGAATCCTGTTGCACCGGCAGGTTTTCGGAGCCGTCGCCCGTATCCGCCGGCGGGCGGCCGTCGTCCGAACCTCCACCCGCCGGAGGCTTACCACCGGCGCCGCCATCGGTCCCACCACCGGCCCCATCGGATGCGGGTTTCGCACCTGGTTCCGCCTCCGCCTGCGGCGCCGCGCCACCGGGCCGGTCGCCGCCCGGCCTCGCGGGCGAGCCACCCGTGCCGTCGCCATCGGAATCGGCACCCGGCTCCTCGCCCTCGTCTCCGCGTTCGGTGGCGGGCCGCTCATCGACAGTCGGCAATTGCTGCTCATCAGGTTTCGCGACAGATTCGTCACCAGCCGCCGGCTGCTCACCGAACTTCGTGTCGGAACCCTCGACTCCGGGCGTCGGCTGTTCACTGCGCTTCGCCACAGCACCTTCATCGGACGCGTTTCGGGCGCCACGGTTCGCGGCAGAACCCTCCTCATCGGCGGTCCGCTGCGCGGCACGACTCACGACGGAGCCTTCTGCATCCGGCGCGTCGGTGTCACCGGGTTCGGTGGCAGGGCGGCGACCGTCGGCGGACGCTCGCTCGCCGGACCCCTGTGCACGCTGGGGATTCGCGGCCCGCAGTTGCCGTTCCTCGATCCGGGCGGCCTGGTAGTCCCGGGCGGCGCGCATCATCTCGCGGCGCAGGCGGTACAGCTCGTTCAGCCGCTGCTGGGCCCGATCGCGGGCGGCGGCCCACTGGTCCGGACGCAGATCGTTCCGGGCGATGGTGGCCTGGTGTTCGGCCGACTCCTCCTCGATCCGGCGGAGGATCGCTGCCTCCAGATCGCGCGCGCTGCCGTGATCGGAGAGGCCGAGTTCCCCTGCGATCCGGCGCAACTCGTTGTGAGCCGCATCCTGCCGGGCGAGCGCGGCGTCGATCGGATCCGCGCCCGACTCGGGCTGTTTCCCGGCGGGTTCAGGGTCCGCGGCCTCGGGCTTCCGGTCGGGCGCAGTCCCTTCCGGCTTCGCCTGTGCGTCGTCACCCGTCTTCGGCGCGGGCTCACCGGCATCGGCCGGCTGCTTCGGTACGGCGGCGTCCCCGAGCCCCGGATCCTCGGGGTCCGGCTTTCGCACCGCGGCGTCTCCACCTTCCGGCAACGGGCCGTCCGGTTTTGTTGTCCGCGTACCCGATTCCGGTTCGGGCGCAGCAGGTTTCGGCCCGCTGTCCGATGGCGGAGGAGGCGGTTCGGTGGGCCCGCGGTGGTCTCCGACGATCTTCCAGAGCCAGTCGGCGTGCTGGGCGGTCTGCCGCGCTTCCCATTCCGCTTGATCGGCGCGCATCCGAGCGGCCCAGGACCGGGCGCCTTCGGGGCCGTCCGGATCGCGCGCGACCATTTCGTCGGCGAGTTCTCGCATGCGCACGGCATGCCGTGCCGCCATGCGCGCGTCCCAGCTCGCGTTCTCCGCGCGGATCCGCATGCCCCACTCGGTGGGCGTTTCGATACGCGCGGGTGCGGTCGCACCGGAATCGGCACCGTCGGGGTCCCCGCCCTCGGGCTCCGGCGGCTGCGCACCCTCGCCCGGCGAACTGGGCGGCTTCGACGGAGGTCCTTGCGGCGGAGCGGCGGCCGCGCCGTCGTCCCCGTCGTCACCTTCGGACAGCTCCACATCGCGTTCCACGGCGGCGCGCAGTTCCGCGTCCAGATCCGCGACCCGCACATCGTTGTCGTGGAATCTGCGTGTCGCCTCGAACAGCGCTTCGTACCTGCGCGTGAACTCCTCGAACCGCCGTCGATAGTCGGCGAGATTCTCACCCCGGACGGTGCGCGACCCGAGTTCGCCGAACAGATCGTGCAGGGCCGAACCGTCTTTCAGGTCGTCGGACAGCAATTCCTCCGGCGTGACGCGGAGTTCGTAGGCATGGTCCTCGATGTAGTCGCGGGCCCGTTCACGCTCCGTCCACGCCGCCGCCCATTCCCGGCTGATCCGATCGATGGTCGCCTGCCGGTTCTCCGGCAGGTCGGCGACCGCCCGGTGGTAGCGGTCGTTCAGTTCCGCCAGCGCCCGCAGGTCGGCGGCCCGCTGCCGCACCTCGTCGCGCAGTTCGCGCTGCACCTGCTCCCGCTGTGCCGGGGTGAGCCGCTCGTGCTTCTCGATCTTGCCGTCGCGGTAGGCCTCGTAGGCCCGCACGTATTGTTCCGGCGTGGCGTCGGTGAGGTCGTGGCCGAGCAGCCGGGCCCAATCGCGATTCGGCCGCGATCCGGACGCGACGGGCTGATCCGGGTCGGGCGTGCCGAACAGCCGCTGCCCGTCGCCGATGATCTCCCGCAGGTGGGTCAGCGCCTCCGGATCGTGCATCGGCACTTCACCGTCGAATACCCGCGGATCGGTCGCGGGGTCGAAACGCAATCCGTTCGTGAACGGATCCGCGTCCGCGAGGGTCCGGATGAAGTCGGTGAGCGCCGCGGCGGTGCCGGGGTCGCGGAGCCGCCCGCGGATCAGCGAGGTCAGTTCGCCGGGGTCGATTCCCTGCGGATTCCGCTGATAGTCGAGTTCCTTCGAGTACTTCCTCGGGAAAACGTCCTCCGGTTCGCCGCCCAGAGCACGCACGAGGTGGTCGCGGGCCTCGACCAGGTGAGCCGGATCCTCGCCGCGCCCCTTCACATAGCTCGCCAGTTTGTCGTAGTACCTGACCAGCTGCTCGACCTGCTGTTTGCGCAGTGCGTTGCGGGTACCGCGGTCGGCGATCGACTCGGCGACCCGCTCCGGTGTCGCGTGTTGCGCGTCATTGATACCGCTGGTCTGAGCGAGCCGGTCGCGCGCGTTGGCCAGATCGTGGAAGGACTCGATGGCGTCGCTGCTGCGCGCGTGGTCCAGCAGCGCCTCGATCTGGAGGGCGCGCAGATCGTTGGCGCGCAGTTCGTGTTCGATGAGTTCTGGGCTGATCTGTTCGGGGTCCAGGCCGAGCTCGCGAGCGAGATCGTCTCGCACGGAACGGATTTCGTCCGGCGTGCGGGCGTGCGGCGCGGCCGGGGCCGCCTCGGCGGGCGGCTGGGTGACGTGCCAGTCGCCGTCGGCGTCGCGGACCAGCAGTCCGTCCAGATGCCTGCCCTCGACGTCCACCGAGATCGCCCGTCCCTCGATATCGCCGAGGTGACGGACGTGCGCCTGATTGTTCGCGTCGACGACGACGGTCCACTTCTCCGCCCGCACCTCGCCGTTGGCGAGGCGCGCGGCGAGCCCGGGGCGGCGATCGAGCGCGCCGGCGAGCGTCTGCTCGTGGTCGCCGTGCACGTCGAGGATCACCAACCGGCCCGGCTCGCCCGGTCGCCGTGGCGGCAACTCCCGGACATCGTTGGCGGGGAAGCGTTCCCGGAATTGCGCCACCTGGTCGGCGAAATCGCGGATCTCCCCGGCACGTTCGTGCACTCCGTCCCACAGCTCGTTCACTGCGCGGTCGAGTTGATCCGGTTCGAGCCGGGACAGTTCGGCGGCGAGCAGGTCGGCCCAGGTCGCGCGTTCGTCGCGAATCTGGTCGCGCCGCAGCGCATTCTCGAAATACGTCCGTAGGCCCTGGTCGCGGCCCGACTCGTCGTCGGGATCGTATTCGATGCGCTCGTCCGGGTTCTCGACGTTGAGCACGTCGAAGTCGCGGCCCGATTCGGCGCCGTTGTTCACGCCGCGCCAGTTCAGCAGGCCGGGATCGTCGCCCTGAGCGATGATCACTTCCTTGAGGAACCGCCCGAGCGGATTGTGGTCGGTGATCGACTGCGGCCGGTACGGGATATCGGCGTGTTCGGCGTTGTAGCGATGTGCCGCGTCGCGCAGGGCTTCGATGACGGCGGCCCGGCGCACATTCTGGTATTCGGCGGTATCGAGTGCGCGGCGCAGCGTTTCCGGACTGATATCGGACAGCTCGATGCCCAGACGATTCGCGGCGGCACGCAAGTCGTCGGCCGGATTGCCGTGCGGCGCTTCGGGTTCGCCGAGTTGCGGCGTGGCACGGCCGGGTAGGTCGTGCGGCTGTGATTCGTCGACCAGATGGCCGAGGCCGATATCGCGCAGATACTTGTGCATCGCCGCGACCTCGGCCGGGTCCGCGTCCTCGTTCCAGTACGCGTACTCCCGCCCGTCGCGGGCGTGCATCGGAATGTGTTCGCCCGCTTGCAGATCCATCCGAGCGGTGAGGTGGTTCAGCAGCGGCACGTGCTCCCGGTTGATCCAGAGCGTGAACGATTCCTTCAGCAACCGCGCGTAGTTGATGCTGATGTCGTGGTCGCCGAGGGTCTCGAGCGCGTGGATGTCGAGCAGATGCCCGAAATCCTCGGTCATCTCGGTCTGATATTTGCCGTCCTGACCACTGCCCGACGGATATTTCGGATAGTGCCCCTCGTACCCGCCGGTGAACCGCTGCCACAGCGAACGCAGCCGGCCAGGCTTCGCCGGCTCGACCTCACCGCCGCCCGCCTGCTCACCTTCCCGGACCGGCTCCACGGACTCGACCCGCCACCGCCCGCCGCCGTCGGCGACCAGCCGCAGCCGCACGTGCTCACCGTCGACGGCCACGACGAGCTCGGCGCGCCGCGGTGGCTCACCGGGGGCCGCACCCGGCGTGGGGGTCTCACCGGGCGGACGACCCGCACCACCGGCACCGTCGGGCAACTCCGGACTGTCCACGTGCGGTGCGCCGTCGGACCCTTCGGGATGCCGGAAAAGTACTGTGACGCCGGTGTTCTCACCCAACCGTCCTTCGAGCCCGGAGTCGCCCGGCAGATCCGGATCCCCGAAGGTGACCTCGGTGTAGCCCAGCTCCTCGGCGAGGGTGCCGGTGAAGGTTCGGCGTGCGGCCTCCTCCGGCGTGAGCCCCTCCTGCACTCCCGCATTGAAACTGTCCAGATTGTCGGTCAACGCCCCGCCGTCGAACCATTCGGCCTGGATCGCGTCGACGCGGTCGCCGAGTTCGTTCATCAGATCCCGGAACATCTCGCGTCCGGACGGGGTATCGGGGCCGACATGCACCTCGACGTGCAGCACGCCGCTCTCGCTCACCCATCCCTTGATGCCGTAAGCGGTGTCGCCGCCGTAGTGATTGGTATAGCCGGCCCCGCCCCCGTCGCGCGGCTCGGGCGGACCGGCCGACGGGCGAGGCCGCTGCCCGGCGGGCGCATCCTCGCGGGGCGGATGCGCCGAATCCCATGCTTCGCCGTAACCGTGCGCGTAACTCGCCCCGCCGTCGGGCGCGTGATCACCGATGGCCGGGCGGATCGCGTCGACGCCGGCCCGGTTCGCGATCCGGTCCAGTTCGGCGGCCCGCGCCGCCGCATCACCCGGCAGATCGTCCCGCGTGGCCGCCCGCTCGCGAGCCGCGGTGAACGCGTCGCGGTAGATCCGCTCGAGCGGGCTGGTCGCGATATCGTGGCCCGCCTCGCGCAGTTGCGCGAGCGCGTTGTATTCCATTGCGTGCGCGTCGGTTTCCTCGTCCAGCATGTGCGAGACGTAGTCGTCGCGTGACATCCGATCGCGGTCGAGCACACCGTCGCCGGTGCTGCGCTCGTGCGCCCGCTCGGCGTGGATGGCGGCATGAACCAGGGCGGCCATCTGCTCGCCGTCGGTGCCACCGATGTCGAGCGTGAGCCGGTTGCGGGCGGGCTCGTACCGATGACCGCCGCCGGAGTCGTGTTCGATGGTCACGCCCCGCGCGTGCAGGGTGTCGACCGCCCAGGCGCCCACCGGCACCTCCGCCAGCTTCCGCCGTAGCTCGCCGACGATCGCCTCGGACGCCTGGGCCGCGAGGTCCTGCGGCTCGACGGGTTCGGCGGGTTCGTCCCGGGCGGGTCCCGGCTGATCGACCCGCTCGTAACGGATCTCGCCGTTGTGACGGGTGTCGACGTTCAGGTGTTCGGGCTCGACACGGGGGCGGGCCAGTCGCTCCACGATCTCGGGCGGCGCCGCCCTCATGACCCGCTCGTGATCGCCGGGCGCCGCGGCGACCATGATCCGTTCCGGCTCACCGGGAATCACCGCGAAGTGATCACCGAACAATTCGGCACCCGGGGCATCGGCGATCATGTCGCCGAGCAGCCGCCGCGCGACGTCGGCCGCGGCACTCGCCCGCAGCCGGTCGACCTCGGCCAGGGCGTTGTGATGGCGATCGACGAGATCCGACATCCGACGCAGATCGTGGGCCAGCCGCCGCAACTCGGCGCGCCGCTCGGGTGCCGGTCCGTCGTGCCCGAGTTCACGGCCGATATTGCGCAACTGATCGGAGATCAAGTGCTGCACCATATCCCGGCGCATCGTCGGGTCGTAGGGAATGCGATCGGCCACCCGGTCGGCGACGTGAGCCAGCTCCTGCGCATGCTCGTTCAACCGCACGGTGGCGATATGCCGTTCGAGCGCGGCCGAGCGGATGCGGTCGCGGACCACCGGGTCGTCCGGCACGTAGCGGACGCTCTGATCGGTCGGAACGCGGGCGCCGTCGTGCGCGCGATCCCAGATATCGCGATAGTGATCGGCGTAGGTCCGGCCGCTGTCGTTGGGCGGGACATGTTCGAGATAATTGCGAAGATGGTCGACCGCCACCTCGTGCGCGATCTCGTGCGCTCCCGGGCCCTCTAGTCCGCGCAGCGCGCGCTCGTAGGCATGGCGATAGGCGACCTCGGCGGGATGTTCGGCGATGTCGTAGCCGAGTTCGCGCAACTGCGCCGCCAACTGGAATCGGCGACCGGAGGCCATCGCCTCCTCGTGCACCATCTCGCGCACATAGTCGTCGCGCGAGAGTTCGAGGGGACGGTCGGCGGGGGATTCGCCGTTGAGATAACGCTCGGCGTGCACGCTCTCGTGCGCGAGGGTCAGTGCCTGAGCGATCTGGCCGCGTCCCTCGGCGTACAGAACCGCCGTGATGTCGCGGCGCCGGAAAGACCCGGATCTGCCGTCGCTGTGCGAGCCCTGATCGATGTGCTCGCGATAGCGGCGATCGGTGAGTTCGCCGAGAATCCGTCTGCCGGTGGGTGTTCGAAGCAGCAGTTCGTGGACGCGGCCGACATTGTCGTCGAGCGCCTGCCGAATCCGTACGGCGGACGGATCCCGCTGTCGCGCAAGGGCTTCGCGGTGTTCCGGGGTGAGCGGATGGATGGGACGCCCACGGTGGTCGAACAGGATCATGTGGGTGTCGTGCAGATCCGCGGGCACGCTCGCCGGGTGGTCGGTCACCACCCCCGTGCTCGGATCGCGCACCACGATCCGCCCGCCGCCCTCATGGACCATGACATAGGCGTGCGCACCGACGACTCGGCGGCCCGGACCGGCGTGATAGCCGTCGACCACCAGTGCCGACGCACCCTTGCGCATCCGCGAGAGGCGCCGCGCGATCGCGTCGTGATCGCCGACCTTCACCATCCGCCCACCGGCGTCCGCCTGCACCTCCGCGGCGGTCATACCTTCCGGCCCGACCGCCCGCTCGGGTAGCCGGATCGTCTTGCTACCGGTGAGATCGCGAATCAGCTTCAGCGCCAATTCGGCACAGCGACCGCGGGTCGACTCCGGACGAGGGGTGGCCGGTTTCGCCGCATCCGGCGCACCGGTGTGATCGGGCTGCTCGCTCCGCCCGGACCGCACCGGCTGATGATCGCCGACCTGCGCCGGCATCGGCGGAGCACCCGGCACCAGCCGGTCTTCGGGCCGGTCACCGTTCGCGTCGTCGCGGTCGTGCCGGACGCCGTCTTCGCCGGCCTCGTCGCGGACCGGTCTGCGCACCGTACCGTCGTGGTTCGTATCGGCCGCCGGGCGCCGTCGCGGTTCGCTCGCTGCGGACGATTTCTCCTGCGTGCCATCCTGTTCCGCGCGCGAGTTGTCCGGGTGGGACCGGTCTCGCGCCGGATCGCGGGCGTCGTCACGCGGTGTACCCGCGGCGTCGTCGGCCGTATCGTGTCGCACCCCCGGCTCGTCCGCGCGGTTCGGCATGCCCGAATCCGCATCGCGCGGTGCGGCGGTATCGGCATCGCGCGGTGCGGCGGTATCGGCATCGCGCGGTGCGGCGGTATCGGCATTGCGGGGGACCGACGAGTCGGCCTCGCGGGGAACGGCGGTATCCGCATCCCGAGGGACCGACGAGTCGGCGTCGCGGGCGGTAACGAACTCGTCTGCGCTTCGTCCGGCCTGGTCGGACTCGCGAGACGGCACACGCTCGTCGTGCGGGAGTGCACCGTTCGAATCACGCGGGCCGACATGGTCGGCATCCCTCGGACCGGCATGCTCGGATACTCGAGGCTCGGCGCTGTCGGTATCGCGCGGGGCGGACGTGTCGGTGTCACGCTGCTCGGGCTCCCGCTGCGACGCCTCGTCCCGATCGCGCGGTGTCGCCGTGTCGGCCTCGCGCCGCTCGGGGTCCCGTGGTGCGGGCTCGGTCGAATCGCGCGGATCTCGGCCGTCTGTACGCCCGAGATCGGCGGACTGCTCTCGGCTCTCGTCGCGGGCTGCTGCCCGGTCCGGCCTCGGTGCGGCGGGGTGATCGGATTTGCTTGGCGTGCGGGGGTTTTCGGAGCGGTCGCCCGGACCGCGCGCCGACTCGGCTCCGCGTCCCTGGTCCGTGCGCGGTCCGGCAGCGGCACGGTCTCGCGGCTGGGCGGTTTCTGCGCGGTCTCGCGGCTGGGCGGTGTCCGCGCGGTCTCGCGGCTGGGCGGTATCCGCGCGGTCTCGCGGCTGGGCGGTGTCCGCGCGGTCCGGTTTGGCGGTGACGCGCTCGCCCTCGCTCGCGCCGGCTCGGCTCGCGGCGCGCGGGCCCTCGGAGTCGCCGACCTTGGCTTGCACGCGCGGATCGGCGGGGCGGGCCGTGGACGCGTCGGCGGCACCGGCTCTGCCCTGCGGCCGGGCGTCGGTGGCGGCGCCTCGGCCGAGATCGGAGGCGGCGCGTCCGTCGGTGGTGGTTCTGGTGTCGGGACCGCGCACCTCGCCGGTCCGGGGAGTCTCGGCACCGCCGGACGCGGGTCCGCGGGCGTCGGTCGGCGAGGCTCCGGAAGCGGAAGTTGATCCCGCCGATGCGCCGGTTGTCGGGCTGGAACCTGTCGAGGCTCCCGAGCTCGACGCGCTCGGACCCGACGACGCGCTCGTCCCGGTACTCGGGCCGGAAGCCGCCGCCGGGCCCGACGCGGCGGCAGGGCTTGCCGACTCGGCCGGGCCCGACGCAGCCGGACCCGACGCGGCGGCGGAACTCGCCGACTCGGCCGGGCCGGACGACGCGGCAGGGCCGGCGGCCCCTTCGCTCGTGGCTGGAGCGGCAGCCGAAGCATGGGACGCCGATTCGGATCCGGATGTCGTCGCAGTCTCGTGCGGACGGCCGCTCTGACCTCCCGGGGTATCGGTGGTCGTGGAATCGTGTGCGCCGCCGAGAGTTTCGTCGTGAACGACGCGAGTTGAGGACGAGTCGGATACCGGGCCACCGGATGTCGCGGACTCGGACGGCGAACTCGCGCCCTCCGTCCCGGAGCGCTCCGACGCAGGAGTCGGCGGTGCGACCTCGTCGGTGTCCGCACGTCCCGGTGGCGCAGTCTGTTCCGGCGAACCACCGGCCTCCGCGGCCGGGCGTTCGTGGGTGCCCGCCGTCGTTGTCGGCGCACCCGCGTGACTGTCGTGACCGTCGGTCACCGGCCCGCCGCGTCCGGGTCCGGAAGATCCCCGCTCGCCGCCCGCTACGGTGGCCGAATCATCGTGCGGCACAGTGCCGTTACCATTCGCGAGGTCGACGTGCGCGTTCGGCACGGTGCCGTCGTGGGTGAAGCCGTGCAGGTCCCCGATATTGCCCAGATCTACGCGCGGCGCGTTCAGCTTCCAGAACGGCGAGTTCTCGAAATGACTGTGTGCGAAATTGTGATTCAGCGCCGACGCCCCGCCCGTGATCGCACCGGCGCTGAACATACGCCAATCGACGTGGGTGTTCTTCAGGTTCTTCAGCGCGGTGTCCAGATCACCGTGTGCCAGATCGGAGGCGAACTGCCAGCCGACCGAGCCGCCGAAGGCCGCCACCGAGTTGACCAGGCCCGATCCGGCGCCGATTCCCGCGCGGGTCAGATTGACGCCCCACTTCGAAGTGACATCGCCGACCTCGTTACGGAAGGCGTTGCCGAACTTCTTGCCCATCGCCTCGCCGAAGGCGCCACCGGCCGCGCCACCGACACCCGCGGCGAAGGTGGTGACCTCGAGCTGCTGCCAGTCGATGCTCTTGCGGTGCCCCTCCCACACCTGCCACTGCTGCACCGCGAAATCCTGGAGCGCCCCGAGGGCCGCGTTCAGCAGTACATGCCGGAACATGAAGCGCACCAACGCGTTCTCGGCCAGCCGGCCCGCCCAGCCGGCCATCGCGTCGAGCACCCGGCGCATCATCATCCGCACCGCGACGCGGGTCGCGACGATGATGCCTGCTTCCTCCGCGGGAGCGGTCGGCGGGAAGATCCACACCGCGGCGATATCGGCGGCGGTGATCACCAGCGTCGAATAGAACATCAGCTTGGTGTATTCGATCTGCGTACCGCCGCCGTAGACCGAGTCCCCGACCTGATCGAAGTATCCCGCCAGCGCCTCCAGCGAATCCTTGCCGTGGCGCATGCTGTCGAACGTGTCGATCATCTGCTGCTGGCCGTCGCCGGACGGATAGGCAGCCAACGTCGCGGACTTGGCGTCGTCCATCAGGCTCAGGATTTCGCGCAGCTCGCCGGCGGCGGTGTGCCAGTCGCCCGCCAGCGCCCACATATCGTCTTCGTTGCCGTGCGGCCATTCCATTCCGATGGCCGCACCCAGCCACTCGAGCCAGCTGGGAAACTCGATCATGCGCTGTTACCCCGGGTCACCAACTGGAGTCGGTGACCCGGTGTTCCGGTTCGACCGGATAGGTCTCCGCATCCGCGAACCGGAGTTCGTCCTCGCCGTAGGCGGCCGTACGTTCCGGCGAATCCGGCGGCGCCAGTGAGGGTTCCGGCGCCGTCGGCAACCGCATATCCGGCATGCCCTCGATCAGATCCGTGAGTTTGGGCAACCGGGCCCGGCGTTCCTGCAGCGGCGCCATCAATTCGCGTTGCCGCTGTGCCAGGTTCTTCGACGCCTGCTGGGCCGCCTCGGTCACCGCCCGGGCGATCTCGGAGTAGCTCAGATCCTCGATCCCGGCGCCGAATTTGGTCTCGATGACGGTGCCGTCGGCATTCACGCTGACCGTGACCCGGTTCTTGCGCACCGACGCGGTGCCGGTCAATTCCGCACGGTCACGCTGAATTTCGGCGATCACGCGCAGTTGCTGTTTGGCCTCGCCGATGATTCCGGCCAGCTCGGCCTTCATATGCTCGTTCGTCATGGGCACTCGATCCGCGGCTGGTCGATCACTTGAAGCCGTAGGTGTTGCCGTGCTCCATGGTCTCCAGATAGGTGGCGCTGTCGTTCTGGCCGTCGGAGAACTTCTGGAAGGCGGTGGAGAAGTTGCGCGCGCCGGTGACCATATTGTCGTGCGCGGCGAGGTAGCCGTCGCCACTGCCGGTGCCCGCGAACTGCTTGCCCAGACTGTCGTCCCCCCAGCAGTTTCCGTACGCGGTGGTCTTGCCCTGCAATGTCGTCAGCACCTGTTCGATGTGGTCGCGCACATCCTGCGTCTTCCCGGCGGCCGTGCGGAGTTTCGCCACCTCGACCTCGATCTCGTCCGCCATCGTCCGTCCCTCCATCGCACTGCCGGCCGGCGCCCGTCGACGCTGGACTTCGACGATGGCAGTCGCGGGAAAATCGTCAGTGGCGCCGACGTGAACACCCGGTGGCCGGTCCCGGAAGCCACCGCGAAACCGCCTCGGCGGCCGGTATCCGATGATGGAGGGCATGCGAATCCTCGTACAGCGCGTCAGTTCGGCCCGGGTCACGGTCGACGACGAGGTGGTGGGACAGATCGACCCGCCCGCGATGGGAGTGCCGCACGGCCTGCTCGCCCTCGTGGGTGTCACCGGCACCGACACCGCCGCACTCGCGAAAAGTCTGGCGGACAAGCTGTTTCGTCTGCGCATTCTGGAGGGTGAGCGCTCGGCCGCCGACCTCGGCGCGCCGATTCTGGTGGTCAGCCAGTTCACCCTCTACGCCGACACCGCGAAGGGCCGCCGGCCGTCCTGGTCGGCCGCGGCGCCCGGATCCGTCGCCGAACCGCTGGTCGACGAATTCGCCGCCGCACTGCGCGACCTCGGCGCCACCGTCGCGACCGGCCGCTTCGGCGCGCACATGCAGGTCTCCCTGGTGAACGACGGGCCGGTCACGCTGCTGCTCGAGGCGTGAGCGGCGCGCTCACTCGTCCACCTCCTGATAGTCGTTCATCCGCTGCACGATGTGTTCGGCCTCGGTATCGATCCAGTCGATCAACCCTGCCGACCCCATCCCGACGGCTACCGGCGCCGGTTCCTCCAGGGGAATCACGTAGCGACCGTCGCCGGGCAGATCCCGCCACAGCCGGGCGACCGAGATACGCCCGCGCGGACCGAATTTCGATCTGCCCTGCGTCAGTCGGACGGTGCCGGTGTGAGCCGCGGGGAGGTCGAAGAAGGCCGCGCTGGTGAGGCCGCGGTCGTCGTCATCGTCGTCGGCGACCACGGAACCGCCGCCCGAGGGCCGGCCCGCGCTCTCGCCGATCTCGATCTCGATCGGTCCGCGCCGGCCCGGTTCGGCCGCCGGCAGCAGACCGACGACCGTCTCACCGAGCGCCCGCGGATCACAGGCGGTAATGGTGAAACCTTCGGCATGTTTCAGGGTTTCGCCGGGCAACTGGACGACCACGAACCCGCGGGAACCAAGCCGCCCGGCGTAGAAGCGCACCCGCTTGGTTGGATTGTCGAAATCCGAATCCTCCCATGCCTCCCCGCCGACCAGCACCTCCGGCAGCACCATGGTGTCCACGATCGCTTCGAAGGCGCTGTCGCCGCGGTTCTCCAATTCCGCTCGGGTGCGGCGCCATTCGCGTTCGTAGTCGTCCAGATACGGAATGCGGCTGGTGATGCTGAACATCGACGGGACCAGACCGAAGAATCGGGTGTCGCACAACACCTTGAATTCCAGGTCCGTCAGAGTCCACCTGTTCACATGTCCTCGTTCATGGTTCGATCACCGGCTTGACCCGGAACGGGGTGTCGCCCATCGCGTCGTCCAGCCAGTCCGTGGAGGTCAGATACTTCGGCCGCCGATGCTGGCCCTGCGGTCCGGAATTGCCCGCACTCGAGGCCGGGGTCCCCGCCATACCGGGCTGACCCGGTTGTCCGGGCTGACCGGCCTGCTGGTCGTACGAATCGTGCTGCCCCGCACCGTAGGAGGAGACGTCCGCCGGCAGCGATGCGCGCGGGAACTTGTCCGGTTGCCGCGCTTGGTCGAGTTGCCGGGGCGACGTCGCATCGTCGGGCCCGGTACCGTCGCCGACTCCACCGCCTGCTCCCCCCGCATCGGCGCCCCCGCCACCGGCGCTGTCACCACCGCCACCGGGATCCAGCTGTGCCGCGATATCCGACAGCCCCTCCATACCCGGCGTGTGGCTGAGGTCCCGCAGCCGTTCCGCCAGCGAGGGCAGCGGATCGGTGGCGCCCGTGCCCGACAACAGTTGATCCAGACCGGGAATGCCCGAGAGCAGATGGCTCAGATCCGGATTGCCGGAGAGTAGTTGATCCAACCCTGTCGAGCCCGACACCAACTGGTCCAGATCGGGGATACCGGCCAGGAGATGACTCAGCTCCGGATTGCTCGCCAGCAACTGATCGAATCCGGGTATGCCGGACAGCAGTTGCCCCAGGCCGGTCAGGCTGTCGTGGGCGGTCTGCCCGAGCTGGTTCAGCGCCTGTTCGCCGCCCGAGAGCAACGATTCGAGCGGGTTGGAACCCCCGGCGGTCCCGCCGAGCAGCGATTCGAGCGGATTCGTCGTACCTGTCCCACCGAGCAGCGATTCCAGCGGATTCGAACTTCCCGTCGTCGCCGAATCACCGAAGGACGGCACCGTCTGACCGAGGCTGTCGCCGGTGGTACCGGTGCCGGCTTCCGTATCCTGTTCTCCCGCAAGCCCGGACAGGAGATCATCGAGCGACGGCAGTTGCTGTTGGCCGTTCTTGGCCGCGCCGGCCCCGGATTGCTGAGTCTTGCCGAGATTCGACGGAATCGTCGACGAACCCGTCCCCGAGGTGGATCCGGTACCGGTCGACGATCCGGTGCCACTGCCGCTCGGACCCGAGTACGGCGTGCTGCTGGGACCGGAACTGCCGCCGGAGGATCCGCCGGTGTCACCGAGACCGGCGGAATTGAGCAGGTCGCTCAGATTCGGGAGTTGCTGGTTGGACTCGCCACTACCCGGCATGCTGTCGTAGTCGCTCGGGATCTGCGAACTCTTGCTCGTCCTGCCGGAACCCGAACTCGCCCCGGATCCGCCGCCGTAACCGCCGCCCGTGCCACCTCCGTAACCCGAGCCGGTGTAGTCGGAACCGCTGCCGTAGTCCTCGCCGCTCCCGTAATCCTCGCCGCTCCCATAGCCCTCGCCGCTCCCATAGCCTTGGCCACTTCCATAGCCTTGGCCGCCGCCGTAGCCCTCGCCGCTGCCGTAGCCGGAGCCACTGCCGTACCCGGACCCACTGTCGTAGCCCGAACCACTGTCGTAGCCGCCCCCGTAGCCGGAACCGCTGCCCGAACCCGAACTGTGCGACCCCTCTTCGTATCCGGCCTCGTAGCCCTGCTCGTAGGCCGCTTGCAGCTGCTGCGATGTGGCGCCGCTGCCGGACCCACTGCCGTAGCCGGAACCGCTCCCGTACCCGGACCCACTGCCGTACCCGGAACCGCTCCCGTACCCGGAACCGCTCCCGTAACCCGAACCACTCCCGTACCCGGAACCGCTGTCGTAACCCGCCCCGCTCCCGTACCCGGAACCACTGCCGTACCCGGACCCACTGCCGTAGCCGGATCCACTGCCATAACCCGATCCGCTTCCATAGCCGGATCCACTGCCATAACCCGATCCGCTTCCATAGCCGGAACCACTGCCATAACCCGAACCACTCCCGGACCCGCTACCCGATCCTGAACCGCTACCCGATCCCGAACCGCTGCCCGAACCGGATCCACTGCCCGACGTGCTGCCACCGCCCGTCTGCCCCGGAATGGCGATCGTCGGAATCGTCGAGATCGTCGATTTCATCGGATCCGCGTAGTACTTCTTGTAATTGGCGCGGTATTCGTCGGTGTGGTGATGTTTGCAGCCCGTCTTCTCCGGTTGTCCGGGAGTGGGCATCGACTTACGGGTCGCCTCGAGCCAGTCGCTGGTGTACCGCAAACTCGCACCGGTCACCTTGATGGCGTCGATCAGGTCCTGCGTACTGTCCTTGTAATTGCGCACGGCGGTCACCGCCGCGGCCGACGCGGTGCCGGTCCAGCTGGCCTGCAACTTCGCGATCTGGTCCGCGTAGGTGGCCATATTGCTCGATATCAGTTTCGACATCGAATCCCAGAACCCGGACAGATCCATCGGTGGCTGCGCGTGAATCGTCTGGCCCAGCTGGATCATCTGGTCCCAGTCCAGGCTGTCCGGATTCTCGATGTTGATGGTGACCGAATCGGTCTTACCGCCGTAGCCCTGAATCGCCTCGGGGAAACTGGGCATCGACCAGCTGTCGTCGACGAAATCCTGATTGAGGTCGGCGACCAGACTTCCCCCGTTCGAGGAGAGTTTGGGCGGCGTCACATTGCTGGTGACGTCCTTGGGTTTGGCGATCGTGTCGAAATTGAACGTCGAGCTGTTCTCGTGCGCGGCGAACGTCTTACCGGCGGCGACGAAGGTGTCGAACTGGTCGCGAACCACATTCGCATGGGTCATCAGCGAGTTGTACAGTGCCGCACCGTGATTGCTGTAGACACCCGCGAGATCGCGGCTGGACTGCAGAATGCTGAAGGCGCCGACCTCGTGCGCGCGAGTGTCGTGGACCGATTGCGCCAATGCCTCCAGATTGGCGATCAGCTGCGCCGCGGCATCGGTGGCGGCCTTGATGTCCTTCGTATCGAATTGCAGCACACCGGAATTCGCCGCACCCAAAATCTGGGTCCACTCGGTGGTATCCGCGTTCGGCAACGTCACGATCAGCCTCCGAGACCTTCGGTGGAACCTTGTTCGGCGGCTCTGAACTGGTCGGCGGCCGAACGCTCCCCCTCGGCGAATTGGAACAGGGCATCGGCCATGCCGTAGCCGCCGTCGACCATATTGGCCCGCGTCGCCTTGTATCCCTTGTCGCCGTCGGCGAACTTCTTGCCGGACTTGTCGTTTCCCCACGGCTGATTGGTGGAGTCGTTCTCGATTCCGGTGAGAGTGTTGTGCAGGGTATCGATCACGCCTCGCACTTTGTGTGAGACGTCCTCGGGCAGGTCGGCGGCTCTGGTCAGCGCGTCGACATCCACCTCGATCTTCTCCGCCATTGTCAGTCCCTACCTGAGTGCCTACATCTGGAACGGCTTGTCGACATTCGGATCGCCCCCACCCGGATCGTCCGCGCCCGGATCGTCCGAGGCCGCCGCGCGCGGCGAGGGCGGAGGCTCGGCCGCGTCCAGCCACGCTTCCTCGCCCGGCGCGTCCGGGGCGTCGTAGTGCGCCGGCATCGGACCGATGTCCGGCACCTTCTTCGGTCGCGACTTCGCGCGATAATCCTTGCCCGGCCCCAACGGCCTCCCTGGATCCTTCGGCTCATCCGGGTCAGCGGGCGGGGGCGGAGCCGGCGCCGGACGCGACGGGGTCATGTAATTCGGATCCGAGGGGTCGCGGAAACTGCCACCACCACCGACCGGCGGCGGTGGTGCGGGACGCGACGGAGTCATATAGTTCGGATCCGA
>NZ_BDCM01000003.1 GCF_001613505.1 Nocardia mikamii NBRC 108933
CGGATCGCGAAAACCACCACCACCCTGCCCACCATTCACCGGCGGAGCAGGAGCAGGACGCGACGGCGTCATATAGTTCGGATCCGACGGATCCCGGAAACCCCCACCGCCCCCACCGGCCGTCGATTGGTGCTGACCATCGAACCCCGGTGTGCCCGAATGGTTTCCGCCACCACCGGTTCCGGCCGGTTGGGTCGGCGGGGCGGGAGCCGGCCGCGACGGCGTCATGTAATTCGGATCGGACGGATCGCGAAAACCACCACCACCGTGCCCACCGTTCACCGGCGGAGCAGGAGCAGGACGCGACGGCGTCATGTAATTGGGATCCGACGGATCGCGAAAACCACCACCCGACTGGTGGTTTCCGCCCGTATTCGTCGTCGTGGTGCCGGAGTGCGTCGTCGACGACGACTCGGTCTGTCCTGGCACCGGCCGCGGCGTCAGCGGGTTGTTGGTGGGTGGTGTTTTCGGCGGGGCCCAGGGCGCTTTCGCATTCATCCACAGGTTGAATCGCGGGTCGCCCTCGGTATTGGTGGTCGTCTTCGTACCGAGGCCCCGTATACCGCCGACCATGCCACCGCGGGCCGCGCTACCGACCCACCCCTCCGGCCCCGCGAAGGCGCCCGCGATATCGCCGGTCACCGCGCCCGCGCCGATATTGCCGAAGATGTTGCCGAAGACACCGGCCGTGGCGCCGATGGTGGCACCTTGCAGGAACATCCCCGACCGGAACGGCATATTGGTGATCGCGCCGCCGAATTTCTTGTCCAGGTTGCCGATCCCGAAGCCCATGTAGCGTCCGAGTTCGCGGCTGGGAATGGTGCTCAACGCCGACGCCGCCCAGGAGGCGCCGAATTCCTTCCAGTTGAATCCGTGCCGTTTACCGTCCGCGATCTGCGCGCCCTGCACGATCGCATTGGTGACCGGCGCCCAGAGCGCGCCCTCACCGAATTTCAGCGTGTAGACGCCCATGCCCTTGGCCGTGGGCAGAATCGTCTTGGCCTTGTACTTCCAGGTCTGCCCCTTCATCCCCTTCCAGGTATCGGCCGAGAGGATGTGTTTGAACCAGTACCGGGAGGCGCCGTTGAGTTCGCCGCGGGTCGCGAATCCCAGTTTCGCCCAGGCTCGTTCGAGTGCGTTCTGCAGTGCGTCGGCGATGAATTTCACGATCGATCGGGTCGTGCCGATCGCGGCCGCCTCCACCGCCGGTGCGGTCGGCGGGAACAGCCATGCCCAGGCGATCTCGACCAGCAGAATGCACAGCGAGACGATGATGTTGATCTTCGCCGACTGCAGTTCGGTCCCGACGTCGAAGGTCGAATCGCCGATGGTCTTGAACGATTCGGCCAGCGTCGCGAGCGACTGGTCTCCCTGCAGGAAGACGTCGAACAACTTGCCGATCTGATCGGCGGCATCACCCGCCGGAAAGGCCGCCATCGCCGCCGTTTTCGCGCTCTCGATACCGGGGACCTGCGCCGCGAGATCCTTGGACGCCTGCTCCCAGGCCCGCGACACCGCCCACATCTTGTCTTCGTCACCGTCGGGCCAGCTCGCACCGGCGACCCAGGCGATCGGACGTACGGGCGGGGGCAGGTACAGGCTCACGGCGGATCAGTCCTCGTCGGACACCATCGAGCGGTGCGCGCTACCGTCCATCGGATGCGCGGACGGGACGTCGCGATAATCCTCGATCCGGGTCGGCGTCGGTGGCGCGGTGGGCATCATCTGCCCGAGATCCGGTGCGCCCTCCACGAATTCCGACAATTTGGGCAACTGCAGTTTGCGTTCGCGCAGCGGCTGCATGAGTTCGGCACCCAGGCGCAGCACCTCGGCCGCGGCCTGCTGCACCGCCGCGGTCATCCCGGCGGCGATCTCGTCGTAGGTCAGATCCGCGATATCGTCGGCGAACTTCGTGTCGATCAGGAGCCCGTCGGCATTGACCGTCACCTGAATTCGCTGCTCACAGGTGCTCGCCGTAGCCGTCAGGCGGGAGCGTCGCAACTGGATCTCCGCGATCCCGCGCAATTGCTCGTCGAGCCCCTCGAGCACCGTCATCATGTCGGCATGGAGCCGTTCGTTGACCACTGCCACCTCCACTGTCGACGCGCGCAGTAGCAACAACAGCACACCAGATTGAATATCCGGTGGCGCCCAAGGAAATTCAGTGTCGACTACCGCCGTGCACCCGGGACAGAGGGGTGATGCCGAGCACCTGCTGCCCACCGCGAACGACACCGCTGTGGCACACCCGCAGCGCCTCGCCGCACCGCTTGTGAGATGTCCAATGCGCACACCGGAACCGATCGATCGCACCGGCCCGCGAGTTAGGTTCTCGACCAGCAGATATTCATCGACACGTGCGGTCGCGACATCGCACGCCGACTGTGAGGAGGGCCCGTGACCGAACGCAGTATCGCCATGAACCCCGGAATGCACGAGGTTCTCGACTACTTCGGCAAATGTCCCGAATGCGGTTATCCCGCACGGGCTTCGGCCGATTTCGCCGGGGCGCCCACGGTCGTCGCCAGCTGCGACCGCCCGTGCGGCTGGACCGGCGTGGTTCCACTCACCACCATGACCGGCCGCACGGCGTAACAGCGCGCCGACAGCACGACGCACCCGCGCCGACGTGGCCACGGGTGCGTCGCGAAACGGATTATTCGGGGCGAACGGTCAGGATTCGCGGACCGTCCTCGGTGACCGCCACGGTGTGCTCCCAGTGCGCGGCGCGACTGCCGTCGGTGGTGACGACTGTCCAATCATCTTCCAGCACAGTGGTTTCCGTGGTGCCGAGGGTCAACATCGGCTCGATGGCCAGCACCGAACCGACTACCAGTTTCGGACCGCGTCCGGGTGCACCCTCGTTGGCGAGGAACGGATCCATATGCATCTGGCGGCCGATGCCGTGTCCGCCGTAGCCGTCGACGATGCCGTAGGCGCGGCCGTGTTCCTTCTCCGCGGCGCGCGTGCCCAACTCGATCGCGTGCGAGACGTCGGTCAGACGATTGCCCGGCAGCATGGCCGCGATACCGGCGTCCATCGACAGCCGGGTGGCCTCGCTGAGCAGCCGGTCGGCCTCGATCACCTCGCCGATGCCGAATGTCCACGCCGAATCGCCGTGCCAGCCCTCGAGAATCGCACCGCAGTCGATGGACACCAGATCGCCCTCGGCGAGCACCTCGTCCTTCGACGGAATCCCGTGCACCACACGGTCGTTCACCGAGGAGCAGATCGATCCCGGGAAACCGTGATAGCCCTTGAAGGACGGGACGGCGCCGGCTTCCCGGATGGTCTGCTCGGCGACCTCGTCCAATTCCCAGGTCGAGACCCCGGGCTTGGCGGCGGCGCGCACGGCGACCAGCGCGCGGCCGACGATCGCGCCGGCCGCGGCCATGGCATCGAGCTCACCGGCGGTGCGGAAGGGCACCACCTTCTTCTGCTTGAGGCCGAAGACCATTCGCCTCAGCGACCCAGAACGTGGAGCACGCGGGCGTTGACCTCGTCGACCTCACCCACGCCGTCGATGGAGACGACCAGGCCGTCGTAGTGCTGCAGCAGCGGCTCGGTCTCGTCGCGGTACACCTGCATCCGGTTGCGGATGACTTCCTCGGTGTCGTCGGCGCGGCCGCGGCCGAGCATCCGCTCGACCACCACATCGGTCGCCACCTCGAAGCTGATCACGGCGTCGAGCGCGTGGCCGGACTCCTTGAGCATCTTCTCCAGGGCCTCGGCCTGGTCGACGGTGCGCGGGTAGCCGTCGAGCACGAAACCGTTGACGGCGTCGGGCTCGGCGATGCGCGACTCCACCATGCGGTTGGTCACATCACTGGGCACCAGATTGCCCGCGTCGAGGTACTTCTGCGCCTCGCGGCCGAGGGGGGTCTGCTGGGAGATGTTCGCACGGAACAAATTCCCCGTGGAGATGTGCGGCACACCCAGCTTGTCCGACAGCAGTTCGGCCTGTGTCCCTTTACCGGCACCCGGCGGTCCGAGCAGTACGAGTCTCACTTGAGGAACCCTTCGTAATTTCTGTTCATCAGTTGGCTCTCGATCTGTTTGACCGTATCGAGGCCGACGCTCACGACGATCAGCACCGACGTGCCGCCGAACGGCAGGAAGTTCGAACCGCCACCGCCGGCACCGATGTGCAACAGCAGGTTGGGCAGTACGGCAACAGCACCGAGGTAGATCGAACCGGGGAGGGTGATTCGGCTCAGTACATAGTTCAGATAGTCGGCGGTCGGCTTACCCGGACGGTAACCGGGAATGAAGCCGCCGAACTTCTTCATCTCGTCCGCGCGTTCCTCCGGGTTGAAGGTGATGGCGACGTAGAAGTAGGTGAAGAACACGATCAACGCGAAGTAGATCAGGACGTACACCGGGTTACCCGGGTTCACCAGATACTTCTGGATGATCTTCTGCCACCAGCCGTCGGAGTTGGACGACTGGGTCAGCTGGGCGACCAGATTCGGCAGGTACAGCAGCGAGGACGCGAAGATCACCGGGATCACACCCGCCTGGTTGACCTTCAGCGGCAGGTAGGTCGACGATCCGCCGTACATCTTGCGGCCGACCACGCGCTTGGCGTACTGCACCGGTATTCGGCGCTGGCCCTGTTCGACGAAGATCACGCCAACGATCACCACGAAGGCGGCGGCACACACCAGCCCGAAGATCAAGCCACCCTTGCTGTCGAGGATCTGCTTGCCCTCGGTCGGGATGCGGGCGGCGATACCGGCGAAGATCAACAGCGACATACCGTTGCCGACACCGCGCTCGGTGATCTGCTCGCCGAACCACATCACCAGGGCCGCGCCGGCCGTCATCACCAGCACGATGATGATCATGCCGAAGATGCTGGTGTCGGCCAGGATGTCGTCGGGGCAGCCGCGCAGCAGCTGACCGCGCGCGGCGAGGGCGACCAGACCCGTGGCCTGCAGGATCGCGAGTGCGATCGACAGATACCGCGTGTACTGCGTCATCTTGTTCTGGCCGGACTGGCCTTCTTTTCGCAGTTCCTCGAACCGCGGGATGACCACCGTCAGCAGCTGGATGATGATGCTCGCGGTGATGTAGGGCATGATCCCGATCGCGAACACCGACAGCTGCAGCAGCGCGCCACCGGAGAACAGATTGATCAGCTGGTAGATACCGGCATTGTCACCGCCGGAGACGACGTCGATGCAATGGCGGATCGCCTTGTAGTCGACGCCCGGCGACGGTAGCGAGGCGCCGACGCGGTACAGCGCGATCAGGCCCAGCGTGAAGAGAATCTTCCGCCGCAAGTCCGGGGTCCGGAAGGCCGACACGAAGGCGGAAAGCACAGATCCTCCTGGCTGACGACACGGGGGTCACGCCCACTTCCGTCACCTCGGCACATACCGGTGCCCTACAGGGCAGAGCCGGTCCTGTGCCACGACAACGGGGCAGACTGGTTGGCAGACAACACTTGAACTCTAACAGCGACGCCGGACGGGCTCTCACCCGTCCGGCGCCCCGACTGTATTACCAGTAACTGTCAGCCCAGTTCGGTGGCGGTACCACCGGCGGCGGTGATCTTCTCCTTGGCGGAGCCGGAGAACTTGTCGGCGCTGACCTGAACGGCCACACCGATTTCGCCCTCGCCGAGCACCTTCACCAACTGGTTCTTACGCACGGCACCGGCAGCGACGAGCTCGTCCTTGCCGATGGTGCCGCCCTGCGGGAACAGGCGCGCGATATCGCCGACGTTCACGACCTGGTACTCGACGCGGAACGGGTTGGTGAACCCCTTCAGCTTCGGCAGGCGCATGTGGATCGGCATCTGGCCGCCCTCGAAACGGGCCGGCACGTTCTTGCGCGCCTTCGTACCCTTGGTACCGCGACCGGCGGTCTTACCCTTGGAGCCTTCACCGCGACCCACACGGATCTTCTCGGTCTTGGCGCCCGGGGCGGGCCGCAGGTGGTGGAGCTTGATGGGGGTCATGCGGTTTCCTCCTCAACGGAAACGAGGTGGCGCACGACGTTGATCAGCCCGCGGTTCTGGGCGTTGTCCTCGCGGACCACGGTCTGGCGGATGCCGCGCAGACCGAGGGTGCGAAGCGACTCCCGCTGATTCTTCTTGGCGCCGATCGTGGACTTGATCTGGGTCACCTTGAGCTGTGCCATGTCAGACTCCCTGTCCGGCACGCGCACGCAGCATGCCCGCCGGGGCAACGTCCTCGATCGGCAGACCGCGGCGAGCGGCCACCTCCTCCGGACGCTGCAGCATCTTCAGGGCAGCGACGGTCGCGTGCACGACGTTGATGGCGTTGTCGCTGCCGAGCGACTTGGCCAGGATGTCGTGGATACCGGCGCACTCCAGCACGGCACGCGCCGCACCACCGGCGATCACACCGGTACCGGGCGAGGCCGGACGCAGCATGACGACACCGGCGGCGGCCTCACCCTGCACCGGGTGCGTGATGGTGCTGCCGATCATCGGGACGCGGAAGAAGCCCTTGCGAGCCTCCTCGACACCCTTCTGGATGGCCGCGGGAACTTCCTTGGCCTTGCCGTATCCGACACCGACCAGGCCGTTGCCGTCGCCCACGATCACCAGGGCGGTGAAGCTGAAGCGACGACCACCCTTCACGACCTTGGAGACGCGGTTGATCGCGACGACGCGCTCGAGCTGGTTCTTCTCGGCGGCGTTGTCGCGACGGTCACCGCCGCCGCGGCGATCGCGGCCACCGCCGCGCTGATCGCGCTCGTTGCTGTTCTGTCCGGCGGGTCCGTTGCCGCCGTCACGCCGTTGACGTCCCGGCATCAGACGTTCCTTCCGTTCAGGTTCATTCGGTCCATGAGCTGAATCTGCATCAGAACTTCAACCCACCTTCGCGAGCGGCATCCGCGAGCGCGGCGATGCGGCCGTGGTAGTCGTGGCCACCGCGGTCGAACACCACGGCCTCCACACCGGCAGCCTTCGCGCGGGCGGCCAGCAGCTCGCCGACCTTCTTGCCCTTCGCGGACTTGTCACCGTCGAGCGCGCGCACATCGGCCTCGATCGAGGACGCCGAGGCGACGGTCTTACCGACGGAGTCGTCGATCACCTGGGCGTGCAGGTGCCGCGAGGAGCGGAACACGACCAGACGCGGACGCTCGGCGGTGCCGAGGACCTTCTTGCGCAGACGGAAGTGCCGACGGGTCTTCGACACCCGGCGACGAGTCGACGCATCCTTGCCGACCGGCTTGCGGGCGGCTTTCTGAGCTTCAGTTTGTGCCATGGCTTACTTACCCGTCTTTCCGACCTTGCGGCGAACGACCTCACCGGCGTAGCGGATGCCCTTGCCCTTGTACGGGTCGGGCTTGCGCAGGCCGTGGATCACTGCGGCGATCTGGCCGACCTTCTGCTTGTCGATGCCGGACACCGAGAACTTGGTGGGGGCCTCGACCTGGAAGGTGATGCCCTCGGGGGCCTCGATCGGAACCGGGTGGCTGTAGCCGAGGGCGAACTCGAGGTTCGAACCCTTCTGCTGCACGCGGTAACCGACGCCGAAGATTTCCATCTTCTTCTCGTAGCCCTGGGTCACGCCGACGATCATGTTGTTGATCAGGGTGCGGCTCAGGCCGTGCAGCGAGCGGTTGCGGCGCTCGTCGTCCGGACGGCCCACCTCCAGCTCACCGTTCTCGGCCTTCGTGACGGTGATCGGCTCCGCGACGGTGTGCGAGAGGGTGCCCTTGGGACCCTTCACCGACACCTGCTGGCCGTCGATGGTCACCTCGACGCCGGCGGGAACCGAGATCGGCTTCTTACCGATACGCGACATTGTTCCTACCTCCCTTACCAGACGTAGGCGAGGACTTCCCCGCCCACACCCTGCTGCTTGGCCTGACGGTCGGTGAGCAGGCCCTTCGACGTGGAGATAATTGCCACGCCCAGACCGCCCAGCACCTTGGGCAGGTTGGTGGATTTCGCGTACACCCGCAGACCCGGCTTCGAGACGCGGCGCACACCCTGCAGGCTGCGCTCCCGGCTCTGGCCGTACTTCAGGTCGACGATCAGGGTCTGGCCGACGGGCGCATCCTCGGTGCGGTAGTCGGCGATGTAGCCCTCGCGCTTGAGGATCTCGGCGATGTTCGCCTTGAGCTTCGAGTGCGGAGCCTTCACCTGATCGTGGTACGCCGAGTTGGCGTTGCGCAGACGGGTCAGAAAGTCTGCGATCGGATCAGTCATGGTCATGTGTTGACCGTTACCTTTCTCGCCGCGGTTCCCATACAGCACCGTCACGCGGGGCGGTCGTGGGCCTACGACAATTTCGGCTGGTCCGGCCGACACCATTGCCGACCGGATTCGGAATGCTGTCACCCGGAGCAACGCGCACGCATATGGGCACGAGGGTGCCCGAGCAACCGGTCTAGTGTAGGCGAGCGGTATGAGCGGGCAAAATCGGGGTGACCACCGCCGACCGCGTCACTGCGCGCCGTACTCCGCCGCGGTTCGGCTACACCTCGAGTTCCTCTTCGATGCCCCGCAGACGATGCCGCGCGAGGGCGAGGTTCGCCCGGCCACGATCCAAGGCCAGATAGAGGAACAGCCCCTTGGAGTTGCGGCCGGTCATCGGCCGGATGATGTGGTACTGCGTGGACAGGGAGATCAGAATGTCCTCGATCTCCTCGTTGAGGCCCAGCTGTTCGATCGTACGCAGTTTCGCCCGCACCACCTCGGTGTTACCGGCGCCGGCGACCTGCAGGTCCAGAGCCTTCGAACTGCCGAGCATTCCCAGCGACATGCCGCTGTTGTAATCGACGACCGATGCGCCGAGCGCGCCGTCGATCGCCATCATTTCCTTCAGCGCGAGATCCAAATTGGACATTTCTTTCCTTTCAATCGGTATTACCTGTTCGGTCCTTGCTGTGCTTGCCGGTAGGGGTGGCGGTGAGGTGGCCGGCGATCGCGCGGGCGGCCGGGCGCGATTCCAGATGCAGCCGGCCGACATTCACGTCGGGCTCGGCCAGCACCGTCAGCGAGGTCCAATCGGCGCCGTAGACCACGACATGGCCGCCGGTGCCGCGCACCACCACCTCGTGGAAGCCGCCGCCGACCGCGGTCGTGGCCAGCCGATGCGAGAGCGCCAGCTGTGAGGCGGACAGTGCGGCCATGCCGCTGGGTTCGATATGCGCCGGAAGATCGTGCTCGATGAGCAGCCCGTCGCTGGATGCCACCAGCGCACCGATCAGTCCGGGAACGCGGTCGCGCAACGCCTTCAATTCCGCGAGAACCGCCGCATTCGGTTCGGGTCCCGACATCGTCACCTTGCTGAACCTTCCCATCAGATCGCCGAGCAGCTTCTTCCGCACGGTCACGCAAGTTCCTCCAACGCCGCCCGCAGGCGGACGAGCACGTCGATATCCACCGGTGATTCCCAACGGTCCGGTGACGCAACGGATGTCGCCGATCGGCGGCGACGGACCAACGGCGGCGCGACCCCGGGCTCCGACCGCGCCGGCGAGGGTTCCGCCGGCACCGAAACCGTCGGAAAGCCGGTCACATCCGCGGGCTGGATCAGCTCCGCGAGCGTGAGGTCACGCACCGCCACGAGGCAGCCGTAACTCGTGCGCCCGAGTTCGCGGGCGATATCGGCCACCGTGCGGCGCCCGTCCGCGATGGCCAGGACCTCCGTCTGCCCGCCCGTGAGCGAGATCCGGCGCCGCCGCACCCGGCGGACCGGCACGACGGGCACGCGATCGACGGCCTCGGCCGGCCAGGGTCCCGCTTCTGGATCACCCCGGCGCGCACATTCGTTCACCAGCAAGCCCGGGTTGATATGACAGACCGGGGCCAGCCAGTGCTCGGGCGCGGGCTCGAATTCGGGGGTGGTCGCGGAAGCCAGCAGAAAATACGCGGCGTCGAAAACCGACAGCAGCGCAAGGGTTTCCAGCTGCGGTTGCGCGAGTACCCGCCCCGGGTCCCCGGATCCGGCGCGCTGCCAATCCTCTGCGGTGGCCACGCCCGCCTCCACCACGAGCCGGTCCAGTCCGGTGGTGCGCCGGCAGTCGGCGGAAACGATTGCCCCCCTGGTGAGATGAAACGATCCGTCCCCCGCGCGTAGTACCCCCGTACTTCCCTCTTCCTCCAGCCTGCGCAGTGCTACCGCCAGTTCAAGTCCCATGACTCCCCTCGGTCAATTCGGAGAGAATCCCCCGCAACTGAAATCTCGCCAGGGCCAGATTCCCGGATTCCTCGTCGAAGAGAACGTGCACGAACAACCTGCCGTCGAAATCGCCGTCGATCAGGTTCAGCAGGTGATAGCCGCGGGTCCCGCAGACGATGATCTCGGTGACGTCGTCGTCGCCGTGCTCGGTGGCCAGCGCCGGGCACGCGAGCACCGAACGCACCACATCCGTTGTGGCAGCGGCATCTTCGTGTTCGTCGATCGAGTCGTGCCGACCGGCCGCGGCGATCGCGAGCCCGCTGGCCCCGTCCGCCAGCGTCACCCCGCGCGCCCCCGGAATCTCCATGATCCGCCGCAGGCATTCGTCGATACTGATCACACGCCACCGCTCGTCGAGTTCGGGCTATCTGAAACGCCGACGCTACACATCACCCGCTGGGCTCGCATCTCGAATGCGGAGAATTGCAGGCAATTCTTCTGCACCACAAGATCATCGGCGGATTATGGACGTGCCGATTCGCAAGCCGGCAAGGGCGGCTCGGCGCGGCCACGGCTAGGCGGCGGAGGGACGAGCAAACGATCAGCATCCGGGCGGTTCCCGCGATCGGAGCGCGACACGGTCGCCCGAACACGTTGAGATGCAACATGTTCCAGATTCGACGCTCGGATTTTCTCAGCTTCTTCCGAGGCGGATTCGATACTATTTGTCCCATTCGCCCAGACAGACAACAACTCCGGGAGCTGTATGCCTGCCATGAGCCTCACCAATTCTCACCGCGCACTCCTCCTCGGCTACGGTTCGCTGCTCGCGACAGTCGCGGGTTTCGTCAATGCCGTGGCCATCCTGACCTTGGCCATTCCGGTCGGCAATCTCACCGCGACGACAACGCGGCTTGGGATGGACGCCGCCAGCCCGTGGCTGTTCGAAAGCAGCGTGCTCGCCTTCATACTCATCGGATTCCTGATGGGAGCCGCGTGCGCCGGCGCGATCCTGGCGCCCGCGAAAACCCATGCGGGAGTTCGTCACAGCGCCGTCATGATCGGCGAAGCGTTGCTACTGGCGCTTGCCTTCGCCTGGTCGGAGCACACCGTGTCGGTCTTGCTGGCAGCCATCGCCTGCGGGCTCCAGAACGGAACGACCTCGAGCCTGCGAACAATGCAGATCCGAACCACCCACTTCACCGGTACCGTCACCGATCTCGGGCTGATCATCGGCCGCTCCCGCTTGCACGGCATCGACAGATGGCGAGCCGCGGTGCTGTCGGCCACGGTCGTCACGTTCGTCACCGGCAGCATCGCCGGCACCATCCTCGGCACGCGGATCGGCGAGGCGGCACTCCTGGTGCCCGCCGTCGTCTGTGTCGGCATCGCCCTCGCCGGACTCGCCTACGACCGACGGCGCCCGCCGCAGACATCGTCGAGCGAGCCCGACCACGCACGACTCGGTCCGGGCACCATGCCACGAGACGCCGGCGACTCTTACGAGCCGGAGATCAGAGACAGCTCGCGGGCGATGTACCAGGTCGGCTGAGTGCGACCGAACTGATCGTGCAAACCTGCCTGGTGTGGGGGTTTCCGCCGATTTGCGTCACCTCCGCCGCGAACTTCGGCTCGCAGCCCATAACTCCATATCGTGGCTACGATCGAAGCATGTCGCATCCCCGCGTCGAACGACCCGATCTTCCCGAATACATGACGTGGGAAGAACTCGAACAATTGCCTGACGAGGTCGCCGGCGAGGTCGAGCTGTGGGAAGGTCGTGTCGTCTGGTTGCGGAGAGGCCCGGCCGAGCATCAGGAGTTCACCAATCTCCTGTGGAGCGGACTGCGCCGGTGCGCTCGGGAAGCGATGTCCGCGGACCCGGAGCAGTGCTGGCGAGCCCACACCGAGACGAACGTCTTCTTCGGATCGACGGGGAAATCCGACTTCGTCACACCGGATTTTCTCGTCGCCCGCTACCTGCCGAACCCCTATCAGGATATCCGTGCCGCAGATGTCCTGCTGGTCGGCGAGGTGCTGTCTCCGTCCAATTCGCAAACCGACATGGAAGACAAGCGGGCCCGCTCTGCGCGCGGAGGGATCCCCTGGTACTGGGAGGTCACCCTGGAACGCGAGAAGAGCGCGATAGCCATGATCCGGATATTCGCGCTCGAACGAACCCACGGCGCCCTGCCCGCCGGCGTCCATCCCCTCTATCCGGCCAACTACCTGCTCACGGCCAAATGGACACCGAAGGACTCGGCAGCGATCGACACGGAATTCCCCTTCCCCATTCGCATCCCGTGGTCAGATCTCGAATTCTGAATCGTGGTCGGCGAGCGCGCATTCAAGGTTGTCGCACAACCTTGAATATGGTTCGTCCGTACTCGAGGTTGTCGGCGTCAGAGCAGAACTCCTCCACGCAAGAAAGGGTACGGACTCCTCGGAGTCCGTACCCTTTCTCGATTCGATTATCGCGCGGAGCGCGGGCGCTGCCTCAGCAGCGCGAGCTCACCAGGAGCTCTTGTGCACGCCCGGCAGCTCACCGCGGTGCGCCATCTCACGGACGCAGACGCGGCACAGACCGAACTTGCGGTAGACCGCGCGGGGGCGGCCGCAGCGCTGGCAGCGGGTGTAGCCACGAACGGCGAACTTCGGCTTCGCGGCGGCTTTGTTGACGAGAGCTTTCTTAGCCATGTGCTCAGTTCTCCTTGAACGGGAAGCCGAGGTGCTTGAGCAGGGCGCGGCCCTCCTCATCGTTGGTCGCCGTGGTGACGACCGTGATGTCCATACCGCGCGGACGGTCGATGGAGTCCACGTCGATCTCGTGGAACATCGACTGCTCGCTCAGGCCGAACGTGTAGTTGCCGTTGCCGTCGAACTGCTTCGGCGACAGGCCGCGGAAGTCGCGGATACGGGGCAGCGCGATGGACACCAGGCGGTCCAGGAACTCCCACATGCGGTCGCCGCGCAGCGTGACGCGCGCACCGATCGGCATACCCTCACGCAGCTTGAACTGCGCGATGGACTTGCGGGCCTTGCGGATCTCCGGCTTCTGACCGGTGATCAGGGCCAGGTCGTTGACGGCGCCGTTGATCAGCTTGGCGTCGCGGGCGGCGTCACCGACACCCATGTTGACGACGACCTTCACCACGCCCGGGATCTGCATCACGTTGGCGTAGTTGAATTCGTTGTTCAGCGCGTCCTTGATCTCCGCGCGGTAGCGCAGCTTGAGGCGAGGCTGAATGTTTTCTGCGGTGGTCATGCTCAGATGTCCTTCCCGTTGCGACGGGAGATGCGCACCCGCTTGCCGTTCTCGTCGGTGCGGTAACCCACCCGGGTCGGCTTGCCGTCGGAGTCGACAACCATCACGTTGGACACGTGGATGGGCGCCTCCTGGGTCACGATGCCGCCGGAGCTGGCGCCGCGCTGGTTCGCGGAGTTCGCGACGTGCTTCTTGATCCGGTTCACGCCCTCGACCAGGACCTTGTCGGTCGCCGGGTAGGCCTGGATGACCTTGCCCTTGGCGCCCTTGTCCTTACCCGAGACGACGATCACGGTGTCGCCCTTGTGCACCTTCATGTCAGAGCACCTCCGGGGCCAGCGAAACGATCTTCATGAACCGCTTGTCACGCAGCTCGCGGCCGACGGGGCCGAAGATGCGGGTGCCACGCGGATCGTTGTCCGCCTTGATCAGCACCGCGGCGTTCTCGTCGAACTTGATGTACGAACCATCCGCACGACGACGCTCCTTGACGGTGCGCACGACGACCGCCTTGACGACATCACCCTTCTTGACGTTGCCGCCGGGGATGGCGTCCTTGACGGTGGCGACGATGACGTCGCCGATACCGGCATAGCGACGCGACGACCCGCCGAGCACGCGGATGCACAGAATCTCCTTGGCACCCGTGTTGTCGGCGACGCGCAGTCGCGACTCCTGCTGAATCACTTCAGCTCCTCCTAGACCTGGACGTAATGCACGCCGGATTACCGACCCGACGGGCATGGTCAGTTGCCCTTCGACGGACCTTGACGGCCCGCTCCCGCACAGCAGCGGGGCAGCGCCTGCCAGCGGTTTTGCATGATCGGAAGGATCAACCACTGTGGGTTCGCGGCCGAAGTGCGGGCACAATGCTCGCAGGCAACCCGACAAGTGTAGCCAAGCCGCAGGTCGCGCCCAAATCAGGGTCGAACGGGGTCCGCGTGGCGATCCCACGGGTGGCAGTCGAACTCAGCCGATACTCAGCAGGTTCGGTTAGCCTCTCACGGACGCGACCGGCCCCGCCTCCGGGTGGGGCCGCGGTGATGTCGCGCAGGTGCACGATGAAGTCGGGGAGAGGATTTTCTGTGACATCGTCCGGTCGCCAGGTCCGCCTGGGTCGCCGCTCGTTCCTGATCGCCCTCGGCGCGGTGCCGGTGGCCACCGCCCTGGTGGCGTGCAACAGCGACGACACGAAGCCGAAACCCCTCACCGGCCCCGACCTGTCGGGCCTCGACCCCGCGGTGCGGCCGCAGGACGATCTGTACCGCAATATCAACGGCACCTGGCTGCGCACCTACCAGCTGCCGCCGGACAAGGTCTCCTACGGTACCTTCGCCGAGGTGTCCGATCGGGTCGAGGGACAGCTGCGCGAGGTCATCGACGGGATCCACGATCCGGAGGACGGATCGGAGGGCCAGCAGATCCGCGACCTTTACGACGCGCGGATGGATCTGGACACGCTCGAGAAGCTCGGCACCACCCCGCTGCAACCGCTGTTCGCGCGGATCGACGGGGCGCAGAACAGGGCCGATCTCGCGAAGGTCATGGGCGCGCTGCCACTGGGCGGCCTGATCGGGCTGGGCGTGAGTATCGACCGCAAGAATTCGAACGCCTACATTCCGGCGGTGGGCCAGTCCGGTCTCGGCATGAGCGAGCAGTACTACCGGAAACCCGAATTCGCGCAATACCTTTCGGCGTACCAGACATTGCTGCACAAATTGGCGACCGGGGCCGGCCTCCCGGATCCGGACGGGGCGGCCGAACGCACCCTGGACCTGGAGAAGCGCATCGCCGCCGGGTACTGGGACAACGTCCGCACCCGCGACGCCGACGCCACCTACAACCTCATGGCCTGGAACGAGATGACCGCGCTGGCACCGGGTTTCGACTGGGAGCCGTGGCTCGCCGGCAGCACCGACCGGCCCAAGGATCTGTTCACGAAGATGGTCGTCGGTGAACCGTCGTTCGTCACCGCGGCGGGTCAGCTGTGGACCGAGGTGGATATCAACACCTGGCGGGAATGGCTGAAACTCAGCCTGCTGCGCAAATACGCCAAATACATGAACAAGGCCCTCTCGGACGCGAATTTCGATTTCCTGAAGGCCACCAGCGGAATCGAGCAGCGGCCGGAGCTGTGGAAATCGGCCGTCGCGGTGGTCGACGCGAATCTCGGTGAGCAGCTGGGCAAGCTGTACGTGGCGAAATACTTTCCGCCGCAGGCGAAGACGCGGGCCAAGGAACTGGTCGACAATCTGCTCGCCGCCTACCGCGACAACTTCCGCAACTCCTCGTGGATGTCCCCGCGGACCCGCGAGGCCGCGATCGCGAAGCTCGACAAGATCACGGTCAAGATCGGCTATCCGGACAAGTGGGTGGACTATTCGAAGCTGAAGGTCACCCGCGGCCAACTGGTCGAATCTCTGCTCGCCATCGAGGCTTTCGAGGCGAAGCGGTCGATGGACAAGCTGGGGACGCCGGTGGACAAGGCCGAATGGGGCATGTCGCCGCAGACCGTCAACGCCTACTACGAGGCGACCTCCAATTCCATCAACTTCCCGGCCGCGATCCTGCAGGCCCCGTTCTTCGACACCGGGGCCGAACCGGCGGTGAACTACGGCGCGATCGGCGCGACCATCGGCCACGAGATCGGTCACGGCTTCGACGACCAGGGCTCGAAGTACAACGGCGACGGCAATCGCGAGGACTGGTGGACCCCGGAGGACCGGACCGCCTTCGAGGCCAAGACCAAACAGTTGATCGATCAGTACAACGCGCTGGTGCCCGAGGGCCTGCCGCCCAGCGATCACGTCAACGGTCAGCTGACCGTCGGCGAGAACCTCGCCGACCTGCGCGGGCTGATGATCGCGCTGGCCGCCTTCCGCATCGAGGAAGCCAAGAGCGGCCGCAACGCCCCGGACTACACCCCGATGTTCCAGTCCTGGGGCCGCAATTGGCGCGAGAAGCAGACCCAGCAGTCGCTCGAACAGCAGGTCGCGACGGATCCGCACTCCCCCGGCGAATTCCGCTGCAACCAGGTGGTGCGCAACCTGCCGGAGTTCTACACGACCTTCGGCGTCCAGCCGTCGGACAAACTCTTCCTTCCCGAAGATCAGCGCGTCGCTCTGTGAGCTCCGCGCGACCGGTCAGTGCGTGATCAGTCGCCAATCGTCGGGAAGGTTGGCGGCTGTCACCTGCTCGCCGTCCACCGCCAGGTCCACCGCTGTACCGCCGAGGCGCAGATCGGTGAGTTCTACTCTGCCCCAGCGCGCGGGGACGTGCGGCAGGACGGTCACCGTGCGGTGCGGCACATCGGGTTCGAGTCCGAGGAACGAACGGACCAGCAGCAGCGGCGCGGCACTGGCCCAGGCCTGCGGGGAACACGAGGTCGGGTAGGGCACCGGCGCCGAGAACCGAGAGCGCTGGAAACCACAGAACAACTCGGGCAGGCGGCCGCCGAAAGCGGTTGCGGCGTCCAGCAATCCGTTGGACAACCGGGTGGCCAGTCCGACCGCGCCCGGGATGTGACGGTAACGCAGCAGGCCGGCCACGGCGATGGCGGTGTCGTGCGGCCAGACCGAACCGTTGTGATAGCTCATCGGATTGAACGCACCCATCCCGGAAGACAGTGTGCGCAAACCGAATCCGGAGTCCATCTCGGCGGTAGCCAGATGGTGCACCAGCTGTTCGGCATGTTCGTCGGTCACGATGCCCGACCACAGGCAATGTCCGACATTGCTGGTGAGCGCGTCGACGCGGCGTTTGTTGCCGTCCAAAGCGACTGCGTACCAGCCCTTTTCGGGAATCCAGAACGCTTCCGCGAATTTCGTCCGCAGTTCGGCGGCATGTTCGCGTAGCTTCTCGGCCTTGTCCGACTGCCCGAATTCCTCGGCCAGTTCGGCGCGGGCCAGGATCGCCGCGTAGACGTAGCTCTGCACCTCGCACAGCGCGATCGGGGCCTGGGCGAGATGTCCGGCCGCGTCGTTGATGCCGTCGAAGCTGTCCTTCCAGCCCTGATTGATCAGCCCGCGGTCGGTCGCGCGCTGATATTCGACGAAGCCGTCGCCGTCGCGGTCGCCGAAATGCGACATCCAGTCGAGAGCCGCGTCGGCCGCCGGCAGCAGCGTCTGCACGGCCTCCGGCGACGCGCCCCACCTCCGGGTCTCGGCCAGCAGCATCACGAAAAGCGGTGTGGCATCGACGGTTCCGTAGTACACCTCACCGCCCAGGGCCAGTCCGCCCGCCGGGCCGCGGCGGATCTCGTGCATGATCCGGCCCGGTTCCTCCTCGGTGAGCGCGTCGACCTGCTGGCCCTGCATTTCGGCCAATTGCTGCATGGTGCCCAGGGCCAGCGAGGAGTCCAGCGGCAGCGCCATCCACGCGGTGAGCAGCGAGTCGCGGCCGAACAGCGTCATGAACCACGGGGCGCCGGCGGCGACGAAGGTGCGATGCCGGCGTTCCTCGCGAATCTGCAAAGCGCCCAGATCGCTTTCGGTGCGCTGCAGAATGGCGGTGAGCTGCGGATCGCCGGTGGTGAGTTTGGTGGCGGTGTCACGCCACGCGGCCATCTTGCGGCCCGGTTCGCTGCTGCGGTAGTGCTCGCCCGGGCGTAGCGCGACATGCACCCGCTGATTGGCCACCGTCGGCTGGGCCAGGATCTCGGTCTGCCAGCGCCCGGTGGCGGGCACGACGATGCGCCAGGTCAGCGAGCCGGGCAGCACAATCGGCAATTCCGAGGACGAGACCGCCAGGCCGCGGGCGCGATCGGAGCGGTCGTTGAGCAGTAGTTCGTTGTCGGTGACCAGTATTTCGGCCCGTCCGTGCCCGGCTCGGCCCTCCTTGACGGCGAACAGATCCACGAAGTCGGCGTCGGCGCGCAGTTCCAGCACCACGGCCGTGGGTTCGCGGCCGAGGTTCTCCAGGATGACCGTCTCCCGCATACCGTCGGCGACGAGGCGTTCGCGCACCACCAGCAGACTGGAATCGGCGGCGCCGGACCGCGGCGGCCGCCGCAGGATGAACCTCGCGGTGAAGGCCTCCGGACTGAGCACCGACAGCGGTTCGAGGCGCTGCCCGTCCACCCGCAACTCCCAGCGCGACACCACGCGGGCATCGCGATAGAACAGGCCCTGGGAGGTTCCCGATTCCACATCGCCGACCCGGTCGGACAGGCAGAAGGTGCTGCCCTCGACCAGCGTCACCGAACCGTTCAGCAGGGCGGGTTCGCCGCCGTTGAGAGGTGAGGGCCCGGTCATCGCGCATCATCCCCTCGGGGGTGTCGCGGCGCCGCGGCAGGCGCGGTAGATCGTTTCGTCGACTCGAACATCACCATCGCGAACGGCTCCTCCCTGATCACCGGCGGCAACCGATCCGGCTCGAGGTTTGCGTGGGCCTATCCGACAACGTTCGTGCGAGAACGTCTCGATCATCGAGAGTAACCGCTGGAGGGTGCTCGGCACGGCCAATCCCTCGACCACGTCGCAAATCCGCGCTGCGGCCGGCATAGTACGGCGGATCGCGGACCGGACTCAGCGCGCGCGATCGCCGGCTCCCTCGACAGGCCGTTTGCGCGGCGGTTTGACGTGGACCAGGCTGCGGTCACCGCCGTAATGGGCCAGCACCCGAGGATCGATCACCGCGCGCCACAGCGGCGGCACCGCGGCCAGCAGGACCATCCCGGCATATCCCATCGGAAGCTGTGGCGCCTGCTCGACGCTGCGCAGGGTCTGGTAGCGGCGGCCGGGATTCGCGTGGTGGTCGCTGTGGCGCTGCAGATGGAACAGGAAGATGTTGGTGACCAGACTGTCGCTGTTCCAGCTGTCACGTGGCGAGCAGCGGCCGAATGTGCCGTCGGGTCGCCGCGCGCGCAGCAGGCCGTAGTGCTCGACATAGTTCACCGTCTCGAGCAGGAGGGCGCCGACCAACGCCTGCAAGGCCAGCCACGGGATCACACGCGGACCGAAGTACAGGATCATGGCGCCGAACAGCACGACGCTCATCGACCAGGCCTGCAGCAGATGATTCTCGTAGGTGAACCATCGCTTGCCCCTGCGTGCCAGCCGGTCCCGTTCGAGCCGGAACGCCGAGCGGAGCCCGCCGAACATGCTGCGCGGCAGAAATACCCACAGGGGCTCGCCGAAGCGGGCGCTGGCCGGGTCCTCCGGGGTCGCGACGCGGGCGTGGTGGCCGCGGTTGTGCTCGACGAAGAAGTGCCCGTACGCGGACTGCGCGAGCGCGATCTTCGACAGCCACCGCTCCAGATGTTCGGACCGGTGTCCCAGTTCGTGCGCGGCGTTGATCCCGATGCCGGACACCACGCCGAGAGTGAGGGTGAGACCGAGTTTGTCCACCAAGGACAGGTCGGTGTCCGCCCAGAGAAAACCCGCGATGAACAGCCCGAAGAACTGCATCGGGAGGAAGAGGTAAGTGCACCAACGGTAGTAGCGGTCGTTGGAGAGCGCTTCGTAGTCCTCGTCGTGCGGATTACTACCGTCGTTCCCGATCGCCCAATCCAGCAACGGAATGGCCACGAAAACGATGATCGGCCCGATCCACCAGAACACGGGCGATCCGGTGAGGACCACCAGTGGCCCGGGGAGCAGGGCACAAGCCGGTGCGATCAACCCCAGCATCCATAGATACCGCTTGGGGTCGCGAGCTCGGGTTTGTTCGAAGATCGCCATATTCTTCTCGCTGTCCAAGAGTGACACCGGATCGAGAATGCGGCCGCGGGAAGCGGCGTAGGCCTGAATATTCAGAGTAGCCGTTCGTGCCCGGCTGTCCAGAGATCGCCGAAAAAGACCTACCGACGTGCATATACCCCGAAATCACCAAGGTATGGCTACGATTTTCCGGGGCGGGATTTTCGCCACTGGACGACGCGACGCCGCCCACCCCGTTCGGCGGGCGGCGTCGGCCGGGCCGTGCGCGAATGTCGCTACGGCAGGGCCGCGCAATTACTCGGCGCAGGCAACCCGGCCAGCCGATCGGTCACCCATGAATGCGCGGTCGCCAGCGACGGGAAATAGGCCAGGTCGTGGGTGCCCACGACGCCGGTGACAGCGGGCAGCTGCGGATTCGCGTCCAGCTGAACCGGAGTGCCACCGGCGCACCAACCGGCGGCCACGGTGCGAACCGGCGGATACGGCGTGCCCTCGTCGTTCGCGGCCGAGGCGATGAGCACCGGCATCGAGGGCGCCACGGTTCCGATGCGCTGCTCGTCGAATGCCGCTTTCAGCGCCGGAGACCGGTCGATGACCGCGGTGAGAGGTTCTCCACTGGTGGTGATTTGCGTAATTCGCCGTAGTTGAATATCCAATGACGCCGCAATGGCGCACTTGCCCAGAGCGTCGTTCATCAGTCCTTTACCGGCATCGTTGATTTCGGCATCGAGAATCGGACGCGTTTCGGGATAGTCGGCGGCGATGCCGTTGAGGGTGAATGGCGCGGAGGATCCGACACCGGGTTGGCCGTAGTTGTAACCGATGAAACTCTCCGGGTCGACGATCGGCCCGCCGATGTAGGCCCCGCGCACGTTCAGTTCGGGCGCGTAGCTCGATTGCAGTTCGGCCGCGCCGGCCGAGGCCATGCCACCCTGGGAGTAGCCGAACAGAATGACCGGCGAGTGCGGATTCAGCCCGGTGCCCGGAAGCTGCAATGCCGCACGCGCGGAATCGAGTACGGCATACGCCTGCGCTTTCCGGTTCAGGAAGTCGTGCACATCGGGTGTGCCCAGCCCGTGATAGTCGGTCACCACCACGGCCATACCGCGCGCGAGCAACGACGTCAGCGCGATGACGTCGTATTCGGCGATGAGATCGTACGGCGGCTGGAACTGGGCCAGCTGCGGCAGCACCTTCGACGGCGCGCACTGATCGCCTTGGCCCTGAGAGCCGACTCCGTATGCGACCAGCGGACGTTCACCCGGGCCGGTCCACGGCAGCGTCGGCTGCAGATAGGTCGCCACCACGGCGGTCGGAGCGTCGTGAGTATCGCTGCTGAGGTACATCATTCGCGTCGACGCCGCCGGCACGACACCCGGTTGGCCGGGCGCCGACATCACCAGCGCTGCCGGTTGGGCGCGAAGGATCGCGCCCGGAGGCATCGGCGGCGGTGGTGGCGGTGGCATGTAGAAATCATCGGCGGCGACCTGCGTAGCCGGTTGCGGCAACGCGGGTGGCGCCGAGATCGCGGCGCCTGCGATGACGACGAGCGAGCCGAACAGAACTGCGTTCCATCTGCGGATCAAGCCCCTCACGATCGATCCTTCCCTGCGCTTTCGGCGGATATGTGTCGAGCGTCGAGCGGTCGAACATCAGCGGCCCGGATGGGCCGTCCGTGGCCCATCCGGGCACGGGCCGCTACGGCAGCGCGGCGCAATTGCTGGCCGCGGGCGCGGTCGCGAGCCGATCGGTCAGCCACATCTGCGACGCCGCCAACGACGGGAAGAACGCGAGATCATGGGTGCCGATGACACCGGAAATCAGTGGCAGCTGGGAGTTCGCGTCCATCTGCACCGGCACGCCACGACTGCACCACGCGGCGGCCACATCTCGGATGGGCGCGAACGGCGCGCCCTCGTCGTTCCTCGCCGAGGCGATGAGCACCGGCGCCGACGGCGTGCCGCCACCGATGCGCTGATCGGCGAAGGCCTGGCTCAACGCCGGCGACCGGTCGATCACCGTGGTGAGTGGCTGTCCGCTGGAGGTGAATTGGGCCGTGTGCTGCTGCGGATTGTCCAGCGACACCGCGATGGCGCATTTGCTCTCGGCATCACGCATCAGCGCCTTACCCGCGTCGTTGAGTTCGGCGTCGAGTTCCGCGCGAGTATCGGGATAGTCGGCGGCGATGCCGTTGAGCGTGAAGCCGACCGCACCGGACAGGCTCGGCTGCCCCTCGTTGAAGCCGATGAAGTACTCGGGGTCCACCACCGGTCCGCCGATGTACGCACCACGCATATTCAGCTCGGGCGCATAGCTCGGTTGCAGTTCGGCCGCACCCGCCGAAGCCATACCGCCCTGGGAGTAGCCGTACACGATGACCGGCGGTCGCGGCCCCAGGCCGTTGTTCGGTAACTGCTCCACGGCCCGCGCCGAATCGAGGACCGCATAGGATTGCGCTTTCCGATTCAGGAAGTCGTGCATTTCCGGTGTGCCCAGCCCGTGGTAATCGGTGACCACGACGGCCATCCCGCGCGACAGCAGCGAATACAGCGCCACCACATCGTATTCGGCGATGACGTCGAACGGCGGCTGGTATCGGGCGAGCTGCGGGAGCAATTTCGAGGGCGCGCATTGATCGCCCTGCCCCTGTGTGCCGACCGCGTACGCGACCAGTGGGCGTTCGCCGGGACCGGTCCACGGCAGCATCGGCTGCAGATACGTGCCCGTCACCGCGGTCGGCGCGTCGTGCGTGTCGTTGCTGAGATACATCATGCGTGTCGAGATCGCCGGGACGACGCCGGGTTGTCCCGGCGCCGAGAACAGCAACGATGCGGGCTGAGCCCGCACGATGGCACCCGGAGGCCCCGGCGGCAACGGCGCCGGGGGAACATAGAAATCATCGGCGCCGGCCTGCGCCGGCGGCTGTGCCCAGGCATGCGGCGCCGAAACCATTCCGCCCGCGACTGCGATGAGAGCTCCGAACAAGACAGCGGTACAACTGCGAATCCGGCTCCGCACGATTCGTCCTTTCCTGAGCTTCGGGATGCCTAGCGGAACGAACAAACGGATCTCGACAGTACCGAAAAAGACGGATCGATCTTCGGGGAATCAGAATGACGGTCGGCGTGTCTCGCTATCGACTGGCTAACGGGTTGTCCGAAGGCGCGGATCGGTCAACTCTGCACGGCCCGCCGATAACCGCGAATGGCCACGGCGCCGAAAACGACGATAAGCCCTGCCGACCACGCGACGGTCTGCAACACCGGAACCACAAGCGGACCACCGAGGGTGAAGTTGCGCATCGCCTCGATGGCGCAGCTCATCGGCTGGGCCCGCACGACCGGCTGCAACCAGCCCGGATAGTTCCGCACCGGCACGAATCCGGAATTGAAGAACATGCCGACCAGCACGACGATCGCGAACAGCTGCACCACCTTGTCGCCGGCGCTGCTCACCCCGACCGCGACGACCAGCGGCGTGAATCCGGCGATCACGATCACCGGCACGAGCAGGACGCCGATCGCGCCGCCCCAGCCCTGCTGAAAACGCAGGCCCAACACCATACCGACAGCGAGGACCACGATCGTCGCCGCGAGCGCGCGGGCGCATTCGGCGGCGAGCCGGCCGGACAGTCCGGCCCAGCGATGCGTCGGGAGCACCCAGAACCGGCGCAGCAGACCGCTTTTCCGCTCGGCGTACAACGACATGCCGGTCCCCATCGCGCCGTACATTGCTCCGGCGACGGCGATCATCGGCACGAAACCGTAGATCGGGTCGGCGCCGCCGGTGGCGCCGAGGGATTTGTCCAGCACCAGGTCGTACATGAGCAGCAGCAGAATCGGCAGCACCAGCGTGCTGGTGATCACCTCCGGCTGCCGCGACCACCGCCGCAGCAGGCGACCGGTCTCGACCAGGGTCTGCGACCCCAGATCGCCGATCCGGTTGCCGAGCACGGGAGAATCGCCCATCACCACCTCGCTCGCGGCTGCGCCTACCGGGGACATTCCGGTCACCTCACTCATCCCCGGCGCCCTTCCGCTCGCACCGCCAGGACCGCGGCGACCACCAGCAGCACCGCGATCCAGATCGCGGCCACGCCGAGTTCGGAGGTGTACTCCCCCGCGGCCAGTCCGCGCAGCGCGTCGGTGATCTGGGAGACCGGCTGATTGCGCACGTACGGCTGGATCCAGCCCGGGAAGCCCTGGACCGGAACGAACCCGGTGGAGGTCATCACCAGCAACAGCTGGGGGCCGAACAAGACGGTGCCGCTCAGTTCGCTGTTGCGGGTGATGGTGCCGAGCGCATCGGTGGCGATCACCAGGGTGGCGCCGAAAGCCAGGACCACCAGTACGAAAACCAGCGCGGAATCCGCGCTGTGGAATCGGAATCCGAAACTCGTGCCGATGACCAGCGCCCCGGCGAAGGCGGCGACGGCACGCACGAGATTCGCCGACATTCGCGCGGTCACCGGAATCCACGGCGGCACCGGCATCGCCCGCAACCGTGTGGCCATGCCGCCGACGACCTCTCGTGCCGCCCGGTCACCGGCGAACATGGAGGTGAAGAACATGGCGAAGACCGCGATCAGCGGAAGCAGGTACTGGGCGTAATCGATACCGCCGGCTTCCATGGAATGGCGCAGCGGCACGTAGAAGCAGACGAAGAACACCACGGGCGCCGCGAAGGCCAGCACGAGATCGCCCTCGCGCAGGGCGCTACGAATCATGCGCCCGCTCAGGGCGGACCACTGCAATCCGGCCGGAACCCGGAACAGTTCCGGCGTTTCGGTGGTCGCCGCGGTCATGCCGATACCTCTTCGGCCGGCTTGGTCAGCTGGATGAAGACCTCGTCGAGGGAGGGGCGGCGCAGCGCGATGTCGATCAATTCGATTCCGGCGCTGGTGATTCGGTCGAGCGCCTCCGACAGCGTCACCGCGCCGCCGGGCGCCGGCACCGACACCCGGTCCTGCGATTCGGCGATGGTGACCTCGCCCAGGTTCGCCAGCGCGGCGGCCACGGCCGGCACATCCGCGGCGTCGACCGGAACGACCTCGCAGTAGCTGTCGCCGGAGCGGGCCTTGAGCTGATCGGCGGTACCCTCGGCGATCACGGTGCCCTTGTCGACGACGATGATGTTGTCGCTCAACGCATCCGCCTCCTCGAGGTACTGGGTGGTGAGCAGGATCGTCACGCCCTGTTCCTTGAGCGAGCGCACCAGCGCCCACAGGCTCTGGCGGCTGACGGGGTCCAGGCCGGTGGTGGGTTCGTCGAGGAATACGACGCGGGGCGGGCGGACCAATCCGCAGGCGATGTCGATGCGCCGGCGCATACCGCCGGAGTACTGGCCGACCCGGCGTTGCGCCGCCTCGGTGAGCGCGAACTGTTCCAGCAGTTCCTCGGCACGCTGCGCGGCGGCCTTGCGCCGCAAACCCATCAGCCGGGCGAAGAGCACCAGATTCTCCCGGCCGGTGAGCATTTCGTCGAGCGCCGCGTACTGCCCGGTCAGCATGATCGACGACCGCACCTGCGCCGCCTGGGTGACCACGTCGAAGCCGGCCACCCGCGCACTGCCGGCATCGGGCCGGATCAGCGTCGACAACACCGACACGGTGGTGGTCTTACCCGCGCCGTTGGGCCCGAGCACGCCCAGCACACTGCCGGCGGGGGCGCTGAAGCTGATACCTCTCAGCGCGCGCACCGCGCCGAAGGTCTTCTCCACACTGTCGACGACGATCGCGTCGTCCGTATCCGCCGGACCACCCATTGAATTCGACACCATGCTCTCCGTCCGAGCGCCCACCCATGTACTTTGGCAAGGCTAACTTATTATTCGATGAACTCCACCGCCTCGGCATCAGCCGAGCAGCGCCACCACCTCGTCGAGGGAGGCGCCGCCGAGGATGGCGGTGACGGGGAGATCCCGCCGCAACTCGGCCTCGACCCGCTTGCGGAGATCGAGCGCCTGCAGCGAATCCAGGCCCAGCGCCACCAGCGGAACCGATCCGTCGACGGCTTCGTCCGGCTCCAGCCCCATCACCGCGCGTAGCGCATCGCGCACGGAGTCGGCGACGTCGCGTGGCACGGCCGCCACTTCGGCGGCCGGCACGGGTTCGGCGGCGGGCTCGGCGACCGGCGGCGCGGGTTCCGGCTCGTCCTCGGGCAGTTCGGCGAACAGCGGGGCGAAACCGAAGACCGAGAACAGGTCTCGGATCCGTCCCCACTGCGCGGCGGCGACCAGAACATTGGCCGCGCGCGGCGCGAAACCGGCGGCGACCGCAACAGCCGGGTCCATCGGCAGCAGGCCGGTGCCGCTGATACGGGCCAGCGCTTCGGCGTGGTCGGCGCCGACCGCCCGCCACAGACCCCACTGCACCGACGAGCATCGGATGCCCTCGGCCCGGTAGTGCGCGGCCTGCGCGTCCAGCATCCGGTTGACCGCCGAGTAGACCATGTGCCCGCGCCCGCCCAGCGTGGCCGACAGCGATGAGCACACCACGACGCGCCCGTCGTCGGTGCGCGGGAAGATGCGTGTGAGGTTATGCAGCACAACGGATTTGGCGGTCGCCGCCGCGCTGATGGTGGACGGGGCCGGATCGGCGGCCGCCGCCTCGTAGTCCACGGCGGCGTGCACGATCAGAGTCGCCGGGCTCGCGGCGTATTCCGCCGCCAGGGCGCCGAGCGCCTTCGCATCACCGGCGTCGCAGCGCCGCACGACGACTTCGGTGTCGTAGCGGGCTCCGATCTCGGCGATGCGCGCCCCGGCGGCGGCCGTACCGCCGGATCTGCTGATCAGCGTGATCCGGCCCGCGCCCGCGGCGGCGAACTGCGCACAGAAGTCCAGCCCCAGTTTGCCGGTGCCGCCGACGATCACGACCTCGCGCAATTCCTCGGCACGCAACGGGGCATCGCCCGCGGTGTCGTCGAGGATCAGCCGTTTGGCGTAGAAGCCGCCGTCGCGCACGGCCAGTTCGGGTTCGGCGGCGATGTGGATCGCACCGAGCAGGCCCTTGGCCGCCGCGGTGGGATCGACCCCGGCGCCCAGATCGGCGTGCCGGAAGGCGACGCCCACGTGTTCGGCTGCCAGACAACGGAATCCGGCCTGCACTGCGGCATGGAACGGATCCGGCAGATCGGACTCGACGACCTGTTCGCCGCCGCTGGTCACCAGCCAGATATCGCCGATGCCGTCCAGATCGTCCAACCAGGCTCGGGCGCCGAGGAATTCGGCGACGTCGCGCACGGGCCCGTCCGCCGACGACTGCGGGACCAATACCACTACCGTGTCCGGCCTGGTGCCGGAACCCGGCTCGACGACCGTGGCGCCCTGGCGCGGTGCGGCCGTGCGGACGGCCGCCGCGAGGTCTTCGTTCGTGCCGGCCGGATCGATGACCGCGAAGGTCCGCGGCGGCACCATCGTTCGCCGCTGCAACCGGGTCCAGGTCTCCACGACCCGTCGCGGGGCGACCGTCGAGTCGTCGCGATCGCTGTCGGCGAGCGGCTTGTGTGCGGCGCGCGCGTAATCGAACGGCGCCCACAGCGATTTGGCGCTCATCCGCGTATTGGGGAAGTCGAGCAGCGGCAGTGCGGGCACACCACCGTCGCCGGATTCGCGCAGCGCCTCCCATCGATAATTCGCGTCGTGCACCGCGACGGTCGCCAGATTGCGGGTGAATTCCCGCAGATCCTCGGCGGTGCGGCGCGAGGTGCCCAGCGCCTGGAATTCCCGCTGTCCCGAGATCTCCGCCAGATTCTCCTGCATCGCCAACATCAGCGTCGGATGTTCGGAGATCTCGAGGAAGGTGGTCGCCCCCGCGTCCGCGGCTGTCCGGATCGCCAGGTCGAAGCGCACCCGGTTGCGCAGGTTCATATACCAGTAGTCGACCGTCGACAGGCCCGAATGGATGCGGTCGCCCATGGTGGCACCGATACAGTCGATGTCGGTGTCGGTGAAGGCATGGTTGTCCATCTCCGGACCGACCGTGGCAGCGAGCAATTCGCGCGCGGTACTCACGTAGGAGGTGTGCGCCGGATACTGGACGCGGATTTCCTTCGCGAATTTCCCTGCGGCGTTCAGTGTTTCGACGATGCCCACGACGGCGTCGCGTTCGCCGGAGATCGCGATGATGTGGCGGGAGTTGATCACCGACAACTCCACGAAGTCGGCCTGCCGGGCGATCAGGTCCTCGCACTCGTCGCGGTCGATGCCGAGCACCGCCATGGAATAGCCGCTGAGCTTGCGGTCGTCGACGATCTGCGCCCGGGTGGTGACGATCCGCACCGCGTCCCGCAGGGTCTGGGCCCCGCTCACATAGGCGGCGGCGATCTCCCCCTGCGAATGCCCCACCGTCACCCCCGGGGCGACCCCGGCGGCCTGCCACATCGCGGCCACGCCGACCATCTGCATGAACAGTGCCGGTTGCACGGTCAGCGCCTTGTCGTCGGCCTGCCGGCCGGCCTCGAGCAGATAGGCGCGCGGCGACCAGCCGTAGAGATCGTGAAAGACCTTGTCGCACTCGTCGACTGCGTCGCGGTAGGCCGATGAGTGCTCGTAGAGCATCGCGCCCATGCCGGGGCGCTGGCTGCCCTGACCGGGAAAGACGTACGCCACGCGCTGCGCGGTCGCGGCGCGCTCCGAGCGCACCACCGCCGGATGCGGGCGGCCGTCGGCCACGGCGCGTAGCGCGGCGATCACATCGGTCTGCGCATCGGCCATGACCAGGGCGCGGTGGCGGCGCGGCGACCGGGTGCGAAACAGCATGTCGGCCACGCGATCCGGCGTCACCTCGGGATGGGCGGCGAGGTAGTCCGCGACCGCGGCCGCCTCCGATCCCAGCAGATCCGGGTTGTCGCTGGACAGCAGGATCGCGACGCTGCCGTCGGGCAGGCGGTAGCTAGACATGACTCTCCTCTTCGGCCGGAACGGCCAGCAGCGCATGGGCGTTCGTGCCCGAGACGCCGAACGACGACACCGCCGCGTAGCGCACACCGTCGTGCGGCTGCCAGTCCTCGAGTTTCGCGGCCAGCCGCAAGCCGGTCGCGTCCCAATCGACCTTGCCGGTCGGATTGTCGGCGAAGCGGGTCGGCGCGATCTGTCCGTGCAGACCGCTGAGCAGCACCTTGATCAGGCCGAGCATGCCCGCCGCCGCCTGGGCGTGGCCCAGATTCGATTTCACCGAGCCCAGGCGCGCGGCGCCGGAACCGTAGACGCGGTCCAGCGCCTCGAGTTCCAGCGGGTCCCCGACCGCGGTCGCGGTGCCGTGTCCTTCGATCATGCCGACGACCTCGGGCGAAATACCCGCTGCCGCCACGGTCGCGCGGATCAGCCGCTCCTGCGCCCGGCTGCTCGGCACGGCGATCGGTGCCCCCGCGCCGTTGTGATTGACCCGGGTGGCGAGCACCCGGGCGTAGATCCGGCGACCGCCCGCACGGGCCCGCGATTCGCGTTCGAGTACGAGAACGCCCGCGCCCTCACCCCACAGCGTGCCGTCGGCGGCATCGGAATACGGTTTGCACTGTCCGTCCGCGGCCAGCGCGTTGTTCTTGGAGAATTCGAAGAACGCGGCGGGCGAACCCATCACGCACACCGCTCCGGCCAGCGCCCAGTCACATTCCCCGGCGCGGATCGCCGCCGCCGCCATATGTACCGCCGACAGTGACGAGGCGCAGGCGGTGTCGACCACGATCGACGGGCCGCCGAGACCGAGACAGTTGGAGATCCGCCCCGCCACCGCCCCGAGCGCGGCACCGGCGGCGCGGTAGCCGGAATAGTCGTTGACTTCGGCGCCGTGCGGACCGTATTCGGTCGGTGAGGCGCCCATATAGCAGCCCACCTCGTCACCGTCTACGGCCGCGGGATCGATGCCGGCGTTCTCCAGCGCCCGCCAGGCCACCCGCAGCGCCACCCGCTGCTGCGGATCCATCGCGACGGCCTCGCGCGGGGTGATGCCGAAGAACATCGGATCGAATTCCGCTGCGCGATCGAGAAATCCGCCGGCGTCGCAGACCGCCGCCCAGCCTTCGCGGCGCGACAGGTTCAGCAGTTCGGCGAGCGGCCAGCCGCGGTCGCGCGGGAACGGCCCGGTCAGATCGCGCGCCTGCGACAGTGCCGCCCAGTACTGTCCGGGCGTCTCGATGCCACCGGGCGCCTCGACGGCGAAACCGCTGACGACGATCGGATCCGCGTCACTCATGATGTGGTCTCCATTTCCGCGACCAGCAGCTCCGCGATGCCCTCGACGTGGTCGTGCAGATAGAAGTGGCCACCGTCGAACATCGACACTCGCAGGTGCGATTCGGTGTGCTGCTGCCAGCCGTAGAGGTCGCCCATGGTGACGTATTCGTCGTCGCTGCCGCCCATCGCCTGAACGGGCGCCTGCACGCGCACGTCCGCTGGGCAGGAATAACGGTCGAAGGCGGCGTAGTCGGCCTTGAGCGCCGGAAGCGCCATCCGCATCAGCTCACGATTGCCGAGCAGATCCGAGCCCGTGCCCTCCAGCCCGGCCATATGGTCGAGCAACTGTTCGTCCTCGGTGGGATGGTTCGGCATCTCGGCGACCCGTCCCGGCGGAACCGCGCCCGAGACCGCGAGCAATCGCACCGGAACTCCCTCGGATTCGGCGATGCGCACGAATTCGAAGGCCACGATCGACCCCATGCTGTGGCCCAGTACCGTGATCGGCTCGTCGCGATTCCACGGGGAGAGCGCGAATTCGCCGAAGGCGCCCTCGGCGATCTCGGGCAGCGTCTGTAGCGCGGCCTCGCGAGCCCGGTCCTGGCGGCCGGGGTACTGCAGCACACCGACGTCGAAGTGTTCACGCAACTGCTTCGAGAAGGGCCGGTAGGTCGATGCGCCGCCGCCCGCGTGCGGGCAGATGATCAGCGGCGCGCTCGCACCGCGCGGTGCGTGGAACTGCCGGATCCAACCGGGTGCTGCTGCCATGCTCGTCTGACTCCTCATATCTGTCACTGCCACATCCGCCGCATCACCAGCAGGCCCTGATCCTCGTCGTCGAGCACGGTGGTGTCGGCGACGGCGCGGTCGGGCTGTTCGGCGATGGCGTGCAACGTGTTCCGGAAGGCGGTCTCGACGATGCGGGCATCGTCGGCTTCGAAGCTGTCCTCGGCGTAGAACACCACGGCCTGCACGGCGTCGCCGGGCAGCAGGGAATTCGCCGGGAAGATCATCAGCAGCAGGGCGTTGTCGGTGGCGCCGCCGCCCTCGAACGACACCAGCTCCAAACCTCCCTCGCGCAACGAGGTTTCCAGCTCGTCGCGCCCCGGCGGATAGGACTGGAAGACGAACATGCTGTCGAACAGCTTGCGCGCCGCCGGTCCGGATCGTCCCGCCGCCCGCATCGCCGAGGTGAGCCGGTACTGGTGGTACTCCATGAGATCCACGCGGTGACGTTGCATCTCGGCGAGATGGTCGCGCCAGGTGCGGTCGCCGGCCAGGTCGATCGCGACCGGGATGGTGTTGGCGAAACACCCGACGGCATGGTCGACGCCGTCGAGATCGGCGGGCCGGCCCGACACCACCTCACCGAACACCGTTGCCTGCTCGCCGGTGACGTAACGCAGCGCGTTGGCCCAGGCGAGCTGGCAGACCAGGCTGAAGGTGGCGCCCTGCTCGGCGGCCAGTTGGGTGGCGCGCGCGACCGTGTCGTCGTCGAGGACGAATGTGCGCCCCTCCGGCACACCGCCACTGTCGGGCGTGCGGGCCGGGGCGACGAGGCACGGCCGCACATCCTCGAGATAGCTCTGCCAGGCCGCCTCGGTGGCCTGCTCCCGATCGCGGGTGAGGCGCAGGAAGCGCGCGAAGGTCTCCGGATCGCCGAGCGGCTGCCCGCCGCGACCGGCGTATTCGGCGAAGATCTCGCGCGGCAGCAACTGGCCCGACCAGCCGTCGGTGAGCAGATGGTGCGAGGTCAGTACCACCATGTGGTGGTCGTCGGGAAGATGCACCACCGTCACTCGCAGGAGCGGTCCGTGCGTGAGATCGAAATGTTCGGCCTGGTCGGCGCGGAAGAACTCCCGCAACCGCTGCTGCGCGTCGGGCAGTTCCGCGAAGTCGATCTCGCGCACCGGGATTCGCATGTGGTCGGCGACCACCGCGTACGGCTGTCCGGCATGAGACACCGACATCGATACGCGCAGATTGGGATAGCGATTCAGCACGGTGTCGAACGATGCGGCCAGCAGTGGCTGGTCGAGTTCACCGCGCACCCCGATCAGCGTCTGCACGTTGTAGACGTCGTTGCCCGCGGAGCCGAGCGCGGTGAAGTACAAGCCGGCCTGCAGCGGTGCCAGCGGATAGATGTCCACGCAGCCGCGATACAGCGCCTGCCAGCGATCCAGGTCCAGCTGGGACACCTCGTCGGCGACGACGTCGCTGGGCGTGAGGCGGCGAACCGGGTTGTCGCGCACCGTCTTCACGAGTTCACCGAGCCCCTCGGTCCACAGCTGCGCCAGTTCGCCGGCTTCGTCGTCGGACAGCGGTCCCGCCGGGAAGCGGAAGGAGGCATGCAACCGCACGCTGTCGCCGTCGGCCAGCGCCACGGTGTTGATGTCCAGCAGGGCGGGGGCCGGCATCGCCGGATCCGCATGACCGCCCATGTAGCCGAATTCCGGTGCGGCATCCCAGGTTCGGACCGATTCGCGGTCGGCGGCGCCGGACGAGGCGAAGCGGCCCATGTAGTTGAAACTCACCTGTGGTGAGGGTGAACCCGCCAGCTCGGCGCGGGTTTCGGGATTGAGCCGGCTCAGCAGTCCCCAGCCGATTCCCGATTCGGGCACCGCGAGCAGTTGCTCCTTGACCGCTTTCACCGCGGATTCGACCTGCTCGCCCGCATCCGGGATATTCAGCGACACCGGATAGGTGGTGGTGAACCAGCCGACGGTGTTGGCCAGATCGACTCCGTTGAACAGGGTTTCGACCCGGCCGTGCCGTTCCATCGTCAACGCCACCGCCTCCGCGTCCCGGTCGCGACGGCGGCGGAAGCGATGGATCGCCACGGCCAGCGAGGCGACCTGGATGTCGAGGAAGTCGCAGCCGAAAGCCGTGGCGGCCGTGCTCATCAGGAACGCGGTGTCGTCCGCGTCGAGGGTGGCCGTGACCTCGCGCACGGTCGCGACGGTGTCGACGGCCGGGTCCAGGGCGCGGCTGCCGAGCAGCGGATCCACCGCCTCGGCGGCCGCGCGCCAGTACGGCAGCGTCGCGAGTACGGCGTCGCTGTTCGCGACGTGCACCAGGCTGGTGTTCCAGGTCTTGACCGAGGTTCCCGGCTGCGGTTCGACCGTCGCGGCCGCGACGCCCCACAGGCCGCGCAGATCGTCGTGCAGAACCCGCCAGGACACCCCGTCGACCACCAGGTGGTGGACGACCAGCAGCAGCCGACCCTGCGTTCCGTCGGCGGAGTGCACCCAGGCGGCGGCGAGCATGCGGCCCGCCGCGGGGTCCAGCTGCGCGCTCAACTCGGCCAGTTGCTCGTTCAGGCGCGCACCCGCGCCGCGGTCCCAGTTCTCGTCGCCGACCACGATCTCCGCGACGGTGGGCGCGGCGGTCGGCTCGTCCGGTTCCGGGACGTAATAGGCCGTGGCGCCCTGTGGATCGGTGCCGAGCCGCGCGCGCAACATCGGATGGCGGGCGGCCAGCGCCGAGACCACCTCGGCGATCTGCTCGCGAGTGCTGTGCGCGGGCGCCACGACCGTGGTGGCCTGGGTGTAGGCGTGGTAGTCGTCGGATTGTTCGATCAGCAGGGCCGCGATGGGGTTGAGCGGGATCCAGCCGGACGGGCTCTGCGCCTCGACCGGGGCCGGGCCGCCGCTCTCGACGATCGGCTCGCACGCCGCGGCGATGCGGGCGATCGTGCGCGCGTCGAACAGGGCGCTTGTGGTGATCAGCAATCCGTACTTCTTCAGCGCCGACGCCATCCGGATCGCGCTGATGGAATCGCCGCCCAGAGCCAGGAAATCGTCGTCGGCCGCCAGCGCGGTGGTATCGCCGAGGTGCAGCACCGCGCGCACCACCTCAGCGACCGCGGCTTCGGCGCCCGCACGCAGTTCCCGGCCGTGACCGGTGCTGCCCCCGAGATCCGGGTGCGGCAGTGCCCGGCGGTCGAGTTTGCCGTTGGCGGTCAGCGGCAGTGCCGCCAGCTTCACCAGTGCGGTGGGGATCATGTATTCCGGCAGGCGTTGCGCCAGTGCGGCTTTGATGCGCTCGGCGTTCTCGGCGTCGCCACCGGTGGTGAATTCCGAATTCGCTTCGGGCACATAGTAGGCCACCAGCGCCAGGTCGTGACTCTGCGCGCCCTGCGGCACGGTGATCGCCACAGCGGAGGCGATTCCGGGTACGCGGCGCAACACGGTGCCGATCTCACCGAGCTCGATGCGATGCCCGCGCACCTTCACCTGATCGTCGACCCGGCCCAGATATTCCATGCGGCCCTGCGAATTCCAGCGCACGATATCGCCGGTGCGATACATCCGGGCACCGGGCTCGCCGGCGAACGGGCACGCCACGAAGGCGCCGGCGGTCAGATCGGGGCGGCGGTGGTAGCCCTGCGCGAGCTGCACGCCGCCGAGGTAGAGCTCACCGATCACGCCGGGCGGGACCTGCCGCAACCGCTCGTCCAGCACGTAGACCGACGAATTCCATTCGGGCCGGCCGATGAGCGCCGGTTCGAGCGCAGCGCCGGAGGTGGCTTCGGTGTTCGTGCGGCCGGCGAAGTCCTCGTGCATGAGGTCCATCGAGCCCTCGGTCGGGCCGTAGAGGCCCAGCACCGTGCCGCCGAAGAAGCGACTCGATTCCTCGACCAGCGCCGGCGGTACCGCCTCGCCGCCCAGGTACACGTAGCGCATGGATTGCAGCCGCGCCGGATCCGGTCCGGCGTCGATGAAGGCGCGAACCACACTGGGCACCAACGAGATCTGTGTGATGCGATGCCGGTGGATGATCTCGGCGAGCGCTTCCACGTCGGCCTGCCACCACTGCGGCGGCGGCAGCACCGTCGCCGATCCGGTGCACAGCGCGTTCACCAGTTCGAAGACCGAGACGTCGAAGCCGATCGGCGCCTTCTGCAGGATGCGCTCCTCGCCGAAGCCGAGGTAGTCGCGCATCCACTGCACGTGGTTGGCGATGCCGCGATGGTGGATCACGACACCTTTGGGGCGGCCGGTGGTGCCGGAGGTGTAGAGCAGATAGGCGGGGTCGAGCGGATGCGGGGTCCGCGTCAGTTCGGCCGGTGACAGCTCCGAGCCGTCGAGTGCGGACAGGCGTTCGATCACCCGCTGGTCGGTGAGATCGATGGTGGACACATCGGTTTCGACGCTCAACGCCTGGCCGGCCGATCTCAGCAGGAGCGCCGGCTCGGCATCGCCGAGCATGTACTCGATGCGGTCGATCGGGTAGCTGGGGTCGATCGGGAAATACACCGCGCCGACGCGCAGCACCGCCGCGAACGCGATCGGCAGCCGTTCACTGCGTTCGGCGTAGACACCGACGCGATCGCCGGGCCGCACCCCGTCTTCCAGCAGCAGTCGCGCGAGCCGGTTCACCCGGGTATCGAATTCGCGGTAGCTCAGTTCGATATCGCCGAACACCACGGCCGTGCGGTCCGGGTAGGTGCGCGCGGAGGCGCGGATCATCGCGTCGGCGGTCTCCGCCTCGATCGGCACCGCGGCGCCGTGCGACCACCGCGCCAACGCCGCGCGGTCGGTCGCCGACAGCGTGGCCAGCTCCGACACCCGCCGATCGTCGGTCGCGGTGGCGAGCACCAGATCGATGTACTCGTGCAGGCGATCGATCGTGACGGCGTCGAAAAGGTCGGTGCGATAGGTGATCTGGACGTCGGTCCGATCACCGTGCATGAACGTCTCCACCACCAGCGGCAGCAGGGCGGCGCCGTTGTCCATCAGCTCCCAGCGGGTGGTGACGTCCGGCAGCTGGGGGCCGTCGATCTTCTGGTGCAGGAACAGCACCATCGTGTCGAACAGATTCGAGCCGACGTTGCCGGTCGCGGCGTTCACCGCGCGGACGATGCCCTCCTGCGGGAAATGCTTGTGCCCGAAGGCGTCGGTGATCACGCCGCGCACCTGTTCGACCAGCTCGGCGAAGCGCTGATCGTCACGGCCGGCGATGTGCAGCGGGAGCATATTGCTGAGATTGCCGATCAGCAGCTCCATCCCGGACTCTTCGCGGTTGGCCACGGTGGTGCCGATGACCATGTCGCCGCGCCCGGTCATCTCACGCAGCGCGATGTAATAGGCGGCGAGGAATACCGAGAACGGGGTGGTGCGCAGCTCGGCGGTGAGGCGGCGCAGCGCGGTGTCGGCGGCCGCGCTCAGCGGGCGATCGCGGCGGGCACCGCGTTCGGTGGCCGCCACGGGGCGGCGATCGTAGGGCAGTTGCAGCTCCGGCAGTTCACCGTCGAAGCAGCTCTGCCAGAAGCGAATATCCTCGGCGTGGTCGTCTGCGGCGAACCGGTCGGCCTCCCATTCGGCGAAGTCGGCGACCTGCAACCGCAGCGGCTCCACCGTGACCGGGCCGGTCAGCGCCTGCCGGTAGAAGTTCTCCACATCCCGGGAGAGGGCGGGCAATGTCATCCCGTCCCACGCGATGTGCTGAATCACCACCACCGCGACCACTTCGGTGGCGGATATCCGGACGAAGGTCACCCGCAGCGAGGATTCCGAGGTCAGATCGAAGGTTTCGCGGGCCGCGGCCTCGGTCAGCTCGCGCAACCGCCCCCGGGCCTGCTCCTCGGCGAGACCGGACAGATCCTCCTCCACCAGCCGGGGTGGCAGGTCGGCGTGGATCCGCTGATAGGGCTCACCGTCCTCATCGGTGTGATAGGTGGTGCGCAGCACCTCGTGCCGCTCGACGAGCGCGGCGAAGGCCGTGCGCAGCGCCCCCACATCGATCGGTTCGGCGGCCACCGCGCCCTCGAAGGTCAGCGCCAGGCACAGGTTGTAGGCGGAGCTGCCGGGCGAAATCTGCTGATGCGCCCACACGTAACGCTGTCCGAACGACAACGGCGCCCGCTGCGGATCCCGGCGTACCGGCACGGTCGTGGCGGTGGCCAAACCTTCCTCGGCGAGCCGAGCCGCCATCGCTACCTGCAGGTCTTCCAGCGAACGCATCTGACGAACCAATCTGTCTACAACGAAAACTCGGGTGCCCGGTGCTGCGGTCAGTTCGCCGTCGGGGCGAGGGCCGAATCCGTCTGGGGCACCGGCACTTCGGCCAGTTCCAGCAGGATCCGCGACACCTGCGCCAAGCGGCCGGGGGTGGTCTCGTCGGCCTGCAGCCGCGCGGCGATGCGGCGCACGGTCCGTCCGCCGAACACCGCGGTGACACCGAATTTCTCGACCGCGAGCAGTCCGCGCACCTTGGCGGTGAGCGTGGTGGCCAGGATCGAGTTGCCGCCGATCTCGAAGAAATCGGTTTCCACACCGACGGTCTCGACACCGAGGATCTGCGCCGCGATATAGGCCAGCGCCGCCTCGATCTCGTTCGCGGGCGGCACCGCGGACGCGCCGGCATCGGGCGCGCCGGCCTCCACCAGCCGCCGGATCGCGGCCCGGTCCAGTTTCCCGTTGGGAGTCAGCGGGATCTCGGTCACGATCTCGATCAGGTCCGGGATCATGTGGGACGGAAGCAGATCCCGCAGCGCTGCCCGCAACTCGTCGGCGGTGACACCACCGGCCCGCACCGCGGCGGCCAACCGGCCGGAATCGGTCACCACTGCGACGGCCCGCTGGACGGACGGCAGTGTGGTCAGCGCGGTTTCGACCTCACCGAGTTCCACGCGGTAGCCGCGAATCTTGACCTGATGGTCGGCGCGACCGAGGAAGTCGACGGTGCCGTCGGGCAGATACCGGGCCAGGTCGCCGGTGCGGTACCAGCGCAGGCCGCCGTATTCGACGAAGCGCTGCGCGGTGCGTTCCGGGTCGCCGCGGTAGCCGTCGGCCACACCGGTTCCGCCGATCCACAATTCGCCGACCACCCAGTCCGGGCAGTCCTCGCCACGCTCGTTCACCACCCGCATCGCCACATTCGCCAGCGGCGTGCCGTAGGGCACGGTGGCGCGGTCGGCCGGGAAGTCGTCGGTCACTTCGCAGACGGTCGAGTGGATCGCGGCCTCGGTGGCCCCACCGAGACCGGCGAAACGCAGGCCGGGCACCGAGGCGCGCAGGCGATGCGCCAGTTCGGCGTCGACCCGGTCGCCGCCGGTGACGACCACCCGGAGTGTGCGCAAGGCCGCCGCGTCGGCGGAGTCCAGCAGCATCCCGATCAACCCGGGCGCGCAATTGAGCACGTTCACTTCGTCTTCGGCGATCAGGCGGGCCCACGCCTGGGCGTCCCGCTCGATCTCGGCGTCCACGCACACCAGCGCACCGCCCAGTGCCAGCGGAGCGAAGATGTCGAAGACCGACAGATCGAATTCCAGCGACGACAGGCCCAGCAGCCGAGCGCTCGCGTCCAGGCCGAAACAGGCGGCGAGGGCGTCGATGGTGTTGGCGGCGGCGCGATGACTGACCTCCACACCCTTGGGCTCACCGGTGGATCCGGAGGTGAACAGCACGTAGGCGACGGCGTCCGGATCGCTCGCGTAGGCGCGCTCGAGGCGACGGCCGGCCAGTGCGGTGGTCATTTCGATGGCGGTGACCTCGGCCGGCAGCGCGAGGGTCGCGTCGGTGAGCGCGACCCGGGCGCCCGCGCGCGCCAGAATGCGGTCGCGCCGCGCCGGCGGCTGACCGGTGCCGATCGGCACATAGGCTGCCCCCGCGGCCAGCACACCCAGCACGGCCGGAATCTGCCGGTGGCCCTTGGGAATCACCACCGCGACGGTATCGCCCGGCCGCACGCCGGCATCGGTGAGCGCGGCGGCCACCGCGAGCGCCTGATCGGCCACGTCGCCGTAGTCGCAGGCACCGCCGCGCCAGCGCAGGGCCTCGGCCTCCGGCTTGCGCCGGGCGCGGTCGAAGAAGTCACCGTGCAGCGTGCGCGCCTGCCAGTCGGTGAAGGTGTCGTTCACCCGCTCACGCACCGCACGCTGCTGGGCCGGCAGCTCGATCGACAGTGGTGCGTTCCAGTCCGCACCCGGCTCGGCGAGGGCCAGCAGCAGGCGGCGGAATTCGGCGAACATCGCCGCGACCACACCCTCGGGCATGGCGTCCCGGCGCACATCCCAGTTGACCAGCAGACCGCCGCCCAGTTCGGCGACCTGCGCGTCGAGGTCGACCTGCGGGCCCTGCGACAGAATCCACACCGGCTCGCCGAACAGCGCGGTGACCCGGTCGGAGAAGAGCTCCCCCAGGTCCAGGCCCGAGGTGAAGACCACCGACGGCGTCACCGGACCGCCGCGCAGGCGGCCGAGATCGCGCAGCACATCCAGACCCTCGTACACGGAATGCACGGCGCAGGTGTGCAATTCGCGTTGCAGGCGCTTGGCGCGGGCGACCATCGATTCCGGCGCACGGGCGTCGACGTCGACCAGGACCGAATTGGTGAAGTCGCCGACCACGCGGTCGATATCGTCGTGCAGCGGCTCCCGGTCGAACAGCGGGACGTTGAGCAGGAAGCGCTGCCGCGCGGACCAGCGTGCGATGGCCTCGGCGAACACCGTGGCCAGCGCCACCGCGGGGGTGACACCGTGGCTGTGGGCGAGCTTGTCGAATCCGGCCTTGGCCTCGGGTTCGAACCAGTGGTGCAGCCGGATGCTGCGGCTGGGGTCGGCGCGCTCGTCCTCGGCCAGTACCGGCAACGACGGAATATCGGGCAGGTCGGCGAGGCGTTGCTCCCACCAGGCCCGGGCAGCCGAATTGTCCGGTGTGTGGCGCGCTCTGGCGTCGAGATATTCGCGGAAGGTGTAGCCGACGGTATCGGCCGCATCGGCGTCGCTGTCGTAGAGCGCGGCCAGATCGTCGAGAATTCGCCGGTAGCTCAACGCATCTCCGGCGAGCATGTCCACATCGACGTGCACGCGGTGGGCGCCGCCGGGCAGCAGGGTGAGGGTGATGTCGACGACCTGGCCGGCCTCGACGTCCATCCGCTGATGACTCTTGGCCTGGCGCAGGCGTTCCAGTTCCGTATCCGGATCGGCGGCCGCGCGCAGATCCTCCACCCGGAACACCGGGAGCAGCGGCTCCGGCAGCACGCGCTGCGTGCCGGCGTCGGTGAACTGCACCCGCAACTGGGGATGGCGCCGGACCAGGCGTTCGACCGCACGGCTCATGCGCTCGGCATCCAGGCCGCGGCCGTCGAATTCGACGTAGAGGTGGGCGGCGACACCGCCGAGCCGCTGGTCCTGGCGACGGCCCACCCAGTAGGCGTGCTGCATGGTGGCGAGGGGGAATTCCTCGCCGTCGGCGAACGCGGCACCGGCTTCGGCCGAGGTGGCGGGGGCGGCCGCGGGCGCGGGTTCGGGAGTGGCGCCGAGCAATTCGGCCCACGCGGAGATCGTGGGCGCCAGCGCGAGTTCGGAACTGCGGACCTCGTGGCCCTGTTTGCGCCAGCGACCGGCGAGGCGCATCAGCTTCATCGAATGCATGCCCAGGCCGACCAGGTCGTCGTCGTATCCGATCGCATCGGGTCGGATCCCCAGCTCCGCCGCCACGATGTCGCGAACGTCCGCCTTGCCGAGCATCAGACAAACTCCTCACCGGCCGGAAATCGGGCCTCACCACCTGTTTCAAAGGCTAGGCTTGCCTAACCTGCAAGCATAGTAGCCCACGCGACCCCTACTACCGTAGGGATGTGGTTTGGCTAACCTAACTCCGCTACTCTAGCCGCATGGGCAAAGGGTTCAATGGCATCGTGCTGAAGGCGCTCGGCGCCGACGACTACCGGTTCACAGTGACCTCGACGCGGCAGATCAGCGACAGATACTTGCGCATCGGCTTCACGGGCGGCGGCCTGCTGGCCGAGCACCCGGTCCACCCCACCCAATGGGTACGGATCTGGTTCGCCGAGGACAGCGGCAATCTCGTCCAGCGGGGCTACACCCTGGTCGACCCGAATCCGGAGGCCGACACCTTCGATATCGAATTCGCCCTGCACGGTGGACCCGCCTCACGCTGGGCCGAGAAAGCCGCGGTCGGCGATGTCATCGACGCGACGGTCATGGGCTCGAAATTCGCTGTGCCCGAACCGGTCCCCGCCGAGTTTCTGATCTTCGGCGACAGCGCCTCCCTGCCCGCCGTCAACTCGCTACTGGACGCCATCGGCGAGACTCCCGCCCGAGTCTGGCTGGAATGGCAGCACGAATCCGAACAGTCGCTGCCCGTGCGCAGGGGCCCGAAAACCGAAATCACCTGGGTCGAACGCGTCAACTACGGCCAGTTGCTCCGGCAAGCCGCCGAATCGGTCACCTGCTCCCCGGATGCCTTCGGCTGGGCCGCGTGCGACGCCGCCACGACCCGGGCCGTCGCCAAATCACTGAAATCCAAACTGCCCAAGGGGAATGTCGCGGCACGCGGATACTGGCGATGACTCGCCATCACGAGCTGCCGTCGACACCGTGGACCGCGTCGTAGCCACAAAGTGCGGTAGCCGATCACCGGCGCTGCTCGTCGATGAGATCGCTCACCGAACCGGCTGTTGGAACCGGTTCGGACGCAGGCATTTTACGTTGCGACGCCGGCCGCACTATCCCCTGCTGACGCAGTTCGAGCGGCGAAAGAGCGTCGATCGGGACGATGCAGGCAATCGGACGCCCATGGACGGTGACAGCCACTGCATGGCCGGCACGCACCTCAGCCAGATGTCGACTGAGATGATCACGAAGTTCACGCACGCCGATCTCCATCACAACCCCCTTTGCGGCTTCATTGTCTGAAAGCCGAACTGCCGAAACACAATATCGCCACCCGCGGCTACTGGAGGTGAGCAAGACACGGCCGGGGCCTGTCGTCGGGGTGGCGGCGGCTCGCGGTGTGGACCGTACATCCGACCTGGTGATACGACAGGTGGTACGAGCTTGCATACTCCGAGCACGCCGCCCGGCTTCGGGGTTACTCTCTGTCGGTTGCCACAACAGCGCTCGAAGGAGTCCGATGTTTGCGCTCGTCGTGAAATTCAATCTGGAGAACGAGGAGAAGGCAACCGCCTTCGACGCCTTGGTCGCCGAAACTGTTCGAGCGATCACAGCCCAGGAACCCGGCACCCTCGTCTATGCGACTCACACGGTTGTCGACGAACCACTCTCCCGGATCTTCTATGAGGTGTACCGGGACCGTGAGGCGTTCGACGAACACGAACGCCAGCCCCACACCCGACGGTTCCTCGAGCAGCGATCAGAGTACGTCGAGTCGTTCCGCGTCGAATTCCTCACTCCCACAGCGGCAAAGGGGCTTGCTGCTGCTCAGTAGTCCGAGTCGGAGTCGGTCCGCGATCCCGCACCACACCGCGAACCCATGCACGGTCTCGACACTGCGGCAGGACTTCAATCGATCCGAACCCCGTTGTTCGCCGAATATGCCCGTTGCCGTATCGGGCCAGTTCAGGCGGGTACGACGCCCACCCGCTGCGCCAGCTTGCCCAAGTCGCCGGTCGTGAGGTCGCGCCGGGCAGTGCGCATCATATGTCCGACGAGTTCGCGAACGTGGATCATGTTCCGAACATGTTGTGGGGCAGCATGTTCGGCACGCAGTAGAGCGTAAAGCGCCTCCCGGTAGTCGCGCTTCATCGCGTGCGCCCGCCCGATCTCCACGAAGTACTGGGCGCGGCGTCCTTCGGCGGGCAGATCGCCCACGGACAGGCTTGGCGCCAACGCGAGCACGCGGCCTGGTTCGCGCCGTTCCATCGCTGCTGACATGCGCCACAGCTGGACGTTAGCCGGCCCGAACGTAGGATTGCGCAAGATCGAATGTCCGGCCGGGGCATCGGCCAGCCTTCGCGAATGTTCGGCCGCCTCGTCCAGATGGGGTTCCGGGTCACCGCCCATCGCAGCCGTGACGAGCGACGCCTGAAGATGCAGCATCCCGAATGTCTCGATCTCACCTATCGTGCGTATCTCGGGCGCGATCGTATCGGCCGTGCCCTCCGCGTGCTCCAAAGCGGCGGGCAGCGACCCTGGCCGGGACAGCAGTACCTGAGAGCGAGCGAAGGCGATGGCCGCAAGGGCGGCCGTTCCGCCGATCTGGCGAGCCGCGTTCTCGGCTTCCTGCGCGGCCGTCCAGGACAGCGCCCCATACCCGCGCGCCTTCAGGGCGGCGGCCGTGGTGTGCGCGATTGTGCTCAGCACATCCCAAGCCCGGTATAGGTCATCATCGTGCGCGTCACGGATGTGCCGGTAGCAGTCGGTCAGCATCGGAGCCAGCATCGGGCCCAGCGCGGCGTAATCACAGGCTATGCGCAGCTGGGCCGCGCGCTGCGCGAGCCTGCTCAGGTCGTCGAGGGAGCTTGGCGGACCGGTATGTGTCGCGTTTCCCTGAGTCCACAGCGCGATCTCGATATCAGGCACGGCTGCGTGGAATCCCGCGGCGGACGGGTCGATCCGGTCTTGCTCGTATCCAGTCAGGTCGCCGAGTGTGCAGCCGAGCGCTGCCGCCAGGGCCAGCAACGTGCGGCGCGAGTCCACCGGCCGTAATCCAGCCTCGTACTTGGCAAGCGCCGATCGGCCGATACCCGACCGATCGGCCAGTACCTGTTGCGTGATGCCACGCCGGGCACGAATCTGGCGTACCCGCTGGCCGATGTAGATATCCGGTTCGTCGGTCATGACTACATACCTGTGTCTTCCCTGCCGAGTCCCACGCTTTACGCGCATTGTTCCAGCACGGAACAGGATTCGGCACCCACGTTGCAAAGCTGCAGTGCAGGCCCCGCCGCCGGACCGAACCGGCACCCCTTTCGCTCGTCGATCCAATCCACAGCGACGCCGGATCGACGGTGAACGGATCTTCGGCGGCGGGTGCCGCTCACACACACGAGATGGGAGGGCACACAATGGATTCCGGTGAAGCGAACGCGAAGCCCACCGCGATATGCCTCGTACGCGCAGAGGTCTCCGGCCCCAACGCCCCGCGGCACGCGATGGAGGTGCAGCGTCACGCAGAACGTCTCGGCTACCTTCATCTCTACACGGTGCGGCCGCCGGCCGACGCCGCCGATCCGGTCGGCTATGCGCTGGGACTGGCTGCCAGCCTGAATGTCGACGCGGTGGTCGTCTACGACCTGGAGACCGTCGGCAACACCCCGCGCCGGGTCTGCGACATGTTCGACCTCGAAACCGTCTGTCCCCCAGCGACTTGGGCCGCGACTCTGCCGGGCTTCGCCGATCCCGAACACTCGCACCCGGAGCAACCGCTCACTGTCGCGTCGGCGCAACAGATCATGCAGCAGCATGTGAGTTGCCGTGCTGTCGAATGCCCGCGCAAGGCGAGCGCATACGGCTGCCTGGTCCGCGCCGGCAAGATCGTTCCGCCGGTCGACAGCCCTCGCGAACGTGCGGCTGCCCGGGGGTTGCGGTTCCGTCCGCGCCGCAGCAACGATGGTCCGCTACCGGAGGGAGTGAACCTGGAGACCCTGCTCGACGTCTTGAGCGGGCTGGCCGACTACGCCTCGACCGGGAACCGATAGCGAGCCGCGATGAGCTTCACCGAACCCACGGAAGCTCAACCCGAATCGCCGCTACCTCACGAACCGGACATCGGGCTCTGCGTGCTCATCACCGTCCCGAACAAGCACGAGCTGAAGTTCGTCGCGTGCATACCGGCCGCGATCCGGTTCGCATTGCATTGGGGCGCCGACTACCCGGCGGTGTCGGTGACTTTCGAGCCGCCGGATCCGCACCGCCGGCGGCTGCCCTGTGAACGGCTGTGGACACTTCCGTGAGTGACATCTGGGTCTTCGGCGCCACCGCGCTCGGTGCTCTGGTGATCGTTTCCGTCACGGTGTGGTGCTGGCCGGCCCGGATCCCGAAAGGCCGCTCAGTGGACGAAATCCGCCGGCGGATCGAAGACGAGGACGACGAAACGTGACAGTGAGGCGGGATAGTCTGACCAGCAGCAACCTACCGACGAGGGGAGCCGGACGTGAACGACGCCGAGCAGATGGGTTTCGACATCGACTTCGACGAGAAGACCCAAGCCTTCCTGGATTGGGTCGCGCCGCAGCGCATGGAGTCGCAGGTGCGGTCGTTTCTCTCCAACACCATTCCGGGCATCGCCGACTACGAAGACCCGTGGTGGAAGCCAGCGGTGCTGACGCGCGTCCTGGACGCGACACTGGAACTGTTCGGCGACTGGGGCACATTCAGCGCGCCGGAAAACCGTGATCGCGCAGATCAATTCGTTCGTTTCCTGGGTGAATGCTGTGTCAAACAGCATCCCGGCATGGCATGGACCAACGATCCTGGGTCGGGAGCTCCGCTCTACACCGACTTCGGGCCAGCCGTGCATTTAGTCGACACCGGACTCGGCGAGAACGTGATCTCGCTGGTCCGAGAACTTTTCATGGAGAACTACGGCCCTCGGATGGTCGAGTACAGCATCCAGAAGGCCGGAGTACCTATCTGATCATGAGCATCAGGGGGGCGCGTGCCGGACGAATACGACGGCATCCGACGTGGATTGTCGAATTATGAACGTGGCCTGTATTTCGAATTAGGCAGAGCACATATCCGGGGGGAAACAGCCGAAAGGGGCTGGGTTCGCCAGTTCCAATTGCAGGTTGGCAATAAGGCACGCATCCTGGATTCGGCTCGGACCGATGGCCGTGGAACACGCGGTGTCGAACGTAAATCGGGCCGGATCCATGAACGGTCCACGCTGGAGCAATTGCGTCGTGAACGAAGCGCTCTGGAATCCGGAAAGCTGACACACAGCCGCTGGGAAACTGTGGCGGGCGAGAAGATTCCCCGTTCGGTCGGCGACGAATTACGAGCAATGACCCAGGATTTCCCGGGGCGGTTCGAACACGAGGTGTTGTCGAGAGCCGACGCAGCGCGCGCACTCGAGCTCGGCCGGTCGTTGGTTTCGAGACAGCTCGAGTTGGTTCGCACCTATCAGCTCGATCGTGCCGACCGAGCGCGCAAACGACTTCAGAACATTCGAGAACTGGTCAGGAAGCGCGAACTCGAACGACAAAAGCAGCGCGACGACCGGCGCCGCCGAGCGCAAGAGCGCCTTCCGAGAGTCCGCGAAGCGGCAGAACGGTTGCGGCAGAACGAAGTAAGACAGCGGCGCGAACAAACAGCCCGCGAAGCTGCACGGGGTGTTGCCCGCGAATTCGGGGAGGTCATGAAGGGCATCAAACGCGAAGAGCGTGCGGCCCGGGATGCGCGTGAAGCTCGCGAGGCGCGCATGATCGCGGAACTGAACGAGCTGAGCGCGTACGCCGAACAGGTGCAACAGGCGCGCGACGCCGCCGACGCCGCCGAACAGGCTCGCCACCAGGAGCACGTCAAAGCAGAAGAGCGTGCGCGACTGGAGCGAGCAGAACGCGAGCGGAAGCAGCGAGAGAGGGACCTGGCCGACGTGCAGACGCGAGGGAGATTCCCTCCCGACGTGGCGGAGCTCCTGATCAGGAGTCGCCCGACTCCGGGCTTGGAACACCTGCACCAGCAACCGCCGTCCCCGGGGAGGACCCGCGCCGGCCGGGAGGAACGTGCACGCATGCGGGACGAACGCGGACGCGGTGGGCGCGAACACTGGTAGCTCGGGCGGCGATCACGGCATCGCTCCGTGACCGCCACCCATCCGCGAAAACCTCAGGCCGACACCAGATGCCAGCCGGTCGCGCGGGTCCGCTCCGACCAGAACCCGGCGTAGCGGCCGCCGAGTTCGAGAAGTTCGGCGTGCGTGCCCCGTTCGACGATCCGGCCCGCCTCCACGAACAGAATCTGATCGGCGTGGGCGATGGTGTCGAGGCGATGCGCCACCACGACGACGGTTTTGTCCCGCGTCAGTTCGTGGATGCCGCGCACCACCGCCGCCTCGCTGTGCGGGTCGAGGGCGCTGGTCGCCTCGTCGAGCAGTACGATCGGGGCGTCCTTGAGCAGGGCTCGGGCGATCGAAACCCGTTGGCGCTCACCGCCGGACAGCGCCGCACCGCCCTCGCCCACCGCCGAATCCCAGCCGTCGGGCAGCCGGTCGACGATCTCGTCCACCCGCGCGATCTCCGCGGCTCGACGCACCTGCTCGACAGTGGCGTCCGGATTTCCGATGCGAATGTTGTCGGAGATGGTCTCGTCGAACAGGTAGACGTCCTGGAAGACCAGCGACACCTGGCGCAGCAGTGTTTCCGAGGGCTGCCGGCGCACGTCGTGGCCGCCGACGGTGATGCTGCCGGATTCGACATCGTAGAACCGGGAGGCCAGCTTGAGCAGCGTGGTCTTACCGCCGCCGGACGGGCCCACGATCGCCGTCGTGGTGCCGCTCGGCACCGTGAAAGATACGCCGTCGATGATCTTTTCGCCCTCGCGGTAACCGAAGTCGACATTGTCGAAGACGATCTCCGGCGCACCGGGGGTCACCGGTTCGGTGGCCTCGGCCAGATCGTGCTCGGCGAGGAAGTCCGTGATCCGGTCGGCGGCGTCGCCCGCGCTGCGGATCGCGGTGCTCAGCTGCGCGGCGCGGTTGATCGGTTCGATGAACCGGGAGGTCACCGCGATCAGGGCGATCGTGGCCGGAATGGAGAGGTCGCCGCCCGTCCCGCGGGCCACCACCACCGACACCACGATCAGGAAGACGATCTGCACACACAGCGCGAACACCATCAGTCCCGGCACACTGGCGACGATCATGCGCTTGGACGCGGCCTCCTGGTCGCGCAATGCCCGGGTGAGTGCCCGGTTGCCCGCGCCCACCGCACCGAAGGCCCGCAGCACGGGCTGCGCCTGCGCGAACTCCACGACTCGCGAATTGGCTTCTGCCGCAGCGGCATCGAGCCTGCGGTCGGCGCGAGTGTAACTGTTGTTGGCCCAGCTGCTGACCAGCAGCAGCACCGGCAGGCTGACCAGCATGACCAGCGCGATCCGCCAGTCGATGAACGCGACCCCGATCGCGACGCCCACCGGGACCAGGACCGCGGTCAGTACCGGTGCGAGCAGATAGTTGACGACGCTGAGGATTTCGCGCACGCCGCCGACCACCATGCGGGACAGGGATCCGGCGTTGGCGGTGGCGAACCAGCCCAGCGGTAGCGTGCTCAGGTGGTCGCCCAGCCGGGTCTGCACGCCGCGCAGCATACCCACGCCGATCCGCAGACCCACCAGCAACTGCTGGTACGAGCACACCGAGGCGACGACCACGGCGAGCGCCAGCCAGGCGGTCCAGCGCCACGCGCGTCCGAAATCACCGTCGAACAGCGCCTGCAGCACCGGAATCAGCAGCAGATAGGCCGCGATCTGGCCCAGCGCGCCCGCGCCGATGAGGGCCAGATGGCGCGGCACGTAGCGGCGCAGTTCCGGCGGAATGAGGGCGAAGATCTTCCTGATCACCGCAGTTCTCCTTCGGAGTCGGAGCCGCCCGGCACGCCCACCGACGCCTGATTCTGTTCCCAGAGGCGCTGATAGAGCCCACCGGCCACCGACAGCGTCGCGTGGTCACCCGATTCGGCGAGTTCGCCGTTGTCCAGCACCAGAATTCGGTCGACGCCGGTGATGGTGTGCAGCCGATGCGCGATCACCAGCACCGTGCGCCCGGCGACCAGGACGGCGAGCGCGTCCTGGACCGCGGCCTCGGATTCCGGATCGGCGAAGGCGGTGGCCTCGTCCAGCACCAGCACCGGAGTATCGGCCAGCAGGGTACGGGCGATCGACAGGCGCTGCGCCTCACCACCGGACAGCACGGCGTCGACACCGATTTCGGAGTCGTAGCCGCGCGGCAGTTCCAGGATCCGATCGTGGATCTGGGCGGCGCGTGCGGCACGCTCGACATCGGCCGCATCCGCGTCGGGCCGGGCCAGCGCGATGTTGTCGCGGATCGTGCCGCGAATCATCCGCACGTCCTGCAGGACGAATCCCACGGTGCGGTAGAGCTGCGCGGTGGAGTACTCCCGGACATCCTTGCCGCCGATCGTGATCCGGCCGGCGGTCACGTCGTAGAAACGCGGCAGCAGCCGGGCCAGGGTCGACTTGCCGGAGCCGCTGGGGCCGACCAGTGCGGTGATGGAACCGGGAGCGAGTTCGAAGTCGACCTCGCGCAGGACGGTGCGATCGGCACGATAGCCGAAGCTGACCTGTTCGAACCGGACCGCGAGTCCCGTGGCGTCGCCGTTGCCGGCAGCCTCGTCCGCGGCGGCGGCCCGCACCTCGAGTTCGGGTGTCTGCTGCAACTGGTGCAGGCGCAGCGCCGCGGCACCGCCCTCGCGCAGCGCCTGACCGCCGAAGCCGATGCCCAGCAGCGCACTGCCCAGCCCGATGCCGAGCAGCAGGAACGGCAGGATGTCGACCGGATCGGTCCAGCCCAGGTCCGCGAATCCCACGCCGGCCACCACCACGACCAGCATGAGCAGCGCCGGGGTCAGCAGGATCTCGGCGGCCGATTGCAGTTTGGTCATCGGCGTCTTCCACGCCAGCAGGCTCTCGGCGGTGTTGTCGACCGCGCGCTGGAAGGTGCTGTGCGCCTTGCGGGCCCGGCCGAACGCGCGGACCATCTGAATGCCGTCGACGAATTCGATGATGGACTGTTCGATGGCGCGTTCGTTGGCGTCGAAGACGGCGAAGCGTTCCTGATGCGCCTTACCCATCATGGCCGCCAGGCCGCGGGTGTAGAGCACCAGCGGCACCAGCAGGATCAGCGTCAGCCGCCAGTCGACGGTGAACAGGTAGATCAGCGCCACCAGTTGCACCGTCACCGCACCGACGAATTCCAGTCGCGCGTGCGCGACCAGATAGTGCAGGGCCTCGACATCGTCCTGCAGGAACTTCTTCACCTCACCGGAACTGCGGTCGGTGAACCAGCCCAGCGGCACCCGGGTCAGCTTGGCCGCCAGCAGTTGCCGCAGGGTGAGCTGGAATTTCGCGTCGACCATGTGGGTCCAGACCAGCGCCGCGGCCTGCAGCAGTCCACGCAGCACCAGCACCACGACCGCGGCGATCACCAGCGTCCACACCCGGTCCTTGTCGATCGGAGTGGAGAGCAGTTCCCGGCACGCCTCGACGATCAGGATGAACGGCGCCACCGCGCAGATCGAGGAGGCCACGACGACCAGACTCGCCAGCGACAGCGCACCGTTCACCGGCGCGAGCACCTGTTTGCGGGCCAGGCCGTCGGCGCGGCGCTGCTGTTTGAGCGCGACCCGGTCGGGTTCCAGCGGTGCGTCGGGCGTGGTCGGCGGCACCTGCCGCGCCGCCTCCGGCTCGGCCGGATCCACGGTCTGAACCGTCATCAGTCCTTCCCTCCCATAGCTGTCACCCTGCCTGTCGCTGTGCGCCGAATTCGGACATCCCGGCGGCGAAATCACACAGTATGGTGCGCCAGCGCTCGGCGCGCGCGTCGGCCTCGGCCTCGTCCAGCACCGCCGAGTTCACGTCGATGTGCGCGACCAGAACCGGGCGTGAGTCCTTCGACACCACCGCGGTGTTGAGGTCGATCGTGAAGCGCAGCGGCAGATCCGGATGTCCGGCCACACCGAATTCGGCGGTGAGCTCCGGCAACGGCACCGGCGTCCACGGGCCGCTGCCGAACCGCAGCACGTCGAAGCGACCCAGGTGGTTGAGGCGAATCTGCCCGCGCGCGTGCAGGGTCCGATCGTGGACCGGCGCCCGGCCCGTCGCCGGCGTCCAGGTCTCGAGTGCGGCCGCCGGCACCAACGCCGTCTCCTCGACGGTGAACCAGCCGACGCGGCGGGTGTCGTCGCCGGGGTCGCGGCCGTGCGATTCGCGGGTCACCGCGATGCGACCGGTGTCGTCGGCGGTATCGGCGACCAGTCGCGCGCACGCGGCCAGTAACAGATCGTCCAGGGGCACATCGGTGTCCGCGCACCGGGCGAGCAGCGCCTCGGTGTGGTCGGGGCCCAGTTCGACGACTCGCTGGATGGCCTTACCGGCCCGATCGCTGCGCGGATCGGTGTAGCGGCCGCCGAGCGGTGTGCCCAGCGTCGGCGGGATGCCGGTCCGGGTTCCGTCGGGCCCGGAATCCGAAACCTGTTCGGCCCCGGTCTCGTTCACCGCGTCGCCGCCCTGTTCGAGCCGGCGCAGATCGTCGACGAGAATCAGCCAGGACACCACGTCCACCGCCAGGTGGTGGATCGACAGCACCAGTCGCGGCCGGTCGCCGGGCAACAAGGTCGCGGCCACCATGCGGCCGGCGTCCGGATCCAGCCGTTGCGCGGTCGCCGCCAGATGATCTGCCGCACTCCGGCTTTCGTCCGGCGCGGCGACGGCGAACGACGTCTCCGCGCTCGAGCGGTCCCGCGCGATCAGGACCGCCCGCCCGTCGTCGCCGACCTCCAGGCGAGACCGGAGTGTGGGGTGCGCGGTGGCCAAGTCCTCGAGCCGTCGCACGATCGCCTCGGGCGTGATCTCCGGATCGAGCGAGATCACCTGGGTTTGGGCGAGACAGCGGTAGTCGCCGTAGCCGAGTATCTCGTGCGCCAGGGCGGTGAGCGGTAATACGGTTCCCGCCGGTGTCACCTCGGCCTCGGCCTGCGCGTCCTCGGACGGTTCGTCCAGACGCTCGGCGAGATCGCGAAGATCGGCCGCCGCGAGCACTTCTCGCGCCGAGACACGGTAGCCGGCGCCGCGCAGCCGTGACACCAGATCGATCACGCCGATACTGTCGATCCCCAAGTCCACCAGGCTGTCCAGAATGCCGATCCGTGATCCGGCGCTCATCGCCGCGAGCAGCGCCAGCAGGGTGCGTTCGGTCTCGGTGCGCGGTTCGGCGCGGGAGCCGGTGCCGTCCGGGCGGGCCAGCAGTTCGGTCGCCAGGTGCACATCGAGTTTGTCGTTGCGGTTCAACGGAATCTCGTCGACGAACACGATGCGGGTGGGAACCAGGAACTGCGGCAGCCGCCGGGCCAGATCGGAACGCAGCCGTGCGACGGTGCCGCCACCGACCACCAGCGCGCCCAGCCGGGTCCGCCCGTTCTCGGTGAACGCCAGCGCCGCCGCGTGGCGAACGCCGTCGAGTTCCCGCAGCACCACACTGACCTCGTCCGGTTCCACGCGGTATCCGTTGATCTTCACCTGCCGGTCGACGCGCCCCTCGTAGGCGATGGTCCCGTCGTCGGACCGGCGCACCAGATCACCTGTGCGATAACGCCTTTCACCAGCAGGCCCCGCGACGAAGGCGGCCGCGGTGGTCGCGGGCCGCCCCAGATAACCGAGCGCGAGTTGTGGCCCGGACAGGTAGAGCTCGCCCTGCCCGCCCGGCGGCACCGGCCGTAGCCGGTGATCGAGCACCTCGGCGGTCATCGCGTCGAACGGACGGCCGATGGTGGGCGCGGCGTGGTCGTGCACATCCGCCATCAGCGCCTCGACGGTCGCCTCGGTCGGACCGTAGAAGTTGATGACCCGGGTGGTCGCCAAGCCCTGCAGGCGCCGCCAGGTATCCGGGCTGATCGCCTCGCCGCCGAGCGCGAGCACCGCCAGCGGACAGCGCTCGGCGCCGGTCTCGGGATCGGTGCGGAACAGTCCGGCGGCGATCAGCCGGTTCAGCATGGACGGCGACGTGTCGAAGATGTCGATCCCGAATTCGCCGATGGCGCCGACGATGCGCTCGGCATCGGTGCGCACTTCGTCACCCAGCAGGACCAGGGTATGGCCGCTCAGCAGCGCGACCGTGGGCTGCCACGCCGCATCGAATCCGGTGGACCAGCCGTGCCCGATGCGCAGCGTACGCCCGGTGGCGGCGGCGATCGGCGCGAAGATCCGCCGCTCGTGATTGCCCCAGTGGTTGAGCAGTGCGCGATGCGACACCGCGACGCCCTTCGGCCTGCCGGTCGTGCCGGAGGTGAACACCACATAGAACGGTGCGTCCGAATGCGGTTGCGGCACAGCGCCTGTCGCGTGGACCGAGTCGCCGTTCCGTTCCGGCGCCACTACCTCCCGCAGCGTGACGGGCCTCGATGCGAGCGACTGGGATGCCGCGCCGGAGTCCGACCCTACGGGTGCTCCGGCGCCGTCCGATGCGTGCAGTGGCGACTCGTGCGCTGGCACATCTTCCGGCGTGGCGAAGTCCGGGTTCGCCACCTCGGCCGGCAGCGTCGACCGCTGCACACGACCGTCGCCCGCCGGATCGACCACCTCGGAGGCCCGGAACAGCAGGCGGCCGTCGCTGTCCGTGATCCCGTGGCGGCACTCCACACCCTGGGCGCGGACCTCGGCCAGGACTTCGGCGCGATCCGCATCGGCGAGAACGATCCGCGCGCCGCTGGTGGTCAGCAGATAGGCCACACGGTCGGCCGGTGTGGCGGGATCGACGTGGACACACGTGGCACCGGCGAGACCGATGGCGAAGGGCGCGTGCAGAACTCGGCGATCCCGGGGCAGCATGACCGCCACCGCGTCACCGGTGCCGATTCCGGCCGCTCGGAGCTCGTCGGCCAAGGTGCACACCGCGGAACCGAATTCGGTGAAGCTGTGCTCACCCACCGCGTCGACGACCGCGATCCGATCGGCGGCCGCACGAGCCGCGTTGAGCAACGCTTCCGGGACCGTCGCGGCAGAACTCGCCGCACCGCCCGGCACCGGCTGCGCGGATGCGGCGGGGCCCGATTCTGCACCACAGTCGTATTCGAAGATCAACGCGGCGGGCTCGTCGTCGAGCAGCACGTCGACCGCACTACACTGCCGCGCGCTGACGATCCGGGTGGCGACCGCGAGGAGCCGGCGCGCCATCCGGTCCGGGTCGAAGGTGGTGAGCAGGTCGGGCCGGGTTTCGACGCGGCAGATCAGCTCGCCGTGTTCCAGTACGGGTACGACGGCGATCGGATAGTGGCTCGGGGAATCGACGCGGCGTGCGGTCATGGTGGCGCCGCCGCCCATGGGCATTCGCGGTGCGACCGCGCCGACCGGTGAGTTCTCGAAGACGAGCAGGCTGTCGAACAACTGCCCGGCGCCGGCGTGGCGGGTGATCTCCGCGATGCCCAGATATTCGTGCGCCCGCAACTGCGCCACCGCGCGCTGCAGTTCGGCGCCGACCTGCGCGGGCGCGCGTTCGTCCATCCGCACCCGCACCGGAATGGTGGTGACCAGCGCGCCGACCAGGCGCTCCGCGTTCGGCAGCGAGGCGTCGCGACCCGAGGTGGTCTGGCCGAAGACCACGTCGTCGCGGCCGGTCAGCCCGGAAAGAATACGCGCCCAAGCCATTTGGAGCACGGTGTTCAGGGTGAGGCCGTTGGCCCGCGCCCAGGTGAGGAGCCGGTCGGTGCCCGCCGCGTCCACGCGCGCCTCGCCCACGACGGGCAGGTCGAGATCCGCCGGGGCCGGTGGCCCGAGCATCGGCATCGGCGCCAGACCCTCCAGTGCGGCGGCCCACGCCCGCGCCGAGGCCTCGGTGTCGCGACTCGCCAGCCAGGCCGCGTGTTCCCGCAACGGCGGAGCCGGGGGCAGCGTCGCGCCCTCCCCCCGGTGCAGGGCGATCAGATCGGAGAACAGAAGCGGAATGGACCAGCCGTCGACGACGATATGGTGGGCGGTACACACCACTTCGTAGTCGCGCTCGCCGACCTGCGCCGCGACGACCCGGAACAGCGGGCCGCTGTCCAGGTCGAGCCGCCGGCGCGCTTCCTGCCAGTAGAGATCCCGCGCCGCCGCCTCGGGGTCGGGTGCCGAGCGCAGATCGACCTCGCGCCAGCCGATTCGGCCCTGCGAGGTGATGACCAGCACCGGATGCGGCACATCCTCGGCCAGTACCGCCGCCCCCAGATGCGGGTAGCGCCGCAGGACGCCGTCGAAGGCCGCGCGCAGTGCCGCCGGATCGGCCAGATTATCGACGCGCACGGCGAAGGTGACGAGATAGGGGTCGATGCCCTGCACCATCGAACTGACCGAATACAGCCCGCGCTGCAATGGCGACAGCGCGACGACGTCGAGAATCTCCACCTCGCTCACCGTGCGGCGAACTTCTTGCCGAGTGCGGCCAGCGCGGCCGGATCCAGACCGGAAGCGCTCATCGGCGCGACGGGGGCGGGCTGTTCGGCGGCCGGGGCCGCCTCGGCCTCGGTCAGCTGTGCGGCCATCTCGTGCACCGCCGGGAATTCGAACACCTTCTGCACGTCCAGCGCATAGCCTCGCTCACCGAGCAGGGTGACCATGCGCAGTGCGGCGATGCTGTCACCGCCCAGGGAGAAGAAGGTGTCGGCGCGGCCGACCTCGTCGTCCGCGTCCAGCTCGAGCACCTCACGAATGGTGTCGGCGATCAGCCGTTCGGCATCCGTGCTGGGCTCTCCGCCGAGGCCGGTGCCTCCGGAGTACGACGCGTTCCGTTCGAACACCGTCGGAAGCTCCACATCGCGCAGCGGATTTTCCGAGGCCGCAGCACAATTCAGCAGCCATCGCTCGATTCCGCTTGCGAGCGTATCGAATTCATCACTCCCCGCGAGTGCCGCCGGGAATTCCAGGGTCACCGCCACCTCCTCGGCTCCGGTGACGACATCGGCGACGACATCCACTCCGTGCGGCCGCGCCACCCGCCGGGCGATCTCGCGCGCATTCGCACCGGTCACCTCGGTTCGGGTGGTGACCAGGGCTTGGAAGGGCGCGCCCGCGCCGACGGCGGCGGCACCGCGCAGCTGATGCGTGATCCGCTCGATCCGGGCCGCGGCATGGGCGCGCGCGGGCACCGCGAGCTCCGCGACCTGCGCCAGCAGCGCTCCCGGGGTGGACGCCGTGGCGGTGTCCACGCGCAGCACCAGATGGTTCGCATAGGCGCCGAGCGCCGAATCCTCCTGTGCGCCGGTACGTCCCGCGTCGGCGATGCCGATCGGCACATCATCGCCGAGACCCGCCTGGCCCAGCACCGCGGCCAGTGCGGCGACCACGGACAATTCGACGTCGTGATCGCCGAAGGCAGCCGTCGGAACCCGGAGGGTGCGCGTCGCGGCGCCCGCACCCGATTCCACGGCGGAATCAGCGGCCACCGCCACGCTCGCCCGCTCCGGCAGGTCGGCCAGCCGAGCCAGCCAGTACCCGAGGTCGGGGTCGGCGGCGGCATCGCCGACCAGCGACTTCATCTGTGCCATCGCGTAGTCCCGATACTGCCTCACGGGCTCGGCGACCGACCCCTCGACCAGTTCCGCGACCAGCAGTTCGAGACTGCGATCGTCGGCTGCGACCGGATGAGCGGTGAGGGACAGAATGTCTCGATCGGGCGTGCGGTGCAGTCTGATCCGGATCGGCAGCTCGCGCACCGGATCGATGCGGTGCGCGGCATCGGAACGCAGCGCGGCGTCGAGGTCCGAGGCGGCGGTGTCGACCGTCTCGACCACCGTATCGGGCGCATCGACGACACGCTGGTAGGGAATCCGACGATCGTCCGGATAGACCGTGCGCAGAATGTCGTGCCGGCTCACCGCGGCGACCGCGGCCCGCTCCAGATCGGCCGGTCCGAGGTCGCCGGTGATCTCCAGGGCGAGAAAGAGATTCGTCGCCGCGACGCCGCGCAGTCGTTCCGGTAGCAGGGCGGCCTGCTGGGCCGGGGACAACGGGATGCCCCGCCCGCCCGTTCGCGACTCCGTCGCGGCCGCAGCGGTTTTCGGAGCAGACGTGGCCGGCGCGGCCGTATTCGGCACGGGCGAATCAGACATGGGTAATCAGTCCTTACTTGCCGACGGTCGCGAAGGTCGGTTCGAGCTTGTCGAGCAGATACGGCACCGACAGCGCGGTCGGCTGGTTGATGGCGTTGATCGTGATCATGTCGACGAACGAGATGCCGCCCTGGCGCACCGACGGCAGATCCGCGTAGCCGGGCAACTGGGTGAACTTCTCCCGCAGGCCCGGCGCCGCGCCGCACACCAGCAGATCGGAGGTCAGATCACCGAGCCGTTCCGGCGAGAGCGCCAGCCGTCCGCCCGAGGGGGCCTCGGCGACCAGTTTCGCCGGCATCGTCATCCCGAGCCGCGTGAACACCTGCGCGGAACCGTCTTTCGGATCCGCCAGCACCATCAGCTGCGTGGGCGTGGTGAGCATGCAGGTGAGGAAGGTCTTGCCCTTCAGGCCCGGATGTTTCGCGGCGACCGCGTCGATCGTGCCGTGCACATCGGCGACCACCTTGTCGGCCTGGTCCTGCTTGTGCAGCGCCTTGCCGAGGGCCTGAACCTGGTCCTCCCACGGGTCGATCTGCGCAGAGGACAGCGGCCCGATGGTCGGGGCCAGCTTGGACAGCTTGTCGTACATGGCCTTGTCCATCATGTAGCCCGGCGCCACGATGAGATCGGGTTCGAGCGCCGCGATCTGCTCGACCACATCGCCGCCCATGTTCAGGGCCTTGGACTGTTGCGGCAGCGACGGCGGCAGCCACGGCACGGTCATCCCGGCCCCGGCGCCGGGCACCAGATAGCCGACCGGGGTGACCCCGAGCGAGACGGCCGCGTCCAGCCAGGCCGGGCCGAGGGTCACCACGCGCTTGGGCGTGCCGTCGACGGTGGTGGTGCCCATGCTGTGCTCGATCGTCACGGCCCCACCGGAATCGGCGTCGTCCGAACCGGATCCGCAGGCGGCCACGGCGCTCACCAGACCCAGGATCAGCGCCAGCAACGCGGTTCGCAGCACCGCGCCGTATGCGCGCATGCCGCGGCGCGCGGATGTTCGACCTGGGTTCATTGCACAGCTCCTTGTACTTCGCTCCGGGCGACTCGCGATCCCGGCCCTCTCGAATCGTAGCTTAGGCTAAGCTAACACTGGTCGTCGATGCCTCGACCCTGGCCGCCAATCCCGCCACGGTCGGAGTGTCGAACAGTGCGCGCACGCCGATCCGCACGCCGAATTCGGCTCGGATCCAGGCCAGCAGCCGCACCGCCAGCAGGGAATGACCGCCGAGTTCGAAGAACGAATCCTCGGCGCCTATCCGCTCGCGGCCGAACATCCGCCCGAACAACTCCGCGATCCGCGTCTCCACCGCGGTATTGGGCTCCCGATACAACTCCACCGGCGACCGCTGTGGCAGCGGCAGGGCGCGGCGGTCCAGTTTTCCGTGTTCGGTCAGCGGAATCTCGTCGATGATCGCGAAGGCGCCCGGAACCATGTACGGCGGCAGGACGGCCGCCGCGTGTGCGCGCACCGCCTCCACATCCAGTGCGGCGCTGCCGTTCTCGCTGCGCGCGGGCACGAGGTAGGCGGCGAGTACCGTGCCGAGCGTCTCGTCGGACACCGCGGCGGCCACGCAGTGCGCGACGTCGGGGTGGGCGGCGACGGCGGCCTGCACCTCGGCGAGTTCGATGCGGTAGCCACGCACCTTGACCTGTTCGTCGGCGCGGCCCAGGAATTCGAGTTCGCCGTTGCCGTTGCGGCGCGCCAGATCTCCGGTCCGATAGAGCCGCTGCCCGGGCGCGAACGGGTCGGCCACGAAGCGCTCGGCCGTGGCGGCGGCCCGGCCGAGATAGCCGCGCGCCAATTGCGCGCCCCCGAGGTGGATTTCGCCCACCACGCCGGTCGGCACCAGTTGCAGCCGCTCGTCGAGCAGATACAGATGGACATTGCGGTTGGGCCGGCCGATCGGCACGATCCCGGTTCCCTGCGGGCCCTCCACGGTGAGATGGGTGGCCGAGACGACCGCCTCGGTGGGCCCGTAATGGTTGCGGAGTTCGGCCTCGAAGATGCCGGCGAACCGGTCGGCGACCTCACCGTAGAGCGCCTCACCGCCGACCGGCACATGGCGCAGCGCGCGCCACTGGCTCACCTCCGGCAGCATCAGCAGGGTGCTGAGCATGGACGGCACCATATGCAGCACGGTCACGCCGCAGCGCGAAATCAGCTCCGCCACATGGGGTATGTCGTCGAAGGCGTCCACCTTCGGGATCACCAGGCCGGCGCCGAGGGTGAGCGTCACGAAGATGTCGAGCAGCGAGGCGTCGAAACTTATCGACGAGGATTGCAGCAGCCGATCCTGCGCGCCCACACCCCACTGCGCACAGAATCCCACGACGTGTTCCGCGATCGCGGCGTGGGAGACCGCGACCCCCTTCGGCGTTCCGGTGGAGCCGGAGGTGTAGATGACGTAGGCGAGATTGCCGGGCCGCAGCGGGCGCAGCCGGTCACTGTCGCGCGGATCGTGCTGCGGCGATGTGCGGGCGGCCGCTTCTGCGGCGCGCAGATCGCCCGCATCGAGGACCAGCGCCGGCCGCGCATCGGCGAGCAGGAATTCCACCCGATCCGCCGGATAGGCCGGATCGATCGGCAGATAGGCCGCACCGGCCTTCAGCACCGCGACGACGGCGATCACGAACTCCACCGAGGTGGTCAGCCGCAGCGCCACCACGTCCTCGGTGCCGATTCCCCGCCGAATCAGATGATGCGCCAGGCGATTCGCGCGCCGGTCGAGGTGGCCGTAGGTCAGCTCGCGATCTCCGTCGCGGGTATCGACGAGTGCGACCGCCTCGGGATTCGCCGCCACCCGCCGCTCGAACAGATCGACCAGCGTGGTGGGAGCGACGGCGACGAGTTCGCCGTGCGACTGATCCAGAATTCCCTCACGGTCACGGACGCCGAAGATATCCAGCTCGCCGACGCGACGCTTGGGTTCGGCGATCGCCGCCGCGAGCACGCGCACATAGTGGGTGAGGAACTGTTCGATGATGCGGGCGTCGAATTCGTCTGCCTGATAGGCAATTTCGACGCGATCGAGTCTGTCGCCGGTGGTGATCACGCTGAGCGACAGCGGCATCCGCGTCGTCGGGCTGCCGACGTCCACCGCCGCGGTCGCGATGCCCTCCAGGGAGAGCGTCGCGGTGCGACGGATGCCGAATTCGATGCGGGCCAGCTGCTCCAGTCCGTCGCGACCACTGCCCCGCTCGGGGTTGAGGTCGGCGACGACCTCGTCGATCGGTGTACCGCGGTGCTCGAAAGCCGCTGCGGCGCGGTCGTTCACCGCGCGCAGGCAGTCGAGGAAGCTGCCCGCCGGATCGACCGTCGTACGCAGCAACAGCGTATTGCCGAAGTACCCGATACCGGCGTCGTCGGCATGCCGCACGGTGGCCGGTACGCACACCAGGAAATCCGTTGCGGCGGTGTAGCGGTGGATCAGCGTGTCGAAGGCGGTGAGAAGTACGACGAACGGCGTGGTGCCCTGCCGGTGCGCGAACTCTGTCACCCGCGCGGCCACATCGGCCGGGAGTCCGGCGCGGACGTGGCCGGTGCGCAGCGAGGGTACGGTCGCGACGACGCGGCCGGGCAGTTCCAACGGCTGCGGCAAGGGCGACAATGCGTTTCGCCAATACGCGCGATCGGCCTCCGCTGCCGGGCCGGGTGCCCCGTCGCGTCGGCTGCGCACCGCGCGGTCGACGGACGCCCGCGCGGTCGCCACCGCGTCGTAGCGCTGCCCCACCTCGTCGAGGAAGATCTGCCAGGAGTCGTCGTCCCAGGCGATCGTATGCACCACGAGGGTGAGGACATACTGTCGCTCGCCGGTGCGAATCAGCAGGCAGCGTAACGGTGTCTCGGCCGAGGGATCGAAGGCGCGCCCCGCCTCGCGGCGGATCAGCACCTCGGCTCGGCGCTCGCGACTGGCGTCGGCGAGATCGCGCAGATCCGCCTCCTGCCAGGACGGCGTCGCGTCGGAACGCACCACCGCATGCGGCTCGTCGTCCTCGTCGAGGGTGTATACGGTGCGCAGAACCTCGTGCCGCGCAACGGTTTCGGTGATCGCGTCCCGCAGCCGGACGGCGTCCACGGCACCCTCGAGCCGATGGACCGCACAGCAGTTGAGTGTGGTGTCCTCCGGATCGCGGTTCTGCAGGAACCAGATCCGGCGCTGCCCCGCCGACAGCTCCACCGCGGCCGGCTCCTGCGCCGACAGCGCGGTCATCGCGGGGCGTCGGTGAGATAACCACCGCGAGCGAAGAATTCGGCGCCGTCGTGCTCGGCGCCGTCGGCGGTGCGCACCCGGGTGACGACCAGTCCGAGATTGCCACCGCGATGTGCGTCCGGCCCGCAGATCACCACGCCACCGCCCTCCTGCACGACCACTCGGCCGGGGGTTCCGCCGTAGCGGGCCTGCGACAGGGTGGCGGCGGTGATCTCCACCTTCTCGCCGCGGTAGTAGGAGAACGCCCGCGGATACGGCTCGGACAGCGCGCGCACGAAACGCTCGAGATCCACTGCGTCCCAGTGCCAGTCGATGCGGCTGTCGCGCTCGGACCGCTTGTGGAAGTAGGTGCGCTCGGCCTTGTCCTGCGGCCGCCAGACCGCGGTGCCGGATTCGATCGCGCTCAGCGCCTCCTGGAGCGCGCCCGGAATCAATTCCATTCCGGCGAGGACGAGTTCGGTTCCGGTGGCGGTCGGGCCGATCGGCAACGAGCGCTGCACGATGATGTCGCCGGTGTCGAGCTGTTCGTCCATCCGGTGCACGGTGAGGCCGAATTCGGATTCACCGCTGATCAGCGCCCACAGCACGGGCGAGAACCCGGTGAACTTCGGCAGCAGCGAATCGTGCAGATTCAGCGTCCCGTGCGGCGGCATCAGGTACAGCTCCGGCGGCATCCAGGTGTACCAGCTGTTGACCACGATGATGTCGGGTTCGGCGTGCTTGACCAGGTCGATGGTCTCCGCGTCGGCGCGCTCGGTCAGGTGGACCGGAATGCCGTGTTCGCGCGCCAGTTCCTCGACCGAATCGGACCAGATGCCCTTGTAGGCGTGTTCACTCGCGGGGTGGGTGACCGCGAGAACCACCTCGTGTTCCGAATCGATCAGGGCCTGCAGCGTTTGACGACCCCAGGTCTGATAACCGAACGACACGATACGCATGAACCGAACCTCTTCCCTCGAACTAAGGGTAGCCTAGCCTACAGTTTGCCGGGTGATCATTCCGGGCGCTGCCCGGCCCCGATCCGTGCCACCGCGGCGGCCCGGCGAACCGGCACCTCACCCAGCACCCGATCCGAAAGTTCGCCCAGACAACTGAGATTGGGGAAGCCGGGCCCCTGCGCCATCCCCGCGAGATTCGGCAGGTAGAGCTTGGCGTCGAGGCCGGACACCGCCAGATCGTGGCCGATGGCCGCCTCCAGCCGGGCATGGGTGACGGGCCCGCCCACCGCGAGCTCCACCAGATCCGAGGCGTCGGCATCGAACAGATCCAGGAACCACAACGGCTGGCCACCGGTCGCGTCGACCACCAGATCGAAGGCGTGCATCTGATCGGGACGCAATTCGTTGCGCAAGGTGAGCGCCACCCCCTCGCCGCGCTCGGCCACCCGCACCACGCGCCCCTGGAGATGATGAACGCGATTGTCCCCCAGCACGTTCTCCTGCACCCGCACCGAGAACACGCCCCGATCGGTGCGGCGAATGACGTCGCGGCGCTCCTGCAGGCTCAGTGCCCGCCACTTCGCCGGATCACTGAACAGCGCATTCTCGAAATAGCTTTCGCCGCGCGTGTAGATGGTGGCCGCGGGCGAGATCACCGACACGGTGAGGACATCGTGGCGGACCAGTTCGTCCACCGCCGACCCCGCGGTCTCACCACCGCCGATCACCGCCGCCCGCGAGGAGACGGGCAGCCGGCGCTTCCCCGCGAGATCCCAGAAGTCCGCGATGCTCAGCACCTTCGGATGTTCGGCCAGCGCGCGCCGGCTGTCGCCCGGGCCGGTGATCATCAGCCCGTCGCAGTCGATTTCGGTCTCCACACCGGAACCGTCGGCCACCGCGACCAGCCAGCCGTCGGCGGCCGGGCGAATCCGGCGCACCGCGCCCATCACCATCTCGACCTCGGCCTTGCGGGCGACCCACTGCAGATAGTTGGCCCAGACGTGGTGATGCGGATTGGGCCGGCCCCGGTCGATCCACTCGGCATAGGTGCCGTTCTCGACCAGGAACGAAGTCCAGCTGTAGGCGATCATCGCGCGGTCGATCGCGCGGTTGTGGCCGCGCGCCCAGGTGGAGTGATACGGGAAGCCGACATCCTTTTCGGGGCTGGTGCCGAGCCGATGCTGGCCGTCGGTCCATCCGCCGCTGGGCAGCCAATTGCCGCCCACCGCATGCGGTTCCACCACGACCACGCGCGGAGCGGGTAAGCCCAGGTCCCGCAGCACCCGAGCCTTCGCCGCCACTGCCATCGCTTTCGGCCCGGCTCCGACCACGAGAAGCGTCTTCACTGGTACTCCCGTTCTGTGATTCCAGCCACCGCCCAGCCGGTCGCCGGGGCGTTCAGCTGCGCAGATCCGACATATCGGGAAGAGCGGATCCACCCGAAGTCGACTGAGTATTACCTACCTTTGCATAGGCTTACCTTATATTGCTTAGTGGTGCCAGCCCTTGCGGAACGATTGCGAGGCACGGCACTCCTGTCCCCCAACTGATCGGATACGACCATGATCAAGATCAAATCCCGTGCCGTTGCGGCGTTTTCGCTGGCCGCCGTGGTCTTCGCCGGCGGCGTCGCCTCCGTGACCCCGGCCGTGGCCGCGCCGATCGCCGCCCCTGTGCACGCCGCCGCTCCGGGTGTCGGCGAGCTGCAGAGCAAGCTGGAGTTGGTGCTCGACCCGAACGGTTCGCGGTCCGCTCGCGCCAACGAGCTGGAGGCCGGCGAGGCCGGTCTGAGCCTGGTCGACCAGGTCGGCGGCGTCATGGCCTCGGTGCCCGGATTCCAGTGGCAGGCCGTCGCTCCGGTGAACGTGCAGGGCGACACCCTGACTCACAACCTGCAGATCAACGTCCCCGGCTTCGATGCCATGTACATCGAGCTGAAGTGGAAGGACATCGACGGCACCTGGAAGCTGACCCGCGAATCCGAGTGCACGATCGCCTATTACGCGAACCTGCCCTGCACCGTTTAGTGCACGAGCGGTCCCGGGCGCCCGCCGTCGCGCCCGGGACCGCCATCGCGGACGCCCGGGCCACTCGCCCGACAGCCCCGCCCGCTCCAGATCCTCCGGCGCCGCGGCCGGCCCGTATCTGCGCAGGCCGATCCTCGGCACTACGGTGCTGTCGTTAGGGTCGTTACGTGCGACGCCGGCAACAGCCGCCGCTGCCCAAGCGCCACGGACTCGATCCGGCGCGGCTGCGGTTACCCGAAGACGGAACCTGGGCGACGATTCGCGACCATCTGGTCCATCGGCTCCCCCGGGTCCCCGCCGCGCGCATCGACGAGATGCTCGCCGGCGGCGACATCGTCGACCTCGACGGTCCGATCGAGCCGGACGCGCCCTATGTCCCCGGGGGCGCGGTGTGGTTCCACCGCGATCTACCCGACGAGACACCGGTGCCGTTCGAGGTCACCGTGGTGCATCGCGACGACCATCTGCTGGTGGTCGACAAACCACACTTCCTGTCCACGATTCCGCGCGGACAGCACATCCTCGAGACCGCACTCGTCCGGTTGCGGCGGGATCTGGACCTCCCCGATCTGGTGCCCGCGCATCGGCTGGACCGGACCACGGCCGGACTGATCCTGTTCATCATCGATCCGGCGCGGCGCGGGGCGTATCAGACCCTGTTCCACAAGCGCCGGGTGCACAAGCAGTACGAGGCGATCGCGCCCTACGATCCCGAACTGACCCTGCCCCGCACGGTACGCAGCCGGATCGTCAAGGAGCGCACGATCCTTCGCGCCTTCGAGGTCGAGGGCGAACCCAACGCGGAAACGCTGATCGAGCTGATCGACCACCGCGACGGCCTCGGTCGCTACCGGCTGAGCCCGCACACCGGCCGCACCCATCAGCTGCGACTGCACATGAACGGGCTCGGGGTGCCGATCCTGGGCGACGACTTCTATCCCGACCTCACCGATCGCCCCGTGGACGATTTCACCCGGCCGCTGCAACTGCTGGCCGCGCGGCTGGCCTTCACCGACCCGATCAGCGGGACCGAGCGGGTGTTCGAGACCACGCGAACCTTGCGGGCGTGGACCGATTACGCGGGCTGGAGCGGCGAACCGACCGGATAGCCCGAACGGCCGTTCGCCCGCGAGCCGCGACACCGGCGTCCGATGCGTCGATCGTGACCCGCCGAACACGGCGCGCGCGCCCGGATGAACGTAGACTGGCGGCGATGTCTCGAAACGATAACGGGGTTGCGCAGTCCTCGGCCCCGGTCGGCCCGGGGCGCCGGTTACACGCTTACCTCGACGTCGCCGTCGTGGTGGCGGTGCTCGCCGGTACGAATCTGATCGCGCATTTCACCTCACAATGGGCGAATATCGCGACCGTTCCGGCGGCCGCGGTGATTCTCGTGCTGTTGATGCGGCGCCGCGGGCTCGGCTGGGCGGAATTGGGACTTTCGCCGCGGCAGTGGCGGCGCGGAACGCTCTATGCGCTCGGCGCGGTCGCGATTGTCGTGGGCGCGGTGGTGATCGGCGCCCTCCTGCCGATTACCCGGCCGTTCTTTCTCGCCAATCGATATGCGACCCTGTCCGGGGCATTGATCGCCTCCATGATCGTCATTCCGCTGCAGACGGTGATTCCGGAGGAACTCGCCTTCCGCGGCGTCCTGCACGGCACACTGGATCGAGCGACCGGCGCACGCGGTGTATTCATCGTCGGGTCACTGCTTTTCGGCTGCTGGCATATCGCCTCGTCACTCGGTTTGACCAGCGGGAACCGCGGTTTGAGCACGCTGCTCGGCGGTGGTGTCGGCGGGCAGATCGCCGGAATCGCACTGGCCGTCCTGGCCACCGCGGCCGCCGGTGTGATCTTCACATGGTTGCGCCGGCGCAGCGGAAGTCTGCTCGCGCCGATCGCACTGCACTGGTCACTCAACGGCGCGGGCGCGCTCGCGGCGGCCATTGTCTGGCATACCGCGGTGCACTGAAATTCCGCTGTCGCAGCCTAATTCGCCAATCGCCGGGCCGAACAGCGCATTTGCATATTCGCCCGAACTGATGTTCGGTGAAAGCGTTGACCGCGCCGATGGTCGGCGATTACTCTCTCACTTCGATCACACATATGTTCGAGTACTCGGGTAATCGACCTCGGTAGCGCGGTTGCTGCCGGGAAAGGCACGCCATGCTCGACGAGCAGTCGACCACCACGACCGCCGTCCCTCCGGCGGACTCCGCGCACCCTTCGACCCACGACGCCGCACGGTCCGCCGCAGGCGCTCACCCCGGGGAGGTCTCCGTGGAGGCGCCCCCGGCCACGCCGAAGACCGCCCGGCGCCGGGGCGCCACCGAGCACTCCCCGCAAGCGGAGCTCAACGCGCTGGCCCGGCGGGTGGCGACCGCGCGGGGCAAGCTGCCCCTGCAAGCGGATCCGGCGCTGTTCGCCGAACTGTCCGATCGGGAGATCGCCGCCGAACGTGATCTCGCCGAATGGATCCGCACCCAGCGCCGCCGGCAACGAAAACGCGCGGTGACGGCCCAGCTGTCGGCCGAGAAGCGGGATCGCCGCGTCGCCCTCGCCCTGCGCCGGGCCGACGACGCGGACGCTCGCTGGCACCGGCGGGCCCGCGCGGCACGCATGCGGGTGTCGAATCCCGACGCGCGCCTGGCGCAACTGTTCCGCCGCGCCGAATGGTCGTCGCGGGCGCTGATCGGCGTCGTCGTCCTCGGCATGGTGTGGGCGGGAGTGAACGTCCAGCACAACCTCGTCCCCAGCGGCGACATGTCGGATCCGCTGTACTGGCTCAGTTACGGCTTCGAGGCGATGATCTCGATCCCGATCATCACCATCATGGTGGTCGCCACCACCGCCGCCCGATGGGGCCGCGATATCGACCGCGGCAAGGTCGTCTTCCTGGAAACCGCGCTGCTCGGTGTCACCATCGCCCTCAACGCCGGCCCACATCTGGTCGCGGGCGCACCGGCGCGCGCCGCCGAGGCCGCCGTCGCCCCCGTCATGGTGGGCGTCGTGATCTGGTTGCACGCCTGGGTTTCCGCGCGCTACGCCCAGCTCATCGATGACATCCCGATGGAGGACATCGACTCCGATCTGCCGCCGACCGGGTACCGCCCGAGCTACCGGCCCGACGACCTTCCGGAATGGGCGGAGGCACGTCCGCTACCCGACGGTGCGGGGCACGCGGAACTCCCCAGTTATCCACAGCTCCCGTCGACGCCTGTGCCGCAACCTGTTTCGGTGGCGGGATGGGAGGCGTCGCTACTGCTCGCGGACGCGGTGGAAAATCGCCGGCCTACGACCGCGACGGCGGCCGCTGCCGGGGCAGCGGCCGAACCCGTGTCTACACCGCCGCAGTCCGCCGCGCGCACCGCACCGCCCCCTTCGCCTGCGACCACGGCAAACGCATCGTCGACCGCGCAGGGCCCGGCTCCCGTCGAGCCGGCCACCGCATACGAGGTGCTCACCGAGGCGACAGCCACCGGCGACTCCGCCGACGCGGCAACCGGCAAGGCCGACGAGCCAACGGTAAACGCTCCGGCGCCAACGGAAGTCACGGAGGCCGAGGCGCTCGCGCACTCCGATGAGCGGTCGGGATCACACGGTGCCGGGCTTCGGATCGTCTCCGACGAACCGCGCAAGACGCGCACGCGGCGGGCCGTGGACGACGCCGTGCAGTTGGTGCTGGGTGAGCCGGTCGCCGAAGCACCTCGATCCGTCGCGGCCGCAACCGAACTCGACCGCACGGCGCCGACGGACGCCCCGGCCGACCTCGCCCACGCCGAAGACGCGGAGGTGGACGACGCCGAATTCGCCGATATCGAATCCGTCGCTGTCGATTCCGTCGCTGTCGATTCCGTCGCTGTCGATTCCGTCGCTCTCGATTCGGCGGAGGACGAGACCGGCGAGGTCGCCATCCGGTCGGTGGCACACGAAATCCGCCGCCGCGGCCTGTCCAAGCTGTCGGTCGACCAGCTCGCCGAAATCCTCACCCTCACCGACGAATCGTGGACCCCCGCCGCGATCGGCGCCGCCATCGGCCTGCCGGGCTCCCGGATACTGGGAATCTTGGAGGCGGCCCGCCGCATCAGCATGCCCGTGGCGGTCGGCGGCTGACCGCGCCGGGCCGCGATCTGTCCCGGCATGCGCTGAGCGCCGATTCGCGACGCCGCTACCAGGCGGTTCAGGCGCCTCGAAGGGCCCGATAAGGAACCTCACAGGCTCGGTCGTAATCATGGAGTGCGACGACCGACTCGAGGAAGCAGATGATCGAGACCTTTCCGCGAGCGCATTCGTCGGCGACCTTGCCGCGCGACGGACGGTGCTCCTGCCCACGGATCACGACACGATGAGTACGGCGATTGCGACATCGGTCCGCGGTACGCCCACCTCCGTCGCGACCGAATCCGGAGAGGCCGCACAACCCCAGCCGTCGCGGCCCTATCTGCATCAGGTCAACCTGTTCCGGATCCTGACCTTCGCCAGCGTGATCGCCGTACACGTGATCGACAGATCCAGTGATCCGAACAATGTGTCCGCGAACGGGGCCATGGTCCTGCTGCACTTTCCCCGCGAGGCCTTCTTCACGCTGACCGGATTCGTGCTGATCTACCAGTACGCCGACCGGTCCTTCGACGCGCCGCACTTCTGGCGCCGCCGCTTCGCCCTCGTCGGCATCCCCTACGTCCTCTGGTCGGTGTTCTATTGGGGCTATTCGGTGGTCGCCGGCATTCATCAGGAGTCCGCGGCGGGAGCGGTACGCCGGTTGGCGATCGAACTCGTGACCGGGGAAGCCTGGTATCAGATGTACTTCCTGCTGGTCTCGATGCAGATCTACCTGCTCTTCCCGCTGTTGCTCCGGTTCGTCCGCTGGTCGGCCGGCCACCACCGGTGGGTGCTCGGGACGAGTGCGCTCGTACAAGCGGGCATGCTGTCGGCGCTGACGCATCCGCCGACGCTCACCGGCATGCCGGAGCAGCTGTGGGACCACCTCTACGTGACGGTACTGCCGTACCAGTTCTACATCCTGTTCGGCGCGGTCGCCGCCTGGCATATCGGCACCGTCGACCGGGCCGTGCGGCGCTTCGGCCCACTGCTGATCCTCGGCACGGTCCTCGTGGCGGCGGGCGCCGAGTGGTGCTATCAGCACGCCGTCGCGAGCGGCACCACCCCGTGGCAGGCCGACAACGTCTTCAACCCGTACATGGCCGTCTATTTCGTCGCGCTGATCGTCGGCCTCTACACCGTGAGCACGTGGTGGTCCTGGCTGCGGCCGAAGTATCGCGTCGTCGGCCGCATCTCGCGCTACGGCGCCGATCGCTCCTTCGCGGTCTTCCTGATGCATCCGATCGTGCTGGAACTGCTGATCCCCCTCTATCCGCAGCTGCACGACACGGTCGGCGCCGCGGGCGCGACGGCCCTGTTGTTCGTCGCGGTCCTGGCGGTCACCCTCGCGGTGGTCGGCGTGGTGCGCCACGCGCCCGGCAGTATCTACCTCACCGGCCGGCCCCGGATCGAAGGCACCACCCCGCTCGTTCGCCGACTGCGGTCGATCGGCCCGGCATCGCCGCAGCGTGTGACGGCATTCGAGACCGGTCACTCCGTCCCGGAGTCGTACGGACGGCCGTCGTCCGCCGAGGCGCCGGCGGCATAGGTCGTGGCTTCTGCGGCGACCGCGTCCGATGCGAGATCGACGGGAACAGCAGCACTGGCATGGCGGTACGCCTCGGCAAGGCCGGCGAGTTCGGCCGCGGTGAGCACCTCCTCGATCCGATCGAAGCCGAGCGGCGCCCGTTGCGCCACCGCGTGCAGCACCCGGTCCATCGGCATATCGCGGTTCGCCAGCACGATGGCGTTGACCGCCTTCCGCCGGACCTGCTCGTAGCGCGCCAGTCCGGCGATCGGATCCGCGGCCGCGGCGAGTTCGGACGCCAGAACGCCGGCGTCGAGAATGGCTTGCGAGCCGCCGTTGGAGCCGACCGGATACATCGGATGTGCGGCATCGCCCATAATCGTGACGCGTCCGGTCCCCCAGTGCGGCAACGGGTCTCGGTCGACCATCGGATACTCGAGCACTTCGGCGCTGGCGCGCAGCAAGGCGGAAATGTCGACACCGGCCAGGCGCCAACCGTCGTAGTGTGGGAGCACATCCGCCAGCCGCCCGGCGCGATTCCAGTCCGGGCTCTGCGCCGCCGTATCGTGCCCGCGCACTTCGGCAACCCAGTTCACCAGCGAACTCCCCCGACGATGCGCGGCGCCGGAAATCGGGTACATGACGAATTTCGCGGCGTGGTTGGAACCCGCGACCACCATCGTCCGGCCGTCCAAGAAGGGCCGAATCTCACTGACGCCCCGCCACATTCGAATGCCGTTCCACAGCGGACGTCCCTCGGCCGGATGCAATTGCGCTCGGACGGCCGAATGCAGACCGTCGGCGCCGATCAATACATCCGCAGTCTCCTCGACGAAGTGGCCCGCGGACCGGTCGCGGAAGCGGCAGCGCACCCTATCGGCGTCCTCGGTGAACGAGTGCAGCGCCAGCCCTTCACGCACGGCGTCCGCTCCCAGCCGGGCACGCACCAGCTCCACGAGCAACTCCTGCAATTCGCCGCGATGGACCGCATACTGCGGCCAGCGCTGACCGGCGGCCAATCCGCGTGCCTCACTCCAGATTCGATTCCCGAACCGATCCAGGTGCAGCGTGCGCGACGTCGCGATCGCGCAATCGGCCAGGGCCGCACCGATTCCCAGCTCGGTCAGTTCCCGCACCGCATGGGGCAACAGATTGATCCCGACACCGAGGGGACGCAGTTCGGTGACCGCATCGAAAACCACCGCGTCGATGCCCACCCGGTGCAGACAGGCCGCCGCGGTCAGTCCGGCGATCCCTGCGCCCGCGATCACAACCCGCATCACCGCTCTCCCGCCGGTAGTCGCAGTGAATCGAAATTCCGTACACCCCACACCTTCTCGCTCCTCCCGCCGATGCCCCGAGGACGCGAGTAATCTACCGATTCTCAGGTGTGGGCAGCCCAGTCATTCACCGTGGGTGGGTGTGTTCCGATCGACGGCCACCCGCGGCCGGCCGGTTATCGGTGCGGTGGCAGCAGACGTCCGGTGAAACCGGCCGCCACCAGCCGCTCGTACGCGGCGCGAACCGCGTCCGGAACATCCTGTTCGATCGCCCATCCCTCGGCCGCATACCGCCACACCCGTTGCGTATCCCCCACCAGCATCGTGACGACTCGCTCCGCATCGCCGATCCGCGCCACATAGTCGTCCAGCGACTCCGGTAGTGAACCGCACACCACCTCGACCTCAGGCCACCGCTTCCGGCAGGTCGCAAAACTGCGCCGCTGTTGATACGGCCGGCAGATCAGCAGAACCGACCGCACGACGCGACCGGAGTCGCGCAGCAACGCACGCGAAAGGTCGATGTTCTCAGCGGTGTTCGTGGCGCGGGGCTCGACCAGGACAGCTTCGTCCGGAACACCCTGCGCGACAGCGTGTTCCCGATAGTGAACCGCCTCCCCGTCCGGAAACTCGGCAACCGTCGTGGGCGCATTGGCGCCACTGAACACGATCGTCGAAAAGATCCCCCGCCGAAACAGCTCGACCGCATACACCGCCACCCCGATGTCGTGACTCCCCAGCCCGATCCCCACATCCACCGGCCGCGTCTCATGCCCCATGAGGTTGTACTCCCACAGGGTGCGGACATCTGGTCGAATACGCTCGGGAATCCGCATCCGTCGATCATACGAACGCGGCGGATACTCGCCGGCCGGTGTGGTTGTCGCAGACCCGTCGCGTGCGAACGGCTGCCGGTCCGGCGAAACCGCAAGCGGAATGCTCGGCCTCGGATGCACGAAGGCCCGCTTCCCGAACAGGAAGCGGGCCTTCGTATTTCGACTACACAGCCGAGGCCGGGAAGACTACTTCGCCTTCTCCAGAACCTCCACCAGCCGCCACCGCTTGGTGGCCGACAGCGGACGGGTCTCCATCAGCTGCACGCGGTCGCCGACACCGGCGATCTCGTTCTCGTCGTGCGCCTTCACCTTCGAGGTGGTGCGGATGATCTTGCCGTAGAGCGGGTGCCGGTTACGGTCTTCCAGCTCGACAACGATCGTCTTGTTCATCTTGTCCGAGACGACGTAGCCGACGCGCACCTTGCGCGAGCCACGTTCGGTCTCCTTGGCCGGCGTCTTGGCCGGGCCCTTTACGTCGCTCATGCGGCGTCTCCCTTGCCTTCAGGACCGGAGGCCAAGCCGAGCTCGCGCTCACGCATGACCGTGTAGATGCGCGCGATCTCGTGACGAACCACACGCAGGCGCCGGTTGTTCTGCAACTGGCCGGTCGCCATCTGGAAGCGCAGGTTGAACAGCTCTTCCTTCGATTCACGCAGGCGGGCGACGAGCTCGTCCTCGTTGAGCTCGCGCAGGTCTGCGGCCGGAGTTCCGGTAGCCATCAGAACTGCTCCTCCCTGGTCACGATCCTGCACTTCATCGGGAGCTTGTGCATCGCGCGGCGCAGCGCCTCGCGAGCGGTCTCCTCGTTCGGGTAAGACATCTCGAACATCACGCGACCCGGCTTAACGTTCGCGACCCACCACTCCGGCGAACCCTTACCGGAACCCATGCGGGTTTCGGCCGGCTTCTTGGTCAGCGGGCGATCCGGGTAGATGTTGATCCAGATCTTGCCGCCACGACGGATGTGGCGGGTCATCGCGATACGCGCCGACTCGATCTGCCGGTTGGTGACGTATGCCGGCTCCAGAGCCTGGATGCCGAAGTCACCGAACGCCACCGAGGTGCCGCCCTTGGCCATACCGGTACGACGGGGGTGATGCTGCTTGCGGTGCTTGACCTTGCGGGGCATCAACATGGGTCAGCCCTCCTGATTCTCTGCCGGAGCCTCCGCCACCGCGGTGGCGGCCCGTCCGGCCTCAGTGCTGGTCGCGGTGGTACCGGCCGAACCGGACCGCCGCGGACGGCTCGGCCGTTCCCGACGCTCGCGACGCTCGGGCTGCGCGGCGGCGGCGGTGACCTCACGCTTGCCGCCGACGATGTCGCCCTTGTAGATCCACACCTTCACGCCGATGCGGCCGAAGGTGGTGCGAGCCTCGTACAGGCCGTAATCGATGTCGGCGCGCAGCGTGTGCAGCGGCACCCGACCCTCGCGGTAGAACTCCGAGCGCGACATTTCGGCGCCGCCGAGGCGGCCCGAGCACTGCACTCGAATGCCCTTGACGTTCGGCGAACGCATGGCCGACTGGATGGCCTTGCGCATCGCGCGACGGAACGCCACACGGTTGGACAGCTGCTCGGCCACACCCTGGGCAACCAGCTGCGCATCCGACTCGGGGTTCTTGACCTCGAGGATGTTCAGCTGAACCTGCTTGCCGGTGAGCTTCTCCAGCTCGGCGCGGATGCGGTCGGCCTCGGCGCCGCGACGGCCGATCACGATGCCCGGACGCGCGGTGTGGATGTCCACCCGGACGCGGTCACGAGTGCGCTCGATCTCGACCTTCGAGATGCCGGCCCGCTCCATACCCGTGCTCAGCAGCTTGCGGATGGCTACGTCTTCCTTGACGTATTCCTTGTACTGCTTGTCGGCGTACCAGCGGGACTTCCAATCGGTGGTGATACCGAGGCGGAAGCCGTGGGGGTTGATTTTCTGTCCCATTTACTTAGCCCCTCCCTTCCGGCGGCTACGAGCCGGGGCGGCGGAAGCGACGCTCTCGACCTCGATGGTGATGTGGCTGGTGCGCTTGCGGATCCGGAACGCGCGGCCCTGGGCACGCGGCTGGAAACGCTTCATGGTCGCGCCCTCGTCGACATACGCCGTCGAGATGACCAGGGTGTCGGGGTTCAGGCCGAAGTTGTTCTCGGCGTTCGCCGCGGCGCTGGCCACGACCTTGGCGACGGGTTCGCTGGCGGCCTGCGGTGCGAAGCGCAGGATGTTCAGCGCATCCTCGACCCGCTTGCCGCGGACCAGGTCCACGACGCGGCGAGCCTTCATCGGAGTGACGCGAACGTGCTTCGCGGTCGCGCGCGCGGTCGGGTTCGCCTCGGGTTCGCTCAGCTGTGCTGTCTGGCTCTTCGCTTCGCTCATCGCCGCTTGCTCTTCCGATCTTCCTTGACGTGGCTCCGGAACGTCCTGGTCGGCGCGAACTCACCGAGCTTGTGCCCGACCATGTTCTCCGAGACGAACACCGGCACGTGCTTGCGGCCGTCGTGGACCGAGAACGTGTGGCCGATGAAATCGGGGATGATGGTCGAACGACGCGACCAGGTCTTGATGACCTGCTTGGTGCCCTTCTCGTTCTGGACGTCCACCTTCTTGAGGAGGTGTTCGTCGACGAACGGGCCCTTCTTGAGGCTGCGTGGCATCTTTAACCTCCTCCTTAACGCTTCTTGCCGCGGCGGCGGACGATGAGCTTGTCGCTCGGACGGTTGGGCTTACGAGTACGGCCTTCGGGCTTACCCCAGGGCGAGACCGGGTGGCGACCACCGGAGGTCTTGCCCTCACCACCACCGTGCGGGTGGTCGACGGGGTTCATGACGACACCACGGACCGTGGGGCGGCGACCCTTCCAGCGCATACGGCCGGCCTTACCCCAGTTGATGTTCGACTGCTCGGCGTTGCCGACCTCGCCGACGGTGGCGCGGCAGCGCACGTCGACGCGGCGGATTTCACCGGAGGGCATACGCAGGACGGCGTAGGCGCCTTCCTTACCCAGCAGCTGGATGCTCATACCGGCGGCACGAGCCAGTTTGGCGCCACCGCCCGGACGCAGCTCCACCGCGTGGATGGTGGTACCGGTCGGGATCGAGCGCAGCGGCAGGTTGTTGCCGGGCTTGATGTCGGCGCCGGTGCCGGACTCGATCCGCGTGCCCTGGGCGATGCCCTTCGGCGCGATGATGTAGCGCTTCTCGCCGTCGGCGTAGTGCAGCAGGGCGATGTTGGCGGTGCGGTTCGGGTCGTACTCGATGTGAGCGACCTTGGCCGGGATGCCGTCCTTGTCCAACCGGCGGAAGTCGATCAGACGGTAGGCCCGCTTGTGACCGCCACCGCGATGACGGGTGGTGATCCGGCCGTGCGCGTTACGACCACCGGACTTGGTGAGCGGGCGCAGCAGCGACTTCTCGGGAGTGGACCGGGTGATCTCGGCGAAGTCCGAAACGGACGACCCGCGCCTACCCGGCGTAGTCGGCTTGTACTTACGGATTGCCATGAGTTCTTCTCTACTTTCTGAAGATCCGACCGCTTACGCGACCGGGCCTCCGAAGATCTCGATGGGCTTGCTGTCGGCCGAGATGGTCACGAGCGCGCGCTTGGTGCTCTTGCGCTGGCCGTAACCGAAGCGGGTCCGCTTGCGCTTGCCCTGACGGTTGGCAGTGTTGACGCTGGTCACCGTGACGCCGAAAACCTTCTCGACGGCGATCTTGATCTGCGTCTTGTTCGAGTCCGGGTGCACCAGGAAGGTGTAGGTGCCCTCTTCGATCAGCCCGTAGGACTTCTCGGAGATCACCGGCGCGAGCAGAATGTCGCGGGGGTCGGCGATGGTGGTCACTTGCTTTCCTCCTGTGCAGACTCGGCCGGGCCGTGCACGAACGCGTTGAGCGCCTCGACGCTGAACACGACGTCGTCGCTGAGCAGCACGTCGTAGGTGTTCAGCTGGTCCGGCGCGATCGGGTGCACACCCTGCAGGTTCGCCACGCTCTTCCACGCGGTGACATCTTCGCGGCCCACCACGACCAGAACCTTCTTGCGGTCCGACAGCTCGGCCAGGAAGTTCTTGGCGGCCTTGGTGGACGGCGTCTGGCCCGCGACCAGTTCGGTCACGACGTGGATGCGCTCGTTGCGGGCCCGGTCCGACAGGGCGCCACGCAGGGCGGCGGCCTTCATCTTCTTGGGCAGACGCTGCGAGTAGTCGCGCGGCTGCGGGCCGTGCACGGTGCCACCGCCGGTGAACTGCGGCGCACGGGTCGAACCCTGGCGGGCGCGGCCGGTGCCCTTCTGGCGGTACGGCTTCTTACCACCGCCGCGGACGTCGCCGCGGGTCTTGGTGGCGTGCGTGCCCTGGCGAGCCGCGGCCTGCTGGGCCACGACGACCTGGTGCATCAGCGCGATGTTGGCGGTCGCGTCGAAGATCTCCGCGGGGAGCTCGACGGTGCCGTTGGACTTGCCGCCCGGCTCTTTCACCGGGAGCGTAAGATTGGTCGCCTTTTCCGACTTCACAGTGTCGGTGCTCATGCCCGGGCACCACCCTTCGCAGCACTCTTGACGATCACGATGCCGCCCTTGCGGCCCGGGATCGCGCCCTTGATCAGCAGCAGGCCGTTCTCGGCGTCCACCTTGTGGACCGAGAGGTTCTGCGTGGTCACGCGGTCGTTACCCATCCGGCCGGCCATCCGCATGCCTTTGAAAACACGGCCCGGCGTCGAACATCCACCGATGGAGCCCGGCCGGCGGTGCACGGCCTGCGCACCGTGAGCGGCGCCCTGACCCTTGAAGCCATGACGCTTCATGACACCGGCGTAGCCCTTGCCCTTGCTGGTGCCGGTCACGTCGACGTAGGTGCCCTCTTCGAAGACATCGGCCGACAGTTCCTGGCCCACCTCGAACGAGGCGGCGTCGGCGACGCGGATCTCGGCGACGTGGCGACGCGGGGTGACACCGGCCTTGGCGAACTGCCCGGCGACGGGCTTGATCACCTTGCGCGGGTCGATCGCGCCGAAAGCGATCTGAACGGCGGAGTAGCCGTCGCGCTCCTCGGTGCGGATCTGGGTCACCACGTTCGGTCCGGCCTTGATGACGGTCACGGGAACGACGCGGTTCTTGTCGTCGAAGACCTGGGTCATACCGAGCTTGGTGCCCAGGATGCCCGCCGCCGGCCTGTTCTTGTTGTCAGTCATATCTGCAATCCCCGTCACTGAATGTTGACGTCGACGCTGGCCGGCAGATCGATGCGCATGAGCGCGTCGACCGTCTTCGGCGTCGGGTCGAGGATGTCGATCAGCCGCTTGTGCGTGCGCATCTCGAAGTGCTCGCGCGAGTCCTTGTACTTGTGCGGCGAGCGGATGACGCAATACACGTTCTTCTCGGTCGGCAACGGCACCGGCCCGACGACGCGGGCACCGGTGCGGGTCACCGTCTCGACGATCTTGCGCGCAGACGCATCGATCGCCTCATGGTCGTAGGCCTTGAGCCTGATGCGGATCTTCTGTCCCGCCACGCTGAGTGTCCTTTTCTCCGCTTACGTTGTGACCCAGGAGCTTTCGCTCCCGAACCACCCTCATTTGCACAGCCCGAACACACGAAGACGCATCAGCCACCATCACGACCGGGGCGCACCCGATCCATCGCCGCTGTTCATCTGTCATGGTTCTTCCGGTCCACGCGGTCGGGCGTGTCGCCCCTCCGCTCATTCTCCGACCCCGGGCATACTTCACCTGGTGGGTCTCGGAACTTCGTCCCGGACGTACCCGCGCCGGACTCGACGCCGATACTCAGTGGGTCCTGCTCACCTACCGGCGATGGACACGCACCACCGCTGCAGGCAACCCGAACAGTATGCCCGAGGCCCCCCACCCACTCCAAATCGGGGGTCGTGCCTGCCCGGACCGGACCGGGAACGGCCCGCGTTCGGGCGGGTGCACTCCGGCGACCACGAATCCGCCGTACCTCCAACACCTCGGAGAAGCCGCCGGTGCGCTACCGACTCGGCCGGCTGCGCCCGCGTACCACTGCCGCGATCGCCCGGACCGATCATCAGGGTATCGCCCGGGCGATAGCGGCCCCATCGCACAAAACTTACTTCACAGTAAGATATGGGCATGAACCAAGAGACCGCCACGTACCGCGGCTGGAAGAAGTTGCCCGACAATCGCCTCGGACATGCGCTGTTCTCGCTCGGCATGATCGCCCGGGTCCCCTACTTCGGCACCATCGTGCCCAACGTGGTCCGCTTGGAACCGGGGATGTGCGAGGTCACCGCCCCCAAATGGTTCGGCATCCACAACCACCTGGGCACCTTCCACGCCATCGCGGCGTGCAACCTGGCCGAGGTCGCGATGGGCATGCTGAGCGAGGCCACAGTGCCGACCACGCATCGGTGGATTCCGAAGGCGATGAATGTGCAGTACCTGACCAAGGCCGAATCGGGCCTGCGCGCGGTGGCGAAGCTGGAACGGATTCCGGACTTCGACACCATCACCGCGGGCGCCGAAGTGGTAGTCCCGGTGTCGATCTACGACAAGCGTGGCCGCGAGGTCGTGCACGCCGATATCACCACCTGGGTCACCCCCCGGTAGCGCTCAGCAGGGCGGAAGTGACGGCGCGCCGCTCACCGCGGCGGTGATCACAGCAACCGCGCGCGGGTCGGACAGCAGTTCCGCATGGCCCACCTGGAGCCCTGGGCAGCCATCCTGAATCCAGACATTGCGGTTGCCGTCCTGCGGCTCGGATAGCAGTGCGGTCTCCGGTGGAGTGATCACCTCGTCCGTGCGGCTCGCGATCGCGGTGTAGGAAATCCCGGGGCGGGTTTCGCCGCCCGCGTTCAACCCGTACAGCGTCGGCGTGCCGGGAGCCTGCTCGGCGCCCGCCGGGCCGTAGATCTCCGCCGCCGTCTCGGGTCCGTTCATCCCGAGCGCGCCGTAGAAGGGATACATCGTGGGCAGGCCGGAGAAGGTGGATCCGCGATAGGGCGTTCCCACGGTGACGACGCGCGCCACGGTTTCCGGGTGCCGTTGCACGAGCTCGCGAATAACGTTACCGCCGGTGGAATGGCCCAGCATGATCACCTGGGGCGCCCCGGTGATACCCCGTACCATCGCCACGAAGGCAGCGAGTTCGGTGGTCTGAGAGGAAATGTCGGCCACGCCATAGGGAACATTGCCGAGCAGCGCCGTGGATACCGGCCCCAGGCCGGGCCAGGACGGTTTGACCACCCCGTTCACACCGAGCACCGGCAGCCGCGCCCGCCCGATGTCGGCGGCGAATACGCAGTAACCGAGTCGGTGCAGCTCCGGCGCCAGCACGGCGAAACTGGACTCCGCATCGGTGGCCGCCCCGTGCGCGAGAACCACCGGAAAAGGCTTGTCCCGGGTCGGCCTGCAACCGAAATCGTTCGTACCGGCGAGGGTAGGAACCTGGACCGGAAGCGCGTGGGCTCGAGGGGTGATGACAGCGTTCAGGGCACACAGGACGAAGGCGACGACTGCGAACCGCATCCTAGTCATGCCCGTCGATAGTAGCCGGACGATCGCGCAACACTTCCACGCCGCGACCGCGTTGTCGATCACGAGGAACAGGCGATTTCGCGGCAACAGCATCTCGGCCCGCGCGACGCGTCTCGAAACGATTACGCGACGTCGCGACGGCGAGGTTTGTCCAGGCTGCGAGAATGGCGGCCATGAGCGCGCACCATGTCCACCGTGCCGATCTGTGTGTCGTCGGGCTCGGTCCCACCGGCCGGGCCGTCGCTCATCGCGCGATGCGGGCGGGCTTCGATGTCGTGGCCGTGGATCCGCGACCCGAGCGGCTGTGGCCGCCGACCTTCTCCTGCTGGGTCGACGAATTGCCGCAATGGCTTCCACACAGCGCTATCGCCCAGCGCATCGAGGCGCCGACCGTATGGACGCGATCACAGCACCGCATCGAGCGCCCGTATTGCGTGCTGTCCAAACCCGGTCTTCGCGAGGTGCTCGCGCTCGACGACGCCACCGTCCTCGCCCAGCGGGCCACCGCCGTCGGCGCTCATCGGGTGGAGTTGCAGGACGGCGGCACCGTCACCGCGACGACCGTCGTGGACACCCGCGGGCTGGCCGCTCCCGGCAGCCGGCGCACCGCCAGCGCACACGGCATTTTCGTCGATGCCGAGGTGGCGGCGCCCATGGTCGGCGACGGCGAGGGACTGCTGCTGGACTGGCGCGACGAGAACGGCGCGGGCCCCGGTGAGCCGCCGTCGTTCCTGTACGCGGTGCCGCTCGGCGACGGCACCGTGATCTTCGAAGAGACCAGTCTCGGCCTGCGCGGCGGTATGCCGCAGCACGAATTGCGTCGGCGCACGCTCAATCGCCTTGCCGCCCATGGCATCCGGCTACGCGGCGACGAACCGGCCGAGGCCGCGCACTATCCGCTCGATCAGCCCCCGCCGCCGGTCCGCGCCGGGCTGCGCGCGGCCGACCCGATACGGTTCGGCTCCCGCGGCGGCATGATGCATCCCTGTACCGGCTACAGCGTCGCCGATTCACTCGCGCTGGTGGACACGCTGATCGAGGCCCTGCGTACCGGCACCGATCCGGTCCGGGCGCTGTGGCCGTGGCAGGCCCGGCTGGTGTACTGGATGCGGACGCGCGGGCTCTACGGCCTCGGGCGGCTCACCACCGCCCAGTCGATCTCGATGTTCGAGGCCTTCTTCACGGCCTCGCCGCGCCAGCAGCGGGCACTGCTGTCCGACCACGACGATTACGCCGCCCTCGGCGCCGTGCTGTTCATGACGGTGTCACGGACCTGGCCGTTCCGGTGGCGCTACGACCTGGTCGGCTGGACCAACCGCAACCGGTGGGTGGATTACGACTATCAGGCCGCGATCGCAAGCGGGCAAGTCGACCGGCTGTTCCCCTGATCACGGGACTGAATCACGGGCACTGGTGGGCGAATACCGCCTTGCGCTTGCCCAGCATCGCCGCGGCGCCCTCGGCGAAATCGGGTGAGCGCAGCAGCTCCGCCTGGCCCGCTTTCTCGGCGGCCAAGGTCTCGTCCAATGACGCCAGCGCCGCGCGGTTCAGGGTCCGCTTGGTGAGTTCGAGGGCGCGCCGGGGACCGTGGGCGAGTTTCGCGGCGACGGCTTCGACCTTGGCGTCGAGTTCGTCGGCGGGAAGCACTCCGGCCAGCAGACCGCGGCGATAGGCCTCGGTCACGGGCAGCCGTTCGCCGAGTAGCGCCAGCTCCGCCGCCAGTGCCCGCCCCGAGGCCGCCGCTACCAGCGCCGTGGCACCGCCGTCCGGCATCAGCCCGATGTTGATGAACGCCTGCAGCAGATAAGCTTCCTCGCTCGCGTAGGTGAAGTCGGCGGAAAGCGCCAGCGCCACACCGATTCCCGCGACCGCGCCCCGCACGCGGGCGATCACCGGCACCGGCGCGTCGATGATCGAGCGAACCATGCGATTCGCACCGTCCATCGTCATCTCCGGGGTGATGCCCCGCTGCTTCTCCGCGACCGCTGCGGACAGGTCGGCGCCGGTGCAGAAGTCGCCTCCCGCACCGGTGACTATCACCACGCGCACCGAAGGGTCCGCTGCCACGTTCCGGAAGGTGTCGCCGAGAGCGATCATGGCGTCGTAACTGATGGCGTTCTTACGACCAGGGTTGTCGATCGTCACCCGCAACACGCGATCGTCCCGCACGATGGTGAGGCCGGGGGTGTGGTCGTGATCGCTCATGGTTACTCCCAGGTGGGTCGCGATGGCGGCGACGAGACGAGAATGATGGTTAACATTGCGAATTGTGGTTAACTTATGTTGACTTGTCCAGCGCTGTCAACCAATGGCGCAGTCGATGAGCCGACATGCAGAAGGAGAGGTCTATGGTCGCGGATCGCAGCGAGGCCGGGCTCGCATCCGCGCGACCGGGTACCGCCACGACAACACGGCGTCGGCCCAAGAATCGCAAGGCACAGATCGTGCGAGTGGCCGCCCGGGCCTTCAGTGAACGCGGCTATCATCCGGTCGGCGTCGACGAGATCGCCGCTGAGGTCGGGATCTCAGGTCCGGCGCTGTACCGGCACTTCGCCAACAAGTACGCCCTGCTGGTGGCGGCAGCCGAATCCGGCGCCCAGCAACTTCTCGACGCCGCGCAGGCCGCCGACGCACCCGGACTCGACCCGAAATCGCGCCTCACCGCACTGATTCGCGCATCGGCCGAACACACCATCGATGTACGCCGCGAGGGCGGCCTGTACCGCTGGGAGCGCCGCTACCTCGAGCGCGCGGACCGCGCCCGCATCCGGGTGATCTACGACGAACTACAGGCTCTGATCGAATCCGCTGTCGCCGGGCTACGACCGGAGGCGCCGCCGGCCGATGTCGAACTGCTGTCCACCGGCATGCTCGGCGTGATCGGCAGCATCACCGCCCACCGCACCGCCCTGTCCAATACCCGGCTCACCGACCTGATCCTCGACATGTGCTGGTCCATCCTGCACACCGAACTGCCGCCGCTCCCCGACCCCGCGGCCGCGGCCGCCCCGGTGCGCGGACTGCCGCTGAGTTCCAAACGCGAACAGTTGCTCACCGAGGCGATCCGGATCTTCGGACGCCAGGGCTATCACGAGGCCAGTATCGAGGAGATCGGCGCGGCGGTCGGGATCAACGCCTCGAGCGTCTATCGCTACTTCGCGAGTAAATCGGACCTGCTGGCCGCCGCCTTCCATCGCACCGGCGAACGTGTGGCCATCGCCAACTCCGAGGCGCTGGCCGAGGCAACCAGTCGCTCCGACGCCGCCCTGCGGATCGCGGCACGCTTCGCGCGACTGACCTTCGCGACCCCGGAGATCCTGCCGGTCTATTTCGCCGAATTCTCGAATCTGCCCGCGGCGGATCAGCAGAAGCTGCGTTCGGTGCAGCGGCAGAACGTGCTGGAATGGGCGCATCTGCTCGACGACGATCCGGCCGAGGCCCGTTGCCGGGTGCATGCGGCCATCGCTCAGGTCGTCGATGTCGGTAGGCGGGTGCGCTTCGAGAATCGGCCCGAACATGTCGCGCGGGTCTGCGCTCTGATGGAAGCTGTTCTGCTGGGCTGGGATTCGCCACCGGAAACGGCGGCCGAGCCGCGGAAGGCGTAGCGACTTCACAGCCGCGCCGCTACAGCCGGCTGTGTCGCATTCGGAAGACAGCGCGAGTGAACCGCAGGTGGCGCGGATGGCGGTCGAAACTCGACAGGTCGACCGGCGCGCGATAACGCTTCTCCGCGATGGCGAGCGTGCGGCTGAATTCGCGTAGTCCGGCCGCGCCGTGGGTATGTCCCTGTCCGTACTCGCCGACACCGCCGAAAGGCAGGGCCGGGTTGGCGGCGTACGCCATCGTCGAATTCACGGTCACCACACCGGTTCTGATGCGTTCGGCGAATTCGTCGACACCACGCACGTCGCGGGTGAATATGGAGACTGCCAACCCCTGGTCGGCGGCGTTGATGCGCTCGATCGCCTCGTGGATGTCCGCCACCCGGTTTACGATCAGCACCGGGCCGACCGCCTCGGCGGTGATCGCCAGGCTGTCCTCGGGCACATCGGTCAGCACGATCGGCTCGATGTACGGCTCGCGAATCGATTCCAGACCGCCCACCACGGCCCGGCCGCCGCGCGCGATCGCATCCTTGACCTGCCGCCGTACCCCGTCGACCTGCGACTCGACGATCATCGGACCGTAGGAAGCCTTGCGGTCCGCGCCGGGCCGCAGTGAACGCGCCTGCGCGACAACGCGTTCCAGAAACGGCTCGTACACCGAGTCGGCAACGTAGGCACGCTGGATTCCGGCCGGACTCTGCCCCGCGTTCGACATCGCTCCGAAAACCGCTGCCTCCGCGGCGGTATCGAGTTTGGCGTCGACGTGCACGATCATCGTGCCCTTGCCGGCCTTCTCGACCACCACCGGGGTCAGGGTGGGAGCGCACAATTCGATGACCTCACGGGCGCCGGCCTCGGAACCGGCGTAGGCGACCTTGCCCACCCGAGCACGGCACAATTCGGCACTGGTGGAGCTGTTTCCGGTGATCGTCTGCAGCACAGGCTTGTTCGGGGCCAGCGCGGCCCAGCTGTCGGCCAGCCACATCCCGACCCCCGGGGTGAGCTCACTGGGTTTGAACACCACCGCGTTGCCGGCCGCCATCGCATAGGCGATCGAACCCATCGGGGTGAAGACCGGATTGTGCGGCGAACCGAGCACGCCGACCACGCCCAGCGGCAGATAACCGACCGAGGCGCGCTGATTGCGGGTCAGCCAGGTCGAGGCGAGTCTGCCTCGGCCCAAGAACTTTTCGGCGTTGCGCGCAGCCCAGTTCAGATGTTCGACCGCGAGCATGATCTCGATGGCAGCATCGACCTTCGGCTTACCGGTTTCGGTGCAGACCAGTTCGGCGAGCTGACCCGCATTGCGCGTAATACTGCGCTTCCAATCCAGCAGCCACCGCTTCCGGCCGGCGAATCCGATTGCCGCCCACCACGTCTCGGCCGATCCGGCGGCACGCACGACATCGGTGACAGCAGCGGCGTCCATAATCGGATATTCCCCGATGAGCTCGCCGGTGCGTGGATCATGGGACTTCAGCATCTCGGCCATTGGCCACCCTCTCGCCGGCGGAGACCTCGGCATTCGTTCGACGTGTGCACCGGCAGCGGGCGGGCGACGATGCCGCGGACGGGTGCGGACGAATCGGACCCGCCTCCCTGCTCGCCAGACTATGGTGCGACCCGTCGGCCGACAACAACCACGATCATCCCACGAACCGCGCGGTCTGCGCCCCCACCAGCGGGGATGACAACCTACACCGGACCCACCCCGCGAATGTGATCAAAACCACACCTCACCCGTGGCGGCGTACCCCTCCCGGACCCGCTTTCCAGCAAAAGACAACGCCATGTTTCAGATAACGGTAGAAAGACTCGTGGCGCCGCCCCGGCGCCCGGGCCTGCGCGGCAGCTCGAGGAAGTAACATCGCGCCCGGTGGAAGGTATCCATCAACCGGGGCGACGATCAGCGTTCCGGACAATCCGGTCGCGGCCCGGCCGATAGTGGAGAGTTGATGCCGAGTTTGGACAGCACAGGATCACACACACCGCGTGAGGGTTCGGAGTCCACTGCGGCAACGTCCGGGGCTACCGACGCGGTAACTGCTGGCGCCACTGCGGGTGGTCCCGGCGCCGACCCCGCGGTCATGGTCGACGACGTCCACAAATCCTTCGGCGAGGTCCAGGCGCTACAGGGAATCAGCTTCACGGCCGCGCGGGCCTCGATACTCGGCATTCTCGGCCCCAACGGCGCCGGCAAGACGACGATGGTAAAGGTCCTGTCCACGTTGCTGCGGCCCGATTCGGGTAGCGCGTCGGTTGCCGGACACGACGTGGTCGGCGATGCCGCCGGGGTGCGGCGTTCGATCATGATGACCGGGCAGTATGCGGCGTTGGACGAGAACCTGTCCGGGCGCGAGAATCTGGAGCTGTTCGGGCGGTTGATGGGGCTGCCCAAGAAGGACGCCCGCCGCCGCGCCGACACGTTGCTCGAGGAGTTCGATCTGGTCGGCGCCGGGAAGCGTGCGGTGCGGCACTATTCCGGCGGTATGCGCCGCCGGGTCGACATCGCGTGTGGGCTGGTGGTGCGGCCGGAGGTGGTGTTCCTCGACGAGCCGACCACCGGCCTGGATCCGCGCAGCCGCCAGGGCGTGTGGGATCTCGTCAACGCGCTCAAACAACAGGGCATCACAGTGCTGCTGACCACCCAGTATTTGGAAGAGGCCGATGTCCTCAGCGACAACATCATCGTCATCGACAAGGGCACGGTGATCGCCGAGGGCACCGCCGATGAACTCAAAGAGAAGACCGGCGGCAGTTACTGCGAGGTGGTTCCGCTGGACCCGACGCAGTTGCGGCAGGCGGTGACGGCGCTGGGCGAGCTGGTGCCCGAGGCGTTCCGGCACGAATTCGCCGGTGACCGGATCTCCATTCCTGCTCCGGACGGGGCGAGCACCCTTGCGGAGGCCGTGCGCCGCCTCGACGCCGCCGGACTGGAACTGGCCGACATCGCGCTGCGGCGGCCGTCGCTCGACGACGTATTCCTGTCCATCACCGGACATTCGGGCGGACAGCAGTGAGCGCACCGACGGCCGAGACCCAACTGTTCGACCAGTTGCCCGTGGCGCGGATCTCCGGTTTCGCGCAGTGGCGGGCGCTGACCGGGCGGATCGTGTACACGATGGCGACCAAGGGTGAGCTGGTTGTCGCGGTGATCACCCCGCTGGTGTTCACCCTCGGTTTCTACCTTCCTCTGCGCTTCGTCATGCAGGTCAAAGGCATCGATTACGCGCAGTTCGTGATGCCGATCATCGTGTTGCAGACGATGTCGTTCACGATGATGTCGAATGCGCAGATCGCCGCGTTCGAGGCCATGACCGGACTGCACAGCCGCCTGCAAACCATGCCGATCGGCCCGATGGTGCCGTTGACCTCCCGCATCTGCGCCGGCCTGGTGCGCTCGGTGACCTCCCTGATCGCGGCCCTACTCTTCGGGTACATGATCGGGTTCCGGTTCACCGCCGGAATCGGACAGGCCGTGCTGTTCTGCGTCTTCTCCCTTGCCGTGGGCACCGTGCTGGCCATCGGCGCCGATGGATTGGGCAGTCTCACCAAGAGCCCGGAATCGTTGAGTCAGGCACTGACGCTGCCGACCCTGATCTTGGGCATGCTGTCCTGCGGATTCGTTCCGGAAGCGGGATTCCCGGAATGGGTTCGGCCCTTCGCGCGCAATCAGCCGGTCTCGCAGTTCTCGTTCGCGCTGCGGGATATGGCCGCGGACGGGGTGAGCTGGCACGTCTTGTGGGTGCCGCTGGTGTGGTTGGCCGTGCTGGCGGTGGCGTTCGTGCCGCTGGCGGTGTGGGCGAGTGTGAGGCGATCGTGAGCAGTCTGGCCATCGAAACGAACGCGGTCCCCGCTGAGGCCGCCGGCTGGAGCGCGCCGCTGCCCGCGGTCGCGCCGAGTTCGGAACGAGCGGTGTCGACCTGGGCCCGGCACAGCCTGATCCAGTGCAAGCGGTTGCTGACGGGCTGGGCGCGCGACCCGGCGACCACCGTGCAGACGTTGATCTATCCGGCGCTGACCCTGCTGATGTTCCGGATCGTGCTCGGCGACACGATCACTCAGGTCACCGGCATGCCCAGCGTGTACGGCACGGTCCCGATGATCACCCTCGTCGCCGCCATGTCGGGCGCGGTGGTCAGCGCGCTCGGCTTCAAAACCGAGAAGCAGACCGGCCTGCTGGGCCGGTTCTGGACCATGCCGATCCATCGCGCCGCGGGACTCACCGGACGGCTGCTGGCCGAGGCCATCCGCGTGCTGATCACCACGCTGTTCGTGCTCGTCGTCGGTGTCTGCATCGGATTCCGGTTCTGGAACGGCCCGCTGGCCTCATTGGCCATGATCGCCATCCCGGTAATGTTCGGCGTGGGCTTCGCGGTGATGGTGACCGCCCTGGCCACCGTCTCCGAGGGCGTGATGCTGGTCAACATCATCGCCATCATCAACACCTTGCTGCTGTTCTTCAACTCCGGCTTCGTCCCCGTCTTCGCCTACCCCACGTGGCTGCAGAAGGCCGTCGAGAACCAGCCGATGAGTACCGCGATCGACGCGATGCGCGGGCTGTGCTGGGACGGCCCGATCGCCTCGCCGCTGCTGAAGACAGTGGCCTGGGTGCTGGGAATGATCCTGGTCTTCGGATACCCCGCGATCCGCGGTTACCAGCGGGCGGCCGAAACAGGGGCATGAACCACGACTAAAACGCCATGCGGGCGCACCCACGCAGCTCGCCGATGTAGGTGGACATGGCGTCGCGGTTGCGGGTCAGCAGCTCGATGCGTTGGGTGAGGCGGTCGCGCTGGTGTTCCAAGGCGGCGATGATCTCCGGTGTCGCATCGGCGAAATGGATATCTCGCGGGTCGTCCAGGCACGGCAGGATCTGTTTGATGATCCGGGTCGGCAGGCCCGCGTCCAACAGGCCGCGGATGTGGACAACCTGGTCGACCAGGCGGTCGTCGTAGTCTCGATAGCCGTTGGCGCAGCGCCGAACTCGGATGAGTCCCTGTTCCTCGTAGTAGCGCAACAGCCGCGGGGAGGTCTCGGTTCGCTTCGCCAACTCGCCGATCCGCATATGCCCTACCTCACAACGAATTCCGATTGACTTTCACATCAATGTCAACGTTCGATGATACCGGGCATGAGCAAGGACATCACGCTGTACGACTACTCCCCCATCACCGAGCGGGGGCCGATCCACTGGCCGGACGGCAAGCGAGTCGCGTTCTATGTCGGGCTGAATATCGAACATTTCTACGTCGATCTGCCGGGCACCGCGACCTACGACGGCACCACCACCCTGACCCCGGACGCACTGAACTACGGCTGGCGCGACTACGGGCCGCGGGTCGGCATCTGGCGGCAGATCCAACTGCTGGACAAGTACGGTATCCGCGCCAGCGCGCTGTTGAATTCCGATGTGGGAGAGCGCTACCCGCAGATCATCGCGGCCGGCAAGGAACGCGGCTGGGATTGGCTGGCCCACGGCAGCAGCAACAGCCATCTGCATTCCGGGCTCTCGGTGGAGCAGGAGCGCCGGGCATTGACCGATATCGTCACCACCATCGAAAAGACCACCGGCCGTCGCCCGCGCGGCTGGATGGGCCCGGGTCTCACCGAGACCTTCCACACGCCGGAACTTTTGGCCGAACTGGGGCTGGAATACGTACTCGACTGGACCAACGACGACCAGCCCTATCGGTTGAATGTGCCCGGGATGCTCAGCGTTCCTTATTCGGTGGAGCTCAACGATATCGGCATTTTCGTCACCAAGGGCCTGACCGGACCCGATTTCGTACGCATGGTCCGAGACCAGGTCGACCAGCTTCACGCCGACTCCGCCGACAGTGGACGCGTCATGGCCCTGGCCCTGCACCCCTTCATCACCGGGCAGGCGTTCCGGCATCGCTACCTGGACGAGGCCCTCGATTATGTGGTGAATCATCCGGGCGTATGGGTCACCACCAGCGACGATATCGCCACGCACTACCAGCGGACGTAGACGGGCGTCACCGAATCCCTCGCGGCGGACGAACCGTGACCGCAGATCTTCGAGTTTTCATCGTCAGGACAGTGCTCACCGGCATGCCGCGGTGGTGCCCGAGACCGCAGCTCGGCGGATTCGATCAGTTCGCGGTCACCGTCAAATAGATCAGCACCAGGTTCAGGGCGGCGACGATGGCGGCAATCACCCAGGCTGCTGTGGTCGTCGCCCGGTGGTTGACCTCCGCGCCCATCAGCACCCGATCGCCGGTGAACCGCACCAGCGGGATCAGCGCGAAGGGGATGCCGAAGGACAACACCACCTGGGAGACGATCAGGGCGCGCGTCGGGTCCACCCCGGCGGCGAGGATGAGCAGGGCGGGAATGAGGGTCACCACGCGCCGAAACAGCAGCGGGATCTTTCGCCGCAGCAGCCCGTCCATGATCATCGCGCCGGCGTAGGCGCCCACGGAGGTGGAGGCGAGACCGGAGGCCAGCAGAGCTACGGCAAGCAGTAGGGCGGCCCAGGGCCCCAGCACTTCCCGGACCGCGGCGTGTGCGGATTCGATCGAATCGATATCGCGGCCGCCGAGGGTGGCGGCGGCCATCAACAGCATGGCCAGGTTGACCGCACCGGCGATCACCATCGCCAGCCCTACGTCCAGCCGGGTGGCGCGCAGCAGCCGGCTGCGGTATGGGCCCGGTTCGGTTCGGCCGTGCCGGTCTCGGGTGAGGCCGGAATGCAGGTAAATGGCATGCGGCATCACCGTGGCGCCGATCATCGCGGCGGCCAGCAGCACGCTCTGGGCCCCGTCGAAGCGCGGGACCAACCCACCCACGACGCCGGACGGCGAGGGCGGGGAGATCACCACACCGGCCAGGAATCCGATCGCGATGATTGCCAGCAGGCCGATGATGACCCGCTCGAACGGTTGCTGCCCGCGGTGGTTCTGCACCGCCAGCAGACCCATCGAGACGATCCCGGTGATTACCCCGCCGAGCAGCAGGGGCAAATCGAACAGCAGATTGAGCGCGATGGCGCCACCCACCACCTCGGCGAGATCGGTGGCCATCGCGGTCAATTCGGCCTGCGCCCAGAAGGCCAGCCGTACCGGCCGGCCGGCCCGCTCCCGCACGATCTCCGGCAGCGAACGACCGGTCACCACACCGAGTTTCGCCGACAGGTACTGCACCAGCGCCGCCATCGCATTCGCCATGACGACGACCCACACCAGCAGATAGCCGTACTGGGCGCCGGCACTGATATTGGATGCCACATTGCCAGGGTCGACATAGGCGATCGCCGCCACGAACGCCGGACCCAGCAGCACCGCGACCGACCGCAGCCGGAAGCGGATCGTCGTCCGGGGCGTGATGGCGATCGTGTCCATGAAAAATAGTTTACGGGTTGCCGAACTTTTCGATGAGTCATCCCTGCTGAAACGGCGAACCCGCCCCGATCGCTCACGCGATCGGGGCGGGTTCGATGATTCGTACGGGGCGGTCAGATGCCCAGGCCGCGGGCCAGCACCGGCCAGGAGTCGAGGAAGTCGTCGTGCCAGTAGCCCCAGGAGTGGGTGCCCGAATTACGGAAGTTGTACGTCGCCGGGATGTTGAGCGCGTCCAGCTTCGTTTGCAGGTTGTGGCTGCAGTAGTTGGTCGCGGCCTCGATGACGCCACCGACGACGAGCTGGTTACCCAGGCCGTAAGCGCCGGGCAGGGCATAGGGGCCGTTGAGGCTGTCCCACTGGCCGGGCAGACCGTTACCGGAGGAGATGTACAGGTTGGCGCCGCGCAGCTGATCGGCGTGCAACAGCGGGTCGTTGTCCCGCCAGGCCTGGTTGTCGTCGTCGCCGTACATGTTGCGCACGTCGCCGCCGCCCCAGGTGTTGACAGTCAGCTTCACCGCTTCGCGGCCGACCTCGCTGCTGGTCTCCGCGCAACCGGAGTAGGCGGCCACCGACTTGTACAGACCCGGCTTGGCGATCGCCAGGTTCAGCACCGAGGTACCCGAAGTCGACAGACCCGCAATGGCATTGACACCGTTGGTGCCCAGCGCGCCGTCGATCAACGGAGGCAGCTCCTCGGTGAAGAAGGCCTTCCACTTGTTGCGACCCAGATTCGGGTCGTCCTTCAGCCAGTCGGTGTAGTAGCTCCACTTACCACCGATGGGCTGCACGACGTTGACGTTCTTGTCGGACAGGAAGCCGTTGACGATATCGGTCCTCTTCTGCCACGACGCGTCGTCCTCGCCGCCACCCGCGCCGTTGAGCAGATACAGGGTCGGACGCGGCACGGAGGCGTCGGCCGGGCGCTGCACATCGACGGGGAAGGTCCGGTTCATCGCCGCGGAGTGAACGTACAGCCGGATGCTGCGGTCGTCCTTGTAGGTGGCCTTCTCGATACGCGATCCGTCGGGCGACTTCGGGTCGGACAAGAGAGACTTCGAGGCGATGACCGGATCCTCCGCCGAAGCGGTGGTAGCGCCGACTCCGGCCACGACGCCTGCGAGGACTCCGGTGGCCGCGAACACGGCAGCGGCCCGTAGACCGCTACGCCGGAAGTGTCGACGAATCAATGTTCACACCTTCGCTATCTGCTCGACAATTCGGTTTCAGCTGTTCCGGCGACGCCCGGCGAGGCGCACCGGCCAGGTCGGGACGTCACCCGACCCTACGGCCATCTAGTCGTCTGACCAGACCGCTCCGTTACGTGTGCGTGACTCATCATGCCGAACCAGGACCTGGTTCGCGAGGCCCGCCCCGCCCGGCGAGCAACTCCGTCAGTACCGGCCCCAACTCCGCGACCCCTTCGGGCGACATCATCAGGCTGTGTTCGGCCTCGACCCGATATTCGACCACATCTCCGTCCACGTACTTGCGCCAATCCCCGACATCGGTGGTGTTGTCGGAGGCGGTGAAGTACTCGATCCGGCCGCGGAAGACTGCCGGCCGATGCTCGGTGGTCAATTCGGCGGATTGCACCGCACTGCGGTAGATCCGGTGCACCCGTTCCGGAGTGAACGCGCCCATATCGGATCCGAACGCCTCGAACAGCTGGTGCACCGCATCGTCGCTCAGGTCGCGGATATCGCTGTCGCCCGCGCCGATCAGCGCCTCGGCACCGATCCCGATCTCCGCCAATGCTTCTCGCATCGTGCTTCGGAAATGCGCGATATCCATTTCGGCGCGGCTGTCGAACATGATCAGGCTCTCGACCCGCTCCCCCTCGGCCTGCAGCGTGGTCGCGACCGCGTGGGCGAGGACGCCACCGAGCGACCAGCCGAGGAACCGGTACGGGCCGTGCGGTTGCACGGTCCGGATCCGGCGCAGGTATTCCTCGGCCATCTCCCGCAGCGATTGCGGCAGATAGTCGCCTTCGGACAGGGCCGGGGACTGCAATCCGAAGATCGGGCGGTCCGGGATGTAGCGCGCCAAGCCGGCGTAACACCAGGCCAATCCGTACATCGGGTGGAAGCAGAAGACCGGTGTACCGGTTCCCTCGGCGCGGATCGGCAACAGCACCCCGAGCGCTTCTTCGGCAGCGGCGTCGTAGTCGTACGCCGTGCCCGGGGACGCGTCGATACGCCCCGCCAGGGCGGCCACGGTGGCGCCCGCGAAGAACCACTGCACCCGGACATCGACGCCGGTCAGTGCCCGCAAGCGGCTGATCGCCCTGGTCGCGACCAGCGAATTACCGCCGAGATCGAAGAAATCGTCGTCGGCGCCCACCCGACCGAGCTCGAGCACCTCGGCGAAGACCGCGGCGACGGCCTGTTCGGTCGCCGTCGCGGGTTCCCGGTAGGGACGGCCGGACAGCTCGGGCACCGGTAAAGCCTTGCGATCGAGCTTGCCGCTGGCATTGAGCGGCAATTCCGCGAGGACGACGACAGCGGCCGGAACCATATAGGACGGCAACGATTCCCGCGCGCGAGCGAGCAAGCTCACCTCGTCCAGCACACCGTCGGCCGCGACGACATAGGCGACCAGCCGGTCACCGGAAGCGCCGCGCACCAGCGAGACCACCGCGTGCCGGACGGCCGGATCGCGCGCGAGCACCGCCTCGATCTCGCCCAGTTCGATCCGCTGCCCGCGCAGTTTGACCTGGAAATCGCTGCGGCCCAGATACTCGAGCGCGGCCGCACCGTCCGCCTGCGCCCGCCAGCGCACGATATCGCCGGTGCGGTACAGCCGCTCCCCGCCCTCGTGCGCGACGAACCGCTCGGCGGTGAGCGGTGCCGCGTTCATGTACCCGCGGGCGAGCTGCACACCGGCCACGTACAGTTCGCCCGGTGCGCCGGGCGGGACCGGGCGCAGGTGGCGATCCAGGACGTGCACGCGGGTATTCGCGACCGGCGTGCCGATCGGCACGGCGTGCTCGGCACCGGCGGAAACGGGCCAGGCGGTGACCACGGTCGCCTCGGCGGGGCCGTACCAGTTCACCAGATCGGTGCCGGGCAGGGTCGCCGCGAACTGCCGTGCGGTATCCGCCGAAAGCGCCTCACCGGCGGCGAAGACCCGGCGCAGCGACGGATATCCCTGCGACACGGCCGGATTGCCTTCCGGATCCAAGAACGCGTCCAGCATCGACGGTACGAAGTGAACCGTGCTGACCGATCGGGCATCGATCAGTCGCGACAGATAGGTCGGATCGCGATGTCCGTCCGGCTCGGCGACGGCGATCGCCGCGCCGGTGTGCAACGGCCAGAACAGTTCCCACGTCGAGATGTCGAAGGTGATCGGGGTCTTGTGCAAGACCACGTCGCCGGTGCGGTGCGGGTAGGTGCGCTGCGCCCAGCGGAACTGGTTCGCCATCTGCCGGTGGGTGATCACCACGCCCTTCGGCCGGCCCGTCGAGCCCGACGTGTGCATGACATAGGCGACCGCATCCGGATGTATCCGCGGCAGCCGCACCGCCGCGGACAGACCCGCGTCACGCGGCGCCGTGACGTCCACAACCGGGACCTCGGAGGCGGTGACGAAGCCCTCGCGAGCGGTGGTCAGCACACAACTGGGCCGCGTGTTGGCGAGGACGAAATCGTTGCGTTCGGCCGGATGGTCGGGATCCACCGGCACATATCCCGCGCCGGCTCGCAGGACGGCATAGATTCCCACGACCAGCTCGATCGACCGTCGCATGGCGACCGCCACCAGCGATTCGGGTCCGATCCCGCGCGCCGTCAGCTCCCGCGCCAGATCCCGGGACCGGCGGTCGAGCTCCCGGTAGGTGAGCACGGTATCGCCGAAGTACACGGCCGGAGCCTGCGGAGTCCGTGCCAGTTGTGCGTCGAACAGCGTCAGCAGGGTGGCGTCGTCGAGCAGTCGCCGATCATCGGTGGCGTTGTGCGCGGCCAATTCCGCCACTTCGTGGGCGAGCAGTGCGTCCACCTCGGCTACCCGCGCGTGGGGGGTACGCACGAATCGGTCGATCGAATACCGCAACCGGTCCGCGAGCGCCTCGGCCTCCCGGGCACCGAAAACGTCGCGCAGATACTTCAACGAGATGCGCAGCTGATCGTCCAGCACCACCATGACCGTGACCGGATAGTGGGTTCCGGTGACGGACTGCACGCCGTCGACCCGCATGCCGTCGATCGAACCGAGGGCGGCCAGGCCCTTCTCGTCGACCGGGAAGGATTCGAACACCACCAGCGTGTCGAACAGGCCCTCGACGCCGACGGCCCGCTGGATTTCGCTGAGCCCCAGGTAGTGGAAGTCCAGCAGGTCGGCCTGTTCGGCCTGCAGGCGGGTGAGCAATCCGCTCAGGGTTTCCTCGGCGCCCAGGCGAACTCGCACCGGAATGGTGTTGAGGAAAAGGCCCACCATCGTTTCCACGCCGGACAGCGTCGGCGGGCGGCCCGAGACCGTCGCACCGAATACCACGTCGTCACGGTCGGTGCAGCGGCCGATCAGCAGTCCCCAGGCCGCCTGCACAACGGTGTTCACGGTGACGCCCAGCGTGGCGGCCAGTCGGCCCAGTTCGGCCGTATCGGCCGACGACAGGGCGAACTCGACCTCCCCGACACCCGCGGAGATCTCCCGGCCCGGATCGACCGGCGCCAACGGCGTCGGCTCGTCGACACCCGCCAGGGCACGCCGCCACCGGGTGCGGGCGGCCTCGACATCCTGGGCGGTCAGCCACTGCAGATAGTCGCCGTACGACCGCACCGTGGGCAGTTGCCGCGACCGCGCGCCCAGCGCGTAAACGGTCAGCACCTCCTGCATCACCAGCGGGATGGACCAGCCGTCGAGAAGAATGTGGTGGGTGGTCACCAGCAGCTGATAACTGTCCTGACCCGTCCGGACCAGGGTGAAGCGCAGCAGCGGCGCACTCGCCATATCGAAGCGCTCGGCGTAGTCCAGCTCGCGGATCCGGTCCAGTTCGGCCGATACCCGATCCGCGGGCAGCTGCCCGAGATCGATCTCGCGCCACGGCACGTCGACCTGATCCAGCACCACCTGCACCGGGTTGCCCGCGCCGTCGACGGCGAATGCGACCCGGAGGTTGTCGTGCCGGTCCAGCACGGCCTGCGCCGCCGCGTGCAACCGTTGCCCGTTCACCGCACCGCCGAGCGCCACGACGAACTGCATAAGGTAGACGTCGGTGGAGGCGCGGGCGAGTAGCGCGTGGAACAACATGCCCGATTGCAGCGGGGTGACCGGCCAGATATCGGTCACCGCCGGATACCGCCGATACAGGCGATCGATATCGCTCTGGTTCAGTTCGACCAGGGCGAAGTCGGAGACGGTGAAACCGCCGACGCCCGGATGCGTGCCGTGTTCGGCGAGCCCGCCCAGCGCGCGCACCCACTGCCCAGCGAACTCCTTGACCTCGTCCACAGTGAAAACCGTTGCGGCGTAGTCGAATCGGGCCAGCAGCCCGTCTTCGGCGGCATCGACGGTGATATCGAGGAGCACATCACCGGCCGGAGTGTCGGGGTGCGGATGCGCGGGCCGCAGATCGCGATAGCGGAACGCGGTGCGACCCTGCGCCGCCGCGGCCAGGACCGGCTCGGTTTCGGTATTCAGGTACCGCAGCAGACCGTAGCCGATCCCCGCGCCGGGCACCGCGCGCCGCAGCTCCTTGATCTGCGCGATCGCGGCGCCGGCCGCATCGGCACCGAGCAGCGCCTGCTCGACGTCGATGCCGTCGAGGCCGACGACCAGCGGATAAGCGAGGGTGAAACCACCGACGGTGCCGCTCGATTCGGCGCCGATGGCGGCCCGTCCGTCGGCCGACAGCTGAACCACGGGCCCGACGACCTCGGCCACTGTGCCGGGGGTCGGCCCCGCCCAGGCCAGGGCGAGCGCGGTGAGCAGGACATCCTCGATCGTCGCGTGGTAGGCCCGCGCCACCGCGTCCACCGCGGCCGCGCCTTCGGCGGTGAGTACCAGCGAGACCCGGCCGCGATCGGACAGATCGACCTCGTCGACGGCGACTTCGTCCGGAGCCTGTGCGAGATGCTTCTGCCACCAGCCCAATTCGGCGACGGTGACCGTGTCGTCGGCCAGCGCGGCCAACGCCTTACCGACACCGACCGGACCCGCGTAATCGGCGGCCGGCGCCGAATGCCCGCCGGCCCACGCATGCGACAGTTCATCGGCCACGATGCGCCAGGATGTGTCGTCGACCACCAACCCGTTGGCCACGGCGACCAAACTCGTCGGCGCATCCGCGGTTTCATCGCCACCGTCCGGTGCGACCAGACCGAATGCGATGCCGCGACCGGTGTCGGGATCCAGATCCTCCGACAGCGCGCGCACGGCGATCGCGAGGGTGTCGTCACCGGGTGCGAACCGGCGCAGCGACACGGCGACCGGCTCCTCGGGGACCACGAGGACGTTCCGCTCGCGGTCCAGTCGCGCCGACAGGATCGGATGCCGCTGCAGCAGTGCCGAAATCGCCGCATCGATGCGATCGGCCGCGCTGTCGGCCGGCAGATCGATGGTGATGGCACGCTGGGCGCATCCGGAAGGCTCCAGCCGCAGCATGCGCACCGCCGGTGGCAGCAGTGGTAGCTCGCCGAACCGCTCGTCGGCGTGCACCTGCGTCACGGTCGCCCGCGCCGCCAGCGCCTCGACCGAGCGAGCCGAGAACACCTCGCGCGGAAGGAAGTTCACTCCGCGTTCCCGGGCCCGGGCCACCACCTGCAGCGAGACGATGCTGTCGCCACCGAGGGCGAAGAAGTCGTCGTCGAGACCCACCCGCTCGATACCCAGCACCTCGCCGATGACCTCGGCGACCACCTGTTCGGCGACCGTGCGCGGCGCACGATAGCGCTTGACCTCGAGCACCGGATCGGGCAGTGCCGCCCGATCCAGTTTCCCGTTGACGGTCAGCGGCAACGCGTCCAACACTACGAAGGCCGCCGGAACCATATAGGACGGCAGCGCGGATTCGAGCGCCGATTTCACCCGGGCCACATCGAGTTCGCGGTCGGCCGACACCAGATACGCCACCAGCCGGTGGCCGGTGCGGCCGTCGGATTTGGCGACGACCACGGCCTGGGCGAGCTGCGGCAGACGCAACAGCGTCGCCTCGATCTCACCCAGTTCGATGCGGAAACCGCGGACCTTCACCTGGAAATCGGTGCGACCCCGGTATTCCAGCTCACCGTGCGAATTCCAGGCCGCCACATCACCCGTGCGATACATCCGGCTACCGGAAGCGAACGGATCGGCGACGAACCGATCCGCCGTCAGATCCGGACGACCGAAATAGCCGCGTGCGAGTTGCGCGCCGGCCAGATACAACTCGCCGGCCACCCCCACCGGGACCGGATGCAGGCGCGAATCCAGCACATACGCCCGGCTGTTCCATTCCGGGGCCCCGATCGGCACCGAGGTCTCGTCCCGGTCGGTGACCCGATGACTGGTGATCGAGACCGCGGCCTCGGTCGGCCCGTACAGGTTGTACAGCGCAACGTCGGGGTGGACAGCCGCGAAGCGCTGGGCCAGAGCCGCCGGCAGCGCCTCACCGATCGCCAGGACGCGCCGCAGAGCGGTGGCGCGGCGCGCCACCACTCCGGCCGACTCGGTCTCGGTGAGCAGCGCCTCGAGCATCGACGGAACCACATGCAGGGTGGTGACGCCTTCTCCGGCGATGAGCTCGTTGAGGTACTCCGGATCGCGGTGCCCGTCGGGCGCGGCGATGATCAGCCGACCACCGGCCACCGCCGCGGACCAGAACTCCCACACCGACAGATCGAAGGTCGCCGCCGTTTTCAGTAGCACCGCATCCTCGGCACCGAGCTCGAATTCGGCCTGCTTCCAGAGCAATTGGTTCACGATCGCCGCATGCGGCACCGCGACGCCCTTCGGCCGCCCGGTGGAGCCGGAGGTGAAGATCACGTAGGCGGTGTGCTGGCGCCGCAGTGGCGCGAGCCGATCCGCATCCGTGATCGGGTCAGCGGCGATATCCGATAGATCGAGCGCGTCGATCAGCACCACTGCGCCCGCCGCCCCGGCGGGGCGGGCGGCGGGAATGGACTCCGAGCGGCCACGCCAATCACGAACCACCCCGGTCGATTCCGCGGCCGGACCCGACCACGGCAGATCGCCGACATCGGACGTCGCGAGCACACAGACCGGATCGGCGGCTTCCAGGATGTAGCGCGTCCGCTCGGCGGGCTGGTCGGGATCGAGCGGAACGTAGGCGCCGCCCGCCGCGGAGACCGCGTACATGCCCACCACCAGGTCTATCCCGCGCCGCAGGGCCAGGCCGACCCGGGACTCGGGACCGACGCCGAGCGAAATCAATTTCCTGGCAAGGCGATTGACGCGGCGGCCCAGTTCGGCGTAGTCGAGTTCGACACCCTCGCCACCCATTGCCCGGGCGACCAATGCCGGCGCCGCCGGATTCGCGGCCACGCTGCGGGCCAGCAGGTCCGGCAACGTCGCGGTGGTGTCGATCGCTCGGACCGGGCCGCGTTCCAGCTCCATCAGTCGATCGCGCCCGGCCGCGGTCAGCAGGTCGATATCGCCGACCGGCACGGCCGCATCGGCCACCACGGCGCCGAGCAGCAGCGACAACCGCTGGGCGAACTCGGCCGCGGTCGAGGCATCGAAAAGATCCGTGGCGTAGGTGAGGAAGCCACCGATGCCGGCCGCGCGACCGTCCTCGTCGTAGCTGTCGGAGACGATCACATGCAGATCGAACTGGGAGACGTCGAGATCGGCGGCGAGCCCGGACACACTCAGGCCGGGCAATTCCAATTGGGTGCGCGCCACATTCTGGAACGACAAGCCGACCTGGAACAGCGGATGGTGCGCGGTCGAGCGCGGCGGGTTGAGGATCTCGACCAGCCGCTCGAACGGGATATCGGCATGAGCGAAGGCCTGCAGGTCGGTTTCGCGCTGGCGCACCAGCAGGTCGACGAACGACTCGCCGGGTTCGACCCGGGTCCGGAACACCACGGTGTTGACGAACATGCCGATCAGATCGTCGAGTTCGGCTTCACCGCGGCCGGCGACCGGACTACCGATGGCGATGTCGTCGCTGCCCGACAGGCGCGCGAGCAGGACCGCCAGTGCCGAATGCACGACCATGAACAGGGTTGCGCCGTGCGCCCGGGCCAGCTCCACCAGACCGGCGTGTACCTCGGGCGCGATGCGTACATCCACCCGGGCGCCGGCCAGATTCGCCACCGGCGGGCGCGGCCGGTCGGTAGGCAGTTCCAGCACATCGGGCAGTCCCGCCAATTGCCGCTGCCAATAGGAAATCTGCTGGGCCGCAATGGAATCGGGCTGATGCTCGTCGCCGAGCACAGCGCGCTGCCACAAGGCGAAATCGGCGTACTGCACCGCCAGCGGCGCCCAGTTCGGGGCGTGACCGGAGGTCCGCGCCACATAGGCTGTCATCACGTCGCGGACCAACGGACCCATCGAGGAGGCGTCGGCGGCGATGTGGTGGACAACGACCGCGAGGATGTAGACCCGCCGCGAGCCGGGCGCGAGATCGGAGACCTCCAGCAGCCGCACCCGCAGTGGTACCTCGGTGGTGACGTCGAACGATGTCGTGGCCAAGCGGTAGACGACGTCGGTCACCAGACCCGAGGGCGTCGGTTCGGGCTGCAGGCCGAGCCGGGTGTCGACCGGCAGCACCAGTTGGACCGGGCCGTTCGCCGTCTCCGGATAGATGGTCCGCAGCACCTCGTGCCGCGCGACCACATCGTCGAGGGCCGCACTGAGCGCCGCCACGTCCAGGTTGCCCGTGAGCCGCAGTGCGAACGGCAGATTGTAAGCGGCGGAACCGGTTCCGGCTGCCCGCTGGTCGGCGTGGTCGAACCGATTCAGGAACCACATCCGGCGCTGCGCCAGCGACAGGGGCAGCGCCTCGGGCCGCTCGATCGAACCGAGTTCGACGCCGCGGCGGCGGTGTGTCTGCGACTCCACACTCGCCGCGAGCCCGGCCACGACCGGAGCCTCGAACAGCGTACGGACCGGTACCCGGCTCCCGATCGCGGCGCCCAACCGCGCCACCACCTGGGTGGCGATCAGCGAGTTCCCACCGAGGGCGAAGAAGTCGTCGTCGGCGCCGACCCGCTCGATGCCGAGCACCGAGCCGAACACCTCTGCCACGATCTCCTCGACCGGGGTGCTCGGCGCGCGGAATTCGCGGCTGCCGAAGGTCGGTTCGGGTAGTGCCTTGCGGTCCAGCTTGCCACTGGCATTGAGCGGGAGCGCATCGAGGACCGTGACCACCGACGGAACCATGTACGCCGGAAGGGTGTGCGCCACAACCGACCGCAGCCGCTGCGGATCCAGCGTGGTTCCGGGTACCGGGACCACGTAGGCCACCAGCTGATCACCCAGGTCCGAACCGAGCACCACCGCGACCGCCTGGCTGACGCCGGGCAGGGCCAGCAGCGCGGTCTCGATCTCGCCGAGCTCGATGCGCTGACCACGGAACTTCACCTGGAAGTCGGTGCGGCCGATGTAATCGAGGCGGCCGGAACCGATGTCGTCGGCGGCATGCCAGCGCACCAGATCGCCGGTCCGGTACATGCGCGCACCCGTATCGAACGGGTCGGCCACGAATCGATCGGACGTGAGGTCGGGACGCCGCACGTAGCCGCGGGCCAACTGGGCACCGGCCAGGTACAGCTCACCGGGCACGCCGGGCGGAACCGGATGCAACCGGTCGTCCAGCACATAGACCCGGGTGTTCCACTGCGGCAGGCCGATCGGAACGCTCGGCCGCTCGTCGCCGACCGGCCAATAGGTCACCGAAACAGCGGCCTCGGTGGGCCCGTAGAGGTTGTGGATGCGCGCGTCACTGACCGCGCGCACGGCATCGACGGTCTCCGGCGGCAGCGCCTCACCGATGACGAAGATGTCGGCCAGGGTGGGGCAGCTACCCGGGCTGATCTGGGTAGCGAATACCGTGAGCATCGACGGCACGAAATCGGTGACGGTAACCGACTGCGCCGCAATCATTTCCGCGATATAGACCGGATCCCGGTGGCCGTCGTGGGTGGCCAGCACCAATCGTGCGCCCGCGCGTAGCGGCAGGAAGTAGCCCCACAACGAGACATCGAAGGTGGTCGCCGTCTTCTGCAAATAGACGTCCCCGCTGCCCAGCGGATAGGCGGCCAGCATCCACTCGATCTGGTTGTGGATGGCACTGTGCGAGACCGCCACGCCCTTCGGCCGGCCGGTGGACCCGGAGGTGAAGATGACGTAGGCGGGATGCTCCGGCCGTAGCGTCGCGGCCAGCTCCTCCGGTCGCACCGGGGACGCGTCGAATCCGCTGAGGTCCATGGTGTCCAGGCGCAGTAGCGAAATGTGCGCAGGCACCGGGACCGCATCGGCGCGAGTGGTCACCACACAGACCGGCTCGGCGGTCTCGAGGATGTGGGTGATGCGCTCGACCGGATGGTCGGGGTCCAGCGGCACGTAGGCGCCACCTGCGGTAATGATGGCGTACATCCCGACGACCAGGTCCAGCGAGCGGCGAATCGCCAGGCCCACCAGCGTTTCCGGACCCACACCCCGGGCGATCAGCAGGCGTGCCAGCTGATTGACCTGCGCGTCGAACTCCGCGTACGTGAGCTCGGCGCCCTCGTAGCGGAGCGCGACGGCGCCCGGAGTCCGCTGTACCGCACGTCGATACCCGTCCAGAAGCAGCTCCGGCTCGACCGGATGGGCGGTGTCGTTCCACGCGCGCAGAATCTGCTCGCGCTCAGCGGAATCGAGCAGTTCGATCTCACCGACGGCACGCTCGGCATCCGAGCCCACCGCGCGCAGGATCCGGACGAGTCGATCGGCGAAACCGGCGACCGTCTCCTCGTCGAAAAGGTCCGCCGCATAGGTGAACATCGCCGACAGACCGCCAGGGGTGCTCCCCTCCTGACGCGGCACCACGGTCAGCTGCAGATCGAATTTCGCGATGGCACCGTCGAATTCGACCGCGTCCACGGTGAGCCCGGGCAGCTGCAGCCGGGGTGTTTCCATGTTCTGGAAGAACAACGCCACCTGAAACAGGGGGTGGTGCGCCTGCGAGCGAACCGGATCCAGAACCTCGACCAGGCGCTCGAAGGGTAGTTCCGCATGGGAGAACGCGCCGAGGTCGGTCTGTTTCACCGCGGCCAGCAGCTGCTCGAACGTGGCCCCGGAATCGACGGTGGTCCGCAACGCCAACGTGTTGACGAACATGCCGACCAGCGCGTCCAGTTCCGCCTCGCCGCGCCCGGCGACCGGGGTACCGACGACGATGTCGTCGGTACCGGAGGCCCGCGCCAGCAGTACCGCGAAGGCCGCGTGCATCACCATGAACAGCGACGTGCCGGTCCGCTGCGCGAGTTCGTCGAGTTCGGCGTGGATAGCGGCGTCCAGCTCGAAGCGATACTGCGCGCCGGCGCCGGAGGCGATCTGTGGACGCGGCCGGTCGAACGGCAGATCGAGTCGTTCGGCACTGCCCGCCAAAGTTTTTCGCCAGTATTCGATCTGCCGGGCGGCGATCGAATCCGGATCGTTCTCGTCGCCGAGAACCGCGCGCTGCCACAGCGCGTAATCCGCGTACTGCACCGGCAGCGGCACCCAGCGCGGCCGAGAGCCGTTGCGGCGGGCCAGGAACGCCGCGACCAGATCGCGCATGAACGGCGCGATCGAGGCGCCGTCCGCCGCGATGTGATGCACCACGATCCCGATCACATGGTCGGTCGGCCCGACCTGGGCGACGGCGATGCGCAACGGCACCTGGACGGCGACATCGAAACCGGCGAGCAGTTCGGTGGCCAGCCAGCCGCCGAGTTCGTCCTGCGGCACCGGGCGCGGCGTCAGATCCGGAACCGCTTCCTCGGCAGGCAGAATCACCTGATGGCCGGTGCCGTCGATGGCCGGGTAGACGGTGCGCAGAGTCTCGTGACGTTCGATGACATCGGCGACGGCTGCCTGCAGCGCCGCCACGTCCAGTGCGCCGGTGAGCCTGATCGCGAACGGAATGTTGTTGGCGGGCGAGTCCGGATCGAACTGGTTGAGAAACCACATTCGCTGCTGCGCCAGCGACAACGGGATGTGCTCGGGGCGCGGCATCGGTACCAGCGGCAACCGGCCACCCGCACCCGCGAGCGGCTCCAGCCGCTGTGCCAGTTGCGCCACCGTCGGAGCCTCGAACAGCAGCCGCGCCGGAACCCGAGCCGAGATCGCCGCGCCCAGCCGGGCCGCGACTCGGGTCGCGATCAGGGAGTTTCCGCCCAGATCGAAGAAGTCGTCGTCGGCGCCTACCGGCGCGCCCGGGTCGAGCAGCTCGGCGAAGACGCCCGCGACCATCTCCTCGAGCGCATTCGCGGGCGCCCGGAACTCCCCCGCGGCCAGCACCGGCGCGGGCAGTGCGGAGCGATCCAGCTTGCCCACCGGCGTCAGCGGGATTTCGTCGAGCACCATGAGGGTGGTGGGCACCATATGCGTCGGCAGGCTGTGGCCGGCATATGCGATCAGGGTGTCGGGGTCGGCCGCCTGCCCCGCCGCGGCGTGCACGTAGGAGACCAGAATGGTGGCGCCGGTCGGCAATTCGTGCCCGACCGTGACCGCGAAATCGACCGAGTCGTGGCCGGCCAGGACCGCGTCGATCTCGCCGAGCTCGATGCGGAAGCCACGGATCTTGACCTGGAAGTCGTTGCGGCCCACGTACTCCAGCTCACCGGCTGCGGTCCACCGGACCAGGTCGCCGGTGCGGTACAGGCGAGAACCGTCGGGATCGAACGGATCGGCTACGAAACGCGCGGCGGTCAAACCGGGACGCCGGTGGTATCCGCGCGCCACCTGTGCGCCCTTGATGTACAACTCGCCCACAGCGCCGCGAGGCACCTGTGCCAGTCGTTCGTCCAACACATATTCGGTGATCGCGCGAATCGGGCCGCCGATGGTCACCGTCTGCCCCGGGACCAACGGCGCGCTGATGTTCGTCATGATGGTCGTCTCGGTGGGGCCGTAACCGTTGAAGAACTCGCGGGTCGCGCCGTCGTCGCCGATCGGAATCACCCAGCGCCGCACCAACTCCGCGGGGCAGGCCTCACCGCCCGCCACCACCACCCGCAGCGCGTCGAGTCCGGCCGGGTCCACGGAGGCCAGCGCCGCGGGCGTCACGAAGGCGTGCGTAACCGCTTCGCGGCGAAGCAGACTCGCCAATTCGTCACCACCGAGGACCGAGGGCGCGGCCACCACCATCGTCGCCGCGCCGCCCAACGCCAGCAACAGCTCCAACACCGATGCGTCGAATGACGGCGATGCGAAATGCAACGTGCGCGAATCACTTGCGACGCGATAGCGCTCACGCTGCTCATCGCAGAAACTCGACAGCCCGGCCTGAGTGACGACGACGCCCTTGGGTTTGCCGGTCGATCCGGAGGTATAGATCACATAGGCGGGATGTTCGGCGCGCAGCGGACGCAGTCGATCGGCATAGGTGACCGGATCGCCCGGAAATTCCGCGAGGGCGGCGGCGAATTCGGGCGCGTCGACGGTCAGCCACTCGACCGAGTCCGGCAGATCCGCGGCGACCTGCGCGACCGTCAATCCGAGCTTCGCCCCGGAATCGGTGACCATGTGCGCGACCCGGTCGGCGGGATAATTGGGATCCACCGGGACGAAGCCGGCGCCGGTTTTGGCGATCGCCCACACCGCGAGTACCGACTCCACCGACCGCGGGATGCCGACCGCGACCAGATCCTCGGGACCGAGCCCACGGTCGATGAGCAGGCGGGACAGCCGAGTGGACCGCTCGTCGAGTTCGGCGTAGGTGATCTCGGCCACTGTGGTGGTGGCGTCGGCGTAGACCAACGCGGTGCCGGTGGGATCGGCCTCGACCGCGGTGGCCATCAGCTGCGGCAGGGTGGTCACACGGGGCCGACGCGTCCGGGCCGGACGGGTCCGTGCGGGCCGCGTCATGCCGTCCCGCCCAGCACGTACTTGCCGCTGACCATCCGCCGAACCACGTATTTCATCCTGCCTGTCGTCCCCGCATGCGCCCGCACGGCGCCACGTTTCTCCATCGATCCCGGCCGCACCGCTCGTTACCTATCACATGAGCTCTGGTCCGGTTGCCCCCAGCGAAGCACATCCCCGGGCAGCACGACCACCTCGGCGGAGCCGAAACCGGAGGCCGGCGCCGGCCCCTGTTCGAGCAGCACCGCACGCAGATCCTCGAGCGGGCCGGCCTCCAGATGAGCGAGCGCGCTCGAATCGGTGAACAGATGGGTGACCCACTCGTCGGCCAGCGCCTGCGTGCTCACCTCGTCCGACAGCACCATCGAGGCGCCCGCGATACCGGCGGCCACCACCTCGAGTAGTGCCGCGACCCCCTCGGGACGGCCGTGCCGGAAGGTCCGGGACTCGAAGGTGAGCTCCGTGCGGGACCGCAACCGATCCACGGCCTCGGCGAGCTGGTCGTAGCGCAGCACAGCGTCGGCCGCCGCGAATGCCGAATCGGTAGCGCGCAGCGCCCGGATCCGATTCGCGTAGGTGACCGGACGAGCCGACTCGCCCGCGATTTCGGCCGACACCGCCGGATCGTCGAGAATCAGCCATTCGATCCCGACCGGTCCAGGCTGCGGCCGGCTGTCCGACAGCGTGATTCCGATCTTGATCTCGAGCGCGGTCGGCAACGCCTCGCCATCGGCCACCGGAACCAGTGCGGCACCTGTCTTCAGCACAGCCCAGGTCGCGACGGTCGCTTCCACACCGCGGTCGAGGCGGACGGCGACACCGGTGCCGGGTCCGCATCCGCGCCCGATCAGCGCCCGGGCCAGCCGCGACGAGCGGGCGTCGAGTTCCCGATAGGTCACCGACTGTTCGCCCCAGGTCAGGGCGGGCCCTTCCGGATCGTCCTCGACCGCGGCGGCCAACGCTTGCGCCAGGGCGGTGCCGATGGTGGAACCACCGTCGGCCGGCTCGGGCTGCCCGACCTCGCTAGCCCGCGCGTCGACGGCCTCACCCAGATCGATCGCGCTCAGCAGAATCTGCGGATCGGCGGCCACCGCCGCCAGCACTCGCTCGAAACGGTTGCCGAGCACACGCATCGTCTCCGGCTCGAACAACTCCCGCGCGTAGGTGAACAGGGTGATCAGTTCCGCCGGGGATCCGTCGGAGCCGTGTTGCGGCTCGACGGTGACCTGCAGATCGAACTTCGCCGCCACCGCGTCGGTATCCAGCGCGGCGATGTGCAGGCCGGGCAGCTCCAGGTTGGGCCGCTCGTTGTTCTGGAACGACAGCACGACCGTGAACAGGCTCTGCGCCCCGCTCCTGCCGGGTGCGACGACCTCGGCCACCCGCTCGAACGGAATATCCGAATTGGCGAAGGCCGCCAGATCGGCTTCCCGAGCCGTCTCGACCAGGGTGTCGAAGGTATCGCCGGTATCGACGCCGGTACGCAACGTCAGCGTGTTGACGAACATGCCGACCAGATCATCGAGCGCGCGCTCACCTCGTCCGGCGATCGGGGTGCCGATCACGACGTCGGCGGAACCGGACTGACGCGCCAGCAGCGCCGCCAACGCGGCATGCACCACCATGAACAGCGACGAATTGTGTTCGCGCGCGATACGAACCAGACCCTCGTGCACCTGCGCGGGGACGGTGAAGCCGATCGCCTCGCCGCGCATCGACGCCACCGCCGGGCGCGGATGATCCGGCAGCAGCAGCGGCGAACCCGACACACCGGCCAGGCGCTCTCGCCAGAAGTCCAGCTGCCGGGCCGCCACCGAGTCCGGATCGTCATCGCTGCCGATCACCGAGCGCTGCCAGACGGCGAAGTCGGCGTACTGCACTTCCAGTGGCGCCCAACCGGGTTCGTGGCCGCCGCTGCGCGCGATATACGCGGTCACCAGGTCGCGGGCCAGCGGCGCCAGCGAGGCCCCGTCGCCGGCGATGTGGTGGAGCACCAGCGCCAGCAAGTGGTCGGAACCGTTGCGCAACAGCAATGCGCGGACCGGAACCTGTCGGGTGACATCGAATCCGGTGGCCATGAGCGCCGCGATCCGGCCGAACGGATCGTCGGCCGTCTCGACCGCCAGACCTTCCGGCAGCGCCTGGCGCGCCGACAGGATTTCCTGATACGGCGTCTCGTCCGGTCCGCCGACCGGATAGCGGGTCCGCAGGACCTCGTGCCGTTCCAGCACGTCGATCACGGCCTGGCGCAGCGCCTCGATATCGAGGGTGCCGGTGAGCCGGATGGCCAGTGGGATGTTGTAGGCCGGCGACTCGGGATCCAGCTGATTGATCACCCACATGCGCTGCTGGGCCAGCGACAGCGGAATGTACTCGTCGCGCACGGCCGGCTGCAGCCGCGGCCGGGCCGCCCCGCGCGCTCCGGGCACCACGCGGGCGGCCAGGCCCGCGACAGTCGAGGCTTCGAACAGTTCCCGGACAACGACATTCGAGTCCAGCGCCTCATTGATCCGCGCGACCGCACGAGTGGCCAGCAGCGAATTGCCTCCCAGGCCGAAGAAGTCGTCGTCGAGCCCGACCGCGACCTGCTTGTCCGATCCACCGAGCAGCTCGGCGAACACGTCCGCCACCGCCTGTTCGATCGGGGTACGGGGGGCACGGAATTCCGCGGCGCTGCGCACCGACGGTTCCGGCAGCGCGCGCCGATCGAGTTTGCCGTTGGGGGTCAGTGGGAGCGCATCGAGCACCACCAGCGCGTCCGGGACCATGTATCCGGTCAAGAAACGGGCCGCTTCGTCGCGCACCGTCATCGGATCCAGCTGCGCACCGGCCTCGCCGACGACATATCCGACCAGGCGCTCACCGCTGTGCTCGCCACTGCGAACCAGCGCGACCGCCTGCGCGACACCGGTACAGCGCAGCAGCGCCGCCTCGATCTCACCGAGTTCGATCCGGAAGCCGCGCAACTGCACCTGCTGGTCACTGCGCCCCGCGTATTCGAGCGCGGCCTCGCCGTCGAACCCGGCCCAGCGGCCGATATCGCCGGAGCGGTACATCCGCGAGCCGGCGGGCCCGTACGGATTGGCGACGAACCGGGTCGCGGTCAGACCCGGACGGCCGAGGTATCCGCGGGAGAGCTGATGGCCCGCGATGTACATTTCACCGGCCACCCCCACCGGCGCTGGATGCAGCCGATCGTCGAGCACATAGATCTCCAGCCCCGGCAGCGCCCGGCCGATAACGCTGACCGGATGATCGGCCAGCCACTCGTCGACGGCCAGGAACGAGACGTGCACCGTCGTTTCGGTGATGCCGTACATGTTCACCAGCTGCGGTTGCGACGCACCGTGCCGATCGAACCAGCGGGTGAGCTGGCGCAAATCCAGTGCCTCGCCACCGAACACGATGTAGCGCAACGCGAACTTGCTCGACTGCGGCACCATACCGCCGTCGCCGGCCGCACCGTGTGCGGCCCGGTCGGCCTCGGCGAGCTGGTAGAAAGCCGACGGCGTCTGGTTGAGCACCGTGACCTGCTCGCGAATCAGCAACTCGCGGAACAGTTCCGGGGATCGCGAGGTCAGATGATCGACGACCACGACGGCGCCGCCGTTGGCGAGCGCGCACCAGAGTTCCCATACCGAGAAGTCGAAGGCGAACGAGTGAAACAGCGTCCATACATCGGTTTCGTCGAAATCGAACAACAGCTGGGTGTTCGCGAACAGCTCGAGCACATTGCGATGGGTGACACCCACGCCCTTGGGCACACCGGTGGAGCCCGAGGTGTAGATGACATAGGCCAGATCCGATGGCCGCAGCGGCGCGCGACGGTCGGCATCGGTGACGGCGGCGCCGTCGAACTGACCGACTTCTTCCAGCAGCACGGTGGGAACAGCGCCGGGCGGCACCGCATCCCGCAGTTCGGCGGTGGTCAGCACACAGGCCGGTGCGGCGTCACCGAGCATGAACTCCAGCCGCTGCGCGGGATAGCCGGTATCGACCGGAAGGTAGGCACCGCCGGCGATCAGCACTCCGAGCAGCGCCACCGGCAGCTCCTCGGTTCGCGGAACTGCCACGGCCACAAGCGTTTCCGGGCCCACGCCACTGGCGATCAGGGCGCGGGCCACCCGGTTGGCGCGCTGCTGCAACTCGCCGAAGCTGAGCGTGACATCACCGAATCGAATGGCGGTCGCGCCCGGGCGGCGCCTCGCCTGAGCACCGATCAGATCCACCAGGGTCACCGGCGGCACCGCGACACCGGGGGTGTTCCAATCGTGCAACACCAGTTCGCGTTCGCCCGGGGACAGCACGTCGATATCGCCGACCACAGCGGCCGAATCGGCGGCCACGGCCGCCAGGATCCGGCGGAACCGGTCGATGAAATCGCGCACCGTGGCCTCGTCGAACAGGTCGGTCGCATAGGTGAACGCCGCCGAAACCCCCTGCGGCACACCGCGTTCGTCCTCGGCCTCGGCCATGGTGAGCTGGAGGTCGAACTTGGCCGGCTCGGAACCGAGATCGACACCCGACACCGCGAGCCCGGGCAACTCCAAGGCGGTGCGGGCCATGTTCTGGAAGGTCAGCATGACCTGGAAGAGCGGATGGCGCCCGGTCGAGCGCGCCGGATCCAGAATCTCCACCAGGCGCTCGAAGGGCACGTCCGCGTGGCCGAAGGCCGCCACGTCGGTGGCCCGCGCCGTTGCCAGTACCTCGTCGAACGGCTGCGAGGGATCGATCTCGGTACGCAGCACCAGCGTATTGACGAACATGCCGATCAGGTCGTCCAGTGCCGCGTCACCACGACCGGCGACGGGCGTGCCGATGACGATGTCCCGGCCGCCCGACAACCGGGCGAGCAGGGTGGCGAATGCCGCGTGCACGACCATGAACAGCGTCGAACTGTGTTCGTGGGCAATCCGCTTCAGTGATGCGTGCAATTGCGCATCGAGCTGGAAGTCGATCGTCGCGCCGGCGTTGGACGCCACCGCCGGGCGCGGGCGGTCGGCCGAGAGCTCCAGTTGCTCCGGCACCGCCGCCAACTGCCGCCGCCAGTACTCGATCTGCTGGGACAGCACCGATTCCGGGTCGTCGGCGGAGCCCAGGGCTTCCCGCTGCCACAGCGTGTAATCGGCGTACTGCACTGTCAGCGGCACCCACTCGGGTTCCGCACCCTGCACACGTTGCAGGTACGCCGTCATCAGATCACGGGTCAGCGGGCCCATCGAGAAGCCGTCACCGGCGATATGGTGGACGACGCACACCAGAATGTGCTCGCTCTCGCCGAGCCGGATCACGCGCAACCGCACGGGCGGCGCGGTCGTGACATCGAAACCGCCCGAGACGGTTTCGATCACCAGCCCGGCGACCTCGAACTCGGTGGCCGACACCACCGGCATCTCCGGAACGGCTCGGAGATCGGAGATCGGCAGAATCCGCTGATAACCCTCACCGTCCAATTCCGGGTACACGGTGCGCAACACCTCATGCCGCGCCACCAGATCCACCACCGCCGCCTGCAGGGCGGTGAGGTCGAGCTGTCCGGACAACCGGACCACGACGGGGATGTTGTTCACCGCGCCCGCGGGGTCGAACCGGTTGAGGAACCACATCCGTTGCTGCGCATACGACAGGGGGATGCGCTCCGGGCGCGGCATCGCCCGCAGCTGCGTACCCGCGCCCGCGTGTCGCTCGACCTGCGCGGCGAACGCGGCGACGGTGGACGCGTCGAACAGCAGCTGCACCGGGACGCGTGCCCCGAGCGCCGATCCGATTCGGGCGGCAGCCTGTGCCGCGAGCAGCGAATTGCCACCGAGTTCGAAGAAGTCGTCGTCGGCGCCGACCCGCCCCGGCTGACCGTCCACACCGGGGACCAGGAGCGCCGCGAAGACCTCGGCGACGATCTCCTCGACGGGTGTCGAGGGTGCGCGGAACTCCCGGGACGCGAAGCTCGGCTCCGGCAGCCGGGGCCGGTCCAATTTGCCGATCGGGGTCAGCGGAATCTCGTCCAGCACCATGATGACGGCCGGAACCATATACGCGGGCAAGGACTTCGCCAGGAAGTCCTCGAGCTCCTTGGTGTCCACGGCGGCGCCCGGCCGCGGCAGCACATAGGAGACCAAGCCGGTGGCACCCGACGGCAGCGGCTTACCCAGCGTCGCCGCGAAATCGATATCCGGATGGGCGGTGAGCGCGTTGTCGATCTCGCCGAGTTCGATGCGGAAACCGCGCACTTTGACCTGGAAATCGGAACGACCGAGGTATTCGATCGTCCCGGATGCCGTGCGGCGCACCAGATCACCCGTGCGGTACATCCGCTGCCCAGGGCCGTCTCCGAAGGGACCGGCCACGAAGCGCTCGGCCGTGAGGCCCGGGCGATTCAGATACCCCTGTGCCAGGGCCGGTCCGGCGAGGTAGAGCTCGCCGATCACATTCTCCGGAACCGGACGCAATCGCGAATCCAATACGAATGCGCCGATTCCCGGCAGGGGCGCACCGATCGTGATCAGTTCGCCCGGCACCAGCGGCGCGCCGGTGGTCGCCACGATCGTCGCCTCGGTCGGACCGTATTCGTTGTAGAACCGCCGGCCGTCGCGAGCCCATCGGGCCACCAGCTCCGGTCCGAAGCGGTCACCGATGACGGCCACGACCTCGAGGTCGGGCAGATTCTCCGACTCCACCGACTCCAGTGCACCGGGCGTGATGATCATGTGGGTGACCCGCGCGCGGCGGAGCAGATCGGCAAGTTCGAAGCCGCCGAACACATCCGGCGGCGAAACCACCAGTGTCGCGCCCGAGGAGAAGGTCAGCATCAGCTCCAGGACCGAGACGTCGAAGCTCGGCGAGCACACGTGCATCACACGGGATTCCCCGTCGACGCCCCAGCGCTCACGTTCGGCGGCGACCAGGCTGCCCAGGCCCGCATGGGTGACGACGACGCCCTTGGGCCGGCCGGTCGAGCCCGAGGTGTAGATGACGTATGCGGGATGCTGCTCGGTGAGCTGACGCACCCGATCGGTATAGGAAATCGGATGCGATGGATGCGCCGCGATCCGCTCGGCGACCGCCGCATCGTCGAGCTCGAGCCACTCCACCGCGGCGCCGAGCCCGGCGCGGTATGCCCCGAGGGTAAGCCCCAGGGCGGCACCCGAATCGGTGACGATGTGCCCGATGCGCTCGGGCGGATAGGTCGGATCGACCGGAACATAGGCCGCGCCGGTCTTGGCGATGGCCCACACCGACAGCACCGACTCGATCGAGCGGCCGATTCCGATGGCGACCACATCGCCGGCGCCGAGCCCGCGCGCGATCAGTTCGCGGGCCAGCCGCGAAGACGCCTCGTCCAGCTCACGGTAGGTGAGCTGTCGCGCATCCACCTCGTCACCGGTCGGATCGAACCGGATCGCTATCGCGTCCGCGGCGGATTCCACCGCAGCGGTCAGCAGCTGACCGAAAAGCGGGCTGCCCGACCGGCGGCGACGACCTCCACGAGCGGAACGGCGGGCAGTATCCATTCGAGTGTCTTCACCTCTCGCGTCCAGCAGGTCCGCACGGTCCAACACCCCCTCGCGCGGTCCGAGCAATCATATAAGGATGGCTGAGCCCCCGGGGCACGGCCGATCTACGGCCGCAACCCGCTGGTTCTCCTAGTTCTCATCGCTGCCAGGGTGCCTCGATGTTGCACCCCGCGTCGACCTCCGTGACTCTAGTCACAGCCGCACCGGCGGCCGCATGTCACAGCCAGCCGCGGCGGATCGCCTGCACGCCGGCCTGGAACCGGGTGCTGGCACCCAGGCGTTCCAGCAGACTGGCGGTCCGCCGCACCACCGTGCGCCGGGACATGCCCAGCCGCCGGGCGATGGTGTCGTCCGTCGCGCCCAGGCCCATCAGGGTCAGGATGGCCCGGTCGCGTTCGTCCAGCGGCTGGTCCGGATTCACCGAGATCGGCGCGGCCAGCGACCACAACACCTCGAAGGTGTGCACGATCGCGTCCAGCGCCGGGCAGGCCGCGATGCGCAGGCCCATCGGATCGCCGCGGCGTTCGTCGTGATGCAGCATCAGCGCCGCGCGGTCGTCGTCGGCGATGATCACCTTGAACGGCGGATCGGGCAGAGTGCGTGCCTGCGCTCCAGCGGTATTGGCCTGCAGCGCGAAGCGCAGCCGATCGGGATCCTGATAGATGGTGTCCTGATACAGCGTCTGATAGCGCACGCCCGCCGACATCCGCGCCGAGCGCACGTCGACCAGCCGCGCGGCGCGCTCGCCCTCGCACAGATACGGGCCCCGGTCGATCATCCGGATCCGGCTGCGCGCGGCCCGCTGCAGATCCTCGAATTCGGCGACCACCTCGCGGGCCTCGTACATCGGCACGACCGTGCCGTCGCCGCGCGTGGTGCGCCGCACCGAGCGGAAGGTCTCGCCGAGCCGGGCCGCGGCCTCGTGCATGCGCACGGTTTCGGCTTGGCGGCGGCGGGATTCGGCTTCCGACAGGGCCTCGGGAGCGTGGGCGTCCCAGCGGACGGTGTCGTCGATCTCGATGCGGACCACGGCCTGCATTTCGCAGAGTGTGTCCAGCGCGGCCGCGACGGCCTCGCGCGAGCACTCCAGATATTGCGCCAGTTCCGACAGGCTGGACCGCGGATGCTGCACCAGAGCTGTGTAGGTGCGGCCGTGCAAGGATCCGGAATCGAACAGCTCGTGCAAACCAGTCAATGCATCAACCCCCCGCGGCCGGCCGAGCCGGGCGGCCGACGACAGCGCGGGCGCTATTCGCCCGCCCCCCACGACTGCTGGGACAGGACGACGCCCTTGCTCGCCAGATAGGGAGCCGGATCGATCTTGACGTCGCTGGGATCCCAGATCTCCAGATGCAGGTGCGGACCGGTGGAGTTGCCGCGGTTGCCGACGGTGGCGATCACGTCACCGGCGTTCACCCGCTGGCCGACGTGGGTGAGGATGTCGTTGACGTGGCCGTACACCGCGGTGGTGCCGTCGTCCTGCTTCACCCGGACCCACAGCCCGAAGCCCGAGGCGGGACCGGCGTCGATCACCGTGCCGTTCTCCACCGAATGAATAGGAGTACCGATCGAATCGGCGAAGTCGACCCCGTAATGCATGGCGCCCCACCGGGATCCGAATCCGGAACTCACGACCCCGGCCACCGGCCGCACGGCCTGGGCCGGCGCGAGCTGCTGCTGAATACCCTTCAGCACCTCTTCGGCGTGCGAGAGCGGGCCGGCGACCTCGGGCGGCAGATTCTGCAGACCGAACGGGGCGGGCGCGGGCGCGGCCACCGGCTGAGCCTGCGGCGCGGCGGGAGTCTCGGCGGCGACCGGGGCGGCGACGGGTGCGGCCTGCTCGGCCTCGTGCGCGGGTTCGGAGGCCGACTTCAGCGCGACCGGTTCGGGGGTGTCGTTGTGGCCGCCGGGCAACAGCGGCGCGGCGTGCGCGAACTGGGTGGCGGTGCCGATCAGCGCACCGGTCGCGACCGCGGCGCTGGCGGCGAGCTTCATCCGGTCGCCGGTGCGCGGCTGGGCACGATGGCGAGTGGGACGCTCGGCCGCGCCGCTACCGGCGGAGATGTCACCGAGCAGGTCCTGAACGGATACGGAACTGGATGTCTCACGGTGCTGCGGCAAGGCTGGTCCTAGCGTCGATCAACTCGGCGGCGACGCCGGACGAAACCTGACATTCGGTAACGATTCGGCATCTGTTGTGACGGAAACTGTACTCCGTCGTGACCTTTTCGCAACCTCCCCGGCGGAATTCGCAGGTGGAAGGCTGATCTTGGTCCCGTGGGCACCGTTACCGAGGTCCGGGGCCGGGTTCAGACTGAGGGGGTGATCCTCGACAACGTGCGCACCCCGATCGTGCTGGCGCCGATGGCCGGCGGCCCGTCCACCCCGGAACTCGCCGCCGCTGTCGGCAACGCGGGCGGCCTGGGATTCCTCGCCGCCGGATATCTGAGCGCCACCGATACCGCCGCGCGCGTCGCGGCGCTGCGCGAGCTGACCGAGACCCCCTTTGGAGTGAATCTGTTCGTTCCGGGCACGCCCACACCGCCGGAACACTTCGCGGCCTACCTCGACCGGCTGGCCCGCCGTTTCCCGCTCGGCGAGGCGCGGTTCGACGCCGACGCCTGGGACGAGAAGCTCGATCTGCTCACCGCCGAGCCGGTCGCGGTGGTCTCGTGCACGTTCGGCTGCCCGTCGGAGGCCGAGATCGAGCGCCTGCATCGCGCCGGAACCGAGGTCTGGGTCACGGTGACCTCGGTACCCGAGGCCCGGGTCGCCGCCGAGACGGGTGCGGATGTCCTCGTCGCCCAGGGCGCGGAGGGTGGCGGGCATCGCGGCGGTTTCGCCGACCGGCCCGAGGAGGACGGCGCCGATCCCCTCACCACTCTGGCGCTGGTGCAACTGGTGCGCGCCACGGTCGACACGCCCGTGGTCGCGGCCGGCGGCATCGCCACCGGCGCGGGTATCGCCGCGGTCCTCGCCGCCGGCGCCGCGGCCGCACAACTGGGCACGGCCTTCCTCCGCTGCCCGGAGGCGGGCACCTCGGCACTGCACCGCGATGCGCTCGCGATCGAGACGCCCACCATGCTGACCCGCGCCTTCAGCGGCCGCCGGGCCCGTGGGCTGCGCAATCAATTCATTCTCGACAATCCCGACGCGCCCGCGGCCTACCCTGAAATCCATTACGCCACCGGACCGTTGCGCGCGCAGGCCCGCGCCGCCGGCAACCCCGACGCGGTGAACCTGTGGGCCGGGCAGGCGCATACCCTCGCCGACGCCGTTCCGGCCGCCGACCTGGTGCGCACGCTCACGGAGGAAACGAAAGCCGCTCTGCAATCGGCACTTTCGCGACCATTCGGGTCTTGTTGACAACGTTTGTCGTTTAGACTCGTGGGACATCACCCGCCATCCCACGAGGAGAGCGTCATGTCATTGGATGTCCCAGCCGCACTGCTCGAACGCGCCGAAAGCGGTCCGGTCAGCGACGAGGAATTCGTCGAATGCGTTCGCACCTCACTGCCCTACGCCTACGAGGTCGTCAGCCGGGTGGCCGCCGACCTGCGTTCCGGCACAGCAGAATTCGCGGACAATCAGGTTCCCCCGCCGGACGAGACAGCCCGCGGCCAACTGCTGCGCGCGATGGCGTCCGATTCGATTCGCGGCAGCCTGGAGCGGCATTTCGGCATCAAGCTCGCCTTCCAGAACTGCCATCGGGTGGCGGCCTTCCCGCTGTCGGCCGTCGGTGGCGACACCTACTCCACCTTCATCTCCACCCGCGCTCAACTGCTCAATCAGAGCCCGGAACTGCGTAACTGCTGAGCCGTACGGTTCCGGCGCCGGCGGTGTCCGGCGCCGGGACCGGCGTTACGCTCCGGCGCCCTCGCCCCACTCCCGCAGCCGCCGTTTGAGGACCTTCCCGGTGGGGTTGCGCGGCAGTTCGTCGATGAACACCACGTCGCGAGGCACCTTGTAGCGCGCGAGGTTGGCCTTCACATGCGCCCTGATCTCCTCCGCGCCGAGGGCTTCGGTGGTGCGGACGACGAAAGCCACCAGCCGGGCGCCGTATTCGTCGTCGGGTACTCCGATGACCGCGGCCTCGCGCACGTCCGGATGTGCGTCGAGCAATTCCTCGACCTCGGCCGGGAACACGTTCTCCCCGCCGGAGACGATCATGTCGTCGTCCCGTCCGTCGATGAAAAGCCTTCCGGCCGAATCGAAATGGCCGATATCGCCGGTGGACATCAGGCCGCGGATCCGCTCCTTACCGCCGCCACCGGTATAGCCGTCGAAGGGAATCGCGTTGCGGACGAAGATCCGCCCGGCCGTCCCGGACGGTACGGGCTCGCCCCGCTCGTCGAGGATCTCGACCACAGCGCCCATCACCGGTGACCCCACGCATCCCGGCTCTTCCGCCAGATCCTCCGGCGTGGCGATGGTGGCGTAGGCGACCTCGGTGGATCCGTACAGGTTGTAGACGACCGGCCCGAACGCGGCGGTCACGCGCCGGCACAGCTCGGCGCCGAGCTGCGATCCGGCGACGAAAACGATGCGCAGCGCCGACAGATCCCGCTCGCGCACCGCCTGCGGACCCGATTCGACCATGCGCGCGAGCATCACCGGCACCACGATCAGCGCGGTCGCACGGTGCTCGGCCATACTGTCGATCACCCGCTGCGGATCGAATCGCCGCCGGATCACCAACGTCGAGCCGAAGCCGATGGCCAGCAACGACATTGCGAAACCGAGGGTGTGGAACAGCGGTGCCGGACATTCGGTCACCTCACGGGTCCGGAACGGCACCTTGCTGAGAATCGCGCCCAGCGGTTCCAGGGAACGCGGCTCCGATCGCGGCGCACCCTTGGGCGTGCCGGTGGTGCCGCTGGTCAACAGGATGATCTTGGCGCCGGAACGCGAGATCGGCGGCGTGGCGGGCGAGCCGGCGGTGATCAGCGACTCCAGGCTGGAGGTGTGCCCGGTCTCCGACCACGCCCGATAGGCCCCGCGCCGAGGGCTCAGATCGCCGAGGATGGATTCGTACTCCTCGTCGTACACCAGCAGATCGGCGCCCTCGCGGGCCGCCACATCCCGCAGTTGCGGCCCGGCGAAGTCGGTGTTCAACAAGATGATCCGGGCCCCGCACTTGGCCGCGGCGAAGACCGCGTCGAGCAGGCCGCGGTGGTTGCGGGCCAGAATCGCCACACCCTCACCGGTGCGCAGTCCGCGTTTGCGCCATTCGTTGGCCAGCCGGTTGGAGCGGTCCTCGAGTTCGCGGTAGCTGAGCGTACCGAGTTCGTCGATCACCGCGGCGCGATCGCCGTAGCGGGCGGCGGCCAGCCGCAGCAGCGCGGGCAGCGCACCGTGCCGGAGCAACGCGTCGCCCGCGGACAGCACCGTCAACGGCGAGTCGAATCCGACCACGCCACTGCCGACCGCGAGCCGCAGATATTCCAGTTCGGCCCACGCCCGCGCGATCACCGTGCGTAACAGATTCACCGTCATGCTCGAATCCCCCTGCCGCGCCGACTGTCTCGCATCGGATGGCGGTGCACGCCCATTACGCCGGACCTCTCTGTCCCCGCCCGGTGAGGCGGGGTCCGCGAGGAGGCAACGGCTGCGTGGCCACGCGGGCTCCCCTGTCGGGCGCTACAACACCGCCTCTTCGACGGTACGCGCCCTCACCGTAACCCCACGGCGCACCGTCGGTCGACCGGCAGCGGCCGACCGCGGCTGTGCGGGCAGAATCGCTACTGCCCGAGTCGTTACTTTCCGTGTGCGCGCAACTGGTACAGCCCCCGAGTCTCGGCGACGACCACGCCGTCGGCGTCGGTCACGGTGGCCTCGAGGGTGAAGTCGGCCTTGCCGTTGGCCTCGGCGTCGGCGATCACCCGGGCGATCTCCTCCTCCGAGAGCGAAGCCTGGGCCCGCACATCGGTTTTCGCCGGCTTGCGGAAGAAGATCTGCAGGTCCTTCACCAGCGGGTAGTACTTGGCGCTGTCGAAGGTGGCGATCGGAATGGCGCCGCCGAGAATTTCCGCGACGGTGAACAGCACGCCGGCGTACATGACGCCGAAGTGGTTGCCGTTGCCCTCGATCGGCACGGTGGTGGCGGCGAATCCGGGCCGCACCTCGAGCGCCTGCACACCCATCTTGTGCGCGATCGGGATGGTGAACTCCAGCGCGCCGTTCACCACATCCGCGAAGGCGGGGGTGTCGTTGTTCGTCTCGGCGCTGCTCGTCTCGGTCATCGCCAACCCTTTCTGCACGTGATCGGACGCCCACCGGACGCCGGTGCTCAGCCTACGACACCTTGTTGACATAGCGCCAACAGGTCCCTCCGGCCGACCGGCGCCGGTGTCCGCGACCCGTTCGCACCGCAGCCGCGACCGGATGTTCCGGCCGCGGCTGCGGTACTTCGTGACGCTCTACTTCACAGCGTCGTGACGCTCAATTCGCCGTCGGCATACCGAGCCCGAAGCCGCTTCTTGTCGAATTTGCCGACGCTGGTCTTGGGCACCTCGTCGATGAAGGTCCAGTGCTCGGGCAGCTGCCACTTGGCGAACTTGTCCGCCAGGAAGTCGCGCAATTCGGCCGGTTCGGCGGTCGAGCCCTCTTTGAGGACGATGGCGACCAGCGGCCGCTCGTCCCACTTCTCGTCCGGCACCCCGATCACCGAGGCCTCCGCGACGGCCGGATGACCCATGATCGCGTTCTCCAGATCGACCGAGGAGATCCATTCGCCGCCGGACTTGATGACATCCTTGGATCGGTCGACCAGCGTGAGGTAGCCGTTGGGCGTGATCTTGCCGACGTCACCGGTGCGCAGCCAGCCGTCGTCGAACTTGTCCGGGTCGACGGACGCGCCCTCGGGTGAGTAATAGGCCCCCGCGATCCACGGGCCGCGCACCTCGAGTTCGCCCACGGCCTCGCCGTCGTTGGGCAGCACCGAGCCGTCGTCGCCGACCAGGCGCGCCTGGACCAGGGCCGGGAACCGTCCCTGCGTGTAGCGGTACTCCCATTCGTCCTCGCCCGTCACGCCTTTGGGCGGATGCGCGACGCTGCCCAGCGGTGAGGTTTCGGTCATCCCCCAGGCGTGCAGCAGCCGTACCCCGTGCTTTTCCTGGAAGGCCCGCATCATCGCCGGCGGCAGCGCGGACCCGCCGACGACCACCTCGCGTAGATGCGTGATGTCCTGCGGCTTCGCCTCCAACTGCGCCAGTACGCCACCCCAGATGGTCGGCACCGCCGCGGCGAAGGTCGGCTGTACCGCGGCCATCATCTCCAGCAGCGGCGCCGGTTGCAGGAAGCGGTCGGGCATCAGCACACTCGCCCCCGACAGCATCGCGGCGTACGGCAGGCCCCAGGCGTTGGCGTGGAACAGCGGCACGATGGCCAGGACGGTGTCGGAGGAGGTGAATCCCATACTCGCGTTGGTCAGCACCTGCATGGCGTGCAGCACATTGGACCGGTGCGAATACACCACGCCCTTGGGGTCGCCGGTGGTGCCGGAGGTGTAGCACATCCCGGCCGCGGAGCGTTCGTCGACGATCGGGAAATCGTAGGTATCGGGTTGTCCCGCAAGCAGTTCCGTGTAGGAGTGCACCTGCACGCCCTCGGGGGCGGTCAGATCCGCGGCGTTGCCGTTGGCCACGATGACGTGGCGGACGGTCTTCAGCGTCGGCAGATAGTTGGCGAACATCGGCAGCAGCGAGCCGTCGACGATCACGACCCGATCCTCGGCGTGATTGGCCACGAAGGTGACCTGCTCGGGGAACAGCCGCAGGTTCAGCGCGTGCAGCACGGCGCCCATCGCGGGCACGGCGGCGTAGGCGACCATATGCTCGTTGTTGTTCCACATGAACGTGGCGACCCGATCGCCCACATCGATCCCCAGCCCCCGCAGCGCGTTGGCCAGCCGCGCCGATTCCGCACCCAATTCCCGATAGGTCATGGTGCGCACCCCGTCGCCCGTCCACGTCGACACCGTGGCATCGCCGTGGAACGTGGACGCATATCGCAGCAGGGTGGCCAGCGACAGTTGATCGTCCTGCATCGTGCTCAACATCAGTAACCGCACTCCTTCACCGGTGAACGACGTCACACCTGCCGCGAGGATAGCCGAAACCGGACGTAGCGGTTATCGACCCGACCGGATGGTCCACTTTTCCCGCGACACGCGGCGCGAACAGCACAGACATGGGATGAATCGGCTGCACGTGGCGAACCCCTGATCGCCACGTGCAGCCGCCCCTGCCGTCCGGGTGCACCCGGATACGGCAGATCCGTCCCGGATGGCCGCCGGCCGCGCGACGACACCCCCTGCAGCGCCGTCGAAACGCCAAATGCCCACCGGGACAGGCTTTTTGAAGAGGAACTGCTATAGATAGTAGGTTCGGCGGCCCGGAACTGTCCAGCGGAGTCGCATGTCCGGTCCGGCGCGGCGGCCGCGGTGTGGCCGGAAATATTGATTCGGTGGCCGCTGATCTCTCGGAAACGGCCGCCCCGCGCTCTACTCTTCGACTATGACTGCCACGCCATCCATCGTGATCATCGGCGCCGGATTCGCCGGCCTCGGCATGGCGCTGGAATTGCAGCGCGCCGGTATCGACACTTTCACCATCGTCGAGAAGGCCGGCGATCTGGGCGGCGTCTGGCGCGAGAACACCTATCCGGGCGCGGCCTGCGACGTGCCCTCGCCGCTGTACTCGTGGTCGTTCGAACCCAAATCCGACTGGCCGCGCCGCTTTTCACAGCAGCGCGACATCCACGCGTATATGCGCGCGGTCGCCGAGAAGCACGATCTGCCGCGCAAGATCCGCTTCGGCGTCGAGGTCACCGATGCGGAATTCGATGCCGTGCGCGGTGTCTGGCAGGTACGCACCGCCGACGGCGAGACCCTCACCGCCGACATACTGATTCCGGCGGTGGGCCAGCTCTCGCGTCCGGCGATGCCGAATATCCCCGGCATCGACACCTTCACCGGTCCCGCCTTCCACTCCGCCGAATGGGACCACGGCGTCGATCTCACCGGTAAGCGGGTGGCGTGCATCGGTACCGGAGCCAGTGCGATCCAATACATTCCGGCCATTCAGCCGACGGTCGGACATCTCACCCTGTTCCAGCGCTCCGCCGCCTGGGTGCTGCCGAAATTCGATACCGAATACACCGGCCTGCATCACGCGCTGTTCCAGTACTTTCCGCCCAGCCGGTGGGCCGAACGCTTCGCCATCTGGACCTTCTTCGAGGTGATGGCACTGGCACTGACCGACGTGCCGTGGATCAAACATCCGGTGATCGCGATCGCCGACCGGCATCGTGCCAAAGCCGTACCCGACGAGCAACTGCGCGCCAAGCTCACTCCGGATTACGCCGCGGGATGTAAGCGCGGCCTGTTCTCCAACGAGTACTTCCCCGCGCTCGCCCAGCCCAATGTCAGTGTGGAGACCACCGCCATCGAGGCGGTGACGGCGAACGGAATCCGCACCGCCGACGGCGTCGAGCATCCGGTGGACGTGATCATCTACGGCACCGGATTCAAGGGCACCGAATTCCTCGCGCCGATGCGCATCTACGGCCTGGGCGGCCGCAAACTGTCCGACGAATGGGCGCCGGAGGGCGCGCGGGCGTTCCTGGGCATGTCGGTGCCGGGCTTCCCGAATCTGTTCATGATGTACGGACCCAATACCAATGTGGGCTCCGGTTCGATCATCTACATGCTGGAATCACAGGCCCGCTACATCCGGCAGGTGGTGGAGTATCTGTCCGCCAAACCCGGACATTTCCTCGCCGCGCAGCCCGCCGCCGAACAGGCCTGGGACGACTGGTTGCGCAAGCGCCTGGCCGATACGCCCTGGAACTTCTGCTCCAGCTGGTACCGCAACGCCTCCGGCCGCATCACCAACAACTGGCCCGGCGCCACGCTGCTGTTCCGGTGGAAGACACGGCGTTTCGACCCGGCCGACTACGCCGAGGGCGTGGCCGGATCCTGAGTCGCCACCGCGGTGTTCACAACCGGATGGTGGTGAACACCGCGGCCGTGCTGTCCTGCCGGTAGTAGATATCCGCGGGTGCGTCGGCGAGATGCGCGTCGGGGAGCCAGCTGTAATCGACGGCCCGCAGGGTGAGCGGTCCGGCCGGGGCCGTGAGCTCGACCTCGACCCCCGCGGCGGGCGGGGCGTAGAACCGGAACCCCTCGGCCGGCACCGGCGTGATGTCACGCCCCGCGACCGTCAGTGAGCGGACCTGCCCGGAATACCGCAGCGCGACGGAGGTTGCGCCGCGCGTGGATCGCAGCCGCAGTCGCACGGTGCGCAGATCCGCCTCGGTGCGATCGGAGAGAATATCGGCCGCCGGACCGGAAAGGTCGTGCGGCGCGGCGGCGCCGACCGCCACCGCGTCGCTCCACAACTGCGCGAATGCTCCGTGCGGAGAACCGGATTCGACGAACCCTCGCGTCCATCGATCCGGCGCCGCGGTGGACATCCACTGCGCCTCGCGGCTGTTCGCGTCCAGCGCATAGGACAGTTGCGACATCAGCGGATGCCGTGCGTCGAACCGGTCGACGATCGTCCCGGCCGCCGCGAGCGCCACCGTGAGAACCACCGCCGTGACGGGGACCAGGACACCTCGGCGACTCGGCCACGCATGGGTCAGGGTGAGCGTGAACAATCCGCCGAGAATCAGCACCACGGGCGCGGTGAGATATGCGGCGGCGGCGATTCCGGTCTGCAACGCCGCATACGCGGTACCACCGGCGAACACCGCCGCCGGGACGAGGAACAGGGTGAGCACCGGCAACCGCAGGCGGTCGGGCACCGTGAACGTCAGCACGACACCGCCGACGGCGGCGAGCGCCGGGATCACCACCATCACACCCGCCGCGGGCGACAGGGCCGTGACCACCGCACCGATCGCCGTCACCGCGCACAGCACACCCACGGCCGTCGCGGAGGGCCCGAACAGCCGCCGCGACGTCGCGTACCAGGCGGTCAGGACGGCCACACAGGCCGTCACCACGGCCGCGCCGTAGAACTGCGGCCGATACGGATCGACGAACAGCTCGCGATACTCCGGGCGGATCGCCGTGATCGCCGTCCACAACCCGTAGACGACGCCCATGCCGATCGGAACCGCCACCAGCGCGGCCGCCGCCGCGCCCAGTGTTCGGCCGATCGTGGCCTCACCGGTGCGCCGGATCCGCCACACCACCCAGGTCGCGAGCAGCACCGAGGCCACCGCGGCCGCGACCACCACCCACAGCGGCAACACCACCAGCTCACCGAACGGCAGCGGAAAATACGCGCGATCCGGCTGATCGGCCGCGGCCCGCAGATCCCGCGCCGCGAATTCGCGGGCCGCGGCGGTGGTGTTGTCACCGAATTGCTGCACGGTGGCGAGGTCGACGTGCTCCGGATCGTCGAACGGGTTGTGGTAGTACGCGTTCCGACCGGCGAAGGCCCAGTCGAGCACCCGGAAGCCACGTGGATCGAGCGCCGCGAAATCGGTGTTGCTCCCGGTCTGCTCACCGGCCAGGGTCGTGGACAGCGAATCGGTGTTCGGATGCGGTACCCCGGTGACCACGCCGATCAGCCCGGCATCGGGGTGGCTGATCCGCCACAGCATCGGTGGACCACCGGCGCCGCGCGCCTCGTGATTGATCACCACACCGCCGCGCGGATCGGCGCCGCCGGAGGTCGCGAAGGCCTCGGCGCCGAGCAGGCCCACCTCTTCGGCGTCGGTGAGCAGCACCACGAGATCGTTGCGCGGCTGCGGTCCGCTCGCCCGCAGCGCGCGCACCGCCTCCAGGATGGTCGCGACGCCGACCCCGTCGTCGTTCGCGCCGGGGCCCGGCGGCACCGAATCATAATGCGCGACAAGATAAATCGTGCCGGTCGCGGCGCGCCCCGGCCAGCGTGCGACGATATTTCCGGTCTCCCCGAGCACCGCTACCCCACGATGCGGATCCACCGGATACCTGCCCACTCCGTAGCGAACATCGGTGTCCAGACCCAGTTCTCGCAGCTTTCCCACCAGATGATCGCGCACCCGGTCGTGTTCGGCGGTGCCGACGGGATGCGGGCGCGAGGCGATCTCCCGGATCGTCGCCAGCGCGCGCTCGGCACTGAACTCCCCGGCCGGGGTCGCGACGTCGCGATATCCGTGCGGTTGCTGCTCCCAGGCCGTCGCGATCGCGATCAGGACCAGGACAGCGAAGGCCAGCACACCCGATACTCGACGCCCCATCTTGCGATGGTAGCGGCGGCGCCGCGCAAATGGCCGTCACGGCAACGGTTTCGATCCGTCCGAGCACAACGGTGGGATCGCCCGATGCGCGGATTAGCCTCGGTCCGATGAGCCTTTCAGTTCCGATCGGGGTGTCGGTGTGGCCGCGACCCGGCGTGGCCAACGACGTCGACGAGGTCCTCCGACTCGCCACCGCGGCGCAGCACACCGGGGTGCGCTCGGTGTGGTTCGGGCAGAAATTCGATCTCGACGCGCTGACCCTCGCGGCGGTCGTCGGACTCGCCGTGCCGGAGATCGGGGTGGGCACCTCCGTGGTGCCGATCAATCCGCGTCATCCGCTGGTCGTCGCGTCGCAGGCCCAGACCGCACAGGCCGCGTCGGGTGGCCGTTTCCGCCTGGGAATCGGATTGGGCGCTCCGCCACTGGAATCGGCGGCCTTCGGCATCCGGGAGGACAAGCCGGTCCGGCGGCTGCGCGAATATCTGATCGCGCTGCGCCAGGCCATCGAGGACGGCACCGTCGATGTCCAGGGCGAGCGGATCTACGCCCGCCCGCCGATCCCCACGACGGTGCACGGCGGCGGCGATATCCCGCTGCTCGTGGCCGCCATGGGCCCGCTGGCGCTGCGGGCCACGGGCGAAGCCGGCGACGGCGTGCTGCCGTTCCTCGCCGGGCCGCGCACGCTGGAATCACATATCGTGCCCACTCTGCAGCGGGCTCGCCCGGCGAATCCGGTGCGGCCCCTGCAGGTGGTCGCCGGCGTGGTCGCGGTGGTGACCGATCGCGCCGACCAGGTGCGCGAGACCGCAGCGCAGGCGCTGGGGTTCTACGAGCAATTCGATTCCTACCGCGCGGTTCTCGACCGCGAGGGCGTGGCGCACGCGGTCGATGTGGCGCTGATCGGCGACGAGGAGCACGTCGCCCGCGGCCTGCGGGCCTATGTCGAGGCCGGTGCCACCGAACTGCTGATCCATCAGACCGACCTCGCCGGCGAGGACGATCAGCTGCGCACCTGGAAGTTGCTGGCCGAACTCACCGCTTGATCATGCTCGCCGCCTGATCATTCGGTGCGGGGCCGGGCGATGACGATCGGGCATTCGACGCTGTGCATCAGCGCCTGACTGGTGGAGCCCAGCGTCATCCCGGGAAATCCGCCCTTGCCGTGGCTGCCGACCACGACGAGTTGTGCGGCGGCGGATTCGTCGAGGATGCGCCGCACCGGCCGATCCTCGACGACGACCCGCCGCACCGAAACCGGTTCGTCCGGATCCTCGTGCGCGGCCAGGGCAACGTCGAGGAGCCGATTGCCCTCCTCTTCCAGGGCCGCCGGGGAGGGGTAGTCGCCGAACCGCTGCCAGGTGTGCACGACCACCAGATCGGTCCGCCGCCGCCGCGCCTCGTCGACGGCGATCGCGAGAGCCTGTGCGCTGCACGGGGAATCGTCGTATCCGACGAGCACCGGACGTTCGGAACCGAGCAGCGGATCCGCAGGCACCACCGCGACCGTACCGCGAGCGTGCCGTACCAGCGCGGTGCTGACCGAACCGAGCAGGCTGCGCTGATATGCCCCGAGCCCGCGTGCGCCGACCACCACCAGGCGGGCCTCATCGGCTTGGGACAGCAACGCGGGAATGATCGGCGCATCGATGACGGCGGTGTCGATATCGATTTTCGGGGCGATATCGGCCGCCACCCGAGCGGCCTCCGCGACGGCGCGCTGCGCCTGCTCGCGGGAGCGCTCGTGGTAGGCGCACACGCCCTCGTCCGTGGCACGGTCCTGCGGAACCGGCGGCACCGCCGAGATCACTTCCAGCGGAACCCGGTGCAGCGCCGCATCATTCGCGGCCCAGCGCGCGGCCCGCAGCGCGTCGTCGGAACTGTCGACTCCCACCACCACTGGCGCCTTCGAGGCCATGCGTCCCACCTTCCGAGCGGTTCACGAGCGTTCCAGGGCGAAGACACCCCCACCCTACCGGCCGCGATGGTGACAACTGCGATACTGGCAATACTCTGGCGAATGCACCCGACGAAATATCGCTCTGGGAGGCATCATGCGGCACGTGCCCGACCGCTCGACCATCGTGGCGGCTCTGCAGTTGGCTGCCCGCGCCCCGTCCGTGCACAACACCCAGCCCTGGCGTTGGGATTTCGACGGGACCCGCCTGCACCTGTTCAGTGATTCCACCCGGCAACTGAAGGTGGCCGATCCGAGCGGGCGGCAGGAGGTGATCAGCTGCGGCGCCAATCTGCACCATGCCCGGATCGCCTTCGCCGAGCAGGGACATCCGATCGCGGTGTCCTACGTTCCCGAGGAGGGGCTGCACGACCTGCTGGCCGTCGCCGAATTCGAACCGCCGCGCGCGCCGTCGGACCGGGAACGGGCCCTCGCCGCCGCGATCCGCGCGCGCCGCACCGACCGGCTCCCGATGTCGGCGCCGGACCGGCCGGAGCTGGTGCAGCAGCTGCGCGAGGTGGCCGAGATCGACGGTGTGCGGTTGAACGCGGTCGACGATTCGGTGCGTCCCCGGCTGGCCGCCGCCTCCGAGCAGACCGCCGCCATGCAGCAGTTCGACACCCCGTATCAGAACGAATTACGTTGGTGGACAGGCAATTTCGATATTCCCGAAGGGATCCCGCCCTCCGCTCTACCGACCGCGCGTGAGGCCGCGCTGGTCGACGTCGGCCGCGATTTCCCGATACCGCCCGGAAGTCCGCATCGCACCGGCGAACCCGATCACGCCACCCTGGTGGTGCTCAGCACCGCCGAGAACACCCCGCACGAGTGGCTGGCGACCGGCGAGACCTTGTCCACCGCCCTGCTGTCCGCCACAGCGGCCGGCCTCGCGACCTGCCCCCTCACCCACATCACCGAAATCCCGGCCGCCGTCCGCGCGATCAGCAGTCTCCTTCCCGACCCCGATCGCATACCCCAGGTCCTCATCCGCCTGGGCACCGCACCCCACGACACCTTCGTCCCACCCACGCCGCGCCGGCCGGTCGAGGATTTCCTGTCGTTGCCCCGGTGAGGCGCGGGTCGGATCACGCCGTTGACCCGAGCGTGAATTACTGAGAAGGTTTGCATGTCACCCTTTCAGTGACGCCGCCGCGCCGACGGCCGGAAACTCCTGCGCGAGAGGGAAACGATGGGCAACGCGAGCCGGACCTCCCTGCTCCACCGCTACGTGGGCGACCGGCGATTCCTACTGGCGCTGCCCCGGGCGGTCGGCCTGCAGATCCTGCATCCCTCGATCGCCGCGGCGCTCGACGAACACATGCCGCCCATGCGGCTGTGGTATCACAAGCGGCGAACCGTATCGCGGACCATCCGAGCGGCCTACGAGGACCGCGACCACAGCCACTTCATACTCGGTATGCATCAGCATGTGAAAGGCGTGGACGACCGTGGCGCGCGCTATCACGCACTGAATCCCGAGCTGTTCTTCTTCCAGCACGCCACGTACGTGGAGACGCTGGTCTTCGCCACCAACACGCTCATCGCTCCTCTCTCCGACCGCGACCACGAGCGGCTCTACGAGGAATGCTGCGAGTGGTATCTCCGCTTCGGGGTGTCGGCGCGCGACATGCCTGCGGACTGGGCCGCGTTCGTCGACTACTTCGAGCAGACCTGCGCCACGCGGTTGCGCCTCGGTCCGGCCGCGCGAACCTTCGCCCCCGAGGTGATCCGGCCGAGCGCCTGGATCCCTCGCTACCTCCCCACCTTCGCCGTCCGCGAGGTCCTCCACCCGCGCGCCCGCGCCCTGTTCGGCGTCCACCCGGAACCCGGCGACCACGCCGCCTTCCGGTCCTACGCCAGGGGCCTGCGACTGGGCGCGGCCGTCGCCCCGTCCTGGCTGCGCTACCTCCCGTCGGCGCGAGCCACCCTGGCGAGCTAGCCACCGGCTCGCCACACGCTAGACTGACCACGCCTGTTCGTCACCCCCGGGAGGCACAGGCACCGTGGACCACTGCGAGGCAGGTGCGAAACCCGTTGTGAAACGGGGTCTTTCACACTGTCGCGCACGGCCCGCGCCCTCGTAGCTCAGGGGATAGAGCACCGCTCTCCTAAAGCGGGTGTCGCAGGTTCGAATCCTGCCGAGGGCACTGGAACTGCGACAGCTGTTTCCGCAGGTCGCGTGCGCTTCATGCGCTCATCGGCCGGGAGCGAGGCCGAGGGATTCCAGGAGGGCCGCGCCGGCCGGGTCGCGGGCGAGGATCGAGCTGCGGGCCTGCTGGTAAGGGCAGTGCGCGGCCTCGAAATCGACTGCCGTGGCGAGCACCGCGGGGCGATCGCCGGCGAGCAGGGCGGCGCCGCGGCCGACGATCGCGGTGGCGATCGGGTTGCCCACCACAGTATTTCGCGCGGAATCCAGGACGGCCGCCGCCTCCGGCCGACCGGCCAGCACCGCCGCCTCGGCGCGCAACGCCACGTACCAGTGCCGCCAGATCCACAGCTCCTGCTCGTCCAGATCATCCGGTGCGGTGGGCAATTCCGCCCAGGCTCGGTGCGCATGCCCGGCGTGCAACAACTGTACGGCGGTGAAGACCCCTCGCCAGGCCGCGGGTGCCCCGGACAGCTCGGCGGCGCTCGCCTGCCATCGAGCCTGCGCGGGGAGGTCACCGCGCAGGCCGTGGATCAGCGCGACAGCCGCCGCCGACACCGCCAACTGCGGTGCGCGCGCCCGCCCGGACAGCTCGCGGGCATCGGCGAACCGCTGGCTGTCCGCCAACACGGCGTGCGCGTCGCCGGCCAACGCCCGCGCGACCAGGACACGCGAGGTGGCCAGATCGCCACGCTCGGCCAGCAAGGGCAGATCACGCAGTTGCGTGGCCCAGAGCCGCGCGCCGGCCAGATCCCCGTTCCCGATACAGCTGTCCGCGGCCTCGGACAGCGCGCCGACTCGCTCCAGCGCGCCCGCCGCGGTCGCCGGCGCCGCGGCGAGCAACTCGACCCGGCGGCGAGTTGTCACCGCGTTCGAGGCCGCGTCGCCACACCACCACTGGGCGGCGGCCAGTGCGTCCAGGGCCGCGCTGCGAGCCAGCGGATCAGCGGTTCGCCCCGCCAGGCCGACCGCGCGTTCGGCCGATGCGATCGCCTGCGGACCATCGGATTCCGCGGCTCGGAGACCACATTCGGCGAGGGCGACGGCCGCCGCGGCAGCCGGATCGTCTCCGGCCAGGCCGCGGGCCGCGGCCAGCAGCTCGACCGCCTCGGGCAACACAGGCGGCTCGTCGAAGGTATCCGACATCCGGAAGCAGGTGCTCACCGCCGTCGCGAGATCTCTTGCGGCAGCGGCATCGTCACCGGACTTTCGGGCGACCTCCGCCGCCGCCAGGTACAGCCGGTACATCTCGGCGCCGTGCAACCGGCACCCGGCCGTGGCGGCCGCCTCGCGCAGCGCCTCGGCCGCCACGGAGGGGTCGACGGTGAGCGCGGCGGCCTGCTCGTAGCGCCGCTGTGATTCACCGATCAGGTTGCGGGTGAAGGCGATCCGCGCCAGGGTCAGCGCCAGGCCGGATGCCGCCGCCCGCTGCCCCGGCTCGGCTGCCGCCCAGTTCAGCGCCGCCCGCAGGTCGTCGGCCATTCCATCGAATTCGGTTCGCCACGAACCGGTTTCGGGCCGCCGCGCGAGCGCGGTAGCGGTCGCCAGACTCCACGCCAGATGCCGGGCGAGCATTTCGGGCAGCTCGCCGAGCGAGTCGAGCTGTTCCCGCGCGTACTGGCGGACGGTCGCCAGCATCCGATATCGGATACCGGTGCCGGCCGGAACCACCGTCAGCAGGCTCTGCTCGGTGAGCCGCGCCAGCCCGTCCGGGACCTCGTCCGGCGCCAGCGGCGGACCACCCGACACCTCGGCGGCGGCCATGGCGGTGAACGGCCCGGCGAACACCGCCACCCGCTGCAACAACCGGCGATCCGATTCCGTCAGCAGCCCTCGACTCCAGTCGAGCGTGGCCCGCACCGACCGGTGCCGTTCGTCCGCGCGGCGTCCACCCACGAGCAGCCGCAGCGGATCCGAGAGGCTCGAGGTCAGACCGTCCAGACCCAGCGTCGGCAGCCGGGCGGCGGCCAGTTCGATGGGCAACGCCAGACCGTCCAGCCGGGCGCAGATCTCGGCGACCCGACCGGTCTGCTCCGGGGGCACCGACCAGCCCAGTGCCTGCGCCCGATCCAGGAACAACGCGACCGCGTCGGCGTTCTCCTCCAGGGTCAGCGGCGGCACCGCGTAGACCTGCTCGAACGGCACCATCAGCCGGGACCTGCTGGTGGCCAGTACGGTCACGCCCGGACAGCGCGCCAGCAAGCGTTCCAGGAACGGCGCCACACCGTCCAGCAGATGCTCGCAGTTGTCCAGCACCAGCAGCAGCCGACGGTCGGCCAGCGCCGCCGTCACCGATTCGTCCAGGTCCCGGCCCGGTTGTTCGCCGATACCGAGCGCGTGCGCCACCGCCGCGCCGGTCATCTCCGGATCGGTGACCGGTACGAGATCCACGAACCAGACCCCGCCCGCGAACTCGTCGGCCAACTGCGCGGCAACGGCCAGCGTCAGCCGCGTCTTGCCGACACCACCGGGACCGAGCGCGGTCACCTGGCGGTGCGCGGCGACCAGCGCGCGCAGTTCCGCCTGCTCCCGGGCCCGGCCCACGAACGAGGTCAAGGCCGTGGGCAGCACCGTTACCGGCGCCGCGGCCGGTCGGCGATCGCCGAGCGCGGCCGCCCGTTCCGCGAGCACCCGCCGATCGGGCACTCCCGCCTTGCGCAGCAGCGACGACACGTGGGTCTCCACCGTGCGCACGGAAATGAACAGTTGGGCCGCGATTTCGGCGTTACTGCGATGCTGCCCGACCAGGGCGAGCACCTCGGCCTCCCGAGCCGAGATCTCGGCGGCGATCTGCTTCGACACGCCCCCATTCTGACGCCCGTACCGGTACCACCACGTACCGGATCCGTGGTGGATTCCGTGGTCACCACGGATGTCGCGCGGCGCCGCGATTCCTACCGTGGAAACCACAAGAACACGACACCGCAGGAGATTTCATGACCACCCTGGGCATCAGGACCGTGCTGCACCCGGTCACCGACCTGGCCGCCGCGAAGGCCGTGTACGCCGCGTTGCTGGGCGTGCCGGCGAGTGCCGAGAGTGCCTATTACGTCGGCTTCGAGGTCGGTGACACCCACGTCGGCCTGGTCCCGGGTGGCGGGCCGCAGGGCATGACCGCACCGGTCACCTACTGGGCGGTCCCCGATCTGGAGGCGAAGCTGGCCGAGCTGACCGCCGCCGGAGCCGTGGTCGGAGAACCGATCCGCGACGTCGGCGCGGGCCGCCGGGTCGCCACGGTGATCGACCCGGACGGCAACGTGCTCGGCGTGCTGCAGGACAACTGAAATACCCGACTCGAACGGAGACGACGATGACCACGAAGACCTCTGCCGCGGTGAGCTTCTCGACCGAGGAACGCGCCGCGATGAAAGAGCATGCGCGGGAACTGAAGACCGCCGCCCGCCGTGGCGGCAAGGCCGCGAAGGCGGACGGCACCGCCGATGTGCTGGCCAAGATCGCCGCGATGCAGCCGGCCGATCGCGCACTGGCCGAACGGATTCACGCCATCGTGACGGCCGAGGCGCCGGATCTCGCCCCGAAGACCTGGTACGGAATGCCGGCCTACGCCCGCGACGGCAAGGTGGTCTGCTTCTTCCAGAGCGCCGAGAAATTCAAATCTCGTTACGCGACACTGGGTTTCAACGACACCGCGCGCCTCGACGAGGGCACGATGTGGCCGGTCACCTACGCACTGACCACGCTGACGGCGGCGGATGAACAGCGCATCGCCGACCTGATCCGCGCCGCGGCCGCCTGAACGCATCCGCGGCGCCGCCGTCCCCGGCGACCGTGTCGAATCTCGGCGGACCGAGATTGTGAAACAGGTTGTATCGGCAACTTTTGCATTCGGCGAAAACGCGTAGAATTCCACCAGGTCGGGACAGCTATTTGGAGCCCTATCATGATCAAGAAAAGGAATTCACACTCGAAATTCGCACGGTTGGCGGCCGCTGCCGGAATAGCCGCGGCTGCCGCGGTTCCGGTCGTCGCCGCCGCGACGCAAGCGGCTGCCGCGACACCCAACTCCGCCACCCAAGCCGTCGACAGCCCCGGCTGGGGTAACGGCGGCGGCTGGGGCCACGGCGGTGGCTGGGGTAAAGGCGGCGGCTGGGGTTGGGGTAACGGCGGCGGCTGGGGTTGGGGTAACGGCGGCTGGGGTTGGGGTAACGGCGGCGGTTGGGGTAACGGGGGCGGCTGGGGCTGGAACCCCGGCTGGTGGAACCCCTTCGGCGGCGGCTGGGGAAGCTACTAGTGCCGATGACCGGGCCCGGACACGCACAGCGTGCCGGGCTCGGCCGCGTCGAATACCGTTCCCGCGCCGCCGAAATCGACCCACCGGGCGGAAACTGGTGACCGAATGAGAATCGTGTGTATCGGTGGCGGGCCCGCCGGACTGTACTTCGCCATTTCGATGAAGCGCCGCGACCCGGCCCATGCCATCACGGTGATCGACCGAGATCCTCCCGGCTCCACCTACGGTTGGGGCGTCGTGTACTGGGACGACCTGCTCGACATCCTGTATCGGAACGACCCCGACAGCGCACAGGCGGTGCGCGCCGGCTCGGTCGTCTGGCGTGAGCAGGCGATTCACGTGGGCGACCGGACCGCGTACTTCCCGGGCTACGGCTTCAGCATGGGGCGCGCGGCATTGCTCGAGGTGCTGTCGCGCCGGGCGAGCGATCTCGGCGTCGACGTCCGGTACGGCCGAGAGGTCCACGATCTGTCCGGCTTCGACGACGCCGATCTCATCGTCGCTTCCGACGGCGCGAACAGCCGGGTGCGGCAGCTGGACGATCATCGGTTCGGAACATCGGTGACCCTCGGCGAGAATCGTTATATCTGGCTCGGCACCGACAAGGTCTTCACCCGATTCACCTTCGCCTTCGAACACACCCCGGCCGGTTGGATCTGGTTCCATGCCTATCCGTCGATCACCGGAAGAATCAGCACCTGCATCGTGGAATGCCAACCGCAGACCTGGCGCGGACTGGGATTCGATTCCCCGGACACCGCGGCGAATGTGCGTGTGCTGGAAAGCATTTTCCCGCGCGTGCTCGACGGTCATTCGTTGATCAGCAAGTCCCGAGGCGAAAACGCGAGGTGGAGTTGTTTTCCCGAGGTGACCAACAAATCGTGGTACCACGACAATGTGGTGCTGCTCGGCGACGCGGCGCATACGACGCACTTCACGATCGGTTCGGGCACCCGGTTGGCGATCATCGACGCCATCGTGCTCGCGCAGAGCTTGTACGAACACGGCGAGATCGCCGACGCGCTGGAGAATTACGACGCGCAACGGCGCGCCGCGATGCGCCCGATTCAGGCCGCGGCCCGTGCCAGCATGACCTGGTTCGAACGCGCCGACCGGTATCTCGACCGCGATGCCGTGCGGTTCGCCTACGCGATGGCGGTCCGGCACGGGCTGCAGATGCCGTGGCGCTACCAGATGCACCTGCTCATGCAGATACCCGCCGTGCGCACGATGCGGCGTGCCGTCGATTCCGGACAGCGGTGGTGGCGGGCCGCGCGGCGAGGGGAACTGGCGATGGGCCCGCACTGACCCGGCCGGGCCCGTCCTGGCTATTCGGCCGCGTGACCGCTCTCGTCGCGATGCAGCACCCAGGTGCCGCGGCCGGCGGCCTTGGCCCGGTACAGGCCCACGTCGGCATCGTTCAACAGTTTCTCGGCGTTCGCGCCGGCGACCGGGGCGACGACGGCGCCGATGCTGGCCGACATCGCCAGCAGATCGGTGGGACCGACGGGCACCGGTTCTCGCAGGGTCGCGAGCATGGCCTCGGCGGTGGCGTGGGCGGTCTTCTCGTCGCAGGGTGGTGCGAGCAGCGCGACGAACTCGTCGCCGCCGATGCGGGTGACCGTGACCGACGGTGAGGTCAGTGTCGCGTCCAGCCGCCGCCCGACCTCGGCCAGCACGCTGTCGCCCGCGCGGTGACCGTAGCGGTCGTTGATCAGCTTGAACTCGTCGAGATCGAGAAAGCACAAACCGATGTGGTCGGCGGGGCCGGCCGTGGCGACGATGGCCTCCAACTGCTCGAGCAGGCAGTGCCGGTTGGGCAGACCGGTCAACGGGTCGTGGCGCGCCTGCCACCACAGCTTTCGCTCCATCTCGCGCCGCTCGGTGATGTCCTCCCCGACGGCGAGCAGGCGCAGATCACGTCCGCCCGCGCCGCGCACCAGCGTCATCGTCCACGCACCCCAGCAGACGGTGCCGTCGGGGCGGCAGAAGCGGCCTTCGAAGTGCACGGTGCCGTGCCGGCGCTGATACAGATCGACGACCACCTGCTGGAGCTTGTCGCGGTCCTCGGGGTGCATCAAATCCAGCCCCGCGACCCCCGGCACGTCCTCCGGTTTCATCCCGACCATCCGCGCCGTGGTCGGGTTGGCTTCCAGCGTGATGCCGTTGCTGTCGTACAGCGCGATCGCCACCGCGGCGTTGTCGAACACCACCCGGAACCGCTGGTCGGCTATCTCCTGGCTGTCCGTGTGGACCTTCAACAACTCCGCGCTGTAGCCGCGCCCGAGTTCGCCCAGGAGGGCGCCGAACCGCTGCGTGCGATCCGGCCGCCGCGACCGCTCCAGCAAACAGGCCAGCACCGTCGCGGACGGAGTCATCAGGGCGGGATCGGTCAGCTTCCACCGCACCATCTCGACCCCGACTCGGTACGCGGGCGACGGATCGAACGATTCGGCCGACATGGCGGCTTCCAGGTCGACGATCCATTCCGTCAACTGGTGGGAGCGCGGCAGAGCCGTCGGCACGCCACCACAATCGACCAGGGCCGCCGACCAGTCCCGCGCCATGTCGGCAGCCTCGCGCCTGTCCATCCGCGAGGACCTTCCTCCATCGCCGGACCCGGGGGCCCGGCACCGACGACCCTCCCCATTCGCTAACAACGAGCATACGAAAGAACCGCCCTGCCGTGTGGGCGACGACACGAACCGGCGCACTACCCGCAGGCAGCGGTGGGCCCGCCCCGAGCGCGCAAACCTCACCCGCACTACGTCAGGGTCGGAGAACCGGCCGCGTCGACGGCACCGGCTTGCGAGACCGCCGGACCGACCCAACGCACCCTGTCGCCGATTCGCGCCGGCGAGCGAGGCGCTCTTCGAGGGTGAAACCGACCGGCGCACCGCCTCGGCGCGGTCGGTGGCCCAGGACACCCGATGTGGCGCGGCGGCGAACGCGCGATCGGCCGAGCCGCCTCGAATGACATGACAAATACAGTGCGACAAGCTATTTCAGGGAGATTCATCGAATTTTCTTGACGGTCCACTGCTTACAGCGCAGAATGGCGAGCGGGGACGGGGAGGAAGTCGCCGGGCGATATCAGGGGAGGATTCGCAGCAGGCCCGAAAGTCCTTGCGGTAGCGCGACTTACATTTACCAGGACGACCATGTCTCTGGACTGGTACGGGGGGTTGATCAGTGGTGTCGGCATTTTCGGCATGATCCGCTTTCCTCGTACGGCTGCATCGATTCTCGGTTGCGCAGATTCTCGGTTGCACAGATTCTCGGTTGCGCACGTCCGGGTCGAACAGAACGACGCGGAATGAGACCGCCTCCAAGGGGAGTGCGAGGAAGGAAGGAAAGTGAAAATGGAGAACACGGCAGAGAGCTCGGACAAGAAGGTCTACGAGAAGCCGGTGGTCGCCAAATGTGGCGATTTCCGGAAGCTCACCGGGGGCGTCTTCACCACGGAATCCGACCTGCTGGTCGGGCGCCGCGGAATGATCTGAGCCGTCACCGCCGAGCTCGAATCGTAGGGGGTTAGGAGATGACTGGCGATGCCCGGACAGGTTTCGTCGTTCTGCCCGATCACGCGGCGGGAGCGGGCATCGCCAGGCGTCTTCTCCCATGGGCGCGAGTAGTGGCCGAGCATCGTTCGGGACGGCCGATGGTCGTCGGACATTGTCCCGACCGGCCGATCATCCGCACGATCGGACGCGCGGCGCGGGTCGTGATACTCGGCCACGCTCTGATAGCTGAAGACGCGGTTCTCGACTACGCGATGTCGATAGATTCACCGGACCGATGGCGGGTGGTCCTCGACGCGGTCGACGGATCCTTTCACTCGATCGTCGAAGTGAACGGCGACATCCATGTGAACGGTGCCGCCTACGGATCCCGCAGCCTGTATCGCTCGCGCGTGGACGGCGTCGATATCGCCGCCGACACCGTGCACGCCCTCCGCCATCTCGTCGGCGAAAAAGTCGATGCCGGCGCCCTCGCCGCACATCTGCTCGAACCCGTTCCACATCACCTCGCACAACGTCCGCTGCTCGAGGGAATCGAACCGCTCGCCCCCGGCACCGGATTGGTCCTCACACCGAACGGCGCGTCCCGCCCGGTCCGGAATGTGAGGAGAAGAGCAGTCGTCCGGGACCTCGAAGCGGGTGCGCACGACGTGCGGGGTCGGCTCGCGGCAGCAGTAAACGCGCGCACCGCGGCGGGTGACACGGTCACCTCGGAACTGTCGGGCGGCTACGACTCGACGTCGATCAGCTTCCTCGCCGCGCGCGGACCGGCGGAGATCACGCTGCTGACGGCACGCGGACGCGATTCCGCCAACGAGGACCTCGAGTGGGCCCTGCTCGCCGCCCGGCACCTGCCGCATGTGCGGCACGCGATCCTTCCGGATTCCGAACTGCCGTTCACCTACGCCGGATTGGAAGACGGCCCGACCTGGCTGAACGAGCCGTCACCGCTCATCGTCGGCAGGAGCCGGGTCGGTGCGCTCGCGGCGTTGGCCTCGACCTTCGGATCGACTGTGCATCTGACCGGCCACGGAGGCGACCATCTGTTCACCGGCCTGCCGACGCTCTACCGCGATCTCCTGTGGCGCCGTCCGCTGACCGCTTGGCGCGGGCTGCGCGGCTTCGGCGCCCTCGGCGGATGGCGCTCACGAGATCTCGTGTACGGCGCGCTCGAGTCCGCCGATTTCCGTTCGTGGTGGACGAGGAATTCCACACCGATCACCGGTGTACCGGAACGGCGCAAACCTATGCTGGGCTGGGGACTCGTTCCGTCGATTCCCGCCTGGGCCACGAGTACGGCGAAAAGCGCTGTGCACGAGGGTATCTCGTGGATGGCTTCCACCACCGAACCGCTGGCCCCGGCACGCGGCCGCCACGTCGAACTGGAGTCCGTCATCGAGGGCGCCCGCACCGTGGCCGTGTTGAATCGGATCTCACTGGCATCCGGTGGTCCGCCGTTGTCCGCACCCTATTTCGACGACAGCGTGATCTCCGCTGCCTTGTCGGTGGCGGTGCCACATCGGGTCAGCGCCTGGACATACAAACCTCTGCTCCGCGCCGCGGTCGGCGGAATCGTGCCCGACGAGGTGTTGCGCAGGCAGACCAAGGACAGCGGATCACGGGATGTCGAATTGGGCTTGCGCCACCATCGCGATGAGCTCGTGGCGCTGTGGGAAGGTTCGAGACTCGGCGAAATCGGCCTGATCGACTCCGAGCGGCTGAAGCGGTTGTGCGCCACTCCCAGTTCATTCGAACTGGAAGACGGAACGATGTTCAGCACCATCGCCTGCGAGCTCTGGCTGCGCGATCTGGAACGTGATTTTCTCGAGCCGCAGCACACCGGGAAGGGGTAAGGAATGGGAGGGACCATGGATACCGCGACACCGAGGCCCGATTTGTCTTTCGTGCGAACGGAATACGGGGGCGTCGTTCTCGATCTGCAGCAGGGAGAATATTGGCGGCTCAATCCGGTCGGCGCGGAGGTGTTCGCCGCACTCGCCGCCGGTGAGGGCGCCGATCCCGTTGCGGCAGTGCTGGAGCGGTTCGACGTCGATGCCGTGACCGCACGGCGAGACGTCGACGAACTGGTGAGCCACCTCCGGGATGTCGGGCTGGTGTCGGCGTGAGCCACCAGATGTCGCTGGGGACCGGAGCGGAGGCGGACGGACGCCGAGGCGAACGCGTAGCGGCGGCGTGGGCCGTTCGGGCCGCGCGGATCATCGTCAGGTTGCCGCCGCGACGGATCGAATGGATCCTGAAGCAATTGCGCCGAGGAAGTGGTCCGGCCCCGTTCGACGATGCCGAACGATGGCGTCGCCGGGTCGTCGAGGTGAGTCCCGACGCCGCCGGACGATACGGCTGCCTGATCAGGTCCGTCGCGACAACGCTGCTGAGCCGGCGCTACGGTGCGTGGACAACCTGGTGTGTCGGCGTGCGCACCGAATTGCCGTTCGCCGCACACGCATGGATCGAAGCAGACGGGAAGCTGGTCGGGGAGGCGGGAGATATGACGACATTCAGTCGACTGATCGTGGTCGGCCGGCAGGCGAACGTGGGCGACGATGTCAGCTGACGACGGTGCGGTTCGGCAGCGCGATTCCTGGCCGCGGCGGGTCGGCGCGCTCCTGAGAATCCTCGTACCACAACGTCATTCGCTGCTGGCGGCGACGGCACTGCTTCTCGTCGGCACCGGTTTGTCGCTGGCGCAGCCGCTGCTGGCGGGGCAGGTCGTGCGGGATGCGTCGTCGGGCACGACGATCGCATGGTCGCTCGCGGCGTTGGTGGGGGCCTATCTCCTGTATGCCGTCGCCGACACCGGCGGCACCTACATCCTCGAGCGAACCAGCGAATCCGTGCTCCTGTCCGTGCGTCGCCGCCTGGCAGGGCATCTGCTGCGGCTGCGGATTCCCACGCTGGAGTCACAGCGAGTCGGTGATCTCATTTCCCGGGTCACGCTCGATTCGACCGTGATCCGCAACGCCGTCGGAAGCAGTCTCATCCAAATAGTAACGGGCGCAATCACACTCGTCGGCACCGTGGCGGTGATGATCTATCTCGATTGGCTGTTGTTCTCGATCGTCTTCGTCACCGTGGGTGTTGCCGCGGGCGCGATGTTGCTGGTCATGACGAGAATCGAGGTGGCTTCGGTTCGATTGCAGGAGAGCGTCGGCGCGCTGTCGGCCGATATCGAGCGCGCGCTGAACGGCGTGCGCACGGTCAAGGTCAACAATGCCGAGGATCGCGAACACGAGCGGTTGACCGAGCTGGCCGGTGCGGCGTTCGCCGCCGGCGTGCGCGCGGCCCGATTGAAGGCGCTGGGGAATCCGGCGATGCACCTGGCGGTGACCGGGTCGTTCGTGGTGTCACTGCTGGTCGGCGGCGTGCGGGTGGCGAATCATCAGATGGAGCTGAGCAGCCTCGTCACGATGATGCTGCTCGCGATGAATCTGCTGATTCCGGTCGGTGATCTGTTCAACGGTTCCGTCGGATTGCAGAAGGCCTTGGGCGCGCTCAGCCGGATCGAGTCGACACTGAGTCTGCCGGCCGAGGACGTCGACGAGATCCCGCAGGACGGCCTCGAACCGGCTGGTTCGGTGATCGAGCCCTACTCGGAGAACGGGCATCCCGCACTCGAATTCCGCGACGTGCGTTTCTCCTACGACGAGCGGCCGATCCTCCACGGCGTGAGTTTCTCGGTACCTGCGCGAGGACATGTGGCCCTGGTCGGCCACTCGGGTGCCGGAAAATCCACCGTATTCTCCCTGGTGAGCCGGTTCTACAATCCGGACACCGGCGACATTCTGCTCGGCGGCCGGTCCTATGCCGGTCGGCCACGCCGGGTGTGGCGCTCGGAGATCAGCTTGCTGGAGCAGAACGCGCCGCTGCTGTTCGGCAGTCTCCGCGACAATCTGACCTACCGGCAACCGGGCCTCGGCGACGACGATCTACGACGCGCGACCGAGCTCGCCGGCCTGGCCGATCTCGTCGCCCGGCTGCCACGCGGCCTCGACACTCCGGTGGGCGAACACGGCGTTCTGCTCTCCGGCGGCGAGCGGCAACGCGTGGCGCTGGCCCGGGCGCTGATCCGCCGCCCGGTACTGATGATGCTCGACGAACCCACCGCCATGCTCGACGCCGAAACCGAGAAGGCGCTCAACGTCACCATCCGGAACGTGCGAAAAGAATGCGCCCTCTTGGTGATCGCCCATCGCCTGTCCACCATCCGCGAGGCCGATACCGTCTTGTTCCTGAAGGACGGGCGGATCGTCGACAGCGGGCCGCACGAGGCACTGGTCACCCGCAATGCCGACTATCGACAGTTGGTGGGCGCGAAGGTCTGAACCGGCGGTCGCGGCCGGTCAGCTCGACAGCGTCGCGAGCGCGGCCGGGTCGAACAGGTCCCGGATTCGGTCCCACGGCAGTTGAACCGGGTAGTAGTCGCCCCGTGCGTGCGCGACGGAGAAGTAGACGGTGAGTCCCTCCGGTGCGGGCGCCCAGTCGGCGAAATCGTCACTGCCGGGAGTGTGGGTGAACAGCGTGGGCCCGTCCGCGGGCACCAGGCTCTGGGCGGTGGTGGCGAGTGTGCTCCAGGCCGGACCAGAGTCACGGAGCGCCGTCGCCAGCATGACGGGTTGCGCGGTGCCGGTGTCGATCACCACGGTGCCGATCTGGTTCACCGGATGCGGGCCGCCCTCCCACGTGTGGTCCGTAATCAGCACGCCCGCAACGACATGCGCGCCGATGCGGGTGACGCGGCTCGTTTCGCCGCAACGGAGCTGGGCGGCGTGCAGCGCACCGTTCGCGGCGCCCGCGCTCAGATCGTTCAGCGATGCGCGCATCGCCGCGTTGAACCGATCGCGGACCGCCTGCTCACCACCCTCGAGTTGCGGCAGCACGACGTCGGTCGTCAGGATCGGGGTCTGTCCTCGCACCGGCACGGTGATGCCGCTGTAAGGCCCTGCGGACGGCGCGCCAGGAAGCGGACACCCGGCATCCTGATCGGGCGCGGCGGTCATCTGCCGAGCCACCGGTTCGGACGAGGCGGGCGCCGAAGCGCCGTCCTGCCCGGCGCCGCAGCCCGAAAGCGCGACAGCACCGACCACCAACGCAACCAAAGCCGAGCTTCTCATCGCGAACTCCCCCACTCTCACCGGCGAACGGCAGCATATATCGGCCTCACATTTCGGCGCGCTGTTTCGTCCACAGTGGAAGGGGCCGGTACCGAACGAGGGAGCGAACATCATGACCGATCCGGAATCGAGCGCCGTGGTGAGCGAGCGGCGGGCACTGCTCAACCTCGCCTATCGGCTGCTCGGCTCCCTCGCCGAGGCCGAGGATGTGGTGCAGGAGACCTATGCGCGCTGGTACGCCATGTCTCCGGAACAGCAGCGGGCCGTCGCGGCGCCCGGGGGCTGGTTGCGCACCGTGGCCAGCCGCATCTGCCTGGATCTGCTCGGTTCGGCACGGGCCCGCCGCGAGCGCTATGTCGGTGAATGGATTCCGGAGCCGGTCCCCGACCGCAGCGAATGGGGCGCACCCGCACCGACCGATCCGGCCGACCGGGTGACGCTCGACGAATCGATCAGCATGGCGTTTCTCGTCGTGCTCGATTCCATGACGCCGGCCGAGCGGGTGGCCTTCGTCCTGCACGATGTCTTCCGCTATTCCTTCGCGGAGATCGCCGATATCGTCGGCCGCACGCCCGCGGCCTGCCGCCAGCTCGCCTCCTCCGCGCGCCGTCGCGTCCAGACCTCGGCGACTCCGTCGCGGGACGAGCGCGCCGAGGTCGTCAAGGACTTCAAACGGGCCTGGGAAACGAAGGATATCGAGGCATTGATCGAGATTCTGGATCCGCGGGCCGTCGCGACGGCCGACAGCGGCGGCCGGGTGCTGGCGTTCCGCGATCCGATCAACGGCGGCGAGCAGATCGCGCGGGCGTGGATCCACATCGCCTCCCGCGCAGGAGAAGTCACGCTGCTCGAGCGAACCGTCAACGGCCAGCCCGGCCTGGTGGCGCAGATCGACGGCACCGTCGCGACCGTCTACGCCTTCGACATCGCCGACGGCCGCATCACCCGCATCTGGGCGATCCGCAATCCGGAGAAGTTGCGGCAGTGGGCGGTGAACTGATCGTCACCGGCAATCACTACAGCTCGACATATTCCGGATGGTAGCGCGACTCGGACGTGCACGGACGGAGAGGGAAGGGGGGTGATCGGCGCGAGATCCGGACGAAAGCGGTTCGCGCGGAACGGGTTTCTCCGCGAATCGGACATCCGCGTCCCGGCGCGATCTTCGGTACTTTGGATACGGTCACCGTTACGACTGGGCTGACACCGTGGGGAGCGTCGAGCGGCGCCGGTAGCAGGGAGCACAGTATGGCCGAGGCCGAGGTATCCGAGCAGATCGAACTGGTGGAAGAGGACTTTCACGACGATCCGCACAAGTACTACGAGCGCTGGCGGGCCCGGGGGCCGGTGCACCACGTGCGATTCACACACGAGCGCGGGATTCCGTGCTGGGTGGTGGTGGGCCATGCGGAAGCGCGGGCGGCGCTCGCCGATCCCCGATTGCACAAGAACTCGGCCGGCACCATCGACCTGTTCCGGCGCAAAGGCTCTGCGGTGCTGTCGAATTCGGATGCGCAGGCCCTGAGCACCCATATGCTCAATACCGATCCGCCCGAACATACGCGGCTGCGGAAGCTCGTGAACAAGGCCTTCACGCCGCGGCGGGTGGCGGCATTGCGTCCCCGCATCGAGGAGATCACCGCCGGACTGCTCGACGACGTGGCGGCGCACGACGAGGTCGACCTGCTGCACGCGTTCGCGACCCCGCTACCCGTCACCGTCATCTGCGAGTTGCTCGGGGTTCCCTTCACCGATCGCGACGATTTCCAGCTGTGGACGAAGATCCTGGTGGGCGCCGCCGGAGACCTGGCGGACCGCGACCGCGCCTCCGCCGACATGGGCCGATATCTGACAGCACTGCTGGCGGACAAGCGCGCCCGGCCCGGCGACGACCTGCTGTCGGGGCTGGCCAGCGAATCCGACGACGGCGACCGGCTCACCGATCAGGAATTGGTGGCCATGGCTTTCCTCCTGCTGGTGGCCGGCCACGAGACGACAGTGAACCTCATCGGCAACGGCACCTTCGCGCTGCTGCGCAACCGGCCCCAATTCGATGCGCTGCGCGCGGACCCGGAGGGCATCCCCGCCGCCGTGGAAGAATTTCTGCGGCTCGACGGCCCGGTCGGCTGGGCCACGGTCCGGTACACCGAGGAACCCGTCGATATCGGCGGAACCGTCATCCCCGCAGGCGAACTGGTCTACGTCGCCCTGTCGGCGGCCGATCGCGATCCCGAACGATACCATTCGCCGGACGCACTCGATATCGGCCGAAAACCGTCCGGGCATGTGGCTTTCGGCCACGGCATCCATTTCTGCGTCGGCGCTCCCCTGGCCCGGATGGAGGCGGCCGTCGCCTTCACCGCTCTGCTGGATCGCTTTCCGAAGCTGGCGCCGGCGCCCTCGTTCACTCCGCGATGGCAGCCGAGCCTGCTCATGCGGGGACTCACCGAACTGCCGGTGCGCCCGCACGGATAGGCCGAACCGGCCGGCTCATCCGGCCGACAGCGCGGTCTTCGCCGCCACCGCACGCAGCGCGGTGCGCAGCCCTCGTCGCGAACGAGAAGGTGTGCCGTCTGCGCCGGCGAAGGGGCGGTACCCGAGAAACTTTCGCTCCGACGCGGTTTCGGGGGCATCGTCGGAGGTCGCGGTGAGAAAGCGGTCCGGCAGCGCCAATTTGTGGATCGTGCGGAGGGTGAGTGCGTACTGCCGCAGCAGTGGACCCGTGGTGTACGGCAGATCGAATTCTTCACACAGCGCTCGCACGCGGGTGGCGATATCCCGGTACCGGTTGCTGGGCAGGTCCGGGAACAGGTGGTGTTCGATCTGGTAGCACAGATTGCCGCTCATGAAGGCCTGCACCCGCCCGGCATCGAAGTTCGCGGTGCCCAGCATCTGGCGCAGATACCATTCCGCCTTGGTTTCCGACTCCAGCACCGAGGGCGTGAATTTCTCCGCACCGTCGGGGAAATGCCCGCAGAAGATCACGAGGTACGCCCACAGGTTGCGCAGCACATTGGCGCCAAGGTTGGCGAAAAGCGTTCGCCGCCATCGTTTTCCGCTCAACGCCGGGAAGAGTACGTAATCCTTGCCGGCTTGCCGGATCAGTTTTCCGAGCAACGCGCGGGTCTGACCGGCCTTCTCGGCGGCGTCGGCCGCCCGGTCGTGTTCGGAGTCCAGATCGTGCCAGGCGATACCCCATTCGAACGTCGCCGCCAGCAACACGTTCTGCAACGGTTGCAGCAACAGGCGCGGGTGCCAGTGCTGATCTCTGGTCACCCGCATGACGCCGAAGCCGATATCGTCGTCCATTCCCAGCACGTTGGTGTAGAGGTGATGGCGGACGTTGTGTGCGTAACGCCACTGCGCGGACAGCCCGGCCATATCCCACTCCCAGGTGGTGGAGTGGATTTCCGGGTCGTTCATCCAATCCCACTGACCGTGGGAGACGTTGTGCCCGATCTCCATGTTCTCGACGCTCTTGGCCGTCGCCAATCCCGCCGTACCGAGCAGCCAGGCGAGGCGGCCGCGACCGCAGAGGATGACCAGACGCGCGGCGGCGTCGAGAGTGCGCTGAAAGACGATCGTCCGGCGAATGTAGTTCGCGTCGCGCGCCCCCAGATCGGCCTCGACATCGGCGCGAATACGGTCGAGCTCACGGCCCAGCGCCTCGATATCGGCGGGTCCGAGATGTGCGTACGCGCCGATCTCGGTAATTGCCATGGTCTACATCCTCGAATTGGTGTGTGGTGGCGCGAACGCCCACCGACGAGGACGTATGCGGAGACCCGCCGATCCCCCGAGCCTACCCGCACCTGATGAACAGCCCATGACACTACCGAGCTGGGTGTCGAACCGTAGGCGACGACCAGGTGCCGCCGATCAGCTTCCGAGCTCGGACGCGGCGTCCGACCCTGCGGTCCCGGTCTGCCGGAGGAAGTCCGCGATCACCTCCAGTTCCGTTTCCGAATACCGCTCGAGCAGTTCGTCCATGCGCCGGTTCATACCCGAGAAGACTTGGAACAATTCGGAATTGCGTTCGCGGACGGCGCGCAGGGTGACCGCGCGCCGGTCGCTCGCCTCGGGGTCACGTTCCCGGACGATCCAGCCGCCCTTCTGCAACCGGTCCAGGACGCCGGTGAGGGTGGCCGGGTGCAGGCCGGTGCGCCGGGCGAGGGCGGTCGGCGAAATAGGGCCCTGCCGGTTGATCAGGTCGAGACAGGTCCAGTCCACGTCGCGGAGTTCGACCCGGCCGCCGAATCGCCGATTCAGCAGGGCCAGCTGAATGTTCAAGTCGCGCAACGCATCCTTGACGTCGACGGTCAGCCGGCGCCGTTGCTGCGCGGCCGCGCGGTCCGCCTCCGAGCTCATCGGCACCCTCCGGTCGATTCATACGGTTTTCATATGATATCCCGGGCGCGCGCAGCTCCGACGGGTCAGTGCCGTTCGACCCGGAACACCGCGATGCGCTCGGCCGCCGCCGCCACCCCGTCGGGCGTCGCCGAGTCGGCCAAACCGGTTGTGACGAAACGATTCCCGACACTGGCGGGCCCGGATCCGACCAATTCCTGCAGCAGATCCCCGCGCTGCCCGACCGGAACCTCGACCAGTCGCGCGGTCGAGGATGTGCGTCCGCGCGTCAGCGTGACCGAATCGGCCGCCCGCACGTTGGCCACCCATGCCGCCCGCGGATAGGCCTGCACGATGTAGTGCCCTCCGTTCAACTCGTTCACTGCGATCGGAAAGGTGCGCGGTTGCCCGCTGCGCCGACCGGCGACGGTGAGCAGTTGCATCGGCCCGAAACCGATTCCCAGCCGTTGCAGCCCGACGACGAGCGGATTGAGTCGATTGACCATCCGCCGATACCGCTGCGCATCCATACTCCGGAACCTCCACTACCTTCGAAACCATATTCTATGATTCTCATACTATATCTATACAGTATTACTTTGAACAGTCCCGAACGTCCGGATTCGTCCGGCGAACCCGTCAAGGGCCATAGGTCGCAGAGGTGGCGCAAGTGCGCCAGAACACACCTCCGCTCCGGTGTCTCCCAGGCGACAGTTCGGCAAACACCGTGCACACACCCCATGAACCTGTGTCACCTGCATATTTGCCGAGCGACAGGCAAGACCGCCCGCGCCCGGATACGAACGAGCGCGGGTAACGATCATGAGCAATGTGAACTATCGTCCGGTCACGAATCGATAACCGCTCTTTCGCTTCGGGAGACCTTGTGCTCGAGCTCGACCATTTCAGCCATGGCTGGGTAACCCCGGTCCTGGCTTATCTCATGTCCTTCATCGGATCCGTTCTGGCGCTGCGCTGCGCCACGCACGCGCGGGCCTCACGCTGGCCGGGCGGCTGGTTGATCGCCGCAGCCGTCTCACTCGGCGGCGCCGGCATCTGGGTCATGCACTTCACCGCCATGCTCGGTTTCTCGATCCACGGCGCGAACATCCGCTACGACGTGCCGATGACGCTGCTCAGCGCGGGTATCGCGATCATCGTGGTCTGGGCCGGGTTGTCGATCGTGGTGCGCGGGCACCGGGAAGCGATCGCACTGCCCCTGGGCGGGATGATCACCGGCTTCGGCGTCGCGGCCATGCACTACCTCGGCATGCATGCCATGCACGCGGGTGCCCACATCGAATACAGCACCGGACTGGTGGCCCTGTCGCTGCTGATCGCCGTGGTGGCGGCGACCGCGGCGCTGTGGTTCGTCCTGCACGTGCGCGGGTTCTCCGCCACCGTCGGCGCGGCGCTGATCATGGGCCTGGCGGTATGCGGAATGCATTACACCGGAATGGCATCCATGACCGCACACCGCATGGACGACATGTCCGAACCGTCCGGTGGGGTCGACTCGGTGCAGCTGCTCACCCCGCTGATCATGGTGGTCACACTCGTCACCATCATGCTCGTGGTACTCGTCGGACTCGCGGAGGTCGACGGGCCCTCGCGTCGCGAGAGCGCCGAGACCACAGGCGATCTCGATCTCGCCGACAGCGGGCGCGCATGGCCGCGCGCCTACACCGAGGAATCTCCCGCACCCGATCAGCCGGCATTCAGTCTGCAGGCGATCTCGAAGCGGCAGTCGCCCCGGCGATAGCCGCGAGATCCGGACGATCGGCCGAGCGACAGCTCAGCCGATCGTCCTCCGGATCCATTCTTCCGCAGCGGCTTTCGCCTCCGCGACCGAGCGCGCGCTGACCTCGCGCAACATCCGGCCGTCGACGGCGTCGACACGCCACGCACAGGTGGTCCGCGTGGTCGGCTTCACCAGAGCGCGGGTGTCACCGAACGCCTTGACCAGCCACCAGCGGGTGCCATCACCGGCCAACTCCCAGCCGTCGACCGCATCCGAGGGGCGTACCGGCCCGAACGGCTCGTCGGCATCAGCCCGGGTCTCGGCCACCGGCCCCCTCCTCCGCGATTCACGTTGCAGTCCAATGCTGGTCGAGCTCGATACACATTGTCGCGCAACCTGTCCTCGCGGCGGATTCGAACCCCCGGATCGGCGAGCCGCGTGGCGTACCCGCCGCCGGCCTCAGAAACGGCGAGCGCCGGTGACCGGCATCTGCCCGATCGCCGACCGGATGACGCCCTCACCGCTCGTCGCGGCATGCACGACCGTGCCGTCACCCGCGTAGAGGGCGGAGTGACCGCCGCCGTAGAACGACACCAGATCGCCGGGTTGCAGCGTATCCAGGTCGACCGGCGTACCGGCGGACAACTGGTCGTAGCTGGTGCGCGGCAGGTCCACCCCGACCTGCCGATATGCCCACTGGACCAGGCCCGAGCAGTCGAAGGAATCGGGTCCGGCGGCACCCGAACTGTAGGCCGAGCCGATCTTGGACTCGGCGGCCTCGAGTGCCCGCTCACCGACCGATTTCATGGACTCCGGCGGGGCCGGACGGATTTCCGGGAAGAGCCCGGGAATTGTGAACTGCGGTGGTAGCGAAATTCCCGGTACGACCGGGACGGGGAATGGCGAGTCGGCGTGTGCCGGGCCGGCGGTCGCCACCATCGTGCCCGCCGCGCCGAGCAGAACGACCAGCGATGCCGCCGTCGACCAGGCCTTACGACGCAAACGGCGGGTACATCGACCCGCCTCGGTTCCTGCCATGATGCGTTCCTCCGAGTCTCGTAGCGAGAGCAGATTTCCGAAACACCACGGTGATCAGTCGATCGTTGGATCCGGGGAGCCATGATTCGCCACGGTCGGAGCGAAACCAAATACGAACACACCAATTCGAATAACGAAACGATAAATTCACGAAATACCCCAGATATCGGCGGTATCTCGATACAATCCCTACGGTCGTCCGGCGGGGGTCTCGGACGCATCCGGGCCGGTCGCCAGCAGGGAATGGCGACGGCTGTAGCTCAGGTAGACGACCGCGCCGACGGCGAACCAGACGGCGAAGCGCAACCACGTCACCGGCTGCAGGTAGGTGATCAGCCAGATCGAGAAGCCGATCCCGAGCAGGGGCACCACCGGCATCAACGGCGTGCGGAAGCTCCGCGGCAGGTCCGGGCGGCGATAGCGCAAGACGATCACCGCAGCACAGACCACGATGAAGGCCAGCAGGATGCCGATATTGGTCAGCTCGGCGGCCTGGCCGATCGGGAGCAGCCCCGCGATCACCGCCGACGCGATACCGACGATCCAGGTGATCCGGGTGGGTACCTGGCGCACCGGGTGAGTTTTGGCGAACCACTGGGGCAGCAGGCCGTCCCGGCTCATCGAGTACCAGACGCGGGTGACGCCGAGCATGAAGGTGAACAGCACCGTCATGATGCCGACGATGGCGCCCGCCGCGATCAGGCTGCCCAGACCCGGCAGGCCGACCGATTCGAACGCGGTGGACAGCCCACTCTCCGGATCGATGTCGGTGTAGTGCTGCATGCCGGTGAGGACCAGGCAGACCAGGACATAGAGCACCATCGACACCGCCAGCGACAGCAGGATCGCCTTGGGCAGATGGCGTTTCGCGTCCACCGACTCCTCCGCCGCGGTCGACATCGCGTCGTAGCCGAAGACCGCGAAGAAGACGGTCGCCGCCCCGGTGACCGCGCCGGACATGCCGAACGGGAAGTACGGGTGGTAGTTGGCGGAGTCGATGTGGAAGAACCCGACCGCGATCACCACCACGACGACCACGATCTTCAGGCCCACCACGAAGGTTTCGAATCGCGCCGCGGCCCGGATACCCAGGTTCAGCAGAGCCGCGATGAGCAGGCACAGCAGCGCGGCGAACAGATCCACCACATGGCCGTGGCCGGTTCCCGGCGCACCCAGCATCCACTCGGGGAGCCCGATATCCAACTGCCCCAGCAGAAATTGGATGTAGCCGGAAATGCCGATCGCCACCACCGACACGATCGCGGTGTATTCGAGCAGCAGATCCCAGCCGATGAACCAGCCCACCGGCTCGCCGAGGACCGCGTAGCCGTAGGTGTAGGCCGAACCCGCGCGCGGGATGAGGCCGGCGAATTCGGCGTAGGAGAGCGCGGCGGCGGCGCTGGCGATCCCGGCGATCAGGAAGGAGACGAGCACCGCCGGGCCGGCGGTCTGATTCGCGACCGCACCTGCCAGGGTGAAGATACCCGCGCCGATGATCCCGCCGACCCCGATGGCGGTGAGCTGCCACAGCCCCAGCGTGCGATGCAAAGTGGTGGCGGATTCGTCCTGGATCTGGTCGATCGGCTTGCGCCGGAAGAACTCTCGCAGAGCGGGACCGGTCGGCATGGGCGCTCCTTGTCCGAGGGCGGCGCTGGTGAGCCCACAGTACCGATCTCGTGGGCCGGTCGCCCGGTATCGGCCGCGACGAACGGCCGCTCGCCATTCCATGAAACACGTTCTAGACATGATGGACGATTTGTCTTACCGTCGATACATGAGCAAGACGATGTCTCACGAGGCACGCTTCACCTTGCGGTCCGGCGAATCCTGGCGCGATCCCTGGCCGATGTACGCCGCCCTGCGCGACTCCGATCCGGTGCACCACGTCGTCCCCGAGACCCGCCCGCACGAGGACTACTACGTCCTGTCGCGCTACGCCGACATCTACGCGGCCGTGCGCGATCCCGAGACGTTCTCCTCCGCCCAGGGCCTGACGGTCGACTACAACAACCTCAGCGAGATCGGGCTCGGCGAGAACCGGCCGTTCGTCTTCACCGATCCGCCCGACCACACCGTTTTCCGGCGCCGCGTGGCCAAGGGCTTCACGCCGCGACAGGTCCAGGAGATCCGGCCCGCGGTCGAGGCGTTCGTGATCGAGCGGCTCGAGAAGCTGCGCGCGGCCGGTGGCGGTGACATCTCGGTCGAGTTGTTCAAACCGCTGCCGACCATGGTGGTGGCGCATTATCTCGGTGTGCCGGAAGAGGATCGGGCACAGTTCGACCGATGGAGCGAGGCGATCGTGGCGGCCTCGGCGACCGGCGGCATCGAGCACGCGCAGGAAGCGGTCGGTGAGCTGACCCAGTACTTCATCGCGATGATCGAGAAGCGCAAACGCGAACCGGCGGACGACACCGTCTCGCATCTGGTCGCCTCGGGACTGGGCGCCGACGGCGACTTCGGCGAAATCCTGCAGATCATCGGCTTCGCGTTCACGATGATCACCGGCGGCAACGACACCACCACCGGAAATCTGGGCGGCGCGGTGCAATTGCTGACCAGCTCTCCCGACCAGCGGCAGCGCCTGCTCGACGATCCGAGCCTGATACCGGGGGCGGTCGACGAATTCCTGCGGATGACCTCGCCGGTGCAGGGCCTGGCCCGCACCACCACCCGCGATGTCGAGATCGAGGGCGTCACCATTCCCGCCGGTCGCCGGGTGCTGATGCTGTACGCGTCGGCCAATCGCGACGAACGCGAATACGGTTCGGACGCAAACGAACTCGATGTGACGCGGAATCCGAAGAATATTCTCACCTTCGGCAACGGCAACCACCACTGCCTCGGTGCGGCCGCGGCCCGCATGCAGGCCACCATCGCACTGCGGGAACTGCTGGCCCGCTGCCCGGACTTCACCGTGGACCTGGACGGAGTCCGATACACCGAGGGCAGTTACGTGCGCTGGCCGGTCAACGTCCCGTTCGTCCCGGCATGAGCGACTGGCTGGCGCATCCGCGTTCCCTGCAGGCGGCCGAGCGGATCCTGGACGCCGCCGCGAGCCTGTTTTCCGAAGGTGGCGTGAACGCCACCCAGATGGGCGATATCGCCAAGGCCGCCGGCTGCTCGCGGGCGACGCTGTACCGCTATTTCGACAACCGGCAGGCGGTGCAACTGGCGTATGTGCATCGCGAGGCGCGGCGGGTGGGCGCCCGGGTGACCGCCGAGATCGGGGCCATCGCCGACCCGGGTGAACGCGCCGTCGCCGGAGTGCTGGCCAGCCTGCGCGCGGTGCGTTCGGATCCCCTGCTGATCGCGTGGTTCCGGCCCGACGACGCCGGGGCCACGCTGCAGATCGCCCAGACCTCCGAGGTGATCGAGGCCATCGCCCGCTCGCTGTTCGCCGCCGAAACGTCCTCGGCACACGCTGAGGCACACGAGGATTGGACCCGGCTGGCCCGCTGGCTGACCCGCATCATCGTCTCCCTGCTCACGGTGCCCGGCCGGGACGAGGCCGAGGAGCGCGACATGCTGGAGCGCTTCATCGCTCCCCTCGTCGCCCGGGCCGGCTGAGCACGCCGGCGCGGCCCGACGAGCCGCCCCGGCGACGGCAACGCCCGCGCACCCTTGCGCGCACGGGCGTTGCCCAGGAGGCTTGGGATATGGATTCGCTCATCATGTCCGCCCGCGACCTCGATTTCCTGCTCTACGAGTGGCTCGACGTGACCGGGCTGACCGAGCGCGAGCGCTATCGGGAGCACAGCCGCGAAACCTTCGATCAGGTGCTCGCGCTGAGCCGGGAACTGGCCGAGAAGTATTTCGCCCCGCACAACCGCCGGGGCGATCTGCACGAGCCGACCTTCGACGGCGAGAAGGTGCACATCATTCCGGAGGTGGCGACGGCGTTGTCGGCCTTCGCCGAGGCCGGATTCGTCGGGGCCGCGATGGACGAGCGAGTGGGCGGTATGCAATTGCCGCACACCGTCTTCACCGCGTGCATGGCATGGTTCTACGCCGCCAACGTGGCGACCGCCAGCTACGCGCTGCTGACCATCGGCAACGCCAATCTCCTGGCCGCACACGCCGATTCGGATCAGCTCGACCGGTTCGTGCGGCCGATGCTGACCGGCCGCTACTTCGGCACGATGGCGCTGTCGGAACCGCAGGCGGGGTCCTCACTGGCCGACATCACCACCAAGGCCGTGCCGCAGGACGACGGCACGTACCGGCTGTTCGGCCGCAAGATGTGGATCTCCGGCGGAGACCACGACCTGTCGGAGAACATCGTGCATCTGGTCCTGGCACGCATTCCCGGATCGGATGCCGGGACGCGCGGCATCTCGCTGTTCATCGTGCCGAAATACCTTCCCGCCGAGGATGGTTCGCTCGGTGAGCGCAACGATGTGGTGCTGGCCGGGATCAACCACAAGATGGGCTGGCGGGGCACGGTGAACACGGCGCCGATCTTCGGCGACGGCGCGTTCACCCCCGGCGGCGCGCCGGGCGCGGTCGGTTACCTGGTGGGCGAGCCGAATCGCGGACTGACCTACATGTTCCACATGATGAACGAGGCGCGCCTCGGCGTCGGCCTGGCCGCCACCGCGCTGGGATACACCGGCTTCCTCAAGGCGCTCGACTATGCCCGCAATCGGCCGCAGGGCCGCCCGGTGACCGCGAAGGGCGGTGCGAGCGCGCAGGTCCCGATCGCGCAACATCCGGATGTACGCCGAATGTTGCTGGCGCAGAAGGCATATGCCGAAGGCGCGCTCGGCCTGCAGTTGTACTGCGGCACGCTGATCGATCGCCAGCGCAGCGCCGTGGACGCCGCGGAGGCACAGCGCGTCGCCCTCCTGCTGCGGGTACTGACCCCGATCGCCAAGAGCTGGCCCAGCCAGTGGTGCCTGGCCGCCAACGACCTCGCCATCCAGGTGCACGGCGGCGCCGGCTACACCCGCGACTACGACGTCGAACAGCATTACCGCGACAACCGGCTGAATCCGATTCACGAAGGGACACATGGCATTCAGAGCCTGGACCTGCTCGGCCGGGCGGTGGTCGCGGACGGCGGCGCGGCGCTGACACTGCTGCTCGACACCATGGGGGAAACTGTCGACCGCGCTCGCGCGACGGGGGATGCGGAACTCGGCGATTTCGCCGATGCGCTGGCCGCGGCCGCGGGACGCATCGCGACCACCACCGCGACGGTGTGGCGCGACGCCGATCCGGAAGCGGCACTGGCGAATTCGTCCGCCTACCTGGAGGCGTTCGGACATGTCGTGCTGGCCTGGATCTGGCTGGAACAGGCGGTGGCCGCCGCCCGCGGATCCGAGGACTTCCACCGCGGTAAGCGGGCCGCCGCACGGTACTTCTTCCACTGGGAATTGCCCCGCACCGCACCGCTTTTCGATCTGCTCGACGCGATGGATCGCACCACAACCGACCTCGACGACGCCTGGCTCTAGCACAGCGGGCCCGGACACACCCACCCCTCCTGGCGACATTCGGCCATCGGGGCGCCCACTAATCTGGCCCGGTGGAGACGCACCCGGTGGAGATGGGCTGGCAGCAGCTGGCGCAGCAGTGCCTCGTCGACGAGGACGAGGCGATCATCGCGCTGAACAAGCCGGCCGGTATCGCCGTGACCGGGGAACGCCACGACACCGACCTGGTCGAGTTGGCCGCGGCCGAGGGCATCACCCTCTACCCGGTGCACCGCATCGACAAGGTCACCTCCGGTCTCGTGCTGTTCGCCAAGGACCTGACCGCCCACGGCGGCCTGACCAGGCAATTCACCAAGCGCACGGCCGACAAGAGGTATCTGGTCGTCACCGCCGCCACCGATCTGCCCGATACCGGCGTCATCGACCTGCCGTTGAGCGTCGGGCGCAAGAACCGGGTCCGGATCGCGGCGCCCCGTGACACCATCCGGCGTGAGGGACAGCTGTGGACGGTCGACGAGAGCGATCTGCTGGCCGGTAAGAACTATCCGTCCCGGACCGAGTTCGCCACCGTGGCGCGGACCGATCGGCACACGATCCTGCTGGCCCGGCCGATCACCGGGCGGCGGCATCAGATCCGCGTCCATCTGGCCTGGATCGGCTATCCGATCGCCGGTGATCCGCTGTTCGACAAATCGGGTGAGTACGCGCGGACCCATCTGCATTCGCTGTCGTTGCGGGTGGAGGCGCCCTGGCGCGCGGACTCCGAACTCGCGCTGACCGCCGCACCGGGGGCGGATTTCTTCTCGACCGGCTCGCGACCGATCCTCGAGAATCCGGCCGACCTGCTCGAACGGATCGCCGCCGAATAGCGGTTCGCTATAAAAGGTGGCGTCCGTCACGCAGACGGCACGCTGAGGACCTTCTACTCTGGACACGTGCCGTATCGGCACGTATGCGGCCGAAGCGATCACACCCGGGGGCCGATTCCACACGGGCTCGCACAGGTCGTTCCCGGCGACGGGCGCAACGGTGCGATCCCACGAGAAAGCGGACGCCATGATTCTGTTGGCACAGCTCAGCGATACTCACTTCGATCTGGATCCGCGCAACGCCGAACGAGTCGCCGCCGTCCTCGGCTACCTCGACCGATTACCGCGCCGGCCCGACGCCATCCTCGTCACCGGCGACCTCACCGAATCCGGCACTCTCGCCCAGTACGAGCAGGCCCGCAAATCGCTGACCACCGACATGCCGCTGTACGTACTGCCCGGCAATCACGACGACCGCGCGAATCTGCGCCAGACGCTGCTCGACGGCTCCGCCGCGGACGAGCCGATCAACCAGGCCGTCGAGATCGGCGAGCTCACCGTGGCACTGCTCGATTCCACGATTCCCGGCTCGGGCGGTGGTGAGCTGGGCGAACGTACCTACGCGTGGCTGGACCGGTTGCTGGCCGCCACGCCCGCGGACGCCTCCGTGCTGGTGGCGATGCATCACCCGCCGGTGCCGATGTACTCGACGGTGGTCGATCCGATCCGGCTCGCCGACCCGGAGCGGCTGGAACGCACCATCGCCGGTGACGAGCGAATCCTCGGCGTGCTCACCGGCCATATGCACGCCATGGGTACGACGCTGTTCGGCGGGCGGCAGCTGGTGGTGGCGCCCAGTGTGGCCTCGGCGATCGGCGGGGCATGGGAGGTCGAGGAGCCCGGCGACGTTCCGATCGACTACGCACCCGACCCGTCTGTGGTGCTGCACGCCGTCGCGGATCGGCGGCTGACCTCGATCGTCCGCACCGTGCCGATGGGCGGGCGGATCCGCGTACAACCGCGCTGAGCAGGGTTCGCGGAACGGGGTTCGGAGCCGGCGGCACGCGCCTACAGTGGAGATACTGTTCTCGATTCTAGGAGCGCGCGGATGCCCGCTACCAAGCCGTCGATCGTCATCGTCGGAGCCGGGTTCGGGGGACTCGGTGCGGCAATCGAGCTGCAGCGCAACGGTTTCGACGACCTCACCATCCTGGAGCGGGCCACCGACCTGGGCGGGGTGTGGCGGGAGAACACCTACCCGGGCGCGGCCTGCGACGTGCCCTCCCCGCTGTACTCGTTCTCCTACGAACCGAAACCGGATTGGCCGCATCGCTACTCCGGTCAGACCGACATCCTGGGCTACCTGCACGCGGTGGCGGCGAAACACCGGCTGCTCGAGCGGATCCGATTCGGCGCCGACGTCACCGAGGCGAACTTCGACGAACACACCGGGCGCTGGACGATCCGCACCGCCGACGGTGAGATCCGCTCCGCCGACGTGCTGATCTGCGCGGTCGGGCAGCTGTCGCGTCCCCGGATGCCCGATATCGCGGGCATCGAGACGTTCACCGGACCGTCGTTCCATTCCGCGCAGTGGGACCACGACGTCGACCTCGCCGGGAAGCGGGTCGCGGTGATCGGAACCGGCGCCAGCGCAATCCAATTCGTGCCCGCCATCGCCCCCGAGGTGGCGCGGCTGACGCTGTTCCAGCGGACCGCCGCCTGGGTGGTGCGGCGCTCCGATCGCGAGTATCGGCCCATCCATCACGCACTGTTCGAACACGTGCCCGGGCTACGGCTGGCCCAACGCCTGTGGGTCTGGTGCTTCCTGGAGTTCTTCGCTCTCGGCCTGGCCGCGATCCCGCCGATCCGGCGCCTCGCCACCTGGATGGGGACGCGCACCCTTCGCCACGATGTGCCCGATCCCGACCTGCGCGCGAAGCTGACACCCGACTATCCGGTGTTGTGCAAACGGGTGCTGTTCTCCAACGAGTACTACCCGGCTCTGGTGCGGCCGAATGTGGACGTCGTCACCGAGCCCATCACCGAGGTGGTGCCCGAGGGTGTGCGCACCGCCGACGGGACCGTATATCCGGCCGACGTGATCGTCTACGGCACCGGCTTCAAGGGCAGCGAATTCCTCTGGCCGATCCGGATATTCGGGCGCGACGGCGCGGACCTGGAGAAGGTGTGGGCCGAGGGGGCACGGGCCTATCTCGGGATGACGGTGCCGGGATTCCCGAATCTGTTCCTCATGTACGGGCCCAACACCAATCTGGGCATCGGCTCGATCATCTACATGATCGAATGTCAGGCCCGTTACATCCGGCAGGCGGTGGGCCATCTGAGCCGACATCCGGGATCCTGTCTCGAGGTGAAGCCCGAGATCGCGGCCGCCTTCGATGCCCACACCCAGCGCCGGTTGCTACGCACGCCGTGGACCGCGTGCTCGAGCTGGTACCGCAATGCCGCCGGGCGGATCACCAACAACTGGCCCGGCACCGTCACCGCGTACCGCGTGCGCACCCGCTCGCTGAACCCGGACGACTACGTGCTGCGCGCACCGGAGCCGGTCCGCACGTGATGACCAGCGCAGGCGGCCCGCGTGAGCCCTTCGCCCCCGCGAGGGCCGTCCCGCAGTCCGCCGGTGCTGGCAGACTTGAGCCGTGACCGCGCCTCCATCCCCCGGCGCCGAGCCGCGAATCGCTCACGGCCCGCTGCGCCCCGTCGAACTCGCCACCGCGGCGGTCCTCGGTGGGGTGACCGTCGGGCTGGTGACCATCGGCTCGGTGGTGCCCTACGCGGCGGCCCTCAATCTGGTCGCCGCGGTGCCGATGGGGCTGCTGGCGCAGCGCTACCGGCTGCGCGCGATCCTGGGTGCGACTGTCGCCGCGACCCTGGTGAGTTTCGTCGCCGCCGGTCTGGTGCCGGCGGCGACCGTGGTGAGCGCCGCGACGATCGGCGGCATCATCGGCACCGTCAAACGGCGGCGACGCGGACTGATCACCGTCCTGTGCCTGTCGTCACTGGCCGGATTGATCTGGGCGACGTTCTCGGTCGGCATGCTCTTCCTGTTCGCCGCCTCGCGCCGGCTGGTCTTCGACAACGTGCGCAATATCGCCCAGGGCATCGATCACATGCTCTCCCGGCAGCAACAACTGGAATCGCTGGGCAACGGCGTCGTCTCGGTGACCGACGGTGTGCTGGCCTGGTGGTGGCTCTACATCGGCGGCGGCGTGTTCCTCGGCGTGGTCTTCACCGCGGTGTTCTCCTGGTTCGTCCTCGGATCGGTCCTGGACCGGCTGGAATGGTTGCCGGGGCGGGACCGGCTGGACGCGCCGGCCGATACGCGGGCGGTCGCGCCGGTGCCGGTGCGGTTGCGCGGCGTGTCGTTCCGCTATCCGGGGGCGCGTGCCGATGCGCTGACCGATATCGACCTCAGCGTCGAGATCGGCGAATTCGTCGCGGTCGTCGGCCACAACGGATCCGGTAAATCCACGCTGACCCGCCTGCTGGCCGGACTACCGCCCACCGGCGGCACGGTCGAACGTCCCGGTTCGGCGGGGCTCGGCGTGATCGGCGGCACCGCGGTGGTGCTGCAGCGGCCCGAGAGCCAGACCCTCGGAGTGCTGGTCGCCGACGACGTGGTGTGGGGCCTGCCCGCCGAGGCCGCGCGGGCCGTCGACGTGGAGGCGCTGCTGTGCGAGGTCGGGCTGAGCGGGCTCGGTGGCGCCGAGACCGCGACCCTGTCCGGCGGCCAGCAACAGCGTCTGGCGGTGGCGGCCGCGCTGGCACGTGATCCCGCACTGCTCGTGGCCGACGAGGCCACCTCGATGATCGATCCGGACGGCCGGCGCGAACTGGTCGCGCTGCTGGCCGGATTGCCCGCCCGGCACCGGATGGCCGTCGTGCTGGTCACCCACCACGAGGCCGACGCGGCGGCCGCCGACCGGGTCATCCATCTCTCCGGTGGCCGCCAGGTGGAGCATCTGCCGACCTGGCCGCGCCCGGTCCGCAATCTGCGGCGCTGCCCGATCGGCGAACCGCTGCTGGAACTGCGGGATGTGCGCCACACCTACAATCGCGGCACCCCGTGGGCGGCGACCGCGTTGCGCGGAGTGAATCTGACCGTCCACCGCGGCGAGACGCTGCTCGTGGTCGGCGGCAACGGGTCGGGAAAATCCACCCTGGCCTGGATCATGGCCGGACTCGTCGTGCCGACCACCGGCAGTTGCCGGCTGTGCGACTACACCGGATCCCGGCCGGTCCACAAGCGCATCGGCGCGGTCGAGCTGGCCTTCCAGCATTCCCGGCTGCAACTGCAGCGCCAGACCGTCGGCGCCGAAATCGAGGACTGGGGCGGGCACGGCACCGGTTCCGGTGCGGTGGGCCGCGCCCTCGACGCGGTCGGACTCGACCGGGCGATGGCCTCACGCTCGATCGAGGAACTGTCGGGCGGTCAGGCCAAGCGCGTGGTCCTCGCCGCGATCGTCGCCAGCCGCCCGCAGGTCGTGGTGCTCGACGAACCCCTGGCCGGACTCGATCCGCAGGGCCGCGCGGAAGTGGTGGAACTGCTCGCCCGGCTGCGGGATTCGGGACTGACACTGATCGTCATCTCACACGACGTGGCCGATATGGAGAGTGTCTGCGACCGCACGGTCCACTTGCGATCCGGTCTGATTCTGGAAAGCCTGCCCGCCGCCGCGGCCGCCGCCGACAGTCCGGCCGATACCGCCGGCGCCCCGGCGGCGTCTCCGGGGCCGGCCGAACCGGTGGTAGGTCCGCCCGCCGACGGCGACGGGCGCGGGGAAGCCGGGATCGCGGGCACGCGGTCCGAACCCGTTCAGGCGGGCACCGACGGTGCTCGCCTCGAACCGGACCGAGCGCGGGGCAGGAAGCGGCACAGCCGGGGCCGGCACGGCGACGCCCTCGGAGGTGCGCGATGAGTATGGTGCTGCTGCGCGAAGTTCCGGTCGAGAGCCCGATCCATCGGCTCTGGGCCGGAACCAAGATGATCGTCGCCTTCTTCATCAGCGTCCTGCTGATGTTGCAGCCCACGTGGCCGGTTCTCGGTGTGGTGGTCGCCTTCCTGATCGCGATCGGACTGACCGCCCGGCTGCCGCTGGGCACGCTGCCACGGCTGCCGTGGTGGTTCTGGGCGCTGATCGCGCTCGGCGGACTGATCACCATCCCCACCGGCGGAACCGCCGTCCTGCGGTATGTTCAGGTCACCCTGTTCGGGCTGATCTTGCTGACCACCTCGTTCCTGATCGCGTGGACCACCCCGATGAGCGAGATCGCCCCCGCCCTCGCCAAACTCGGTGCGCCGCTGCGGGTTCTGCGGATTCCGGTGGACGAATGGGCGGTCGTCGTGGCATTGACCCTGCGCGGACTGCCGCTGCTGATGGACGAGATCCGGGTGCTGCGCGCCGCCCGCCGGCTACGTCCCAAGGACGGTTCCATGGCGCGCGGAGCCGCGAATCCGCTCGTGGACATTCTCACCGCGGCCATGGCCGTCGCCACCCGCCGGGCCGGCGAATTGGGTGAGGCCATCACCGCACGCGGCGGGACGGGCGAATTGACCGCCCATCCGGCCGGACCCCACCGCGCCGACTACCTCGCCCTGATCGTGTCGGTGGTGGTGTGCGGCGGCGCGGCGGCAATCGGCGTGTTGCTGTAACTCGCCGGGGCAAACAGTCAGCGATCAGCGACAGAACCGGGCAAACTTATTCGCTTTGCGAAATACCAAGTCAGCGGATCGAATTCGCTCCACTTTGCGACCCGGTGAAGGTACGGTTACTTCCGTGAGTTAGCCGGACCACGGCTCCACGCGCAGGGGTTGAAATACGTCGGGGGTATTGGGTTCTCAGCGCGCGTCGTTTTCGGCTGCCGAATGTCTTCCTGATGGAGATTGGAACCGGAATGTTTCTGCGCAAGTTCGCCGCTGTTGCCCTTCCGGCAGTGGTGGCCGTCGCCCTCGGGGCAGGTACCGTCCATGCCGATACCGGCGCACCCACGGTGCGCTACGAGACCCACCTGACGGGCAACACCGTCGAAACCACTCTCGACGGCGGCTTTTTCCGCGTCGATGCGGACGGTCGCACCGTCGACGTCACCGACACCGGCGGCCGGACACTCGTGACGCTGCCGCTGTCCTTCCGGCAGGACGGCTTGGAGTACCCCATGCCCCACCAGGTGCGCGGCGATGCCCGGGTCCTGGATCTGACCGTGGTGAAGGACGCCGCGGCGGCCCGGCCGGTTCCGGTGACGCCGGTGGCGTCGCTGCGGGAGAATCAGAATGCGATGAACGCCTTCGCCACCCAGTTCGGGCTCGCGACGGCAATCGGTAGCTTCGTCGGCACTGCCGCCGGCGCGGTCATCGGCGGTGTGATCGGGGCGGCGGCCGCCCTGCCCACCGGCCCGGGCATCATCGCCGGATTCATCACCGGCGCAACGGTGGGAGCCATCATCGGCACGATCGTGGTCGGCGGACCGGCGTTGATCATCGCGGGGGTCGACCTCGTCAGCACGCTGGCCGCCCCGGCCGGCACGACCAAGTGGAACGACACCATCACGAACTGAGGTCGCGGTAGCTCTCGTGCGAGTCCTGCCCGGCGGCCGCGACCCACCCGGTCGCGGCCGCCGAGTCCCGTTCCGCGAGAGCCACATTGCCGCAACGTGCGGCGGCTCCCGCTACTTCTCCTCCGGCACCCACGCCGGATGCCACAGCCGCCCGGATTCGGTCCAGTTCATATACCGCACCGTGCCGGTGATCTTCGGCGTCGCCCAGACGGCATCCTTGCGTTCATCGGCGGTCAGCTCGTTGGCGAAGGGGCTGGTCTTGCGGCGCAGCGGGCGCAGCCGCGCGGTCAGCTCCGACATCTCGCGATCGCTGAAGCCGGTGCCCACGCGACCGATGTAGTACAGCTCGCCTTCGTGGCGGACGCCCACCAGCAGGGAGGCGAATTCTCGTGCGGCGCTGCGCCGCCAGCCGCCGACGATCACCTCCTGGGTGCGCCAGTTGCGGGTCTTGATCCACGACTGGCCGCGCTTGCCGGGCAGATAGACCGAATCCTTGCGTTTGGCGACGACCCCTTCGAGACGATGCTCGCGGCTGTATTCCAGGGCGTCCGCACCCGAACCGTCCAGACGCGGCGGAACCAGCAGCGAGGGCACGCCCTCGGCCAGCGCCTCCAGCACCTGCCGCCGATCCGCGTAGCGCTTGCGCAGCAGCGAGGTGCCGTCCAGATACAGCACGTCGAACGCGACCAAGTCCGCCTGCGCCGGATCCGCCTGCAGCAGAGCCAGATTCGACGCCCCCTCGGCGTCGGACACGACCGCTTCTCCGTCGAGCACGATCCGATGTCCCCGCAGTCGCCGCCCCAGCTCGGCGATCCGCGGATAACGGCCGGTGACGGTATTGCCGGCGCGGCTGCGGATCACCACGCCGTCGTCGTCTATTTCGACGATGACCCGGAACCCGTCCCATTTGGTCTCGAAGACCCAGTCCCGCGCTCCGAGTTTCGCCACATCCCCGGAGGTCGCAAGCATCGGTGACAGCCCGCGCGGAAACTCGGCGCCGGACCGCGCGCCGTTCCCGCCTTCTCGGGACGGAGCCGCCGTGTTCGGCGTATCTGCCTCGGCTCCCGCAGGCCGCGCCTCGGTGCGGCTTACGGTGCGGGCTGCGGAATCACCGTGCGCGCCAACGGTTTCGGAAAGCCGACGTTCGACGGCGCCGTCCTGCCGGGCGGCGTACTGCCCGTCGCTCGAACTGCCTTGTCCCGCATCCTCCTCCGGCTCTGCGACCTGTGATTTCATCAGGTGCATCAACCACTGCTTGCCGTCGGTGCGGATGAAGGCGTAGCGGCCGTCGAGGCGCTCGCCGTGAAACTGGACGATCACCTCGTCCGCGCGCCACTTCTCGGTGTCGTAGGTGCCGGAATCCCAGATCGTCATCTGCCCGGCCCCGTATTCGCCACGCGGGATGGTGCCGTGGAAATGCAGATATTCCAGGGGGTGGTCCTCGGTGTGCACGGCCAGCCGGTTCTGCGACGGCGAGGTCGGCGGACCCTTCGGCACCGCCCACGACACCAGCACACCATCGCGTTCGAGCCGCACGTCCCAGTGCAGTCGCCGGGCATGGTGTTCCTGCACCACGAAGCGATCACCCGCACCGGGGTCGGGCGGGCCGGGCGGAACCGGTTCGGGGGTGCGAGCGGGGTCACGCATGGATCGGTAGGTCTGCAGCGGGTCCGACGCACCGGCACTGCCCAGCGGCGGATCCAGGCCGGCCAGCAGGTCCCCGTCGGAGCGCCAGCGTTCGAGCACCTCGTCGAAACGCAACTGCCGCAGCTGGTGTCGATCGGCGATTTCGTCCCAGCTGCGCGGCGCCGCCACCGTCGGCTGCTCGCGCCCGCGCATCGAATACGGCGCGATGGTGGTCTTCGCCGGATTGTTCTGGCTCCAGTCCAGAAAGATCTTGCCCGGCCGCACGGCCTTCGCCATCGTCGCCGTGACCAGGGTCGGATGCAGCTTCTCCAGGCCGGTGGCCAGCTGCTTGGCGACCGTCGAGGCGCCGCCGGGACTCAGCACCCGATCCAGCGGCACGTAGATGTGAATACCCTTGCTGCCGCTGGTCACCGGAAAGGCGTCGAGACCGGCGTCGCGCACGGTGTCGCGAATCCACAATGCCACCGACGCGCAATCGGCCAGTTCCACTCCGGGCCCGGGATCGAGATCGAAGACGATGCGAGTGGCCGGGCCGCGGGAGCCGTCGACGAAACGCCATTGCGGGACATGGATTTCCAACGACGCCTGCTGTCCGAGCCAGGCCAGACCGGCCACCGAGTCGATGACCGGATAGGTCACCCGGCGATCGGAATGTTCGATCGGCCGCCGCTCGATCCATTTCGGTGCGTGCGCGGCCAGATTCTTCTCGAAGAACGAGGATTCGCCCACCCCGTTGGGCCAGCGCTTACGCGTCACCGGACGATCGGCGATATGCGGCAGCAGAGCCGGTGCGATGGCGGTGTAGTAGTCGATCACCTCACCCTTGGTGGTGCCCGTCGCCGGGTACAGCACCTTGTCGAGGTTGGTCAGACCGACCTCGATGCCCCCGAACTCGCGGCGCCCCGCCATAGTCGCAGTGTAAAGCGAAAACGGGCACCGCCGGAGGAGTGAACCTCCGGCGGTGCCCGTCGTCGATCGGCGAGTGAGCCCGGGCGAACCGGGCATCCCGCCTCCCCCTCAGCCCTCCGGCGGTTGCGGCGCCTGCGGCGGCGTGGCGGGCGGAGTCTGCGGGGGCGCGGCGGGCGGCTCGGGCGCCGGCGGCGGGGTGTTGCCGCCCTGCTGGGTGATGTTCTTCTTGATGGCCTCGGTGCCCTTGTCGATGTGATCGGAGTACTTGCCCCCGGTCTTCTCGTTGACGAAGCCACCGGCCTTGTCGACCGCCCCGTGCACCTTGTCCGCGTTCTGTGAGGCCGCGTCGCGGCCCTTACCCACCAGACCCTTGAGCGTATCCATCAAACTCATGAAGCCCACTCCTTCACTCGTCGACTGCGTTGCTAGCGCACATCCTCCCACCAGGAGACCTGCGGTGATACCGCATCGGTATCGATCCGCCCGCCGGGAAGGGGCACCACTACCCGGGTACCCGCTGCACGCGCCGCTGCAACAAGTCTGCGGACCGGTTCCGACCAGCCGTGGAAGGCCAGGTTGAACGTGGCCCAGTGAATCGGCACCAACATGCCGTATTCGGCGTCGCCGACGCACACGTCGGCGTGGGCGCGCACCGCCTCCTCGGGATTCATGTGCACATCCGGCCAGTGCACGTCGTAGGCGCCGATCGGCAGCAGGGTCAGATCGAAGGGGCCGTAGGTCGCGCCGATTTCGGCGAACGCCTTCGTGTATCCGGTGTCGCCGCCGAAATATGCTCGTCTTCGCGGGCCCGCGAAGACCCACGACGCCCACAGCGTGGTGTTGCGGGTGAAGCCGCGCCCGGAGAAGTGCCGCGCCTCGGTGCAGGTGACGGTGAGCTCACCGTGCCCCGGGCGCGCGATGGACGTGGAAGTGTTCCAATCCAATTCGATGATGCGAGCCTCCGGCACCTGCCATTTGCGCAGATGGGCGCCGATCCCGATCGGCACCACGAACGGTGCGTCCTGACCGGCCACCAGCGCGCGCACGGTCTCACGGTCCAGATGGTCGTAATGATCGTGCGAGATGACCACCGCGTCCAGTGCGGGCAGCGACGACAGCGGCGCCGGCACCGGATGCAACCGGGCCGGGCCGACCAGTGGCGACGGCGAGACCCGCTCACTCCACACCGGGTCGGTGAGGATGCGGTAGCCGTCGACCTCGATCAGCGCGGTGGCGTGGCCGAACCAGGTCACCGCCAGCTCGGCCGCCTGCTCGGGATGTTCGGCGCTGGCCAGCGGGATCTGCGCCGGTGGCCGCCCCACATCGCGACGGGTCAGTGCCGACAGCAGCAGGGACGCACCCGAGCCGGGCGTGATCTGGCTGCTGGGTTCGGTGTTGTGGAACTGCCGGTCGCGGTAGCTCGCCGACCGCGTCGCCAGCGGTGCGATGGCGGCGGCGGACGCCCCCATTTCCACGGGAATCCGCCACGCCGCCCGTGCCACCCAGCGCAGTCCGACCAGCCCGGCCGCGGCCAGCGCCGCGCGGCGGGCGGCCGCGACGATCTCGGTGCCGGCCATCAGCGGCCCACGAACTTCGCCGCGCGCTTCTGTTCCCGCGCCAGCCGCGCCTCCTCGGCGTCGGCGCTGCGCCAGGCGGCCTCGAGGGCGGCGCGCTGCTCGGGAGTGTCCTCGCCGCGGGTGCCGTCGTCGTTGAACACCAGCTTGAGGTGACGCAGCGAGAGCGGGGCGAGCTGGGCGATCGACTTCGCCCATTCCTGCGCGTCGGCCAGCGTGCCGAGGCGGTTGGCGAAGCCGAAAGCGTATGCGTCGGAGGCGGTTACGCTCTCGGCACCCATCAGTACGGTTCGCGCCGGGCCGCCGCCGATCAGCGAGACCAGCCGGCGCACCGTCCAGCGATCCACGGAGATGCCCAGCTTGGCGGCCGGAATGGCGATATAGGAATCCGGGCTCATCACCCGCAGGTCGGAGGCCAGCGCCAACTGCACGCCGGCACCGAGCGCGCCGCCGTTGATGGCGGAGATCACCGGCACCGGGACCGTTTCGATGGTGTGCAACAGACCGAGCAGTCCGTCGAGGAAATCCGACGAGTAGACGCCGGACAGATCGGCGCCGGCACTGAAAATCGGACCCTGACCGGTCAGCACGATCACCCGCGCGTCGGCCGCCGCGGACGTGACGGCCTCGCGCAACGCTGCCACCAACTCGTCGTTGAGGGCGTTGCGGCGCTGCGGGCGCTGCAATTCGATGGTGACCACGTCACCATCCCGGCTCACTGCGAGCATCTGACCTCTCCCCATTCGCGCGGTTTCTCTTCCGGGGGCGCACCTCACCGCACCCGCCGGTCGGTATCGACTCCACTGTATGCGCCGGACAGTTGCCGCAACGCACCCGACGCGTACTGTGACGGCGGTGACCGCACCCGATTTCGAGATTGTGGTGATCGGCGCCGGCCAGGCCGGTCTGTCGGTCGGCTATCACCTGCGGCGGCTCGGATTGACCCCGGAAGTCGATTTCGTCATCGTCGACCACTCCCCCGGCCCCGGTGGCGCATGGCAATTCCGCTGGCCTTCACTGACTTTGAGCACGGTGAATCGAGTGCACGACCTGCCGGGGATGTCGTTCACCGAAACCCTGCCGGCCGGTTCGGATTCCGTCCCCGCCGCCACCGCGGTGCCGCACTATTTCGAGCTGTACGAAAAGCGGTTCGACCTGCAGGTTCGCCGGCCGGTATCGGTACGGGTGGTGTGCGACCGAGCCAGCACCGCAACATGTCCGGGGACGTCGGTGGACGGGCTGTTGCATGTCGAGACCACAATCGGCGAAAACCTCTCGGCCGCAACAGGTTCCGACGAGCCGCCCACGGCCGCCGATTCGGGGCGAACAACGGATGCGCCGACCGGGTTACCGGGCGCCACCGGCCGGACCCTGCGCGTGCGTGGCGTGATCAATGCGACCGGCACCTGGGAAAAGCCGTTCATTCCGTACTATCCGGGCGCGGAAACCTTCGCCGGGCGGCAGTTGCACGCCCACGACTACCGCAGCGCGGCGGAATTCGCCGGTAAGCACGTCGTGGTGGTCGGCGCGGGGATCTCCGCCGTCCAGCTGCTCGACGAGATCTCCCAGGTCACGAGCACGACGTGGGTGTCGCGGACGGAGCCACGCTGGCGGGAGGGCCCGTTCGGGCCCGACGAGGGCCGCCGGGCGGTCGCGATGGTCGAGGACCGCGTGCGACGGGGTCTGCCGCCACGGTCGGTGGTGTCGGTGACCGGGCTGCCGGTCGACGACCGGATTCGCGCCGCCCGCGCGCGCGGCGCGCTGACCTGGCACCCGATGTTCGCCCGCATCGAACCGGAGGGCGTGCGCTGGGCCGACGGCAGCTTCCGGGCCGCCGATGTGATCCTCTGGGCCACCGGTTTCCGCAGCGCACTGGACCACCTGGCGCCGCTGCGACTGCGCGGGCCCGGCGGCGGCATCACGATGACGGGGCACCTTGCCACCCAGGTCGCGGCCGACCCGCGTATTCACCTGATCGGATACGGGCCGTCGGCCAGCACGATCGGCGCCAACCGAGCGGGACGCGCCGCAGCGGTCGAGCTCACGCGCTACCTGGGTCTGCCCTGAGTGGTTCGGTCCGCCACCAGCCGGGAATCGGCAGATGCGATCCGATACATCGGTTCGCTGCGCCGACTCAGTCGAGACCCATCGCGAAAGTGTCGGGATCCGGGCCGACACGGCTGCCGGTGTCGAGCGCGTTGAGGGTGGTCATCTGCTCGGCGTCGAGTTCGAAGGTGAATACATCGAAGTTCTCCCGGATGCGCTCGGGATTCACCGACTTCGGAATGACGATATTGCCCAGCTGCAGGTGCCACCGGATCACGACCTGGGCGGGCGTGCGGCCCACCTGTTCGGCGACCGCGGCCACGGTGGGATCTTTCAGTTCCGCGCCCTGGCCGAGCGGACTCCACGCCTCGGTGGCGATGCCGTGCTCGGCATGGAAGGCACGCAGTGTGTTCTGCGCGAGCGCGGGATGCAGCTCCACCTGGTTCACGGCCGGAACCTCACCGGTCTCCCCGATCACCCGCCGCAGGTGTTCCGGCTGGAAGTTGGAGACACCGATCGAGCCGATGCGGCCCTGTGTCTTCAGCGACTGGAACGCGCGGAACGTGTCGACGTAGCGATCCGCGCTCGCGACCGGCCAGTGGATCAGATACAGATCGAGGTACTCGAACCCGAGCCGTTTCATACTCGCGTCGAACGCGCGCAGGGTCGAGTCGTACCCCTGGTCGGCATTCCACAGCTTGGTGGTGATGAAGACCTCGTCGCGCGCCAGCCCCGATTCGGCGATCGCCCGCCCCACCTCGGCCTCGTTCCCGTACGCCGCCGCGGTGTCGATGCTGCGGTACCCCGCCTCCAGAGCGGCGGTGACCGTGTCGAAGGTCTGTCCCTCCGGCACCTGGAAGACCCCGAAGCCCAGCCTCGGAATCAGATGGCCGTCGTTGAGAATCACCGACGGTACTGTGCTGCTCTCGCTGCGAAAGGTCACCGTCCGACCGTAGAAGCGGTTTGCCGAGCCGTCAACGACGCGCACCTGCGTGTTCGAATCGCACGAGCTCGACTGGCTGAACCCCGGACGTCAGCGCTCGGTTGCCCGGCCGAGATCGAGGTCGATGTCGAAAGGGACACGCACGTGCAGCCGATCGTGATGGATGCCGGTGAGCGCGTACTGCTTGGTAGCCGGGTCCAATTCGTAAACGTAGGCCACGGCGCGGTCGTCGGCGTTCTCGATCCGCCAGAAATGCGGAATCCCCGCTTCGGCATAGAGAAGTGGCTTGCGCTTGCGGTCGCGTTCCTCGGAATCGGGCGAGACCACCTCGACTGTGAGAACTACGTCGTCCGGAGCGAAGGTCGTGGTCGCCAAGTCGGCGACGGCGTCGGCAGAGACCACCATGATGTCGGGTTCAGGGCGTTGCCGGCTCCCGAGCGTCACCGTCATTTCCCGGCACACCTCCAGGTTGCCGGGAGCCTGGTCACCGAGCGTTCGAGCCAGATAATTGATGACGCGCATATGAAACATCATCTGCGGGCTCACGAAGACGAGGCTCCCGTCGATCAGCTCGGTATGTGGGGGAAGGTCGGGCAGTCGTTCGAGATCGTCGGCGGTGTATCCCTCCGGTGGCGGCACGGGCCATCGCGGGCGTGCGCGATCGTCGCTCGGCATCGGATCGGCTGTCATCGAGTCCTCGCTCCGCATTGGTGACCGACTGATCTGACTCGACCAGTATCGCATGTGACCAGGCATCCTTCTGTGGCTCGGCTTCGGCCGGCGCAGCGGCACAGCGACCGTGGACCCGACTGCCCGCCGAACGCGCCGCGACGCGCGGCCGGAACAGGGGACCGCACGTTCAGCCGGGAACGCCCAGCCGACGGTAGCGGCTGTGCCGAAGAGCGCGCAGGTCGTCGGTCGGACGTCTTCGCAGACCCGCCAATTCCTCGGCGATGGCGGCGACCATGCGGCGGGAGAAGTCGATCGGTTCGTGGGCGGCGTCGGGGTACTCCGCGACGATGCGGTCGACGATGCCATCGGTGAACAGATCGGACGCGCCGACTCGTTGGGCGGCAGCCAGCTCCGGCGCATGGGCCGTATCGCGGAAGACGATCGCGCTGGCACCTTCCGGCGGCAGTGGTGCCAGCCAAGCGTGAGTCGCGGCGAGGACACGGTCGGCGGGCAGCAGGGCCAATGCCCCACCGCCGGTGCCCTGGCCCAGCAGTACCGACACGGTCGGCGTGGCCAGAGTGACCAGATCCGCCAGGCAGCGGGCGATTTCAGGTGCCAGGCCGCGCTCCTCGGCCTCCTGGGACAGCGCCGCGCCCGCGGTATCGATGACCAGGACCAACGGAATGTGGAGTTCGGCGGCGAGGTGCATACTGCGGCGCGCCTCGCGCAATGCCGCCGGCCCCATGGTGTTCTCACCGGTCTGGCCGGCCCGGTCGTGACCGAAGATCACGCACGGCTCGCCGCGCAGGCGGGCCATGGCGTGGACGACGGTGCGGTCGGATTCGCCCTGCCCCGTACCGCTCAATGGCACCCGATCGGTCGCCTGCCGCAACAGCTCGCGAATGCCGGGGCGCCGGGGATCACGGGAGATCAGCACCGACTCCCACGCCGGTGTATCCGCGGCCTCAGCGCCCGGCGAACCCGCTCGACCCACACCCGGCGCACCCGCTCGGTCGGCATCCGCTGCAACTGTTCGTCCAGCACCCGATGCCGCCCTTCGCCCGACTCCCAGCGAACTCGCATCATCGACGACCGGCGCATCTGCGGCCGAGTGTCCACTACTCGAATCCGCCTGTGGTGTCGAGGCATTCGGCGCTGCGGATGGCGAAAACGCCTCGGCGCCTCCCATATCCTGGGCGGCATCGGAGTCGGCCGCCGACATGCGTTCGCCCGACTCGGCGGGCTTTTCGGCCGACCCTGTGGCACCGCCGCCGTCGACAGGAGAGGTGAGCGGGAAATCCTGCGCGGATGTAGCGACGGATTGCGAATCCGCCTGTCCCGCGACGGGAACCGCGACATTCAACATGCGGTGCGCGATCCGGCGAAAGAACCGGACCGGCACCACCCCGTCGATGACCCCGTTGCGATACAGATTTTCCGCGGTCTGCACGCCCTCGGGGAAGGGCCGGTCGTAGAGCGCTTCGTACACTCGCGGGCCCAGGAACCCGATCAGCGCCCCGGGTTCGGCGAAGGTCATATGCCCCAGCGAACCCCAGGAGGCGAACACCCCGCCCATCGTGGGATTGCGCAGATACACCAAATAGGGGTGGCCGGCCGACTTGTGTGTGGCCACCGCGCCCGCGATCTTCACCATCTGCACGAAGGCCACCGTGCCCTCCTGCATACGGGTTCCGCCGGAGGTGGGCGAGGCGAGCAGGGGCAGACCCAGTACGGTGGCGCGTTCGACGGCGGTGACGATCCGCTCGGCGGCCGCCACGCCGATCGATCCGGCGAGAAAGCCGAATTCACACGCGATCACCGCGACGCGCCGCCCGCGCAACCGCCCCTCACCGGTCAGCACCGATTCGTCGGTGCCGCTGCGCTCGGCCGCGGCGGTCAGTTCCGCGCGATACGCCGGCGCAGTGGTCACCTCGATCGGTTCTCGATCCCAGCCGCGATACGAACCGGGATCGAGCACACCGTCGAAAAACTCACGCGCCGAGATCTTCACGCTCCGAGCGTAACCGCGCCGGAGCGGGCGATCGGCGGTCGTGGCGCCACCGCGCGCCGACGCGGCCGCGTCGTGCGGCCGGTCGCCGGCGTATCAGTAACCCTGAACCACTTTGCGCAGCGCGTACTCGGTGACCGAGACCAGCGCCTGCTTCACCGGCTCGCGGCGGCGCGCGTCGATCGACATGATCGGCACGTCCGCCGGGACGGCCAGCGCCTGGCGGATGTCTTCCAGGGGGTACCGCGGTGCGTCGTCGAACTCGTTGATGGCCACCAGGAACGGCAGCCCACGAGCCTCGAAGTAGTCGACGGCGGCGAAGGAATCCTCCAGCCGTCTGGTGTCGATCAGCACTACCGCCCCGATGGCGCCGCGAATCAGGTCGTCCCACATGAACCAGAATCGGTACTGGCCGGGTGTGCCGAACAGATAAAGCACCAAATCGTCGGCGAGGCTGATCCTGCCGAAGTCCATGGCCACCGTGGTGGTGGCCTTCGTCGGCACGGCGGTCAGGCTGTCAACGCCCACACTGGCGTTGGTCACCAAAGCCTCGGTGCGCAGCGGAACGATCTCCGATACAGCACCGACCAAGGTCGTCTTACCCACACCGAAGCCACCGGCCACCACGATCTTCGCGGAGGTTGGCTTGGCGTTGCGGGTATCGACCTGGGCCGTCGAATCAAATACGCCGGAGTCCACTGAGAACCCTTTCGATCAGCTCGCGACGTTCATCGTCGCTCGAATCGTCTTTCAAAGTCGCCGAAACTCGAACATGTCCCGCCTCGATGAGGTCGGCGACGAGCACTCGAGCCACCCCGATCGGAATACCCAGTCGGGCAGCCAGTTCCGCGACAGATGGCGATTCTCTGCACAACTCCACGATTGACGTCTCGATGTTGGTCAGTTCGAACTGCCGCTCCAGGGCGACCGGATGCGATGCGACGAGCGCCTCCAATGCCAACTCCACCGTCGGCCGCGTACGACCGGCGGTCAGCGAGTACGGACGGACGAGGCTGGGCTCGGCGCTCCCCACGTGCTGGTTGTCTATGTCCATCCCACCATCAGGAACCCATCGTGACGCGAGGTGTGGCCTGGACTGTCTGGCCCACCCGCTCGACCAGCAGAGCCATCTCGTAGCCCACCTGGCCGATATCGCAGGACGTGTTCGTCAGCACGGCCAGATAGGACCCGTCACCGACTGCCATGAGCAGTAGGTAACCGTGTTCCATCTCGACCACGGACTGCAGTACCGTGCCGCCTTCGAACAGGTTCGAAACGCCGACAGAGAGGCTGGCCAAACCTGCGGTCACGGCGGACAGCTGTTCGGCACGGTCAACGGGCAATTGAGCGCTCGCGGCCATCAACAGGCCGTCCGCCGAAACCAGCACGGCATGAGCGACGCCCGGAACCTCGTTGGCGAAGTTCGAAACCAGCCAATCCAGCTGACGGTTCGTACCACCTAGATCGGGGTTCATCGGTCTCCTTTATCTCCGGTTAGGTTCATTGCTCCCATTGCGCGGCCATCCCGGACGCCCTGCTGGTGACGACTCAGACTTGACCTGATCGACTCTGGGTCGCGGCTCGGCGTCCGATCGGCCCGCCCGGTGACACCACCGGGGACCAGCCGATTACCGGGATCGCGCTGCGGCAATCCGGCCGCCGTCCGCTTCTCCGACGAGGTTTCCACTGCCCGCCGGGCAGCCTGCCAGCCTTCGTCACCTGGGGATTCGAAGGAGGCGGCGACTTGGGACCGGTCCGGGTTGGGGTCCGCGAGCCACGCCGACATCATCTCGGCGAAGATCGGACTCCCCCCTTCCGACGGGCCGGCGTCGGCTGCGGGCTGCAGCCGGGTCTGGAAGAACGATGCCGTCTTCTGCGGATTCGACCGGTAACTGTGACGGCCGCGTTCGCGACCCTCACCGGATTCCGCATTCGCGTCCGCGGCGGAGCTGTCCCGCTGCGGCGCATGACGTCCGGGCAGGCTCAGCCCCGGGGTGGGTTCCGGCCGCGGCGGCAGACCGGCGCCCGGTTGCCGCTGCGGCAGACCGCCCGCGGCCGGGGCACGCTGCGGCAGACCCTCATTCGACTCTCGTTGCGGCAGACCACTTCCGGCGTCGCGTTGCGGAAGTCCGCCGATGCCTTCGCGCTGCGGCAGTCCACCACCGGCACCACGCTGCGGCAGACCGCTGCCCGAATCCCGTTGCGGGAGGCCACTTCCGGCATTCCGCTGCGGCAGACCGCTGCCGGCGTCGCGCTGCGGCAGACCGCTGCCGGCGTCCCGCTGCGGCAGACCATTACCGGCATCGCGCTGCAGACCGGTGGGCGCACCCTCGCGCGACGGCGCGCCGTTGGAACCCGGCGTCCGCTGCGGCAGGCCGCCTCCGGCGCCGCGCTGCGGCAGGTCGCCGTTGGACGGTTCCCGTTGCGGCAGACCACCGCTCGCGGATTCCCGCTGCGGGAGGCCCCCCTCACGCGCCGGGGCGCCGTTGGTGCCCGGAGTCCGCTGCGGCAGGCCGTTGGCGCCGAGTTCGCGGGCCGGCAGGCCGGCCGCGGGGCGGTCCTCACCGGCGGGCGGCCGCTGCGGCAGGCCGGAGCCGCCGCGCTGCGGCAGGCCACCTTCCCGCGGCGGCAGGCTCGAGCCCGAATCACGCTGTGGCAGACCGCCTTCGCGCTGCGAGAGGCCGTTACCCCCGGCCGGCGGCCGCTGCGGCAGTCCGGTCGGTCGGCCCGGCCGCGGCGGTTGACCCGCCGCACCCGGCTGACGCTTGAGCATATTGGCGGCCAGACCCGAGGTCGGCTGCGCCGTCGGGGATCCGCCGCGCTGGGGCAGATTCGCGTTCGGCTGCGCCTTGGGAGCCTGCGGTCCGTTGGCACCCGGCTCACGCTGCGGCAAGCCCGTGCCCGGCTCGGCGTCGGCGAGCGGATGACGCGCGGCCGGTCCGTTGGCGCCCGGCTGCCGCTGCGGCAGCCCGCCCGGAACCGCACCGCCCGGCTGGCGCTGCGGAAGTCCGCCCGCGGCCGAACCGTTCGCCGCGGCGGCGGCACCGTTGGTGCGCACCGTGCGGTCGTCGCCGGCATCCGCGGCCGGCGTGATCGGAATCGGCCCGCTCACGCCCGGATCCACGGTGACCATCATGTTGCCGCTCGGGGTCCGGGTGACGCCGCGCATCTGCATCGACGACGCCACGGACGGCCGCTGGGGCGGCACCGACATCTGCTCACCGGACTGATCCGGCAGCGAGACCGTTCCGCCCGACGGCGCCACGATGATCGCCTTGGGCACGTGCACGGTGACGGTGACACCCGGGTCGCGGGCGGTGTCGAAGGTCGGGCGCAGGCGCACGTTGAGGCCGTGCCGCTCGGCCAGCCGGCCGACGACGAACAGACCCATGTGGCGCGCGGTGTCCGCACCGACCTCGGCGGTCGTCTCCAGGCGCCGGTTGATCGATGCCATCTCGGCGGGCGGCATACCGATACCGCGGTCGGCGACCTCGATCAGCAGACCCTGGTCGTGAGCCTGGGCGAAGGTGAACTTGACGTCGGTCTCCGGCGGCGAGGCGCGCAGCGCGTTGTCGAGCAGCTCGGCGAACAGGTGCGCCAGGTCGGAGGCGGCCGGTTCCGTGATGGCGCCACGCGGGGTGGCGCCCAGCTTCACGCGCTCGTAGTCCTCGACCTCGGAGATGGCGGCACGCAGTACGTCCGCGATCTCGACCGGCGCGGACTTGCTGCGCCGCTGCCGCGTGCCGGCCAGAATCAGCAGGTTGTCGCCGTTTCGGCGCATACGGGCGGCGAGGTGGTCGAGCCGGAAGAGGTTCTCCAGCAGGCGCGGGTCCTTCTCGTCGTACTCCATCGCCTCGATCAGCGAGAGCTGATGGTCGACCAGTGACTTCGACCGGCGCGCCAGGGTTTCGAACATATCGTTGACCTGGGTACGCATGGAGGCCTGGTCGGCCGCCAGGCGCAGGGCCTGACCGTGGATGTCGTCGACCGCGCGAGCGAGCTGGCCGACCTCTTCCTCGGTGTGCACCGGCATCGGCTCGAGCGGCACATCCTCGGGGCTGGCGCCGTCACGCAGGCGCGAGACCTCGTAGCCGAGGTCGTGTTCGGCGACGCGCAGCGCGGCCAGGCGCAGCTTGCGCAGCGGCACGATCATGGCCCGTGCGACCAGCACGGCGAAGATCAGCGCGGCCAGAATCGTCAGGACCACGATGATCGCGTACTGAATGGCGCCGGTCCGGGCGTTACCGGCCAGGTCGTTCACCCGCGAGGTGATGTCCTGGGTCGAGGAACCGACGATCTTGGTGTAGCCGTTCAGGCTGTCGACCAGCGACTGCTTGATATCCATCAGCGGCAGCTGGCCGACGTCGACGTTCGGCCCGCTGGTCATGGTGATCCGGTTCTGCAGCAAGCCGTTCAGCTCGGCGATCGTCGGATCGTTCTCGGGCAGACGCTTGGCCAGCAGGTCGAGCATGTACTTCTCGGTGTTGCCGGCGACCTGGAAGTCGTGCAGACCGCCCTTGGCGTCACCGGTCAGGGTCTTGGCCGAGGCCGCGATCTCCTGGACCATCACCGCGCGGGTGTTCAGCGAGTCGACCAGGCGCAGCTTCGCCGCGTCGACGCCGGGGTCGGAGATGGTCGAGACGATCTCCTCGACCGTGCGGACGCTGTTCTGGCGGATCGCCTCTTCCTGGGCGATCGCGTCGGCGAGGACCGGCGAGGGTTTGGTGCCCTGGTCGCGCACCGCCTGGGCGCCCTTGATCATCTGCTCGATCGCATCGCGCGCACCCGGAACGCCGTCCAGTTTGGCCGTGGCCTTCTGCGCGGTCTGGATGGCGCCGTCCAGTCGCGTCAGGTCCGCGTCCTGAACCAGCGACTGGGTCGGGCTGATCGCGGCCATCTGGCCACCGGCGACCGTGGCCGCGGCACCACTCAGGCCGGTGACGGCCGGAATCGCCTCGACGTGCTCGACGGCCTGATCCAGGTGGCTCGAGTCACTGAACTCGGACGCGATCCTGGAAGCACCGAGTACCACCGCGACGAGCAGCGGCACGGCCAGCACGGCCGTAACCTTCCAGCGCAGGTCCCAGTTGCCGAGCGCCCAGCGCTTCCCAACGGGCCTAGCGGCGTCACGCATCTCCAACTCACTTTCCAAACTGGCCCCAGCCACGCGCCATCGGCGAGCCTCCACGATCGCACGCGCGGCTCGATAAGCAGAACGGGCCGGGAACTGCGGCTGGCCGAGAAATTGCGTCCATGACGGCCGAAATAGGTGACATGCGATTCTAACGGATCAATAACTTCTTGTGTGACCTCTTGGCAACCACCAGCCGTTGACCTGGCTGTTCCAGCCAAAATCAAAGGTCGCGGCGGCCGCCCGGACGTCGCGTGAAGTCTGCCACAATCAGGCTGATCTATCGAGGCGGGCATCGATGCGAGGCAGGGAGTCATACGGTTGAACGCGAAGCAGGAGTACCGGCCCACCTACCAGACCAGCCTGGTCGATCCGTCGGACTTCTGGCGTAGCGCGGCCGAGGCGATCAGCTGGGACGTTGCGCCCGAACAGATTCTCGATACCACGGCACGACCGACGGCTCGGTGGTTTCCCGATGCTCGCCTCAACACCTCCTACAACGCCCTCGATCGGCATGTGCGCGATCTCACAGCGGAACCCGCCTCGACGAACGACGATACCGATACCGCCGCCGAAACGGGCATTTCCGAAAAAACGGGCGGTCGCGCGGATCAGCCCGCCTTAATATATGACTCCGCTATGACGGGCGCCACAGTCGTCTACACCTACGCCGAATTGCTGGCCGAGGTCGCCCGGTTCGCCGGCGCCATGCTGCGGCTCGGGGTGCGTACCGGCGACCGCGTGGTGATCTACATGCCGATGATCCCCGAGGCCGTGATCGCGATGCTGGCCTGCGCGCGGATCGGCGCGGTGCATTCGGTGGTCTTCGGCGGATTCGCCGCCCACGAACTGGCCGCCCGCATCGACGACGCCGAACCCGTCCTGATCGTCACCGCCTCCGGCGGCCTGGAACCGAACAAGCGCCTCGAATACCCGCCCATCGTGCTGCAGGCACTCGACCAGGTGCACACCACCGCGCCACGGAATGTGGTCGTGAAGCAACGCGAGGGCTTCCCGACCATCCGGTTCGCCGCCCCGCAGCCGGCCACCGACACCCTGCCGGATTCCACCGCCACCATCGCGGCCCGCTGGCTGGATTGGGAGGACATGGTCCGCGACGCGGAACCGGCCGACCCGGTGCCGGTGGCCGCGACCGATCCGCTCTACATCCTCTACACCTCGGGCACGACCGGAAAACCCAAGGGCGTGGTGCGCGACAACGGCGGCCACGCCGTGGCGCTGGCCTGGTCGATGCGCAACATCTACGACGTCTCCCCCGGTCAGGTGATGCTGACCACCTCCGATATCGGCTGGGTGGTCGGCCATTCCTATATCGTCTACGCCCCGCTGCTGGTCGGCGCGACGACCATACTGTTCGAGGGCAAACCGATCGGTACGCCCGACTCCGGCACCTACTGGCGGCTGGTCGAACAGTACGGGGTGCACGTGATGTTCACCGCCCCCACCGCATTGCGCGCGATCCGCCGCGCCGATCCCGATGCCGCGCTGGCCCGCCGCCACGATCTGTCCTCGCTGCGCGCACTGTTCTGCGCCGGCGAACGGCTCGACCCGGCCACCTACGAGTGGACCCGGGAGACGGTGCTGGCCGACCTGCCCGACTGCCCGGTGGTCGACCACTGGTGGCAGACCGAAACCGGCTGGCCGGTGTGCGCCAACCCGCTCGGCCTGCAGCAGTTGCCGATCAAACCCGGCTCGGCCTCGGTTCCGGTACCCGGCTACCGCCTGCGCGTCCTCGACTACGAAGGCGATGCGGTGGCCACCGGCGCCGAGGGCAATATCGTGATCGGCCTCCCGCTCCCGCCCGGCTCGCTGACCGGCCTGTGGCGCGACGACGAACGCTTCGGCCGCTCCTATCTGTCCGCCTACCCCGGGCACTATCTGACCGGCGACTCCGGCTATTTCGACGAGGACGGATATCTGTACGTCCTCGGCCGCAGCGACGATGTGATCAATATGGCCGGGCACCGGCTCTCGGCCGGCGGCATCGAGGCCGCGATCTCGGGACATTCGGCGGTCGCGGAGACCGCGGTGATCGGAGTGCCCGACGAACTGAAGGGGCAGCTGCCGATCGCCTACGTGGTGCTCAAGAACGGCGTCGACATCGAACTGGCGCAGCTGCGGGCCGAGATCATCGCCCGCGTGCGCGAGCAGATCGGCGCGATCGCGACCCTGCACGACGTGACGGTGGTCCGGGCGTTGCCGAAGACCCGATCCGGAAAGATCCTGCGCCGCACCATCCGCCAGATCGCCTCGGGCGAGACGTGGGAGATGCCCGCGACCATCGAGGATCCCGCGGTGCTCATCGCGCTGGAGGATCAACTGCTCGCCGGGACCGATCCGACCGCCGACTCGGCAGCGGAGAGCACGGCCGACCCGGCCGCGAGTACGAACGGCTCGAGTATCGGTTCCTGATCGGGGCATTCGAGTGTCGGGCGCGCACCCGGGGCCGGTTCAGAGTCTTCTCAGAATCGGTTCACGCGCGCCCCAGACTCCGGCGATACCGTGCCGGACACGTACGTGCCGACGCACAGGGAGAGAGAATCATGCGCATTCGCGGATTTGCCGCAACCACCCTCACCGCCGCGGGCCTGGCCGCCGGGGCCGCCCTGCTGGTCCCCGCCACCGCATCCGCGGGTCCGACCGAACTGGTTGCGCCGCTGCTGAATTCGACCTGCAGCTTCGCTCAGGTCGACGCCGCCCTGCACGACAAGGCGCCGCAGCTGGCTTCGATCCTGGACAACAATCCGGACCAGAAGGCAGAGCTGAAGGCCAAATTCGATCAGCCGGTGGAACAGCGCCGCGCCGAATTCCAGCAGTATCTGGCCCAGCATCCGGACGAGGCGCAGCGCGCCCAGCAGGACCCGCGGGCCGCCGGTCTGAGCCAGACGATTCAGGAAGTCGCCGATTCCTGCCACAACTACTGACCCGGGCACCGGGTCGGCAACTCGCGCGGGCCTCGGGCCACCCCCGGGGCCGCGCGGTCAAATTACACTGCACACCGTGGCGAGCAGCGAGAATCCGACGGTGCTGGTGGTCGACGACGACGAGGATGTGCTGTCCTCGGTGGAACGCGGCTTGCGACTGTCCGGATTCCGGGTTGTCATCGCCCGCGACGGCGCCGCGGCCCTGCGCAGCGTGGCCGAACAGGCGCCCGACGCCATCGTGCTCGATATGAACATGCCGGTGCTCGACGGCGCCGGCGTGGTGACCGCGCTGCGTGCGATGGGCAACGAGGTGCCGATCTGCGTGCTCTCGGCGCGCAGTTCGGTCGGCGACCGGATCGCCGGACTGGAATCCGGCGCGGACGACTATCTGGTGAAACCGTTCGTCCTCGCCGAATTGGTGGCGCGGATCCGGGCGCTGCTGCGCCGCCGCACCGATACCGCCCCCGCCGCGGCGCCGGGCTCGATCGCCGTGGGCCCCTTGGAGATCGATGTGGCGGGCTATCGCGCCCTGCTGCACGGTAACGAAATCGAGCTCACCAAAAGGGAATTCGAACTGCTGTCCACACTGGCTCGCAACGCCGGGGTGGTGTTGAGCCGGGAACGACTGCTGGAGCTGGTGTGGGGGTACGACTTCGCCGCGGACACCAATGTGGTGGACGTCTTCGTCGGCTATCTGCGTCGCAAACTCGAGGCCGACGGCACCCCCCGGCTGCTGCACACCATCCGCGGCGTCGGCTTCGTGCTGCGGATGCCGAAATGACCGGCGCGCCCGCCGAAACGACCTGCGCCGGTGCGGGATGACCGCACCGGGACGGCGGCGCTTCGGGCTGCGACATTCCTATTCGCTGCGCACCAGGGTCGCCGGGGCGGCGGCGTTGGGCGCGATCATCATCACCGCGGTGCTGAGCTGGGTGTCGGTGGTGGCACTGGGCCGCAACAATCTCGCCCAGGCCGACCAGGAATTGAACATCGCCTCGCGCATCGTGCTGATGCAGCCGCTCATCGCGGTCGGGGTGCTGTCGCTGGTGACCCCGAACAAGGATATGGCGGTGACGGTCCGCGACCACGGTGAGATCATCGCCTCCACCAGCGTGCGCCTCCCGGCCGAGGACCCGGGTTCACATACGGTCACGCTGGGGGGCACGCCGTTCCGGGTGCTGACCACGACCGAGAATCAGCCCGAGGGACGGACCGTATCGATCGCGATCCCGCTGACCGACGCCTATCACACCATGTCCGAGCAGCGGCGCTGGGTGCTGTTCGCGGCCGGGCTGGCGGTGGCGGCGGCGGCCGGGCTGGGCTGGGTGTTCGGTGGCGGCGCGGTGCGCCCGATCCGCGATCTCACCCGGCAGGTGAGTGCGCGCAGCGGCACCAGCACGGCCGAGGTCCGGGTGGACGGATCCGGCGTCTGGGAGGCCGAAAAGCTTTCCGAGGCAGTGAATTCACTGCTGGAGCGAGTGCAGTTCGCCCAGGCCGAAACCGCGGCGGCACTCGAGACGGCCCGCGATTTCGCCGCCGTCTCGGCGCACGAACTGCGCACCCCGCTCACCGCGATGCGCACCGATCTCGAGGTGCTGCGCACCCTGGACCTCGACGAGCAGCAGCGCGCGGAGATCCTCGGCGATCTGCAGCGCAGTCAGGGCCGGGTGGAGGCCACGCTCGCCGCGCTGGAACGGCTCGCCGCCGGCGAGCTGACCGACGAAGGCGACCACGTCGAAACCGATGTCGGCGATCTGGTCGATCACGCCGCCCACGATGCGATGCGCCACTTCCCGGAACTCACCGTCCGCATCGAAACCGATCCCGAACTGATCACCCGTGGCCTGCCGACCGGACTGCGGCTGGCGGTCGACAACGCGCTCACCAATTCCGCCCGCCACGGCGGCGCCACTCAGGCGCTGGTGTCGGCGCATCGCCGCCCCGACGGCTGGATCGTGATCTCTGTCGACGACAACGGCGCGGGCATCCCGGCCGAGGAACGGCGGACCGTCTTCGACCGCTTCATCCGCGGCGCCAACGCCACCAAGGGCGGCTCCGGGCTGGGCCTGGCCCTGGTCGCGCAACAGGCCCAATTGCACGGGGGCCGAGCCTATTTCGATGACGGCACCCTCGGCGGTGTGCGCCTGGTGCTGGAATTGCCGGACCGGCCGATGTCCGCACCGCCATCGCCGGAAATCTGACTCGTCCGAGTTCCCTCACCGAACCCTCAGATATCCGCCAATACTCGCGCAGCCACCGTCGCTACCGTCGAACGGCGTGGCAGGTAGACGTTTTCACTGGACAGTGCTCGGTGTGGTGACCCTGGTGGTCGCCGGTGCGGCGACGGGTGGGGTGATCGCCGCCACCCGGGGTGGTGCCGCGCCGACCGATATCGCGATCGTCAACGCGGATACCGGCCCCGCCGGAGCCCGCATCGTGAAGGCGCTGCAATCCGAGGACGACACCTGGACCGTGGCCGAACCGGGCGCTCGCACCACCGATCACGCCGCGGTGATCACCCTGCCCGCCGACCTCAGTTCGTCATTGGCCACCCTCGCCACGGCACGACCGCATCGAGCACAGCTGACCGTGGCCACCAACGAGCACGCCGACACCGCCGCGGTCGACGATGCGGTCGCGGCGGTGACGCGGCGAATCGCGGCCGCCGGCGTGGATCAGACCTTGGCCGCGGTCGCGAACGCGCGCGGCTCGATGCAGCAGGCCGCCTTCACGTCCCAGCTGCTCGACGCGGGCGTGCGGACGGCCTCCGACGCCGCCGGACAGTTCACCGGCGGCGCCCAGCAGATGCTGGGTTTCCTGGATTCCGCGAAATCCGGTGCGGCGACGCTGAATTCGCAGCTCGGCCAGGTACACAGCACGCTGGGTCAGGCGACGAATCAGGCCGAGAACATGGCCGGCGCCTTCGATGCCACCGGACTGACCATCGGGCAGATCAGTGCCGGTGCGAACGCGATGAGTACCGGGCTCGACCAGGTCCTGCCGCTGCTGCGAGCGCTGCCGTTCGCGGCGGATCCTCAGCTCACCGACATCATCGGAAAGCTGGAGGCACTGCGCTCGATCGCCGGCCAGGCCGACACCCAACTGGCGGGCGTGGCCCGGCTGACCGGGAGCAGCACGGATCCGAATACCGGCCTCGGCACCATCCTGCGCGATGCCGCGAACCGATTGACCTCGGCCACCGCCCAGCTGGACCAGGGCGCCGCCCTGGCCGGGCAGATTCCGCAGCTCGCTGATCAGGCCACCACCCAACTGCAGGGTGCGCTGGGAGCGGTGACCGGCGGGGTCACCCAGATGCAGCGGATTTCGACGAATCTGACCGATCAAACCGGCAAGGCCCTCACCGCATTACCGGCACACAGCACATCCCAGCAGTCCGTCCTGGCGACGAATCTGTCCGATCCGGTCGAGATCGTCCGGCAGTGAACGTTCCTATTCGACGACGTTCAGCAGATCGATGACGAAGATCAGCGTCTTGCCCGACAGCGGGTGGCCGGAGCCCTCGGGACCGTAGGCCAGCTCCGGCGGGATGGTCAGCTGGCGGCGGCCGCCGACCTTCATCCCGGGAATACCGTCCTGCCAGCCCTGGATCAGACCGCGCAGCGGGAAGGTGATGGATTCGCCACGGTTCCAGGACGAATCGAATTCCTCGCCGGTGTCGTAGGTGACGCCCACGTAGTGCACCTCCACGGTGCCGCCGGGTACGGCCTCGGCTCCCTCGCCCACGACCAGATCCTGCACTTCCAGCGTGGTGGGCGCGGGGCCTTCCTGGAACTCGACTTCCGGCTTGGTCATGCGTCCTCTTCCGTTGCGATGGATAAATCGTTCTGTGGATAAACCAATAAAGAGTTCACCATAGCGTTGCCCGCCAAACCGTGTTTCACACGACAGTTGGCTCGGCCGAATTCGCGGCCAGGGTGCAGGATAGGTGGCCGTGGCCCACGTGATCGATATCGTCGACCCCGGCGACCCTCGGGTCGCCGACTTCCGCGACCTCAACTCGGCCGACCGGCGCCCCGACCTTCCGGGTGGGAAAGGCCTGGTCGTGGCCGAGGGCGTGGTGGTCGTGCAGCGCATGCTGGCCTCGCGTTTCCAGCCGTTCGCCCTGCTCGGGGTGGGTCGCCGATTCGATCAGCTCGCCCCCGACCTCGCCGGCGTGGACATCCCCTATTACCGCGTCGGCGCCGAGGTGATGACCGAGATCGTCGGATTCCATCTCAATCGCGGCGTACTCGCCGCCGCCTGCCGCCCGCCGGAACTGCTGCCCGAGGAAATCCTGGAGACCGCCCGCACGGTCGCGGTGCTCGAGGGCGTCAATGATCACGAGAATATCGGCTCGATCTTCCGGAACGCGGCCGGACTCGGCGCGGACGCGGTGTTGTTCGGCGACCGCTGCGCCGATCCGCTGTATCGCCGCGCGGTGCGGGTGTCGATGGGACACGTGCTGCGCGTACCGTTCGCGTCGCTGCCGACCTGGCCCGACGGCCTGCATACGCTGCGCGAGCTCGGTTTCCGGATCATCGCGCTGACGCCGAACCCGGCGGCGGTGAATCTGGCGACCGCGATGACCGGCGACCGGGTGGCGCTGCTGCTCGGCGCGGAGGGCCCCGGTCTGACCGAGGCGGCCATGCGCGCCACCGATGTCCGCGCCCGGATTCCGATGACCCCCGGCACCGATTCGCTCAATGTCGCGACCGCGGCCGCGATGGCCTTCTACGAAAGGGTGCGGACCTCGTGAATCGACCGCTCGGCCGCCCGGACGCCACGCCCGGCGAACCGACACCGTGGGCGGCGGGCATCGCCGTAGCGGTCTTCGTCGCCGCACTGACCGCCGCCGGGGTGTACTCGTTCGGTGTCGCACTGGCCCATGTCCATTGGACGCTCGCGGTGGCGGTGAACGTGATCGCCGTCGCCGGTACCGCACCGACCGCGTGGCGCTGGCGCCACACCCCGGTCACCCGCTGGGTGCTCGGCGGACTCGGCCTCGGGGTATTGATCGGCTGGGTGGTGCTGCTGATCGACGCTGCGGCCCACTAGGTTTCACGATCACAACACGCGGTCGCGTCCGCGCAGCCAGCCGAACCAGCGCTTACTCGCCGGAATCGTCACCGACGTCTCCTGCGCCGCGGGGGCGGGCGCCTGGCCCGCGGGGTAGAGGCTGAAGCCGCACACCTCGATCCGGTCCGGATGCAGAGCGCCGTCGGAAGACCCCGCCCGGTAACGGAATCCGAGCCACTCCTCGTTCGCGGCGTCGGCGAACTCCGGCGGGTCGAACGGCAGGATCTGCGGATCGGGAAAATCACCGGGCCGCAGCCGCACCGGATGGTCGCCGGCCCAGTACGAGCGCTCCCACACCAGCGGCAGCCCTTCGTCCTCGACGATGTTCACCCGCGTGGCACTGAAGGCCCGACGGAATTCCCCGCGCTCCCAATGCGCGAAGGCGCCCCAGCCCAGCGGAACGTCGTAGGACACCAGGTAGGTGTGCTCGGAGGCCAGCGGCCGGATGAGCAGTTCCGGCAGCCGGGTCGGATGGCTACGCGCCGCCTGCACGGTGCAGACCACGGTGACGCCCGGGAAGCAGCCGATGTACATCGAGCCGGGATCGGGGCCGGCCCAGACCTTCAGGGTGCCGGAGGCGGCGGGCACCACGTCGTGGTCGGGATTGAGTTGTTTGGCCAGTGCGAGCGCGGCCTCCGGATCGGGATCGGGGTGGGAGCGCAGAACCGCCGCCGGGTCCGGATCGTCGATATACCAGATCGACGAGGCTGTGGATGGCACCTGCGACACCTCCCGAGCTCGGACGGGTAAGCGTGGTTACTCCCGAGCAATCGCGGGAGCCGAACCACATCCGCCGCCGCGGCCTGCTCGCTGCGCGTCCGACGAGAATCGGGCGCGTACGAAAAATCTACTCCCCCAACAGCGGAAACACCGGCGCTTCTGACTTCTGCCGCGCGTGTCAACCCCCGTTTCCCAACATTCCGGCGGCAACGCGCCCGAACGGGGGTGATCACGCCGAACGGACTTCGCGGCGGAGACCGATGGCCTCCGCCGCGAATTCGATGTGACCGACCGGGTTTTCGTACCCGGCGGCGGACTCAGTGCCCGGAGCTACGAACGCCGAGCAGCACGTCCTCCCAGGACGGCATCGGCGCCTTACCCCGCTTCGCCCGGGCCGTCTTCGGCGGCGCGGGCTTGGTCTCGGGCTTGGCGTTCGCTGCCGCGGCGGTGGACTTCGCGGCCGGGGCCGTCTCCGGCTCCGCGGCGACGGCAGGCTCGGGATCCGCGGCAGGAGCAGCGGGAGCGACCGGTTCGGACGGCTCGGCCGGGACGGTGGGAGCCGCGGCGGCCGGCGCGGCCGGGAGCGCCGGGGTCGCGGGAGCCGCCGTCGTCGTGCTCGGCGGATTCGCCGCCACGGTGCTCTTGGCGCTGACCGGAACCGCCGTGCCGCCCACGGCGGCCCGCTGCTCGAAGTACTCGTCGAAACCGGCCTCGCCGGTCTCGGCCACCGCGGTGGTCTGAACGGGCCCGGCCGGCACCGGTTCCACCACCGGGGCGGGCTCGGGCGCCGGCTCCGGCAGGATGGTGGCCAGTCCGCGCAGCGCGCGGCCGAAATCGGGATCGATCAGGTCGGAGGCCGGATCGTCGAGCGGCACCACCGAGCCGCCGTGCGCGTCCGGCTGGTAGCGCCAGTGCGCGGCGATCACCGAACGGCCCGCCTGCCACTGCAATTGGGCCACCCAGTAGTTCTTCTCGTCCTTCCAGGCGTCCCATTCGGCGATATCGATATTGTGGCCGCGCTCGGCGAAGGCGGCCGAGACGATCTCGATCAGCGTTTCCACCGCGGGACCGTCCTTGCGCACCGGATGCGCCTTCTGCGCCAGCTCGGCCGCGCGGGCACGCTCGAGCAGCACGGGATAGGCGAAACGCTCCACCCGGCTGGCCGGCATGCCGGACTCCTCGGTGACCTGCTCCACCGACGCACCGGCACGGATCCGAGCCTGGATATCGCGAGGACGCATGGTCGCCTCCGTTTCGATCTCGATCTGGCCGAATCGGGCAAGGTCTCCACGCGCGGCGGCACGCAGCTTCTCGTCGGCGGCGAGCCGGTACTTCTGACCGGTCTCGGCATCGACGCACACGATGTGCGCGGAATCGGGCGTCAATCCGATCACTCGAAGTTCACGCACCGTTACCTCCTTATCGCTGCGCCGATCACAGCTGCGCCGAGCACCAACTAGCTCGCGACACCGCCCACGTTCTGGAACAGTAGTGCACTTCTGAGATTCGTGTGGCAAGACACGCGGCCTGAAATCTACCGCCGCGGTGCTGGCGACGACTAATCTGCTCTGTTTCCACGCTCACCGGCCCGCGCCCCGGCAAACTTCCGGCACGATTTCGGTTGGCGCACACCACAACAGCGTAAACGCGAAAGCCGCGGATTTCGGTGACGAAATTCCGCGACTTTCGCGAGCTTTTATCCGAGCGCTGTGGCGATCAGGCGCTGATCTGCTGCACCACCCAGTCGATGCAGCGGGTCAGCTGCGACACGTCCTCGGGGTCGATCGCCGGGAACATGCCGACGCGCAGCTGGTTGCGGCCCAGCTTGCGGTAGGGCTCGGTGTCGACGATGCCGTTGGCGCGCAACACCTTTGCGACCTGCGCCGCATCCACCGACGGGTCGAAGTCGACGGTGCCGACCACCTGCGAGCGGTGCGCCGGTTCCGCGACGAACGGGGTGGCGAATTCGCTGGACTCGGCCCAGGAATACAGCCGCGACGAGGAATCGAGGGTCCGCTTGACGGTCCAGTCCAGACCACCGTTGTTGTTCATCCACTCGATCTGATCGGCGAACAACAGCAGGGTGGCCAGCGCCGGGGTGTTGTAGGTCTGATCCTTGGTGCTGTTGTCGATCGCGATCGGCAGCGAGAGGAATTCGGGGGTGTAGCGACCCGAATCCTTGATTTCGGAGACTCGCTCCAGCGCCTTCGGGCTCATCAGCGCGACCCACAGGCCACCGTCGGAGGCGAAGCATTTCTGCGGCGCGAAGTAGTACACGTCGGCGTCGGCGATATTCACCGGCAGACCGCCCGCGCCGGAGGTGGCGTCGATGGCGATCAGCGCGTTGTCCGAGCCGGCGGGCCGCTGAACCGGAACCGACACACCGGTGGAGGTCTCGTTGTGCGCCCACGCGATCACGTCGGCGACCGGGTCGGAGACCGGCTCGGGCGCGGTGCCCGGGTCCGAGGAGACCACGATCGGATCGCCGATGAACGGGTTGCGCTTGGCCACCGCGGCGAACTTCGAGGAGAACTCGCCGTAGGTGAGGTGCAGCGAACGGTCCCGGATCAGGCCGAAGGCCGCGGCGTCCCAGAATGCGGTGGTGCCGCCGTTGCCGAGCACGACCTCGTAGCCCTCGGGCAGCGAGAACAGATCGCGCAGGCCCGAACGGACGCGCGCGACGACATCCTTGACCGGCTTCTGACGGTGGCTGGTGCCCATCACGGACGCGCCGACCTCGACGAGGGAGCGCAGCTGTTCGGGACGGACCTTGGACGGGCCGCAGCCGAACCGTCCGTCGGCGGGCTTCAGATCGTCGGGAATGCTCGGAAAGGCAGCGGTCATGGGCTCAAGCCTAGAGCGTGATGTGGGTCTCGCGCGTGGGTGGGTCGAGGTTGCGCACACGGATGCGACGGACTCGCCGCAACCGCGCAGATATCCGTAACACCGTGTCGGCGCACGGCCGCCCGTTACCGTTGGGCAATGAGCATGGCAGGGCGGGAGCAACCGGACTCCACGGGCATCTGTGCCGCATCCGCGGCATCCGGGCCCACCGCGGTACCCCGGGACGAGGCGCACGGATCGACCCGGTCCGGCAGCGGTGGGCCCGGCCTGCGCGCGCGCCTGGCCAAGCGGCTCGAGGGAGTCGGAATCATGCTGCGTACGGGCATGCTCTCCGATGGGGCGCGCCACGAATTACTGTTGCGCGGCCTGCCCGGGACGGCCACGATTCTCGGTGTCCGGCCCTGCCGGACCTCCACCTTCGCGGCCCTCCCCGTCGACGGCACCCGGAAACGGGCGGATGCCGCGGGCCGGATCGATGCGGGCTATCGCTTCTGGGTCCGGATCCAGGTCGACGGCGCACTGCCGTACGAGACCCGGGTGCGGCAACGAGTGAGCGACGCCGACCGGACGTCCATGCAACCGGGTGATGTGGTCGGCTGCCGCGTCGATCCGGGTGATCGGGAGCGGCTGGTGCTGTACGTACCCGGCGTCACGGAGGCGACGCGGGTGAGTATTTCGAAGATCCTGTCCGCGGGCCGCCGCGCCGAGGCGACCGTGCTGGCCGCCACGCCGATCGCCGCCGACTATTCGGGCCGCGACGATCCGGTGCTGCGGCTGGATCTGGAACTGCGCGCCTGGGACGAACCGCAGCCGTGGCGGGTACGGATCGTGCAGCCGGTGCCGCTACCGGCGATCGAACTGGTCGATCTGGGCCGGCAGCTCGAGGTCGCGTTCTTCGCCGTGGACCGCGGCGAGTCGGTGGCCGTGGACTGGGAGGCCTCGGCCGAACTCTGAGGCGCGACTCGGGGCAGTTCGACCAAGACTCAGGGCAGTTTGACGAATTCGAAACCGCGCGAACGCAATACCGGCAGGACCACCGACATTCCCTCGGCGGTACCGGATTTCGGGCGGTGCATATGGGCGATCGAGATCGCGCCCGGCTGCGCCGCCGACATCGCGGTGCGAACCTGCGCGGCCGAGAAGGTCGCGCCGGCGTCACCGTTGATGCTGAAGCCGACCGGCGTCTCCCCCAGATCCCGCACGATGGCGACCGCCACATCGTCGTAATGCGCGGTGCCGGCACGGAAGAACCGCGGCGGATGCCCGAGCAGCCGGGTGAGCCGCTCGTGATTGCCCCACACCTCGTCGATCGCCTGCTGCGGGGACGCGGTGCCGGCGATGCCGTAGGCGGTGTGACCGGTGACCGAGAGCGGACAGTGCCGGGTGCCGTGGTTGGCGAGTTCGAACAACGGGTTGGCGGCCAGCCGCTCGGCCCGGCCAGGATCGGCGTCGATCCAGCGCTTGTTGAGAAACAGCGTCGCCGGAATGTCGTGAGCGACGAGGTAATTCATCAGCTCGGTGTTGATCTCGTCGTTGTCCGGTCCGCCGCAGGCGTCGAAGGTCAACGCCATCTGCTTACCCTGCGCCGGGATCGAGGTGATGATGCCGGGCAGGTCCATCCCCCATCCGGTGGGCTGCCGTCCGGCATAGCGCGCGGCCACGGCCACCGGATCGGGCTGTGCGGACAGCCCCGCCGTCACCGGACTCGCCGCCGACGGAACCGGGGGGTGCACCGGCGCGGGCGGCGCGGTGGAGATGATCGTCTTGACCGACGAATTCCCTTCGGCCGTAGCGCATCCCGCAGCGGCGAAACCCGCGGCTACCGCCGCGCCCGCTGCCAGAAGCCGACGTCGCGACAGTTCTGCACCACCCACGCGAGCAGATGCTACGGCAGAGAAGCGACGAGCGCCTCCGCAGAAAGTGCGAAGGCGCTCGAACGGTGGCGGGCCCGGAACTACCGGACGATGGTGTCCCAACCGGGCACGGATTCCGCGGTGCGCGGCGCCGGTCCGGTGTAGATCGCGGCCGGGCGCACCAGCTTGCCCAGCTGCTTCTGCTCGAGGATGTGCGCACACCAGCCCGCGGTGCGGCCACAGGTGAACATGGCCGGCATCATGTGCGCCGGCACCTCGGCGAAGTCCAGGATCACGGCGGCCCAGAACTCGACGTTGGTCTCGATGGCACGGTCGGGGCGACGTTCGCGCAGTTCGGCCAGCGCGGCCTGCTCGAGCGCGGCGGCGACCTCGTAGCGCGGGGCGTCCAGTCGCTTCGCGGTGGCGCGCAGCACCCGGGCGCGCGGGTCCTCGGCCCGGTAGACCCGGTGGCCGAAGCCCATGAGCTTCTCCTTGCGATCGAGGATGCCCTTCACCAGAGCGCGTGCGTCGCCGGTCTTTTCGACCTCTTCGATCATCGGCAGCACCCGCGCGGGGGCACCGCCGTGCAGCGGGCCGGACATGGCGCCGATCGCGCCGGAGAGGCTGGCGGCCACATCGGCGCCGGTCGAGGCGATGACACGCGCGGTGAACGTGGAGGCGTTCATACCGTGTTCGGCTGCCGACACCCAGTAGGCGTCGATGGCCTCGACGTGGCGCGGATCCGGGTCGCCCTTCCACCGCTTCATGAAGCGTTCGGTGATCGTGCTCGCCTCGTCGATCTCCCTCTGCGGCACGGCCGGCTGGTAGATACCGCGCGCGGACTGCGCGACATAGGACAGGGCCATCACCGACGCGCGCGCGAGGTTCTCGCGGGCGGTGGCGTCGTCGATGTCCAGCAGCGGCTGGTAGCCCCAGATCGGGGCGAGCATCGCCAGACCGGCCTGCACGTCGACGCGCACGTCGCCGGTGTGCACCGGCAGCGGGAACGGCTCGGCGGGCGGCAGTCCCTGCCCGAAGCGGCCGTCGACCAGCAGCGCCCAGACGTCACCGAAGGTGACGTGGTTACCGACGAGGTCCTCGATGTCGACCCCGCGGTAGCGCAGCGCGCCGCCGTCCTTGTCGGGCTCGGCGATATCGGTGGTGAACGCCACCACGCCTTCCAGGCCACTGACGAAATCGGGAGGTACGGCCGGACCAGTAGGAGCCGCAGCGCTGGTAGTCATGTTGTGACTCTCCTTGCAAATCGGGCCGCACGATCTGTGGGCGGCCACGCGATGGTGCTGTCCCGGCTCGGCCGGGGTGGTGCTGTCCCGGCTCGGCCGGGCGCGGCCGTATGCCACTCCGGCCGATCACCTGCAACCTTATCCCCCCAGTACTGGGGAGTAACGTTTGGACCATGCGCGAGGAGCAGAATTCACCGGGCTCGGCGGGGGGCGAATCGGGTCTTCCGACCGCGAATTCATCGACTTTGCCGGACCGCTTCGGGGCCGTACCCCGCGTCGATGTCGACATCGCCGCGATGCGGGCCGAATACGGCGGTGATCCGGACCTGACCGAGAGCTGGCCGGCCGACGGGTGGGAACCGTTGCTGCGCAACTGGATCGAACTCGCCACCAACGCCGGTATCACCGAACCCAACGCCATGGTGCTGGCGACGGTCGAGCTCACCGACGCCGGCCCGCGCCCCGCCTCACGCACGGTCCTGTGCAAGGGAGTGTCCGCGGAGGGTGTGACTTTCTACACGAATTACGACTCCGCGAAGGGTGATCAACTCCACGCGGTGCCGTATGCGTCGGCCACCTTCGCCTGGCCCAAGGTCGGCCGGCAGGTGACGCTGCGAGGCCCGGTGGACCAGGTCTCCACGGAGGTGACCACGGCGTACTGGCGCTCACGCCCGCGCAATTCGCAACTGGGCGCGTGGGCCTCGCACCAATCGCGCACGGTGGCCTCGCGGGAGGATCTGGATCGGGCATTGGCCGACGTCACGGCCCGTTTCGACGGCGTGGAACAGATTCCGGTTCCGGCCAATTGGGGCGGCTACATCCTGCGTCCGGAACAGATCGAATTCTGGCAGGGCCGGCGCAGCCGGCTGCACAACCGCATCCGGATGACGCTGCCGGACGGACCGACCGCGATCGGCTCCGCCCGCATCGAACGCCTGCAACCCTGACCCGGAATCCCCGCCGCGACGGGCGATATACCCGAGTAGCGGATCGGCCGGCACCGGCTATATTCATGGGATGATTTCTCGAAGACGCCGCGCCATGGTGAAAGTCCGGCCGTGGTGAAGGTGCTCGCCGATGTCGCACCGCTGCGCGACATCGATTTCCGGCGCCTGTGGGTCACCAATATCGTCACCGTCATCGGAGCCCAGCTCTCGGTGGTCGCGGTCCCGCAGCAGATCTACCAAATCACCGGCAGCTCCGGATATGTCGGCCTGGCCGGGATCTTCGGCCTGGTGCCGCTGATCGTCTTCGGCCTGTGGGGCGGCGCGGTCGCCGATGTCATGGACCGGCGGACCCTGTTGCTCATCACCAGCACCGGCACCGGGCTGACCTCGGTGGCGTTCTGGCTGCAGGCCGCGGCCGGGGTGAACAACGTCTGGCTGGTCCTCGGACTCTTCGCGGTGCAACAGGCGTTCTTCGCGATGAATCAGCCGACCCGCGCTGCCATCATTCCGCGTCTGCTGCCGGGTGATCTGCTCCCGGCCGCCAACTCGCTGAACATGACCGTCATGCAGTTCGGCGCCATCGCCGGGCCCGTACTCGCGGGCGCGCTGATTCCGGTGACCGGACTGTCGATGTTGTATCTGATCGACTCCATCGCCCTGCTGGCCACATTGTGGGCGGTGTGGCGGCTGCCCGCCGTCCCGCCGACCGGAGTGGCCCGCAAGGCCGGATTGAGCACGGTCGTCGAGGGTTTCAGCTATCTGTCCACCCAGCCCATCCTGCTGGCCTCCTTCGCCGTCGACATCATCGCGATGGTGTTCGGCATGCCGCGGGCGCTGTTCCCGCAGATGGCGCACGACACCTTCGGCGATCCGGTGACCGGCGGTGTGGCATTGGGCCTGCTCTTCGCCGCGATGTCGGCGGGTGCGGTCGCCGGCGGCGTGTTCTCGGGATGGCTCGGCCACGTGCGGCGCCAGGGCATGGCCGTGGTCGTGTGCATCGCGCTGTGGGGTGTGGCGATGATCGGCTTCGGACTCGCCGTCGGCGCCACCGGCCATCAGCTGAGCGTCGGGGTCGGACTGTGGATCGCCCTGGCCTGCTTGGCCTTCGGCGGCGCGGTCGACATGTTCTCCGCCGCGCTGCGAACCAGCATGTTGCAGGAGGTGGCGACCGACGAGATGCGCGGCCGGCTGCAGGGCGTGTTCACCGTGGTCGTCGCAGGCGGGCCCCGCATCGGTGATGTTGCCCACGGTTTCACCGCGGCGGCCATGGGTACCGCCGTGGCGGCGGCCGGTGGTGGGGTCCTGGTGGTGATCGGCGTGCTGATCGCCGCGGCCGTCTTCCCCGCCTTCGTCCGCTACCGCGTTCCCCGCGTCCACGCCGAGATTCCGGCCGATCAGCACTCGTGAGCACCCGCGCGGGCCATTAGCATGATCGGGCCCGCGAGCTCACATCGCACACATGTGACCGTGAGGTAGCAGATGGCGACCCTCACGGATCGGCGCTACCGGTGAGCGGCTAGCGTTGAGATAAGTGCGCCGGACGCCGACCGCGCCCGACGCCTACGGTTCTAGCCTGAGAGGGATCCTTCCGTGCCCGCTGAGAACATCAAAGTCGCGCAAACGCCTTCGGACGCCAACGGCGCAGGCGACGCCAAGCCGGTACTTTCCTACCCTGGCGGCGAATACGCCATGACTGTCGCCCAGGCCGTCGAGGGCAACGACGGAATCGATCTGGGCAAGCTGCTGGCCAGCACCGGATACGTCACCTACGACCCGGGCTTCACCAACACCGCGCCCACCAAGTCGGCGATCACCTACATCGACGGTGAGGCCGGCATCCTGCGCTACCGCGGCTACCCGATCGAGCAGCTGGCCGCGAGCTCGAACTTCATCGAGGTCAGCTACCTGCTCATCTACGGCGAGTTGCCGACCCAGGCACAGCTGGAAGACTTCACCGACCGGATCCGCCGCCACACGCTGCTGCACGAGGACCTCAAGCGCTTCTTCGACGGCTTCCCGCGCAACGCGCACCCGATGCCGGTGCTGTCCTCGGCGGTCAACGCGCTCTCGGCCTACTACCAGGACTCGCTGGACCCGCGCGACCCCGAGCAGGTCGAGCTGTCCACCATTCGCCTGCTGGCCAAGCTGCCCACCATCGCGGCCTACTCCTACAAGAAGTCGGTCGGCCAGCCGTTCCTCTACCCGGACAACTCGCTGAGCCTGGTGGAGAACTTCCTGCGCATGACGTTCGGCTTCCCGGCCGAACCCTACGAGGTCGACCCGGAGGTCGCCGCCGCGCTGGACATGCTGCTCATCCTGCACGCCGACCACGAGCAGAACTGCTCCACCTCGACCGTGCGCCTGGTCGGCTCCTCGGACGCCAACCTGTTCACCTCGGTATCCGGCGGCATCAACGCGCTGTGGGGCCCGCTGCACGGCGGCGCCAACCAGGCCGTGCTGGAGATGCTGGACGACATCAAGGCCAACATCAACGGCGGCACCGTCGACGCCGCGGTCAAGGACTTCATCCGCAAGGTCAAGAACAAGGAAGACGGCGTGAAGCTCATGGGCTTCGGGCACCGCGTCTACCGCAACTACGACCCGCGCGCGACGATCGTCAAGAAGACCGCCGACCAGATCCTCGGCAAGCTGGGCGTGCAGGACCCGCTGCTGGACATCGCCAAGGCGCTGGAAGAGGCCGCGCTGACCGACAGCTACTTCGTCGATCGCCGCCTGTACCCGAACGTCGACTTCTACACCGGCGTCATCTACCGGGCCATGGGCTTCCCGACCCGCATGTTCACCGTGCTGTTCGCGATGGGCCGGCTCCCCGGCTGGATCGCGCACTGGCGCGAAATGCACAGCGAGCCTTTGAAGATCGGCCGCCCGCGCCAGATCTACACCGGCTACGGTGCGCGCGACTACGGCGATATCGCCGGTCGCTGAATCACCTGACCCGAAGCCCGCCTTCCATTCGGAAGGCGGGCTTCGCGCATGTCGAGGGTGATTGCCGCGCACGGCTTTTCACTGGTCCGCCTCGGTGGGCACTGCGCCGCAAGCGGATTCGCGCGAATGACAAGCGCACGTTAAGCGGCTCGCTGGCGCTGCCCGGCACCATCGTCGTCGCGGCCCGGAACCGACACCGGGGCGCCGGATCGGGGCCTGCCTCGGAGGGGACGGCAGGCCCCGATCCGTATCTTCGGCCTTCGCTCCGGCGGGTGCACTGCGCCAGGAAAATCCTGGTGCGCGGGATCGGGCCGGCGTGCGAAGGTCGAGGTATGGCGATCGCATCGGAGGTCACGCTCAGGCCCGCGACCGAGGAGGACCTCCCCGGCATCGGGTTGCTGTTGTCGAACGCCTTCGGCGTCTCGCCCAGGGAGGATCCGGTCGTCACCGCGCAGCGGCTGAAGTTGTTCCCGCTCGACCGTGCGCTCGTCGCGGTGGACGAAGGCCGCGTCGTCGGACACACCCGGGACACCACGATGACGCTCACGGTGCCCGGCGCCCACCCCGTCGAGGTCTGCGGCGTGGCCGGTGTCGCGGTGGCGCCGACCCATCGCCGTCGCGGCATTCTGCGCGCGATGTACACCGAACTGCACGAGCGCACCGAGGCCGCGGGGCTGGCGCTGACCATCTTCACCGCCAGCCGGGCCACCATCTACGGACGGTTCGGATACGGGCCGTGTGTGGTGGAGAACCGCGTCACCATCGACCGGCGGTTCGCCGAATTCCTGCCCACCGCGCCGGATCCCGGCGGCGTCACATTGAGCTCCCTCGACGACGCGATCTCCGTGGCACCCGGCATCTACGACCGCTGGCGGCGACTGGTCCCCGGCGCCCAGGCCCGCCCGCATCCGGCGTGGTTGATCCAGTTGGTCGGCAGCGGCGGCCAGGCCGCCCTGTACGCCCTCACCCATCCCGACGGGTACGCGCTCTACCGCTACGACAACCCGGAGCCGCGCAAGCTCACCGCCGAGGTGGTGGAACTGCGCGCGGTCACCGCCGAGGCGCATGCGGCCCTGTGGCGTGCCCTGCTCGGGCTGGACCTGGTGGATACCGTCACCGCCACCATCGGTGACGACGACCCGCTGCCCCACCTGCTCACCGACTCTCGCCTGGTCCGCACCGTGAGCCGTCACGACGGGCTGTGGGCGCGGCCGATGGACGTCCCCGCCGCCCTGTCCGCGCGCGACTACGAGACGGATCTGGATGTCGTTGTCGCCGTGGACGATCCGTTCCGGCACGCCGGGGGTACCTTCGCCCTGCGCGTGCGCGACGGGCGAGCCGAATGCGAACCCACCACCCGCACCCCCGACCTCGAGCTCGGCATCGACGTGCTCGGAAGTCTGTACCTCGGCGCCCACTCCGCGCGCACCTTCGCCGCCGCGAACCGGGTGCGCGCGAAGAACGCGCGGGTGCTCGCGAAGGTGGACCGCGCCTTCCGGGCCGAACGCGAACCGGTCCTCGGCTGGTTCTTCTGACCTGGAACCTTGTCGTCTCTGGTGAGTACGGCACCGCCCTGGCATGCTGGGGAGGTGACCCTCATCCGGTTCGTACTGAATGTGCTCTGGTTGATTTTCGCCGGGTTCTGGCTGGCGGTGGGTTACTTCCTGGCCGGAATCCTCTGCTGCATCCTGATCATCACCATCCCGTTCGGGATCGCGTCGTTCCGGATCGGCGCCTATGTGCTGTGGCCGTTCGGCCGGGAAGTGGTGGCCAAGCCGGGTTCGGGGGCTCCCTCGCTGATCGGCAACATCATCTGGGTGATCTTCGCGGGATTCTGGCTGGCGATCGGGCACCTCGTCACCAGCATTCCGCTGTTCGTCTCGATCATCGGGATTCCGTTCGGCTGGGCGAACCTGAAACTCATCCCGGTCTCGCTGATGCCGCTGGGGCGTGAAATCGTCTCCAGCGACCACGCTTTCGTGGCCTGAGCGCCCGCATCGGGACGCCGGGCGGGCCCTACTCCGAGTCGGCGACCAGCTGCTTCATGATCGAGACCGCGTCGTCGAGCACCCGCAGCTGATCGGGGGTCAGACCGGACAGCTGAGCGAACATCCAGGCCTCGCGGGCGTTGTTCTCGTCCTGGATCAGCGCCTTGCCGGCGTCGGACAGCGACACGATGACCTGGCGGCCGTCGGTGGGGTGCGGATCGCGCTTGACCAGTTGCAGTTCCGAGAGCGAGGCGATCACTCGCGTCATCGACGGAGGCTGTACCCGCTCCTTGGCGGCGAGCACACCGGGAGTCATCGCCCCGTCCCTGGCCAGGGTCGCCAGAGCCGACAGTTGGGTGAGCGAAATCTGCGCGTCGGCGCGACGGCCGCGCAGATGGCGCGTCAGCCGCACGACCGCCAGGGACAGTTCACCGGCGAGCGCGCGGATATCGGAAGGCGTGGTCACAGTGGCAAACGATACGTGACACCACATATGTGGTTCGCCGTTCCCGCCGCTATCGTGGACTTCGTGACCCCCGAGGTGCCCGAGATCCCGCCGCGGCTGACCGATCCACGTCCCGTTCTGGCCGTCGGCTCGCTGGTGTGGCTGGTGGCCACGGTGGTGGTCTGGTGCAACGACAGCTGGGCCGACGCGCGGCCGATCTGCCTGATGGGGCTCGGAGTGGGACTGCTCGGCTACAGCATTTTCGTGATTCAGCGCCGCGGCGCCCGCAGAGGTGACAAAGGCGCGCAGAAAGGGCTGTGACACCGGCCGACACGCGCCACGCCCGAGCGCGCCGACTTTACAGTGTGCGAATTGACTCATCGCGTCCTGGCGGCTTAACTCGCTTCCGTGTCCTCCCGATTGAGCGTCGAAGAACGACGAGCCCACCTCATCGAGGCTGCCATCGGCCTCGCGGAGAAAAAGGGCGTCGCCGGGGTAACTACGCGCGATGTCGCGCAGGCGGCCGGGGTATCGCTCGGTGTGGTGCATTACTGTTTCGAAAACAAAGATGCGCTGATGACCGAGCTGGTCAAAGCATTGTCGATGGAATTGCGCGATTCCGTCGAGACCAATGAAACGGTCTGGCAGGAAGTCGGAAGTGGAAAAGAATCCCTTCAAAATTTGGTGCGCGCCAGCCTGGAACTGCTCTGGCTGAACATCGAATCCACACCGCAACGACAACTGCTCACCTACGAAACCACCACCTACGCTCTGCGTGAAAGTGAGCAGACCCCAGCGAAACTCGCGATCGCGCGCGAACAGTATCTGTTCAACGACGCCACGGTCGCCGACGTTCTCGAGCACGGGCGCGTGGCCACCGGAACCGAATGGCGAATTCCGGTTCAGACGTTGAGCCGATTCACCCTGAATGTCATCGACGGAATCGTTTTGCGCTGGCTCGTCGACGACGACAGCGCGGCGGTGCGCACCCAGCTCGACGTGCTGGCGGAAATGATCACCACCTACGCGAAATAGCCGCGTCGCGTATCACGAACTCGGTTGCCGCTGCACGTGGGTGGTGTCACCCGAACGCCACCACGGCACGGCCACGGTGGCCTCGTAGGCGCCCGTGAGCCGGACCTCCAGACGATCGTGCAGCACCAGCTCACCGGCCGGTGCCGGCAGTCCGAACTGCAATCGCAACAACACACCCAGCGGCTCGTCCGCCCAGGTCGTGCGTTTTCCGGCGCCGAGCACCTCGGCATGCACAGCCTCCGAGGCAGCGGCCACATCGAGCAGCGTGGCCAGCTCGCCCGCATGGTCGATATCGCCGGCGACCAGGCGATCCGGCGGCAGCGCCAGACCGAGCCAGGGGCGGTCCAGGACCAGCGCCCGATCGGGATCGATCACCGCCCCCGACAACGCACGCACCCGCTCCGGCACCCCGATCTCGTCGAGATCCAGCCGCGGCACGGCCGCGGCGAGCCGGCGGTGGGTCTGCGAAACCGCTTCCGGGGTGGGCCTATTCGCCGGATCGGCCAGTGCCTCGAGCAGGGCCACGGCCAGGTCCGCGGTGATGTTCGCCGGGTCGGCGAGCACCGAGTCGAGGGCCGCCAGATCGGCCGCGGAAAAGCCCGGCAGCTGGGGCAGCAGATCGGCGAACACCGGATCCGATCCGGCCCGATGCACGCCGAGCGGACGGCCGTCGACCCGCGCGTGCCGACGCAACCACCACGCGGTGTAGCCGTCGCGGTCGGCGAGCAGCGCGCGGGTGGCCGGTTCGGACAGCAGCAGCCGCAGCGCCTGCGGCCACGCGTCGTCGGCGACCAGATCCAGATCCCGCACCGCCGCGAACTCCGGCGGATCTTCCGGCAACCCCTGCCACCAGCGGTCCTCGTCGTCGAGATCGTGGTCGGGACCGGTGGGATCGGTTTCGGTGACGACGGTGAACCCCCAGCCGACGCCGATCGCACGCAACGCCGTGGCCGGATGGTGCTGCGCGACCTCCGGGTCGAGGGTGCCGAACGGGGATTCGCCGACCAGCACCTCGGCCAGGGGGGCGGCGGGGAGCAGCAGTTCGTCGGCGGGGCGCAATTCACCGGTGCTGTCGGGCAATTCGAGCGCGCCGAGCCACGTCGGCAACGTGACGCCGGCCGGCAGGTGGGCGGCGAGACCGAGCACGGCCTCGCGCAGATCCTCGTCGTCGGGGCGGTGATCGAGTTCGGCGCGCAGGGCGGTGTCGATCAGCAGATCCTCCACACCGGCCTGTTGGGCGCCGAGGCGGCCGAGCAGCTCGTGCGCGGCCTCCGGGTGGACCAGCCGCGCCCACGGCACCGCCACCGCGTCCTCGAGCTGATCGTCGAGCACCACCGTGCGGGGGCCGGTGACCAGACGGCCGTCGGAGAGCGGCACGGCCAGCGCCCCCAACTCCTCGGCGGCGAGCGGGTCGGTGACGAACGGTTCCAGCGCGTCGTAGAGCGAATACCACCATTGCGGCGGGCGCTGCACACTTCCGGTCAGTTCGGCGACGCGGGCCAGGCCGATGCGGTGAACGTCCAGAACGCCGAGCAGTTCGGCGGTGCCGCGGCCCGACAACTCCGGAACCACCAGCGGCCCCAGCAGAGTCGCCAGCAGATCGGCGAGTTCGGTTGTGACGCCCAGAAATACACTCGCACGCGACGGCGCCGCATCGGTACGCACCGGGGCCGCCGCGTCGTCCGCGGACGTGCCGGCCGCGCCGCCGAAATCGGGCAGCGCGACATCGGCATCGGCCGAGTCGGCGCTCGCACCGGCAGCCGGGGCCAGCACCGGCAACCACGGATTTTCGCGCAGCTGCTTCACCAATGCCTCGCGAAGCAGGCCGTCGGCCTCGCTGCGAGCGAAGCCGGGCGCCGGAACGAGCACCAGCCGGTCCCCCGGCGGCAGGGCGCGGGCGAAATCCGCATAGCCCTCGGCCAATTCGGCCACCCGGGCGCCGGGCATCAGCCGGCGCCGATCCGGTTGCAGGGCGATATCGGCGATCACCAGGGCGGGCAGGGACAATTCCTCGTCGGTGCGGGTCGGCGCGCGCAGCACATCGGCGGGCGCCGCAACGGCCCGGCCGTCACGCATCGGGAGCAGCCAGCGCGCCCGCTCGGTGGTGTACTGCCACCACCGGAAGTCCTCGCCGGAGGGCGCGGTGATGCAGACCTGCTGCAGGCCGTTGCCGAGATCCTCCACCGCGCGCCAGGATTCGTCGTCCTCGATCCGGATCGTCTGCAGGCCCGGCAGTTCCAGCAGCAGATCCACCGCCTCGGCCCGCATGGCCGCGAGCAGGTCCGCGGCGTCGACGTCCTCGCGCAGCCACACCACGATCTCGCTGTCGAAACCGGTCTCCGGGGCGACGGCCACCGACCAGGCCAAACGCAGCACCGGGACGGCGGGGCCGTCCGCGCCGACGGGGATGTCGATACCGTTGTCGCGCAGTTCGGTCAGGGTCTGCGCCCGGGAGAATCGTAAAGATCCTGTGGTGGAACGAAATTCCACCTCGTCACCGGCGGACAGGACCGCCGTGAACCCGACACCGAACCGGCCGACCGCCGTACCCGTCTTGCCCGACGCGCGCAACGCCGTCAGCGCGTGCACGCCGGAAAGATCCAGCGGGGCACCCGTATTGGCGATATGCAGAGCCCGGCCGCGCAGCCGCACCGAGACCCGGCCGGAGACCCCGGCCTTGGCCGCGGCGTCGGCGGCGTTCTGTGCCAGCTCGGTGAGCAACCGATCGCGATACCCGGCCCGGACCAGATCCGCCTCGGTGGCGGCGTCCTCACGCAGGCGAGTCGGCGAATTCCGCCACGCGGTGAGTACTCCCGCACGCAAGTCCGCGGTGCCGAACGGATCCTGTGTCACCCTTACGGCTCCCCCGCTCGCGCTCGTCAGTTCTCCTCCGCCGCCCCGGACTCACCGGGCTGCACCCGCACCGCGGACACCGCCCAGGCATCGCTGTAGCGAACCGGTTCGGCGCCGGCCGCGCTCTCGGCGGTGGAGCGATCCGTCTCGGCCGCGGCGGGAGCGCCGGCCGCATCGGGCGCAGCGGACTCGGACTCCGACGCCGACTCGGCGTCCGTGTCGGCGGCATCTGCGGTCGCGGAATGGATTTCGGCATTCGCGGATCCATCGGCATCGCCACCGGTGGCCGCAGCGCCCGATTCCGCCCCTCCGGCCACCGAGGTCGCGGGGGTCGAGACGGTTTCGGCCGACGGTGCCGCTGCCAGGTGCGGGGAAGTAATCCCGGCGCTGTCCGCGGGCGCACCCTCAGCGGTACCGGGGTCGGCCGCAGCAGCGGAAGCGGACCCGGGCTCGGCTGGCTCGGAGGCGTCGCCGACAGCGCTCGAAAGTTCTTCGGTCGCAGGAGTTTCCGGAGCGGCATCGGCGGCACGCACCCGGGTCGCATCCACGTCGGCGGACGACACCTCGGCGGCGGTTTCGCCGGGGCTCGACGGCGATTCGCCCGCGGCGGCACCTTCATCGACCGATGCGTCCCGAACGGCCGCCTCCGACGCTGCGGGCGTGTCTGCGCCGGCGGGTGCGTCCGCTGTCGTCTCCGCTTCGCCGGCCCCGTCCCGCGCGGTCAATTCCTCGGCGGGGACGACCTCGATCGCCGCATCGTCGTAGGCCTCGTAGAGCGGGGAGCCGGCACCGGTGGGCATCTCGGTGTCGGAGTGGGCGCCGCAGCCGTATTCGACGTGGACCACCCGGCCGTCGGCGCCCATCGCGTTGGCGCAGACGCCGAAGGCGGCGCGCAGGGCGCCGGCGAGGGGCACGAAGAAGCCGCAGACTCCGCAGGTTCCAGGGGCCGAACGCGCCATCTCGGTGTCGGGACCGAATTCGGAGTACCAGCGCTCGGCGGCCTCCACTCGGCCCTCGCGGCTGAGGACCTGGCGGCGGCCGAGGCCGATCTCCTCACACACCTCGTCGACCACCGGGTCGCCGGTCTCCAGATATCCGGGCACCAGGCGCGGATCGTCGACGCGCGGGGCGAGCAGATCGCCGGGGGCCAGATCCCCGGGGCGGATACGCTGATCCCACGGCACGAAGTCCGGCGCCACCAGGGCGTCGGGCCCGGGCAGCAGGGCGGACTCGCTGACCGTCGCGTACTCGGCATCGGGCGCGGCCGCGACCACGACCTCCCACTGCCAGCCGCGGTACCCCGGCAGGGTCGCCGCGAAGTGATGGGTGGCCGCACACTCGTTCTCGCCGGTGACGCCCAGATGTTCGCCCACACCCGTGGGCTGCAACTCCAGGAGCGCACGGCGAGCCAGGTCGACCGCCCCCGCCAGGATCGGTCGCACACCGGACTCCGAAACAGACACTGCGCTCACGTCCTACATTTTGCCGTATGAAACGCCAACGCCGTGCGGCGGCCGCAGCAGTGCTGATCGCGGCGGCCACAATGCTGTCCGCCACGGCCTGTGAGCGCGACGACAACACCGCGCGCCTGCGGGTCGAAGTGGTCGCCACCCGGCCGCACGACCGCGCCGCGTTCACCGAGGGACTCGAGGTCGACGGCCCGGTTCTCTACGAGAGCACCGGGATGGAAGGCGACTCCGGAGTGCGGGCCACCGATCTCGCCACCGGCGCGCCGATCGCCGCCGCGACGCTCTCCGACGACTACTTCGGCGAGGGCGTCACCCGCGCCGGGGACACCGTCTGGCAACTCACCTGGAAGGACGAGACCGCCTTCGCCCGCGATCCGCGCACACTCGCCGAACGCCGCCGCGTCCACTACGACGGCGAAGGCTGGGGCCTGTGCACCCGCGGCGACCGCGTGGTGATGAGCAACGGCAGCGACACCCTCACCTTCCGCGACCCCGCCACCTTCGCGACGACCGGCACGATCCGGCTCACCAGCCATCACGACGCCCGGCTCAACGAACTCGATTGCGCCGCAGACGGTTCGATCTACGCCAACGTCTGGCCGACCGATCAGATCCTGCACATCGATCCCGTCAGCGGCGCGGTACTGGCCGAGATCGAGGCCGGCGGCCTGCTGCGCCCCACCGAGCGCACGGGAGCCGACGTCCTCAACGGCATCGCCCAGATCCCCGGCACCGACCGCTTCCTGATCACCGGAAAATACTGGCCCACCATGTTCGAGGTCCGATTCGTCCCGATGTGAGCGCGACGGTCGCCATGACGGCGACCGACACGCATCGGATCACAGCCCGGCCGATGTCCACGCGTCGGCCGAGTGCGAGAGAATCGAATCGTGACTGCCTCCCGCGAACCCTCCGGCACCGAACCCGGTCCGCGGGACGGCGAGGAGTATCCCGCTACCCGGCGGCATCCCGGCTACGACCGGTACCCGCCGCCGAACGCCCCGTCGTCCGCGCCGCTGCCTCCGCTACCTCGCCGCAATGGTGAACCGGACGTGCCCGAATTCGTGACCCGGCGCATGGCGTCGGGCGAACCGCCGCGGGCACTCCCCCCGCGCGGATCGCACGGCGACGACCGTTCCGGCGAGGCGGCCGAGGCCCCGGGCGCCGAGGCCCCGAGCGCGCCCGAGCGTCCCCGGCCCAAGGACGCGAAAATCGCCGAACGTCAACGTGTCCCTCGCAAGATGACGGTGACGCGGGTGATGGCGATGCGCACCAGGCACCTCACCGAGAAGGGTTTCCACACCTTCCAGCGCGCGGCGCGGGCCGACGGCGCCGGCGAATCCGGGCTCACCGCACTCGTTTACGCGACGATGGCCAACTTCGCCCTCGACGCCGCGATCGCGGTGGCGCTGGCCAACACGCTGTTCTTCGCCAGTGCCACCGCCGAATCCAAGACCAAGGTGGCGCTGTATCTGCTGATCACCATCGCGCCGTTCGCGGTCATCGCGCCGCTGATCGGCCCGCTGCTGGACCGGCTGCAACGCGGGCGCAGACTCGCACTGTCGGCCTCGTTCGCGATCCGGGTGGTCTTCGCGATCCTGCTGATCTTCAATTTCGACAGCTGGGCGCTGTACCCGCTGGCGCTGTGCATGATGATCTCGAGTAAATCGTTCGCGGTCCTCAAGAGCGCGGTGACGCCACGGGTGCTGCCGCCCGGTATCGATCTGGTCCGCACCAATTCCCGGCTCACCGTATTCGGCCTGGTCGGCGGGACGCTCGGCGCGGGCGCGGTGGCCGGAGCGGTCGCCGCGGTGGCCGGGTCCGTCGGCGCCCTGGTGTTCGCGGCGCTGATCGCGGCGGCCGGGGCCTATCTGAGCCTGCGCATTCCGTCCTGGGTCGAGGTCACCGAGGGCGAGGTGCCGGCGACGCTGGGCTACCACAGCCGCGACGGCGGCACCGAAGTGCTGGACCGCGGCGAGAAATCGCCGGTGAAACCGAGCCGGCGCCGGCAGCCGCTGGGCCGGTCGGTGGTCACCGGCCTGTGGGGCAACAGCGCGATCCGGGTGCTGACCGGCTTCCTCACCTTCTATGTGGCCTTCGTCGCGAAATCGACCGAACACCGCCCGGTGCAGCAGGCCGCGATGCTCGGGCTGGTCGGCGCGGCCGCGGCGATCGGCAACTTCGCCGGCAACGCGACCGGCGCCCGGCTGAAACTGGGCCGGCCGTCACTGATCGTGGTGGAGTGCACCGCGGCGTGCACCGCCGTCGCCGTCGTCGCGATGCTGCTCGACAATCTGATCGGCGCCGCGGTCGCCGCGCTGGTGGCGGCCTGTGCCAGCGCACTGGCCAAGGTCTCGCTGGACGCCTCGATCCAGGACGATCTGCCGCCGGAATCGATCGCCTCCGGATTCGGGCGCTCGGAAACGGTGCTGCAGCTGTCCTGGGTGGTCGGTGGCGCCGGCGGCGTGCTGCTGCCGACCGTGTACTGGGAGGGTTTCGCGGTGGTCACGGCGGTCCTGGCGTTCGGTTTGGCGCAAACCTTCGTGAGCTACCGTGGGCATTCGCTGCTCCCCGGATTGGGCGGTAACCGTCCGCAGCACGTCAAACAGGAAGTCCCCCTAGCGACAGGAAAACAGCCACAGTGACCAAGCCCAGCACCCGCACGATCCTCGCGCTGGCCCTGGCGGCAGTTCTGGTCGTCGCCGCGGCCGTCGCCGGCATCGTGGCGGTGGCGGTGCACAACGCGCACGAGGCCGATCCCACGGTCACCGCCTACGCGCACGGCAGAACCGTCACGGTTCCGCCCTATCTGTACTGCACGATCGGCGAACCGGATCCGCACGGCCGCGTCTCCCCCGACTGCAAGCGCACCGAGATCACCGCGGAACTGAATCCGCCGCTGGGCTACCCGGTGCAGCTGTCGCTACCGCGGCACATCGCCGACGCGCCCTGGGTGATGGTGCTGGAGTACCAGCAGATCGACAATCCGGGCAAGACCGTGCAGCACCTGGCGTCGTACCGGGACTACCCGCAGGGCACCCTGGCCGTGACGGTGGACAGCCATCCCGAACCGAACCTGCGCCTGATCGGCGTCGAGGTGCAGTTGCTGCTGCTCGTGCGCGACGAGGCCGGCAACGAAGCCTTCTCGCCGTATCAGGCGTGGTCGATCAAGGCCGCGTGACCGCGGTCCGCTCGCGAACGCGGTGCTCGCGAACTCAGTGATCGAGTTCGCGGGCCACCCCGCGCACCACTTCGGCGATCCGCTGCGCGGTCTTGCGATCGGGGTACTTGCCCTTGCGGAGCTCCGGCTGCACCGTCGCCTCCAGCAGGGTGATCATGTCCTCGATCATGCCGTGCAGGTCGTCGGGCGCCTTGCGCGGATGGGCCGGAGCTTCCTTGCGGACGCGGTCGTTGCGACCCTGCGCGTTGCGTACCGAGGGCAGCGGGTCCAGCAGCTTCAGGCTCAGCGCCTGCGGGCCGCGGCGACCGGCGGCCATCCCGAACTCCACGCGCTGGCCGGGCTTGAGCGCGTCGACACCCTTGGGCAAGGCGGACGACCGAACGTAGACGTCCTCGCCCTCATCCTGGGAAAGGAAGCCGAAGCCCTTGTCGACGTCGTACCACTTCACCTTGCCGGTCGGCACTGCGCTCACCCGTTCGTCATCGTTGTCCGGTACGTCCGAATCCGGCGGGACGGCGAACGACCCCGGACACGGACGTAGGTCCCGGCAGAACGCCGGAACCTATCTCTGTGCGAAAAGAACGCGCCCCACACAGCTGATGCAGGACGCGATTGGTTCGAGTCTACCCCGGTGGGGATAGGGCAAGCACATCCGTTTTACGGTGCACCCATGCCGGACTCCTCCTCGCCCCGCTCGCCCCGGGGCTCCAGCGACGTGCTGTTGCGGGTGGCCGTGGGCCTGTTCGCGGTCGGCGTGCTCGCGATCGTCGCCATTTTCCTCACGCCGATCCTGACCGACGGGGATCCGCCGCTGTGGCTGTATCTGGTGGCGATGGCGGCGACTCCGCTCGGCCTGCTGCTCGCGATCGCGTTCGCGCTCTGGTCGGGCCGGCGCGCTCGCTGAGCGTTTCCCCAACACGCCGGGCGATTACACATGTGATCTTCGTCACATAACGACGCGATAACGCCACGGTCACGACCCGCACTCGAAGGTGACACGCCGCACTCACCTGCACAGACGCGGATTCGGAAGGTCTTGCGGCACAGTACGACCGGCCATACACGCCGGTTACCAAATAGTGATTTTTCAGCCGGATCGTCGTACCGTCTATCGCAGCCGGGACATCCCGGCACCACCGGCCCGCCGCACCGAGCCTCGCCCCGCGGGTACGGACCCCGACGGAACCAGGGGCGAGGGCGGGGAACCCACGTTCCCACAGAGGTTTTCGGAGCTCAACCGGGTTTCGAAGCCTCCGCAGGGAAGCGGGAACGGCCGGCAACGACCGCTCCCTTGGGGTGAAGTCCCGGCGAGCCGGGACCGGACGGCCTCTCAGTCCGAACCCGACAGCTCACCTCGCAGGCGCGTACGAGAGGAAGACGACCCGACATGAGTGGACGCCATCGCAAGCAGACCAACACCGGTCGCACCGTCGCCAAGGTCGCTGTTTCCACCGCGATCATGGGTGGCGCGGGTGTGGCTCTCGCTGGACACGCCGCCGCGGCTCCCGATTCGGAGTGGGACCGCCTCGCACAGTGTGAATCCGGTGGTAACTGGGGCATCAACACCGGCAACGGCTACCAGGGCGGTTTGCAGTTCTCGCAGTCGACGTGGGCCGCTCACGGCGGCACGCAGTACGCTCCGTCGGCCAATCAGGCCAGCCGCGACCAGCAGATCGCGGTCGCCGAGAAGGTGCTCGCGACCCAGGGTTGGGGCGCGTGGCCTTCCTGCTCCTCCAGCCTCGGCCTGCACGGCAGCGCGACTCAGCGCGACGTGCCCGCCTCTCCCGCCCAGTCTCCGCGCTGGCAGCCGCTTGCCCCCGAGAGCGAGGCCTCGACCCAGGCCCCGGCCGACGGCAACCAGCAGGTGTTCTCCGCCGTCGACAAGGCCGTCACCGTCGCACAGGGGCAGGGCGTGCAGCTGCCGCAGCCGGCGCTCGACGCGTACAACGCCTTCAAAGCCAGTGGCGCCAAGCTGGATCCGTCGATCGTGAACTTCTACGAGGCGAACAAGGGCCTGCTGCCCAACTAGACCACTCACATCGTTTCCCCCTGCAAGAGAAGCCCGCATCTCGCGATGCGGGCCTTCTCTGCGTAACGAGGCGGCGAACTCCGCGCGCCCGAGGAGACCTCGGATACGAAGAAGGCCCGCACTCCTACCGGAACGCGGGCCTTCTTCGTGTTCGCGTCAGCGGTTGACCACCGTGTGCGGATGCACGTAGGGCAGGGTGTCAGCCGGCACCGGGAACTCGGTGTCCTCGCCGTAGGGCGACAGTCCACCGGAACGGGTCGACGACAATTCGGTGACCGCGTGGTCACCGTGGTCCACCTGGGGCCAGCCGTTGTCGACGTAGGGTTTCTTCGATTTGTTCACCACGGCCTCATTCTGGCATGTTCGCTCGCCGTAGTCTGGATTGGATGACCACGACCGATGCCCGAGCCTCCGACGACGGCGCCGGGACGCATTCCGGGGCCGACGCCGGACCCGCCGAGCTCGGCACACTCACCGACTGGCTGAGCTCCCGCGACGACGACGATCTCGTCCGGCTGCTGGGTTTGCGCCCCGATCTCGCCGTGCCGTTGCCCGGTTCGATGACCGTATTGGCCGCCCGCGCGGAACAGCGGGCGTCGGTACTGCGCGCCGCCGACGATCTGAACACACTCGAGTTCGCCGTGATCGAAACCCTCGCCGCGCACAACGCATTCGGCGGCGGCCGCCAGGAGCGACCGCTGCCTCGCGGGCGCCTGCACGAACTGCTCGCCGATCGGGTCCCCGCCGCGGCCGTCGACACCGCGCTCGCGCGCCTGATCGAGCGCGCGCTGGTGTGGGGCACCGACGATCTGTTCGTCGTCGCCGCCGCGCCCGAGGCACTGCCGTGGCAGATGGGCGCCACCACGGAACTCCCCGACGCACTGACCGAACCCGAGATCGAGGCGGCGCTGCGCGAGATCGGCGGCGCGGAACGCGCTCTGCTCGACAAGCTGGCGGCCACCGGCCCCCGCGGCCGCACCCGCGACGCCGCGCCCGGCACCGATCCGGAGCGGCCCATCCCACGGCTGCTGGCCCGCCGGCTCCTGATCTGGATCGACGACGAGACGGTCGAGCTCCCGTCGGCTGTCGGCCAGGTGCTGCGGCGCGAGCCGGTCACCGATCCCCATGTCCTCACACCGCCGCAGCCGCAGACCCGCGAGCACTCCGTCGCCGATGTGAACGCCGCGGCCGCCGGTGAGGTCGGCGAGTTGCTGCGCCACGCCGGCGACATCCTCGAGGTTCTCTCCCAGTTGCCGGCGCCGGTGCTGCGGGCGGGCGGCCTGGGTGTGCGGGAACTGCGGCGCATCGCCAAACAGACCGGACTCGACGAGACCCGGGTAGGGCTGCTCGTGGAGGTGCTGGCGGCAGCCCGGCTGCTGGACAAGGGAATTCCCGAGCCCGCACCGGACAACGACGCCGGAGAGGACTACTGGGCGCCCACCATCGCCTCGGACGGCTGGCTGGAGGGCCCCGCGGCGCGCCGATGGGCGGTGCTCGCGCATGCCTGGCTGGAGTTGGACCGATTCCCCTGGATGATCGGCCTGCGCGATGTGAACGACAAACCGCTGGCCGCCCTCTCGGCCGAGCTGCGCACGGCACACGCGGTCCCCGATCGGCGCGCGATTCTGTCGGTGACCGCGGAGTTCCCGCCGGGTACGGCGATCACGGCCGCCGATGTGGCGCGCGTGCTCAGTTGGCGAATGCCGCGGCGGCGCAGACATTTCCGCATCGAGGCGGTCGAGCGCACGCTGTCGGAGGCGGCGGCGCTGGGCATCGTCGGCCGCGGCGCGCTGACCTCCGCGGGCCGGGCGCTGCTGCACGGTACCGTCGCCGACGCCGAGGCCGAAATGGACGCGGCGCTGCCCGAGCCGGTCGATCACGTGCTCGTCCAAGCCGATCTGACCGTGGTCGCCCCGGGACCGCTCGTGCCGGACCTGCGGGAGCGCATCGCCCTGGTCGCCGATATCGAATCCGCGGGCGCGGCCACCGTCTACCGCATCGGCGAAGGATCGGTGCGGCGCGCGCTCGACGCCGGCATGACCGCCGCCGAACTGCATCAGCTGTTCACCGCCCATTCGCGGACTCCGGTCCCGCAATCGCTGACGTACCTGATCGACGATGTGGCACGCCGGCACGGACGCTTGCGTGCCGGGATGGCGCAATCGTTCGTGCGCAGTGACGATCCGGCGCTGCTGGCCGAGGTGCTGGCCGCACCCGTGGCAGCAGAGCTGGCGCTGCGGGCCGTCGCACCGACGGTGGCGATCTCGCAGGCGCCGCTGGGCGAGGTGCTGGAGCGGCTGCGCGCGGCGGGTTTCAGCCCGGCCGGCGAGGATTCGTCGGGGGCGCTCGTGGATCTGCGCCCGCGCGGGGCGCGGCTGTCCACCCGTCCGAACGAACGCCACGCCTGGCGGCCCACTCCGCCCAGTGCCGAACAGTTGCGGCTGCTGGTGGGCGAACTACGCGCCGGGGAGAAGGCCGCCCGCAGCCGGTCCGGCCAGCGCGTACGCAGCGACGGCACCCGCACGAGTACCGCGGCCGCGCTGGCGCTGCTGCAACTGGCGGTGCGGGTGCGCCGCCCGGTGCACATCGGTTATGTCGACGCCCAGGGCGTGGCCACCCAGCGCATCGTGGAACCGGTGCGGGTGGCCGGCGGTCAGCTGGATGCGACCGATCCGGACACCGGCGCGATCCGGCACTTCACCTTGCACCGGATCGCGTCGGTGGCGCTGGTCGAGTCGTGACCCGCGGCTGAAAGCGGGCCCGAACTCCGACAGCGGGGGTCAACTCTTGGGGTTGGCCAGACAGAACGTGGTCTTCGGCTCCGAGAGCGTCAGGAAGGTCGAATTCGCGTCGCACAGGAATTCGTCGTTCTGACCGTCGACCCGCTTCACGACCTTGACCGTCGCCTCCGCCGAGTCGCACTCGGCGTAGGAGTATCCGGTCGTCTTGTCCTCGTGATAGCAGCTGCCCTGTTTGAGATTGGGCGCCAGGCACAGGAACGCGGTGGTACCGCCGTTGAAGGTCTCCTCGTACGAGGAGTATTCGGTCCCGCAGTCCTGCTTCTTGTCGGAGGTCGATTTCACCGTGTAGACGGCCTTGGCCGAGGAGCAGTCCACCGGCTCGGTCTCGGAATCTGCGGGCGATCCCTCCAGCACATTGATGCAGTCACCGACCTTCGCGCGGGCGGTATCGGATTTTGCCGCATCGGAAAACATCGAACAGCCGGTCACAGTCAGGGCGGCGACCGCCATGAGCGCCAGCACGAGACCCTTGACCGGTCTCGGTCCTGCGAACTTCACCTACGAAAACCTTTCTCGCCGAGCCGCTCACCTATGGCGAACGTGGTGGGGAGGATACCCGCCCGCCCTGCCGGGCGGGTCCTGCCTCACATGTGCAGCGAGTGCAGGCCGTACAGACCCATCAGCGAATAGTCCACGATGCTGGGCAGCAGGTGGTTGAGTAGCAGGAGCCCGAAATAATTCACGATCCGATACACCTTTCGACAATCCGCGAGTGCAGCCGCACACGCGTGATCTGTAGTCGATATCCTCGCCCGAATCGTTACGCTCTGCAGCATGAAGCTCGAGCAGAAAACCGCAGAGCTCTATGCCCTCGACCCCGGCGAATTCGTGGCCGCCCGTGACGAAGCGGCCCGCACCGCGCGCGCGAACGGCGATAAACAGCTGGCCACGGCGATATCGCGGCTGCGGCGCCCGACCGTCGCGGCGTGGGCGGTGAATCTGCTGGCGCACAAGGCAACCCAGGAATTGGGGGCACTGCTGGATCTCGGCGAGGCGTTGCGCGAAGCGCAACGGACACTGTCGGCCGATCGGATGCGCGCCCTGGCCGACCAACGCCGCAAGGCGGTGAACGCGTTGACGGACAAGGCCGCTCGCCTCGCCTCCGACGCCGGGAAGAATCTCACCGAACCGGTGTTGCGCGCGGTCGCGCAGACTCTCAATGCGGCACTGGCGGATCCGGAGGTCACCGACCAGGTCCGTGCCGGCGTGCTGGCCGCCGCGGTCGACTACGCCGGTTTCGGCCCGGCCGGGCCCGCCTTGGCTGCTGTCCCGGACGAGGAGGCCGAGGAACCTGCCGACACCGGCGCCGATGCGGCTGCTGCCGCCCGGGAAGCTCTGGAAGACGCTCGCGCAGAACGAGATTCGACGGCTGCCGACCTCGAGCGGCAACGCTCCGACGTGGCCGCCCTGGACGAGCGGATCACCGCGCTGCGCGACGAACTCGCGCGGACCGAGGAATCCCGCCGATTCGCCGCCGCGGGGGTGGAATCCGCGGAAGCGGCGTTGCGACGAGCCGACGCGGACCTCGAGCAGGCGCGGCGACGCGTGGACGAGGTGCGCTGAGAGCCGCGAAAACCCTTGCCGCCGAGAATGTTCAGCCGCGCAGCGAACCCGGGTACAGGTACTGGTCCGGCGGCGGCGCGGTGGTATCGAGCCAGGCGGTGAAGAATCCGCTCAGATCCGTCGCGGTCTTCGTTTGGATGAAGCTACGGAATTCCGGCATGGACGCGTTGCCGTAGGCATGTGACCGCACGAATTGCGCCACGGCGGGAAAGAACACGTCGTCACCGAGTTCGTGGCGCAGGGCGTGCAGAAACAGCGGGCCCCGTGAATACACCGTGGTGAATTCGTTTCCGGCCCCGGGGTTTTGCAGCGGAATCTCCCAGTACCCCGGATTGTCGAGGGTTTTGGCGATGGTGCGGCGATAGAGGGTGTCCACATCCTTGCCCTCTTTCCGCTCCGGCCACAGATAATCGGCGGTATAGCTGGCGAAGCATTCGTTCAGGCAGATATCCGACCAGTTCCGCACCGACATCGAATCGCCCCACCACTGATGGGTGTTCTCGTGGACGACGGTGTCGAGATCGGTCCACGGCGCGTAGATGGGCCGGGTCTGGGTCTCCAGCGAGAAGTGCAGATCGGTGTCGACGTAGATACCGCCGCCGCTCTCGAACGGATAGGGGCCGTACAGGGATTCGAGGAAATCGAGCACCTCCGGCAGCCGCTGCTCGAGCGTCCTGCCCCTGTCCGCCCCCGGCGCGAAGGCGCTGATCAGCGGAGTGCCGTTCGCGCGGCGTTGTTCGAGGAAATCGAAGTGGTCGATCGCGACCGTGGTGAGATAGCCGATCGACGGATGGCTCGAACTCCACTGCACCGTGCGCTTGTCCCCGGCGACGGTATCGCTGATCCGCAGGCCGTTCGACACCGCTTGCCATTCCTGCGGAATAGTCACCTGTAGATCGAAGGTCGCCTTGTCCACCGGGGTGTCGTTGAGCGGGTACCAGGTGGTCGCCGAATGCGGTTCACCGGCGGCGAAGGCGCCGCCGCTCGGCGAGATCGTCCAGCCGGAATCGGGATCGTCGGATTCGGTGCCCGCGTAGTCGACGGTCACCGTGAACGGCAGCCCGGGCAACACCGGCAGCGCCGGGGTGACGGTCAGTTCGTGTTCACCACCGGTGGTGAAGCCCGCCGGCAGATTGTTCACCGACACCTTCGCGACCGCGGGTCCGGCGTAGTCGAGGTTGAACGCGCGCAGCGGCTGGGTCGCCACCGCGTCGATCCGCGCCTTGCCGGTGAGATGCCTGCTCGGTGGGTCGTAATCGATGGCGACGTCGTAGTGCTGCACGTCGTAGCCGCCGTTGCCGTCATCGGGATAGTAGGGGTCGCCGAGGCCGGACGATCCGGTGAACGGATCGGCGGCGGGCTGGGCCTGCGCCGGCACCGGCTGCACCTGGGCCGGGAGCACCAGCGCCACCCCGCACAACGCTCCCGCCGTGAGACACCGTGCCCAGGCATGCGACTTCATCGACCCTCCACCCCTTTCGCGGCACGGCGTGCCGACCAACCGACGATGCTAGTCGGCCCCGCTGCACACCGGAGCCGCCACACGCGTCAACCGCGCAGTTCCTCGGGCAGCTGTTGCGGATCCAGCAGCAGCCGCCGGGAGTCGACCCGTCCCACCTTCTCGGCGAGGCCGAGATTGTCGGCCAGCAATTTCCACTCCACATCGCTGATCGCGGCGCGGGCGCGCTCGATCACGCCGATGTCGCGGGTGCCCCACGCGATGGGCATGGCGCTCACCGGCTGGCGCAGATCGCCGACCGAGCGCGGCGCCCGATCGGCTCGCACGGTCACCGCCGGTACCTGTTCCCCGGCGTCGGTCTCGTGCCCCGGCAGCGCGCGCACCACGCGGGTGATCAGCGCGTAGCGGGGCACGGCCCCGGGCTTGGCGAGGTTCACCAGCGCGAGCAGGGTGATCCCTTTCGGGTGCCGCCCCGAGACGACGGCCGGAACCAGCTCGCCCTCGGCGTACAACTTCTCGATGCGCGAGCGGTACGGCGTCCACAGCGCGACGAACAGCGCGGTGATGGTCGCCAACGCGAAGGCCACCGCCAGCAGGAACGAGTACGGGTGATTCAGCCAGATCAGCCCAGCGGTGCCGAGACCGAGCACGATGGCCGCGGTGAAGGCCAGTATCCGCAGCCGCCGGATATCGCGGACGACTTCGTTCACCGCCCGGGCATGTTCGCGGTCGACCGCGAATTCGAAGCGTCGCACGTCTCAAATCCTTACATCTGTCCGGCAGCGGTAACCCAGCGGCGCCACCACGGCCGACCGGCCGCGCCTACCCGATCGCCGGGCCCAGCAGGTCGTCCGCATCGGTGATGCGATAGGCATACCCCTGTTCGGCAAGGAAACGCTGGCGGTGGGCCGCGTATTCGGCATCCAGCGTGTCACGTGCCACCACCGAGTAGAAGTGCGCCTGACCGCCGTCGGATTTCGGGCGCAGCAACCGGCCCAGGCGCTGGGCCTCCTCCTGACGGGAACCGAAAGTGCCCGAAACCTGAACGGCCACGGACGCTTCCGGCAGATCGATGGAGAAGTTCGCCACCTTGCTGACCACGAGAACCGGAATTTCGCCGTTGCGGAACGCGTCGAACAGCGCCTCGCGCTCCTTGGTCCGTGTCGAGCCCTGGATGACCGGAGCGTTGAGATGTTCGCCGAGTTCGTCGAGCTGGTCGAGATAGGCCCCGATCACCAGGCTGGGCGCATCGCGGTGCCGGGCCAGGATGGATTCGACGACGGGGAGCTTCGTGCGCGCGGTGGAGCAGAGCTTGTAGCGCTCCTCCGGTTCGGCGGTGGCGTAGGCCATGCGTTCGGCTTCGGTGAGCGTGACCCGCACCTCGATGCAGTCGGCCGGCGCGATCCAGCCCTGCGCCTCGATGTCCTTCCACGGCGCGTCGTAGCGTTTCGGGCCGATCAGCGAGAACACGTCACCCTCGCGGCCGTCCTCGCGCACCAGCGTCGCGGTGAGCCCGAGCCGGCGCCGGGACTGCAGATCCGCGGTCATCCGGAACACGGGGGCGGGCAGCAGGTGGACCTCGTCGTAGATGACCAGGCCCCAGTCGCGGCTGTCGAACAGTTCCAGGTGTTTGTATTCGCCCTTGGTCTTGCGGGTGATCACCTGATAGGTGGCGATGGTGACCGGGCGGATCTCCTTGCGCTCGCCGGAGTACTCCCCGATCTCGTCCTCGGTCAGCGAGGTGCGCGCGAGCAGTTCCCGCTTCCACTGCCTACCGGCCACGGTGTTGGTGACCAGGATCAGCGTCGTCGCCTGGGCCTTGGCCATCGCGGCGGCGCCGACCATCGTCTTGCCCGCGCCGCAGGGCAGCACCACCACACCGGAACCGCCGGCCCAGAACGAATCGGCGGCCAGCTCCTGATAGTCGCGCAGATGCCATTCGTGGGTGCCGAAGTCCAGATCGATGCGATGGGCCTCGCCGTCGACGTATCCGGCGAGGTCCTCGGCCGGCCACCCGACCTTCAGCAGCATCTGTTTGATCCGACCGCGCTCGGAGGGGTGCACGACGACCGTGTCGTCGTCGATGCGGGCGCCGAGCATCGGCTGAATCTTCTTGTGCCGCAACACCTCTTCCAGCACAGCACGATCCAGGCTGACCAGCACCAGCCCATGCGCGGGATGTTTGACCAGTTGCAATCGCCCGTAGCGGGCCATGGTCTCGACGACGTCGACCAGCAGCGGCTGCGGCACCGCGTAGCGCGAATAGTTGACCAGCGCGTCGACGACCTGTTCGGCGTCGTGCCCCGCCGCCCGCGCGTTCCACAGCGCCAGCGGTGTCACCCGGTAGGTGTGCACGTGCTCGGGTGCGCGTTCGAGTTCGGCGAACGGCGCGATCGCCTGCCGGGCCGCATCGGCCTGCTCGTGATCCACCTCGAGCAGCAGGGTTTTGTCGCTCTGCACGATGAGCGGTCCGTCCGTCACGGCACCTCCTCCAGATTCTCGGGTCGGCCCCCTGCGCTCGGGGAATACGTCCCACATTGTTGCCGGACCCCCCGACAAACCTTCATCAACCCTACGCGAGCTGGGCAGATGTTCGCTGTGAGCGCACTCGCACCCGGAAGCGGCTCAGCGTGCCGATCCGGGCCCGCGCAGGGGCGGCCAGTCGGTGGCCGGCCGCGGCGGATCACCGGCCAGCCGCCCGGCGATCCAGGAATCCCTGCGCACGCCGCGCTGCACGCCGGCCCCGCGTAGCAGACCTTCGTAATGGAAGCCGGTCCGCCGCACCACCGCGGCGGAGGCGAGGTTGCCGACGAACGCCCGCCACTCGATGCGGCTCAGGCCGAGCCCGTCGGCGGCGAAACCGAAATCACAGACCAGCCCGACGCTGCGGGTCATCAACCCGCGCCCGCGCACCTCGGCGCTGAGCCAGAAGCCGATCTCGGCGGCCCCGGGCTGCGAGCCGGCTTCCAGGCCGACCATGCCGGCCACCGGCCCGTCCGCCGCCGTGCGCACGGCCCAGACCGGACTGTGGGCCGCCCACCCGGGCGCGACGATATCGGTCAGGAATCCCACGGCGTCGGCCCGCCGATACGGCACCGGCACCGTCGTCCACTCCGGAATCGACGGCTGCCGGCAGCAGGCGACGATCGCGTCGATATCGGCCTCGCGCGGGCGCGACAACCACACCGTCTCGTCGGTCAGTACACAGTCCTCCACCGCTTCATGCTGGCACGCAACCCTGCGGTGGCCCAGCGGATTTCCGGCGACCGTAGAATCGGGCCAATGGTTGCCGCGTTGCTCGCCGATCTGTTCGAATCCCATCGGCCGCATCTGCTGTCGGTGGGTTACCGGCTGACCGGCAGCGTGGCCGACGCCGAGGACGCGGTGCAGGAGAGCTGGCTGCGACTGGCCACCGCCCACCAGTCCGAGATCGAGGACCTGCGCGCCTGGCTGACGACCGTGGTCAGCCGGATCTGCCTGGATCGGCTGCGCAGCGCCGCTGTCCGGCGGGAAAGCTATGTGGGGCAATGGCTTCCGGAGCCGATCGTCACCGCAGTGACGCCGTCGAATCTGCCGGATCCGCTGGAAACGGTGGTGCGCAAACAGGATTGCCGTTTCGCCGCGCTGGTGGTCCTCGACGCGCTGACGCCGCCGCAGCGAGTGGCCTTCGTCCTGCACGACGGGTTCTCGGTGCCGTTCGACGAGATCGCCCAACTGCTCGAGGTGACGCCGGAGGCGGCGCGGCAACTCGCGGTCCGGGCCCGGAAATCGCTGGCCGCGGCCCCGGAACCGGTGTCGGACACCGAACATCTCGCTGCCGTGCAGCGACTGCTCGAGGCGCTGTATTCCGGCGATGTGGACGCGGTCGTCGCGGCCCTGCATCCGGATTCCGTCTTCATCGGCGATACCGGCGGCACCGCGAAGACGGCCGCGCGGACGATCGTCGGCGCGGACAAGATCGCGCGGTTCGTCCTCGGGCTCATCCGGATGTATCAGGTGGACCGGGCCGAACTCTCGCCCACCGATTCCGATCGATTCGAATTCGTCGGCGTCAACGGGCAACTCGGGTTGCTGCTGCACGAGCGCGCCCCGCGCGACGGCGCGCCGGGATCACCACCGCGCGTGGTCGGCTTCACCGTCCGCGACGGATTGATCTGGGGCACTTACGATATCGCCAATCCCGCGAAGCTCGGTGGCATTCGCCTGCCCCGGGATCCGGCGTAGCCGCCGGAACGCATCGAGCGTCCCGGCGGCTCGACCTCTTCTCTCCCCTGAGGGACCCACACCACGACAAGGTCGTCACTGCTGTATCGACGGACTACGGAGTGGACGAACCGGTCCACATGTCCGGGGTGCTCGAACCGAGTCCCCAGTTGCCCGTGGACGATCCGGTACCCCAGTTCGGCGTCGAGGAACCCCAGCCCCAATCGTTGCTGAAGATGTTGTGCAGGGTGTCGTTGATGTATCCGAGGACCGTTCCCGCCGCCGGATGCAGCAGAAGGTCGAGATAGGAGGCCATACATCGCCCCTTTCGAGCCACCACCGAAGTGGTTGTGAGATAGAACACGGGGAGGCTAGCCGCCATCGGGAAACCACACAACAACGCAGGTCAAACGCACGAATGAAATGTGAAACATACCCTTTCGCTATCGCGTCGCAACCCTGGCGAACGCACGGCAAGCATCGACCCGGTCCCCGGGCCGGGGTGCGCGCCGCGGCCACGGGGGCGATATCGCTACGTTGGGACCATGTCAGCCATCCCCACCGTCGCCCGCCTGCGCCCGTTCCGCGCCACGATCTTCGCGGAGATGACCGAACTGGCCGTGCGCCACGACGCGGTCAACCTCGGTCAGGGATTCCCCGATACGGACGGCCCGGCCGCGATGCTGGAGGTGGCCCGCACCGCCATCGCCGACGGGCTGAATCAGTACCCGCCGGGGCGCGGCATGCCGGTTCTGCGCCGGGCGATCGCGGCGGACCGGAAACGACGCTACGGCGTGGACTACCACGTCGACTCGCAGGTGGTGGTCACCGTCGGCGCCACGGAGGCGATCGCGGCGGCGGTGCTCGGCCTGGTGGAGGCCGACGAGGAAGTGGTGCTGATCGAGCCGTACTACGACTCCTACGCCGCGGTGGTCGCCCTGGCGGGCGCCACCCGCCGCACCGCGCGGCTGGTGCCCGACGGCAACGGATTCGTCCTCGACCTGGACAGCCTGCGCGCGGCGATCACCCCGAAAACCCGTATGCTGCTGCTGAATTCGCCGCACAACCCCACCGGGGCGATCCTGTCCCGGGCCGACCTCGAGGCGATCGCGGAACTGGCCCGCGAGCACGATCTGATCGTGGTCTCCGACGAGGTGTACGAACATCTCGTCTACGACGGCAACACCCATATCAGCATCTCGACGCTGCCCGGCATGTTCGAGCGCACGGTCGTGATCTCCAGTGCCGCGAAGACATTCAGCGTCACCGGCTGGAAGATCGGGTGGGCGTGCGGCCCGGCACCGCTGATCGACGGATTGCTGGCCGCCAAGCAGTTCATGAGCTTCGTCGGCGGCGGGCCGTTCCAACCGGCGGTCGCCTACGCCCTCGAGAACGAGCAGCAGTGGGTAGCCGACCTTCGTAACAGCTTGTCCGACAAACGCATTCGCCTGTCGGAAGCACTGGCCGACGCCGGATTCCTGGTCAAGCGCAGCGATGCGACGTATTTCGTCTGCGCCGACATCAGCCCGCTGAGCTCTGCCGACGCGCTGGTCTTCTGCCGGGAGCTGCCGCAGCGGCTCGGCGTCGTCGCGGTCCCGATCGAAGTCTTCGCCGACGACCGCGACTCGTGGAATCGCTTGGTGCGCTTCGCGTTCTGCAAGCGGGACGACACACTCGACGAGGCGGTCCGCCGTCTGCACGCGGCCCACGTGTGATCGCCGGTGGCGCACGATCGCGCGGTCACCAACGCCGCGAGCCGCGAGCGAAGGTGACCGCCACCATGTCTCAGCCCCGGCGCCGGGCCACCGCGTCGGCGAGGCGGTCCAGCTGCGCCGCCGTGGTCTCCCAGTCCAGGCAGGCGTCGGTGATGGACCGGCCGTAGGTCAGTTCGTCGGCGTGGCCGAGGGTGAGGTCCTGACGGCCGGCGACCAGGAAACTCTCCATCATCACACCCACCACCGCGCGGTCGCCGGCGGCGATCCGCTCGGCGATATCGGTGACCACGTCGACCTGCTTGTTGTGGTCCTTGTTGCTGTTGCCGTGGCTGGCATCGACGACCACCCGCTGCGGCAGTCCCGACTTCTCCAGGCGCAGGCAGGCCTCGGCGACGGAGGCGGCGTCGTAGTTCGTGCCGGCACTACCGCCACGCAGGATCACGTGGCAGTCGGGGTTGCCGCTGGTGCGGATGAGCGCCGAGCGGCCGTCGAGATCGGTGCCGGGGAAGACGTGGCTGGCCCCGGCCGCGCGCACCCCGTCCACGGCCACCTGCACATCGCCGTCGGTGCCGTTCTTGATCCCGACCGGCATCGACAGCGCACTGGAGAGCTGCCGGTGCACCTGGCTGGCCGCCGTGCGCGCGCCGATCGCGCCGTAGGACACCAGATCCGCGATGTACTGCGGGGTGATCGGATCGAGGAATTCGCAGGCCACGGGCAGGCCGAGACCCGTGATGTCGACCAGCAGCCGCCGCCCCAGTCCGAGACCGGTGTTGACGTCGAACGAACCGTCCAGATGCGGATCGTTGATCAGGCCCTTCCACCCGAGGGTGGTGCGCGGCTTCTCGAAGTAGACGCGCATCACGACGTGCAGCCGGTCGGAGAGTTCGGCGCTCTTGGCGGCCAGGCGGCGCGCGTAGTCGAGGGCAGCCTCGGGGTCGTGCACCGAACACGGGCCGACGACGACCATCAGGCGGTCGTCGGCGCCGTCGAGGACTTCGACGGTGGCGGCGCGACCGGCCCGCACGGTATCGGCGAGCGCATCGTCGATCGGATGCTCGCGGCGAACCTCGGCGGGCGAGAGGAGAGGGCTGATACTCAGCGTGCGCTGATCGTCGAGGTCACTGTGTGCGGCGTCGACATCGGCTGCGGTGGTCATGACGGGTTCCTTTTCTCAGGCCGACCCACCGAGCGAAATCCCGTGGAGCCGGTCTGCAGTCCGGCTCGGGGTGGGAGAAGGTCAGCGCGGGTCACCGACCGACCCACCCGGGGCCGGCTTGGTAAACCAGAAATACGCGCGCTGCACGAGGGCGACTGTACCAGGGGCGCGGTGCGGGCGGGTCCGGTCGGGTGGGCGGACGTGACGGTCCCCACAGCCGCCGTGGATGCGACGGGGCCCGGCCGGGATCGAACGATCCTGTGCCGGGCCCGAATTCGCGTGCGGCAATCAGAACATGCCGGGCTCGTAGGTGCCGGCCGGGGTGCCGGCGATGACGTTGAGCCGGTTGTAGGCGTTGATCAGCGCGATGAGCGAGATCAGAGCGCCGATCTGCTCGTCGTCGTAGTGCTTGCGCACCTGCTCCCAGGTCTGCTCGCTGATGCCGCGGTGGACATCGGCGATGCGGGTGCCTTCCTCGGTCAGCGCGAGCGCGGCCCGCTCGGCCTCGGTGAAGACGATCGCCTCGCGCCACGCGGCGACCAGGTTGAGCCGCACCGAGGTCTCCCCCGCGGCGGCCGCGTCCTTGGAATGCATATCGGTGCAGAAGCCGCACCCGTTGATCTGGCTGGCGCGCAGCTTGACCAACTCCTGCGTGGCCTTGGGCAGCGGCGAGTTGTCCACGACCTGGCCGGCGTTACCGATCCGCTTGACGAACTTGGCGGCGATCTCGTTGGCGAAGAGAGCGAAACGGGGTTCCATGACCATCCTCCTGTGGAAAGTGAGCCGCGCGGCGCGGCGTCGCTACACAGAGATGACGGAAGAGCACCCACGGGGTGTGACATCACCGGAAGTGATGCCGGTCACGTGGAAGGGGGATCGACTCACCGGCGGGCGAACGAGTAGGTGACGTCGGTGAGTTGTTCGGACAGGTCCCAGAGGCGGCGGGCGGTGACCTCGTCGCGGGAGGCGGCCGAGGAGCCGCAGCGCTCGGGGTAGCCGCGCAGGCCGCCGAGGTGGGTCGGGCCGTAGAACGCGCCGGGTTCGACCTTCGCGGTGGCGGCGTAAAGGCTTGGCAGCGCGCCCATTTCGGCCGACTGGGCGAGAATCCGGTTGCCCAGGGCCATGATCGCGTCCAGGAACGACTCGGTGTGCGACTGCAGTTCGGTGCTGGCGTAGCCGGGGTGGGCCGCCACCGACACCTTCGGCGAACCGGCCGCGGTGAGGCGGCGCTGGAGTTCGTAGGCGAACATCAGATTCGCCAGTTTCGACTGCCCGTAGGCGCGCCAGCGCTCATAGCGCCGGTGCTGGTAGTTCGGATCGGCGAGGTCGATGCGGCCGATCATATGGGCGCCGCTGGACACCGTGACGACGCGATCGGAGATCTTGTCGAGCAGCAGGCCGGTCAGCGCGAAATGGCCGAGATGGTTGGTCCCGAACTGCATTTCGAAGCCGTCGGCGGTGCGGCGCAGCGGCAGGGCCATCACCCCGGCGTTGTTGATCAGCACGTCGGCGCCATCGATCGTGCGCGCGAATTCGCGGATCGAGGACAGGTCGGCCAGGTCGAGCCGGCGCACCTGCACCCGTTCACCGATGGTGTCGGCGACCGCGCGGGCCTTCACCTCGTCGCGGCAGGCCATGATCACCTGCGCACCGGCCTGCGCCAAGGCCCGGGTGGTGGCCGCGCCCAGTCCGCTGTTCGCGCCGGTCACGATGATCGTGCGCCCACTCTGGTCCGGAATATCGGAGATGTTCCAACCGCTCACCCGCACGAGTCTAGGCGGGCACGGGCGGGTGCGCGCTCTTGTCGCGGAGCCGGGCCGCGGCGTTTCGGACCACCCGGACATGTCACCACTACTTCTAATATAGGGTTGCCTAACCTATCTAAGGCAGCTTCGATACTGCGCAGCTCGACCCGTGAGGCGATACCCGTGACTTCGATATCCCCCGCCCAGCAGGACCTGCTCGACGGTTTCGTACCGTTTCCGGCCGAACTCGCCGAGAGCTACCGAGCCGCGGGCTACTGGCGCGGCGAACCGCTGGGCGACTTGCTGCGCGACGCCGCCCGCACCCGGCCTCGGCGAACCGCCCTGCACACCGACGCCGGACCGATCGACTATGCCGAACTCGATCGCCGCGCCGACCGCACGGCCCACGGGTTGCTCGCCTCCGGACTCGAGCCCGGCGACCGGGTCGTGGTCCAACTGCCCAACGTGATCGAATTCGTGGAGGTGCTGTTCGGGCTCCTGCGCGCCGCGATCGTGCCGGTACTGGCCCTGCCGGCCCATCGGCAGGCCGAGATCGAACATCTGACCCGGCTCTCCGGCGCCGCCGGCTACATCGTGGCCGACAAGGTCGGCGACTTCGATTACCGCGAGCTGGCGGCCGCGGTGGCCGAGCGGGTGCCGTCGCTGCGCACGATCTTCGTCCTCGGTGATCCCGGCGCGTACGTCGATCTGAGAACCATTGCGCGCGATGGCGATTCGCTGCCGGACGTCGACGCGTCCGGTATCGCGGTGATGCTCGTCTCCGGCGGCACCACCGGCCTGCCGAAGCTCATCGCCCGCACCCACGACGACTACCACTACAACGCCCGCGCCAGCGCCGAGGTCTGCGGGCTGACCTCCGACGACGTGTACATGGCGGCACTGCCGGCCGCGCACAACTTCCCGCTGTCGTGCCCGGGCATTCTGGGCACGGTCGCGGCGGGCGCGTCGATCGTCATGCTGGCCGACCCGAGTCCGGAGAACGCGTTCGCGACCATCGAACGCCACGGCGTCACCGTGACGGCGGTGGTACCGCCGCTGGCTCAATTGTGGTGTGCGGCAGTGGAATGGGAGGAGGCCGATCTGTCGAGCCTGCGGCTGCTGCAGGTCGGCGGCGCGAAATTGGCCGAGGTCAACGCTCGCGAGGTGACTCCGGCGCTGGGCGCGACACTGCAGCAGGTGTTCGGCATGGCCGAGGGGCTGATCAACTACACCCGCCTCGACGACCCCGAGGAAACGATCGTGGTCTCCCAAGGTCGCCCGCTCTCCCCCGCCGACGAGGTCCGCGTGGTCGATGGCGAAGGCAACGACGTCCCACCCGGCGAGGAGGGCGAACTCCTCACCCGCGGCCCCTACACCATCCGCGGCTATTACCGCGCCCCGGAACATAATTCCCGCGCCGTCACCCCCGACGGCTACTACCGCAGCGGTGATCTGGTGCGGCAACTACCGAGCGGGCATCTGATCGTCTCCGGCCGGATCAAGGATGTGATCAATCGCGGCGGCGAGAACATCTCCTGCGACGAACTCGAGGAACACCTGATGGCCCACCCCGCGGTCCGTCATGCGGCCGCGGTCGGTCTGCCCGACGCGGCCCTCGGCGAAAAGGTCTGTGCCGTCCTGGTGATCGACGGCGAGATGCCGAGCCTGGTCGAGGTCAAGGAATTCCTCACCGCTCGCGGCCTGGCGACCTACAAACTGCCCGACATCCTCGAGCAGGCCGACGCGCTGCCGTTCACGGCCGTCGGCAAGATCGACAAGAAGGTCCTGCGCGCCCGCTACGACACGGAGTCCGCGACCGCACAGCGCTGAGCCTCGCCGACGAACAGCCGCCGCCGAACAGCCGTGCCGCCGAACAGGATTCGGCTCAAGCGCCCGGTACGAAGAAGCCCGGCGGGAACCCCCGCCGGGCTCGGTCCGTGTTCCGCTCCGTCAGGCTTCGACGACGTACGGCGCTACGCTGCCCAGCTTTTCGCAGGTCTCGGTGAATTCGCGTTCCGGGCGCGACTGGGAGACGATGCCGGCCCCGGCGCGCAGCCAGGCGCCCTCCGTGGTCTGGTAGATCGCCCGCAGCACCAGCGTGGCCTCCAGCGCGCCGCCAGGCGAAACGGTCACCACCGCACCGGAATACAGGCCGCGAGCGTCGTGGTCGAGGCGGAACACCGCGTCCACGCCGGTGCGCTTGGGGATGCCGGAGGCGGTCACCGAGGGGAACAGCATTTCCAGCGCGTCCCAGGCACTCTTGTCCTCGGCGAGGGTGCCCCGCACGGTGGAGGCCAGATGTTGCACGCTGCCGCGTTCACGCACCGCCATGAAATCGGAGACGGCGGTGCTGCCCGGCTCGGCCACCGCGGCGATCTCGCCGAACGAGGTCTGCACCGAGATGGCGTGCTCGACGATCTCCTTCGGATCACCGACCAGCTCCTCGCGGGCGGCGGCGTCGGCCGTCTCACCGCGGCCGAAGGCGCGGGTGCCGGCCAGCGGCTCGGTCGTCACCACCCGGTGCCGGTCGACCGAGGCCACCAGTTCGGGACTGAATCCGGCCGCCTCCAGGCCGCCCAGCCGCAACAGGAACGAGCGGGCGGGCGTGTTGTTGGCGCGCCCGAGCCGATAGGTCTGCGGAACGTCCACGGGGAAGGGCAGATCCACCTTCCGCGACAGGATCACCTTCTGATACCGCCCGGCCCGGATCTCGTCGACCGCCTCGGCGACCCGGCCTCGGTAGTCGGTCGGGTCGATGGTGACATCCACCGGCCGCGGCCGGGCCGGAGGTTGCGCATTCGCCTGGGCGATCAGTTCGTGGATCTCCGCGGTCTCGCGGGGCGTCGCACCGGACACCCGCACACCGGAGGCGTCGATGCGCACCTCGATGCGCGGAATCATCAGATGCGCCAGGGTGGTTCGGGCCGGTACGTGCGCATCGGCGCCCAGCGCCCAAGCGCAGAATTCGAATCCGATCCAGCCGTAGGCGTTGCGCCCCTGCAGCGGGAGCGCGGCCAGCGCCGCGTCGACGACCGCGGCCGGACGGCCCTGCCACGGCTCGACGGTGGTCCGGCCCTCCCACTCGACACGCAGTTCGCCGGAATCCAATTCGATGCTGCCGATCGGATCGGCGGCGAACACCCAGCCGTCGGGACCCTCGTAGCCGACGTACTCGCCGAAGCGGTCGGCCGCGGCGAGCGCCGCCACGGCGTCGGCGGGTGCGATCGCCGGCGCCGTGCCCGTCACCTCCGTCCCCGTTGCCAGCTGCCCCGTCGCCCCCGGACCGTCCCCGTAACCGTTTCGCACCCGCTCGTCCGTGGTCGACACCGTTCCTCCAAGGTTATGCTTACCTAACTACCAGAGGTGAGGTTAGCATTACCTGTGCTTGCGGGTATTGTGCCGGAGCACACATCGGACTCGCTTTGCGAGCGTCGTGGCCAACTTCCTGCGCGAATCCGCTTCCGCGAGCTTGAATGGTGGAGCGCCGTCGAGGAGGGGCCCGCCATGATCGATCACGCCGCCGGCAATCCGGCTCCGAGTACCGCGAAGGATCTGCCGCGCTCGGCGGTGGCCCTGGTCGACGCGGTGTCGCCGGTGGAACGCGAATTGATCGGCGGCTGGCTCGCCGAGGGCGGGATCGCCGCCGAACTCGGCATCGACGCTCCCGTCACCCAGATCGACCTGGACGCCGCGGCCATCGCCGCCCGGCTCGTCGGCCGCCGCGACGACCCGCTGGTGATCCCGATCCGGGTGCTGTGGCTCCCGCCGGAACGAGACGGCGTGCGGCGCACCACCTTCGCCGACCTGGCGCTGTTGAGCGATCCGCGCCGGCCACACCGGTTGCTCCAGCGCCGGCTGGTGAACAAGGCGCCCGACCGCCATCTCATCCTCACCGGACAGCCCGCGCGGCTCAGCGATCTGCGCGCGAACAACCCCGGGGCCGCGGACAGTTCGGAACCGTTCGCGCGGGCGATCGTCCGCGCGGGCACGGTGGCGCTCGAACGCGCCGAACGATCGGTGATCGGCGACCGCTACAAGGTCCCCCGGATGGTGGTCGAGGAGATTCTCGACTCCCCCGACTTCCTGCGCCGCCTCGACGCCATCGCCACCGAGACCGGAACGCAACCCCGCGAGGTGTACCGCCGGGCCGAGAAGGCACTGCGGGAACTCGTGGCCGCGCAGAGCCGGCTGATCTCGGATCTGTTCACCCAGGCGATGCGGCCGGTGCACGCCTCGGCCTGGAAGATCGACTGCGACCGGTCCGGACTGGCCGCGCTGCGGCGGCTCAATCGCAACTATCCGCTGGTGTTCCTGCCCTCGCACCGCTCCTACGTGGACGCATTCGTCCTCGGCGACGCGTTGGCGCGCAACGACTTTCCACCCAACCACGTGATCGGCGGCGCCAATCTCAGCTTCTGGCCGATGGGGCCGATCGCGCGCCGCACCGGCACCGTCTTCATCCGCCGCAGCTTCGGCGACGACGAGATCTACAAGGCCGTGGTCGAGGAGTACTTCGCCTATCTGCTCGCCAAACGCTTCAATCTGGAGTGGTATTTCGAGGGTGGGCGCACCCGTACCGGGAAGTTGCGCCCGCCCCGGTTCGGACTGCTGAACTATCTGGCCTCGGCCATCCGTTCGCGGCGCATCGACGATGTCATGCTGGTGCCGGTGTCGATCACCTACGAGCGGCTCAACGAACTGGGATCCATTGCCACCGAACAGGTCGGCGGCACCAAGAAGCCCGAGGGGCTGACCTGGCTGGCCCGCTACATCCGCAGCCAGCAGCATTCCGCGGGGCGGGTCTACGTCCGCTTCGGCGCCCCACTGTCGGCCCGCGACCGGCTGGCCGCACACGGTGATCCGGAATCGCCGGCCCCGGACAGCGAGGAAGCGACGGACCGGCAGCGTAAGGCCGTGCAGCGCTTGGCCTTCGAGGTGGCGGTCGGTATCAACGCGGTCACGCCGGTCACGGTCAACGCACTGGTGACGCTGGCCCTGCTGGGTGTGCACGAGCGCGCGCTCACTCTCGGCGAGGTACGTCAGACGCTGGAGCCGGTCCGCGGATACATCGAGCGGCGCGCCCTTCCGACCGGCGAGCTGGATACGCTGCGCGACGATCAGGGCCTGGCGGTGGTGCTGGAACAGCTGTCGCTGGCCAAGGTGGTGACGGTCTACCGCGGTGGGCTGGAACCGGTGTATTCGATCGAAGCGGGCGCCCATCTGGAGGCGGCGTTCTACCGCAACAGCGCGGTGCACTGGTTCGTGGACCGCGCGATCCTGGAATTGGCGATCCTCGAGGTGGCCGACGAACAAGCCGGCGCCGCTCCCGGTATCGAAGTGATCTGGGATGCGGCCTACCGGCTGCGCGATCTACTGAAGTTCGAATTCTTCTTTCCCGACCGGGTCGAATTCGCGGCGGCGATGAACGCCGAGTTGCTACTGCTGGATCCGCACTGGGAGCAGCGCGCCAGCGCCGCGGAATTGGTCTGCGCACTGGCGGATTCGGGTTTCATCATGGCGCACCGCGTCGTGCGGTCGTTCTTCGACGCCCAGCTGGTGGTGGCCGAGCGCCTGGCCGCCGCCGATCCGGCCGCGCCGCTGGACCGCAAACAGTTCGTCGACGAATGCCTGGCCGTGGGACGCCAGATGCTGCTGCAGCAACGGCTGCACAGCACCGAGTCGGTGTCCTCCGAATTGTTCTCCAGCGCGATGAAACTCGCGGAAAATCACGGTCTGCTCGATCCCGACACCCCGGATCTCGCGCGGCGTCGGCGAGAACTCGCCGACGAACTGCGCACCATCGGTATCCGCATTTCCCGTGCGGCCGCCCTCGACCCGTCCAATCGCGCACCGCAGGGGACAGTGTGAACCTTTCCGAAGCGATTTCCGCCATCCGGACCGGGCCGCAGGGCCCGCGCGTGGCGGCCGTCTTCGACTTCGGCGGAACGGTGGTCGCGGGCTTCGCGCCCGCCGCCGCGCCGCTGCGCCTGCTACGCGGGCGCGACTCGCGCCGGGCGCTGACCGACACGATGCTCTACAGCATTCGCGGTTCGCGGACCGAGGGCGAATACGAGCGGTTCCTGCAGCGCGTCGCCCGGGTATGGGTGGGCCGTTCCGAACAGGAGCTGACCGAACTCGGCGAACAGCTCTTCCGCAGTACCGTGCACGGGCACGTGTATCCCGAAGCGTGGCAACTGATCCGGGAGCACGAGGCGGCCGGGCATACGGTGGTGATCGTCACCAGCCTCACCCGTTTCCAGGTGCTGCCGGTGGCCCGGGAACTGGGCGTGGACCATGTGCTCTACACCGCGATGGCCACCGCCGACGGTGTGCTCACCGGCTTCACCGAGGGAAAACCGCTGTGGCGCACCGAGAAGGCCGCGGCGGTGCGCCGCTTCGCCGCCGAAAACGATATCGATCCCGCCGGCAGTTACGCCTATGCCGATGCGGCCCCGGACGTTCCGCTGCTGGAAACGGTCGGCCATCCGGTCGCGGTGAATCCGGGTCCGCGGATGTCGATGACCGCCGGTGAACGCGACTGGCCGACCCTGACCTTCAAGCCGCGGGACCCGGCGGGTGTCACCGACTTCGCCCGTACCGCGGTAGGTTTCACCGGATTGCTGAGCGGCGCGGCCTTCGGGGTCGTCTCCCGCGCGGCCACCCGCCGCCACCGCGCGATGGCCGACGCCATGATCGCCACCGCCGCCGACGCGACGCTGCGGACCACCGGCGTGCGGGTGCGGGTGGTGGGCGCCGAGCACGCCCGGCAGCCCCGTCCGGCGGTCTTCCTGTTCAATCACCAGAGCCAGTTCGACATGGTGGTGTTGGCCGCGGTGCTGCGCTCGGGATTCACCGCGGTGGTGAAGAAGGAGGTCACCACCAATCCGGTCTTCGGCCCGCTGCTGCGGTTCGCCGAGGCGACCTTCATCGATCGCTCCGACACCACCGGCGCGAAGGCGGCGCTGGAACCGGTCGTCGACACCCTGCGCGGCGGACTCTCGCTCGTGGTGGCGCCGGAGGGCACGCGCTCGATGACGCCACGCATCGGCCCGTTCAAGAAGGGCGCCTTCCACATCGCGATCGAAGCCGGAGTGCCGATCATTCCGCTCGTCATCCGCAACGCGGGCGAAATCGCCTGGCGGAACTCGGCAATCGTGCGCAAGGGCACGGTGGACGTGGCGGTGCTGGCACCGATCGATGTGAGCGGCTGGGATCCCCAGCACATGGACGACGACATCGCGCGGGTGCGGCAACTGTTCGTCGATACGCTGCGGGACTGGCCGGTCGACGCGGCGGTGGTGGCGGTGCCCTGACCTCCGGACGCTCCAGTCGCTAGACGCGGCGGCCGAACAACAGCTTCCACGGCATCAGCGCCGATTCCAGCTGCACCTTGAGGCTCATCTTCGACGCGCCCTTGGTGCGCTCCTCGAAGCGGATCGGCACCTCGGCGATCGAGATGCCCTGCTTGATCGTGCGGTAGTTCATCTCGACCTGGAACGAGTAGCCGTTGCTGTGGATGGACGCCACATCGATGGCGCGCAGCGTGTCCGCCTTCCACGCCTTGAATCCCGCGGTCGCGTCCCTGACACCGAGCCGCAGGATCGCGTTGACGTAGAAGTTCGCCCACGCCGACAGCGCCTTGCGGTACCACTTCCACTCCGCCGCGGTGGAGCCGCCCTCGACGTAGCGGGATCCCAGGACCACACCGGCATCGGAGGTCTCGAGCTTCTCCAGCATGGCCGGAATCACCTCGGCCGGGTGGGAGAGGTCGGCGTCCATCTGGATCACCACGTCGGCGCCCTGGTCGAGGGCCGCGGTGATGCCGGCGATGTAGGCGCGGCCGAGGCCGTCCTTCTCGGTGCGGTGCAGCACACCCACCACCGAGGGCAGGTCGGCGGCCAGTTTGTCGGCGACCTCGCCGGTGCCGTCCGGGGAGTTGTCGTCGACCACCAGAACATGCAGATCGGCGACCGGTAGTGCGGTCAGCCGCTCCACCGCCACCGGCAGGTTCTCCCGCTCGTTGTAGGTCGGCACCACCACGGTCACCTTCACAAGTCGCCCTCCACTCGATTCGACCTGACTGCGCGTGCCCGGATCCGGGCACGACGTGCTCTGGAGAACCGTAGCCCACCCACCTGAGAGGGCACGAGCGGCTCAGTCTCTCCCGTCGCGGGCATCCTCGCGGGCATTGCGTTCGCGCACGATCTCGAGCGCCCGCTCGGCGGTGGCGCGGTCCGGATACGGCCCCATCCGATCGGCGAACCAGCACCGCTTGCCCTGTTCGGCGCGGTGATGTTTGAGGCAGTAGTACCACTGATCGTCGGAATCGCCCATGCCGATCATCGTCGCATCCGGCGCCCGGCCTGTCAGGAAACCGGCGAATCCGCACGTCGGACTGCCTCGGGCCGGGGCCGAGCGGCGACTGTGGTCCTTGACACACATATGCGTTGAATGTACGTTCATTCACAACAAATACCAATTCACTCATCGCGGCGGCGATCCGCTCGCCGGTTCGTCGGAGCAGAAGGAAGTGCCATGGATTTCTCGACCTATTCCCAGCTCACGTTCAAACGCCCGGACGACGGTGTCCTGCTGATCACCATCGACCGACCGGAGAAATACAACGCCGCCGACGAGCAGATGCACGCCGAGCTGGCCCGGGTCTGGACGGATGTCTCCGCCGATCCCGAGACCCGGGTCGCGGTGATCACCGGCGCCGGGAAGGCGTTCTCCGCCGGCGGTGACCTGGCGATGGTCGAGCGCATGGCCGGCAACCACGAGCGGGTGGCCAACATGCTGCAGGAGATGAGCGACTTGGTCTACAACATGATCAATTGCGAGAAGCCGGTCGTCGCCGCGATCAACGGCGTCGCGGTCGGCGCGGGGCTCGTCGTGGCCCTGCTCTCGGATATCTCGATCTGCGCCGAGGACGCCGAACTGGGCGACGGGCATGTGAAGCTCGGCGTGGCCGCCGGCGATCACGCGGCGATCCTCTGGCCGCTGCTGTCCGGTATGGCCAAGGCCAAGTACTACCTGCTGACCGGCGAGATGGTCGGCGGCGCCGAGGCCGAGCGCATCGGCATGGTCACCAGCGCGGTGCCGCGCGACCGGGTACTCGACGACGCGCTGGCGGTCGCGAACAAGCTGGCCGGCGGTTCGCAGCTGGCCATCCGGTGGACGAAGAAGGCGCTCAACAACTGGCTCAAGCAGGCTGGTCCGATCTTCGACCAGTCCGCCGCCTACGAAATGCTCTGCTTCATGGGCCCGGATGTCACCGAGGGCTATACCGCCCTGCGCGAGAAGCGTGCCCCCGACTTCCCCTCCGCCCGCGCGGTCACCGGCAACTGAGGAGCCGGACATCATGAGCGACAACACCATTGCGGTGGTCACCGGAGCGGGATCGGGCATCGGCCGGGCGATCACCCTGGCCCTGGCCGCCCGCGGCGACCGGGTCGTGGCCGCCGACCTGGACCTCGACGCCGCCGAGCGCACCGCCGAACAGCAGTCCGACCGCATCGTCGCGATGAAGGTCGACATCGCCGACGCCGCCCAGGTGCAGGCCCTGCGTGATCAGGTGCACGCCGAGGTCGGCGTGCCGAACATCCTGGTCAATGCCGCCGGCTGGGATCGCACCGACAAATTCCTCAACGCCACACCGGAATTCGCGCAGAAGGTGGTGGCGATCAACTACCTGGGACCGGTGCATATGTGCGGCGCGTTCCTGCCGGGCATGGTGGAGGCAGGCGGCGGGCGGGTGATCAACCTGGCCAGCGACGCCGGACGCGTCGGCAGCTCGGGAGAAACCATCTACGCCGGCGCCAAGGGCGGCGTGATCGCCCTGACCAAATCCCTGGCGCGCGAGATGGCCCGCTATTCGATCACTGTCAACTGCGTCTGCCCCGGCCCGACCGACACCCCGCTGTTCCAGGCCCAGGACGAGAAGTTGAAACAGGCTCTGATCAAGGCGATTCCGTTCCGCCGCCTCGCCCGGCCGGAAGAGGTCGCCGCCCCGGCCCTGTTCTTCGCCTCCCCCGACGCCTCGTTCATCACCGGTCAGGTGCTCAGCGTCAGCGGTGGACTCACCATGGCCGGCTGAGCGCCGAGCCGACTTCGGAGGACCAGATGTACGACGCCCACGCCTACCGGCAGTACTTCGAACACGATTTCACCTATCTCAACGGTTTCCGGCGCAACGTCCACCGCTACGCCCGGCACCCGGCGATCGAGGATCCGGCGACCGGGACCGTCACCTACGCCGACCTGGGCGACCGTGTCGACCGGTTGGCCACCGGCCTTGCCGACGTCGGTGTCGAGCCGGGTGACGTCGTGGCATATCAGCTGTTCAACGGGGTCGAGTTCGCCGAGCTGTATCTGGCGACGCAGGCCGCCGGTGCCGTCGGCTCGCCGATGAACTTCCGGCTCGCCGCCGGTGAGACGTCCTACATCCTCGCGTCGAGCCGCCCCCGAGTGTTCGTCTACGACACCGAACTCACGCCTATGGTGCGAGAGGCCCTGGAGCGCAGCGCCTTCCGTCCCGAACTGCTGGTGGCTTCGGGTCCGGGCGAACCGCTCCCGGGCGCGGTCCGCTTCGACGAGTTGTTCGCGACGACGGCGCGGCCGCTCGACACGCAGCGCACGGTGTGGGACGAGACCACCCGCCTCTACACCTCCGGCACCACCGGGATGCCGAAGGGAGTACCGCTCAACAGCCTGGTGGAGATCTTCAGCGCGCACGACGTCGTCATGCATTTCCCGTTGTCGCCCGAGGACAAGACGCTGAACATGACCCCGTGGTTCCACCGCGGCGGATTGTATTGCGCGGGACCGAATCCCACGTTCTACCTGGGCTCGTCGCTGGTGCCGATGCGCGCCTTCGACGCCGGCACCACCCTGGACCACGTGCAGCGCTACGGCCTGACCTTCCTCATCGGCGCGCCGACCAATCTGGCCATGCTCGCCCACGCGCAGGAGACCAGGCGGCGCGATCTGTCGAGCCTGCGCGGCATCGTGACGATGGGCGCTCCGCTGGAACGCGAGGCCGCGCTGCGGTATCAGAAGGTGTTGAATCCCAACATCTTCAACGGTTACGGCAGCACCGAAGGTTTCTGGAACACCTTTCTGCGGCCGACCGATCTGCCGGCCATGGCCGGAACCGCCGGGCGCGCGTGTATCGACGACGACGTGGCGGTGGTGCGGGTATTCGACGACCGGCCGGCCGAGCCCGAGGAGACCGTCGCCAAGGACGGCACGGAGGTGGGCGAGATCATCGTCCGATCCCCGAAGGGCGCCAATGCCTATGTCGACTCGCCCGACCAGGAGGCCCGCAAGTTCCATCGCGGCTGGTTGTATATCGGTGACCTCGCCACCTGGGACGAGCAGGAATTCGTCACCATCGTCGGACGTAAGGACGACATGCTGCTGTCCGGCGGCGAGAACGTCCATCCCGTCCAGGTCGAGGAGGCGCTCAACGAACATCCCGGCGTAGACGACTGCCTGGTGGTGGGCATTCCCGACGAGCGCTGGGGGCAGGTGGTGGTGGCCTACGTGGTCGCCGCAGAGCCCGGCGTCGGCGTGGCCGAGCTGGACCGGCACTGCCGCACCCATCCCATGCTCTCGGCGTTCAAACGCCCACGCGCCTACCGCTTCGTCGATTCGCTGCCGGTGTCGGCCACCGGCAAGAAATTGCACTACAAACTCACCGAACAGGCCCGCGACGACGCCGCGGCCGGCCTGTTCACCTATCCGGACAAGGAAAACCCATGAGCGCGAAACGTCCCCCCGCATTCGACGCACTCGACCCGCTGGCCATCGATTCGCTGCTGACCGAGGACGAGCGGGCCGTCCGCGACAGTGTGCGCGGCTTCTGCGCCGAAAACATCACCCCCCATATCGCCGACTGGTTCGAAGCCGGCGACCTGCCCGGCGCTCGCGATCTGGCCCGCGAATTCGGCAGACTCGGTGTGCTCGGCATGCACCTCGAGGGATACGGATGCGGTGGCGCCTCGGCCGTGCACTACGGCTTGGCCTGTCTCGAACTCGAAGCCTGCGATTCCGGTATCCGGTCCCTGGTCTCGGTCCAGGGCTCACTGGCCATGTTCTCCATCTGGAACAACGGTTCGGAGGAACAGAAGCAGCGGTGGCTGCCGGGTATGGCCGCGGGCGAGATCATCGGCTGCTTCGGCCTCACCGAACCGGATGTCGGATCCGATCCGGGGGCCATGCGGACCCGCGCCAAGCGAGACGGTGACGACTGGATCCTCAACGGGCGCAAGATGTGGATCACCAACGGCTCGATCGCCGATGTCGCGGTGGTGTGGGCCGATACCGACGAGGGCATCCGCGGGTTCATCGTGCCCACCGACACCCGGGGATTCAGCGCGCACACCATCAAGCACAAGTTGTCGCTGCGCGCCTCGATCACCAGCGAACTGGTCCTCGACGACGTGCGCCTGCCCGCCGAGGCGATGATGCCCGAGGGCCGGGGTGTGAAGGCGCCGCTGTCGAGTCTGTCCGAGGCGCGCTACGGCATCATCTGGGGTTCGATGGGCGCCGCCCGCACGGCCTGGCAGGCGGCCCGCGATTATTCGATGCAGCGCAACCAGTTCGGCCGCCCGATCGCCGGATTCCAGCTGACCCAGGCGAAACTCACCGATATGGCCGTCGAACTGCACAAGGGCCAGCTGCTTTCACTGCATCTGGGCCGGCTCAAGGATTCGGTGGGACTGCGCCCCGAACAGGTGAGTTTCGGCAAACTCAACAACACCCGCGAGGCGATCGAGATCTGCCGCACCGCGCGAACCATCCTCGGCGGCAACGGTATTTCGCTCGAATATCCGGTCATCCGGCACATGGTGAACCTCGAATCCGTGCTCACCTACGAGGGGACGCCGGAGATGCACCAACTCGTGCTCGGCCAGGCCTTCACCGGCCAGAACGCCTTCCGCTGACAAGAGGTCTCATGAACGCACGACTGGAGTACGACTCCGAACACCGCCAATTCCGTTCCGTGGTGCGCGATTTCGTCCGGCAGGGGGTCGCACCGGTCCACGAGGACTGGGAACGGGCCGGCTGCCTGGACCGATCGTTGTTCACCGAGGCCGGCAAGCTGGGACTGCTCGGCTTCCCGGTCCCGGAGCGTTTCGGCGGTCCGGGGGTGGAGGATTTCCGCTACCACGCCATCGTGATCGAGGAGATCACGCGGGCGGGTGCGGCCGCGGCGGGTATCGCGTTCTCCCTGCAGAACGATGTGGTGCTGCCCTATCTGACCGATCTCACCGACGAGGAGCAGAAGGCCCGCTGGCTGCCCGGCGTCGTCACCGGCGAGACCGTCCTGGGAATCGCCATGACCGAACCGGGTACCGGTAGCAACCTCACCGGCATTCGCACCACCGCCGTCCGCGACGGCGAGCATTACGTGGTCGACGGCAGTAAGACCTTCATCTCGAACGGGCAGAACGGTGACCTGTTCGTGGTCGCGGTCCGCACCGGCGAGGACAAGCACAGGGGGCTGACGCTGCTGGTCGTCGAGGCCGGCACACCGGGATTCGGCCGCGGCCGCAACCTGGAGAAGATCGGCCTGCACGCCCAGGACACCAGCGAACTGAGCTTCACCGAGATGCGGGTGCCGGTGGCGAACCGGCTCGGCGCGGAGGGCGAGGGCTTCTATCAGCTGGTGCGGAACCTGCCGCAGGAGCGGCTGTCGCTGTCGGTCGGCGCGGTCGCGGCGGCCGAGGGCGTACTCGCGCAGACCCTGGACTACGTGCGTGAACGCAAGGCCTTCGGCACCTCGGTCGCGAGTTTTCAGAACACGCAATTCGTGCTCGCGGAGTTGGCGACCGAACTCGATATCGCGCGGACCTTCCTCTACGACTGCCTCGCCGAACACATCGCCGGCGGCCTCACCGCGGCCCGCGCCGCCCGGCTGAAATGGTGGACCACCGAACTGCAGATGCGGGTGGCCGACCGCTGTCTGCAATTGCACGGCGGCTACGGCTATATGCGCGAATACGCGGTGTCTCGGGCGTTCGTCGACGCGCGTATTCAGAGCATCTACGGCGGCACCACCGAGATCATGAAGACGATCATCGCGAAGGAGCTGGGCATCTGATTCTCGGTGGACCACTCTAGAGTTGAGTGAACCGTCGTTCATTCGACTGCGCAGATACGGAAAGGTATGCCCGATGGCGAAGCGATCCGCACCGATGGAACTCGAGGAGGCGGTGCGTGCGGTGCGAACCAGTTCGCGCCGGCGCCAACTCCTCAACGCGGCCGTCGCCGTCATGCAGACCACCGGCTTTCATCAGATGTCGATGCAGGCGCTCGCGGATCAGGCCGATGTGAGCGTCGGGCTCATCTACAAGTATTTCGGCGGTAAGGAAGACCTGCTGCTCGCGGCCATCGTCGACATCCTCGACGCCTTCCGGGACGAATTGGATCCGGCCATGGACGCGGTCGGCGACGATCCGGTGGAGCGGCTCGTCGCCGGTTTCCGCCACTACGTGGAAATCGTCGACGAGAACCTCGACGCCGTGGTCCTGACCTATCGGGAGAGCCGGACCCTCGATCCGGAGGGCCGGGAACGGATCAAGGAACTCGAGGTCGAAACCTCGGCCCCGCTGCGGGCCGCCGTCGAAGCGGGAATCGCGGCCGGGCTGATGAACGACCTGGATCCGGATCTCGTCGTCTTCAACCTGATGATGCTCGCCCACGCCTGGGCCCTCAAACAGTGGCATTTCGCGCCGCGCTACACCGTCGAGCAATACATCCGGGCACAGGTGCGTTTCGTGCTTCCCACTCTGCTCACCCCCGGCGCCGCGGACGAATATCGACATCTCATGGAGTGAATCAACGTGTCGGTCACGCTGTCTCGTACCGGCGCTTTGCACGATCAGCACGGTCTTGCCCGAATCCCGCGTCGCTCCGCATGCATGGTGCATAGAGTGCGCTCATGAGCAGAGCGGACTCCCTGGTTCGAGTCACGGCCGCCTATGTGGTAGCCGTCGGGGTGGCACTGGTGTGGCTGCTGTGGGGTCCGGACACCGGACTGCTGTGGCTGGACGGCCTGATCGCCGATCTGATCGCGACGATCGTGGTCTTCGTATTCAGCCGGATCTACAAGAATTCCAGTTTCTACGACCCGTACTGGAGCGTGATCCCGCCACTGCTGGCCTTCTACTGGTGGATCCGCAGCGGCGAGCCGTCCGAACCCGCGCGCTGGTGGCTGATGATCGCCGTCATGCTGGTGTGGGCGGTGCGGCTCACCGCCAACTGGGTGACCACATTTCCCGGGATGCACCACGAGGATTGGCGCTATCCGATGGTGCGGGAGCGAGCGGGCAGATTCGCCTTCGCCGCGGATCTGTTCGGGATCCACGTCTTTCCCACGCTGCAGGTGTTCGCCGGCATGATTCCGGTGTACGTGGTCGCGACGCGCGCCGGCGCACCGTTCGGCGTGCTCGACGTCGTCGCCTTCGTGATCGGTGCGGGCGCGGTGGCCCTGGAAGCCGTCGCCGACCTGCAGATACATCGCTTCACCGCCACCGAGAACCCCGGCCAGGTCATGGACCGAGGGGTGTGGGCGTGGTCGCGGCATCCGAACTATTTCGGGGAGTGCGGCGTCTGGCTCTCGTTCGGCCTGTTCGGTCTGGCCGCCGCCCCGGGCAGCTGGTGGGTTCTCGCGGGCGTGGTGGCGATGGTCGCGATGTTCGTCGGTGTGAGCATTCCGATGATGGAACAGCGCAGCCTCCAGCGACGGCCCGCGTATCGCGATGTGGTGCACCGGGTTTCGGCATTCGTGCCGCTGCCACCACGGAAACGAGCGGTATGACCGCACCTCGGGTCGTCATCGTCGGACTGGGCGATACCGGTGTCCTGACCGGAACCCGGCTCGGCCGGTACGCCGACCTCGTGGGCATCACGACCAAGCCCGGCTTCGTCAGCGGCCAGGAACTCGGCCTGCGACTGGCCCGCCCGCAGGAGTGGATGCGCGACTATCGCATTGCCTACGACCGATTTCGTGGTCTCGACCGGATGCGCATCGTGCACGGCAGCGCCACCGCACTCGACACCGCGCACCGGACCGTCCGGGTGCGGCGTGTCGACGGATCCTCGAGCGACGAGCCGTACGACCTCCTGGTGATCGCCACCGGGGTGACCAACGGCTTCTGGCGGCACCCCACCCTGCAAGACCGTGCCGACGTCGACGCCGACCTCGCCTCGTCCCATCGGCGCATCGCCGACGCGGGCACGGTAGCGGTCGTCGGCGGGGGCGCGGCGGCGGTGAGCTGTGCGGCGCAGATCGCCGAACGCTGGCCGGCCAAAGACGTCCATCTCTACTTCCCGGGGCAGCGGGCCCTCCCCGAACACCACCACCGGGTGTGGACGCGGGTCGAATCCCGGCTCGGCGCACTCGGAGTCGTGATCCACCCCGGCCGTCGCGCGATACCGCCGCCCGCCCCGGATCTCACCTCCGGGCCGGTGAAGTGGTCCACCGGCCAGCCGCCGACGTCCGCCGATGTGGTCGTCTGGGCGATCGGGCGGATCCGGCCGAACACCGCGTGGCTTCCGGCCGACATGCTCGACGAGCGCGGATTCGTCCGGGTGCTGCCCACCCTGCGCGTCGCCGGTTACGACGATGTCTTCGCGGTGGGCGACGTCGCGGCCACCGATCGGTTGCGCTCCTCGGCGCGCAATCAGGGCCACAAAGTGGTGGCACACAACATCCGTGCGCACACGAACGGCACCGCCCTTCGTGGGTACCGGCCGCCGAAGCGCCGGTGGGGTTCGGTGCTCGGCGTCCAGCGCGACGGCCTGACGGTGTTCGCACCGAACGGGCGCAGCTTCCGTTTCCCGCTCCGGACCACCGATGCGCTCCAGCGATTCGTCGTCCGGCGCGGCATCTACGGTGGCGTCCGCGAGGCCGAAGCGAACTCCGGCTCCGGCGAGCACCGGTAGCGTGCCGTGCTGCCGATAGACACGGAGCGGGCAATACTGCACGGGTGAGCGGTTCCGAGAACGACACCGACGACGTTCCGGCGTGGGCGCGCCGCACGACCGGCGAATCGCGGTGGGCGGCGACGGCGGCGATGGTGGGCATCATCGTCCTGCAGCTGCTGCTACCCGATCACTTCCAACTCCGGCCGATCTGGCTGCTGCCGACGTTGGAGACGGTGCTGCTGATCGTGCTGGTGGTGAGCAGTCCCGTTCGGCTCGACCGGGAGGAGACCTGGCTGCGCTCGTGCAGCCTGGGGTTGTCCGCGCTGCTGGGCATCGCCACCGCCTGGTCGGTGTTCCGGCTGGTGGCCGGACTGATCAACGGCACCCTCAGCGACGATCCCCCGGTGTTGCTCGGTTCGGGCGCGGCGATCTGGCTGACCAATGTCACCGTATTCGCGCTCTGGTTCTGGGAATTCGATCGCGGCGGCCCCGCCGCACGGGCTCATGCCCGCAAACCGCTTCCGGATTTCCTGTTCGTCCAGATGCAGAATCCCGACCTCTCCCCCGCCGACTGGGAGCCGGAATTCGTGGATTATCTCTACCTTTCGTTCACCAACGCCACCGCCTTCAGCCCCACGGACGTGATGCCGATGACGCGCTGGGCCAAGACGCTGATGATGGCCGAATCGGCATTGTCGCTGATCACCGCGGGCCTGGTCATCGCGCGGGCGGTCAACGTCTTGAAGTGAAGACGACGCGGGGCTTTCTCCGAGCCGATCTCCGTCTCGCCGCCCCGAATCGTCTACCGGTCCACCACTTCGGCCACCGCGAGCCGGGCGGCATTGGCGCCACACATGCCGTGAGCGCCCGGCCCGGGCGGGGTCGCGGCCGAGCAGATGTACATGCCGCGAACGCCGAGACTGTAGGGGGACAACGTGGTTCGCGGTCCGAACATCAGCTGGCGAATGTCCTTGGCGCCGGTCATGATGTCGCCGCCGACATAGTTCGGGTTGTAGACGTCCATCTCCGTGGTCGAGCGAACCGCCTGTCCCACAATGCGTTCCCGGAACCCGGGAGCGAACCGCTCGATCTGCGCGACGATCGCCTCGGTCGCGTCGCCCGAATACCCGTTGGGCACATGGGCGTAACTCCACACCGGGTGAATGTCACCCGCCGAACGCTGCGGATCGGCCAGATACTGCTGTCCGACCAGCACGAAGGGCCGCTCGGGCATCCGGCCCGCGTGGATCTCGCGTTCACCGGCGGCCAGCTCCGCGTAGGTCCCACCGAGGTGGACCGTCCCGGCCCGGTGCGCGTGCGGAGCCGTCCACGGCACCCCACCGGCGACCGCGAAGTCGACCTTGTAGGCCCCGGGCCCGCGCCGGAAACGGGCGAACGCGTGCCGAACTCGCCGCGGTAACCGATCGCCGAGAATGCGAGCGACGGCATCGGGCGCCAGATCGAACATGGTGATGTCGGCCGGTGGCAACTGGGCCGCCGACTCGACCCGCACCCCGGTCTCGATCTTTCCGCCCAGCTCCGCCAGCAGTGCCGCCAGCGCATTCGCGATCGACTGTGATCCGCCCTCGGCCACCGCCCAGCCGTACCGATGGCCGGCGGTGAGGATGCCCAGGCCGACGGCCGAACTGAGCGGATGGTGCAGCGGCCGGAAGGCATGGGTCGCGACGCCTCCGAACAGTGCGCGTGCCTGCTCGGTCCGGAACACCCGGGCGACGGCCGAACCGGGCAGCAGTGTCGGCAACCCGAACCGAGCCAACGTCAGCGGGTGATGCGGTACGCGCAGCAGCGGCCGCATGATGTCCTCGCTCAACGCGTCGTAGCGGCGCACCGGGCGGTCGAACATCAGCCGCCAACGCGATTCGTCACGTCCGAGTCCGGCCGCGGTCCGCTCCACCGAGCGATACAGCACGCCGGCGGTGCCGTCGTCGAGCGGATGCACGCAGTCGATCTCCGGCAGTCGCCAGGTGAGCCCGTAACGATCCAGGCCGAGACCCGCGAGGAACGGCGAACCGACGGCCATCGGGTGGATGGCCGAGCAGTGGTCGTGCAGCAGGCCGGGGACGATGGCCTCGCTGCTGCGCGTGCCGCCGCCGATCTGCTCGGCCGCCTCGAGCACGGTGACCTCGACCCCTTCGGAGGCGAGGGCGACGGCGGCGGCGAGTCCGTTGGGCCCGCCGCCGACCACCAGAGCTGTTGTCACGCCACCACTCCGAAATCGTCCGGCGTCGGCTCGGCGCTCACCGAAGCGGAGCGAACCCAGGTGGGCCGCAACGGAATCGGGCCGTTCGGCAACCACGGCTGCTCGGCGACCGCGTCCGCGACCCGCCAGGTGCCGCGTTCGACCACGCCCAGTGCGGCGTCGATCAGCTTGTAGTGCTGCACGCCGCTGCCGAACGCCTCCGATTCCACCCAGGCGACCACACATTCGCCGGGTTCGAAGCGAGCCTCGTCCTGCACCGCGCGGATCATCTCCTCGTCGTGGAAGTGGCCGTCACCGAAATTGAACCCCACGATCGAGTTGCAGAGGAACTCCCCCTCCCGGACCGTGCGCGAATCGATATCCGGCAGCCGCGCGATCAGCAGCGAGAACAGGCCGCGGCCCTGGCTGTGCAGGGTGCGCCAGGCGATCGTCTTCTGCAGGGTGATCTCCGCCCACTGCGGTTCGTAACCGAATTCGATGAACTGGTCGATCTGATTGCTGGCCGAGCGGGTCACCCGGTTCAACTTCTCCTCGGTGCCCGGAGCGAACGTCCACACCGCCGAGGCCCAGTTGCCCGCGTACTGCCGCATCGACGGCAGGAACGAGACCTTGTCGGGCCGCAGATTGCCGAGCACCGGGAAGAACAGCAGCGCGGCGACCACCGGGACGACCAGCCACACCGGCGACATGTCCCACACGGCGTACCCGTTCCAGGCCGGGAATCCGAGGAAAAGGAAGACGGTGGCGTAGGCGAACAGCACGTTCCATTCCAGCGGCACGGCCAGCGGGAAGGTGGACACGATGAACAGGTGGAAGATCACCATGATCAGCACCGCGATCAGCGTCACCCACTTGTTCGTGGAGAACAGCAGCACCAGCGGAACCAGCATCTCCACACAGGTGCCGTTGACGTGGGCCATGAAATGCGCGACGCCGGAGGGACGCATATCGCGTGGGAAGTCCTTGTAGTGCGCGCGTTTGACCGACTTGAACGGCACCGACGGGCTGTTGGACACCATCGGCGGCACCACGTTGGAGAAATGCTTGCCGAGTTTGGAGAATCCGGCACCCACCCAGACGACCACGATCAGCAGTTTCAACGCGACGATCATGTCGACGAACGGGAACACCGTGAACGCGATCAGCGCCGGCAGATACTGCTCGCCGCGGGCACCGAGGAAGATGACCTTGTCGCGCAGGCCGTTGAGAATCAGCAGCACGATCGGCGCCAGCAGCGCGGCGGGAGCGATGAGCCCGGACGCGTTGTCCGGCAGTGCCGCCGCGAGCGAATCACTGTGCGCGCCGGGCAGAGCCAGCGCGATCACCAGACTCGCCAGGAGGGCCAGATAGAGGGTGACGTCGAACCAGGTGCGGCGATCACCGCCGGTGCCGGGGACCCACGCCCACGGGCGTTGCCGGATGGTGCCGGGCCGAGCCCAGAAGAGGATGCCACCGGTCATCGGTTTCACCTTGCCGGCCAACGGCCCCCACGAACCGGCGAGACCGACGACTTCCAGCAGCACCGTCCAGACGACCGCCTTCTGATAGACGATCGGCTGATTCCACCATTCGGCCACATGCCAGAACGCCGGGAGCCCGGAAGTCAGTGTGGCCACCGTGATTCCGCCGATCGCGTAGAGCACGACCAGCTTGAGGATGTAGACGCAGTGCACCATCTTCGGTGAGCCGAAGCCGTTTTCGGCCCAATCCGCGCCGAGGATGCGCATTCGCTCCATCAGCGGTTTCTGCAGGAACGTGTCCGGATCGACTGCCGGCAGATCCGGCTTGGTGAATCCCATCGGAATATCTCCTTCTCGTGGGGCGGATCAGGCGGTAGGCGCGCGGCGCAGCGACGGTTTGTCGAGTTTGCCGACGGCGTTCTTGGGCAGATCGTCGAGGAATGTGATCGCCACCGGCAGTTTGTATTTCGACAAATTCCGCCGGGTATGGGCGAGCACCTGTTCGGCGGTGAGGGTGGCGCCGGAGTTCAGTGCGAGGAACAGCACGGGCTCCTCGCCGTAGAGCTCGCTGGCCCGGCCGACCACCGCGGCCTCGGCGACCTCGGGCAGCTGGTAGACGACGCTCTCGATCTCCTTGGGATAGATGTTCTCGCCGCCGCGGATGATCATGTCCTTGGCGCGGTCCACCAGGACGAGGTAGCCGTCCTCGTCGATGCGGCCGATATCGCCGGTGTGCAGCCAGCCGTCGATGATCGTGCGGGCCGTGTCCTCCGGCCGGTTCAGATAGCCGCGCATGACATTCGGGCCCTGGATCAGCACCTCACCCGTGACACCGTCGGCGACCGGATTGCCGTCGGGGTCGGCGATGCGGATCGTCTGGCCGGGCAGCGGGAGACCGACCGTGCCCGGCTTGCGGCTGCCGCGCAGCGGATTGACGACGCTCGCGCAGGTGCCCTCGGACAGCCCGTAGCCCTCGATGATCGGTATGCCGTAACGATTTTCGAACTTGCGCAGCAGTTCGGCACTGGCGGGGGCGGCGCCGCAGACCGCGAATCGCACCGCCGAGGTATCGGGGGTGGTGTCCGGCGGCAGATCGGCCAGCATCGTGTAGATGGTCGGCACCGCGGAAAAGTAGGTGGCGCGGCTACGTTCGAGCCGGTCGAAGAACGCGTTCGGGCTGAACCGTCCCGCGATCGTGGTGCGCCCGCCGGCGAGCAGCGGGGAGAGAGTACTCACCACGATGCCGTTGACATGGAACAGCGGCAACACCAGCAGACTGTGGTCTGCGGCGGTGAGTTCGAAGGCACCGATCACCATGGCGCACATGGCGTTCAGGTTCGCGTGATCGAGCATGACGCCCTTGGGCCGCCCGGTGGTCCCGCTGGTGTAGACGAGCAGGGCCAGCGCGTCGTCGCGAGTTTCGGGGGCGACAGCGGCGGGCGGTCGCGCGGTGAGCGCGGCAGGGGTGAGGACCGTGACCCCGATATCCATCGGCCGATCGGTGACCAGCACCTCGGCCCCGGCATCGGCGACCTGATAGCCGGCCTCGGCCGGGACCAGCGACGGATTGATCGGCGTCACCGCGGCGCCCAGACGCCATGCGGCGAACAGGGACACCACCAGTGCCACAGTGTTGGGCAACATCACCGCGACGACATCGCCGGAGGAAACTCCGTGCGCGGCAAGGGCACTGGCCGCGCGCCGTACCGCATCGGCGAACTCGGCGTTGGTCAACTCGACTTGATCGTCGGCCACACAGGGTCCGGCGGGGTCGTGCCGGCCGCGAAGGTCGGGTAACTCGGAAAGGTGCATGACGGTCCTGAATCCTCGGTCTCGAACGGACACGTCAACGGTAGAAATTAGTGAGCTGGACCACACCGTCGTATGTGGACGAATTACTCCGGAAGTGTCGTCTTCGCGAGACAAAGAATCTGCGCCCCCGCCGGGTTCCGTCCACGGTGCCGTCCACCCGGCCCTCAGCGTTGGGCCGCGCCCGTGCATGTATCGGCGCGCGGTCGCGGGCTCAGCGCATGAGGACCGATTTGCCGTACCAATGGCAGACGAGCAGCGCGATCTCCACATCGAGCCGGTCGGCGGCGATCGGTCGCCCGCGCCGGGACACCGCCCGGCTCACCCGGTACTTCACCGAGTTGTAGTGCAGATCCAGTTCCTGCGCCGCGGCCTTGTAGCTGGATCCGGCGCGGAGGAACACCCGCAGGGTGTCGCGCAGCCGGGCGTCGCCGGCGGTGTCGGTCGCCAGCGGGCCGAGGACGTCGGCGACCCAGTCCCGGACGGCCGCCGGGTTCTCGCCGAGCAGTGCGGCCGCGGTCAAGCCCGGATCGGTGGCCGCCACGACCTTGTCCGCCGCCCCACTCCGGGCCGCCACCGTGCGGGCCCGCTGGGCTTGGCGATGCGAGCGGCGGAACCCCTCGACTCCCACCCCCGCGGCGCCGATCGCGATATGAGGTGCGTCCGGGCGGGCGGCGGCGAACCGGCGGATCCGCGCGGCCGGCTCACCGGGATCCGAGGTGTACGGCAGCCAGACCCATCCGCTGGTGCGGTCGGCCGCGGCGAACAGCGGGGCGGCAGCCACATCGACCGCGCCGGCGAGTTCCCGGACGAACCGCTGCAACCGCGCCAGGTCGTCGCTGTCGGAGTCGGCGTCCGGATACCAGAGCACCATCGCCACGTGGTGCCGGCGCAGCGGATATCGGATCGCGGCGGTGGCATCATCGACGTCGACCGTGGTGTCCTCGGCCAGTACCTCCCGAACGCGCATGGCGCGCACACTGTTCCGATTCTCCAGCCAGCGGTCGCGCTCCTCCTCGTAGACCGCGACCACCTGCTGCGAGATCCAGTCGATGTAGGCGAACAGCACGTCGGTGATCTCCTCGATCACCGCGATCCGCGTCGTCGGCTCCATATCGATGGAGTGCAGTTCCGCGAACACCAGCTCGGTCAACCGCCGCTGACCCAGCCGGTACGCCCGCACCAGCGCATTCACCGGCACCCCGTGCTGCGCGAGCCGCCGCGCGTATTCGAGCGCGGCGGTCGGCGCGGTGATCCGTTCCACCGCGATCCCGTGCCGCAGCGCATGCAGAATCGTGTCGACATTCCCCTCGACACTCGCCCCCAGCAACTCCACCGTCCGCGCATCCCCCCGCAACTCCGGAATGAGCTGCTCGAGCGCATCCTTGATCAGCGAGCTGACCCCGGTCACCTGCTCGTTCATCCGCGCGGCGATCCGAGCGACATACTCGCCCGACCCGAGGTCACCATTCCGCGCCTTCACCACACCACGGACGGTAGGCCCCCAACCCCGCCCCGACCGCCGTTCCGCGCAGATTTCGTCTCCCCGAGACAAACGAGCGATTCATATCTGTCCCTGGCAACCCGGACACGAAAAAATCCCCCCGACCGCAGGTCGAGGGGATTGAAGTGGCCAAGGCCGGGATCGAACCGGCGACCTTCCGCTTTTCAGGCGGACGCTCGTACCAACTGAGCTACCTGGCCGGGGCACCCGAACCGAATGCCGTACAACAAAGCGACCCTGACGGGACTCGAACCCGCGACCTCCGCCGTGACAGGGCGGCGCGCTAACCAACTGCGCCACAGGGCCTTGCATGCTCTCAACGGTGTTGCCACCGTACCCCCTACGGGATTCGAACCCGCGCTACCGCCTTGAAAGGGCGGCGTCCTAGGCCGCTAGACGAAGGGGGCCCGCCGGATCTCTCCGGTCCGTACCTCAACGGCTTCCGTTGGGAGCTCGCATAGCTTATGACAGGCTTTGCGCTATTCCCAAATCGGCTGGTCAGAGGCCCAGATTCAGATCTTCCAGGCGTGCCGAGGCCTTCCAGCCGTGCCGGCGGAACTCCTCGAGCCAATCCTGAGTCGCCATCGCCTCGATGATCACCTCAAGCGCCTCGGTGAATCGGGTGCGCAGATCGACCCCGCCACCGAGCAGATCGATGATGTAGCGCTGTCCGGCCAGCGCGGCGGCCAGGGTGCGGGTGAAGCGGTCCGGGTCGGTGTCCAGGCGCAGCTGCTTGCGGTCGACGGCGCGCACCGCGAGCAGCCGCGCCGACCGGCTGACGATGCGACTGCCGCCGGCCCGCGCGTCCTGATAGAACTCCGGTTCGATCACGAGCCGGAACTCCGCCTGGGCGATGATGTCGTTCTCCAAGCGCAGCGCGACCTCGTCGATCATCCCGTGCATGATGTCCAGCGGCTCGAGATCCGTTCTGGCCAGCCACCTTTCGGTGGTCGCCCGATATCGTTCGACGGCAGCGTCCAGCACCGCCCGGGCCAGATCCTCCTTGGAGTCGAAATGGAAGTACATCGCGCCCTTGGTCGCGCGCGATCCCTCCAATATGCGATTCAGCGATGCCGCGGCATAGCCGCTCTTCCCGAATTCAACGGCGGCGGACCTGATGATCGCCGCCCGTGTCCGGCGGGCCCGCTCTTGCTGCCGTGCCATGCTCGAAACGCCTCCGAAGCTGCTTGCCGCCGGAGGAACCGATAGGGGACGGTCCTCGACGAGAAGTTATTAGATTTTCAAATACTTAATTCCGGGCTAACGCCCGGCTTTCAGACTTTTGGTACGAAAATTCGCAGGGATACCTGAAACACACCAGCTGGTATAGTTTCGACGTCCGGGTGCGCCGCAGGGGGTGCGCACCCGGGCGTTTTGTTCGTCTCGGATCCGCCTCCTGCGACGTCGCCTCCTCCGACCTCGTGACCGGCCCGGCCGGTCGCGAGATGTGCCGGCACCACAATCTTCGGCCGAATCCCAACGGCCGGAAGATCTCCCGGATTCGCCGGAATTCACCAAGCGATCACCGTACCCCGAATCCCGGGACGACGCGCCACGTACCGGGGAGTCACTTCACCGGGAACCGGAACCGGTTGTGGCAAATGCCCGGTTAGCGCCCGGGTATGCGAATTCCGGCGCGCCCCAGCAATGTTCACCACCACCGGCCGGCGCCGTGGATACCCGGGACTCATCCCGGCCGCTGCGGTCGCCACCGGGCGGATCCACCGACACGATCACCTCCCGTACCAAATATGTTGTCACGCACTACGTTTGGACAATGTTTCCACACTTCCGCGCTGAAACAAATTGCTGAGCAAGGCGATTGCCCGGCAATCGGCCGGGTATACGGGACGCCGCGGCGCTCCGGAACCGGCGGGCCCGGTGTCCGGATCCCTCGGGCCGTCGAGGCGGGCGCCGCCCGGCGTTGCGGGGGGCGCCCGGATATCACCGACGGCGATCCCGCTCGCGGGAGCGGTCACCCCGCCGTCGAACGCCGCGCGACCAGGGCAGATACCCACCGCCACACCGTCACACGGATACCGGTTACCACTTCCGCGCGCGAAACATTAGACTTGCGGACCGCGCCCCTATAGCTCAGTTGGTAGAGCTACGGACTTTTAATCCGCAGGTCCCAGGTTCGAGCCCTGGTGGGGGCACACCGATGGGCCGGAGTGAAAGCTCCGGCCCATCGCCGTCTCCGGCGTCGTCCCGCGGCCCGGGTGCCCCGGACCTGTGCAATCCGATACTCGGCTAACGTTCGGGCCTCCCAGCCGATACACCGTTGGGGCACAGGTCTCCCCCCTACACTCGCAACCGGTTGGGGCATGTGCCGAACACCCATATGAGTTCTGTCACCGACGCTGTGAACTCATACAGGTGCGCTTCGTATCACACCTACGGTGCCGTAAGGTATGGGCGGCTGCGGCACGGCCAGCAGGGGGGCGACCAGCAATATCGCAGGACAACACCGAAGGGCGTATGTATGGCAAGGGATCTGACTCAACTCGAGCTGCTGACGGAGTTGGAGCCGGTTGCCGAAGAAAACGTCAACCGGCACCTTTCGATGGCCAAGGAATGGCACCCGCACGATTACGTGCCGTGGGACGAGGGCCGCAACTTCGCCGCGCTGGGCGGTGTCGACTGGGATCCGGAGCAGTCGAAGCTCAGTGAAGTGGCGAAGGCCGCGATGATCACCAACCTCCTCACCGAGGACAACCTGCCCTCCTACCACCGCGAAATCGCCGAGAACTTCTCCCAGGACGGCGCCTGGGGCACCTGGGTCGGACGCTGGACCGCCGAGGAGAACCGCCACGGCATCGTGATGCGCGACTACCTCGTGGTCACCCGCGGCGTGGACCCGGTGGCGCTGGAACAGGCCCGCATGGTCCACATGACCAACGGCTTCGCCTCCCCCGCCGAGGCCGACGCCGGCTTCCTGCACTCGGTCGCCTACGTGACCTTCCAGGAGCTGGCCACCCGCGTCAGCCACCGCAACACCGGCAAGGTGTGCGACGACGCGATCGCCGACCGCATGCTGCAGCGTGTCGCCGCCGACGAGAACCTGCACATGATCTTCTACCGCAACATGTGCGGTGCGGCGCTGGATCTGGCGCCGGATCAGGCCCTCGACGCGATCACCCTCATTCTCGAGAACTTCCAGATGCCCGGCGCCGGAATGCCGAACTTCCGCCGCAACGGTGTGCTGATGGCCAAGCACGGCATCTACGACCTGCGTCAGCACCTCGAAGACGTGGTGCAGCCGGTGCTGAAGAAGTGGCAGATCTTCGAGCGCGACGACTTCACCGCGCGCGGCGAGCAGACCCGCGAGCGGCTCGGCCTGTTCCTGGACAAGCTGGGCAAGGACGTCCTGAAGTTCGAGGAGCAGCGCGACCGCATGCTGGCCCGCGAGGCCGCCAAGCGCGAGCGCGACCTCACCGTGGCGAGCTGAGCTCGCCCGCACGACGACGACCGGGACCGGTGCCGTACAGCACCGGTCCCGTCGCACGCACTGGGGGACCTGTGATCTCTCGCACTGCCATTCGGATGGGACACTGGAACTCGTGACCGCGGCACTCGACACCAGAACCGGATTGCGAATCGGCCCCTACCCCGTCGATCCGCCGGTGGTGCTCGCGCCCATGGCCGGGATCACCAATGTCGCGTTCCGGAAGCTGTGCCGCGAATTCGGCAGCCGCACCTCGATCTACGTCTGCGAGATGATCACCGCCCGCGCGGTGGTCGAGCGGCACGAGAAGACGCTGCACATGATGGCTTTCGACGAGGACGAGCATCCCCGCTCGATGCAGCTCTACGGCGTGGACCCCAAGACGCTCGGCGAGGCGGTGCGCATCATCGTCGGCGAGGGCTGGGCCGACCACATCGATATGAACCTCGGCTGCCCCGTGAAGAAGGTGACCCGGCTCGGTGGCGGTGCGGCGCTGCCCTACAAGCGACGGCTGTTCGCCGAGATCGTGCGGGAGATGGTCGCGGCGGCCGAACCCGCCGGTGTGCCGGTGACGTTCAAATTCCGCATCGGCATCGACGACGATCATCGGACCTATCTCGACACCGGTCGCATCGCCGAGGCCGAGGGCGCCGCCGCGGTGTCGCTGCACGCCCGTACCGCCGCGCAGCTGTATTCCGGCACCGCCGACTGGTCGGCCATCGCGCGGCTCAAGGAGGCCGTCACCACGATTCCGGTACTCGGCAACGGCGATATCTTCAGCGCCGCAGACGCACTCGCGATGATGGCCGAAACCGGTTGCGACGGTGTGGTCGTCGGGCGCGGCTGCCTGGGCCGGCCGTGGCTGTTCGCCGAACTGAGCGCCGCGCTGCGCGGGGAACCGATTCCGGACGGACCGCGGCTGGGCCGCGTCGGCGAAATCCTGTACCGGCATGCGACCCTGCTCGTCGACCACGACGGCGAGGACAAGGCCATGCGCGATATCCGCAAACATATGGCCTGGTATTTCATGGGCTTCCCGCTGGGTTCGCAGCTGCGCCGCAGCTTCGCGACCGTGGGCAGTCTCACACAGCTGCGCGAGCTGATCGAGCAATTGCCGCCGGACGTGCCGTTCCCCGCGGATGCGCAGGGACCGCGCGGGCGCCAGGGTTCCCCCGCCGCGAAGGTGGTGCTGCCGGAGGGCTGGCTCGACGATCCCGAGGATCCCACCGTGCCCTCGGCCGCCGACGTGATGCACAGCGGAGGCTGACGCGCATCCGACCTGCGCCGACAGTGATGGCTGGTTGAGAAGTGGCCAACTGTGCCGTAATCGTTATCATGGCTGGAGCCGATTCGGCCGGATGTGACTGCGCGTGCCGCCACCGGAGTGATGGAATCGACAGCTCCGGTCGCGACGAAGAGTGAAGTGAGGTTCGTTGGTGGGTGACGACGATCGGCGCGGGCGTTCGTCCCGGCCCGGAGGTCGCGCCCCGTGGGAGCGATACCCTGCGCCGGATTCCGACGACGCCCCCCGTAACCGGCGTGCGGACGAACCGCAGAGCTCCAAGCCGATCACCGTCCACGACCTCGTGCAGCGGGTCGACAGTGAACGTATCGAGCGCCGCCGCAAGGACGAGGCCGGTAAGCGCCGCACCGCGAACGAGAGCGGCACCGGCCGCGGCCGCACCCCGCAGCCCGAGAACACCGGCCGTCAGGCCGGAAACCGCGGGCGCGCAACGGATAACACCGCCGCCCGGCCCGCCACCGGCGCGAACCGTGCGACCGGTGGCGGCGCCCAGCCGGGGAACCCGCCCGGCCGGGGCAGCGAACGCCGTGACGACCCACGCGACCTCGCCCCCGGCGGCGGGCCGCGTCCGGCCGCAGCCGGACCCGCGGTCCGCGGGAAGGCACCGACCGGCGCATCGAGCGCCATCCCGAACCCACGCGGCCGCAAACCTGCCGACGGCAACACCGCGAGCGGTACATCCGGCCCGGCCCCCGATCCGCGCACTCGCCGACCGCGTTCCGAGCAGTCCGCCACACCTGCGGCACCGGGCAGGCGAGCCGATCCGAAGGTCGCGCCGCCCCAACCCGGACCGGCCGCCGCGCAGCGTGAACCCGCGGCGGGCACACGCCCGCCGGCCGCTCCGGTTCCGCCGGGTGCGGCCGCGGACCCGCGTCGTCTCGGGGGCGCATCCGCTCCACGCGCAGCGTCGAAACCGGGATCGCAACGACCGGAATCCACCGCAACGCGGAGTGCCGCACCGGTTTCCGCCGATGCCCAGCAGACCGCGGTCCAGCGTGCTCCGGCCGCCGACAGTCCGGTGGATCGGCCCGGCACCGTCAAAGCGCCCGTCGCCGAGCAGGTGACCGACCAGCTGCCGGTACCCGACGACGAATCCGGCACGGAGGCAACGGCTTCGGCCGGCCCCGAGACGGTCGGCAAGCCGCCGTTGTCGCGGCTGGCGGCGAGCCGGCAGCGCCGACGCCGGCGTGCCCGGCTCGCGGCCCGGGTGACCACGTCGATGTGTGCGGTACTGGCGCTCGTGATGACCGGGGTCGGCTGGAACTACCTGCGCGCCACCGACAACGGTTTCACCCAGGTATCGGCATTGGACGAGAATTCCTCCGATATCGTCGATCCCGGCGGCCAGACCGGTGACGAGAACTTCCTCATCGTCGGCACCGACACCCGCGCCGGTGTGGACAGCCAGCTCGGCGCCGGCACCACCGAGGATGCCGAGGGTTCACGGTCGGACACGGTGATGCTGGTGCACATTCCGGCGAACCGCTCCCGCGTGGTCGCCGTCTCGTTCCCCCGTGACCTCGACGTCAGCCGCCCCGAATGCGAGGGCTGGGACAACGACAAGGCCAAATACACCGACGCGAAATTCCCCTCCGCGATCGGTGACAAGCTCAACGCCACCTACGCCCTGGGCGGGCCGAAATGCCTGACCAAGGTGATTCAGAGACTGTCCGGCCTGAAGATCAGCCACTTCGTCGGCATCGACTTCAGCGGTTTCCAGTCGATGGTCGACACCATCGGCGGTGTCGAGGTGTGCACCAACCGGCCGCTGGTCGACGAGGAGCTCGGTACGGTGCTGCCGAATCCGGGCCGTCAGATCCTCAACGGCCCGACCGCGCTGGACTACGTCCGCGCCCGCCACGTCCAGGGCGAGGAGCGCAGCGACTACGACCGCATCCACCGCCAGCAGCTGTTCCTGTCCTCGCTGCTGCGCGGTGCCCTGTCCTCGAAGGTGCTCTTCGACATCGGCAAGCTCAACGGCTTCATCAGCGCGTTCAGCAGCCACGCCTTCATGGACAACGTCAACACCAAGGATCTGCTGATGCTGGGCCGCTCGCTGCAGAAGGTGAGCGCGGGCGCGATCACGTTCCTGACTGTGCCGACCGCGGGCACCACCTCCTACGGCAACGAGATTCCCCGCGAATCGGATATCAAGGCGATCTTCCAGGCGATCATCGACGACCAGCCGCTGCCGGGTGAGAAGAAGGCGCCGGAACCGTCCAAGGCTGCTCCGGCTCCGGCCCCGCCGCAGTTGACCGCTGTGGATCCGAGCACGGTGTCGGTGCAGGTCTCCAACGGATCCGGAGTGACCGGCGTGGCGAGTACGGCGGCGACCAGGTTCGCTTCCGACGGCTTCCAGATCTACAACGTCGGCAACTACTCCGGCGGCACGATCGACAACACCACGGTCCGCTACTCGGCCGGTCACGAGGCCGAGGCCGCGACGGTTGCCTCGGCGTTGCCGGGCGCGAAACTGGCCGTCTCCTCGAGCCTGGGCAGCATCGTGGAGGTGGCCCTCGGCGCGGACTTCTCCGGCACCGTCGGCACGCCGACCGCGTTCGGGTCGCCGGTTCCCGCCCCGGCCGGAGCCACCGATACCGCCGCGACGCCGGTCACACTCCCCTCCGACCTCGAACACGTCAACGCGGGCGACGACCTCTGCAAGTGAGCCGCGCTCACCTGCGACGACATCGCCGGTCCGCCCGGCACCGACGATTCACCCACCGTTCGTGACTTGGTCAGAGCCGGGAACTAGTCTTTGGTTTCATGCGTGTCATCTACAACGAACAAATGGCCGAACTCGCCGATCTTCTGGGTGAGATGGCCGGACTGGCCGGCTCGGCCATGGAGCGGGCGACCCAGTCGCTGCTGCAGGCCGACATCTCCCTGGCCGAACAGGTGATCACCGAGTACGACCGGATCGCCGAGATGATTGCGCAAGCCGAAGAGAAGGCCTTCGCCCTGCTGGCGCTGCAGGCGCCCGTGGCCGGCGATCTGCGGCAGGTGGTGAGCGCCATCCAGATCGTCTCCGATGTGAATCGGATGGGTGTGCTGGCGCTGCATGTGGCCAAGGTGGCCCGCCGCCGGCACCCGAACCACGCGCTCCCGGAATCGGTGAACGGCTACTTCGCCGAGATGGGCCGCATCGCGGTGAATATGGGTGCCGCCGCCAAGGAGGTCCTGGAGACGCGCGATCCGGAGCGGGCCGCGCAGCTCAACGAGGACGACGAGGCGATGGACGATCTGCATCGCCACCTGTTCTCGCTGCTGATGGACCGGGAATGGAAGTACGGCGTGGCCGCCGCCGTCGATGTCACGCTGCTGGGCCGCTACTACGAGCGCTTCGCCGACCATGCGGTCGAGATCGGCCGCCGGGTCGTCTTCCTCGTGACCGGTGTGCTGCCGCCCGACCCGGACGCCGAGACCGAGAAGATCTGAGAGAGCCGTCCCGCCCGTCCGGACGGAGGCCGCTGCCCGTCCGGATCGCGGACGGGCAGCGAGCTTTCATGTGCGGCTGATGGTTTCGGCTTTCGCCGGGACTTCCTCCGTGGTTCGGCCCAGCAGTAACGACGCGCCGCGCTGAGGTTTCCAGGGCAACAGTGCCGCGACGAGCGCCGCGCAGACCAGTAGTGCGCCGACCGCCGCCCAGGATGCGGCCGTCGAGCCCGCGAGGGCGGCCACCTTCATGGCATGCACCAGATCGGCTTTCGCGCCGGTGAAGAACGGGCTGATCGGTGCCTTGACGATCTCCAGCACGCTGATCGGGGTGTCGCGGGCCAGGCTCTTCTGGGTCGGATTCATGATCGCGTCCGGGATCGCGTCGATGCGGGCGCCGACTCGTCCGGTGTAGACGGAGGTCATGATCGAGCCGAGGACGGCGACGCCGAGGGTGCCGCCCACCTCGCGGGTGGTGTCGTTGACCGCCGATCCGGCGCCCGCCTCCTCGATCGGCACCGCCCCCATGATGGATTCGGTGGCCGGCCCCTGCACGACGCCGAAGCCGATGCCCATCAGCACCATCGAGACCAGAACCGTTCCCAGATAGGGTGTTTCGACGGTCACCCGGCCCGCGAAGAACATTCCGGCCGCCAGCAGGAGCAGACCGCACACCACGGTGGCGGTGGTGCCGATACGCTGCGCGGCCAGCGTCGCCAGGGGCGCGCCGAAGCCCACGGCCGCCGCGAAAGGCAAGGAGTGGATGCCGAATTCGAGGGCACTGAATTCCTTCACCCCTTGGAAGTACTGGGTGATCAGGAACAGGAATCCGAAGGCGCAGAAATAGGAGACGGTGATCGCCAGAGCCGGGATCGAGAAGCGCCGGATCCGGAACAGCCGCATGTTCAGCACCGGTGATTCGACCCGCAACTCCCAGATCACGTACAGCGCAAGCAGAATCAGCGAGAGCGCATAACCGCCGACGCTGCGCCCGGACAGCCAGCCGTGCTTCGGCGCCTCGATGATCGTCCACACCAGCGTCGTGACCGCCACCAGCGAGAGGCCGATGCCGAGCACATCGAGCCGGCCGCTGTGGTCGGCCCGCGATTCCGGGACGACGACCAGCACAGCCGCGATCGTGATCGCCGCGATCGGCACGTTGATCCAGAACACGGCGTGCCAGCTGAAGTTTTCGAGCAGCCACCCACCGGTCACCGGTCCGATCGCCACCGCGATACCGGCCATGGCGGTCCACAGCGCGATGGCCGCGGCCCGGGCGCGCGCCTCCGGAAACAGGTTGATGATCAACGCCAGCGTCGCCGGGAAGACCGCGGCGGCGAAGACGCCCATGCCGGCGCGCGCGGCGATGACCTGGCCGAGGCCCGAGGACATCGCACCGGCGGCCGACATGACGGCCACGCCCGCCAGGCCGATGATCATCAGCCGGCGGCGGCCGTAACGGTCGCCCAGATGGCCGAGCGGCAGCAGCAGCCCGGCGAACGCCAGGGTGAACGCGTCCACGATCCACTGCAGTCCGCTCATCCGCGCCTGCAACTGCACCGCCATCGACGGCAGAGCCACATTGACCAGCGTGTTGTCCAGTACGACCAGCAGTTCGGCCAGACAGATCGCGATCAACGCGAAGATCCGCATCCGCGTCGCGATCGGAATCCCCTGCTGGGGTACAGGTCTCGCCGTTGACACCGTCATCCCGCCTCCTGACTATAACGATCGGTTTAGTTCAGGAGAAAGGTAACTGTTACCGCCAGTTTCAGACAACCGACTACGGTAGGAGATGAGTGAGGACACACTCCGACCGGCTATGTGATGTGTGTCATACGTCGTTCCCGTAGTCCGGAACCGGAAAGACCCCGTCGCACCAGCGACGGGGTCTCCGAACTCGGATGGGGCGCACCCCACCAGACGCCTGAGGAGGCGGTACAGCTCAGCCGAAGCGGCCGGAGATGTAATCCTCGGTCGCCTTCTGGGTGGGGTTGGAGAAGATCCGCTCGGTCTCGTCGATTTCGATGAGCTTGCCGGGCTTGCCCTGGGCCTCCAGGTTGAAGAACGCCGTCTGGTCACTCACACGCGCCGCCTGCTGCATGTTGTGGGTGACGATGACGATCGTGTATTCCTTCTTCAGCTCGGAGATCAGATCCTCGATCGCCAGCGTGGAGATGGGGTCCAGCGCCGAACACGGCTCGTCCATCAGCAGCACGTCGGGCGAGACCGCGATCGCGCGGGCGATGCACAGACGCTGCTGCTGACCGCCGGACAGGCCACCGCCCGGCTTGTCGAGACGATCCTTCACCTCGTTCCAGAGGTTGGCGCCGCGCAGCGAGCGCTCGGCGACCTCGTCGAGCTCCTTGCGGTTGCGCACCCCCTGCAGCTTCAGTCCGGCCACCACGTTGTCGCGAATCGACATGGTGGGGAACGGGTTCGGCCGCTGGAACACCATGCCGATGGTGCGCCGCACGCCGACCGGGTCGACCGCGGAGCCGTAGATGTCCTCACCGTCGAGCAGCACCGCGCCCTCGACACGGGCATTCGGCGTCACCTCGTGCAGGCGGTTGAGCGAACGCAGCACCGTCGACTTACCGCAACCGGACGGACCGATGAAAGCGGTGACGCTGCGCGGCAATACGGTCAGCGACACATCGGATACGGCGTGGAATTTGCCGTAGTAGATGTTGAGATCTTTGACGTCGATCCGCTTGGCCATTGTCGTATTCCGTTCGCTTCTATCGATTCCGCGTGAGCAGTTTGTTGACCACGGCCGCGCCGATGTACAGCAGGGCGATGATCAGGATCAGCGTCAGCGACGCGCCCCACACTCGCATCCGGCCGGCCGCTTCCGGGTTGGCCAGTTCCTGGTAGATCATCAGTGGCAGCGAGGCCATGTTTCCGTTGAAGATGTCGAAATTGATCGACTTCGAATAGCCGACGAGGACCAGCACCGGCGCGGTTTCACCCATGACGCGGGCGACCGCGAGCAACATACCGCTGATCATGCCGGGCAGAGCGGTGGGCACGACGATCCGCAGGATCGTCTTCCATTTCGGAATGCCCAGCGCGTACGAGGCCTCGCGCAATTCGTCGGGTACGAGTTTGAGCATTTCCTCGGTACTGCGCACCACCACGGGCAACATCAGCAGCACCAGAGCCAGCGACACCGCGAAGGCCGACTGCGGGAAACCGAAGGTGGCGATCCACAGCGCGAAGACGAACAGCGCGGCCACGATCGAGGGCACACCGGCGAGGATGTCGACCATGAAGGTGGTCGTCTTCGCCAGCCAGCCGCGACCGTATTCGACCAGGTAGACCGCGGCCATGATGCCCAGCGGCACCGCGATCACCGCGGCGACCGCCGATTGCACGATCGTTCCGTAGATCGCGTGGTACACGCCGCCCGCGAACTGGTCGGGCAGCACGCCCTTCTGCGATTTGGTCCACCAGCCGCTGCTGACGATCGCGTGGAAACCCTTGTTGAGCACCAGGATCAGCACCCAGCCCAGTGGCACCAGCGCGATGCCGAAGCACAGCCACATGACCGAGGTGGCGAGGTTGTTGCGAACCTTGCGGCCCAGGCTCACGTGGCGGAACGTGGGCGCCTTGATCGGCTTGTCCAACGTGGTGGTCATCACCCGTTCACCTTCCCGCCGGCGGCGATCCGAGCCAGGGCATTGACGATGAAGGTCAGCGCGAACAGGACGAAGCCCGCCGCGATGTAGGCGCCGGTGGGCAGCGCCTGGCTGAATTCCGAAGCGGCCGAGGCGATCTTGGAGGCGAAGGTGTAGCCGCCGTCGAACAGCGACCAGTGGCCGGGTGTCGCGGCGGTACGCAGCACGATCAGCACCGCGATGGTTTCACCGAGCGCGCGGCCGAGGCCCAGCATGGAACCGGCGATCACACCGCTGCGGCCGTACGGCAGCACGGTCATCCGCACCACCTCCCATTTGGTGGCGCCCAGGGCCTGCGCGGCCTCGATGTGCGCCCGGGGAGTCAGGTGGAAGACCTCGCGGCTGACCGAGGTGATGATCGGCAGGATCATCACCGCGAGCACGACACCGGCGGTGAAGATCGTGCCACCGCCGCTGATGGAGACGTTGCCGTCCTTGAACAGGAAGAACCAGCCCAATTTGTCGTTCAGGAATTGTTCGAAGGGTGCCAGCTTCTGGGCCAGCACCAGGAAACCCCACAGACCGAACACGATCGAAGGCACCGCCGCGAGCAGATCGACCAGCATCGCGAACGGACGCGACAACACCTTCGGCGCGTACTGCGTCAGGAACAACGCGATACCGACACCGAGCGGCACGGCGATCAGCAGTGCCAGCAGCGAACTCAGCACCGTGACCATGAACAGGTCGCGGATGCCGAAGTGCATGTTGTCGGCATTGGTGACGTTGAACTCGGCGCTGGTGAAGAAGTTCGCCTTGTTCGCCGCCACCGACGGCACCGCGCGAATCAGCAGAAACAGCGCGATGAGCGCGATCGCCGCGACGATCGTCGCCCCGGCGGCCGTGGCCAGGGAACGGAAAACGGTCTCCCCCCGGCGGCTGTGACCGCCGGTGTCGCGACCGGCCGGCTTGGTGCTCGACTCACTCGGCATGGAGGAAGTATCTCCCGGCGGGACTTCATTGCCCGTCCGCGGGCCGGTCGAATCCGACTGGCCCGCGGCGGTGACTTCGTCGTGGACGGTCATGGGGTTCGCAATCAGGAGATGGCGTTGATCGCGGTGGTCAGCTTGGTCTTGAACGCATCCGGGATCGGCACGTAGCCGGAGTCCTCGAGTCCGTTCTGACCGTTGGTGATCGCCGAGGTCAGGAACGCCTTGACGGCCTTGCCGGTGTCGGCGTCGGCGTACTTCGAGCACACGATCTCGTAGGTGGCCAGCATGATCGGGTAGGCGCCCGGGTCGGTCGGCTTGTAGAACGAGTTGGTGTCGATGATCAGGTCGTTGCCCTGACCGACGATCTTCGCGGAGGCGATGGCCTTACCGGCCGACTCCGCGTTGAGCGCCACCGGCTTCACCGCGGCGTCGGTGATGATCTGCGCGGTGGACAGGTTCTGCGACCGGGCGAAGGACCACTCGTTGTACGTGATGGAGCCCTTGGTGCTCTTGATGGCGGCCGAGGTGCCCTCGTTGCCCTTCGCGCCCTCGCCGATGCCGCCGGCGAACGCCTTGCCCGCACCCTTGCCCCATGCGCCGTTGGAGGCGGCGTCCAGGTAGCGCTGGAAGTTGTCCGTGGTGCCCGACTCGTCGCTGCGGAAGATCACGTGGATCTGGTCCGACGGCAGGTTCACGCCCTGGTTCAGGCCCTTGATCGCCGGGTCGTCCCACTTGGTGATGGTGCCGTTGAAGATCTTCGCCGCGGTCGGGCCGTCGAGGGTCAGGTTGGTGACACCGTCGAGGTTGTAGGTGACGGCGATCGGACCGAAGACCGTCGGCAGGTTCCAGGCCGGTGCGCCACAGCGGTCGGCGGCCTTCTTCGGCTCGTCCTTCTTCGGGTCCAGAGCCGAGTCCGAACCACCGAAATCGGTCTGGCCACCGACGAACTCGTTCACGCCGGCGCCGGAGCCGCTGGAGGTGTAGTCCAGCTTCGCGCCGTCGCAGTTCTGCTCGTAGGCGGCGATGAAGCGGTCCATCGCGTTCTTCTGAGCGGAGGATCCGCTGGCCTTCAGAGCCTTCTTGCCACCGCAGGCCACATCGACCTTGGTGGTGTTACCGGTCGCGGCCGAGTTGTCGTCGCTACCACAGGCAGTCAGTGTCAGAGTGCCGGCTGCCGCCAGCACGCCGAGGAGAGCGCCGCTGCGCTTGAAATTCACCTGTTCCTCCGGGAAACGCTTCGTACACGTCCGATCCCTCAACGACCGGACGGGTCCTGTGGGTGGCCGTTCGCAGAGAACTTGCGCACCGAGCAGCGAATGCCGCCCACGATCAAAGTAGATTCGTCCGGTTGACAGCGGGACCTGGGCAAGTGAACGCAGAGTGAACAACCCGGCGCGATTGCGGTTCGAACCTGTGAGATTTGCCGCAGCGTTACTGAGGGCGGATCACCGGGCGGTGTAGGCGGCGTCGATGTGGGCCGTCTCGAACCCGAGACGAGTGTAGGTGTGCACGGCCGCGGTGTTGTCGGCCTCGGTGTAGAGGATCACCGCGCCGAGACCACGATCGCGCAGATAGTGCAGGCCCGCGAGGGTGAGCACGCGCCCCAGACCGCGCCCCTGGGCGGCCGGGTCGATGGCGACCACATAGACCTCACCGACCGCGTCCGAGGTTTCGTCCGGTTCGTGCACCTTGGTCCAGTGAAAGCCCAGGATATGCGTGGGATCCGCGGGATCGGCGGCAATGAACAGACCCTTCGGGTCGAACCAGGGCGCCGCCCGCCGGACCGCGATCTCGGCCTCGGTCCAGCCGCTCTGCTCCGGATGCCAGTCGAAGGCGGCGTTGTTGACCCGCAGGAGCTCCGCGTCGTCGGCGGGCCCGGCATAGGTCCGCAGCACGATGTCGGCGGGCACCTCCAGCTCCGGTAGCTCGACGGTTGCCCGATCGCCGCCCGGAGCCTTCGCCAGGGCCCGTCGCATCTGCCACAGCTCCCGCGCGACGGTCAGTCCGAGCCGCCCCGCGACCGCCCGCGCCGGCGCCAGATTGCCGTGCGCCCAGATCCGCGCACCCGGGCCACCCGCTTCGAGGGCCGCGGCGACGAGCGTCGCGCCGATCCCGCGTCCGCGCACCCGCGGATCCACGACGGCTTCGGCCATCGCCGGGTGATCACCGTGCGCGGGAACGAGATTCGCGTACGCGACGAATTCGCCGTCGCGCTCGACGGCGAGGTGCCGCGTCCGTCCGACCGGCGCACCGGCACCGGCATCGGCATCGGCATCGGCACGGTCGTGTTCGGCCGGCCCGGATGCGGTCACCGAGAGCACCGCTTGTTCGGAGATCGGCGCGACCGCGTCGGCGGCACTCGCGCGTTCCACCAGGTCCACGATCTTCGCCGCGGTCGCTGGAGCCAATTCGGTGGTCCAGTCCGGCACCTGCACGCTCACACCCATTCCTCGCTCATCCGTTCACGTCCGCCGGCCAACCGGCTCTTCCGACAACCGGCCCCTTCCGACAACCGGCGCGGCTACCGCCGTGATTCCCGCCCGCGGCCGGCATCTGTCCCGGCTGCCGGTTTCGTTCGGGCGCAATCCTTTTCGCCGACCGAGCGGCCGCGCCGCAACCAACCGCACCGGCGTCCCGTTCGCGCCCCGGCCCACAGACCTCAGGACGGACTGCCGTTGACCTGGGTCAACTGGTTGTCGTCGGCGCCGTCGTCGCCCTCGTCCGGTATGCCGGCCGGCTGCTCACCGCCCTTGTTGTTGGCCGAGCGCGCCGGGCGAACCGCCTTGTAACCGACGTTGCGGACGGTGCCGATCAGCGACTCGTATTCGCTGCCGAGTTTGGCTCGCAACCGCCGCACGTGCACGTCGACCGTGCGGGTTCCGCCGAAGAAGTCGTAACCCCAGACCTCCTGCAGCAACTGCGCGCGGGTGAAGACCCGGCCGGCGTGCTGCGCGAGATATTTCAGCAGCTCGAATTCCTTGTAGGTCAGGTCGAGCGGGCGGCCGCGCAACCGCGCGGTATAGGTGCCCTCGTCGATGACCAGTTCGCCGAGCGTGATCTTGCCGGTGTTCTCCGGACTGGCCGCGCCGCCGTTGCGTGCGACCAGCAGACGCAATCGGGCGTCGAGTTCCGCGGGGCCGGTTCCCGGCAACAGGATGTCGTCCAGTCCCCAATCGGCGTTGACCGCGACCAGACCGCCCTCGGTCAGCACCGCCACCACGGGCACCGAGGAACCGGTGCTGCCGAGCAGTCTGCACAGTCCGCGCGCGGCGGCCAGGTCGGTGCGGGCATCGACCAGAGCCACATCCGCCGTCCCCGCCTCGAGCAGCGACGCCACCTCGGTGGGCGCGGGCCGCACATTGTGCGGCAGCAGCGCCAGCGACGGCAGCACGGCTTCCGGGTTCGGATCGGAGGTCAGCAGGAGCAGCTCCACCGGCTCTCCTCCCAATCTGGCATGTCCGCGGGCAACCTCGACGTCATTCGCGAATCCATGCGCGTCGGCACTGGTAATTCGTGCCTACATTAGCGCGTGCGGGGCCCCGATCATGTATTCCGCACTCGCACGGGGACCAGGGGTGATGGCCACCGCCGGGCCCACACCCGCGCGCCCCGCACCGTCCGGGCAGATATCTTCGTACCGGGTAGCCTCTTCTCGGGACACCCACGCCTGGCACCCCTCCGCGCGCGACCGCCGCGTTCCGCGCGCCCGGACGGCCTGAACTCGGAGCATGTGGATGAGAAAACTGATCGTCGGACTGCTGCTGGTGGTCGCGATCGCCGTAGTGGTCGATTTCACTGCGGCGGCCTACTCGGAGTACCGGGTTTCGCGGTCGCTGCGGGCCGGCGGTGAACTCAGCGCCGACCCCGAAGTGACCATTCACGGATTTCCGTTCCTGGCCCAGACCGCGCGCGGCGACTACCGCAATCTCGAGATCCGGGCACGCGCGAACCGTCCCGACATCCCGGGCGAAATCTTGGTCGAAGCCACCCTGAACGGCGTCCACCTGTCGATGCACGATCTGGTGGACAACGACATGCGCTCGGTGATGGTCGACCAGGTGGCCGGCCGGATGCGGATCGAGCCGGTCGAACTGGGGCGGCTGTTCAACATTCCGGACCTCGAGGTGGTCACCCGCCCGGCCGACAAATCCGACGGCACCGGCGGTTCCGGCGGCTCGGGCATGACCACCCAGGGCGCGCTGGTCCTCACCGGCACCATCCAGCTCGGACCCGAGACCCGCAGTACCGATCGGGTCAGCGTGAAGGCCGATCTGTTCCTCGACGGCGATCAGATCAAACTGGTGGCCACCGACCTGTATCACGGTGGCGTCGAGAGCAACGCGCCGACGACCACCGCCGCCGAACTGGGTCCCGACCTGGACAAGGCCGCGGTCCTGGCCCGCTTCACCCGCACCATCGACACCAAGGATCTGCCGTTCGGGGTGCCCCCGAAGAAGGTGCAGGCCATCGGCGGCAATATCGTGGTAGAGGGTGAAGGGGAGAATATTCGCATTGATATGGACAGGTTTGCCCGACCATGATTGAACTCACGATTCTGGCCGTCGTCCTGCTGGCCGGGGTGGCCGCGGGTGTCGCCCTGCGCTACCGCGAGGGCCGCGTGCGGACCGCCCAGACCACCGAGATCGCGGGTTCCCGCACCGAACTGCTCAGCGCGGTCGGTGTCACCGAGGCGGTACCGGCCGTTGTGCACTTCTCCGCCGAATGGTGCGGTCCCTGCGCCGCGGTCCGGCGGGTGGTGGCCGGGGTGGTCGCCGATCTGGCCGATACCGTGCAGCCGCCCCGCGACGTCGAGATCGATATCGACGCCGAGGCCGAACTCGCGCGCGAGCTCAACGTCCTGTCGCTGCCCACCACGTTCGTCTTCGACGCCCACGGGCGAGAGCGGTTCCGGATCTCCGGTGTGCCCAAGGCCACCGATCTGCGTAGTGCCCTGGCGCCACTGACGGTCCCCGAGGCGGCCTGAACTTCCTGCTCACAAGGGCTTTACGAGCGTCGTTTCGCGCGGCGCGCGAGCCGTCCACGCGCCCGGCGCCCGGTCGAGTTTCGTACCCCGGGTCCAATTCCCTCCCGAAACCGGGTAAACTGCTTGGCGTGCAAACCCGCCGAGAGCTGATGCTCACCCGACGCCGCACAGTCGATCTGTGCCGCCTCGGCGGTTGTTGCTGCCTGTGCATGTAGCCGGTCGGCCTTTCGTATCCCTGCCGCCGACCGGTTTCTCCACCGCGTGTGAGATCTCCTCGATCCCCCGGTGATCCGACCTATCTGACGGATAACCCGCAACCGGATAAGCCAGATAAGCCTTCCTTCAGCGCAGGAGCCCCCGTGCCTCAGAACACCAACTCACCCACCGGTCAGGTGGACGTCCGCGGACCGCGGTTCGCGGCGTGGATCACCACCGGTGTCCTCGTGCTGGTCCTGATCGTCTCCGCCTTCTCCACGCCCGCCGCGGCGGTGCTGATCGCCCTGCAGGCGATCGTCTTCGCCCTCGGCGCCCTGTACGGCCCGCGGCGCAGCCCCTACGGGTGGTTGTTCGCCACCTTCGTCGCGCCGCGCGTCGGTCCGGCGACCGAGACCGAGCCGGTGCCGCCGCTGCGGTTCGCGCAGCTGGTCGGTCTCGTCTTCGCGATCGTCGGCTTCGTCGGCTTCGCGGCCGGCTCCGGCGTGGTGGGTGCGATCTTCACCGCCTTCGCGCTGTTCGCGGCGTTCCTCAACGCGGCGTTCGGAATCTGCCTGGGCTGCAAGATCTATCCGCTCGCCCAGCGGGTCACCTCGCGAACCCCGGTCACTTCGGGCAGCTCGACGAACTGACCGGCCCCACAATCCACCGTTCATCTCTCCACATACCCCGGCAAGTCACATCGAAAGGAACAACATGGCTCGCTCCGATGTCCTGGTCTCCGCAGACTGGGTCGAAGAGAACCTCAACACCCCCGGCGTCGTGATCGTCGAGGTCGACGAGGACACCTCCGCCTACGACACGGGCCACATCGAAGGTGCCGTCAAGCTCGACTGGAAGAAGGATCTGCAGGATCCGGTTCGGCGTGACTTCGTCAACCGGGAGCAGTTCTCGGATCTGCTGTCGGCCCGCGGTATCGGCAACGACGACACCGTCGTTCTCTACGGTGGCAACAACAACTGGTTCGCGGCCTACGCGTACTGGTACTTCAAGCTCTACGGCCACCAGAACGTCAAGCTGCTCGACGGCGGCCGCAAGAAGTGGGAGCTCGACGCCCGCCCGCTGTCGACCGACGCGGTGACCCGTCCGGCGACCACCTACAAGGCCTCCGAGCAGGACCTGTCGATCCGCGCCTTCCGCGACGACGCCATCCAGGCCATCGGCGTCAAGAACCTCGTCGACGTGCGTTCGCCCGACGAGTTCTCCGGCAAGATTCTCGCTCCCGCGCACCTGCCGCAGGAGCAGAGCCAGCGTCCCGGCCACATCCCCGGCGCCATCAACGTGCCGTGGAGCAAGGCCGCGAACGAGGACGGAACCTTCAAGTCCGACGAGGAACTGGCTTCCATCTACAAGGAAGCGGGCCTGGACGGCGAGAAGGAGACCATCGCCTACTGCCGCATCGGTGAGCGCTCGTCGCACACCTGGTTCGTGCTGCAGGAGCTGCTGGGCCACAAGAACGTCAAGAACTACGACGGGAGCTGGACCGAATACGGCTCCCTCGTCGGTGCACCGATCGAGTTGGGAGCGTAAATAGATATGTGTGCAGCACCTACCCAGGGTCAGGCCCTTCCGGCCAACGTCGACACCGAGAAGGAGACCGTCCTCACCGGACGCGTCCTCGATGCGGACGGTAACCCGGTAGGCGGCGCCTTCGTCCGCCTGCTGGACTCGAGCGACGAGTTCACCGCCGAGGTCGTGGCCTCCGGCACCGGTGATTTCCGCTTCTTCGCCGCGCCCGGCACCTGGACCATCCGGGCCCTGTCGTCGGCCGGCAACGGTTCGGCCAAGGTCAGCCCCGAAGGGGCGGGCGTCCACAACGTCGACGTGAGCGTCGCCAAGTAACACCGACGCGGAGCGTCGCCGGCAGGCGCCGGAAAACTGCGCTCATCGCACGCGAACGGCCCCGGGATTCGTTTTCCCGGGGCCGTTTTCGTCTTCGCCGGGCGGGTCGTTAAACTCCGATATGTGGTCTTAACCTTCGAGATTCTGCTGGTCATCTGCTCCGTGCTGATCGCCTGGTTCGGGCTGTACGTCCTCTACCGGCTCTTCACCGAGTCGTGACCGATTCGGCGAGCGAGAACGTCGAAAACGCAGCGACCAACGGTCACGCCTCACAGGCGCACGCCGAGGGGCGCGAGCCCGATGACGCGGCTCGCCGCAGTACGGATGATGCGGCTCGCCGCAGTTCCGATGATGCGGCTCGCCGCAGTACGGATGACGCGGCTCGCCGCAGTGGCGACGAGGCGGTAGCCGACGCTGCCGAGCGCGCCAAATCCACCGGCGGCCGCAACATCCCGCAGCTGCCGGGGTTGCCGCTGCCCGAGGACACCGCGAATCTGCGGCTGGGTCCCGATCTGAGCGCCTCCATGCTCGCGCTGCTGCCCCTGGTGGGCGTCTGGCGCGGGGAGGGCGAGGGCAACGATCCCGAGCGCGGCGGCGACTACCACTTCGGCCAGCAGATCATCGTCTCCCACGACGGCGGCGACTATCTGTCCTGGGATTCCCGTTCCTGGGTCATCGACGCCGAAGGCGACTACTCCGGCCCCGATCTGCGTGAAAGCGGCTTCTGGCGGGTCGGCATCGACGGCGACGACGAGGTCATCGAACTCCTGCTGACCCACAGCTCCGGAATCGTCGAACTCTTCTACGGTCAGGCCCTGACCCAGTCGTCCTGGGAACTGGCCACCGATGTCGTGATCCGCAGCCAGTCCGGCGCGGTGGTCGGCGGCGCCAAACGCCTGTACGGCATCGTCGAAGGTGGCGACCTCGGCTACGTCGAGGAACGAGTGGAAGCCGACGGCGCCCTGAAGCCCCGCCTCTCCGCCCGCCTCCAGCGCTACATCGGCTGAGCCGAGCCCGGGCAACGTCGGCCCTGATCTCAGGCGGAAAGAGCACGGCCCCCGAGCCTTACCGCGGAGACTGGTCTCTCGCGGTCCCGGTCGGACAAACCGGGGGCTCGGGGGCCGGGTGACTGCCTGGGATTAGTTCAGCGCTCGCGCGGGGACCGAATCCACTGCAGCGGGCCGCGGTTCGAAGACCGCGGCTGTGGCGCTCAACCGGCAGCCACCTCACGCGTCCTCTGAATAACCATTCTTCGAACCACCTCCTTTCCCGTGTACAGACGAAACTACCGGCCGCGGGCGAGGGGCCGCAACGGATTTTTCGCAGAGCCGAATCCCGGCGCCGACCTGGGCGTTCGCCGGATCAGGCGGTGACGCGGCGAGTGATCGATATCTCGCCGCCGGGTGCCACCGTGACCACGGTGTCGGCGCCGTGATCGGGGGGCAGCTGATGGGTGACGACGACCACCGTGCGGTCCGGGTCGACGAGCCCGCTGGTTTCGTCGAGCAGCGCGCGCAGCAGTTCGGCACCCGCCCCCGCCTCCATATGTTCGGTGGGTTCGTCCAGCAGCAGGGTGTCGGCGGGGGCGACCAGAGCGCGCGCCAGCAGCAGACGGCGGCGCTGCCCGCCCGAGAGTGCGGCCGCGCCGCCGACCAGATCCGTGTCCACCCCGTCCGGCAGGGCGTCGAGCCACGGACCGGAACCGACCGCGCGCACAGCGTTTTCGGCCTCCGCATCGGTCACGTCGCCGCGCGCCACCCGGAGGTTCTCCAGGACGGACGTACCGAAGACGTGGGCGTCCTCGGCGAAGAAGGTCCGGCCGGCGCGCGGTGTGTCGAACAGTCCGGCCCAGCTCATCAGCAGCGTGGTCTTACCCGCCCCGCTCGGGCCGATCACCGCGATCCGGCGGCCCGGCGGAAGGTCGGGCAGGGCGCGAATCAGCCGTGCGCGCAGATCACCGGACGCGCCATCGGCCGGCGCCGAGGCATCGTCGTCGACAGCGACAGCCCGCGCCGCCGGCTCGGCCGGGTCGAGGGCACGAATGCGGCGCAGGGCGGCGCGGCCCTTGGTGAGGGCCTGCGCCGCGGCGGGCAGCACCGCCACGGCCTCGAATGCCGACAGTGGCAGCAACACCAGTATCGCGAAGGCCATCGGGGTGATACCGCCCGCCGGTGCGGGTTGCAGGGGCTCGGCCGATGCGCCGAAGCCGTTGCCGTACAACACGATTCCGATCAGCAACGCGCCGAGCACGCTGGCTCCGACGGACAGCGGGGTCGCCGCGGCCGCCCAGGCGCTGCGTGCGGCCGCCCGGTCCTCGGCGCGCACCGCGCGTGCCGACGCGGTCGTGGCCGCCGTCATCGCCGCGTCGAGCCGTCCGGCGACTCGTAGCTCGGCGGCGTGATCGAGCACGGTGACGGCCGCGGCCCGGAACTCGCCACGATCGGATTGCACGGCCAGTTCGGCGTCCCTGGCCGCCCGCGCGGACAGCCAGGGCGCGAACCCGCCGGAGACCAGCAGGGCGACCGCGAGGATCACACCGGCCGGCACGGAAATGGTCGCGAGCAGGGCGACGGCGGCGACCGAGAGCAGGATCGCCACCACGATGGGAACCACCGCCCGCACGATCACCGCGCCCAGGTCAGAGATATCGGCGCCGATCCGGGTGAGCAGATCGCCCCGGCGCAGTAGACCGGTCCCCCGTCCGGCACCGCTACCCGAGTCCGGACGGCCGGCTTCTCCCGCAGGTGCCAGGCCCGCGGGCCGACGTCGCAGCCGCTCGGCTCGACCGGCATCGCGCGAGTCGCCCGCGCTCTCACGCCGCAGCGTGGACGACGAACCAGAAGCACCGTCGGCGCCGCGTTCCGTCGAACCGGTGACGTCGCCCTCGGACCGGCCGTCGCGTCGCAGGGTCCAGAAATCGGCGCGGGCGAGAGCCGCGTATACCGACGTACGGGCGGTGGTCATCGCGCGCAGTGCCACGTCGTGGGTCGCCAGCCGCTCGATGTAGCGGAACAGCCCGCGGGAGATACCCAGCGCCCGCACCGCGACCACGGCGACGCTGAGGTCCAGCACCGGCGGCATCTGCCACGCCCGCGCGATCAGCCACGCCGCCAACGCCGCCAACGCCAGTCCACTGCCCAGCGCGATCGTCCCCCAGCAGATCGATACGACCACGCGCCACGGCGAGATCTCCGAAATTCGCCGCAGCTCTCGTAGTTCGGACCACAGGGATTTCACGGCGTCCACTCCCCCGTCCTCGCCGGGCCGCTGCCGATCGGCGCAACGGGCGTGCCCGGTGGGTGCTCATCGCCACCCGGCACCTGGCCCGCCCGATCTGCGACGTGCTCCGGACCATCCGATTCGCGAGCCCGCTCGGGGCACGTTTTCGCGTCCGCGTCCCCGGTGCGCTCCGGCACACCATCCGACCGCGAGGTACCTGGCCCGGAACAGGTGGCGTCCTGTCCTTCCGTGCCCGGGGATTCGGGGTGACGATCCGCGCCGCCGGGAAGGTCGCGATTTTCGCGAAAGCCATCGCCCGTGCGCCGAGCCCGCCCTGCGGCGCGATTCGCCAGTCCTTCTTCGAGGTCGTCGCACGCCCGCGAACCGCCGAACCCGTCGATCGGTGGCTGCGCCCGGCCACGGTCGAGATAGGCCGGCTCCTGTTGCGCGGCAGGATGTTCCGCCGGATTCGACGCCGTCCGAGCGCGTACCTCGATGATGTGATCGGCGATCGCGAGGACCGACGGCCGGTGCGCTACCACGACGACCGTCGCACCCGCGCGGGCCCGTTCGGTGAGGGCGGCGAGAACGGTGGCTTCGCTGCGCTCGTCGAGATGGGCGGTGGGCTCGTCGAACAGCAGAATCGGGCGGTCGGCGGCCAGTACACGTACCAATGCCAGGCGTTGGCGCTGGCCGAGGGACAGGCCGAGGCCACCGGGGCCCGACACGGTGTCCCACCCGTCCGGAAGTTCGGCGAGGACCTCGTCGAAACCCGTTGCCGCGCAGGCCTTGTCGACGGCTGCGGCGCGGCGGGCCGCCTCGTCGCCGTTCTCACCGCACCCGGCCGCGCGGGCTCGGGCGCCGAAGAGTTCGAGGTTCTCGCGCAAGGTGCCGGGCAGCAGCACCGGGCGTTGCGGCAACCAGGCGATATGCGACCACCATACGTCCGGATCGAACTCGCCGACCGGGCGCCCGCCCACCAGAACCGCACCCCGGTCCGGTGACATCAAACCCAATATCACTTGCAGCGCAGTCGATTTCCCGCTTCCGTTGGGGCCGACGAGAGCGGTCACCGCCCCCGGACGCAGCACACCCGACAATCCGGCGGGGGCGTCCCCGTCCCGCGCGCGCACCCACACATCACACAGCTCGATATCTTCGGCCCCCGGTTCGACCGTCGCCGGGACTCGCACCGCGGGCGGTTCGCCGTATCGCCGAGCCGTGGGGGCATCTGCCCGGGGAGATCCGCTGGGCACGTGGCCCGCGACCGAGCCGTCCGGGTCCAAAACCCCGAAAGCTCGTTCGGCAGCGGCCATTCCGTCCTGCGCGGCATGGAATCTCTCCCCGACCGCACGCAGCGGCAGATAGACCTCCGGGGCGAGGATCAGGCCCAGCAGGCCCGCATACAACCCCATATGCCCGAAGACCAGCCGCATGCCGATCGACACGGCGACCAGTGCCACGCACAGGGTGGCCAGCATTTCCAGCACCATCGACGACAGGAACGCCATCCGCAGTGTCGCCATGGTCCGCTTGTGCAGCGCCTCGCCCAGTTCGCGGACGCGATGTCGCATGGTCGGCGAACCGTCTTCGGCCGCACCGGTTTCCCGGCCGAGCGCCCGCAGCGTCGGCATCCCGGCGAACAGGTCGAGCATCTGCTCCGACAGCCGGGTGGTGGCGGCCAGGGCGTCGGCGGCACGGCCCTGGGTCATCAGCCCGATCAGGATCATGAAGATCGGGATCAACGGCAGCGTCACCAGGATGATGATCGCCGCGGCGAGGTCGTGCACGGCGATCACGGTCAGCACGATGGGCGGTACCAGCATCGCGAGCAGCAGCGCCGGCAGATAGCCGGTGAGGTAGGCGCGCAGACCGCCCAGTCCGTCGCCGACCACCACCGCGAGTTCGGTACGCCGGCTTTCCATTTCGCGCGGCGGCAGGGCGGCTCCGGCGGCCAGCACGGAATTCTCCAGTTCCGCGACCACCTGCGCTCCGGCCCGATGCGCGAGCCGCGACTGCCACCAGCTCGCCAGCGTCCGCACCGCGATGGCTGCCGCCAGGATCGCCAGCTCGGCCGTCCACGCGCCGACCGTGCGCCGGCCGGGATCGGTGATGACGCCCGCCGCGATCCGGGCCAGCATCAGCGCCGCGACCACGATGCCCGCCGTGATGACCAGCGACAGTCCCACGCTGACGATCAGGTAGCGGCGGGCCGAGCGGGCGTGGCGCCACAGCCGGGGGTCGACGGGTCGGGCCATCGGGACCTACCGCGCGCCGCTGCGCATCGACAGGCCGATCGGCGCGGGGATCTGCTCGACGGTGATGCGCTTGCGGAAGACCCAGTACGTCCAGCCCTGGTAGATCAGCACGACCGGAGTCAGCACCACCGCGACCCAGCTCATCACGACCAGCGTGTAGTGCGTGGAGGAGGCGCTGACGGTGGGATGTCCGTCCACCATCCGGCCGTCGACGGTGAGCCCGTAGGCGGCGTCGATGGTGGACGGCAGCACGTACGGGAACAGTGCACCGAACAGCAGCACGATCGCGGCGACCACGGTGACGGCGGTGCCGGTGAATGCCCAGCCGTCACGGTGCCGCAGCACCGCACCGCCCGCGAGCAGCAGGCCGAAGACCGCCACGCCCAACGGAATCCACGTCCATCCCTGGCCGTGGGCCAACTGCGTCCACAGCGCGAACGCGCCGGCGACCACGGTGGCAGGCAACCAGACGACGCGGGCGATCCGCTCGGCGCTGTCACGAATATCGCCGCCGGTCTTCAAGGCGATGAAGACCGCACCGTGCAGGATGAACAACAGCAGCAACGTCAGGGCGCCGAGCAGACCGTAGGGGTTGATCAGGCCGAGCAGACCGCCCTCGATCTGCTTGTGCGCGTTCAGCTGTACCCCGTGCACGATATTCGCGAAGGCGAGCCCCCAGGCCAGCGCGGGCACCCAGGAACCGAAGACGATCGCGGCGTCACACCACCGGTACCAGCGCGGGTCGTGGATCTTGCCGCGCCATTCGATCGCCACCGCACGCACGATCAACGCCACCAGGATCAGCAGCAGCGCCAGGTAGAACCCGGAGAACAGGCTGGCGTACCACTCCGGGAAGGCGGCGAACATCGCACCGCCGGCGGTGATCAGCCACACCTCGTTGCCGTCCCAGACCGGACCGATCGTGTTGAGTACGGCGCGTTTTCGCGTCTGGTCGCCGCGTCCGATGATCGGCATCAGTATTCCGACGCCGAAATCGAAGCCCTCGAGCACGAAGTAGCCGGTGAACAGCACACCGATCAGCAAGAACCAGAATTCGGGCAGACTCATCCTCGGCTCCTCAGTACGCGAACGAAAGCTTCTCGACCGCAGGCGTTTCCGTCTCGGTGGGTGGCGATTCGGGCCCCTCGATCACGTAGCGCCGCATGAGGAAGAACCACACGACGGCCAGGGCGCCGTACAGCACGGTGAAGACGATCAGCGACGTCAGCACGGTGCCGGCGGTATGTCCGGAGACGGCCTGCTGCACGGTCATCCGGATGGCCGGGTTACCGGTCGGATTCGGTGCGACCACCCACGGTTGGCGGCCCATCTCGGTGAACACCCAGCCCGCGCTGTTGGCCAAAAACGGCGTCGGAATGCAGATCAGGCTCAGCCACTTGAACCAGGGCTGATCCGGTATCCGCCCGCGCCGGGTCATCCAGAAGCCCAGCAGCGCGATGGCGGCCGAACCGATCGCCCAGCCGATCATGGCGCGGAAGGTCCAATAGGTGACGAACAGGTTGGGCCGGTAGTCGCCCGGGCCGTACTTGTCGTTGTAGCTGAGCTGAAGGTCCTTGACGCCCTGCAGTGTGACGTCGCTGAACTTGCCCACGGCGAGATACGGCAACACCCCGGGCACCTCGATCACGTGGGTGACGCTGTCGCAGTTGTTGTGCGTGCCGACGGTCAGCACCGAGAAGTCCGGGTCGGTTTGGGTGTGGCACAACGATTCCGCCGAGGCCATCTTCATCGGCTGCTGTTTGAACATCAGCTTGCCTTGGATGTCGCCGGTGAACACCAGCGCGATACCGGCGATCACGATCACCCACATACCGCAGCGGGCGGCCGGTCGCCACATGCTGCGAGCCTCGGCGAGCAGCTCCGGATGACCTGAGCGGGCATTGCGGACCATCCACCAGCCGCCGATACCGGCCACGAAGGTGCCGGCCGTGAGAAACGCGCCCGCGACGACGTGCGGGAAGGCCGCCAGCGCGGTGTTGTTGGTCAGCAGCGCGCCGATGCTCTCCAGTTCGGCGCGGCCGGATTCGGGGTTGTAGCGGGCGCCGACCGGATGCTGCATGAACGAGTTCGCGGCGATGATGAAGTAGGCGGAGGCGTTCACACCGATCGCGACCAGCCAGATGGTGGCCAGGTGGATCAGTTTCGGCAGCCGCGACCAGCCGAAGATCCACAGGCCCAGGAAGGTCGATTCCAGGAAGAACGCGGCCAGGCCCTCCATGGCGAGCGGAGCGCCGAAGACGTCGCCGACGAAGCGCGAGTATTCGCTCCAGTTCATGCCGAACTGGAACTCCTGCACGATGCCGGTGGCGACGCCGAGTGCGAAGTTGATCATGAACAACTTGCCGAAGAACTTCGTCAGCCGGTACCAATGATCCTTACCCGTGATCACCCACGCGGTCTGCATCCCGGCGACCAAGGGCGCGAGGCCGATGGTGAGCGGGACGAAGATGAAGTGATAGACGGTCGTGATCCCGAACTGCCAACGTGAGACGTCGACGACATCCATCCGGCGGCCTCCTGTGTCATGCGGGACATCCACACGTACTACGACATGTCGTAGTAGAGCCTACGCCGGAACAGCCGTGGGGCAACGAGTCCTACGTCACGACATTCCAACAATTATTGCTGCGCGGTAACGGGTTCCGATTCCGACGCTCCGCCACGACGGTCGAATCAGGTCCAGTCGGCGATATTCCAGGCCCGTTCGATCCCGCGATTCACGAGATCCACGATCTCTTCGGCACAATCCGGCGCCGACATCCGCAGCCCGTCCAACGTCGCCACCCGCGCGGCGAGCGTAATGCTCGACAGTAGCCAAACACTGTCGGCGGTAACGAGATCCGCGGTGAACAGCGATTTGTAGCTGCAGTCCCAGCCGGCCTTTCCCGCCGCGGCGAACAGGGCTCGCTGGGTGATGCCGGGCAGTACGCCGTCGCGCGCGGGCGGGGTGAGCAACTGCTTGTCGCGCTGGATCACGACCGTCGAGCGCGGCCCCTCCAGTACTCGATGCTCGGTGCTGGTGAAGATCACGTCGTCGGCATTCTGGCGGGCCGCGAAGCGCAGCGCCGCCATATTCGTCGCATAGGAGAGCGTCTTGGCGCCGAGCAGCAGCCACGGAGCGGTGGTCGCGAGTTCGGTGGAGATGCCGCGCGTGAGGGTGATCACCGAAATACCTTCGGCGCGAGCCTTACTCACCCGTTCGGCGACCGCGCTCACCAGCACGTAGCCGGTGAGATCCGGTGCCGGGCCCGACAGTTCCCCCGAACCGACCCGTCTGGACTCGGCGCCGTCGCGACCCCGGGTCACGATCATGCGCAGCACACCCTCGCGGTCGGACCCCCATTCCTTGACCGCGGATTCCACCGCGGTGCGCCACTGGGCGACATCGGGATCCGGCAGGTCCAGTGCCTGGGCCGAGCGGCGTAGCCGAGCCAGATGTAGTTCCAACGCACTCGCTTTACCGTCACGCACCAGCACCGTCTCGAAGACGCCGTCGCCGCGCAACGCGCCGATGTCGTCCGCGAAGAGCAACGGCTCGTCCGGATTCCGGACGGTACCGTCGAGTGTCACCAGAACTCGATCCACCATGCGTGGCAGCCTAGGCGAATCGAGCGCTCCAGGCGTGGGTACGCAATCGTCCGGCAACGCCCGGGCGAGCCCCGGGGCGACAGGCATATCCACGGCATACTCACCGCACACCTGCGGCAACCCGTGGCGCGGCGCGGGCCCGCGCGACCGCCTATTGTGGAAACGTGTCCGTGGTTGCCGCCCCCAGTCCACTGCTCGGTCTCCCAGGGGCCGTGCCCGGCCCGCCCGATAGTCCCGATGCCGCGGTCGCCTGGCATTACGGCGATCCCTTCGGGGAACAGCGTGCCGCGGCCCAGCGCGTCGCCCTCGTGGACCGTTCGCATCGTTTCGTGGCGCGGATCACCGGCGCCGAACGGCTGAGCTGGCTGCACACGATTTCCAGCCAGCACATCGCCGACCTGAGCGACGGCCGTTCCGCCGAGAATCTGGATCTGGACCTCAACGGCCGCGTCCAGCACCATTTCGTGCTCACCGAACTCGACGGCACGGTGTGGATCGATACCGAAGGCGACCGCGGCCCCGCGCTGCTCGACTTCCTGCAGAAGATGGTCTTCTGGGCCGACGCGAAACCCGAGGCCGCACCGGATCACGCGGTCCTGAGCCTGCTCGGACCGCGAGTGAGCGAGCTGACCGAGACGCTCGGCATCGCCGCGCTGCCGGAGGTGTACGGCGCGGTCGCCCTGCCCGGCGGCGGATTCCTGCGCCGGATGCCGTGGCCCACCGAGCATTCCTACGACCTGGTCGTGCCGCGCGAGCGGCTGAGCGAGCTGTGGACGGCGCTGACCGCGGCCGGCGCCGAACCGGCCGGACTGTGGGCATTCGAGGCGCTGCGAGTGGCCGCGCTGCGCCCGCGTATCGGTGTCGACACCGACGACCGGACCATTCCGCACGAGGCCCACTGGATCGGCGGCCCGGACGAATTCGGCGCGGTCCATCTGAACAAGGGTTGCTATCGCGGGCAGGAAACCGTCGCCCGCGTGCACAATCTCGGTAAACCACCGCGGCATCTGGTGTTGCTGCACCTGGACGGCTCCGCCGATGCCCGGCCCGCGGCCGGTGACGCGGTGACCGCCGGCGGTCGCGCGGTTGGCAGGCTCGGCACGGTGATCGACCATTTCGAACTGGGGCCGATCGCACTCGCGCTGGTCAAACGCGCCATCCCCGCCGACACCCGGCTGGAGGCCGGTCCGATGGCCGCCGCCATCGATCCGGATTCGATCCCGTCCGATGACGAGCCGCAGGCCGGCCGGCTCGCCGTGGACAAGTTGCGCGGCCGGTGAGCGCGCCCGCAGCGCCCCGGGAAATCGGCGCGATCGGCCACGTGCTCGCGGTCTGTGTCCTGCATGCCGAACTCGAGGTACCCGCGAAGGTGAGCCGGGTCGGCCGGACCGCGATCGACAAGCGCCCGGTCGCCGACCGGGTCGCGGTCCGCGCACTGGGCCTGGCCGGTGACCACGTATGCGATACGACACATCACGGCGGCGTCCACCAGGCCGTCTACGCCTACGCCGACGAGGACGCGCGGCAATGGGGCGAGCAGTTGGGCCGCACGCTGGCGCCCGGCTGGTTCGGTGAGAATCTGCGGGTGTCCGGGCTGCCGGTCAGCGATGCGGTGATCGGGGAACGCTGGCGCGTCGGCGAGGCGGTGCTCGAGGTGAGCGCACCGCGCGTGCCGTGCGCGACCTTCGGGCACTGGTCCGGTGAGAAGCAGTGGGTCAAGCGCTTCACCCTGCGGGCCGATACCGGCGCCTACCTGCGGGTGCTGACCGAGGGCACGATCGGTGCCGGTGACCGGGTGCACGTCGACCACATTCCCGAGCACGGCATCACCGTCCGCGACCTGTTCACCGGCCACGATCCGGCCCGGCTGGAGCATCTGCTCGCCGCCGAACCGACGATTTCCGACGATGTGCGCATGCAGATCGCCCGGCATGCGCGGCGGGCCGCCAACGGGGCGCGGGTCACCGCATCCGCGGAGGGGGTCGGCATCGCGGCGGCGGGCCGGACGGCATCGAAGCCGGCGGCGGCCGGGGCCGGGACACCGCACTCGGCGATGCCGAGCGGGACAGTGCTGCGGGCGGAGGAATCGAGTGCAGCGGCTTCCGGCAGCGCGGAGCGAGGAGACCGGCCATGAGTGTGGAATTGGTGGAAGTGGTTCGCTCCGGCTTCCGCGAATGTGTGCACCGGGGGTCGGTGGTGATCGTCGAACCCGACGGGGAGCCCTCGCTCGCCCTGGGTGAGGTGCATCTGCCGATCTTCCCGCGGTCGACCAACAAACCCATGCAAGCGATCACCTTGCTGCGCAACGGTTTCGAGCCGGTGGACGAGGCCGAACTGGCCATCGCCACCGCCTCGCATTTCGGCGAACCCGACCATCTGGCGCTGGTGCGGCGATTGCTGGACCGCTTCGGCTTCGACGAGAACAGCCTGGAGTGCCCGCCGGATCTGCCGATGGGCGAACAGGCCCGCGCCGAGGCCCTGGCCGGTCGCGATCGGCACTCGGCCCCTCGCAAGATCTACATGAACTGCTCGGGCAAACATGCCGCGATGCTGGCGACCTGTGTGATCAACGGCTGGCCGACGACCGGGTATCTCGACCCTTCCCATCCCCTCCAGCAGGCGGTCACGGCCACGATCGCCGACATCACCGGCGAACCCGAGACCGATCTCGGCATCGACGGCTGCGGCCTGCCGATCGTCCCGGTCTCACTGATCAACCTCGCCCGCGCCTACGCCCATCTCGCCACCGCGGCCCCCGGATCGCCGGAACGCCGGGTCGCGGACGCGATTCGCCACCATCCGCGAGTGATTTCGGGCACGGATGCCCCCGATCTCGAGACCATGCGCGCGACCCCGGGTCTGGTCTGCAAGATCGGGGCGGACGGTGTGCACGCGGGGGCCCTGCCGGACGGCCGCGCCTTCGCCTACAAGATCGACGACGGCCACGACCGGGCCCGGATGCCGCTGACGCAGGCGATTCTCCAGCGTATGGGGGTCGAGTGGACCGAGGCCCACACCGCGCTCGCCGGGCCGCCGGTCCTGGGCGGCGGGGCGCGGGTCGGCATCATCCGGGCAATCCCGGGCGCGGTGTAGCAGCTCACCATTTCGGCGAAGGTCCGCCGGACCGCCCCGCCGACGGTGGATGTTCCGCAGTCTTCACCCACTCCTGGAAGCGCGACCGCCTGACACACGCTAAAGTGTCTGTCAGGAAGATTATTAATTCGAACGGGGCCGCCAACCACCCCAGGCCGCCCCGCAGTGACGCGAGGGGGTCAGCCATGGGCCGTGGCCGGGCTAAGGCAAAGCAGACCAAGGTTGCACGCGAGCTGAAGTACAGCTCGCCGTCGACCGACTTCGCGAGCCTTCAGCGCGAGCTGTCGGGGCACACCCCCCGGCGGAGCGGTGTGCTGTCCGAAGAACACGATTCGGACGAATCGCTCAAGCGCTGGGAGGAAGATGAGGACTACGACGACTGGCGCCGCTGACTCCGATCGACGTGCTGCAGGGGGAGGCCTGAGGGGCCTCCCCCTTCGCACGTCGGGCAGCGTTTTCGGCCGATAGGGTCGACCGATCCCACCTCGATGAGGGCTCGTAGTACGGGTTGCCGCCGCGGGTATCAGTGATACCGAGGGCGGCACTACCCGGGTTGAACGTGCCTCGGCACACTGCCGCCCAGCTGCGCTTCCGCCGGTCGCCTTCGGATGCCGCAGCGGCTCAGCCGAACGACAATCGCCTCCCCGAACCGGGCCGTACCCGGGTTCGAGGAGGCGATCGAGTTTCCGGTCAGAACCGGGGGTGTTCGCCGAGTAGCGCCACCCGCGCGGCGTCGGCGTCCTTGGCCTTCTTGACCGATCCCAAGGTCCAGCATTCGATATGCCGCGCGGTCAGCACCGCGAGCGCACGATCGGCATCCTCGGGGGCGACGACGGCGACCATGCCGACGCCCATGTTGAAGGTCTTCTCCATCTCAGCCCGCTCGACCCGGCCACGCTGCGCGATCAGCTTGAAGATCGGCGCGGGATTCCAGGTGCCGCGGTCGATTTCGGCGACCAGCCCGGCCGGCAGCACCCGGGCCAGATTGTTCGCCAGGCCGCCGCCGGTGACGTGGGCGAAGGTGCGCACATCGGTCTCGGCGATCAGCGCCAGACAATCCTTGGCATAGATCTTGGTAGGTTCCAGCAACTCTTCGCCCAGGGTGCGGCCGAATTCCTCGACGTGCCCGGTGAGGGCCATCCGATCGATATCGAGCAGCACCCGGCGCGCCAGGCTGTAACCGTTGGAATGCAGGCCCGAGGAGCCCATCGCGATGACGACGTCACCGGGGCGGACCCGGTCCGGTCCCAGCACCTCGTCTGCCTCCACGACGCCGACGCCGGTCGCGGAGATGTCGTAGTCGTCGGCGCCCATCAGGCCCGGATGCTCGGCGGTCTCGCCGCCCAGCAGCGCGCATCCGGCCTGGATGCAGCCCTCGGCGATACCGGACACGATCTGCGCGACCCGTTCCGGAACCACCTTGCCGACGGCGATGTAGTCCTGCAGGAACAGCGGTTCCGCGCCGCAGACGACCAGATCGTCGACGACCATGGCGACCAGGTCCAGGCCGACCGTGTCGTGCTTGTCCAGCGCCTGCGCGACCGCGATCTTGGTGCCCACACCGTCGGTGGAGGCGGCCAGCAGCGGTTCCCGGTAGCCACCCTTGAGCGCGAACAATCCGGCGAAACCGCCCAGACCGCCCTGTACCTCGGGCCGGCTGGCCTTCTTGGCCAGCGGCGCGAACAACTCGACTGCGCGGTCGCCGGCCTCGATGTCGACACCGGCGGCGGCGTAGGACGCGCCTCCGGATTGGGCCTCGTCGGTGCCTGTGTCGTTCACACCGGCACCACTCGGGGTCTGCTCAGTCATTGTTCGGGAAAGCTCCAAACCGAATCGGCGGACAGATGCCTGATCACGCTACCGGAGCCGGATAACGAGACTGCACCGGTATTGGGCTGCACGTACGGATTCGAGGCTACCGTCACATCAGCCATTGACATACATACGGTATGTAGGTAACTCTGGAACACATCACCCCCACTCCGGAAGGCATGTCATGGGAATCAGCACCAGCCTCGGCCCGGTTCGACACGTCGCGGTCCCCGGCGGCCGCATCCGCTGTCACGACACCGGTTCCGGTTCGCCCGTGGTCTTCGTGCACGGCCTGCTCGTCAATGCCGATCTGTGGCGCAAGGTGGTGCCGGACGTCGCCGCCGCCGGGCATCGCTGCCTCACCCCGGACTGGCCGTTCGGCTCGCATTCGGAGCCGATGCCTGCCGCCGACCTCTCCCCGACCGGCGCGGCCGATCTGATCGCGGCGTTCCTGCGGGAACTCGATCTCACCGACGTCACCCTGGTGGCCAACGACACCGGCGGGGCGATCACACAGATCATGCTGTCGCGCGACCGCAGCCGGGTCGGACGTGTGGTGTTCACCAACTGCGACGCCTACGAGAAGTTCTTCCCGCAGCCGTTCACTCCCCTGCCGCGACTCTCGCGCGTACCCGGCCTGCTCACCGCGGTTCTGCAGAGTCTGCGCTTCCGGCCGGCGCAGCGTCTGCCCATCGCGTACGGGCTGGTCACCAAACAGCCGCTGCCGCACGAGATCGCGGATTCGTATCTGCTGCCGAGCCGCAACTCCGCGGCGATCCGCGCCGACCTGCGCCGGTTCCTGCGCGATATCCACAAGCGTCACACCCTCGCGGCCGCACGCAGTTTCGGCGAGTGGGATCTGCCGGTGCTGCTGGCCTGGGCACCCGAGGACAAGGTGTTCCGGCTCGAGTTCGCGCAGCGGCTGGCACACGATCTGCCCGACGCCACCCTGCGCACGATCGAGGATTCGCTCACCTTCATCGCCGAGGACCAGCCCGAGTTGCTCAGCCAGTTGATCGTGGAGTTCACTCGGCTGCATGCCACGCCGTAGCCAGGAGGACAGATCACGCGCGACGCGGGCGAGTCTCGAAGCGGCCGGGCGGCGGCTGTTCGCCGAACGCGGATATTCCGCGGTGTCGGCGGAGGAGATCGTCGCCGCGGCCGGTGTCACCCGCGGCGCGCTGCATCATCACTACGGCGACAAGCGCGGCCTGTTCATCGCGGTACTGGAACAACTCGAGGCGGACAACACCCAGGAGATCCGGGATGCGATCGACGCCCTGCCCGACCCGACCGATCTGCTGGCCGCGATGGCGACCGGCCTGCACACCTTCCTCGGGGCCAGCCGCCGGCAGGAGACGGTCCGGATCGCCATGTCGGACGGTCCGGCCGTACTCGGCTGGCAAGGCTGGCGGGAGATGGAAGCGCGCCACGGCCTCGGTCTGATCATGAATCAGCTGGAACTGGCCGTGAAGTCCGGACTCGCACCCGCGGTCCCGGTCCGCACCCTGGCCCAACTGATTCTGGCCGCTGTCACCGAGGCGGGCATGATCGTCGCGCACGCCGACGATCCGGATGCGGCCGGAGCCGAGGCCGAACAGTGCATTCTGATGATGGTCGGCGGATTGCTCACACCGCCGAGCACGTCACCGAGCCCCTAGACCCGCGAAGCGGGTTCGACGGCGAATGCGCTTGCGCCACAGGTCGAATTACACCGGGCCGCCACGACGACAGGCCCGGCCACGTCATGCGTGCCGCTCAGGGGCGGCTCAGCGCGCTCGCGTTGGCGTTCTCGCCCAGCAGTTCCGATTCCGGCTTGCCGGAAAGGATCCCCTCGAGGACGTTCTTGCCCACGGCGGCCTCGTCGGGCAGCGGGATCGGGTATTTGCCGTCGAAGCAAGCGCAGCACAGCCGGGTGCGCGGCTGCTCGGTGGCCGCGATCATGCCCTCGAGCGAGATATAGCCGAGGCTGTCGGCGCCGATGGAACGGCGCACGCTCTCGACCATCGCCGCTTCCGAATCCTGCGACCCCCCAGCCAGTTCCGGTCCGGCGCCGTTGGCGATCAACTCTGCCGGCGAGGCGAAGTCGATGCCGTAGAAGCAGGGCCATTTGACCGGCGGTGAGGCGATGCGCACGTGGATCTCCAGCGCCCCGGCCTCGCGCAGCATCCGGATCAGGGCGCGCTGGGTATTGCCGCGGACGATCGAGTCGTCGACCACGATCAACCGCTTCCCGCGAATCACCTCGCGCAACGGGTTGAGCTTGAGCCGGATACCGAGCTGGCGGATGGTCTGGCTGGGCTGGATGAAGGTACGGCCCACGTAGGCGTTCTTCATCAGTCCCTGGCCGTAGGGCACACCGGATCCCTGGGCGTAGCCCACCGCGGCGGGCGTACCGGATTCCGGCACCGGGATCACGAGATCGGCGTCGACGGGATGTTCGGCGGCCAGCCGGCGGCCGATGTCGACCCGGGTGGCGTGCACCGAGCGACCGGCGATCGTCGAATCCGGCCGGGCCAGGTAGACGTATTCGAAAACACAGCCCTTCGGTTCGGGATTGGCGAACCGCAGCGAACGCACCCCGTCCGCGTCGATCGCCAGCAGTTCGCCCGGCTCGATCTCGCGGACGAACGAAGCGCCCACGATATCGAGCGCGGCGGTCTCGCTGGCAACCACCCAGCCGCGGTCGAGGCGGCCCAGGCACAGCGGCCGCACACCCTGCGGGTCTCGCGCCGCGTAGAGGGTGTGCTCGTCCATGAAGGTCAGGCAGAAGGCGCCGCGCAGCGTGGGCAGCAACTCCATGGCCGCCTGCTCGATGCTCTTGTCGGCCGCGGCATGGGCCAGCAGCGCGGTCATCACATCCGAATCCGAGGTGGCGGTGATCGAGCTTCCCGGCAGGCGGCCGTTGATCAGACCCAATTCCCGGGCCCGGGTCGCCAATTCGGCGGTGTTGACCAGATTTCCGTTGTGTCCCAACGCGAGTCCGGTGCCGACCGCAGTGGTCCGGAAGATCGGCTGCGCGTTCTCCCAGATGGTGGAACCGGTGGTCGAGTACCGGCAGTGCCCGATGGCGATATGCCCGGGCATCGCCGCCAGCGTCTGCTCGTCGAAGACCTGCGAAACCAGGCCGAGGTCTTTGAACACCAGCACCTGCGAACCGTCGGCGACCGCGATACCGGCGGCCTCCTGTCCACGGTGCTGCAAGGCATAGAGGCCGTAATACGTGAGCTTGGCCACGTCCTCGCCCGGAGCCCAGACGCCGAAGACGCCACACTCCTCGCGGGGCTCGTTCTCAGGCTCGTCGACTGCGGAGGTGTTGTCGACTGCGGAGGTGTTTCGGCCTGCGGCGGTCTTCGGGGTAGACAGATCGGCGTGGGTCACCGTTTGCTCCCTGTTAGTCGGGCGGGGGGCACTCATCATTCTACGGGTCATCCGCGCGAAACCCACGTCCGGATCCGCCGGGTGGCGAGCTGTTTGCTGCTACGGTTCGACCGTGGCGAGCACCGACACCGCACTACAAAGTCGAAATCTGCGGCGGCTGATTCCGTTTCGATGGATGTTCCCTGTGGCGGTCCTCTCAGTGGTGGCAGCGTTGCTGGGCCTGCTGTATCTCGACTATGTCGTCGATCCGCAGCGGAATCTGCACGACTTCCCGATCGCCCTGGTCAACCAGGACGTGGGTGACACGCTCGGCGCACCCGGCCAGGAAAAACGCGTGAACTTCGGCGACCAGGTCGCCGACGGGCTGCGTGCCGCCGTGCCCGCCGATCAGATCGATCTGCGCGTACTCGGGCTGCCGGAGGCCCAGCAGCAGATGCAGAACGGCCAGGTCTACGGCGCGGTCGTCATTCCGAGCGATTTCAGCAAGCGGCTGGGGATCCTGGGTGTGGGCAGTGTCATACCCGGCGATATCGAGCGTCCGATCATCACCCTGATGACCAATCCGCGGTCGGGCACCTACGCGACCCAGATCGTGGTGCGTTTCGGTAATCAGGCGCTGCCACAGATCAACGACAAGGTGGGTCAGCAGCTCGTCGAGCAGGTGCGGGCTCAGCTCACCCCGGCGCCGGGCGGCCCGCCTGCTCCCGAACTGTCCGGCGCGACCCGCCTCACGCTGGCGCAGCCGCTGGAGATCCTGGTGCAGGAGTTCCATCCCCTGCCGGGCGGATCCGGCCAGGGGCTGACCGCCTTCTTCTACGCCCTGCTGTTGCTGATGGCCGGCATGCTCGGCGCGATGATCGTGCACACGATGATCGACTCGGCCCTCGGCTTCGTGCCGACCGAATACGGGCCGTGGTACGTGCACTATCCCGCCACACCGGTCTCCAGACTCCGCACGCTGTTGATCAAGTGGGCGGTCATGGCGGTCGCCGCGGTGGTGGTCTCCGCGATTCTGCTCGGTATCGGCGCGGCACTGGGAATGCCTCTGGACAATCCACTGGGCCTGTATCTCTACGGCGTGCTCGCGATCATCGCAGTCGGATTCACCGGTATCTCCATCCTGGCCGCGATCGGCTCGGCCGGTCTGCTGGTCAACATGATCCTGTTCATCGTGCTGGGGCTGCCGTCGTCGGGCGGCACGGTGCCGATCGAGGCGACGCCGAAGTATCTCGGCTGGCTGGCCACGTTCGAACCCATGCATCAGGTCTTCCTGGCGGTGCGTTCGCTGCTGTATTTCGACGGCAACGGCGCGGCCGGTTTCACCCGCGGATTCTGGATGACTGTGCTCGGCCTCGGGATCGGTCTGGCGCTCGGGTTGATCGTGACGCGTTTCTACGACCGAAAAGGGCTGGAGCGCAAGCCGATCAACCGCACCGAGCCCGCCCCGGCCTAGTTCACCGAGCCCCCGGATTCACAGCGCCACCAGCGGCAGCCAGCGGGCCAACTCCCCCGCCCGGATTCCGGACGCGCTCAACGCGCCCGTCTCCACCGCGGTGTCGAAATCGAGCAGTCCCGTCGCGAGCAACAGCCACGTCCGCGCGTCGGTCTCCACCACGTTCGGCGGCGTGCCCCGGGTGTGCCGCGGACCCTCGATGCACTGCACCGCCACGAAGGGCGGTACCCGCACCTCCACCGAGGCGCCCGGCGCCGCCGCGGCCAGACTCCGCGCGGTCCCGCGCACGGCCGCCGCCAGCTCGGACCGCCCCGGCTGTGCCGCCGACTCGTCGCGCAGCCACGCACCGACCGCGGCCACCGAATCACGCACCTGAGCAGGGTCCACAGCCGAATGTCGCGCCATTCCACCGAGGGTAGCGAGCCGCTCGGACATATCGCGCAGGTGGCGGCACGCGGCATCCGGGCCCGCCGGCACCTGGACGGTGAGGACGCGCACCTAGCGGTGAGACGGACTCCGGCCGCGCAGCCGGGCGGCCGCGGACGGGGCCAGGGCGCCTCCGGCATTGAGGGCGAGGTGCGCGAGCGCCGGCGCCGTCGCACTACCGGTGCGGCGTCGAAGCCACGAGAAGAGCAGGCCACCGGCGCCGGTGACGGCGACGGTGGCCGCGACATCGTCGCCCGCCGAGCGCGCCGGATGAATGTGCCAGAGACCGAATATCAGTGCGCCGCAATGCCTTCGCACGGGCCCCGCATCCTCCAACAGCCGATCCAGCGTGCCCCGGAAGATCAGTTCCTCGCTGTAGACGGTGCCCACCGGAATGTGGAGGCCGACCCATTCGGCCGTACTCACCTCCGGCTCGCGATCGGCGACCGCCGCTATCCGATCACGGATTCCCGGCACGGCGAGGCCCACGCCGTACGCAGCACCGACAGCACCGAATACGACTGCGCCCCAGGTGAATCCGCGCCGGGAGAGCCACTCCGGCCTACCACCGAAGACAGCGGCGTATCCGGTCGCGAACGCGGCGTTGGCGAGTGTGCGACCTCGTATGCCCGCCCCCAGCCGCGGCAACACGAGATTGCTCCACATCAGGGCGACGCAGGCTGCCGGAAGAGCGCGTACCGCGCCTCGGCGACTCATCTCGACCCGCACCGTGCGAAGTGCGCGTTCTCCGCCGTGGCGGCGGCGATCCCGCCGCTCATTTCACCACGCGTTCGAATGCCTCGGACAGTTCGAGCTGAGTCCGAATGTTCTCCTGCAGTTGAGAATTCCACTCCGGCGGTGGCAGCACGGCCGCCCAGCCGTCGAGGACCAGGGTGCCGTAGTTGTGGCCGTGCCCGTCGCTGACGCCCTGGGCGTTGGTCAGGTCGGCGGCGACCTGCCAGAAGGTGACCAGCGGCCACCAGCGCATCTGCGTGGACACGTCGGAGCCGCGCGGTTCGGAGAGCCAATCCGGTTGGGAGAAGATCAGATCCGGCGACCACCAGACGATCGGGTCGGAGGGGTGTTGCAGATAGGCGATGCGCGGATGCCGCCATTCCGGTGACGGTTTCGCCAGATCCGGTGCGCCGGAGGCGAATCGGACCACGAGACCGTCGGCGTAGATCGGCTCCACCTCGCGGGTGCCGGGATCGCGGCGCTCGACGAACTGCTTCCACAGCCGATTCGAATTCGGCGGCCCCACCCACAGCGCGCCGTCCACCTTGGTGCGCAGATCGGCCAGCCCGTCGAAGGCCGCCTCAGACCCCTGCGAACCCAGGCTCTCCCCGTAGACCAACAGTTTCGGCCGCGACTGCGGCGGCCGCGCCGACCAGGCGGCATAGACCGCGTCGAACATCTTCTTCCCCGCCACCGCGACCTTCTCCCGGTCCGCGAGGAACGACAGCACGCTGGGCAGGTAGGAATACTGCGAGGCCAGGATCGCGGTGTCGCCGCCGTACATGTACTCGAGCGCACCGGCGGACGTCGAGTTCACCCATCCGGTTCCGGTGGTGGTGACGATGACCAGCACCTTGCGGTCGAAGGCGTGGGTGCGTTCCAGTTCGGCGACCGCCAGCTGCTCCTGGGTCCGCCCCTCGCCCGCCGAGCCGAGGCCGACGTAGACCCGGACCGGTTCGCGCGCGGGCTTACCCGTCACCGCGCCGATCCGGAAGGCATCGGGTCCGTGGGAGACGAACCATCGCCCCTCCGAACCGAGCGTGTCCCATCCGGCCAGGGAGGCGGGGCTGCCGGAGCGCTCGGGTGCGGTCGGCTGCACCGCGTACGGCGTCATCTTGTCGTTGCGCACGCTGAACGCCGAGTTGGCGACGGTGAAGAACGCCTCCGACAGCACACCGTTGAACAGCAGCACCGCCACCACGGCCAGCACGATCGCGCCGGCGCTGGGCGCCAGCTGCGGCGGCACCCGCACCCAGCGGCTGAGCAGACGGGCGAAGAACCGCACGATCCACCGCACCGTCCGGTAGATCGCCACCACCAGCGCGGCCACCGCGACGCTGAGTCCACCGGTGCGCAGGTAGGCGGCGCGCGTGGTGCCTTCCATATCCATCAGGCCGTAGATCTGCCGTTGCCAGTCGGCGGAGAGGACGAGCATGTAGATCGCGGTGAGCAGGCAGATCGTCAGGATCGTCACCTTCACCGCGTAGCGAATCCGCAGCGACGGTGCGCGAAAACGCAAGCGCGGCCGGATCAGTCTGCGAAAACCCCACTCCAGCAGGCAGCCCACGCCGTAACCGATGGCGGCATTCAAACCGCTGATCAGACCTTGGAACAACCAGTCGCGCGGCAGCAGTGACGGCGTCACCGACCAGGCGAAAAACACTGTCGCGGTAACAAGTCCGACGTAATTGAGCGCGATGATGTCGTCCTCGAGCCGCCGCAGCAGCAGCAGGCCTCGCCGATAGACCACAACGCCGCGCGTACGCAGCGTTGTGAGAGTCTCGGCGGTATCGAGCACCCGTCAAGTATGGCGGTCGGTGTGCCGAAATCGGGGACCTGGCCACGTGAGGCAAACAACTGCTACAACGGGAATTACCCGGGGTACTCGAGTAGTTCTACGCACGATCCCCGCGGCCCGGGACCGCAGACTCGAGGGTATGAGCACTCCCACCCAGCAGAGGAGCAGCCCCGCGCGGTTTCCTGTTGATGACCACGCTGTTCATAGTGTCGAGCGCGTTCACCCTCGCCAAGGTGATCCGCGACCAGAATCCGTCCGCGCGCACCAGCGCATCGACGAGGCCCGCGTGGAAAAGCTGATGGCCGAGCATGATCCGTTCCGGATGTGAGCGGACCGCGGCGCCGGCAGCGTCCGATGGCACCCTGCGCGGCTCCCTCCGTGGTTACGCGCACTGCCGCCTCCGGTCGCGTCACTCCGGGTGCGGCCGCGGTCCCGGTCATCGCGGGCTCGGGGCGCCGCGGGTCACTTCGCGGTGGCGCCGAACAGCGCGGGCAGCGTGCCCTCGTGGGCGGTGCGCAGCTCGTCCATCGTGATCGAGAACTGGCCCTGCACCTCGACCGAGTCCGAGCCCTGATCCACGACACCGATACGCACCCATGGCAGTTCGCGCGCGGTGCACATCTTGGTGAAGCGCGTCTCCTCCGACCGCGGCACGGCGACCAGGACGCGTCCGGCCGATTCCGAGAACAGCGTGACGAACGGGTCGTCGCCCTCGGGAAGCAGGATGCGCACACCCGTTTCGCCGGCCAGCGCCCCCTCCACGACCGCCTGGGCCAGTCCGCCCTCGCTGAGATCGTGCGCGGCGCTGATCATTCCGTCGCGCGAACCGGCGGTCAGCACCTCGGCAAGCAACTGTTCGCGGGCGAAGTCCACCCGCGGCGGCACACCGCCCAGATGATCGTGCTCGACCTGCGACCAGATCGATCCGTCGAATTCGTCGCGGGTCTCGCCGAGCAGGATCAGCGTCTCACCGGGTTCGGTGCCGAATCCGGTCGGAATGCGCCGGTGCACATCGTCGATGACGCCGAGCACGCCGACCACCGGGGTCGGCAGGATCGCGGTCCGGCCGGTCTGGTTGTAGAAGCTGACGTTACCGCCGGTGACCGGAATGCCCAGGGCCACACAGCCGTCCGCGAGGCCGCGCACGGCCTGCTGGAACTGCCACATCACGCCCGGATCCTCGGGGGAACCGAAGTTGAGGCAGTTGGTGACGGCCTTCGGGGTGGCGCCGGTGCTGGCGACATTGCGGTAGGCCTCGGCCAGCGCCAGCTGCGCGCCGGTGTACGGGTCGAGTTTGGTGTAGCGGCCCGAGGCGTCGGTGGCCAGGGCGATGCCCCGGCCGGACTCCTCGTCGATGCGGATCACACCGGCGTCGGCATGTTCGGCCAGCACCGTGTTGCCGCGCACGTACCGGTCGTACTGCTCGACGATCCACTTGCGGCTGCACAGCTGCGGGCTGGAGATCAGCTTCAGCAGCGTGGCCCGCAGGTCGTCGCCGGACTTCGGCCGGTCCAGCCCGGCGGTGGTGTCGGCGACCAGTGCGTCCTGCTCCTCGGGGCGCTGCACGGGCCGCTCGTAGACGGGTCCCTCGTGCGCGACGGTGCGCGGCGGCACGTCCACCACGGTCTCGCCGTGCCAGTTCACCACCAGGCGGTCGCCGTCGGTGACCTCGCCGATCACGGTGGCCAGCACATCCCACTTGTGGCACACGGCCATGAACGCCTCGACGTTGTCCGGCGTCACCACCGCGCACATACGTTCCTGCGATTCGCTGGAGAGCACTTCCGCCGGAGTCATATTCGCCGCGCGCAGTGGCACCCGGTCCAGATCGATGCGCATGCCGCCGTCGCCGGCCGCCGCCAATTCCGACGTCGCACAGGACAATCCGGCGCCGCCGAGATCCTGGATACCGACCACCAGGCCGGCGTGGTACAGCTCGAGACAGCACTCGATGAGCACCTTCTCGGCGAACGGGTCACCCACCTGCACGCTGGGCAGTTTCTTACGGCCGGAACCGGATTCGTCACCCGAGAAGGTGTCCGAGGCCAGCACCGACACACCGCCGATGCCGTCCAGGCCGGTCCGCGCGCCGAACAGCACGATCTTGTTGCCGGCGCCGGAGGCGAAGGCCAGGTGCAGATCCTCCACCCGCATCACGCCCGCGCACAGCGCGTTCACCAGCGGATTGCCCTGGTAGGAGGCGTCGAACACGGTCTCGCCGCCGACATTGGGCAGGCCGAGGGAGTTGCCGTAGCCGCCGACACCGCGCACGACACCGTCGACCACGCGGCGGGTGTCGGGGTGGTCGGCGGCGCCGAAGCGCAGCTGGTCCATCACCGCGATCGGCCGTGCGCCCATCGCCATGATGTCGCGCACGATGCCGCCGACGCCGGTGGCCGCACCCTGATACGGCTCGACGTAGGACGGGTGGTTGTGGCTTTCCACCTTGAAGGTGACCGCCCAGCCGTCACCGATGTCCACGACGCCCGCGTTCTCGCCGATACCGGCCAGCATGGAGGCGCGCATCTCGTCGGTGGTGGTCTGGCCGAAGTAGCGCAGATGCACCTTCGAGGATTTGTAGGAGCAGTGTTCGCTCCACATCACCGAGTACATCGCCAGCTCGGCATCGGTGGGGCGGCGGCCCAGAATGTCGCGGATGCGCGCGTATTCGTCGTCCTTGAGACCCAGCTCCTTGTACGGCTGCGGGGTATCCGGGGTGGCTGCGGCGGCGCTGACGGTGTCGACGTGGACAGTCACGGTGGGCTACCTAGGTCCTTTCGGCCGGGCAAACGTGCAGCTACGAGCTCCGACGCTGGAGTGAGAGACGGAATGCACGCGGATGGGGAATCCAGGCCAGTCTAATGGGTGGCAAACCCAGCCCGACCAGGCAGCACCTGTTCACCGGTACGCTGAGCCGGTGAACGATCGATCCAGGGTCGCGGATCCGGACGAACTGCCCGCGACCACGTCGTCCGCGCGGTCGACCGGGGGGCTGACGACCCGGCAGCGAAGGCTGCTCATGATCGCGATCGCCTTGTTCGTCGTCTCGGCGATCGTCTCCTGGGCCGCCCACATCTGGACCGGCTACATCGATCTCCAGGTCTACCGCAACGGCGCGCACACGTGGCTCGACGGCGGCGACCTGTACGGGCCGATGCCCAAGGTCTACGGCATCGGGCTGCCGTTCACCTATCCGCCGCTGGCCGCGCTGTTCTTCGCCCCGCTCGCGCTGATGCCGCTCGCCGTCGCCGAATGGCTGGTGCTGCTCACCTCGATGGCGAGCCTGGCGGTCACGCTGTGGCTGGTCCTGTCCCGGGTGCGGCCGCGGATGGATCGCTCCACCCGGGTGATCCTGCTGATCGGGGCACTCGCCGTGCTCGGCCTGTCCGAACCGGTGCGCCAGACCTACAACTTCGGCCAGATCAATCTGATCTTGATGGCAGCCGTGGCGCTCGACGCGCTGGTGCGCAAACCGTTCTGGCCGCGCGGCATGCTGATCGGAATCACGGTGTCGGTGAAGCTGATTCCGGCCGGCTATCTGCTGTACTTCCTGCTGCGCCGGGACTGGCGAGCGTGCCTGACCCTCATCGCCTCGGCGATCGGCGCGATCGCGCTGGCATTCCTGCTGTTCCCGCACGATTCCACCGAATACTGGTTCCACACACTGATCGATACCGGTCGCATCGGGCCGCCACAGTACGCGGGCAATCAGTCGCTCAAGGGTTTCGCATTCCGCCTGGGCGTCTCCGACGCGGCCGCGACGGGGATCTGGATCGGGTTGTCGCTCATCGCGATCGGACTGGCCGCGCTCTGGATGAAGCGGCTGCTCGACGCCGGCCACCAGGTGTCCGCGCTGCTGGTCAATTCGGCCGCGGTCCTGCTCGTCTCGCCGGTCTCGTGGTCGCACCACTGGGTGTGGGTCGCCCCCGCGCTCGTGGTCGCGGGCGACCTGATCGCCCGGATGCCGGCCGCGGACGCACCGGACACACCGGGGCGCGCGGCGCGGCGGCGGATGTGGATCGCGGTCACCGCCGCGATCACCGTGCTGTTCATGGTCGGCCCGCAGTGGGTGCTGCCGCACAACGCCGACCGCGAACTGCGCTGGGCGTGGTGGCAGCAGATCATCGGCAGCAGCTATGTGCTGGTGACCTTCGCCGCCCTGGTGATCGCGGCGATCGTCTATCGGCCCGCGGTGTCCGATTCGGCGTGAGCGACGCGGCCCTCCGTGGTTACGCTGCGCTGCCGCCTCCGGGCCGCGCCGCTCCCGCCGGGGTGAGGAAGGCCGCCAGCGCCGCCGAATAGGAGGGCACGTCCGCGGCTCCCATCAGTTCGCGGGCCGAATGCATCGCCAGCTGCGGTGCACCCACATCGACGGTCGGCATGCCGGTGCGCGCCGCGGTCATCGGGCCGATCGTCGAACCACACGGCAGATCCGCGCGATGCACGTACCGCTGCAGCGGCACGCCGGCCTGCGCACAGGCCAGAGCGAAGGCTCCGGCGCCGACCGCGTCGGTGGCGTAGCGCAAATTCTGGTTCACCTTCAGCACCGGGCCACCGCCGACCTCGATGCGATGCGAGGGCTCGTGCCGGTCCGGATAATTGGGGTGGGTGGCGTGAGCCATGTCGCCGGAGGCGCAGATCGAACCCGCCAGTGCCGCAAGGTAATCCGCGCGGCCACCGCCGCGGGCGAGCACGATCCGCTCCAGGATCGCGGGCAGCAGATCCGATTGCGCGCCGCGGTCGGATTGGCTGCCGACCTCCTCGTGATCGAACATCGCCAGCACCGGGGTGACATCGCCGTCCCGGCCGGCGGCGGCCAGGAACGCCTGCAGTCCGGCATAGCAGGTGGCCTGATTGTCCAGCCGCGGCGCGCTCACCAGATCCCGGTCGCGGCCGACCACCCGGCTCGGTTCCAGGTCGTGGGTCATCAGTTCCCATCCGAGCACGTCACTGGCGGGGACGCCGGCCTGCTCGGCGACGTAGGCGATGAACGAGCGCGGCCGCTCCCCCAACCCCCAGATACCGTTGACGTGGCGTTGCGGATCCAGCGTCACACCGCGCCGATCCTCGGACAGGTGGATGGCCAGTTGCGGCACACGGACCAGCGGATCGTCGATGCGGACCAGCCGCTGACCCAGCCCGTCGCCCTCGCGCACGGTGAGCCGGCCCGAGATGCCGAGATCGCGATCCAGCCAGGAATTGAGCCAGGCGCCGCCATAGGGCTCCAGGCCGATCATCTGCCAGCCCGCGACGGCCAGGTCGGGATGCTGTTTGACGCGCAGATTCGGACTGTCGGTGTGCGCGCCGACCACCCGGAACGCCCCCGCCGGATCGGTGTTCGTCGCGACCCATGCCACCAGCGAACCGCCGCGGATCACGAAGTAGCGGCCCCCTCCCCCGTTCGTCTCCGCCGCCTCGGACCACGGCCGGGCCTCGGGCAGTTCGGTGAATCCGTGCGCCGCCAATTCGGCTGCCACGGTGCGGCATACGTGGAACGGAGATGGCGAGGCATCGATGAAGGCGCACAGCCCGGAGGCCGTCGCGGTGGTGGAGACCGGCATACCGGCGATCCTAACGGCTGCCGGAATTGCCGTATTTTTGCCGAGTCGGCCGTCTCCTACCGAACCGGATCAATCCGCCTGCGTCTCGACCATCAACTCGAGTAGCCGGAGCAATTCCGCGTGATTTCGCGCGCCGATTCGTTTCCGCAATTCCTCTTCGGCCAGTGACTCCTGCTCACGAACCGAATCCACCAGATCCTTGCCGCGGTGGGTCAAACCGATGAGAATGCGGCGGCGATCGTCCTCGGCCGCAATTCGAAAGATCAGGCCGCGTTCGGCCAGGGCGTCGGCGTGACGGGTGGCCGACGAGGGCGGTAGCTGGGCGCGAACCGCGAGCTCGCTCATGGTGATGCCGGAGCGGTCGGACAGATTCGACAGCATGGCCCACTGGTCGGCGGTCAGTTGCCTGGCACACAGTGCCGCGTCGAGGTGCCGGAGCCAACCGCGTTCCGCAGCGCGCAGCGCCCCGTGCAGCGTGGCGACGCCACTTACAATGGTCGACATATTCTCCGCCCCATCATTTCGCTCGGATACGAAGAAGGGTACCGAATGTTCTCCTTCGGCGAGAGCCCGGACGAAGTGGTCGAGGTACTGAATATCGTCCCGCTGCAGGGCCCCGTAGGAATTGTCGCGCCGTCCTGTGAAGCCGCGATTTCCTTGGCCGCAAAAGAAATCAACAGTGGCACAGGAATTCTGGGCCGGCAGGTGCGGGTGACGACCATCGACGGCGGCCGCAGTCCGGCCGAGGTGGCCGACGAGGTCTCGGCGCTGCTGGCCACCGGGATGGTCGATGCCATCACCGGCTGGCACATCTCGGCGGTACGCCAGGCGGTTGCCCGGGTCACCGGCGGGCGGGTCCCCTACCTGTTCGCCAACGTCTACGAGGAGTTGCCGAACGAACCGGCCGAGGTGGTGATGATCGGCGAGGCACCCAGCGGCCACATCCTGCCGGCCATGCGGTGGCTGTCGCGGGAATTCGGCACCCGGCGCTGGGCGATCATCGGCAACGACTACATCTGGCCGGTGGCCACCGGTCGCGACGTCCGTGCCGCGTACCGCGAGGCCGTCCACTACGAGCGCTACGTGCCGCTGGGCACCCGGGACTTCGGATCGATCCTCACCGACCCGCTGCTGGACCGGGTCGACGGCATCGTGATGCTGCTGGTCGGGATGGACGCGGTCCGGTTCAATCAGCAGTTCACCGCGATGGGCCGGGCCGCGACGCAACTGCGGGTCAGCCCGGTCGTCGACGAACAACTCCTGCTCGCCGCCGGCCCCGGCGCCAATACCGATCTCTATGTCGCGTCCAGTCTGTTCCCGGATGTGAACGCCGATCCCGATCGGCTGGCGCGCTATCACCACATGCACGGCCGCTTCGCGCCGAAACTCACCTACTTCGGCAACACCGCCTACGAGGCGCTGCACACGCTGCGGGCGATGGCCCATGCGGTCGGCTCCCTCGAGGTGCCGCGGATGCGGGCCGCGCTCGAGGACGGCGTGGTGCTGGAGACGCCGTCGGGCGCGCGGATGTACCGCGACAACCACGTGGTCCGCCCGCCCAGCCTGATCGCCCGCGCAGAGGGCGTGGACCTGCGGGTTCTGGACACCCTGTACTGACGCCACGCACCGGCGCCCGGCTCACTCGAGCCCGAGCGCCTTGTGGGTGACCTCAACCGAATCATTCGGTGGCGCAACGGTTTCCGGGCCCGGCGTGGCGAGCAGTGGCCGGTCCGGACCGAGTCCCTTGTCGACGGCGGCGGCCCGGACCGCGTTGACCACGAACAGCAGCGCCGCCCGGCGTGCCGTATTGGTGCGGTAGGCCAGCGAGACGGTCCTGGTGAGCCCCTCGCCGAGTCCGACGATATCCACGCCCGCCGGTCGCAGCGCCAGCCCCAGATCGGAGACCAGCGTGACGCCCAGTCCGGCCGCGACCAGCGCCATCGCGGTCGACTGCTCCTCCACTTCGTGATCGATGCGCGGTTCGACCCCGCCGGATTGGAAGGCCAGCCGAACCGCATGACCGAAATGGGAGCGAGCGGGCGCGAGGATCCACGGGTGTTCGGCCAGGTCCGCCAAGGTCGCCGTCCGCGCCGGCACCGCGCCGGCCGGAACCGCCGCGTAGAGCCGCTCGACCGCGATGACGGCACGTTCCAGACCGCGGTCCCAGGTCATCTGATAATTCGAATAGTCGAGCACGAACGACAGGTCCAGAGTGCCGTCGCGCACCGCGGCAGCCGTCGCCTCCGGCGCGAGTTCCCTGGTCCGCACCAGAATTCCCGGATGGGCGCGGGCGAGCGCGGTGAGCGCGTCGGGCAGCAGCCCCGAGGCGACCGAGGCCCACACCCCGGCGGTGAGTGTCGCCGACACCGACTCCCCGGACTCCTCGAGCGCCTGTGTCGCTCGCTCCACCGAGGCGAGGATCTCCTCGGCGTGCTCGGCGAGCAGCACCCCGCGATCGGTGAGCTGCAGCCGGCGCCCACGCCTCTCGAACAGGCGCAGCCCCACGTCCCGCTCCAACTGCGCCAGCTGTTGCGACACCGCCGACGCGGTGTAGTGCAACGCACTCGCGGCCGCGGTGATCGTGCCGCGCCGATGCAGCTCGCGCAGCATGCGTAGTCGGGGCAGCGACAGGTCCATGTCTTCGAGCGTAAGCGGTGCGTGGAAACCGTACGGATGGCTGGGAACGCCTGCGGCAGCACCGGAACGACACTGTGCGGCAGCACTGGAACGACACTGTGCGGCAGCACCGGAACACGCGGTGCGGCGGCACCGTAACACTGTGCAGAAACACTGAACACGGCCGTGAACGAACCGTAAATAGACGTGTGACCGGGCAGCACGCAGGCTGGTGACAGCGAACCACCAGCCGGGACGACGAGGTCCGGACGCCGACATCGCGCGACTCGACGTTCCCCGCGGGTGGTGGTCGGCCACCCGAACGACAAGGAGGAGTTCGCCGTGACGACGATCCATAACCCGGCCGAGGACACCGCATCGACCGTCCCCGCAACCGTCCCGGTGCCCACGACCGTCCCGGTCATTGCCGCGGCCCGCCGGGCCGAGCCGTATATGCGGCTGCAGTGGACCGATTCGGACACCGGCGCCGTCGGCTACCTGGTCGTCCACACCTTGCGCGGCGGCCTCGCCACGGGCGGTACCCGCATGCGGGCAGGCTGCACGCTGAGCGAGGTGGAGGATCTGGCGCGCGGAATGGCCGCCAAGACCGCGACCTTCGACCTGCCGATCGGCGGTGCGAAGGGCGGCATCGACTTCGACCCGAAGGATCCGCGCGCCGTCGGAGTGCTGGAGCGATTCTGCGAGGCCATGCGCCCGTGGATCGACGCGCACTGGGTGACCGCGGAGGATCTGGGCGTGCCCCAGCATCTGATCGACGAGGTCTTCGAGAAGCTGGGCCTGGGCCAGAGCTACCACGCCGCGATCCGCCGCGCCGCCGATCCGGCCGCCACCCTGGAACGGGTCCGCGACGGGCTGAGCGCGGCGGTCGAGGGCGGTTTCCTGCTGGGCGATGTGATCGGCGGGTACGGTGTCGCGCACGCCTGCCTCGCCACCGCTGTGTCCTGGGGCCGGATGCCCGCCGAGACGACCGTCGCGATCCAGGGAGTCGGCACCATGGGCGGCGCCGCGGCCTACTACCTGCACGAGGCGGGAATGCGCGTGACCACCGTGGCCGATGCCGCCGGGGCCCTCTACCGCAACGGCGGGCTGGATATCCCGGCGCTACTGGAATTGCGCGACGAGTACGGCGAGATCGACCGTTCCCGGCTGCCCGCGGATGTCGAGCAACTGCCACGCGCCGCGGTCCTGTCCGCCGACGTCGACATCCTGGTCCCCGCGGCGATCTCGTACGCGATCACGCCGGACAACTCGTTCGACGTGCGCGCGCGTGTCGTCGTCGAGGCCGCCAACGCCGCCACCACCCCGGAGGCGGAGGCCATGCTCGCCGCCCGCGGCGTCGCGGTGCTGCCGGACTTCGTCGCGAATGCCGGTGCGGTCGCGTGGGCATGGTGGCTGCTGCTCGGTGAGGTCGACGACATTCCGGACACGTCCTTCGATCGCCTGCGCACCACCATGCACACCAAGGTCGCGCGGTTGCTGTCCGCCTGGACCGATCACGGCATCACACCGCGTGACACCGGCCGACGCTGGGCGGACGACCCGGCACCGATCACCGCGACGGTCGTGATCCCCTGAGCGACAGGCCGATCAGGCCGTGGTGACGAGGCTGTCGAGCACCGAGAGGAAGATCCCCAGTCCGTCGTCACTCGGCCCGGTCAGCGGTTCGGTGGCATGTTCCGGGTGCGGCATGAGGCCGACGACGCGACCGTTCGGCGAGGCGATGCCGGCGATATCGCGCTGCGAACCGTTGGGGTTGCCGCCCACGTAGCGGAAGACCACCCGGCCCTCACCCTCGAGTTCGTCGAGCACGGCCTGCGAAGCCTGGTAGCGGCCCTCGGCGTTCTTCACCGGGACCAGAATCTGCGCACCCGCGTCGTAGCGCGAGGACCAGGCGGTCGCGGTGGACTCCACCCGCAGCCACTGGTCCCGGCAGACGAAGTGCAGCCCCTCGTTGCGGGTGAGCGCGCCCGGCAGCAGCCCGGCCTCGCACAGCACCTGGAAACCGTTGCAGATTCCCAGCACCGGCATACCCTTACCGGCGGCCTCGACGACCTTGCCCATCACGGGCGCGAACCGTGCGATGGCACCGGCGCGCAGATAGTCGCCGTAGGAGAACCCACCCGGCACCACCACCGCGTCGACACCCTTGAGGTCGGCGTCGGCATGCCACAGGTTCACCGCTTCGGCGCCGGCCAGCCGGACCGCGCGCGCCGCGTCGACGTCGTCGAGCGTGCCGGGGAAGGTGATGACACCGATTCGCGCAGAGCTGGTCACGGCAGCCGCACCACTTTCCAGTCCTCGATCACCGTGTTGGCGAGCAGGGCCTCGGCGATCTTCTCGAGCTCGGCATCGCTGACGCTGTCGTCGATGTCGAGCTCGAACCGCTTGCCCTGCCGCACATCCGACACACCCGGGAAACCCAGGCGTCCGAGCGCGCCGGCGATGGCCTGACCCTGGGGATCCAGGATCTCGGCCTTCGGCATCACCTCGACCACAACTCGTGCCACGCGTTGCTCCTCAAGCTGGTGGGGGGATTACCACAACAGCTTAATCGGGGCTACTCCCGGGCGCCGCGCCGGGCCGCGACCCCTGCGAGGGACGTCACAGCGCCTGTCGGCCGGCCTCCGCGCGGCCCTCCGTGGTTACGCGGGCTGCCGCCTCCGGGCCCGCGCTGCGGCCGGGGGATATAGCGTGAATCCATGCGCATCGCCCACTTCGGTCATTCCTGCGTCCTCGTCGAATTGAACGGCACGAAGATCCTGTTCGATCCGGGCACTTTCTCGCACGGCTTCGAAGGCATCACGGGACTCGACGCGATCGCGATCACCCATCAGCATCCCGACCACATCGATCCCAACCGGATCGAGGCCCTGGTCGACGCGAATCCGAGCGCCCGCCTGCTCAGCGATCCGCAGACCGCACAGCAGCGCGGTGAACCGTGGCAGGCCGTGCACGCGGGCAATATCGTCACCATCGGCGATCTGCAGATCACCGGGGGCGGCGGCAAGCACGCGGTGATCCATCCGGAGCTGCCGGTCGTCGACAACACCGTCTTCCAGCTCGGCAGCGCCGAGGATCCGGCACAGTTCGTCCACCCGGGCGATTCGCTGTGGGTGCCGCCGGTATCGGTCGGAGTGCTGGCGGTGCCGGCGGTCGCGCCGTGGATGAAGATCAGCGAGGCGGTGGACTATCTGCGCGCCGTGGCCCCGCGCACCGCCGTCCCCATCCACTACGGCATCATCGCGCCGGAGGCACAGGGCATCTACTTCGGCCGCCTGTCCGAAATGCGCCCGGCCGACACCGAATTCGCACTCATCGAGCCGGAGGACAACAAGACCTTCTAGCGAGCGCCTCCGGTCCTCGGATACCCGTCGACCTCGGATACCCGTCAATGCGTATACGAGGACAGGAACAACGCCTCCGCCAGCGCCACGTGCTCGATCTCGCTGGGATCGACACTCTCGTTCGGGGCGTGGATGAGGCATTTCGGCTCCTCGACGCCGAGCAGCATGATCTCTGCGTCGGGATAGGTCTCGGCGAAGACGTTGCACAGCGGAATCGAACCGCCCTGCCCCTGCGTGGTGGCGGCGCGGCCGTACGCGGCGGCGAACGCGTCCTCCATCGCCAGCCGCGCCGGGCCGCCGGTACCGGACCGGAACGGCGCACCCGTCCCCTCGGTCTCGACTCGAATGCGCGCACCCCACGGCGTATGCGATTCCAGATGTGCGGTAAGGGCTTTCAAGGCGGGAGCCGGGTCGACCCCGGGCGGGATCCGCAGATTCAATCGGGCCCGCGCGCTCGGCTGCACGGCCGCCGCAGATCCGACTACCGGCGGCACATCGATGCCCAGCACGGTCAGGGCCGGGCGCGCCCAGAGCATGTCCGAGATACTGCCGCTGCCCAGCACCCGCACACCGTCGAGGATGCCGGCATCGACCCGGAACTGCTCGACCGGATACTGCGCGCCGTCCCAGACCTGATCGGCCGGCAACCCGTCGACCGTGGTGTTCCCGTGTTCGTCCCGCAGCGTCGCGAGTACCTGGATCAACGCGGCGACGGCGTCCGGAGCGGCCCCGCCGAACATGCCGGAATGCAAAGGGCCGGACAGGGTTTCGACGGTGACGAGCACGTTCACGTTTCCGCGCAGGGTCTGGGTGAAGGTCGGCACGCCCGCCGCGAAATTACCGCAGTCACCGATCAGCAGGGCGTCGGCGCGCAGCAGGTCCGCGTGCTGCGGAACGAATTCCTCCAGACCGCCGGTGCCCTGCTCCTCGGAGCCCTCGCACACCAGCGTGATGCCGACCGGATAACCCTTGTCTCCCAGCGTGTTCCGCAGGGCCCGCAGGGCGGTCAGATGGACGACGATATTGCCCTTGCAGTCGGCCGCGCCGCGCCCGTACCAGCGGCCGGCGCGCTCGGTGAGCTCCCACACCGGCGTCTGCCAGGCCGCCTCGTCCACCGGCGGCTGCACGTCGTAGTGGCTGTACAGCAGCACCGTGGGCGCCCCGGGTGGAGCCGGATACCGGGCCACGACCGCCTCGCTACCGTCGGGCGTCTCGTGCAGGCCGACGTCGGTGAGACCGAGATCGGCGAAGGCGTCGGCGACCCATCGCGCCGCCCGATGACATTCTTCCGGCGGAAACTGCCGCGCATCGGCCACGGAACGATACGAAACCAACTGGGCCAGATCGGCTTTCGCCTGCGGCATCAAGGCGCGCACCTGTTCGCGCAGGGCCGCCGTCCGAGATTCGTCGGTCATGTACCCAACCTAACTCCCCTCCGGGTTCGGTCGCATCGGCACCGGGTGCGGCGCGGGCCGGAATTCGCCCGATTTGTCCCTCGCGTTCGCGACCGTCGCGCAACCGCAGCGGGGCATGATGAGGGAGAGCTCGACCGCGATCCGACCACCGGAGAGGACGAGATGTCTGCATCATCGGAATCCGACGACCTGTTCGCGATGCCCGATCTGGATCGCGGCGCACCCAAACACCACTTTCCGCACCGCGAGATGCCGGGCCCGGAGGCCTATCAGATCGTGCACGACGAACTGATGCTCGACGGCGTGTCGCGGATGAATCTGGCCACCTTCTGCACCACCTGGATCGACGACAACGCCCGACGGCTGATGGCGCAGAGCCTGGCCAAGAACATCGTCGACAAGGACGAATATCCGCAGACCGCCGAACTCGAGCGGCGGTGCGTGCGCATGGTGGCCGACCTGTGGCACTGCCCCGATCCCGGTTCGACGCGCGGCACCTCCACCATCGGGTCCAGTGAGGCGGCGATGCTCGGCGGGCTGGCCGCGAAGACGCGCTGGCGCAAGAACGGCGGCCGGGGCATCCCCAATTTCGTCTGCGGCCCGGTGCAGGTGTGCTGGGAGAAGTTCGCGCGTTATTTCGACGTCGAGATCCGGCAGGTGCCGCTGCGCGGGAACCGGTACATGCTGGAGCCGGACGACATTGCCGCACACTGTGATTCGAATACCATCATGGTCGTCGCGACGATGGGACAGACCTTCACCGGACTGTTCGAGGACGTCGCCGCGATGAGCGCGGCCCTCGACGATCTGGAGGCCCGCACCGGCCTGGACATCCCGCTGCACGTCGACGCCGCCAGTGGTGGATTCCTCGCCCCGTTCACGGCGCCGGACCTGGTGTGGGACTTCCGGCTGGCGCGGGTGAAGTCGATCAATGCCTCCGGGCACAAGACCGGCCTGGCCCCGCTGGGCGCTGGTTGGGCCCTCTGGCGCACGGCCGCCGACCTTCCGGACGAACTCGTGTTCAACGTCGACTACCTCGGCGGCAGTATGGCTACGTTCAATCTGAACTTCTCCCGCCCCGGCGGCCAGGCGATCACCCAGTACTACGACTTCATCCGGCTCGGCCGGACGGGATACACCACGCTGCAGTCGGCGATCTATCGCGTCGCCGAGCATCTGGCCCACGGACTCACCGAGACCGGGCTGTTCGAGATGATCCACGACGGCAACCCCGCCCGGGGCATCAGCGCGGTGTCGTGGCGGCTGCGCGACGATCCCGGCTTCAATCTGTACGACCTGTCGGAACGGCTGCGCTCGCGCGGCTGGCTGATCGCCGCCTATCCGCTTCCCGCCGGCCGGCAGGACGAGACGATCATGCGCGCGGTCGTCCGGCACGGCTTCACCCACGATATGGCCGATCTGCTGCTGACCGATATCGACCGTTGCGTCGACCAGCTGAAGAAGCATCCGCTGTCCACCTCACTCACCCGCAAGGAGGCCGGCGGCTTCACCCACGACGCCACCGCCGTCGTATCGGACGAGGCGATCGTCACCGCGGTGCGTGACATGCGACGTGCGGCCGGCGAGAACCCGGCCGACGTTCGCTGAGAGCCAGCCTGCTCACGCCGCGTGCGGCATGGCATACGGCTCCCACCGGTAGACGTCCGGAACCGCTTCGTGGAACAGGGCCAGATCGACCGCGTCCAGCATGGCCTGGTGCGGTCCGGGCCGGGAGAGCTGCGCGGCCGAGACGGCCAGCCGCAGCGTTCCGCCGCGCCGCGCGATGCGGGCCGCGCTCATGATCAGCGCGTGGCACCACCACGGTTCGGCCCGGAAGCCCTCACCGACGCCGTGCACCCAGCAGCGACGCGCCGTATCCCGCTCCAGATCGTGGATGGCGGTCAATCCCAGCGCCAGCCGGAAGCCGACCTCGGGCAGGGCTGCGACGGCGCCTTCGGAGGCCGTCCAGCGCGGTGCCGCGAACAGCCGGGTGCGCAGGCCGATCTGTTCCATCACCCGGTCGGCGGCGGTGAGGCGCAGGCGCGCTTCGTGAGTGGGAAGCGCGGCGAATTCGGCGCGGCGACGTTTGGTCGCGGCCTGGTCGTAACCGTGCAGCACGATCGCGTCACCCGCGGCACGCCGATCCCGCAGCCACTGCTGGGTGCGCGCATCCTCGGTGAGCCGGTACTTCCCCTTCAACCGCGGCGCCACCAGCAACGACAGCCGTACCCCGCGGCCGTCCATCTCGGCCGCGAAGGCGCGCGCCTGGTCCAGTGTGGTGTCGCGAATACCCGACACCGAGACGATCAGCTGCCCGAACCCCCGGTCGTTGCCGCTCATGACTCCACTGTGCGCGCGGCAGGTGTCGGCCCCGTGCAGCCGAAGTGACGCCCCGACGAATTCCCGGAGCGGGCACCCGACCGCACGGTCGGCCGGAAGCCGTCCTCAGCCGACCTCGCCGAGACCGACCCGGTCGAGCACCCAGGCGTATTCGAAGGCGACTTCCTTCCACTTCTCATAGCGCCCGCTGACGCCACCGTGCCCGGCGCTCATCTCGGTCTTCAGCAGGAGCTGCGCATCGCCGGTTTTCGTGGCCCGCAGCGCGGCGACCCATTTCGCGGGTTCGACGTAGAGCACGCGGGTGTCGTTGATGCTGGTGATCGCCAGAATCGCCGGATAGTCCACGGCCGCCACGTTCTCGTACGGCGAATAGGACTTCATATAGGCGTAGACCTGCGGATCCTCCAGCGGATTGCCCCACTCGTCCCATTCGATGACCGTCAGCGGCAGCGACGGGTCCAGGATCGAGGTGAGCGGATCCACGAACGGCACATTGGCGAGGATGCCCGCGAACAGTTCGGGCGCCAGATTGGCCACCGCACCCATCAGCAGCCCACCCGCACTGCCACCGTCGGCCACCAGCACCTGCGGCGTGGTGACGGCGGTGTCGACGAGATGCCGTGCGCAGGAGACGAAATCGGTGAATGTGTTCTTCTTGGTGAGCGTCTTGCCGTTCTCGTACCACAGCCGGCCCATCTCACCACCACCGCGCACATGCGCGACGGCGAACACCATGCCGCGGTCGAGCAGCGACAGCCGCGACACCGAGAACCCGGGGTCGATACTGGCCTCGTAGGAGCCGTATCCGTAGAGCAGCAACGGTTTCGGACCGGAACCCTCACTGTCGCGGCGGCGCACCACCGAGATCGGAATCCGCGTGCCGTCCGCCGCGGTCGCCCAATCCCGGTGCTGCACATAGTCGTCCGGGTCGTAGCCGCCGAGGACCTGCTGCTGTTTGCGCAGCGTCAGCTCACCGGTGGCGGGTACGTAGTCGAAGACCTGCATCGGGGTGATGAACGAGGTCACGCCCAGCCGCAGCGTCGGCTGCGCCCATTCCGGGTTGGAGCCCACGCCGGCGGAGAACAGTTCCAGGCCGAATTCCAGTTCACGCAGCTCGCCGTAGCCCTCGGAAGTCAACGGCCACACCGCGACTCGCGGCAGCGCCTCGCGCCGATAGGAGAGCACGAGATGATCGCGGAAGCAGTCGACGTCCTCGAGTCGCACCTCGTCGCGATGGCCGATCAGCATGGTCATCGCCGCCGGATCGTCCACCGGCGCCTCGGCGAGGACGAAATTCTCGGCCTTCACGCCGTCGACCACATCGTTGTGCAGGATGAGCAGCCGGTCCTGCCCGCCGATCACCGCGTGTTCGGCCGAATACTCCACACCCTCGCGGCGCGGCAGCAGCACCCGGAACTCGCCCTCCGGATCGTCGGATTCGAGAATCCAGCCCTCGGTGGTGATCTTCGACCCGACCCAGATCATCAGGTACTTCTCGGAGCGCGAGGCGCCGATGCTGACCCAGTAGCGCTCGTCGGGCTCGTGGAACACCGTGACGTCGTCGGTCTTCGCGGTACCGAGGCGGTGGCGCCACACGGTGTCGGGCCGCCAGGATTCGTCGACGGTCTGATAGAAGACGTGGGTTCCGTCCAGCGACCAGGTCGCCCCCGGCGCGGTGCCGGGGATCTCGTCGCCGAGCAGTTCGCCGCTGCGTAGATCCTTGAACCGCAGCACATATCGCTCGTCACCGACGGTGTCGGTGGAGTAGGCCAGCAGGGTGCCGTCATGGCTGATCGAATAGGCGCCGAGGGCGAAGAAGTCGTGCCCCTCGGCCAGCACGTTGCTGTCGAGCAGAATCTCCTCGCCGGGGATCTCGATATCGACCTCGAGTTGCGGCGGGGTCCAGTCGTCGCGGTCGGCGATCGGGCAGCGGCAGTGCACGCCGTACTGCTTGCCTTCGAAACTGCGCGAGTAGTACCAGTAGTCGCCCAACCGCGCCGGAACCGACATATCGGTCTCCTGAGTGCGCGATTTGATCTCGTCGAAGATCCGCGCGCGCAGCGGGGCCAAGTGGGCGGTCTGAGCGTCGGTGTAGGCGTTCTCGGCCTCGAGATGGGCGATGACCTCGGGGTCGTCCTTGTCCCGCAGCCATTCGTAGAAATCGACGAAGGTGTCACCGTGATGGGTGCGTTCGGCCGGGACCTTCTTGGCCACCGGCGGAGTCACCGCCGCCGCCTCGTCGCCGGCGTTCTGGATGGTTCCGGTACCACTGTCGAGAGCCATGGTGACCACCGTAATCGCGGTGGCCGGGACCGGGCGCGCACCCCCACGCCCGCCGGCCCGAGCAGATCGGCGAGTGCGGGGGCGCGAACTCGGTCCGCGCTACCCCAGGCCGGTGGTCCGCGGTGCGGGCCGACGCAGGTCACGCCCGGTGCCGCGGGCCGAACGACGAGATTCCATCAGGAAGAACAGTGCGGCTTTGCGGCGCGGGCATTGGTCGGTGGGACAGCTGCTGTGACTGTGCAGGATGTTGTGTGCCTGCTCGACGGTGAGGTGCCGGGGCACCACCGCGCAACTGTCGAAGACGGGTGCCATGCGGTGCTCCATCCTTGTCGTCCCTTCAGTGCGGCAGGGCACGCCCTCTCGGTCTCTTGACCAGTCGACGCCTTCCCACTGCCACAATGAATGGGGTTTCCGATCAGGTTGCGGCGTAAACCAGCGGTGTTGCCGGGAGGGGCGGACGAATGCCACATTCCGCAGGTCGCCATATCGGTGTGATTCCGGCCATGCCCGGACGCGCGGATTCGGAAACGACGCCGGTGCGGCGGCTCCCGACCGCTTACGCTCGGGGACGGCAGCGCCCGCGCGGATCCGGCGGGCGATCACATCGATGCAGGAGCACAGGTTGGAAGCGAAGAATCGCGAGATCGAACCCGGGGCGATCTGGCAGCGCAGCGGCGACGGGGCGGGCGGTGTCGAGGTGGCTTTCCTGGCCAGCGGCAATATCGGGCTGCGCGATGCCAAGAATCCGGACGGGCCGGCGCTGATCTTCACTCCCGGCGAGTGGCGGGCGTTCGTCGCCGGCGCCAAGGACGGCGAATTCAACCGCCCGGGCGCCCAACCGCACTGAACCGAGCCCGAAGGTCTCCGGTCGCGCGAGCCGTCGCGGGCCCGCGCCGATCGGACGTCCGGCGATCAGGCTCCGATCGCCGCGCCGACGGTCGGCCAGGACGCGTGCAGATAGTCCTGCCAGTACGACCAGGAATGTGTCCCCACCGGGCTGTGATCGACCCGGGCCGGAATGCGCATACCGCGCAGTCGCTGTTCGAAGGCGGTGACGCAGACATCCACGCCGGCCTCGATCGGCCCGCCCAGGACGATGTTCTCCGGCAGTTGGGGTTTGATCTCGCCCTCGTGCGGACCGGGAATGCCGGTGCCCGTGGACAGGTAGACGGTCTTGCCGCGCAGCCGATCCGCCAGTAGAGCCGGATCGTGGGCACCCCACTCCGGACTGCCCGGCGCACCCCACATATCGAACGGATTGCCGCCGCGGTTGGCGATCGAGAACATGATCGCGCCCTGCGCGATACCCAGATCCGGGCACGCACTGTAGCCGGCCACCGCCTCGTACAGCTCCGGATGGCGAACGGCCAGAACGAACGCCGCGATTCCGCCCATCGACAGACCACCGATCGCGTTCACGCCGTTGCCGGAGAAAGTGGCGTCGATGATCGGCGGAAGTTCGCGCGTCAGGAAGGTCTCCCACCGGTAGCGGCCGAAATGCGGATCGTCGCGCTGCCAGTCGGTGTAATAGCTCGCCTGCCCGCCGATCGGCAGGACGACGTTGACGTTCTTACCGTGGAAGAAGGGTTCGGCATCGGTGGCGTTGGTCCAGGTGCTCTGCTGGACACCGGGATCGAGACCGTCGAGCAGGTAGTACGAGGGCCGCGGACCTCCGCCGGCCGGATGCAGGACCTGGACCTGAACGGTGCGTCCCATGGCTGGAGAGTCGATGAACAGCGCCGTCCGGGTCGGGCTCATATCGTTGTCTCCGACCACCCGCGCCGCCGATGCGCGTGGCTGTGGGCCCATCCAGGGACCGAAGACGCCCAATCCGACTGTCAGCACAACCGCAGCAACGAGTGAACGTCGCATGTCCCCACCTCCGTCTGCCCACCACAACTGCTACTTAAAGTAACGCACACTGCGGTGCCGTGCGGAGCTTTCGACCTCCTGGCGTTTCCTCAGCAAACCACCCGGGCCGCACCGCGACTCAGGTGAGCCACCACTTTCCGTCCTCTCAGCTCGCGGCATTCGGTTGCGCCCGCCCGGCCGCACCCCGGATCGACGCGGCCAGGTAGTCCAGGTCCGCACGCGGCGGGGTGGTCGCGCGATTGCGCAGCCCGAAGCCGTCGCCGGGCGTGCGCGGAATGACGTGCAGGTGGACATGGAAGACCTCCTGCCCGGCCGTAACGCCGTCTGCGAGAAAGAGATTCACCCCGTCGCAGCGCACCTCGGACTCCCGCAGGGCGGCCGCCAGGCGCTGCGCGACCTGAAAGAGCTTGCCGCCGATCACCGGATCGAGTTCGGCCAGGCTGCGCGCCGGCACCTTCGGAATCACCAGCAGATGGCCGGGCGTCATGGGACGGATGTCCATGAAGGCGAGAACGTCCTCGTCCTCGTAGACCTTGGACGAGGGCGCCCGCCCGGCGACGATATCGGCGAAAATCGTATAGGGGTCCATATCCGGCAACCCTAGTCGGCGATTTCGCCTGCGCCGCCGCACCATTCGCACGGCGCCGAGCACGCGCGACACCACCGCGCGCACGGCGGCGCCGGCCGGATTCGATGCCGCGACCATCGGTCCGGCGGCGGTTACAGAATCGGCGAGGGGGTGTAGCGGGCGGCCTCGGGATGCGCGTCGATCAGCTTCTGCACCTGCGCTACCACATCGCTCACCTGCGCCTCGGCGGCGCCGATGAACGCCGTCCGGTCCGCCAGGGCGACCTCCAGCCCGGCACGGTCCAGCGGCATCCGGTCGTCGCCGGCGAGGCGGTCCAGCAGATCCGGTTCGCGACCCTGCTCTCGCATGGCCAGCGCGACCGCGACCGCATGCTCCTTGATGACCTCGTGCGCACTCTCGCGCCCGACCCCGGCCCGTACGGCCGCCATCAGGATGCGGGTGGTGGCCAGGAAGGGCAGGTAGCGGTTGAGTTCGCGCTCGATCACGGCCGGATAGGCGCCGAATTCGGCGAGGACGGTCAGGAAGGTCTCCATCATGCCGTCGATGGCGAAGAACGCGTCCGGCAGCGCGACCCGGCGCACCACGGAACAGAACACATCGCCCTCGTTCCACTGCGCGCCCGCCAGTTCGGCCGCCATCGAGCCGTAGCCGCGCAGCACCACCTGCAGACCGTTGACGCGTTCGCACGAGCGGGTGTTCATCTTGTGCGGCATCGCCGAACTGCCGACCTGCCCGGGCTGGAAACCCTCGGTGACCAGTTCGTGCCCGGCCATCAGCCGCACGGTGTGCGCGAACGACGAAGGGCCCGCGCCCAAGTGGACCAGCGCGGAGATCACGTCGTGGTCCAGTGAGCGGGGGTAGACCTGGCCGACGCTGGTCAGCACGGTCGCGAAGCCCAGATGCCGGGAAACCTTCTGCTCCAGCTCGGCGAGTTTGGCGGCGTCACCGTCGAACAGATCGAGCATGTCCTGGGCGGTGCCCATCGGCCCCTTGATACCGCGCAGCGGATACCGGTCGATCAGCTCGCGGACCCGGCGCAGTGCGATCAGCACCTCGTCGGCCGCACTCGCGAACCGCTTGCCCAGGGTGGTGGCCTGCGCCGCCACATTGTGCGAGCGACCGGCCATCACCAGCGCCTGATACTCGGCGGCCCGCTCGGCCAGCCGGGCGGCGACCGCCACACCGTGTTCGTAGACGTGTTCCAGCGAGAGCCGGATCTGCAACTGTTCCACGTTCTCGGTCAGATCCCGGCTGGTCATGCCCTTGTGGATCTGCTCGTGCCCGGCGAGGGCGTTGAACTCCTCGATGCGCGCCTTCACATCGTGGCGGGTGATCCGCTCGCGTTCGGCGATCGAGGCCAGGTCGACCTCGCCCAGCACCCGCTCGTAATCCTCGAGGACGTCGGCGGTGACCGCCTCGGTACCGGCGGCGCCGAGTTCGGTCTGGGCCCGCAGTACCTCGAGCCACAGCCGGCGCTCCAACACGATCTTGTTCTCGGGCGACCACAACTGCACCAGCTGCGGGCTCGCGTACCGGGTGGCGAGGACGTTCGGGACAAGACTCACGAACAGTCAGTCTAGTGTTCGATGCCTGCTCGGTTGCTGGGGCATGGCCGCGGGCAGATGCTGCGTCGCGGGCGACGGCACGGTCTGCGGTGCCATCAGCGGTTGCGGCACCGGCGGCGCGATCACATCGATCAGTTCCAGCAGCGCGCCGCGAGCCGTGCGGCGCGGTTGCGGATCGGATTCGGCCAGCGCGGCGACCACCGCGCCGTCGACCACCGCCACCAGCCGGCGCAGCTGATCGGTGCGCACCATGCGGTCGGATCGGCGCAGCACATCGGCCAGCAGGTCCTCGAGCTGGGCGCGTAACCGCAGCTGCACCTCGCGCAGTTCCGGATGCCGGGCCGAGGCCACCGAGCGCTCGTAACGGGCGATCAGCCGCCCGCGCGCGAATTCGTCGGGTCCGTCGGTGCCGACCATCAGATCCACGACCAGATCGACGGTCGCCTCGGCGCCGCGTTTGCGGTGGGTGACCTCGCCGATCCGGCGGCGCATCGACTCCAGTTCGGCATTGCCGCTGAACTCGACCGCGCGCGCGATCAGATCTTCGAGCGATTCGAAATAGTAGGTCGTGGATGCCAGGGGCAGATCCGCGCGCGTCGCCACCGAACGGTGGCGCACGGCATCGAAGCCGCCTTCGAGTAGCAACTCCGCGGCAGCCGCAACCAACGCTTGGCGACGCCTTTCGCCTTTCGGGGTCGTCGCGGTGATCACCGTGTCATCGTGCCAGTCATCATCGGTTCATCCGTGCCAAATCGGTGCGATCTGTGCAAATCTGTGCGTCTGTGCAATCCCGGCCGAACCGTTGCTGTGCAATCGACCATGGGACCGCGCAAATTTCCGGGATCCGGTCCGAGCGGACAGCGGGGACCGGTTCGAAATAGCAAGGGTTGAAATCACAACCCGAATCATTTGTACCGCATCCACGCGCTCCGGTGGGCCGGTACGGAAAGTCTGTGCGTCAGCTCAGATATCGGCCCAGTCGCACGAGCGCCTCCTCGATATCCGCGGTGGCGCCGGCGAAGGAGAAGCGGACCGTGCGGTGTCCGTTACGGGTGTCGAAATCGATTCCGGGCGCGAGGGCGACACCCGTGTGCGCCAACAGATCCGCGCACCAGCGCGTCGAATCCTGGCTCAGATGACCGATATCGGCGTACGCGTAGAAGGCGCCGTCAGCCGGCGCCAGTTCGGTGATGCCGAGAGCGGGCAGCCCCTCGAGCAGTAACGACCGGTTGCGGGCATAGCGGCGGACGTGTCCGTCGAGTTCGGATTTCGCCTCCGGGCCGAACGCGTGCACCGCCGCGAATTGCGAGATGGCCGGCGGGCAGACGGTCATATTGGACGCCAGCCGCTGCAGCGCCGGGCGCAACCGCGCGGGTGCCAGCATCCAGCCCAGCCGCCAGCCGGTCATCGAGAAATACTTCGACACCGAACCGATCACCACCGATTCGCGCGAGGTCTCCCAGGCCGAGCTCACCGGTTCGGTATCGCCGTCGACTCCCGAATAAGCGATGCCGTGATAGATCTCGTCGGAGATCAGCAGCGTGCCGTGCTCGTCGCACCAGCGGGCCAGGGCCGCCAGCTCGTCCGGGGCGATCATGGTGCCGGTCGGGTTCGCCGGGCTGGCCACGATCAGGCCGGCAGGCGGTTCGGGCAGCTCCTCCAGCATCGCCACCGTCGGCTGGAACCGGGTCTGGGGGCCGCAGTCGAGTTCGATCACCCGGCAGCCCAGTGCGGTGAGGGTGTTGCGGTAGGCCGGGTAACCCGGGCGAGCGACCACGACGGTGTCGCCGATATCGAATGCGGCCAGGAAGATCAGCGTGAAGGCGCCCGAGGAGCCGGTCGTGATCACCACGTCGTCGGACTCGACCTCGACGCCGTAGGTGTCGCGGTGATGAGCCGCGATGGCGGTGCGCAATTCGGGGATGCCGAAAGTCTCGGTGTAGCCGAGTAATTCGGCGTCGAGGGCCACCCGGGTGGCGCGGCGCACCGGCACCGGCGCGGGTGTGGAGGGCTGGCCCGCCGCCAGGACCAGCACGTCGCCGTGGGTGCGGGCGCGTTCGGCCGCGGCCTTCCAGACATCCATGACGTAGAAGGTCGGAACGGTGGACCGCCGGGATTCACTGCGCACCAGACGACGGTAGAACACCGCCCCGGCAGGCCGGCGCGCAGTCCGTTCCCGGGCATCGGTCGCCTGAGACGTTGCTGTGCGCCGCCGCGCCTGCCCGCATGTCCGGGCGGGCCCCTGTTATCGTCGGCAGAATGCCTGACCAGGCACGCCGCGCGAAGTCGTACCAGGGGGGCTGGACCGTGATCCGCCCCGACTGGCGAACGACGCTGCGCCGCGACCGTCCCTCGATCGCGCGACGCCTCCGTTCCTCGGCCCGCCGATCGCGTGAATTCGGGCAGGTCGCGGCGGTCGAATGGCGCGCGCGGGTGGGGCGATGGTGGCAGATGGTGCGGGACCGCAACTGGCGCGAGGAATTCGAGACCCTGTGGCCCCGGCTGCGCGGCTGGGTCGGCGACCATCGGCTGCTGGTGATCGGAATGGTCGTGGTCGGACTGTTCGCCGCCGCCGACACCGTGGCGCCGCAGCCGATCGAATCGACGCCGAGACCCGGTGCGGCACAACGGATCGCGGTCGCATACCCGCTACAGGTGCAGGCCGAACCCGAAACCAGCAAGCGCTATCTGGCCGCCATCGACAACGGGGAGCGCATGCGCGAGGCGCAGGTGGTGGCCGCGGCCTCGCGAGCCACCCTCGACCGCGCGAAGGCCGAGGCCGCCGCCGCGGTCGCCGGGACGCCGCAACCGTGGCTGTCCGGGCCGGCAACCACGATTCCCGGCGGTATCGCTCCCGGCGGAATCGCCCCGGGCATCGGTGGTTTCGCGCTACCCGCGCGCGGGGTGTTCACCTCCGGTTACGGCGGCCGGTGGGGCACCTTCCACTACGGGATCGACATCGCCGCGCCCATCGGCTCGCCGATCTACGCCGTCGCCGACGGCACCGTCATCGACGCCGGACCGGCGCAGGGCTTCGGACTGTGGGTACGCATCCGCCACGACGACGGCACCATCTCGGTGTACGGCCACATGTACGACTTCTCGGTATCGGTCGGCGAGCGGGTGCGCGCCGGACAGCAGATCGCCCGCATCGGCAACCGCGGCGATTCCACCGGCCCGCATCTGCACTTCGAAATCCTCGTCGGCGGACAGCACGTGGATCCGCAGCCGTGGCTGGCCGTGCACGGCATCCAGGTCGGCTGACCCGGCGGGGGTCCGCGCCCCGGACCCGACCGTTTCGACTAGACCCGCGTCGGAAGCGAGATCCGGTCCTCCACGGCGGCGAGACCGATATCGGTCCGGAAGTGACTACCGGGAAGCTTGATTCCCGCGATCCGCTCGTAGGCGTTCACCCTGGCCTCGGTCAGATCGGCGCCCGTCGCAACGACATTCAGCACACGACCGCCGGCCGACAGCAGCGCGCCGTCCGCGCGCAGCGACGTACCGGCATGCAGCACTTCGGCATTCGTGCCCGGGGCCGACGCCTGCGTGCTCTCGGTGCCGGAGATGACGTCGCCGGTGCGGGGACGGCCCGGGTAGTTCTCCGCGGCCAGTACCACCGTGATCGCCGCGCCGTCCTTCCAGACCGGCGACTGCGCCTGCGCCAGGGTTCCGGTCGCGGTGGCGTGCAGCAGCGCGCCGAGCGGACTGTCGAGCAGGGCGAGCACCGCCTGGGTCTCGGGATCGCCGAAGCGGCAGTTGAATTCGACGACGGCGGGACCGGCCTGGCCGATCGCGAGACCCGCGTACAGCAGTCCGGAGAACGGGACGCCACGCCGAACCATTTCGGCGGCAACGGGTTTCACCACGTCGTCGACGATTTCGGTGACGGTCTCCGGCGGCAGCCAGGGCAGCGGGGTGTAGGCGCCCATGCCGCCGGTGTTGGGACCGGTGTCGCCGTCACCCACGCGCTTGTGGTCCTGCGCGGGCAGCAGCGGGACCACGGTCTCGCCGTCGACCAGGCAGAACAGGGAGACCTCGGGGCCGTCGAGGAACGATTCCAGCAACACCGGATGGCCCTGCTCGAGCAGTTCGGCACCGTGGTCGCGGGCCGCGGACCGATCGGCGGTCACCACCACGCCCTTCCCCGCGGCCAGCCCGTCGTCCTTGACGACCCAGGTCGGCCCGAAGCGATCCAGCGCGGCGTCGAGTTCGCCCGGATGATCGACAACCTCACTGTGCGCGGTCCGCACTCCGGCGGCGGCCATCACATCCTTGGCGAAGGCCTTCGATCCCTCGATCCGCGCGGCGGCGGCAGACGGGCCGAAGCAGGCGATCCCCGCCGCCCGGACCGCATCGGCGATACCGAGTACCAGCGGCACCTCGGGACCGATCACCACCAGGTCGGCGGCGAAATCCCGGGCCAGGCCCACGACGGCCTCCGCACTGGCCGGATCGACCGCCCGCACCTCGGCGACCTGGCCGATCCCCGGATTCCCGGGCGCGGCCGCGATCGCGGTGACCCCGGGATCCCGACGCAGGGCTTCCACCAGGGCGTGTTCACGGGCTCCGGATCCGATGACGAGTACGCGCACGCGTGACAGCTTAGGGGACGCGGGTGAACAGCAGATGCGGGTACCGGGAGGACAGCCGGCCGCCCCGGGCGCCGTCGCCCGCCCGGGCGGGGCAATATGAAACCCATGCCATCTGTATTCAGCGCGATCATCGCCGGACAGCTGCCGGGGCGGTTCGTGTGGGAGGACGAGGAATTCGTCGCCTTCCTGACCATCGCCCCGGTCACCCAGGGTCATACGCTCGTGGTTCCTCGCAAGGAGATCGACCAGTGGCAGGATCTGGATCCCGCCACGTTCGCGCGGATCAACGAGGTCGCCCAGAAGATCGGGCAGGCGGTGCGCAAGGCGTGGGACGCGCCGCGGGCGGGCCTGCTGATCGCCGGGCTGGAGGTGCCGCATCTGCACGTGCACGTCTTCCCGGCGTTCGAGCTGGGCGATTTCAACATCTCCGGCGCGGACACCGATCCGAGCCCGGAATCGCTGGACGAGGCGCAGGACAAGATCAAGCAGGCGCTGCGCGATCTCGGCTACGGCGCGAACGTCCCCGCCTGAATCACTCCTGCGAACGGGGCAGGCGCACCGCGAACGTGGTGCCCTGTCCCACCGCGCTGCGCACCGAGACCGTGCCGCCGTGCGCGGCGACCAGCGCCTGCACGATCGCCAGGCCCAGTCCGGTGCCACCGCTGTCGCGGCTGCGTGAGGTGTCGGTGCGGTAGAAGCGTTCGAAGATGCGCTCGGCGTCCTCGGTCGGCAGGCCCGGCCCGGTATCGCTGACCTCGATGACGACCTCGTCCGGCGCGGGTGTCAGCGCGACGGTGACCGCGGCCTCCGGCGGGGTGTGGATCAGCGCGTTGTTGACCAGATTGCCCAGCACCTGACGCAGCCGCGCTTCGTCACCGCGTACCTCCAAAGTTCCCGTCCCCGGGCGTATTTCGAGGTCGATGGGCCGGCGTGTCTCCTCGGGTCGCTGCGCCGCGTCGACCGCCCGGGCGTTGTGCACCGCATCGCTGGCCAGTGCCAGCAGATCCACCGGCCTCCGTTCCACCGGCCGCTGCGCGTCGAGGCGCGCCAGCATCAGCAGATCCTCCACCAGCAGGCTCATCCGCTTGGATTCGCGTTCGATCCGATCCATGAACAGGGCCGGATCCGCCAGCGCCCCTTGCCGATACAACTCCGCGAAACCCTTGATCGTGGTCAGCGGGGTTCGCAGTTCGTGGCTGGCATCGGCGACGAATCGCCGCATCCGGGCCTCCGAACGCCGCGCGGATTCCTCGGATGCCTCGGTGGCGGCGAAGGCGCTCTGAATCTGGGACAGCATGCCGTTGAGCGACCGCGACAGCCGGTCGACCTCGGTGTTGTTGCCCTGCACCGGAACTCGGCGATGCAGATCCCCGTTCGCGATGGCCGCGGCGGTCTTCTCCACCTCACCGAGCGGGCGCAGGCTCCGGCGAATCACGAACTGCGCCACCACCGCGAGTACGGCGAGCACGATGAGGCCCACCGCGACCTGCAAACCGATCAAACGGTCGATGATGTTCTCGGTTTCGGTGAGGCGCAGCGCGACCACACTGGATCCCTGCGGAGTCACCACCTTGATCTCGCGCCAGTGTTCGTCGGGATCACCGACCGATCCCACGGTCTCGGGATGCTTCGACAGATCCGACGGAGTGTCCGGAACGGTGGGGCCGGAACTCAGCAGCAGACGCTGATTTCCGGTGGGTCCCGTCACCTGCACGTGGAACAGCGCGGGCGGGCGTTCTCGCCCCGGAGGTTGCGGAAGGTGCTGGGGCGGTGGCGCATCGGGGCTGGCCCAGGTGTGGGCGGCGTCGAACAGTTGCCGATCGACCTTGTCGATCAGCACATTTCGCATCGCGGAGGTCACCGCGACACCCGAGACCAGCAGTCCGACACCCGTCAGGCACACCAGCGCGACCACCAGGGTGACCCGCAGCGGCACCGCGGCCAGGCGCCGCGAGATCCGGCGCCGAATTCCGCGCCGAGGCGGGGCGACGCGCTCGGCACCTGCGCCGGACTCGCCGACGCCGCCGGATCCTGGATCGGTTCCCGGCTCGGATTCACCGGCGGGGCGCACCGGTTCGATATCGGCCGCATCGTGGGGGGCGCGTTCCCGCACCGAGCGCGGATCGCTCATTTCGCCGACGATCGGCTGCGGCTCGGCGCGCGCATCACGTAGCCGACACCGCGCAGGGTGTGGATCAGCCGGTCGGGGCCGGTGTCGACCTTCTTGCGCAGGTAGGAGACATAGGTCTCCACCACGCCCACCTCGCCGCCGAAGTCGTAGCGCCAGACGTGGTCGAGGATGCGCGGCTTGCTCAGGACGGTTCCGGCATTGACCATGAAGTACCGCAGCAGCGTGAATTCCGTCGGCGACAGGGCGACCGGTTCCCCGGCCTTCCACACCTCGTGGGTGTCGTCGTCGAGTTCGATGTCCTCGAAGCGGATGCGCGAGGACTTGGTCTCCTTCACCACGTGACCGGAGCGGCGCAGAATCACCCGCAGCCGCGCCACCACCTCCTCGAGCGAGAAGGGTTTGGTGACGTAGTCGTCGGCGCCGAGGGTGAGGCCGGTGATCTTGTCCTCGACCTCGTCCCGCGCGGTGAGGAACAGAACCGGAGCGTCGATGCCGTCGGCGCGCAGCCGGCGCAGCAGGCCGAAGCCGTCCATACCGGGCATCATGACGTCGACGATGAGGGCGTCGGGCCGGAACTGCTTGGCCCGGTCCAGCCCTTCGGCGCCGTTGGCGGCCGTGGCCACCTCGAAACCCTGATAGCGCAGACTCACCGACAGCAGTTCGACGATCATCGGCTCGTCGTCGACCACCAGCACCCGCGCCTCCGGGGTTCGATCGCCAGCCACTCCACTCATGCTGGATATCGTCTCTCCCGCAACCCGGAATGCGCTGAACGTAGTCTGGGAGTTTCCTGCGAGCCGCCTGCGCGCCGAGCGTCTTCGCGTCACCCTTGGTCGCCTTCAGGCTGTCGGCGTGTCCTGAATCTTGGTGAAGTCGACGAACGGGCGAACCACGCGCGAAAAGAGCAGAATGGACATCGGAAAGGTCGTCATGGGAGCGATACGGGGCCTGCTCGACGTGGTGTTGGGCATCCTGACGGCCGTGCTGGGCACGGTGGTCGCACTGCTCGCGGTCGTGGTGTGGATTCTCGGCGCGGTGTTGTGCGTGACCATCTTGTTGATTCCGCTGGGAATCCCCGTCTTCAAGCTCGGCAGCCGCCTGTTCGGCCTGGCTCGCCAGCTGATGCATCTTCCCTGACGACAGAAAAGGCTCCGACCTGCTGTCGCAGGCCGAAGCCGGGAGAGCCCCCTGTCAGGATTGAACTGACGACCTTCGCTTTACAAGAGCGGTGCTCTACCACTGAGCTAAGGAGGCGGGTGAAGCGGTGCAATCATAACCGGGGCGCGGGCCGTCCGGAAAAATCATGCACCACCGCAGGAGGGAACGGCACGACCTCGGCGGCTGCGTGTGCCCGCTCAGGGCATCACACAGCCGCCGATCACCGTCGCGCCGCGCCGCGCCGTCCGGCGCGGAATCAGGACTGGGCGCCCTGGCGAGCCGCGTCGTCGGCGGCCATCGCGTCACGCAGGCTCTTGGGCCGCATATCCGTCCAGTTCTTCTCCACGTATTCGACGCAGGCAGCGCGGCTGTCCTCGCCGAACACCACTCGCCACCCGGCCGGGACCTCGGCGAAAGCAGGCCACAGGGAATGCTGCTCCTCGTCGTTGACCAGAACGAAGAAGCGGCCGTCCTCGTCGTCGAAGGGGTTGGTGCTCATTTCACCTCACTGGATGCTGGCGCTGTGTACGGGAACGCGCTGTGTACGGAAACTCGCGGGGCGCGGGCACGAGCCGAAACCGACCGACCAGAGCCGTAGCCCCCGAGCGATGTGTCGACACTAGCAAGACCGACGTTACGCGTTGGCGGTTACCTCGAGGCCGCGAAGAAATCGAGCAGGATCTTATTGACCGCTTCCGGACGTTCCAGATACCCGTAATGACCGGCGTCGGGGATCTCCTGGTATCGGGCGTCGGGAATGACTTCGGCCAGCTCACGGGTCAGATATGCGGGGATCATCCGGTCGTCGGCGAATCCTATGGACAGGCATGGCACCTTGATCGCCCGATAGGCCTGCAACCGATCGAAATCGTGATCCATCCGGCGCTGGGCCCGGATTCCCGGCGATGCCGGTCCGCCGGTGAATTCGAACAGATCCAGCCAGTCGCGCGCGGAATTCGGGTCGGCCATCGTGGCGGGCGAAAGATTCATCACCGCGGTGACGGCGGCGTCGTATTTGGCGGGCAGTCGCACCCCGGAGGCGTCGAGTTCGTGCTCGCCCAGCGAGAGGGTCTTCTGGAATTGGTCGAGCCGCGCGTGTCCGGCCATGAAGACGGCCTTACGCACGAGGTCCGGGCGCGCCAAGGCCAATTCCTGGGCCACCCGTGCCCCCATCGAGGTGCCGGCGACCAGGGCCGGACCCTCGTCGAGGTATTCGATCAGCGCCGCGGTGTCGGCCGCCAATTCGTCGATGGTCATCCCGTCGGGCGCCTCATACGACGGGGCGATGCCGCGATTGTCGAACGTGCACACCCGGTAACCGGCCGCCACCAGCGCCGGAACCTGGTGCAGCTCCCACACCCGGCCGGGACTGCCGGTGCCCATGATCAGCACGACCAGCGGGGCGGTCCCCTTGGTGTCGGTGCCTTTGGCCTTGTCTCCCTTCACCTGGTAGTTCAGCGAGATTCCATTCACCGTGGCCAACGGCATGTGCTGCGACCCTTTCCACTCGATTCGTGCGGTGCTCGGTACAGGAGCCGGGCGAAATTCGCCTTCCTACCAACGTTATAGGTTCGCGGGGCTCCGGCGTTTCGCCGGTGTGACGGGACTCGCCACCGCTGTTGCGGTTCGGCAGCGGTCGGCACCAAGCCGACGGGCCCCTGTGCGGCGACCGATACCATTGACACCGCACGGCGCCGACACCACGACGGTCGAACCCTACCGCCGTGCCACGAACCCGAGCCGAGAGGACACGATGATGGCCGCGAAGAGCGCCAACGACATCGCGGACGACGACCTGGAACCGCTCGCCGACGAGACCGCACGGCAGGCACAGCGCGTCGTGGCCGCCTACGCCACCGATGCCGACGAGTGCCGCATGCTGCTGTCGATGCTCGGAATCGGTCCCAGCGCGCGCAGCGAATAGAACGAGCGCGCCGCAGCGCTCATGACAACTAAAACCCACGCCTAGTTCCGCCATTTCGGCGACCGGAGGATCCAGCAGTGGACCAGATGCGCGACATACGCAGCGATCGATCTCGAGACGCTTCGCCGGAAACCGAATCCGCACCAGCGGACCGTCCCGGGGGCGCCGGCTCCGGTTTCGTCGTGGTCGCCAATCGGCTCCCGGTGGACCTGGAACGTCTCCCCGACGGGACCAAGCGGTGGAAGCGCAGTCCGGGCGGCCTCGTCACGGCCCTGGAGCCGGTGCTGCGCAACAACAACGGCGCCTGGGTGGGCTGGGCCGGCGTCCCCGACGTGGATGTCGACCCGATCACCGAGGACGGCTTGGAGTTGTATCCGGTGCCGCTCACCGCCGAGGAGGTCGCCGCCTACTACGAGGGGTTCTCCAACGGGACGCTGTGGCCGCTCTATCACGACGTGATCGTGCGGCCGGAGTACCACCGCGACTGGTGGACGGCCTATGTGGACGTGAACCGGCGCTTCGCCGAATACACCGCGAAGGTCGCCGCCGAGGGCGCGACGGTGTGGGTGCAGGACTACCAGCTGCAGCTGGTGCCGAAGATGCTGCGCATGCTGCGGCCCGATCTGACCATCGGTTTCTTCCTGCACATCCCGTTCCCGCCGGTGGAGTTGTTCATGCAGCTGCCCTGGCGTACCGAGATCGTGGAGGGTCTGCTCGGCGCCGACCTGATCGGCTTCCACCTGCCCGGCGGCGCGCAGAACTTCCTGTATCTGGCGAGAAGGCTTGCCGGGCAACCCACCTCGCGCGGCACGGTCGGTGTGCGGTCGAAACTCGGTGTGGTGCAGGTCGGTTTCCGCACCGTGCGGGTAGGCGCCTTCCCCATCTCGATCGCCTCCGCCGAACTCGACGAGCTGTCGCGAAGACGTTCGGTGCGTGAGCGCGCCGCCCAGATCCGCAGAGAACTCGGTAATCCCAAGCACATCCTGCTCGGTGTGGACCGTCTGGACTACACGAAGGGCATCGATATCCGCCTGGCGGCGCTGCAGGAGCTCCTGCACGAGGGCCGGCTCGACCCGGCCGAGACGGTGATGGTGCAGTTGGCCACACCGAGTCGCGAACGCGTCGAGAGCTACATCCAGATGCGCGGCGACATCGAACGTCAGGTCGGCCGGATCAACGGCGAATTCTCCCGCGTCGGTTACCCTTTCGTGCACTATCTGCACCGCCCGATCCCCCGCGACGAGCTGGTCGCCTTCTTCGTCGCCGCCGACGTGATGCTGGTGACCCCGCTGCGCGACGGCATGAACCTGGTCGCCAAGGAGTACGTGGCCTCGCACAGTGGCCTCAACGGCGCCCTCGTACTCAGCGAATTCACCGGCGCCGCAGCCGAATTGCGGCAGGCCTATCTGTGCAACCCGCACGATCTGGACAGCGTCGAGAACGCGATCATGTCCGCGATCGAGGACGATCCGGAGACCAAACGCCGCCGGATGCGTTCGCTGCGCCGTCAGGTGCTCGCCCACGACGTGGACCGCTGGGCCCGCTCCTTCCTCGACGCGCTGGCCCAGGATCGGGTGGCGGGCAGTGCCCTGCTCACCGATGCGGATGTGGATCCCGGGGGCGCGGAGCGCTAGACGCCACGCGAACGCTCCCCGGCGGGGCCGGGCGGGCGATTATCGACGACTACACAGCGATCCGAGGCGGGTTCCACCCTTCGAACCGGCAGTCCGGCAGCCGGAGCGCGCCGCCCACACCGAATCTCGGTCCTGGCCTCCGCCGGAGCCGGCGGTCGCCGCACACCGCCACCCCGGATTCCGCCGCACCCGCCGGCTCGCCACACGGCCGTGACCGTGCGGCACAGGCGCGCTTCACCGGCGGGAGATCTGCGCCGCGACCGGATCCGGTATCGACCACCGATCCCGCCTCGGAATCGCTGTGCCGTCGACGGTAGGGACGAACTCTTAACGGGGATAACGGGATTCGCTTAAAGCGGGATCAGATCGGGGTGATGGCGTCGACCAGCCAGTGGCCGCCGTCCTTGTCCAGCGCGACGCGGACCCGGCTCGGCGTCACCGTCCCCTGCGGGGAATCCTTGCTGGTGGTCACCTGATTCAGGTACAGCAGCACGACCGCGTGTGAGCGCTCCGCCGACACCACCCCGCCCGCCGTGGCGGTCGCCTGCACGGTGAGCTGCTTCTCCTTGGCGCCGGGTGCGATCGCCTGCTGAATCAGCTTCAGGTAGTCCTTGCGGAACGACGGGGTGAGGTTGTCGGCCGATTTCGGCAACTCGGCGTCGACGGTCTTGAAGTCGTAGGTGAACACCGACTCCACCGCATGCCGGGCCGCGGGGACGGAGTCCGTGCGGGCCTGCTCGATCTGTTTGTCGGACCAGTACTTGTAGCCGGTGACCGAGGCCATCGCGACCGCGGCCACGAACAGCACCGCCGCGCTGATGAACAGGACGGGGCGTAGCTTGCCGGATCCTTGTTTACTCACGCCACGTTCACTCATGCCACGAACTCCACTTGCGAGGCGGTGATACCACCGTTGTCGTCGCGGTCGACCGTGACCCGGAAGCGGTAGTAGCGCTCCTGCGGATCCTTGGCACCGGCGTTGGTCAGGGTCTGCTTGGCCGCGACCAGCACCTTCGCGGTGTGGTCGTCCTGGCTCTCGACCGCGGTCTCGATGATCTCGCCGCTGGCCTTCACCTTGGCCTGCTGCACGACCTGCGCGTAGGCGTCCTTGCGCTCGGAGTACTCCTGTTTGAGCTGCCCCGAGGCGACCGAGAGCACCCGGTCGATGTCCTGCTTCGCGGTGTCGTCCTTGATATTGGTCAGATTGAGGATGGCCTGCTTGGCGGTCTGGATATATTCCGTGCGCTGGTCGGCCTGGCTGCTGACCTGATGCTGGTGGTAGGCGAAGAAGCCGCCCGAGCCGACCAGCAGGATCAACGACAGCACGGCCACCACCGCGGCGGCCCAGCCCAGCGGGCCGAGGGAGCGCTTCGCCGGCTCGGAGGTTTCGGCCGGCGCGTCGGCTGCCGTCTCCTCCGGGGTGGGGGTGCCGGTGAGCCGCACGGTCTTGTGGTCATCGGGTCCCGTCGAGCGTTCGACGGTGGGCTCGGACACCGTGCCGGTCTCGGATACCGCGTCGGCTGCCGTCTCGGAGGACGATGTCGCCCCGGTCGCCGGCGATGCGGTCGACAGTTTCACCGTCTCGTCGTCGGCCCGCGCGCCCTCGGTCCGCTCGACCGCGACCGCATCGGTCGGCGCCCCTGCCTGCCTGCTGGCGCGCCGCCGGACGCGACCGGTGGGTGTGGAATTCGATTCGCTCATTTCTGTTGCTCCTCGAGCATCGCCTGCCAACTGGACGGTACAGTGCCCGATCCGTCGGGGCCCACATCCCCCTGTCGGTAGGTCCGGCCGTCGGGTCCGGTGAAGGTGTGGTTCTTCAGGTCGTAGGTGCGCAGCGCCGCCGCCGGCCGGCTCTGCGCGGCGGGAGCGTCGCCCGGGTTGGCCGCCGGCTCACCGGACGGGGTGACCGGATGCGGATCGCCGAACGGCGGGTTGTCGCCCTCGGGCACATAACCCTGCGGGTCGTGGCAGAGTTCCGGACTCGGGGCCCGCTTACCGGGCACATCCGCGCACGGCGTGTTGCGGATACCGCGGACCGCTTCCTTCGCATTCTGCGCCACCTTGCAGTAGAGGTTCGGCGGCGTGTCCGGAGTGTCCTGCAGGGCCGGTGAGCGGCGCTGATCCTGCGGCAGGAAGCCGGTGGTGCAGCCCGGCGGGTCGTTGAGCCCGAGCATGAAGTCGACCATGGCGCCGTACTGCGTGGGCCCGCGGATGGAGGTCAGCAGCGCCGCCACCAGCTGCGGGTAGATCACCAGAATCTGTTCCACACCGGCGTGGTAGGTCACCCCGACCTGACCGACGCTGGTCAGATTCGACAGCAGCAGCGGCAGCGTCGGTTTCAGATCCTGGAAGGTCTGCGACACCTTCTGCGCGGCCGCCGGAGTGCGGTCGAGCAACTGGCCCAGCGAGGGGTCGTGCTGCCGCAGTTGATCGGTAACGGTCGCCAAATCCTTTGTCCACGAACGAATCGCGGCGTCGGACTGATTCTGGGTGTCGAGCAGCGGACCGATCTTGTCGAGCAGGTCCTTCGTCTCGTTGGTGTTCTTCTTCGCCTCCTGCACCAGTAGCGAGGCGGAGTCGATGAACTTCTGCAGATCCGGACCGGCGCCGTTGAACGCGGTGAAGGCATCGTCGATGACCTGGCGCAGTTTGGTGTCGGCGACACTGCTGAGCAGCCGGTCGGCCTGGTCGAGCATATCGCCGACATCCTGCGGAAGTTTGGTGCGCTGCACCGGGATCACCGAACCGTCGTGCAGATTCCCGCCGTGCGGATTCTCGGCCGGAACCAGATCCACGTACTGTTCGCCGATCGCCGACACGCTCTTGACGTAGGCATCGACATCGCTCGGAATCTTGAAGTCGCTGCTGATCGACAGCTTGGCGTCGACCCCGTCCGGGGTGAGCTTCACGTCCTCGACCTTGCCGACGTTGGTGCCGCGATAGGCGACGTTCGCGGTCGGGTACAGCCCGCCGGTGGCCTCGAGCTTCACGGTCACGCCGTAGCGGCCGATGCCGAACATGGCCGGCAGGTGGACGTAGACGCCCGCCATCACGACCAGGCCGATCACGGTCAGGATCGAGAAGATCACCAGCTGGATCCGGACGAATTTGCTGAGTTTCATCGACCCGCACCCCCTTGTTGCGGCGCGGGCACCGTCAGCCCGGGTATGGCGGGCAGGTTCGGAATCGGCGGCAGGCCGGGAATGCTCGGCGTCGGCGCGGCCGTGCCCGGCGCGGGCGGGGGCGGCGGCTGCATCGGCCCGGTGACCGGGTCACCCTTGCCCATCGCGGTATCGGGCGCGATCGTGCCGAGCGCGCCCTCGACCCCGCCGAAACGTCCACCCAGCGGCGTACCGGTGAGGAAGTTCGAATCCAGTCGCGCGCCGGTGAGATCGACGGTCATCAGCAGGTTGAGGTAGTCGCCCTTGAGCGCCTTGTTCAGGTTCCGCATGGGGAACGGGAAGGTGAGCAGAATCTGCAGGGCGTCGGCCAGTTTCGTTCCGGTGTCGGCCAGCGATTCCAGGGCCGGATGGAGATTGGCCAGATCCGCCTTCAGGTTGTCACCGCTCTCGGCGATCACCCGGCTCACCACATCACTCAGATCACCCAGTGCGGTAATGGTTTTGGTGATGTTCTCGCGGCGGTCGGCCAGCACGGTGAGGGCCGGATGCAGCTGCGTGACGGCCCGGGTCACCTGTTCCTTCTGGTTGTTCAGCTGTCCGGCGAAGCGGTCCAGCCCACCCATCGCGTCGATGATGTCCTTGGTCTGGCCGTCCAGGGTGCTGGTCAGCTGCGCCAGCTGCGGCAGCAGGTCGCGGATGGCATCGGACCGTCCGGAGAAGGTCTTGTTCAGCTCGTGGGTGATGGTCTCGAGCTGGGAGATACCGCCACCGTTGAGTACCACCGACAACGACGACAACGTCTGTTCGGTGGTGGGATAGACGCTCGCGCGCGACAACGGAATCACATCGCCCGGCTTCAACTGACCTTCCGGCGCAACATCTTTCGGCGCCGACAGTTCGACGTGGTTACTGCCGAGCAGGCTGGTCTGCCCGATCGCGGCCACCGTGTTGGCCGGCAGGTGCACCCCCTTCTCGAGGCTCACCGTGACCAGCGCGTGCCAATCCTCGACCTGGATGTTCTTCACCGTGCCGACCGTGACGTCGTCCACCTGCACCGGCGAATTGCGGGTCAGGGTGGTGACATTCGGCATCTGGATCTTGATCTGCCAGGCGCCCTCACCCGTCCCGGCCGCGCCGGGCATCGGCAGGGTGTTCAGGCCGTCCCACTCACATCCGGTGGCGCCCAACAGGATCACCAGACCGACGGCGGCGCCGGCGAGTCGCATGCGTCCGCGTCGCATCATCGTCCTCCTCCCGGAATCGCGAGGCCGGCAAGGCCGCTCGGCACCTCGGCCGGAGCCTCGCCGGGCGCCGGATATTCGACGCGGTCGGCCAGACTCGGGGGCGAGAAGGTCAGCTGGTTCGGGAAGGCCTGCTGCCCGGACGCCGGATTCACCAGCAGCGGTGGGTAATTCATCATCAGCGAGCTGATCACCGGTGCGACCTGCTGCTTGCACAGATCCGCGGTCCGCTGCGAACCGTTGTCCTCGAGCGCCTCGACGGCGCCACACAGGAACGCGAACGGATTGCGGAAGTTCGGCAGCACCACGGCGCCGGTCAGCGTGCCCTGCGCGGGCTTGTAGATCTGGTAGAAGTTCGACAGCGCGACCGGGCCCGAATGCAGGACCTGCTCGAGCTGCGGACGCTTGTCGGCCAGGATCTGGGTCACCTGCGCCAGATTCTGCACACTCTCGGTGAGCTGGCCGCCGCGTTCGTCCAGGAAACGCTTGACGTCGGCCACCGCCGAATCGAGGTTGTCCAGTCCGGCGCCGAGGTCGTCGGACACACCCGACAGCACCGAGGACACCGAGGCCAGCCGGCCGCCGAACTGCACGATCTGTTCGTTGCTCTTGGACAGCACGTCGACGAACTGCTGCAGGTTGCGGACAGTGCCGAACAGATCGGTGCGACCGTCGGACAACGTATTCAGCGTGCTCGACAACTCGTGGAGCGTGTCGCGCAGCGCCTGGGCGTTACCGCCCGCGAGGTTGTCCGAGGCGGTATTGACGAACCGACCGAACGAGCCCTGCTGATCCTCACCGATCGGCCCCAAGGCCTTGGACAGTTTGGTCAGCTCGGCCTTGATGTCGTCCCATTCCACCGGCACGGCGGTGTGCTCGATCGGGATCACGCCGTCGTCGTGCATCTTCGGGCCACCGGTGTACACCGGCGCCAATTGCACGAAGCGGGCCGAGACCAGATTCGGTGAGACCGTGACGGCCTTGGCATCGGCCGGGATGTCGACGCCGCGGTCGACCGTCATCGTCACCTTGGTCTTGTCCCGGCCCGGCTCGATCGCATCGATCCGGCCGACCTTGACGCCCAGCACCCGCACGTCGTCACCGGCGTACAGCCCGGTGGTGGACGGGAAATAGGCGGTGATGTGGGTCTTGCCGATATTGGTCACCGCGCCGTAGACGATCCAGCCCGCCAGCGCGACCACCAGGACGGCGGCCACGACGCGGACCCATTTCGGCACCTTCGTGATCGTGCGAATCGTGTTCATCGCGGCGGCTCCTGGATCGCGGGCCCGATCGAGGGCGGCGGGGTGGTCAGGTACTTCCAGAACGATTCGGGCACATGCTGCGGCCAGACCAGCGCGTCCACCAGCGGCTGCAACGTCATACTCGTGGCGTTGGAGACGTAGGCCTGGAAGTACGGGCCGCTGCCGACCTGTTCACCGAGGGCCGCCTCGAACGGTCCGAGCGCGTCCAAGGCCGCGTTCAGGTTGTCCTTGTTCCGCTCGAGCAGTTGCAGCACCGAATTGAGCTTGTCCAGTGTGGGTTTCAGGCTCTGCTCGTTGTCGTTGACGAAGCCGGTCAGCTGCTGTGCCAGTCCGTTGACGTAGACGATCAACTGGCTCAGGGCGGTACGCCGGGCGTCCAGCTCACCGAGCAGGTTGTTGCCGTCCAGCAGCAGGGCGTTGATCTGGTTCGACCGATCCGAGAGCACCTTGGTGACGTTCTGCGCGTGCGAGAGCAGTTCGGTCAGGGCCTTGTCGCGCGTGTTCAGGCTGCGCGAGAGTTGTGTGATGCCGTCCAGTGCCGAGCGCAGCGGCGCCGGTGTGTCGGCGAAGGCGTCCGACAGGGCGTCGAGAGTCTTGTTGACCTGATCGGTGTCCAGCCCCTTCACGGTATTGCTCAGATCGCCCAGGGCGTCGTTGAGCGAATACGGAGAAGTGGTGCGGTCCAACGGAATCGGCTGATCGCTGCGCAGCGCGCCGGACCCCTGCGGATCGACCTCCAGGGATTTGCGCCCGAGCACGGTGTTGGTCTTGATCGCGGCGGTCGTCTTCTTCCCCAGGACGATGGATTCGTCGAGGCTGAACCGCACCTTCACCTTGGGACCGTCGAGGCTGACGTCCTCGACCTGCCCGGAACGGACACCGGCGACCTGCACCTGGTCACCGGTCACCAGACCGCCGGCATCGGCGAAGTACGCGGTGAATTCGGCGCCGCTGCGAATGAACGGAAGCCGGTCGAACTGCAAGGCGGACAACGCGATCGCGACCGCCAGCACGACGCCGACGACGCCGTGTTTGATGAGCGGGGAGGTCTGGTTCACTTCGTCGAACACCTTCCGGTCGTCTGCAGACCGGGCAGATTCACATGCATCGGCTTACCGTCCGGGCCGTCCACGAGGAAATTCGTTCCGCACACGTACATGTTCAGGAACGAGCCGTACGCACCGAGGCGCACCAGCTCCTTGTAGGTCGTGGGCAGGTTCTGCAGCACCCACTCGACATCGTCGGACTTCTGGTCGAGATTGTCCGAGACCCGGCCCAGCTGATCGAAGGTCGCCTTGAGGTCCGGGCGTGCCTGCTTCAGCAGATCGGTGAGATCGCCGGTGGCGCCGGCCAGTCGCGGCAGCGCCGCGCCGATCGGATCCCGGTCCGCGGCCAGGCCACTCACCAGCCGCTGCAATTCGGTCAGCGTGGTGTCGAAATCCTTGTTGTGATCGTCGATGGTCGCCAGCACCGTCTTCAGGTTCTCGATCACGCTGCCGATGAGGGCATCGCGGTCGGCCAGGGTCTTGGCGAACGAGCCGGAACTGTTCAGCAGGGCGACCAGGGTGCCGCCCTGTCCCTGGAAGACCTGCAGCAGCGCCTCGGTCAGGGAGTTGACCTGCTGCGGGTCCAGTCCGCGCAGCAGCGGTTTGAAACCACCCAGCAGCATGTCCAGGTCCAGCGCCGGCTTGGTCTTGTCCAGGCCGATGGTGCCGCCGGAGTGCAGCACCTGCGCGGTGCCCGGGGCGTCCATCAGCTCCAGATACCGGTCACCCACCAGATTCTCGTAGCGCACGGCGGCGTGGGTGCTGGCATAGAGCTTGTACTGCCGGTCGACGTCGAAATCGACATGGGCCAGATGGTCCTTGCCGACCTTGACACTCTTCACCGAGCCGACCGGCACACCCGCGATGCGCACCTTGGACCCGGGCAGCATGCCCGAGGAACTGCTGAACACCGCGTGGTAGCCGTTCTCCCGGGCGAAGCGCATCTGCGAGAAGATGACGACCAGCAGGGCCAGCACCAGCACCATCACGAGCGTGAAGATCCCGAGTTTGACGCTGGTGGCGTGTGGTTTGAGGCTCACGGATTATCCACCCCCGGCAGACCCGCGAACAGCAACTGGAAGACCCGGGGCCCGTTCAGATGGGTGGACAGTTCCGGTGTGTACACCCGTCCCTCGCTGGTGTCGGTGACCAGGAAGTTCGAGTGGCTACCGGGTTTGCGGTCGAGGATGCCCTCGCAGTGCGGGCCACCGGTCGCATTCACCTTCGGCAGATCCTTCGGATAGGAGTAGGGCGTGCCGCCCGGCATGAAGCTGGCGTTCAACGTCACCCACGGTCCGGTTCCGCCGAAGATCTCGTTGGCGCGCGGAATCGCGCCCGCGACACCTTCGACCAGGCAGAACAGCGCGGGGTTGTATTCGTTGAGCAGTTCGGCCGTCGGCCGCAGCAGATCCAGTGCCGTCGACAGGCCGTTCTCGTTCTCCTTCAGCACCGCGCCCGTGGTGTCGGCCAGGCCGATCAGATTCACCAGCACCGCGTCGAGGCTGTCCTTGTGGCCGACGAGGGTCTTACTCGTCACGGCCGCGTTGTCGGTCGTGCGCAACAGGTTCGGCGCGGTGTCGGCGTACAGGTTGGTGACTCCCACCGATGTCTGCAGATCGCGTTGCAGATCCGGCAGACTCGGATTGATATCGCGCAGATATTCGTCACTGTCGACCAGCAGTTGACCGAGTTTGTCGCCGCGGCCCTGCAATGCGGTGCCGAGCGCGGTCAGCGTCGCGTTCAGTTTCTCCGGCGCGATCTTGCCGAGTACCTCGGTCAAATGCTGGAACAGCGTGTTGAATTCCACGGTCACCGACTGCGCGGTCAACGTGGCGCCGGCCTGCAGATGCTGCGCGGAGGGGACCTCCGGTTCGACGAAGTTCACGTATTTGGCGCCGAAGACCGTGGTCGACCGAATATCGACGGTCGAGTTCGCCGGCACCATTTTCAGTTGATCGGGGTCCATCGCGAGGGTCAGCCGAGCCTGGTCGCCGGTGTACGCGATATCGGAGACGTGGCCGATCTGCACACCGCGGATCTTGACCTTCGCGTCCTTGTCCATCACCAGGCCCGCGCGCGGGGCGTCGAGATAGACCGGTTTCGAGGTGGTGAATCCGCCCACGAACATCGTCAGAGCGACGGCGACGATCGCGGCCAGAAACAGAATCAGCGCCACCCCCGAAAGCTTGACACCCCATCCGGCGCCGAAAAACTTGCCGGCGCCTTCCTTTTCGACGAGTTTATTTGCCGCCATACCGCCTACCCGGAGAGATGGAAGTTGCCGGAGGTGCCGTAGATCGCCAGCGACATCAGCAGGGTCACCGACACCACTGCCACCAGCGAGGCGCGCACCGCGTTTCCGACCGCGATTCCGACACCGACCGGTCCACCGGTCGCGTTGTAGCCGTAGTAGGTGTGAATCATCATGACCGCCAAGGCCATGAGGATCGCCTGCACGAACGACCACAGGATGTCACTGGGAATCAGGAATGTGGAGAAGTAATGGTCGTACACACCGGCCGACTGGCCGTAGATGACGACCGTGGCGAAGCGGCTCGCGACGAACGACGCGATGACCGCCAGCGCGTAGAGCGGAACGATCGCGATCATGCCCGCCAGCACGCGGGTGCCGACCAGGAAGGGCATCGGCCGGATCGCCATGGATTCCAGGGCGTCGATCTCCTCGGCCACCCGCATGGCGCCCAGCTGGGCCGTCGCGCCGGCGCCGATGGTCGCCGCCAACCCGATGCCCGAGATCACCGGTGCCGCGATCCGCACGTTGAGGAATGCGGCGAAGAATCCGGTCAGCGCCTCGACACCGATATTGCCCAGCGAGCTGTAGCCCTGCACCGCGATGGTGCCGCCGGTGAACAGGGTGAGGAAGCCGACGATCACCACCGTGCCGCCGATCACCGCCAAAGCGCCTGTGCCCATGCTGATTTCGGCGATCAGGCGAATGGTTTCGGTGCGGTAGTGCGAGAACGCCTTCGGTACCGAAGCCAGCGACTTCGCGTAGAACTGGGCGTGATGCCCGATTCCGTCCATCGAACTCGACACCCGCCGCACACGTCGAACAGTACGGGGGAAGCGGGACTGGATTACGAACGCCATCGGATCACCGCACCGTGAACTTGATACCGACGGCGGTGACCACGACGTTCACCACGAACAGAGCCATGAAGGAGAAAACCACCGTCTGGTTGACCGCGTCACCCACACTCTTGGGACCGCCCTTGACGTTGAGGCCGAGATAGCAGGCCATCAGTCCGGCGATCAGACCGAACAGCGCGGCCTTGACCTCGGAGATCACCAACTCCGGCGTATGGGTGAGCAGGGTGAGCCCGTTGACGAAGGCGCCGGGGTTGACTCCCTGCAGAAGAACCGAGAACAGGAAGCCGCCGGCGATACCGATCGTCGAGACCAGGCCGTTGAGCAGCGCCGCGACGAACATCGAGGCGAGTACGCGAGGGACCACCAGGCGATGGATCGGGTCGATGCCGAGCACCTTCATGGCGTCGATTTCTTCCCGGATCGTGCGGGCACCCAGGTCCGCGCAGATCGCGGTGGCGCCGGCGCCGGCGACGATCAGTACCGTCACGATCGGACCGACCTGGGTGACGGTTCCGAATGCGGCGCCCGCGCCGGAGAGATCGGCCGCGCCGATTTCGCGCAACAGAATATTCAGCGTAAAGCTCACCAGAACTGTGAACGGGATCGCGACCAGGATGGTCGGGATGATCGACACCCGTGCGACGAACCACGACTGGTCGACGAATTCCCGTCGCTGAAATGGCGGACGTATCAAGGCCCGCGCCACAGCGGCCACGAGTTCGAAGAACCCGCCGACCGCACGCAACGGCACGGCAAGAACCTCGTTCATTCCGCGATTCCTCCTTGCCGACCCGTACGCGCAACGCTGCGCCAGCGAGCCTCCACACCTCTTCCGCTCCGAAGATTAGAACACGTTCACATCGAATCGGAAGAGAATTTGACATTTTTGACCTGCTCTTTTCATCCGAGCTTCAGCTCCGAAGCTAGAACAGGTTCATACGGTGTACAGAACGCCTTTGTGAGGCACCACACAACCATCGACCCCCATGTCTACCAAGTGCGAGACCGCCGATCAACCGGAGTTGGACGGACGACCTGCACCTGATAATCAGCCGAGATCGTGCAGCGAACTCGCAGAAAACGTACGCCCGGCGGGGCGCTCGGCGAAGTAGGTGCCGAGTGTGTCGGCCAGCGCGTCGGCACTCCATTCCGCGCCGGCGGCGTCGAAGCGCGCCTCGACTTCGGGCGCGGCCATCAGCGCGACCATCGGGCCGTACACGACGAACACCTGACCGTTGATCGCGTCGGCGCCCGGAGAGGCCAGGTAGGCGACGAGCCGTGCGACGTGGTCCGGCGACAGCGGGTCCACATCGCCTTCGGGAGCGGCGGAGAAGACCGATTCCGTCATGGCGGTCCGGGCCCGCGGGCAGATGGCGTTGGCGCGCACGCCGTATCGCGACAAACCACGCGAGGCGGACAGCGTCAGTGCGGTGATTCCGGCTTTCGCGGCCGCGTAATTCGGCTGCCCTTCCGGACCCAGCAAACCGGCTTCCGAGGAAGTGTTGATCAGGCGCCCGTAAATTGGAGCACCGGATTCCTTCGATTTACCGCGCCAGTAGGCCGCGGCATTCCGCGACAACAGGAAATGGCCGCGCAGATGGACCGCGAGGACCGCGTCCCAGTCCTCGTCGGAGAGATTGAAAAGCATGCGGTCGCGGACGATCCCCGCATTGTTGACGACGATGTCCACACCGCCGAAGGTCTCGTCCGCGGTACGAATCAGGGCGTCGGCGGTGGCGCGCTCGGCCACACTGCCACCCACGAATTCCGCTTTCGCGCCCAGCGCGCGAATATCGGCGAGGGTGGCGGCCACCGCATCGCTTTCGGCCAGATCGTTGACCACCACCGAGGCACCGGCCCCGGCCAGCGCCAGCGCTTCGGCCCGCCCGAGGCCCGCGCCGGCTCCGGTCACGATCGCTACCTTGCCGGACAGATCCGTCCCCGACTGATTCGACGATTCACTCACGCCGTGACTCTAGAACGTGTTCCAGTTATCGGCAAGCATCCATTTCACTGCAACCGCAGGGCGGCCTTCGGGCATTGCGCGACGGCGGTCTCGACGTCGGAGAGCCGATCCTCGGGCACGTCGGCGGTGCGGATGTGCAGCTGGTCCTCATCGTCGAGTTCGAAGACGTCGGGGGCGATTCCGACGCAGATTCCGTTGGCCTCGCACTGGTCGAAATCCACACTGACCTTCATTGATAACTCCTTCACCACCAGGTAGTGCCGAGCCTACAAGCCCGGCCGGGCCGCTGCGGCCGAAGCGGCCGGATTCGGTTTCCATACTGGAACATGTTTCAGTAGATATGCAATGATCGACGTCAGGGCGGATCGGCCCAGCGCGGACCGCCGCCGGACCGATCGTCACAGGGGCGATGTCGTCACATCCGCCATCACATCACCGAGTACGAGGTAACCGCCATGCGGATTGCTTATACCGAGCAACAGGAGCAGCTGCGCGCCGAGCTCCGCGAATATTTCGCCAAGCTGATCACGCCGGAGCGCCGCGAGGCCTTGTCGTCGCAGACCGGTGAGTACGGGCACGGCAACGTCTACCGCGAGGTCGTTCAGCAGATGGGCCACGACGGCTGGCTCACCCTCGGCTGGCCCAAGGAGTACGGCGGCCAGGATCGCTCGACGATGGATCAGCTGATCTTCACCGACGAGGCGGCCGTCGCGGGTGCGCCGGTGCCGTTCCTGACCATCAACTCGGTGGCGCCCACGATCATGCACTACGGCACCGAGGAGCAGAAGAGGTTCTTCCTGCCCAAGATCTCGGCGGGCGAATTGCACTTCTCCATCGGTTATTCCGAGCCGGGCGCGGGCACCGACCTGGCGTCGCTGCGCACCACCGCCGTCCGCGACGGTGACGACTGGGTGATCAACGGCCAGAAGATGTGGACCAGCCTCATCCAGTACGCCGACTACATCTGGCTGGCCGCCCGCACCGACCCGACCGCCAAGAAGCACAAGGGCATCAGCATGTTCATCGTGCCGACCTCGGCCGAGGGCTTCTCCTGGACGCCCGTGCACACGATGGCCGGGCCCGACACCAGCGCCACCTACTACCAGGACGTGCGGGTGCCGCATTCGGCGATGGTCGGCCCCGAGAACGGCGGCTGGGCGCTGGTCACCAATCAGCTCAACCACGAGCGGGTGGCGCTGACCTCGGCGGCGCCGCTGGCGCTGGCGGTCGCGCAGACCACCGAATGGGCGCGCGACACCAAGGATTCCAGCGGCGCGCGCGTGATCGACAGCGAGTGGGTGCGGCTGAATCTGGCGCGGGTCCACGCCCAGGTGGAATTCCTCAAACTGCTGAACTGGGAGATCGCCTCGGGCGCCGATGCGGGCGGCGACGCCGCGCCCCGGCCGTGGGATGCCTCCACCTGCAAGGTGCTCGGCACCGAATTGGCCACCGAGGCCTACCGACTGCTGATGGAGATCCTCGGACCGCAGGCATACCTGCGGCAGGACTCCCCCGGCGCGCAGCTGCGCGGACGGCTCGAGCGGATGCATCGCGCCTGCCTGATCCTGACCTTCGGCGGCGGCACCAACGAGGTGCAGCGCGACATCATCGCGATGACCGCCCTCAAACAGCCCGCTGCCGCCCGCTGAGCCGCGGACCGGTCGGAAACGTCGAAAACTAGGAACAACGATGGATTTCACACTTACCGAGGGCCAGCAGGATCTCGCGCGGCTGACCGGCGACGTCTGCGCCAAACTCGTCACCGCCGACCGGCTGCGGGAACTGGACAAGGCCGAGGTCCGCTTCGACGACCAACTCTGGCGGTCGCTGGCCGAGACCGGCGTGCTGGCGGCCGCGCTACCGGAATCGGTGGGCGGCAGCGGACTCGGCGCGCTGGAACAGACCGCGATTCTGCGGGAGATCGGCAAATCCGCCGCCCCCGTGCCCTATCTATGGTCGGTCGTCCTCGGCGCCGGCGCGCTGGCCCGCTGGGGTGACCGGGCGCAGCGTGAGCTGGCGGCGAAAGCCGGTGCGGGCGAGACGATTCTGACCGTGGCACTGTCGGAGGAACGCAACTGGGAGCCGGCGAAGCCGACCACGACCGCGACCGAGGACGGCGGCTGGAAGCTGGTCGGCGCCAAGACGGTCGTCCCCTTCGCGGCGCAGGCGGCGCGCATCCTGGTGCCCGCCACGGTTTCCGGCAAGGCCGCGGTATTCCTGGTCGATCCGGCGGACGCGCGCGTCACGCCGCAGCAGGTGGTCGACCGCAGCCCGCAGGCCGAGGTCGAATTCGACTCCACCCCCGCCGAATTGGTCGGCACGGTGGACGACGGCGCCGAAATCCTCGCGTGGCTGCTGAACCACGGCTGGCTCGGCCTGGCGGCACAGCAACTCGGAACCCTGGAGCGCGCGGTCGAACTCGTCGCCGAGTACGGCCGCGAGCGTGAGCAGTTCAATCGCAAGATCGGCAGCTTCCAGGCGGTCGCGCAGCGGCTGGCCGACGGCTACATCGACCTGCAGGGGCTGCGGCTGGCGGTCACCCAGGCCGCGTGGCGGGTCGACGAGGGTCTGCCGGCGGAGGCGGAGATCCACACCGCCAAATTCTGGGCCGCCGAGGCCGGTCACCGCATCGCCCACACCGCCGTGCACGTGCACGGTGGCGTCGGCATCGACCGCGACCATATCGTCCAGTGCTATTTCACCGCCGCCAAGCACAACGAGTTCGCGCTCGGCGGCGCCACCGATCACCTGCGCGCTCTGGGCACCCTCCTGGCCGAGGCCCACTGACGCAGGCGCTCGCCCGGGCCGAACCGCCGCTCCACCGGTTCGGCCCGGGCGAGTATTTCTCCGACCGTCTCCTCGACGGTGAGATCCGTTGTGTCGAGCCATAATCCGATGCGGGGCGTTTCCGCGTGCAGGACGGTGTCGAGCTGGTCGACGGTGAAGACCCCGTAGGCCTTCTTGTCTCGACCGGCCTCACGCCGAGCCACCGCGGCCGGACGCGGCGCCAGCACGACCACGTACACCGGGTCGGTGCGGATCTGCTCGACCATCCACGGCAGCGATTCGCCCAGGACGACGTCCTGGACGACCGCCGTGAATCCCGCGTCGGCGTACTCGTCGGCCGTCGCGGCCGCCAGACGGTGCCGTAACCGCAACTGCCGCAGGGCTTCTTCGCTCGGTTCGCCGGACATCTCGGCGCGGCCACCGACCACGAAACGACGGAACACGTCACCGTGGACATGGGCGGAACGGGGCAGACGTTCGGCGAGAGCCTGCGCGACCGTCGATTTTCCGGCCGCTTGGATACCGGTGATGAGATAGACGGCACTCGACATGGCCGGACGGTATCGCGCGGAGCACTCGACCGCGAGGGATTTTCGCACTCGGTGCAGCATCGGAGCAGGTCAGGATCGGTCCGGCGACTCGCCCGATGAGTTTGGCGCGCCCACGGCGTCCCAATTGACGACACGTACCGATGCCGCGAGAGGACCGAGCATGCCCAGCAAGATGATCTTCATCAATCTCCCAGTCGAGGATCTGGAGCGGTCCACATCGTTCTACGAGACGCTGGGCTGGAAGGTGAATCCGGACTTCACCGACGAGAACGCCGCCTGCGTGGTGGTCGACGACAACATCTGTCTGATGCTGCTGGTCCGGCAGTACTTCGACACCTTCACCCATCGCCCGATCGCCGACACCCGGGCGGCCACCGGTTCGATCTACGCGCTGTCACTGGGCAGCAGGGCGGAGGTCGAGTCGCTGATCGCCGCCGCGGTGGGCGCGGGCGCCACGGAGGAGATCAGCGAGGACAAACGCGCCCAGGAGGAGGCGGTGGGCATGTTCAGCCGCGCCTTCGTCGATCCCGACGGTCACCACTGGGAGGCCTTCTGGATGGATTATCCCGGCGGCAACTGACCCGCGCCGGGTGAGCGGCCGGCCGGCCGCTCACCCGGGCGTTCATGCTGTCTGCGCGTCCAGGAAGCTGATGATCTTGGCGTGGAAACCGGCCGGATCCTCGCCCGGAGCCCCGTGGCCGGCATCGATCTCGGCGTAGCGGGCGTCGGGTATCGCGGCGAGCAGTTGCTGTTGCTGCGCCATCGGAACGACACGGTCGTGCGCACTCGCGAGGATCAGCGTCGGCGCGGCGATGCTGCCGAGCAGATCGGTGAGATCCACCGTGCGGTCCACCTCGGTCTGCCGGGCGGCGCCGCGCGCGATCACCTTCGCCAACTGTTCGATCAGGGCCGCGTTCTCCTGCGCGCTCGTCCGCTCCCAATAGCGCGGACCGAATGCCATCAGCGGCAGCATGTGCGCGAACAGGCTGGTGCCGTAAGCGGCATCGGCGCGCAGCACCTCGATCCAATAGCGGAATTCGGCGTCCATCCGCGCGTCGGTGCGCACCCAGCCCGCATGCATCAGCAGCGAGCGAACGCGGTCGGGTGCGGTCGCCGCGACGTGCGCGGCCACCACCGCGCCCAGCGAATGCCCGACGAGGTGGAACCGGCCCAGTCCGGCGTGGTCGGCGACGGCGCGCACCTCGGCGGCCAGATCGGCGACGGTGAGCGGGCCGCCGTGGTCGACGGTGTCGCCGGAGCCGGAACAGTCCAGTGCCACAACGGTATAGCGATCGGCGATTTCCGCGGTCAGCGGTACCCACTGGTCGCGGGCCGCGGCCGTGCCGTGGACCAGCATGACCGCCGGACCTGTTCCGGTCATCTCGTAGGCGACCTCGGCGGTTCCCCCGCGGATTCGGGCGGTTGCGAATGTCATCGAATATCCTTGTCTCACAGTCGGTTCGGTGTTCAGGCGGCGATTCGGACGGTGAGGTTCGCGATCGCCGCGCGCAGTGCGGCCGTGAACTCGGCGGCCCGCTCCTGCTGCGGCATATGGCCCGCGCCGGCGATCACGCCGAGCCCCGCGCCCGGTGTGAGCGCCGCGCAGGCCCGCGCCACCGCCACCGGGATTTCGGCGTCCAGCTCGCCGTGCAGGTAGTGGATCGGCGTGCGCAGCTGCGGCAACCGCGGCCGAGGGTCGTAGGTCGCGAAGAGGTGGAACAGTTCGTCGATGTACACACCCGAGTCGAGGATCTGCCGCACGGTCCAGTCCACCAGCGCCGGCGAGGTTCCCGGGGCATACCAGTTCGGCACCCACCGCGCGACGAATTCGGCCCGGTGATCCCGCATTTCGCCGATGATCTCGGCCAGCGGCATCCCCTGCCCGGGCCAGTAGGCCGGGCCGTCGACCGCGACCACGCCGCCGAGCAGATCCGGGCGGGCCAGCGCCAGTTCGGTCGCGAAGGTCGCGCCCACGGAAGATCCGATCACGATGGGGCGATGCAATCCGAGCTGCCGGATGAGCTCCACCAGGTCGGCGAGCACACCGGCGAGGTTGTTGCCGGCGGCCGGCCGGTCCGAACGCCCGCAGCCGCGCCAATCGACGGTGACCACCCGGAACTCGGTGACCAGCGCCGCCTGCTGAGCGCCCCAGACCCGCCCGCTGGTGCCCCAGCCGTGCAGGAACAGCAGCGACTGCCCGGTGCCCTGATCCTCGTAGTACAGCTGGACGTCGTCGACGGTGAGATACGGCATGGTCATCACTTCCCGGTGCGGTTCCGATGTGCTGGGATCAGCGAACCGCGTTCGGTCACGCCGAAAAATGAGGGAACCGCGCTGGCACTGTTCACCGAAACTGATTAATCTCGCGCCGTGGAGCTCCGCCAATTGCAGTACTTCCTGACCGTGGCCGAGGAACTGCACTTCGGACGCGCGGCCGAGCGGCTGCACATCGTGCAGTCGGCCGTCAGTCAGCAGATCACCCGGCTGGAGCGGGAATTGGGTGTCGCACTGTTCGAGCGGACCACCCGCACGGTGCGCCTCACCGAAGGCGGGCGGCGACTGCTTCCGCACGCCGAACAGGTACTCGCCGCCGTGGCGCAGGCCCGTGCCGCCATCGACGACCTGCGCGTCGAACGTACCGGCACGATCCGGCTGGGCACCAGCACCGGCCTCGGCACCCGCCTGGAGCACATTCTCGTGGCCTTCGCACGCCGCGCCCCACACGCCCACCTCGAACTGGTCGACGCGGACACCGAGATTCGGATGAAGCGGGTGCGCTCGGGGGAACTGGACGCGGCGATCGTGCGTGGTCCGCGTGAGGAACCCGGCCTCGAACTGCTGCCGTTGTGGTCGGACCGGCTGGTGGCCGCGATCCCCGCTCGGCACGACCTCGCGGTGTTGCGCGAGATCGATCTCGCGCGCCTCGCGCAGGTGCCGCTGCGGCTGGTCCGCCACACGCGCAATCCCACCCTGTACGACCTGGTCGTCGACTCGTGCCGGGCGGCCGGCTTCGCACCGGTCTTCGGACCGGAGTTCACCACCGAACAGGACACGCTGGCCGCCATCGGCTTCGGCGCGCCGAGCTGGACTGTGTACTACGCGGCCCAGGCGGCGAATCTGTCGTTCCCGGGCGTGGTCTGGCGTCCGCTGCGCAACCCGGAGCCGAGGATGCCGAGCTATCTCGCGGTGCGGCCCGATCCGCCGCGTGCCGAGTTGCGGGCACTCATCGAGGCCTGCCACACCGTCACCGATTGATCACCTGATCGTCGCACCGTACCACCCGAATTGCCTCCGCCCCAGCAGCTTTCGGATCACCATCGCACGACCCGCCGCTGCGCCGGGCCCGAGCGGCGTGGGGCAACCGAGCTATCCGCGCGCCACGCGTTCGCCTCGGCGACCGGCGAACACCTCGCAATGGCCACGTCGCGCAGTGCGGGTATTCTGCTGTGGCGCAACCACTTCCGTCTCTCGTATGCTTGACTCCCGAGAGGCGGGGGGACAGGGTGAAACGTTCGCTGATGTTCGTCATGGCGGCCGTCGCGGCGCTCTCGAGCTACGACTACGCACGCTCCCCCGGCCACATCGGCATGGCGGTGGCGGCCGGAGTTGTCATCACGATCTGGCTGACCGCCAAGGCGATCGACTAGCCCCGAAGGCGCGCAGACGTTTTCGTGTTTCGCGCCCGCGGAGGGCCCCGACCCTGGGCCGGGGGCCACAGCGACCGAAGCGCGGTCATACCTCGGCGCGTACTCGCTCGCGCCGAGCCGGCGACCGGAATGCCGCCCAGGCGAGCGCCGCCGCCAGCACCGCGATTCCCGCCGCGGCACCGAAGGCAGCCGAGAACCCGTCGGTGAGCGCCTCGGCGTCGTCGACGCGATCGGCTCCGGCGGCCGAGGCGATCGCGGTGACCACCGCCAGCCCCAGCGCCGATCCGATCTGATAGCCGGTGTTCACCAGTCCGGACGCCAGGCCGCCCTGCTCCGGCCGCGCCGCGGAGATGGCGGTCTGCAGCGACGGGACGAAGGCGAGCGACATCCCGAACGCGGCCAGCAGCGATCCGGGCAGCACGTCGATCCAGAAGTTGCCGTCGGCCCGGAGGAAGGTCAGCCAGACCAGCCCGGCTCCCAGGACCAGCAGTCCGGTGACGATCATGATGCGAGCGCCGAAGCGCGCGAACAACTTCGGTGACACCGCGATCATGCCGACCATGATCAGGGCGGTCATCGGCAGCAGCGCCGCACCCGACGGGAACGCCGAGTAGCCGAGCACCTGCTGCAGATACAGGTTCAGGAAGAACCACATCGGCACCCAGGCCGCGCCCAGCATGACCTGAGCCAGGTTGGCCGCACCGAGATTCGGCGCACGGAAGATCGACAGCGGCATCAGCGGTTCCCGGCGACGGGCCTGCATAACCAGGAAGGCCGCCAACAGGACGACCGCGAGCGCCAGGATGCCCCACGTCGATCCGGAACCCCACCCGGCCTCGGGGGCACGGACGACCGCGAAGACGGCCGTGCCCAGGCCCAGCGTCGCGGTCAGGGAACCGAGCACGTCGACCGAACCGCCGGATGCGGCCGCCCCGCCGGGAACCAGCACGGCGGCCGCGACGACGGCCAGTGCGGCGATCGGGATGTTGATGTAGAAGACCCACGGCCACGAGGCGTACTCGGTGACGAGCCCGCCGAGGAATACGCCGGCGGTACCGCCCGCCGGGGCGGCGGCGCCGTAGAAGGCGAATGCGGTGGTCAGTTCCTTGGGATTCGACCCGAACACCATCATCAGCAGTGTCAGCGCCGAGGGGGCGATCAGTGCGGCGCCCGCACCCTGCACACCCCGGCCGATCAGCTCGACCGCGGGCGATCCGGCGAGCCCGGCGACCAGTGACCCGGCGCCGAGCACCACCCAGCCCGTCTGGAAGATGCGGCGAGCACCCCAGATGTCGGACAGGCGTCCGCCGAGCAGCAGCAGGCCGCCGAAGACGATGACGTAGGCGTTGAAGACCCAGGACAGCCCCTCCTGCGAAAAGCCCAGGGACTCCTGCATTTTCGGCAGCGCCACCCCGATGATCGAGGTGTCCATGATGACCATGAACTGCGCCAGCGCGATCAATGCCAATGCGAACCAGCGCCGCGACGGCGGCGCGGATACCCGAGTGGACATAGAAATCCTCACTCCTCGGTTGCGGACGCATCCGCTGCGCCCGTTGAATTTCCGACTGGTTCTGTATACCCCCCAGGGGTATTAGGGCGACAGAGACCAGCGCTGTGATTCACGCCATACCCATAGGGGGTATGACGTCTCGAAGACGGAAATCTCTGCGACCGCGAAAGAAGAAGGCCCGTCGGTCATTCGACCGGCGGGCCCTTCACGATCCGGGATGGGTCAGTCGCGCAACTCCGGCGGCAATCCGAACAGCGGGAACAGCCGGTCGGTGTCGAGGAAGAAGTTCAATCCGCTGATCGCGGGACCGTCGAATTCCAGCACCGTGATCGACCAGGGCGAGAAGACCCCGGGCTCGTCGGTGGGTTTGTACTGGCCGAAGGCCGGCAGTCCGTTGGCGCCGGCCAGCGGGATCAACCGCGAACCCCGGCAGGCGGAGGGGCCCGGCGACAGCATGAACTGAGCGACGTTCTCCGGACCGGAGACCCACAGCTCGATGGGCGGCATCGACAGCGCCACATCCTGTTTCAGCAGCGAGGTGAGCGCATCCATGTCGTAGGCCTCGAAGGCGCGCACGAAACCGTCGACGAGTTTGCGCTGAGTGTCATCGGATTCGTCGTAGCCGCTCGACTCCGAGGGCTGCACCTTGGACATGGTCGCGCGTGCCCGCTGCAGCGCGCTGTTGACCGATGCCGGCGACATCGTCAACATCTCGGCCGTCTCGTTGGCCGAGAACCGCAGCACCTCCCGCATGATGAGGATCGCCCGCTGGGTGGCCGGCAGATGCTGACAGGCGGCCACGAACGCCAGCCGCAGCGAATCCTTGGTGCTGGCATGTTCGGCCGGGTCGGCGCCGAAGGCCAGTGCGTTCGGAATCGGCTCCACCCACACGTAATCCGGCTGCGGCGGCGGCAGCGGGCTGTCCGGACTCGACGGCCCGGACAGGTCCATCGGCCGCGCCCGGCGCTGGGGGCCGTCGAGCATATCCAGGCAGATGTTGGTGGTGATCTTGTACAACCACGATCGCAGGCTGGACCGACCCTCGAACGAGTCGTAGGCCTTCCAGGCCCGAGTGAAAGTCTCCTGAACCGCGTCCTCTGCCTCGAACGAGGAACCCAACATCCGATAGGCGTAAGCACACAGCTCCCGCCGGTAACTCTCGAATTGCTGCAGCACGTCGTCGACGGTGCCGGCGGAAGCTTGTTCGCTCATGCGGATCACTGTGGCACAGGGCACCGACAGAAAACACCCCGAAAGTAGGGGCATCGACACGGACGCCGTGCTCAGCAGGCCGCGGCTCCGCAATGGCGCTCGACGGATCTTCGGCGGACGACGGTCGCCGCCTTCCGGCGATACGACATCGCCGCGCCTCCACTCTGGTGGCGGGCGCGGCGATATCGATTGCCAGTTATTTACTTCGGCGAGCTATCTATTTCGGGGCGGCTATTTCGAGGACGCCTGGGATTCCTCGTCGGCCGGACGCGAGCGGGCATGGTCGTTGGCCCACCGATAGTCGGGCTTTCCGGCCGGCGAGCGCTTGATCTCTTCCACGAACCACAGGCTGCGCGGCAGCTTGTAGGAGGAGATCTCCTTGGTCAGCACCGGGCGCAGCTCCTCGAGCGTCGGACGGTTACCACCGCGACACTGCACGACCGCGGCCACCCGCTGTCCCCAGCGCTCGTCCGGCACACCGATCACCAGCGCGTCGAAGATCTCCGGATGGCATTTGAGCGCACCCTCGACCTCTTCCGGGTAGATCTTCTCGCCGCCGCTGTTGATGCTGACCGACCCCCGGCCCAGCATCGTCACGGTGCCGTCCTCCTCGACCCGGGCGAAGTCGCCGGGGATCGAGTAGCGAACGCCGTTGAACTCCTTGAACGTCGCGGCGGTCTTCACCGGGTCGTTGTAGTAACCGAGCGGGATGTTGCCGGTGCGGGCCAGCACGCCCACCTGACCGGAGCCGGGCGCGACGGGGTTGCCCTCCTCGTCGATGACGGCGGTGGAGGCGTCGATCTTGACCCGGGGACCACCGGTGTGGGTCGCACCCTTGGCCGCCACCGACAGGCCGCCGAAACCGGTTTCCGAGGAGCCGATGGAATCGGTGATGACCGTATTCGGCAGCAACTCGATGAACTCGTCCTTCAGCGCCGGCGAGAACAGCGCCGCACTGCTGGCCATCGCCCACAGATTCGCGTGCTGGTACGGCTCACCGGTTTCCGGATGACCTTCCTTGAGCGCGTCGAGCATCGGCCGCGCCATGGCGTCACCGGTGATGAAGATCAGATTCACGCCGTGGCGGTCGATCGCCTGCCACACGGTGTGAGCGCTGAACTCCGGCAACATGATCGTCTTGCCGCCGTCGAACAGGCCGTGAAAGGTCGCCGACTGCGAACCGCCGTGGATCATCGGCGGGATCGGGTAGCGGACCATCTGCCCACCGGCGGCGCCGGCCTTGGCCTGCTGCCACTCGTCCTCGATCGCCTCACCGGTGACGAAGTTGATGCCGCCGCCGAGCACCCGCCACCAGTCCTCGTGCCGCCACATCACGCCCTTGGGCATGCCGGTGGTGCCGCCGGTGTAGATCATGAAGATGTCGTCGTTGGAGCGGTCGCCGAAGTCGCGCTCGCCGCGCGAAGCCGCCAGTGCCGCTTCGTATTCCACCGAATCGGCGGGCAACGGCACCTCGGCTTCGGTACCGTCGTTCACGGCGATGACCGTCTTCAACTTCGGCGTGTTCGGCCGCACGGCCGACACCTTGTCGCTGTAGCGACGTTCGTGAATCAGCGCGACCATATCGGAATTGTCGAAAATGTATTGCAACTCGTTCTCGACGTACCGGAAGTTCACGTTGATCATTACTGCCCGCGCCTTGAAGATCGCGACCATGGCCTCCACGGCCTCGATCGTGTTACGCGAGTAGATGCCGACCTTGTCACCCGGCTGCACACCCTGTTCTTGCAGGTAGTGCGCCAATCGGTTGGCCCGATCCTCCAGCTCGGCATAGGTCACCGAGCGGACGTCGTCGGCCAGCGCGACACGGTCCGGCACGAGGTCGATGGTGTGTTCGACAAGGTCCGCTATGTTGTAGCTCACAGGACCAAAATAGAACGTGTTCTCACGCCTGACAAGACTTGATTTACACAGTTTACTAATTCCGCCGAAGCGGCAGCGGGTTTCGCTGAAACGCGTATTCTGCAACGCCGACGAGCCCGCCGGCACAGCCGGGCGGGCTCGAGGCGCCCCGATCGAGGACACCCCACACAGGGCAGGACGGTAAGGGCGTCCGGACTCGATCGGCGAGACTGCGGCTACGCGGGCACGTAACGCTCGCGCAGTTTGCGCTTGTACAACTTGCCATTCGGATCGCGCGGCAGTTCGGGCAGGTAGTCGATGCTCTTGGGCAGCTTGTACTTCGCCAGGCGAGCCGCGGCGAACTCCATCAGTTCCCGGGTCAGCGCGTCATCGGCCGCGACCCCTTCGGCCGGCTGCACGACCGCCTTCACCTCCTGACCCCAATCCGGATGCGGGATACCGAAAACCGCGACGTCGGCGACCTTGGGATGGGTGATCAATTCCCCCTCGATCTCGGCCGGATAGATGTTCACACCCCCGGACAGGATCAGATCCGAGCGCCGGTCGTGCAGGAACAGGTAGCCGTCGGCATCCATATGCCCGATGTCGCCCACGGTGAACAGATCGCCCACCCGCGCGTCCTCGGTCTTCGACTTGTCCTTGTGGTACTCGAAGTTGGAGCCGCCCATCTTCATGTAGACCTGGCCGACCTCACCGGGCGCGACCTCGTTGCCGTCCTCGTCGAGCACCTTCACCACCGCGTACGGCCACGCCTTGCCGACCGAGCCGGGCTTGCGCAACCACTCCTCGCCCGAGATCGACGTGCCGCCGCCCTCGGTCGCCGCGTAGTACTCGGTGACGACCGGGCCCCACCACTCCAGCATCTTGCGTTTGGTCTCCTGCGGGCACGGTGCGGCGCCGTGGATCATGCAGCGCAGCGAGGAGACGTCGTAGCGCGCCCGCACCTCCTCCGGAAGGGCGAGCAGACGGTGGAACTGGGTGGGGACCATATGGCTGTGTGTCACCCGATGTGTGTCGATCAGCCGCAGCATCTCCTCCGGATCCCACTTGTCCATCAGAACCACCTTGTGCCCCAACTGAATCGAGATCGAGGCGAAGTTCAGCACGGCGGTGTGATAGAGCGGCGAGCCGCAGATGTGCACGTGTTCGTCGAAGGGCTGGATGCCGAAGAGTCCGAAGAAGCCGGTCGCCTGCGGGCCCACCACATCGGGATCGGCGCCGGTCAGCGGACGCCGAACTCCCTTGGGCCGCCCGGTGGTTCCCGATGTGTAGAGCATCGGCGCACCGGTGGTCCGGACGTCGGGGCGTCCGGACTCCCCCGCGCCGAGTTCGGCCAGGGGCTGGAAACCGTCGATGTCGCCCACCGAATAGCGCGCGCTCGCAGCAACATTCGCCTCGTCGGCGGCAACGGTCGCGGCTTCGGCGAAGCGCTCGTCGGCGATGAACACCTTCGCCTCGCTGTCGCCGAGGATGTACGCGATCTCCGGCCCGGTCAGATGCCAGTTCACCGCGACGATGTACAGCCCGGCCTGATAGGCCGCGAAGTACACGGCGAGCGCTTCGGTGGTGTTGTGCACCATCGACACCAGCACATCGCCGGGCTGTAAACCCTTGGCCTGTAAGCCTCGTGCGATGCGGTCGGCCTGATCGGACAGCTCCCGGTAGCCGACCTCCCGCCCCGACGGATCGACGACCGCGATCCGATCGGGGTCGGTGGCCGCGATATTCCACAGTCCCAGCTTCTGCGCCGGCTCCATCGAAGTCACTCCTCGAATCTAGAACGTGTTCTACATCTGGACAAGGGGGGCGAGGCGGTGCAGCTGCGCCACGTCACGAACCGTCACCAGGAGCATCCCGACGCCCGCCGACTCCCAGACCTTCAGCTGGGAGCGCACATGGCCCTCGTCGCCGATGATGGCGGTGTCGAGGATCAGCTGGTCCGGAATCACGGCGGCGGCCTCGTCCTTGCGGCCGGAGCGGAACAGCTTGGTGATCTCGTCGACCTCGGCGCCGTAGCCCATCCGGCGGTAGACCTGGGCGTGGAAGTTCAGCTCCTCGGCGCCCATGCCGCCGATGTAGAGCGCCATCACCGGCTTGATCCGATCGATCTCGGCGCGGGCGTCGTCGGTGATGATCACCTGGCAGCTCGCCGCGATCTCGAAGTCCTCCCGAGAACGCCGGGCACCGGGCCGGGCAAACCCCTCGTCGAGCCATTCGTCGTACATTCCGGCCAGTCGCGGCGTGTAGTAGATCGCCAGCCAGCCGTCGGCGATCTCGGCCGTGAGCGCCACGTTCTTCGGCCCCTCGGCGCCCAGCCAGATCGGCAGACCCGCACGTAGCGGATGGGTGATCGGCTTGAGCGGTTTACCCAGGCCGGTCGAGCCGGGCCCGTCGTAGGGCAGCCGGTACTGCGCGCCCTGGCTCACCACCGGCGCCTCGCGGGCCAGTACCTGGCGGATGATCCCGACATACTCCCGGGTGCGCTGCAACGGTTTGGCGAACGGCTGGCCGTACCAGCCCTCCACCACCTGCGGACCGGAGACGCCCAGGCCCAGGATGTGGCGGCCACCGCTGAGGTGATCGAGGGTCAGCGCGGCCATCGCGGTCGCGGTGGGAGTGCGGGCGGACAGCTGCACCACGGAGGTTCCCAGCCGCACCCGCCGCGTGGACGAGCCCCACCAGGCCAGTGGCGTGAAGGCATCCGAGCCCCAGGACTCGGCAGCGAAAACCGCGTCGAATCCGGCCTCCTCGGCGGCCACCACCAACTCCCCGGCGTTGGGCGGCGGTCCCGCACCCCAATATCCGAGCTGCAATCCGAACCGCATCGTCGACTCCTTCCGCCCGGCCCGTTTCACCGAGCCCGCTGCCGGACACCTTTCCAGGTAGCCCTTGCCACCAGAATAAGAACCTGTTCTACTCGATATCGTGACCAATGGGAACACCATGACCGGCGTAATCGCGAAAGGCAGCGGTCCGGAAGCGGAACCCGCACCCGAGGTACTCAGCGCCGAACTACGGATGAAGTTCGACTACACCCGATCGGTCGGACCGACCATCGGCCGGTTCCTGACCGGGCTGCGCGAGGGCCGGATCGTCGGCGTCCGCGGCAGCGACGGCCGGGTGATCGTGCCGCCGGCGGAATTCGATCCGGTGACCGCGGAGCGGCTGACCGACTTCGTCGACGTCTCCGATGTCGGCACGGTGCAGAGCTGGAGCTGGGTCGCCGACCCGCTGCCCGGCCAGCCGTTCGACCGCCCCTTCGCCTGGGCGCTGGTGAAATTCGACGGCGCCGACACCGCGGTGCTGCACGCCCTCGACGTGTCGTCTCCCGACGAGGTGCGCAGCGGATTGCGCGTGCGGGTGCGGTGGGCCGCCGAACGCAACGGCAGCATCCACGACATCGCCTGCGTCGAACCGGGCGAGACCTCTTCGGCCCCAGCCGATTCCACCTCACCGGACGCCGATGCGGCCGAGCCGGTCACCGGTATCGTCACCCCGATCGACCTGCGGTACAAGCACACCGCCTCGCCGACCGAGACGCGGTATCTGAAGGCGCTGGTCGAGGGTCGCCTGATCGGTGGTCGCGCCGACGCCGAGAGCAAGGTGTACTTTCCACCCCGCGGCGCCGACCCGATCGACGGGCGCCCGACCGACGAGATGGTCGACCTGCCCGATACCGGAACCATCACCACGTTCTGCATCGTGAACGTGCCGTTCATGGGACAGAAGATCAAGCCGCCGTACGTCACCGCGTACGTACTGCTCGACGGCGCCGACATTCCGGTGCTGCACCGGGTGCTGGGCTGCGACCCCAGCGAAGTCCGCATGGGTATGCGCGTGAAGGCGGTGTGGAAGCCGCGCGAGGAGTGGGGTTACACGCTGGAGAACGTGGACCACTTCGAGCCCAACGGCGAGCCGGACGCGGACTACGACAGCTACCGGCACCACCTCTAGGAGCGAAACACCTTGAGCGACAACGCAACAGATATCGCGGTGGTGGGCTTCGCCCACGCCCCGCATGTCCGCGAAACCTACGGCACCACCAACGGTGTCGAAATGCTGGTCCCGTGCTTCCGGCAGCTGTACGACAAGCTCGGCATCGGCGTGTCCGATATCGACTTCTGGTGCTCCGGGTCCTCCGATTACCTTGCCGGACGCGCCTTCTCGTTCATCTCCGCGATCGACTCGATCGGCGCCGTGCCGCCGATCAACGAATCGCACGTCGAGATGGACGCCGCTTGGGCGCTGTACGAGGCGTGGGTGAAACTGCGCTCCGGACAGGCCGAAACCGCCTTGGTCTACGGTTTCGGCAAGCCGTCGGCCGGCACGCTGCGGCAGGTGCTGACGATGCAGATGGATCCGTACCTGGTGGCCCCGCTGTGGCCGGACGCGGTCTCCGTGGCCGGACTGCAGGCCCGGGCCGGGCTCGACGCCGGAAACTGGACCGAACGCGATATGGCCGCGGTCTCGGCCGCCGACGACGCCGAGATCGAGAAGCGGCTCGCCGCACCGTATGTCGCGAATCCGCTGCGCGAACACGACATCGCGCCGATCACCGACGGCGCCGCCGCGATCGTGCTGGCCCGCGGCGACAAGGCCCGCGAACTGTGCGAGCGGCCGGCCTGGCTGACCGGTATGGCGCATCGCATCGACACCCCGATGATCGGCGCGCGCGATCTGACCACTTCGCCCTCCACCGCAGCCGCGGCCAAGGCGGTGCTCGGCGGGGATGCGAGCGGATTCGATGTCGCCGAACTGCACGCGACCTACAGTCACGAACAGCTGATCCTGAAGCAGGCCATCGGGCTGAGCGAGTCCACCCGCATCAACCCCTCGGGTGGCGCGCTGGCGGGCAACCCGATGTTCGCCGCCGGTCTGGAACGAATCGGCTACGCGGCCAACGAAATCATGAACGGCACCGCCGAGCGAGCCCTCGCACACGCCACCAGCGGTCCGGCGTTGCAGCAGAACTTGGTGGCCATCCTGGAGGCTGGACGATGACCAATCAAGCCGCCGTACTCGGCACGGGACAAACCCATCACGTGACGAAACGGACCGATGTCTCGATGGCCGGTATGTGCCGCGAGGCAATCGATCGCGCACTCGAAGATGCCGATCTGACCATGGCCGATATCGACGCGGTGATCGTCGGTAAGGCGCCGGATCTGTTCGAGGGCTCGATGATGCCCGAGCTGTTCATGGCGGATGCCCTGGGCGCCACCGGAAAACCGCTGCTGCGCGTGCACACCGCGGGTTCGGTCGGCGGTTCGACCGGCGTGGTCGCCACCAACCACGTGCAGGCCGGCGTGTACCGCCGGGTGCTGGCGATCTGCTGGGAGAAGCAGTCCGAATCCAATGCCATGTGGGCCCTGTCGAATCCGGTGCCGTTCACGATGCCGGTCGGCGCCGGTGCCGGTGGATACTTCGCGCCGCATGTGCGCGCGTACATCCGGCGGGCCAATGCTCCCCTGCACATCGGCGCGATGGTCGCGGTGAAGGATCGCCGCAACGGCGCGAAGAATCCGTTCGCGCATCTGCGCCAGCCCGATATCACCATGGAATCGGTACTCGCGTCCCAAATGCTGTGGGACCCGGTGCGTTTCGACGAGACCTGCCCGTCCTCCGACGGTGCGTGCGCGATCGTGATCGGCGACGAGGAATCGGCGAAGGCGGTCGAGGCATCGGGTAAGAAGGTCGCGTGGGTGCACGGCACGGCCATGCGCACCGAACCGCTGGCCTACTCCGGCCGCGACCAGGTCAACCCGCAGGCCGGACGCGACGCCGCGGCCGCGCTGTGGAAGCAGGCCGGTATCACCAATCCGCTCGAGGAGATCGATGCGGCCGAGATCTACGTCCCGTTCTCCTGGTTCGAGCCGATGTGGCTGGAAAACCTGGGCTTCACCCCCGAGGGCGAGGGCTGGAAGCTGGTCGATGCGCGCGAAACCGAGATCGGCGGGAAGCTGCCGGTCAATCCCTCGGGTGGCGTGTTGAGTTCCAATCCGATCGGCGCATCCGGCATGATCCGCTTCGCCGAGGCGGCCAAGCAGGTAATGGGCCGGGCGGGCGATTACCAAGTCGAGGGCGCCCGAAAAGCCTTCGGCCATGCCTATGGTGGCGGATCACAGTACTTCTCGATGTGGGTAGTGGGCTCGGAACCACGGTGACACGCAATTCCGCCGGCATTTCCGGGTGACCGGATTGCCGGCGGAAAGCACATTTGCAATTCCATCAGCAAATTCACCGAAACCACCGAGCCGGGAGGCCGAGATGACCGCTACCACCACCACCGAGCATCCGGCGCGCCTCGCCGGACGGGCCTCACAGGCCGCGGTGCGCGCCCGGGACAAGGAGGCGTGGCTGGCACTGTTCGCCGCCGACGGGATCGTCGAGGATCCGATCGGCCCCTCCGTCTTCGATCCCGAGGGTGTGGGCCATCGCGGACGCGACGCCATCGCGGCATTCTGGGACAAGGCCATCGCCCCGACCGAATCCATCGATTTCGTCTTCGGCGACTCCTTCGCCTGCGGCAGTGAGGTGGCCTTCACCGGGCTGATCCGCACCCAGTTGGGCGGACACGTCATCGACGCCGAGGGCGTGTTCACCTACAAGGTCGACGACGCCGGGAAGATCGTGGCGCTGCGCGCGTTCTGGGAGACCGATCGCGCGATGGGAACCATGCGCAAGGAATAGCGCCGGACCAGACGAAGGGTGGGCACCGTGGGTGCCCGCCCTTCCGTGTCCAGGCCGACCACCGCCTCACGGCACGCTGGAGTCCCGGAGAGGCGGCACTGCCTTGGTCTTGTAGTCGACCTGGAATTCCTTGATGCCGTTGAGCCAGCCCGAGGTCAGGCGCTTGGGGTCGCCGAGCTTGGTGATGTCGGGCAGGTGGTCGGCGATGGCGTTGAAGATCAGGTCGATCTCCAGGCGCGCGAGGTTGGCGCCGATGCAGAAGTGAGCGCCGGTACCACCGAAGGACAGGTGCGGATTCGGATCGCGAGTGATGTCGAAGGTGTACGGGTTCTCGAACACCTCCTCGTCGAAATTGGCCGAGCGGTACATCAGCAGGACGCGCTGGCCCTTCTTGATCTGCGCTCCGGACAGTTCGGTGTCGACCAGCGCGGTCCGCTGGAACGAGCTCACCGGAGTGGCCCAGCGGATGATCTCGTCGGCGGCGGTGGCGGGCCGCTCACGCTTGTAGAGCTCCCACTGCTCCGGGTTCTCCAGGAACGCGTGCATGCCGTGGGTGATGGCGTTGCGGGTGGTCTCGTTACCGGCGACCGCCAGCAGGATCACGAAGAAGCCGAACTCCTCCGAGGTCAGGGCCTCACCGTCGATATCGGCGTTGACCAGCGTGGTGACGATGTCGTCGGCCGGCTGCGCCTTCCGGGCCTCGGCCATCTGCCAGGCGTAGCCGAGGATCTCCATCGATGACATCGCCGGGTCGGCATCGCTGTCGGGGTCGTCGTAGCCGGTCATCTCGTTGGACCACTGGAAGACCTTCATCCGGTCTTCCTGCGGGACACCGATGAGTTCGGCGATCGCCTGCAGCGGCAGCTCACAGGCCACCTGGGTGACGAAGTCGCCGGCGCCGCTGGCCGCGGCCGCGTCGACGATCGATTTGGCGCGGGCGGACAGCTCCGCGCGCAGGCCGTTGATGGCGCGCGGGGTGAAGCCCTTGGAGATCAGTTTGCGCAGTTTGGTGTGTTCGGGCGCATCCTTGTTGATCAGGATGTGGCGCTGCAGCTCGATGGCCTCGCGCGGGATGTCGTCGTTGAAGCGGGGAATCGCGGTGTTCTCGTAGGTGGAGAAATCGTCGCGCCGCGAGACCTCCTTGACATCGGCGTGCTTGGACACGACCCAGAAGCCGTCGTCGTGAAACCCTCCGACCTCCGGAGACTGCGGGTTCCACCAGATCGGCGCGGCCCGGCGTAGCTCCGCGAACTCTTCGACGGGAATGCCGCGGGCCCACATATCGGGATCTGTGGCGTCGAACCCCTCGGGGAGGTTCGGAGCTACATGGGTGTCAACCACCAGTTGTCTCCTTCGACTAACTGAAACACGTTCTACCTTCATTGCAGCATAGGTGGTATCAGTAGTAAAGAAGCCATAGTCCGCCCTCAGTACATCCACAGAACTTGTTCCAGTTTCTGTGCTGATACGGATCCTGTTCGAAAGGTTGAAGTTATGGGCACCCCCGTCATCGTCGAGGCCGCGCGCACCCCGATCGGCAAACGCAACGGCTGGCTGGCCGGCCTGCACGCCGCCGAGGTGCTCGGCGCCGCCCAGCGCGGCGTCCTCGAACGCGCACAGCTCGATCCGGCACTGGTCGAACAGGTCATCGGCGGCTGCGTCATGCAGGTCGGCGAGCAGAGCAACAACGTCACCCGCACCGCGTGGCTGCACGCCGGACTCCCCTGGCAGGTCGGCGCGACGACCATCGACTGCCAGTGCGGCTCCGCCCAGCAGGCCAACCACCTGATCGCCGGGCAGATCGCCCAGGGCGCGATCGATATCGGCGTCGCCTGCGGGATCGAATCCATGAGCCATGTCCCGCTCGGCGCGAACGTGGGCGAGAACGCCGGACCCCGCCGCCCTGCGAGCTGGGATATCGATATGCCCAATCAGTTCGAGGCGGCCGAGCGAATCGCCAAGCGGCGCGGCATCACCCGCGACGATATCGACGAATTCGGCGTGCGCTCACAGCGTTTGGCCGCCCAGGCCTGGGCCGAAGGGCGGTTCGACCGCGAGGTGCTGACCATCGCCGGCGCGCCGCAGGTCGACAAGGAGGGCGCGCTCACCGGCGAGACGCGCGACGTCAGTCGTGACCAGGGATTGCGCGAGACCAGCCGGGAGAGCCTGGCGAAGCTGAAGCCGGTGCTGGAGGGAGGAATTCACACCGCCGGCACCTCGTCGCAGATCTCCGACGGCGCGGCCGCAGTGCTGCTCATGGACGAACAGGCCGCGGCGCGTGCCGGACTGAGGCCGCGGGCTCGCATCGTCACCCAGTGCCTCGTCGGCGCCGAGCCGGAGTTCCACCTGGACGGTCCGGTGCAGGCGACCACGCGCCTGCTGGAGAAGTCGGGCATGAGCATCGCCGATATCGATCTCTTCGAAATCAACGAGGCCTTCGCCTCGGTCCCGCTGTCGTGGGCGTCGGTGCACAAGCCGGATATGGATCGGGTCAATGTCAACGGCGGCGCGATTGCGATCGGACATCCGGTCGGCAGCACCGGGTCACGTTTGATCACCACCGCCCTGCACGAGCTCGAACGCTCCGACAAGTCGATCGCAATGGTCCTCATGTGCGCCGGTGGCGCACTTGCGACCGGCACAATCATCGAGCGGTTGTAATACCGAACAGATTTCATCCGTAGTTGAACGTTCATCCTCACAGCCCCGAGACGTGTCGTACGCCACACAAACTGCGATACAGACAAAAGGATGAGATGTCAGCTATCTTCCGGTTATCAATGGCCCGTTGAGCGAGACTCGTTCGACGGGCCAGAACCGGAGCGTACTGCCCCTCGACCAGTGAGGGTGCGTTGCCCCGCAAACGTGCCGACGCTGAACAGTTCCCGGACGGCCGACCTGGAAGCTTCAAGGAAATCCCGAATCAGGCGTAGGTTTTCAGTTACTCAGCCGCTAATATCAATGATACGTATCCGAGATAACGACTGTTAGTACAGCGAAGGGAATTGGGCGGCTCACAATGGCTGATTTCGCGGCGCGGCTGAACAAGCTGTTCGAAACCGTGCATCCCCCGGGGCGTAAGCCGCACACCAATGCCGAGGTGGCGGCAGCGCTCACCGCCTCCGGGCATCCGATCTCGAAACCGTATCTCTCGCAGTTGCGGTCGGGTCAGCGGACGAACCCCTCAGATGAGACGGTTGCCGCACTGGCAAAGTTCTTCAAGGTCAAACCGGACTACTTCTTCAACGACATCTACGCCGCCAAGATCGACCATGATCTGGAGTTGCTGTCCCAGCTGCAGGGCTATGGACTGCGTCGGCTGTCGAGCAGGGCGTTCGATCTCTCCGAAGAGTCGCAGAACCTCCTGACCTCGATGGCCGAAAAGCTCCGGGCGAGTGAGGGTCTGCCCGAGGTTCCACCGGACGGCACGGAATAGCAAGTTGGACAAGGCAACACAGTGCGGCACTCGGAACCGCACTGTGTTGTCTTGTGACCTGAGACCGAAGCGGAGACGCTTCGGTCCGCACTGTGCGAACGGGCCGCCGCCCAATCGGTCCGGCCGCATCGATGATCAATCCGCCTGTGCGACCGCTGATTTCCGGTCGGTCGCGGTGCGCTCGAAGGCACGGGCGATCGCCTGCACCCACCCGCGCGGGCTCAGTCCCTCCGGCGGTGCGATCCAGCGGGCGTCGACGATTTCGTCACCGAGCGGATTGCGTGCCCAGCGGGCCACCCGCTCGGCACGGTCGGTGACCGAGCGGGCGGGAACACCGGCCGCCGCCACCTCCATGCCGCCGCCGGTCTGCAGGTACAACGCGTCCATGATCTGCGCGACCTGATCGGAAGCCTTGAGCTGGGTGGCCGACACCGTCTGCTCGTGCGCCACCACCTCGGGGAAGCGCTTGACCATCGTGCGGTGCAGGGCCCGAATCTGGCGCAGCAGCAGGCGCGCTCGCACCCAGAGCTCGATCACGATCCATACCGCGCCGACCGCGATCAGCAGGCTCGCGAGCTGCCAGGCCGGCCAGAACCAGCCCGGATCGCCGGGCCGCACGGGTTGTTCACCGATCGCCAGCCGCCGAATCGACAGCGCCGCAAGCACACCCGCGATCACCGTCCCGGCCGTGTAGAGCGCGATACCGCGCCCCAGCGCCGTCCAGTCCAGATTGCGCAGACCGGTGACGGCGATGAAGGCGCAGCCGAGCAGGGTCATGACCCAGCCGAACAACATCGACCACCCGATGGTGGCGGCGATGGCGAGCGCGCCGAAACCGTAGACCATCCAGGCGATCTGGCGCAGATTCCGACGCGAGACCACCGGCCAGGCGGCGGCCGCCACCACCGACGTGGCCACCGCGAACAGCAGCCAGGTCGCCACCACCAGGCAGTCGGCCAGCGCTCGGCCGTTGATCCCCTGCGGCAGTGCGTGATCCACCGCCACCGCGATCTCGGGTATGCCGAGGGTGGCCGCGGCGGCCACCGCCGCGACCGCGATCACGATCGCCACCCGGGCCGTGGTCGCGGGCTTCACCAGGACACGACCGATGCGGGCGCCGGCCGCCATCCACACCAGCAGAGCCGTCAACCAGAACGTCATACCTCCCCTGTCCTTCTCGTCGGGTCCCCGGGCCCCTCGGTCATCCGAGCCTTCCGCGGATAACCGAGAAACCCTCCGTGGTTACGCAGGCTGCCGCCTCCGGGCCCCTCGGTCATCCGAGCCTTCCGCGGATAACCGAGAGACCCTCCGTGGTTACGCAGGCTGCCGCCTCCGGGTCCCTCGGTCATCCGAGCCCTCTGCGAATGACCGAGAGACCCTCCGTGGTTACGCAGGCTGCCGCCTCCGGGCCCCTCGGTCATCCGAGGGCCTCGTCGAATCGGAGCACCGAGACACCGGCGCCGCGGTTGTTGAAGACGCGCAGGCGGGTCATCAGCATGCCGGCGAAGGTTTCGGCTTCCCACTCGTACTGATCGTCGCGCCCGTCGTCGACGATCTGCTGATGCGCGCGCTGGGACAGCATGTAGGCGATCAGATCGTCGCTGGCCTCGAGCGTCACCTCGGCGGCCGGTTCACCCGGGTGGTCGAAGACCACATGGCCCAGTTCGTGCGCGAGGGTGTGGTCACGGCTGGGCAGGGCCGCGGCCAGCACGATCACGTCCTTGTCCGGATAGCTGCGGCGCTGACCGCAGACGCCCGGACCGAGCTGAGCATCGGCGATTTCGATCATGCGGCCGCGTTCGGCCGCGATCGCGAGGACCACCTCTTCCAGTGTGGTGGCGTCGAAATCGGCGGCGACCGCGCACACCGCGTCGACGGCGGCGGCGACGCGGCGGTAGGAGCGGCCCGTCTGAATCCGGCTCTCGGTCATCTCGCGCCCCCTCAGGCCCTCGGTCCGAAGAATTCCGCGCGTGCGGCGTCGATGCGCGCCTGCGCGGCGGAGGCACTCTGGAAACTCACCGCGCCGGAACCGGCCGCGGCCAGCGCCATGGCGATCACGCCGCCGAGCACGGCCAGCGTCTTCACTTCGGGCAGTCCGCTATTGGCCGCGGTAGGACGCACGGCGGGATTCGACTGGGCCAGTGCGGGCGCCGGAGCCGCCGGAGCAGGAGCCGGTGGTGCGGGTGGCGCCGCAGGCGGGACCGCGGCAGGCGCCGGGAGTGCGGCGACGACAGGTGCGCCCGGCACCGCGGGGACGGCGGGGACCGGCGGCACCGGCGGGATGGCGAGCGGAGGCGCTGCCGGTACCGGCGGAGGCGGAGCCGGCTGCAGCAGAAGCAGAAGCAGCAGCGGCGACATCGCGGCGGCCGACCCCACGGCAGCCGATCCCGTGATCGCGGAGCCGGTGCCGAGCAGCGCCGCCAGCGCGGAACCGGTTGCGGCGGAACCTGTCCCGGCGAGGCCGGCGAGCGCGGATCCGGTGGCGGCGGAGCCGGTGCCGAGCAGCCCGGCCAGCAGCGCACCGGTGCCGGCGGCGGCCGACCCGGTGGTCGCGAGCGTGGAACCGGTAGCCGCCGAACCCGTTGCGGCAGCGGCGGATCCGGTACCGGCGGCCGCGGAGCCGGTTCCGGCCAGGGCGGATCCCGTGGCCGCGCCCACCGAACCCGTTGCGGCGGAACCGGTTCCGCCCAAAGCCGAGCCGGTCAGCGCGGAACCGGACGCGGCCGAACCCGCGGCCGCCGATCCAACGGCGGCCGAGCCGGTGCCCAGGATGCTCGCCAGGCCCGCAAAGCCTTCACCGGCAACCGGAGTCGGTGTGATGGGCGGCGGTGGTGCGGAAACCTGCGCCGGCGCCGGCGTCGACGACGTGGCCGAGCGTCCGGGGATGGTCAGGTGGCCGTTGTACTGGCCGTCGTCGGAAGGAGTGGGCCCCGCCGAACCGGACGGCCCCTGCTGTGCCACCACGCCGGCCCCGGCCACAGGCTGCGAAACCGAGATGACCCCGCCCGGCGCATCATCGGGCGATGACGCCGCGACATCCGGCCGGGCTGCGGCATCTCGGGTGGGCTTCGCGGCCTCGGGTTGCGCGGCGCTCGGACTGCCGGAGGGCGAGCTGTGCGGGGCTGTCGGCGAGGGGTGCGGGGCGGTAGCAGGAGTGGCTGGTTGTGCGTTGGCCACCAGGGGACCGAGGACCCCGCAACTGCCGATCAATCCGGCTACCGCAACAACGCGCGCGATGCGACCCATGGTCATGCGCTTGCCTTCCCTCAACTTCTCAGCGCAGATTTCTCCCCGGTCGCTACAACCTCTCCGGGACCGTACGAATGCGGCCCATCTTAACTGCCGGCAGTTTGCTCGCGCAGCGAGATCATGTGAGCCCGATCACTCCTGGGGGCGCGGGGGTTGAAACCGGTCCCGGTGGTGACCGCTCCCACTCGCGATCGGAAGGCCGAAAACGCGACGTCATCCCCACTGACACAAGGGGATTGGAAACGGCGACGCCGGCGGATCGCGGCCGCGGGAAGGGGGCGGCTGAGTGCGATCTCACCGGCGCGGATCGTTGCTGTGAGAGTTGCGGTGCTCAGGCTCCGTAGACCGGCTCGGGATCGGTTGCCTTGGCGATCAACTCGCGTACCACCGGTCCCAATTCGGACGGCTGCCAGCGCGCACCGCGGTCCTCGGCGACACCGTGGCGCCAGCCGTCGGCCAATGCCACCTTCCCGCCTTCGACCTCGAACATGCGGCCGGTGACACCCGCGGAATCCGGGCTGCCCAGCCAGACCACCAGGGGCGAGACGTTTTCCGGCGCCATCGCGTCGAAGCCGTCGTCGGGGCGGGCCATCATATCGGCGAAGACGGTTTCGGTCATGCGGGTGCGCGCGGAGGGGGCGATGGCGTTGACGGTGACCCCGTAGCGCCCGAATTCCGCTGCGGCGGTGATGGTCAGCGCCGCGATACCGGCCTTCGCCGCGGCGTAGTTGCCCTGGCCGACGCTGCCCTGCAGACCGGCACCGGAGCTGGTGTTGATGATGCGGGCGTCGCGGGCGCGGCCGGCCTTGGATTCCGCACGCCAGTACTCGATGGCATGCCGCATGGTCGCGAAATGGCCCTTGAGGTGGACGCGGATCACGGCATCCCACTCCTCCTCGGCCAGGTTGACCAGCATCCGGTCGCGCACGATACCGGCGTTGTTCACCACCACGTCCAGTCCGCCGAAGGTCTCCACGGCCTGGCCGATCAGCCGCTTCGCACCGGCCCAGTCCGCGATGTCGTCACCGTTGACGACGGCCCGGCCCCCGGCCTGCACGATCTCCTCGACCACCTGGGCGGCGGGCGAATCGACGCTGGGCGCGCCGTCCAGTTCCGCACCCAGATCGTTGACCACCACGTTGGCGCCCGCCGCGGCGAAGGCCAGGGCGTGGGCCCGGCCGATACCGCGGCCGGCGCCGGTGACGATCACGGTGCGTCCTGCACAGATCAGCTCGGAGTTGTCGGTCATATCTGCTGCTCTCATTTCCTCGGTGCGGTAAGGGTTTTCGCTGTGATCGGTGATCGCGCGCGCCAACGGCTAACGTGCGGCGGGCTGCGCGTCGTTGACGGTCGCCGCGTCCAGGAACGCGGGACGTTCCCCGCCGCCGTGCACGATGAGCGAGCCGCCGTTGACGTAGCCGGCCAGCGGCGAGGACAGGAAGACCGCGACCCGGCCGATGTCCTCGGGGGTCGCCAGCCGACCCAGCGGCACGGTCGCCTCGACGGCGGCGATCCCGGCGTCGTCGCCGTAGTGCAGATGACTGGATTCGGTGCCGACCATGCCGACGATCACCGAATTGACCCGCACCTTCGGTGCCCACTCGATCGCCAGCGAGGACACCAGACTGTCCAGGCCGGCCTTGGCCGCACCGTAGGCGGCGGTGCCGGGCGAGGGCCGGTGGCCGCTCACACTCGAGACCATCACGATCGAACCGCCCTCGCGCTGCTGCTGCATGACGGAGTTGGCCGCCTGCGAAACCAGCAGCGGGGCCAGCAGATTCAGCTCCACGATCTTGGCGTGGAAGTTGCGTGAGGCGGTGGCGGCGGGGGCGAACGGCGCGCCGCCGGCATTGTTCACCACATGGTCGAGCCGGCCGTGCCGCTGCACGATCGTCTCGATCAGCGCGGTCACCGCCTCGCCGTCGCGGACATCGCACGGCAGAAATTCGGCGGTGCGCCCGGAACTCTCGATCTCCGCCTCGCCGGGGCGGCGGGCACACACCACGACCGTCGCGCCGGCGTCCAGGTACACCCGGCTGATGCCGGCGCCTACGCCCCTGACCCCGCCCGTCACGAGAACTACCGATCCGGACAGGTCCACTTCGATTGCCACCGTGCTAACCTACCAAGCACTTGCTTGTTTTGCCAACGAATGGACATGCGATGGGGATCAACCGTCACACCGAGACCTCGGGTATCGAGGTCGTCACGATCGACTATCCGCCGGTCAACGCACTGCCCACCGCGGGCTGGTTCGGCGTGGCCGATGCGATTCGCGAGGCCGGGCGCGACCCGGAGACCAAGGTGGTCGTGCTGCGCGCCGAGGGCCGCGGCTTCAACGCCGGGGTCGACATCAAGGAGATCCAGCGCAACCCGGGCCATCAGACGCTCATCGACGCCAACCACGGCTGCTACGACGCCTTCGGCGCGGTCTACGAGTGCCCGGTGCCGGTGATCGCGGCGGTGAACGGCTTCTGCCTCGGCGGCGGCATCGGCCTGGTGGGCAATGCCGATGTCATCGTCGCCTCCGACGACGCCACCTTCGGACTGCCCGAGGTCGAGCGCGGCGCCCTGGGTGCGGCCACCCACCTGGCCCGGCTGGTCCCCCAGCACATGATGCGCACGCTGTTCTACACCGCCTCCACCGTGACCGCACAGCAGCTGCACCACTTCGGCTCGGTGCACAAGGTGGTCCCGCGAGCCGAACTCGATTCCGCCGCACTGGAAGTCGCGAAGAACATCGCCGCCAAGGACGGGCGGGTCATCCGGGCCGCGAAACGCGCGCTCAACGGTATCGACCTGCAGGACGTGCACCGCAGCTACCGCTTCGAACAGGGCTTCACCTTCGAGCTGAATCTCGCCGGTGTGGCCGATGAGATCCGGGCGCGGTTCGACGAGGATCTGGCCGCCAAAAAGGAGGCACGATGAGCCACAGTGCGCAGCCCGCGCATCGGGCCGACCGGGTGCGGATGTCCGGCAAGACACAGGAGGGGAAGTGAGCATGCGCGACAAGCGGATGTTGTTGGAGGATGCGGTTTCCCAGCTGCGCAGCGGGATGACCATCGGCCTCGGCGGCTGGGGTTCGCGGCGTAAGCCGATGGCGTTCGTGCGGGCGCTGCTGCGCTCGGATGTCACCGATCTGACCGTCGTGACCTACGGCGGGCCGGATCTGGGACTGCTGTGTTCGGCCGGCAAGGTGCGCAAGGCCTACTACGGATTCGTCTCCCTCGATTCGGCGCCGTTCTACGATCCCTGGTTCGCCAAGGCACGCACCGGCGGTGAGCTGATCTCCCGCGAAATGGACGAGGGCATGGTCAAATCCGGCCTGCAGGCGGCCGCGGCCCGCCTGCCGTTCCTGCCCACCCGCGCTGGGCTGGGGTCGGACGTGCCGAGTTTCTGGGACGGTGAACTGCGCACGGTGCAGTCCCCGTATCCGGCTGCCGACGGCCGCGTCGAAACCCTGGTCGCGATGCCGGCGCTCAACCTGGACGCCGCGTTCGTTCACCTCGACATCGGCGACAAGCACGGCAACGCCGCCTACACCGGTGTCGACCCGTACATGGACGATCTGTACTGCCTGGCCGCCGAGCGGCGGTTCCTGTCGGTGGATCGGCTGGTCGAGACCGAGGAACTGGTGAAAGCCGTTCCGAACCAGGCGATCATCCTCAATCGCATGATGGTCGACGGCGTCGTGGAGGCGCCCGACGGCGCGCACTTCACCTTCTCCGGCAGCTACGGCCGCGACGAGAAGTTCCAGCGCCATTACGTCGAGGCGGCCAAGGATCCCGAGACCTGGGCGGCCTTCAAGGCCCGCTATCTGGATGTCACCGAGGACGAATACCGTTCCGCGGTGGCCGAATTCGCTGCCGAGGAGCGCCGATGAGCGAGACCACCACTGTCACCCGCGCCGAGGTGTGCGCGGTCGCCTGCGCCGAGATCTTCCGGGGCGCGGGTGAGATCATGGCCAGCCCGATGTCGCCGACCCCCACCATCGGGGCGCGGCTGGCGCGACTGACCTTCGAACCGGATCTGCTGATCTCCGACGGAGAGGCGCTGTTGCTGGCCGACACCCCCGCGCTGGGCGCCAAGGCTCCCACCGAGGGCTGGATTCCGTTCGGCAAGGTGTTCGATGTGGTGGCTTCCGGGCGGCGCCATGTCGTCATGGGCGCCAACCAGATCGACCGCTACGGCAACCAGAATCTGTCCGCCTTCGGCGCGCTGCAGCGGCCGAACCGGCAGATGTTCGGTGTGCGCGGCGCCCCGGGCAACACCATCAACCACGCGACCAGCTACTTCGTTCCCAAGCACAGCAAGCGCGTGTTCTGCGAGACCGTCGACATCGTGTGCGGAATCGGTTACGACAAGATCGATCCCGAGAATCCGGCGTACCGGTTCCACCACCTGCATCGGGTGATCAGCAACCTGGGCGTGTTCGACTTCGGTGGGCCCGGCCACACCCTGCGGGCGCTGTCGCTGCATCCGGGGGTGAGCGCCGACGAGGTCGTCGAGAACACCGCGTTCGAGGTGGCCGGACTGGACGGCGCCGAGGTGACCCGCACGCCCACCGACGAGGAGCTGCGGATCATCCGAACGGTGCTGGATCCCAAGGGAATCCGCGAAAAGGAAGTGGCGGCATGATCGGACGAGGCCCGGAGGCGGCAGCTTGCGTAACCACGGAGGGCCCCGATCATGCCCGATGAACACAGCGTGAGCCGGCTGCGGACTCCGCTGACCGAACTGGTCGGCATCGAGCATCCGATCGTGCAGACCGGAATGGGCTGGGTGGCCGGGCCACGCCTGGTGGCGGCGACCTCCCAGGCCGGCGGCCTCGGCATTCTGGCCTCGGCCACGATGACCTACGCCGAACTCGAGGCGGCCATCGCGAAGACCAAGGCGCACACCGACAAACCGTTCGGTGTGAACATCCGCGCCGATGCCTCCGACGCCGCCGAACGCATCGAACTGCTGATCCGCGAGAAGGTCCGGGTCGCCTCGTTCGCGCTGGCCCCGAAGAAGGAGCTCATCGCGCGGCTCAAGGACGCCGGCGTGGTGGTGGTGCCCTCGATCGGCGCCGCCAAGCATGCGGTGAAGGTGGCCTCGTGGGGCGCCGACGCGGTGATCGTGCAGGGCGGCGAGGGCGGCGGGCACACCGGTCCGGTGGCCACCACGCTGCTGTTGCCCTCGGTACTCGACGCGGTCGACATTCCGGTGATCGCCGCCGGCGGCTTCTTCGACGGCCGCGGACTGGCGGCCGCGCTCGCCTACGGCGCCGCGGGCGTGGCGATGGGCACCCGCTTCCTGCTCACCCAGGACAGCAGCGTGCCCGACGAGGTGAAACAGGAGTATCTGCGCCGCGGACTGCAGGACACCGTCGTCTCACTGAAGGTGGACGGCATGCCGCATCGGGTGCTCAACACCGATCTGGTGGACCGGCTGGAACATTCGGGCAGCTGGCGCGGACTGTCCGCCGCGGTCGCCAATGCCGCGAAGTTCAAATCGATGACCGGCATGAAATGGTCCACCATGGTCCGCGACGGTCTGGCGATGCGAAAGGCCAAGGACCTCACCTGGTCTCAGGTGATCATGGCGGCCAATACTCCGATGCTGCTCAAGGCCGGTCTGGTCGAGGGCAATACGCAGGCCGGTGTGCTGGCCGCGGGACAGGTCACCGGAATCATCGACGATCTGCCCACCGTGCAAGAACTCATCGACCGCATCATCGACGATGCGGTCGCGCGGATCGACACGATCGCCGCGCTCCGAGACGGCGCCGCGGCGACCCCCGGCGCGTCCGCGTAACCGAAAGAGGTTCGGTCGCAACGACACAGGCCGCCTCGCCGACATCCGGCGGGGCGGCCTGTGCGGTTCCGGCTACTCCCCCGACAGATCGGCCGACAGGTCGCGGACCTGCACACCCTCCGGAATCTGCACCTCCGCGACGGGTTCCGGGCGATCGTCGAATTCCAGCCGCAGGGCGCGGCACATGGTGGCGTGCATGTCGTACAGCGCCGTGATGTAGGTCAGTTCCAGGATTTCCGGATCGCTGAGGTTGGCTCGCAGGACCGCGAACACTTCGTCGGGCACCCGGCCGCCGTCGTGGACCAGGCAGTCGGTGTAGGCCAGGATCGCGCGTTCGAGTTCGGAGAAACAGTCGCTGATCTGCCAGGACGGGATGGCCGCGATCTTCTCCTCGGGCGCGCCCAGGGAACGCATCTGCTTACAGTGCTGGGAGAACACGAACTGACTACCGCGCGCGTATCCGGCGCGGCACTGCCCCAGTTCGCGCAGCAGTGGATCCAGGCGTGAGTTGCGGTAGACGGCGAATCCCCGGACCGCGTGCCGGAACACCTCGGGTGACTGCGCGAAGACGGTCCACCAGTCGCCGGGCGTGGCGTGGACGGTGCCGTGGTCGACGGCCGGGTCGCGGTCGGGCCCGAACAGGCGGTCGTAGTAGAACAGGATTCGCTCGTCGGTGACTTCGGCGCGCGGGACTTCACGCAGGCGGGGCATGCTTCGAACCTCTCGGTAGTGCGGTTTCGCGGCTGGTGGGTGATCAGAGTTCGGCGGCGGCGTGGCGGTCGGCGGCGGTCTTCGGCTCGTGCGATACGTCTGCCTCGGTGAAAGTCCGGGTCCAGCAAGCGAATTCGAGCAGCACCCCGTCCGGGTCCTGGAAGTAGAACGACCGCACGAAGGTTCCGGGGTGCACATCCCGGGAAACTCCCGCGGGGCTGTCGTCGTGGTTGAGGACCCGGCTGACCTTGATGCCCTCGGCCCGCACCCGCTGGTAGTAGTCGTCGAATCGTTCCGGCGGCACGGCGAAGGCCACGTGGTTCATCGAGCCCACGCCACTCACCAACTCCCCTTCGTCCGGCAGTCCCTTGGGCGCGGCCAGTCCGGGGGTGGCATCGGGCGCGTCGGCGAGCCAGAAGAAGGCGATGGTGTTGCCGCCGCCGCAGTCGAAGAAGAAGTGCTGACCGAGGTTGTGCGGCAATTCGATGGTTTTGACCAACGGCATGCCCAGCGTGCCGGAGTAGAACTCGATCGTCCGGCGCATATCGGAGCACACCAGGGCCAGATGGTTGATTCCGCGTAGTTCGTATTTCGGGTTGGCGGCGCTCATTGCAGTCCTTCCGCTGTGGTGCCGATTCGACCTCCGTGACGGGTCCGCACCATTACGGTGAGCTGGGATTCTCCCAGTTGAACTGACTTGACAGTCATGTCATGTTCGTGGATAGTTTGAGCCGTGCCGAAGTCATCTGTCAATAGCGCGCCCACCCCCGTCGACAATCTGACGCCGCGGGGGCGCAAGACACGCGACGCATTGCTGGACGCGGCGCGCAAGGTGTTCGAGACCGTCGGATTCCTCGATACGCGAGTGGAACAGATCAGCGAGGAGGCAGGCGTCTCCTACGGCACCTTCTACCGCTACTTCGAATCCAAGGACCATGTGTTCGGCGAGCTGAGCACGCGGTTGTTCGAAGATATGCACCGCCGCGAACCCGCGCCCGCGGAGCTCTCGCCGGCCGCCCGGCTCATCGCGGCCAACCGGTCCTATTACGCGGCCTACCGGCGCAACGCCCGGATGATGGCGATCGTCGAGCAGGTCGCGACCTTCAACGAGGAGTTCCGGCAGCTGCGCCACGAACATCGGCGCCGGCTCATCGATCGCACCGCGCAGGCGATCGCCCGCTGGCAGCGCGAGGGGCTGGTCCGCGCGTCGCTGGATCCGGAACTGGCGGCCCGGGCCATGTCCGCGATGGTCGACCACACGCTGTACCTGTGGCTGATCCAGGGCGAGGACGCCGATGAGCACGCGTTGCTGGAAACCCTCGACCAGATGTCGGTCAGCGCACTCGGGCTCGACCCGGACGAGAAATAACGCATCCGTCCGGGGACATATCTCAGGAGGCAGTATGAGAACGGACCCACCGACCACCGCGCATCCCGAAGCGCACGACCGCGCGGCCGAGGCCGCGCACGGGGCGGCCGGACCGCTCGACGGCTTCCGTGTGCTCGAGCTGGGTACGTTGATCGCGGGGCCGTACTGCGGACGCCTGCTCGGTGATATGGGCGCCGACGTCATCAAGATCGAAGCGCCGGATCGTCCCGACCCCCTTCGTGATTGGGGTCAGGCGGCCGGCGGCCACCAGTATTTCTGGACCGTGCACGCCCGCAACAAGCGGTGTGTGAGTCTCGATCTGCGCGTTCCGGCGGGACGCGACATCTTCCTGGAACTGGCCCGCACGGCCGATGTCGTCGTGGAGAGTTTCCGGCCCGGCACGCTGGAGCGCTGGGGTATCGGCTACGACCTGCTCAGCGAGCTGAATCCGGGGCTGGTGCTGGCCCGCGTCTCCGGCTACGGGCAGACCGGGCCGTACGCGTCACGGGCGGGTTACGCGTCGGTGGCCGAGGGCATCAGCGGACTGCGCCACCTCAACGGATTCCCGGGACAGGCGCCGCCGCGCATGGCGTTGTCGCTGGGCGACAGCCTGGCCGGGCTGTTCGCCTTCCAGGGTGTGCTCGCGGCGCTGCTGGTGCGGGAGCGGACCGGGCGCGGGCAGGTGGTCGACGCGGCACTGACCGAGGCGTCGCTGGCGATCCAGGAGTCCACGGTTCCGGACTTCCACAAGACCGGACATGTGCGCCAGCCCTCGGGCACCCGGCTGGACCGGGTGGCGCCGTCGAATCTGTACCGGGCCAAGGACGGGCTGTGGGTCATCATCGCGGCCAATCAGGACACCGTCTTCGGGCGGCTGGCGACCGCGATGGGCCGGCCCGAACTCGCTTCCGACCCAAGGTATTCCACCCATTCCGCGCGGGGTGAACGGCAGGACGAACTCGACGAGATGATCGCGGCATGGGCCGGAGATTTCACCGCCGCCGATCTGATCGATCTGCTGAATCGGCACGGCGTGGTCGCGGGCCCGGTGAACACCGTCGCCGAGGTGATGGCGGATCCGCAGTTCACCGCGCGCGGCATCTTCGTCGACCACGTCGATCCGTCCGTCGGACGCGACGACGCCGGATACGATCCCGTCCCGGTCAAGGGTGTCGGCGTGGTGCCGCGGCTCAGCGCCACCTCCGGCGGTGTGCGCTGGGGTGGTCCGAGCCGGCCGGGCACGCATACCGACGAGGTACTGGGAGAGCTGCTCGGGTACGACTCCGACCGGCTGGCCGGATTGCGCGGCGAAGGCACGATCGGATGACCGCCGTCGACATCCGCGAGGTGGGACCGCGCGACGGTCTGCAGATCGAGGAGCCGATTCCCACCGAAGCCAAACTCGCCTTCATCGACGCGCTCGTCGCCACCGGCGTGCGCCGGATCGAGGTCACGTCGTTCGTCTCGCCCCGCGCGATACCCGCCCTCGCCGATGCCGAAGCCGTTGCCGCACAACTGGACCGGTGGCCGTGCGTGGAGTTCTCCGCCCTGGTCGCAGGGCTCGGCGGGGTGCGGCGCGCCCTCGCCGCCGGTGTGCACCGGCTGGAGTACGTCGTGTCGGCGTCCGATGGGCACAGCCGGGCGAACGTGGGACGCGACAGCGCTGAATCGATCGCTCTCATCGACCCCATCGCCGAACAGGTTCACGCGGTCGGCGGGCAACTCGAGGTGATCATCGCCATCGCCTTCGACTGCCCGTTCGACGGCCGCACGCCGCCGGATCGGGTGGCCGAGATCGCCGCGCGGGCAGTGGCTTCCGGCGCCGATTCGCTCGCCGTCGCCGACACCGTCGGCACCGCCTCGCCCGTCCGCACCGCGGATGTGATCGACCGAGTGCGTGCGGCGGCGCCCGATACCGAACTCGGCATACATCTGCACAACACGCGCGGGCAGGGACTCGCCAATGCCTGGGCCGCCTACGAACACGGCATCCGCCGATTCGATTCCGCCGCAGGCGGTCTCGGCGGATGCCCGTTCGCCCCCGGTGCGAGCGGCAATATCGCGACCGAGGAATTGGCCTATCTGTTCGACGACGGCGGCATCGAGACCGGCATCGACATCGACCGGGCGCTGGACGCCGCCCGGCTGATCTCGCGCCTGCTCGGCAAATCCGCCGGCAGCAATCTGCTCACCGCGGGCGGTCGCCTGCGGCCCAGCAACGCGGCATCACACTGAGCCGCACGAGAACGACCCGGAGGTCCTTCGCATGGATGAACTGGCCGACCGCTTCTTCGCCGCGGTCAGCGCGGGCGATACCGCGGCGCTGACCGCGCTGTACGCGCCCGACGCCCGGATCTGGCACAACGACAAGAACACCGAGGAGACCGTCACCGAGAACCTCCGGGTGCTGCGCTGGCTCTCGCGGACGGTGGAAAACCTACGGTACGAGGATATTCGGCGCCACGTGCTGACCGACGGCTTCGCTCAGCAGCATGTCGTGCGGGGCCATCTGCCCGGCCACGGCGATCTGGAGGTCCCCGCGAGCCTGTTCGTGCGGGTCCGGGACGGGCGCATCACCAGGATCGACGAATATGTCGACTCGGCGGCTACGCAGCCGCTGCGCGAGGTGTCGGCGACGAAGGGAGGTTACCGGTGATGTCGGTCAACCGCCCCGAGGGCGAGATCTCCGAATCGGCCGCGCGCATGCGCACATTCATCGATACCGAGGTCGTTCCCGCGGAGCCGGCGCTGGCCCGCGAGGACGACACCGCACACGCCACCCTCGCCCGCTTGAAGGAGCGGGCGAAGGAACTGGACCTGTGGGCGCTGGGCCATCCGGCCGAACTCGGTGGTGGCGGTGTGCCGTTCCTCGACTTCGTCTATCTGAACGAGATCATCGGCCGTTCCGAATTCGGCATGCTGGCCGTCGGTTCGGTCTCCATGCAGGACACGCTCATGCTGTACCGGCACGGCACCGAGGAACAGCGAGCCCGCTGGATTCCGCCCATGGTCGCCGGCGACATCCTGCCGTCGGTCGGTCTCACCGAACCCGAGGTCGCCGGATCCGATCCCACTTTGATCGCCACCGCCGCCGAACTGGATGGCGACACGTGGATCATCAACGGGCACAAGTGGTTCACGACGGGCGCCGCCCAGGCGGCGTACTGCACCGTCTTCGCGCGGACCGAACCCGAATCGGTGCCGCGCCACTCCCGGATCAGCGCGATCATCGTCCCGACCGACACCCCGGGCTTCGAGATCGTCCGCTCCATCCCGACCATGGGGCACGATCCGAGCGATCACTACGAGGTGCGGCTCACCGATGTGCGGGTGCCGGCGGCGAACCTGCTGGGCGAACGCGGTCAGGGTTTCGTGGTGGCACAGGACCGGCTCGGTCCCGGCCGGATCTTCCACTGCATGCGGTGGCTCGGCCAGGCCCAGCGTGCCTACGAGCTGATGTGCGAGCGCGCGAATACCCGCTACGTGCACGGATCGTTGCTCGCCGAGAAGGGCGAAATCCACCGGTACATCGCCGAATCCGCGGCCGAGATCCATGCGGCCCGGCTGATGACGCTCGACGCCGCCCGCGCCATGGATGCCGGTGAGGACTACCGGGTGCGGGTCGGGTTGATCAAGTTCTGGGGTGCGCGGATGCTGCACAATGTGATCGATCGCGCCATCCAGGTACACGGGGCCCTCGGGCTGACCGCCGATACCCCGCTGGAGCGGATGTACCGTCAGGCCCGCTACGCCCGGGTATACGACGGCCCCGACGAGGTCCATCGCATGTCGACCGCGCGCCGGTTGCTGCGCTCCCCCGAGGCGGCGCCGTGGCTGTGAGCGCGGAATCGGCTGCCGCCGAACCGGTTACGCTCAGCGACGGGGTTCGTGCGGTACTGGCGGACGCGCTCGGCACCTCGATCACCGAGGTCACGATGCGGCAGTTCACCGGGGGCGCGAGCCGGCAGGTGTACGCGGTCGAGGCCCGCGACGACACCGGCGCCGCGGTACGGGCCGTGCTACGGCGGGACCCGCCCGGCCACGGCGATTCGGCGCGAATGCACGCCGAGGCGGTCTGCCTGCGGGCGGCCGGTGCTGCCGGAGTGCCGGTGCCCGCCGTCCTCGCGGACGGGGCGACCGCACCCGGGATCGAGGCCCCGTATCTGCTGATGGAGCGTGTCGACGGCGAGTCGATTCCCCGGAAACTGCACCGGGATCCGGCATTCGCCGCGGTGCGCGACCGGCTGGCCGGCGATCTCGGCTACGTCCTGGGGCTGATCCACCGCACCCCGCTGGACACCCTGGACATCCTCGACGATCACGACCCGCTCGCCGCCCTCGAACAGATCTATCGCGACCTGGACGATCCGCGGCCGGCGGTCGAGGCCGGACTGTGCTGGCTGCGCGAACACCGGCCCGCCGAACGCCCGAAAGCGCTGGTGCACGGCGACTTCCGGCTGGGAAACTTTCTGATCGAGCCGGACGGCGTGCGCGCGGTGCTGGATTGGGAACTGGCCCATCTCGGCAATCCGATCGAGGATCTGGGCTGGTTGTGTGTGCGGGCATGGCGGTTCGGCGCCGAGGCGCCGGTGGGCGGGCTGGGCAGTCGGCAGCAACTCCTGGACGGTTACGAACGGTCCGCGGGCTACCGGCCCACCGCGGCGGAACTGCACTGGTGGGAAGTCTTCGGTACGTTGAAATGGCTGGTGCTCAGTCGTTTTCAGGCGCATCGACATCTCGGTGGGGACGAGCGCTCGCTCGAACTCGCCGCGATCGGGCGCCGGGTGTGCGAATCGGAATACGATCTGCTCACCGTCCTGGACCTGCTCGACAAGACCGTCTCGGCTCCATCTCCCTCGGAAACGCTTGCGACCGTGCACGATCGGCCGCATCCGACGGAGATCCTCGAACTGGTCGCCGATACGCTGGCCGCAGAGATCGGACCCGTACTCCCGCCCGAACAGTCGCGCTCGCGCTACCTGCTGCGCGTGTGCGCCAACCTGCTCGGCATCGCCGCACGGGAGCTGGCCGCCGGGCCCGCCGCCACCGCCGAAGTGCACAGCCGGCTGGCGGCGCTGGGCTGTGAGTCCGAAGCGGAGCTGGCCGCGCGGCTGCGCTCCGGCGCGGCGTCGTACACCGACGATGCGGTGCGCGCGGCGATCTCGGCCGCGGTTCTCGCGCGACTGCGGATCGCGAATCCACGCCACCTCAGGTAATCGCACAACGGCGACATCGGCCGGGAGTTACCGCTGTTCGGTAGCTCCCGGCCGGTTCTCGTCTTCGCCCCGGCGCCGGATGTCGTCGGCCTCCCGTCGTATCACCGAAACAGTCTGCCGCTGTTCGGCTTCGAGTACCTCCGCGAGTGCCGATCGCTCGGCCTGATGGCGCGCCAGCAGTTCGGCGCTGTAGGCGGTCCACGCTTGTTCATCACGATCGGCCCGCGGCGAGTTCTCGCCGAATCCGAATTCGTTGGCGGGGTGTTCTCGGCAGAACCGGTCGAACAGCCGGCCCATCTCGATACTGTGCCGGCGGTTCAGCTGTATCCGTCGCGGATCCATCGAACCATCCTGACGAGTACGGCCAGGGGGAATCCAGCGTGGTCGGGAAACGCGACAGCGGCCCGGTGGCGACGGTCTCACCGTCACCACCGGACCGCCGGGTCCGGCACGGTTCACGAGAACTGTTCGCGGAGATCGCGTTTGAGGATTTTGCCGGTGACGTTCTTGGGGAGCGCGTCGATGAATTCCACTCGCCGCGGCACCTGGAATCCGCCCAGGTGTTCGCGGCAACCGGCGATGATGTCCTCGGCCGTGGCGGTCGCGTTGTCGCGCAGCACGACCACCGCGCACACCACCTCACCCCAGGTGTCGTCGCGGACGCCGATCGCGGCGGCCTCGGCGACCTGCGGATTCCGGTACAGCGCCTGTTCGACCGTCAGCGACGCGACATTCTCACCGCCGCTGATGATCAGATCCTTCTTCCGGTCGACGATGTAGACGAAGCCCTCCTCGTCCTGGCGGACCATATCGCCGGTGCGGAACCAGCCGTCGGTGAACGACTCCGCGGTGGCCCGGGGATCGTTCCAGTAGCCGACGGTCACCTGATCCGCGCGCACCACCATCTCGCCGATCTGCCCCCGCGCGACATCGGCGAAATCCTCGTCGACGATGCGAACATCGGCCAGCCGCATGGGTTTTCCCGCCGAGGCGAGCAGATGGGTCTCCCCGCGCGCCGCACGCCGGTGGGCCTCCTCGTCCAGATGCAGGATGTTGCCGGCGAGTTCGGTCATCCCCATGCCCTGGTAGAAATCGCAGCCGAACCGCTCCAGTCCCGCCCGCAGCACCGCGGACGGAATGGCGGAGGAGCCGTAGCCGATCGCCCGCAGCGTCTTCAGCGAATGCCGCTCCAACGCCGGATCCTGCAGCAGGAAGTTGATCATCGTCGGCGCCAGGCCGGTCTGGGTCACCTGCCATTCGTCGACCAGCCGCAGGAACGTCGCGTTGTCGTAGGCGCGCAGGATGCCCACGGTGGCGCCGATCAGATGATTGACCAGCACCACGTAGCCGCCGACGTGGCACAGCGGGAAGCAGAACAGGAATACCGTCTCCTCCGCGACGGTCCACTGCAGGGCCGAAGAGGTGACGCCCGCAAGCAGATTGCGATGCGAGACCATGACGCCCTTCGGCGCGCCGGTCGTCCCGCTGGTGTAGACCAGCCACGCCACATCGTCGGGATCGGGACGGTAAGCAGGCGCCGCGGCCGAGGCCGTGCCGACGAACTCGTCCCATCCGAGCATGCCCGGTGCGGCGCCGATCGACACCACCGTGGTCACCGACGAAATCCGGTCGCGGATGCGGTCCACCAGGTCGGCGAATTCCGCGGCCACGATCAGCACCCGAGCACCGGAATGCTCGATCAGGCCGACGATCTGGTCCTCGTGCAACCGGAAGTTGAGGATCGTCAACGCCATTCCCGCCATCGGGACGCCGTAGTAGCACTCCAGATACTGCGGGCAGTTCGCCGACAGTATCGCCACCCGGTCGCCCGGCTCGGCCACGCCGAGCAGCGCATTCGCCAGGCGGCGGCAGCCGTCGCGCAATTGCCGGTAATCGATCACGTCCTGCTCGAAGCGCACCGCGATCCGGTCGGGGTGCTTGCGCGCCCCGTATTCGACGATGTCACCGATCAGCATCTGTACGAACTCCTTGCCGATTCGAAATCCATGGCAGGTGCGCCCTTCTCACCGGATCGCGAGCGGGTTGATCGGTGAGCCGACGCCGCGCGTGAACTGCAGGGGCGGCCCGGCGTAGAAGAAGTCCCAGCGCCCGTCACCCGCGCAGGCCTGCGCCAGATCCTCGAAGTCGAGCATTTCCGCGAGGGTCAGGCCCATATCGCGGATGAGCACCATATGCAGTTCGAACGCGGTTCCGGGATGTTCGCCGGGCATGACCTCGACCGCCCAGTTGTCGGAGCCGACGACGGCGACGTCCTTGTCGCGCAGCCAGGTCGCGCACGCCAGGCTCAGACCCGGCTCACCGGCCATGAAGCCCTGCGGGTCACCGTCGGTGAGGAATTTCTTGCGCCAGCCCGTGCGGATCAACAGGATGTCACCGGCGCCGACGTCCACGCCCTGCGCGGCCGCGACGGCGTCGAGTTCGTCGGGACCGATCGCGGTTCCCGCCTCGAGCCAGTCCACGCCGCGATGGCGAGCCACGTCCAGCAGGACGCCGCGCCCGGCGATACCACCGGACTGGGTGTGGATGCCGCATTTGGCGGCGCCCTTGACCGTCACTCCGGAGCCGGGGTGGCCGTTGTACAGCTCGTCGTCGTAGTGCACGTGCGCCAGTGAGTCGTACTGGGAACCGGCCTGCAATGGCATGAAGACGAAATCGTCGGCCCATTTGAAACCGCCGGGAAGCACCTGTTCCTGGCCGTTCTCCGACATCAACCGGATCGGATTGATGCGCGCGCCGCCGGGCTGCGGGCCGTCACCGTCGAGCGGAATGCCGAGTTTGAAGGTCTCACCGGTGCGAATCAGCGCCGCGGCGGCCACGACCCGCTCCGGCGTGATCAGATTCGTGGTTCCGCGCTCGTCGTCGGTCCCCCACCGACCCCAATTGCTGACCTTCCGGCCCAGAGCGCGCATATCGGGAACTTCAGGCACCGTTGCCTCCTGAACTGTTTGTGACGTGACAGTCATGTCAACTTCGTGCCGCAAGTGTGTCCGACAGCACTTTCGGTGTCAATAGGCGAATGTCAGGTTCGGGCCGATCGCAGCCCGGGGCAGCCGCCGGACCAGGCGGGACGGCGCTGCCGCGAACCGTGCGGGCGGATCGGATGCCGCGGGATGCGATAGCTCGCGGCTATGCGGGAAACATGCTTACGCGTGGACGTTCGACCATTCGAGACGGATCAGTTTCACTTCAGGCGCATGACCAGACAATCGGATGGGCGGCGATAGAATTTGCTAGTGGCGTCCGAGAAACTCTGCACTGCAACGTATTTCACGGTTAAGTCGCGGCGCACCGGTCTAGCCGCAGGATTCGCGACGTGAACACCCCTATTTGGCAGCGGTCGATTTCCGAAACCGCACAGTTGATTTCTGCCGTATTGACGTGCGAGGGTGATTGGGTTCACACTACCAACGAGTAACCGGACGAAGGTGTCCGGTTTGGGTAGAAGGGGACTCTGGTGAAACGAGGACGCGCAGTCCTTCGGATCGCGACCGCCGTCGCGGCCATCTCATTGCTCGTCGGCTCCGCGACCGGCCTCGCACCGAGTGCGGATGCGGCATCCGATTCGTTCTACGAGTACACGGGCACGGCGCCGCTGTCCGCGATCGCACCGGGAACCGTGTTGCAGACACGCACGATGCCGTACCACTTCGCCGGCATCCCGACGCCGGTCACGGCGGTGCAGTTGCAGTACCGCACGACCGACGCCCAGCAGCGGCCGGCCGTGAACGTCACCTCCGTACTCCTGCCGCCGACCGGCGTCGATCCCATGAAAGCCGTTGCCTACCAGTCGTTCTACGATTCGCTGAACCCCGAGGACGGGCCCTCGCGGTCGATCGCGGGGACCGTGTCGTTCGGCGGCGCGGTGAACAATGTGGAAGGGGAGCTGATCGCGCCACTGCTGGCGCAGGGCTACACGATCATCGTCGCCGACACCGAGGGCCAGGCGGCCGATTTCGCCGCGGGTCCCGAGTACGGGATGAACACCCTGGACTCCATCCGTGCGGCCACCCACTCGGCGCAGACCGGGCTGAGCGAGCAGACCCGCGTCGCGCTGTTCGGATATTCCGGCGGGGCGATCGCCACGAACTGGGCCGCGGCACTGGCGCCGGTCTACGCCCCGGATGTCGACCGGCAGCTGGTCGGGGCGGCGGAGGGTGGCGTTCTGGTCAACCCCGCGCGCAACCTGCGCTACATCGACGGCAGCTTCGGCTGGGCCGGGGTGGCGGCGATGGCGGTGATCGGCATCGGCCGCTCCTACGACATCGACTTCTCCCCCTATATGAGCCCGTTCGGCGCCGAGATCCTGAACAGGATGCAGTATGCGTCCATCGCCAATGTGCTGTTCCAGTACCCGGGTCTGACCTGGGCGCAGATGGTGAAGCCCGAGTACGCCGATCCCAACAGCGTGGCGCCGTTCATCGAGGCGGTGCGCAAGGTCGACCTCGGACTGGCACCCACGCCGACGATTCCGATGCTCATCGGACAGGGCGCGAACGGCGTGCTGGAAGGGACCGACAACGGGAAGCCGGTGTCCGGGCCCGGTGACGGCGTGATGGTCGCCGGCGATGTCCGCAGCCTGGCCCGGCAGTATTGCGATACCGGGAACTCCTCGATCCTGTATCGGCAGTACGACCTGCTCAGCCACACCCCGTCGACCATCGCGTGGCTGCCGGAGGCACTGCTGTGGCTCGACGACCGCTTCGCGGGCCGGCCGGCCCCGACCAACTGCGGCGCGATCGCTCCGGGCAATTCGCTGGACCCGGTGATCTGAGTCCGGACGGACCTATGCGAGGAGGCCCCGCCGGGTGCGGGGCCTCTGCCGTTTCACCGGACCGGTTTCGCCGGAAAGGCGAAGCGCCTCAGGAGATTCGCTCGATGATGGTGACGTTGGCCGTGCCGCCGCCCTCGCAGATGGTGAGCAGGCCGTAGCGGCCGTTCACGCGCTCGAGCTCGTTGAGCAGGGTGGCGAACAGCTTCGCGCCGGTGGCGCCGAGCGGATGTCCCAGCGCGATCGCGCCGCCGTGCACGTTCACCTTGTCGGGGTTCGCGCCGGTCTCCTTCAGCCAGGCCAGCACCACCGAGGCGAAGGCCTCGTTGATCTCGACGACGTCGATATCGTCGATGGTCAGCCCGGTCTGCTCCAACGCCCACTTGGTCGCCGGGATCGGCGCGGTGAGCATGTAGATCGGGTCGGCGCCGCGGGCGCTGACGTGATGGATGCGGGCGCGCGGCTTCAGGCCGTATTCGGCGACGGCCCAGTCGGAGGCCAGCAGGGTGGCGCTGGCGCCGTCGGAGATCTGGCTGGCGACCGCGGCGGTCAGGCGGCTGCCCTCGCTGAGCGGCTTGAGTCCCGCCATCTTCTCCAGGCTGGTCTCGCGCGGGCCCTCGTCGATCCAGAAATCGCCGACCGGCACGATCTCGCGATCGAAGGAGCCCTCGGCGATGGCCTTGCGGGCGCGTTCATGGCTGCGCAGTGCCCAGCGCTCCATATCTTCCCGGCTGATGTCCCACTTCTCGGCGATCAGCTGCGCACCGTTGAACTGCGAGACCTCACCGGTGCCGTAGCGGTGGTCCCAGCCCTTGGCGCCGACGAACGGCGAGTCGAAACCGTATTCCTTACCGGCCAGCATGGCGGCCGAGATCGGAATGGCGCTCATGTTCTGCACGCCGCCGGCGACGATCACCTCGGCGGTGCCGCTCATGATGGCCTGGGCGCCGAAATTGATCGCCTGCTGACTGGACCCACACTGGCGGTCCACCGTGACGCCGGGGACCTCTTCCGGATATCCGGCCGCCAGCCACGCCGTACGGGCGATATTGCCGGCCTGCGGGCCGATGGCGTCGACACAGCCGAAGATCACATCGTCGACATTGCCGGGGTCGATGGCGTTGCGGCCCAGCAATCCCCGCAGTGCCGCCGCGCCGAGATCGGCGGGATGCACACCGGCCAGCGCACCGCCGCGCTTACCGATCGGCGTCCGTACGGCATCGATGACGTAGGCCTCGCGCACCGGTGCGTACCGGCGGCGATCGGACGGTGTGGACATGTAACGCTCCTATTCGGATGTGCCGGATTCGGCGCCGGACTGCGATGCTCCGGAATGGACTGCGCCGGAACGGTTCTCGGGGTTTGTCAGCCCATCGAGCACGATGGTCAGATACTGCTTGGCGAGGGTGTCCGCGGTGATGCGGCCGCCGGGCTGATACCAGCGCACCGCCACCCAGACGGTGTCGCGCAGGAAGCGGAAGGCGAGTTCGACGTCGAGTTCGGGACGGAAGCTGCCGTCGCGCACGCCCTCGGTGAGCACATTGCGCCACAGCTCCCGGAATTCCCGGTTGTATTCCGCGATGTAATCGAAACGCGGTGTGTCACTGAGCCTTTTGGCCTCGGCCTGATAGATCGCGACCGCCGAATGCCAGCGGTCGAACGATTCACAGGACGCGATGACCAGCGCCTCGAGGGTGGCTCGCGGCGAGAGGTTGGAGGCGACGATCTCGCGGTAGCGGCCGAACAGATCGTCGAGGAAGCCGCGCAGGATCTCGTCCACCATCGCCTCTTTCGAGTCGAAGTGGTGATAGAGACTGCCGGATAGAATCCCCGCCGCATCGGCGATATCGCGGACCGTGGTCGCACGCAGGCCGCGCTCGGCGAACAGGCCGGCGGCCAGGCCGAGCAACTCGTTGCGGCGTGCGGATTTGGAGGCCTCGGATGCGGTCACTCGGCCATAATACAACCAAGCATTTGCTTGGTCCATGGTGGTGGCTCACCGAATGGAATAACGCAGCGGCGAGGACATCGACAGATCGGCGAGCAACCGATCGCAGATCTCCGACGAAGGGATTCCGGCCCGTTTCATCCGTGCCACCAGCGCGAGCCGCCGCTCACAGCTGTCCCATTCCACGAGCAGCGGCCCCCGGCCGGGCCCCGCGTCCACGGTCGCCATCGCCCGCGGCGGACCACCGGGTTCCGCGACCTCGCTGAGTTTGAGCACGATGCCGCGCCGCCACGCCAGATAGGTGTCGCGATCGGCGGCGCCTTCCAGTTTGCCGGTGGCCGCGGCCAGCCCCCGATCGATGCCGTCGGCGAAGGCGAGGCGATCGAATCGGAACCGGCGGCAGCGCCGCACCACCTCCAGCAGATCGGCGCGCACCTCGCACAGCAGTGCGGTCTGCTGCCGGCGGCGTTCGCCGCCGGGATCGGACTCCCCCGGGCCGCAGCCGGCGCCGATGCGCCGCACCCGGCGCCGGTCACGGGCCATATCCGCGCGCAGCGCGGCACGCGGATCGCGCGCCACCTCGGCCTCGTCGACCTCGTCGACCTCGTGCTCGCGCAGGATCTGCGCGGCACGCGTCGCGGTCGCGCGGGCACCGGCATGATCGAGTAATTCGGCGCCGAAGGTGAGAGCGGCGAGCACGATGCCGTCCTGCCGCCGCCGCGCGAGCACCACCTCGCGGATCAACTCGAGTTCCAGTACGTCGTTGTCTTCCTGTCGACCGTCCAGACCCATGGGTCGTGGTCCCTTCGAACTGTCGGAACCGGACGTTCTCAGGATCGCACAGCTAGGGGAGGTCGGCGCTACCCAATTCTCGCACCGAACGCACCCGAGGTCTGCCTGGGGAGGCCAGCGAACCCGCCGGAGCGAAGCGGAGGCAGAAGACTCAGCGGAGGCCGAAACTCAAGCGCGCTGGCTGCTTACCGAGACGACTTCGCCCGTCATGTAGGAGGTGTAGTCGCTGGCGAGCATCGCGATGGTGGCCGCGACCTCCCACGGTTCGGCGGCCCGACCGAACGCCTCGCCCGCGGCCAGGCGGTCGAGCAGTTCGGTGGAGCTCACCTTGTCCAGGAACGGGTGGCGGGCGATGCTCGGGGCGACCGCGTTGATCCGCACGCCCAGTTCCGCGGCCTCCACGGCGCTGCAGCGGGTCAATGCCATGACACCGGCCTTGGCGGCGGCGTAGTGGGCTTGGCCGTGCTGCGCCCGCCAGCCGAGCACGCTGGCGTTGTTGACGATCACGCCGCCGTGCCCGGCCGTGCGGAAGTAGTTCAGCGCGGCACGGGTGCAGCGGAAGGTGCCGTTCAGGGTGATGTCGAGGACGCGGTCCCACTGCTCGTCGGTCATGTCGACGACCGGCGTCTCACCGCCCAGGCCGGCGTTGTTGACCATGATGTCGATGCGGCCCAGCCGCTGCGCCGCGGCCCGGATCAGCTCGTCGACCTGTTCGGTACTGGTCACATCGCAGACGACCGAGGCGACCTTGCGCTGCGGGAATTCCGCGGCGAGCTCCTCCTCGGTCTGCTTCAGTCGGCGTTCGTGCCAGTCGGAGACCACCACGTCGGCGCCCTCGTCGAGCATGCGGCGCGCGGTGGCCGATCCGATACCCGTACCGGCGGCGGCGGTGATCACGGCGACCCGGCCGGCGAGCAGCCCGTGACCGGAGACCGGCTGGGGCGGAACCGAGAGATCAGGCACTGTAGGTCCTTCCTTACGGCCGAATATCGGCTTCGGCCAATGGTTTCCGGCCTGCTGTTCGGCCGGGCGGAGTGGTCAGCGGGCTTCCCGGGGCAGGCCGAGCACGCGTTCGGAGATGATGTTGCGCTGCACCTCGTTCGAGCCGCCGTAGATCGTGTCGGCGCGGGTGAACAGATAGAGGCGCTGCCATTGGTTCAGGTCGTCCGCCGGATGCGGATCGAGGGCCGAGCCGGTGCCGCCGACCGGAGGCCGGGCGATCAGACCTTCGGCGCCCAGCACGTCCATCGCCAGGTCGCCGAGGCCGCGATGCCAGTTGGCCCACAACAGCTTCGAGACCGAGGCCTGGCCCGCGGCGGTGCGGGCGTCGACGTTCTGATGCGCCGATTCCAGGGTCCGCAGGGCGTGTGCGCGCAGGACGCGCAATCCCACCCATGCCTGGTCGATGCGCTCGGCCAGGGCCGGATCCTCCAGCGCGCCATTGGCTTTCGCCACCGCTTCGAGATTCGACAGTTCGCGCGCGAAGCGGATCTGCTGGCCGACGGTCGAGATGCCGCGCTCGAAGGTCAGGGTGCCCATGGCGACCCGCCAGCCCTCACCGGGCTCGCCCACCACCAGGTCGGCGGCGGTGCGGGCGTTGTCGAAGAACACCTCGTTGAATTCGGCGGTTCCGGTGAGCTGGATGATCGGCCGCACCTCGATACCGGGCTGCTTCATCGGCACCAGCAGATAGGACAGGCCGTGGTGGCGCGTGGAGCCGGGTTCGGTGCGGGCGATGACGAAGCACCAGTCCGACAGATGCGCCAGCGAGGTCCAGATCTTCTGGCCGTTGATCGACCATTCGTCACCGTCGAGCCGGGCGCTGGTCGACACGTTCGCCAGGTCCGAACCGGCCCCGGGCTCGGAATATCCCTGACACCATAGTTCGGTGACCGAGCGGATGCCGGGCAGGAAGCGCTGTTTCTGCTCCTCGGTGCCGAAGGCGAGCAGGGTCGGCCCGAGCAGCTCCTCCCCCAGGTGCGAGACGCGCGCCGGGGCATTCGCGCTCGCGTACTCCTCGTGGAAGATCACCTGCTGGCGCAGTGTCGCCGCTCGGCCGCCGTACTCGACCGGCCAGCCCAGGCAGGTCAGTCCCGCCGCGGCGAGGTGGCGGTCCCATTCCAGCCGCTCGTCGAAGGCTTCGTGCTCGCTTCCGGGCCCGCCGAGCCCGCGCAGCTCGCGGAACTGTCCGTTCAGGTTCTCGGCCAGCCATTCCCGCACTTCGGTGCGGAATTCCTGGTCGGCCGCGTTTTCCGTACCGGGGGCCGCCGTACCGGAGGCATCCGCACCGGCGGCGGAATCGGGGGTCGGGATCGCACTCACTCCGGTAGAGTAACCTACCAAGCACTTGCTTTGTAGGGCGGTGAGCTCTGCAGCGCGAATCGACCGACGGGCCGAGCCGTCATGACGCCGGAAAACCGGCTGCTCGGGCCGTCGACCAGCGTGTAGAAGACGAGGACGACGTGACACCCCCTGTGCAGACCACCCCTCTCGCCCTGCACGAAGCCGCGCGCATCCACGGCGATGCCCCGGCGGTGAGCGACGGCGAGGTGCACCTGAGCTGGGCGCAACTACTCGATGCCGTACGGGAGACGGCCGGGGCGCTGATCGCGCGCGGAATCCAGCGCGGCGATCGGATCGCGATCTGGGCGCCCAACACTTGGCACTGGGTGGTGGCCGCGCTGGCCACGCACTACACCGGCGCCGCGCTGGTCCCGCTCAACACCCGCTACGTCGCCGACGAGGCCGCCGACGTCATCGCCCGGGTCGACGCGAAGGCGCTGTTCATCGCCGATCCGTTCCTGGGCCGGCAGCGCCTCGCGGAATTGCGCGCCGCCGCACCGGATTTGGCGGTCGGCACGGTCATCGTCGTGCCGGCCGAGGGTGAATCGGCCTACGACGACGCCATCGCCTGGTCGCAACTGCCCGAACTAGCGGCGCAGACGCCGACGGAGAAGGTGATCGCCCGCGCGGAATCGGTCGAGCCCGACGACATCGCCGACATCCTGTTCACCTCCGGCACCACCGGCCGCAGCAAGGGCACGCTCGTCACCCAGCGCCAAGCGCTCGATGTGGTGCGTGCCTGGGTCGAGCGGTCGACGCTGAACAGCTCCGATCGCTATCTGGTGATTCCGCCGTTCTTCCACAACTTCGGATACAAGGCGGCCATCCTCGCCTGCCTGGTCACCGGCGCGACCATCGTCCCGCAGGCCACCTTCGACGTGCCGCAGACGATGCGGATGGTGCAGGAGCAGGCCATCACCGTATTGACCGGCCCGCCGACGATCTACCAGACCATCCTCGAACACCCCGCCCGCGCCGAATTCGATCTGAGCAGCCTGCGGGTGGCCGTCACCGGTGCGGCGACCGTACCGGTGGTGCTGGTCGAAAGAATGCGCAGCGAACTGGAATTCGAGGTGGTCGTCACCGCCTACGGCCTCTCGGAATCCTCCGGCTTCGGCACCATGTGCCTGCCCGACGACGATCCCGAGACCATCGCCAGCACCTCGGGTTCGGCCATGGCCGGATTCGAGGTGCGCATCGGCGAGCACGGTGAGGTGTTGCTGCGCGGTCCGAATGTGATGGTCGGCTACCTCGACGATCCCGAGGCCACCGCCAAGACCATCGATGCCGAGGGCTGGTTGCACACCGGCGACGTCGGAATCCTGGACGAGCGCGGCTATCTGAAGATCACCGACCGGCTCAAGGACATGTACATCTCCGGCGGCTTCAACGTCTACCCGGCCGAGATCGAACAGACTCTGGCCCGGCTCGACGGTGTCGCCGAATCCGCCGTGATCGGGGTGCCGGACGAGCGGATGGGCGAGGTCGGCAAGGCCTACATCGTGCGCCGGGCGGGCGCCGACCTGTCCGAAGACGACGTCATCGCCTACGCGAAGAAGACTTTGGCCAATTTCAAGGTGCCGCGATTCGTGGAGTTCCGGGACCGGCTGCCCTACAGCGCCGCCGGCAAGGTGCTCAAGCGGCAACTACGTGAGGAGATCTCGTGACCACAGACGCAACCCCCGCGCCGATTCCGGACGAGGGCGAGGTCGTCACCTACGAGCGCCGTGGTCCGGTCGCGCTGGTCACGATGAACCGGCCGGACTACCGCAACGCCCAGAATTCGGTGATGACCTACGCGCTCGACGCCGCCTTCACGCGGGCGGTCGACGACGCCGAGGTCAAGGTGATCATCCTGGCGGGCAGCGGAAAACACTTCAGCGCCGGGCACGACATCGGCACGCCCGGACGCGACCATCACATCGAATACGACAACAAGGCCGCGCTGTGGTGGGACCACGTCGACCGGCCCGGCGGCGATCAGCGCTTCGCCCGGGAGCTCGAGGTCTACCTCGGCATGTGCCGGCGCTGGCGCGAGATTCCCAAGCCCACCATCGCGATGGTGCAGGGCGCCTGCATCGCCGGCGCGATGATGCTGGCCTGGGTGTGCGACATGATCGTCGCCGCCGACGACGCGTTCTTCTCCGATCCGGTTGTGCGGATGGGGATTCCGGGCGTCGAGTACTTCGCGCACCCGTGGGTGCTGGGCCCGCGGCGGGCCAAGGAGGTGCTGTTCACCGGTGATCGGTTCAGCGCCGAGCAGGCCTACGAATGGGGCATGGTGAACCGGGTCGTGCCGCGTGCCGACCTGGAATCGCACACCCTCGAACTGGCCGAGAAGATCGCCACCATGCCGCAATTCGGTCTGGCGCTGACCAAGAAGGCCGTCAACCAGTGCGAGGACCTGATGGGCATGCGCGCCGGCATGGACTCGGTCTTCGGCCTGCACCACTTCGCCCACGCCCACAACGCCGAGGTCGGCACCGACTCGCTGGCCGGTATGACCGCCAAGTCGATGAAGGCCACGGCGACCACCGCAACGACCGCAGAACGGAGCGGCAAGTAGATGGATCTCGAACTCGATTCGGCCGCAGCGCAATTCCAGCTCGAAGTGCGGGAGTTCCTGCGCGCGAACGTCCCCGCCGAACCGCTGCCGTCGATGGACACCCGGGAGGGTTTCGAGGCGCATCGTGCCTGGGAGCACACCCTCGCCGAGGCGCGGCTGTCGGTGGTGTCGTGGCAGCGCGAATACGGCGGGCGCGACGCCTCGCTGCTCGAGTGGGTGCTGTTCGAGGAGGAGTACTACGCCGCGGGCGCGCCCGGGCGGGTGAGCCAGAACGGCATCTTCCTGCTGGCCCCCACCCTGTTCGAACACGGCACACCGGAACAGCTCGAGCGCATCCTGCCGAGAATGGCTCGCGCCGACGACATCTGGGCGCAGGCGTGGTCGGAGCCGGAGGCGGGTAGCGACCTCGCGGGCATTCGCTCCAGCGCGAAGCGGGTCGAGGGCGGGTGGGTGCTCAACGGGCAGAAGACCTGGAGTTCGCGCGCATCGTTCGCGGACTGGGCCTTCGGCCTGTTCCGCAGCGAAACAGAGGAGGAGCGGCGCAGTAAGGGTTTGGCCGCTTCGCGGCATTCTGGCCTGACCTATGTGATGTTCCCGCTGTCCGCGGACGGCGTCACCGTGCGGCCCATTCCGCAGCTCGACGGCGAACCCGGTTTCGCGGAGATCTTCCTGGACAACGTGTTCGTTCCCGATCGCGACGTGATCGGCGAACCGGGCGCGGGCTGGCGGGTGGCGATGAGCACCTCCAGCAACGAGCGCGGCCTCTCGCTGCGCAGCCCCGGCCGCTTCAACGCCACGGCCGCGCGCTTGATCGACCTGTGGCGCGAGACCGCCGATCCGGCCGACACCGCGGCCCGCGACCGCGTGGTCGACGCGTGGATCGGCGCGGAGGCCTACCGGCTCAACACGCTCGGCACCGTGACCCGGTTGTCGGAGGGCGGCAAGCTCGGCGCGGAATCATCGATCAACAAGGTCTTCTGGTCCGAACTCGATATCGCGATGCACGAGACCGCCCTGGATCTGCTCGGCGCCTCGGCAGAGCAGAGCAGCGCCTGGACCGACGGCTACCTGTTCTCGCTGGCGGGCCCGATCTACGCCGGCACCAACGAGATTCAGCGCAATATCGTCGCCGAACGCCTGCTCGGGCTACCGCGTTGAGATCCGCCATGTGCCACCCCGCCTCCCCGCGCCGCACCCCCGAATGGACCCATCGATGAGATTTGCACTGTCCCCCGAACAACGAGACTTCGCCGACAGCCTGCGCAAGATGTGCGATGCCGCGGGTACGCCCGCCGTCATCCGCAACTGGAACGGCGGCGGCGCCCGCGGCGGCCGGGCACTGATCCGGCAGCTGGCGGGCGCGGGCGCCCTGGGCCTGGCCGTGGCCGAGGAATACGACGGGATGGGCGCCGAAACCATCGACCTGGTGGTGGCGTGCCGGGAATTCGGCCGGGCCGCGGTGCCGGGGCCGGTGATCGAGACCGCCGCGGTGATTCCGGCGCTGTTGCAGGCACTCGACGATCCCGGCCCGGCGCGGCGATGGCTGCCCGGCTTCGCCGAGGGCGAGGCGCTCGGCACCATCGCGCTCTCGCCGCGGTCACCGGCCCTCGACGCCGATTCCGCCGACGTCGTGCTGGTCGTGGACGGCGACAAGCTGTGCACGGCTCGCCGCGGCGACCGGATCGAATCGGTGGACGCGGCGCGGCGGCTCTACTCGGTGAGCCCGGACGAGGTTGTGGCGCAAGGTGATTCGGTTCTCGCGGCGGCAGAGACGGCGTTCGACGCCGGTGCGCTGGCGGCCGCGGCGCAACTGCTGGGCGCGGGTAACGCGATGCTGGCCACCAGCGTCGCCTACGTGATCCAGCGGCATCAGTTCGGGCAGCCGATCGGGCGCTACCAGGCCATCAAACACCATCTGGCCGATGCGAAGATCGGCCTCGACATGGCCGAACCGCTGCTGTACCGCGCCGCACTGAGCTTCGATACCGCCGACCGCGCCCGCGACGTCTCGGCGGCCAAGTTCGCCTGCGCGGAGGCCGCGTACCGGACGGCGCGAATCGCCCTGCAGGTGCACGGCGCCATCGGTTACACGGCCGAATGCGATCTGTCGCTGTGGCTGACCAAGGTGACCGCGCTCCGATCCGCCTGGGGCACTGCCGATTTCCATCGCGCCCGGATCGCCGCGGCGCTGCGTACGCCGGTGGCGGCCGGCGCGTGAACCACCGAGACGACGAGACGGGAGTACGGCGATGACCGATACCGCGGAACTGCAGGAATTGGCCGCGACCGTCCGCGCCGTCCTCACCCGCCACGGCGACCGGGCCGCGCTGCGGCAGGCGATCGACAGCGAACTCGGCTACGACGAGCGGCTGTGGCACCTGCTGTGCGAGCAGGTGGGCGTGGCCGCGCTGGCGATTCCGGAGGAGTACGGCGGCGTCGGCGCCGACATCGATACGGCGCTGGTGGTGATCGAGGAACTCGGGCGCACACTGCACAACCCGCCGATGCTCGGGTCGGCGGTCCTCGGCGTCCAGGCGCTGCTCGCGACGGACGATGCCGACGCGGCGCAACGATTGCTGCCCGATGTCGCCGAGGGCACCCGGACGCTCGCGGTTTGCTGGGCGGACGAAAAGGGCTGGGCGGCAGGCACTATCGGAAGTTCGGGCGCGGCGGCTCGCGGTCCGGCGGGATACGCCGTGCGGGCCGACGGCGACACACTGACCGGGACCGCGCACTATGTCCTCGACGGTGCCAACGCCGACACCCTGCTGGTGGTGACGGCCGACGGGCTCTACGAAATCGACGCCACCGCTGCGGGAGTCACCCGCACCGTCGTCCGGACCATGGATCCGACGCGGCGCCTGAGCACCATCGCCTTCGACGGCGCGGCGGCCACCCGGCTCGGCGGGGATGCGGACGCGATCACGGCCCGCCTGCGCGCGGTCGCCTGGACCGCCCTGGCCGCCGAACAGGTCGGCGCGGCCGATCAGTGCCTCGACACGACCGTGGAGTACAGCAAGTCGCGCGTGCAGTTCGGCCGGGCGATCGGCAGTTTCCAGGCCCTCAAGCACCGCATGGCCGATATGTACGTGCTGGTCGAGTCGGCCCGCTCGGCCGCGTACGCCGCGATCGCGGATCTCGATCGACCGGTGTCCGCCGAGACCACCCTCGACCTCGAGTCGGCGCGTATCCACTGCTCGCACGCGTTCCGGTCGGTGGTGTCGGAGACCGTGCAGATGCACGGCGGTATCGCCATCACCTGGGAGCACGACGCGCATCTGTTCTTCAAACGGGCGCACGGCGATGCCGAACTGTTCGGGATGCCGGGACGTCCGCTGGCCCGGCCCGCCTGATCCGCCCGACAATCCACGCGGCCTGATCGGCCACGCAACCCACGTGGCGGCGCTCGCGTACTCCGACCCCGCGTCCCGACGGTCGCGGGGTCGAGCCGTGTTCGCGACCCGGCCGTCCAACTCTGCCGTTCGCCCTTGCCGGTAACGCCGACGGCGACCCGGCTACCGGTGCGGCTTGCGACTGCGGCGACGGGTGTGGCACCACTGCCGGTGCGGCTGCGATCCCGGTACGGCTGCGAATCCCGATGCGGCTGCGACTACCGGTGCCGCTGCCACTCCGGCTATCACTGGGGCCTGTGGCGCGACTGCGACTCCGCCTATCGCTGTGGCCTGTGGCTGTGGTTGTACTGCGTTGCTGACCTGCCGGAACTAGCTGTGCGCGATGTCACGCTCAAATAGATAGTTAGGCTATGTACTTACATAGTTAGCTTATGTAAGATAATTCTCGTGCAGTCGAACGAGTCGCCCACCCTCCCCGATCCGGCCCGGAGCTCGGTCTCCGCCCCGGATCCGGCCGAGGTGCTCATGGTCGACATCGCCGTCACCGCCGCGCGACTCACTCGACTGGCCGGCACGCTGGGAACCCGAGCGCTCCCGCGTGCGATGGTGCGGGCGCTGTCCACGCTCGAAGAGCACGGTCCGCTGCGAATCAGCGAATTCGCGGAGATCGACGGTTGCTCCCAGCCCTCGGCAACGGCGCTGATCGGCCGGCTGACAGCCGCCGGACTCGCGGCACGCACCAAAGACCCCGACGACTCCAGAGCCGTGGTCGTCGAGCTGACGCCGGCGGGACGCGAACAGCTGTCCGTGTCCCGTCGCGCGTTCGGCACCGCCCTCGCGGCCCGGTTGCCCGACTTCGGCATCGACCGGCTGAGCCACCTCGAAAGTGAGCTGACCGATCTCCTCGAAGCCCTGAAATCGGCTGCACCACATACAGTCTCGACATAGGAGCGTTGATGAGCATCACTCTCTCATCACCGACCGCGACCGAGGCGACGACCACTCCGAAGACCACGCAGCCCAAATCGGTATGGGCAGTAGCTTTCGCCTCGGTCATCGCCTTCATGGGTATCGGCCTGGTGGATCCGATCCTGAAGCCGATCGGCGAACAACTGCACGCGTCACCGTCTCAGGTCACGCTGCTGTTCACCAGTTACATGCTGGTCACCGGTGTCGCGATGCTGATCACCGGCGTGGTGTCGAGCCGTTTCGGCGCCAAGAAGACGCTGCTGGCCGGCCTCGCCATCATCGTCGTCTTCGCCGCACTGGCCGGATCGTCGGGCACGGTCGGGCAGATCGTCGGCTTCCGCGCCGGATGGGGTCTGGGTAACGCGCTGTTCATCGCGACCGCATTGGCCACCATCGTGGGCGCGGCCAGCGGTGGGGTCGCCCGCGCCATCATCCTGTACGAGGCGGCGCTGGGCATCGGCATCGCCGCCGGTCCGCTGGTCGGCGGATTCCTGGGCGGATTCAGCTGGCGCGCACCGTTCTTCGGTGTCGCCGTCCTGATGGCGGTGGCGTTCGTCGCGATCGTCGTGCTGCTGCCGGAGATGCCGAAACCGGCCCACCACACCTCGATCACGGCCCCCTTCAAAGCCTTACGGCACCGCGGACTGCTGCTGGTCAGCATCACCGCGCTGCTCTACAACTACGGCTTCTTCACCCTGCTGGCCTACACCCCGTTCCCGCTGAACATGGGCACCTATTCGATCGGCTTCATCTTCTTCGGCTGGGGTCTGCTGCTGGCGCTGGCGTCGGTGGTGTTCGCGCCGCGACTGCAGCGCATGTTCGGCACCGTGCCGATGATCGCGACCGCGCTGGCGTTGTTCGCCGCCGATCTGGCCGCCATGGCGATCTGGGCCGACCACAAGCCGGTGCTGATCGTGGGCACCGTACTGGCGGGCCTGTTCCTCGGCGTGAACAACACCCTGATCACCGAGGCCGTGATGATCTCGGCTCCAGTGGAACGGTCCACCGCCTCGGCCGCCTACAGCTTCGTCCGGTTCGTCGGTGGCGCCGCCGCCCCGTATCTGGCCGGCAAGCTCGGCGAACATCAGATGGCACTGCCGTTCTGGGTCGGCGCCGCGTGCACCGCGGTCGGCGTCCTGGTGCTGCTCGGCGGCCGGTCGGCCCTGTCCCACGTGGACGACCACGACCCGGCCGAACACAGCCCGGCCGAAGCCGAAGCCATCACCGTCGGCGACGACTGACCGAACCCGTCGTCGCGGGCGATCCACCCCCTCGCCCCGACGACACCCTCCGCTGCGGTACCCCTTCTCTGACCGCAACGGCGGTGAGCCGGAATCCCCTCGCGAAACCCGCAGGGGGTTCCGGCCTTTCCCTATCCCCGTCCCGGTAGGGCCGGACCGCCCAGACGACCACCCCCACCGGCAACCCGACGACGACAATCCACGCGAAGGTGAGCACGCGGCTATGCCTCCCACCGACGCAGCGACCGGAGAACTCGTCCGCATGTCTCCGCATCGGCCGACTCGATCGAGCGGAGAGGCGGGGGTACATCCGCTGCCGACGAAACACGCTGCGGCAGAGGCGGACTGCCGAACTCCAGGTAAACCCCGCCCGAGTCGCCATCCCCATAATCGGCCATCTCGAGCACACCACCGGGAAACACGTAAAGCCTTGTACGCCTGAGCCTTGCGTCCACGTCGTCTCCGTCCCCTCTGCGCAGTGGTATGGCACCCGGCACCGGGGAAGTCATTTCGGCCCGGTGCCGGGGCCCAGTCAGAACGGTAGGAAAGGACACAACAGTCGGTCTACCAACTTGGCATTACTTGGCAAAAGCGTCTTACCTGCGGCGAAAGCCGTTGATATGCGAGAACATACTGCGAGTAAGAGCCAAGAAGCGCCACACCTCTGGACGGGAGATAGGACGTTGAACCTGAAGTTCCTGGGCAAAGGCGGGTCCGATTCAGGCGGCTGCCCCAGCCTCTACGCAACCGATCGAGGCACCTACATCGTGCAGGGATGGGAGACGACAACTGTTGGAACCGTTGAGATCCCGCATCTACTGCCGGCATTTGCGGAGCCGGATACGTTCATCGGCTCAACGATGACCGACACCGGCCGCGGTACGTTCGCGGTATCCGGCCGGCCGATCACCGAACCGGACGTGTTCAGCATGCTCACGTTGGCAGAGAATGAGACGGCGATCGAGGTTCCGAAACAAGTACGGAGGTACTACGGCGATGCTGCTGCGTCCCAATACTGAGCCGGACCTGTGGCCGAACCTGTTTCGTGAACTCACGCGGAGCGCCTTCCATCTCGAAGTTCGGGACGAATACCACGTACCCGACGAAGAATCCCGGGTACGGGCATTCCTGGCCGGCGAGCCGGCACCGTACAGCCACACGCCCTGGCAAGACCTCATGCGAGAAACAACCGCCCGAGGCGTGACAGTGTCCCGGGTACGCGTGGTTACCGAACCGCATTCGGACTACCAGCGTTGGTTGCTGTCGGTTACCGGGTCCAACATCGATGCCGGCGAAGACATCCGATACGTACCCCGCCACATCGCTGGACGAGTACCGCCGGACGACTGGTGGTTGATGGATGCACAACGCGTGGTCTACAACCTGACTGATTCGGCCGGAGCGCCCGCCGGCGGCCTTGCGGTCACCACCGACCCCGAAATCGTCGAATACTGCCTTCGAGTACGCGAACGTCTGTGGAAGCTGGCAATCCCATATGCGGAGTACGCCGAGCAGTGACAAACGCAATCCATGAACAGCGGCGAGCCCTCGGAGCGATCCTCCGAGGGCTTCGTCGCGACGCCGGCATGTCCGGCCGCCAGCTGGCTGCCCTGGCCGGCTGGCACGAATCGGTGGTGTCGAAGATCGAGACCGGCGACAGAAGCCCGACAGAAGCACATTTACACGCCTACTGCGCCCACACCGGTAACGAGGACCAGCTGCCGGACCTCATAGCCACGCTGCGAAACGTCCAAGCCGCATATCTCGAATGGAGGAAGGTTCTCGGCACCGGTACGAAACGTCGCCAGCAGGAAGCGGTGAAGCTCGCCGAGGAGTCGAAATTGATGCGGATCTTTCAGCCGACCATCATCCCCGGCATCCTGCAAACCGCCGAATATGCGACGGCCGTCTTGCGCCGATACATCGACTTCTACCGGGTGCCTGACGACCTGGACGAGGGTGTGTCGAAACGGCTCGAGCGCCAGCAAATGTTGTACCGCGGCGATCACCGGTTTCACATCCTGGTGGCCGAGCAAGCCCTACACACCACTGTCGGCACAGACGCCGTCGTGCTCGGACAACTCGACCGGCTTCTAGCCGTCATCGGGCTCCCCCGTGTCCTTCTCGGCATCGTTCCGGCACAAGCTGAATTCCCGATGCAAACGACCAACTTCGTCATCTTCGACGAACGACTGACACTCGTGGAAGCTGTCACAGCCGAGTTGACGATTACTCAGCCGCGAGAGATCGCTGTCTACGGTCGATTGTTCGCTGAACTCGCCGAACAATCCGTGACAGGGGACAAAGCCCGGGAGATCATCCGCCGCGCGATCGAGTCTCGGGCGGCCGAAACACCGCGTCACCTTCCGCGCGTACCGTGGTGAAATGACCGAGACCAATCGGGGGCGGGTACGGACCGAGGCGGGGCATCGGCGGATCCGGGCCTATGTGGGCGGGCACGTCGTCGCGGACACTATTCGTCCGCTGCTCGTCTGGGAGAGCCCGTACTACCCCACGTACTACGTGCCGGTGGAGGATGTTCGCGCGGAGCTGGTCGCGACCGGATCGACCAAGCACTCCACGAGTCGCGGCGAGGGCGACATCTACGACGTGGTGATCGGTGATACCACCAGACCCGCTGCGGCGCTTCGCTATCCGGAATCGCCGATCCCGGAGTTGCGTGAGCACATCCGCTTGGACTGGGAGCAGATGGATCGGTGGTTCGAGGAGGACGAGCCGATCTACGTCCATCCGCGCAATCCCTATACGCGCGTCGACATCCTCGCCAGTTCCCGCACGGTGCGAGTGGAGATCGGCGGAGAGGTTGTGGCGGAATCGAATTCGCCGCACATTCTCTACGAGACCGGGCTCGTTCCCCGCTACTATCTGCCGCTGACCGACGTGCGGATGGATCTGCTCACGCCCTCGGCCACCACGACGAGCTGCCCCTACAAGGGCACCGCCGAGTACTACAACGTCCGGGTCGGCGACACCGACTATCCCGATCTGGTCTGGTACTACCGCACTCCCCTGCCGGAGAGTCAGAAGGTCGCCGGGCTGGTCTGCTTCTACAACGAGAAGGTCGAGCTGTATGTCGACGGGGTCCGGCAGGAACACTCGACTCCGTTCAGCTGAATCACGGCGCTACCTCCGGTCCGGCGGCACAGGGCCTCTCCGGACGCATTCGGCCCCCTCACACCGCGAGGACGGGCGGCAACTCCTCCGCGCGGCGATAACGCCCAGGGGCCAGGGTGTATTCGCGCTTGAACGCCTTGGCGAACGCGAATTCGGAACCGTAGCCGACCCGGTGCGCGATCGCCGCGATCGGCAGGTCGGTCTCGCGCAGCAGGCGTGCGGCGGTGAGCATGCGCCAGCGGGTCAGATACGCCAGCGGCGCTTCGCCGACGGTCGCGGCGAACCGGCGGGCCAGGGTGGCGCGGGATACTCCCGCCACCGCGCTCAGCTCGGGCACGGTCCAGGCCCGCGCGGGTTCGGCGTGGATGGCGCGCAGCGCGGCCGACACCGCCGGATCGGCGAAAGCTCCTGCCCAGCCGGAGGTTTCGACTCGCTCGTACCAGGAGCGCAGGACGAACAGCAGCAGCGTATCCAGCAGCGCGGGCACCGCGGCATCGGTGCCCGGCCGCGGTTCGGTGAGCTCGCCGACGAGCAGATCCACCGCGGCACGCAGCGCCGGGTAGCGGTCCGGATCGGCGGGCAGGTGCAGAAAGTCGGGCAGTTGATCCAGCAGCGGATGACGGCGACTCCGGCTGACCTCGTATGCCCCGCACAGCAAGGTGGTCCGCGATCCCGGCCCGGGGATCTCACGCGGCTCACCCGGGGTCGCCACCTCGGTGATCGCGCTGTGCGGACTGTCCGCTATCACATGCGCGGCCCCGCGCGGCATGAACAGCACATCGCCCGGCCCCATCTGCACCGGCTTCGAATCCGGTGCCAGCAACCAGCATTCACCCTGCAGCACGATATGGAATCCGGCGCCCGGCACCAGCGGATACCGCCTCCCCCACGGTGCATGCCGCACGAACAGTCCCGAGGCGGGCACTCCGGTCCGCACCGCCGCCACCGTCTCACTCAAGATATCCACACGCTGCCTCACTCGGCCTATCTCACACCGCGACGATCACCAGCATGCGGACCGCTCCGATCACGGTCAACGCACCCACCGGACACCGCAGCGCCCAGCACGTGACGATTCCGAACGCGTCCGCACCGACCACGCCAGGTCACCAGTGCAGATCCGTCACCGGGCTACGCCGACGTGCCGGCCCACTACGACCCGCCCGACGCATTCCGGATCCCGGCCGGTCACGCAAAACAACGGAGGGCGGCCACCGGGAAAGGTGCCCGCCCTCGTCGATTGCCCGGAGCTACAACCAGGTGTCCAGGGTGGTGGTGGTGAGGAAGTGTTCGAGATCGGCCCGCCAGGGGGCCGGGGTGGTCTTCTCGGGTTCGATGGCGGTGTACTGGCCGCGGTAGAAGAGAAGCGGCCTGCCGGAGTCCGTGGACTCCGACAGGGCCTGTACCCGGCCGATCACGATGTAGTGATCGCCGCCGTCGACGACGCTGTCCACCGTGCACTGGATCGTGGCCAGCGCGTCGTCCAGGACCGGAAGTCCCAGCTCCGAAGTGCCCCAGCCGATTCCGGCGAACTTGTCGGGTTCGCGGGAACCGAAGCGGGCACACACCTGTTGTTGTTCCTCGGCCAGGACGTTCACGCAGAACCGTCCCGACTGCTCGATCGCGGCCCAGGACCGCGATCCCTTGGTGGGGCAGAACAGCACGAGCGGCGGGTCGAGGGAGAGGGCGGCGAAGGACTGACAGGCGAAACCGATCGGCGCCCGGTCGGCGTCCTCGGCCTCGGTGAAGGTGGTGATCACCGTGATACCGGTACAGAACTGTCCCAGCACATTCCGGAACTGCCGGCCGTCGATCTCGGGGTATTCGCCCGTGGCGGTCATGGTTGTCGCCCTCTCCGCGCTCGCTACTTGAATCCCACCGTGAAGTCGTGACCCCACAGGCTCACCGCGGTGGATTCCCGCGCGATCCAGGAGTGATCGTCGACTTCCAAACCCTCACAGCCGAATTCGATGTCGAATCCGCCGGGGGTCTTCATGTAGAACGACAACATCTTGTCGTTGATGTGCCGGCCGAGGGTGGCCGACATCTTGACCTTCTTGCGCAGCGCGCGATCCAGGCAGAGTCCGACGTCGTCGGAATTCTCCACCTCGACCATGAGGTGCACGATGCCGGTCGGATTCGGCAGCGGCAGGAACGCCAGCGCGTGGTGGCGGGGATTGCAGCCGTAGAAACGCAGCCACGCCGGGTCGCCGTCGGCGGGCCGGCCGACGACCTGCGGTGGCAGGCGCATCGAATCGCGCAGCCGGAATCCCAGGACATCCTGGTAGAACGCCTGCGCTTCGGCATCGTCGGAGCAGGTCAGCACGACGTGTCCCAGCCCCTGTTCGGCGGTGACGAACTTGTGGCCGTAGGGGCTGACGAAGCGCCGGGCCAGGTACTGGGCGCCGTAGAACGCCTCGAGCGTATTGCCGGAGGGATCCTGGAAGCGGATCATGCCCTCGACGCGCCGCTCCGCGAGCTCGTCCTTGGTGCCCTCGTCGAAGGCGACGTCGGCTTTGGTCAGCGTCTCCCGAAGTCGTTGCAGCCCAGGGGCATCGGTGACCTCCCAGCCCGAGACCTGCAGGCGGTCCTTCTCGCCCGGCACGATCACCAGGCGGGCGGGAAAATCGTCCATCCGCAGATAGAGGGCATCCGGGTTGGGCCCGTCGGCCTCCATCATGCCGAGCACCTTGAGCCCGTACTCACGCCAGGCGGCCACGTCGGTCGCCTCGATGCGCATATAACCGAGCGCACGAATACTCATCGTGCCTCCTTCGCTTCGCGGGACACCCGCACCCGGTCGGCCCGATGACCGGCTGCGCAATGGTAGGTCATCGTGCCTCCTTCACACCGAAGAGGAAATCGGTTGCCAGCCGGTTGAATTCGTCGAACTTCTCCAGCTGCGCCCAGTGCCCGCAACCGCCGAACACGTGCAGTTGCGCGCGCGGGATGGTCTTCAGCGCGACCAGCGCGCCGTCGAGCGGATTCACCCGATCCTCACGGCCCCAGATGAGCAGCACCGGCTGGCGCAGCTTGTACGCCTCCCGCCACAGCATGCCCTTCTCGAAATCCGCACTGGCGAACGACTTACCCATCGCGCGGGTCGCGGCCAGCGCTTCGGGCGTATTGGCCGAGGCGAAGCGCTCGTCGAGCAGTTCCGGCGTGATCAGCGACTGGTCGAAGACCATGATCCGCAGGAACTTCTCCAGATTGTCGCGGGTGGGCTCGACGTTGAACTTGCCCAGCGCCTTCACGCCCTCGGTGGGGTCCGGCGCGAACAGGTTGGTGCTCAGCCCGCCGGGGCCCATCAGGACCAGCTTGCCGGCCCGGTCCGGATAGTCGAGCGCGAAGCGCACCGCCGCGCCGCCGCCCAGCGAATTACCCAGCAGGTGAACGCGTTCGGTGATGCCCAGGGTGTCGAGCAGATCCTTCAGCGCCGAGGCGCTGTGCACGAAGTACTGCGGGTGGTCGGTCGGCTTGTCCGACTGCCCGAAGCCCGGCTGATCCACCGCCAGCACGTGGAAGTGCTGCGCCAGCACCGGAATGTTGCGCGCGAAGTTCGACCACGACGAGGCACCCGGACCACCGCCGTGCAGCAGCACGATGGTGGGGCCGTTGCCCTCGCCGGCCTCGTGATAGTGCAGCTTCAGGTCCGGACGGACCTGGGCGAACTTCGAGGTGGACTCGTAGGTCAACTCCGAGACGGCGGTCATCACACCATCCCGTCGGTGACCGGCAGGCCGAACGCGTGGGTGCCGTACATCATGTAAGCGCGCTCGGGATCGTTGGCGGCGTGCACGCGGCCGGCGTGCGCGTCACGCCAGAACCGCTGCAGCGGAGTGCCGTTCGCCAGCGCGGTCGCACCCGAGCTCTCGAACAGCTTGTCGATCGAGGCGATGGCCCGGCCGGTGGCGCGGACCTGGTCACGACGCGCCGCCACGCGCAGGTCGAACGGAATCTCCTCGCCGGCGACCAGGAGCTTGTACTCGTCGGCGACATTGCCCGACAGCTGGCGCCACGCGGCGTCGATATCGCTGGCGGCCTCGGCGATGCGCACCTTGGCGAACGGATCGTCCTTGGCCTTCTCACCGGCGTAGGCCGCGCGCAGGCGCTTGCCCTGGTGCTCCACGTGCGCGTCCAGCGCGCCGTAGGCCATGCCGACGATCGGCGTGGAGATGGTGGTGGGATGGATGGTGCCCCACGGCATCTTGTAGACCGGGTCGGTGTTCTGCTGCAGACCGGGCGCGGTCAAGTCGTTCATGCTCTTGTAGCTGAGGAAGCGGTGCCGTGGCACGAAGACGTTCTCCAGCACCAGCGTGTTGGATCCGGTGCCCTTGAGGCCCACCACATTCCACACGTCGTCGATGCGGTAGTCGGTGCGCGGGACCAGGAAGCTGCCGAAGTCGACCGGCTTGCCGTCCTTGATCACCGGACCGCCGACGAAGGTCCAGGTGGCGTGATCGCTCCCCGACGACCAGGCCCAGGAGCCGTTGACGATGTAGCCGTCGCCGCTCTCGGTCACCACCCCGGCACCCATCGGGGCGTAGGAGGAGGAGATGCGGACCTGGGTGTCCTCGCCCCAGACCTCTTCCTGTGCCTGCTGGTCGAACAGCGCCAGATGCCAGTTGTGCACGCCGATGATGCCGGACACCCAGCCGGTGGAACCGCAAGCGCTGGCGATCTTGCGCACGGTGTCGTAGAACACGACCGGATCGGCGGCGTATCCGCCCCACTGGCGCGGCTGCAGCAGCTTGAAGAAACCGGTCTCCTGCAGCGCCTTCATGGTCTCGTCGGGAATCCGGCGCAGATCTTCTGCCTCCTGCGCCTGTTCGCGCAGCTTCGGCAACAGCGCTTCGACCCGCTCGGTCACTTCTTGCGTCATCTCGGGGGCTGCTCCTGCCTGATCGAAATCGGAACGGGTGTATCGGTCGCATTCCGTTCTGCGGAACCGATACTTGTCTTGAGACTAGAACACGTTCTTATTTATGTCGAGAACGGGTGTTCATTGTCCCACAATGAACACCTTTGCCTGGTAGTCAACGGAATAGCTGGCGCTGGGCCGCTCAATTTTGTAACGTGTTCTAGTACTTCCAGAGGAGGGATGACGATGGCAGAAACCGCACAGCGGAGCGGGAAGGTCCGCGAGATCGACGTCGGCTCGACACCGACGCGGTACGCGCGGGGCTGGCATTGCCTGGGCCTGGCCGAGACGTTTCGCGACGGTAAGCCGCATGCCGTGCAGGCTTTCGGCACCAAACTCGTGGTGTGGGCCGACAGCAACGACGAGCTGAAGGTGCTCGACGCCTACTGCCGCCACCTCGGCGGCGATCTCAGCATGGGTGAGATCAAGGGCGACTCCATCGCGTGCCCGTTCCACGACTGGCGCTGGGGCGGCAACGGCCGCTGCACCTCGATCCCGTACGCGCGGCGCGTGCCGCCGCTGGCCCGCACCCGTGCCTGGACCACCCTCGAGCGCAACGGCCAGCTCTACGTCTGGCACGACCACGAGGGCAACCCGCCGCCGGACGAGGTCACCATCCCCTACATCGAGGGGCCCTACACCGACGCCGACGGCAACCCGGTGGAGGAACGCAACAGCGACTGGACCCCGTTCACCTGGAACACGATGCTGATCGAGGGCGCCAACTGCCGCGAGATCGTCGACAACGTGGTGGACATGGCCCACTTCTTCTACATCCACTTCGCCTTCCCGACGTACTTCAAGAACGTCTTCGAAGGCCACGTGGCCACGCAGTTCCTCGAGACGAAGGGCCGTCCGGACATCGGCATGGCCGCCAAGTACGGCGGGGAGACGCTGCTGAAGTCGGAGGCGTCCTACTTCGGCCCGTCCTACATGATCAACCCGCTGACCAACATCTACGGCGGCTACCAGATCAAGGTCCAGCTGATCAACTGCCACTACCCGGTGACGCAGGATTCGTTCGTGCTGCAGTACGGCCTGTCGGTCGAGAAGCCCAAGGGCATCGACGACGAGACCGCGGAGAAGCTGGCCAAGTCCATGACCGACTTCTTCGGTGACGGCTTCCTGCAGGACGTGGAGATCTGGAAGCACAAGTCCAAGATCGACAATCCGCTGCTCTGCGAGGAGGACGGCCCGGTCTACCAGCTGCGCCGCTGGTACGACCAGTTCTACGTCGACGTCGCCGATATCGACCCGAAGATGGTGCAGCGCTTCGAATTCGAGGTCGACACCACCAAGGCCAACGAGCACTGGGAGGCCGAGGTCGCCGAGAATCTGCGGCGCAAGAAGGAAGAGGACGCGGCGCAGCAGGACCCTGCCGTCAAGCAGGAGGCGGGTGCCTGATGGTCTCCTGGGCCAAAGCACCCGATTTCGCGGACCGCCCGGAACGCCGGGAGCAGGTGCGTGCCCAGACGGTCGTCGACAAACAGCGCTATCTCGAAGACGGCCTGACGCCGGTGGCCTGCCGGGCATGCGGGGTGGAAGTCCTGGTCCGCAAGTCCTCCTCGCACCAGCGTTCGGTGCAGTGGACGGTCAGTCCCGCCGAACACTGCCCGGTCTTCGCGAAGCTGGCCGGGCCGGGGCGGCCGGATCCGTGCCCGGACCTGGAGAAGTCGATCCAGTACGCGATCGATGAGGGCATGCTGGCGATCGACGAGTAGGCAGGCGCGTTGCTCAGGCCCGCCCACGTATTCGACAGGGATACGGTGGGCGGGCCTGAACTATTCGTGCAAACCTCCGCGCGAAAGGCGGAAATCGCGCCGAATCGCCGAGGTTGGCACGATTTGTTCACCCCAGCGATCAGTCCAGCCGGAAGTCCGCGAAATCGAACCCGGGCGCGACCACGCAGCTCACCAGCACGTAGTCGTCACCGGCCGGGCGCGCGGCCTGGCTGACGCCGGCGGGCACCACGGCCTGCAGGAGTTGGCCGCGTTCGACGTCCGGGCCGAGGATCACTTCGTCGCCGCCGATGTTCAGCAGCAGCGGGCCGCCGCGCTGCCACAACCAGATCTCGTCCGAACGCACCGTATGCGGTGCGGAACGTTCGTGCGGCAGCAGCAGGAAGTGGATGGCGGTGGCGGACGCACGCGGGCCGTCGTAGCCGTCCGGCTCGAATTCGACCGGGCTGCGGTATGTTTCGCGGAACCAGCCACCTTCGGGGTGCGGTTGCAGATCCAGCGCCTCGGCCAGTTCGGGTCGTTCGGACATCGTCGCCTCCAGCACAGTTGTCGTCTCCGGGATTCTGCGCGGCTACGGCCGAGGCCGCGAATTCGGCCGGCATCGAGCAATGGCCCGACGAGTCATTGCGCATCCCGCGCGACGCTGTAGGCCATCGCGACATGGGTGAACAGCGTTGTGCGCTGTTCCCGCGCGATGGTGTCGTCCGGTTCGAGCAGGCACTGCTGTGAGGTTCCGTCGTGGACCGCGACCACCGCCCGCCCGAGGCCCTCGCGGTCGGTGACGGTGCGGCCCGCGCGATTCAGCAGCGCCTCCAGGACCGGCAGCAGGGCCGCGACGATCGCGTTCTCCCGCGCGACCATCACCCGCCGCAGCGGCGGGTTGCGTAGGGCGTGGGCGGTGAATTCGGCGGTGATGCGAAACCATTTGTCGTCCAGCGGAACCGCCCGCAGCACCTGCTCCACACCGGCGCGCAGGTCGTGGACATCGGCGCCGGACTCCGACTCCAGCACTCCGGTCAGTTCGCGCAACATCTCGGCCGACCGCAACTCCCACATCGCCAGGAACAGCTCTTCCAGCGAGCTGAAGTTCGAGTAGAACGCCCCGCGGGTGAATCCGGCGCGCTCACAGATCTGCTCGACCGTGCAGCGACCGAACCCCTCTTCGGCGAAAGCATCGAAGGCGGCGCCGAGCAACCGTTGCCGAGTCTCGGCCCGCCGCTTGGTCATTCGCGGTTCCCGAGGGGGGCCGCCGCTCGCTCCGGCGGCATCGCCGCCGGATGCGAGATCTTCGCCGACCGGCGCCGATCCGGCGGTCGAGTCGCCGCGACGGGCCCGCGAGCGGCCCTGCCCGGGCTCGGACGGACGCCGGGCACCGAGAGACGTCACGAACGCTTCCTCTCCCTGGACATATGGATACACGAGTGTATCAACCGACTCGTTCCAGGTCCCCGCCCGAAACGCCCGGTAGATCCTGCCCGGGCACCGACTTCTCCCGGACGCCCACCTCCCCGGGGCACCAACCACCCCCGGACACCCCGACATCTCCCGGACACCGACGACCGCGGGCCGCGAACGCTCCCACGTTCGCGGCCCGCCGAATCCGTGCCGGTATCAGCTGAGGTTGGTACCCGACCACCCGAAGTTGAAGGTGTGCCCCTTCGAGCTGCACTGCACCGCGCCGCGGCCACCGGCACTGCAGGTGGCGCCGCCGTAGTTGATGACGCCGCCGTAGTCGTAGCCGTCGGACGCGGGCCCCGAGTCGATGGATCGGCTGCCGGCCCGACCGAGCGGTCCGGTCAGACCGAAGGTCGGATGCGCCGGAAGGAACGGCAGATCGATGGCGACATTGTTGATGGGAATTCCGAACAGAGTGGCGACTCCGGGGCTGATGTCACAGCCGACGTCACCGTTGGGATGCATCGAGCAATTGGCATAGCCGGCGCTGAAATACACCGTGTCGCCCACCAGATAATCGGCCGGGTTCTGCACCGTGGGCCCGTTCGCGGCGACGAACGTATCTGCGGCGGCCACGGCCCCGCCTGCCATCGAAATCGCAACAGCGGCAACAGATCCACCGATCACAGCCCGCATGTTCACAGCAACTCCTCCATTTTTTCCGAACGAACATCGAGAACAGAATTGCTTGCCGCGCAAAGCTACAGCGCGTCCCAGACCCGTAATCCGGATCGGTTCGAAACCCACGCGCGTTAACCACCCGCCGCATCTCGTCCTCCGAAAGGATCGAGAGCGGCACCGGCCGGCCTGGCGTCCGACAGTACAGGCGGGTCCACGCCGCTTCCTCCGAACGCAGCCGTCCGCGGCGTCCGTCCGACGTGTCGCCACCGGACTCTGGTCCCTTCACACGACAGCGGGCCGCGAACGAATCACGTTCGCGGCCCGCTGGTGCCGACTGTTTCAGGCGGAGGCGGTCTGTTCCCGCTGCAGTTCCAGCGCAATGTCGATCAGCTGATCCTCCTGGCCGCCCACGAGCTTGCGTTTACCGGCGCGCACCAGCATTTCGGCCGCCGAGACGCCGTAGCGTTCGGCTTGGCGCTCGGCGTGCTTGAGGAAGCTCGAGTACACGCCCGCGTAGCCCATCATCAGGGCCTGGCGGTCCAGCAGACATTCCTGCGGCATGGCCGGGCGCACGACGTCCTCGGCGGCATCGGCGATGGCGAAGAAGTCGATACCGGTCTTGATACCGATCTTGTCGGCGACGCCGACGAACGCCTCGACCGGAGTGTTGCCCGCACCGGCGCCGAAACGCCGTGCGCTGCCGTCGATCTGCTTGGCGCCGGCCTTGACCGCGTAGATCGAGTTGGCGACGGCGAGGTCGAGGTTCTCGTGACCGTGGAAGCCGACCTGGGCGTCGTCGCCCAGTTCGGCGGCGACCGCGGCGATGCGGTCGGACACCTGATCCAGCACCAGCGCACCGGCGGAGTCCACGACGTAGACACACTGGCATCCCGCGTCGGCCATGATGCGCGCCTGCTTCGCGAGCACCTCCGGCGGCTGCGAATGCGACATCATCAGGAAGCCGACGGTTTCCATGCCGAGGTCGCGGGCATAGCCGAAGTGCTGGATCGAGACGTCGGCCTCGGTGCAGTGCGTGGCGATGCGGACGATGGACGCACCGTTGTCCTGGGAGATCTTGATGTCCTCCTTGACGCCCACGCCGGGCAGCATGAGGACCGCGATCTTGGCCTGCTTCGCGGTCTGTGCCGCGATCGTGATCAATTCCTGCTCAGGGGTTTTGGAGAACCCGTAGTTGAACGAGGAACCACCCAGGCCGTCACCGTGGGTCACCTCGATCACCGGCACGCCCGCGGCGTCGACGGCCGCGACGATATCGCGCACCTCGGTGGCGGTGAACTGGTGGCGCTTGTGATGGGAACCGTCGCGCAGCGAGGTGTCGGTGACGCGGACGTCGAGTTCCTGGGAGAACGGCTGCAATACGTAGTTCATGATCTGGTCCCTCCTAGACCCGAGCCGTGAGGATCTGTTCGGCCATGACCTCGCCCACCCGGGTGGCAGCGGCGGTCATGATGTCGAGGTTGCCCGCGTACGGCGGCAGGAAGTCGCCCGCGCCCTCGACCTCCACGAAGACCGAAACCTTCGCCATCCCACCGGAAATCACGCTCGGCTCGTCGAACTGCGGTTCGTTGAGCAGGCGGTAACCGGGCACGTACTCCTGGATGTCGGCGACCATCCGGTGGATCGATTCGCTGATCGCGTCGGTGTCGGCATCCTCGGGAATGGCGGCGAAGATGGTGTCGCGCATGATCATCGGCGGCTCGGCCGGGTTGAGGATGATGATCGCCTTACCGCGCTTGGCACCACCGATGGTCTCCACACCCTTGCTGGTGGTCTTGGTGAACTCGTCGATATTGGCGCGCGTGCCGGGTCCGGCCGAGACCGAGGAGACCGAGGCGACGATCTCGGCGTAGGGCACCTCGACCACGCGCGAAACGGCCGCGACGATCGGAATCGTCGCCTGCCCACCGCAGGTGATCATGTTGACGTTCGGGGTGTCGATATTGGCGCCCAGGTTCACCGGCGGCACGACGGCCGGGCCGACCGCGGCGGGGGTGAGATCCACCGCGCGGATACCGGCCGCCTCGTACTTCGGCGCGTATTCGCGATGCACGTAGGCCGAGGTGGCCTCGAACAGCATGTCCGGCTTCTCCGGCAGCGCGAGCAGCCAGTCGGCACCCTCGTGCGAGGTCTCGAGCCCCAGTCCGCGAGCGCGCTTCAAACCCTCGCTGTCGGGATCGATACCGATCATCCAGCGCGGCTCGATCCGCTCCGAACGCAGCAGCTTGTACAGCAGATCGGTGCTGATATTCCCGGAGCCGACGATCGCGGCTGTCACCTTTCCATTGTCAGGCACTTGATCTCCCTCAGCTGAATGTCAAACGGACGGAACCGAGTCCAGCGAACTCGGCATGGAAGTCGTCACCCGGACGGGCGTCGATGGCGCGGGTGCAGGAACCTGGCAGCACGATGTCGCCGGCCTTCAATCGCACCCCGAACGAGGCGACCTTGCGGGCCAGCCAGGCGACCGCGATGGTCGGATCGTCGAGTACCGCGTCGCTGCGGCCCTGGGCGACGACCTCGCCGTTGCGGGTCAGAGTCGCGTCGATCGCCTTGATGTCCAGCGCATCCGGGGCCACCCGCTCCGGCCCGAGCACCCAGCCGGCCGAGGACGCGTTGTCGGCGATGGTGTCGCACAACGCGATGTTCCAGTTCTTGATGCGGGTGTCGATGAGCTCGATGGCCGGAGCGTAGGCGACCGTCGCGGCCAGCACGTCGGCCTCGGTGCACTCCTCGCCCGGCAGATCCGCGCCCAGCACGAAACCGACCTCGACCTCGACGCGCGGGAACAGGTACTTCGACGTGTCGACCGGAACGTCCTCGAACACCTGCATATCGGCGAGCAGATGGCCGTAGTCGGGCTCGTCGACGCCCATCATCTCCTGCATGGCCTTCGAGGAGAGCCCGACCTTGTGACCGACCACCTTCGCGCCGTCGGCCAGCCGCTGCCGGATGTTGATGAGCTGGATCTCGTAGGCGTCGACCACGTCGATCGCCGCGTACCGCGTGACCAGCGGATCGATCGGCACCCGGTCTCGTTCGGCGACCGCGAGCTCCGCGGCCAGTTCATTCCGTACCGCGTCGGACAGCACGCTTGTTCCTTCCATTGGGGCGCTCGGTCTGGGGACCAGCCGGTGAACGGGATACAAACTGAAACGAGTTTTCCTGCATTTTCTCGTGTCAGCAGTCCCATCTGCCAGACCAATATAGACCGAACCTGATCCGATTCTATAACGTGTTCTACATGACTGATCGGGAATACGACGTGGTGGTGGTCGGCAGCGGCGCCGCCGGAATGACCGCCGCCCTCGCCGCCGCGCACCACGGACTGCGCGCGGTGCTCATCGAGAAGGCCGCGCACTACGGCGGTTCGACCGCGCGTAGTGGTGGCGGTGTGTGGATCCCGGGCAACAAGGCGCTCAAGGCGTCCGGCCGGCCCGACGACCGGGAGGAGGCCCGCCGCTACCTGCACAGCATCATCGGTGACGTGGTGCCGAAGGAGAAGATCGACACCTACATCGACCGCGGTGCCGAAGCCTTCGACTTCGTCCTCGATCACTCTCCGCTGAAGATGACCTGGGTGCCGGGCTACTCCGACTACCACCCCGAGGCCCCCGGCGGGCTGGGCTCCGGCCGGTCGTGTGAGCCCAAGCCGTTCAACCTGAAGGTCCTCGGCGCCGAGGCCGCCAAACTGGAACCGCCCTACGCCAAGGCCCCGCTCAATGTCGTGGTCATGCAGACCGACTTCGTCCGCCTGAACCTGATCAAGCGGCATCCGAAGGGCATGATGCGGGCGATGCGGGTCGGCGCCCGCACCTACCTGGCGAAGTTCACCGGTAAGCAGATCGTGGGTATGGGCCAGGCCATCATCGCGGCCATGCGCAAGGGCCTGATGGACGCGAACGTCCCGGTCCTGCTCAACACCCCCCTGACCAAGCTGATCACCGAGGACGGCAGGGTCGTCGGCGTGGAGGCGACCGTCGACGGCGAGCCGACCGTGTTCAAAGCCCGCTACGGCGTGGTGCTGGGCACCGGCGGTTTCGAGCACAACGCCGAGATGCGCACCAAGTACCAGCGCCAGCCCATCACCACCGACTGGACCACGGGTGCCGCGGCCAACACCGGTGACGGCATCCTGGCGGGCATGGAGGTCGGAGCCGATATCGGCTTCATGGAGGACTCCTGGTGGGGGCCGACCATTTTCAAGGGCGAGGGCAAGCCGTGGTTCGCGCTGGCCGAGCGCAATCTGCCCGGCGCGATCATGGTGAACGCCGACGGCAAGCGATTCGGTAATGAGTCCGCTCCTTACGTCGAGGCCGTGCACACCATGTACGGTGGCAAATGGGGTCAGGGTGACGGTCCGGGCGAGAACATTCCCGCCTGGCTGGTGTTCGACCAGCGCTACCGCAACCGCTACATCTTCGCCGGGCTGCAGCCGGGCCAGCGCTTTCCGTCCCGCTGGATGGAAAACGACAACATCGTCAAGGCCGACACCCTCGAGGAGCTGGCCCAGCGTCTCGGCGTGCCGGCGGACAATCTCGCCGCCACCGTCGCCCGCTTCAACGCCTTCGCGGAGAAGGGCGTGGACGAGGACTTCGGCCGCGGCAAGAGTCACTACGACCGCTATTACGGCGATCCGACCGTGAAGCCGAACCCGTGCCTGGCGGCCCTGGTGCAGGGCCCGTTCTACGCCGCCAAGATCGTGCCCGGCGACCTGGGCACCAAGGGCGGCCTGGTCACCGACACCGCGGCGCGGGTGCTGCGGGCGGACGGCACCGTGATCGAGGGGCTCTACGCCTCCGGCAACTCTTCGACCCCGGTCATGGGCCACACCTACGCCGGTCCCGGCGCGACCATCGGGCCCGCGCTGACCTTCGGTTATCTGGCGGTCATGGATATCGTCGAGAAGGCGCGCGAGGAGAAGGCGCCCACCGGCGCGGTGAGCAAGTAGGCGGGCACCGGTGAGCGGGACCCGCGGCCGGGGCCCGGCCCGATCCCGGCACCATGGGAGCGGTCCTGCCACCCGCGGCGGCGTCCGCAACACCACTGTCGATCGAGGGCGGTCCGGCCGATCGGATCGGATTCCGGACCCCTCGATCGGGACTCGTGATACGTCGGCGAACAAGGAACACACAATGCCTATCGACCTGAAAACCGCTCTCGGAGCGGAACTTCCGACCCAGGAGTTCTCCTGGACGCCCTCGGACGTACAGCTGTACCACCTGGGCCTGAGCGCCGGTACCCGCTGGACCGACCCGGGCGAACTGCGATATCTGGACGATCGGGAGCCCCAGGTGCTGCCGACCTTCGCGACCGTCGCACCGACGATGCGGGTCACCGAACCACCGAAGGTGAGCTATCCGGGCGTGGAGATCGACCTGGCCAAGGTCGTGCACGGCAGCCAGGAAATCGTTGTGCACCGGCCGATTCCGGCCGAGGGCAAGGCGAGCAGCACCGGGCGGATCACCGAGGTGTGGGACAAGGGTTCGGCCGCGGTGATCGCCCACGAGACGGTGATCACCGGATCCGACGGGCAGCCGCTGTGGACGGCGCGCTCGTCGATCTTCGCCAAGGGTGAGGGCGGTTTCGGTGGTGAGCGCGGCCCGAGCACCAAGGCCGTGCTACCCGATCGGACCCCGGATTTCGAGGTCCTCACACCGACGCTGCCGCAGCAGGCCCTGCTGTACCGCATGTGCGGTGACCGCAACCCCCTGCATTCGGACCCCGAATTCGCCCGTGCCGCAGGCTTTCCCAACCCGATCCTGCACGGCCTGTGCACCTACGGCCTGGTCTGCAAGACCGCGACCGACACCGTGCTGGACTCGGACGCGAGCCGGGTGACCGGCTTCCGCGCGCGGTTCGCCGGTGTGCTGTATCCGGGTGAGACGATCCGATCGCGGATCTGGCGCGAGGGCGACGAGCTCGTCATCGGCGCGACCGTGGTCGAACGCGAGGACGCCCCGGTACTGAGCGATGTGCGGCTGAGCTTCACCGCCTGAACCGGCATACGACGCGACCCGTCTATCACCGACCCTCCAGAGACTTGCGCTCGGCACGGGAGCTGGAGGGTCGGCACGCGGGGCGGGGGGATCGATACCCAGTGCGTCGTCGCGGCGGGACGCGAGGCGCACGTGGTCGCGGCGACCCATCCCACTAGACTTCCGAATACGTTCCGAATACAATGGGAGTGTGTCCACAACAGCTCTCCGCACCTCCACGCGCCGCTCCTCGGACCTGAGCAAGCACTCCGCCGAGGTGTTCGCCGAGGCCGAGGACCATCCGGTGACGGTGACTCGGCGTGACGGCGAGAACCTCGTGCTCATGTCGCAGCGCGAGGCGGAGGCTCGTGCTCGCTTGCTCGAGTTCGCCGCACAGCTCATCGGTGTGGCTGTGGACGACGACGGCCCCCTCGCCGGTCGGATGTCTCGGGCGTTCCCGTGGATGCTCGCACTGCCGCCCGAGGACCGGGCCACCTGCGCTCAGAACCTCGTCGACGCCGCGCGTGCGTCGTTCTCCACCGATCAGCCGCACCTGGCGCTCGCGGAACTCACCTCGTGGCGCGAGACCGCAACCGCCATCGCAGCCGGTCTCGGCCAAGCCGAGCTGGACTGGTTGGACTCCGACGATTACGACGTTGTGGCGCGGCCGTAACGGTGGCCGGTAAACGCGGCGAGCTCGTGCCTCGTCCTCCGAAGAAGATCGAGTACGAGATCCGCTTCGCGACCGCCAATGCCCGCAAGGGTTGGCAGGATCTCACTGCGACGATTCGGAATCCCTTGGCCGAGGCCTGGGACTTCCTGACGCGAACACCCCTCGCGAAGACACCGACCAACTATCCGTTGCGCGGCGACCTCGGCGCGATCACCCGCGGGAATGAGGTCCATGAGCGTTGGCAGCACAAGCCGACACTCAAGGGCACCGCCCGCATTTGGTTCTTCGTCGAGGACCGCACGGTCTACCTGGAACAGGTACACACCAGCCATCCGAACGAGACAAAGTAGGCAGGGCCCCAGAAGCGCATCGGCCGACCTGAAGCCCAGCTCCGAACGAAGAACCGCCCGATCGGCAGTGCCGGTCGGGCGGTCGTTCATCCCGGTTCGCAGATGTTCCGGGCGGGGCCTGTCGGCGTCAGTCCGGGAAGCCGGTGGCGAACAGGCCGGCGATCGCGACGGAACAGATGACGGCGATGATCGGGATAATCCACATGCCATCAGACTACAAGGTGTAGTAGGGAACCACGACATCGCGTAGTAGGGCAAACACCCTGGTTGTGGGGTATATCACGCTCGGTCGACTACGTCGGTTCCGCCGTATCCAGGGCGTCCTCGGGCCCGATCAGGCCCTGCACGATCGCCGCGTACAACACGATGACCAGCACCGGGGCCAGCAGCGGCAGCCACGCCAGCCGTCCCGGAATCAGCGTCGCCAGCACCGCCGCCGCCGCGAAACCGAGCGCCCCGACGACCGACGGCAATGTGGTGGGAACCACACCGGCCGGGGCGTGCAGGGTGGCGGTGTTGAGCAGATAGGTGGTCGCCACCAGACCCGTCCCGGCGGCGGCCAGCGCACCGGTATCGGCCCACGCCAACGCGCCGAGGGCGATCAGCACCGCCAGCACCGCCACCGTGCGGAACCGCCAGCCGACGACCACCGCGACGAAAACCGGAATGGCCGCCCACGGCAGCACGATGCCCACCGCGGTGGTCAGCAGCAGCCCGGACAGTACGGCCAGAAATCTCGTCATCGCTTCACCCGCACCATGCGCCGATGTTCGGGCAGCAGGCGCATCGCCTGGTCGAGGCGAGCCCCCTCGGGCCACGGCACGATATCCACACCGACCGTGCCCATGTCGCGGTACATCGCGGTGCGTTCCAACTGCCACATCCGGGCCAGCGTCGGATCCAGCCCGTCCTTGAACGGCGTGCCGCGCAGCACGTCGACCACCACCACGGCATGTCCGCGTTTGCGCAGGTCGATCAGGGCCAGCGCGAATTCGGTGTCGAGCAGGGTCGAGAACGCGACCACGACCGCGCCGATCGGTACCGCCGAATGCGGGGCCAGGGTGCCGACATTGGGTATGTGCTCGTCGCCCACGCCGAGCACCGTGTCGATGATGCGATAGAACTGGCGGCGTCCGATATCGGGCCGCAGCCAGCGCGGTGCGCGGCCCAGGCACACCACGGCGGTACGGTCGCCCGCCTGCAGCGCGGTCTGCGCGACCTGTGCGGCGCCGCGCACCGTCAGCTCCATCGAATCCGAGGCCGGACCCGGCGCCTGCAACGAGGTATCCACCAGCACAACGACATCCGCGGCGCGATTGGTGAGCCGTTGGGTGACGTACAACCGGCCGCGACGCGCACTCACCGGCCAGTTGACGATGCGCAATTCGTCACCGGGAGCGTAGGCGCGAATATCGGCGTATTCCACGCCCGGACCATGCCGGCGGGTCAGATGGGTACCGATCCTTTCCGGAAGTTCGGTGCGCGGCAAGCGCATTCGCTGTGGGTCCGCGATCGGATATACGTAGACCTCGCCGGCCGCGACACTCGCAGCGGCCTGGGCCAGACCGGCCGGGCTCAACGCCGTCAGCCGCACCGTCACCGGATAGCGGCCCCAGCGCTGCGTGGACAGCGCCAACCGCAGGCCCGCCGGAGCCGGTCCGGAATCGGAGGACTCCTCCACGCGCACCTCGAGTCCGCTCGCCTCCTCGGGACGGCAGCGCAGCAGCGCGTGCCCGTGTTCGACGAACGCGGCGACCGGCAGCTCGACCTCCTCGGATTCGAAGCAGCGCAGAATCCCGCCGCCGTCGACCTGAACCCTCGTGCGCGACACCTGAATCGGCGCGGTGGCCAGGACGCCGAGCATCGGCGCCGCGAAGACCGCCAGCTGCCACCGATCCAGCATGATCGCCGGCACCAGCGCGACCGCGGCGGCGACCGCCAGCATGTACACCAGTGGCGCGGGCCGCCAGCGCAGATCGACCTCGCTCGCCGAGGTGGTGTCGCGATGTCTCATGTCACCGTCGCGCGCGGTACGGGCAGGCGGCGCAGCAATTCGGAGATCACGTCCTCGCCACGGATCCGGCGCACCCACATCTCCGGGCGCAGCGTGATCCGGTGCGCCATCGCCGGAACCGCCAGCGCCTTCACATCCTCCGGGATCACGTAGTCGCGCCCGAGCAGCAGCGCCCGGGCGCGGGCCATCTGCACCAGATCCAGTTCGGCGCGGGGACTCGCGCCGACCTCGACCTGCGGATGACCGCGGGTGGCGGCCGCCAGCGCGACCACGTACGTCACCACATCCGGGTGGACGGTGACGAATTCGACCGCCTGCCGCATCTCCACCAGACCCTGTGCGTCCACCACCTGCCCCACCTGCGGGGTGACCGCGCCGCGTTCGAGCCGGCGGCGGATCATGTGGGTCTCGTCCTTCTCCGACAGATATCCCAGCCGTAACTGCATGGCGAATCGGTCCAGCTGGGCCTCCGGTAACGGATAGGTGCCCTCGTACTCGATCGGATTGTCGGTAGCCAGCACGACGAAAGGCTGTGGCAGCGGGAAGGTTTCGCCGTCGATGCTGACCTGGCCCTCGGCCATCGCCTCGAGCAGCGCGGCCTGTGTCTTGGGCGGCGTGCGGTTGATCTCGTCGGCGAGCAGCATGTTCGTGAAGACGGGCCCGCGACGGAAGTTGAACCGGCCCGAGGCCATGTCGTAGATCGTCGAGCCGATCAGATCCGCGGGCAGCAGGTCGGGCGTGAACTGCACCCGTGTGAAGTCCAAACCCAATGCGGCCGCGAAGGATCGGGCGATGAGCGTCTTGCCCAGGCCCGGTAGATCCTCGATCAGGATGTGGCCGCCCGACAGCACCGCGACCATGATCAGCTGCAGCTCTTCGCGTTTGCCGACCACGACGCGGGCGATCTCCCGCAGCACCGCATCGGTGCGTTTGATGGTCACATCCAAAGGTGTCGTCATATCCGATCTCGCACTAGTTCCAACCCATTTCACATGTTCGGCAAGGGCTCACATGCTCTGCAAGCGACGTAGAATCTCGTCGAGCGCGGCCCGGCCGGGCGCGCGCGTGTTCTGATCACGCGGCGACGAATTGGCCGGATCCACCCAGCGCCACAGTTCCGGACCGAACTGCAGCCGGCCGGCGGCCTCGGTGGCCTTGCGGTTCTTCGCGATCCGATGACCGCTGGACAATTCGAACTCCTTGGCCAGCAGCGGGCGCAGATAGCGATCCCAATCGGCCCGGGTGCCGTCGGCGCGGGTCGCGAGCATCTGTGCCCGCGCCTGCCAGCGGCTCAGCATTTCGGCCGGGCCGTTCTCGAAGTCGTGGTCGTCGGCGTCGGCACGGTCCCGCGCCCGGGAACGCTCGACCAGGGACCACAGCAGCAGTGCCAGGGCGCCGAGCACCGGCACCCCGGCCAGGATCGGCAACATCTCGCGCTGGTTGCTCAGGCCGACCAACTCGATCAGCGCGATCATCGCCACCGCGCCGACCACGATCGTCATCCGGGTCACAGCCGCGCCCCCTGGAGATCCGCCAGCACTATGCGCAGCAGTTGTTCGGCACGCATGCGCTGCCACTCCAAGATGGAATGCGGGCTGAACCGGGCCTCCTCGAACAGCGTCACCAGTTCGCGGGCCGAGGCGTCGTGCAGAACGCCGCGGTCGAAGGCGCGCGCCAGCACCTCCGAAGGGGTGTCGGAAATCAGTGGCGCCACCTCGCGGGCCTGCGCCAGACCGCTCTCCATCGCGACATAGCAGGCGATGATCGCGGCGCGCGCGTCCTTTCCGGAGGCCATCATCGCGGCCAGGCCCATCTCGGCGACCTGTGCCAGCGAGACCGGCGTCTCGGCGGGTGCGGGCGCGGACGGAACCGCCGGTGCGCCGCGGCCGTCGCGGGCGCCGAAGGCCACCACGCCGAGACCGAGGATCGCGACCGCCACCAGCACCGCGGCGCACACGCCCACGAACAGCAGGGCGTGGCCGCTCAACTCCGGGGTGCCGGAGAACGGCTGGGTGGTCGGCGGCGCGGTCGTTTCGGCCGGCTGTGCGGTAGCGGGCGGATTCGAACGCGGCGCCGGAGCTTCCTCGCGGCCGCCGGCGAGCAGATATATCGCCCACACGATCGCGGTCAGCACGGCCGCTACGGCGGTGCCGATGACTATCACGATCCCGAACCGGCTCAATCGGAACGGCTGGCGCCGACGGTCACGGTCGACCTCGGCCATCGCCAGCGGCAGGTGGTGCTGGCTGGTCAGTACCCCGGCCAGCAGGATCACCACCGATACCAGCGACAGCACCGGCATGAGTGCCACCGTCACCGCCGAGGGCGGGGACGGTGCATGCGGGCCGCCGGTGCCCGGCAGGTATCCGCGCAGCGCGAAGACGACGCACGCCATCAGTGCGATCAGCCCGATCGCGCGTGGTATCGCCGTTCTCACCCCGGCCACGGGCCTCTCCCAGAAAACATCCGAACTGCACAAACAGGCACATCGTTACATGCCGAACGGTCCGTGAGGAGGGAAATCGTGACACCGGACGGTGACCGGTTCGGTCTATGCCCCTAGCCGCCAGTTGACAGCCGGCGAAACTGTGACCGGGAACAGCAAATGACCTCGTTTCCGGCAGATCCGTCCAAACGCATGCACTTCACTTCGGCGGACCCCTCACGACGGGGCGGCCGCCATGCTTCCCGCCGACCCGGCCGCTTGCCCGACGCTCACCGGGCGAGCGCCGGGCAAGCGGCCCAGCCGGCTCGCGGTGCGTTCGAGATCCGGGACGTCGGCAACGTCGCGGACCAACTCCGGCAGCGGAACCTCGGTGTAGAGGGTGAGGGGCAGATCGGCGTCGTAGAGCACGTCGACCAGGTTGACCAGGCGCGTCACCGCATCGACCCGAACCCGCCGCAGTGGCGGCACCGCGCACACGACCCAGCGCCGGTAGGTGTGGGTGAGGGCCAGAAAGTCGATGGCCGACAAGGGCTTCCCGCAGATTTCGTCGAAATCGATGACCAGCTGGTCCGCCTCCGCCGCCCTCGCCCGCAACAGGAGATGGGCGATCGGCACCGCGGCCGGCCGGTCGGCACCGGGCCGGTGCCCGCGGACGTAGCGCCCGCTCGCGAATCCGGTCCGATCACAGGTCCGGTCCGGGTACCCGCGAGCGCGGTAATCCTGCGGTCCGTCGACCGCGACCACGGCCAGATGGGCGCGCAGCAGCGCGATGGCGGGCTCGAATTTCGCGTGATGCAGCGGATTGGGCAGCAGCTGCTCGGGTGGATAGTTCGAGGTCGCCACCAGCACGATGCGGCGCGCGAACAGTGCCTGGAGCAGGCGGGTCAGCAGTACGGCGTCGCCGACGTCGTGAACGTGGAATTCGTCGAAACAGATCAGTTCGGTGTCGCCGAGCAGTGCGTCCAGCGCGGCCGGCAGACCGCCGGATTCGGCGATCGCGGTATGGAGCCGGGCGAAGAACTGATGAAAGTGGAAGCGGCACTTACGTTTCGAATCCACCCGCGCGAAGAACTCGTCCATGAGCATCGTCTTGCCGCGGCCGGGACGACCGTGCAGGTACACCCCGCGCGGGACGGGCCGCGAGAGTGCCGACGGCAGGGCATGCGAACCGAAGCCGCGCGAAAATGCCCAGCGACGCCGACTCCATCGCCTGGCCACCGTGGCCAGGGCCGCCGCGGCAGTGCGCTGATCGTCATCGAGAACCGGTCCGTCCACGATCTCCACCCTCCTGAGGGCTCTACACCTGTAGAGCACCTCTACACTTGTAGAGGATGATCGGGCGCGAGACGAGAGAAGGTGACGATGTCCACACCACGTCCGGCGGGTGATGTGCGGGTCGCGGACCGGCGCGAGCTCATCATCGGCACGGCGATCGACCTGATCGCTCGCGCGGGGCTGCGGGCGCTGACTCATCGGGCCCTCGATACCGAGGCCGGCCTACCGCCCGGTTCGACCTCGTACTACTTCCGCACCAAGCGCGCACTCGTCGAGGCCATCGTGGACGCGATCACCGAGCGGTCGCGCACCGATTTCCGCGCCGCGGACCTGCCTGCCACCGACCCGGACCACATCGCCGCCGCGGTGGCCGCGTGGCTGGACGACCTACTGGCACAACGCCGTAACCATCTGATCGCCCGCCACATGCTGATCACCGACCTACTCGGCGACCCCGACCTGCATCCCCGCCTGGTCGCGAGTCTGTTCTCCCATTCGCACGCCCGTGAGCTGTTCCGCGTGCTGGGCGCCACCGACCCCGACACGGCCGCGTCCGATTACATCGCCGTCATCGAGGGCTTGGTCTTCGACCGATTCGCCGGTGCGCGAACAGGTTCGGCGGCCGGAACAGCGCGGAGTGTCGAACAGCTGGCCCGCCCGCTACGAGCACAACTACGCGCGGGGGCCGGATAGCCGCCGTGGCGGGCCCCGGTCGGGTGAGGCCCGATCTTTTCGTAGTTCATGCCCCACGGGCGCCCGGATCAGGCCGCGGTCAGCACCAGCCCGGAGGTCGGCACGCCGGTGCCGGCGGTGACGACGATGTTCTCCAGGCCCTCGACCTGATTCACCGAGTTGCCGCGAATCTGGCGCACCCCCTCGGCGATGCCGTTCATTCCGTGGATGTAGGCCTCACCCAGCTGGCCGCCGTGGGTGTTGAGCGGCAGCCGGCCGCCGATTTCGATCGCCCCGTCGGCGACGAAATCCTTACCCTCGCCGCGACCGCAGAAGCCCAGCTCCTCGAGCTGCATGAGCACGAACGGGGTGAAGTGGTCGTAGAGAATGGCCGCCTGCATATCGTCGGGCCGCAACTCGCTCTGCGCCCACAGCTGGTCACCCACCAGGCCCATTTCCGGCAGGCCGGTCAGGGCGTCGCGGTAATAGCTGGTCATCACGTACTGGTCCGCGCCGGAACCCTGGGCGGCACCGGCGATCAGCGCGGGCTTGTTCGGCAGGTCCCGGGCGCGCTCGGCGCTGGTGACCACGATGGCCACCCCGCCGTCGGTCTCCTGGCAGCAATCCAGCAGATGCAACGGTTCCGCGATCCAGCGCGAGGCCTGGTGATCGTCCAGCGTGATCGGCTTGCCGTAGAAGTGGGCCGCCGGATTCACCGCGGCGTGCTTGCGGTCGGCGACCGCCACCCGGCCGAAATCCGCACTGCTCGCGCCGTATACGTGCATATAGCGCCGGGCCACCATGGCGACCTGCGCGGCCGGAGTGCCCAGGCCGTGCGTATAGGAGAACGCGTTGTCCACTCCGGACGAGCTGGGATTGCCGGTCGCGAGATGAGTCGCGAACTGCCCGAAGCGATTTCCGGACCGCTCGTTGAACGCGCGGTAGGCCACCACGACATCCGCGACTCCGGTGGCGACCGCCATCGCGGCCTGCTGCACGGTCGCGGCCGCCGCGCCGCCGCCGAACGGGATGTTGCTGAAGAACTTCAGGCTCGGGATACCGGTGGCCCGCGCGACCGCGGCCTGGGTGTTGGTATCCATCGTGAAGGTCGTCAGTCCGTCCACATCGGCGGGGCTCAGCCCCGCGTCCGCGAGGGCGGCGGTGACGGCCTCGGCGGCGAGACGCAGTTCGCTGCGGCCGGAGTCCTTGGAGAAATCGGTGGCGCCGATGCCGACGATGGCGGCGCGGCGGCTCAGACCCGTCACTGGCGTGCCTCCTGCAGGGAGATAACGGCTTTCGCCGTGATGTGGTCGCCGAGGCTGTCCTTGCCGACCACCTCGATGGTGATGTCCGCGCCGTCCACGGCCGCCACGGTTCCGCTGAGCGTCAGGGTGTCACCCGCGTACAGCGGCACACCCAGGCGCAGGGCGACGGATTTCACGACCGCCCCCGGCCCCGCCCAATCGGTGACGAATCGCTGCACCAGGCCGGTGTCGGTGAGGATGTTGACGAAGATGTCCTTGGACCCGCGCTCGACGGCCTTGTCGCGGTCGTGGTGCACGTCCTGGAAGTCGCGGGTGGCCAGCGCGGTGGCGACCACGAAGGTCGGGTCGGCGTGAATCACCAACTCGGGCAGAGTGGTTCCGACCCGCACGGCGGCGGGCTGAATCGTGGAGGTCATCGCACGGCCTTCCAGTAGGGCACGGTGTTGTCGTCGTCGAGCTGCTGGAAGCCCACTTCGACGGGCAGCCCCACCTCGACCTCGGCGGGGTCGATGCCGCGCAGCTCGCCGAGCATGCGCACACCCTCCTCGAGTTCGACCAGGGCGACGACATACGGCACCTGCCGGCCGGGCACCTTCGGCGCGTGGTGCACCACGAAACTGAAGACGGTGCCGCGGCCGGAGGCCACCACGTAGTCGGACTGTTCGGTGTGGTCCTTCCACAGCGCCGGAACCGGCGGATGCTGCAGCGTCCCGTCCGGCCGGCGTTGGATCCGCAGCTCGCCGAGTTTCGTTCCGTCCCAGAAGAATTCGGTGTCCTTCGACACGGTGGGCCGGACCCGCTTCGCCAGGTCCTCCGCCGACACCTCTCCCGGGGCCGCGGCCGGCTTCGCCGTACCGGGGGCGAATTTCAACATGCGGAACAGCATCTCGGTGACCGGCTCGTCATCGACGTACCAGGTCAGCAGGTAGGTGGCGAACCAGCCCTCACCGAGTCCGGTGCGCTTGGGCCCCACCAGTTCTCGCAGTCTGGTGCGTGCCACCGGCCGCTCGCCGAGGCGTAGGTAGCGGTGGTAGGTCTGCTCACAGTTGGTCGCCACCACCGAGGTGTAACCGGCGGCGTCGAGCAGATCGTTGACCGCGTTCATCGGATCGTCGGCGGGCCGAGATCCGTGCAGGCCGGGCATGGTCCACACCTGGGCCATGGCCGGCGGCGCGACGATGCCGGGATGTCCGGCGGCGCGGGCGGCCTCGTCGTCGACGTAGATCGGGTTGGCGTCGCCCAGCGCCTCGACCCAGTTGTTGATCATCGGCTGGTTCACCGGGTCGCGGCCGAGGCGCGGAGCGGATTCGCCCAGCTGCTGGATCTTCTCGCCGGCGGCGAGGATCTCTTCCGCCGTCATGGTTTCCGACACGCGAAAACTCCTATCTCGGTACGCGGGGCAGGCGCAGGCCCATCTGCGCGATCAGTTCGCGCATGACCTCGTTGACGCCGCCACCGAAGGTCACGACCAGGTTCTGCTTGGTGCGCTTGTCCAGCCAGGTCAGCAGTTCCGCGGTGGCCGGATCGGCCGGATCGCCGAAGCGCCCCACGATCTCCTCCGCCAGCCGGCCCGCCTCCTGCAGCGCCTCGGTGGAGAACACCTTGGTCGCGGAGGCATCGGCGATCACATCGCGCTGATCGGCGTCGGGGCGCTCCATATTCGAGGCGACCTGCCAGTTCAGCAGTTCGTTGACTCGCACCATGGCATGCAGGCGGCCCAGGGCGCGCCGCACTTCGGTCTCCTCCAGCACGCCGTACCGCTGCGACCAGTCGCGCACCCGCTCGTAGAGCTGTTCGATCTTGCCGGACGGGCCCAGGCTGACCCGCTCGTGATTGAGCTGGGTGGTGATCAGCTTCCAGCCGCCGTTCTCCTCCCCGACCAGCATTTCCGCCGGCACGCGGACATTGTCGAAGTAGGTGGCGTTGGTGTGGTGCGCGCCGTCGGCGGTGATGATCGGCGTCCACGAGTAGCCCGGATCGGTGGTGTCCACGATCAGGATCGAGATGCCCCTGTGGCGGGACTCGACCGAACCGGTGCGTACTGCCAGCCAGATGAAATCGGCCTCGTGCGCGCCGGTGGTGAACACCTTCTGCCCGTTGACGATCCAGTCGCCGTTCGCGTCCCGCACCGCCGAGGTCCGCAGTGCGGCCAGGTCGGTACCGGCGTCCGGCTCGGAATAGCCGATGGCGAAATGAACGTCGCCGCTGAGAATTCCGGGCAGGAACTTGCGCTTCTGCTCCTCGGTACCGAACGACTGCAGTGCCGGGCCGACGGTCAGCAGCGTCACCAGCGGCACCGGCACATCGGCGCGGACCGCCTCGTTGTAGAAGATCTGCTGTTCCAGCGGGCCGAAGCCCTGGCCGCCGTACTCCTTCGGCCAGCCCACGCCCAGCCGGCCGTCGCGGCCCATCCGCTTGACCACCGCGCGGTAGGCGTCGCCGTGGCGGTTCACCGCCATCTCGGCCTCCTCCTCGGGAGTGACGAGATCGGCGAAGTAGGCGCGTAATTCGTCGCGCAGCTTGTGCTGTTCAGCGGTCAGATCGATGTACATCTGGCTCCCAACCGGTCCAGCCGGAACGACGCACCGCCGAGCCAGCGGGCGATGTCCTTGGCTTGTGAGTAGTAGCGGTGCAGCGGGTGAGTCACATCGACGCCGATGCCGCCGTGCAGGTGATGACACCGCTGCATGGCCGCCGGCAGCTCGGAGGCCACACAGAACGCCAGCACGTCCAGATCGTCGTCGACCCGTGCAGTGTCCTTGGCGCCGCCTCCGGCGTCGCGGGTCGCAGCCCCCGATGGCTCGGTCCTTCCCTCCTTCGCTCCTCCGCTTCGCTCCCCCGCTCCGTCAGTCCAGGCCCGAGCCGGGCTGCGACCTACATACTGCGCCAGCGACCAGTTCGCGGATGTCGCGGCCACCTGGAGGGTGCGCGAGACCACGTACACGTCCGCGATTTCCTGTGCGACGGCCTGGAATTCGGCCAGCGGGCGGCCGAACTGCTGCCGGGTCCGCAGATGTTGCGAGGTCAGCGCCAGCACACCTTTGAGCAGACCGTCGGCGACCGCGCCGAGGGTTGCCAGGGCGATGCGGTGCAGGTCCTCCAGCGGAATATCCAGCAGCTGCGACGCCGGAATCACCGTGCCGTCGAAGGACACCGAGAATTCCGGCGCGCCGGTGGAACTCGGACTCTCGGTGCGGGTGATGCCGTTCGCGTCACCGTCGACGACCGCGATTCCGCGATCGGTCGGCACCAGAATCCACTGCGCCTGTTCCGCGTACGGCACCGCGATCTTGCGGCCGGTGATCCGCACCGAATCGCCGTCGGCCACCGCCTTCGTCCGCGGTTCTGCGACGAACGGGGCGCCCGGCTCGTGCAGTGCGGCGGTCAGGATCGCGCCCTTGGCGACAGCGGGAAAGACCTTGGCCGCCAAGTCGTCTCCGACATGGCCGACCAGCGGCAGCACGCCGAATCCGAGCGTCGACAGCGCCGGCACCGCCGCCGCGTCGGTCGCGAGTTCGGTCAGCAGGGTCGAGACCTCGAGCAGTCCCATCCCGTCGCCGCCGTGCTGTTCCGGCAGCGGCAGCGCCAGCAGTCCGCTGTCGACCAGCGCGGGCCACAGCGCGAGATCACGCGCGCTGTCGTGTTCGAGCAGGCTCACGACGACTTCGGCGACCGCGTCCTGACTCTCGTCTCTGGTGAAGTCCAATTCTTTTGCTCCCTGTCGGATGTGGGCTGCTCTGGCGGCCCGGCCCTGCGATATCAGCCCTTCGATTCGCGCGGCAGCCCGAGAATCCGCTCACCGGCGACGGTCAGCAGGATCTGTTCGGTGCCGCCGGCGATCGACAGACAGCGCGTGAGCAGGAATTCCTTCACCACGCCGGTGTCCAGCGCACCGGCGGTTCCGGCCAGCTCGGCCGCGAATTCGGCCACTGCCTGCCGGTGGCGGACGCCGACCAGTTTGCGGACGCTGCTCTCCGCCGCGGGGTCACCGCCGGACAGCAACTTCTTGGCCGCACGCGCCTCCAGCAACGTGCCGGCCACCGATTCGGCGATCAGCGCGCCGAGGCGATCGGCGACCACCTCGGCACCCGGGCCCGCGGCCGGAGCGGCCGCGATCACGGCCTCCAGCTCCTCGCCGATCCCCTTGCCGCCCATGGCCACCCGCTCCGCCGACAGCGTGGAGCGGGCGATCCGCCAGCCGTTGCCGAGCTCACCCACCAGGCAGTCGTCGGGGACGAACACGTCGTCGAGGAAGACCTCGTTGAAGCGCGCCTCGCCGGTGATCTCGACCAGCGGCCGGATCTCGAGCCCCGGACTCTTCATGTCGACCAGGAAGTAGCTGATGCCCTTGTGCTTCGGCGCGGCGGAATCGGTGCGCGCCAAGCAGATTCCCCACGTGGCACGGTCGGCCAGCGAGGTCCACACCTTCTGGCCCCGCAGCTTCCAGCCGCCCTCGACCCGCTCGGCGACGGTGCGCAGTGCTGCCAGATCCGAGCCGGCGCCCGGCTCCGAGAACAGCTGACACCAGATGACCTCGCCGGTCAGTGTGGGCAGCGCGTAGCGCTCGATCTGCTCGGCCGTACCCCACTGCAACAGGGTCGGAATCGCCCAGTTGGCGATCGCCAGATCCGGTAGGTCGATTCCGGCCTTGCGGATCTGATCCTCGATGAGACCGCGCTGAATCGGGTCGGCGTCGCGACCGTAGGGCGCCGGCCAGTGGCAGGCCAGGAGTCCGGCTTCGGCCAGTGCGGTGCGCTGCTCCGCGGCGGGCAGCGCGGCGATGCGGGCCAGGTCGGCGGCCAGCACGGTGCCCTCCCCCGTATCCAGACCCGCCGCCTCCCAGGCGGTTTCACCGTCGGCGGCGCCCAGGTCGACCGCGACCGTGCGCCGCACCCCGGCCTGTGTCAGTTTCGCCACCTCGGCCCGCCAGTGCGCCGAACCGCCCAGCAACGCCCGCAGCGCGGTCGCGCGCCGCAGATACAGGTGCGCGTCGTGCTCCCAGGTGAAGCCGATACCGCCCAGCACCTGGATGCAGTCCTTGGCGTTCGCCACGGCGGCGTCCAGCGCGATCGTCATCGCGACGGCGGCGGCCAATCGCAATTCGCGACCGCCGGAATCGCTCGCGTCAGTCGTCACGGTTATCACCGGATCTGCCGCTGCCGCGGCGTCTGCCGCCACGGCGCGGGTCTGTTCGGTGCGGCACAGCATCCAGGCGCAGATGTGCTTGATCGCCTGGAATTCGCCGATCTTGCGGCCGAACTGCTCCCGGACCTTGGCGTAGTCGACCGCCGTCTCCAGACACCACCCCGCGATTCCCGCGGCCTCGGCCGCGATCAGCGCGGCCACGAGATCGCCGACCGCGTACGGCGGTTCGAAGACGTGGTCGCCGCGCACCGCGACGTTCGCGCAGGTCACCCGGGCCAGCGGAGTGCTGGGGTCCAGGGGCTCGAGCGCCTCGACCGTCACGCCCGGGGTGCCCGCCGGCAGCAGGCACCACAGTTCGCGCTCGCCGGAGCGTACCGACAGCAACAACGCGGTCTGTTCGTCGGCGCCGAGCACCGTCTCCCAGGTGCCGGTCACCTCCGGTGCGTCGGTTGCGTTGTGCGACAGCACAACAGGCCGGCCCAGGGCGATACCGCAGGGCGTATCCTCATCGAGGGTGTCGCCGGCAACGAGGCCGGCCAGCGCGGTAGCCGTCACCGGTCCGCCCACGAGATCATGCGCCGCCTGCTCGATCAGCACGGCCAGATCGCTCACGCAGCCGCCCGCGCCGCCGGCCTCCTCGGGAACCGCGACGCGGAAGACGCCGAGGCCCACCAGGCCCGGCCAGTATTCACGCCAGTACCCGGGCGCGCCAGTGCGCATTGTTGCAATCGGGTGCGCCGCTGCGGCCCATCCGCGCATCGACTCCTGGACGGCTTTATGCTCGTCAGTGGTGGCGATGGTCACACTCCATACCGCCTTTCCGGCGTGACTCCCACACCTAGAACATGTTCTAATGTGACGGTCGGGCGTAAGTCAAGGGGCGTCCGTCGCCGCCGCTGAACTACGCTCGTCGGCCACCGGAACCGACGTGCGTGCAGGAAAGGACTTTCACGAATGGCCAGTCCCTCCCGAGAGCAGGCAGCCGACTCGGGTGCGCAGAACGGAGCCCGCAACCGCGCGACGGTCAGCACCCTCAGCGAGGACGAGCTGAGCTCGGCGGCCCAGCGCGAGCGGCGCAAACGAATTCTCGACGCCACCCTCGCGCTCGCCTCCAAGGGCGGTTACGACGCGGTACAGATGCGCGCGGTCGCCGAACGCGCCGATGTCGCGGTCGGCACGCTGTATCGATACTTCCCCTCGAAGGTGCATCTGCTGGTCTCGGCGCTGGCCCGGGAATTCGAGCAGTTCGACAGCAAACGCAAGCCGCTGGCCGGGCAGACCCCGCAGGAACGCATGCACGTGATGCTGACCCAGGTGACCCGTGCCATGCAGCGCGATCCGCTGCTCACCGAGGCCATGACGCGGGCGTTCATGTTCGCCGACGCCTCCGCGGCCGCCGAGGTCGACCGGGTGGGCAAGGTGATGGACCGCTTCTTCGCGCGTGCCGTGAACGAGGGCGAGCCCACCGAGCGCGATCTGGCCATCGCCCGAGTGATCAGCGACGTGTGGCTGTCGAATCTGGTGGCGTGGCTCACCCGGCGCGCCTCGGCGACCGATGTGGCCGAGCGGCTCGACCTGACCGTCGATCTGTTGCTGGGCGAGAAGTCCTGAGCGCGCGGCGGGGAGCGGATTGCCGGACAATGTAGGTCCGGCGTTCGAAACCTGCCTGGCGAGCTCGTGTAAACAGCACGTATCACTGCGCCAACACGCGGGCAAACCTGACCCAGTAAAGTTTCTCGCGCCCTGAAAAATCTCCTCCGATCACTAGGTTGGATGCGTGAGCGCACAGGATCTGCCACACGAACTTCGCCGTGCCTTGTCGGCCGTAGCCCGCGTGCCGCGGCTATTGGTCGCTTCGGACTACGACGGGACAATCGCGCCCATAGTCTCCGATCCGGCAAAGGCCTATCCCCATCGGGAATCGGTCAGCGCATTGCGTGCGCTCGCCGGCCTGACGACCACTACCGCGGCCGTCATCTCCGGCCGCGCGCTGCGAGATCTCGCGGCGCTTTCCCGGCTTCCCGTCGAGGTGCAGTTGATCGGAAGCCACGGCTCGGAATTCGATGTCGGCTTCGTGCACGCCATCGACAACGACGCCAAGCAACTGCTGACCGAGGTGCGCCACGCCCTGGCCGCCATCGCCGACGACAATCCCGGTGTCACCGTCGAGGCCAAACCGGCCAGCATCGCGCTGCATGTGCGCAATGCCACCCCGGAGGTGGGCCGCCGCGCGCTGCAGCAGGCCCGGCAGGGTCCGGCGAGCTGGGTCGGCATCCAGGTCACCGAGGGCAAGGCGGTGATCGAACTGGCCGTCATCCAGACCGACAAGGGCGCGGCTCTCGACATCATCCGCCATCAGGAGGGCGCCTCGGCCGCGGTCTTCTTCGGTGACGACGTCACCGACGAGAAGGCCTTCGCGCGGCTGTCGGGTCCGGATATCGGCATCAAGGTGGGCGACGGCGACAGCCTGGCCGAATACCGGGTGCCCAGTACCGAGGAGGTCGCCAAGGCCTTGGCGTTCCTGCTCGAGGAACGCCGCACCTGGCTGGCCGGCGCGTCGGCGCCGCGCATCGAGCGGCTGACCATGCTGGCCTCCCCGCGCTCCAAGGCACTGCTCACCCCGGACGGGACCGTCAGCTGGTTCTGCCATCCCGAACCGGATTCGGCGGCGGTCTTCGCACATCTGCTCGGCGGCCCGGCGGCCGGACACTTCACCATCGCCCCCGAGCGCCAGAGCCTGCCGCTGTCGCAGCGCTACGTCGACGGCACCATGACCGTCGAAACCCGTTGGTCCAGTTTGAAAATCGTCGACTATCTGCCACACGACGTCGCACTGGAACGCACCGATCTGACCCGCGTGATCACCGGGGACGCGCGTGCGGTGGTCACCTTCGCACCGCGCCCCGAGTTCGGACAGGTACCGGTGACACTGGTCCGCGAACCGGCCGGCCTGCGCGTGCACGGCACCAACGATCCGATCGTGCTGCGCTCCCCCGGCGTGCAGTGGGAGATCTCCGAAGAGGGCATCCATCACGTCGCCCGCGCGGTGGTCGACCCCTCACAGGGACCGATCGTGCTCGAAATGCGCTGCGGCACCTCCGATCTCGCCCCGGCGATGGTGAGCGAAGCGGATCGGCGCAACGAGGCCGAGCGGTACTGGCGCGACTGGGCCGCCGATCTGAACCTGCCGCCGCTCAAGCCCGATCTGATGAAGCGTTCGGCGCTGACCCTGCGCGGGCTGGTGCACGCCCCTTCGGGGTCCATTCTGGCCGCGGCCACCACCTCGCTGCCCGAGGACATCGGCGGCGTCCGCAACTGGGACTACCGCTACTGCTGGCTGCGCGACGCCTCGCTCACCGCGCACGCGCTGGTCACGCTGGGCTCGCTGTCGGAGGCCGAGGATTTCCTCGCTTGGACGCACCGCGTGCTCGAGACGCTGGCCGGACCGGAACGCCTGCACCCGCTGTACACGCTCTACGGCGAGACCCTGCCCCCGGAGGCCGTGCTGGACCAGCTGCCCGGTTACGCGGGCTCGCGGCCGGTACGCGTGGGCAACGCGGCGAATATGCAGGTTCAGCTGGATGTCTTCGGCCCGATCGTGGATCTGATCGCGGCCCTGGCCGAGGCTCGGGAGGGCAAGGGCATTCTCGACCCGGCCAAGGCACTGCCCGACCGCGACTGGGAACTCGTCGAGGCCATGGTCCAGGCCGTACAGCGACGCTGGCGCGAACCCGACCACGGCATTTGGGAGATCCGCGGCAACCCGCGTCACCACGTGTATTCGAAGGTGATGGGCTGGCTGACCGTCGACCGGGCGCTGAAACTGGCCGAGCGGTTCGACCGCGGCATCGACCCGGTGTGGGTCGAGCTGCGCGAGACCATCGCCGACGAGGTCAAGGCCAAGGGCTGGAACGAGCAGGTGCAGTCCTATACGGCCGCCTACGACGGCACCGATCTGGACGCCGCGACCCTGCACATCGGTCTCAGTGGACTGATCGAGCCGTCGGATCCGCGCTTCGCGGCCACGGTCGTCGCCACCGAGGCCGAATTGCGCAGCGGCTCGACGGTGTACCGCTATCACCACGACGACGGTCTGCCCGGCGGTGAGGGGGGCTTCCACCTGTGTGCCGCCTGGCTGGTGGAGGCCTACCTGTTGATCGGCAAGCGCGAGGACGCCGAGGCGTTGTTCGCCCAGCTGGTGGATGTCGCCGGCCCGACCGGACTGCTCAGCGAGGAGTACGACCCGGTCGCCGAACGCTCCCTGGGCAACCACCCGCAGGCCTACAGCCATCTCGGCCTGCTGCGCTGCGCTCAACTGCTGAGCCAGCCGGTCGCGGCGATGGTGCAGTAGCCCGGCTGGCCGGATACCCGTCCCAGGGCCCGCGGTCGCTCGGATCGAGCGACCGCGGGCCCTGTTCGTGGTGCGGTTCACATCCCGGTCGGTCCGATCGATGCGGGCCGGGGTGGACACGTACGCTACATTTAAATGGAAATCGTTTCCGTTAAGAGCTCGTGTGCAGGAGTACCCGCGTGATCAGAAGTTTCGCCGCTCGAATCGCTGTCGTCACGCTGGGAATCACCACCGCGGTCGCGCTGGCCGCCTGCTCGGGAACCTCCTCGGATTCGGGGAAACCGAAGATCGTCGCCTCCACCGACGTGTGGGGCAGCGTCGCGGCGGCGGTCGGCGGTCCCGACGTCGAGGTGAAGTCGATCATCGACAGCCCGGACGTGGACCCGCACTCCTACGAGACCAGCCCGACCGACGCCGCCGCGATCCGCGATGCCGCGCTGGTCGTCTACAACGGCGGGCACTACGACGAGTTCGCCGAGAAGGCGGCCGCGGGCCGCGGCGAGCCCAGCATCGCCGCCTTCGACCTGCGCTCGGCGCCGAACGACGAGAACGAGCACGTCTGGTACGACATGAAGACGGTCGAGGCGGTGGCCGGACGGATCGCCGACGAACTCGGCCGCATCGACCCCGGGCACCGGCAGGCGTTCGCCGACCGCGCCGCGGCGCTGCGCGGGCAGCTGTCGGGTATCACCGCGATCACCGCGAAAATCGCTGCCGCGCACCCGAAGTCGCCCGTGCTGCAGACCGAGCCGCTGGCACACTACCTGCTCGCCGCCGCCGATACCGACGACCGCACCCCGCATACCTTCGAGGAAGCGATCGAACAGGGCACCGATCCGTCCCCGGCGGATCTGGCGGCGGTGCGAGACCTGTTGACCGGTAAGCAGGTTCGAGCGCTGGTCTACAACATCCAGACCGAGGACAAGACCACGAAGGATGTCGCCGCGACCGCGAAATCCGCGGGCGTGCCGATCGTCGAGGTCACCGAAACCCTCCCGGCGAACACCGATTTCGTGAAGTGGCAGACCGACAACGCGACCGCGCTGGCCGCCGCGCTCGGCTGAGGGAGGTAGTGATGACGGGACGCACCCGAACCGAGGCGCCGGAGCAGGCCTCGGCGAAGGCATCGCACATCGCCGCCCCCGCGGTCTCCCTGCGCGGCGCGAGCCTGGCGTTCGGGCCACGCACGCTCTGGCAGGGACTCGATCTCGATATCGCGCCCGGCGAATTCGTCGCGGTGCTGGGGCCCAACGGATCCGGGAAGACCTCGCTGCTGCGGATGCTGCTGGGGCAGCTCGCGCCGAGTGCGGGCACGGTCGAGGTGGGTGGGGCGCCCGCGCGGCTGGGTAATCCGCGGATCGGCTATGTGCCGCAACAGAAGACGATCGACGCCGGTGTGCAATTGCGCGGCGTCGATCTGGTCGGGCTGGGCGTGGACGGGCATCGCTGGGGCCTGGGCTGGCGCGGCCGGGCCGAACGCCGGCGCCGCGTCGCCGACGCCCTCGCGCAGGTCGGTGCCGAGCGTTTCGCGAACGCGCCGCTGGAATCGCTGTCCGGCGGGGAACAGCAGCGGCTGCGGGTGGCGCAGGCGCTGGCCGGTGATCCGCGCGTGCTGCTGTGCGACGAACCGCTGCTGAGCCTGGATCTGGCGAATCAGCGGCTGGTGTCCGAACTCATCGATCGCCGCCGTCGCACCCACGACACCGCGGTGCTGTTCGTGACGCACGAGATCAATCCGATTCTGCCGCTGGTGGATCGGGTGCTGTATCTCGTGGAAGGAAAATTCCGGATCGGCACTCCGGACGAGGTGATGACCTCGGAGGTGCTGTCGGAGCTCTACGGCACCGAGGTCGACGTGCTGCGCGTGCGCGGCCGGCTGGTGGTCGTCGGCACCGGTGACGAGATCGATGCGCTGGGCACGCACCACACCGAGGGAGCCGGCGAATGAACGACAAACTTTCCGACGTCCTCACCAAGATGCTGGACCTGCACACCACCGCCGACCTGCTGTCCTACGACTTCGTGCAGCAGGCCGTGCTCGCGGCCGCCCTGCTGGGACTGCTCGCCGGCGTGATCGGACCGCTCATCGTGAACCGGCAGATGTCGTTCGCCGTGCACGGCACGAGCGAACTGTCGCTGACCGGCGCGGCGGCGGCGCTGCTGGTCGGCATCGGCGTGGGCGCGGGAGCGATCGCGGGATCGGTCATCGCGGCCGTCATGTTCGGGCTGCTGGGTTCCAAGGCGCGCGAACGTGATTCGGTGATCGCGGTGGTGATGTCGTTCGGGCTCGGCCTGTCGGTGCTGTTCCTCTGGCTGGGGCCCAGTCGCGCCGGATCGAAATTCTCCCTGCTCACCGGACAGGTGGTCAGCGTCGGCGGTACCGGTCTCACCTCGCTCGCCCTCTGCGCCGCCGGCGTGCTGTCGGTGCTCGCGTTCATCTATCGCCCCCTGCTGTTCGCCAGCACCGACCCGGAAGTGGCCGTGGCGCGCGGAGTTCCGGTGCGTGCGCTGTCGGTGGTCTTCGCGGTGCTGCTCGGCGTGACCGCCGCCTTCGGGGTGCAGATCGTCGGCGCCCTGCTGGTGCTGTCGCTGCTGATCACCCCCGCCGCGGCCGCCGCCCAGCTCACCGCGAGCCCGCTGCGGGCGACGCTGCTGTCGGTGCTGTTCGCCGAAATCGCCGCCGTGGGCGGGATTCTGCTGTCCCTGGCGCCCGGCGTCCCGGTCTCGACCTTCATCACGACCATCTCGTTCGTGATCTACCTGGCCTGCCGGTTCATCGGCCGCCCGATCCTGCGGGCCCGCCGGCGCACGGCACTGCGGACGCCGGCCACTGCCGAAATACGAGGGGGCGACGTGTCGGATCCGGCTCCGCGGATCGACGCCCCGGATGACCCGGATTCGCTACGCGGCCGAGCGGAGGACGTGCAGCTGCCGGTCCGCGGGTGAGATCCAGCCGTCGTCATCGGTCGCCCGTCTCGGGTCAACTCGGCCAGCAGGACTGACCGCCCGGCCCGGACAGCAGAATGACCAGGACGAAGCCGCCCATCATGGGCACGACCCCGAGGCCGCTCGCGACGACGACGAGATTCCGGTTGATGTCGTGTCGACGGGACCACAGGCGGAACAGCACGAGAACTCCGAGGGCCAGCATCACAGCGGCGCCGGTGATCTGAAACGTCTGCGCGGCGCGGAATGCCGCGTCCCGGGCGGCAGCGTCACCGTGCACCGGGTCGCAGTAATCACCGACTCCCCGCGTGAAGAACGAATAGCCGCCCAGAAAGATGAACGGGCCCAACACTACCGAGGCGAGCGCGTACATCCAGGCGAGGACGAAGGGTCGGTCGAGCAGTAGTTTCATCGGCCGAACTGTAAGTTCCCACCGATGCTGGGAACGCTCGGTCCGATCCGCGCGCGTCTCAGTTCGCGCCGCTCTCACCGGCGAGTGCGAACAGCCCGTCGGTGGTCTGCTCGATCAAGCCGTCGACGAGCAGGGAATCCAGTGCCCGGTCGCGCTGGCCCGGATCGCGGGTCCAGGCCAGGTCGAGAGCGACGCGTTCGACCGGCCCGGTCGCCGCGCGCAGCACGTCGAGGAGGCGGCCGCGCGCCTGCCGGTCCGTACCGTCGTATTTCTGAGTGCGACGCACCACGTCCGAGGCCGGACGACCGGAGGTGACCCACGTGCAGCGCGGCAGCGGACAGCGTTCGCAGCCGGGATTGCGAGCGGTGCAGACGGTGGCTCCCAATTCCATCAACGCCGCGGAGAAGACCGCCGCCCGGTCGATCCGGACCGGCAGCAGGGCCTCGGTTTCGGCCAGATCGCGGGTGCGCGGATTCCCGGCCTCGGCCCGGCCGTGCACCGCCCGGGCGACCACACGGCGAACGTTGGTGTCCACCACCGGAACTCGCTGCCCGTAGGCGAAACAGGCCACGGCCCGCGCGGTGTAGGCGCCGATGCCGGGGAGGGTGAGCAGCACCTCGACGTCGTCGGGCACCACATCGCCGTATTCGGCGGCGAGCACCCGGGCGCATTCGTGCAACCGCAGCGCGCGGCGCGGATAGCCGAGTTTGCCCCACGCGCGCAGCACCTCGCCGGGCGAGGCGGCGGCCATCGCGGAGGGCACCGGCCAGCGCCGCACCCATTCCCGCCAGATCGGCTCCACCCGGACCACGGGCGTCTGCTGCAGCATGATCTCGCTCATCAGGATCTGCCAGGCGCTCACTCCGGGGCGCCGCCACGGCAGGTCCCGCGCCGACTGCTCGTACCAGTCGATCAGAACGTCGCTGTCCACGCCCGCGGCCGGGTCGCGGGTGGCCTCGGGTGCCGTCTTCGAGCTCACGACATCACCGCCGCGCGAGCCCGCCGGTGATCCGAAATTTGCCCATGTGTAGCCGAACGGACTCGCCGGTAGCCCTCAAGCCATGGAAAATGGGACGCATGCCTCATACCAACCCGATCAGTGCCTGGAAGTCTCTCCGCGAGGGTAACGACAGGTTCGTCAACGGCACACTGCAGCACCCCAGCCAGGGCGCCGCCGACCGCGCCAAACTCGTCGGCGGACAGCAGCCCCGCGCCATCCTGTTCGGGTGCGGCGACTCCCGGGTCGCCGCCGAGATCATCTTCGACCAGGGCCTCGGCGATATGTTCGTGGTTCGCACCGCCGGCCATGTCGTCGACGAGTCGGTGCTGGGTTCGATCGAATACGGCGTCGAGATCCTCAACGTGCCGCTGATCGTCGTCCTCGGGCACGACAGTTGCGGCGCGGTCCGCGCGACCATCGACGCACTCGACGACGGCAACGTGCCCGGCGGATTCATCCGCAGCGTGGTCGAGCGCGTGACGCCGTCCATCCTCACCGGCCGCCGCGACGGACTCACCGAGGTCGATGAACTCGAGGCGCGCCACGTGCAGGAGACCGCGCGCTTGCTCACCGATCGCTCGAAGATCGTGTCCGATCGGGTCGCGAGCGGGCAATGCGCCATCGCCTGTGTGAACTACAAGCTTGCCGACGGCCGCGCGCTGCTGCACAAGGTGATCGGCGATATCGGCGAAACGGTCTGAACCACAACGGTTCTCACACGGTGATCGCCGGGTGACGGCACCGCCGCGGAAGGCGGTGCGAAAATGTACCCGGCATCACCGCCATTTCGGCGCCGACACGCCGCGTACCTGAGCGGAACGGCACGATCGTGCCCTTACCGTTGTTGCCGTGCTGGAACCGAATGGACCGCTGCCGCCGGAGATCTACTGGCGTCGCCGCCTGCTCGCCATCGGCGCGCTCGTCGTCGCGCTCGCTCTGGTCATCTGGCTGGCGTTGATGTTGCTGCGTAGCGGCGGGGACGACAAGGACCCCAAGGCCGCGGCGGCTACCTCCACCTCCGCCAAGGCCACCGGGTCGGCCACCGCCGATCCCAGCGGTTCGAAGGTTCCGGCCTCGGGCACCGTCAATTCGACGGCCAGCGGCGTCCCGGCCCCGTGTCCGGATCAGTCGCTGGCGGTGAAGGTGGCCGTGGGCCAGCCGACCTACAAGGCCGGTGATCAGCCGGTGATCACCATCGTGCTGACCAACATCTCCACCGCGGCCTGCACTCGGGATATGGGTTCGGGCCTGCAGCAGGTGTGGGTGCAATCGCTGGACGGCCAGCGGAAGCTGTGGTCGAACACCGACTGCGATCAGGGCGGTCCGGCCGACGTGCGCACGCTCAACGGTGGTCAGCAGGCGGCGTTCACTCTCACCTGGTCGGGCACCACGTCACAGCCGGGTTGTGCGGGCGATCGCGTTCCGGTGCCGGCCGGCGGATACGCGGTGGTGGCGCAGTTCGGTTCCGTGCGCAGCGCCCCGGAGACCTTCAACATCGCCTGACGCGGTCTCGAAACCGGCGGCGGCCGAACGGTTCAGACGGTGCCGGATTCCGTCGATCGGACCGCACCGGATTCCGACAGCCGGGACAGCCCCTCGCGGATCTGCCGGGCCAGATGCGCGTCGATGCCGTCGACGCCCTCGATCTCCGACGCACTCGCCGATACCAGGCCCGACAGCGAGCCGAAGGCGGCGATCACCGGTTCGGCACGGCGCAGCGGCACCCGCGGGATCTCGGCCAGCACCCGGTATCCGCGCGGGCCCACGGCGGTGTCGAGAGCTTCGAACGTCGCCGGAAACCCTAGGGGCGGTGCGAGATTGGTGAGTTCCAGCAGATCCACCTCGAGCAGCCCGTCGAGGGCGGCCAGGGTGCGGTCGACCATCGCGTCGTCGACCGGTTCGCCGCGGATGTAGTCGCGGACCAGCAGGCGGCGCAGGGCCTCGGTGTTGCCGACGAGTTCGGCCAGTTGCAGCGCCAGCTGCCGGCCGTCGACGCCGAGTTCGGCCACGTCGGAACTGATTTCGCGCGCGACGCGACGGACCAGTTCCAGGCAGTGCACCACCGCCAGCACATCGCGCACCGTCGCGCAGTCGTTCAGCTCCACCAGTGACAGCTGCCGAGTGGTCTCGTCCAGCCGGGAGCGGTAGCGCTCCAGCGTCGCCATCGCCTGATTGGCTCGCGACAGGATGGTCTCCGAGGTCTGGATCGGATGCCGATGCCCGTTGAGATACACCGTCACGATGCCGGTCGAGCGGCTCACCGACACCACCGGATAGCCGGTCTGTGCGGCGGTGCGCTCGGCCGCCTTGTGCCGGGTGCCGGATTCGGTGGTCGGCAGGCCGGGATCGGGAACCAGATGGACATTGGCGCGGCGGATGCGCGCGCCGTCGGTCGAAAGCACCACGGCGCCATCCATTTTCGACAGCTCACGCAGCCGGGTCGGCGAGAATTCGACATCGAGTTCGAATCCGCCGTCGCAGATTCGTTCCAGTTCCTCGTCGTAGCCGAGCACGATCAGCCCGCCGGTGCGGGCGCGCAGAATCCGGTCGATACCGTCGCGCAGTTCGGTGCCCGGCACCAGCCGGGCGATGGTGGTGCTCAGACCGGGATCCTCGCCGGCCTCAACCGCCTCCGCCGCGGCCATCGCCTCCGCCGGAGCCGCCGCGAGCGGCACATCCGCTGGGGTCGTGAACCTGCCGCGCGGCGCGGGACGGCCGAGCAGGTGGGTCACCCAACGGCCCGGGATCATTCCACAGCCTCCACACGCTCGCGTCGTCGCTTCGACAAACCACTCGAGGCGAGTGCCGCACGAACACTCGCGACCTCGTGCACCTTCATTCCGATGCCGGACAGGTCGGTCCCCGGCGGTACCAACGCCTCCGTGAAACCTAGCCGCTCGGCCTCGCGCAACCTGCGCCCGACCCCCGTGACACGCCGGACCTCCCCGGCGAGGCCGACCTCGCCCAGCACCACCATGCCCGCGCGCAGTGGGATATCGCGTTCGGCGCCGGTGATCGCGACCGCGACGGCCAGATCGGCGGCGGGTTCGGTCAATCGCATCCCGCCGACCGTGGCGGCATATACGTCGTGCTTGCCCAGATACACACCGCAGCGGCTCTGCAGCACCGCGAGCACCATCGACACCCGGTTGTAGTCCAGACCGCTGACCGCCCGCCGGGGCGCGGGCACCTGGGTGGATACGGTCAACCCCTGCACCTCGCCGAGCAGCGGCCGCTTACCGTCCATCGCGACGGTGATCGCGGTCCCGGGAACCTGATCCGCGCGGTGATGCAGAAACAGTCCGGACGGATCGCTCACTCCGACGATGCCGTCGTCGTGCAGTTCGAAACAGCCCACCTCGTCGGCACTGCCGAAGCGGTTCTTGATGCCGCGCACCATGCGCAGGGTGGAGTGTTTGTCGCCCTCGAACTGCAACACCACGTCCACCAGGTGTTCGAGGGTGCGCGGCCCGGCGACATTGCCGTCCTTGGTGACGTGGCCGACCAGCAGCACCGCGATCCCGCTCACCTTGGCCAGGGAGGTCAGGGCCGCGGTCACCGCACGCACCTGGGTGACGCCGCCGATCACCCCGTCCGCGTCGGCGGCCAGCATGGTCTGCACCGAATCGACCACCAGCAGTGTCGGCCGGACCTGATCGACATGGCCGAGAATCGTGGCGAGATCGGATTCGGCTGCGAGATAGACTCTTTCGTGCACGGCCCCGGTCCGGTCGGCGCGCAGCCGGACCTGCCCGGCGGACTCCTCGGCGGTGACGTAGAGCGCACGCTCGTCGCGTTGCCGGGCCCAGCGGTGGGCGACCTCGAGCAACAGCGTCGACTTGCCCACGCCCGGTTCACCCGAGAGCAGCACCACCGATCCCGGCACCACCCCGCCGCCGAGGACGCGGTCCAGTTCCGCGACCCCGGTGGGCCGGGCACGGGTGACCTTCGAATCGATGGTCGAGATGGGCGCCGCGGCCGTCGAGGGCAGCAGCGCCCGGCGCCCGGCGGCATGCGTACCCGCACCGGCGCCGGCCGTCACCACCTCGTCGACGGTCCCCCATTCGTTGCACCCCGGGCAGCGCCCCACCCATTTGGCAACCTCGTTCCCGCATGCCGAGCAGCGGTACAGCGACTTCACCTTGGCCACGTGCGCAGCCTAGATAGAGGGGCCGACATGGGCCGGTATGCCGTGGCGGTGTGCGCGCAGGCGTGGCTCAGTGGCCGCCGTGCTCGGCGACCGTCGCGCCCTCGTGCCGCGGGGTGTCCGGGCCGGCGTCGACGGGCACCTGCACCTGCACGGTGCCGGCGTTCTTGAAGTTGAAGGTCACGCCGTAGGTCAGGCCGGGCACGATGTCCTTGGACAGCCCGGTGATCTCGACCAGGATCGGATGCGCGTTCGGGTCGGCCGGCTGATCGGGCGTTCCGGCCCCCTCCTGGCGCGGCGAGGCGCTGTGCTCCGGCGTGGGGGTCGCGGCCGAGCTGGTGGGCTGCGCGGGGGCGGAGGTCGGCGTCGAGTTCTCGCCCGCCTGCGCGGCCTTGCCCGCTTCCGGACCCGTGGCGACGACCGTCTGCCCCGGGACCAGCTCCGGCGTGGCCGGGGTGATCTTCACCTGGCCGAGGTCGGTGGTGATGCTGACCAGCTGGTCGGTCTTGGAGGAACCCTCGTTGATCGCACTGAACGCGACGACGGACTTGCCGCCCTTGGCGTTGGTGTACTCCTCCGACTGCGGCAGCAGGATGCGCACGTCACGCAGCGCCACATTGCCGACGGTGGCCGCGTTGCCGTTGACGGCGGGCACCTGGCCCGCGGTCTGCGAGATCTGGCCGGCACCGCATCCGGACAACGCCAGCGCCGCACCGGTGGCCAGCGCGGCAACAGCGATTGCGCGCCGCGACACCTTGGTCACATTCGACGCTGTGGTGGCTTTCAGGGCAGTCACGGGTTGTCCTCCATGTCGACCGGCTCACTCCACGATGGAGAGTAGTAGTAGGCAGCGTAGTAGTTCACAGGGTGGTCGGTGTGGACCGGTCCGGTGTAATGTTCCGCGGCGACCCGCGAGCCGCGTATCCCGTTCTGCCGCAACAAGATGCATACGCATCGCGATCTGTCAAGCCCCGAGGTCGGCCTGTTGTGGCCCCTGACCTGCGCCGTTGATCGCGGCGTTATCGAGTCGCATGTTAAACTGTGAACATCGAAAGGGGCACGGGACACATGATTTTTAAGGTCGGAGACACCGTCGTTTACCCCCACCACGGAGCGGCGCTGATCGAAGCAATCGAGACTCGCACCATCAAGGGTGTTCAGAAAGAGTATCTGGTCCTGAAGGTCGCCCAAGGCGATCTCACCGTTCGGGTTCCCGCAGAGAACGCGGAGTACGTCGGCGTCCGCGACGTCGTCGGCCAGGAAGGTCTCGACCGAGTCTTCCAGGTGCTACGCGCTCCACACACGGAGGAGCCGACGAACTGGTCTCGGCGGTACAAGGCCAACCTCGAGAAGCTCGCCTCCGGCGATGTGAACAAGGTGGCCGAGGTCGTCCGCGACCTGTGGCGTCGGGAGCAGGACCGCGGCCTGTCCGCCGGCGAGAAGCGGATGCTGGCCAAGGCCCGGCAGATCCTGGTCGGTGAGCTCGCGCTCGCCGAGGGCACCGACGATGTCAAGGCCGAGACCCTGCTCGACGAGGTTCTCGCCGCGGCTTCCTGACCGCATCGCCTTGACGCTCAACTCCCGCCGCGTTGTGGCATTGGTTCCTGCCGCCGGTCGGGGCGTTCGCTTGGGTGAATCGACACCCAAGGCATTCGTCCCGGTCGGCGGCAGTCCCATGCTCGTACACGCAGTAGACGGTCTGATCGCGTCCGGGGTCGTCGACCGCATCGTGATCATGGCGCCCATCGAGATGATCGATGCGGCCCGGGAACTGCTCGCCGCCCGTGCCCACGCGGCCAGCTCGATATCGGTCGACGTGGTGGCCGGCGGCGTGGAACGCACCGACTCGGTCCGTGCCGGCCTGGCCGCCGCACCGGAAGCCACCCATGTCCTCGTGCACGACGCGGCCCGCGCCCTGACGCCGCCGTCGCTGATCGCGCGCGTCGTGGACGCGCTGGACGCCGGTCATCGCGCCGTCGTTCCCGGTATCCCGGTGGCCGACACCATCAAGGCCGTCGATACGGCCGGCGACGTCACCGGTACGCCCGACCGTTCGGGGCTGCGGGCCATTCAAACTCCCCAGGGCTTCGACGCCGCGTTGCTGCGCGAGGCCTATGCGGTCGACCTGCCCGCCACCGACGATGCGGGCCTCGTGGAGGCGCTCGGCGCGACCGTCTCGGTGGTTCCGGGCGACCCCCTGGCCTTCAAGATCACCGGTCCACTCGATCTGAAGCTCGCGAACGCGCTGGTAGCCGATGCCACGCTCCCCACGACGACCGGAGCGGCGGTGACCGGATGACCGATCTCACCGCGCTGCGCACCGGCATCGGCAGCGATGTACATCCCATCGAACCCGGCCGGCCCTGCTGGATGGCCGGACTGCTGTTCGAGGGCGACGACGGCTGCTCCGGACATTCCGACGGCGATGTGGCCGCCCACGCTCTGTGCGATGCGCTGCTGTCGGCCGCCTGCCTGGGCGACGTCGGCGCGGTCTTCGGCACCGGACGGCCCGAATGGGAAGGCGTATCCGGCGCCGCGATGCTGACCGAGGTACGGCGGTTGCTCGGCGAATCCGGATATCGGATCCTCAACGCGGCGGTACAGATCATCGGTAATCGCCCCAAGATCGGGCCGCGACGCGCCGAAGCGCAAAAAATACTCGGCGAATTGCTCGACGCACCGGTTTCGGTATCCGGTACGACTTCCGACGGTCTGGGACTCACCGGACGCGGTGAGGGCATCGCGGCGGTAGCGACCGCATTACTCGTGCACGACGGGCGATGTAGTACCGCATAACCGCAGTCGGCGATCCACCGCGGATTTCCTGCTCGCGCGGATCGACCGCAGCGAACTCGGCGTCGTCCGCCGTATTCGCGCTCGTGCCCGGCGGCCGCATCGCCGCCCCGAAACTCGCTCCGGAAACATGCCCCGGCGAATCCTTTCCGGACCCGCGGCGTCATCGCATTCGATGGACCGTGGACCATAGGAGGGGCCCACCCATACCGTTGTTCAACAAGCCTTAGGATGGCTGGTCGTGACTCTGCGCCTGTTCGACACCGCGACGCGGACCCTGCGGGATTTCACCCCGCTGGTCCCTGGACGTGCGTCGGTGTACCTGTGTGGCGCCACCGTGCAGGGCGAACCTCATATCGGGCACGTCCGCAGCGGCGTCGCCTTCGACGTGCTGCGCCGCTGGCTCACCGCGAACGGCTACGACGTGGCCTTCGTGCGAAATGTCACCGATATCGAAGACAAGATCCTCGCAAAGGCCGCCGCCGCGGGCCGTCCGTGGTGGGAATGGGCCGCGACCCACGAGCGTGCCTTCGACCGCGCCTACGAGGCGCTCGGGGTGCTGCCGCCGTCGGTGGAACCGCGGGCCACCGGGCACATCACCCAGATGGTCGAGATGATGCAGCGGCTCATCGACCGCGGGCACGCCTACGCGTCGAGCGGCAACGTGTATTTCGATGTGCGCAGTTACCCGGAATACGGTGCGCTCTCCGGGCACAAACTCGAGGATGTGCAGCAGGGCGAGAGCGCCGGCGAGGGCAAACGCGATCCGCGCGATTTCACGCTGTGGAAGGCCGCCAAACCAGGCGAGCCGACCTGGCCGTCGCCGTGGGGGCCCGGGCGCCCGGGCTGGCATCTGGAATGCTCGGCGATGGCCGAGTTCTACCTCGGCCCCGAATTCGATATCCACTGCGGTGGTATGGATCTGGTTTTCCCGCACCACGAGAACGAAATCGCCCAATCCCGTGCCGCCGGAGACGGATTCGCACAGTATTGGCTGCACAACGGGTGGGTGACGCTCGGCGGCGAGAAGATGTCGAAATCGCTCGGCAACACGCTCTCGGTGCCGAATATTCTCACCCAGGTGCGGCCCGTGGAATTGCGGTTCTATTTGGGCAGTGCGCATTACGCGTCGATGCTCGAATATTCCGAGCAGGCGCTGCGCGACGCCGCGCAGACCTATCAGCGACTCGAGGCATTCGTGCAGCGCACCGTCGAGCGGGTGGGTGAGGTCGCGGTCGGGAAATGGACCGATGCCTTCGCCGAGGCGCTGGACGACAATCTCGCGATCCCGAAGGCACTGGCCGAAATTCATCGCGTGGTGCACGAGGGCAATCGGGCGCTGGAAGCGGGCGCGGGCGAATCGGCGCGCGAGGCCGCCGGGCAGGTGCGGGCGATGCTCGGGATCCTGGGCGTCGATCCGCTGGATCCGCACTGGGCCGGCCCGAAGGACACCTCGGCGGCCGAATCCGCACTCGACGTCCTGGTGCGGGCCGAACTCGAGCGCCGCCAGCAGGCCCGCAGCGAAAAGGATTGGGCCACCGCCGACGCGGTGCGCGATCGGCTCGGCGCGGCCGGAATCGAAGTCGTCGACACTGCCGGCGGCTCGGATTGGTCGCTGGCCAAATGATTCAACCGGCGAAGCCTGCTGATCGGGTGCGGGTGTCGCGACCGACACGAAAGGCATACTGATGGCAGGAAATTCGCAGCGACGAGGTGCGATCCGCAAGGGCGGCACCAAAAAGGGCGCCGTCGTCGGCAGCGGCGGTAAGCGCCGCCGCGGGCTCGAGGGCCGCGGCGCCACTCCGCCCGCCACCATGCGCAAGAACCACCCCGCCGCGAAACGCGCTGCGGTGGCGGCGAAAGCGGCCAACGCGACGCAGGGGCAGAACCGCGGCCGACCCGGCACCCGCAAGGGCGACGACGGGCCGGAGTTGGTGCTGGGCCGCAACCCCGTGGTGGAGTGTCTGCGCGCGGAGGTTCCGGCCACCGCGCTGTACGTCGCGCTGGGCACCGAGAACGACGACCGGCTGACCGAATCCGTGCAGCGCGCCGCCGACGCCGGAATCTCCATCCTGGAGGTGTCGCGCATCGACCTGGATCGGATGAGCGCCAACGGTTTACATCAGGGGATGGCACTGCAGGTGCCTCCGTACCGTTACGCCCATCCGGAGGATCTGCTGGACAGTGCGCGCGCGTCCGGGACCGCGCCGCTGCTGGTGGCGCTGGACAACATCTCCGACCCTCGCAACCTGGGCGCGGTGATCCGTTCCGTCGCCGCGTTCGGTGGCCACGGCGTGGTGATTCCGCAGCGCCGCAGCGCGAGTGTCACGGCGGTCGCCTGGCGCACCAGCGCCGGCGCCGCGGCCCGGCTGCCGGTGGCCCGCGCGACCAATCTGACTCGCACACTGAAGGATTGGGCCAAGGCCGGTCTGCAGGTGGTCGGACTCGACGCCGGCGGCGACACCGTCCTCGACGACTTCGACGGCACCACGCCGACCGTCGTGGTCGTCGGCTCGGAGGGCAAGGGCCTGTCACGCCTGGTCCGCGAAACCTGCGACACCATCATCAGCATCCCGATGGCCGGCCCGGTGGAGTCGCTCAACGCCTCGGTGGCGGCGGGCGTCGTGCTCTCCGACATCGCCCGCCAGCGCCGCTGAGCTGGGCCGGAAACTCCCAAGATGCCCGTCTACCAAGCTTTTCGGGTCGGCACGCCGTAAACTCGCACGGTGGCCATGAATCAACCCGACTACTGGGGATCGCTGCCTGAGCCGCCGACCGGCAACCCGGTCGAACACCCCCATGCGACGACGGTGCTGATCCTCGGTGTGCTGAGCCTATTGTGTTGCGGCGCACTGGGTCCGGTGGCGTGGGTGATGGGCAAGCGGGCGCTCGACCAGATCGAGATGTCCGGCGGCACCATCGGCGGCCGCTCGCAGGTGGTGGTCGGCTATGTGGTCGGCATCGTCGGCACCGTACTGATGGTGTTGTACGCGTGCGTCTTTCTGATGATGCTCATCGGCGGGCGCTGACCGGTCCGCTAGGCCGGTTCCTCGGCGGTGCCGTCGAGCCCCGGACGTTCGCCCGGCGACGACAACTCGCCCGCGGGCCATTCGGCGCTGATACTGCCCTTCCACTGCGGCTGGCGGCGGTCGCGAAACGCCGCCATCCCCTCGGCCGCGTCCACACTCTTGCCGACGAAGCCGTGCAGTTCGGATTCCAGCCGGCCGACCGCCTCGGGGCTCATCCCGAGACCCTCCCAGAGCAGCCGCTTGGTCAGTGCCGTCGGCAGCGGCGCCGAACCGGCCGCCAGGTCGTGGGCCACGGCCAAGGCGGTCGGCAACACCTCACCGGCCGGCAGACTGCTGTTGGCCACGCCCATCTGGCGCGCTTCCTCACCGTCGAACGTGCGGCCGGTCAGCATGATGTCGGCCGCATTGGCCATCCCCGCCAGACGCGGGAGTGTCCAGTGCGCGTAGCCGTCGGCCATCGCGCCGCGGCGCACCTGGTTCAGGCCGTATACGGCATCGGTCGCCATGTATCGCAGATCGCACTGCAGTGCCAGCGACAGCCCGATCCCCACGGCATGCCCGTTCACGGCCGCGATCACCGGCTTGCGGATCTGCCACGGCGGCGGATCGATCGTGCCGCGCACGTCGCCGACCCGGGCGGACAGATCGGCGCCCGCGCAGAACGCGGGCGGCGTCCCGGTGATCACCACCGCCCGAATCGCGTCCTCGGTATCGCAGCGCCGCAGCGCGGTCCCGAGCTCCGCCGCCATCGCAGGCGTCATGGCGTTCTGCTGCGCGGGACGATTGAGCGTGAGTACGGCGACACCGGCGGACACATCGACCTGCAGTTCCGAACTCATGCGACACAATCCTAGGTTTGGGTGATCTTTCCGCCCACCTTACTGGCTGTGTTATTGGCGTTATTGGCCTTCGCTTCGCTTCGGCGGGGTCTCGGCCCCCTGGGCCGAGACCCACCAGGGTGCACGGCTCGTAGACGTGCACCCTGAGGGAAGGCAGGGCGCACGGGACCTCTATCCGCGCAGGATTTGGCGGCCGATTGCGTACTTGTGGACTTCGGTGGGGCCGTCGTAGAGGCGGAAGGCGCGCATGTCGCGGAAGATCATCTCGACCACGGTTTCGTCGCTGATGCCGATTCCGCCGAGGACCTGGACGCAGCGGTCGGCGACCTTGAACAGTTCCTCGGATACATAGGATTTCGCCATCGAACTCTCGTGACGCGCCTTGTGGCCCTGGTCCATCAGCCAGCAGGCGTGCCAGATGGTCAGGCGGCACTGGTGCAGGGCGATCTCGTTGTCGGCCAGCATGAACGACACGCCCTCGTGCTCACCGATCGGCTTGCCGAAGGCGGTACGGGTCTTGGCGTGTTCGACGGCGATGCTCTGGGCGCGTTCGGCGGCGCCGAGCCAGCGCATGCAGTGGGTGAGGCGGGCGGGCGCCAGTCGCAGCTGGGCGTAGCGCAGGGCCTGGCCGCTCTCCCCCAGCAACGACTCCTTGGGCAGGACCAGATTCTCGAAGCGCACGACGCCGTGGCCGCCGACATAGTTGCGGTCCATCGTGTTCATGGTTCGCTCGACGACGATTCCCGGTGCGTCCCCCTCGGTGAGGAACAGGGTCGGGCCCGCGGGGAGGTGGTCGTTGTCCTCGAGTTTGGCCATGACGATCCAGGTCTTCGCCCCGTTGGCCCCGGTGATCAGCCATTTGCGGCCGTTGATCGTGAAGTTCTCGCCGTCGAAGGTGGCGGTGGTGGCGAGCTGGGCCGGATCCGATCCGGCGCCCCCGGGTTCGGTCATCGCGAAGACCGATCGCTGACGGCCGTCGATCACCGGCATCAGGTAGCGGTCCACCTGCTCCGGGTTCGCGACCTTGGACAGCAGGAACATATTGCCCTCGTCGGGCGCGGCGCAGTTCATCGCGACCGGTCCCAGCGTGGACCATCCGGCCGCCTCGTACAGCACGGCCTGTTCGACGTGGGTGAGCCCGCGACCGCCGAGTTCCTCGGGCGCCTGAATGGTGAGCAGCTTCTCGGCCCGCGCCACTTCGACCAATTCCTGCCGCAGATCGTCGTCGGGTCCGTGCGCGGTCAGGCGGGGGTCGCGCTCGAACGGGACGATCTTGTCGATGACGAACCGGCGGATGCGGTCACGTTCGGCGGCGAGGTCGGCGGGTATCGAGAAGTTAATCATGATTCACCTTATGGTCGGGGCCTGAGAGGAGCATACGTCGCCTGCGGACCGAGACTGAAGGCGATTGCCCGCAGCTGCTGAACCACAGCTGCGCGGGGCCGCCGTTTCGCCCGCTCCCGCCCGCACACGATCCGATCAACCCACGTTTTCGTGCAGAAACCGTTCGACTTCGGCGCGATAGACTTCGGGTTGATCGTCGTGGACGAGATGTCCGGCGGCCCCGACGACGACATGGCGTACCCCGGGCCGCGCCGCCGCCATCTCCCGCATCTGCCCCGGCGGCGTGATCGTGTATTCGCCCTCGATCAGCAGGGTCGGCACGCGCACCGCGGCCCATTCGGTCCAGAAATCGCGAGTGCCCCACTCCTCGGAGATATCGCGGAAGGTCGCGACCGACCCGTGCAACCGGTAGCCGTCCGGCGCCGGCAGGAACGAGTTGAGGAAGTAGCGCCCGGCGACCGGGCCGAAATAGTCGAGTACCGCGTCGGCATCGGGAAACGGCTGCGGCCAGGCCTCGATCATCTCCGCCCAGTGCCGGGCGGTTCGCCCCCGGAAATCGGGCGCCATATCCTCGACCACCAGCGCGCGCACCCGCTCGGGATGCGCGGCCGCGAACATCCACCCGTGCAGGCCGCCCATCGAATGCCCGATCACCACCATCGGCTCCGAGATCGCGGCGGTCGCGGCGGCCAGGTCGGCGACGAACGCCTCGGTGGTGAGCTCGGGCGGCGCCGGACGGCCGTGGCCGGCCGCGTCGAAGGAGTGGACATGGCCGAATTCGCGCAGCCACGGCACCTGGCCCGCCCAGGTCCGCGCGCTGCCCATCAATCCGTGCAGCAGCAGAATCGGCACCCCGGTGCCGCCCTCGTCGTACAACATCGGCACCGACGATACGTGCCGCGCGATGGGATTAGCCTGTGCTCATGGCTGTTGTGAAGATCAATGCGATCGAGGTTCCCGAGGGAGCCGGACCCGAACTCGAGAAGCGCTTCGCGCATCGCGCGCACGCGGTGGAGAACTCGCCCGGCTTCCTGGGCTTCCAGTTGCTCCGCCCGGTGGCCGGAGATGACCGGTATTTCGTTGTGACACAGTGGGATTCGGAGGAATCGTTCGCCGCGTGGCGCGACGGCCCGGCCAAGGAGGCGCACGCCGGACAGGCCCGCCAACCGGTCGCCACGGGCGCCTCGCTGCTGGAATTCGAGGTCGTCCTCGACGTCGCGGGCAAACCGGCCCAGTAGTCGTCACCTCGCCCGGCGGTCCGGCCCCGGCCACCGGGCGAGCGACCCCGCCGCGCCGAGGGGCGCGACGGGCCTGTCCTTCTCGCCGCGAACCCCTACCGGGTCCCGAGCCGGCTCAGCTTTCGAGTGCGGCGTCGAGTTCGATCGTCTCGACGCCGGCGAGGGCCTTGCTGACCGGGCAACCGGCCTTGGCGGTCTGGGCGGCCTGCTCGAAGCCGCTCGCGTCGATACCCGAGACCCGGCCACGCACGGTCAGCGCGATCTTCGAGATGCGGAAGCCGCCCGCGGGATCCGGGCCGAGCGTCACGTCGGCATTCACGTCCAGGCTTTCGATGGTGCCGCCGGCGGCGCCGATCTGACCGGACAGTGCCATCGCGTAGCAGGACGAATGCGCGGCCGCGATAAGTTCCTCGGGGCTGGTGGTGCCCTCGGCGGTATCGGCGGTCCGCTTCGGGAACGAGACGTCGAATTTGCCGACACCGGAACTGGCCAGGTCGACCTGTCCGGATCCGTCCTGCAAGCCACCGGTCCATGCGGTACGCGCGCTACGTGTAGGCATCGCTGTCCTTTCGTCGAGTGAGAATGAGCCGTCGCGATCGAACCTACTCGCCGAGCGTGCTCGACTCACCGTCGTCCGGCACGATTCCCGCGCGGGCGGTCACGCCATATCGCGACGCACCATCAATACCACTGTGCCGCAGGCGAATACCACGATGTATGCCGCCAGGACGAGAAACGACGCCGGTCGCGACAGGATATCCAGGACGCCCGGTGTCGCGGCGCCGCCGACACTGCGCATGGCCCCGGCCGCCGAACCCGCCGCGGTCCCCGGCAGATGGTCGGTGATCGCCCGGATCGGCGAGAAGATCGACGCGACGCCGCGTAACAGATTCTCCACCACCAGCACCCACACCAGCCCCAGCCCGACCGCCAGCGCGGGACCACGCGCGATCGCCGCGATCAGCGCGCCGGCCAGCGTCCACATACCGAGGATCACCACGCCGGTCGCGAGGCCGAGCAGGGTGTGCGCGGCCGTCGGCAGCGTCGATGTCCGGTGCTCGGCCACCCCGATCATCGCGGCCACACCGGTATCCACCACGAACGCCGCACCGACCAAGCCCACCACCACGCTCGCCAGGGCCAGCACGGTCCCGCCGACCACCGCGCGGCGCGAAGGCCCCTGTGTGAAGACGGTTTTCCAACTGCCCCAGCCGTATCCGCTGCCCACCACCAGCGCACCGAGCACCAGCATGAGCGCACCGCCGAACATCGCCATGCCCTGGGTGAACACCTCCGGCACGGCTGCGGGCAGCATCAGCTGCAACAGCACCTCGCGCGGTTGCCCGTTCGACATCCGGGAACTGCTGCCCGAGGTGTAGGCCAGATAGTTGAACAGGTAGGCGAAGACGAGATTCAGCGCGATCCAGGTACCGAGCACGATCCAGAACGCGGGCCACTTCCGCAACCTCGCGAATTCGGCTCGGGTGCAGGCCAGTACGTCGTTCATGGGTGCTCCTGTTTCGTCATCTCGAAGAACACTTCCTCCAGGGACTTCTCGTCCGTGCGCAGCTCCAGCAGATCCGCGCCGGATGCGATCACCGCGCGCGCCACCTCGGGCGCCATTGCCCTACCGGCATCGACTCTGATGCCGGCGGCGGACAGCTTCGCCCGATGTTCACCCACCACCCGGCGCACCGCCGAGTAAGCCGTCTCCAACGGTTCGGCGCGCACCAGAAGCGTTGCCGCGCCCCGTAATTCGCCCACTGTCGATTCGGTGAGCAGCGTCCCGCCCGAGATCACACCGACCCGATCGCAGATTTCCTGCACCTCACCGAGCAGATGCGAGGAGAGCACGACGGTGTGCCCGTCCGCGGCCAAACCGGTGACCAGTTCTCGCATTTCGGCCATGCCGGCCGGATCCAGGCCGTTGGTCGGCTCGTCCAGGATGAGCAGATCGGGGCTGCCGAGCAGGGCCGCGCCGACACCGAGGCGCTGCTTCATGCCGAGCGAATAGGTGCGAAACCGGTCGTCGGCCCGGTCTGCGAGACCTACCCGAGCCAGGATCTCGTCCACCTCGGCGAATCGGTCGCGACGCCGGGCACCGGCGGTGCGCTCGGTCCGGTGGTAGCGGGCCAGCACCCGCAGGTTGTCGCGGCCGGACAGGTACGGATGGAAACCCGGCCCTTCGATCAGAACGCCGATGCGCCGCAACGACTCCGGTTCGCCCGGATTCAGGCCCAGTACCGTCGCGGTACCGGAGGTCGGCGCGATCAGCCCGACGAGCATCCGCAGGGTCGTCGTCTTACCGGCGCCGTTGGGACCGAGAAATCCGTAGATCTCGCCGCGCCGCACCGTCATGGACACCGCGTCCACGGCCGTCTGGTCGCCGTACTTCTTGGTGAGCGCGTCGGTGACCACGACCTCGCCGGCGTTCGACCGAGCCTGTGTGGCCGTGCCGGGAAGCGCGCCACCCGGATCGGCATTCGATCTTTTCATATCTCGACCATCCGCTTCGACCTGCGGCCACACATCCGTCACCGTGCCCGGCTCGGCGTACGTATCTGGACGTAATTCGCGGCGCGGAGGCGCACTGGGCGGCGCGGCGGGGTTACCGTTCGAACTGTGCAGTCGAGTACGCGGCCCGGCACCCGGGATGTGATGCTGAGCGTCGTCGTGGCCGCCGTCCAACTGGGCGCCGGACATGCGGCGAATGCGCATCAGTCCGGCGTGCGGCCACTGGATGCGCTGGGATACGCGCTGCTGGTGGCCGGCCCGCTGCTGTTGGCGCTGCGCGCGATGTATCCCCGGGCGGTGTTCGTGGGCGTGCTCGCGGTCACGGCCGCCTATCTGCTGGTCGGCTACGGTTACGGACCGGTCTTCGTCTCGCTGGTCATCGCCTTCCTGACCGCGGCCTCGCGCGGCTCGCGCTGGTACACCTATCCGCTGGTGCCGCTGGGCTATCTGCTCATGGTGTGGCCGGTGCCCGCCCTGCGCGGCCACAGCCCCGGGGGCTGGCCGGTCGCCGGCATCCTCGCCTGGCTGGTGGTGCTGATCGCGATCGCCGAGGGGATCCGGCAGCGGCGTTCGACGCTGATCTCGCGGCGGCAGCGCGCCGAGGCCGCGCGGCGTAACCGGGAGGCCGAACGCGCCCGCGAACTGGCCGAGCGCGAACAGCGGGCGGCCCAGGAGCGGCTGGCCATCGCGCGCGAACTGCACGACGTCCTCGCGCACAGCCTGTCGCTGATCAACGTGCAGTCGTCGGTGGCGCTGGAACTGCTCGACCGCAAACCCGAACAGGCGGCGACCGCGCTGTCGGCGATCAAAGAGGTCAGCCGCGATGCGATCGGTGAGGTGCACAGCCTGCTGCGCTCGATCCGCGCCGGCGCGGAAACCGTTGCGGCGCCTACCGGTCCGGCGGCCGGCATCGGCGATCTGGAATCATTGCTGGCTCCGACCCGCGCCGCGGGGACGGTGGTCCACACCCGGATTTCGGGTACGCCGCGCCGGTTGCCGGTGGTGGTCGACGTGGCAGCCGCCCGCATCGTGCAGGAATCGCTGACCAATGTGCTGCGACACGCGCCGGGCGCGGAAACGACCGTGGTGGTGGATTATTCACCGAGCGCGCTGTGCATCACTGTGGACAACGAGCGACCGCCGAATTCTCCACAGTCATCCACAACCGGTGGCGGGAACGGGATTCCCGGCATGGTCGAACGGGCCCGCGCACTGGGTGGTGAGGCGTCCGCGACACCGCGCACCGACGGCGGGTTCCGAGTGGACGCTCGACTGCCGATCCCGGGGAACGTAACCGGTGAGCCCGGAACTCCTGCCCCTCCGGTCGAACCGGAAACGACATGATCGGCCCCGAATACGCTGCTGCGCAGGAGGTTTCGTGAAGGATATTCGCGTGCTGGTCGCCGACGACCAAGCATTGGTTCGTGCCGGATTCGCCGCGCTGCTGGATGCCCAGGACGGCATCGCGGTCGTCGGTGAGGCCGGCAACGGCGATCAGGCAGTGCGGATGACCCGGGAACTGCATCCGGACGTCGTGCTGATGGATATCCGCATGCCGGTCCTCGACGGCTTGGCCGCCACCCGCGAGATCGCCGCCGACCCCGGCCTCGCCGAGGTGAAGGTGGTGGTGCTGACCACCTTCGAGCTCGACGAATACGTCTTCGAGGCAATGCGTGCGGGCGCCACCGGATTTCTGGTCAAACACACCGAACCCGCGGATCTGGTGAAGGCGGTGCGCGTGGTGGCCGCCGGGGACGCACTACTCTCGCCCAGCGTCACCCGACGCCTGGTCGCCGAATTTGCCACCCACGCCAAACCCGCGCCCGCCGCGGCACTGTCGGAGCTCACCGACCGCGAGCGCGAGGTGATGGTGCTGGTCGCGGAGGGGCTCACCAACGCCGAAATCGGCCGGCGCCTCTTCATGAGCCCCGCCACCGCCCGCACCCACGTGAGTCGAATCCTGGTGAAACTCGGTGCCCGCGACCGGACGCAACTCGTGGTGATGGCCTACGAATCCGGTCTGGTACGCCCCGGCTGGCAGTAGTCCGGCCGCGGGTCCGATATCAGCGACCGAATTCCGCGGCTACCGGAATCACCTCGCGCCCGAGCACCTCCAGGGGCGTCAGCTCGTCGACGCCGGCCACCCGTCCGATCACCAGGTCGATGCCCATATCCGCCATCCGCTTCAGCTGCCCCAGCACCTGACCGACGCCGCCCCCGCCGGGCCCGAGGTCGAAGGCGAAGACACAGCTCTTACGGATCTCGCGCGGATCGCGGCCGATCTCCGCGCACAGCCGGTCCAGCAGTTCGATCTTGCTCGCCAGCTCCGGCCCTGGTCGCAGGCTCGCCACATCCGCGTACCGCGCCACCAGCGGCAGCGTGCGCCGCTCACCGTCCCCGCCGATCAGCACCGGCGGATGCGGGCGATGCCCGCCCGACAGCGGATTCCGCACCACCTGCGGAGCATTCAGCGGGCGCTCGACGTGAAAGTGCTTGCCGGGTACGGGTTCCGCGCCACCCCGCTCGCCGGTCCACATGGCACGGCAGATCCGCAGCGTCTCCTCCAGCATGTCGTAGCGGTCGCGCAACGGCGGAAAGGGCAGGCCGTAGCCCTCCACATCGCCGGTGGAGGTGCCCGTCCCGATCCCCAGCCAGGCCCGGCCGCCGGACAGCACATCCAGCGTGGTGACCAGCTTTCCGAGCATGGCCGGATGCCGATAGTGCACCCCCGACACCACCGCGGTCAGCTCCACTCGTGAGGTGTGCGCCGCGATGAACGACAGCGTCGAATACGCCTCCAGCACATTCTGTTCTACATGCCCCAGCCAAGGGCTCTGCCAGAGATGATCACCCACCGCGACGACCGAGAATCCGCTCTCCTCCGCCGTGCGGACCACCTCGGCCAGACGCGATCCGATGCGTTCCGAGGGAGTGTCCAGCGCGACGTTCGTCAGATGCAATCCGATATCCATGACTCTCACCCTCTGCCTCCCGGCAGCGCGAATCATCCGTCCGGAGAACACATCCCGGGTACGTCCCCGCGCGTAGTCAGCGGATGGCGCCGAGCTCGAGGCCCCGTCGAATCGCCTGCTCCACCGGCGAATACGCCCCGTCGGGCCGGTCCAGCACGCACGGCTCCCGCAGCCGCAGCGGCGGCTGGGCCATGAATTTCGGGTTCCGGCCGCGATGCGCCTGGGCGGCATGCACCAGGAACGGGTGGCACAGATACACGTCTCCGGCCCGGCCGGTCGCCGCCACCTCGGGCAGATCCGCGGTCGCCGCGAAAGCGTCCACCAGATCGAACATCGCGACTCCGGCCTCGCCGTACGGTTCGAGTACCTTCGCCGTCCGCAGATGTGAGCCCACCCGAATCCGGGTCGGCGCGTCATCGGGTCCGACGTCGGAGAACAGGTACAGCATCAGCAGTCCCCGGCCCTTCGACCGCACATTGATCCGCCACCGCAGATAGTCCTCCGGATCCTCGCCCGGGAAACTCGCATCGATGTGCCATCCGTCGTCACCGGGCGGCTGCTCGCCGGGGAAACGAATCGGGAAGGTGCCCAGGCCCTGCTGCGGTTTCCACCGACCGGCACCGACCAGCCGATCGCACGCGTCGGCCAGCAGTGGACTCTGCGCGGCCCGGGCGAACGGCGGGTCCCCGAAGCCGGGTAGCCGGATCACCGGGCGCGTCCACGTCCCGGAATCCTCCGGATCGCATCCGGTCGCCCGCCAGAGGATCTCCCGCGCCTCGGCCGCGATGGCCGCGGAGAACGCACCCTCCACCCGGACGAAACCCTCGGCGACGAACCCCTCCACCTCGGCATCGGTCAGCACACAGCCCTCTTTCCGCTCGCGAACATCGCCAGAATGGAACATTCGCCCGCGCGGCCGCTACTCATTTAGTGCGCATACGACGATGCCGGTCACCCCGCGAGGCGGGATGACCGGCATCTACCGATCTGTGCGGACTACTTACTCGCCCGAGGCCTCGGGAGTGGTCTCGCCCGCGCCGGCCAGCGCCGCGACCGGCTCGGCCTCCGCCTTCGCGGGCTTGGCCTTACCGGCGAAGGTGAACTTGGCGTCCTCACCGGCGCCCTCGCCGTCCCAGTTCTCGACGTCGACCTCCACGATCTGGCCGGGGCCGATCTCGCCGAACAGGATCTTCTCCGAGAGCTGATCCTCGATCTCGCGCTGAATCGTCCGGCGCAGCGGGCGGGCGCCCAGCACCGGGTCGAATCCGCGCTTGGCGAGCAGGCTCTTGGCCTTCTCGGTGAGCTCGATCTCCATATCCTTGTTCCGCAGCTGGGTCGCGACGCGGTTGATCATCAGATCCACCATCTCCACGATCTGCTCGTTGGTGAGCTGGTGGAAGACGATGACGTCGTCGATACGGTTCAGGAACTCCGGACGGAAGTGCTTCTTCAGCTCGTCGTTGACCTTGAGCTTCATCCGCTCGTAGTTCGAGCCCTCGGCGTTGGACTGCGAGAAGCCCAGACCCACGGCCTTCGAGATATCCGAGGTGCCGAGGTTCGAGGTGAAGATCAGCACCGTGTTCTTGAAGTCCACGGTCCGGCCCTGGCCGTCGGTGAGGCGACCGTCCTCCAGCACCTGCAACAGGGTGTTGTAGATCTCCTGGTGGGCCTTCTCGATCTCGTCGAACAGCACGACCGAGAACGGCTTGCGGCGCACCTTCTCGGTGAGCTGGCCGCCCTCCTCGTAGCCGACGTAGCCCGGAGGGGCACCGAACAGCCGCGAGGCGGTGAAGCGGTCGTGGAACTCGCCCATGTCGATCTGGATGAGCGCGTCGTCGTCGCCGAACAGGAAGTTCGCCAGCGCCTTGGACAGCTCGGTCTTACCGACGCCGGACGGACCGGCGAAGATGAACGAGCCGGACGGACGCTTCGGATCCTTCAGGCCGGCGCGAGTACGGCGGATGGCCTTCGACACGGCCTTGACCGCATCCTCCTGGCCGATGATCCGCTTGTGCAGCTCGTCCTCCATGCGGAGCAGACGGGTGGTCTCCTCCTCGGTGAGCTTGAACACCGGAATACCGGTCCAGTTGGCCAGCACCTCCGCGATCTGCTCGTCGTCGACCTCGGCCACGACGTCCAGATCACCGGAACGCCATTGCTTCTCCCGCTCGGCGCGCTTGGCGACGAGCTGCTTCTCCTTGTCGCGCAACCGCGCGGCCTTCTCGAAGTCCTGCGCGTCGATGGCGCTTTCCTTCTCCCGGCGCGCATCGGCGATCTTGTCGTCGAATTCGCGCAGGTCCGGCGGAGCGGTCATCCGGCGGATGCGCATCCGCGCACCGGCCTCGTCGATCAGGTCGATCGCCTTGTCCGGCAGGAACCGGTCGTTGATGTACCGGTCGGCCAGCGTAGCCGCGGCCACCAGCGCACCGTCGGTGATGGAGACCCGGTGGTGCGCCTCGTAGCGGTCGCGCAGACCCTTGAGGATGTTGATGGTGTGCTCGACCGTCGGCTCGCCCACCTGGACCGGCTGGAACCGGCGCTCCAGGGCGGCGTCCTTCTCGATGTACTTGCGGTACTCGTCGAGGGTGGTGGCACCGATGGTCTGCAGCTCACCGCGGGCCAGCTTCGGCTTCAGGATCGAGGCCGCGTCGATGGCGCCCTCGGCGGCACCCGCACCCACGAGCGTGTGCAGCTCGTCGATGAACAGGATGATGTCGCCGCGGGTGTTGATCTCCTTGAGCACCTTCTTCAGGCGCTCCTCGAAATCACCGCGGTAGCGGCTGCCCGCGACCAGGGAACCCAGGTCGAGGGTGTAGAGCTGCTTGTCCTTCAGCGTCTCCGGCACCTCGCCGTTGACGATGGCCTGGGCGAGACCCTCGACGACGGCGGTCTTACCGACGCCGGGCTCACCGATCAGGACCGGGTTGTTCTTGGTGCGGCGGCTCAGCACCTGCATGACGCGCTCGATCTCCTTCGAGCGGCCGATGACGGGGTCGAGTTTGCCTTCGAGTGCGGCCTGGGTCAGATTGCGCCCGAACTGGTCGAGGACCAGCGAGGTGGACGGAGTCCCGGACTCGCCACGAGCGCCGGACTCCACCGCCTCCTTACCGCCCTGGTAGCCGGACAGCAGCTGGATGACCTGCTGCCGCACCCGGTTGAGGTCGGCGCCCAGCTTCACCAGCACCTGGGCCGCGACGCCTTCGCCCTCACGAATCAGGCCGAGCAGAATGTGCTCGGTGCCGATGTAGTTGTGGCCGAGCTGCAGCGCTTCGCGCAGGCTCAGCTCCAGCACCTTCTTGGCCCGGGGGGTGAAGGGGATGTGACCGGACGGCGCCTGCTGGCCCTGTCCGATGATCTCCTCCACCTGGCTGCGCACACCCTCGAGCGAAATTCCCAGCGACTCCAGGGACTTCGCCGCGACACCCTCACCCTCGTGGATCAGGCCCAGCAGGATGTGCTCGGTGCCGATGTAGTTGTGGTTGAGCATCCGAGCCTCTTCTTGGGCCAGGACAACGACCCGCCGCGCGCGGTCGGTGAACCTCTCGAACATCGCTCCCTCACTTCCTGCTCCGCTATCCACGGCATCCGGCGCTGCTGTTGTGCTTCACACCTGTGGCGCCAGCCTGCCATGAAGCCCTGGGGTTGCATCCCCCGCCTCTACTGTAGTTGGCGGGGGTCACGGCCGTCGTCCGTCCACCCTATTGCGAACGGGCGACAACGCGAGTCATACCGTTCTAACGCGACTCCGACCCGGAACGTTTCCCCAGCAACTACGCCCACAGCTGAATTTTCCGCCTCCGCTTCGCGACGGCGGGATTCGCGGCCCCGGATACGGAACTATCCGGTGATCGGCGGGATGAAGTGGCAGGGCACCGGCCGCGGATCGTCCGGATCCAGGGCGTTGAGCGCGAACGCCGCCGCCCGGTCGCTGCCCGCGATACCCGCGTGCTCCGAGTAGTCCGCCGCGCAGCCGTCCTGGACCACGACGTTCGTCGTCTTCGGGCCGGGAACCAAGGCGACGGTGTACGGGACCACCAGCTCGTCGTAGCGGGTCTCGATATTGGTGTAGATGACGTCCGGGTCGTAGACGCCGTCGGCGTTCAGAGAGCGGATGAAGTCCGTACTACCCGTCATCTGCGCGCAGGCCGCACAGGGGCTCACCCCCAGGGCGGCGTCGAAGGCCGGCTCCGCGCCCAGGCGCCGGGCGAAATCGCGAGCCGGGTCGATCACCGGGCCGAAGGTGCCCAGCCACGGCGCCGCGATCGCCACGAACTTGTCGACCTTGTCGGAACCGCCCAGTCGCTTCACGAAGTAGTTGCCCACCAGATTGCCCTGCGAATGCGCGATCAGATCGACCTTCGCGGCTCCGGTCGCCGTCAGCACCCGGTCCACGAACGCCGCGAGCTGTGCCGAACTGTCCTCGATCGGCAGCATTCCGCCGATCGCCGAGAGCGGCCACGGCAGATCGTAGGCGCCGTAGGTCAGCGAATAGACGCAATATCCCTCGTTGGCCAGCAGCGGCGCGTACACGCCCCAGTTCGTCTGCGCCCCGCCGCCGGTGCCGTGCACCAGCACGACGGGTTCCGGATGGGCGTCGCTGGGCCGGCACGACCAGTCGTCGGCGCCGGGCAGGGATCCACCCGGATTTCGCAGCTCGTACGGAATGCCGGAGAAGAAGTTGTAGTCCACCGGATATTCGGCGTGAGCCGCGGCGGCGGCGGTCACCCACATGGTGCTCAATACCGCCAGGACGAGAACGGATCCGGGCAACCGGCGAAACAGACGCGGCGCACACACGGAACGAGAAGGCATTGCGAGCCCCTCCCCAAACTAGAACGTGTTTCAACACTAGCGGGGGAAGGGAACCGTTCGGATAGATACCGGCGGGTAACAAGAATCGCTCATCACATCCGGCTGGCCGGTATCAGAGGTCGCGATGCGAGATGATGCCGTTCTGGATGGCCAGCGCCGCCAGCCGCACCCGCTTCTGATTCTGCGGCAGGTCTTCGACGCCGAACTTCGAAAACAGCGCGCGCAGATGGGTTTTGATCGCATCCACGCTCAGGTACAACTCGTCGGCGATCTGCTGATTGGATGCGGGCGTGGCGAATTCGGTGTTGCCGCGATACGGGCGGCACAGCGCGATCAGTACCGCGCGCTGGGTATCGGTGAGCGATCGCGGACTCGGGACCGAGCCGACCGAGGTCCGGGTCGCGTCGTCGACCGTGCCGGTGTAATCGTGGAACGACAACATAGAGGTACCGACCCGGATGCGGTCGCCGGCCTCGAGCCGGCGGCGGCCGGCCAGTCGCTCCCCGTTGACGAAGGTGCCGTTGCGCGACAGTCCGTCGTCGACGATCGTCCAGTGCGCGCCGAGATATTCCACGGCCGCATGCAATCGCGACACCTCGGCGTCCCAGCCCAGCGACAGATCCGCCTGCGGCGAACGCCCGATGGTGATGCGCTGATGATCCGGGGTCAGCGTCAGTTCGTGCCGGCTGCCGGTGTCGTCGATGAACCGGAGAAACGATTCGTGAATGTCCGTCACCGCGTTGCTACCCCCACTCTCGTACCGCCAGTGACGTGGTCTGCATAGGCCCCATGGTGCCGCGCCGACGCGGCGGCGAGCAAGATCACCACGCCGGGGCCGTCCGCGCGCGAGCCCACGGAATTACCGTCACCGCATCGAAATGCCGCTGCCGCCCGGACGTCGCACGATTCCTCCGGGCGGCAGCGGCACAGACGCAGCCGGGTCTTTTCGACCGCACTAGTTGTTGCGGCCGACTTCCTTGTGGTAGCTCTCCACGACATCGGCGGAGATGCGACCACGCGCGGAAACCTTGTGGCCCTTGCGCCGCGCCCATTCCCGAATTGCCGCACTCTGTTCGCGATCCATGGAAACTCGGCCCTTCGGCGCTCCGGTGGTCGCACCGACCGGCTTGCTGCGCCGGCGACCGCTCACCCGGCGGGCATTGGCGACCCACACATCCAGCCCGTCCCGCAGCTTCGCCGCATTCGCCGCGGACAGGTCGATCTCGTACGAAACACCGTCGATCGCGAACTCGATGGTCTCGTCCGCAATGGACTCACCATCGACATCGTCGATCAGGCTAACGGTGACCTTCTTTGCCATGAGATGAACGTCCTCTCGAAATCGTGCGACCCGGATACCAGGCCGATGCCCGAGTCGAGAATACCTCTAGATACGAAATTTCCAAGACGGGGAATCGGCATTCAAACCCGGTACTCAGCGACCGGACGGACGCACAATTGGGAACAGTATGGTTTCCCGGATTCCGAGTCCGGTCAGTGCCATCAGCAAGCGGTCGATTCCCATACCGGTACCCGTTGTCGGCGGCATACCATGTTCCATGGCGGCGAGGAAGTCTTCGTCGAGCCGCATGGCCTCGTCGTCACCAGCGGCGGCCAGCCTGGCCTGGTCGACAAAACGTTCCCGCTGCACGACCGGATCCACGAGTTCCGAATAGCCAGTGGCCAACTCGAATCCGCGGACATACAGATCCCACTTCTCCGTGACGCCCGGCTTACTGCGATGCTGCCGTGTCAGCGGCGACGTCTCCACCGGGAAGTCACGTACGAAAGTGGGGGCATACAGCTTGTCGCCATAGCTGTGTTCCCACAGTTCCTCGACAAGTTTGCCGTGGCCGTAACCCTTGTCCGGAGGAATTTCCAGACCGACCCGATCGGCCAGGGCCAGCAATTCCGGAACAGTAGTTTCCGGCGTTACCTCGACACCCAGCGAATCGGATAGTGAAGGATACATCTCGACGGTGTTCCACTCACCACTCAGATCGTATTCCGTACCGTCGGCGAGCGTGACGACCTGAGTACCGAAGACCTCTTGCGCGACTTCCTGGATCAATTCCCGCATCATCAGCGCGGAATCGTCGTAGGTGCCGTAGGCCTCATATGTTTCCAGCATCGCGAACTCGGGCGAATGCGTCGAGTCGGCGCCCTCGTTACGGAAGTTGCGGTTGATCTCGAAGACCTTCTCGATCCCGCCCACCACACAGCGCTTCAGGAACAACTCCGGCGCGATGCGCAGATACAGATCCATATCCAGCGCATTGGAATGGGTGACGAACGGACGCGCCGCCGCACCCCCGTGCAGGGTCTGCAGCATCGGCGTCTCGACCTCGAGGAAACCCCTGCGCTCCAATGCATTTCGCAGTGCGCGCACGGCCGCGACCCGGGTGCGGGCGTTCTCCCGCGCCTCCGGCCGCACGATGAGGTCGACATAACGCTGCCGGACCCGCGACTCCTCGCTCATCTCCTTGTGCGCCACTGGCAGCGGACGCAGCGATTTGGCCGCCATCGACCAGGAATCGGCCATCACGCTCAGTTCGCCGGTACGGGAGGAGATCACCTCACCGTGCACGAAGACGAAATCACCCAGATCGACATCGGCCTTCCACGCCGCCAGCGCGTCGGCGCCGACACCGTTCAGGCTGATCATCGCCTGCAGCTTGGTGCCGTCACCCTCCTGCAGCGTGGCGAAGCACAGTTTGCCGGTATTGCGCATGAAGATGACCCGGCCGGCCACACCGGCCTGCACTCCGGTGCTGGTGTCGGGCGCGAGGTCGGGATAGGCGGCGCGGATCTCGGCGAGGCTGTGGGTCCGCGGCACCACGACCGGATACGCCTCGACGCCCGCGTCGATCAGCCGCTCACGCTTCTCCCGGCGGATCCGCATCTGCTCGGGAACGTCGACTTCCGCTGCGGCAGGATGCGATTGCCCCGCAGGAACCCGGCCCGCGGAGCCACCGGACGAAGGGCTGTTCGGGGTGCTCACAGCGAACCACCCTATCGTGCTCCGGAAATCGTTTTGCGCGCGCCCGACCCCCGCTCACCCGGGCGATTACAGCGAGACGAGTGCGTTGATCTCACCGGCCAGATGCGGTGCGCCCGCGGCCACCGACAGCAGCCCCGCGGCCTTTACCGCCTGATAGCCACCGACCAGATCGGTGGCCCGGTGCAGACCCAACTGCTGCAGTGCCGCGGCCGCCAGGCTCGACGTGTAGCCCTCCGAGCAGACGATCACCCATTCGCGATCGTGATCGGTGGCCAGCGCGAGCCGCGCGGAGCTGGTGGGGTCCAGCCGCCACTCCAGCACGTTGCGCTCGATCACCAATGCGCCCGGCAGGGTGCCCTCCTTGACGCGCTGAGCTTGCGGGCGAATATCGACCAGCAGGGCGCCGCGCGCGATCGCCTCCGGTAATTCGAATGCGTACATGCGCGTCAATCGCGCACGCGCCGCCTCCAGCATGTCATTGATGGTGAGATGCGTGTGCGTCATTTCACATCGCCTTCGGGCTGGTCGGTGAGCACGGTACGGGTGCGCCGCAGCGTGCCGTGGCCGGTCACTTCGTAATACGACATGGCGGACAGAGGTGGTGAATACGCGTGCACCGACAGCGTCGGATTCGACGGTTCGGGCGCACCCGCGACGTGGTCCGGGGCACGTACCACGTCGTGCACCCAGCCGAGCGGGAACGAGGCCTGATCGCCGGCGGCCAGGGTGCGCTGACGCAATTCCTTACCGTTCCAGCGGAATTCCGAGAGCGCGCCGCTCAACACGGTCAACGCGCCGAGCGAGCCGGCATGGTCGTGTAGTTCCGTCGACCGGTCCGGCACCCAGCTGATCAACCAGACGTCGACCTCGTCGTCAGCGAGAAGGCGCACCGCCCAACGGTTTTCGGTCGGCCACACACCCCCCGACGGCAGCAGGTGGTCGAAGCGGCCGGCCAGTACGTCCTCGGCACCCTCGTCGGTCAGCCGCAGCAGATCCGCCGGACGCAGCCGGGTCGGCAACGCGGACGAGACCGAGCGATCGGTGATCTCCGCGACGAGCCGGTTGGCCGGGCGAGCGGGCGGCAACTGCCCCGTCCGGCGATGCGCGGCGTCAGCGCTCGCGGCGGAGGTAACAGCAGAGGTGATTACAGAGGAACGCATGAGCGAAGCTCCAGGAGTAGTGGATGGCCGAGGGCGGATACGCAGCCTCGACAATCAGCCGAGGCGAATCAGCCTCGACAACACTCCTGGGTGCTCACGCGGAAAGTCACGAGCCGAAGTCTAGCAGGGCGGCCGGTGCGCGCAAGAGCGGTGTGTTCCACCCCACAGCGCCGCCGTCAGGGGCGGCGGCGCTGCTGGTTGCGCTCGTAGACCAGACGCAGGCCGTCCAGCGTCAGATGCGGCTCGTGGTGATCGATGGTCTCGGATTCGGGGACGATCAGCGGTGCGGTCGGGCCCGTCGCCACCACCGACACGTCGTCACCGGCGAAGGCGTCGAGCTCGTCGCGGATCCGGTCGATCAAGCCGTCGACCAGCCCTGCGAAGCCGAACACCGCACCGGACTGCATGCATTCCATGCTGTTCTTACCCACCACCGAACGCGGGCGGGCCAGCTCCGCGCGCCGCAGCGCACTGCGGGCCACCAGCGCCTCGGTGGAGATCTCCACCCCGGGCGCGATCGTCCCGCCGAGGAATTCCCCCTTCGCCGACACCAGGTCGACACAGATGGCGGTACCGAAATCGACCACGATCGCCGGTGAATCGAAACGATGATATGCCGCAAGGCAATTCACGATCCGGTCGGCGCCGACCTCCTTCGGATTGTCGACCAGCAGCGGAATTCCGGTGCGCACGCCGGGTTCCACCAGCACGTGCGGCACATGCGACCAGTAGCGGCCCAACATGGTTCGCAACTCCCGCAGCACCGGCGGCACCGTCGACAGGGCCGAGACCCCGACCACCTGATCCAGCCGCTCGCCCACCAAACCCCGTACCTGCATGGCGAATTCGTCGGCGGTCAGCAACGGATTGGTGTGCACCCGCCAGGTGTGCGCCAGTTCCGCGTGCGCACCACTGCCCGAGAACAGGCCGATCTCGATACTGGTGTTGCGGACGTCGATCGTCAGCAGCATCCTCGCCCCGCTGCCCGCGGCTCAGGCGAAGGTCAGCGAGCGCGGCGAGGTCAACCCCGAACCCTCCGGGGCGTGCGCCGGGTCCGAACCCAGCTCCACCGGACGGTTGCGGTCGTCGACGAACACCACCCGCGGCTGGTACTCGCGCAGCTCGGACTCGTCCATCATGCCGTAGGCGATCAGGATGACGAGATCACCCGGATTCACCAGATGCGCTGCGGCGCCGTTGATTCCGATCACGCCCGAACCGCGCTCACCGGCGATCACATAGGTTTCCAGCCGAGCGCCGTTGTCGATATCGACGATGCAGACCTGCTCACCCTCGAGCAGATCGGCGGCATCCATCAGATCCGGGTCCACGGTCACCGAACCCACATAGTGCAGATCGGCGTGAGTCACCGTGGCACGGTGGATCTTCGACTTCATCATGGTGCGCAACATCGTGGTCGCCTTTCCTATGCGTCGGCCTGGGCAGGCTGGAAATCGGGGATAGCGTTGTGGCCGCCCGCGGCGGGGACGGTGACGGGCACGTTGTCGATCAAACGAGTGGCGCCGATGCGGGCGGCCACCAGCAGACGAGCGTTCCCGCTGCTCGGAATGGGGCCCAGATCCGAACCGCGCAACTCCAGGTAGTCGACGTCGACACCGGTCGCGCCGTCGAGCACCGAACGGGCCGCGGCCACCACCGCATCGGGTCCACGCCCCGCCGCATGCCGGCCCGCGGCCAGCGCGGCGGACAGCGTGATCGCCGATTCGCGCTGCTGCTCGTCCAGATAGCGGTTGCGTGAGGACAGCGCCAAGCCGTCGGATTCGCGCACCGTCGGGACCGCGACGATCTCGACGTCGAAGTTCAGATCCCGGACCATCTGCCGGATCAGAGTCAGCTGCTGATAATCCTTCTCGCCGAAGAACGCCTCGTGCGGACGGACGATCTGCAGCAGTTTCGCCACCACCGTCAACATTCCGGCGAAGTGGGTCGGACGGCTGGCGCCCTCCAACTCGGCGCCGAGCGGTCCCGGATGGACCGAGGTCCGCGGACCCTCCGGATACATCTGGGCCACGCTCGGCGCGAACACCAGCGCCACGCCTTCCGCACGCAACAGCGCCACATCGCTGTCGAGTGTGCGCGGATACTTGTCGAAGTCCTCGTTCTCGCCGAACTGCAGCGGATTGACGAAGATCGACACCACCACAATCTGATTCGTGCGCTTGGCGCGGCGCACCAACTCCAGATGACCCTCGTGCAGGGCACCCATCGTCGGCACCAGCGCGACCGTGCGCCCCACCCCGCGCAGCGCGGAGGTCACCGCCGAGAGCCCCGCCGGCTCGTGCACCACCGTCGTATCGCCCGGGCGATACAGGGTGCGCAACTGCTCCGGGGTCAGCTTCTTCGCTCGCGAATTCGACATCAGTGTCCCTCCAGCAGGCCGATCAGATCCGGACTCGTGCGGGCCAGCTGCGCCGTCCGCAGCGACATCGCGCGATAGCCCGCGGCCAGCTCCGCATCGGCCGCGGCCAGTGCCTCCAAGTGCGCCGACACCGCGAGGGCGTCACCACGCGCCACCGGACCGGTCAACGCGGGCAGACCCCGGCGCAGCGCGTTGTCCAGCGCCGCCGACGCCAGCGGTGCCAGCATCCGCTCCGCCAATCCGTTGGGCTGCTCGTCGACCACCTGCTGCCCGAGCAGACCCGGGCCGTCCAGCGCCGCCCGCAACGCCGCCACCGCATCGACGATCAGGGTGACCAGATGATTACTGCCGTGCGCGAGAGCCGCGTGATAGAGCGCTCGATTCTCCTCCGGCACCCGCACCGGTTCGCCGCCCATCTCGATCACCAGCGACTGCGCGATCGCATAACCGATCTCGTCGGCCGCGGTGATGCCGAAACAGGCATTCGCCAAGCGGGCGGTGTCCTCGTCGTGGCCGGTGAAGGTCATCGCCGGATGGATCGCCAGCGGGCGGACACCGGTCAGCGGGGACAGTACGGCCACGCCGTTCGCCCCCGAGGTATGCGCGACGATCGTTCCCGGACGGACCACCTGCGCGGCCGCCAAACCGGCCACCAGAGCGGGCAGTTCACTGTCCGGCACCGCCAGGATCAACAGTTCGCTGCGCGCCGCGATCTCCTCCACCGGCAGGATCCGAGACTCCGGCAACCGCGTCCGTGCGCGATGCCGCGACGCATCGGAGATCGCGGACACCCCGAACACCACATGCCCGGCGCGCTCCAGCGCGACGCCCAGCGCCGAACCCACCCGGCCCGCCGACACGATGCCGACCGTCAGCCGGGCCGGCGCCGGATCAGAGCCGGAAACAGCCGACGAGCCCGATACCGCGGGCGCGGCGGGGCGCGATGAATCGGCCTCGTCGGGCCGCGAAAAATCGGAGGTCACCGTTGTCCTCTCGGAAGGCGTTCCAGTCCCGCATGGCGGGTACCGGACGTTACGAGTCGAGAATAGGTAGTGACCGGGGGCGCTGCCAGAGGACCCGCGCGTGATATTTCCCTCAGTACCTGTGGCAGTACCTTTGGCCTCCGCTTCGCTGCGGCGGGGGTCTCGGCCCCGCCCTACGCGGCCTTGCGGGCGGGTTCGCTGCGGTAGCGGGAGGTGGGGCCGTGGATGCCCAGGAGGCGCCAGGCGACCTTGGCCACGGGGTTCATCAGGCCGCTGGTGGTGGCCAGGGCCCGGACGTCGCCGAAGATGTTGCGCATGGTGACCTGGGATTCGGTGCTGCCCCAGTAGGCCTCGCGCATCACCTCCGCGGGGATGTCGAACTTCTCCACGAACTCCTTGGGCGGAGTCATGATCATGTCGAGCATGATCCGCATCGCGGTCGGGAAGAGCAGCGAGAGCACGAACTTCGTGGCCGGATTCATGCCGGGCACGTTGCGGCGCAGATATTCGTGCGCGAAGGAGATGTGGCGGGCCTCTTCGGCCACGTGGATCTGCATCACCCGCTGCACCATCGGATGCAGGTCGGTGCCGGCGCGCAGCAGCGACTTCTGCAGATGGTCGATGGGCTCCTCACCGCCGAGGATCATCGTGAAGAACAGTTCCGGAAAGTACTTCACAGCCGGCCAGATGATCATGGTGAGCTTGCGGTCGATGGTGCCCATGCCGACCACATCCTCGCCGATGCGGTTGATCATCTCCTGGAACATCATCGTGTGGTTGCACTCTTCGGCCGCCTCGTGCGTCACGTAGCGGAATTCGGGATCACCGTTGGGCACCGACACCAGGTACTGCATCAGGCCACGGATCAGCAGCTGTTCGAAATCCAGGCCGACCTTGGCGATGCCGGCCTGCCGCCACATACCCATCGCGATCTGGCGTTCCACCGGCTGCGCCTTGTACCAGGGGTGGCGGCCCAGCGGGTCCTCGTCCGGCATGACCCAGCGGGTGTCGGTCGGATCGACCGCGAATTCCGGTGAGTCCCAATCGATGTCGACGTAGGGATCGAAGTTCTTGTGCACCGACCCCTCGGACAGACCACGCAGGATCTCGTGATACTCGGGATCGGCCGACGTGTTCTTTACGGCAGTGGACAGCATCTTCGGTGTCTCCTTCGCGTACTCCTCCTGCGAAAGTTACCGATACTGCGCGTTACATGCAACCTGTTTCACGGCCGCCGGCGCGGGCATTACGAGGAGCTGTTCTGCTCCGATCGCAGATTCGCCATGATTTCCGCGACGGTGAGCTTGCGTCCCGGCTGATCCTCGCCGGAATCGGCGTGACGACGGCGGCGGGAACCGGCGGTACCCATGGTCGTCGCCGGTTGGGCGGGGGCCAGCCGCGGCACCGACGAACTCGGGCGCGAGTCGCCGGATTCGGCGGAGCCCGCCGCCGATTCGGAAGTTTCGTTCGCCGACGCGGTGCCGGATTTCACCGAGGTCGCCGCCGGGCCGACCTGCCCGTCGTCGGCCGTCCGGGCGGATGCGGGGCCGGGAGCCTCGACCTTCGGCGATGCGGCCTTCGACGCTTCTGCGTTCGAGGATCCGGCCTTCGGCGATCCGGACCCCGACGGATCCGGCTGCCCGGACTCCGCGGGCGCACCCCGGCGGTCGCCGTCGCCTTCGTCATCCGCCGATTCCCCCTCCTCATCCGACGCCTCCGCCGACACCACGGCAGTCTCGGCCGTCACCGGATCGTCGTACGGAGTGGCGAAGACCGGGGGTTCGGGATGGTCGGGGTCGAAGACCGGTGAGACCACGTGCAGCGGCACGGCCGGTGCACTCCACGCGTCCCAGGTGTCGGTTTCCTGCGAGCTACCGTTCGCCACGGTGGCGTGGGTGAGCGCCTGCACGCGCACAGCCTCGGCGCGCAGCGCCGGTCGGTCGACCAGTAGGTCGCCGTCGAACAGCCGCTGCAGGCTTTCGCGCAACACGGTCAGCTCACCCCGCAGCGCGGCCAGTTCGGCGGCGTCCGCGCCGATCTCCCGGCGCACCCGCGATTCGACGCCGAGTTCGTATTCGCGCCGGGCGGTGATCTCGCGTTCGAGCTGCAACTCGTAGACCTTCTGCAGGTCACGAGCCTTGGCCTGATCGATCGCCGCATCCCGGCGATAGCGGGTCGCCGCCAGCGCGGCCACCGCGGCGGCCCACAGAGCCGCGACCAAACCGACCCGGACCAACTGCACATTGTTGCTGAAAATCAGAAACACGCTGGCAATCAGACCGAGCAGAATTAATACGCCGACGACGATTTTTCCCGCGTTGTCCCGCTGTCGCGGGGAAGCACTGCTACGGGAGGGTGAAACCATGTCCGCAAGGGTAACTCGAATAGCGGATTTCGGCGCGCAGCTGGTCCGGAACTCGACTCAATCGTGTTAGCTATGAGGTAGCTGGTTCGTCTGGTGGCTCATGTGGCGCGCGGCAGCAATACTCCAGCCACAGCGCGGCGGCCACCAACACCACACCGGCGATCAAACCCACGATGGCGCCGGGGGTGTCCGAGGCGGCCGCGCGCATATCCGACCGCTGCGGCAGCACCCAGATCAGAAAGCCCAGCCACACGCCGGCCGCCAAGGACCCCACCTGCGCCGAGGCCTTCGCGAGCGCCACCGCGCGGGCCGCGGTGATCGGATGCAACTGTTTCGGACCGTCACCGATGCGGTGATCGCCGACGCGGGCGCGAATCACGAACGCCAGCACCGCTTCCACAGCGGCCACCGGATACAGCGAGGCGCCCGCGATCACAGTGATCGGCGGAAAGCTCGAATAGGCCCAGCGAGTCGCCACCCACGCCACCGCGGCGGCGATCAGGACGTTCGCGAGCAGATCCAGAATCTTGGTCGGCCTCATGACGTTCATGACCAGCCACCGATCATCGTTGCGCCGCGGACAGCGACAGGTCGGTGAGCCGGACGCCCTCGACGTCGGCCGGGTCGAGCTCGGCCAGCAGGTCCCGGATCGGACGGATCCGGCCGGCGACCTCCAGCGTCGCATCGGGTTCGACCTCGGCCCACGGCACCAGGACGAACGCGCGGTTGTGCGCCTGCGGATGCGGCAATGTCAGTTCCGGGTCCGCACTGGTCACCGGCCGCGGCCCCTCCGGGCGGAGCTCGGCGCACCAGATCACGTCGACATCCAAAGTCCGTGCGCCCCAGCGGATCTCGCGGACACGCCCGGACCGCTGCTCGAGCTGCTGTCCGCGTGCCAGCCAATCGCGCGGGCCCAGCTCCGAATCCTCCACCACCACAACGGCATTGAGGAAGTCTTCCTGCGGCACTCCGCCCCACGGCGCGGTCGAATACACCGGCGAGACCGCGACCAGCTGCGGTGACAGCGCCTCCACCACGCTGCGGAGATGGGCGAGCCGATCCCCCAGATTCGAGCCGATCGACAACACCGCACGGCTCATCCGGCCACCTCCGGGGTCGGTACGTCTCGCCGCCGGGTGGCCACCACGCGGACATCGGCGAAGGCGTGCGGAATCGGCGCCGAGGGCTTGTGCACCACCACCTCCGCGGCGACGACGCGCTCGTCGCGCATCACATCGTCGGCGATCTCGGCGGCGACGGTCTCGATCAGATTGCGCGGCGGACCGGAGACGATCGCGACCGCGCGTTGCGCCAGCTCACCGTAGTCGACGGTGGCCGACAGCTCATCGGTCGCGGCCGCCTTCGCGAAATCCAGCCAGAGTGTGATGTCGACCAGGAATTCCTGGCCGTCGCGGCGCTCGAAGTCGAAGCAGCCGTGGTGACCGTAGGCGCGCAGGCCGCGCAGCTCGATGCGATCGGTACTCACTCGCTCCCCTGATGGTGTGAACCGGATTCGGCGGCCCGCCGCTCTGTTGATTCGGCGGCCCGCCGCCAGGCATCCGCGACGGCGATGGCGTCGAGCGACGACCGCACATCGTGCACTCGCACGCCCCACGCGCCGTGCTGGGCGGCCAGGGCCGAGATGGTGGCGGTGGCGACCTCACGCCCGTCGGGCGGACGCGGTCCGGACTCGTCGGCCAGCAGCGAACCCAGGAAACGCTTGCGGGAGGCGCCGACCAGAATCGGCAACCCCTGGGCAGTCAGTTCCGGTAGTGCGCCCAGCAGGGCCCAGTTGTGCTCGGCGTTCTTGGCGAAGCCGAGGCCCGGGTCCAGGACGAGCCGGCTCGGATGCACGCCGGCCGCCATGGCCAGATCCACCTGCGCCGAGAGTTCGGCCAGCACTTCGCCCACGACATCGTCGTAATGGTCGGCCGGGCCGATGTGGCGATGGTCGGCATTCGCCCGCCAGTGCATCAGAATCCACGGAATCTCCGCGGCGGCAACGACTTTCACCATCTCGGCATCCGCGCGACCACCGGAGACATCGTTGACCACGCTCACTCCGACGTCGATCGCGGCGGCCGCGACACTCGCCCGCATGGTGTCCACGCTGGTCGGCACGCCGGCCTCCACCAGGCCGCGAATCACCGGGACCACCCGCTGGGCCTCGGTCTCGGGATCGATGCGAACGGCACCCGGGCGGGTGGATTCACCGCCCACATCGATGATGTCGGCGCCCGCCTCGTACAGCCGCACCCCGTGAGCGACCGCGACCGCCGGATCGAGATAGCGGCCACCGTCGGAGAAGGAGTCGCTGGTGACGTTCACCACGCCCATCACCACGCACGAGCGCCCGTCCCGAGGAGTGATCACTGCGCTCATGGGCGATCGCTCATTTGCGCAGGATCAGGTCGAGGGCCTCGGCGCGCGAGGAGGCGTTGGTCTGCAGCAGGCCCCGCACCGCGGAGGTGGTGGTGCTCGCGCCCGGCTTGCGGATACCGCGCATCGCCATGCACAGATGCTCGGCCTCGACCACCACGATGGCGCCGCGCGGATCCAGTTTCCGCATCACCGCGTCGGCGATCTGGCTGGTCAGTCGCTCCTGGACCTGCGGCCGCTTGGCGTACAGGTCCACCAGGCGGGCCAGTTTGGACAGACCGGTGACCCGCCCCTGCGGACCCGGGATGTACCCGACGTGCGCGACCCCGTGGAAGGACACCAGGTGGTGTTCGCAGGTCGAATACATCGGTATGTCACGCACGAGCACCAATTCCTGATGCCCTTCGTCGAAGGTGGTGTTCAGCACCGAATCCGGTTCCACGTACAGGCCCGCGAACATTTCGAGATAGGCGCGCGCGACCCGGGCCGGGGTATCGATCAGCCCGGGACGGTCGGGGTCTTCCCCGACCGCGACCAGCAGCTCCCGCACCGCGGCCTCGGCCCGCTTCTGATCGAAGGTCCGACCGGTACCCAGCGCGATCGGCGCCGGTGCCTCCGCAACCACGGCGGCACCCGCGCCCGACGCCGACTCGGACCCGGCGGGAGCGCTGTTGTTGGCCGACATACGAGGACACCTCCACAATCACGTAAATCAACGCGCCGACAGCGCGGTTCGACCGTCGAGCCTAATCGCAGCCGGTCAGCGGTGGCTGTTCGGTCCGTCCCAATCGCCGTGATCCTGGGTGCCGTTCTGCGTCGAACTCTCCTGATCTCCGGACCACTCGGGCCGGCGATGACCACCGCCGTAGCGCTGAGGCTCGCCATATCCCTGGGATCCGCCGCCGTAGCCGCCGCCGTACTCCGGCTGCTGCGACGAACCGCCCGCGGACGAATCCTCCTGCGGCGGCCAGCCCGGAGCCGACCAGCCGGCGGGAGCGCCGTAATCCGGCCGGGAGCCGTGCGTACCCTGCCGCGGCGGATATCCCGGGCCATTCGCGGGCCGCGGGTAGTTACCGGGCTGCGGGGCCGGATAGCCGTAGCCGGGGGTCGGAGCCGGGGCCGGGTTGCGATGGCCCTCCTGCGGATAGCCGTTGGCCGGCACCGGCTGTGGAGCGGGCTGGCTCGGCTTGCGGGTCTCGGCCTCCTCCGGCCACGGTTCGCCGCGTTCGGCGGCGAGTTCGCGCGGGGTCTTCACCGGCGGCCGGTCCGAGGGCACCCGTTCACCGAAATCGTTGAAGGCGGTGATGCGCGGCCGCTTGTCGACGGTGGCGAGCACCTGTTCGAGATCCTTGCGGTGCAGGGTCTCGCGTTCCAGCAGCGCACTGGCCAGCGCGTCGAGCTCGTCGCGATATTCGTTGAGGATCGCCCATGCCTCGGTGTGCGCGGCCTCGATGAGGTTGCGCACCTCCTCGTCGATCTCGCGGGCAACCTCGTGCGAGTAGTCCGAGCCGGTGCCCATCGTGCGGCCCAGGAACGGGTCGCCCTGTTCCTGCCCGTAGCGCACCGCGCCCAGCCGGGCACTCATGCCGTATTCGGTGACCATCGCACGCGCGATCTTGGTCGCCTGGTCGATATCGGACGAGGCGCCGGTGGTCGGCTCGTGGAAGACCAGCTCCTCGGCCGCGCGGCCACCCATCGCCATCACCAGGCGCGCGATCATCTCCGACCGGGTCATCAGGCCCTTGTCGTCCTCGGGCACGGTCATGGCGTGGCCGCCGGTACGACCGCGGGCCAGGATGGTGACCTTGTAGACGGGCTCGATATCGGGCATCGCCCACGCGGCCAGGGTGTGACCACCCTCGTGGTAGGCGGTGATCTTCTTCTCGTGTTCGCTGATGATCCGGCTCTTGCGACGCGGACCGCCGATCACCCGGTCGACCGATTCCTCCAGGGCCGGTCCCGTGATGACGTTGCCGTGCTCACGCGCGGTGAGCAGCGCCGCCTCGTTGATCACATTGGCCAGATCCGCACCCGACATGCCGACGGTGCGCTTGGCGAGGCCGTCCAGATCGGCATCGGGCGCGATCGGCTTGCCCTGCGAATGCACCCGCAGAATCGCGCGACGACCGGCGAGGTCCGGATTGCCGACCGGGATCTGGCGGTCGAAGCGGCCCGGGCGCAGCAGCGCCGGGTCCAGGATGTCGGGCCGGTTGGTGGCCGCGATGATGATGACGCCGGTGCGGTCGCCGAAACCGTCCATCTCGACCAGCAACTGGTTCAGCGTCTGCTCCCGCTCGTCGTGACCACCGCCGAGGCCGGCGCCGCGCTGGCGGCCGACCGCGTCGATCTCGTCGACGAAGATGATGCAGGGGCTGTTCTGCTTGGCCTGGTCGAACAGGTCGCGCACGCGCGAGGCGCCGACACCGACGAACATCTCGACGAAGTCGGAACCGGAGATGGTGAAGAACGGCACCCCGGCCTCGCCCGCGACCGCGCGGGCCAGCAGCGTCTTACCGGTTCCGGGCGGACCGTAGAGCAGCACGCCCTTGGGGATCTTGGCGCCCAGCGCCTGGTAGCGAGCCGGATTCTGCAGGAAGTCCTTGATCTCGTAGAGCTCTTCGACGGCCTCGTCGGCGCCGGCCACATCGGCGAATGTGGTCTTCGGCATATCCTTCGACAGCTGTTTGGCCTTGGATTTACCGAAGCCCATCATGCCGCCGCGGCCACCGCCCTGCATGCGGGCCATCACGAAGACGAACAGGCCCAGCAGAATCACCATCGGCAGCACGAACAGCAGTACCTGGGTGAACCAGGAGTCCTGTTTGACCGCGGTGTTGTACGGCGCGCCGGACTGCTGCACATCGCGCAGGATCTGCGCGGAGACCTCGCTGCCGCCGGGGTACTTGGCCATGATCTGGCTCTGCCCGCCGGTCGCGTCGTTGCCCTGTTTCAGGGTGATGCGCAGCTGCTGTTCTTTGTCATCGATCTGGACCTGCTTGACGTTCTGCTTGTCGGCAAGCTGGGTGAGCGCCACCGAGGTATCGACGTTCTTCCAGCCGCGCGTGTCGTTGCTGAAGTAGCTGACCAGATAGATCACGAGCAGGATGCCCGCGACTATGGCCAGGTTGCGAAACACTGTCTTGCGGTTCATAGAGCGTCGGCCGGCGGGCCAGTCCTTTCCGGTGTTTCCGGTGTATGCCTACTATGCGTCGGGCGGGGCCGTATCCATACCGGCACCGACCGGGTCGGGCAGAACGGATGCGGACAAGCCACGTTACCGCGTACGGTCTACTCGATACATCGCGCAGTTCGGCAGCTGATGCAGTTCAACAGGTAAACGGTCGGAGAACGCTGGTGGTTCCCGACCTATCGGGCGATCACCTCGCGGTGTCCGTCCAAGTGGTCCCAATCATGGCATGCACGACCTATTGTGAGCGACAACACAGGACGAACGCAGGGGGTATGGACATAGTCGAGCTACGGACACCCACAGCGATACTGCGCCACGGCGGCGGGCGACTCCAGGTTCTGCGGCCGGGCACCGATGGCGAGCGGGTGCTCGACGTTCCGGTGTCGGACCTGCTGAAGGTCCGGCTGAACCGGCGCGCCGACGACGCCGTCGTGATCGAGATCTACCTGCGTTATCCCAGTCCGGTCCTCACCGGCGTCCCGGCCGACCGCACCCCGCTCCCGGTGCTGATCGCCGAACACGACGTGCCGGCCGCGACCGTGATCGTGGAACGGATCAACTCCCAGATCGTGGCCACCCAGCGCATCGATATGTCGGCGCCCGATCTGGTGCCACCCGCCCCGGTCTGGGGTAAGACCGGCCCGACCCGCGCCGACGTGGACCGCGCGGTCCGGCGGATGGCGCCGCGGCGGGAGACCCGCTCGGCCGCCGGAGTACTGCACACGATGGTCACCCCCGACGAGTTCATGTTGGAGACGGCGATGGTCACCGCGGTCCCGCCGGCCGGACGCGGGCGCGGACTGCTGGCCGTCACCACCGCGCGGGTGCTGCTGCTCTCGATCGGTTCCACCCCGCGCTACGCACACGAGATGCCGGTCTCGGCGCTGATCTCGGCCGAGGTCGGCAAGGGTTCGGGCGACGAGCCGGGTGGCGATTACGGCATCGACCTCACCGACGGCAACACGACGCTGAGTTTTCTGGGGACCGACCGGGCCGATACCGATCGGATCGTCGGCGCGGTGAACTTCGCGATTCAGCGAGAATCCGCCGACGGCGCCGTGGCGCCGCCGGATCCGGGCGTGGCACAGCTGTATTCGGAGTGGGAACTGCTGGTCGAGCGGCATTCGCTGGCGATGGTGGACGATGCGCAGTTCCAGCGTTACGGCCGCGGGATCCTGCGCTCGCTCCCCGACTGAGGCGCGCTACTCCCCCTGAAGTGCGATGCGCCGCCACGGACTGGTCGGCCGCATCCATAGTCGGACCAGTTCGAGCCGGCGATCGGTGCCGCCGGACTTGAGCACGGCCATGTCCTCACAGGCCTGCCAGTAGGTCCAGCCGGTGAGATAGGCGTCGCCGAACTGCCGCCAGTTGCGGTAACGCTTCTGCGCCGGCGGCAGCGCGCGCATCACATAATCCCAGGCCGTATCGGCCTCGAGGTAGCCCGCGGTGAAGGCCATCCGCGCCACCGCCACCACCCGGGCCAGATCCCAGGCCTGGATGTCGGCGGGCAGCGGCTGCACCAGATGGCCGGTCAGATCGAGTTTGATCGCCTGGGACCAGATGTCGTAGTCGCGAACCAGCGCCTCCGGGTTGTCCATTCCCCGAAACGCCCCGACCTGCCGCAGAAAGGCGCGATGCCGATCGGCGCGCTCGCCGAAGCGGTCCCGTTCGGGCGAATGGAGGGCCGCGTTCACCAGCGGATGGACCAGCGCGTACAGCGGGGCGTGCATCCCGTCGAGCAGCTGTTCCATCGACGCCATCGCCTCGGTCCCGTCGGTGATACCCCAGGCCCCGGTCAGAGTGTCGATGGCCAGTTCGCGGCGGTCGCCGAGCGGATGTTCTCGTTCGGGTCCCAGCAGCAGGGCATCGTGGAAGGCGTCCCAGCGGGCGGAGTAGAACGCCCCCAGGGACAGCGCGCGCAGTTCGTCGTCGGAAACCTGAGCGCCGGACCAGTGGTCGTCCTCGCGCTCGTCCAGTTCCGGATAGGGGAATGTGGTCAGGGTCGGCATGTCGCGGGCAGCCATGGTTCCGATTGTGTCGCATCCGCCATCCGGGGGTTCGGTTATCTCCCGATGCCGTGTCGACTGTGACCCGGAAAGCCGGATTCCGGCGCTTCTGGACATACCGCCGCAGTCCGATACACACATTTTTCACATTTGCCGTTTCATCGGGCGCCGTAAGCCCCTGCCTAGGGCTACTCTCGGCGCCATGGGTAGCAACATCACCGTGCTGCGCGGGCTCGAACCCCGCGCCACCGAGCAGGAAATCTTCGCTGCCGCACAGGAATACGTGCGGAAGGTGGGTGGCCTGACCGGTCTGTCGTATGTCACGAAACCGGCGTTCGACAAGGCGGTGGCCGCGGTGGCCGCGGCGACGACGACGCTGCTGGCCGAACTGCCCGACCATCCGGTGACCGCGGCCGCGGAACCGCCGCTGCGCGCGACCGGCGACCGCGTCTGAGCGCTCACACCCCGTAGACCGCGACGCATTCCAGCGCCAGCTCGAGCCGCAGGCCGCATTCCTCGATGCGACGCCCGAGTGTTTCCTCGATGCGCTGAATGCGGTAGCGGACCGTGTTCTTGTGCACGCCCAGGCGCGCCGCCGCGCCCTCCGGGCTGCGGTGACAGCGCAGATAGGCGAGCAGCGTCTCGCGCAGCCGCGCCGAATTCGCATCCGGCGCGGCCAGCGGTCCGAGTTCCCGCCGGATCAGCGCGCGCATCGCCGCGACGTCCGCGCCGGCCAGATAGGCGGGTTCGACCCGCGCGTACGGCAGCACCCGGCCGAGATCGACGGCCGCCCGCTCGGCCACCTGCCTGGCCGCGATCGCATCGCGATGGCTCTGCCGGAACCCCGCCACACCCGTCGCGGACGACCCCAGCGTGAGGCGTATCGGCGCGGCGACGATATCGGCGGCGACCGCGGCGACCGCCTCGGCATCGGCCGCGAGCCACGCCCACAGCGCCGCCGATCCCGCCGGGACGGTGAGGACGCCGACCCCGCCGAGCGCGCCGGCCAGCCGCGTGGCCGTCCGCTCCAGCCGCCCGAGTTCGTCGCTGCCGGCCGCCAGCCGGTCGTCCGCGATGGGTGTGGCGGGGTCGCCCGCGGCGCCGTCGTTTCCGGCGATACCGTCGCCCAGCGGTCCGGTCCCGGTGTCCGGGCCTTCCCGCCGGCCGTCGCCCGGGCCGGGGAGGTCGAAACGGTTCCCGGCACCGGCGAACCCGTCCGCCGGGGTGGCCAGGAGCGTCCCGGCACCGCGCGCAGCGGAATCGGTCCACAGCACGATCGCGACCTGGCGTTGCGCGAGACGGAATCCCAGCCGCGCCGAGGCGTGGTCCGCGTCGACGTCCTCCCCCGACAGCAAGGTCCGCACGATCTCGGTGCGCTGGTTGAGCGCCGCGCGCAGGCCGCGCTCCCGCTCCTGCATATAGGTGTCGGTCAGCGCCTCGACGGAGGTGTTCACCCAGCGAGTGGAGCGTTCGAACAGCCGGATCAGCGCCGAGCGCTCGAACTGCTCGGGCAGCCGGCGCTCGTCGATCACCTCGGTCATGTAGTCGATCGCGGCCTCCTGGCCGGCGTGGTAGACGCGCAGCAACAGCCGCAGGTCGTAGCCGCGGCGGGCCAGCGTGCGAGCGAAGGCGTGCGCCTGTTCGGGGACCGCGTACTCCATCGCGTCCTGGGTCAGACCGCTGAGGACGGCCAGGGCGTGTGCCCGGGTGCTGGATTCCAGATCGCGGCGCAGATCGCGGTCGGCCAGCTCCTGCACGCGGCCGATGATCTGCGCGTCGAGCCGCGCCACCATCTGTTCGAGGGTCTCGCCGCGCAGTGTCTCGGCGACGAAATCGGCCATCCACTGCCGGACCGCCACATCGGACGGGGCTGTCGCCATCACCGATTCCCCTCGTTCACCCGATCTCGTTTCGCAGCACGCCGGCGGACGCTGAATTTTTGTGCTCCGGTGCCAAATTCCGGTCGATACCTTGACCGCAAAGACCAAGCAGCGCGCGAATCATTGTGACACGATCATAGATCAGTGAAGTGATTCACAATGTCAACCGTTCGCAGCGCAGCGCACGTGGGGAGAGACAGCATCGTGCCGAATACCGAACCGTCACCCGGCGAATCCACGGCCGGGAAATCGACCGGCGCCGGCAAGCCGGCCGCCCGTAAGACCGCGGGCCGGACCGCGGCCAAGAAGACGCCCGCGAAGGCGGCGAAGTCCGTCCCGGCCGCGAAGTCGAGCACACCGGCGGCGACGAAATCGGCCCCGGCGGCCACCGTGAAGAAGGACCCGGCACCCGCGCGGCAGGCCACGGCGGCGACCGCGGTGGTCACCGACATCGAGGTGCGTAACCCCGCGACCGGCGAGCTGGTGGGCACCGTCCCCGCCGAATCGGCCGACGCGGTCGCCGCCAAGGTGCGCGAATTGCGGCTGTACCAGCCCGAATGGGAGGCCATCGGGCCGGAGGGCCGCAAGGAGTGGCTGCTGAAACTGCAGGACTGGATCATCGATCACACCGACCATCTCGCCGATGTGCTGCAGTCCGAAACCGGCAAGGCCCGCGTCGACGCGCTGATCGATCCGAGCTTCTCGGTCGACCTCACCGGCTACTACGCCCGGCGCGCCGGCAAGTTCCTCTCCGACGAACATCCCTCCCCGCACAGCCCGCTGGCCCGGGTCAAGAAGCTGACCACCGCCTACCGGCCCTATCCCGTGGTCGGCGTGATCACGCCGTGGAACTTCCCGCTGGCGATGCCGGTGATCGACGTGATTCCGGCGCTGGCCGCCGGTGCGGCGGTCGTCCTCAAGCCGTCCGAGGTGACCCCGCTGTCCGCCCTGGAATTGGCGCGCGGCTGGGCCGAAATCGGTGCGCCGCCGGTGCTGGCCGTGGTGACCGGCGCCGGCGAGACGGGTGCGGCGGTCGTCGACAACGTCGACTACGTGCAGTTCACGGGGTCGACGAAGACCGGTAAGCGGATCGCCGCCGCCTGTGTGGAGCGGCTCATCCCCTACAGTCTGGAACTCGGCGGCAAGGATCCGGCGATCGTGCTGGCCGATGCCGATATCGACCGCGCCGCCTACGGCATCGCCTTCGGCGGCCTGTTCAACGCCGGGCAGGTGTGCATCTCGGTCGAGCGGGTGTATGTCGAGGCGCCGGTCTACGACACCTTCGTCGAGAAACTGGCCGCGCACGTGCGCGAACTGCGGCAGGGCGCCGACGGGCGGGAGCCGAAATACGATGTCGGCGCGCTGGCCAACGACGCGCAGAAAGCCATCGTCTCCGGCCACGTCGAGGATGCGATCGCCAAGGGCGCGCGAGCGGTGACCGGCGGCAAGGCCACCGGTGTGGGTACCTTCTACCAGCCGACCGTGCTGGCCGACGTCGATCACTCGATGAGCTGTATGACCGAGGAGACCTTCGGCCCGACCATCCCGGTGATGAAGGTCGCCGACGAGGCCGAAGCCGTTCGGCTGGCCAATGATTCGATCTACGGCCTGTCGGCGTCGGTCTGGACCGGCGACAAGGCTCGCGGGGAACGCGTTGCGCGCCAACTGAACGCGGGCGCGGTGAACATCAACGACGTCTTCGCCAACATGTTCAGTTTCGCACTGCCCATGGGCGGCTGGCAGCAGTCCGGTGTGGGCGCGCGCTGGGGCGGCGCCGACGGCGTGCGCAAGTACTGCCGCAAACAGGCCATCACCGTGCCGATCCTGCCCACGCAGGAAAAAGAACTCATGTGGTTCCCGTACAACACCACCAAACTCGGTTTCGCGCTGGCCGCGATGCGCGCCGCGGGTGCGCGCGGCATGCGCCGGCTGGGCATCAAGGACGTGCTCGACACGGTCGGAGGGAAGAAGTGACCGACTTCGGCAAGATCAACGGCAAGGTCGTCGTCATCACGGGCGGCGCCCGCGGTATCGGCCTGGCGACCGCGACCCGGCTGCAGCAACTCGGCGCGAAGATCGCCATCGGCGATGTGGACGAGACGGCCGTCAAACAGTCCGGCACCGACCACGATTTCGATCACTACGGCCGGGTGGACGTCACCGACCAGCAGTCGTTCAGCGGTTTCCTCGACGAGGTGGAACGGGCGCTGGGACCCGTCGATGTGCTGATCAACAACGCCGGCATCATGCCCACCGGCAAGGTGGTCGACGAACCGGATGCGTTGACCCGCCGCATCATCGATATCAATGTCTACGGCGTCATCCTGGGCTCGAAACTGGCGCTGGGCCGGATGTTGCCGCGGCGCAGCGGCCACATCATCAATATCGCCTCCCTCGCCGGTGAGACCCACATCCCCGGTCTGGCGACCTACAACGCGACCAAGCACGCGGTCCTGGGCTTCACCGACACGCTGCGGGAGGAGTATCGCGATACGGGCGTGTCGTTCTCCTCGGTGCTGCCGACGCTGACGAATACCGAACTGGGATCTGGTGTTTCGGCGCCGAAGCTGATGCGCCCGGCCGAGCCGGAGGAGATCGCCGAGGCCATCGCGAAACTCCTGGTGGCGCCGAAGTCGAAGGTCCGCGTAACCAAGGTGGCCGGCGCCATCTCGCAGGTGGTCGGACTGCTGCCGGAATCGCTGGGCGATGCGATCGGGCGTGCCCTGGGCGCCCAGCAGACCTTCCTCGGCGACGTCGATTCGGCGGCCCGCAAGGCCTACGAGGAACGGGTCCGCGGCGGAACCGAATAGCGCGGAGCGAGACGAACTGTCCGGCCGCGGTGTCCAGTGGGGCGCCGCGGCCACCGTGCATTCGGTATCGGCGCGGTGGTGGTTCGGCGGCACCATCCGCCACGCCCCGTGATCATCAACGGTGTGCGTCGCCGAAAGTGATAACTTGCGCGACAACATCGAAACAGCCCATATCGATCACAACGCGACGGGGGCTTTGACATATGCACGACGAGGGCACCGCACTAGCCGACGCGATATCGAACGCCGTCTCGCGCGCCACCCGGGAGGTAGCAGTGGACGCAGACGAAACCACCGGTTCGGGACCAGCTGATCCGGCCTCCGGCCCGGAATCCGAAACCGATATGCCGCAGCAGGATTCCCCCGCCGACGCCGAGGCGGGGTCCGCATCGGACAATCCGTCGCAACCGCCCGCGAAGACGCGGGCGGAAGGCACATCCACCGAGGCCGGGCAACCGGCGGGCGCGGAGCAGGCCCCTCCCATGGAGCAGCCGGCGGACGCCGAGGGCGTCCCGAACCCGGCGAAGTTGACGACCGCCATCGCGATCGCCGCCGCGGTGCGCGACGGTCTGGTCACGGCCGGGCAGGTCGTCGACGCCGCGCTGGATCGCATCGCCGGGGGCGATACGCGGGTGGGCGCCTTCCACACCGTCCGCGCGGAGCGGGCACGGGAAGAGAGCCGCGCCCTGGCCGACCGCGCCGACCTCGACATCCTCCCGCTGGCCGGCGTCCCCGTCGCGGTGAAGAACAACATCGATGTGGCCGGTGAGATCACCGACGCGGGTTCGCGCGCGGGCTCGGGCGTCCCCGCTGCCGCCGATCACCCGGTGGTGCGGCGGTTGCGGGCCGCGGGCGCGGTCGTGGTGGGCCTGACCGAGATGCCGGAGGGCGGGTTGTGGGGCACCTCCGACACGCCCGAGCGAATTGCTCGTTCCCCGTGGAATATTCGTCACAGCGCCGGTGGCTCCTCGGGTGGATCGGGTGCCGCGGTCGGCGCCGGACTCGTGCCGGTGGCCCACGGTAACGACGGACTCGGGTCCGTGCGCATACCCGCCGCGTGCTGCGGCGTAGTCGGCATCAAGCCGGGACGCGGCGTGGTCCCGGCCCAGGTCGGTGTCGACTCCTGGAGCGGCATGACCGAGAACGGGGTGCTCGCGACCACGGTCGCCGATGCGGCGCTCATGCTGTCGGTGCTGGCCGACCGGCCGGCCCTGGCCGATCTGGAACCGCCGACGCCGCTGCGCATCGCGATCGCACCCGGATCGCCGTCCCAGCTGGTCCGGGTGGACAAGCACTGGGCCGCGGCCGCGCAGACCGCCGCCCGGCTCGCCGACGAGGCCGGTCACGGCGTCGTGCCCGCCGCACTTCCGTATCAGGGCGCGACCACCGCGCTGGCGTGGCGCTGGCTGGCCAACGCGGCACGCGAGGCGGGTGCGGTCGCGAATCCGGAACTGCTGCAACGCCGTAGCCGCGTGCATATCGCGCTGGGCCGGGCGGTGCTGAGAACCGGCCTGGTCCGGCCGAATCAGGTCGACCGGATCGAGGCGCGGCTGCTCGACTTCTTCGAGCAGCACGATGTGGTGATCACCCCGACGCTGGCCACGCCCGCCCCCGCGGCGCGCAATTGGCACGCCCGGGGCTGGCTGGCCAATGTCGTTGCCAACGTTCGCTTCTCGCCGTTCACGCCGCTGTGGAATCTGGTCGGCTGGCCCGCGGTGAGCGTCCCGATGGGGCTGCACCCGCGCACCGGGACGCCGGTGGCCGCGCAGCTGGCCGGGCCGCCCGGCAGCGAATCGACGCTGCTACGCCTGGCCGCCCAGTTGGAGACGGCTCAGCCCTGGCAGCGCACCGCCTGAGCCCTACCGCTCGTCTTCGACGACCGCGTTTATCAGTCGTCTTCGACGACGGAAAATCCTCCGGCCACAACGCGATTGGCGAAATCGAGAATGGTCGGCCGGTCGTCGTCCGCGCGCCACACCATGGCGAGTTCACACGGCGCGAGGCCGGCGACCGGGCGGGCGGTGAGCCCGGGCCACCGGTACATCGGCACGTTGTTCTCGGCCAGCAGGCAGACACCGAGCCCGAGGCTGACGGCCTCGAGCCGTTCCTCGGCGGTGGCGGCCTCGCCGCCGATCTTGGCCTGCCGCCCGCCGCGGGCGTCACCGCCGAGCCAGAAGTCGCGTGCCGCACCGGCTTCGGCGGGCATCGCGATGAACGGCTCGTCGATCAGATCGGCGAATTCGATGGCCTCCTGGTCGGCCAGCCGGTGGTTCTCGGGGAGCAGCACCCACCTCGCCTCGGTGCGTAGCACCTGCCAGCGGTAGCGCCCGGAATCGGGCACCGGTAACCACATCAACGCCAGATCGGCCTGCCGGCCCGCGAGGCCGCTGGAGGGATCGGTCCAGGATGCCGAATGCAGGGCCAGGCGATGTCCGCTGGCGCTTTCCAGTTCGGCGATCAGACCGCGTCCGATCGAGCTCTGGATACCGACCCGCAACACCTCACCGGCTTCCTGGAGGGCCACGTTGGTGACCTCCCACAGCTCCAGGATGCGGCGGGCGCCCTCGAGCAGTTCTTTACCGGCGACGGTCAGCGCGACGCTGCGCTGGTTGCGATCGAACAGGACCACGTCGAGCTGACGCTCGAGCTGGCGGATCTGCCGCGAGAGGGTGGGTTGAGCGATGTGCAGCCGCTGCGCGGCATTGGTGAAGTGCAGTTCCTCAGCGACGGCGACGAAGTACCGCAGGTCGCGCAAATGCGGGTCCATAGCACCTTGCTATCAGAATCGGTCAGGGAAATCTAGCCGCTTTAGACCTTCGAGTCTGAATAGAGGGTCATAAACAGCCAAACGGTTTGTTACTGACAGCATAGGGCTCCGCCATAACTCCAGCACAATCGCCTCGGACAATTTCCAGCGAATGCGACAGCCGTCGCGAGAAGCCGATGAAACGACGTCACCGCAGGCGTCGACCTGCGGCGTTGTCATATCCAGCGCGGCGCGGAGAGTTCCGCCGCCGATACGGCCCGCCATCCCGGCCGATCAGCAACTTTCATCGATAGCGATTGCGCAGGGAACATCGTCAAACGGTGATTTTCGCCACACTCCGGCGGAATTCGGTCACCAATTCGGTCATGTGCCCAGTTCAGGCGCTGTAGACCCGCGGGTTCAGGGTGCCGATGTAGGGCAGATCGCGGTAACGCTCGGCGTAGTCCAATCCGTACCCGACGACGAATTCGTTCGGGATGTCGAATCCGACGTGCCCGACCTCGATGTGGGTGCGCAGCGCATCGGGCTTGCGCAGCAGCGTCACCACCTCCAGCGAGGCGGGGTTGCGGCTGGAGAGGTTGCGCATCAGCCACGACAGGGTGAGTCCGGAGTCGATGATGTCCTCGACGATCAGCACGTTGCGCCCGGCGATGTCCTTGTCCAGATCCTTCAGAATCCGGACCACGCCGGAGGAGGAGGTGGACGATCCGTAGGACGAGACGGCCATGAACTCCATCTGCGTCGGGATCGGCAGCGCCTGCGCCAGTTCGGTCATGAAGAAGATCGCACCCTTGAGCACTCCGACCAGCAGCAGATCACCCTCGGGCGCGTCCGGGGGATATCGCTTCGCGATGAGTTCGGCCAGCTCGTCGACCTTGGCTCGGATCTGCTCCTCGGTGATCAGCACCGACGCTATGTCGTCCCCGTACACGTGTGCTGGCTTCCCTTCGGGTCGTTATCGTGCGAACGCCAACGTCAGCCTGCCACGTTCGCGCCTGGCAACCAACCTGATCCCCGGCATTCCTCCGCCGACCGCGACGCCGCCCTGCCCGTGCCAATCGGTGATCAAGGACTCCACCGCACGTAAATGCTTGTCCGTCAAGGCCTTTGCGCCGCCATCGAGGAGCCAGGCCCGGATGACTCGCCGACGGATCGAGGGCGGAACCGTGGCGAGTGTCTCGACCGACAGCGACGAACCATCACGCGCGTCGATCAGCAATCGATCGGCAATCGCATCGAGCGCCTCGCCGTCCTCGCGCAGTTGCGCGGCCGTTCGAGCCAGCGCCGGTGCCACACCCCCGCCGAGGACCTCCTCCAGCAGCGGCAGCACCTCGGTCCGCAACCGAACACGGGTGAATTCGGGGGCGGCGTTGTGCGGGTCCTCGTGCGGCACCAGACCCAGATCCCGGCACATCTCCCGAGTAACCGCGCGCCGCACATCCAGCAGCGGCCGGCCCCAGGGCTGGTCGAATTCCGCCATCCCCCGAATCGAACGCGGGCCCGAGCCGCGCGCCAATCCGAGCAGCACGGTTTCCGCCTGGTCGTCGAGGGTGTGCCCGAACAACACCGGGAGTCCGTCTCGCGCCTCGTCCAGTGCCCGGTAGCGCGCCTCCCGGGCGGCGGCTTCCGGGCCACCCGCGCCGCTCACCCGCACCCGGCACACCCGCGCGGATCGACATCCCAGTCGCCGGGCCACGGCGGCGGCCTCGGCGGCGACCTCCGCGGACCCGTCCTGCAGCCCGTGATCCACGATGAGCGCATCGACCGCCACGGCCTCGGCCAGCGCCGCAGCCGTCAGTGCCAGCGAATCCGCCCCGCCCGAGAGCGCGACGGCAACCACCCCGCCCGGCGCGTAGCGCACGAGCCAATCCCGCACGGCGTGGCGCATGACCAAGACCGCTCGGGTCTCCGGTAGCCGGACCCGCTCCGCTGCCCGCGCCTCCTGTTCGCCCAGTCGGACCGGCTCGGACGCCGACGAGGACTCCGCATCGTCGGGCGATCGGATCTCCGCCGCCGGCACCGGATCCGTTCCCGGCGCCTCCGCGGGCAGATCCGCCGGGTTCACCCCAGGACTCGGTCGATCCATCGTTGCGGGGTGCTGATCTCGTCGGGCCGGGGCAGAGTGTCGGCATCGGTCCACACGGTGTTGAACCGCTGCATGCCGACCGTGCCGACGACCTCGTCGACGAACGCCTTGCCGCGCACGTACTGCGCGACCTTCGCGTCGACCCCGAGCAGGGCGCGCAACAGACGTTGAATCGGATTGGCCGGGCGTCGGCGACGCTGATCGAAGGCCTCGCGGATCTGCGCGACGGTGGGGATCACGGCCGGGCCGACGGCGTCCATCACGTGGTCGGCGTGGCCCTCCAGCAGCGTCCCGAGCATCAGCAACCGGTCCAGCGCGTCGCGCTGCGGCGGCGGCTGGGTGGCGCGCAGCAGGCCGAGGATGCCGCGATCGGCGGGATCGTCGCTCACCCCGTTGTCGCGCCGGCGACGCATTTCCTCCAGCAGCCGGGTGAGTACCTCGTTCACCGATTCGTCGCCGACGGCGCCGAGGGTGTCGACGTTCTGCTTCATATAGTCGGCCAGCCACGGCGCGGAGGAGAACTGCACCCGGTGCGTCACCTCGTGCAGGCATACCCACAGCCGGAAATCGCTGGGCGAGACGCCCAGAGCGCGTTCCACGGCCATGATGTTGGGCGCGACCAGCAGCAAGGTGCCGTCCGGCCCGCTGAACGGATCGTATTGGCCGAGGATCGCGGTGGACAGGAAGGCCAGCATCGCCCCGGCCTGGACGCCGGCCGGTTTCCCGGCGAAGCGTCCGCGGTCGTCGTCGGCGGATCCGGTGAGTTCGGACATGGATTCGGCGGCCGCGCGGATCCAGCCGCGGCGATCGACGATCGTGGCCTGCGGGACGGGCTGGTCGTCGAGGAGCAGACTCACCTCGCGCACCGGCCCCTCGGCCCGCACGGACGCCTCGGACAGTTCCTCGACGACCTGTTCGGCGGAATACCGCGTGGTGCGCGGACCGGACGGCACGACGGCACTACCGGCCCGTGCGGCCAGCCGCCAATCGACCGAGCCGGCCAGCACCGAGCGTTTCGCGGACGCGTTCTTCGCCACGTCCGTGGCTTCGCTACCGGCGACCACGGCATCGTCGGCGGTACGGCCATCGGCGGGGTCACCGGATCCGGTCATCGCATTTCCATCCGTCAGGAGCATCCACAGTTGCGAAGCGTGGTGGCGACGGCGTCCAATGCCGGGCGGCTGGCCTCGGGGGGCCGGTCGTTCGACATCAGCGCGAAGGTCATGACGCGGCCGTCGCGATCCAACACATATCCAGCCAACGCACTCGACACCGACAGAGTTCCGGTCTTGGCCCGCACCCAGCCCGCTCCGGCGCGTTCGGGGCCGCCGTCGACGAACCGCACCGCCAGCGATCCGGTGCCACCGGCGACCGGCAGATAGTCCAGCAGCGGCGCCAGCGGGGAGGCGACCGCCGCGGCGTCGCCGGTGTTCACGACCGAGGGCGGAGTGGTGCCGCCCGGATCCGCACCGCCCGGCTGCGCGGACGCGGCCGATTCGGCGATGATCCGGTCGAGCAGTCGCGCCGGAACCCGGTCGTCGGTGGACAGTCCGCTGTTGTCGATCTGGGTGACGCCCGCGGTGTCGAAACCCGCCGCCTTCAACGCCGTCAGGGTGGCGGAGGCGGCACCGGCGAACGACTGCTCGCCGCCGGTCGCCGCCGCGATCTCCCGGCCGATCGTCTCGGCGAGCACGTCGTCGGAGTGAATCATCATGTCCCGCAAGCGGTCCCGTAGTTCCGCGGAATCCACGCGGGCCAATTCGGGGACGCCGGGCGCGGCCTTGCCCAGCCGCACCTTCGCCGGGTCGGCGCCCAGTTCCAGCGCCAGCCGGCGACCGGCGTCCAGGGCCGGTGTGGCCGAACGTGGCGAATATTCGACCAGCGGGTCGAGGCGACCGCCGTCGATCATCACCGGCTCGATCGGCGCCCACGAACCGCCCGCGATATCGGCCGGATCCCAGCCGGCCGGCGAAGTCGGACCCGAATACAGCGAGGTGTCGACCACGACCGTGTCGACCGGATGCCCGGCGGCACGGATCTGAGCCACCAGATCCGACAACTTCGGCCCGTTCGGGTAGTAGCCCTTGCCGTCGGCCTGCGCGGTCAGAGTCGGATCGCCGGCGCCGACCAGCACCACCTCACCGGGCGCCGAACCGGCCACCACCCGCGTGGTGAGCCGATGGTCCGGCGGCAAGACCAGCAGCGCCGCCGCCGCGGTCATGACCTTCAGGGTGGACGCCGGGATCATCGGCTTGTCCGGATCGGCGCTCCACAGCGTGGCGCGGGTGTCGGGATCGGAGATCGATCCGGCGAAATTGCCCAGATCCGGACTGGTCGCCACCTGGGCCAAGGCAGTGGCCAGACCCTGGCGGCTGGGTTCGGGCGCGCTCGCCGAGGCGGGATTCAGCTGGGGAAAGGGCTTCACGGGGGCCGGGGGTGCGGCTATCGTCAGACCCCCGTGCCGGAACTCCTCGGTCCACGGCCGCACCGTCACCAGGGCCACCGCGGCCACGACGACGGCGACAACGGTCGCGACCAGCACCGCGACCCACATATTGCGGCGTCGGCGAGCGGCCAGCCCACCGATGTTCTTCCTACCTCGACCTACCACGTGACAGTTGTCTCCCTATTCACCCGTGTGAGGCGGACGCTCCCTGCCGCACCCATGCGCGCATCGACCACACTATCCTCACCTCGCCGGCGTTCCACCGAACGAGCTGGCGAGTCGGCAGCCCACCGAACCGGTCGGCGAGTCGGCCGCGGCACACGCCGGCGAGCAGCCGTACCGCATCAACGCATACGCATCGGACGAAGGAGATGACGTGGAGTTCGACGTCACCATCGAGATCCCCAAGGGGCAGCGCAACAAGTACGAGGTCGACCACGAGACGGGTCGGGTGCGGCTGGACCGCTACCTCTACACCCCGATGGTCTATCCGGCCGACTACGGCTACATCGAGAACACTCTCGGCTCCGACGGCGATCCGCTGGACTGCCTGGTGCTGCTGCCCGAGTCGGTGTTCCCCGGCGTGATCGTCGAGGCCCGCCCGGTCGGCGTGCTGCTGATGAGCGACGAGGCCGGAGGCGACGAGAAGGTCGTCGCGGTGCCGGCCGGTGACAAGCGCTGGGATCACATCCAGGACGTGAACGACATCCCGGAATTCGAGCGCAAGGCCATCGAGCACTTCTTCGAGCACTACAAGGACCTCGAGCCCGGCAAGTGGGTCAAGGTCGACGGCTGGGACGGCCGGGCCAAGGCCGAGACGCTCACCACCGAGGCGATCGAGCGGCTGCAGGAGCAGGGCGGGCACTGAGTGCCGCAGGCGGCCCGCACCGCCGGGCCGCCGGGCATCCATACCGAGCGAGGGCGCTCGCGGGCGTATGCGTCCCGCGGGCGCCTTCGCCGATTCGGCGGCCCTTTTCGGCAGGGCGCCGGCTCGTGCGCTACTTGCCCTGGAAGTTCGGCTTGCGCTTCTCGAAGACGGCCTGAATCGCCTCGGTCAGATCCTCCGAGGGCAGGAAGGCCGCGTTCCATGCCGAGACGTAGCGCAGGCCGTCGGCCACCTTGCCGGCCTTGGGCTGATCCAGCACGTCCTTGATGCCCTGTACGACCAGCGGCGGATTCGCGGCGATCTCCTCCGCCAGCGTGTGCGCGGCGGCCAGAACCGCTTCCTGATCCGGGTAGACGTCGTTGATCAGGCCGATCTTCTCCGCACGGGCGGCGTCGATGTCCTTGCCGGTGTAGGCGAGTTCGCGCAGATGGCCCTCGCCGATGATGCCCGGCAGCCGGTGCAGCGATCCGATGTCGGCGACGATGGCGACCTTGGCCTCGCGCAGGCTGAAGCTGGCCTCCGCGCTGGCCAGGCGGATATCCGCGGCGGCGATGAGATCGAGTCCGCCACCCACGCACCACCCGGAGATCGCGGCGATCACGGGTTTGCGGCAGTCGGCGACCGCGGTCACCGACGCCTGCATGCGGCGGATCTCGTAGAGAAAATCGGTGCGCGGTGCGGCCAGGGCCTTCTCGCCCAGCAGCGGACCGAAGGTCGGGCTCATCGCGGGCAGATCGAGGCCGTAGGAGAAGTGCTTACCGGAACCGGTGAGCACGATCGCGCGGATCTCCGGGTCGGCGTCCAGCTCGCCGAAGATCAGCGGCAGCTCGCTCCAGAAATCCGGGCCCATGGCGTTGCCCTTGCCGGGCCCGGTCAGCGTCACTCGCGCGACGTGACCGGTGCGCTCGACGTCGAAAGCCTTCCAATCACTCATTCGTCCAGCGTATCGGGGCAGTTCGGCGGCGCCGGGACGGCGTCGGGATTGCGGGAGGGCGGGCACGACGTAGGTTGGAGGCGTGAGCAGTTCCCAGCGACCCGACGCCGAGCTGGCCGATCTCGACCCCGAGCATCTCGAACCCCGGCACGACGGCGTCACGGCAGCGCAGTACCGGGCGGCCATGCGCCACTATCCCGCGGGAGTGACGATCGTCACCCTGAGCCGGCCGGAACGCCCGGTGGGCTTCACCGCCACCTCATTCGCGTCGCTGTCGCTGGATCCGCCGCTGATCTCGTTCAACATCGCGCACACCTCCTCGTCCATCGACGCGATGAGTGAGGCCGATTCGGTCGTCGTGCACTTCCTCGGTGAACATCAACAGCATCTGGCACAACGGTTTTCGCGCGCCGCCGAACAGCGTTTCGCCGACCCGGAGTTGTGGTCGACGCTGGACACGGGCGAACCGGTGCTGCACGGCACTCCGATCTGGGTGCGGGCCACCGTGCATCGGTTGATTCCCATCGGCGACCACACTCTGGTGGTCGGATTGGTCACCCGGGTGCACGACGACACCGGTGGCGAGCCGATGCGCAACCCGCTGCTGTACTACAACGGCACCTATCACCGTCCGGCCGGATTGGACTGAGCCGCAATCCCTTTCACGCCCCTCGATTTCCGGGGCGGTCCGGTGCCACTGCTCGCTCGCGGCCGGTGCTTGACAATGCCGGGCCGGTTCTGCCACTCTCAGCTCAGGTCACGAGTACCAGCGTCAAGCCCCGGCTAGCTGGTCGGCAACCCTCCTCCGCGGTGGGGTGCTCCGGGTGACGACCCGGCCGATGCTCGACCGAGCACGGCAAGCGCGGACTCCGACCACCCTCCACATCCGGAGTCCCTGAACAAAGGGATACCCCCGATGCGTACTGCTGTCTCGACAATTGCCGCCGCTACCGCCGAAACCGTTGTCCCGGAACAGGTTTGCTCGCACCGAGGCTGCACCTCCCGCTCCGGCGCCTCCTGCACCTGCTCGGCGTCCGCCTGCGCCGGCCACGCCAGCCGTGCCTGCCGCACCGGTGCGCCGATCGCGCGCGTCTCCGGCTGCGATCTGCGAGTTCCGTTGATACAGGGCGGTTTCCGCACCTACGCCAACTTCGACTACGCCGCCAGCGCCCCCGCCCTGGCCCAGGTCACCGAGCGCGTGAACGAGCTGCTCCCCTACTACGCCAGCGTGCACCGCGGCGCCGGATACGCCTCCCGTATCAGCACCGATCGCTACGAGGCCGCGCGTGTTTCGGTCGCACGGGCGGTGAACTGCGCCGACGACCAGGTGGTGGTGTTCACCCGCAACACCACCGATTCGCTGAATCTGCTGGCCTGCTGCGTTCCCGGCGACACCGTGGTGCTCGATATCGAACACCACGCGAATTTCCTGCCCTGGACGCGCCGCGGCCGCCGGGTGGTTCCCGCCGCCGAGACGATCGCGGAGACGCTGCGGCGGATCGAGGCCGAGCTGTGCGCCGAACCCGCTGCGCTGCTTGCGGTTACGGGGGCGTCGAATGTGACCGGTGAGGTGCTGCCGCTGGCGGACCTGACCGCGATCGCGCATCGCCACGGTGCCCGCATCCTGGTCGATGCCGCGCAGCTGGCCCCGCATCGCCGAATCGACCTGCAGTCGTTCGCGGAATCCGGCGGAACCGGCATCGACTACCTGGCCTTCTCCGGGCACAAGTTGTACGCGCCCTTCGGCGCCGGGGTGCTGGTGGGCCGCCGGGACTGGCTGGACGCGGCGCCGCCGTATCTGGCCGGCGGCGGGGCGGTCACCGCCGTCACCACCGAGCAGGCGCACTGGGCGCCCGCGCCGCAGCGGCACGAGGCGGGATCACCGAACGTCTTGGGCGCGGCGGCCGTCGCGGCGGCCTGCGAAACGTTGTACGCCCTCGACGAACAGGCCGTGGTCGAGCACGAACACCATCTGATCCACCGCCTGCGCGACGGACTGAAAACCGTTGCGGGCCTTCGGCAACTGCGGATCTTCTCCGACAGCGCGGACAGTGTGGGCATCGTCGCGTTCACCGTCGACGGGTTCGAGCCCGGCCGGGTGGCGGCGTATCTGTCGGCCGAATTCGGCATCGGCGTGCGCGACGGGCGATTCTGCGCCCATCCTCTGCTGCGGCGGCTCGGTGTCGACGGCGCGGTGCGCGCGAGCATCGGTTTGGGCACGTCGGTCGCGGATGTGGATCGCCTGATCGAGGCGCTGAGCCGACTGGTTCGAGACGGAGCGTCGTGGACTTACACGTATGCCGGCGGTCAGTGGTCCCCGCTGCCGGAGACCCGGCCCGGCTTGACCGAGGCGGGGCAGGGCGCGGCACCCTGCACGATCTGATTCGGCACGATTCGATTCACGGCACGAGGTAGCGGGCGGCCAATTCTTCGATCAGCGGATCGCCGTCGGGAACGGAATCGATGGCCTCGAGGTCCTTCTCGATGGCGATCTGGCGCGGATCGTCCTGTTCGGCGTCGGGCGCGCCGTCCTCGTTCAATTGGCGCAGCATCTTCTCGCGAACCCGAGCCTTCAGTGAATCAGCGATTTCCTGGGTCATACTTCCAGCATGCCCGCCTAGACCGGGGCCAACCATGTACCCCACGGGGTGTTGCGGACCACGGTGAACGCCACGAGCGACCCGATCAACCACCATTGCGCCTGGCCACGAAGCGTGAACGGAAAGGCGGTGTCGGCTCTGCCGTGCCATCGGCCCAGGGCCCACCGTCCCCACCACAATGCGAGGGTGAGCAGCAGCGGAAGCACGAAGACATTGCTGTGCAGCGCGTCGAGCACCCGGCCTTCGGTGAGATTGTGCACAGCGCGCAATCCGCCGCATCCCGGGCACCACCATCCGGTCAGCGCGTAGAACGGACATATCCCGTACGCCCCCTGGCTGTGCGGATCGCGGAAGTGCAGCATCGTGGCCGCGGCGACCACCGCACCGGCCGCCAGCAGCGGCCCGCCCTGAGTACGCCATCCGGTGCGCGGCACCGACCGTTCGCCGGGCAGCTCGCGCGCGATATCCACAGTGTTCACGGTAATCGGCGGCACGGGTGAGCCGCCAGCCATCGCCACGGCGCCGGATGTGGGTTCAGGCCGGTTGCGCGAATCGCAGGATGTTGCCGAACGGGTCGGTCACGGCGAAACCCCGGCCGCCGGGGCCGTCGTCCGGCCGCCCGGGTTTGGCGAACCGGTATTCCGCCACGGCCAACTCGGATTGCCAGGCGTCGATATCGTCCACAGCGATCCACACCACCGATCCCGGCGTGCCGTCGCCGTAATGCTCACTGAGATGCAGCCGGGCCGCCGCACGTGAAACCTGCGTGTACAGCGGGAAATTCGCACCGAAACGATGCTCCCAGTCCACGGTGAAACCGAGGAAGTCCCGGTAGAACTCGTACGCCACGCCGACGTCGTAGATCCGCAATACCGGTATCGGGGCGGCGAATCCGATCGCGTCGCTGTGCATGGCCCGATCGTCACATATTCACCGGGCCCGCGTCGTGACCGACGCGGTGAGGGTGCCGGCGAGCATGTCGATGACCTGGTCCCAGGCCTCGCGGTCGTCGGCGGCGATCCGCCCCGCCTCGACGGCCCGTTCATGGTCGGCCAGCAGCGCGAACAGCACCGTGGTGAGGCTGCGCAGCCGGCGATGCCGCAGGCGCGGCGGCAGGTCCGTAAGGGCGCGGTCGAGCCCGCTCACGATCACTCGCACCGAGGTCCGTTCGGCGCTGTCGAGATTGGCCGCGTCCGATACCGCCGGATGGGTGCGGATCTGTTCGAGAAACCTTGCGTAATAGGATCTTTCGTCACGCGCTCCCAGTTCGAACATGGGGATGACCAGCGCGTCGAGCAGAGTGTGCACATCGTCGGCGGCCGCGGCCGGGCGCTGTGCCAGCAACTCCAGCCGGCGCACCTCCAGGGTCGCCAGCCGCTGCTGCACCACCGCCTCGACGAGTCCGTCGCGTGAGCCGAAGTGATACGGGATCGCCGAGTTGTTGCGCTGCCCGGCCGCGGCCGCGATATCGCGCAGCGGCACCAGATATCCCCGCTCGGCGATCAGCCGTTCCCCCGCCACCATCAACCGCTCCCGGGCACTCACTGCTTCCACCCTGAGCACGATACGTCCTACCAGGGAATTGAGCACTAGTCCTTGACAGTTAAGAGTTCATTCTTAACACTGCGAGGACCACAATCGAGAGGACTAGCGATGATCCTGGACAAATTCCGACTCGACGGCCGCGTCGCCGTCGTCACCGGTGCCGGCCGCGGCATCGGCGCCGCCACCGCCCTCGCCCTGGCCGAGGCGGGCGCCGATGTCGCGATCGCCGCCCGCACGCAGTCTCAGCTGGACGCGGTCGCCGAACAGATCCGCGCGACGGGCCGGCGCGCCCTCGCCGTGGCCTGCGATCTGTCGGATCTCGACGCCGTCACGGCACTGGCCGACGCCGCCGCCACCGAGTTCGGCCGCATCGACATCGTGGTCAACAATGTCGGTGGCACCATGCCGAACACCTTCCTGACCACCTCGCCGGAATTCCTCGAAGAGGCGTTCCGCTTCAACGTCTCCACCGCGCACGCCCTCACCCGCGCGGCGGTCCCGCACATGCTCGCCGGTGAGGGCGGCTCGGTGGTCAACATCTCCTCGATGATGGGCCGGGCGCCCGGGCGCGGCTTCCTCGCCTACGGCACGGCCAAGGCGGCGCTCGCGCACTGGACCCGGCTGGCCGCCGCGGATCTGTCGCCGCGGATCCGGGTCAACGGCATCGCGGTCGGCTCGGTGCTGACCTCCGCACTCGAGGTCGTGGCCCAGAATCCCGAGGTCAAGGCGAAGATGGAGGCCGATACGCCGTTGCATCGGCTGGGCGATCCCACCGATATCGCGGCCGGCATCGTCTACCTGTGCTCCCCCGCGGGCAGTTATCTCACCGGCAAGATTCTCGAGATCGACGGCGGTATCGCCGCACCCAACCTGGAACTCGGTCTGCCCGATTTGTGATAACAAGCCGGATTCTTCGGCACCATCGGGACCCGCGGCGGGTCACAATGATCAACTATGCACTGTGATCGAGCACACATCGATCGCCTACGGTGCCGTCCCAGCTTGTCGACGAATGTGCCCGCCGCCCGGCTCGGCCGGACAGCGGGCCGGGTAGAGAGGTCGGACGCATATGAACTGCACGAGCATCACCCGATGGACGATCCGAGCGGCGGCCGCGACCGCGATCGCGGCCGCCGGATTCGCTGTCACGGTGCCCGCGGGCGCCGATCCGGTGTGGCCCGGCGGCCCCGACATCCCCGGCGTTCCGCAACTCGTACCCTCCCCGCCCGGCCAGATCTCGGCTCCGTGTTCGGCCGCCGCACGCGCCTGCCTGCGCCTGTCGACCAATGAGGGCTGGCTGATGGACAACGGCCGCGTGGTCTACGGTCCGACCCCCATCTCGCACGGGCGGCCCGGGTACGAAACACCGCCCGGCACCTTCCATGTCGCGTTCAAGGAGCCGTACCACTGGAGCACCATGCACAACGCCGAAATGCGGTGGGCCGTCTTCTTCAACGGCGATATCGCCACCCATATCGGGCCCATCGAGGAGCAGTCCCACGGCTGCATCCGGATGACTCCCGAGGGCGCCAAGGCTTTCTACGACTACGTCAACCCGGGTGACGTCTTCGAAGTCGTGCCGTGAGCGTGGGCGCCGGCCCGGACTCCGGGCCGGCGCGCTACGAATTCAGGTGGCCCAGCTTGATCGCCAGCAGATTCGCGATCACGACGCCGGCGAAGACGACCGCCGCCACCCGACGGCCCAGGCCCCACAGCGCGGCCGCTGCGCCACCGAACACCACGACCTTGGTGATCACCGCGAGCAGCGGAATATCGAAACTCGCCTTCGGCGCCGCGAACATTCCCCACGCCACCGCGGCGGCCAGCGGGATGCCCAGCGCCAGAACCGCTTTCACCACGGTGCTGTCACCGGCGCGCCATCCCCACAGTCCCAGCACCGCCAGCGCGCCGAGTTCCACGGCGAACGCGACGGTCAGGTTGGCCCACTTCCACAGTTCCTGCATGACTGCCCTCTCATTTTCTGGAGAGCAGCGCTCTCTAATAAGAGCAGTGTGCGCGAGAAGTGGGGTGTTGTCAACAGGAACGGGGGGAGCGCGCACAAGGGCCGCGCTATCGACGCGATATCGGACGACCTGGGTCGATGACGTCCGCGAAGGTGGCCGGCACTTGCCGCCACCGCAGGCCGATTCCTGCCGGCGCAAACACATACGAAGACACCGCGAGCCGACTCGCCACAGGACCGAGAGGTCTACGAAAGGGCCTCGGAGGCGTCCTCAGCCGGCCGTTCGCGGTCGATCGGACAGGCCGAGTCGCAGATGCTCGCTGTGATACACCGCCTCGTCCAGCAATTGCGCGACATGTGTGTCGTAGAGGCTGTAGACGATGCTGCGCCCCGCGCGAGTTCCGGTGACGAGCCCGAGGTTGCGCAGCAGGCGGAGCTGATGGGAAACCGCGGACTGTTCCATCCCCACCGCCTCGGCGAGTTCGGAGACCGGCCGCGGCCCCTGGCGCAATTCGCTGAGGATCAGCAGCCGGCTCGGCGTGGCCAGGGCCTGCAGGGTGGTCGCCACATGCGCGGCGGACTCACTGTCCAGCCGGGCAATCGGCCGATCTCGGCCCTCGACCCCATGTCCCATAACCGTGGAGTTTAGCGGACCAGGTATACATGAAGACCTCTTCACGTGTTCTGTTATTCTCGGGTTGTCCGCTCCCGACCTTCGGAGGTTTCTCGTGTCCGCACCGGCCGCCACGCGACCCGCCGCGCTCACGGCGATACCGGCGCGGCGGACGCGGTTGTTCACGCTTCCCGAAATTCGTTGGGCCGCAGCGGCTCTCCTGCTCTTCGCGGCCGGCTCGGCGGCCCGGCTCCTGCACACACCTCCCGAGGTGTGGTGGTCGCTCTATCTGGCCTGCTATCTCACCGGCGGCTGGGAACCCGCCGTGGCCGGAGTGCGCGCCCTGCGCGAAAGGACGCTGGACGTCGACCTGCTGATGGTGGTGGCCGCGATCGGCGCCGCCGCGATCGGGCAGATCACCGACGGCGCACTGCTGATCGTCATCTTCGCCACCTCGGGCGCGCTGGAGGCGTTCGCGACCGCGCGCACCGAGGATTCGGTGCGCGGGCTGCTCGATCTGGCCCCCGACACCGCCACCCGGATCGACGACGGCGTCGAAACAACCGTCAGGGCAGCGGATCTGGAAGTGGGTGATGTGATCCTCGTCCGCCCCGGAGATCGCATCGCGGCCGACGGCGCGGTCGTGGCGGGCGCGAGCGAGGTCGACCAGGCAACCATCACCGGCGAGCCCATGCCGGTGGACAAAACTCCCGGTGACCAGGTGTTCGCCGGAACCTCGAACGGCACCGGCGTGCTGCGCGTGCGGGTCGTGCGCCGGGCCGAGGATTCGGTGGTGGCCCGGATCGCCGCGCTGGTCGAACAGGCCGGCCGGACCAAGGCGCGGGCACAGCTGTTCATCGAGAAGATCGAGCAGCGCTATTCGGTGGGCATGGTCGCGGTGACGCTCGCGGTGTTCGCCGTGCCGTTGATCTTCGGTGCGGCGCTGCGCGATTCGCTGCTTCGCGCCATGACGTTCATGATCGTCGCCTCACCGTGCGCGGTGGTGCTGTCCACCATGCCGCCCCTGCTCGCCGCGATCGCCAACGCCGGCCGGCACGGCGTGCTGGTGAAATCCGCGGTCGTGATGGAACGGCTGGGCAGCACCACTCGCGTGGCCTTCGACAAGACCGGCACGCTCACCCGCGGCGTCCCGGCACTCACCGATATCCGGGTGCTGCCCGGTTGCCCGAGCACGGCCGAGGAGGTCCTGCGCTGGGCGGCGGGCGCGGAATACTCGAGCGAGCACCCGCTGGCCACCGCGGTCGTCCGCGCCTGTCATGAACGCGGACTCGCGCTGCCGCCCGTCGACCACTTCAGCGCGCAACCCGGTCGCGGAGTCACCGCCACCGTGGACGGTCACGTCATCGAGGTGGGATCGCCTGCCGCACTGCTGAATTCGGCTGACACCGACGCCGCGGCGGTCGTGGCCGAGATCCAAGCCGCGGGGCACACCGCTGTGATCGTGCGGCGCGAGCGCCGGCCGATCGCGATCGCCGGCATCACCGATCAGGCACGTCCCGAAGCGGCCGATTCCGTCGCCGCGCTCACCGAAATCACCGGAGCCACACCGGTTCTGCTCACCGGCGACAATCTCGCCGCGGCCCGGCAGCTCGCCGGCCGGCTCGGGCTCACCGATGTCCGGGCGGAGCTGCTGCCGGAAGGTAAGGTCGCCGCGATCGAAGAACTGGAAGCCGCGGGCGACCGGGTCACGGCGGTGGGCGACGGCATCAACGACGCACCCGCGCTCGCCGCCGCGCACGCCGGAATCGCTATGGGCGGCAACGGATCCGACCTCACGCTGCACACCGCCGACGCGGTCGTCATCCGCGACGACCTGACCACCGTCCCCGCGGTCATCGCTCTGTCGCGCCGCGCGCGCCGCACCGTGATCGCCAATCTGATCATCGCCGCGACCTTCATCGCCGTCCTGACCACCTGGGATCTCGTCGGCCACCTTCCGCTACCACTGGGCGTGGCCGGTCACGAGGGTTCCACGGTCATCGTCGGGCTCAACGGTCTGCGCCTGCTTCGGCGCCGCGCGTGGGAGAGCGGGACGGCGCGCGGGAACGACTGACGGTTTCGGCGGCCACATGCCCGGACCTCGGCCGATCCGCCGATCGCGCCCCTCCGCGATGGCGAGAGGTGCATACTGGTCGAACGCGCACGGTGCGGCGGCCGGGGCGAACCCACCGCCGGGGTACCTCTTATCAGAGACAGGACGTTTCCCGAAACCGACCACCAGAGGTCACCATGACCGATCTGTCACCGTTCTACGCCGACGTGCAGGCCCACTACGACCTGTCCGACGATTTCTTCGCCCTCTTCCTGGATCCCACGCGCACCTACAGTTGCGCGTACTTCCGCGAACCGGACCTCACCCTGGAACAGGCACAGCTCGCCAAGATCGACCTGTCGCTCGGCAAATGCGATCTGCATCCGGGGATGACCCTGCTCGACATCGGCTGCGGCTGGGGTTCGACCATGCTGCGCGCCGTCGAGAAATACGACGTGCGTGTGATCGGCCTGACGCTGAGCCACAACCAGTACGAACACGTGAAAGAGCTGCTGGACCGGCTGCCGCCCGGCACCGGCGAGGTGCATCTGCGCGGGTGGGAGGAATTCGACCATCCGGTCGACCGGATCGTCTCGATCGGAGCCTTCGAGCATTTCCGGCGCGAACGCTACGACGCGTTCTTCGACCGCTGTCATCGGCTGCTGCCCCCGGACGGCCGCATGATGCTGCACACCATCATCGGCTTCCACCGCCACCAACTCCGCGAGATGGGCATCCCCCTCACCCACGAATATCTGGCGTTCAGCAAGTTCGTCCTCGACGAGATCTTCCCCGGCGGGCAACTTCCGCAGCCGCAGTGGATCGGCGAATACGCCGGGCGGGCCGGCTTCACCCTGCACGACGTCCAATCGTTGCAGCCGCACTACGCCCACACCCTCGACCTCTGGGCCCAGGCCCTCCGCGACCACCGGCCCGAAGCCGTCGCCCTGACCTCCCCCACCGTCTACGATCGCTACATCCGCTACCTGACCGGCTGCGCCGACCTCTTCCGCGACGGCTACATCGACGTCCGCCAGCACGTCCTGCTGGCGTGACGGCTCCCGCCACAGAACTGAAACCTGTTCTAGTGTGGCGGCATGGATGTGAGTTACGAGGGGACCGCGCGGGAGATCTCGACGGACAAGGGCGTGCTGCGATACCACGAGGCCGGGGAGGGTCCGCCGCTGTTGCTGCTGCACGGCTCCGGGATCGGCGTCAGCGGGTGGCGGAACTACCGAGGCAATCTCGGCGCGTTCGCGGACAGGTTCCACTGCTACGTGCTGGAGTTCCCGGGATTCGGAGTGAGCGATCCCGTCGACGGGCATCCCGTGCTGACCGCCGGGTCGTCTGTCGTCCGATTCATGGATGCGCTGGGCATCGAATCCGCCGCGATGATCGGCAACTCGATGGGCGGGGTGGTCGGCGTCAACGTGGCGATGAAACACCCTGCGCGCGTGCGCAAATTGGTCACCATCGGCGGGGTGGGCCCCAACATCTTCAGCCAGAACCCGAGCGAGGGCACGCGACTGCTGCAGGAATTCGCCGACGCACCGAGTCGCGAGAAACTGGTGCGCTGGCTGGAATGCATGGTCTACGACCGCGCCCTGATCACCGAGGAACGGATCGAGGAGCGCTGGGAAACCGCGAAGGACCCGGACTCGCACCAGACGCTCGCGGCGATGTACGGCTCCCGGGCGTTCGCCGCGCAACAGCAGATGATGGCCGCCTCCGGCGTGCCGCCGTACTGGTCCATGCTGGGTACCGTGCAGTGCCCCACCCTGCTGACCTGGGGTCGCGACGACCGGCAGTGCCCACCCGACATGCCGATGATTCCGATGCGCCTGATTCCCAACGCCGAACTGCACATCTTCCCGAACTGCGGACACTGGGTGATGATCGAGGCCAAGGAGGCGTTCGAGCGGATCACCACGGAGTTCCTGTTGCGCTGACATCCCGCGACATATGCGCGACCGCCCCGGAAATCGGATTCCGGGGCGGTCGCGTTGTCACGCCGCTGCCGCGCGCAGCCCGCGGCGGCCGAGTGCGTCAGTAGTAGTGCGCACGGCCGGCCACCGGGCGGCCCAGCGCTCCCAACAGAGCCAGCGCCGCCCCCACGACCAGCGCGATGATGCCCAGAGTCCACAGGATCGGAATCCCGAGCAGGAACCCGAGAACCAGAAGGACAACCCCGAGAGTGATCACAGCAATCTCCTCACTTTCGCTCACCTCGCACCGATCCGGCGACCGGCTGCGATCAGCGGTGGCTCGAACCATCCGATACCCGCATATCTCGGAGTGAAACGAACTCTCTTCACCACATGGACGATTCGCTGATCGGGGCGTTGGAAACGAGGAGAAGCCTGGCTCGTCGACGGCTGTCGGCCGGCTCGCCGCCCAGTCCGCGGCGAAACGTGCCACCACCGCCACCGCGGGATCACCGCGGTCCGATCCGATATCCGTGAAACTCATAGCCGAGCGGCAGCCTCCTGATGTTCAGGATCCACCACTCGCTCCAGTGCGCGTAGATCGAACTCGAGCGCCCGGAACAGCACATAGGCGACCACGAAGGCGACGATGGACCCCACGCACAACACCCGCACCGCGACGATGATCTTCGGAGTATCGCTCAGCGGCAGGAATGTCACCCCGGCCACCGCCAGCAGTGGCACCGACGCCGCCACCGCGAGATATCCGTTGCAGCGGCGATCGAGCCGGCGCAGGCGCACCGCATCCTCGGGGCTGATGTCGCCGTGCCGGAGAAACAGCGGGTAGACGCAGCGGACCATGTAGAACGTCACCAGGAAGAACGGATATGCCACCGCCATCCCGCCGCACACCAGCAGCCCGCCCACGAAGTGCACCATCTCCTGTCCGGTGAGCTCGTGGGTCGCGAAGTGCAGCACGAGCGGGAACAGAATCGCCGACAGGCTCCAGAGCGAGAACGCCACCACCACACACCGATCACCGAACAGCAGGGCATCGGATCTGGCTCGGGCGAGTATCCGGGAGTCATAGTCGCGTCCGCGCCGCATACCGCGCCGAACGGTGAGCAGATAGCGCGACAAGTACAGCACGGTCACGACGCCCACCGGGAAGAAGACCGCGTTCACCGTGCTGGTGAAAATCCACCATGTGTGCTGGGCGGGCACACTCATCCGGTCGATGATCAGGGTTCGATTGTGCACCGTGTTGTACACGGCCGCAAGCACATTCGGGACGCCGAAGGCCAGCACCACCAGCGGCACCAGCCACCTCCGCGCCCGGAAACGCCAGCTGGTGGGTGCCGGATCCACCAGTTCGCGGGCCCGCGCGTCCAGGCACAGTTCGAACTGCTGGGCCAGTTCGTTGCCGTTGGACCACCGCTTGTCACGCGTGGGCGCCAGGCAGGTCAGCAACACCCTGCGCAGTGCCGCCGGACAATCGGGCGGAATCCGTTGCAGCGCAGCCGAATCCACACCAGCACGACGACGTGCGAGCATCGCCCCCAGCGCGGTGGAGTCGCTGCGCTCACCCGCGGTGCGGTCGTCGAACGGCTTGGCAGCGGTCAGCAGCTCCCACAGCACCACACCCAGCGAGTAGATGTCGGAACGGGTATCCAGATCGTCGGCGGAACGACGGTAGCCGGGATGGCAGGCCTCCAACTGTTCCGGCGACATGTACGACAGCGACCCACCGAAGTACGCCACCGGATTGGCGCCGGCCACCGCGCGGCTGAAACTGATGTTGAAATCGGCGAGTTTCGGCACCGCCTCCGCGGTGAGCAGCACGTTCGCCGGTTTGACGTCGCGATGCAGCACGCCGTGCTCGTCGGCGTAGGCCAGCGCCTCGGCGAGCCGGCGGCCCAGCCAGGCCACGGTTTCCGGCCACGACAGCGCCGCGATCTCGGCGCGCACGCTGGAATCGGTCGGGCGGATCTCACCCTTCTCCTCCATCGCGGCGTCGACCGCGGCCAGCAGCAACCGACCGCTGCGCTGGTCGGCAGGGGTGGACCGGACCCAGCGCAACACACCCAGCAGGGTGCCACCGGGCAGAAACTGCATGTACAGCAGCCGCATTCGGCGGCTGTGGGAATCGCCGTGCGGGTCCAGTTCGCCCAGCAGCCGCTGGTCGAAGATTCGGACGATGTAGTCGTGGTCGAGCTGGGCCAGCGTCTGCGGTTCGGTGCCGCGGTCGGCGGAGATCTTCACCGCCACCAGCCGCTGCAACGAGCGCTGCCGGGCCAGGAACACCCGCGCGAAGGCTCCGCTCCCCAGCCCGGTGAGCAGATCGAAATCATCGATGCAATCGCCTACCTGGATGCTGTCCAGCCGAGCGACCTGCGATCCCGTCGTCTCCTGTTCGGCGAACAGGTCGCCGGTGGTGCGGGTGCCTTCGGGGGAGACCATGGTCGAGGCGATGGCAGTCGGGTCCGCACCGGCGCGTTGAGTGCTCTGATCCTCGTCGCCGGCATTGAGCAACTCGCTCAGCTCGGACGCTTGCGCGGGATATTCGCGCAGATATTCGCGCGGATCGACCCGCTCGCCGCTGTGCCGGCGGATCACGAACTCCTCATAGACCAGGCTGGCCGGAACGCGGTCCGGCGACAGCTCGGCGAATTCCGCGCAGTAGTTCCGGAGCCGCTTGCGGGTCGGCTCGGGTCCGCCGGACGGCGTGAGCGCGGGCCGGCGCAGCCAGCGCTGGCGCAGGTCGACGCGGATCAGTTCGATCAACGCGTCCAAGCGCAAGGTCTCTGCGTCGGGCAGGTAATCGCTGATGGCCGGGGCGGGGGCAGCCGACTCCCACGCGGCTGCGAAGGCGGCCACCGCGCCGGATTCGATTCCGGCCGTTGATCGTCCGAAGCCACTGTCTGAGCCGGAGCCGTCGGTCATATCCGCTCCTGTCGAATCCGAACCGCGCACTGGCCGGTCGGTGAAGCGATGGATGCGATCCACCACACCCACCACCATCATCCCCGAGAGGCGGTCCGATCGAGGAGAAATCGCACGGCTGCATCCGGTCGACCCTCGGGGCGCCAAGGCCTTCTACGACCACGTCGATCCGGGCGACGTCTTCGAGGTCGTGCCGTAATCGGTGTGTCGGCGTCAAATCCGCGCGAGGCGGGCGCCGCGCCGCCGTGGACGCAGCTGATACAGCCGGTATCCGGCCAGCGCGAGGAAGACGGACCCCAGGCCGGCGACGACCCCCATGTCGAGCAGCCACGTGCCCAGGGCATGTCGCCACAGCGGGTCGGGTGCGCCCTTGTGCGGCGACAGGGTGTCCATGTCGAGGGTGGCCGCTGCCGCGGCGTAGCCCCAGCGGGACGGCGACAGGTAGGACAGCTGTTCCAGAACAGGGGTGCCGGGCAGCCGTACCAAACCGCCGGTGAACACCAGCTGCGCCATGGACAGCACAATCAGCAGTGGCAGCGTCTTCTCCGAGGTGTTGACTGACACCGAGACCAGCAAGCCCAACGCCAGCGAGGCAATGCCCAGTAGCGCCATCGCCAGGATCAACTCCAGCGGGACCGAGGTGAATACGCCTTTCGCCGGCATGCTCACCCCGATGGTGCCGATCAAGAACAGCACCGCCGCCTGGAGGATGGTGATCACGCCCAAGACCAGGAGCTTCGACATCAGGTAGACCCCTGCGGACAGTCCGGCCGCGCGTTCTCTGCGGTAGATCGTCTGCTCCTTGACGATCTCGCGAATCGAGTTGCCGGTGCCGATGAAACAGGCACCGAATACCAAGATCATGAGCTTGGTGGGGGCATCGGTGTTGGTTCCGGGCGCCCCGGCGAAACCCTCGCCCGACGGCACTGCGGCGATCAAGCCACCGAGAATCAGCGGCATCACGCCGAGCAGCGCCAGGTAACTCCGGTCCGAGGCGATGACCGCCAGGTATCGTCGGCACACCGTACTGAGCTGGCTGAGCTTGGACTGCGACGCGGGCGGGGGTGCCGGTGCGTGTACGTCCGCCGGGCCCACATCGTCGGTCGGCCCGACCTCCACGTACTGCTCGAAGCGTGGCGATTCCCGGAATTCAGCAGCCCAGTCGCGGTCCTCCTCGCGGTCGAAGGACTGGAACACCTCGGCCCAACTGCGCTTCCCGAACTGCTGCAACCCCTCCGCGGGCGGTCCGTAATAGGCCAGCCGACCGCCGGGTACCAACACGAGGAGGCGGTCGCAGGAATCGAGGTTCGCGACACTATGGGTGACGACGATCACGGTGCGTCCGTCGTGGGCCAGTTCGGACAGCATATCCATGACCGTCTTGTCCAGGCCCGGGTCGAGGCCCGAGGTCGGCTCGTCGAGGAACAGCAGGGACGGTTTGGTCAGCAACTCCAGTGCGACGCTCACCCGTTTGCGCTGGCCACCGGAGAGTCTATCGATGCGGGTGTCGGCATGCCGGGCCAAGCCGAGCTCGGCGAGGACCTCATCGACCCGCTGCTCGCGCTCCTCGGGGCGCGTGTCACCAGGGAAGCGGAGTTCGGCCGCGTACAGTAGCGCGCGCCGCGTCGGAAGTTGGCTGTGCAGGATGTCTTCTTGTGGAACCAGTCCGATGCGGTGGCGGAGTTCGTCGTAGTCGGTGTAGAGGTCGCGTCCGTCGTACCGAACCGTCCCCTCTGTCGCCGGACGCAACCCGGTCACCGCGCCGAGCAACGTCGATTTGCCCGCTCCACTGGGTCCGATGACCCCGACGAGCGAGCGTTGCGGAATCGGGAAGCTCACCTCGTCGAGGAGAACCTTGCCTTCCGGTGTCCGCACGATGAGGTTCTGCACCGAGACCGACACGTCACCGGTGTCGACGTACTCCCGCAGTTCGTCGCCGACCAGCCGGTAGGTGGTATGTCCCATGCCGATCAAGTCGGATTCGGACAGGTCCGCCGAATCGATCCGGGCGCCGTTGACGTAGGTGCCGTTGTGGCTGTCGAGGTCGACGACCCGATACCGGCCCGCGCCGGTCACTCGCAGTTCGGCGTGATGACGGGAGACCATCAGGTCGGGCACGACGATGTCGTTGTCGGAGGCCCGCCCGATCCGGAATGTGTCCGAGACGATCCGGACGACCGCGCTGGGGTGAGCCGCCGGAGGCGACGACCGCGCAACCTGCCGGGGGTGGCCCTCCGGATGGAACGTCGTCCTCGTGGCTTCATCATCGAGCTGGTAGCCGGGATCGGGGACGAGCATCGTGTCGCCGCCGACATCGCCGGACGACTCGCCGCCGTGCTGTCCTTTTTGTCCCTCCACCGAACAGGACAACTGCTCGCCGTTCACGGCGTGACCGAGCTGGAACGTCTCGTCATGATCGATCAGCATCCGCTCGACGCGCTGACCGTCGAAAAAGGTGCCGTTGAGGCTGTGCGCGTCCTCGATTTCCCAACCGTCCGACCCGCGCTCCAAGACGGCGTGCACGGAAGATACCCGCGGATCGGTCACCACGATGTCGGCCGCCAGATCGCGGCCGACATTGTATGAACCTCCCGCGTGCAGCCGATAGACGCGCTCTCGCGTCTGCACCACAAGAACGGGCGCCTCGGGAAATTCTGTGGAGGACTGGTCATCCGCCATAACGGGAGTATACGACTTGAAACGCCCTGCCGCCGCAAAAGCCGGCCACCGAGAATTCCCTAGCAGTGTCCGCTCTGCTCCATTTTCACGCCGCCCTAACCCGCGCTGACCAGCGAGAACGACCTGCGAGTGGAGAGCCACCACCACCCGGCAGCCGCGGACGAGGCAGTGCAGCCGCTGCACCGACACCCGACCGAACCAGCCACGGAAATCACCGTGACGGGATCGGTAATACCAATTCGATCGCACGCGAACAGAATGTCGAAGCTGAATATTCCCATTGATTCATCGCGCCGAGAATTCCGACACATCCCATATTTTTCCCACAGCCGTGACCGCGCCACCCGTCTTCCACGTCGACCACGAGGCAGTGGCACGGTCATCGGCATATCAGCCCGTTCGGCCGGCGTCGGATGGCCCCGGCCCGTTGGTCTTCGGTTGCCCCGCGCCGGCCGGGCCCAGATTGTCGTCAGGAACTGTCGTCAACGGCTCTCGGCACGAGGAAAAAGGTGGAGCCGCCTGGGGGAATCGAACCCCCGACCTTTTCATTACGAGTGAAGCGCTCTACCGACTGAGCTAAGGCGGCGTGCCTTTCGGCGGTGCGAGTCTATCGTCTTCGGTGACCGAACACGAAAACGGCAGGTCATCGCCGCAGCGTCGACATGATCTCGGCCAGGCGGCGGGCCTTGGTGGTCGGTGTCCGGGCCTTCAGCAGGGGTAGGACCAGGAGGTAGCGGGCGGTTCGGTCCAGAGCGGCGAAGCGATCCGCCGCCGCGGTATCTGCGGCCAGGGCCTCGGAAAGCTCGGGCGGAACGGGTGCCGAGCGCTGGGGCGCGTAAGCGGCATCCCAACGCCCGTCGGCGCGGGCGGCCTCGACCGCGCGGAGGCCGGGTGGGCGCATCCGGCCCGTGGCGATCAGGGCCTCGGCTCGCACGACATTCACCTGGGACCAGGTGCTGCCGGGACGCCGGCGCGAGTAACGCTGAAGGAACGAGCGGTCGTCGTGAGCGCGCCGGTGACCGTCGATCCAGCCGTAGCACAGGGCCACCTCGGCCGCCTCGTCGATGGTGATCAGGGGCGCGGACGAACCTTTGCGGGCGATCATCAGCCAGGCGCCGTCGTCGTCGGTGTGGTGACCGTCGAGCCAGTCGGCCCAGGCGGCGGCATCGGGAAAGCAGTTGGCGGCAGGGAGTTTTCGGAGTTTTCGCACCACGGGTTCGTCCTTTCGTCGAACTCCATGCTGCCCTTCGAAGTGCTCATCTTTTGAGCACTTTTCTCGATGAAATCGCCGAAGGTCCGTCGCGCCGGTAGATCAGGCGGAGCGGGCCGCGATGAGGCCCGCGACCATCGCCGCGATGGCGAAGCGGGGCTTGACGTTCAGATCGAGGGCCTCGCGGCAGGCGAGGACGGCTTCGATGGAACGCAACAGCCCCTCGGGTCGCACCTCGTCGGCCAGATCGCGGATCTGATCCGACAGGTCGGGGTGGGTCAGGGTGATGGCCGGGGACGGATTCGTGGCGGAGGCGCCGAAGCGCAGGGCCAGCGCGTCGCGGTACAGGCCCGCGACATCGATCAGCGCCCGGTCGAGGGCGTCGCGGCTGGTGCGGGTCGCGCGGGATTTCTGACGGCGCTCGAGATCCTTCAGGACACCCGCGGAACCGCGGGTCGCCGAGGCGGCGCCCTTCCCGGTGCCGCCGGCGCCCAGCGCGGTCGCCAGCTCGTCGCGTTCGCGCTCGTCGCGTTCCGCGCTGACCTGTTTGGCCTCCTCCTCGGCGGATTTGACCAGCTCGTCACCGGCGGCATAAGCGGCGGCCGGACGAGTGACCGCCGAGACCAGCGACAGTGCGCGGGTCCGGCGGGTGCGGGCCTGCTCATCGGTCGCGAGCCGACGGGCTCGGCCGACATGTCCGCCGCTCACCGAGGCCGCCCACGCCGCCTGGTCCGGACTCAGACCGTCGCGCTCGCGCAGCACCTGCGCGATGGCGTCCACGGACGGCGTGACCAGATGGACATGCCGGCAGCGGGATCGCAGCGTGACCGAGATGTCCTCCGGGTCCACCGACGGTGCGCACAGCAGGAATACGGTCCGCTCGGGCGGTTCCTCGACCACCTTCAGCAGCACGTTGCCCGCGGCCTCGGTCAATCGGTCGGCATCCTCGATCACCACCACCTGCCACCGCCCGGTGCTGGGACGCCGGGCCGCGACCTGCACGATCTCCCGCATTTCCTTGGTGCCGATGCTCAGCCCCTCCGGAATCACCCGCCGCACATCGCCGTGGGTACCGGCCATGGTTGTGGTGCAGGCATGGCAGTGACCGCAGCCCGGCGAGCCGTCGGCGGTACATTGCAGCGCGGCCGCAAAGCACAGCGCCGCAACGGATCTGCCGGATCCGGGCGGACCGGTGAACAGCCAGGAGTGCGTCATCACCGAGGAAGCGATCCCGGTACGCGCCGCCACGGCGGCAGCGGTCAACTCGGACTCGACCGAGTCCTGGCCCACGAGCCGATCGAAGACACCTGCCACGGGCTACACCCTAATCGGCCGGACCGACAAGCCGACCGGTGCCGAGCAGCTGCCCGCTTCGACACCGCCTGCTGACGACACCGCCTGCTACGACTCGGCCGTCGACTTCGCTGCGGCCTTCTTCGCGGGCGCCTTCTTGGCCGCGGTCTTCTTCGCGGTCGCGGTGGTCTTCTTGGCCGTCGCCTTCGCCGCGGTCTTCTTGGCGGGCGCCTTCTTCGCGGTCTTCTTGGTCGCCTTCTTCACCGGCCCCTTGGCGCGGCGATCGGCGAGCAGTTCGGAGGCCCGCTCATCGGTGATCGACTCCACCTCGTCACCCTTGCGCAGGCTGGCATTGGTTTCGCCATCGGTGACATACGGACCGAACCGCCCGTCCTTGATCACCATCGGCTTGCCGGTGGCGGAATCGTTGCCCATCTCCCGCAGCGGCGCCGCACTCGCCGCCTGACGTCCGCGCCGTTTGGGTTCGGCGTAGATCTTCAATGCCTCGTCCAAGGTCACGGTGAAGATCTGATCCTCGGTGGCCAGGGAGCGAGAGTCCGTGCCCTTCTTCAGATACGGGCCGTAGCGGCCGTTCTGCGCGGTGATCTCGTCACCCGATTCAGGATCCTTGCCGACCACGCGAGGCAGCGACAGCAATTTCAGCGCGTCCTCGAGGGTGATGGTCGACAGGTCCATCGACTTGAGCAGCGAGCCGGTCCGCGGTTTGGGTGCGGCTGCCTTCTTGGCGCCCTTCTTGGCGTCGAGATCGGCCTCCGGCTCGGGCAGGATTTCGGTGACATACGGCCCGAAGCGGCCCTCCTTGGCCACGATCCGGTGCCCGGTTTCGGGGTCCACGCCGAGCGAGCGCCCCTCCTGTGGGGTCGCGAACAGCTTCTCCGCCACCTCGGGAGTCAACTCGTCCGGCGGCAGATCGTCGGGCAGATTGGCGCGCTGGGAAACGGGATCGCCATCCGGATCGTCCGGGTTCTGGACCATGCGCTCCAGATACGGACCGAAGCGCCCGACCCGGACCACGATGTCGCGGTCCTGGTCGTCGGTGAACATCTTGATCGAGTTGACCTCGCGGGCATCGATATCGTCGAGCCGCTCACCGACCATCCGCTTCAGACCACCGGAGCGCGCCACCGATCCCTCGGCCCCGTGGTCACCACCGAAGTAGAAGCTGGTCAGCCAGTTTCCGCGCTGTTCACGACCGCCGGCGATGGCGTCGAGATCGTCTTCCATCGCCGCGGTGAAGTCGAAGTCGACCAAGCGGCCGAAATACTCCTCCAGCAGCCCGACCACCGCGAAGGCCACCCAGGACGGCACCAGCGCGCTGCCGCGTTTGTAGACGTAGCCGCGGTCCAGGATGGTCTTGATGATCGAGGCGTACGTCGAGGGGCGACCGATGCCCAGTTCCTCCAGCGCCTTGATCAACGACGCCTCGTTGTAGCGCGGGGGCGGGTTGGTGGTGTGCCCGTCGGGCGTCAGCTCGGTGGCGTTGACGTTCTGGCCCTCGGTCAGGGCGGGCAGCCGCGATTCCGCATCGTCGGACTGACCGCCCGCGTCCTCGTCGACACTTTCCACGTAGGCCTTGAGGAAGCCCGCGAAGGTGATGGTGCGGCCGGACGCGGAGAACACGCATTCCTCGCCGGTGCCGGCGCGGCCGGTGATCCGGACCGTCAGCGTGGTGCCGCGCGCGTCGGCCATCTGCGAGGCGACCGTGCGCTGCCAGATCAGCTCGTAGAGCCGGAATTCGTCCTGATCCAGCCGGGCATGCAGCTGGCCCGGCGTGGCGAACGTATCACCGGCGGGCCGGATCGCCTCGTGCGCCTCCTGCGCGTTCTTGACCTTGCGGGTGTACTGCCGCGGCGTCGGATGGACGAACTCCGGGCCGTACAGCTGGGTCGCCTGCGCCCGCGCCGCGCTGATCGCCGACTCCGACAACGTCGTGGAGTCGGTTCGCATGTAGGTGATGTAGCCGTTCTCGTACAGCCGCTGCGCCACCCGCATCGTGCGCTCGGAACCGAACCGGAGTTTGCGCGCGGCCTCCTGCTGCAGCGTCGAGGTCATGAAGGGCGCATAGGGCCGACGGGTGTACGGCTTGGATTCGACCGAGGTGACCTGGAAATCCGCCTTCTCCAACCCGGCGGCCAGCCGCCGTGCCGCGGCTTCGTCGAGGACGGTGACACCGTTGCGGGACTTGAGCTGACCGTCGGATCCGAAATCCCGGCCGCCCGCGACGCGGGAACCGTCGACGGTGACGAGCCGCGCACCGAAGATCCGCGGGTTGGCCTCATCGCTCTCACGGCCACCGGCGTCGAATTTCGCCGCGATATCCCAGTACTCCGCGGAACGGAACGCGATGCGCTCCCGCTCGCGCTGCACGACGATCCGCGTCGCCACCGACTGCACACGTCCCGCCGACAGCCGCGGCATGACCTTCTTCCACAGCACGGGGCTGACCTCGTAGCCGTAGAGACGGTCGAGGATGCGCCGGGTTTCCTGTGCGTCGACGAGGTCGTTGTCGAGTTCGCGGGTGTCGGCCGCGGCGGCGCGAATGGCCGGCTCGGTGATTTCGTGGAACACCATGCGCCGGACCGGAATCTTCGGCTTCAGCGTCTCGAGCAGATGCCAGGCGATGGCCTCGCCCTCGCGGTCGGGGTCGGTGGCCAGATAGAGCTCGTCGGCATCGCGCAGCAGCGTCTTCAGCTCCGAGACCTTGGCCTTCTTGTCCGGACTGACGACATAGATCGGCTCGAAATCGTGGTCGACGTCGACACCCAGCCGGGCCCAGGACTGGCCCTTGTATTTGGCCGGCACATCCGCGGCACCGCGCGGAAGATCCCGGATATGGCCGACGGACGCCTCGACCGTATAACCGCGGCCCAGATAGGGCGCGATCTTGCGTGCCTTGGTCGGCGACTCGACGATGACGAGACGACGCAGGGGACGCCCCCGGCCGGCTGCGGCCGCATCGGGCCCGGCGGAGGCCGCATCGGGAGTCGGCGATGCACCGCGGTCTCGTGTTGCCACCGGCGAACACACCTTTCCTGTCGACCCGCGCGGCGCAGGCGCGCGGCGCGCGGCTGGGGCAAGAGGGAGAGACAAATGTCTCCCGCCAGAGACGTTTATACCGTGTTTCGCTGTCGTGGAGTCCGCACTGCGGACCCGCGACCCAGGAGTCTCGGCTGTTCTGCGCGGTACTTCCCCGTCGGTACCGTCCGAACCGAAATGGCTGCGAACTGCAGAAAAACACCCTTGTGGGCAACTCGATCACATCGAAAAGCCCCGGTTTTCGATCGAGTCTACTTCCCCCGCATATGACTCGTCCCTCACCGCGTGCTCGCGGTGAGGGACGAGAGATCGGACTTGTTGGGTTACTCGCTCAGCTGAGCGCGCGAACTCCGGTGGCCTGCGGGCCCTTGGTGCCCTGGCCGACCTCGAATTCGACCTTCTGGTTCTCCTCGAGGGTACGGAAGCCCGAACCCTGAATCTCGGAGTAGTGGACGAAGACGTCAGCGGAGCCGTCCTCGGGCGCGATGAAGCCGAACCCCTTCTCCGCGTTGAACCACTTCACAGTTCCCTGTGCCATTCTGTTCCTTCTCTTTCCATACCGGAACGGCGGACAAGTTAGGTTGGTCCACCGGGTCCGTTCCGACCGCTGTACTCTGTTCCCCCTGCAGGAAGCTTCAAGCACACCGTTCGCAACATCGATCCTGCTGATGGTTTGGACCTTTGATCCGTTCCCTCGAACACAGAAGCTTGCGACCGAGAACCAGTGAACCATGTCCGCGCGCAATTCGACAGCCGAGTTACCGACAATTTGCAAAAAAGATGATCTTGCGAATGTGCAGGTGAGGGGCACAATGCCCAAATCCAAACTTGAAGTAGGTTTGCTTGGCGATAACCGAGCAGGCGTCAGGCAAACAGACTGTGACGCAGGTCGCTACTCGGTAGTGAATTGGCAGCTCGGGCGAACGCGGCACACACGGTTCACACTTTCTTCGCGTCGCAGGGTCTCGGTCCGATGAATCCGAAAGGCCCGGGATCGGACGCCGCCCCCGCCGAGACGACCGGCTACGGGACATCGTTGCTGAATCGTGTCCTATTCGGAGTGCCCGATGCGGAGAGTCGTATCACTCATGTGACCGAACTCCCGGCCCGGGCGGCGCGCAGCACCGGCTGGCCTTCCTGGGCTGCCCCGGACGTAGTCGACGCGCTGCGGGAATCTGGTGTCGACGCGCCGTGGACGCATCAGATTCGAACCGCGGAGCTGGCCGCCGCCGGCACACACGTCGTCGTCTGCACCGGCACCGCCTCGGGCAAATCCCTGGGTTATCAGCTGCCGGTATTGACCGACCTGCGGCGGGATCCGCGAGCGACCGCTCTGTATATATCGCCGACCAAAGCGCTCGGGGCCGATCAATTCCGCGCGGCAGCGCAGCTGACCCATGCCGGCAGCCTGCGTGATATCCATCCGGCCACCTACGACGGCGATACTCCGCCCGAGGTCAGGCAGTGGGTGCGGGCGAATGCGCGGTGGTTGTTCACCAATCCCGACATGCTCCACATCGGCATCCTGCGGGCCCACCAGCGCTGGGCGCGGATGCTGCGGCGGCTGCGTTACGTGGTGGTCGACGAATGCCATGCCTATCGAGGTGTATTCGGATCCCAGGTCGCGATGGTGCTACGCCGGCTGCGGCGGCTGGCCGCACACTACGGCGCGAACCCGACCTTCGTCCTGTGCTCGGCGACCAGCGCGGATCCGGCCGCGGCCGCCGAACGGCTGATCGGTGCGCCGGTGACCGCGGTGACCGACGACGGTTCCCCACAGGGCGCGCGGACGGTCGCCCTGTGGGAACCCCCGCTGCTCGGCGAGCTCAGCGGCGAGAACGGCGCCCCGGTGCGGCGGGCGGCCACCACGGAGGCCGCCCGGATCATGACCGACCTGGTCGTCGAGGGTGCGCGGACATTGACCTTCGTTCGCTCCCGCCGGGCCGCCGAGGTCGTCGCCATCGACGTGCAGCGCATGCTCGCCGAGGTGGACCCGTCGCTGGCCGGGCGCGTGGCGGCCTACCGGGCCGGATATCTGGCCGAGGACCGGCGCGAACTGGAGAACGGCCTCGCGGACGGGTCGCTGCTGGGGGCGGCCACCACGACCGCACTCGAACTGGGCGTCGACATCGCCGGACTGGATGCCGTGGTGATGGCGGGTTTTCCGGGAACCGTCGCCTCGTTCTGGCAGCAGGCGGGCCGAGCCGGACGTCGCACCCAGGGCTCGCTGGTGCTACTGGTAGCCCGCGACGATCCGCTCGACACCTACCTCGTCCATCACCCGCACGCCCTGCTGGACAAGCCGGTCGAGGCGACCATCACCGATCCGCACAATCCCTACGTAGCCGGACCGCATCTGCTGTGCGCGGCCTGCGAACATCCCCTGACCGACGCCGAGATCGACGACCTCGGCGTCGGGGACGTGGCCGCCGACCTCGCCGCGCAGGGGCTGATCAAGCGCCGGGAGAACGGCGGTGGACCGGCCCGCTGGTATCCGACCTCGAGCGCCTATCCGCACGACGACGTCGACGTCCGGGGCGGAATCGGCTCCCAGATCGCGATCGTCGACGCGACCAGCGGCAGGCTGCTGGGCAGCGCGGATTCCGGGCGGGCGCCCGCGACGCTGCACGCCGGTGCCGTGCATCTCCATCAAGGCGAGACCTACGTGGTCGACGAACTGGACCTCGAGGCCGGGGTCGCGTTCGTCCACCCCGAGCAGCCCGGTTGGACCACCAGCGCCCGGATGGTCACCTCGGTCGCGATCGACGATCGCACCCACGAACAGGCGTACGGCCGCGTGACCGCCGCCCTGGCCAGGGTCCGGGTAACGCGCCAGGTGGTCGGTTATCTGCGCACGCTTCCCAGCGGAGAGGTCCTCGACCTCATCGAACTCGATATGCCCGAGCAGACGCTGCCGACCCAGGCCGTGTTCTACACCGTCACGCCGCGACTACTGGCCGCGGCGGGGATCGAGCCGCGCCGCGTGGCCGGCGCCCTGCACGCCGCCGAACATGCCGCGATCGGGATGTTGCCGCTGGTCGCGAGCTGCGACCGCTGGGATGTGGGCGGCGTGTCCATCGCCGAGCACCCCGATACCGGGCTGCCCACCGTCTTCGTCTACGACGGCCATCGGGGCGGGGCAGGGTTCGCCGAGCGCGGCTTCGCCCGGTTGCGGACCTGGTTGGCGGCGACGCGGGCGGCCATCGCCTCCTGTTCGTGCCCACAGGGCTGCCCCTCGTGCGTGCAATCCCCCAAATGCGGCAACGGCAATTCCCCGTTGGACAAGGAAGGCGCGGCCGCCCTGCTGACGGCCGTCCTCTCCGATCTGCCCGACGAGGCACCGAACTGATCGGAGCGGCCCACATTTCGGGCCATGACCTGCTCGAATCCGTTTCGTGACGATGCGGACACCGTCGGTAGACGTGGGCGCCTCCCACACCGGCGGGCCGCGTCCCGGATTCGAGGGCGACTACCCTCTGCTCGAATAAAGAGGAAGTCGATCATGTTAACCGGCGCATTGCCCTAGCGAATAACGGCCATGTGGGCATTCACATGTGTGCATTTATCTGAATCCCGCAGCGCCGAATGCTTGCACAATTGCGCCCACGGAATTGAATGCCGAGCGAATGGGAAATCACGACACTTAACGCGACATGCTGTGGCTCCGGTCACCCATTCTTTCTCACACCAACCGCCCGGTATTCATGATCGCTTTCCCGCACTCACCGGACCGGCCCGCGCGACCGCCACAACTGATCGCTTGCCCAAAAGAGCGAGCGGCACCGAACCGTCGACGGTGACCGTCACATCCCAATCCCGGATCGAACATGTGCGCAGCCGCATACGCATTCGCCGCACCACCGAATCCGCTTGTTCACAGGCCGCCTCGGCGCCGGAATCCAGCGCGCCCGCCGCGGCCAATGCCGCCGAATCGGCGGCACTCTGCGCCAGGTGGCGTCCGCAGACCACCGCCGCGAACTGCACGATGACGATCGTCACCACCAGCAGTGCGGTGAGTGCCAGACATGCGGTGACGGTGGCGCCCCCGTCGCACCGGCGGCAGCGGCACGCGGCCGGCGCCGTCGTGGCCCGCGCCAGTCCGTCCGCTGTCATCGGGACTCTCCCGGTTCGCGCACGGCGACCGCCTCGGCCCGTAACCGCAGCATGGGCAGCAGCGGCGCCCGCGCCCGGACGACGGCGACGACCCGGTCACCCTCCGCACGCACCTCGATATCGGCACCGGGCGGTGCCACCCGCTGTGCTGCCGGCAGGGCCTCCACTTCCGCGCCGCGCGCCGTGAGACGAGCCGCTTCGCGAGCGGCGTCGATACAGCGGATCTGCATCGACGCCGCCAGCAACGCTCCCAGGCAGAGCACGACGACCACGACCACCGCCGCCAGCGCGATCGCCGCCTCGACCGTGACCGCGCCCCGCTCGCTCGTGCGGGCCGACCTCATACGGTGGTGTTCAGCGCCCTGTCGATGATCTTGGTCAGCGCGTTGACGATGGAGTCGCCGGTCACCACGGTGTAGAGCACCGCCCCGAACGCCGCCGCGGCGATCGTCCCGATGGCGTATTCGGCCGTACTCATGCCGTCGTCGGACACCGCTGCCTGGATCAGCCGCGAACGTAGTTCTCGCACAACCGATTGCGTTGCCGTCAGCATCGCTCTCCCCTTTCTCTACGGTCGGCGCGGCGGATCCGCACCGAGTCTCTCGTGTGGTCACCACAACCCACCGCCGAGTACTCGACCGGCCAGTCCGGCGACCACCGGCACGATGCCGAGACAGACGAAGGCCGGCAGGAAGCACAGCCCGAGCGGACCGCTGATGAGTACGCCCGCGCGTTCCGCACGCGCGGCGGCCGCATCCTCGACCGCCGCGCGGCACTTCTCGGCGAGTTCGGAGACCGCACCGGTCAGGGCCGCACCGGAGCGGGCCGAACGGCGTACCAGCCGGGCGAGCGCGGACATCTCCGCCCCGGGCGCTTCCCGGGCCGCGCGCTCCCATGCGGTGACCGGATCCGCGCCCAGCGCCAGCAGATCCGCCGCCCGGCGCAGCGCCGAGGCGAAGGGTTCCGGGGCGATCGGGGCCACCGCGCGCGCCGCAGTGGCGGTCGGCAGGCCCGCCCGCAGGCAGGAGGCGAGCAGATCGAGTGCCGAGGCCACCGCCAGCGGGTCACCGGCGGCCGGGCGCAGGTCTTGTCGCGGCATGGGTGGGGCGCCGCGAGCCACGCGGAGGCGGGCGACCGGTGTGATCCGGCCCGGAAGGGCCAGCAGCGCGGCACCGGAACAGAGCAGTGCCATCGGAAGGCCGCTCATACCGATACCCGCCGAGTGATGGCATCCGCCCACAGCAATCCCACGCCGATCAGTCCGGCGCCCAGTGGAGAGACGATGGTTCCGACCCCTCGGCTCATCAGCACCTGCAGCGGGTGCGCGCCCATCAACTGTCCGAGCGCGATGCCCAGGAGCGGAAGACCGGCCAGCACCGCTGCGCTGGCACGTGCACCCGCCAGCGCTGCGGTCGTGCGGTCGCTGAATCGCATCCGCCCGGCGAGATCGTCGCGGGCCGCGCTCAACAGTTCCGCCAGTGCCAGGCCGTGCCGCTCGGCCACCTCCCACGCGTCCGCGACACGATCGAGTTCGCTTGTGACGGCGCAGGTTCGGCCGCGCAATCCGTCCGCGGCCGAACCACCGAGCCGGGCCCGGGCGGCACTCACCGCGAAGGCCGCTCCGGCGGCTCCGCCGATCTCCGCGGCCGCGACCGCGGCGGCAGCGCTGGGATGCGCGCCCGTGCGCAGTTCACCGATCACCACTTCCAGTCCTTCCAGCAGTTTCCGGCATTCGCTGTCGTGGCGGCGTTCCGCACGGCGATTCTTCGCGCGCACGGTCAACGTGGCGGCCAGCACCACGGCCGCACCCGCTACCCCGGGACCGAGGACGACCGCCGCCACCACGGCCGAAGCCGTCACGCCGCGAATGATCCAGCGACTCCGAATATTTCGATTCCCGTTCGGCCGTCCATACAGAGCACGCAGCCGGTGCCGCCGGGTCGGGGTCGGCAGGAGCAGCAGGGCTCCCGCACCGCACAGCAGACTCACCGTCATTGCCGCAACCGTTCGTCCAGCAACCGGTGCAGCGCGGTATTCGCCGGTGCCGCAACAACATCCGCCGACCACGCCGTCTCGATGCGCACACCGGCCTCCCCGTCGCGGGTCACCAGTCCGATTTCCTGCAGGACTCGCCCGCCGTCGGGGCGGCGCCGCATGGCGAGCACGACCTGGACCGCCGCCGCGAGCTGACTGTGCAGTCCCGCACGCCCCATTCCACCCAGTGCCGCAAGGGCTTCCAACCGAGCGGGCACTTCGCGGGGCGAGTTCGCATGGACCGTTCCGGCGCCCCCGTCGTGTCCGGTATTCAGCGCGGTGAGCAGGTCCACCACCTCGGCCCCGCGCACCTCGCCGATGACGATCCGATCCGGCCGCATACGCAGCGCCTGCCGGACCAGGTCCCGAACCGTGATGGCACCCGCGCCCTCCACATTGGCGATGCGCGCGACCAGCCGGACGACATGCGGATGCGGCGGCGACAGTTCGGCGGCATCCTCGACGCACACGATCCGTTCGGTGGGGTCGACGTGCGCCAGCAGAGCCGACAGCAGCGTGGTCTTCCCGGCGCCGGTACCGCCGACCACGAGGAATGCCAGCCGTGCGCGAATGATCTTCTCCAGCAGCAGTTCCGACTCCGGGGTGAGTGTGCCGGAGGCGGTCAGCCCGCGCAGGCTGTGGCCGACCGGACGCAGGACGCGCAGCGAAATACACGTTCCGCCCTGCGCGATGGGCGCGAGGACCGCGTGCAACCGGACTCCGAAGCTCTCGCCGGGTGCTCGCTCGTATTCCGGTAGCCGCCCGTCCACCCATGGCTGCGCGTCGTCGAGCCTGCGACCGGCGGCGAGGGCCAGGCGCTGAGCCAGCCGCCGCACCGCCGCTTCGTCCGGGAATCGGATCGAGGTGCGTTCCAGACCGCTCCCGCGGTCGATCCACACCGCGTCGGGTGCGGTCACCAGCACATCGGAGACCCGGGCATCGTGCAGCAGCGGTTCCAGCGCGCCGGCGCCGGTCATCTCCGTCTGCAGCAGACGCAGTGCGCGCAGCAGGTCCGTATCGCCGAGGACTCGGCCGGCTTCGGCACGGATGGCGGCGGCCAGACGTGCCGGATCGTGTTCACCGGGCTGGGCGGCCAGTCGCTCTCGCACCCGGTCGAGGAGTTCGGCGCTCACCACTCCGCTCATCGGTCACCGTCCGGCAGTGCGGACAGCACCGACTCCGCCCCGGCGAACAGCGGGCCGCGGCCGAGCGTCAGGCCGCCGCGTTCCAGAGTGCCCGCGAGTCCGGGTTGAGCGCGCATGGCGGCCAGCAGCGGCAGCCCCAATGCCTCCGCGATGTCTCGTCCGCGCAGCCCGCCGGGCGCCGGCCCCCGAACGACCAAGGCCTGATTGGGATTTCGACGACGGACATCCGCCACGACGGCCCCCGCCGCGGCCACCGCGCGCAACCGGGCCGGCACCACGAAGACGACGAGATCGGCGGCATCGAGGAGGTGATCGGTGTGCGGACCCCGGCTGCCGGAGATATCGCACACCACCAGATCACCGGCGGCGCGACCGGCCTCGACGACGGCGCGGGCGGCACCGGTGCCGATGTCGTCCGGTCCGGAACCGGCCGGTCTGCTGCACGCCAGAACACCGAGTCCCGGTGCCGCGGCGGGTAGGGCGTCGTGCAGGGCTTGCGCGGCCACCCGTCCGTCCTCGATGGACAGGTCGGGCCAGCGCAGTCCCGGCACCGACTCGATACCCAGCAGCAGATCGATGCCGCCGCCGAGCGGGTCGCCGTCGACGAGCAGGATCTGCGGCCGGAACCGCCGGGCCGCGGCCGTCAAGGCCAGTGTCGCGGCGAAGACCGAGGCCCCGGCACCGCCCCCGGCGCCGACGACCGCCAGGACGAGTCCGTCGCCGGGATCGCGCCAGGCATAGGCGGCGAAGGCCTCGATCAGCGTCTCGGTGTTGCCCGGCAGCGCGATGACCTGCTCGGCGCCGACCGCCGCCGCGGCCTGCCAATGGTCGAGATCCGGTTCGCCGCCGCCGACCAGCACCACGCCCGAGCGACGCGGATATCCGGCGTCGGCGCAGGTACGCGCTGCCGCCAGGTCGAGGATCACCAGCGCGGCCGCGCCCCAGGCATGCCTGCCGACGGGCATCGACCGTTCGTCCAGGCCGCGGTCGGCGGCGGCCGCGATGCGACGCACTTCGTCGCGCAACCGGCGGTCGCCCACCAGCACCAGCGCCGGAGGGGGAACTGCTGCAACGGAATTCATGTCCGCCAGCCTCACCCGGTTCGTCCGGGCGAACCAGGGCCCGAACGCCGAATGTGGACAACTCGCGGGCTGTGGACAAACACTGCACGCCGAGTAACAGCTGAACGGTCCGGAAATAGAGGACGGCCCCAGCCGGGGGGGGAGGAGGCTGGGGCCGTCGGGGTTCAGCCCCGGGGGGTCGGGCTGAACGCGCCTGGACCATGTCCAGGTGCCAGCAATACTACACCCAGAAACCGGCCGCAATGCAAGTCCATCGCGCGACGAAGTTTCGGCCGGATCGGGGCGGTTCCCGGGGCATCGAACGGGGCGTGTGGGCGGGCTGAACGCCGCGTCGGCGGGAAAGCTCCCTATTCTGGAGCCGTGACGGCCGAGGGCGACCAAACAGCTACGAACGATCGGGCCGCCGGGGATACCGGGCACCCGCGACACCGCAACGACGCAGCAGCGAACCGGGCGCACGAGACGAGGGATGCGCCGTCCGCACCCCGGATCGCCGCCTTCTTCGATCTGGACAAGACGGTCATCGCGAAGTCGAGTGCGTTCGTCTTCAGCCGGCCGTTCTTCGCCCAGGGATTGATCGATCGGCGCACCGTGCTGGAGTCCAGTTACGCGCACTTCCTGTTCCTGCTCTCCGGTGCCGACCACGACCAGATGGAGCGGATGCGCGAACATCTGACGAAGATGACGGCCGGCTGGGATGTGTCGCAGGTGCGCTCGATCGTCGCCGAAACACTGCACGAACTGGTGGATCCGCTGATCTATGCCGAGGCCTCGGATCTGATCGCCGACCACAAGATCCGCGGCCACGACGTCGTGATCGTCTCGGCGTCGGGCGAGGAGATCGTCGCCCCGATCGCCGCCGCGCTGGGTGCCACACATACCGCGGCCACTCGCATGGTGGTCGAAAACGGTAAGTACACAGGCGAAGTCGAGTTCTACTGTTACGGCGAGGGCAAGGTCGAGGCGATCGAGGAACTGGCCGCGACGCAACGCTACGACCTCTCGCGCTGCTACGCCTACTCCGATTCGATCACCGATCTGCCGATGCTGTCGGCGGTCGGACATCCCACCGCGGTCAATCCCGACCGGAATCTGCGCCGCGAGGCGATGGCACGGGAGTGGCCGATCCTGACCTTCTCGAATCCGGTGTCACTGTGGTCGCGCATTCCCGCGCCGTCGACCACGACGGTGGCCGCCACGGCGGTGGTCGGGGTGAGTGCGGTACTGGCCGGCGCCCTCAGTTACCGGTTGCTGCGCCGGCGTCGCTGAAGGCGGCGCTCCGGGGGCATCGCGGCTGGTCAACGACGCGCAACCCATCGATGTAACCACGATTCGAGGGGCCACACGCCGATTATGAGTAATGTCCTTTCGACCCTTGATGTGAGGGGTCTCACAGAGTAACAATGGACGCACGGAGGGGCGGAAGGCCAAGATCGAAACGGAAGAGAAGGTTCGATCTCCCATCCGCACTTCCCAGCACGGACGCCAGGCACCCACGCGGAGCGCGCCGCGACAAGGGCAGAAGCGTTGTGGGCCTGCGAAATTCGAATTCACGTCGGCAATGGCCTCGCACAGGTTGCGGGGATGAACCGGCGGGGTTCGGATGATCGCCGAGGCCGCAGAACACAACCCGACAAGCACGCTTGGTAACCGGGTAGTCCGTGCTAGCGGGCGGTGAGGCCGACGACGGCTACGCCGCCCGCTTCGATGTGCGGACCCGTTTCGCCATCGCGGTGATCAGCGCTCGTCGCGCCCCGTTCATCCGGCCGCATCGGCGATCGATCGCGCCTCGCGGGCACCGTCCTCCAGCGCGCCGCAGCAGAACACCACCCAACCGCCCACACCCTCGGCCGTCCCCTCGGCGAAGCCCGCCGCGGCGTCGGCATAGGCCTGACGGCGCCGCAACCAGAAGACCTCGGGCACGCCCAGGCTGTGCGGATCCAGGCCGCTCGCCACGGCCACCAGCCGTGACGCCGCCCGCGCCACGACGCCGTCGGCGGAACCGAAGGGGCGCAACGACATCAACTCGCCGTGCACCACCGCGGCCAGCACGGGGGCCGGCGCATTCGAGGTCAGCACGGTCTGGGCCAGCAGATCGAGCCGTTCGGCGACACCAGGTTCCGGTCGCGGACGGCCGAGACCGATTTCGTCGTCGACCAGATCGGCCGCGGCGAGCAGATGCAGACGAGCCAGCGCCTGCAGCGGCGCGCGTTGCCACACACCGACCAGATTGCGCAGCGCGTCACCGTCGAGGGCCTGCCCGACCCGCAGCGCCCCCGCCAGAATCGGGTCGGCGACCCGGCCGTCGGCGGGCAGTTCGGTGGCCCCGCCGTCGATCGCCGCCGAGGACCGCGCCGCGCGCACCGCCGCCTCGGCCGCCGTCGTCGGCCAGCCCCGCCGGTTCGCCTTGTGCCGGTGGACTTCGGCGAGCGCATCGCGGGCGCGGTCGGCCGCATCGCGGACACCGGGCAGGTCGACCAGGGGTTGCAGCACGTCGGTCACGACCCACACGCTAGCCGAGCACACCACACGCCCGACCGGGGTCCGCGTCCCTGGCCCACCGTTCGGGACCGGTACGCGGCGCAGGTCACAGTCCGTTAGGGTCACATCGTGGCCGCGGTCACGCTGCGGCCGACGCGTATCCGATGGACAGGCCCGATGGAGGCGAGATGACCGACACCACCGCTGAGCACCGAGACGTGTACCCGCCTACCGCCGAATTCGCCGCGGCAGCCAATGCCGATGCGTCCATCTACGAGCGGGCGACGGCGGATCGCGACGGGTTCTGGGCCGAGCAGGCGCAGCGGCTGCACTGGCATCAGCCTTGGGATCAGGTGCTGGACTGGGACGACGCCCCGTTCGCGCGCTGGTTCACCGGCGGCAAGCTCAATGTCGCCTACAACTGCGTGGACCGCCACGTCGCCGACGGTTACGGCGACCAGGTCGCCATCCACTGGGAGGGTGAGCCCGGCGATTCCCGCTCGATCACCTACGCCCAGCTGCAGGCCGAGGTCTCCCAGGCCGCGAACTACTTCACCGAACTCGGCCTGGTCGCCGGCGACCGGGTCGCGATCTACATGCCGATGGTCCCCGAGGCCATCGTGTCCATGCTGGCCTGCGCGCGGCTGGGCCTGACCCATTCGGTGGTCTTCGCCGGCTTCTCCCCCAGCGCCCTGCGCCAGCGCGTCGACGACGCCGAGGCCCGCCTGGTGATCACCACCGACGGCCAGTGGCGCCGCGGTAAGGCCGCACCACTGAAGGAAGCCGTCGACGAGGCGCTCTACGCCCACGGCGACGTGCCGCACAGCGTGGAACACGTGCTGGTGGTGCGGCGCACGAACATCGAGATCCCGTGGACGCAGGGCCGCGACCTGTGGTGGCACGACACCGTCGCCCAGGCATCAACGGACCACGAGGCCCAGCCTTTCGATGCCGAGCACCCGCTCTACATCCTCTACACCTCCGGCACCACCGGAAAACCCAAGGGCATCCTGCACACCTCGGGCGGCTACCTGACCCAGGTCGCCTACACCCACCACTACGTCTTCGACCACAAACCCGGCGCCGACGTGTACTGGTGCACCGCCGACATCGGCTGGGTCACCGGGCACTCCTACATCGTGTACGGCCCGCTGGCAAACCGCGCCACCCAGGTCGTCTACGAGGGCACCCCCAACTTCCCCGACGAGCACCGGCACTGGCAGATCATCGAAAAGTACGGCGTCACAATCTATTACACCGCCCCCACGCTGATCCGCACCTTCATGAAGTGGGGCCGCGAGATCCCCGATGCCCACGACCTGTCCTCGCTGCGCGTGCTCGGCTCGGTCGGCGAACCGATCAACCCCGAAGCGTGGCGCTGGTACCGCGAAGTCATCGGCGCCGGCACCGCACCCATCGTCGACACCTGGTGGCAGACCGAAACCGGCGCCATCATGATCTCCCCGCTGCCGGGCGTCACCGCCGCCAAACCCGGCGCCGCCATGGCACCACTGCCCGGCATCTCCGCGAAAGTCGTCGACGAGGAAGGCAACTCCGTCGAAATCGATCGAACCGAAGCCGAATCTTCGGACCGCTCCGCGGTCGTCGGCTACTTGGTCCTCGACCAGCCGTGGCCGTCGATGCTGCGTGGCATCTGGGGCGACGACGAACGCTACAAGGCCACCTACTGGGAACGCTTCGCCTCTCAGGGCTGGTACTTCGCCGGCGACGGCGCCAAGATCGACGCCGACGGCGCCCTGTGGGTCCTGGGCCGCGTCGACGACGTCATGAACGTCTCCGGCCACCGCATCTCCACCGCCGAAGTCGAGTCCGCGCTCGTCGGACACCACAGCGTCGCCGAAGCCGCGGTCGTCGGCGCCAGCGATGCCACCACCGGACAGGGCATCGTCGCCTTCGTCATCCTCACCGGCGGCTCGAACAACTCCGGACAGCAGCTGGTGGACGAGCTCAAGGCCGAGGTCTCCCGCGAGATCAGCCCGATCGCCCGCCCCCGCGAAATCCACATCGTCCCCGAACTGCCCAAAACCCGCTCCGGCAAGATCATGCGCCGCCTGCTGCGCGACGTCGCCGAGGGCCGCGAACTCGGCGACACCTCCACCCTGGTCGACCCCAACGTGTTCGAAGCCATCCGCGCCTCCAACACCTGATCGATCGCGTCGTTCGAGCCCACGCCCGGTGCCGCACCGGGCGTGGGCTCGCCCGTTCGCCACCGCGACGCCCGGAGGCGACCGTAAACAGTCACGCCTGAACCGGTAAAATTTCGTCCAGGAGTGCCGGGAAGTCTGGTCGGCGTGTGGTTGGTGAGCCCGTTGCGGGAGTGCCCGCCGCAGTCGCCGTCCGCTCCCGAAAGGATCTCCGTGATCGTCGCGCTGCGCTCCGAGCTCGCTCGTTATCTCCGCACCGAAACCGTCGGCGGCGCCTTGCTGCTCGTCGCCGCGGCGGCGGCACTGCTGTGGGCCAATTCTCCCTGGCGCGACAGCTATTTCACGATGGGGGACACGCCGCTGGCGATCCCGGCGCTGCATCTGAACCTCACTCTGGGCGATTGGACCGAGGACGGTCTGCTCGCGGTGTTCTTCTTCGTCGCCGGGCTGGAGCTCAAACGCGAACTCGTCGTCGGTGAGCTGGCCGATCGCAAACGGGCCACGCTCCCGGTGGTGGCCGCGGTGGGCGGCGTGATCGTCCCGGCGGTGATCGCCTTCACCATCGGCTGGGGTGTACCGGGGATGGATCGCGGCTGGGCGATCCCGGTGGCGACCGATATCGCCTTCGCGCTCGCGGTGCTGGCCATGACCGGTTCGCGAATTCCGGCCGGGGCGAGGGTGTTTCTGCTCAGCCTGGCCGTCGTCGACGATCTGATGGCGATCGTCCTGATCGCCGTGCTGTTCACGACCACGGTGGCCGTCGGCTGGCTGGCCGGCGCGGCCGCCTGCTTCGCGAGCTGGGCCGTGGCGCAACGGCTGCGCATTCGTACCCCCCTGGTGTATGTGCCGCTGGCGCTGCTGTCGTGGTACGCCCTGCACGAGGCCGGGATTCATCCCACGCTGGCGGGGGTGATCTGCGGGCTGCTGACCCGAGTACGTCCGGATCCGGAGGAGGACGAGGCGCCGGCGGCCCGGCTCGAGCATCTGTTCCAGCCGATCTCCGCGGGCGTGTGCGTCCCGCTGTTCGCGCTGTTCGCCTCCGGAGTCCCGTTGTCCACCAAGGTTTTCGGCGAGATGTTCACCTCGCGGCTGTCGCTGGCGATCATCGCCGGACTGCTGATCGGCAAGACCGTGGGCATCTTCGGATCGAGCTGGCTGGCGATCCGGTTCGGAATCGCCAGGCGGCCCGCCGGTCTCGGCAATCGGGATATGTCGGCCCTGTCGGTACTGGGCGGGATCGGTTTCACCGTTAGCCTCTTGGTGGCAGAACTCGCGTTGCCCGACCGGGCCGCGACCGAACTGGCGAAAGCCGCCGTGTTGATGACGTCCTTGGCGGCCTCTCTGCTCGGTTCGGCGCTACTGTTGCGGCGTGGGCGGGCGCATCAGGCGCGGCGAGACGCGAGTGCGGCCACCGAATACGAGTGAAGGCCGGACAGCACCGGGACATGGAGAAGGGTCGAGCAATTGAGCTTCACACACGGCGGTAACGACGCGGGCCGAAACCGGACCATCACCTCGATTCCGCTGTCCGAGGTCGATACCACCGCGAATGCCAGCGTCGGGGATCTGGTGCGCGACGCCGCCGAGCAGATGTCGACCCTGGTCCGCGCCGAGGTGGAGCTGGCCAAGGCAGAGGTGACCGGCGAGATCAAGAAGGGCCTGCAGGGCAGCGTCTTCTTCATCGGCGCGCTGACGGTGCTGCTGTTCTCGTCGTTCTTCTTTTTCTTCTTCCTCGCCGAACTGCTGGATGTGTGGCTGTACCGGTGGGCGGCGTTCCTGATCGTCTTCGCGCTGATGATCGTCGTGGTGGCGGTCCTGGCGTTCCTCGGTTACCGGAAGGTGCGCAAGCTGCGAGCGCCGGAGAAGACGATCGAATCCCTCAAGGAAACCCGGACGGTGCTGCCGCACGGCTTCGGATCGCACGCCGACGGCCCGGCCGCCAAGCCGACCGCATAGTCCGGCGATTACGCTTTCGGCGTGTCGTCGAATCCGATTCCCGATCCGTCCAGCGTCCGCTTCGACGGCCCGTGGACGCATCGCGACGTGCACGCCAACGGCATCCGCTTCCACATCGCCGAGGGCGGCACCGACGATGCGGTGGGCGACCCCGCGCGGCCGCTGGTCGTCCTGCTGCACGGCTTCGGCGATTTCTGGTGGTCGTGGCGGCATCAGCTGACCGGGCTCACCCGGGCGGGTTATCGCGCGGTCGCGGTCGATCTGCGCGGGTACGGCGATTCCGACAAACCTCCGCGCGGCTACGACGGCTGGACACTGGCCGGTGACATCGCCGGCCTGGTGCGGGCGCTCGGGCATTCCGACGCCACCCTGGTCGGCCATGCCGAGGGCGGACTGGTGTGCTGGGCGACCGCGGTGCTGCATCCGCGGGTGGTGCGGTCGATCGCGCTGATCGCGTCACCGCATCCGGTGGCGTTGAAACGGGCCGTGTTGCGCGATCGTCGCCAGCGCGCCGCCTATCTGCCGAATTTCCTGCGGTATCAGCTGCCGCGGTACGGCGAGCGCCGGCTGACCCGCCAGGACGGATTCGAAATCGAACGTCTTGTGCGCGAGCGGGTCGCGCCGCGGTGGGCGGGCACTACGGAGTTCGTCGATACCGCCCAGCGCATGCGCTCGGCGATCCGGATACCCGGCGCGGCGCACTGTGCGCTGGAGTATCAGCGCTGGGCCTTCCGCAGTCAGTGGCGTCCCGACGGCCGCCGCTTCCTGGCGGCGATGCGCGAACCCGTCCGCGTGCCGACGCTGATCCTGCGCGGCGACGCCGACCTCTACATGCTCGAATCCACCGTGCGCGGCGCCGGCAAACTCGCGCCCGGCCGCCGCGTGGTCACGATTCCGGAGGCGGGACACTTCGCCCACCAGGAGAACCCGGACGCCGTCACGACGGAACTGTCGAAACTGCTGGGCGACCCGGCCACCCCGCAATACGCCTGACGCGAGCGGATCCCTCAGCTCAGCACGCAGTCACCGGTGCCGACGGGCGCGGTCGAATTGGACGCGGCCTCCAGATCGGACTCGACCTCCTTCAAGGTGAGCACATAGCCGGTGTCGTCGTCGGTGACCGCCGCGCCGAAGACCACGCCCAGCACCTCACCGTCGGTGTCGACCAGCGGGCCACCGGAATTGCCGGCGCGGACCCGGCCGCGCACGGTGTACACCTGGCGTTCGACGGTGTTGCTCTTGTAGATATCGGGACCGGTCAGTTCGAGCGTCTCCCGGACCCGGGCCGCGCTGGCGGTGTAGGGACCACCGCCGGGGTAGCCGAGGACGATCGAGCTCTGACCGGATTTTCCGGGCGAGGGCGCGAGCGGGATCACCGGCGCGTTGAGTCCGGGAACGGCCAGAATGGCGACGTCCTTGGACGGATCGAACAGCACGACCGTCGCGTCCAGGCGACCGCGCGCGGTGTCGACCTGCACGGTGGAGGTGCCCGCGACCACGTGCGCGTTGGTCATGATGCGCTCGGGCGCCACGACGAAGCCGGAACCCTCCAGCGCGCGCTGGCAACTCGGTGCGACACCGTTCACCCGCAACACGCTGTGCTGAAGATTCAGCGCGACGGGCGTGTCGAGAACGCTCGGGTCCGGCGGCTCGACCGCGGCGATCGGCGCGCGGCCGAACGGGCCGATCACCTCCGGCAGGCCCGAGGTGTTGAGCAGGTTGGAGAATTCGTTCGGCACCCGGCGCAGCCAGTTCGGTGCGACCTGGTTCACGTCGGCGAGCACCCGGGAGCCGTTGACCGCGGCCGCGATACCCGGCTGGGACGACGATGCCAGCGGCAACGCCAGCAGCCAGGCGGTGACCATCACGGCCACACACTGCAGCGCCGCGCCCACCACGCTGTCGATACTGCGGGTGAACGGATGCCGCATCCCGCTGCGCGCCGCGCGGCCCAGGACCATGCCCGCCACCTCGCCCACGATCACCAGCGCGACGATGAGCACGACGCCCACGAGGACGCGCTTACGGCCCTCGCTGATGTGCTGCAGGATGTGCGGCGCGATCAGAATGCCGGCCACAGCGCCGAGCACCACGCCGAGAAATCCGAGCGCCGAGGCCACCGCACCCTGTCTCCACCCCGAGGTGGCGGCCAACAGCGCGATGATGACGACCGCGAGGTCGAGCCACCCGGAACTACTCATAACGTCATCCCCACTGCCGCGAGCGAAGCCTGCAGATCACGCACGTCGTGGTGATCCCAGTCCCGCTCCCATCCCGATACCGCAAGCAGACCGGCGAGCACGCCGGCGGTGAAACCCCAGACGAGCATGCCATCGACGGCGAAGGCCGGTCCCATGTACCCCAGAGGATGGCGAACGACGAACCGGTTCGCCGGGTCGATCAGATCCGCCAGCGGCACCCGCACCACGCGAGCGGCTTCGGTTTCGCTGACCACCCCCACCTCACCGGGCGTGCGCCAATACGCGACCACGGGTGTGACGTCGAACCGGGAAGGCGGGACGAAGATCTTGGGCAGGACGGCGAACGGTTGCACGCCCACGGGGTCCAGGCCGGTCTCCTCGCGCGCCTCGCGCAGCGCGGTGCCGATCGGACCGTCGTCACCCGGCTCCACGCCGCCGCCCGGGAACGCGACCTGCCCGCGATGCTGGCGCAGGGTGGCGGCGCGCTGAGTCAGCAATACGTCCGCGTCGGCGGGCAGGCCGCCACGAGCTCCCGGATCGACGTCCGGCGAACCGCCGAACAGCACGAGTACCGCGGCCTCCCGCGGTCGCAACGCGGCCGACACCAGCTTGCCCGCGGTGCGATTGAGCACCTGATTCACGCCCGTGGGATCGGCCGGCTCGTGTTCGGCCACGCCGCGCAACCATTCCGGGATGTCGATGGCTACCGGTTGCGGCCGCTTCTCACCGGTCGAGCCGTCGCTCATGCTGGGTCCATCGGGCTGAACCGAAACCTTCCGTGCTCGTCCCCGCCCACGCGGGCGGCGACCTGTCCGCTCACAGCCGGACCCCCAGTTCCTGCGCGACCGTGGCGGCGACCTCGTCGGCGGTGTCGAACGGGTGCACCACCACTTTCGCGATCGACCCGTCGGCGCGCACGAGGACCGAGACCGGCAGTACGGACGGCGCCCGAACCGCGGTACGCACCTTGCCGGAGCCGTCCTGGACGCCCGGCAGACGCACATCGAGATCACGCAGGCGGGCCAGCGCCTTGCCCTCGTCGGGATCGCTGTGCACGGTCAGTACCGTGAGCGCGCTACCGGCGCGGGCCGAGAATTGCTGCAGCGCGGGCAGTTCCCGCGCGCACGGCTCGCACCAGTAGGCCCACAGATTCACCAGGGCCGGACGTCCGGCCAGCGCCTCGCCGAGGTCGACCGGTCGCCCGTCGGCCAGACATTCGAGCGTGATTCCGGCCAGCGGACCGGCGGCCGGCGTCGGCGGCCGGCCCGTCGGATCACCCGGGCGCGGACAGTCGGCCAGCGCCGCCGCGGCACGCTGACCGTCGGAGGGCGAGGCGGGACCGCCGCGCACCGCGGTGGTGGTCACGGTCGGAGTGTGGTCGTCGCCGCGCGGCCAGACCGCGACCGCGAGCGCCACCACCGCTATGAGGATGACGAACGCCCATCGCCACGCCGTCGGAACCGATTTCACCGGCCCACCAATTCGAGCAGATGCTCGGCCTCGGGTCCCTTCACCAGTGCGGCGGCCGTCACGGGGTCGGTCGGGCCGATTCCGAACGAGGGGCAATCCTTGGCCAGCAGGCAGGCGCCGCACGCCGGTTTACGGGAATGGCAGACGCGGCGGCCGTGGAAGATCACCCGATGCGAGAGCATCGTCCATTCCTTGCGCTCGATCAGTTCGCCGACGGCGTGTTCGATCTTGACCGGATCGTCCTCGGTGGTCCATTTCCATCGCTGCACCAGCCGCGAGAAATGGGTATCGACAGTGATTCCCGGCACATCGAAGGCATTGCCGAGGATGACATTGGCGGTCTTGCGCCCGATTCCCGGCAATTTCACCAATTCGGACATCGTGTGCGGCAGCACGCCGTCGTGCTGTTCCATCAGCGCCTGCCCCAGCCCGATCAGCGAACTCGTCTTGTTGCGGTAGAAGCCGGTGGGCCGGATGTATTCCTCGAGTTCCGTGCGGTCGGCCGCGGCATAGGCCTCGGCGTCGCGGTACCGGGCGAACAACGCCGGAGTCGTCTGGTTCACCCGGACGTCGGTGCATTGCGCGGAAAGGATTGTGGCAACGGCCAATTCGAGCGGGGTGGTGAAATCCAGTTCGCAGTGCGCATCGGGAAATGCCAGCGCCAGCGTGCGATTCATCCGCCGGGCGCGGCGTACCAGCCCCAGCCGGGTTTCGTCGGAGAATCGGGCGGCCGGTTTCGAGTTCGCACCCACAGATTTCTGCGGAGATTTTTTCCGAGCCGCAGAACTCGATTCGGTCGATGTGACCGACGCCGCATCGGTGGCCGTCGCGGCCGTCTCGTGCCCGTTCACGGCGGTGGATCTGGGTTCACGCACTCGTCCACCATACGGAACCGCACCGACGTGAGCGCGATCGCGAACAATCCCCGTGTTCCATCTGAGACCTTCTCCGTGTTTACTCACCCGTATGCAAGGACTCGCTGTGGTGCTCTTCCCGGTGGTGTTGATGCTTTTCGCACTGTTCATGGAACGTGTCGAAAACCGGCTGCGCAAGCTGCTCGAACCGGGTGAAGAGGTCCAGCAATATCTGGACAGGGCCAGCAATGCCGAGGTCAACGAGCTGGCCAAGTTGGGCGTGCCCGCACACGCCGGCTCCGCCGGCCGCCGCCGTAATCGCGACGAATTGGACGTCGCCCAGGCCAGCTGACCCGATTCCGCCCGTCCGGCGATACCGCCGCCCCGACCCGCGAATACCCGAGCCCGGGAACTTTCCGCGACGCCGCGCCCGTTCACAAACCGCACGTTACGTGGTGTCTGTCACTACGCTGCGTGGATGGCAAGTAGACTGCACTGTCGGCCGAACGCTTCGGTCCAGCACTGTGGCGAGCGACGCCGAGCCAGGCGGCAGCCTGCGTACACGTAGGGACCCGCTGACGCCGCAGTAAGCACCGTCAATTCCCATAAGGAGCACATTCGTGGACGAGGCCCTCGCCAGAGCAGGCATCTTCCAAGGCGTCGAGCCCACCGCGGTGGCTGCTCTCGCCAAACAGCTTCAGCCTGTGGATTTTCCACGCGGCCATGTCATTTTCAATGAGGGCGAACCCGGCGATCGGCTGTACATCATCACGTCGGGCAAGGTGAAGATCGGCCGCCGTTCCCCGGACGGGCGCGAGAACCTGCTGACCATCATGGGCCCGTCGGACATGTTCGGCGAGCTGTCGATCTTCGATCCGGGCCCGCGTACCTCCACGGCCACCACGGTGACCGAGGTGCGTGCGGTGACCATGGATCGCGATGCGCTCAAGGCCTGGATCGACCAGCGGCCGGAGATCGCCGAACAGTTGCTGCGGGTGCTCGCCCGTCGCCTCCGGCGTACCAACAACAACCTGGCCGACCTGATCTTCACCGATGTCCCGGGTCGAGTCGCCAAGGCGCTGCTGCAGCTCGCGCAGCGGTTCGGCACTCAGGAGGCCGGTGCCCTGCGGGTCACCCACGACCTCACCCAGGAAGAGATCGCCCAGCTGGTCGGCGCCTCGCGCGAGACGGTGAACAAGGCCCTGGCCGATTTCGCCCACCGCGGGTGGCTGCGGCTCGAGGGTAAGAGCGTGCTGATCTCCGATTCGGAGCGGCTGGCTCGCCGGGCGCGGTAGGGATTCCCACCGCGCTCCGGCGCATCCGGCTCAGTTCCGGCCGCGCAGGTAAGCGAGCTGGGCCTTGACCGAGCTGCGCGCGGCCGGCCACAGCCGTTTGTCCACATCGGCGTAGACCTTCGCCACGATCTGCAGCGGCGTCGCGTTCTCACCCAGTTCGCGCAAGGCCGCCCGCACCTGGTCCAGGCGCTGACGCCGATGCTCGATGTAGTAACCGATCACCGGCTCGGCCTGCGGGTGGTCGGGGCCGTGCGCCGGGAGCAGCGCACGGCCGGGGGCGTGCCGGGCGAGCAGCGCGAGCGAGTCGAGATAGTCGCCGAGCGCGCCGTCCCGCGATTCCAGCACCGTCGTACCACTGCCGAGCACGGTATCGCCGGTGATCAGCGCGTCGTCGAGCAGCAAGCTGACCGAATCCTGGGTGTGTCCCGGGGTGCCCAGCACCGTCAGGCGCAGCCCGGCCGCCTCGACGACCTCGCCGTCGGTGAGTGGCGCCGAGGAGCCGGACAGATATTTCGGATCCATCGCCCGTACCGGCGTTCCGGTCAGCTTCACCAGCCGATCGATGCCGCCGGTGTGGTCGTGATGGTGATGGGTGATCAGCGTCAGCGCGATATTGCCGTCGGTGGCGCGGGCGATCGCCTCGCTGTGCGCCTTGTCCTTGGGCCCCGGATCGATCACCACACAGTCGGATCGATCCGGCGCCCGCAGAATCCAGGTGTTCGTACCCTCCAGGGTCATCTGGTTCGGATTGTCGGCCAACAGCACCGAAGCGGTCCCGGTGACCGGCCGCAGTTGCCCGTACGCGGGATGAGTGAGGGTCATCTCCCTTGCCTACCGCACTTCGGCGATCAGCTCCACCTCGACCGGAGTGTTCTTGGGCAACTCGAAAACGCCGACCGCGGACCGGGCGTGCACTCCAGCCGCGCCGAAGACCTCGCCCAACAGCTCGGACGCGCCGTTGATCACCAGCGGCTGGTCGGTGAACCCCGGCGCCGAGGCGACGAATCCCACCACCTTCACGATCCGCACGACCGCGTCCAGCCCGACCAGATCGTGGACCGCGGCCAGCGCGTTCAACGCGCACAGGCCGGCCGCACGCGCGGCGTCCTCGACGCTCACGTCGGCGCCGACTTTGCCGGTCGCCGACAGCGCGCCGTCGACGAACGGCAGCTGGCCGGCGGTGTAGACCAGCGAACCGCTGCGCACCGCCGGAATGTAGGCGCCCGCCGGAGCCGCGACCGGCGGCAGGGCGAGACCCAGTCGTTCGAGGTTGGCGCGCCAGTCGGTGCCGGCCGTCACTGCTTGGGCCGCTTCAGGTAGGCCACGTGCTGTTCACCGGTCGGCCCCGGCAGCACCGTGACCAGCTCCCAGCCGTCGGCGCCCCACTGATCCAGAATCTGTTTGGTCGCATGCGTCAACAGCGGCACCGTCGCGTATTCCCAGACCGTCACATCGCTCATGTCGCAGAAGCGTACTGGGTGGACCGACGGTGAATTGTGCGGCCGAGCGACTCGTCGCGGACCGATCAGCACATTCGCGGCTCGCACGGAAGTGCGCTGTGGTCTACCAGACAGTAGGGCGATCCTCTGGTCGCTGTTTCGTAACGGGTTATAGGCTCGCGAGCGTGGGAGTACCGACAGCAGTACCCGTTTCGCAAGAGCCGGGACTGAAATTAGGGTGGCCGGACCGAGCCGACAAAGCGCGGCTGCATTACGTGTCCGGCAAGGGCGGGACCGGAAAATCCACGGTCGCAGGCGCTTTGGCGCTCGCGTTGGCCGCCGGCGGGCGGCGGGTGCTGCTGGTCGAGGTGGAGGGCCGCCAGTCGATTGCCCAATTGTTCGATCTGCCGCCGCTGCCGCCCACCGAAACCAAGATCGCCACCGCCGACGGTGGCGGCGAGGTGATGGCGCTGGCCCTCGATATCGAACACGCCTTCCTCGAATACCTCGACATGTTCTACAACCTCGGCTTCGCGGGCCGGGCGATGCGCCGGATGGGCGCCATCGAATTCGTCACGACCATCGCTCCGGGTCTGCGCGACGTGATACTGACCGGCAAGATCAAGGAATGCGCGGTCCGCACCGACAAATCCGGTAAGCGCGTCTACGACGAGATCGTGGTCGACGCCCCGCCGACCGGTCGCATCGCCGGATTCCTCGACGTCACCAAGGCCATGGCCGAGGTAGCCAAGGGTGGGCCGATCGCCGGGCAGGCGGAGGGCGTGGCGGCGCTGCTGCATTCCGAGCAGACCGTCGTCCACCTGGTGACCCTGCTCGAGGCGCTGCCGGTGCAGGAGACCGCGGATGCGATCGCCGAGTTGACCGAATCGGATTTCCGCATCGGCACGGTCATCGTCAATCGCGCCACCGAGGGCTTTCTCCCCGCCCCGGTGCGCGCCCGCGTCGCGACCGGTGACCTCGATCTGGACGCCGTCCGCGCGGGGCTGGCCGAGGCCGGAATCACGGTGGACGACAACGACTTCCAGGGCCTGATCCAGGAAGCCGTGGAACATTCGGCCACCCTGCAGGCCCAGGACGACAGCTCCGCCGAACTGGCGAAGGTGGATATCAGCCGCTTGTATCTGCCGGCGTTGCCCGACGGTATGGACCTGGGCGGACTGTACGAACTGGCCGAACACCTGAGCGCGCAGGGAGTCCGCTGATGAGCCATCCGAGCCCGCTGATCCCGCCGGCGACTCCGCTGCTGGATGTCGAGGCCGTCATCGCCGACCCGACCGCCCGGGTGGTGGTGTGCTGCGGCTCCGGCGGAGTCGGCAAGACCACCACCGCCGCGGCGATCGCCCTGCGCGCGGCCGAACAGGGCCGCAAGGTCGTGGTGCTGACCATCGACCCGGCGCGGCGGCTGGCCCAGTCCCTGGGCGTCAGCGACCTCGGCAACGCTCCCCAGCGCGTCCAACTGCCCGAGACGGCCAAGGGTGAGCTGTACGCGATGATGCTCAACATGCGCCGCACCTTCGACGACATGGTGCTCGAGCACACCAGCCCGGACAAGGCCGAGCAGATCTTCGCCAACCCCTTCTATCAGACCGTCGCGTCCTCCTTCGGCGGAACGCAGGAGTACATGGCGATGGAGAAGCTGGGCCAGCTGGTCGCCAAGCGCGAGTGGGATCTGGTCGTCGTCGACACCCCGCCCTCCCGCAACGCTCTGGACTTCCTCGACGCGCCCAAGCGGCTCGGCAATTTCCTCAACGGCCGGATGATCCGGGTCATCATGGCGCCCGGGCGCGGCGTGGGCCGCTTCGTCACCGGTGCGATGAGCCTCGCCGTGCGCGGGGTGTCCACGGTCGTGGGCGGGCAGATGCTCAAGGACGCTTCGCTGTTCCTGCAGTCGCTGGAATCGATGTTCGGCGGCTTCCAGGACCGCGCCGAACGCACCTACGCCATGCTCTCGCGGCCCGGAACCCATTTCGTGGTGGTCGCCGCGGCCGAGCCGGACGCGCTGCGCGAGGCGTCGTTCTTCGTGGATCGGCTCTCCACCGACGGAATGCCGCTGGCCGGGCTGGTTCTCAATCGCACCCATCCGGTGCTGTGCACCCTCTCGTCGGCTCAGGCGACCGCCGCCGCGGACCGGCTGAGCCCCGGCCCGGGCAGCGCCTCCGACGGCACCACGAAGGAGGCCGTGGCCGCCACGGACGCCGCCACCGATCCCGCGACGCTGACCGCCGACATCCTGCGCATCCACGCCCATCGCGCGGTCACCGCCAAACGCGAACAGCATCTGCTGCACCGCTTCACCAGCGCCCATCCGCGGGTGCCGATCGTGACGGTGACCGCGCTGCCGTTCGAAGTGTCCGATCTGGACGCGTTGCGCGCGGTCGGCGAACAGCTCGCCGGATCCGACGCCGCCTGAATTCTCCAATGGTGATGACGCGCGGCCCCGATTCCGCACGTCACCGGGCTGAAAGCGATCCGAGCCCGCACCCCGCGGGCTCGGACCGTAGAGCTGATCGACTACATCGCGACCTTCTGCTGACGCTGGGCGCGGAAGAAGTCCGCCCAGGAGGTCACCTCGGGATGCTGCTTGAGCAGCGCACGCCGCTGCCGCTCGGTCATCCCACCCCACACACCGAATTCCACTCGATTGTCCAGGGCGTCGGCACCGCACTCCATGAGCACCGGGCAGTGCCGACAGATGGTGGCCGCCTTGCGCTGGGCGGCACCACGCACGAACAACTGGTCGGGATCCACTTCCTTGCATCGGGCCTGGGACACCCAGGCGATTCTCGCTTCGGCCTGCTCCACGTCCAATCGAGCGATGGGGGTAGTCATGTGCATTTGGTGTGCCCCTTTGCAGTCCGAACACCGGGTCAACGGCGCTCCGGAATCGCGTGCAGCCCACAGCAACCCAACCCCGCTGCGCTCCGCACCACATTCCACTTTGAGTGTTAGCTCTATCACACTGGGTTCTCAATCTAGGTAAAGGTATGGGCCCAGCGCAAGACCGTGCCCGTAATTTCTGGTACGCCCGTCCCTGCGGAGGCCGCGCGACCAGGTGTCATGGCGCGCCGCCGACCGCGCACCGCGCGTGTGACGGCGGGCAATTAGGCTGGGGCGCGTGCCGATCTCACAAACGCTCGCGAGGCTCGCCGGCGCCTGCGTCCTAGCGGCCGTACTCGTCGCCGGATTGCTGTTCCCGCTCGCAGGCGGCTTCGGGTACCTGTCGAACCGCGCAGCCGATGCCGTGGACAACGTTTCCGCGGAATTGGTGGAGGGCACCGCACCGGCGGTGTCGACGATGGTCGATGCGACCGGAGCCCCCATCGCGTGGCTGTACGAGCAGAGACGTTTCGAGGTCCCCAGCGACAAGATCTCCAACGATATGAAGTTGGCGATCGTCTCCATCGAGGACAAACGCTTCGCCGAACACGGCGGCGTCGACTGGCAGGGCACGCTGCGCGCATTCCTGACCAACACCTCGAGCGGTGAAGTCCAGCAGGGCGCCTCGACCATCGACCAGCAGTACGTGAAGAACTTCCAACTGCTGGTGGTCGCGAAAACCGACGCCGAACGCCGTGCCGCCATCGAGACCACGCCGGCGCGTAAACTGCGCGAAATCCGAATGGCGCTGACCTTGGAGAAAGAACTCACCAAGGACGAGATTCTCACCCGCTATCTGAACCTGGTCCCGTTCGGCAACGGCTCCTACGGCATTCAGGACGCGGCGCAGACCTATTTCGGCGTCGACGCCAAGGATTTGAAGGTCGCGCAGGCCGCCATGCTCGCCGGTATGGTCCAGTCCAGCTCCAAACTCAACCCGTACACCAATCCCAAGGGCGTGCTGGAGCGGCGTAATACCGTGCTGGACACCCTGATCCAGAACATTCCGAGCCGGGCCGACGAATTCCGGGCCGCCAAGGAGCAGCCGCTGGGTGTGCTGCCGGAGCCCAAGGGCCTGCCGCGCGGATGCATCGCCGCAGGTGACCGCGGTTATTTCTGTGATTACGCACTGCAATATCTGGCCAATTCCGGTATCAGCAAGGATCAGATGGACAAGGGCGGATATCTGATCCGCACCACCTTGGATCCGGCGGTGCAGAATTCGGTCAAGGCCGCCGTCACGGCGAACACCGATCCGAATCTGGAGAATATCGCCGAGGTCATGAGCATCATCGCTCCCGGCCAGGACTCCCACCACATCCTGGCGATGACCTCGAGCCGCACCTACGGCCTGGATCAGGGCGCGCATCAAACCGTCCAACCGCAGCCGTATTCGATGGTCGGTGACGGCGCCGGATCCATTTTCAAGATCTTCACCACGGCCGCCGCCATGGAGAAGGGCCTGGGCACCAGCGCTCAGCTGGACGTGCCCTCGTTCTTCGCCGCGAAGGGTATGGGTAACGGTGGCGCCGTGGGCTGCCCACCCGCCACCTACTGCGTGAAGAACGCCGGTAATTACAAATCACCGGAATCGGTGACCGAAGCGTTGGCGCAGTCACCGAATACCGCGTTCGTCAAGCTCATTCAGGACGTCGGCGTGACACCGACGGTCGATATGGCGGTACGGCTCGGGATGCGTTCCTACACCGAAGCGGGCACCTCCGGCCACGGTAATCAGAGCCTGGCGGACATGATCAAACAGCAGAATCTCGGCTCGTTCACCCTGGGCCCGGTCGCGATCAATCCGCTGGAACTGTCCAATGTCGCCGCGACGCTGGCCTCCGGCGGAAAGTGGTGCCCGCCGTCGCCGATCGCCGAGGTTCTCGACCGCGACGGCAAGCAGGTGCCGCTCACCCAGCAGGCCTGTGAACAGGTCGTCGAGCCGGGCTTGGCGAATACGCTGGCCAACGCGCTGAGCCAGGACGCCGTGGGCGGTACCGCGGCCGGTTCCGCGCATGTGGTGGGCTGGAACGCCCCGGTGTCGGCCAAGACGGGAACCACCGAAACCCACCGGTCCTCGGCATTCCTCGGGTTCACCAATTCGATGGCCGGCGCCGCCTACATCTACGGCGACTCCCCGACGCCCGGCGAGATCTGCTCGTTCCCGCTGCGTACCTGCGGTGACGGCAACCTCTACGGCGGTAACGAACCGGCTCGCAGCTGGTTCGGCGGTATCAAGCCGGTACTCGACAAATTCCCGCCGCCGGCGCTGCCGCCGCTGGACGACAAGTACGTGCGCGGCTCGAACAACGCTCAGATTCCGGATGTGAACGGCATGTCGGAGTCCGAGGCCCGCTCGGTGCTCATCGGCGCGGGGTTCCAGGTGTCGACGGTCACCTCGCCCGGGTCGGCGGCGAAGGGCACGGTCACCGCTACGACGCCGAACGGCTCGGCCATCCCCGGATCGGTGATCACGGTGCTCGTCAGCGACGGCACACAGCGGGAGATCCCGCGCCCCGGACCGGCGCCCGCGCCGCCGGTGCTCCCGGGTCTTCCGCAGATACCCAGGCTGCCACCGATTCCGATTCCGATCCCCCGGTAGCGATACGCGAGAGGCCGGCGAATGTGCGACACATTCGCCGGCCTCCTGCTTTGTCCGGGTAGCCGGGCCCTACAACCGGGCTTTGACCGCGGCCGAGATCCGCGAACCGTCGGCCCGGCCCGCGGCCAGCGCCGTCGCGACCTTCATGACCTGGCCCATCTGCTTCATGCCCGGCCGCTCGCCCAGCTGCTCGGCCACATCGGCGATGGCGGTATCGGCGATGTCGGCGACCTCGGCTTCGGTGAGCGGGGTCGGCAGATATTCGTCGATGATCTCCTGCTCGGCGCGCTCGTTGGCGGCCAGCTCGCCGCGACCGTTCTGTTCGTAGACGACGGCCGCCTCATTGCGCTTCTTGGCCTCCTTGCCGAGGACCGCGATCACCTCGGCATCGGAGAGCTCCTTCGCCTCGGTACCGGCGACCTCGGCGTTCTGCACGGCTGCCAGCAGCATGCGCAGCGTGCTGAGGCGCAACGTGTCCTTGGCCTTCATCGCCGCGGTCAGATCGGCGCGCAACTTCGATTTGAGTTCCGACATGCGCCACACGCTAGCCGTTGCGCGCGGACCCTCCCACCGCATTTCCGCGTGTCGAGCCGGGTGGACGGGCACGACAACCCCCGGCAAACCGGATGCCTGTGCGGAATCACACTCGGTATTCGTCACAGTGGTCGCCTATTCTGGGCTGATGCCCGTATTCTCGTCCCCCGCACTTCGACGAGCAGCGCTGGGCTCCGGAGCTAAGGTCGCCGCCGCGGCCGCCGGTACCGCAGTGGCCGGAATCGGCTATGCCTCGCTGATCGAACGCAATGCCTTCGTCCTGCGCGAGGCCACGATGCCGGTGCTGCAGCCGGGCTCGTCGAGCCTGCGTGTGCTGCACATCAGCGACCTGCACATGACGCCCGGCCAGAAACTCAAACAAGCCTGGGTTCGCGAACTCGCCGCCCTGGAACCGGACCTGATCGTCAACACCGGCGACAATCTCGCGCATCCGAAGGCGGTGCCCGCGGTGGTGCAGTCGCTGACGGCGTTGCTCTCCCGTCCGGGCATCTTCGTGTTCGGCAGTAACGACTACTTCGCGCCCGTCCCGAAGAATCCGCTCAAGTACTTCGACAAGAACCACAAGCGCGTGCACGGCGATCCGCTGCCCTGGCAGGATCTGCGCGCGGCGTTCACCGAACGCGGCTGGCTGGATCTGACGCATGTGCGGCGCGATCTCGAGGTCGCCGGAATCAAGATCTCCACGGCCGGCGTCGACGACCCGCACCTGGCTCGCGATCGCTACGACACGGTCGCCGGCTCGCCGAATCCCCTGGCCGATCTGAGCATCGGACTCACCCATTCGCCCGAACCGCGGGTGCTCGATCGGTTCGCCGGTGACGGGTACGACCTCGTGCTGGCCGGCCACACCCACGGCGGGCAGCTGTGCCTGCCGGGATTCGGCGCGCTGGTCACCAACTGCGGTATCGATCGGTCCCGGGTGAAGGGGCCGTCGCGCTGGGGTGCGCACACGCGGCTGCACGTGTCCGCGGGTCTGGGCACCTCGCCGTGGGCGCCGTACCGCTTCTGCTGCCGCCCCGAGGCGACCTTGCTGACGCTGGTCGCCGCCCCGCCGAAAGGCCCCGTCGCCGACAGTGGCCATGGCGTCTCGGAATCGGAGGCCGTGGCGCGCTAGGGTGGCGTGCCGAGGCACGACATCAGGCAGGGGTACACGGTGAACAGTGGGTTCGAGCGGAACGACGACCCGACCGCGCGACGAGAACCCACTCCGGACTCGAACGAGACCCCGCCGACACTGGCGATCCGACGGGTGCCGGGCGCGAATTTCCCTGTGTCACAAGGGTCTCCGTGGGCCCGGCCCGGGTCGGTGCCTACGGCTCCCGGCGGCCCGGCCGAACCCGCGCGATCCGGCTCTCCGGCCGAACCTATGAAGCCCGCGGCGCCGGACGCGGGCCGGTCGTCCGGGTCGCTGTTCGACGGGAACAACGCTGCCGGAGGGCAATCCGCGCCGCTCCATCCGTGGTCGCCGCAGGGCGGCGCGAGCGGAGACGCCTCTCGCGGCCCGAATGCCGACCCGGGTTCCGGCAACGGTCAGCCGAATTCCGGTGCCCCTACCGCTTTCCAGGCGCCTCGTATCGGGCCTGAGGGGTCGGCGCCCCATCATCCCGACGTTCCTCCGACCTCGCCGGGCACGCCGCCGGGCTTCGCTCCGTCGCCGCACGGTTTCGGCACCCCGGGTGGGCCCGGCGGGCCGCACAACCCGAATCCCTTCGGCGGGCAGTGGAATTCCGGTGCGCCGGGCGCACCGTCGGGGCCGGGCGGATCCGATGCGCCCACCACCGCCTTCGGAGCCCAAACCGGGATGCCGCCGTGGCCGGGCAGCGCGATGCCGGGCGCGAATACTCCCTCCCAGCAACAGTTCTCGGCGCCGCCGGGTAGCGGTCGCCCCGAGCCGGATTGGCAATTGGGGGTCGGATCACACCCCGCACCGCAGCAGGCGTCCTGGGGGCCACCGACAGCCCAGCATCCGCACACCGCACTGCTGCAGGTACCGGCCGAGCAGCCGCCCCGGCGGCGAAAGGCTCTGCTGCTCAGCGTAATAGGAGTGCTTGTCGTCGCGGCGATCGGCGCGACCGTGGCGGTGGTCGCGAGCCGGCATTCCGACTCGCCGGCCGCCGCGGGGTCCGGCAAGCCGTCCATGGTCAGCGCGCTCAGTAGCGAAAACCAGCCTCCCCCACCGCCGTCGCGGCCGCAACAGACCGCGCCGCAGCAGTCTGCGCCGAAGCCGCAGCCCGGCGCCGCGCCTCCGCCGATGGTTCCGGGCTACCAGGTCGTTCAGATCCTCGATCGCGGTGCGGCCTACGACGCCCCCGCGGAGTGGAAGGTCGATCCGGTCGGTACCGCCGCCTGGGGTTCGGGATCGAATCCGCTGGAAATCGCCGGCTTGGCACAGGACGGCAAGAACTACTGCCCGAACTACACCCGGACCAACGCCTTCCTCACCATGTCTCCTCAGGCGGACCCGGCCGCGGCCGCCGCCGATATCGGGGCCCGGATGGCCAAGTTCGGCTGGTCGAACGCCACCGTCGCCGCCCCGGCCCCGGCCCAGCCGATGGTTTCGCTGGACGGGCAGCTGCACGGCTCCTTCGTCGAGACCACCGGCAGCGCGCCGCCACCGGCTCCCGGCTGCGCCACGACCTTCGCGGTCTACACCTTCGCCTTCCCCAGCGAGAACGGGAACTTCGTCATGACCGTCGCCGCCGACACCGGCGTCGACAAGTCCGTGGACAGGGAAACCGCCAAGCGCATCCTCTCCACCATCCGCCCCCTGCCTGCCCGCTGACCAGCGGATTTAATGATCCGCTCCCCCCTGCTGTAAGCTACGACAGGCTCAACTCACGGGGTGTGGCGCAGCTTGGTAGCGCGCTTCGTTCGGGACGAAGAGGTCGCAGGTTCAAATCCTGTCACCCCGACTCGTGTGTGGAGACACGGCAGAGGCCCTGACCAATCCACTGGTCGGGGCCTCTTGCTTTGCCGGATGCGTTTCGCGGTGTCGGGTTCGGGAGACTTCACCATCCACGGCCCGATCCTCTGGGCGCGCTCGCTTCCCATTTCCGGGACCACCGGAACTCCTTGTGCTACAACTTTGTTCGTGGTGGCACTCATCGGCTTGATGGCGATCTTGGGGATCATCATCCTCATCGCGGGAGCGGTTCTGTTGGTCGTCAGTCTGGTCAAGGCGTCCGGGCGGAGGCAGGGTGGTGCTGTGCCGGTGGCACCGCAGAACCAGGATCTGCCGATGTGGACGCCGCCGCAGAATCAGAATCTGCCGATGTGGACCCCGCCGCAGAACCAGGATGTGCCGCTGTGGTCGCCTCCGCAGAAGCAGGACGTCCCGCTGTGGAGCCCGCCGCAGCAGAATTCGGCCCAGCAGAATTCGGCCCAGCAGCCGCAGACGCCGTATTGGTCGTCCGGACCGCGGTAGACCGGCGACGGGCCCGAGGCAGCAGCGCGGGCCGTACCGTCCTCACTCCAGATTCGCCAGCATCTCGCGCTGGTGCCGGTAGCCGATGGTTTCGTAGCCGACCACGGTGATGAACGGGGAGATCATCACGACCAGCAGGCAGACGGAGATCGAGACGCCGAGCGCGGCCAGGACGACCGCGACGGCCAGAACCACGGCCGTGAGGGTCAGCAGCAGGATGTGGAACGGGTCGGGCGCCGACAGCAGCAGCGTGTGCAGCAGGTAGACCATCAGCAGGTAGACGCCGACCGGCAGCGCCAGGGCCAGGACCACCGCGACCGGGCCGATACGGGAGTGGTGCTCGAGTGACAGGCCCGCGACGTGCAGGCCCGCGCCGGCGCCGGCGATACCCATGTAGAGCGGGATGTGGCCGTATCCGAACAGGTAGCCGCGGTTGCGGCGGTGCACGAGGATCTCGCCGAACGGGGTGGTGAAGTACACCCACCACATGCCGAAGGTCAGGCCCACGCCGGCGATCACGATCGCGATCGCGTCGGCGCTCCAGTTCGCACCGTCGCTGCCGCCGAGCAGCCCACCCGAGGAGGCGACCGTGCCGACCACGCCCTCACCGAGCGCGATGATGGCGAACAGGCTGTAGCGTTCGGCGACGTGGTGCGGATGCCACGGGGTGCCGCTCGCGCGGCCCTGGGTCAGCACCGGTACGAGCAGTTCCAGCACGCCGAGCAGCACGCATCCCACACCGGCCACGAGCAGCGGCATGTGGACGAATCCGATGATCACCCAACCGATTTGGGCGATGATCGTCCAGCGGATACTCCCGTAGCCGACGTGCCGGAAGGGGGGCGACTCCCGTCCGGCGCGCCACCACTGCAGCACCATCGCGATCCGCATCACGATGTAGCCGACGACCATCACCCGCACGTCGAGGTGATCGCCCACGTCGACCGAATGGAACATCGCGGGCAGGCCGAGGGCGAAGACCACGACGCCGATCATCACCACCATGGTGAGCACGCGGTACAGCCAGTCGTCGGTGTCGAACGCGGAGGCGAACCAGCTGAAATTGATCCAGGCGTTGACGATGGCGAACATCGCCAGCACGAAGGCGACCACCGCCTTGCCCGCATGCCCGTCGGCCACCATCTCGGCGAAATACGACGCCGAGGTGCCGACCGCGACCACGAAGGTCAGATCGAACAGCAGCTCCAGCGGTGAGGACACCCGTCCGGGTTCGTCGGGATCGCGGCCGGTCATCGGGATGCGGCGGTGCGCCGGCCCGCGGGCGCCGCCGGTGGTCACGGAGTCGCTCATGGGCACCGATGATGCCGTACCGGCGGGTCGGCTCGCCTCTTACCGACCCGCCGGGGCACGACGTGCGTGCGCGCTACTTTCCGGACGCGTCCGAGGACTGCAGCAGCGAGTTGAACTTGTTCGTGTAGAACTTGCTCGGATCCAGCTTGTGATCGATGGCCCCGGTGTCCTCGAGCCAGCTCTGCCAACGGGTGAAGTCCTCGTCCGACACCTTGCCGTAGCGGGCCGGAACGCCCACGGACAGCCAGTATTTCAGCGTCGAAGTGTCCTCACCGGCGCGGTGGCGGGCGTTGATGATCTCGGTGAATTTCGCGATCACCTGCTCGCGCGGCGTGCTGCGCTCCCACTCGATCGCCTTCGCGACGCCGGTGGTGAAGGCGCGGACCACGTCGGGGTTCTTCGCGATGAAGTCGTTGCGGAAGACGTAGGGTCCGCCGTTGATCGGACCGCCATATTCGTCGAGTTCGGTGAAGATCGGACGCACCCCGCCGTTGGCCACCGCACGCTGCTGGAACTGGCCGTTCAATGCCGCGGCGTCGATCTGTCCTTGCCGCAGCGCCTGTTCGATATTCGGCGGCGGCAGCGCCACCAATTGCACCGATTTGATCTGCTCGACGCTCAGTCCGGCCTTCTTCAACGCATCGTGGATATCGGCCTCGTTCTGGCCACCGAGCGTATTCACGCCGACCTTCTTGCCGACCAGATCTGCGGCCGAACGAATCGGGCTGTTGTCGAGCGTGTAATAGCCCTGGAAGGACTTTTCGTCCGACCCGTAGTAGTTGACCACCGCGGTGATGGGCGCCCCGGCGCCGGCCAGTTTGGCGACCGCACCGGCGAAGGCCCCGCCGAAGTCGACCTGCCCGGTCGCGGCGGTCTGGATTTCCTGCGGTCCGCTGATGGTGTTGCCGACGTAGTCGAGTTTGATCTTGCCGTCGAAGAATCCGAGGTTCTCCGCGAGCTCCGGAAGCGTGACCTGATCGGTCCAGCCCAGATACCGCAGCGAGGTCACCCCGTTCTCGGTGTGGGCGGATCCTCCGCTGCCGCAGGCGGTGAGCAGCACAGCGGCAGCCGTACCGGCTGCGAATACGGATAATGCGGTGCGGATACGTCCGGACATCAGGTAATTCCTCTCGACACTGCGCACGACGGCACGGTGGTGCGCGTCGGCCCGGCCGAGCCTAGGTGGTGTGAATTGCGAAGCCGCCCCTTTGAATCACGACGATTCGGTTTGGAGCGATTTGCATTCCGGCCGAGTCGAACCCTTTCGACACCTGCGCGAATGCGGTAGATCTGGGGATTATCGACCGCGAACGAGGATAAGGATGTGCGATGACCGACCGCGTACTCCCGGTACTCGATCTGACGACCGCGGATGCCGATCCACAGCGGTTCCGCAGCGAATTACGCGCGACCACACACGAATTCGGATTCTTCTATCTGGTCGGTCACGGCGTCGCACCCGAGCGCGGTGCAGAACTGCTCGCCTTGGCCCGGCGGTTCTTCGCGCTGCCGGAGCCGGCCAAGCAGGAGATCAGTCAGTTGCGCAGCCCGCAGTTCCGCGGCTATTCGCGACTCGGCGGCGAACTGACCAACGGCCGGGTCGACTGGCGCGAGCAGATCGATATCGGGCCGGAGGCCGAGGCGATCGCCGGGGCGGAGGGGTACTGGCGACTGCAGGGCCCCAACCTCTGGCCGACCGCGCTCCCGGAACTCCGTCCCGCACTGCGTGATTGGGACGCATCTCTCGCCCGGGTCGGGCGTGCCCTGCTGCGGCACTGGGCCGCGGCCCTGGGTGCGCCGGAGAACTTCTTCGATCCCGCCTTCGCCGACCGCCCGGCCACCCTGATCAAGGTGGTTCGCTATCCCGGTAACCCGGACAATCCCCAGGGCGTCGGCGCGCACAAGGATTCCGGTGTGCTCACGCTGCTTCTGGTGGAACCGGATTCGCACGGTCTGCAGGTGGAACTGTCGTCCGGGGAGTGGGTGGACGCGCCGCCGCTACCGGGTGCCTTCATCGTGAATATCGGCGAATTGCTCGAGGTGGCCAGCGGCGGCTATCTACGTGCCACCCGTCACCGCGTACTCGCCCCGGAACCGGGCACCGACCGTATCTCCGTCCCGTATTTCCTGAATCCGGCGCTGGACGCCCGCATACCGCTGCTGCCGCTGCCACCCGAATTGGCCGCGGCCGCACACGGAGTCACGGCCGACCCGGACAACCCGATTTTCGACACCTACGGCCGCAACGCCTGGAAATCACGCATCCGGGCCCATCCGGACGTCGCCGAACTGCATCACGGCATCGCCCCGGGCGCACCCGCGGGAGCGTATTGACTCAGGGCTTGCGACCGACTCCACCCAGGATGCACCGGCGCACGTCCGACAACGGTGTGAGTCGCGGGCCGTCCGGCCACCAGTCGTCGCACAGCACGAGCCCCGGTTCGATCATCTTCAGTCCGCCGAACAGGGCCTGAATCTGGTCGCGGGTGCGGAATCGCCCGCTGCCCATCGGGCTGTGGACGAACCTGTCCTCCATCTTGCGGGCCAGTTCGCTCGGACCGGAGTCCTCCGGATCGTAGAAATGCGCGATCGCCACGTACGAACCGGAGGGCAGCGCGTCGATATAGGTCTGCATCAGGGCCGGGGCGTCGTCATCGAGATAGTGCTGCAGGGTCCCGATCTGGAAGAGCGCCATCGGCCGGGAGAAGTCGAGGTCGTCGCGCACGGTCGGATCGGTGAGCACTTCGTGCGGGCGGAAGATGTCGCAGGCGACGATGCTGGTCTGCGAATTCGCCTCGAGCAGCGCCCGTGCGTACGCCAGCACCATCGGATCGTTGTCGACGTAGACCACCCGGGCCTCGGGCCGGATCCGCTGCACCACCTGATGGGTGTTCTCCGCCGTCGGCAGCCCCGAACCCAGGTCGAGATACTGGTCGATCCCGGCCTGCGCGGCCAGGAAGCGGCACGCTCTGATCAGGAAGTCCCGGTTCGCCCAGGCCAGATCGTTCACCTGCGGGGCCACGGCACGCACCTGCGCGAGCACTTCACGATCGACTTCGAAGTTGTCCTTGCCGTGCAGGGCGGCATCGTAGACGCGCGCGATACTGGCACGAGCGGTATCCACCCCGACCGGCACCACACTCGGGTACGCGGCAGAAGACTGCGACATGAAGGCTCCCCTGGCATTGCTGAAACGGCATTGCTGAAACGCTGACCCTGTGGAACTGGTACCCGGCACACAGCCGTCGCACTACAGACTGTGTTACGCCGAGTCTCCCCTATTTCCTGGGCTTACGGGCGCATACCCGACATTTCATCGCTCGGAAATCCTCTCGCCCCGTCGTCGCGACCTGCGATGACCGTGGCCGGCCGGACGCCGTTCGTTGGTATAGTCCGCAGAGTTCTCGCGATGGGAACGGGAAACCGGTGCCAATCCGGTGCGGTCGCGCCACTGTGTTCAGCCGATGCTGTCAGCCAGACCCCTTTCGTCGCTGCGCACGGACGGGGACGCGGGTTCCCCAGAAGGGTTGGGGCCCATGTCCTCTCGTCGCCGTCTACTTCGCGATGTCCTGCGGGACTGGTCCCGGCGCGACTGGCTGGAGGCCGGGGTGCTGCTCGGCGTGGTCGCGCTGATGCATCTGATCGGATTCGGCCTGTTGTTCGGCGCGATCGCTCCGCACGGTTATCGCATCGGCACCGAGGTCTTCGGTATCGGGCTGGGCATCACCGCCTACACCTTCGGGCTGCGTCACGCCTTCGACGCCGACCACATCGCCGCCATCGACAACACCACGCGCAAGCTGATGAGCGACGGCAAACGCCCCAAGTCGGTCGGATTCTGGTTCGCGATGGGGCATTCCACGATCGTGTTCGTCCTCGCCGCGCTGGTGGTGGCCGGTGCGCACGTGGTGGGCACACTGGTCGACGAGGACTCCTCGACCCGCAAGACCCTCGGCACCATCTCCACCGTCGCCTCCGGCTCGTTCCTGTATCTGATCGGTTTGCTCAATGTGGTTGCGCTGATAGGTATCTGGCGGGTGTTCCGCCGGCTGCGCGACAGCGGGCAATATGATCGCGCGGAGCTGGAGGCGGCGCTCGATTCGCGCGGATTCCTGGCACGCCTGCTGGCGCCGGTGATGCGGATGGTGGGGCGGCCGGTGCACGTCTATCCGGTCGGTGTGCTGTTCGGCCTGGGTTTCGACACCGCGACCGAGGTGGCGCTGCTCGCACTGGCCGGATCCGGCGCGGCGGCGGGACTGCCCTGGTACGCGATCGTGGTGCTGCCGCTGCTGTTCGCGGCCGGGATGAGCGTGATGGACACGGTCGACGGTCTGTTCATGAACGTCGCCTACGACTGGGCGTTCTCCGATCCGGTGCGCAAGATCTTCTACAACCTGGCCATCACCGGCCTGTCGATCGCGGTGGCCCTGTTCATCGGCTCGATCGAGCTGATCAAGGTACTGCACGACGACACCGGATTCGGCGGTCCGGTGGCGGAGTGGATCGCCGGTATCGACCTCAACAACGCGGGATTCGCGATCGTCGGATTGTTCGTCCTCGCCTGGGTTGTCGCGGTCGCCTACTGGCGGCTGGCGAAGGTGGACGAGCGCTGGGCGCCCACGCCGACCGAAGAATCGGCCTGACGGCGAACCGCAGCTCGTCGAGCCACACCAACCGGCGGCCGACCGAAATTCTTGCGACGGCGATCACACCTGTGCCATAGTTCGCTGCACATGTGAGACGGAGCAGTCTCGCATTAGCGAAGGAGCCGAGTGTGACCGAACCCTGGACGCGCCGCATCCGCCGGACGACCCGCGTACTCGCCGCGGCGGCGGCGCTGACCGTCTCGGCGGCGCTGGTGGCCCATCCGCCCAGCGCCACCGCCGAACCCGCGCCGGTCGCACCCGCGGCCCCGATACCTCTTCCGCCCGAGCTGGATCCGGGCTTCTACCACCCCGCAGCGGAGATCGTCGCGGCGAAACAGCCCGGCGAGATCATCACCGCGCGGCAGGTGCGGGTGGCCAATCTCGGGCTGATCCCGGTCAACGTCGACGCATGGCAGATCTCCTTTCGATCGAACGACAGCCGCGACCAACCGATTCCGGCGGTGGCGACAGTTCTGAAACCACGTGGTTCGGCGCCGGACAAACTGGTCTCCATGCAGATCGCCGAGGACTCCCTGGCCGGCTATTGCGCACCGTCCTACGCGATCCAGCACTTCTCGGCCGGTCCGTTCCTGGGCCAGATCGTCGCCCCGGCCGAATTCGTCATCGCCCAAGGGGCGTTGCAGCAGGGCTGGGCGGTGGTGATCCCCGATCACGAGGGACCGAACAACGCCTACGCGGCGGGTCCGCTGGCCGGCCGGATCACCCTCGACGGTATTCGCGCGGCCCGCGACTTCGAGCCGATGCGGTTGAGCCCGCAGACCAGGATCGGCCTCTACGGCTACTCCGGCGGCGCGATCGCGACCGGCCACGCCGCCGAACTGAAAGGCAGCTACGCCCCGGATCTGAATATCGTCGGCGCGGCCGAGGGCGGTGTGCCCGCAGATCTCGGCACGACGCTGAACGTGGCCAACGGGCAGGCGACCTCAGGCCTGGTGCTGGCCGCGGTGATGGGCCTGACGCGCGAGTTTCCGGAGTTCGCCCGCTTCGTCGACGAGCATATGGACCCGCTGGGCAAGGGCCTGACCACGCTGCAGAGCGGATTGTGCGTGCAATATGTCAGCGCGTTGCTGCCGTTCCTGAATCTGAAAGGGATGCTGCGGGTTCCGGGCGATCCGATGCAGCAGCCCGCGGTGGCCGCCGTGCTCGACGAGACTCGGATGGGCAAATCGGTGCCGGATATGCCGATGTACATCTGGCAGGGCAATCCGGACGAGATCATCCCGGTCGGCCAGGTGAACACCCTCGTCGACACCTACTGCCGAAACCCTTCCGCCACAGTGCAATACACCCGGGAACACTTCGCCGAGCACGTGGCCACCGAGATTTCCGGCGGCGGTGCCGCGATGCTGTGGTTGCGCGACCGTCTCGACGGCGTGCCGGTCGCGCCGGGGTGCCACACCGCCGATGCCGGATGGTTGTTGCTGGACCCCAACGGTTTCCAGATGCTGGCCTCGACCTTCGGCGAGACCTTCGCGTCGTTGTTCGGCAAGCCGATCGGCGTGAAGTAGACCGGAGCGCCCGATCGGCGCGAGACGCCCGGCACAACGAGGTGCGGGGAGGAGAAGGGCCCGTTCGACGTGGGAGGCGAACGGGCCCTTCGAGTACCGGTGCGCCGGTCAGCGAATGCGCAGCCGCCGGCTCAGACGCAGTGTCAGCAGGGTGCTCTTGAGCTGCTTCTCGAACGGCATGCCCGCCCGCGCCGAGAGCACCTGCTTCTTCTGCACGCCGACATTGACCGTATCGGTGTACTTGAGCAGCCCCGCGTCGCCGTGCCGAGTGCCGACGCCGGACTGCTTCACGCCACCCGAGGGCGTCATCTTCGCCGAATAGGTCGCGACGAACCCGTCGTTGACATTGACATTGCCCGCCTCGAGCCGGTCGGCGAGCTTCTCGGCGCGAGCGAGATCCGTACTCCAGATGCTGGCGTTGAGGCCGTAGGTGGTCGCATTGGCCTGCCGGACGGCCTCGTTCTCGTCGGTGTAGCGGTAGACGGTGACGACCGGGCCGAAGGTTTCGACGGTCGCGTGCTCCATCTCGGGGGTCACACCGGTCAGCACGGTCGGCTCATAGAAAGCGGGGCCGATATCCGGGCGGGCCTTGCCGCCGGTCAGCACGGTCGCACCCTTGGCGACGGCGTCGTCGACGTGGGAGGCCACCCGCCGCATGTGATCGACCGAGACCAGCGAGCCGAATTCCGGATCGGCGGTGTACGACGCACCCGCCTTCGACCCCAATTCCTCCGCCGCCGCGACGAATCGGCGCACGAACTCGTCGTGGACGCGATCGTGCACATAGATGCGCTCGATATGCATACACGCCTGGCCGGAGTTGCCGTACACCGCGAAGATCGCACCCGGGATGACCTCGTCGAGGTTGGCGTCCTCCAGCACGATCATCGGATTCTTGCCGCCGAGTTCGAGGCTGCAGCTGATCAGGTTGCGGCCCGCGCGCTCGCCGATGGTGCGGCCGGTGGCGGTGGAGCCGGTGAACATCACGAAATCGCTGTGGTCGATCAGGGTGGGGCCGACGTCGGGTCCGGTACCGCAGACGACCTGGATCAGATCGCGCGGCAGCCCCGCCTTGCGCAGAAGTTCGACACCGTAGAGCGTGCACAGCGCGGTCTTGTTGTCCGGCTTGATCACCACGCCGTTGCCGGCGATGAGGGCCGGGATCGAATCGGAGATCGAGATCGCGAAGGGGAAGTTCCAGGGCGCGATCACCGCGACGACGCCCTTGGGCCGATGCTGTTCGGTGGAGGTGGAGATGATGGGCATCGCGCCGCCGCGCCGGATCGGCTTCAGGATCCGCTCGGCGTGTTTGAGGTAGTGGCTGATCACCATCACCGGATCGCACGATTCCTCGATGGCCATCCGGCGGGTCTTGCCGCAACCGATCTGAATCAGGTCCGCGATGGTGTCGAGTTCGGAGAGAATCAGCTCATGGGCCTTCTCGAAGACCTGCAACCGGCGCTTGACCGGCCAGTTCGCCCATTCCCGCTGCGCCGCGCGCGCCTTGTCGGCCGCCGCGGCGACGTCCTCGGGCGAGGACTGCGGCAGCTCACCGACGACCGCGCCGGTGTAGACCTCGATCATGTCGTAGGGTTCGCGCTTCTCCCCCGCGATGCCCGCGGTGATCAGCCCGGTGAGGCGGTCGATCAGCGTCTTCGTGATCCGCGGCGGCAGCGTGCTCGCGGCGCCGCTGTGCGTGGTTGTCTCCATCAGCGATCTCCATAACTTGCCGCCCGTGACGGCGGTCACCATGATCCAAACTAGAACACGTTATTGTTCTGTACAACGTTGCGGGGTAACTTCGTCCGCAAAACGCGAGTAATACCATGAGGAAAGTGGGTCGGCGATGACGACGGCAGCAACTGAAACAGGTAGCAACACAGAACCCCATGCGCTGCTGGAGCGACGCGGCGCCACCCTGATCGTCACCATGAACCGCCCGGCCGTCCGCAATGCGCTGTCGGCCGAGATGCTCGACCTGATGGTGCAGGCCTGGGACACCGTCGACAACGACCCGGAGATCCGCTCCTGCATTCTCACCGGCGCCGGTGGCGCGTTCTGCGCGGGCGCCGACCTCAAGGCGATGACCAAACAGGATCCGGCCAAGAACATGAGCGCGGGCGGCGCGTTCGATCCGACCAACATCCCGGGTCTGCTCAAGGGCCGCCGCCTGACCAAGCCGCTGATCGCCGCCGTCGAGGGCGCCGCCATCGCCGGCGGAACCGAGATTCTGCAGGGCACCGATATCCGGGTCGCCGGCGAGAGCGCGAAATTCGGTGTGTCCGAGGCACGCTGGAGCCTGTTCCCCATGGGCGGCTCGGCGGTGCGACTGCCCCGGCAGATCCCCTACACCGTCGCCGCCGACATTCTGCTCACCGGCCGTCACATCACCGCCGCGGAGGCCAAGGAGTACGGCCTGATCGGACATGTGGTGCCGGACGGGACCGCGCTGGACAAGGCGCTCGAACTCGCCGAGAAGATCAACGCCAACGGGCCGCTGGCGGTGCAGGCGATTCTGAAGACCATGCGCGACACCGAGGGCATGCACGAGAACGAGGCCTTCAAGATCGACGCGCAGCTCGGCCTCACCGTCTTCCGCAGTGACGACGCCAAGGAAGGTCCGCGGGCCTTCGCCGAGCGCCGCAAGCCGGAGTTCAAGGGCCGCTGACACCGCATCCGGTTGTCCACCGGGCGGGAAGAGGCTGAACACATCGTGCGAACCTCGACAAGATTGCGAGAAAACTCGATTTCGCGCCGAGGTTTGCACGATCAGTTCAGCACCATCACAATTCCGGCTTCACCATCCGAGTGACCTGCTTGCGCAGGAAGTTCGGGGCGAAACGTCGTGCCAGCCACAGCGGCTTGGCGGGGCCGGGGAAGATGAACAGCGGCGCCTTCGGGTCGGCGACGGCGCGTTCGGTCGCATCCAGCACCCGGTCCGGGGTGATGCCCTTCTGGCCTGCGACCACCGCCTCGTTGGCAGCCCGAATGCCGTCCAGCAGAGGGGTTTCCACGATCGGCGGGCAGATCGAGATCACCCGGACCCCGGTCCCGTTCAACTCCTGCGCCAGCGCTTCGTGATAGCAGACGACGGCGAATTTGGAGGCCGAGTAGGCGGCCAGGCCGGGCGAGGGCAGCCAGCCCGCCACCGAGGCGAACAGCACCAGGGTGCCGCGACCGTCCTTCTTCATCTCCGGCACGATGGCCTGGCAGATATTGATCGTGCCGCCGTAGTTGATGTCCATCACCCGGCGCATATCCGAAACATCGTGCGTCAGAGCCGATCCCACCCGGCACAGCGCGGCCGCGTGCACGACGTGCTCGATCGGGCCGAGGTCGGAGCGGACCTTGTCGACCACCGCTCGTACCGCCTGATCGTCGGCGACATCGCATGTGTAGGTGCTCATGTTCGGTGAGCGCCGGGCCGTCTCGGCCAGGCCGGTCTCGTTGATGTCGAGTGCGGCCACCCGATACCCCCCGGCCGCCAGCCGCTGGGCCGCCATGCGCCCCATACCGCTGGCCGCACCGGTCACCACTGCCGTCTTGCTCATCGAACCTCCACCGCGTCTTCGAAAGTCATGCGCAGCAGTCCGATCCGGCTGCTGAAGAGTGCGCGCTTGGGCAACCCCAGGGCACGCATCTGTTCGGCGACGGGGTGATCGCCGAGCTCGATCCTGGTGCCGCCCAGCCCCATTCGCACCTGCGACGGGTTCATCACCCACGGGGTGCGGCGCAGTATGCCGTCCATATGGGTGTAGGCCGCGATCGACGCACCGCCCATTCCGCCCGGTGACGGCACACCGCCACCGACTTCCATCGCCACCACCGGACGGTCGTCGATCCGCACCTCGCAGCGCTTGCCACGACGCACCGGCGTGATCCGGATATCGGCGATCTCCTTGGGAAAACCCCAGATCTCGCGGCCGGCGGCGCAGGTGAAGGTCTGGTTCACCGGCAGCCACGGGATGTAGACGCCGAGGTCCTTGTCCCGGCCGCGCACCATCAGGGTGAGGCCGAATTCGTGATACGGCCCCAGGTCGCCGTCCACGTATCGCACGAAAACCAGCGAGCACACCCCGCGCCCGGCGACCGTGAGTGGTTCTAGTCCGGTCGGCGCCACGATCTCCCGGGCCGCCCCCGCGTCGACGAGAAATGTCGCCGCACAGGCGTCGGCGTCGCGGATCTCGACCGGCATCCTGACTTTTTCACCGAGTACGGAATGCACCGCTGTCATCCTCCAAGTAGAACACGTTCCAATTTGATTGCACAGACCTTCTCGTCCCCGAAATCCCACTCACCGAGACGGTCCGCTCCCGCGGCCGCGGTGTCGCGCCCGGCCGACCAGCCCGGCCGCATCCGGCCGCACGACGACGCCCGAACGCACCGAGGCCGCCCCGGGTCGAGCGCGAGCACTCGAATCGGGACGGCCGGCGGCGATGCGGTGGATTCAGGAGCCGACGGTGTAGGTCGGCGGGTGGGATTCGGCATGACCCTTCGCCCACCGATAGTCCGGTTTGCCGCTGGGTGTGCGCCCGACGGCGTCGACCACCCAGATGCTGCGCGGCAGTTTGTATCCGGCGAGGTGTTTGCGGACATGCGCCTCGAGGTCGGCGAAATCCAGCGGATCGGTGCCGGCGGTCGACACCACCGCCGCGACCTGATGGCCCCAGCGCTCGTGCGGAACTCCGATGACCACCACGTCGTAGACGCCTTCATGGGCCTTGACGACGGCCTCCACCTCTTCGACGAACACCTTCTCGCCACCGGTGTTGATCACCATGTTGCCACGTCCGATCAGGGTGATGGTGCCGTCGGCCTCCACCCGCGCGCGGTCGTCGGTGATGACCATGCGGACACCGTCGACGGTCTTGAACAACTTGTCGGACTTGGCCTGGTCCTTGTAGTAGCCGAGGGGCACCGACCCCTTCTTGGCCATCCAGCCCTCTTCGCCGGGCGCCACCTCCCGGCCCTCCTCGTTCACCACGACCGCACCGCGTCCGGTCTGCACGCGCGGCCCGCGGGACGGGTCGTCGTCCTTCTGTGCCACGCCGATGCCACCGAATCCGGTTTCGGAGGAGCCGATCGAATCGGTGATCACCGCATGCGGGAACAGCTCCAGCATCTCGTTCTTCACCGGCTGCGACAGCAGTGCCGCCCCGGAAGCCAGGGCGACCACCGAGGAGGCGTCCACCGGTGACTGCCGATAGGAGTTGAGCAGCGGCCGCGCCATGGCGTCACCGGTGATGACCACGATGTTGACCCGCTGGGACGCGACCACCTGCCAGACCCGGTCGGCGTCGAAGCGCGGCTCGTACACGACGGTATTGCCCGACCACAGCGCGGTGAAGGTGGGCATCAGCGCCGCGGCGTGGATCAGGGGCGGCAGGAGCAGCCAGCGCAGCGGGTCGTTCTGCGAGCCGACCCGGGACTGTTCGAACTCGTCGGCCACCGGCACATTGGTGTAGAAGTCGATGCCGCCGCCGAGCACCCGCCACATGTCCTCCTGGCGCCACATCACGCCCTTGGGCATGCCGGTGGTGCCGCCGGTGTACATCATGAACAGGTCGTCGGCGCTGCGCTCGCCGAAATCCCGTGCGCTGGAGCTGCTTTCGAACGCTTCGGCGTAGGGAGTGGATTCACTGGGGAGGCCGGCGCCGCCCTGATCGTCGTCGACGACGAAGGCGTGGCGCAGCGTGGTCACCTGCGGACGCACCTGATCGACGACCTGTGCGTAGCAGCGGTGGTGCACCACCGCTTCGAGATCGGCGTTGTCGTAGACGTAGCGCAGTTCGTCCGCGCCGTAGCGGTAGTTGATGTTGATCGGCACCGCCCGAATCTTGAAGGCGGCGATCAGGGTTTCCATCGTCTCGATGCTGTTGTGCATCTGGAAGCCGATGTGGCTGCCCTCCCCCAGCCCCCTCGCGGCCAGGTGGTGGGCGAGCTGGTTGGCGCGGCGTTCCAGGTCCTGATACGTGACCTGGCGCTCGCCCTGAATCAGCGCCACCCGATCCGGCATGGCGTCCACGGCGTGCTCGAACAGGTCGGCGAAATTGTTCGGCATATCTGAGATCTCTCGTCGATTGCGGCGGTTCGGGACTGAGGGCGGTCAGACGACCGTCAGCGGCAGCGACTGCCGGGGGCTGAAGTGGAAGTCCGCCCCGGTGCTGAACCGCGTGATCGCCACCTCCGGCGACTCGCGGAAAGGTGTCGATGCGGCGGTGATCTCGACGACGAGTTCACGCTCGTCACCCTCGCGGGCATGCACGTCGAACCGTGGGTTCACCACGCGCACCATGGCGGCCAGCGGCTCCAGATGTTCGGCGTCGACCGCGGCCGGCCAGCCGCCGTCGCGTACACCCGGGCTGTCGCGCGCGATGCGCAGGACCGCGGAATCGTGATAGGCGTCGACCTGCATGTCGACGTAGGGCAGCGGATTCCACGCCGGATGCAGCCGCAGAACCTGAGCGAGATCGTCGAAGCCGGTACCGAGACCCAGGACCGCACGCAGCCGTTCGGAGGTGAGCCCGGCTATCCCGGTGAACTGTTTGCGCGCGATCGCGGCGGTGGTCTCCGCGTCCGCGCGCTCGCCGACCGCGATCAGGAATCCGAGGTTCAGCAGATGCTGCTGCAGGCACACCTCGTCGGCCATCCGGACCAGCGCCGAATGCGAGAAACTCGCGAAGTCGATATCGCTCAGCAGCGGCCCGCGGTAGTCCGACCGGCCCGGCCCGCCGGCTTCGATCGGCGCCAATTCGATATCGACAGCGGCGAATTCGGCCATGCGTGCCGCGTTGCGCGGTACCGCGGGCGGTTCGTTGGCGGGATCGATGCGAACCGTCCACGCGCACACCGGTACTCGATCGGCCGGCCGCCGGGGCGGCCGATGGATCGGGCGCACCTGCGCGTGCGGGTTGGTGGCCAGTGCGGTCGCGTCGAAGGTGGGGTCCTCGATGGTGTGGCACATGGCCACCACGTAGTCCTCACCCATCGGCTCGACGTCGGCGAGCGCACCGCAGTGGTCGAGCCAGAACTCACCGTTGTGGTCGTCGTCGACGCGGAACCGGAAGTCCATGAACTGCGGCGGCGCGCCGATATCCAGTTGCAGCCCTTTGAATATGGTGACGACGCCGTCGCCGGGGATGTCGAGGGCCGCACGCATCCGGCGGGTGTAGATCGGGCTGGCCAGCTGCCATTCCTCGATCGCCACCTCGGCCATCCCGTCGCGCCCGAAGGCGCCGATCGAATGCGCCATGCCCGAGCGATCGATGAGATGCCCGCACAGCAGCAGTTCGGGCACCAGGGCCGCCAGCTGCTCCCGGCTCAGTGCGGCGAAGCGACTCGCAGGCATCGGACTCACCACAGCGGGACCGGCGACTCGCCGATCTTGTACCAGCCCGGCAGCGGCCCGGCGCCCGAGCGCTCGATCCGCTTCTGCATGCCCTCCGAGAGCGCGTTCGCGGTGATCATCTCCACGAACAGCGCGGAGACGTTGCCGAAGTCGAAAAAGTCACGCTGCCAGGACCATTGGAAGTCGCCGCCGTAGCGGAACCAGCTGCCGCCGATGCCCTCCGGGCTGTAGTGGCGCCCGTCGGGGCGAGTGTTCTCGTTGACCTGCTTCCACAGGCCGATCACGGTGCCGCTGCGCTCGTCGACGACGAATTCCTGGTACGGGTAGGTCCAGCCTTCGAGCCCGTCCATCTCCTGCCCCAGCGCGAGTTCGCGGATCTCGTCGCGGCCCACTGCCATGAACTCCTGGGTCGGGCCGTAGTTCCAGCCGTAGGTGGCGTCCTCGGTGTACATGTCGGCCAGCGGCCGCCAGTCGCCCGCCGCCTCGCAGCGTTCGTTCTCGACCACCCAGCGGCGGACCATCTCGTCGAGTTCGTCCCGGGAAAAACCGGACATCGCAGCTTCCTTCACATTCTGTGTCGAGGGCCGGCGCCGATATCCGGCGTGGCCTGATCCGGGCGGTCACCGGGCTGCGGCGACCGCGAACGTCGTGGTCCGTCAGCCCGTTTTCGAGAACGAGTTCAGGCCGGCACATCCCTCGCGGACCGGCGCGAAAGACACATCGCTGGACATGTGTCTGGACGGTACCACCGCGAGCGAGGGCCGACAACGGATCGACCATTTTTGCCACCGAGAGGCGGTCGTTCGACCAGGGTGCGGCGGGCCGTCCACGCCGTGGTCGGCGCCGATTCCGCGTACCCGGCACAGCCGCGGAATTGAAACAAGTTCTTGCGCCAAGATCAGAGTCGAACCTATAGTTCCGTACACGTGTCCAGACAGCTCCGAAAGGTACCCATGAGCGGGTCCACGAACGACAGCCCGAGCGCCGCGGGTTTCATCGGCCTCGGCAATATGGGTGCGCCGATGGCCGAGCGGCTGCTGAACCGCCCCGGTGGCCTCGTCGTCTGCGACACCCGGGCGGAGGCCGTGCAACCGTTCGTCGACGGCGGCGCCGAACCGGCGAAGACGGCGGCCGAGGTCGCCGAGCGCGCCGAGGTGATCTCGGTGGTCGTCCTCAACGACGAGCAGGTCCGATCCGTGGTGACCGGTCCGGACGGACTCCTGAGCACCGCACGACCTGGCACGGTGATCGCCGTGCATTCGACCATCAGCGACCGGACCGCCGTCGAACTCGCCGGCATCTGCGCCGAACACGAGGTGGACTTCGTCGACGCCCCGGTCAGCGGTGGCGGCGCGGGGGCCAAGAAGGGCTCGCTCGCGGTCATGGTGGGCGGCGGCGACGCCGCCTTCGAGAAGGTGCGCGAACCGTTCGGCTACTGGGCCGACCTGGTGGTGCACGCGGGCGATGTCGGTGCCGGCACCCGCATGAAACTGGCCCGCAACCTGCTGCATTTCGTCTCGTTCACGGCCACCGCGGAGGCACAGCGACTGGCCGAGGCGGCGGGGCTGAACATCGTCGACCTGGGCAAGGTGGTCCGGCATTCGGATGCCATCACCGGCGGTGCGGGCGCGATCATGCTGCGCGACACCACCGCGCCGGTCGCCGCGGACGACTTCTGGCATTCGATCTTCACCCACACGCGCGATCTCGGCGAGAAGGATCTGTCGCTGGCCCTGTCCCTGGGCGAGCGGCTCGGCGTCGAATTACCTTTCGCCCGAATGGCTTTGAGCGGACTCGGCGACGGTCTCGGCGTCGGGCCCGGCGATGTTTCCCGAGCCGCGCGGACGGCCACCGACACTTCCGAGGAGAGCGATGAGCGCTGAAACCGACGGCCTCACCCCCGAGCAGCGTCGCGCGCGCGGGGTGGCCAAGATGGGCGAGGTCTACGGCTGGGAGATGTCCGACGGACCCGGCGCGCATTTCGCCGTGACGGCGGACCATCTGTTCGCCGACATCTGGAGCCGCCCGGAACTGTCCGTGCGTGATCGCCGCCTGCTGCTGCTCGGTGCGCTCACCGCACAGGGCCACCTCGACGTCACCGAGATCCAGGTCAGCGCGGCCCTGCGCAACGGTGAACTGACCGAGCAACAGTTGCGCGAGATCGCGATCTTCCTGTGCCACTACACCGGCTGGGCCGCCGGGACCAAGCTCGACAGCGTCGTCGGCAAAGTCGTGGCCGCCGAGAAGAAGGCTGCCGAAAAGAAGTCCGCCGAGAAGTGAGGAACGAACCCACCATGTCCGACACCCTGGGTGTGCGACCACAGCCCGCCGCCGATATCACCGACTGGGACTACGAGGCCGATGTGGTCATCGCGGGGTACGGCATCGCCGGCGTCGCCGCGGCGATCGAGGCCGCCCGGGCCGGCGCCGACGTGCTGGTGCTCGAGCGCACCGGCGGCTGGGGCGGTGCGGCCTCCCTGTCGGGCGGATTCATCTATCTGGGTGGCGGCACTCCGCTGCAGAAGGCGCTCGGTTTCGAGGACACCCCGGAGAACATGGAGAAGTTCATGCTGGCCGCCCTCGGGCCCGGCGTGGACGAGGCCAAGATCCACGACTACTGCCAGGGCAGCGTCGAACACTTCAATTGGCTCGTCGCCCAGGGCGTTCCGTTCAAGGAGGAATTCTGGGGCGAGCCGGGCTGGGAACCCCCGCACGACGAGGGCCTGATGTATTCGGGCGGTGAGAACGCCGCGCCCTTCAAAGACATCGCCACCCCGGCCCCGCGCGGTCATCTGCCGCAGATGCAGAACAAGCGCATCGGCGAGCAGGGCGGCGGCTACATGCTGATGAAGCCGCTCACCGACACCGCCGAATCCCTCGGTGTACGAGCCGAATACGACATCCGGATCCAGCGGCTCGTGGTCGCGGCCGACAATCGCGTAGTCGGCGTGGTGGCCAAGCGCTACGGCAAGGAGATCACCGTCCGCGCCCGCCGCGGCGTGGTGCTGGCCACCGGCAGCTTCGCCTACGAGCAGCGGATGATCGAGGGCTACGCCCCGCGACTCATCGGCCGGCCCGCCGCCGCGATCGAGGAACACGACGGCATCGGCATCCGGGTCGCCCAGGCGCTCGGCGCCGAACTGGCGCATATGGACGCCACCGAGGTCGCCTTCTTCGGCGATCCGCAGATGATGGTGCGCGGCATCCTGGTCAACGGCCGGGGGCAGCGCTACATCGCCGAGGACACCTATCCGGGCCGGATCGGCCAGGCCACGCTGATCCAGCAGGACAACCAGGCCTACCTGATCATCGACGAGGCCGCGCTCGAGGAAGCGCTGAAGACCGAGTCCAGCACCCCCTTCTTCCGCCAGCCCCCCACCTGGGCGGCGGAGACGGTCGAGGAACTCGAAAGCGATATGGGCCTGCCCGCGGGTTCGCTGCAGGCCACCGTCGAGGTCTACAACCGGCACGCCGAATCCGGCGCCGATCCGCTGCTCGGCAAGAAGCCGGAGTGGGTGAAGCCGATCGGCACGCCGGTGGCCGGTTTCGACATGCGCAACTTCACCGCCGGCTTCACCCTCGGCGGTCTGCGCACCGATCTGGATTCCCGGGTCATCCACGTCACGGGCGAGCCGATCCCCGGCCTGTACGCCGCGGGCCGCTGCACCTCCGGCGTCTGCGCGGGCGGCTATGCCAGCGGCACCTCCCTCGGCGACGGCAGCTTCTACGGTCGCCGCGCGGGCCGCGCCGCCGCCAACGACGGTCCGGCATCGAGCTGATGCCCGACCGAACCGAAAGGAACACCATGCGTTTCGGCATCGTCCTGTTCACCAGCGATCGCGGCATCCGGCCCGCGGTCGCGGCCAAGGCCGCCGAGGAACGCGGCTTCGAGTCGTTCTTCGTGCCCGAGCACACCCACATCCCGATCAAACGGGAGGCGGCGCATCCGCTCACCGGCGACGAGAGCCTGCCCGACGACCGGTACATGCGCACCCTCGACCCGTGGGTCGCGCTCGCCACCGCGGCGGCGGTCACCGAACGCATCGAATTGTCCACCGCGGTGGCACTTCCCACCGAGCACGACCCGATCACGCTGGCCAAGACCATCGCGACCCTGGACCATCTGTCCGGCGGCCGGGTCAGCGTCGGCGCCGGATTCGGTTGGAACACCGACGAACTCGCCGACCACGGCGTGCCGGGCAACAAGCGCCGCACGGTGCTGCGCGAATACCTCGAGGCCATGCGAGCGCTGTGGACCGAGGAGGAGGCGAGCTACGACGGTGACTTCGTCAAGTTCGGCCCCAGCTGGGCGTGGCCGAAGCCGGTGCAGGCCAAGGTGCCGGTGCTGATCGGCACCGCGGGCACCGAACAGGGTTTCCGCTGGATCGCGCGGTCGGCCGACGGCTGGATCACCACCCCGTACGAGACCCACACGCTGCTGGAACGCCTGCAGCTGCTGACCAAGGTGTGGCAGGAGGCCGGCCGCGAGGACACCCCGCGGGTGGTCGCCCTCGACGGCAAACCCGACACGCAACGGCTCACCGAATGGAGCGCCGCCGGGGTGACCGACGTACTGTACGGACTGCCGGACAAGTCCGAAGCCGAGGTGCTGGCCTACCTCGACCGCCTGGCCGGCAAGCTCGCGCCCCTGCGCGCGAGCGCCTGAACCACCACGCGACCTGGCGCCTGAACAGGAAGTGAGCCGAAGACGTGCGTATCGCCCTGCTGTCCTACCGCAGCAAGACCCACTGTGGCGGGCAGGGGGTGTATGTCCGGAAGTTGAGTCACGGCCTGGCCGAACTCGGCCATGAGGTCGAGGTCTTCTCCGGTCAGCCGTACCCGGAACTGCTCGATCCCCGAGTGCGGCTGACCGAGGTGCCGAGCCTGGATCTGTACCGCGATTCCGACCCGTTCCGCACGCCGCGGCCCGGCGAGATCCGCGACCGCATCGACCTGCTGGAACTGGGCACGATGTGGACGGCGGGCTTCCCCGAGCCGCGCACGTTCAGCCTGCGCGCGGCCCGGCTGTTGCGTTCGCGCGCAACGGATTTCGATGTTGTGCACGACAACCAGTGCCTCGGTTCGGGACTGCTCGACATCGCCCGGCGGGTGCCGCTGGTGGCCACGATTCACCATCCGATCACCCGCGACCGGGCCGTCGATCTGGCGGCCGCGCCGTGGCGGCGCAAGGCGTTCGTCCACCGCTGGTACGGATTCCTCGGTATGCAGCAGCGCGTCGCCCGGCTGATCCCGGATCTGATCACCGTCTCCTCGACCTCGGCCGCCGATATCGCCGACGACTTCGGCGTCGACGCCTCCCAGTTGCGGGTGGTTCCGCTCGGCGTCGACACCGAACTGTTCCGGCCGCGCGCACGCCGCGTCCCGGGCCGGATCGTGGCCGTGGCCAGCGCCGACAAACCGCTCAAGGGCATCTCCCACCTGCTGCAGGCGCTCGCGCGATTGCGGCTCACCCACGACGTCGAGTTGCAGTTGGTGGCCAAGCTGGAACCGAACGGCCCCACCGAGAAGCTGATCGCCGAACTGGGCATCTCCGATATCGTCACGGTGTCGAGCGGACTGTCCGACGAGGCACTGGCCGAACTGCTGGCCTCGGCGCAGATCTCCTGCATTCCGTCCATGTACGAGGGTTTCTCGCTGCCCGCCGTGGAGGCGCTGGCCAGCGGCACCGCGCTGGTCGCCAGCCGGGCCGGCGCGCTGCCGGAGGTGGCGGCCGACTGTGCCGAACTGGTGGAGCCCGGCAATGTGGACGAACTGACCGGCGTCCTCGGAAAATTGCTCGACAATCCGCGTCGCATCGACGACCTCGGCGCCGCCGGGCGCCACCGCGCACTCACCGTCTTCAGCTGGGAGGCGGTGGCAGCCCAAACCGTTTCGGTGTACGAACGCGCCATCGCCCGCCGCCAGGGCACCGATCTGACCGCCGATACACAGGAGGCGAACGTATGCTGACCGTCGATTTCGACCGCTTGGGAATCGGTCCGGGCCTGCGGGTCATCGATGTGGGATGCGGCCAGGGTCGCCATTCCTTCGAGGCGTATCGGCGCGGCGCCGATATCGTCGCCTTCGATCAGAACGCCGACGACCTCGCCGATGTGAAGGTCATGTTCGGCGCCCTGGCCGAGGCCGGTGAGGCCCCCGATTACGCGCAGGCCGAGACGGTCCAGGGCGACGCGCTGGCCATGCCCTTCGAGGACGGCGAATTCGACGTCGTCATCGCCTCGGAGATCCTCGAGCACATTCCGGCCGACGACGGCGCCATCGCGGAACTGGTGCGCATCCTCAAACCCGGTGGGGCCCTGGCGATCACGGTGCCGCGCTGGCTGCCCGAGCGGATCTGCTGGCTGCTCTCGGACGAATATCACGCCAACGAGGGCGGGCATGTGCGCATCTACCGCGCCGACGAGCTGCGCGGCAAGGTCACCGCACGCGGGATGCGATTCATCCACAGCGAACACGCGCACGCCCTGCACGCTCCGTACTGGTGGCTGAAATGCCTGGTCGGGGTGGACAAGCCCGATGCCCGGCCGGTGCAGCTGTATCACCGGATGCTGGTGTGGGACATGATGAAACGGCCGTGGCCGACCCGTGTCGCCGAATCGGCCCTGGACCCGGTGATCGGCAAGAGCGTCGCCCTGTACTTCACCAAGCCGGCGGTGTCCGGTGCGCGCCGCTGAGCTGCCCTCGATTCCCGGCGTCCTCACCGCCAGGCAATGCCTGGCCACCGCGGAATCCATTGCCGCACAACAGCACAGCGATGGCGCCATCCCGTGGTTCCGGGGCGGGCACACCGACCCCTGGGACCATGTCGAGTCGGCGATGGCGCTGACGGTGGCGGGTCTGCACGATGCCGCGCGCGCCGCCTATGCCTGGTCGGCGGACACCCAGCGGGCGGACGGCTCCTGGCCGTCGCAGTTCCGCGGCGACGTCGTCGAGACCGCCGACACCGACACCAACTTCTGCGCCTACATCGCCACCGGCGTCTGGCACTACTACCGCTGCACCGGTGATCGTCGCTTCGTGGACACGATGTGGCCGACCGTGCGCGCGGCCATCGACTACGTCATCTCGTTGCAGCAGGGCCGCAACGGCGAGATCTATTGGCTGCAGACCGAACAGGGCATCCTGCCCGAGGCGTTGCTGACCGGCTGCTCGAGTATGTTCCACAGCATCGGCTGCGGGCTGGCGATCGCGGAACTGCTCGGCCTGGCCCAGCCGGAATGGGAAGTCGCGGCCCTGCGCCTCGGCCACGCGCTGCGGCATCATCCGGAATCCTTCGCCGAGAAGGACCGGTATTCGATGGACTGGTACTACCCGGTGCTGGGCGGTGCGCTGCGCGGGGAGGCCGGACATGCCCGGATCGCCGCGCGCTGGAGCGATTTCGTGGTCGGCGAGATCGGCATTCGGTGCGTCTCCGACCGCCCGTGGGTGACCGGCGCCGAGACCTGCGAACTGGCACTGGCACTGGACACGCTCGGCGATGCCGATCGCGCGCTGCGACTGCTGGCGAGCATCCAGCACTTGCGCGAGGACGACGGATCCTATTGGACGGGATTGGTTTTCGCCGATGGTAAGCGCTGGCCGGAGGAGCGCACGACCTGGACCGGAGCGGCGGCGGTGCTGGCCGCCGACGCGCTGACTCGCACCACCGGCGGCAACGGCATCTTCCGCGACCTGGCGCCCAGTGCGGATATCGCGACCGGCCTCACCTGCGACTGCGTGCGCTCGCCCAGCTGAGCCGGCCGCGACGCGGCCGTATCGCCTCAGCCCCTATCGCTTCAGCCCTTACCGCCGCACCCCGTGCCGCGCTCGAGCAGCCGCAGCGATCCGATGGCCGCGACCTCGCGGAAATTGCCGCTGTCCAACGCCTTTCGATAGATGTGGTACGGAGCCTGGCCGCCGTCGGCCGGATCCGGGAAGACGTCGTGGATGGCCAGCACGCCACCGGCCGCCACCCAGTGCGCCCAGCCGTCGTAATCGCGCTGGGCCGCGGCCTCGGTATGTCCGCCGTCGATGAACAGCAGCCGGATCGGGCTGCGCCAATGCTTCGCCACGGTTGCCGAGGGGCCCACCACGCCGATCACGGTATCGGTCAATTCCGCGCGCACCATGGTGCGGCGGAACGTGGTCACGGTGTCGAAGCGGCCGGTTTCGGGGTCGACCAGCGAGGTGTCGTGATATTCCCAGCCGGGCTGATGTTCCTCGGACCCGTGATGATGGTCGATGGTGTAGACGGTGGCGCCGGTGTCGCGGGCCGCCGCGCCGAGGTATATCGCCGACTTACCGCAGTAGGTGCCGATTTCCACGATTATTCCGTCGCCCGCGTACCGTCGCGCGGCCTCGTAGAGCGCGCGGCCCTCCTCGGTCGGCATGAATCCCGTCGCCTGCTCGGCCAGCTCGAACAATCGCCGAGTATCCGCGGAAATATCGGATTCCGCGGGAATTATCGAATCGGCACGAGTCATCAGAAGAACACCTTTCGGAAATCATCTCTCGATACTTTTCGAGCGGATGCGATATTTTGTGATTTGCGACTGTATCCGCTCCGGCAACGGGTATGCGAGTTGCTTTCGAAGCTTCACTACAGTAGCATCCAGACACGTGTCCGATCCCATTTCCACCGAGCCTACACCGGTGAATATGGAGGCAACTCGCCGCCGCCTCACCGAGAAGCAGGCCGATACCGTCGACCGGCTGACCAAGGCCGCGCTGGAGGTGCTGTCGCGCGAAGGCTTCGCCGGCCTCACCGTGCGCATGGTGGCCGCGGCCGCCGGAGTGGGTACGGCCACCGCCTACACCTATTTCTCCTCCAAGGAACACCTGGTCGCCGAGGTCTTCTGGCGGCGACTGGCGGCCGACACGCCGCCGGAGCCCGAGGCCGGCGCCGACCGGATCACCCGGGTGGTCGCGGTGTTGCGGCAGATCGCCATGCTGGTCGCCGACGAACCCGCACTGGCGGGCGCGGTGACCAGCGCCCTGCTGGGCACAGACCCCGACGTCGCACATCTGCGCACGCGCATCGGGACCGAGATCCGGCGGCGCCTGCTGGACGCCCTGGGCCCGGATGCCGATCCCGATGTGGTGGAAACGCTGGAATTGCTTTACGCCGGCGCTCTGGTGCGCGCCGGCGTGGGTTACGCCTCGTACGCCGAAATCGCCGATCGACTGGAAAAGTCGGCCCTGCAGGTGCTGCGGGACTGATCACGCAATTCCCGGCGCATTCCGGAAAATTACGGCAATACCGCCTCGATGGCGGCGACCACACTCGGATCCTGCGGTTCGGTGCGCGGGCGGAAACGGCCGACGACCTTACCGTCGCGATCGACGAGGAATTTCTCGAAATTCCACTGAATATCGCCGGCGTCGCCTTCGGCATCGGCGGTCTGCACGAGTTCGCGATACAGCGGATGCCGGTCGTCACCGTTCACGTCGACCTTGGCGAGCAGCGGGAAATCCACTCCATAGGTGGTCGAGCAGAACTGCTGGATCTCCTCCGCGCTGCCGGGTTCCTGCCCCATGAACTGGTTGCACGGCACGCCGACGACGCTGAATCCGCGCGAGCCGTAGGCCTGCTGCAGCGCCACCAAACCGGTGTATTGCGGCGTCAGACCGCATTTCGAGGCGACGTTGACCACGAGCAGGGCCTTGTCACCGGCGAGTTCGGCCAGGGTCGCGGGTTCGCCGGCGAGGGTCTGGACGGGAATTTCACGAATATCGGTCACAGTCGAAATGATAGGTGGAATCTCGGCGGGCGCGAGCGCGACTTCCGTCGCCGGACCCGCCCGCAGACGGGCCGCCGATGGTCGCACCACCGGTCGCCAGATCCCCGCACCGGCGAACGAATTGCAACCTGTTCTATAGTGTGACGTGAGCAACAGCGCTGCTCATAGCCAGGAAGTCGCTCCCGTACCGCGTCCCGTGGGGCATTTTTCCCCAGTGCGCGTCTTCACCATTATTAGAACTTGTTCTACAGTGATCTGAGGCACGCTCCCGCGCCGAGCGGAGCCGCGATCAGCCGCTACCACTTCGAAGATGAGGTAACCGAACATGACCGACACCAGCGCAGCCGATTACATCGTCATCGGCGCGGGCAGCTCCGGTGCCACTGTCGCTAGTCGGCTCGCCGAGCAGGGCGCCAGCGTCATCCTGCTCGAGGCCGGCCGCAAGGACAACACCAAGTTGGTCACGGTTCCGGGCATGATCACGACGGTTCACACGGTTCCGCAGCTCAAGCACCAGGTCACCTGGTCGCAGTACTCGATTCCGCAGAAGCACGCCGCGGAACGCCGGGTACCGATGACGCGCGGCAAGGTGCTGGGCGGTTCGAGTTCGGTCAACGGCATGCTCTTCGTGCGCGGCAACAAGGCCAACTTCGATTCCTGGGCCGCCGAGGGATGTGAGGGCTGGAGCTACGAGGACGTGCTGCCGGCCTACAAGCGCCTGGAGAACTGGGAGGACGGCGCCAGCGACCTGCGCGGCTCCGGCGGTCCCATCGAGGTGACCCGGCAGAAGGACCTCACCCCGATCGCCAAGGAGTGGATGGAGGCCGCGGCCGACACCTTCGGCGTCCCGGTCATCGAGGACTACAACGGCGAGTCCCAAGAGGGCATCAGCATCTTCCAGCAGAGCGTGAAGGACGGCCTGCGCTTCAGCTCCTCGCGCGGCTTCATCACCAACCGCCCCAATCCGAATCTGAAGGTCGTCACCAAGGCGCACGTGGCGCGCGTGGTGATCGAGAAGGGCCGCGCCATCGGCGTCGAGGTGATCGAGAAGAAGGGCCGCCGGATCATCCGCGCCGAGAAGGAGGTCGTGGTCTCCGGTGGCGTGATGGGTTCCGCGCACATCCTGATGCTGTCCGGAGTCGGCCCGGCGGGACACCTGCGCGACCTCGGCATCGAGGTCAACGCGGATCTGCCGGTCGGTCAGAACCTGCACGACCACCTGTTCGTCCCGATGACCTTCATCTCGAAGAAGGCGCTGCACCGCGGCATTCCGTCGCATTTCGCGGCCGGTTTCCTCAAGGAACTGCGCAGCCCCGGCAGCTCCTGGTTCGGGCGCACGGTCTTCGAATCCGTGGGCTTCGTGCGGACCTCGTTCGCCAAGGACATCCCGGATATGCAGATCCACACCCTGCCGTGGAGCTACCCGACGCCCAACCAGGACGAGGACAAGCTGCACATGGTGGACAAGCGGGAGGCTCTGACCATCTTCCCGACCCTGATCTACCCGAAGAGCCGCGGCGAACTGCGCCTGGCCTCGACCGACCCGCTGACCTCGCCGCTGATCGACCCGGGCTACCTCTCGGATCCGGCCGATATGGACTTCCTGGTCGAGGCCATCGGCATGATCCGCGAGGCGGCGGCGAACAAGGCGATCGCGGGCGATATCACCGAGGAATTCTCCCCCGGCCCCGCGTTCCAGGACGAGACCGCGCTGCGCCGCGAGCTGCCGATGCGTATCCACTCGGTCTATCACCCGGTCGGCACCTGCCGGATGGGTGTTGACGAGCGCGCGGTCGTCGACCCGCAGCTGCGGGTGCGCGGCATCGAGGGCCTGCGTGTGGCCGACGCTTCGATCATGCCGAGCATCACCGGCGGCAACACCAACGCGCCGTGCTACATGATCGGTGAGAAGGCCGCCGAATTCATCACTGCCTCAGCGTAATTCGCATCGCCCGGCCGGCCCCGGTTGTGATCTCCGATCGCAACCGGGGCCGTCGTCGTCGGGGAGTCTGATGTCGCCGAGATCGTGTCGACGGTGAACGGTGGGCGTTCCCGAGGAGGCGGTGGTGGTCGGCCGCTTTATCCCGAAGCGGTGATTTGTCATCCGCGCCGCCCGGAGCGCTGCGCAGCATCCGTTCCGGCGGGCGGGGTCGGGTGGCGGGGTAGCAGGTCGTTCAGGCAGGGGAAGCTGGTGGCGGGGGTGGCGCGTAGGGCTTGCGCGATTGCCGCGTACCAGTGGGGGTCGCCTTGGATCGCCGGTGCCGATGATGTCCGTGGAATGCGTTGCGGCAGAGAAGGTGTCATACATCGTTCCTTGTCGAGTTGCGGTGGCCTGCGGGGTCGGGAGGGGACCCCACAGGCACCTCAGGCTCGCTCGCGGCACTCGGTGGGGAGTGTGGACGGTGGCGTCGGAACGTCCTGCGAGCGAGTCGTTTTCATGGTGGGCCCGGTGCGGCAGCCGGGGCATCGGGCGGGGGTCGCGGCGTCTGGGTCGTGGCCGAGGGTTGTGAGGATGTTGCGGCAGCTGCTGAGCATGTCGCAGGTCTGCGGGGTGCAGTTGGCGTGGCGTTCGGCGTGGATCTCGCGGTGCATCCGCTCGGGGGAGATCGGGTTGGCGAGCGGGCCGTGGAAGACCGGATTGGTCATGCTCAGATCCCGAAGTGCGGGCGGTCGGCGGGGTGCATGGCGCCGGTCGCGACCAGCCAGAGTTTGGCCTGTAACTTTCTGGCGCACACCGTTATCGGGCAATCGAGATGGTCCTGCATGATGCGGTGAGCGAGCGCGGTGGTCATGGTCGGCAAGGCGCTGTGGATGATCGGTCGCAGACCGTGCACGGGAGAACACCTCCGGACATCGTCGGGGCACCAGCGGGCATGCGGCTGGTGGTACTCCCGATGGCCGGGGCCATTTTTCGGCCACCACCTTGCGGCGTCGGTGCTACGCGGTAATGTCTCGTCGGTATCATCACGGTTGTAGTCGCATCCGGGGGCAACGGTTGTGCGACTTGCCGATTCGAGTTTCCCGGCCATCGGGGTGGCTCAAGAAGACCACCGACTGAGCCGGCGGGACAATAGCGCCATGCATATGCAACGGAAGTTCTGCAACGGCCCAGAGCGGTCCGCACGGGGGTAGCCGATTTCTTTCCTCGTGCAAACGGAGACCACTCACGATGCAAACGAGGAATCCATGACGAACGTTGGTGAGGACAGCTCGACCACCCTGCCCCGGCGGCAATTGGGAAGGTATCTCAAGGAGGCCCGCCTCGGCGTGGGCCTTCGGTTGGAAGACGTTGCGCCACTTATGCAATGGTCGGCGAGCAAGCTGTCTCGACTCGAAGCCGGAAAGTCCCCGGCCATCCGCGTGCTCGATGTGGAGGCGCTGTGCGCGATCTACGACATCGACGATCCCGAGGTCATTGCCGGACTGGTCGGCCTGGCGAAACAGAGCACCGGCAAAAGCTGGTGGCAGGCATTCGATGACGTTATTTCGGGGAACTTCGACCTGTACGTGGGATTGGAGTCGTCGGCGCGGCAACTGTCGATCTTTCGCCCGGACATGCTGCCTGGCCTACTTCAGACCCCGAACTACGCCCGTCTCCTGGATCAGATCTATTTCCCGAGAATTGCAAGGGACGAATTGGAGCGGCGCATGGAGCTGAAACGCCGACGACAAGTGCTCGTCACCCGGAAAACCAACCCGGCCAAAGTGGATTTGGTGATTCAAGAAGCCGTTCTGCGGACGATGGTCGGTACTCCGGCCCTCATGGCGGAGCAGCTACGTCATCTCGCCGACGCGCCCGCCAACGTCACCGTGCGCGTCCTACCGTTCGCCGCCGGATTTCCGCTGGGAACACCGCCGGGACCGTTCACGATCCTCGACTTCGGTCAAGACTCGAAGGGTCGCGATATCTCGCCAACCGTGGTCTATATCGAGTCCTACGCGGGCGATATGTACCTCGAGCGAAACGCCGATGTGGGACGGTATCGTCAGGCGTACAACGTCATCCAGCAAGCGGCACTTGACGTTGCAGAGAGCAAGCGTCTTCTGCGGCACACAGCAAGGGAGTTCCGAGCGTGAACGTCGATCTGACCGGGGCGAAGTGGTTCAAGTCCAGCCGCAGTTCGGGCGGCAAGGACTGCGTAGAAACAGCGTTCCTCGCCAGCGGCCATGTCGGAGTCCGCGACTCCAAGCACCCCACCGGCCCCGCCCTCGTCTTCACCCCTGCCGAATGGGACGCCTTCACCACCGACCTCCGCAACGGCACCCTCGACCACGCTTGACCGATCGCCTCATGCGAAACAAGGGGCTGAGCACGTCGTTCGGCGCGGATCTACTGTGACCAGGACCACAACAGGGAGGGTGTCGTGGTCGCGGCCGGCACTCGGCGGGATGAACGGCCACCGCGGCGATCTGGTCGTCACGCTGATCCGGCACCGGCGCGAGCCGGGAATTCGTGGGCTGAGCTCGCGATCTCCTACCGCACGGTAGCCTGGTGCGCGAAGTACGATCCGGCGGGAGGAGCCGGAGCAATGGAACGGGAGATTCACGGTGACCTCGCGGGAGGATTTCCTGCGCCGCGTGCGCGATGCCCTCGAGGCGTTACCCAATGACGAACGTATGGTGCCGGTGCCGCGCAACTATCAGCGCAACGCCCCGGTGCACTCGGCCGAGGACCAGGCCGAGATCGTCGAACTGTTCATCGACCGCCTCAAACACCATGGCGCCCAGGTTCATCGGGTCGGCGTGGACGAGATCCCCGGTGCGATCGACTCGGCCCTGCGCGCCCACGGCGCCCGCTCGGCGCTGGCCCCCGACGGCCTGCCCGAGCATTGGCTGCGGCGCTGGGAACTGACGGGCGAACATCGTGTCCTCGACGATCAACCGCACCTGTCGATCCTCGATCGTGAACGCACCGATGCCGTGGTCACCGGATGTGCCGGCGCGGTAGCCGATGCCGGAACCCTGATCCTCGACGGCGGACCGGGACAGTGCCGCCGCGATGCCGCCGTTCTGGCCGACTGTCACATCTGCGTGGTCCGCGTCGAGCAGATCGACTACTCGCTGCCGCAGGTCCTGGACAAGCTGGACCCGCGCCGGTCCATCACCTGGTTCGGCGGCCCGACCGCCATGACCGATCCGGAGGCCGATTCCGGCAAGGTCGGCGGGGTGATCGAGGAGACCGAGCGACGGCTGGTCGTCGTCATCGCCGGTTGATCGACGGCCTCTCATTTCCAAGCGCCCCCACAAGCGCTCGTTAAGGGCGCGGCAAGCGCATCCCGGCAATGTCGTCGTCGACACCGGGAGTGCTCCTGCCGCGAGAGGGGGCGGCAGGATCACCCACCGGCTGCGACCGAGACGATCCGCTCGGTCTGTCGACGAGGGGTGACAGGCCGGGCGGATCACGATTCGGCAGCGGCGCGGGTGTCCGACTCGAGGAATGATGGGGGTATGGAAACTGCGGTCGTCTTCGTCCTGGCTTGCCTGATCTACTGGTGGGGCTTGATCTGACCGATCGGCAGCCCCCGGCTCGCCACGGACTCGACCTCCGGACGCGACGGAGTCCGTCCCGGCCGGTCAGCGCGTGCCGACCAGTTCTTCCGCTGTACCCGGGTCCTGCTGTCCCACAGTCTCTTTCACGTTACGCATCGACAACACCGCCACCAGTGCCGCGACCACCGCGCTCACCGCGCCGACCGCGAAGGCGGCCTGCATTCCCGAACTGAAGGCATCGCGAGCCAGTCCCGCCAGGTGCGGGTCGCCCAGGCCGAGCGCACCGGCGATGGATTCGCGCGCACTCGCCGGCGCCCGGTCCGGCATCGCGCCGGAATAGCCGCCCGCCAGGATGGCTCCCAGGACCGCGACGCCCAGCGCACCACCGGTCTGCTGAATGGTGTCGTTGAGCGCCGACCCCACCCCGGCATGTTCGGCGGGCACCGCGCTCATCAACGCGCCGATTGCCGCGGGCATCGCCAGACCGGCTCCCGCGCCGAGCAGTGCCATGGCCAGCGCGGGCAGCCAGAACCCGGTTCCGGCGTTCAATGTGGCCAGCACCCCGAAGCCTCCGGCGACGACGACCAACCCGGCGACGGTCACCGGCTTGGCACCGAGTTTCGCGACCACGCTCGCCCCCAGCGCGTTGAACGCCAGCAGCGCGATCGCCATCGGCGTGAACGCGAGCGCGGTCCGCATCGGCGAATAACCGAGCACGAATTGCAGATATTGCGTCAGCACCAGCACCAGGCCGCCGTTGGCGAAGGTCACCAGCACCAGCGAGAAGCTGGACCCGGTGAAGGTGCGGTTGCCGAACAAATGCAGCGGGACCATCGGCGAATCGGTGCGCAGTTCCCGAATCACGAAGCCACACAACGCGGCGGCCGTCACCGCCGCGGCAGCGATGGTCGCACCGTCCGACCAGCCGCGCTGCGGCACCGCGATGATCGTCCACACCAGCGCCGTCATCCCGACGATGGACAGCACCGTGCCCGGGAGGTCCGGCTTACGCCACGGCCCCCGCGATTCCGGCATGAGCACCAACGCCGCGATGATCGCCATGCCCGCGATCGGCACATTCATCACGAAGACCGAACCCCACCAGAAGTGGTTCAGCAGCGCCCCGCCGAGCACCGGGCCGCCGACCATGCCGAGGGTGGCGACCGCACTCCACGCCGCGATGGCCTTCGGCCGTTCCCGGTCGTCGAAGACGGTGATGAGGATCGACAGGGTGCTGGGCATGATCAGGACGCCGCCGATGCCCATCAGGACCCGCCCGGCGATAAGCGTCTCCGGACTTCCGGCATAGGCGGCCAGCAGTGAGGCGCCGCCGAAGAGTGCCAGTCCGATCACCATGACCAGACGCCGGCCGAAGCGGTCGGAGAGACTGCCGGACGTGAGCAGCAGTCCGGCGAACACCAGCAGATAGGCGTCGATGATCCATTGGATCTGCTGCGCGTCGGCATGCAGATCGGTGGCGATCTGCGGGATGGCGACCGTCAGCACCATATTGTCGATCACCAGCACCAGCGAGCTGAGGCACAGGACGACCAGGATCAGCCACCGGCGCGCACTGCCGACAGCGGTCGATTCCGAAGTTTCCATCGCGAATCCTTCCGAGAGATCGAAGCGACGCACACCGTGCGCCATTGCCGAACACTGTACGGTCACCGCACAGTGTTCGGCAATGGGTACGACGTTCGCCCGATCGAACGTCGTGCGGACGCGACTATGCTGACGTCGACTGCGAAAGGAGAGCCGATGGCGTCTCGGCCCGATACGACCCGATCCACGGAAGCCACGCAGATTCGCTCGGTGTGGACCCGCGAGCACCGGCAGCGCCGCGATCAGCCCGCGCTGAGCCGAGAGCAGATCGTCGCCGAGGCGATCGCCCTGCTCGACGCCGAAGGGTTCGAATCGCTGAGCATGCGCAAGTTGGGCAGCCGGTTGGGCGCGGGCGCGACCTCGCTCTACACCCATGTCGCCAACAAGGACGAACTGCTCGAACTGGTCGTCGACGCGGCCTTCGGCGAACTGCGGTTACCGGCCGAGCCGATCGCCGACTGGCGGGCCGCCGCGCTCGAACTATGTCAGGACATCCGGCACATCCTGCTGCGCCACCCATGGACTTCGATGGTGATGACCACCGCCGGGCTGGTCTATCTGGGGCCGAACATGTTGCGTCTGTCCGAGTCGTTGCTGTCGATATTGGAAGGCGCCGGCTTCGACACGGACACCGCGGACCGCGCCTCGAATACGCTGCTCGCCTACGTCATCGGCGCCACCTCCACCGAGGCCGCGATGCTGACCTCGATCGCGCGCAGCGGCCTCGACGAACAGGTCTGGTTCGACCAGTTCATGGCCGCCGCCGAAATCGCCGCACGCCCCTATCCCCGGATCTACCAGCGCTTCGCCGACCACCGCGGCCACGACTCCGCCCGCATCCGCGAGGACAATTTCGACGAGGAACTCGGCCTGATCCTGGACGGACTGCACGCGCGGCGGAGGTCCTGAGCAACTGCCCGGACCTCCACCGCGGAGCTCAGCGGCCGGTGGGCAGGTTCGCCCCGCCGGTGACGTCGAGCACCACACCGCTGACGAAGCCGTTGGTGGCGATCATGTGTACGGCCCGCGCCAATTCCTCCGGATCCCCTACGCGCCCAACGGGTGTGGTGGCGGCGAGGCCGTCGAAGAGGGTGCGGCGCTGTTGCTCCGGCACCCGCTCCCACCATTCGGTGTCGATGACGCCGGGGGCCACGGCGTTCACCCGCAGCGGGGCGAGCTCGACCGCCAGCGGAGGCACCATGGCGTTCAGCGCCCCGTTGATCGCGGCGAGTCCGGCGGTGCCGGGGAAGGCCGCATGCGCCGACGCCGCGGTGATCAGGGTGATCGAACCGTTCGAAACCAGATGCGGCAGAGCGGCTTTGACAATTCTCACCTGCGGCCAGAACTTGCCGTCGAACCCCTGCGCCAGGTGGTCGAGATCGAGTTCGGCGAACGGACCGCTGCCCGCCGAACCGCTGACCGCGACGACGAGGTGGTCGATGGGACCGGACTGTGCGAAGAATGCCGCGATCTGCTCGGCATCGGTCGCGTCCATCCGGTAGCCGCTGGTCTTACCGCCCAGCCGAGCCACTGCCGCGTCGAGTTTGTCCTGACCGCGGCCGGTGATGACGACCTCGGCGCCCTCGTTCGCGAACAGCGCGGCGGTGGCCGCACCGATACCGGAACTACCGCCCATGACGACGACGCGCGGGATGCCGGTGCTGGAAGCGCTCATTACTGTTCCTGTCCTGTACAGTTTGTCGAGACTGACAGTCTCGACAACGAGCGTATCGGGTGCGGTATTCCCGCACATCGTCACCGCTGGGAGGCAGGCCATGGGAATACCACCGCGGGAGCCGGATTCGGCGCCGCCCGAGCGCGCGCACACCGGCCGGCGCCGGAACGAGGCCACCCATCGCGCGATTCTCGACGCCGCCCTGGCCCAACTCGCCACCTCCGACGGCCGCTCGGTCACGGTCGATTCCATCGCGGCCGCGGCCGGGGTCGGCAAACAGACGATCTACCGCTGGTGGCCGTCGAAGGGTGCGGTGCTGCTCGATGCTCTGCTCGACCGCGCGCGCCGCTCGGTCCCGACTCCCGACACCGGCTCGGTGCGCACCGATCTGCTGGCGGTCGCCGATTCCACTTTCGCCGGCGCCCAGCAGGCTTCGACCGCCCCGGCGCTGCGCGCGCTGGTCCGCGAGGCCGCGCGAGACCCCCACCTCGCCGAATTGATGCAGGAGTTCACCGCGGCTCGCCGCGCCGCCGTGCGCGATATCCTCGAGCGCGCGATCACCCGAGGTGAACTGCCCGCCGAGACGGATGCCGACCTGCTGGTGGATCTGCTCTACGGACTGTTCTGGTACCGCTTCCTGCTCGGCCACGCCCCACTCGACCACACCACCGCGACCCGGCTCGTCGACACCCTGCTGCCGCCCGTTAACACTTCTCGCACAGCCGTAGATGAGTGAGCGGATCCGTTCCCACGGATCGAAAACCCTTGACGGAAGGTCTGTTCACGATGACTCGGATTTCGCGGCTCACCGCCGGCGCACTGGTGTGTGGCGCCGTCCTGCTCCCCCTCGCTCCGGCCCAGGCCGAGACGGCGACGCAGACCGCCGCACCCGTGTCCGCGACCCAGCCGGTTGCCGACGGCGGCAGCGGATCGTCCACACAGTCCATCATGTGCACCATCCTTCGCCTGATGCTGATGAACCAGGGCCCCACCTGGTGCCAGTAGCGGCCGGCGCCGCGCGGCATCGATAACAGGCGACGGGCCCGCACCGAAGTCCGGTGCGGGCCCGCAGATTTCGTCAGCTTCAGCCGTTGCCGTTCAGACCGGCGCGCACACCTTCCTCGATGCGCTTGCCGATCTCCGGATCGACGTTCTTCCAGTAGTCGAACACCCGGCTCAGCACCGGTTCACGCACGCCGCCGAGCACATGCCCGACCACGTTGTCCACCAAGCGCTCCCGCTGTTCGTCGTTGTACACCTCACGCACCAGCGTGCCCGGCTGTGCCCAGTCGCTGTCCTCGGCGTGCTGGACGTAGCCGGCCCGCACCTGCTCGGGCTCGAAACTCCACGCCGCCTCCTCCGGGGCGGCGGCCGCGTCGGCATGCGGGCCGCCGAACGAATTCGGCGCGTACACAGGCACTTCCGGCGCGTTGAAGTCGTAGCGCATGGCGCCCTCCTTGGAGTAGGAGTTCACCTCCGCCGCCCGCGCGCGGTTCGGCGGCAACTGGTGGTAGTTGGTGCCGATGCGGTAGCGATGGGCGTCGGCATAGGCGAAGACCCGGCCCAGCAGCATCTTGTCCGGCGAATAACCGATACCCGGCACGATCGCCGACGGCTCGAACGCGGCCTGTTCGATCTCGACGAAGTAGTTGCGCGGGTTGCGGTTCAGCGTCCAGGTGCCGACCTCGATCAGCGGGTAGTCCTTGTGCGACCACACCTTGGTCAGATCGAACGGGTTGAAGCGGTAGTTCGCCGCCTCGCCCACCGGCATGATCTGTACATACAGAGTCCAGCTCGGGAATTCACCCCGTCCGATGGCCTCCCACAGATCCTGGCGGTGATAGTCGGGATCGGTGCCGGCCAGCCGGTCGGCCTCCGCCTGAGTCAGGAATTCGATGCCCTGATCGGTTTTGAAGTGGTACTTCACCCAGAACCGTTCGCCCGCGGCGTTGATCCACTGGTAGGTGTGCGAGCCGTAGCCGTTCATGTGCCGGTAGGTCTTGGGAATGCCACGGTCACCCATCAGCCAGGTCACCTGATGCGCCGATTCCGGGCGCAGGGTCCAGAAGTCCCACTGCATGTTGTGATCGCGAAGGCCGTTGCCCGGCAGTCGCTTCTGCGAACGGATGAAATCGGGGAACTTGATCGGGTCCTTGATGAAGAACACCGGGGTGTTGTTGCCGACCAGATCGTAGTTGCCGTCGGGGGTGTAGAACTTGACCGCGAAACCGCGCGGATCGCGCCAGGTGTCGGGGCTGCCCTGTTCACCGGCGACGGTGGAGAACCGCGCCAGCGATTCGGTCCGCGCACCCGGCTGGAACAGCTTCGCCTTGGTGTAGCGGCTGACGTCGTTGGTGACGACGAGCTCGCCGAAGGCGCCCGCACCCTTGGCGTGCACGATCCGCTCCGGCACCCGCTCCCGGTTGAACTGGGCGAGCTTCTCGATCAGGTAATGGTCGTGCAGCAGAATCGGGCCCTCGGTGCCGGCGGTCAGCGATTCGTTGTCGCTGGGGACCGGAGTGCCGGTGTTGGTAGTGGTCGGCCCACTGATCGGCTTGGTCATCGCAGCCTCCTGTTTCAGCTGTCGCCCGGGAGGTCCGGGCCATCGTGATGGCGCGTCGTCACCGACGGCATTGCGGGCAGAGTCCCCAGAACACGACCTCGGCTTCGTCGATCGTGAACCCGTGCGCATCCGACGGGTCGAGGCAGGGGGCACGGCCCACGACACAGTCCACGTCCACGACCGTGCCGCAGTTTCTGCACACCAGATGGTGATGGTTGTCGGTGATGCGGGTTTCGTACCGCGCCGCCGAACCGGCCGGTTCGATCCGGCGCAGCAGGCCCGCGCCCACACAGGCGTGCAATACGTCGTACACGGCCTGTGTCGACACCGAACCCAGCTCCCGCCGGACCGCGGCGGCCACCCTGTCGGCATCCGAATGCGGATGGGCCGCAACCGCTTCCAACACCGCCACCCGCGGGCGGGTAACCCGCAGGCCGGCCGCACGCAATCGTTCGCGCGGATCGAAACCCTCGGTGTGCATGACCCCAGTCTGCCCCTTTTCTGGAATAAGTCAAGAAAAGACTCATGGGGATGTTTTCTCCGGGCCGCACCCCCTTGTCGTGCCGATTCCGATTTGATTGCGGCGGTTGCGTGTTGGACACCACGGCCGGATGCCCGTCGTTAACCTCGACTCATGGGACGCCTACACGGCTGGTTCATCGGGGTTCTCGTCGTCGTACTGATCGGTGGCGCCTGCGCCACCGCGGTACCGGCACGAGCGGAGGATCCACCGACCTGCGCGGTCTCGTCCGGACGCGCATTCGAACGGGCCACCCCGGAATCGGCGGGCCTGGATTCGGCGCGGCTGGCTTCCGCGCTGCGGTTCGCCGACGAACGGAACCGGCTGAACGTCAAAATCTTTCGGCACAACTGCCTGATCGGATCCGGCGCGCACAACGACGCCACCGATACCACGCCGTGGAATATCTGGAGCGTCACCAAAAGCGTGGTGTCGCTGATCGCCGGAATCGCGTGGGATCAGGGCGAACTCGATATCGACGCGCCGATCGACCGCTACCTGCCGCCCGGACTCGGCGATGCCGCCCACCGCGCGATCACCGTCGAGGATTTGCTCACCGAGCGCTCCGGCCTGCGCGTCGGAGTGATCAACGAGGGCGTCTCCGGGGTGGTGCCGATCGATCCGAACAGTGCTGTGCAGGCGCTCGGGGTCCCGCTCGACAATCCGCCCGGCACCCGGTTCTCCTACAGTCAGCGCAACGTCGATCTGCTGTCGTATGTGATCGAACTGGCCGTCGGTGAACCGCTGCAACAGTTCGCACAGCGCGAACTGTTCTCCCCCTTGGGAATTCAGCGTAGCGACTACTACTGGGCTCGCGACCGTTCCGGTCACACCTACGGCTACGCGCACCTGATGATCCCGCCGGACGATCTGGCGAAGATCGCCCTGCTGGTCGCAAACCACGGCGACTGGAACGGGGTGCCGGTGGTCTCGGCCGACTATCTGCGCCGGGCCCAGGAGACGGGCCCGGGCCGCGAGTGTTACGGCTATCTGTTCTGGGCCCGCCCCGGGTGTATCGAGATACCGTCGTTCCTGCCCCCGGATGTGTTCGCGATGTCCGGGCTCGGCCTGCAGGACGTCTTCTTCATCCCCAGCCTGGACCTCACCGTGGTGTGGACCGGCGTCTTCGGCAACCGCAGCAGCGGTGGCCCGACCGGCATCGTGCAGAACCTGACGGAGTTGACCTGGGAGTTCTTCCGCAGATTACTCGGCGCCTTCCGGGAGCCGCCGATTCCGGATCCCGGCCCCTATGTCGAACCACCGGTCACCCTGGATCCGCGGGCGTTCTTCGATCCGGACATCACCCTGGCGGTATTCGGCGTCGGGCCCGATGCCTACCGCGGCTGTTCGGTGCTGTCCTGTCTGAATACGCCACTGGCACCGCCGTTCTCGGACGCCCCGCCGGGCTGCGCACTGCTGGTCTGCCTCGGGCCCGATCCCCGCACACCCGGAATCCGCTGACGCGGCGGCGTGATGCGCGGAGTCGGGCGGACAGCTCCGGCACGCGCTCCCGGGCCGGGCCGGCGAGGTCGGGTCAGCCGGCGATTCGCCCGATCCGCGCGGTATCCATATAGTCACGGAACAGGGTGACCTCGCCGTCCCGCACGTGCACCACGTTGACCGAGGTGTGAACCCGCGCCCGCGGCGCCCCCGGCAGCGTCATATCCACCTCGTTCTCCACGAAAAGTACTCCGTCCTCGGTCGATTCGTACACCGTGGGATAGACGCCGTGCACTTCGATGCCGGACAGACCCGACCAGCGTTGCGCGAGGTGTTCGCGGATCGCCTCCCGTCCCTCGAGCCGCTGCGGCATTCCCGGAATCGGGAACGGGATCTCGAAGACCGCATCGGGGGCGAGCGCCGCGACGAAGGCATCGGCATCGCGCACCGGCAATGTCGCGAACAGGTCCTCGACCACCTGGCGGGCACTGCGCACCGAACTGGAAACCATGACAAACTCCCTATGCTAGAAGCGGAACGTACGCCCCGTTTATAATCCGGAACGCACGCCCCGTTTGTCAACGGTTGACCGGTAGACTCGCCGTGTGGCGGAGAAACAGTCAGCGGACCCGGCGGCCGAACCACGCCGCGCCCTGCGCGCCGACGCCCGCCGCAACCGGGAACGGGTACTCGCGGCCGCCCGGGAAGCCTTTGCCGCCGAAGGTATTTCGGTCCCCTTGGATGAGATCGCGCGGCGCGCCGGGGTAGGCCCCGGCACCGTGTACCGCCATTTCCCCACCAAGGAAGCCCTGTTCCACGCCGCCATCGTCGACAACATCGAGCGAATGCTCGACTACGCGCGCAGCCTCGAGTCCGCCGCTGATCCCGGGGCCGCCTTCTTCGACCTGCTGGACCACATGGTCGCCGAGGGCGGGGTCAAGCGCGACCTCGCCGACGCGCTGGGCGGTCACGAGACGATCGAGATCACCGGTCCCACAAAAGAATTCCAGGCCGCGATCGCCCGGTTGCTGCGGCGCGCGCAGGATGGCGGCGCGATCCGCGGCGATATCGACTTCGACGATCTGATGCGGGTACTGAAGGGCACCTTCGCGGGTACGCACACCGCCACCGGAGATCAGCGAGCCCGCGCTTTCGCCGTCGTCTTCGACGGACTCCGGGCCCGCTGCGCACCAGCCGGCTGAGCCCCCGCGAGAAACCCGCTGAGCGGCGACAAGAAAACGGGCCGCCCGCAATCGGACGGCCCGTTCGAAGTGAACGTCGACAGAGAACCCAGTGTCAGCGCTGCGCGAGCAGCACTTCCGCGATCTGAATCGTGTTGAGCGCGGCGCCCTTTCGCAGGTTGTCACCCGAGACGAACAGTGCCAGGCCGCGCCCCTCCGGCACGCCCGGATCCTGACGGATCCGGCCGACCAGCGACTCGTCCTTACCGGCGGCATCCAGCGGCGTCGGGACGTCGACCAGCTTCACACCGGCCGCATCGGCGAGCAGTTCCTTCGCCCGCTCCACCGAGAGCGGCCGCGCGAATTCGGCATTGATCGACAGCGAATGCCCGGTGAAGACCGGCACGCGCACACAGGTGCCGCTGACCAGCAGCTCCGGCAGGCCGAGAATCTTGCGACTCTCGTTGCGCAGCTTCTGATCCTCGTCCGTTTCACCGGAACCGTCGTCGACGAGCGAACCCGCCAGCGGCAGCACGTTGAACGCGATCGGCGCGACGTACTTGTTCGGCGCGGGAAACTGCACGGCGCTCCCGTCGTGGGTCAGCTTCTCGGCATCCCCGATCACCGCGCGGGCCTGGCCGGCCAACTCCTCGACACCGGCCAGTCCACTGCCGGACACGGCCTGGTAGCTGGAGACGATCAGCCGCTGCAGTCCGGCCTCGTCGTGCAGGGGCTTGAGCACCGGCATGGCGGCCATCGTGGTGCAGTTCGGGTTGGCGATGATGCCCTTGACCAGATTGCGGGTCTGTTCGGGGTTCACCTCGCTGACCACCAGCGGCACCTCGGGGTCCTTGCGCCACGCCGAGGAGTTGTCGATGACGGTCACGCCCGCGGCCGCGAACCGCGGCGCCTGCACCCGGGACATGGTGGCGCCGGCGGAGAACAGGGCGATATCCAGTCCGGACGGATCCGCGGTCTCGGTGTCCTCGACCACGATCTCGCCGCCGCGCCAGGGCAGCTTCTTCCCGGCCGAGCGCGAGGAGGCGAAGAATCGCACCTCATCGGCGGGAAAGTCGCGCTCCTCCAGCAGTTTTCGCATGACGGCGCCGACCTGCCCGGTCGCGCCGACCACACCTACGCGTACACCCATGGCTCTGCTCCATTCGACATGCTCGGGAGCGCTACGTGGTTACGCTGCGCTGCCGCCTCCGCGCTTGACCCGACCATGTCAGCGCCCCGATCCCGCGTGCACGACCGCCACCTCGTCGCCGCCGAGGTCGAACGCCTTGTGCAACACCTGCACGGCGCCGTCCAGCTCGGTGTCCTTGACCAGCACGGAGATGCGGATCTCGGAAGTGGAGATCAGGTCGATGTTGATTCCGGCCTTGGCCAGCGCCTCACAGAAGGTGGCGGTGACGCCGGGGTGGCTCTTCATCCCCGCGCCGACCAGCGACACCTTGCCGATGTGGTCGTCGTAGAGAACCTGGCTGAAGCCCAGCTCGCCCTGACGCTTGGTCAGGAACTCCACCGCGCGCGGCCCGTCGGCCCTGGGCAGGGTGAAGGTGATGTCGGTCTTGCCCGTCTCGACCTTGGAGATGTTCTGCAACACCATGTCGATGTTGATCTCGGCGTCGGCGATGGCCCGGAACACCTTGGCCGCGTAGCCCGGCTCGTCCGGCAGGGCCACCACGGTCACCTTGGCCTCGCTGCGATCGTGCGCGACGCCGGTGAGAATTGCGTCCTCCAAGGGGATGTCCTCCATCGATCCGTAGATATAGGTGCCCTTGCGGTCGGTATAGGACGACCGCACGTGCACCGGAACGTTGTAGCGGCGGGCGTATTCGACGCAGCGCAGCATCAGCACCTTGGCGCCGGTGGCGGCGAGCTCGAGCATCTCCTCGAAGCTCACCTGCTCCAGCTTCTGCGCATCCGGCACGATCCGCGGATCGGCGGTGAACACGCCGTCGACATCGGTGTAGATCTCGCAGACATCGGCCTCCAGCGCGGCGGCCAGCGCGACCGCGGTGGTGTCGGAACCGCCGCGGCCCAGCGTGGTGATGTCGCGGCTGTCCTGCGAGACGCCCTGGAAACCCGCGACCAGCACGATCATGCCCTCGTCGAGGGCATCGCGAACCCGGGACGGAGTCACGTCGATGATGCGGGCGTTGCCGTGGGTGCCGGTGGTGATCACTCCCGCCTGGGAACCGGTGAACGACCGCGCCTCGGCGCCGAGCGAGTGAATCGCCATGGCCACCAACGCATTCGAGATACGCTCACCGGAGGTCAGCAGCATGTCGAGTTCACGGGCCGGCGGCGCGGGCGCCACCTGCTGGGCCAGGTCGAGCAGTTCGTCGGTGGTGTCACCCATTGCCGAGCACACGACGACCACGTCGTGCCCCTGCTTCTTCGTCTCGACGATCCGCTCAGCGACGCGCCGGATCCGCTCGGCAGACTCGAGCGAAGATCCTCCGTACTTCTGAACGACGAGAGCCACAGTGGGGTCCTCCAAGATCGACTAGCTGCTGTTACAGCCAATAAGACTACCGATCGGAGTCCGCTCGGTGGTGGGCTACCTCCGAGCGGCCACCGGGACCGGCGGGGTTCGTCCCCCGAATTCGCTACCCGGACCAGCGGCGATCCCGTCCCGTGCCGGCGCTGCGGGGCGCGGCCGCGACGGCAGAGCCCTTGCAGGGCATCGGAATCGGCGCGAACAGCCCCGTTCATCAGCGGTTTTCCGGGTCCGCCGGAGGCCGTGATCCGCTGCCGCCCCAACAGCCGGCGTACCGGTGTGAGTAATCACACCGACCGGTTTAGCACCCGGTCGGCGAACCCCTTCACCCGAGTTCCCGGTGTACCGCGCGGCGAAAGCGCACGATGGGCCTATGAAGAGCATCGAAATCGAGCTGCACACCGGCGATCGCGAGGTCGTCCACGACCTCACCCCGCAGTGCGCCACGTTTCTGCGCGAGGCCGGTGGGGGCGACGGACTGCTGCACGTCTTCGTCCCGCACGCCACCGCCGGCGTGGCCCTGATAGAGCTCGGCGCGGGCAGCGACGACGACCTGCTGCACGCCCTGCGCGATCTGCTGCCGGCCGACGATCGCTGGCGCCACGCCCACGGCTCGCGCGGGCACGGCCGCTCGCACGTCATGCCCGCGCTGATCGCGCCTTATGCCACCGTGCCGGTGCTGGGCGGCGAGCTGACGCTCGGCACCTGGCAGTCCATCGCCTTCGTGGACCTCAACGTCGACAACCCGGTCCGCCGGGTGCGCCTGTCCTTCCTGCGCGATGCCGGGTGATCCCCCGGCCGGTGACGTCAGCCGCGCTGGAACCAGGTGATCTGCGCACCGTTGCCGAATTCGTGGCGCCGCACGGGCGTGAACGCGGTCGGCCGGAAGTTGCCGGTGAACGCGCTGACGCCGGCGCCCGCGACCACCGGATAACTCTTGATGATCAACGCGTCGATCTCGTCGATGAGCGCGCCGGCGAGTTGTCCGCCCCCGCACAACCAGATGTCCTTGCCGTCCTCCTGCTTCAGGCGACGCACCAGGGCCACCGGATCGCCCGGAACGAGCTCGACCTCCGGATCGTCGACGCGATCGAGCGTGGCCGAGACGATGTACTGCTTCAGATGGGGATAGGGGCTCGCGATGCCGGCCGACAGCGCGGGTTCGTAGGTACCGCGCCCCATGACGAGGGTGTCCCATTCCTTGTTGGGCTCGTCCACGGCCATCCCGACGTGCGGGCGGATGTGCGCGGGAATCGACTCCGGATAACGAACTTTGACGAACTCCACCATCTCCTCGGCCACGGGATAGAAGTCGTACTCCCCACCCGGCCCGGCGATATAGCCGTCGAGCGAGACACCGACGAAATAGACGAGCTTTCGCATACCGATACCACCTTGACCGTTGCACTCTAAATGTAGTGGTTGAAACGTAGTACTACAGATGCAGTGGTGTCAAGCGGGAATCGGGAGTCTCCGCGCGCCGATGCGGACGATTGCGACGAGGAGGCGATTCACGCGGCAAGGAACTGCGGCAGCGACTTGTGAGCAGTATCACATCGAACGATAATGGCGGGCATGCAGGCGCATGTAGGCGATCACATCCTCGTTCACAGCAATGCTGTGGGAATGCCCGAACGCACCGGCGAAATCATCGAGGCGCGCGGTAGCGACGGCGCCCCGCCTTACGTCGTACGGTTCGAGGACGGACACGAAAGTCTGGTCTTTCCGGGGCCCGACTGGGAGGTCCTCCACCACCGGTAGCTGTGCGGACGAGCAACGTCAAGCCCCCTTTCCCACCTGGGGGCAGTCCTCTTCGGGCAAGCGACCACTCGCCCGGCAATCGCCCGGCCACCAGCGAGGTGCACCGACGCCGGTCGCGCCGCCGACCCGCCCCGGCAGCGCGACCGCAAACTCGGCACGCCCGGCCGAACCGAATCAGACTGGTCGGTCTCTGTAACTCCAGGAACAGACCACACGGTTGACGACCGCGTGTGACGGCGGAGACAATCGGCCGAAGCAGTGGAGGGCAAGACATGCGCACGAAGACCGATCACCGATTCATCATCGATGTCGAACCCGATCAGGTTCAGGAAGCATTGCTGGCCGTCGAGCGGATTCCGGAATGGTCGCCCGCGCACCGCGATGTGCGCGTCGCGACCCGCGACGAATTCGACCGTCCCCGCCGCGTCTACGCCACGGTGACGACCCTCAACAACTCCGACCGTCAGGTCCTCGAGTACACCTGCACCCCGGAACGCATCTCCTGGGAAGTGGTGGAGAGCGCCGCCGGTGGCGGCGGCAAGGGCTGGTTCGACATCGAGGAGACCGACGAGGGCACCGAAGTCTGGTACCACTCCGAGGTGTATCTACCGATTCCCGTTCCCGGGCTGCTGCTCAAGCGCACGCTGTCGCGGGCCAACGACGAGGCGGTGCAGAACCTCATCGAGTACATCGAAAAATTTCCCTTCGGCGAGAACTACGAGGTCGGCTGACCGAGAGGTTCGCCGGCGCGGGCGCTGACGCCGGCTTCCTGCCACGATGTGCGAATGACCGGTGTCAGACGCACACGCATTCAAGCGGTCACCGAGGACGCCTCGGTAACCCAGCTGGAACTCTTCTTCGACCTCGTCCTGGTTTTCGCCTTCACCCAGGTGACCGATCTGGCCGCCCACGACGTCACCGCGCTCAACATGCTGCGGGCCCTGCTGGTCCTCGCGGTGATGTGGTGGGTCTGGATCGCCTACGCCTGGCTGGGCAATGTGGTGAAGGCCGACGAGGGGCTGGCCCGGGTGGCGATGTTCGCGGCCATGGGCGCGGGGCTCATCGTGGCCGAGGTGATTCCCGAGGCGTTCCACGACATGCCGGGCGGCTGGTACGGACCGCTCGTGTTCGCCATCGGATATCTCGTGATCCGGCTGGTCCACCTGGGGATGTTCTGGCTGGCCAGTACCGAGGACCGGCAATTGCGCGGGCAGGTCGGCCGCTGGGCGGGCGGCTCGATCACCATCGGCACCACACTGCTGATCGTGGCGGCCGTCGAACACGGCACGGTACAGATCGTGCTGTGGATCGCGGCCATCGCCGGCGATATGGTCTGGACCTTCTTCGCCGGTAACGACTGGCGCGTGAATTCGGCCTCGCACTTCGCCGAGCGGCACGGTCTGATCGTGATCGTCGCGCTGGGTGAATCGATCGTCTCCATCGGCGTGGGCGTCGCCGGGCTGCCGATCTCGTGGCCGATCACCGTGGGATCGCTGCTGGCACTGGCGGTTTCGGGCCTGCTGTGGTGGGCCTACTTCGACGTCGCCGCGACCGTCGTGGAACGCGCGATGACCGAGACCTCGGGTTCGCGCCGGATCCGGATCGCGCGCAATTGCTACACCTTTTTGCACTTCCCGATGGTGGCCGGCATCGTCGCGCTGTCGCTCGGATTGAAGAAGACGCTGAACTATCTCGGTGGCGCGGCCGGCCATACCCTGCACGATCGGCTGCACGGCATCCCCCTGTTCGCGCTCTACGGCGGCGTGGTGCTGTACCTGCTGGCACTGGTCTGGTTCCGGCACTACGCGACCCGGGTGGTGCTGTGGCCGCGCCTGGTGACCGCGGCGGTGCTGATCGCTCTGGTTCCGCTCGCCGGACAGCTGCCGGCGATGGCCGCACTGGGGCTGTTGTGTGCCGTGCTCACCGTGCTGATCGTCTGGGAGACAGTGCGTTACGCGCAGCCACGCGACGCGGTGCGGCACGCGCACTGACCGAAGGGACTAGCGCGGTGCGCGATCGGGCGAAATACGCTGCTGGAGTTTGTGATCCACCGCCTCCGGCGCGTGCCCGCCCTCGCGCACCGCGTCCCGCATCTGATCGATGTTCTCGCGCAACACATCTCCGACCAGTTCGTCGGTGCGCGGATCGGCCAGCACCTGGAAGATGATCCGGAAACTGGTGTCGGCGATACCGCGGATGATCTCCTCGTGGAACGGCAGGTAGCGCACCCGCCCGACCGCCGGATCCTTCTTGATCAGCTCGAGGATCATGGCGTCGAGTTCGGCGCGATTCTCCTCCAGCGCCGCGGCGATATTGTGGGTGTACCGGCCGCGGCGCAGCACATCGGCGACCTCCTCCAGCACGGCCATGGTGACCGGGCGCCGGACCGCGTCGACGATCACGCCGACCGAGCGGTTCACCACCGCGGCGGTGACCCGATCGCCGAATGCCCGGTCGGCGACGCGGGCCAGCCGGACCAGGATCACGATGATGCGCAGCAACCGGAAGCCCCGGAAGAACGGGCTGGTCACCGGGATCATGCCCAGGACCTCGTACCAGTAGACGAACGGGAAGGTCCACGACCAATCCGCCCGCCGCCAGCGCCAGAGGAATTCGAGGGCGAACACCGCGCAGATCGAGATGTCGACCACCACGATCACGTGATACGTGTGCTGGGGCACCGTGAAGAATGTGGTCCAGGTGACCAGACCCACCGAAACCACGGCGAGCGCCAGCATCAGCAGGTCGGTCCACAGCGCCGGCGGCTTGCGCGGATACTCCTCGGGCAACGATCCAGCCGGGTACTGCGCCACAACGGTCCCTTCCACATCGAACGGGTACCTGCCGAGAGTAGCGGCACCGGCGACGCCGGGAAGCCGCCCCGGGGCCCGGGGCGGCGGGAATCAGCGCCCGGCGCGGATGATCGCCTCGACGTTGCGTTCGGCCAGCGCGGTGATCGTCAGCGACGGGTTGGCCGCGCCCGTGCTGCCCGGAATCGCCGCGCCGTCGACCACGTACAGCCCGGGACAGCCGTTGACCCGGCCGTAGTTGTCGGTGGCCCGGCCCAGTACCGCACCGCCGAGGGGATGCGCGGTGAACGGGGCATTGGCGTCGTAGCCCAGCGCCTGATAGTCGAACAGCGCGCCCGACCGCTCGGCGATACGCTGGTCGACCGCGCGGCAGGCGGCCACGACCCGATCCTGAGCCGCACGCGGCCAGCTCAGGGCGGCGGTATTGCGCGCGGCGTCGTAGGTGATGCGCGTGCGGGTCGGATCGATCACCAGCCCGAGTGAGGCCAATGCGCCGGTCTCCACCGGAATTCCGGGGATGTACCAGCTCTCCAACGTCAACGGCATGCCGGATTCGTCGAAGATCCGGCTGGCACTCGGCACACCCTGCCCCAGCCCCGAGAGCCGGCTCTCACCGCGAGCCAGCGCGACGTCGCCGTTGGTGCCCCAGCCGTCGCCGACATGTTCGTCGAGGTTGGGCAGCGTGCCGGTGGCGCGGGCACGGACCAGCAGTTCGGTGGTGCCGATGGATCCCGCGCCGAGAAACAGCTTGTCGCAGGTCAGAGTCCTGACGCTGAGGACCGCGCCGGTCGGGTCGATTTTGGAGACCCGTACGACGTAGCGGTCACCGTCGCGGCCGATGCTGTCCACCCGATGCCCCGCATACACCGACGAGCGGCCCGTGGCATGCGCGTACTTCAGATAGTTCTGGTTGAGGTCGAACTTCGCACCGTTCGAGTTGCCGAGATTGCTGCGGGCCGCGGTGGCCGACGCGCGCGTGGCACCGGCCAATTCGGCGCGCACCGTATCCCATTTGAAGATGGACTCGCTGGGCCGCGGCTCGTATCCGGCCGCGCGCACCTGATCGTCCCACATCCGGGAATGGGCGAACGGAGCCGAATTGTAGATATCGGCCGGCATGACCGACAGGCCGAGCATCTGCCGCACGCGCGGATAGTAGATGCGCTCCAATTCGGTGTAATCGACTGTGCCACCGAAGATCTCGTCGAAATGCCGGCGCTCCGGAGCGATCATGCACCCGGAGAAGATCACCGACCCGCCGCCCACGGCCGCGGCCCGCCACACATCGATCCCGTCGAATTCGGTGACATCGAGGACACCGCCGAAATCGGCGAAATGCATGGCGACCTTGGTGACGCCGGTGAAACTGGTGCGATGCCAGAAGCCGCGCCCGTCGGGCAGATCGTCACCGGTGAAGATCTCTCGCCACGGATCGTTCGGCCAGCGCGACCCGCGCTCCAGCACCGTGTTCGCGATCCCCGCCTCGGCCAGTCGCAATGCCGCGACGGCGGCGCCGAATCCGGAGCCGATCACGATCGCCTCGGTATGCTCCGGCGGATCCGCGAGCGGTACGAAGATCTCCGACACCCAGTTGCGGAACATTCCGTTCCAGGCCGGATCGGCGGCGGCTGTTCCGGTCTCGCGCAACGCGCCCGTGGCACCCAGCAAAACCGCAGCACCGGCCGCCTGTAGAAAGGCACGTCTCCGCACCGGCCACCTCCCTCATCACGCATGGCCGCGCGCGAGACTACCGCCGAACTTCCTATCTCTCAACAGGATCGGCGTCGACGACCGCGCTGTTACATGCGCGATCGCTATATCACGTAGTGGAGGGGATTCAGGCGCGCAGGCGTTCGCGGCGCAGCCGGTCGACCTCGGGCAGGTCGAGCGGTTCCAGTTCGCGACCGCCGAGGGCGCGCGTGAGCAGGTAATCGGCCAGTTCGGGGTTGCGGGCCAGTGCCGGGCCGTGCATGTAGGTGCCGATCACCGAGCCCTGCACCACCCCCTCGATGCCGTCGCCGACACCGTTGCCGACGCCCTTGGTGACCCGGCCCAGTCCGGTCGCGTCCGCGCCGAGAGTCGTTCCGCCCCGGTGATTTTCGAAGCCGGTGAGCGGCTGGGTCAGGCCGGCCGGCAGCGGCGTGGTGGCGACCTCTCCGATGGACCGGATCCGCTGCGGAGCGGTGGTCACGTCGAACAGGCCGACACCGTCCACCCGCTCCCCCGCCGAGGTTTCGTACCAATTGCCCAGCACCTGGATCGCAGCGCAGATGGCAAGTACCGGAACGCCTTTCGCGGCCGCACGCTGCAGACCCGGATAGCGCTGCAGATGCCTGGTCGCCAAGCGCTGCGCCGAGTCCTCGGCGCCGCCGAGGGTGTAGATGTCCAGCGTCTCCGGCACCGCGTCCTCGAGCGTGATCTCCACGATCTCGGCATCGATACCGCGCATGCGCAGCCGCTGCCGCAGGACCAGCGCATTGCCGCCGTCACCGTAGGTGCCCATCACATCGGGCAGCACCAGCCCGATCCGTACCGTCGATTCAGCCATCAGTGGTTTCCGTCCAGATCGCGATTCAAATCCCGGAAGGCGGTGTAGTTGGCGAGCACCTCGACCCGCCCGGGCGGACAGGATGCGATGGCACGCAACGGATTCGGCACCGTCGTGTGCTCGACACCGGCGTAGGTCAGCCGCACGCCCAGGTCGGTGGCGCGCTCGCCCGCGGCGACCACCTGGGTGCCCTCGAAGTGCTCGAAGCGCACATCCCACAGCCAGGACAGATCCTCGCCGTCGGGCACCTGGCCGTTGACCGCGATCACCAAACCCGTCGCGTCGGGGTCGATCATGGACAGCGCCTCCTGCCACCCGGCCGGATTCTTGGCCAGCAGCAGGCGCGCGGAATGCTCACCCACCTGCACGGTGCGGTAGCGGCCGGCGATCTCGCGAACGGTTCCGGCGGCCTGCGCCGCGGTTTCCGCACGGCCGCCCAGCGCGACCGCGGCGGCCACCGCCTGCGCGGCGTTGCCGCGATTGGCGCGCCCCGGAAGCGCAAGGTGCAGCGGCAGTTTCAGTCCGTCGGGCCCGCACAGATACTCGGCGTCGACCCACCACTGCGGATCGGGCCGATGGAAGTCGGCACCGGTGCTGCGCCAGTGGTTGCCCTCCCAGACGATCGGCTCGCCGCTGCGGGGGCAGCTGGTGGCGTCGACCGCCCAGCCGCTGCCCGCCGACACCCACACCACATGGGGATGGTCGTAGGCGATCGAGGAGATCAGCACGTCGTCACAGTTGGCGATCAGCACGGTGTCGGGATGGCGGGCCATACCCTCGCGCAGCTTGCGCTCGATCATGTTGATCTCGCCGACCCGGTCGAGCTGATCACGGCTCAGATTCAGCAGCACCACCGCGGCCGGATTCAGCGCATCGGCCACGTGCGGCAGATGCAGTTCGTCGACCTCGATGGCGGCCAGCGGCGCGGCGCGGTCGACACTGAGCGCGGCGACGATTCCGGCATCCATATTCGCCCCGTCGGCCTGCGTCACGACGTGGCCCAGTTCGGCCAGCGCGGCCGCGGTCATCCGGGTCGTCGTCGACTTGCCGTTGGTACCGGTGACCAGCACCGTCCGCCGGTCACGGCCCAGCTGGGTCATGATGTCCGGGGCGATCTGCAGGGCGATCAGCCCGCCGATCATCGACCCCTTACCGCGTCCGGCCTTCTGTGAGGCCCACGACGCCGCTGCCGCCGCCCGCAGCGCCAGCCGTCCGCGCACCGAGATGTCTGCCACCACGCGAGTGTATTGGTGGGCAGACACCCGTGCGCGACCGGCCGATGTGATCTGCGACCGGCGTCGGGAGGCGGTCAGTAGAGCATGCGCCGGTAGTTCTCCGGTGAGTAGTAGTCACACAGCTCCTCCAGCGATTCGGTGGTGTTGCGCTGCACCTGCTTCACCAGGACCGCATGGCTGGGCAGCGGATCCTCCGGCCAGCGTTCGGGCCGCCACAACTCGCTGCGCAGCAACGCCTTGGCGCAGTGGTAGAAGATCTGCTCGATCGCCACCTCGATGGCGAGGATCGGCCGGTGCCCCTTGACCACCATGTCGTCGAAGTAGGGCGCGTCGCGCAGCAGCCGCGCCCGGCCGTTGATCCGCAGCGTCTCGTTGCGCCCGGGAATGAGGAAGAGCACGCCGACATGCGGATTGGACAGGATGTTGAAGTATCCGTCGCCCCGCCGATTGCCCGGCCGCTCCGGAACGGCCAGGGTGTGGTCGTCGATCACGTGCACGAATCCGGCCGGATCGCCCTTCGGCGAGGCATCGCAACGACCGTCGGCGTCGCTGGTGGCCAGGACGGCGAACGGCGCGGTCGCGATCCACTCCCGATCGAGCGGATGCAGGCGCGTCCGTTCCTTCGTCGCGGCGCGCGGCGCCGGCTCACCGAGCAGTTCCCGAAGTTCGGCGGCGCTGGTGATCTCGCTCATCACCCCATTGAACGCGCGAGATACGCCGCCCGCCACCTACATCGGGACGTCGAACATATTCGGCTGTCCGGCGGCGTAGCGCGCGCTGTCGGCCTGGCGCAGCGGCTCCAGCTGCGGCGCCCGATACAGCTCGAACAACCGGCAGCGGGTGGCGTTCGAACCCGAGACGTCCAGCAGCGCGTTCACCGCGGTGCGAGCCGCCTCGCAGGCTCCTTCCATCGTCGCGAGATCGATATTCGTGCGGACGTAATCGCCTGCGAGGAAAAGGTTTTCCAGATCACCGTGCGCGTTCGGGCGCGCCGCCCACGAACCCGCGGTGTTGATCAGCAGCGGATCGACGTTGGTATTGCGGTTCCGCGCGGCATCCCAGCTCACCCCGGTGTCCAGGAACCACGACACCAGATCCGAATCATCCAGCGCGGCACGGCCTTCCAGATGCTTCTGCAACTGCGCCCAGACCTCGCGGGCGATTTCGTCGTGGGTGCATTCGATCGCCGGCTTGCCGTACAGAATGCCGGGGGTATTCCAGTCCGAGATGTCGACCGACAGACAATCCCGGACCGTACCGTCCCCGGATTCGGAAAGCCTTGTGCGCGACCAGAACTGATTCTGCGCGATGGAGGTGAGCGACCACGGGGAGTCGACGTAGGCGGTATGGCCGCGCGCGATCTGGGTAGGACGGCGCAGATAGAACTGTATTCCGCTCATCCAGTTCACGACCAGGCCGTTCATGGCCGCCAATTCCGGCTGCACGGCCAGAATTTCCGGCGTCCACAGTGTGCGCGCGACCTCGACCGGCACCGCCAGCACGAAAAAGTCGGCGTCGACCGCCCGCTCGCCGCCGCCGACAGCCACCCGGGCGCCCGAGATGCGCCGATCGCGCACGTCCAGCCCGCGCAGTTCGGCGGTGTCGAAACGCACCCCCAAGCCGCGCAGATGGGCCACCCACGGGTCGATCCAGGCCTCGTTGGTCGGACCGTTCAGCAGCCGGTCCAGTGGTCCGTCGTTACCGGTCTCCAGCGGATTACCGAGGAACTGCTCACCCATGGAACCGATGGTCCGGGTGCTGGCGTGATCGTCCTTGGCCGCCACCAGCAGTGTGGTGAGGGTGCGCGACATCAACATGCGGAATTCCTGGGAGCGACCGCGGGCGCCCACGAAATCGCGCCAGGCGAGTTTCTCCCACTCGCCGAAACGGCGATCATCGCAACTGGTGTTGAAAACCAGCAGCCGATTGGCGAAATACGCCGCATCGGTCATCGGCATCTTCATCGAGGTGGAGATCACCGAGGCGACGGTCTGGCGGAAATCGTCGGGGGTGGCCCACGGTTTTCCGGCGCGCCCCATCGGCACGATGGTGTCGTCGGCGCCGGCGCGGGAGAAACGCGCCTCGGCGGCCGGGACCAGATTGTCCCAGACACCGTTGGCATTGCCCGCGAACGGAATTCGCCGCATGGTGTCGGGAATGTGATGATAGAAACCGGGGAAGAATCGGAAACCGTGTTCGCCCGGCAGATCGGCACGGCCGCCGCGACCGCTGTCCGGCACCGGAATGCTGCGCGCCTTACCGCCCAGCGCCCGGCGTTCGTAGACCGTGACGTCGAATCCGCGTTCGGCCAATTCGTGCGCCGCAGTCAGTCCGGCGACGCCGCCACCGAAAATCGCGACCCGCCGACCGGGATCGGCATTCGCACGACTCGGGCGCATCATGGCGCCCGCGGTTATCACACCCGCGCCGGCCGCCCCGCGAAGTACCGTCCTTCGCGAGACGGCCCCGTATTTTTCTGCCATCTATCGGGACCTCCACACCGCGGGTAACTGTATGCGGTGCGGCCGGGCCTCGTATCGATTGGGGTAACAATTCGGCCGGGCAGCAATTCGGCGGGGAGGAAATCCTCGCAAACCGGTGCCCGGCGCGAATCAGTAGCCCTGCGGGCCCGGATAGTGCCCCTGCGGACCCGGGTACTGGGTCTGCGGACCCGGGAACGGCGGCTGCGGGACGTGATATCCGAAATCGTCGGCGACCATGGCCGCCAATTCCAGCAGCGCCCGCCGGGTCGGCTTGCCGACCAGTTCCAGATCGATCTCCGCGCCCTCGGCGAGATGATCGTCGAACGGCACCACCTGCACCGCGCGGGTGCGGTCGAGGAACAGTTTGCGCAGCTGGTCCAGGTCGACGGTCGAGGCGCCGCGGCGGGAGGCGTTGACCACCACCACGGTCCGCTCCACCAGCTTGCTGTAGCCGTGGTGCTCCAGCCAGTCCAGCGTCGCCGAGGCACTGCGCGCGCCGTCGATGGCCGGGGAGGTGACCAGGATCAGCGAACTCGCCATATCCAGCACACCGGCCATCGCCGAATGCATCAGTCCGGTACCGCAGTCGGTGAGAATGATGTTGTAGAACTGCTGCAGGATGCCGATCGCGCGCCGGTAATCGGCCTCGCTGAAAGCCTCCGAAACGGCCGGATCCTGTTCGCTGGCAAGCACTTCCAGCCGGCTCGGCGCCTGCGAGGTGTGGGCCCGCACATCCGAGTAGCGGCCGATGTGCTGATCCTCGAGCAGATTGCGGACCGTCGAGCGGGTCTGACGCGGCACCCGGTGGGCCAGGGTCCCGAGGTCGGGATTGGCGTCGATGGCGATGACGCGATCACCGCGCAGCGAAGCGAAGGTCGAGCCCAAACCGACTGTGGTCGTGGTCTTTCCGACGCCGCCCTTGAGCGACAGGATCGCGATCCGGTAGTCACCGCGCACCGGCTGATTCACCCGATCCACCAGTTCGCGGTAGATCACATCGGCCGACGATTCGCCCGGATTGATGGCGCCACCGGTCACCTTGTGCACGGCCCGGCGCCAGCCGCTGCGCGGTGAACGCCGCGCCCGCTTGAGCAGATTCAGGTCGTTGACCGAATTGCCCGGCTGCACCGGCTGGGTCATGTGCTGCGGCTGGAACGTCGACTGCGGCGGCTGCTGCTGATACGCCTGCGGCAGTTGCTGTTGCGGTCCGGGACCGCCCTGCCAGCCGCCCTGCTGCTGCGGTTGATACTGCTGGGGCTGCTGCGGCGGAGTCGACGGCAGCGGCGGCGGCGCCCAGCTGAAGATCGGTCCGCCCGCATCGGCGTCCCCACCCTGCTGCTCGGGACCGGGCGGCGGCCCCTGCCGCTCGTCGAAGACCCGGCGGACCATACCGTCGGCGCCGATCTCCTGGCGGATCTCACCGTACGGCGTTTCCTGGCGAACCTCGCCGTACCCGGGTCCCGGCTCACCGGCACCGGGCCGGAAGCCGCCCTGCTCACCGGGATTGCCCTGCGCGGCGAAACCACCCGGATCGCCCGGATTGCCGTGCGGCGCGAATCCACCCGGCTCCCCGGGGTTTCCGGGCGGCGCAAAACCACCCTGCTCACCGGGAGGCGCGAAACCGCCTTGCTCACCCGGGAATCCCCCCGGCGCGAAACCACCCGGGTCGCCGGGGTTTCCGGGCGGCGCGAAATTGCCCGCTTCGCCGGGGAAGGCGGCCGGTGCGAAGCCACCCGGGTCGCCGGGGTGTCCCGGCGGCGGGAAGCCACCCTGATCGGCGGGGCCGCCGGGCGGCGCGAAACCGCCCTGCTCACCGGGGAATCCATTGGGCGCGAAACCGTCCGGGCCGGGACCACCCGCCCACGGCGGCGGGAACCCGCTCGGATCTCCCGGCGGGGCGAACGGACCGGCATGGTCGTTCATCGGGAAACCCGGCGGCGCGAAACCCTGATTCGGCGGATACGGATTCGCTCCCGGCGGCGCGAACGGGCCCGGTGCGAATCCCCCCTGTTCGGGCGGGGCGAAGCCATCGGGTCCGAACTGCGGACCGGGTGCGAACGTGGTCTGCTCGATACCGTCGGGCACCGGCGGAATGATCCCGGACGCCGCGTGTTCGAACTCCGCGGATTCGTCGGCGGGTGCGCCGTTCGGTTCGGCTTCGGACGTCACGCTCGCCGTCCCGTCGGATGCCGTTGTGTCCGCGTCGGATTCGTCCTGCGACGGCAGCGAGGTCGGATTGTCCTGGTCGGCAGCTGTATCGCCCATTCCCTGCCCCTGCAACCAAGGCGGTGAAGTGGAGTTGTCGTTAGTCGTCACGTTTCCCCCATCTGCTCGACAGAGTTCGAGCAGAGAGCTCGCGGCCAATGCGCCACAACGCTAGCACGCTGGCCGAATACGAGTCCCCCGGTGAACAGGGGCCGCACCCCGTACCGGACGGGTTGCCGCAGAACACCGCCCACCACCTTCCCGGCGGTGGGCGGTCCCTGCTGTCGAGCGGGGTGTGCGGATCAGCGAGTGCGCTGTGCGCGGTTCACCGCGGAGACGACCGCGCGCAGCGAGGCGGTGGTGATGGAGGTCGCGATGCCGACACCCCAGGTCACCTTGTCCCCGATCGCGCATTCGACGTAGGCGGCGGCCTGTGCGTCGTCACCGGAGGACATCGCGTGCTCGGAGTAGTCCAGCACGCGCACGTCGTAGCCGATGGTCGCCAGCGCGTCGACGAACGAGGCCAGCGGGCCGTTGCCGGAACCGACGATCTCCTGTTCGGCTCCGTCCACCTTCACCACCGCGGTGATGGTGTCGGTGCCGGAATCGGTTTCGGCGGCCGTCATCTTCTGCCGGATGCGCTCCAGCGGCAGCACGGGGTTCAGATACTCCTCGGCGAAGACGTCCCACATCTCCTTGGGCGTGACCTCGCCACCCTCGCCGTCGGTGATCTTCTGAATCGCCTGCGAGAACTCGATCTGCAACCGCCGCGGCAACACCAGCCCGTGGTCGGTCTTCATGATGTAGGCGACGCCGCCCTTGCCGGACTGCGAGTTCACCCGGATCACGGCCTCGTAGGTGCGGCCCACATCCTTGGGATCGATCGGCAGGTACGGAACCTCCCAGACGATGTCGTCGATATCGGAATCGGAGGCGTCTGCCGTGTCTTTCATGGCATCCAGGCCCTTGTTGATCGCGTCCTGGTGGCTGCCGGAGAAGGCGGTGTAGACCAGATCGCCACCGTAGGGGTGGCGCTCGTGCACCGGCAGCTGGTTGCAGTATTCGACCGTGCGGCGGATCTCGTCGATATCGGAGAAGTCGATCTGCGGATCCACACCGCGGGAGAACAGGTTCATCCCCAAGGTGACCAGGCAGACGTTTCCGGTCCGCTCACCGTTGCCGAACAGGCAGCCCTCGATGCGGTCGGCGCCGGCCTGATAGCCCAGTTCGGCGGCCGCGACCGCGGTGCCGCGGTCATTGTGCGGGTGCAGCGACAGCACGATCGAATCGCGGCGGGCCAGGTTGCGGCTCATCCACTCGATCGAATCGGCGTACACGTTCGGCGTCGCCATCTCGACCGTCGCCGGCAGGTTGATGATCAGCGGCTTGTCCGGGGTCGGCGCGATGATCTCCGAGACCGCGTCGCACACCTCGCGGGCGTAGTCCAGTTCGGTGCCGGTGTAGGACTCCGGGCTGTATTCGTAGCGCCAGTTGGTGTCCGGGTAGCGCTGCTCGATCTCCAGGCACAACGTCGCGGCGTCGGTCGCGATCTTCTTCACCGCGTCGCGGTCGGCGCGGAACACCACGCGACGCTGCAGGATCGAGGTGGAGTTGTAGAAATGGACGATCACGTTGGCGGCGCCCTGGCAGGCCTCGAAGGTGCGCTCGATCAGCTCGGGGCGGCACTGGGTCAGCACCTGGATGCTGACGTCGTCCGGAATCGCACCGTCCTCGATGATCTCGCGGACGAAATCGAAGTCGGTCTGGCTGGCCGAGGGGAAGCCGACCTCGATCTCCTTGTATCCCATCCGCACCAGCAGGTCGAACATGCGGCGCTTGCGGGCCGGGCTCATCGGGTCGATCAGGGCCTGGTTGCCGTCGCGCAGGTCGACCGCGCACCAGCCGGGAGCCCGGTCCACGACCTTGTCCGGCCACGTGCGGTCGAACGGAATGGGCGCGGCGTCGAATGCCGGGCTGCCGCCCGGGACCTCCTCGGCGAAGGGCCGGTACCGGAAGGTCGGCATCGAGGAGTTCTTCTGCTGATTCCACGCGGGCTGATCGGCGGGCGCGGGTTTGGACGGCGCGGTGATGGTGCGCGTGCCGGATACGAAGGCGTCAGCGGGTGACATGGCGTTTCTCCGAGGGTGTGGGTGGGTGTCCCAAGTATTGGGGTCGACCGGCACAGCTGAACCCCGCGACGGGAGCCGGTCCGATTCAGACCCCGTCGCGGCGGCCGAGGAGGAGTGCCCGCTGCATGATGTCGGCCAGTTTACAGGTCGGTCCGCGGCCGGGAAAAGGACCCTCGCCACACCCCCACGTAGCCTGGCCGGATGAGTTACGACCACGTGCTGCTCCCCGCGGGCATCGCCACCTCGCCCGATGCGGTGGAAACCTACCTGGCCGCACAGCAGGGACGGCCGCAGACCGACACCGTGGCGGCGATCGCGGCCGAGGTGAACCGGCGCAACGACGCGCTGCCGGAGGAGGAGGCGTTCCTCAGTGTCGCCACCGGCGGCGACGGCACCGGCGGCGCGCTGTACGTCGCCGCCCGCTACGACGCCATCGGCCACGTGCGCAACCTGCTGTTCGAACTCGCGACCCCGCGTGACTACGCGCTCTACGATCCGCAGCTGAACTGGCTGATCGATCCCACCGGTCGCGTCGACGTCACCGTCACCCACGGCGGTGCGGGCGAATTCCCTTACCTCACCGAGCAACTCGCGCACCGGTGGATCACCGAACTCGGGGAACCGAATCCGTATCTGATCGTGGAACGCGCCGACCACGTCTACATCCAGACCTATCGCGACGAGCCCGGCCTGTACACGCTGGAGTATCGCGACGGCGGCCCCGACCGGCATTTCGCGGTGCAGCTGGAGGACGGCGACCAGGTGGCCGCACTCGTCTGGGACTGGACCGCCGGGAATCGCGGCCGCCTGGACGCGCTCGACTGGGAGGCAGTGACCTTCTGACCTGACGGACGTTCCGATCGCCGCCTCCCGCGACGTCAGAGCGTTCGCCGTCCCGACAGGGCACGGCCCAGGGTCAGTTCGTCGGCGAATTCCAGGTCGCCGCCCATCGGCAGACCGGAGGCGAGCCGGGTGACCGACAGGCCCGGGAAATCCCGCAGCATCCGCACCAGGTAGGTGGCCGTCGCCTCGCCCTCGGTATTGGGATCGGTGGCGATGATCACCTCGGTGACATCGATACCGTCCTCCTGATTTCCGATGCGCGCCAACAACTCTCGAATGCGCAGCTGATCCGGGCCGACCCCCGAGAGCGGGTCCAGCGCCCCGCCGAGCACGTGGTAGCGGCCGCGGAATTCGCGGGTGCGCTCGATGGCCTGGACGTCCTTGGGTTCCTCGACGACGCAGATCATGGTCCGGTCCCGGCGGGGGTCGGCGCAGATGCGGCACAACTCTCCGTCGGAGACGGTGCCGCAGACCGCGCAGAACCGCACACCGTCGCGCACCTTCTGCAGCGCCGACTGCAGCCGATCGATCTCCGGCGGCTCGACCGACAGCAGATGGAAGGCGATGCGCTGCGCGCTCTTCGGACCGACGCCGGGCAGTTTCCCCAGTTCGTCGATCAGATCCTGGACCGGACCCTCATACACGGATTCGTCCTATCGGGCCGCTCAGAACGGCAGGCCGGGCACGGAACCGCCGCCCATGCCGCCGGCGAGCGGGCCCAGTTTCTCGGCGGCCAGCTGCTGCGCGTTGGCCATCGCGTTGTTGACCGCCCCGACGATCAGATCCTGCAGCGTCTCCACGTCTTCGGGATCGACCACCTTCGGATCGATCTGCAGCGACTGCACCTCGCCGCTGGCCTTGATCGTCACCCGCACCAGACCGCCGCCGGCCTCACCCGTCACATCGGTGGCGGCGATTTCGGCCTGCGCGGCCATCACCGCCTGCTGCATCTGCTGCGCCTGCGCGAGCAGGGCCTGCATATCGAGCTGTCCACCAGGCTCCACGGTGATGTCCTCTCTGCGGGATGCGGATGTGCACCAGCGTAGTCACGTTTGGGTAGCGGTTGGCATCGGCCCAGGCGGGCCGATCTACCATCTGATGCGGAGTCGGGGACGGACACAGGGTCGGGAACCATCCGGTGGAGGCCGGCCATGTATCGCAATCGAGACGAGCGCACATTGTTCGCACCGGCACGTCCGGTAGCGGAGACGAATCGGCGACCGCGCGTCCGGCAACGGTCGGCCTTGGCCGCGGTTGTCGTCGCCGCGGTGCTGGGCATCGCCCCCGCCGTGCAGGCGCCCACCGCCGCGGCGGATCAGGACTACGGCGGCGGATGTGTGCTCTACGCCGACAATCCCGCCGCGACGGTCGACGCACTGCACGACCACTGTTCGGTCGAGCAGCAATATGCGATATTCCGCGCGGCCCCGCGCGGCGATGTCCCGACCGGCGTCACCGACGGCTGGGTGACCAGTCCGCCCGTGATGGAGACGGTCGCGCCCCCGTTGTGGATCGGCAAGACCTTCTATACCGGTCCCGACGGCGGTAGTCTCACCAACCGCATCACCGCGGCCGGTATCGAGGGATTCCCCGCCAACGTCTATGCCGGCCCTTCTCGCATCGACGGCCAACCGGCCTGGCTGCTGGACTACGCACCCTCGATCACGCCACAGATCCTCGACGAGATTCGCCAGATCACCCCCGGCGTCTGGTTCGGTTACTCCTGGTGGCGTGGGTATTTCCAGACCACTTCGTTGCTGACGTTCGCCCTCACCGAGCAATAGGGCTTGACTCTCCCATTGCTGGAGGGTGTTCCCTCGTCCTCATGCCCGCGACAGTCTCCATCGGCGAGTTCTCCCGCCTCACCTGTCTCAGTGTGAAAACGCTGCGGTACTACCACGAGATCGAGTTGCTCGAGCCGGTGTCGGTCGATCCCGGCTCGGGGTATCGGCGGTATTCGACCGCGCAGGTGGAACAGGCGCACCTGATCCGCCGCCTGCGCGATCTGGATATGCCGATGCCGCAGATCCGCGCGGTCCTCGCGGCGCCGGACCGAGCCACCCGCGATGCCGCACTGGCCGCACATCTGGAGCGGATGGAAGCGGAGTTGCTGCGGACGCGTGATGTGGTGGCCTCGCTGCGGGCGCTGCTGTCCCCCGGTGCGCCGATCGACGTGCGGTACCGCCTGGTTCCGGAGTTCGCCGCCTTGGCGATTCGCGCACTGGTGTCGCGGGCGGAGATCGGGGGGTGGTGCGGGGCGGTCTTCCCCCGCCTGTACGACGTGCTCGCGATGGCGGGTGTGGCCCCGGCCGGCCCGAGCGGGGCGACGTATTCGGCGGACTTCTTCGAGAACGAGATCGGGGAGGTGGTGGCGTTCGTTCCGCTGGCAGCGGATCCGGGCGCCGCCTTCGACCGGCACCGGGAGGTCGCGGTGCGGCGATTTCCGCAGCGCCGCTTCGCGATTGCGGTCCACGCCGGGCCGTTCACCGACTTCGACCGCACCTATGGCGCGCTGGGTTCGCATGTGGCCGAACACGATACCGCGCTGGCGGAGCCGATCCGCGAGATCTACGTGGTCGGCCCGCAGGACTGCGCGGCCCCGTCCGCGCAGCGCACCGACGTCTGCTGGCCGATCGCACCGGCGTGATCGGCCGACTGCGATCTGCCGGGCATTTTCACGAATTTCTCACCAAGAGAGGACATTTCATGTCGATCAATCTGGCCGCCGTCACCTTCGACTGCCGCGACGCCGCCGCCTTGGCGAACTTCTACGCACAGTTGCTGGAGCGTCCGGTGGACGCGGACGCCAACGAGTATTTCGCCTCGATCGGCCGCGGTGACGACCGCGGCCCGGGGCTGATGTTCATCCAGGTTCCCGACAAGACCCCGGGCAAGAACGTGGTCCACCTCGATCTGAGCGCACCGGACTGGCGCGCTCAGATCGAGCGGGCGGTCTCGCTGGGCGCGAAACACATCGGCGACTTCGAGGAATACGGCGTGCAGTGGGTCACCCTCACCGACCCCGAGGGCAACCTGTTCGACATCGCCCACCAGCACTGACCCGCTCCGGGAAGGTGCAGGCAAGCACTCCCCGGGTCGGCGGATCACCCGCCGGAGCGAAGCGGAGGCAGACTAACTCAGCTCGCGCTTCAGGTTTTCCAGAACCTCGGCCTGGATCTTCTTCAGGCCGAGCGGGGCGAAGATGCCCTCGAAGAAGCCGGGGACTCCGCCCGCACCCTTCCAGCTGGTGCGGACCGTCACCTGCGAACCCTCACCCGAAGGGGTGACGGTCCAGGTGGTGACCAGCGTGGAATTCGAATCCCGCTCGGTCACCATCGAATCGGAGACCGAGACGACCGCGTGGACGTTGCGGGAGCGCTTCTGCGTCGCCTGCAGCGTCCATTCGGCGACGGTTCCGGCGCCCTTTCCGCCTTCGAGCACCTTGTAGTCGTGGTAGTGCGAAGACAGGATGCGGGGGCGCACATCCTGATAGTCCGCGATCGCTTCCAGCGCACGCTGCGGTTCCGCAGCGACGACGGTCGAGCTGGATGCACTGACCTGTCCCACAATGAGCTCCTAGTCGATCCGGGGTCGTTCGGGTTTGTTCGGGCCGTTCTGCGGGGCCATGCTACGCCGCGTCCGGTGCAGTTCCGGACCGGCAGACGCGGTTTCGCTCGGCCCGCGGCTACGCCCGGGGGGGATGAGGTGTCGAGCGTCCCTATCGACCCCGATCCGGAACGCTCGTTCCGGGACGGGCGACGAATTTCGACGGGTTCGCCACAAGCCCCGAGACGGGACACAGCCGCACGATTCCGCTCGGAAACATGTCCGCGAGCTGGGCGGATGACCCATAAGCGCGGGCCCGGCCCGTGATCGAACGCAATGCAACATATGCGTGAAGAATCGCGCCCATAGGTACCCTCGCGGTGGCCGGGGGAAACCAGGAGAGATAGCGTCAGGGGGTGGCAGTGAGTCTGTTGGGGAAGGCCGGCCGCGCGCCGGCCGCACGCGAATCAGGTTTTGCCGCGCACCGAGAAGGTGTCGAGCGTCTGCTCGCCAGCTATCGTGCGATTCCTTCGGATGCCAACGTGCGGTTGGCGAAAAAGACGTCGAACCTGTTTCGCGCCCGGGCGAAGAACCCCGCACCCGGACTGGATGTTTCGGGGCTGAACCGGGTGATCGCGGTCGATCCCCAGGCGAAAACCGCGGATGTGGCCGGTATGACGACCTACGAGGATCTGGTCGCCGCCACCCTGCCGTACGGTCTGGCGCCCTTCGTGGTTCCGCAGTTGAAGACGATCACGCTGGGTGGCGCGGTCACCGGCCTGGGAATCGAATCGACGTCGTTCCGCAACGGTTTGCCGCACGAATCCGTCCTCGAGATCGACGTGCTGACCGGTGCGGGCGAGATCATCACCGCCACCCCGGACGGCGAATACGCCGATCTGTTCCGCGGTTTCCCGAATTCCTATGGCACGCTCGGCTATTCGACTCGCCTGAAGATCGAACTGGAATCGGTGCAGCCGTATGTGGCACTGCGCCATGTACGTTTCCACGATCTGGGCGAACTCGAAACCGTGATGGCACAGATCGTCACCGACCGCAGCTACGGCGGCGAGCGGGTCGACTATCTCGACGGCGCGGTATTCACCGCCGAGGAGAGCTATCTCGTCCTGGGTCGCCAGACCGACGAGCCCGGCCCGGTCAGCGACTACACCGGGATGGATATCTACTACCAGTCCCTGCGGCACGACAGCGCCGAGCCCAAGCGCGACCGGCTGACCATCCACGACTATCTGTGGCGCTGGGACACCGACTGGTTCTGGTGCTCACGGGCATTCGGCACCCAGAACCCGAAGATCCGCCGGTTCTGGCCGAAGCAGTACCGCCGCTCGAGCTTCTATTGGAAGCTGATCGCACTCGATCACAAATACAACATCGGCGACAAGCTCCAGGCACGCAAGGGAAATCCGCCGCAGGAGCGCGTGGTACAGGACATCGAGGTGCCGATCGAGCGCACCGCCGATTTCCTGCACTGGTTCCTGCGCGAAATTCCGATCGAACCGCTGTGGCTGTGCCCGCTCAGGCTGCGCGACAGTGCGGAAGTACCGGGCAAACCCGAGGATCCGTCGCGTCCGTGGCCGCTGTATCCGCTGGAACCGGATCGCACCTACGTCAATGTCGGTTTCTGGTCGGCGGTGCCCGAACAGCCCGGGCAGATCGAGGGTGCGGCCAATCGCGCGATCGAGGACGAGGTCGCCCGCCTGGACGGGCACAAGTCCCTCTACTCGGATTCCTACTACGCAGAAGACGATTTCGCGCGCCTCTACGGAGGCGATCACTACGCGAATCTGAAGAAACGATACGACCCCGATCATCGTTTGCTGGATTTGTATTCGAAGGCGGTGCAACGCAAGTGACGACATTCAAGGATTCCCAGCTGCCCCCGTTCTCGGAGCTGGGAACGAAACTCAGCATTGCCGACATCTTCGAGACGCTCGTCGACGGCGGCGTCCCGATCCGGTTCTCCGCCTACGACGGCAGCAGCACCGGACCCGACGATTCGAAGTTCAGCCTCGAGATCACGACGCCGCGGGGTATCAACTACATCGCCACAGCACCGGGCGATCTCGGCATGGCGCGGGCCTACATCTCCGGCGATATGGCGGTCGACGGCGTCCACCCGGGCGACCCGTACGACATCCTCAAGGCGATGACCGACCTGAAGTTCCGGCGGCCCTCGGCGCTGGCACTGGTCACCATCGCGCGCTCGCTGGGCTGGGACGCTCTCAAGCCGATCGCGCCGCCGCCGCAGGAGACGCTGCCGCGCTGGCGGCGCATCGCGCTCGAGGGGCTGCGGCATTCGAAGAACCGCGACGCCGAGGTGATCCACCATCACTACGACGTGTCCAACCGGTTCTACGAACTGGTGCTCGGCCCGTCGATGACCTACACCTGCGCCTGCTACGCCGACGAGAACCAGACCCTCGAAGAGGCCCAGGAGAACAAGTACCGCCTGGTGTTCGAGAAACTGCGGCTGAAAGAAGGCGATCGACTTCTCGATATCGGCTGCGGCTGGGGTGGCATGGTCCGCTACGCGGCCCGGCGCGGCGTCAAGGTCATCGGCGCCACCCTGTCCAAGGAACAGGCCGAATGGGCGCAGGCCAAGATCGTCGAGGAGGGTCTGCAGGACCTTGCCGAGGTCCGCCACAGCGACTACCGCGATATCGCCGAATCCGGTTTCGACGCGCTGTCCTCGATCGGCCTCACCGAGCACATCGGGGTGCAGAACTACCCGAGCTATTTCGGCTTCATCAAGAGCAAGCTGCGCGACGGCGGCCTGTTCCTGAACCACTGCATCACCCGCCCCGACAACACCCGCACGACCAAGGCCGGCGACTTCATCGACCGTTACGTCTTCCCGGACGGTGAGCTGATCGGTTCCGGGCGCATCATCTCCGATATCCAGAACATCGGGCTCGAGGTGGTGCACGAGGAGAATCTGCGCCCGCACTACGCGCTGACCCTGCACGAATGGTGCAAGAACCTGGTCGCGAACTGGGACGAGTGCGTCGCGGAGGTCGGTGAGGGCACGGCCAAGGTGTGGGGCCTGTACATGGCCGGCTCCCAGCTGGGCTTCGAGCGCAACGTGGTGCAGCTGCACCAGGTGCTCGGGATGAAGCTCGGGAACGAGCAGACCTGGGACGTGCCGCTGCGTCCCTGGTGGAACGCCTGATTCGGCACGAAACGTGGTGCCGGCGGGCCGGATTCGTGGTGACGAATCCGGCCCGCCGGCGTTCTCAGTGCAGCAGTGCGTTCAGGAACGGCCGCGGAATATCGAACGATCCGGTGCCCTCACCGGCGAGCAGCATGTCGTCACGCAGTGAATGCAGCAGATAGCTCAATTCCGGGCCGGCGTCGAGAAGTGGTCTGGTCCAGCCCAATCGGGCACAGCGGTCCAGCGCCGGCAGCAGTGAGGTGATCGCCTCGCCGTTCCATCCGGCGACCGACAGGCATTCGACCAGCAGTAGCGCGGCATCCAATTCCGCTCGGGGACGGTTCTGTTCGACCATCCGGCCGTAGAGCGCGCGCGCCCGTTTCACCGCCGATTCGAGGCCCTCGGCCTCCGCGTTCGCCCCGTCCAGACCGCGATAGTGCCGCGCCAGCAGCACCCGCACGGCGGCGACCTCCTCCGCCTCGGTGGTGAGGGCGACGGTGCCCGCAGACTGGCGCAGCACCGGTGCCGGCGGCTCCGGCCCGGCGGGTGGCTCGACCAGCCCCAACCGCAGCCGTTCCGCCCGGATGTGGGCGGCCATGCGCGGGAGTTTGCGCTCGGCGGCCATCCGCGCGCCGTCGTCGAGCCGGGCGCGGGCGGTCTCGGTATCGCCGAGCACCGCCTTGACCCGCGCACCCACGACGAAGGTGGTGATCATGAAATCCACCGCACCGATCCGCGCCGGCAACCGATGGCTCTGCTCGAGCAGCCGATCGGCCGCCTCCAAGTCGCCGCGCCGATAGGTCAGCTCCCCCAGCAGCGCCGCGGCCACCCGCACCGCGTGCGAGCGCGGGCCCGAGCGCTCCCGCCCGATCTGCCATGCCTTCTCGTAACACCGAGTGGCGGTGTCGATATCGAGCTGTTCATAGGCGACCGCACCGGTGTTGAGCAGTCCCAGCACCACACCGAGCGGATCCTTGGACCTGCTGTGATAGGGCGCGGCCCAATCCTGAATGGCCAGCGCGCCGTCGAAATCGAAGTCGCACAAGCGCACGAACGACACCAGATTCGCGGCTGTGGAGACCGTCCACGGCGGGAGTTCGTCGGGCTCCTCCAGACACGGCAGCACCTTCTCGAGCACACCGTCGGTACGGTCGCGGGCCACCAGGTCGGCGGCCGACAACACCGCGGCTTCACACCGCTGGCGGGTGGCATCGGCATCCGAGGGTGAGCTGCGGGCGAGCATATTCGACAGGCGTCCGAGCGCGGTGCGGGCCGCTCCGGACTGCTGCAGGTTGATATTGGCCCGCGCCAGCGTCATCAACAGCTTCGACCGCGAAGTCACCTGCTGCACAGGTAGTTTGGACACGGTGCCGAGCAGGGTCGCCAGGCGGGAGGTGTCGATCAGATCCATCCCGCCGTTCTCGACCAGATCCACCGCCATCTTCAGGTCGGTGGCGGCCAGGGCATGGTCCACCGACTTGCGCAGTTGCTGATGTTCGGCGTACCAGCGAGACGCCTTGCGGTGCAACGACTTCAACTTGCCGGGATGCACTCGTTCGAGCCGGGCACGCAACTGCTCGGCGAACAGCGGCTGGATCCGGAACCAGCCCGGATCGTGTTCGACGCGGGTGACGAACAGTTCGCGCTGTTGCGCCTGCTCCAGCAGTTGCTCGGCATCCGGTTCGCCGCTGAGCGCCGCGGCCAGCCCGCCGTTGAGTTTCTCCGCGACCGAGATCGACATGAGGAATTCGAGCATGCGCGGTTCGAGCCCCGCCAGCACGTTCTCGGCCAGATACTCCCGGATGGCCTGGTTTCCGCCCGACAGATGGGCGATCAGCCGCGCCGGATCCACCGGAGCGCCCGTCGTTGCCCCGCGCAGCGACAAGCTGACCAGCTGGATCGCCGCCGGCCATCCGTCGGTGGCGGCGTGGATCTGCTCGACCTGTTCATCGGTGAGCGGAAACTTGTTGCGCTCCAACAAGATCTGCCGCGTCTCGGCGAGCGTGAGCCGCAGTTCGTGACTGCCGATCTCGACCAGCTCGTCGCACACCCGCATCCGGCTCAGCGGCAGACCGGCCTGCTCGCGGGTGGTGATCACGAAGCGCAGATGGTGACATCCGTTCTCCAGCAACGCATCCATCACCCGGTGCGCGCCTTCGTCGGTGACCCGATCCCAGTTCTCCACCACCACCACGACGACCTGCCCGCCGCTGTGGACCTCGTCGATCAGCGTGGAGATCGCATAGGGCACCGCCTCCGCGGGGCGTTCCTCGAGCACCTCCGCCAAACCGGAACCGATATCCGGCGCCACGCGCCGGATCGCCTGGATCAGATGGGCCAGCAGCCACACCTCGTTGTCGTCGTCGTGATCGATCCCGATCCACGCCACCGCGATGCCGTCGGCGGCGAGTTCGGTGCGCCACTGTGCGGCGATCGTACTTTTTCCGAAGCCCGCCGGACCGTGGATCACGGCCAAGCGGCGGCGGCCACCCGTGCGCAGGATATCGAGCAGCCGGGGCCGGGCAATCGGCTCGCGGGCCGGGGTCGGCGGACGGAATTTCGTTGCGGCCGTAGGCGGTAGCGTCGCAGGCTGGGCGAGGCCGGACGGCCCCGGCGTGCGCAGCGCGGGCAGGCCGAGGACAGCGCGGCTGCGGCGCGAGGTGATCGGATAAGCCGTCGTTGCGGGTTCGGCCGTGCGGCCGTCGGTGGTTTCGCCGTCGAGCAGAGCCATCTCGTCGGCCGTCTCCCCGTGCGCGATCTGCACGGCCCGCATGTCCTGCCCGAACTCCAGGGCCGAGGCCGGGCGATCGGCCGGATCCTGAGCCATCGCCGATTCGATCACGCCCGCCACATCGGCCGGAATGTCCTGTTCCCGCAGGTCGGGAACCGGCTGGGTGGTGATCCGCAGGAATTGGGCGACCACCCGCTCACCGGAGCGGCGTTCGAAGGCGGCGTGCCCGGTCAGCAGCGCGAACAGCGTGGCGCCCAAACCGTACACATCGGACCGCACGGTCGGTTCCTCACCTTTGAGCACCTCGGGCGCGGTGAAGGCCGGCGATCCGGTGATCATGCTGGTCGAGGTCTGAAAACCACCCGGAATGCGCGCGATGCCGAAATCGGTCAACTGCGGTTCACCGTAGCGGCTCAGCAGCACGTTCGCCGGTTTCACATCGCGATGCAGCACGTGCACGCGATGCGCGCTCTCGATCGCGCCCGCGAGTTTCACGCCCACCCGCAGCGAATCCGACCAGCTCAGCGGGCCGTGATCGCGAATCAGCTGTTCCAGCGAGCCGTGCGCGGCGAACGGCATGACGAGGAACGGCAGGCCACTGGGCGTGACGTCGACCTGCAGGACGTCGACGATATTCGGATGGCCCGACAGCCGGCCCATGGCATGTTCCTCGCGCAGGAACCGCTCCCGGCTCTCCTCGTCGATCTCCGAGGACAGCACCTTCACCGCCACCACGCGATCCAGCGCCCGCTGCGCACAGCGATAGACCACCCCGAAACCGCCGCGCCCGATCTCCTGGGCATCGAACAGTCCCATCGCCTCGAGTTCGTCGGCGATGCGAATCGGTTGGTAGCGCTGGGTATTCGCCCCCGCGGCTACCCCCGAGTCCGCCGCGGGGTCGTCCGTGCTGGGGCCCTTGCCCGTTTGTGGGTTCATCTGGCCACCTCGAACGTTCCGCCCTCATTCCAACGTAGCGCGGTCCGTGCGCATCCGGGCGCAGTTCCGGTCGCTTCGAGTCGCGACCGTTTCCGTCGGCCGCGCCCATGCGGGTGAGGGCGACGAGACAGCAAACGGCCCGGATCACGCGGGAACGTGATCCGGGCCGTCCCAGGGAATCTCGGCGTGGCGAGAACCTTACTTGCGCAGCGAGTCCGGCACCTGGAAGCGCTCACCGAACTTCGCGGCCAGCTCCTCGGCGCGGGCGATGAAGCCCTCCGTGCCACCGGGGTAGCCGACGATGAACTGGTGCACACCACCGGTCCAGGCCGGGTAGCCGATACCGAAGATCGAGCCGATGTTCGCGTCGGCGGTGCTGGTCAGCACCCCTTCGTCGAAGCACTTCTGGGTCTCGATGGCCTCGATGAACAGCATGCGGTCCTTCAGATCCTGCAGCGTGACGCCCTCGGGCAGCTCACGCTTGGAGTTGAAGGCGTCGCGCAGGCCCTCCCACAGGCCGGCGGTCTTGCCGTCGGCGTAGTTGTAGAAGCCCGCACCGTGCAGCTTGCCCTTGCGATCGAACTTGTCGATCATGGTCTCGACCACGCGGCCCGAGGCCAGCGAAGCGGCGGAGATCGCGATGCCGTCCTTCTCGGCGGCCTCCTTGGTCTCCTTGAAGATCTTCTGCATGGTCTCGAAGTTGAGCTCGTCGCTCAGCTTCAGCGGCGCGGCCGGGTAGCCCGCCTGCAGACCGGCCTGCTCGATGGTCTGCGGGTCGATGTTCTCCTCGAGCATCATGATGGCCTCGTTGATGAACGTGCCGATGACGCGAGAGGTGAAGAAGCCGCGGCTGTCGTTGACCACGATCGGGGTCTTGCGGATCGCGAGGGTGTAGTCGTACACCCGGGCCAGCGCCTCGTCGGAGGTCTTCTCACCACGGATGATCTCCACCAGCGGCATCTTGTCGACCGGGGAGAAGAAGTGGATGCCGATGAAGTCCTCGGCCCGCTTCACACCGTTGGCCAGCAGGGTGATCGGCAGAGTGGAGGTGTTGGAGCCCAGCAGCGCGTCGGCGTCGACGACGTCCTCGATCTCCTGGAAGACCTTGGCCTTCAGGTCGGGGTTCTCGAAGACGGCTTCGATCACGAAGTCCACGCCGGCCAGATCCTTGGGATCGGCGGTCGGGTGAATGCGATCCAGCAGCGCCTTGGACTTCTCCTCGGTGGTCTTGCCACGCGAGAGCGCCTTCTCCTCCAGCTTGACCGAGTAGTCCTTACCCCGGTCGGCGTTCTCCTGGGAGACGTCCTTCAGCACGACCTCGAAGCCGGCCTTGGCCGACACGTAGGCGATGCCCGCGCCCATCATGCCGGCGCCGAGCACGCCGACCTTCTTGATCTCACGCTTGGCCACGTCCTTCGGACGCGAACCACCGTTGTTGATGGCCTGCAGGTCGAAGAAGAACGCCTGAATCATGTTCTTCGCGACCGGGCCGGTCAGCAGGGAGACGAAGTAGCGCGACTCGATCAGCGACGCGTTGTCGAAGTCGACCTGCGCGCCCTCGACCGCGGCGGCCATGATGGCCCGCGGCGCCGGCATGTTCTGGCCCTTGAGCTGCTTGCGCAGGTTGGCCGGGAAGGCCGGCAGGTTGGCGGCCAGCGCCGGGCTCGACGGCGAGCCGCCGGGGATCTTGAAGCCCTTGCGGTCCCACGGCTGGGTGGCGGCCTCGGCGTTGTCCTTGTTGGCCTTGATCCACGCCTTGGCGGCCGGGACGAGCTCCTCGACGCTGCCGACGACCTCGTTGATCAGGCCCTTGGCCTTGGCCTTCTGCGCGTTGAACTTGTTGCCCTGCAACAGCACGCTCATCAGGCCGTCGGCGATGCCGAGCATGCGGGTGATGCGGGTGACACCGCCACCGGCCGGGAGCAGGCCGAGCGAGACCTCGGGCAGACCGATCTGCACGCCCTTGACGTCGGCGGCGATGCGGTAGTGCGTGGCCAGCGCGATCTCCAGGCCACCGCCGAGCGCGGCGCCGTTGATGGCGGCCACGACCGGCTTGCCCAGGGTCTCGAGGCGACGCAGGTCGGCCTTGATGCTGGTGAGCTCTTCCATGATGTCCGGAGCGTTCTCCGGAGTGGTCTTCATCATGTTCTTGAGGTCACCACCGGCGAAGAAGGTCTTCTTCGCGGAGGTGATGACGACACCGGTGATGTCGTCGACCTCGGCCACCAGGCGGTCCACCGTGGCGTGCATCGAGCTCTTGTAGAGCTCGTTCATCGTGTTGGCGCCCTGGTTCGGGTCGTCCATGGTCAGCACGACGATGCCGTCGGCGTCCTTTTCCCAGCCGATCATGTTCTCTGTCATAGTTTTTCGTTCTCCTGGAGAATGTGAAGGGTTGGGCGTCAGACGCGCTCGATGATGGTGGCCACACCCATGCCGCCGCCGATGCACAGGGTCACCAGGGCGTAGCGGGCGTTGCGGCGCTCCAGCTCGTCGACCATGGTGCCGGTGATCATCGCGCCGGTGGCGCCCAGCGGGTGGCCCATCGCGATGGCGCCGCCGTTGACGTTCAGCTTCTCGTCCGGGATCTTCAGATCCTTCTGGAACTTCAGCGCGACCGAGGCGAAGGCCTCGTTGATCTCGAACAGATCGATGTCGTCGACCGACAGACCGGCCTTGGCCAGCGCCTTGTGCGCCGCCGGGGTCGGGCCGGTGAGCATGATGGTGGCGTCGGCGCCGCTGGTGGCGGTGGCGACGATGCGGGCGCGCGGGGTCAGGCCCGAAGCGGCGCCGGCCTCTTCGGTGCCGACCAGCACCAGCGCGGCGCCGTCGACGATGCCCGAGCTGTTACCGCCGTGGTGCACGTGGTCGATCTGCTCGATGTAGTGGAACTTCTGCAGCGCGACGGCGTCGAAGCCACCCATCTCGCCGATGCCCGCGAAGGACGGCTTCAGCTTGGCCAGATCCTCGACGGTGGTGCCGGGACGCATGTGCTCGTCCTGGTCGAGGATGGTCAGGCCGTTGAGATCCTTGACCGGAACCACGGACTTGGCGAAGTAGCCGCCGGACCAGGCCGCGGCGGCGAGCTCCTGCGAGCGCACGGCGAACTTGTCGACGTCCTCGCGGCTGAAGCCCTCGATGGTGGCGATCAGGTCGGCACCGATGCCCTGGGGCGCGATGTAGAGGTCGTAGCTGGTGGTCGGGTCGGCGAACAGCGCACCGCCGTCGGAGCCCATCGGAACGCGCGACATCGACTCGACACCACCGGCGATGACCAGGTCTTCGAAGCCGGAGCGGACCTTCTGCGCGGCCATGTTCACGGCCTCGAGACCGGAGGCGCAGAAGCGGTTGATCTGCACACCGCCGACCGTGTCGGGCAGGCCCGCGGTCAGCACGGTGGTGCGGGCGATGTCGGCACCCTGGTCGCCGATCGGCGACACGACACCCAGGATGATGTCCGAGATGCGGTCCTCGTCGAGGTTCGGGAAGCGGTTGCGCAGCTCCTGGACCAGACCGGTCGTCAGATCGATCGGCTTGACCGAGTGCAGCGAGCCCTTCTTGTTGCGGCCGCGCGGGGTGCGGATGGCCTCGAAAATGTAGGCCTCTGTGGTCATATCGGAGTGTTTCCTTCCTTAAAGGTGCCGACCGGCCATCCGACCGACCGTGTTCGATCCCGGCGAGCCCTCAGGCACACCACACCGGCGAACCGGGAGGTCACACACGGTTTCCTCCGGAAGTCCGCCGAGCGCATAACGCTGTACAAACGCCGACACGCATCGACCTACGAGGCTCCGGGGCGCCCGTATGCCTGGGCATACCATAGAACCTCGTAGCACCGATGCTGACGACCACCCGTTCATAGTACAGCGGGATGCGAACTCCGGTTAACTTAACGTATTCCGGCAGGTGACTGTCAACCACCCAGATGTGTGGCACCCAACTCAGTTCGCAGCAACTCCAAGGCCACCTCATCGGGGTCGCGGCGCTGTTCCGGCGGGACCGGTCGCGCCGATTCCGCGAGCATCTCCTGCTCTTCTTCCGGCGTCAACGCAGGTGGGACACCGTCGTAACCTACCGGCGAGTAGTCCGGCGGCCCGGGGTCGTCCGGGAGGTCCGGCGCCTCGGGCGGCGGAATATCGTCGTCGGGCGCGGTTCGGTCGGCGGCGCCGGCACCGCGCGGCGGGCGGAACTCCCTCCGCTGCCCCTGCCCCTGACCGTCGCGGCGATCGGCCGCGGCGCCCCGGGTATCGGTCTGACCGCCGCGGGTATCGCCCTCCGCCGGCTGCGCCTGACTCTGGCTGGGCCGGACGAATCGCGGCGGTTGCGACTGCCCCGGATTGTCCCCACGCCCACCACGGCCTGCCTGCGGTTCGGCGCCGCCTCGCGCGGGCCGCTCGGATGCCGCGCCACCGGTGCGCGCACCACCGGCATCGCCCGACCCGACTTCCCACCGGACGCCGTACTGCCGGCCGATCACCGCGTGCACCGCGGCCCGCACGGCCTCGATGTTCTGTGGAATGGACAACCGCTGCGCGAGCGGAGCATGCGGATGGGCGAACACGATCGTGTCGCCCTCTACCCGGACGGCCCCCACCGCACCCGAGAGCAACGCCGGCAGGGCGGCGCTCGACTCCCGGGCCTTGGCTCGGATATCGACCCAGGCGGCCTCGATCTCCCGCAGGACATCGCCACTGTCCGCCTCGGCGGGCGAGGTCACCGGCGCCGCGGGCTCATCCGCGATCCGGTCCGCCCCGTCCGCATCCGACGGCTCCCGCTTCTCCGGGCCGCCGGCCGAGGCCGACTCGGCAGCGGAAGACCGGGCAGCACCAGAATCGGTGACGGATTCGACTTCGGGACCGTGGGCATCCGGACCCGCGAGGGCATCCGGACCGGTCGAACTCGCGGCACTCGTCGACCGGGCGGGGCCACGCTCGGCGGCGTCATCGGACCCGGCCGGCACCGAGCCCTGATGGGCGGTGGAGGCGGCGTCGCCGGGCGCGGGAGGCGTCGGGCCGGACGATTCCGGCGGGGCCACGGAATCCGCGGCGGGCGGCCGATCGACAGCGACCGACTCGGGTGCGCCCGGATCGAGAGCAGAGTCCGCTCCGGCCTGTCGCTCGGAATCGGTTGCCGCCGTGGACTTTTCACTCCCTTCCGCACCGGCCGACGCCGGGCGGGCGGTCTCACTGCCGGCCGATCCGGCACCGGCGGTCACCGCGGAACCGGTCGCGGAGATCTGCTCATCGCTCGCCGGAACGCCGGCGGCACCGGGTGCGGGGCGGTCGTCCGAAGACGGGCGATCGGCCGCTGCCGGGGACGCATCCTGCGGCTCGGCCGAAACTTCTTGCGGCCGTTGATCTTCCGATTCGTTCTGCGATTGCGGCGCCGCCGGTGATTGCGGGCCGGTCGGCGACTGCGCCCGCTGCGCCGGATGCGGCGCACTCTTCTTCTCCCGCAGCGCGGCCAGCGCTTCCGCGCCACGGCGACGCGGCTCTCCGGAAGACCGGGCCGCGCCATCGGCAGCCTCCGAAGCCGAGGCGGCGGGCTGCGGCGCGGCGGCAGGCGCGGTTGCCGGGGCTCCACCCGACTCCATCCGTCGCTCCAGACGTTCCAGCCGCTGCAACGCCGCCGATTCGGCCTCCGAGACCGAGGGCAGCAGCATGCGGGCACACACCACCTCGAGCAGGAGGCGCGGCGCGGTCGCGCCGCGCATCTCGCCGAGGCCCTCGTGCAGCAGTTCGGCGTAGCGGGCCAGGGTGGCCGGGCCGATGCGGTCGGCCTGGGCCGACATCCGGTCGATGACATCGCCGGGTCCGGTGACCAGATTGCGTTCGACGGCATCGGGAACCGCACGCAGCAGGATCAGATCGCGGATGCGTTCGAGCAGGTCGGTGGCGAAGCGGCGTGGATCGTGGCCGGCCTCCACCACTCGATCGATGGTGGCGAACAGGGCCGCACCGTCGTCGGCGGCCAGCGCGTCGACGGCCTCGTCGATCAGCGCGATATCGGTGACGCCGAGCAGAGCCAGCGCCCGGGGATAGGTGACGCCTTCGGCGCCGGCGCCGGCCAGCAGCTGATCGAGCACGCTGAGGCTGTCGCGCGGTGAACCACCGCCGGCCCGGATCACCAGCGGATAGACCGATTCCTCGACCCGCACCCGCTCCTGCTCGCAGATCTTGCCGAGCAGCCCGCGCATCGTGGCCGGCGGCAGCAGCCGGAACGGATAGTGATGGGTGCGCGAGCGAATGGTCGGCAGCACCTTGTCCGGCTCGGTGGTGGCGAAGATGAAGATCAGATGGGCCGGCGGCTCCTCGACGATCTTCAGCAGCGCGTTGAATCCGGCCGTGGTGACCATATGCGCCTCGTCCACGATGAAGACGCGGTACCGCGATTCCGCGGGTGCGTAGAACGCACGATCGCGCAGCTCACGGGTATCGTCCACGCCACCGTGGCTGGCGGCGTCGAGTTCGATGACGTCGAGATTGCCCGGCCCGCCCGGGGCGAGCGCGACACACGACGGGCACACTCCGCACGGCCGCGAGGTCGGGCCCTCGGCGCAGTTGAGCGAGCGCGCCAGAATGCGCGCCGAGGAGGTCTTGCCACAACCTCGCGGGCCGGAGAACAGGTAGGCATGACTGATCCGCCCGGTGTCGAGCGCGGTACTCAGCGGATCGGTGACGTGCTCCTGCCCCACTACCTCGGCGAAGGTTGCCGGTCGATACTTCCGGTACAGAGCCACGGCCCGAGGGTACCGGCGAACACCGACAGGAAACCATTCGCGCACCGGGTATCGAGCCCCTCAGCCGAACCGCTCGCAGCCATGAATAAACTATGATCTATATCACAAGCATTCTTTTCGTCCGATCTCGGCGCGGACAACCGACCACACCAACAATCGGTTCGCGCCCGACAATTGGAAACGGTGTAAAGATAATGCCGATTTCGTCTGCGAGCCGTCGAGCTGCGAAAACTTTCGGACTCGCTCCCCGTTTGCGACCGAAATTTTGGACGTAACGATTCCGTCACCCGATTAGCGCCCGATGCGCTCCGCTCACTAAGTTTGATTTCGGCAACTTCGGTAGCCAAACCTTCATCAGGTTGGTGTCCCCGGTCGGTCCCTCATCCCGACCGGGGCACAACAATGAACAGCACCGCACCAATCATCAGTACCGCCATGAAAAGCAGCGCAGCGGGAGTTCTCCCCTCGAGCGGCGCCGAACATCCCGCCCGTTTCGGAGGTAATGACGGGTAATGACGACCGTGCCGTCGTGTGACGACATCGCCGCCGCCTGGCTCTCACACACCGATTTCGCCGGCGATCGAGCCGCCACCGATCTGCTCCGCCGCGCCATCAGCCCCCGCGATTTCTCGCGCAACCGCGATTCGCTGCCGGTATCCGCCGCCGCCGATCCGACCACCGCGGGCGCCATTCTCGAATTGCTGGACCGCGGCCAGGTTCCGACCCTGCCGGCCATCGACACCCTGATCGCGCAGAATCGGATACGCGCCGAGGCCGCTCGCATCGAACGGCTGGGCCGGCGCGCGCAGCGCAGTATCGACGAATTCGGCCGCACACTCGCCGAGCTGACAGAGAACTATCGAAACACCCACGCTATGGGACCCACCCGCCGCGATATTCTCACCGCCGAACCGATGGTGACGTTGATCCGCGAACGCGTCGGCGATATCGCCCCGAACGCGGTCAAACATCTGTGGCTGGTCGAACGGGCGCAGCGCGCGGGATGGATAGCCTTCGATGCCACGCCACGATCGCTGTGCGCGGCCCGGCGTTTCCACTCCGCGAAATACGGCAACCGCGTGTCGCTGCGTCCGGTCAACACCATCGGCACCCTCGTGGCCGCGTTCCTGGACACCTACCGCACCACGCACGGCCGCCCGCCGCGCTGGTCGATCCTCGCGCACGAGCTGCGCGACGACCGCGGCCGACGCGTCTTCAACGACACCGCCGACGCTCGTGCCCAGCAGCGGTGGCTCGTCACCGCGCAATGGCTCGCGCTCGAGGACGATCTGCCGGTCCCCGGGGCCCGTGGTCGGCGCGCGCTGACCCGGCAGGCCCGCAAGCGCGGAAATTGAATCCGAACGGAAGTACCAGACTCGCTCATCGGCGGAACACAGGGGGTTCGGTAGTTTCTTGCCACGCGAACGCGTGTGGAAAAGGAGTTGTCCGTGCCCCCGACCATCGACCCCGCCGCCACGGCGTGGCTGTTGACCAGCACCGCGCTGGTCCTGCTCATGACCCCCGGCCTGGCGATCTTCTACGGCGGCATGGTGCGCACGACCGGCGTGCTGAACATGCTGATGATGAGCTTCATCTCCATCCCGCTGGTGACCGTGGTGTGGCTGCTGTTCGGCTACACCCTGGCCTTCGGTGACGACGCCGGTGGCGGATTGATCGGCGGACTGGAACATTTCGCGATGACCGGCATCACCCCGGGCACCGTGCGCAGCGGCGTTCCGGAACTGCTGTACGCGACCTTCGAGTTGACCTTCGCGATCCTCACCGTCGCACTCGTCAGCGGCGCCATCGCCGATCGCGCCAAGTTCTCCGCGTGGATGGTCTTCGTCCCGGTGTGGGCACTGGTGGTGTTCGCTCCGATCGCGCACTGGGTCTGGGGTCCGAACGGCTGGCTGACTTCCTTCGGCGTACTCGACTTCGCCGGTGGTCTGGTGGTCGAAATCGCTTCCGGCGCTTCGGCTCTGGCTTTGGCCCTGGTTCTGGGACCGCGGATCGGGTTCAAGGTGGACGCGATGCGCCCGCACAATCTGCCGTTCGTGCTACTGGGCGCCGGACTGCTGTGGTTCGGCTGGTTCGGCTTCAACGCCGGATCCGCGTTCAAGGCCGATGGACTGGCGGCCGCGGTGTTCCTGAACACCTTGGTCGCGGGCTGTCTGGGCATGCTCGGCTGGTTGATCGTGGAGCAGATCCGCGACGGGCGCCCGACCACCTTCGGTGCGGCCTCGGGCGCGGTCGCCGGATTGGTCGCGATCACGCCCTCGTGCGGTTCGGTCAACGCGCTCGGCGCGGTGATCGTGGGCCTGGCGGCGGGTGTGGTCTGTTCGTTCGCCGTCGGCTGGAAATTCAAGGCGGGCTATGACGATTCGCTCGACGTCGTCGGCGTGCACTTCACCGGCGGCGTGGTCGGCACCCTGCTGATCGGACTGCTGGCGAACCGGGTGATGACCGGCGGAGCGCGCGGATTGTTCTACGGCGGCGGACTCGCGCAGCTCGGCAAACAAGCGGTCGGTGTCGTGGTGGTCGCGGCGTGGGCGTTCGGCGTTTCCTATCTGATCGGCAAGGTGATCGATCGGGTGATGGGCTTCCGGGTCAGCAAGGAGGACGAGGTCGGCGGTATCGACTTCGCGCTGCACGCGGAGACCGCCTATGTCGAGGGTGTGCACGGCCACGCACCGCGCGGCCTGTTCGGCCATCATCCCCATGGCGGCGGGGAGCGTCCCGCGGGTGACGGGGATCGCTGACGCCGATCCGCGTCTCCTCTTGCGCCGGGCTGGGGTAACGGCGTTACGCTAACACCGTTACCCATACCGGCCGCCCGAGGAGCACGCATGCTGACCCGAATCGCACGGCTCGCCACCCGGTATCCGAAACGGGTCCTCCTCGCCGCCCTCGCCCTGGCACTGATCTGCGGCGGCTTCGGCGCGACGGTCACCGCCCATCTGCAAGCCGGCGGATTCACCTCGGACAAGGCCGAATCCACGCGCGCGGCACAGCTGGTGGCCGATCAGTTCAACGGCGCCCAGCCCAATCTGGTACTGCTCGTGCACGCCGACGAGGGCGTGGAGTCGGCGGCGGCCCGTGCGGTCGGCGCCGATATCGCCGACCGGCTCGGCAGTCGCACCGATACCATCGGCGTCCGCTCGTATTGGACCAGTCCACCGCAACTGGCCGCCGCCCTGCGCAGTACCGACGGCAAGAGCGCACTGGTCATGGCCTACCTCACGGGCGGCGACGACAAAGCCCAGCGCACCGCCGGTGAGATCGCGAGCACCCTGCCCGCCTCCACACCCGGTGTGACCGTGCAGGCAGGCGGAATCGCCGCCGTCTATCACGATGTCAACAACCAGGTCACCAAGGATCTGGCGATGGCCGAGGGCATCGCGGTCCCGCTCACGGCGATCGTGCTGATCCTGGTGTTCGGCAGCGTCATCGCGGCCTCGCTGCCGCTGGCGGTCGGAATCTTCGCGATTCTCTGCACACTCGCGATTCTGCGCAGTTTCACCCTCTTCACCGATGTGTCGATCTACGCGCTGAATATGACCACCGCGCTGGGACTCGCCCTGGCGATCGACTACAGCCTGTTCATCGTCAGCCGATACCGCGAGGAATTGGCCGCCGGCTCGAGCCACGAGGCGGCGGCGGTGCGCGCGGTGCAGACCGCGGGGCGCACGGTGCTGTTCTCGGCGCTGACGGTCGCGCTCGCGCTGGCGGTGCTCAGCGTCTTCGACATGTACTTCCTGAAGTCGTTCGCCTATGCCGGGGTCGCGGTGGTGGCGGCCGCGGCCATCGCCTCGATCGTGGTCCTGCCCGCGGCGCTGGTGCTGCTCGGCGATCGGATCAATTCCTGGAATCTGCGGGTGGCGATCCGGAAACTGTTCGGGCGCCCCGAGCCCACTGCGCGACCGGAGCGGGAATCCGGCTGGTATCGCACCGTCACCTGGGTGATGCGGCGGGCGTTGCCGGTCTCCGTCGCGATCGTCGCGGTGCTGCTCGCGGTCGGCGCGCCCTTCCTCGGGGTGAAGTTCGGCTATCCCGACGACCGGGTGCTGCCCACCGGTTCGACCAGCCGCGCGGTCGGCGACGAACTGCGAGCGGAGTTCCCCGCCGTGAATTCCGGAACGGGAACGACGATCGTGTTGCCGGGTGCGCCGAACGAACCCCAGGCGATCAGCGGCTATGCCACGGCGTTGTCGAAGGTCGAGGGCGTGAACGCGGTGCTGTCCAGCAGCGGTGTCTACGTGTCCGGCGCGCGGATGGGCGGCGCCGCGCCGGGCATGGCCAACGACTCGGGTCAATACCTCACCGTCACATCGACATTCGATCCCTACTCGCCACAGGCCAAGGATCAGTTGCAGGCGTTGCGCGATGTGCCCGCGCCCTCACCGGCGCTGTTCGGCGGTGCGGCGGCGATGAACGTGGACTCGCTCGACGCATTGGGACAACGGTTGCCGCTGGCGATCGCGCTGATCGCACTCGCCACCTTCGTGGTCCTGTTCCTGTTCACCGGCAGCGTGGTGCTTCCACTGAAAGCCGTGGTGATCAACTCGCTGTCGCTCACCGCGATGTTCGGGATGATGGTGTGGATCTTCCAGCAGGGACATTTCTCGGGGCTGCTCGGCTTCACACCCACCGGCTTCCTGGTGCCGACGATGCCGATTCTGATGTTCTGCCTGGCCTTCGGCATGTCGATGGACTACGAGGTGTTCCTGCTCTCCCGCATCCGCGAGGCCTGGCTGGCCTCCGACCGCACCGCCGCGGACAACGACCGTTCGGTGGCCATCGGTGTGGCCCGGACCGGGCGCATCGTCACCGCCGCCGCGCTGTTGATGGCGATCGTGCTGGGCGCCATGATCACCGCGAAGGTGTCGTTCATGCAGATGTTCGGACTCGGCCTCACGATCACCGTGCTGGCCGACGCCACCGTCATCCGCATGCTGCTGGTTCCCGCCCTGATGCGCCTGATGGGTCGCGGAAACTGGTGGGCCCCAGGGCCGTTGGCGCGCTGGCACGAACGGTTCGGCCTCACCGAACATGCCACGCCCGCAGCGCCGCGACGAACCGCGGAACCGGCCTCGGCGGGACGGCCGTGACGCGTTCCAGCCGTCCCCGTTCGGCCCGCGGCTCCGGTACCGAGTTACGCGCCGAGATCCTGGCCGCGACGCGAGAGTTGCTGGCGCGCACCGGTAATGCCGATTCGGTGTCGATTCGTGAGGTCGGCGGGCTGGTCGGCGTCACCGCACCGTCGATCTACCGCCACTTCGCAGACAAGGACGAGCTCATCGATGCCGCGGTGGCGGAGGTGTTCGAAGATCTCGACGCCGCCATCGGCGCCGCGACCGATCCCACCGTCTCGCCCATGTCCCGGTTGCGTCAGCAGGGCCTGGCCTACGTGCGCTTCGCCCTGCAGCACCCCGGTCAATACCGCGTCGCCACCGCCGCCTCGCCCGGCGAAGGCCCCTCCGCGGTGGATATGGTGCTGGGAAGTGGTGCTTTCCAACGGTTTTCGCAGACCGTACGGGAGGCGATGGACGCCGGCGTGATCGCACCCGGCGATCCGATGCCGCTGGTGCTCGAGCTCTGGGCCGCCGCGCACGGTATCGCGTCACTGATCATCGCCAAACCCCATCTGCCGTGGGGCGATGCCGAGGCCGTCGCCGACCGGGTGATGGCTGCGGCCTGCCTCGGACATGCGGTGCTGGACATCATCGGCGGGGAGACACCGGACCCCGACGAGGGTGCGCGCCGGTTGGCGCAGTGGCGCGAGGACCGGTAACGCTCAGGCCCAGGAGATCCCGGCGCCGGTCACGACACCGAATCCGACGGGGAGTTCCAGGTGTTGCACATCCAGGTCCGGTTGTTGTCGTGGCCTTGGTCGTACCATGCGCCGTAGTGGTCGGGGGTGCCGTGATCACGCATATCGCCCGCTTGGTCGCCACGACGATAATTGGTCTGGCGAATCCTTCCGACCTGATCCGCGGAGAGCGAGCCGACGAATTGCGATGAGCCCACCCACATTCCGCCGAAGCACTGCGCTTCCAACTCCAGGCGGCGCGACAACTCCAATCCGGCCGCGGACCGCGCCCCCGCGTCGTAGCGATCCTTGTTCTCCTTCTCCGAGATGCCGGAGATGCCTTGGATGTGATGCCCGTACTCGTGCGCGAACACCGAGGCATAGATTTCGGCTTGGTCACCGAATCGGTCGATCTGCAGGTGATCGAGCGGCATGTAGATCGTGTGGTTGGTCGAGCAGTAGAACGCCGCGTAATTGCCGCCCGAGCTGGTGCAGGGCGAGACGGCGTCCATACCGCTCGCGGGGACGCTGACCGTCGGACTCGAGAACGGCAGATTCGCTCCCCGCAGGACGGGCTGCCACATCCGGTCCAGGCAGTCCTTCTCCGCGTCGAAGAAGGCAGTGGCCGCCGCGACACTCGAACCCCAACGCGGATAACCACATTCGATATTGATCAGGCCCGAGTCGTGATCGCCGAACAGCGGATTGCTCGCCGTGGCGACCACCGGCTGCGGTCCGGCCGGCTTCGCCGGCGTCGGCGCCGCACGTGTGGTGCCCGGCGCCGACCGGGTGGTCGTGGAGCGCGCCGACGTGGAATACGTGGTGACCTGGGCGCTCGATGTGGACGGGTCGCTCGTGCTCGTGGCCCACGCCGGCGTCGTATACGTGAAACTCGGCGCCGACGTCGAATACGACGACGCCGACGAATTGTCACGACCGCCCATGGTCGCGAACGCGACCAGCCCGCCGACCACCACGAAGACGAACAGCACGGCGAGGACCGCGCCGACCGCGCCGCCGCCGGACCGCGGCGGCGGATAGGGACGGCCGTAATAGCCGGGCGGCGGCAACGGCGGTCCGCCGTACGGCCCGACCGGATAGGCACCCGGCGGCGGTAGCGGCGCACCGTACGGTGGGCGCGGACCGGGCGGCGGATACCCCGGAGGCGGGCCGTATCCGGGTGGTGGCCCGTACCCGGGCGGCGGGCCGTAGGGCGGGCGACCGTGTGGCGGAATCCCCTGCGGCGGTGGGTATCTCGGCGGTTGCGGCATGACGGTTCAGCTCACCTGTCCGGACGGCGCGATGAAGGTGTTACAGGGCGCGGTCGCGTTCTTGTCGAATCCGGTACTCCACCAGTCGCCGGCGTGTTCGGCGGTGCCGTGACTGCGCATGTCGCCGGCGCTGTCACCTCGGCCGTAGGCGTCCTTGCGCGCGGACTGCGACTGCACCGGCGTCAGCGATTTCCCCCCGGCCGAGGATGCGAAGTACATGCCGTCGAAACAGTTGGCCTGCAATTCGATTCGTCGCGAGAGGTCGAGCCCCTCGTCGCTGTAGAGGCCGGTCTGGCGGCGTTGTTTGTTCGCGGCGCCGAGGATCCCGGACAGCGCCTGTATGTGATGGCCGTATTCGTGGGCGAAGACCGAGAGGTAGATCTCCCAGTGATCGTGGAACATATCGGTCTGCAGCTGACTGATCGGCATGTAGATCGTCTGATCCGCACCGCAGTAGAAGGCCGCGAAATTGCTGCTGGAGCCGCTGCACGGTGTGGTGATGCCCGAAGTGGTCGCGGTGACGACGAGTTTCGGTGGCGTGAAACTCAATTTCGCATTCTCCAGCACCGGTTTCCAGGCGTCGGCCAGACAGGCCGCGGCACTGTCGAAGAACGCGCGTGCGGCGTCGACCTGCGTGCTCCACGGGGTATACGGGCAGCGCGCCGGACTCAGCGGCGAACCCGGGTCGGCCAGTAGTGGATTGGCGCCGGTTTCGGGGACGCCCGCGGAATCCTTTCCGGGCGCAGGGTTGTAGCTGTAGTTGCCGAGTTCCCCCGTATGGGAGGCGGCGTCGAATCCGGTCCGCACGGCGAAGCGGATGAGGCCCGAGGTGACGATCAACAAGATCACGACGGCGACCGCGCCGAATCCCCCGCCTCGCTTACGCGGCGGAGCGGGTCGCGGGCCTGCCGGGCCGTACGGCCGCGGCGGCGGAATCGGCGGACGATGCCCGGGCGGCGCGACGGCCCGATAACCCTGTCCCGCAACGTATCCGGGGTTCGCCACGTAACCGGCCGGTGTGGGGTATCCGCGCGGCGGAGATCCCGCGGGCGCAGCGTAACCCGGAGCGGGCGGATAACCGGGTGGGGGCGGATAACCGGGCTGTGCCGAATGGCCGGGCGGGGGACCGTATCCCGGCGGCGGCCCCGGGCGACGAGGACCGCCCGGACCATAGGGTGGAACCGGCCGTCCGCCCGGCGGATTCGGGCCGTGCCCGTAGGGTGGTCGACTCACTCCCCCACTCCCCCTTGTCCGTTCCTCATCCGGCGACAGCCACCACTCTCCGGCGACAGCCGCCGACGCAGAATAGCAAGCCGCCGGATTCGTCGGCCCCTGCTCGCACGGTGGCCCACCGCTAAGCTACTGGCCCATGCTGATCTTTCGGGGGGGCGCATTCGGCGCTCTGTTGTTGACCGCGGTCGGGCTGTTCGCCGCAGCACCGGCCGCATGGGCGCAGGAGCCCACGGGTGTGTCGATCATCGCGGATGTCAAACTCAGCGAGGCCGGTCTGCTCGAGGTGGCCGAAACCGTGAAGGTGCCGCCGGGTGGGCAGTTCCATATGGCGCTGCCGCTGCGAGTGGGGCGCGACGACGGGAGTGAACGCCGCTTCGGCGTGACCGACATCTCCAGTACCGGACCGGGTTCGGCGAAGGTAGCGGGTGATGTGTTCAGCGTGGACGCGCCGCCGGGGGAATCGTCGTTCAAGTACACCGTGCACGGGACGGTCAGCGATGCACCGGGGACGCAGTTGTTCCACTGGACGGGGGTCCTCAACACCGATGTCGCCTCGTTCGACGGGTCGGTGATCAGCCCGAGTTATCAGATGGGAATCGCCGACTGCACGGTCGGCTCGGTGGGTAGCACCCGCAAATGCAACGACGCCCGCGTCGAACCGGACGGCGTCCTCACCATGCACGAGGAGAACCTGCACAAGGGTGACATCCTCGATGTGACACTGCAGGTGCCGCCCGGCACGGTGAAGGCCAACGCCGATATTCGCGGCGGCCGGGGGTCGGGCGCCTTCGCCGTCACCGCCCCGGTGCTGATCGCCTTCGGTGTCCTGCTGGCGGCGCTGGCCGCCTTCGGCGCCTATCTGGCCCGATCTCGCCGCCAGGACACCGCGGCCCTGACCTCCACCGAGACCCTGGATCCGGTGCAGCGCAACGGAAAACACAGCGAATTCGTCTCTCCCGACGGCATCCTGCCGGGTGAGGCGGGCCTGTTGCTCGACGGCTCCGCCGATGCCGCCGATGTCGCCGCCACCGTGGTCGATCTGGCGGTGCGGCGCTACCTGTGGATCGCGGCGGTGAGCGATTCGGACTGGCGCATCACCCGGGTGAATCCCGCCGACGATCAACTGCGCAGCTACGAAAAGCACGTGTACACGACACTGCTGCCCGAGGGCGCCGACTCGGTGCTGCTGTCGGAATTGCGGGCGCCGGGGCGCGTCGCCGCCGAGCCCGTCCGCTCGGCGCTGCGGCGCGATGCGCTCGAACGCGGCACGTTGCTCGATCACGACCGTCGCGGCCTCGCCTTCTGGATCGGCATCGCGCTGCTGGTGATCGGGGTGGGGGCCACCGTCGGCCTCGCCATCGCCGGCGGACACGCGCTGGTCGGCGTGGCCGTCGCGCTCGGCGGTGCGGCCATCCTGCTGCTCGGCCGGTATCTGCCGGTGCGGACCGCCGCGGGCCGCGCGCTCGCCGCACAGGTGAAGGCCCTGCAGAACGGACTGGACGCCCAGCGGCCCGAGCAGATCCCGCCGGCCGATCGCGAACTGCTGTTCTCGCGGGCGCTGCCGTTCACGATCATCGGTGGCCGGGCCGACAACTGGATCCGCACCTTCCGCGACGTGGATCCCGGGGCCGACCGTCAGGCCGGGCTCTACTGGTTCGGCGGCTTCGATCGCGACCGGAATCTGCACCGGTTCGCCGGGCATTTCCCGTATTTCATCACCGCACTGGAGGGGCTGTTCACGACGTCGGGTCACTGATCCGCCGGACGACCTCGTAGGCCGCCCGAGCGGTGGTGCGGCCTTCGGCCACGGCGGGCAGCAGCCCGACCAATCCCCACGACAGGAATGTGGTGTCGGGCTCCGTACTACCCTGATCGGCCAGAATTCCGGCGATCATCTGCTGGGTGCCGCGCACGACGACCATGGTGCTCTTCGGGCCGAGAAGCGCCCGGTAGACCTCGCGGTGGCCCTCGGCCAATTCGACGATGGCTCGTATCGGGTCGCCGGAGCGCCGGGCGAGCGCCGCACGCAGGAATTCGGTGCCACTCACCACGAGCAGGTCGTCCTTGCTGCGGAAGTGGGCGTAGAACGTCGAGCGGCCGACGTCGGCGCGGTCGAGGATGTCCTGCACGGTGATGCGGTCGTAGGGCCGTTCGATCATGAGCTCGATCAGGGCACGATGCAGGGTGCTCCGGGTCCGTCGGACGCGGCGATCGTTCTCGGACACTGTGCCTCCGGATGTGCGGAATCGAACGGATTCGGTGCTTTTGCTCCTGGTGGGGCAGGCACTTCCCTCAGATCATGAACACATGTTCCGAATCGAACAAGACCCCCACGGCATCCTGATCACCAACCCGCGCGGCTACAGCGCGTTCACCAGTGTCTTCTTCGGCGGCAGACGTCGCCGGCACGCGGCGGCCCTCGCCGCCGCCAGTGGCGCCCGGCCGGGCGGGCGCGCGCTCGATATCGCCAGCGGCCCGGGCACCTTGGTGTTCGCGCTAGCGGACCGTGTCGGCCCGGGCGGCGAAGTCGTCGGTGTCGACGCGGCGCGGGAAATGGTCGACTACGCCGCCGCGCGCTCCCGGGGCCGGTCGAACTGCCGCTTCGACTTCGGCGTGGCCCAGTCGCTGGAGCTGCCGGATGCGGCGTTCGACGTGGTCACCTGCACGTTCGGTATGCACCACATTCCCGAGGCGGACCGCGGTCGCGCGCTGGCGGAGATGTGGCGCGTACTACGGCCCGGCGGACGAGTGCTGCTCGCCGATATGGCGCCAGCGGGCGTGCACGGACAGCTGACGAAACGACTCAGCAGGCATATGGATCCCGCCGAGATCGACATCAGACGGTATCGGAAAGCGCTGCGGGAGAAGGGATTTCAGGATTTCGACTATCGGACGATCAAGCCGTCCACAGGTGTGCTGACCGGCGTCAAGCCCAGCTGAGCGCCCTCGGTCGGGGTGGCCGTACCACCCCGACCGTATACGCCGGCTCAGCGCGAGCGCGTGGCCCGGCGCAGTGCCGACAGCGGATCGGCGTAGCAGACGCTGAGCGAGGTGACGGCTGCGGCGTGCTCCTGGACCCGCCCGCCGAATCGGCTGATCCGCAGGTCGGCCGGGGCGAGGGTGGTGGCGCGACCGAAGGCCTGCACGACTCGTTCGAGTCCCGGCCGGTAGCCGGTGAAGGCCTGACCGCCCAGGACCACCCGATCGGGGTTGAACATGTCGCGCACCAGAGCCGCGGTGTTGCCGAGGATCTCGGCCCGCTCGAACAGCATGTCGCGAGCCGGGGCGGACCCCTGTTCGGCGGCCTTGTACAACTCGGCGATCACCGGCTTCCGCGGCGCCTCCCGCTTCGGCACGATGCCGGCGCGCACGGCGCGAGCCAGCACCGCCGCCTCACCGACCGTGGCCTCCAAGCAGCCGCGCCGGCCGCACGAGCAATCGATATCGGATCCGGTCGGCAGATGCGCGATCGAACCCGGGCCGTTCGCCGGGGTGTAGACGCGATCGTGCAGCGTGACCGCCACGCCGACCGTCTCCCGGCCGTAGATGTAGAGGCTGCTGCCGGGCCGTTCCTGGGCACCGGACCGGTCCGGTGTACCGGTGGTGAGCAGCAGTTCGGCGGCAGCCATCGCCTCCACGTGGGCGGCGACCGAAACCGGCAGGTCCAGCACAGTGGCGAAAATCGGGCCGACCGGCGCCGACTGCCAATCCAGGCGGGGGTGATCCACGACGCCGGCGACGGGATCGACCCGTCCGGCCAGCGCCACACCGACCCACAACGGCCGGCGCCGCGGTAATCGGTCGAGGAAGGCCTTCGCGCTGCGGGCGATGATGGTGATGGCCGCCTCCTGCGCGGCCTGCGGGGTGGCGATCTCCAGGCCGCCCAGAATGCGGCCGGACAGGTCGGCGGCCACGATCCGGGTGAGGTTCGCGCCGATGTGGACGCCCAGCGTGGCGAAGCGGTCGGTCTCGACCTCGAACGGCACGCGCGGGCGCCCGACCGCACCGGATGCGGTGAGGTCAGCGCGTTCTCGCAATAGGCCGGCCGAAAGTAGCGCCGACACTTGGCGATTCACGGTGGCGATGCTCAAACCCGTTGTCTGAGCAGCATTGTCGCGGAAGATCGGCCCGCGGGTGGCGGCGCGCAGGACGGCGGCCGCCGGGTTGTCGGTGATCCGCAATTCCGGCGGAACCACCGGCCGCGGCACACTACGTACCGGCCGCGGACGAGAGGGGGAAGACTGTCGTTCGAGGGTGGGGCTCGTCATGGGGCGAAGTCCTTGTCGAAAGTCTCGTGAAGAGACGGAACTACATCGGCAACAAGGCAGCGAGAAGGGCCCGAAAGGGTCGACAGACGGACGACTGGAGCGGTCTCAGCTGCGCGGCCGGGAACAACACAGTTCCCGCTGCCGCGGCAGCCGCACACCGAGCGCCACGGTCACGTAGGTGACTCGTGCGCGGTTCGAACGGCTGGTGGACATGTGTAAAACGGTAACATCCCGATTCCGCGCCGCGCCAGCGAATGGTCACGGCACATATTGCGCTCACACTGATTTGAATGCGGACCCGCATCGCCGCAGGTGGCGCATTACCTTCGATCGCCGGGATTTCAGCAGGTCCGCCGCTCGGGCGGGCGGCGGATAACCGCACCCCGGGCCGCCGCCGGCCGTGCGGGCGGCAACCCGGCCCCGGCACCCCCGTTACGCTCGGAAACCGCAGGTCACAAGCGTTAGGAGGTGGAGATGACGGCCGATCCGGTACCCCTGCGGCAGCAGCGCGGCTCCGCTGCCGACCACCCGTCCGCCGGGGCGGAGACGACGGCGCCCGGCGCCGGCGCCCGCACCATTCGCAAGGCCGATCGGGCCCGCCAGGTGGCCGACGTCCTGCGCCAGCAGATCCACACCGGACAGTGCCCGGACCCGCTGCCCACCGAATCCGAACTCGCCGCGGAATTCGCGGTGTCCCGCAACGCGGTGCGCGAGGCACTGGCACTGCTGCGCGACGAAGGCCTCATCGGCCGCGTTCCCCGGGTCGGCACCTACGTGGCACAACGCAAATACGATCACGGCCTGGAAAGCCTGCGCGGCCTGAAGGAAACGCTGCGCGGCCACGGTGAGGTGCGCAACGAGGTGCGCGCGGCACTGCGCCTCACACCGCCGCCCGCGGTCGCCAACCGGCTCGGCCTCGAACCCGGCGAATCCGCGGTCTACCTGGAGCGGCTGCGCTATCTGGGTGATCTCCCCCTCAGCCTGGATCACACCTATCTGGCCCCGGACATCGGCGAGCAGGTACTCGACTGCGATCTGCGGTCCGAGGACATCTTCGGACTCATCGAACAGATCAGCGGCCAGTCGCTCGGGTCGGCCGATCTGGCGGTGGAGGCGATCACCGCCGATATCCACAGCGCCGCCACCCTGCAGGCCCCCGAGGGCAGTGCCCTGCTGTTGCTGGAGCGACTGACCTATCTCGCCGACGGGCGGCCGGTGGACCTGGAATACATACGCATGCGTGGTGATCGGATCACCCTGCGCGACAGTCTGATTCGCACCACGGAAAGCAACGATTGGAGGCTGAGCCGCCATGGCGTCGGTCAATCAGCGGGCTGATGTCCCGGTAACCATCGACGAATCGCTGTGCATCGAAGGGTGCACGCTGTGTGTGGAGATCTGCCCGCTGGATTCGCTGGCGATCAATCCGGACAACGGCAAGGCGTTCATGCACGTCGACGAATGCTGGTACTGCGGTCCGTGCGCGGCACGCTGCCCCACCGGCGCCGTGACCGTGAACATGCCGTATCTGCTGCGCTGAATCGCGCCGCGGAATCTTTCAGTGGCCGCCCACGGCCCGATTTCGAGGAAATACCATGAAGTACCGTCGTGCCCGCGTCCTGGCCGCCGCCGCCCTGATCGCCACCCTGGCCGCCGGATGCTCGCTCGAGCAGACCGGTTCCGGGGACACCGTCCGGGTGGTCGTGGGCTATCAGTCCAAAACCATCAATACCGTCACCGCCGGAACTCTGCTGCGCGCCAAGGGTTTCCTGGAGAAGCGCCTGAACGACCTGACCGCGAAGGGCGGCCCGAAATATCAGGTCGAATGGCAGGACTACGACACCGGGGCGCCGATCACCGCGCAGATGGTCGCGGAGAAGATCGATATCGGTTCGATGGGCGATTATCCGTTGCTGATCAACGGTTCCCGCACGTCGGCGAGTGAGCGTTCGGCCACCGAACTGGTCTCGATCACCGGTTACCAGCCGCGCGGATCGCTGAACATGGTTGTCACCGCGCCGAATTCGACGGCGACGACGCTGTCGGATCTCGCCGGAAAAAAGGTGTCCGCGAGCGTCGGCTCCGCCGGTGACGGCACGCTGCGCCAGGCGCTGAGCCGCGCGAACATCGATCCGGCTCACGGTGTGGACGTGTTGAATCAGCAACCGCAGATCGGCGCGTCCGCGCTGGAATCCGGTCAGGTGCAGGCACTTTCGCAATTCGTGGCATGGCCAGGTCTGCTCGTTTTCCAGGACAAGGCGAAGCTGCTCTACGATGGTGCCGAATTGAACGTGCCGACGTTCCACGGAGTGGTGGCACGTCGTGATTATTCGAAATCCCATCCCGAGGTGCTCGATGCATTCCTGCAGGCGCAACTTGACGCCACCGATTTCCTGCACGCGAAACCGCTCGAAGCCGCGCAGCTGGTCGCTGACAACTCCGGACTGCCGGCGGAGGTCGTCTACCTCTACAACGGACCCGGGGGAACCTCGTTCGACACTCCCCTGAAGCCGCAGCTCGTCCAGGCGTTCAAGGGTGACGTTCCGTATCTGAAGTCGATCGGTGATTTCGCCGAATTCGACATCGACAAGTTCGTCGACGATGCCCCGCTGCGCAAGGTCTTCGCCGAGCGCGGCGCGAACTACGACGCGGCGGTGGCGAACTTCGCCAATCCGGCGCCGATCACCGGCACCGACCCGAGCACCGGCAAACCTGTCTCCGATCCGGCCCTCGCGGGCGAGATCTGGTTCGACGGCCAGTCCACCGCCCAGCCGGCGGTCAGTCCGACCGATCTGTTGCGTGCGGTGAAAACTGCTCGGGCCCAAGGGAAGAAGGTCCGCGCGGCGTACGTGCCGGATGCGGAACTCGGCACCCGCTGGTTCGCGGACAAGGCGCAGTGGGTGCGCGAGGGCGATACGTACCTGCCCTTCATCACTCCCAGTGCGGTGCAGCGGTATCAGGCCCGCCACCCCGGCGCGGTCGCGGTGAGTTATGACCAGGCCATCGGTGAGGTGCGGTCATGAGCGCCACCACCCTGCCCGTCGACGCGCCGGTTCCGGCCACCGCTGCTCCCGCCGCCGTCGCCGAGCGCGGCACCACCGCGGGCGTGCCCCCGGCGCGGCTGTGGACGTCGCGGCTGATGCGGGTGGCGTCGATCGCCGTCGCGCTCGTCGCCTGGCAGTTGCTGACCGCCAACCACATTCGGCTGTGGGTGCGTTTCGATACGCTGCCGACCGTCACCCAGATCGTGCACACCCTGCGGCTGCAGTTGCAGACCGACACCTATTGGCTGGACCTCGGGCAGTCGTTGATCCGCATTCTCAGCGGGTTCGGCCTGGCCGCGGTGATCGGCGTCGCGACCGGAGTGGCGCTGGGACGTTCCCGCTGGTTCGCCGATATCTTCGGACCGCTGACCGAGCTGGCCCGACCGATTCCGGCGATCGCGATCGTGCCGGTGGCGATTCTGCTGTTTCCCACCGACGAGGCCGGCATCGTCTTCATCACCTTCCTCGCCGCCTATTTCCCGATCATGGTGAGCACGCGCCACGCGGTGCGGGCGCTGCCGACCATCTGGGAGGAATCGGTGCGCACGCTGGGCGGCAGCCGCTGGGACGTCCTGGTGCGGGTGGTGTTGCCCGGTAGCCTGCCGGGCGTGTTCAGCGGCCTGTCGGTCGGGATCGGCGTGGCCTGGATCTGTGTGGTCTCGGCCGAGATGATCTCGGGACGGCTCGGCGTCGGCTATCGCACCTGGCAGGCGTACACCATCGTCGACTATCCCGGCGTGTTCGTCGGCATCATCACCATCGGCGTGCTCGGCTTCGCCACCTCGGCGGCCATCGAACTGTTGGGACGGCGCGCCACTCGCTGGCTGCCGCGGGCGCAGGAGGTTTCGAAATGACCGGCACCGCGATGAGTCTGCGACTCGACAAGGTCGAACTGCGCTACGGTGGCGCTCCCGTGCTGGACGAGCTGACACTCGATATCCGCGCGGGCGAGATCCTGGTGCTGACCGGGCCGTCGGGATGTGGGAAGTCCACGGTGCTGCGCGCACTGGCCGGTCTGCTGCCGCCCCGCTCGGGGCAGGCACTCGCGGACGGTGACCAGATCACCGGTCCCTCGCGCGATCGGGCGATGGTGTTCCAGGACAACGCGCTGTTGCCTTGGCGCACAGTCCGTTCCAATATCGACCTGGCGCTGAGGTTGCGCGGCGTGCCGCGGGCCGGTCGCGCGGCACAGGCCGAGCGCTGGATCGAGGAGGTCGGGCTCACCGGCTTCGGCGACTACCTGCCCAAAAGCCTGTCCGGCGGTATGCGCCAGCGTGTCCAACTCGCCCGCGGTCTGGCGGGCGCGCCGCGGGCGGTGCTGATGGACGAGCCGTTCGGCGCCCTCGACACACCGACTCGGATCACCATGCAGCGCTTGCTGATCCAGACCTGGCAGACACATCCGACCACGGTCGTGTTCGTCACCCACGATGTGGACGAGGCATTGACCCTCGGCGACCGAGTCGCGGTCCTCGGCGGAACCGACCGGGCGCTGCGATCGCTGCTGACGGTGCCGAATCCGCGCGTCAAAGACGTCGACCGCAGTGCCGAGCGCGCCGAAATCCTTGCTGCCCTGGACCATTCGTCCCACCCGGCCGCCGCCTGAGCCCGTCGCCCGAACGAGGCACCACCTGGGCGCCCCGGCCACGGCGGCGCCGTTCCGGCCGCCTGGCACCGGCGTGCGTCGCCGCCCCGACCATTCACCTCTGTGGAGTGTGCTGATGAAGATTCCCGAGCTGTCCGAAACCGTGCGGCTGGACTGCGATGTGCTGGTGATCGGCGGCGGAACCGCCGGTACCATGGCCGCGCTCACCGCCGCGGAGAACGGCGCGAACGTACTGCTGCTGGAGAAGGCGCACGTGCGGCACTCCGGCGCACTGGCCATGGGTATGGACGGCGTGAACAACGCCGTCATCCCGGGTAAGGCTGAGCCGGAGGACTACGTCGCCGAGATCACCCGCGCGAACGACGGAATCGTCAACCAGCGCACGGTGTATCAGACCGCGACCCGCGGATTCGCCATGGTGCAGCGACTGGAACGCTACGGCGTGAAATTCGAGAAGGACGCCTACGGCGAGTACGCGGTGCGCCGCGTGCACCGCTCGGGCTCCTATGTGCTGCCGATGCCGGAGGGCAAGGACGTCAAGAAGGCGCTCTACCGCGTCCTGCGGCAACGCAAGATGCGGGAACGGATCCGGATCGAGAACCGGCTCATGCCGGTGCGGGTCCTCACCGACAACGGACGCGCGGTCGGAGCCGCCGCGCTGAACACCCGGACCGGGGAGTTCGTGGCGGTCGGCGCGAAGGCGGTGATCCTGGCGACCGGCCCGTGCGGGCGACTGGGTCTGCCGGCATCGGGATATCTGTACGGCACGTACGAGAATCCGACCAATGCCGGCGACGGGTACGCGATGGCGTATCACGCCGGCGCGGAGTTGTCCGGCATCGAATGCTTCCAGATCAATCCGCTGATCAAGGACTACAACGGACCGGCCTGCGCTTATGTCGCCAACCCGTTCGGCGGTTATCAGGTGAACGCCGCCGGTGAGCGCTTCGTCGACTCGGACTACTGGTCCGGGCAGATGATGGCCGAGGTGAAGCGGGAGATCGAGTCCGCGCGCGGGCCCATCTATCTGAAGGTCTCGCATCTGCCCGAGGAGACACTCGACGCGCTCGAGGGCATCCTGCACACCACCGAGCGGCCGACCCGGGGTACCTTCCACGCCAACCGTGGCCACGACTACCGCACTCACGACATCGAGATGCACATCTCCGAAATCGGTTTGTGCAGTGGGCATTCCGCGTCCGGCGTCTGGGTGGACGAACATGCGCGCACCACGGTGCCGGGACTGTACGCGGCGGGCGATCTGGCGTGCGTACCGCACAACTACATGATCGGCGCGTTCGTCTACGGGGACCTGGCGGGCGAGCACGCGTCGTCGACTCTCACGGAAGTCGCTGCGCCGCAATCACTTCCCTCCGACCAGCTGACCGCGGCGCACGAACTGATCTACCGTCCGCTGCGCCATCCCGACGGCCCGCCGCAGCAGCAGGTCGAATACAAGTTGCGTCGTTTCGTCAACGACTATGTGGCTCCGCCGAAGACGCAGACCAAACTGTCGCTGGCGGTGGAGACCTTCGAGCGCATGCGGCAGGAGATCGCCGAAATGGGCGCGGACACCCCGCACCAACTCATGCGCTGCGCCGAGGTCGACTTCATCCGCGACTGCGCCGAGATGGCGGCGCGCTCCTCACTCACCCGCACCGAATCCCGCTGGGGTCTGTACCACGACCGCGCCGACCTGCCCGAACGCAACGACGAGGACTGGCGCTACCACCTGAACCTGCGCAAGGGCGCCGACGGCGAGATGGAATTCCTGAAGCGCCCGGTCGCGCCGTATTTCGTCCCGGTACCGGAATGGGAGGATCTGCCGCGCGCCGACCTCGAGCCGGTCGCGGTGACACAGCCGGAACTGATCGCCGGCCCACCCCGGACGGCAGGCGCGGCCACCGGCGCCGCGCCCCGGCCGGGCATCACGATCCCCGCTGCCGCGGACGACTCCGCCGCACCCCGGATCGCGATTCTGCTCAGCCTGGACGGCCCGACGGTCGCCGAACTCCGGGACTACCTGGACGACACCGACCCGCGGGTGCGAGCCACGGCCCTGTCGGTGTTGACCGAGGGCACTCCCGACGGATTCGCCGACTCCCTGATCGCCGCACTCGGCGACGACGACGCGGCGGTGCGCGCGGCCGCCGTCTCCGGCCTGCGTGAGCTGATCGAAATCCTGCCGCCCGCAGAGCAATTGACCGCACACGCGGGGTCGCCCGATCCGCTCGTGCGAGCCGCGGTAGTGGACCTGCTGCGCGCGCAGCGCCGCGGCTCGGCGGACCTGTTCGGCAAGGCTGTGGTGGACAGCGACCACCGCGTGCGCATCGAAGGGGTGCGCGCACTGGTCTCCCTCGACGACTGGACGGCACTCACCGCCGCGGCATTCGACGAGAACCGGGAGGTGCGGGTGGCTGTCGCTCGCGGCCTGGCCGAGGTCGGCGCCGGCGGCGCCGACACCGTCCGCGCCCTGGTCGGCGACCGCGATCCGCTCGTCCGCGCGGCCGCCCTGGCCGCGCTGGCCCGGCTCGGTGATTCGTCCGACGCGACGATTCTGGCTGCCGCGCTGAAGGATTCGGCCTGGCAGGTGCGCGAGGGCGGTGCCCGCGGCTGGGCGGGACTGGGCCCCGAATCCGCGGCCGCCGCGCTGGAATCGTCCCTGACCGACCCCCACCCGGACGTCCGCAAAGCCTCCGTCCTGACGCTCTCCCACTGGCCCGACCATGCGGCCGTCCGAGCCGCCCTACAGGTCGTACTCGCCGACACCGACGCCGACGTCCGCGCCTACGCCCGCCGCACCCTGGAGGCGGCCTGAGGTAACGAGGACGATGATTCGCCGCGCTACCGGCCGCGAACGCGACGGATGCCCGCGGCGAATTCGTCCAGCGCAGCAAGTATCTCGTCGGCCTGCCAGACTCGGTTTCGGGCTTGCCGAGTTACCTCACGAAGTACGCCGGCCTCGACCAGACGGTCGATGGCCCGATGCGCGGCCACGCCACTGATATCGAAGGTCCGGATCAGGTAGGCCGTCGTGACGATGGGCTGAGCAACGAGAGAATCGATCACCGCCCATACCACCGAATCGGCACGGGCGGTGGTGATCGCTCGATATCGAGCTCGAACGGATCGCAGTTGTTCCACCAGTGTGCGGCCATCGCCTATCGCGAAGAACGTCGCGTCGACGAACTGCCGGACGATCGGCTGGATGTCCCCGGCTCGGAACCTATCCAGTGCATCGAAGTAAGCGGAGGTATTCACCAGCAGCCCCGCCGAGATCGGAACCGTCACATGGCGAGTGAGTCCCCTGCCGCCCAGCATGGCATGGACGAGAGCGCGCCCGGTACGACCGTTGCCGTCGGTGAACGGGTGAATCGTCTCGAACTGAGCATGCGCAAGGGCTGCGTGCACAAGTGCCGGAATGTCTTCGCGCTGGACGAATCGGATCAGATCGTCCATCGCCACAACCACGCGGTCGTGATGCGGCGGTACGAAATCGGCGCGATGCGGTCCGAGATTCGCACCCCCGATCCACACCTGCTCGGTGCGCCAACGTCCGGCATGGTCCGGATCCGTCGCGGACATCAGCGCCCGATGCATCGACAACAGCGCCTCGGCGTGGACTTCACGGCCGAGCTCGAGCGCGGCTTCCATAGCCCGTACGTTCGCTGCGACGATGTGCGCATTGCGGTTGGCGTGCTCACCGAGCTCAGCCAGTGCGAGCTGGCGGGCGCCGGCGGTGAGATTCTCGATTTGGGACGAGGCCGCGCTTTCGGTCCGCAACAGGATCGCGCTCATCGGCCCGAGTTCGCAGTCTCCACCGAGCTCAGCGGAAACATGTGCGTCGAAGCGGGCCAATTCGGCGGCCGCTTCTTCGGCCTCGGCCAACAGTTCCACCGGCAGCCCGACCGGCAACGCCGCGATGGCCGGCACCACCGCAGCCGAATACGGGCCGGCATGTCGGCGCAGCTGTGTCCGCGAGGCCGCCACGTCCTGGACGGCCCATGGGCGTTGTTCGTACGTAACGGGTGGCCACGACGTACTCGCGGGAACGTCAACCATGCCGCCATCTTACTTAACCTTGATGACTTAAGGTTAAGTAAGAGCTAGTCCAAGTGAACGCTGGATCCGGCTTGCGATGCTCGGCGAGTACGGGGCCGCCTTCATCACCTCCTCAGAAATCGGGTCTACGCTCTGCGCAACTGTCGGTCGATTCAGCAAAGGAACACGGATGACCCGGATCGCGAGGAATCTTCGGCGCGCCGCCGCAACGCTGGTCGCGACGTCGGTCGGGGTCGGTGCGGCGTCGACGGCGTTCACCGCGAGCGCGGCGCCGCTGCCGACGTTCCCGATCGGCGCACCCGAATACACCGTGGAGGTGAATACTCCGGCCGCCGCGCCCGGCTACATCTACTACAGCAACGGTGTCAGCGCGGCGGCGCTGGTGCCCGGGGCGGGTGAGGCGTTATCGGACGTTCCGGCGACCGCGCCGGCGAATATCGTCGTGGACAAGGCCGGGCGCGAGGTCTGGCGCTACACCCCTCCCGCCGGGCAGGACGTCTCCAATTTCCGCACCCAGACGTATCAGGGCAAGCGGGTGCTGACGTGGTGGCAGGGCGGGACCGTCGGCGGGCACGGTTCGGGCGCCGACTACATCGTCGACGAACACGGCAACGTCATCGAAACCCTCGACGCCGGAGGCGTTCCCAGCGACGTGCACGAATTCCGCCTGACCCCCGACGGCCGCGCGTTGATCACGTCGTACCAGGAGGTGGACGCCGATCTGTCCGCGATCGGCGGCCCGAAGGACGGCAAAATGTACGACACCGTCGCCACGGTGGTCGACGTGGCGACCAAGCGAGTGTTGTTGCGCTGGAGCGCCGCCGAGCACGTCCCGCTCACCGACACCACCACGCCCGGCAAACTCCCCGGCAGCGATACCTACGACCCGTACCACATGAATTCGATCGCGCTGGACCCCGCCGGCAATCTGGTGATCTCGATGCGCGACACGTCCACCATCTACGACGTGGACGTCCACAGCGGTGCCATCAACTGGCAACTCGGTGGATTGCACTCGACTTTCGCTCTCGGCCCCGGCGTCGAATTCGCCTTTCAACACGATGCGGAGTTCGCCGACCCCAGCACCCTGCGCCTGTTCAACAACAACTCCAGCGGCTTCCAAACGCTGGGTGTGTCGAGTGTGCAGTGGATCCACCTGGATCTCGACAACCACCGAGCCACGTTGGTACGCAACCAAACCCACCCCGACGGCCTGACCGCCTTCGCCATGGGCGACGCCCAGCCGCTGCCCAACGGCAACACCCTGGTGGGCTGGGGAATGGCACCGCACATCTCGGAATTCGCGCCGACAGGCGAGATGGTCTACGACGCCCGCCTGCCCCTGGGAACCTATCGCGCCTTCCCCGGCGATTGGGCCCCGACGCCGAATTGAGAGCTCGGCCCGAATCCGCAATTCATGTCCGGGGAGTTCTCATGCCCTGGCCGCTCCCGCGCTCGCGCCTGGTTCAGGAGCAGTCCCAGTGATGTTCCACAGGTCGGTCCGGGCACGTGGAGCACTGGAAGATATAGACCCCGCCGGCATCACCGATCATCACATTCGCCGGATTGTGTGCTGCACGATTGCCGGCAGGATCCCTCCTCTCCTGTCCTGTCTCGCTGTCGCGGTCCTCGGCCGGGAGCCAGCTTCGCCAGGACTCGCCGTCGTACTCCCAACTGCTCACTGTCAGCAAGTGCTCCATCGTCTGCCCGCAACCCGGGCACTCCGGCCACCAGGGCTCCTGGGTCCAGCCCGGGAACCCGCCGAGCTTGGTTCCCGGCGCGTCAGCCAGGTGGTAGTGGTACATCCAGCCGGTACGAGCCTCCATGGCCTCCATGCGTTCCCGCAGTGCATCGCGCAGATCATCCGGCATGTCCCAGCTCGGATACTCGGTCACCGGCTCGGGATGAAGGACGCAGGGGTCCGGGATGCTGTCCTCCGGTGCGGTGCTCACGGTCGGCGGTGTCGCTTCGAGAATCCATTCGATCGACTCCGCACTGCGCCAATACACCCGCGGTGTCGGCGCGGTACACCCGTCGACGATGAACGGGCACCAGAGCACCTGAAGCAGGTCACATCCATCGGGGAAGACAAGCTGTGGCACGTCCCGCCGGTAGATCTGGGCAACGCTGACCAACGGCACGGGCCCATCCGTCGCCGGCCGGTCCCAGCCCTGCGGGTGGCTGGTGCATGGGCAGGAAGGCCACGGCTCGTCGGCCGGCCACATCAGCGGCCCGCCGACCGAGCTCTCACCCGGGAACGGGGTACCGGCGCGGGGGTGGAGACGTATCGCCGTACGACGCAGAGGCACCAGCTCCGGGAAGAGCCCCTCCACATCCACGGGCCGGAGCGGTGTCGTGCGAGCCATCGTCGTCTCCATCGTGCGTTGATGCTGTTGCGGAAAGACCGTAACGCCTTCCGGTGACAAGGATTCCGCTCCGCAAGGAAGCCGGATCAACCCCCGCATGCCGCAGTACATCATCCGGAATCTGCGTACACGGATCCCAGAGCTTCGCTCCCGCGGCGCTTGTCGGAGAACCCTTCCGGACCAGGTCACCGCGCGCGGTAGTCGAAAATACCCCTAGGGTGCCTGGTGCCGCGACGGAAAACCTCTATTGTGAACATCGGTGTTCGTAAATAAGGGGAGACCACGATGAAAGATCTGTCCGGCCGGAAGTGCCTGATCACCGGCGCGGCCAGCGGGATCGGCCGGGCTACCGCGGCCGCTGCCGCCGCGGCGGGCATGCGGCTGGTGCTGACCGATATCCACGCCGACGGCCTGGCCGAGACGGCGGAGCGAATTCGCGCCGGCGGGGGCGAGGTGCTGGAGACGCAAGTGCTCGATGTCTCCGATTACGAGGCGGTGACCACATGGGCGAAACGGGTGCACGAGGAGTACGGCAGCCTCGACGTGGTCATGAATATCGCCGGCATCGCCACCTGGGGCACGGTCGAGAACCTCGAGCACCGGCACTGGAAGTCGATGGTCGATGTGAATCTGATGGGCCCGATCCACATCATCGAGAACTTCGTGCCGCCGATGGTGGCCGCGGGGCGCGGGGGGCACCTGGTCAACGTCTCCTCGGCCGCGGGACTGCTCGCACTGCCGTGGCATGCCGCCTACAGCGCCGCGAAATTCGGGCTGCGCGGAGTGTCGGAGGTGCTGCGATTCGACCTGGAGCGCCACGACATCGGCGTGAGCCTGGTGGTGCCGGGCGCGGTGCGCACGCCACTGGTGGGCACCGTGCAGATCGTCGGGGTGGATCGCGACGATCCACGGGTGCGGCGGATGGTGAAACTGTTCGAGGGACACGCGGTTTCACCGGAAAAGGTCGCCGACCGAATCATCGCAGGCGTCCGGCACAACCGCTTCCTGGTGCACACCTCGCCCGATATCCGCATCGGGTATTGGTTCGCCCGCAAGTTCGCGTGGCCGTACGAGATGGTGGCGCGAATTGCCAACCGCGAGTTCAGCAAACTGCTGCCGGCGCCGGCGCCCGGCACTCAGTAGTGCGTCACGCAGACCACGAAACGCCTTTCGTTGTAGACGAATCCGCGATCACCGTCGGAGCAGCTGTTGACGTCGGTGGTGCCGTTCTTGATCTCCACCACGCGCACCCGGCCGGGGGCGGCGGTGGCACAGTCGACGGGAGTGGGGCTGCCGTCGGCGATGTTCATACAACTGCCGGTGACCCAGTTGAAGTCGAGGCAGAGCGTGTCGGTGGCGCCGCCGGGCAACGTCTCGGCCACCGAGCGGTCCGCGTCCGCCGGGCAGTGCGCGCCGGCGACGGCCTTGGCGGTGATCTTGTAGCGCGAATCGGTACTCGCACAGGCGGTCTTCTGCACGGGAGCACCGGCGTCGGGGGTAGCGACGACCGCGGCCACACAATCGCCGACGGCCACCGTCTCACCCTGATGCTTCTGATCGGCCCCCTTGTTCAGCACCAGCGGCTCGTCCGAGGCCGAGGCGGTGACGCTGGTGGCGGTCGGCTGGGCCGGCGCCTCGGCGGCCACGGGCGCGACGGTGGTGGTCGGTGATACCGCTGCCGCGGCACGGGTTTCGTCCGAATGATGCCGCCCGGCGGTGAACGACAGCGCGGCGGCGATCAGGCATGCCGCCGACAACGCGGCGGCAATCACGAAACCCGTCAGGGTGACACCGGCTTGAACACGTCGGCGCGACACGTACTCGTCCTCCAGAGCGGTAACACTTCGAACCACCCCGAACGATGATCGAAGAACACTTGCGGATTTGCAGACCTCGCAAATGCTTACACGATCCGGGCGTTCGCGTCGAGGCAACGGCGAGAGCCCGAGGCCGGAAAATAGAAATCTTTCTTTTTCACTAATTCCGACGATCACAATCGTGCAACATTGGCGCCGTCGAGGTTTCGCAATTCCCGAGTCTGGCAAAAAGCGCTCGACGCGTTATTGTCAGCTTCCGTCCGGGCCGCTCGGCCGGAAGTCTCGTGAGAAGGAATCCTGAATGAAGTTCGGCACGTTCGCCGCAACCTCGATCCTGGCGGTGGCCACGGTCGGGATCACCGCGGGAACCGTGAACGCCAGTCCCCCGGCCGCACCACCGGCCGCCGCCAAGGAGATCACCAGCTCCGGTACCGACCGCGGAGTCACCTACCACGCTGTGCTCAGCGACTTTTCGCGAGTCCTGACCACGGTCGTCGAGCACGGGCGATTCGAGGTGAACAAGGATGCGACCGCTGTCGCCCTGAAGTCCGACAACGGCACCGACCTCGTCACGGTGCCGCTGACGTACCGGATGGCCGGCAGCACAGTTCATGTCGCGCAACACATCAGCGACGACGGGCACAAGGTCGTGCTCGAGCCCAAGGCCACCGCTACCGAAATCGGTGAGATGCAGCCGATCAATTCGATGGCGCGGCTCACCAACGAAATCAATCAGAACGTCGTCGGCCTGGTGGCCGGTGGCGTGCTCGGCGGCTTGATCGGCGCCGTACTCGGGATGGGCTTCCTCAGCATCGTCACCGGACCGATCGGCATGGTGGTCGGCGCCATCGCGGGTGGATACGCGATGGGCGGCCAGCCGTTCCTGGACGCCGTCAACGCGGTCGTCAGCGGCCAGCCCTGACCCGGGCCGGTGTCGCGGAGCGGACCGCGCCGCACCGCGACACCGGGTTCGGCGAATTCTCAGGCGTTTTTGCTTGCACCCCCGGCGAATTCGTGGCTCAATCCGAAGGATGGCCGGGGAACCGTATAGATGGGTCGCCACAGGCGAGACCGATATGGTCGAACTGCGCGATCCGGTGTCCGGGCGCGCAGTCGAGATCGTGCGGCCCTCGAACGACGATCTGCCCGCTCCGCTACTGCGTGAGGTCGAGACTCTGGTCTTCGACTGGGCCAATCTGCTCACCCAGTACGAGGCGTGGTCGGATCTGCACACGCTGTACCGCAGCGAACCGGATACCGTTCTCTGGGCCCTGAGTTGGCTGCTGGCGCTCTGGGCGGTCGTCGGTGAGACGCGGACCGGCAAACCGGCCGACGCGATCATCCGCGACCTGGACTACCGCGGGGGCTGGCGGGATCTGCGCAACGCGGAGGACGAGCGGATCTGGACCGGATTGACGCAGCGGGTACGACTGGGCGGCATCGCCGCACTCACCGAGGATCCCCGTGCGATGCGGGCCTATCACGACGCGTGCGTCGAACCGGCCGATATCGGCCCGCTTCTGCTGCGGCACACGCTGATTCACCTGGACGCGCTGAGTCAGGACATGGACCGCGCGGGAATGCGAGCGCGCGGACTCGCCTCCTCGGTGCTCGATCACACCGCTCCCGATCCCGGACCTCGGCGACGGCTCTGTTTCCGGCCCTCGCGGCCGGGCTCGGACGGGTTACGCGACCTCGGCTGAGGCCGGATCGGCGCCGGGATGCAGGCGGCGGAACCGGCTGCCGTGGAAGACCAGCGGCTCGTGCTGGGAGCGCGTCGCCAGACGAGTGATCCGCACCAGGACGACCTGATGGTCGCCGGCCGACACCTGGGTGTGCACGGTGCCCTCCAACCAGGCCGCCGCGCCGCCGACGAAGATGGAACCGCCCTCTCCCCGGTGCAGGTCGACATCGCCGAAACGGTCGCCGTGCCGGCTGCTCATCCGCTGCGCCGCCTCGTCCTGGTGGGCACTGAGCAGGCTCAAGCCCAAGCGCTGGGCGCCGACCAGCTTGGGCCAGGTGGTCGAGCTGTTCTGCACGCAGAAGGACACGAGCGGCGGATCCAGGGATACGGGCACGAAGGTGCTCACCACCAAACCGGCGGGCACGTCGTCGAATTCCGCGCAGACCGCGACCACACCACTCGGGAAATGCGCGAAAGCGCGGCGCAAACCCGTACTGTCGGAAGGTATTTCGATCAGATCAGACATGGTTACCACTTCTCGGCTCACTCGCGGTCGTCGAATCAGACGACGCCGTGCAACGGGGGTGCGGTGCCGTTGAGCACCGCTCGCCCGATGTGCTGGTACTTCCACCGCACCGGATCGTGCAGCGTATGTGTGCGGGCATTGCGCCAGAACCGGTCCAGATCGAGATCGGCGGCGGCGCTGCGTGTTCCGCTCACCTCGAACAGGGCGGCGGACACCTCGTTGGCGGCCCGGTCCGAGGTGATCTTGGCGGTGGCGACCGCGATCGATGCCTCCGCCGCGAGCGCGGCGGCCGTCTCGGTGGCGAGGTCACCGCTGTTCGTCTGCGCGACAACGTGATCCACCGTCCGGCCCGCCACCTCGAAGGTCGCCTCGGCGGCGGCCACGGTGACCGCCAGTTCGCCGATGCGCTGGATCACCAGTGGATCCTCACTCGCCCGATCGACGTCGGCCTCGAACCACGGACGGCTCTTGGTGCGCACGAAGTCCGTGGCCGCGTCCAGCGCACCGCGTGCGATGCCCACATCGATCGCGACGTGCAGCAACTGCGCGAAGGCGCCGTATCCGGTGGGGGCGCGCACCGCCGCTGCCCGCGGAATCAGCTGGTCAGCGGTCACTCGCACCGCATCGAGGGTCACGGTCCCGCTGCCCGTCGTGCGCTGGCCGATGCCGTTCCAGTCGTCGACGATCCTCACACCGGCGGTGTCGGCGGGCAGGAAGGCGATGTACTCGCCGGGATCGAGACCGCTGCGACCGTCGGGATCGTCCAGACGGGTCAGCACCGCCAGCAGATCCGCGAAAAGTGAACCCGTACAATAGAATTTGGTGCCGTCGATCCGGAATTCGCCGTCAACGAATTCGCCGTCGACGGGACGCACGGTGGTGCCGATGTCGGCGATGGTCGCGCTGGTGCGCTCCGACTGCGCGTTCGCGATCCGCGCACCGGCGAGCACTCGCCCGAAATAGCGTTCCCGCTGGGTGCGAGTTCCCGCCAGCCGCAACAGATTCAGATAGACGAAGTGGCTGTGCGGAATCTGCGCGATATTCGGATCCGCCGCCGCCAGCAGCCGGAACACCTCCGCCACCTGTGCGGGCGCCAGATCCGCGCCACCGAATTCGGCCGGCACGGTGACGGCCAGCAGCCCACTGGCCGACAGCTGATCCAGCTCCCGGTGCGGCAACTCCCGGGCGCTGTCGCGCCGGGCCGCATCGACCGCGAACTGCGCGGCCAGGCGTGCGGCCGTCTCGTTAGCCTGGGCGGCGGAGGTGATCCGCGCGGCGGCGACGGCAGTCATCGACTCGCCGCCAATTCGGGTTCGCGCTGGGCCTCCAACTCCCGGACCAGCGGCAGCACCTTGGCGCCGAAGTATTCGATCTCCTCCTGGAAGTGCAGGAAACCGCCGAGGATGAGGTCGACGCCGAGATCGCGGTAGGCGACGATCCGCTCGGCGATCTGCTCGGGAGTGCCGATGAGCTGCGTACGGAAGCCGTCGTTGTACTGGACCAGATCCTCGTAGGTGGAATCGGCCCACATGCCCTTGCCGTCCCGCGTGGAGGCGCCCGCCTGCTGTACCGCGTCGCGGAAACCCTCCACGGCGGGCCGGTTGGCCTTCTCGATGATCTCGCGCAGGGTGTCGCGGGCCTCGGCCTCGGTATCGCGGGCGATGATGAATCCGTTCAGGCCGAATTTGACCTCACGGTTGTGCTCGCGGGCGACCGCGCGCACGTCCTCGATCTGTTCGGTGACGCCGTCGAAATCCTTGCCGTTGGAGAAGTACCAGTCGGCGTAGCGGCCACCGTTGCGCCGCGCCGCCGTCGAGTTCCCGCCTTGGAACAGTTCGGGATTCGGCCGCTGCGGGGTGTTGAGCGGCTTGGGCTTCAGCGTCAGGTCGCGAATCCGGTAGAAGTCCCCGGCGTAGTTCACCTCGTCCTCGGTCCACAGTTTGCGGACGACCTCGAGGAATTCGGCGCTGCGCCGGTACCGCTCATCGTGCTCGAGCCACGGCTCCCCGAGCGCGGTGAACTCCCCACCGAACCAACCGGATACGACATTGATCGCGAAGCGCCCGCCGGACAGATGGTCGGCGGTGACCCCGAATTTCGCCAGCACCGCCGGATGCCACAGCCCAGGGTGCACGGCCGCGATCACCTTCAGCCGCTCGGTGGCGCCCAGGAGGGCGAGGCTGAACGACGTCGACTCGTGCTGATATTCCGCGCCGTAGGAGGCGGTGTAACGCACCTGGGAGAGGGCGTAGTCGAAGCCGTTGTTCTCGGCCGTGCGCGCCAGCTTCTTGTTGTATTCGAAATCCCAGCTGGTGCGCTGATCGATCGTGCTGGTCACCAGCCCGCCACTGACGTTGGGCACCCAGTAGGCGAACTGAGTCTGCTCGGCGATCTTCTCGGTGGTCATCGACACTCCTGTGGTTGGGACATCCGCACCCGGTCGCGCCGACGGCCGGGCTGTTCGGTACGCACTCCGTGGTCGGTGCGCCGAGTGCGGCAACCGTGCACCCGGCGCACCTCCACTTCAACACCGCTGACCGGCGGGGACGAGGGTTTGAATCCTCAGGATCGGATCAGCGGCGCTCATCCGAGCCCGCGGCCCGCCGTTATGCCGGCGCGACCGCCGAGCCGTAGCCCGAGCGTTCGAAACGGCCCGCGGGCTGGAACCGGGCCACCAACTCGTCGGCGCTCTCACCCGTGATCTGCTCGAGCAGCGCGTCCGCGTCGGCGAGGGAGTTGATCTGCAGCAGCGGCTGCGGCTTGTGCAGGGTACTCACCAGCACCGAGGCGACGCGCGGGTCGACGGCCGCCGCGGCGAAGAACCGGTTGCCGATCTCGGCCAGTTCCGGATCGCCGAGGAACAGGCGAGTCACCTTGGCGGCGGCGTCGGAGCGGGCGAGCAGGAACGCGGTGTACTGCTCCTCGATCCACTCGGCGTCGAAGGGCCCCTCGTGCGCGGAGGCGGCCGCGACGAGCCGCTGCGCCTGGATGAGTCCGCTCTGCGCGCCCTGTCCGGCGATCGGGTCGTAGGCGACCGCGGTGTCCCCGAGCGCCGCCACGACATGCCCGCCCGCCGTGCGGCCGACGCCGTGCCGGACCACCGGCCGCACCGCACCCTTCAGCCAGGAGTGCGGGTCCTCGGCAATCACCTTGGTGGCCAGCACTTCCGGCAGATCCCAGTCGATGTAGTCCCGATACAGCTCGGTGACGATGCGGTGCGCCGACTCGGCGGAATCGGCGGCGGCGAACCGGCTCTCCCATTCGCTGCCCGGCCGCGCCCAGCCGAGGAAGGCCCAGCTCGGCCCGGCGTCCTTGTGCAGATACGGACCCCACCACGCCTCACCCTGCTCGGCGAAGATCGAGAATCCGCTGTGCTGCCCGCCGGAGGCGCTGCGGTGCGCGAAAACCTCCGGCTCGTAACCCAATCCGGTCACCGTGACGGTGAGCAGGCTGCGCTGCGGCGCGTCGTAGACGGTGCGCTCGGTGTCGATCGGGAACAGCTCCGCCAAACCTGCCTTACCGGTCGCGACCAGCACCAGATCGTGCGCGGCGGCGATGGTGTCCAGGCTCTCCGGGGTCACCTTCTCGACCACGAAGCGCCCACCGGCCTCGACGAATGCGGTCAGTCGCTCGTCGACCTTGAGCCGGGTGTCGACCGCGACGCCGACGAAGCCGTCGAAATCGCCGTCGAATCCGATCAATTCGGGCCGTTCCGGCCCCGGACCCGCGATCCGCACACTGAGTCCGGTGTGCTGCGGGGCCCGATTCACGTAGGTGTCGAGTCCGAGGGCGGTTTCGGCGGCCTGGGCCTCACCGAAGATGAGCGCGGTTCCGGTGGCAGGGATGTCGTCACGCAGACCGCGTTGATCGCGATCGCTGTAGACCGTGACGTCGAACCCGGCCTGCTGCAGTCCGAGAGCGGCGGTGACACCGGCGATGCCGGCGCCGACGATGGCGGCGGTGCGTTTCGAATTCTGGTTCGTCATAACGAAATAGTGCGCTTGCCAGTGGCTTTCGTTGACAGTTGCGATCACCGGGAATCGATGTCGCGCACCGCCGATCGGTCAGGTCGCGGTGACGCCCGCCTGCGGTCGCGCCCGCTCGTCCGGCAGCGCCGTCGAACCCGGTCCGCCGAGCCGGTAGCGCGCGCCGCGATGGTCGTCCGGCAGCCGGTCGCCCGCGCCGAACAGCGCGTTGCGCAGGGTGCCCGGAACGTACTCACTCGGATAGGCGCCACGCTCGGTAAGCACCGGAATCACGTACTGCACAATATCTTCGAATGTTCCGGGAGTGATCGCGTAGGCCAGGTTGTAGCCGTCGATATCGGTCTCGTCGACCCATTCCTGGAGCCGATCCGCCACCGTCGTCCCCGAGCCGACGAATACGGGTCCCATCCCGCCGATGCCGGCCCAGGCCGCGATATCCCGCACGGTCCATTCCCGGCCGTCGTCGTCGAATTCCTGGAACGCGGCGACGGCGGACAGGATCGCGTTGCTTTTCACCTCGCCGATCGGGTCGTCGAGGTCGTAGCGCGACAGGTCGATGCCCATCCAGCCGGACATGAACACCAGACCGCCCTCGACGCTGGCGTACGAGCGGTATTCGTCGTATTTGCGTTGTGCCGCTTCATCGGTGGCGTCGGTGATGATGGTGGCGAGCGCGTAGATCCGGGCCGCGTAGCGGTCACGGCCCGCCGCCTCCAGTGCGTCGCGGATGCGGGTGACCGTCTGTCCCAGAACCCGTTTCGAGGGTGCGGCGACGAAGATCGCCTCGGCGTTCTCGGCGGCGAAGGCCACGCCGCGCGGTGAGGCGCCGGCCTGGTAGATCACCGGCGTGCGCTGCGGCGAGGGCTCGGACAGGTGAATGCCCGGCACCGTGAAGTGCTTTCCGGCGTGGCCGATGTGATGCACCTTCGCCGGATCGACGTAGATGCCCTGCGCCCGGTCGCGCACGACCGCGTCGTCCTCCCAGGAACCTTCCCAGAGCTTGTACAACACCTCGAGATATTCGTCGGCGTGGTTGTAGCGCTCGTCGTGGTCGAGATGTTCGGACTCACCCATATTGGCGGCGGCCGAGGGCAGATATCCGGTCACCACATTCCAGCCCAAGCGGCCGTTGGTCAGATGGTCCAGCGTCGACAGCCGCCGGGCGAACGGGAAGGGATGCTCGAACCCGGTGCCGGTGGTGATGCCGAAGCCCAGATGGTCGGTCACCGCCGCCATCGCCGAGACCAGCAGCAGCGGATCGGCGACCGGCACCTGCGCGCCCTGACGCAGCGCGGCGATGTCGTTGCCGCCGTACACGTCGTAGATGCCCAGCACATCGGCGATGAAGATCCCGTCGAAACGGCCGCGTTCCAGCAGTTTCGCCAATTCGGTCCAGTAGCTCAGCTCCTTGTAGCGATGCGACTGGTCCTCGGGGTGTCGCCACAGTCCCGGGGACTGGTGCGCCACACAGTTCATATCGAAGGCGTTGAAACGGATCCGCCGGGTCATGACCGCACCTGGCTCTCGCGGCTGCCCGCGCTCCACGCGTACGGGAGTTCGGTTCCGTTGAGCAGATGATCGCCGATCGCCCGCGCCTTCTGCACGGCGGGATTGTGCACCGAGATGGTGCGCGCATTGCGCCAATGCCGGTCCAGTCGCAGATCTTCGGAGGTGATCGAGGCACCGCCGACCTCGAACAGCTGGGTGGTCGCGGTCAGCACGGTGTCGATCACACCGAGTTGTGCCTGGGCCGAGGCCAATTCGACCGCATCCAGCGCCGCGTCGTCCTGGGCGCCGGCCGCCAGCACCTCGTCCAGCAGGTCGGCGACGGCCAGCACGCTCGCCCGCGCTCCGAAGGCGGCCGCCGACAATTTCCCGATCACCTGCTGGACCAGCGGATCGTGGCGCGGCAGGTCGGCCGCCGAATGGGTGTAGCTGCGCGTGCGGTCGGCGACCCACGCCCGCACATCGGATTCGGCCCGCTGCGCGATACCGGCCAGCACCGCCAACTGCACCAGCTGCAGGTACGAGGTGGCGTAGGTGCGACCGGGCGCGCCGTACCCCGGGCCGAGCACCCGCTCGCCGGGGATCCGCACATCATTGAATTCCGTTGTGCCGCTCGCGGTCAGCCGCTGCCCGAAACCGTCCCAGTCGTCGCTCTGCCGTACGCCGTCGGCGTTCGCGTCCACCAGCACCGATACCCGCTCCCCGTCACGATCGGCCGCGGCGAGGATGTAGTCCGCGTACAGCGAGCCGGTGCTGTAGTACTTGGTGCCGTTGAGCAGCCAGTCATCGCCGGAGCCGCGGGTCAGCCGGGTGCGGTAGCGGTCGACCGCGCCGATGCCCGGTTCGGTGATGGCATTGCCCACCAGGGCACCGGATCCGGCCGCGCGCAGCCAGTGCTCACGCGCGGGACCGGGCTCGGCCAGCAGCTGATCCTCGACGAAGGAGAAATGCACCCGAAGTGCCTGCGGCAGATTGGATTCCGCGGCCGCGAGGTCGATCAGCAGCCGGAACAGCTGGCGCACGCTGACGCCGAAGCCACCGTATTCGGCCGGCACCCGCAGCGCGCCGAATCCGGCCTGGCGCAGCCAGTCGACCTCCTCGTAGGCCAGGCGACGATCGATTTCACGCGCCACCGCCCCGGCGGCGATGCGGTCGAAAACGGGGGCGAAGATGTCGTCGAGGTCGCGATCGGAGATCTGCTGCGGTGCTGTGGAGGCCATACCCGACGATGACCCGGCAACGCGATTCGCTCACCCGTTACACGCAGCGGGAACATAACTATCCGTCACACGCGGCGGTCACCTTCAGGACGGCCGCATCCGCAGTTCGTCGTGCAGGATCCGCGCCGCGGTCGCCATCGCGGCCTCCGCGCCGGGTTGCACCACGGCGGGCACCCGCGATCGGGTCAGCACGGCCACGGCCAGGGTCTGCCCGTCGGCGTGTTCGGCCACGCCCGCCTCGTGGCGCAGATTCAGCAGCGTGCCCGTCTTCGACGACCACCGGGTGGCGTCGGAGCTGAAGTCGGGGGCGAGTCGTTGACGTAACAGGTTGCCCGACAGGAATTCTCGCACTCGCGCGGCGGCGTCGTGGTGGGCTCGCACCGGCCGCCACAGTTCGGCGAGCAGATCGACGAACGCCCGCGCGGTGCCGGTGTTGGCGTGGCTGATGTCGAGTTGCGTGACCGGATGCCCGCGCCCGGCCGTCGCGGCCTCGATGGCCAGGGCGTGGGCGAGGTGACCGTCCGCCGGGGCGAACTGCTCGGCCGGGGTCCGCACCAGATCGTCGGCCAGATGCCGGACCGCGATGCCCTCATGGCCCAGGCGGCGCAATTCGGCGGTCACCGCGTCGGGCGGAGTCAGCTCGAACAGGGCGTCGGTCGCGCCGCCGTCGCTGATCGCGATGCTCAGATACATCAGATCCTCGACCGCGACCGTCGCCGGATGGCGAAATCTGCTCAACCCGGTCGGGCCCGCCACCGTACTGCGGCCGGGCAGTACCCGGATCGGGGTCGCCGGGTCGATCTCGCCGCGCATCACCCGTTCCATCGTCGCCAGCGCGAGCGGCACCTTCACCAGCGAGGCGATCGGCAATTCGACTTCGGCGTCGAGGCCCAGCTCGTCACCGGTGTCGAGATCGCGCACCAGGATGGAGCCGTCGAGTCCGGCGTCGCGCAGTTCCGTGCGCGCGCGTCGCAGTGCGGTCGAGACGCCCATGGTCAGCTCCCCTCGTTGTGCGCGTCGACGTGTCGAAAGTCGTTGCGGCACAGATCGTTGTGAGGGAGATCGTTGTGAGGGAGATCGTGGTGGGAGACGTCGTCGTGGCGGCGGTTGTCGTCCGGCACACCGAGACAGCGACCGATCGGTCCGGCGCCCAGTGCGCGAACCCGTTCCGCGTCCTCGCGTGATCCGGCCGCGATGTCGTAACCCCGGGCAAGCTCCAACTCCCCGATCGGCCGCCAGTGCAGGCCCAGTTCGCCGGCCTGGGCGGGCGAGCACAGCAGCAGATCGGTGCCGTCGAGTACCTCGGCGACCGCGGTGACCAGCGACCGCGCGACCACCACCTGGGCCGGGCGCAGGCCGAGCGAATCGCGCAGCCGGATGATCCGATCGCGGATGTGCGGCACATCGTCCTCGGGCTGTATCCACACGCTGCGCCGACGTTGCTGTTCCGAAAGACGCAGTACCCGAAGGGTTTCCAGGTAGAGCGGCGTGCTGTGCGGGCCCGTGGCGCCGGCCAGGCCCAGCGGCACGCGCCAGATGCCGCGGTCGGCGGGCACGGCCAGAATCGCGGCACGCACCTCGTGGGTGCGGGTGAGTTCCGCGCGCCGGCCGGGGTCGGCGGGCTCCGGTTCGAGCCGAAGCCGCGCGCGGCGGCATTCGGCGACCAGCCCGGCCAGCGGCACCGGTCCGCAGATGGCGGGCAGCGCCAATCGGAACGGGCGCTGCCGGGCCCGCTCGGCATGCTCCTCCAGAGCCTCGGCCGCCTCGACCAGCCGTCGCGCCGACGGCAACATATCGCGGCCGAACGAGGTCAATGTGGCGGTGCGCGAGGTCCGTTCGAGCAGTCGCGCGCCGAAGTGCCGTTCCAGCGCCGCGATCCGGCGACTGGCCACCGACTGCGGGATCTGCGCGGCGGCGGCCCCCGCGGTGAAACTCCCGAGACCGCTCACCGCGACGAAGGCCTTACAGGCGGCGACCATATCCACGATCGCGCAGTCTATGCCGAATCGGCATGGATACCGCCACAGGTGTCTTGGACAGCATGCGCGAGGGCTGCCACCCTTGCTGCGAGCGCTCACCGCCATCGATCCGACAAGGAACGCCTATGATGCCCCCTCGCCTCACCCGCTCGGCCGTGCTGGTCGCGGCCGCTGCCACCCTCGTACCGCTGAGCGCCTGCGGTGCCGATCGAAGCGCCGCGCCCGAATCGACCGCACCCGTATCGGCCACCGCGCCCACCTCGACGGTTCCACTCGCCGCCGAGTCGCTGGCCGAATTCCGCGATTTGGAGGCTCGCCTGCACGGCCGGCTGGGCGTCTACGCGCTCGACACCGGAACCGGACGGACCGTCGAATACCGTCCGGACGAGCGGTTTCCGTACTGTTCGACGTTCAAGGCACTGGCCGCGGGCGCGCTGCTGAGCTCCCTCCCGCCCGCCGAGCTCGACCGCCGCGTCACCTACACCCGGGCCGATCTGGTGCCGAATTCGCCGGTCACCGAACAGCACGTCGATCAGGGCATGACCCTGCGGGAGATCATGGACGCCGCGGTGCGGTTCAGCGACAACACCGCCGGCAATCTGATGTTCGCCGAACTCGGCGGGCCGCAGGGGTTGCAGCAGCGGCTGCGCGCCGTCGGCGATACGAGCACGCGGATGGACCGCACCGAGACCACGCTGAACGAGGCCCTGCCCGGCGATGAGCGCGACACCAGTACGCCGCGCGCGCTGGCCGCCGATCTGCGGCACTACGTGCTCGACCCGTCGGTCGCCGCCGACGATCGCGACGTGCTCACCGGTCTGCTGCGTGCCAACACCACCGGTGCTGCGCTGATCCGGGCCGGGGCGCCGGCGGGCTGGCAGGTCGGCGACAAGACCGGCGCCGGCGCCTACGGAACGCGCAACGATATCGCCGTGGCGTGGCCGCCGGGTCGCGCGCCGATCGTGCTGACGATCCTGTCCACCCGCGATCGGCCGGACGCCGAATACGACAACGCGGCGATCGCCCGTGCCGCCACGATCGCGATCGCCACGCTGGACGGCACCCCGATTCCGCGCTGAATGTGCCGAATCACCCTGTGGCACCAGGTTTTCCGCAAAGGCCGGGTACCCAGGTCGGTGCCGATCGACCCGGGTACCCGGCGGGATACCGCTCCCCCTACTTGGCCGGAGCCGGAGCAGGGGTGAACGGCGCATTGATGGTCGTGAAGTACTGGGTGACCGCCGCGATCGCCACCGGCGCGGTGACCAGCAACTGGCCCGCCAGCGTGCCCAGCGCACCGACGGCGATGATGCCGCCGAAGCAGCCGATCACGGCCGCGGGCAGAAAGGCACCGAACAGGCCGACGATCGCGGCCGCGGCGACGGTCGCCCCCGCGATGCCGCCGAGCAAGCAGCCCACCGCTCCGCCGGTGATACCACCGACCAGCGTGCCGATCGTGGCGCCCGCGGTAATGGTGCTGGTCAGGCGGGTCCAGGCCGCCACTTCCCGGTCATAGGGCGTCTTCCACGGCGCCTGGTCCTCGAACGGGAGCGCGACCGGCTTGTAGACCGCGTGCTGCAGATCGAACTGCGGGGTCAGGGTGGCGGTGCGACCTGCGATATCGGCCGCGATCGGGAATTCGAAATCGTCGACCCGGAACTTCAATTCGGTTCCGGCGAGCGTGGTCCCATTGGCTGCCTTGATCTTGAAGACACCATTGTCCACGTCCAGCGAACCGGCGTCGGTGGATATGATCGTCGACTTCTCGTTCGTCGATGCCTGGTAATTGACGACACCCTCGTCGGGTGCGGCGGGTGCGGCATTCACGGTGCCGGCCGTCACGCCGACGGCGGCGGCCACCGTGGCCGCGACCGCGGCAAAGTTCCTCATCTTCACTGCTTTTTCCTCATCACTCATTGCATTCCGCCGGAGCGGCTTTATCCAGTTTGTGGTGAATGCGAAAAAGCGACGAGGTTAATAACCAGATGGATTCGAATTCCCCGACGAGGAAAAATAAATCGAATCTCACAAATTAAAAAAGAACCCCCGCACTCGAAAGTGCGGGGGTCCTTTTAATTCGACCACTGAAATAATTACCGGCTCAGGGGTGGGGCCGGCAACCGCTTCACTTGGCCGGGGCCTTGAACGGCTCGTTGATGGTGGAGAAGTACTGGATCGCGGCGCCGATCGCGACCGGAGCGGTCACGAAGATCTGGCCGGCGAGCACACCCAGGAAGCCGACAGCGGCGGCACCGGCGACACAGCCGCCGAGCGGGCCGAGGCCGAACAGGGTGGCCAGCGCACCGGTGGCCACGACACCGAGGGCAGCGCCCGCGATGCAGCCGATGACCGCGCCACCGATACCACCGGCCGCGGTGCCGATGGCAGCGCCGGTGGCGATGGTGTCCTTGAGGCGGGTGAAGGCGGCGACCTCACGCTCGTAAGGGGTCTTCCACGGGGCGCTGTCCTCGAAGGGGAGCGCGACCGGCTTGTAGACCGCGTGCTGCAGATCGAACTGTGGGGTCAGCGTCGCCGTGCGACCGGAGATGTCGGCCGCGATCGGGAACTCGAAATCGTCGACCCGGAACTTCAATTCGGTTCCGGCCACGGTGGTTCCGTTGGCGGCCTTGATCTTGAAGACGCCGTCCTGGACATCCATCGACCCGGCGTCGGTCGAAATGATCGCCGCGTTCTCGGTGGACCTCGCCTGATAGTTCACCACGCCGTCGTCGGCGGCCGGAGCGGCCTGAACCGTCCCCGCCAGCGCACCCAACGTCGTCGCGACCAGCGCCGTCAGCACGGCGAATTTCCTCATCTTCACTGCTTGATTCCTCGACTTTCCGACTGCCGGCACGCGGCAGCACAGGTTGCCGTGTCCGGCACAGACACACGGCATCGGTGGAGTTTGCGGGCGTTCGATGCGGATGGGCCAGATTAAGAACCAGCCCGATTACAACCGGTGACACACTTCCGGCCATCGGCCATCATGTCCGAAATGAGCCTTTCGTTCCACTGGTTTCTTCCCACGTATGGCGATTCCCGCAATCTGGTCGCGGGCGGTCACGGCACCTCGATGTCGGGCGACCGTCCGGCCTCGCTGCGCTATCTGAACCAGATCGCGGGTGCGGCGGAGGAGAACGGCTTCGAGGCGGTGCTGACACCGACGGGCGCATGGTGTGAGGACGCCTGGCTGACGACGGCCATGCTGGTGGAGACCACCGAAACCCTGAAATTCCTGGTCGCCTTCCGGCCCGGTGTGGTGAGTCCCACCCTCGCCGCGCAGATGGCGGGAACCTTCCAGCGGCATTCGCGCGGACGGCTGTTGCTGAACGTGGTGACCGGTGGCGAACCGCACGAACAGCAGGCCTACGGCGACTTCCTGGACAAGGAACAGCGGTACGAGCGCACCGGTGAATTCCTGCACATCGTGCGCGAGCTGTGGGAGTCCGACGCTCCGGTGACGTTCGAAGGCAAGCACCTTCGGGTGCGCGACGCGCAATTGAACAACCGGCCGGATCCGATTCCGCCGGTGTTCTTCGGCGGTTCGTCGGCCGCCGCCGGACCGGTCGCCGCCCGTTACACCGATACCTACCTCACCTGGGGTGAGCCACTGTTCGCGGTGAGCAAGAAACTGGAGTGGATCCGCCGGCTCGCGGTGGACGAGGGCCGAATTCTCGATTACGGCCTGCGCATCCACGTCATCTCCCGCGACACGTCGGAGCAGGCCTGGGCCGAGGCCGATCGTCTGCTGGAAGCGGTGAACCCCGCGGATATCGAACGGGTGCAGGCGAATCTGGCCCAGAGTGAATCCGAGGGCCAGCGGCGGATGCTGGAACTGCACGGTGGCAACACCGATCGGCTCGAGATCGCGCCCAACCTGTGGGCCGGTGTCGGACTGGTGCGCGGCGGGGCCGGAACGGCGCTGGTCGGCTCGCACGAAGAGGTGGCCGAGCGGTTGATCGAATACTCCCGCCTCGGCATCACGCAGTTCATCCTCTCCGGTTACCCGCATGTGGAGGAGGCGTACTGGTTCGGCGAAGGTGTCCTGCCGATCCTGCAGCGCCGCGGACTGTGGCAGCCGCCCGCGCATCGCGAAAACCGCGTCACCACAACACCGTTCGCCACCGCGACCGCGAGCAGCAGTTAGTCCGGGAAATCCGGCGCCCGCACCGCAAACAGTACGAGATCACCGAAGCGGGCCGAAAGGCACTGCGCCACTGGATGATCGACGTCGATCCGCAACCGGTCCGCCGCGACGAGGCAATGTTGCGCGTCTTCCTGCTCGGCACCGTCGAACCCGAAGAGCGCCGGGCCAACCTGACCAAATCCGCGGCAAAACTGGAACATCGACTCGCCGAACTCCGGGAGCTCGAAAAGAGTATCGAGTGGGACGACGACGATCTGTCCCACTACGGCCGCCTGGTTCGAAACGGCTGCGGAGAAATTCGGATCGAGATCCGAATCCGCTCCACAGAGGACGTGGTCGCTAACTCATAGCTACACTCGTCGTTGAACGATCATGACCCTGTACATGAGCTTCCCGATGTCTCGGAGAGGGTGTCGATCATGGCCGTATACGACGTAAGCAACCGGGCGGCAATAGTCAGCGGCGGCGGCTCCGGGATCGGACGTGCGGTCGCGCACGAACTCGCGCGCAGCGGTGCCGCGGTCCTGGTGTTCGATCTCGACGAGGACAATGCGAACACCGTGGTCGAGGAGATTCGCGGTGCGGGCGGGCAGGCGGCCGGCTTCGCCGGCGACGCCTCCGATCCGGATACCGTCCGGCGCAGCGTCGCGGCGGCCGGCGAACTGGGACCGCTGCGGATCGCGGTCAACAATGCCGGCATCAGCGGCGAGAGCGCGCTGATCGGTGACTATTCGCTGGACGGCTGGCGCAAGGTCTTGTCGGTGAACCTCGACGGCGTGTTCTACGCACTGCGCGAACAACTTCCGGCCGTCGCGGCCGCCGGCGGTGGGGCCATCGTCAATATGGCGTCGATTCTCGGCAGCGTCGGCTTCGCGAATTCGTCGGCGTACGTCACGGCCAAACACGGCCTGCTCGGCCTGACCCAGAACGCGGCCCTCGAATACGCCGCCCAGGGCGTCCGTGTCACCGCGGTCGGGCCCGGATTCATCCACACGCCGCTGCTCGGGGCGAACCTCGACGACGAAACCCAGGCTTTCCTCGCTCAGAAACACGCCCTGGGCAGGCTGGGCACCCCCGAGGAGGTCGCAGGGCTGGTCGCATTCCTGGCCAGCGATGCGGCCACGTTCATCACCGGCAGTTATCACCTGGTCGACGGCGGATACACCGCGCAGTAGCCGGATCGCCGGAAGCTATTTCGCCTTGGCTTCCTTCGCGGCGGCCTTCATCTGCTTCTTGAAGGCTCGCACCTCGAGCAGCGACTCGTTGTCGACGATATCTGCGGCCGAGCGGCGGGAATTCGGCTCCGAATAGGCACCTGCGGCCTTCTCCCAGCCCGCCGGGCGCACACCGAGTTGTTTGCCCAGCAGTGCCAGGAAGATGCGTGCCTTCTGATCGCCGTAGCCGGGCAACTCCTTCAGCCGGCGCAGCACCTCCTTGCCGTCGGGATCGTCGCGAGTCCAGATCTCGGAGGTGGTGCCGTCGTAGTGTTCGACGACGTATCGGGCCAGTTCCTGAGTGCGCCGGGCCATCGACCGGCCGTAGCGGTGAATGGCGGGCGGGGTCGCGCCCAATTCCTCGAATTCCTCCGGATCGGCCTCCGCGATCCGGTGGATATCGAAACCGTTCATGCGGTCGGCGATCTTCTTCGGACCGCGGAAAGCATGTTCGAGGGGAAACTGCTGATCCAGCAGCATCCCGGTCAAGAGGGCGAAGTCGTCCTCCGACAACAGCTTGTCCGACTCCGGTTCCTGCGCGAGGCACACTTTGCGGCTCACCATGTATCGATCATGGCAGACGAGCGAATATCCGCCACCGACCGGCGTGACCGGACTCACATGTCTACCCACCCGTAGATTTTCTGCGCGCGTAGGGTGAATCTTCATGCCCGACACTTTGGCAACACCCACGGTGGAAGATATGGCGCCTACACACAGCTCCTCGGCAGACAACTCCTCATCCTCGGGACTGAGGCCGGACCGCTTCGACCGCGCGGGCCGCGACCAACTCATCGATGTGCACGATCTGCAGGCCGCACTTCCCGGAATTCGCGGACTACGCCGCTGGGCGCACGACGCCCTGGCCGTCGCTCCGGGCGAAAGCGCGGTCGACATCGGCTCCGGCACCGGCTCGGAGGTGCTGGTCTTCGCCGATGCCGTCGGCCCGACCGGTAACGCGGTCGGCGTCGAACCCGATCCGAATCTGCTGGCCGGGGCGGAACACCGTGCCGCCCAGCACGATTCGCCGGCCCGGTTCGTCCCCGGCGATGCCTACGGGCTGCCGTTCGGCGGTGACACCTTCGACGTCGCCCTGTGTGAGCGGGTCTTCCAGCATCTGACCTCCCCGGAGCGCGCCGCCCGGGAGATCGCCCGGGTGCTGAAACCGGGCGGACGCGTCGTCGTCATGGACAGCGACTGGGGCACCGCCATCGTGCACCCCGGTGACCGGCGGGTCGTGCACGAGGTGATCGAAACCCTGATCACCAACACCACCAATCCGTTCTCGGGACGGCGGCTGCCCGGCCTGCTCACCCGAGCCGGACTGGTCGTCGACGATATCGGCTCGCATGCGCTGGTGCAGGACGCGAGCGCCGGCGCCGGTGCGCTGGTGGCCCGCATCGCCGGGATGGCGGAGGCGCGCGGGGCGATCACCGAGGCGCAGCGGCGGGAATTGCTGGCGGAGTTGGAAGCCGGTGCGCGCACCGGTGACATTCACCTCTCGGTGACGATGTTCGCGGTGCTGGCGCACAAGCCGCAGTAGTCGATTCCCTCCGGACAGCCGCACATCACGGCTGTCCGGTCCGCGTCGCCTCTACTTCTCCAGCAGCTTCTCGGTCGCGGCGAGCAGGACGCAGGTCGCCAGACCGTGCATCGCCTTCTCCAGATCGGCGAGCGACGGGAAACTGGGGGCGATGCGAATGTTCTTGTCTTCCGGATCTTTTCCGTAGGGGAACGCCGAACCGGCGGGTGTCAGGGCGATTCCGGCCTCCTTGGCCAGCGCCACCACTCGTCCGGCCGTGCCCTCGACCACATCCAGGCTGATGAAGTAGCCGCCCTTGGGCTCGGTCCAGGAGGCGATCTTCGAGGCGCCCAGACGATCCTCCAGGATCCGCAGCACCAGCTTGAATTTCGGCTCGAGCAGCGCACGGTGGGCCTGCATATGCCGGCGCACACCCTCGGCATCACCGAAGAAACGCAGGTGACGCAGCTGGTTCACCTTGTCCGGGCCGATGCTCTTCTTCGCGGCGTACTTCAGGTACCAGGTCAGGTTCTCGGTGGACGCGCCGAAGAAGCTGACGCCGGAGCCGGCGAAGGTGATCTTCGAGGTGGAGGCGAAGACGAAGGGCCGGTTGGGGTTTCCGGCCGCGGCCGCCAGTCCGAGAACGTCGAACACCGGGGCGGCGGTATCGGTCAGCGGGTGCACCGCGTACGCGTTGTCCCAGAACAGGCGGAAGTCCGGCGCCGCGGCGGGCATCGAAACCAGTTCGCGCACAACCTCTTCGGAGAAGTTCACGCCGGTCGGGTTGGAATAGTTGGGAACCGCCCACAGACCCTTGATCTGCGGGTCGGACGCGACCAGTTCCGCGATGGCGTGCACATCCGGGCCGTCATGGTTGACGGCGATCGGAATCATCTGCACGCCCAGCGATTCGGTGATCGCGAAGTGGCGGTCGTAACCCGGGCTCGGGCACAGGAACTTGATCGGTTCGTCGGCCCAGCGGCTCGGTGAATCGGCCGTGCCGTGCAGCATCGCGAACACGATCACGTCGTGCATCAGTTCCAGGCTGGCGTTGTTGCCGGCGAGCAGATTCTCGACCGGAATGCCCAGCAGTTCACCGAAGATCGCGCGCAACTCCGGCAGTCCGTGCAGGCCGCCGTAGTTGCGGCAGTCGGTGCCGGTGCCGTCGCGGTAGTCGTCGGCGCCCGGCAGGGCGAGCAGGCCGGTGGAGAGATCGAGTTGTTCCGGCGAGGGCTTACCCCTCGTCAGATCCAGCGTGAGCTTCTCGGTCTGGAGCTTCGCGTAGTTCGCGGTCTGCGTCTCGTGTTCCGATACGAGTTCCGCATGGCTCATCAAACCGATCTGCGTTTGCCGGGGCATCCTGAGCAGCCTTTCAAGCAGCGAGGTAACAGGTTGACGGATCGTGCGCTTCTGGCGCGGACCCAGCCGACCACGTTACCCGCCGGATGCGCCCCGCGGCAGTGAAGAAGATTTCCCCCGAGAAAGTAAGGGGACCCCGCGCACCCGGCAGAGCCCGTTGACCCTTGCTGCCTTCCGGCCCTGGGGGAGTTCACAGGATGCGCGCCGCGCGGGATCCGTCGGCCAGTGTAGTCACAACTGTCCACTCGAGTGGAATCCGGGCGGAGTCGATACGATCACCTGCGACATTTCTCGAGGGGGCTTCCGCGCCAGGACCGGAGGAAAGACGTGACAGGCAGCAATCCACCGCACGGTGGGCCCGAGTATCAGGGGCAGGGACATCCGCCCAACGAAACCGTGCACTGGTGGTCGACGCCGGCGGCTCCGGAGCAGCCGCTCACCGGTACCGATCCGACCGTGATGGGCGGGCGGCCCGGACCCGTGACCGGTACGGATCCGACGGTTCTGGGGGCGGGTTTCGACGCCTATCACGGTGGGCCTCCGCAGCAGCCCTACGGGCAGCAGCCGCCGTCCGTGCCGAATTTTCCACAGCAGCAGTTCCCGCCCCCCTATGCACAACAGCCGGGCTATCCACAGCCGCCCAAGAAGAACAACGCGCCGTGGATCGTCGGCGGCGTGGTCGGCCTGGTCGTGGTGATCGGCATCGTGATCGGCGTGATCGCGCTCACCGGCGGTAGCGGGAGCGGGGGCAAGGGTCCGCTCGGCGACAAGAAGGGTGTCGACGGCAACTACTCGATGGCCAACGTCACCGACGCCTGCTCACTCATCGATCCGACGGTCCTGCGCAAGTGGGCGCCGACGCCCAAGGACGCCCCGGAGCACACCGAACGCGCACCGGACGCCAGCTTCGGCGGCGGCAACCTGACCTGCCGCGCCCGCTACGACGGCGCCGGCAAGTACGGTACCGACGGCTCCGATATCGACCTCGAAGCCGACTTCCAGAGCAAATACAGCGATCCGCAGTTCAACAGCTGGAAGAACTACGACACCAAGACCACCGGCAGCGGCCGCACCTCCGGCGATATCGCGGGCATCGGCAGCCAGGCCTATTACGCGGCCTACCAGCAGAACTACTCGAGCTTCGTCACCCTCGACTACACCTGCGCGGCCCTGGACTCCAACGTCTCGGTCAAGGTGGAGCTGCGGATTCAGGCCGAGGGCAGCATCAACAGCGACGACGTCGGCACCACCTGCAAGGACCAACTGAAGAAGGCCCTCGCCGGCCTGCACAAATAGCCCGGTTTGCTGTTCCGGGGGGTCCACCCGGTATATTGCTCTGCGGAGGATTCGCCTAGTGGCCTATGGCGCTCGCCTGGAACGCGGGTTGGGTTAACGCCCTCAGGGGTTCAAATCCCCTATCCTCCGCCGCGAAACGCCCGCTACCCGAGTGGTAGCGGGCGTTTCTGTTGTCGGAGGTCCGGCACGTCAGCGGCCGGCCGGGCGGGGATGCAGGACGACCACGGGGATTTCGCGTTCGGTCCACGCCTGGTAGGTGTCGAAGTCGGCATAGGCGTCGACGAGCAGCGGCCACAGGCGGGCCCGTTCCCGCGGGTCGGCGGTGACGGCGTGGACGGGCCGGCGGTCCCGGCCGATCTGGATGTGCGTATCGGGCTCGGCGCGCAGATTGAGATACCACTGCGGATGCTTCGGTAGCCCGCCCTGCGAGGCGACGATGACGGTGTTCGCACCGTCGGCGATGTAGAGCAGCGGCGTCGTGTAGACCACGCCCGACTTTCGGCCGCGATGTTCGAGCAGCAGAGTCGGCACCGGCTTACGGAAGCCTGCCCCGATACGCCACTTGCCGCCGATGCGGCCGCCGGTGCGCCGGTAGGTCCACACCTGCGCACGGCCCACGATCTTGAAGATCTTGGGCAGCAGCGGCGAATCGAGTTGTTTCGGCCGGGGTGGCGTCGTCGTCGGCATGGTCTTCCTCCTGTCCGGGGACTTCCGCTCGACCATACAGTTGAGTTCGTATGTATGGTCAAGAGGCGAGGGCTGTCACCCGGCAGAATCGGTACGGTCCACCACGATTCGAGGAAGGGACAGGCGATCGGTGCGCACGCACGGCTGGGCGGGGGCGACGCCCGCGAACGACGACGAAGCCGTCGCACGGATCCTTGCCGCCGCCCGCACCGCGATCGATCGATCCGGCAGCGAATTCAGCATCGCCGAGGTCGCGCGGGAACTCGGCGTCACCCGTCAGACCGTGTACCGCTACTTCCCCAGCGCCGAGGGCCTTCTGACCGCGACGGCCGTCGCGCAGACGGGACATTTCCTCGACGTGCTGGCCGAGCATCTGAGCGACATCCGCGACCCCGCGACGGCGGTGGTCGAGGGCATCGCCTACACCCTCGAACGGCTACCACACGAGAAATACCTCAACCTGCTGCTCACCCCCGGCCGCGCCGGGGCCTTCTCCGCGGGCGTAACCTCCGACACCGCACTGACATTCGGCCGATCGATCCTGCAGCGCTTCGCCGTCGACTGGACCACGGCCGGATTGTCCGGCGCCGATCTGGACGAACTCGTCGAACATATGCTTCGCATCGTGCAGTCGTTCGTCGTGGACCCGGGCCGCCCGCCCCGGGGTGGCGCCGAACTACGTCGCTATCTCACGACATGGGTCGCCCCGGCCATCGCCGGACGGTCACAGTGACGCACATCACTGGCAGGCGGTGTCACATCGCGCGGCCGGCGAGCGTCTCGTGAGGTGCCGGAGCCGACAGAGCAGGGACAGGAGCCACCCATGAGCGAGCGCATCGACGGCGCCACCGAAGCGTTCGTCACCCACCGCAACCTGCTGTTCACGGTTGCCTACGAAATGCTCGGTTCGGCGGCCGACGCCGAGGACGTCCTGCAGGAGACCTGGTTGCGATGGGTGGACGTGGACCTCGACGAGGTGCGTGACCAGCGTGCGTACCTGGTCCGGATCGTCACCCGCCAGGCGTTGACCCGGCTCCGCACGCTCGGCCGCCGCAAGGAGTCCTACGTCGGCCCGTGGCTGCCGGAACCGCTGCTGACCGCGCCCGATGTGGCCGAGGACGTCGAACTGGCCGACAGCGTGTCGATGGCGATGCTGCTGGTTCTGGAAACCCTCGCACCGACGGAACGTGCGGTGTTCGTGCTGCGCGAGGTGTTCGATCTGAGCTACGACGAGATCGCCGCGGCCGTCGACAAGACATCCGCCGCCGTGCGCCAGATCGCCCACCGCGCACGGGCTCACGTCGCCGCGCGCCGCCCTCGCGGGGCGGTGTCCGCCGACGAATCCCGCCGGGCCGTCGAAGCCTTCCAGCACGCCATCGAAACCGGCGACCTCCAGAATCTCGTCGACATGCTGGCTCCCGACGTGGTGCTGCTCGGCGACGGCGGCGGCGTGGTCCAGGCGGTCCTGCGCCCGATCGCGGGCGCCGACCGGGTCGCACGTGCCCTGCGCACCGGACTGCCACGACTGCGCGCCGAGGCGACCGTCGAAGCGGTGCAGATCAACGGCTGCCCCGCGCTGATCGTGCGGATCGACGGACGCATCGACGACGTGGTGGCGATGCGACTCGACGACGGCCGCATCACCGGCCTCTACGTGGTCCGCAATCCGGAGAAGCTCTCGCGCGTCGAACAGCAGATCACGGTCAGCCGCTGAGGCGGAGCGCGCACAGCCCCTGCGCCACAACGAAATTCGGTGGCGGCTGCGGTAGCGGCGGATAGGTGGTGATCGAACAGACGGTACGGAGCCAGCCGAGCTCGGTGCGCGATGTGGCCTGGCCCTGGTGACCTCGGCCCCGGCGGCGGACGGGCGGACCGCCTTGGAATTCCGGGCTCGATGACACTCGGAAACCACGAGCTATTTGTCGGCGCTCCGGTTTATGATCGAACACATGTTCGAGCATTGGCCGGAGAAGGGGGAGTTCGCGTTGCATCGGGTGGTGGTTCCGCCGATGCCGGTGCTGGTGGACGTGGCTGCCGCTATCCCCACGTATCCACGGATGGCCGGACACGAGGCGGTGGCGGGACCGGTGCGGGCGGGTGGGCTCGAGATCACGGGGCGTATTCCGGGGCGTTTGCATGCCTGGGCGCGAGCGGCGGACGGAACGTGGTTGGGGCTGGTGGAATTCGAGTTGCGCACCGGGAACGGGCGCAGTCGATTACCGGTGACCCAATGGTGTCCGGCGCATGCGCTGATCATGCGCGGCGGGTGCGGGCCGCCCGAGTAGACGGCCCGCGACATCGCTACGCGGAGCGTCGATTTCCGGCCGCCGCGGGCGCGCCGACCGGGACCAGACCGGTGAGTGCCGCGGGCAGCGGGGCTCGGTGCAGCACTCCGAGCCGCTGGGTCGCGCGAGTGAGGGCCACGTAGAGTTCGGCCGCGCCACGCGGCCCGTCGGCGAGGATGCGCTCGGGTTCCACGACGAGGACGGCATCGAACTCGAGGCCCTTGGTCTCCGACGCCGGGACCGTTCCGGGCAGTCCGGGCGGGCCGATCACGACGGCGGTGCCCTCACGGCCTTCCTCGTCGCGAACGAATTCCTCTATGGCGGAGGCCAATTCGTTCTCGTCCACTCGGCGCGACCACGGGCGCACGCCACAGGCGCGCACCGACTCGGGCGGGCGCACAGCCGGAGCGAACTCGGCGAGTACTGCGGCGGCGACCGCCATGATCTCCGCCGGCGTGCGGTAGTTCACGGTGAGCGAGCGGTAGCGCCACCGGCCGGGGACATAGGGCTCGAGCACGGCATCCCACGACGTCGCACCGGCGGTCGACCTACGCTGGGCGAGATCGCCGACCACGGTGAAGGAGCGGCCCGGACACCGCCGCATCAGCACCCGCCAATCCATCTCGGAGAGTTCCTGCGCCTCGTCGACCACGATGTGGCGATAGGTCCAATCCCGATCGGCGGCAGCTCGTTCGGCGAGATCGCGGGTGTCGCGATCGGCGAATCGGTCGGCGAGGTCCTCGGCGTAGAGCAGGTCGGTGGCGAAGAGGTGGTCCTCGTCGTCCATCGAGTCCTCGCGCCCGGTCATGAGCTCCAAGACGCCTGCGGCATATCGGGCTTCGGCCGCGCGTTCGCGTTCCGCGGTGTCGTCCACCGGCTTCTCCCGGCCCAGCAGGTCGACCAATTCGTCGAGCAGCGGTACATCCGACACCGTCCACGCGCCGCCGTCGGCACGCCACAGGGCCGGGTCGGCGCCTGCCGCGCGCAGCCGCTCCGACGACGAAAACAGCTCGGCCAACAGCTTTTCCGGGGTGAGCACGGGCCAGAGCCGGTCGAGCGCGGCGGTGAACTGCTCACTCTCGGCGAGCTCGGCGACGAGGTCGGCGCGCAGGTTCTCCCACGCCTCCCGGTCGTCACGGGTGATCCAGCCCTTGCCGATCCGGGCGATCGCGCGCTCGGTGATCACATAGGTGACGATCTCGCGGAACACCGCACGCGCCTCGTTGTGCGGCAGACCGCTCGTACGCGCCTCCTCCCGCGCCCATTCCGCGGTCGCCGCGTCGATGCGCGCCGTGACATCGGCCAATTCGATGGTCAGCGGTTCCGCCGGCAGGCACTGCCGGTCCGCGACCGCGGCCGCGAGCACATCCAGCATGCGCAGCGAACCCTTGACGCGCACCGCATCCGGAGTGTCCTCGGCGGTGACGTGCAGGCCCGGCACCAGATCGCCCGTGGTGGTGAAGACGACGTTGGTTTCGCCGAGCGACGGCAGCACCCGATCGATATGGCGCAGGAAGGCCGGATTGGGGCCGACCACGAGCACGCCGTGACGTTCCATCTGCTCGCGCTGGGTGTAGAGCAGATAGGCGACGCGGTGCAGCGCCACCACCGTCTTGCCGGTCCCGGGACCGCCCTCGATCACCAGTACGCCGGGATGATCGAGCCGGATGATCTCGTCCTGTTCGGCCTGGATGGTCGCGACGATGTCGCGCATCCCCTCGCCGCGAGGCGCGTCGACCGCCGCGAGCAGCGCCGCATCCCTGCGCTCCCCGGCCCCCGGGCGGCCGAAGATCTCGTCGGTGTAGTCGACGACGCGACGCCCACGGGAATGGAACTGGCGGCGCCGGCGCATCTGCTCCGGGCTGGCGGCGGTGGCGGTGTAGAACGCGCGTGCCGCCGGGGCCCGCCAGTCCAGCAGCAACGGCTCGAAGTCGTCGTCCTGGTCGAACAGCCCGATCCGGCCGATATACGAGCGCTCGCCGGAGTCGCTGTCCAATCGGCCGAAACACAATCCGTTGTCGGCCACGTCCAACCGCTTCACCTCGCGCGCCAGCGTCCGCACCTCCACATCGCGATCCACCAGCGCACCCCCGTTGCCGCGCAACGCCGCCGCGTAGCGGCGCTTCGCCTCGGCGCGCTCGCCGTCAAGTCGCGCGTAGAGCCCGGACACGTACTCCTGTTCGGCACGCAACTCGTCCTGGTACCCCGGATCCGACATGTGTCCCTCACTTCCCTGGCTCGACATGGTTCATGTGGACACCTGTGTCCGTCTCGGCCGCTGCGCGTCTCCTCCCGTTTTCGCAGGTACACGGCCTCGGCGGGACATTGTGCGGCACAACCGGGGCCTTGCCGCAAGCCCCCCACTCCGCTATATATTGAATATGGAAAGAGGTGCGGAGCCCTCTTCCGTCTCTCCTACCCCTCGGATCGGTCTCCCGTGAGCTGCGTGGCCACCTCGCGGACCGCGGCCCGCACCATGTTCGCGTAGTCGTCCACATCCACCACCTGAGGGTCGGCGTGGATGGACAGGGTGACCGTCGTTCCCAGCCCGTGCAGGCCGTGGGTCAGATGCATCACCGCGCCGAGGGCGGGGAAACCGGCGGTGAAGCGGACCACCCCGCCGGCGATCGACAGATCCGCCTCGCCGCGGTGGACGCTGGACAGCACCGTATGACCCGATATCCGCTCGGGGACCAGGTCCAGCGGGTAGCCAGCGATATCGCGACGGAGAACCGGGGCGGGGATCGCGTCGGTGACGCGGTCGCGCGCGGACTGCAGCGGATGCGTGGCGCGGACTCGTCGTTCGGCCAGCGCCGCGGCGATGCGGCGCGCCCGCAGAGGCAGGTCCGATTCCGAGGCGCACAGATCGACGCCGAGGTCGCGATAGTTGTTGCGCGGGACCGCTTTTCGATCGGCCGACACGGGCCCGGCCATCGAGACCTGCGCACCCAACGGGTCGCCGGATTCGCCGTGGAGGGCGAGATAGCGACTCATCGCGACGGATATCGCGGTCAACGCGACGACCGTGACCGTGTACCCGGGAACGTGCAGCTGCTCCCCCGCGATCACGCGGACGACCCGACGCGCGGGCGCCGGCGGGCGGTTCAGTGCGGTGGGAGCGAAGTTCGGTGCGGCGGGCGGAATCTCACCTGCCTCGGCGAGGCTGTGCAGTTCCCGATCCGCACGAGCCGCGACAAGGCCCCGCCGCACCGTGCGCGCCATCCGGGGCAGAAACGACACCAGCGAGATCGCCTCGACAGCGAGAGTTTTCGCGCTTCGCCCGAGGTCGGGGCGGATCCACCCGCGGTGGTGCCGATTCACCGCCGAACCGTCCGGCGAAACCGCATCGACGGGTGAACCCGTGTCGCCCGAACCGCCACCGAAATCGGCGTCCCCCCGCGCTGCCGTATCCAGACCCCGCAACAACTCGCGCGCGATGGTGGCGGCCCGTTGCCCGTCGGCCAGCGCATGCGAAAGTTGCAGCACCACAACGAGTGCGGGCATGGAGCCACCCGGTGCGTCCCGGATTCCGCGATACAGATGAACGCGCCAGGTGTATCGCCGCGCCGGTACCGCTTCCCCGAGAATCTCCCCCAGTGAAGCTTCCACAGTCGTCCACAGCGACTCCGCGAGCGTGTGGACGACGACCTGCGCGTCATCGAAATCCGCAGGCTCCCAGGCGGGATAGGCGAAGCGATGTTCGCGGATCCGGACGCGCAAATCCGGGATTTCGGCGCTGCGCGCGATCACCGCTGCCCGCAGCGCGTCCGCGGACCGTCCGGTGTCGTCGAAGCAGTAGAGCAGGTACAGGTCGTTGCAGGCTCGGCGCGACAGCCAGAACCTGGTGGCATCCTGCGGCGTCAGTAGATCCACCCGCCGACGATATCCACATCCGTCCACAATTCCCGCACCGACGCTATCGACGCAGGTCAACTCGAGTGCTACGCTCTGTAGTAGACAGTCTCGACCACTCTCATACACCCGGGGCGGGGTGAGTGCCATGGCAATCCCGGACGGCGCCGACGAGAGATTCCGCGCGGCGCCCTTCCTCAGAAGATCCATCAACAAGGTCTTTCCGACACACTGGTCGTTCCTGCTCGGGGAGATCGCGCTCTACAGCTTCGTCATTCTGCTGCTGTCGGGCGTCTATCTGACACTGTTCTTCGATCCGTCGATGACCGAGGTCGTGTATCAGGGCTCCTACCAGCCGTTGCGGGGCGTATCGATGTCGCGGGCCTACGAATCGGCGCTGAATCTCTCGTTCGAGGTGCGCGGCGGCCTGTTCGTGCGGCAGGTGCATCATTGGGCCGCATTGCTTTTCGCCACCTCGATCGTCGTGCATCTGTGCCGCATATTCTTCACCGGCGCGTTTCGCAAACCACGCGAGGGCAATTGGGTGATCGGCTCGTTGTTGCTGATCCTGGCGATGTTCGAGGGCTTCTTCGGCTACTCGCTGCCCGACGATCTGCTGTCCGGAACGGGCCTGCGGGCGGCGTTCGCCGGAATCACCATGGGTATTCCGCTGATCGGCACCTGGCTGCACTGGTTGATGTTCGGGGGCGACTTCCCGGGCACGATCATCCTTCCGCGCCTGTACATCGCGCACGTGCTGCTCCTGCCCGGCATCATGCTGGCATTGATCGCCGCGCACATCGCCATCGTCTGGTATCAGAAGCACACGCAGTTCCCCGGGCCGGCGCGCACCGAGAAGAACGTGGTGGGCACGCGGATCGTGCCCGTCTTCGTCCTGGATCAGGGCGCGTTCTTCATGTTCACCCTCGCCGTGGTCGCGACCATGGGCGGGCTGCTGCAGATCAATCCGATCTGGAATCTGGGTCCCTACAACCCTTCCCACGTCTCGGCCGGCACCCAACCCGATTTCTACCTGATGTGGACCGACGGTTTCCTGCGCCTGTTCCCGCCGTGGGAGCTGTATCTGTTCGGGCATACCGTGCCGAGCGCATTCGCGGTGGCGGTCGTGATGACGCTCGTGTTCGCCCTGCTGATCGGCTATCCGTGGATCGAGAAGCGGCTCACGCGCGACCGTGCGTCACACAATCTGCTGCAACGCCCGCGCGATGTGCCGGTGCGCACCGCGATCGGCGCGATGGCCCTCGCCTTCTATCTGGTCCTGACACTGGCCTGCGTCAACGACATCATCGCGCTGAAATTCGATATCTCGCTCAATGCCACGACGTGGTTCTTCCGGATCGCGCTGCTGCTCGTTCCACCGCTCGCCTACTTTCTCGCGTACCGGATGTGCCTGGCGTTGCAGCGCGCGGACCGGGCCGTCCTGGCCCACGGCATCGAAACCGGCATCCTGCGCCGGCTGCCGCACGGCGAGTACATCGAAATCCATCAACCGCTCGGACCAGTGGATCGTGCCGGGCAGCCGGTGCCGCTGGAATATCAGGGCGCGCCGGTTCCGAAGAAGGTCAACCGGCTGGGCCTGTCCGGGGCGTCCGGCAGCGGCGGCTTCCTGCGACCCGATCCGTCCGGACAGCGGGAACGCGTCGCTGCGGCCACACACGAGCAAGAGCGCCGCCTGACGGCCGCACTGCGCGACCATCAGGATCGGCCACACTGACGGTCGCTCAGGCGGAACCCAGCTTCCCGTCGGTCACACCCGAGACGAACGCATCCCACTCGCCGGGTGTGAAAGCCAGAATCGGCCCGCGGCCGCAGTCTTTGGTATCGCGAACCCCGACATTGCCGTCCCCCAGAAATGCGACCTCGACACAGTTTCCGTCGGGACCGCTGTATTTACTCTTGCGCCACACCGCACCGGTCGAATCAACCTTCACCTCAACCTCTCCTTTACCACCGTAGATAACGCGACAATAGTGCTTCCCTCGTCGCCGGACCCGGACTTCTCGAGACTCGACGGCTCCACAATGCGCCTGGTCATAGCGCACGAACTACTCGATGAACGGACTGGTTCACGAGGCACGCACCGCCGTGGTGCGTCCTCGCATTGATCCCGGGAGAGCACCCTAGCAGCACCCACAATCGCTGTCCCGCGTCTTTTCACTTTCAATCACTCGAATTGCTGGTAAAGAATTCCCGTTCACTAATAGCGGGATAATTGCCAAATGACCGGAGAATGATCCGCTAAACAAAACTGGCCCGGGAAATTCTCCCATCCGCGGCCGTGCCCTGCCCCGGATAAACCGTGCGGTTGCTCGGTATGGATCATGGAGTAGTGGTGGAACGAGATCGCGACGATGCCGGACACGCCCGAAATGCCCGTCCTCGAGACCGGTTCGGGCGACCACTACCGCCCGGTAGCGTGGGCGTCGCCCGTATTCCGGATGATCTCGACCTCCCACCGGCCGAAACCCTGGACTATGCCCAACGCCTCCTGGACGACGGACTGGCCTTCAACGCACACGAGGTGCTGGAGGCGGCATGGAAGAACGGACCGTTCGCGGAAAGGATGCTGTGGCAGGGTCTGGCCCAGTACGCGGTGGGCCTCACCCACATCCAGCGCGGTAATCCGAAGGGCGCTCGCACCCTGCTCGAGCGGGCGATCGGCCGGTTGTCGGCCACGCCGTCGCCGCCGTACGGCATCGATGCGGCCGGGCTCGTCGCACATGCCGAGGGGCTGCTGGCGGATCTGGATGCCGGCCGCGAGATTCCGGAGGACGCGCTGTGCCCCCGGCTGCGCGGATGATTCCGCACACCGCCGGCGCCGGCCGCTTCGCCCCCAGCCCCTCCGGCGATCTGCATCTGGGCAATCTCCGCACCGCCCTGCTGGCATGGCTGTTCGCCCGCAGCACGGCCCGCAATTTCCGGCTGCGCATCGAAGACCTGGACCGGGTGCGGGCGGGTGCGGAGCAGCGCCAGCTCGAAGATCTGGCCGCGATCGGACTGGACTGGGACGGCGAGGTGGTCCGGCAATCGGACCGCGCCCCGCGCTACGCGGCGGCGATCGAGCGACTCGGCGCGGCCGGAATGACCTACGAATGTTATTGCACGCGAAAAGAGATCCAGAAGGCCGTCTCCGCACCGCACGGCCCGATGGGCGCCTACCCGGGAACCTGCCGCGACCTCACCGAGGCGCAGCGAGCGGCCAAGCGCGCCGAGGGCCGGCCCGCCGCACTGCGGTTGCGCTCACAGACAACGGAATTCGAGATCACCGACGAGATCCACGGCCGGTACCGAGGGCTGGTCGACGATTTCGTGCTGCGGCGTGGCGACGGAACGGCGGCCTACAATCTCGCGGTCGTGGTCGACGATGCGGCACAGGGCTTCGACCAGGTCGTTCGCGGTGACGATCTGCTGCCCTCGACACCGCGGCAAGCCTATCTGGCCACGGTCCTCGGACTCGCCGTACCCGCGTACGCGCACGTCCCGCTGGTGCTCAACACCGACGGCGCGCGACTGGCCAAGCGCGACGGGGCCGTAACCCTGCGCGACAGAACAGCTCTCGGCGAGACGCCGCGTCAGGTTTTCACCATGCTCGCGGCCTCGCTCGGCCTGCGGGGCGAGACACCGCGAGCACTGCTGGATCAGTTCACTCCGGCGACGGTGCCGCACGCACCGTGGATTCTGGACCCCGCACATCCGGAGCCGCTGCGGCACAGCTGATCCGGCGAACGTGCGTCCGGTGTTCCGGACGCACTGCCGCTCCTACCAGTTCGCCGCCGCGATGTTGACGATCACCCACACGATGGTGAGCACGATGCCGACGGCACCGACCCAGATCCCGCCGAGCGCCATACCGCGGCCTTGGCCGCCGCGCTCCTTGATCTGGTTCAGCGCGATCACACCCAGGATGATCCCGACGATCGATCCGATACAGGTGCACAGCCCCAGGATCGACGCGATCAGCGAACCGATCGCCAGGCCGTTGGTACCCTGCTGCGGCGCCGCGTAGCCGTAGGGCTGATACGGCGTCGCGGCCGGATAGCCGTAACCGGGCTGGCCGTAGGGCTGCTGCTGCGGATAGCTCGGATAGGACTGCTGCTGTTGCGGCGGCGGGGTCGGCTGCTGGTAGGGAGACGACTGCTGATGCGGGGCCGAGGAGTACCCGGCCTGCGGATTGGGCGGCGGGGTGGGCTGCTGCGACGGGGTCGGCGGAACCGACTGGTGGCCGCCCGAATCGGACGAGACACCTTCGCCGCCGTACTGTTTCCACCATTCGTCGGAATCGCCGGGATTCGTCATCGGTCCAGCCTATTCCACCGGGCCCGGTTGCCGGTATCGTGCACAGGTCGTGAGTGAGACACAAGAAACGACACCGACCGGGGAGTCTGGACGCCCCGCGGTCGAACACGCAGCATTCGCGCAGGCCGCGGGGGGTCCCTTCACGTTGATCGTGACCTTGTTCACGGCGACGCTGATGATTTCCAACATCTGCGCGACCAAGGGCGTGCAGTTCTTCACCGGCCACGAGGTGTCCCTCGGACCCATCGAAATCCTGCCGATCACCACCGACGGAGCGTTCTTCCTGTTTCCGCTCGCCTATGTGATCGGCGACGTGCTGAGCGAGGTGTACGGCTTCAAGGCCGCCCGCCGCACCATCTACTACGGCTTCGGCATGCTGATTCTGATGGTGGTCTGCTTCTGGATCGCGATCGGACTGCCGGCGGCCGGGTTCTACGAGAATCAGGACGCCTTCCGCACCGTCGCCGGAACCACGCCGCAGCTCGTCGCCGCCGGGCTCGCCGGTTATGTGGTAGGCCAGTTCCTGAACTCGGTGACGCTGGTGCTGATCAAGGAGCGCACCAAGGAGAAACATCTGTGGGCGCGGCTGCTGGGCTCCACCGTCGCCGGCGAATTCGGTGACACGCTGGTGTTCTGCTCGATCGCGGCGACCGCCATCGGGATCAACACCTGGGGCGCGTTCATCAACTACGTGATCGTCGGCTTCGTATGGAAGACGCTGTGCGAGGTGCTGATCATGCCGATCAGCTACCGCTGCATCGCCTACCTGAAGAAGCACGAACCCAGCTACGCACCACTGGACAAGCCCGCGCTCTACAGCTGACGCGGCACCGGGGGCAGGGCCTTTCCGTTCAGTCGAAGCGGATCCGGCCCTGCCACCGCCCCAGGAACTCCGCCTTGAAGTCGTCGTAGTACCCGCCCTCGATACTCGCGCGGATATCGTCCACGAGCCGAATCGTGAAGCGCTCGTTGTGAATCGTGCACAGCGTCGCGGCCAGCATCTCCTTCGCCTTGAACAGGTGATGGATATAGGCGCGGGTGTAATGAGCGCAGGTGTAGCAGTCGCAGGTGTCGTCGATCGGGGTGAAATCGCGGCGGAAGCGGCTGGTGTTGATGTTGAATCGGCCGGCGGCCACATAGATCGCGGCATTGCGCGCGACGCGGGACGGATTGACGCAGTCGAAGGTGTCGGCGCCGTTCTCGATCGCGACGAAGAAGTCCTCGGGTTCGCTGATACCCAGCAGATGCCGCGGTTTCTCCGGCGGCAGTTCGTCGCAGCACCAGCCCACGATGGTGCCGAGATTGGCCTTCTCGAGCGCACCGCCGATGCCGTAACCGTCGAAACCCGTTCCGCCGCTTCCCCGCATCGCGTCCAGATCGCGACATGCCTTGCGGCGCAGATCTTCGTACTGCGCGCCCTGAATCACCGCGAACAACGCCTGATACGGGCGGTGCGCGCGTTCGGCGGTGAGCCGCTCGTGTTCGTCGATGCAGCGCTGCGCCCACTCGTGCGTGCGGCGCAGCGACTTCTCCTGATAGCCACGGGTATTGAACAGCGTGGTCAGTTCGTCGAAGGCGAACATGATGTCGGCGCCGAGGCGGTGCTGGATCCCCATCGACACCTCCGGGGTGAACCGGTGGCTCGAACCGTCCAGATGAGAGCGGAAGGTGACGCCGTCGTCGTCGACCACGGCCAGCCGCTCCTTCCCCTTCGCGATCACCTCGTCGCTCCGCACGCCGACGGCCTCCATGGCCAGCACCTTCTTGAAGCCGACGCCCAGCGACATCACCTGGAATCCGCCGCTGTCGGTGAAGGTGGGGCCCGGCCAGTTCATGAACCGGCCCAGACCGCCCGCCTCGTCCACGATGTCGGAACCCGGCTGCAGATACAGGTGGTAGGCGTTGGCGAGCAGGGCCTGCGCGCCGATCTCGGCCATCGCCTCCGGCAGGACCGCCTTGACCGTGGCCTTGGTGCCGACCGGGATGAACGCCGGAGTGGCGATCTGCCCGTGCGGGGTGGTGATCACACCGGTGCGGCCGTGTCTGACAGGCGGCCCGCCGCCGCGGCGCCCCGGTAGCGACGTACCGACGGTGAAGGAGAACTGGTCGGGATCGGACACGCCGCTATCCTGCCAGGCCGGTGACCACGGCCCCTACACCACGTCCAGCGGCTCCTCGTCGACCAGATCCTGATCGATCGCCGCACCGGTGAACTGCGCGTTGTAGAGACGGAAGTAGGCGCCGCGGGCGGCCAGCAGCCGCTCGTGGGCGCCCTGCTCGACGATGTGGCCGCCCTCCATCACCACGATCAGATCGGCATCGCGGATGGTCGAAAGCCGGTGCGCGATAACGAAACTGGTGCGATCGCGGCGCAGCGCGGCCATGGCCTGCTGCACCAGTAGTTCGGTGCGGGTGTCGACCGAACTGGTGGCCTCGTCGAGGATCAGGATGGTCGGCTTGGCCAGGAAGGCGCGGGCGATGGTGATCAGCTGTTTCTCACCAGCGCTGACCCCGGAGCCCTCCTCGTCGATCACCGTGGCGTAACCCTGCGGCAGCGAATGGACGAAGCGGTCCACATAGGCGGCGCGGGCGGCCGCGAGGATCTCCTCTTCGCTCGCCTCCGGATTTCCGTAGGCGATGTTCTCTCGGATGGTGCCGCCGAACAACCAGGTGTCCTGCAACACCATGCCGATCCGCGAGCGCAGCCGGTCGCGGCCGATGCCGGTGATGTCGACCCCGTCGATGGTGATCGCGCCGGAATCCAGTTCGTAGAACCGCTCGAGCAGATTGACCAGCGTCGTCTTACCGGCGCCCGTCGGTCCCACGATGGCGACCACGTGGCCGGGCTCGGCGACCAGGGAGAGATCGTCGATCACCGGCTTGTCGGGCTCGTAGCGGAACGACACCGCGTCGAATTCGACCCGGCCGCGATCGATCGGACGCGGGTCCTCCGCACGCGGATCCGGAACCTGCTCGTCGGCATCGAGGATTTCGAAGATCCGCTCGGCCGAGGCGACACCCGACTGCAGCAGGTTGACCATCGAGCCGATCTGGGTGAGCGGCTGGCTGAACTGTCGGGAGTACTGGATGAATGCCTGCACCTCACCCAGCGACAGACTGCCCGAGGCCACGCGCAGACCACCGACCACGGCGATCAGCACATAGTTCAGGTTCCCGATGAACATCATCACCGGCATGATCAGCCCGGAGATGAACTGCGCTTTGAAGCTGGCCTGGTAGAGCTTGTCGTTGCGCTTGTCGAATTCCTCGCCGACCTCGCGGATGCGGCCGAATGCCGTGACCACCTCGTGGCCGGTGAAGGCCTCCTCGACCTGCGCGTTGACCAGACCGGTGTACTTCCATTGATCGACGAAATGCGGTTTCGACCGCTTCGCGATCTGGGCCGTGACGATCACCGCGGCCGGCACCGTCAGCAGTGCGATCACCGCCAGCAGCGGCGAGATCCAGAACATCATGATCAGGATGCCGATCACCGACAGCACCGATATGACCAGCTGGCTCATGGTCTGCTGCAGGCTCTGCGCCACATTGTCGACGTCGTTGGTCACGCGGGAGAGCACATCGCCGCGGGCGTTGGTGTCGAAGTAGCTCAGCGGCAGCCGGTGGATCTTGTCCTCCACCTCGCTGCGCAGCCGCTGCACCGCGCGGTTGATCACCGTGGCCAGCAGATACGCCTGCAACCAGTTGAACAGCGCGGCCAGCACGTACAGCACCAGAACCAGCGTCAGCACCTGGCCCACCGCGCCGAAGTCGACGCCGTGACCGGGGTTGATGTTCATCGAGGACATCATGTCCGCGAGCCGGTCCTGGCCCTGCGCGCGCAGGGACGCCACCGCCTGATCCTTGGTGAGCCCCGCCGGCAACTGCTTGCTGACGACACCGTCGAAGATGAGGTTGGTGGCCTTGCCGAGGATCTGCGGCCCCAGGGTGTTCATGACGACCGACGCGACGGCCAGCACCAGGATCGCGATCACCGCCACCCGGTCCGGAGCCAGGCGGCGCAGCAACCGCTTCAGCGTCGGTCCGAACGATTTCGCCTTCTGCCCGGGAGCACCCGGCATCGGCCCCCCGGGCCTCATCGCGCCGCCTCCTGTGTTCTGTGGGACACCCACACCCGGGCGGCCCGATCAGCAGCTGCGCCAAGGTAGCTCATCGCGCCGCCTGCTGTGTTCTGCGGGACACCCGCACCCGGGGCGGCCCGATCAGCAGCTGCGCCAAGGTAGCTCATCGCGCCGCCTCTTCCGGACTGAACTGCGATTCCACGATTTCCCGGTACTCCTCGCATTCGCGCAACAGCTGTTCGTGGGTGCCGAGGCCGACCATGGCACCGTCCTCGAGGACGACGATCTGGTCGGCGTCGCGGATCGTCGACACACGCTGGGCCACGGTGATCACCGCGGATTCGCGCGTCTCCGGACGCAGCGCGTCGCGCACCCGCGCGTCGGTGGCGACGTCGAGCGCGGAGAAACAGTCGTCGAACAGGTAGATCTTGGGCTTCTTCACCAGGGCTCGGGCGATGGCGAGCCGTTGCCGCTGACCGCCCGAGACGGTGGTGCCGCCCTGGGCGACGGGGGTCTGCAACCCTTCGGGCATATCCCGCACGAAATCGGCGGCCTGCGCGATTTCCAGTGCGTGCCAAAGTTGTTCGTCGGTCGCCCCGGGATCGCCGTAGCGCAGATTCTCCGCGATGGTGCCGGAGAACAGGTAGGCCTTCTGCGGCACCAGACCGATCTGCGAGCGCAGCAGCTCCATATCCACCTGCCGCACATCGGTGCCGCCGACGCGCACCACGCCGGAGGTGACGTCGATCAGCCGCGGAATCAGATTGATCAGCGTGGTCTTACCGGATCCGGTGGAACCGACGATCGCGGTGGTCTGCCCGGGCGAGACCCGGAAGCTGATATCGCGCAGCACCGGTTCCGCGGCTCCCGGGAACGCGAATTCCGCGGCGGCCAGCTCGACGGTTCCCGGGTCGGCGGCGAAGGCCTGCGGCTGCGCCGGCGGCACCACCGAGGAATCGGTTTCCAGCACCTCGGCGATGCGCTCGGCCGACACCGCCGCGCGCGGCGCGATCATCGCCAGGAAGGAGGCCATCATGACCGCCATCAGGATCTGCATGATGTAGGACAGCAGCGCGGTCAGCGAACCGATCTGCATACTGCCGGAGTCGATGGCGTGCCCGCCGAACCAGATCACCGCGACCGTGGTCACGTTGCTGATCAGCATCACGGCCGGGAACATCAACGCGGCCAACCGGCCCACGAACAGCGAGGCCGAGGTCAGCTCGTCGTTGGCCACGCCGAAACGCTGCGATTCGTAGCGCTCGCGCACGAACGCCCGCACCACGCGGATACCGGTGATCTGCTCGCGCAGCACCCGGTTCACCGCGTCGATGCGCTCCTGCACGCGCCGGAATCCGGGAACCATCCGGGAGATGATCAACGCCATCGTCAGGCCGAGCAGCGGCACGGCGACCAGCAGGATCCAGGAGAGTCCGAGGTCCTGGCGCAGGGCCATCACGATGCCGCCGATGCACATGATCGGCGCCATCACCAAAATGGTCACGCTCATCACGACCAGCAGCTGCACCTGCTGCACATCGTTGGTGTTGCGGGTGATCAGCGACGGCGCGCCGAAGATGCCGACCTCGCGGGCGGAGAAGGTGCCCACCCGGTGCAGCAGCGCCGCGCGCATCTCCCGCCCCGCACCCATCGCGGCCTGTGCGCCCAGATAGACCGAACTCGCCGATGCGACGATCTGCACGCCCGACACCAGCAGCATCCAGAGTCCCGTGGTCCAGATGTAGCCGATATCGCCCTTGGTGACGCCGTTGTCGATGATGTCGGCGTTCAGACTGGGCAGATAGAGCATCGCGATGACGGAGATGAGCTGCAACACAACAACCCCCGCCAACTGGGTGCGGTAGGGGGCGAGAAAGGCGCGCAGCAACCTGATCAACATGATGGGTGCAGGCTACCGTCATTCCGGGGTGGTGTCGGCAAGATTTTTCGCTCGGCGAAAGAGGGCCCGGACACCGGTGAAACCGGCTCGACCGGCACGGTCCCCACCTCCCCGGCTACGCGTCGACGCCGGGCGGGACGGGGGCGGGCCGCCGCGTCCAGGCACCGGGATCGGCCACCAGGTCGGCGACGAAAGCCGGCAGCTCGTCGGTGGCGATATCGGCGATCGACACCTGTTCCAGCACGGCACGGATATTGACCCGCAGCGCGATCCACACCCGCTGTAGCGGTTCGGCCACCCCCGAATACGCCACGTCCTCGGGACGCTGGCCGCGCACCGAGGCCAGCGGTCCCTCGACCGCGCGGATCACATCGGCGATGCTGATCTCAGCGGCCGGGCGGGCCAGCCGGTATCCGCCGTCGGGGCCGCGGCGGCTGACCACCAGATCGGCCCGGCGCAGTTGCGCCGCAATGGATTCCAGAATCTTCGGCGAAATGTCCTGCGCCGTGGCGATCGTCTCCGCCTTCACCGAATTCGGTTGTGCGCGAGCGATTTCCAAGAGGATGCGGACCGCGTAATCGATCCTTGCCGAGATGTGCACTAGCGCTGTCCACCCGGTCCGTTCAGCACGCCGAGAGCGGCCTCGATCAGGACTCGCTCGATCACCTCGTCGCCGGCATCGGGCACGAGTTCGTTCGACCACAGCGCCGTGCCCAGCACCTCCAGGGCGGCACTGGCCCGCAATTGCGCCTCGTGCGAGGGGTCGGGCCCGGCCAGCCAGACACACAGACGCCGGTGCATATCGAACATGTCGGGGTGCCGATCTCCGATCGCGTTGAGGATGGCCACGGTGTCGCGTACACACATCGCGCCCGCGGTGCGGTGCCGTAACAGGGTCCGGAGCTGGCGGTTCAGCACCTCCCGCGCGCCCGCCGGACTGTGCGGCACCCCGTCGAGTTCGTCGACCACGAGCTTCATGTCGTCGAAGATCGGTTCGATGATCGCGAGCAGCAGATCGAGCTTGGACGCGTAGTGATAGTAGAGCGACGCCTTTGTGATTCCCACCGCATCCGCGACCTCGCGCAGGCTGGTCTGCTCGAATCCTTTGTTCGAAAAAAGCCGGATCGCCGCCTCACGAATCGCGTCCTTGGTGCTCTGACCTGCGACAACTGATCCGGAGGTAGTTCGGGCGCTCATGCGATGATCCTCTCATCCACCGATCGAAGCGGAGGGCACGCCCCGAAAATCGAGGTTGTTCCTCCGCTTATCGATTGGGTAGTCTACCTACCGCACGGTAGGCAGAAAGCGTCGATGGAGGCGGATCGCAGTGCGGCGTCCGCAGTAGTGCTGTCTACGGGGCCTGAACTCAGCACCGCAAATCAGCTATCGCTAGGAGATACCGCGTGTCCGTGTACCTCTATCGGTGGGGGAAGTTCGCCTTCCGCCGAAAATGGATCGTGCTACCGGTCTGGTTGCTGATCTTCGTGATCGTGGGCGCCGTCGGCGTCGGGCTGAAGAAACAGAGCCAAGACGACTTCAACATGCCCAATCTGCCCTCGCAGAAGGCCACCGACATCCTGGACAAGCAATTCCCGGGGGCCTCCGAGGCATTCAAGTTCGATGCTGTGACCGGCACCTACGTGGTCGCCGCGCAGCACGGCAAACTCACCGATCCGGACAACCACAAGGCGCTCACCGCGCTGGTGGAGAAGATCAACAACCTCGACATCGTCGACAAGTCCAAGATCAAGTCCGACCCGCAGCATCCGGGCGTCCTCGCGGACCCGGTCACCGCCACGTCGGCGATCGGCTGTACCTCGGGTGATCGCACCGACCCGAACTTCATCGCCAAATGCGGTCTGGCGCCGCTGAACGTGCTCGGCAAGAACAACAACGCCGACACCGTCGCCTACTTCACCGTGCCGTTCGACATCAAGTCGTTCTCCGACCTGACCCAGGCCGACCGTGACAAGGCCTACAACGTCGCCGACGAGGCGCGTCAGGCCGGCCTGGACGTGGAGATCAGCGGTTCCATCGCCACGGAGCAGATGGAGACCGGCGGCGCCTCGGAGATGATCGGTTACGTCGTGGCGTTCATCGTCATGATGATCGCCTTCGGCGCCCTGCTGGCCGCGTTCGTGCCCATCCTCACCGGCATCGTCGGCGTGGGTATGGCGGGCGCGCTGATCATGGCGGGTACCTCCATCGCGAATATCCCGAACTTCACGACGGTCCTCGCCTCGATGATCGGTATCGCGCTGTCGATCGACTACGCGCTGTTCATCGTCTCGCGGTACAAACACGAACTGGCCGTACAGGATTCGCCGGAGGAAGCCGCCGGCGTCGCCATCGGCACCGCCGGCTCCGCGGTGGTCTTCGCCGGTATGACGGTGATCATCGCACTGTGCGGACTGAGCATCGTCGGCGTCAGCTTCCTGACCTGGATGGGTCTGGGTGGCGCGCTCGCGGCGTTCTTCGCGATTCTGGTCGCCTTGACCCTGCTGCCCGCGGTGATGGGTGCGTTCGGCCGCTTCCTGTTCAAGCCGAAGTTGCCGCTGGTCGCGCGCGCCGACACCGAGGACGACAACGCCGTCACCAACGGCAAGCGTTTCGCCCGGGTGATCGCGAAGGCGCCGTGGCTGACGCTGGGCGCCAGCGTGATCGTGCTCGGCCTGCTCGCCGCGCCCGCGGTGAATCTGAGCCTCGGCCTGCCGGGTGAGGACAGCCAGCCCAAGACCACCACGGTCCGCAAGGCCTACGACTTGCGCACCGAGGGCTTCGGCGAGGGCAGCAACGGCACCCTGCTGGTCGCGGCGGATCTCACGAATGTGAAGCCGGAGCAGCGGCAGGAAGCCGTCATGGCGCTGCACGACAAGCTGGCCGCCTATCCGGGCATGGACTTCGTGACCATGCCGTCGACCAACAAGTTCAACGCGGACAAGACGCCGGACTACATCAACAGCACCGGTGCGCAGCTGACCGCGGTACCCGATTACGGCCCGAACAACTCCGATACCCAGGATTTGGTGAAACACGCCCGGGACGCGGAATCGGACCTGCAGGCGAAGTACGGCATGGAGTACGGCATCACCGGCACCACGGCGATCTACTCCGATGTGTCGAATGCCCTGCTCGGCAAGATCGTTCCGTATATGACGATCGTGGCGATCGCGGCGTTCCTGCTGCTGGTGCTGGTGTTCCGCTCGGTGCTGGTGCCGCTGACGGCGGCGCTGGGCTTCCTGCTCTCGATGGCGGCGACCTTCGGTGCCACGGTGCTGATCTTCCAGCAGGACAAGCTGGGCCTGATCGGTGACCAGCATCCGATCGTGAGCTTCCTGCCGATCATGTTGATCGGCTTGGTGTTCGGCCTCGCCATGGACTACCAGGTCTTCCTCGTCACCCGCATGCGCGAGGAATACATCCACGGCAAGTCGCCCAAGGAGGCCATGGTCTCCGGCTACCATCACGGCGCGCGCGTGGTGACCTCGGCCGCCGTCATCATGATCTCGGTCTTCGCCGGATTCGTGCTGATGCCGGACGTGACCGCGAAGTCGATGGGCTTCGCACTGGCGGCCGGTGTGCTGTTCGACGCCTTCCTGGTGCGGATGGTGCTGATCCCGTCACTGCTGGTGCTGCTGGGCAAGTGGGCCTGGTGGATGCCGAAGTGGCTGGACCGGATCCTGCCCGATATCGACGTCGAGGGCACCAAGCTGCGCGAACTGCAGCAGCGTGACCGCGAGACCGCGGCGGAGAAGGAGCCGGTCCCGGTCGGCTGATCCGCGAACCCACGGCACGAGCCCTCATCCGAACACCGGATGGGGGCTCGTGCCGTATCAGGACCGGCCGATCTCGGACCGCGAAGATCTTGATCTTGCAGCAATGAAACAGCACACTCGAACCTAATGCTCTCCAGCTCGGCCACTCGACGGACCGACCGGAACGGCGAGTGCACCGGCAACCGCACAGCTCGATCAGCGATCGGCCCCGGTTCGCAGTCATCGCCAATCGAGGCCAGCGACCACTAGGAGCGCCTCGTGTCCGTGTATCTGTATCGGTGGGGAAGATTCGCCTTTCGGCACAAGTGGATCGTGCTCCCGGTCTGGCTGATTCTGTTCGTGATCATCGGCAGCCTGGGCACGCAGCTGAAGAAGCCGATGAACGACGACTTCACGATTCCGAATCTGCCGTCGGAACGTGCCACCGAGATCATGGACAAACACTTTCCGGGGATGTCGGAGGCGTTCAGTTTCGAGGCGGTGACCGGCACCTACGTCTTCGGGGCGGCACCGGGGCAGAAACTCACCGACGCATCCCAGCGGGCGCCCGTCGCGGGGACGGTCGCCAAGCTGAACGATCTGAACATCGTCGACCACAAGACTCCCCTGGTCGATCCGATCACCGCCACCGAACAGATGGGCTGCTTCGCTCCCGATCGCGGTTCGCCGGAATTCGTCTCGCGCTGCAGTGCCGCGCCGGTGAACGTCCTGAACAAGGAGAATCCGGATACCGTTGCGGTGCTGACCGTTCCGTTCACGATCCAGAAGTTCACCGACATCACCGCCGATGATCGCGCGGCCGCCTACGCGGTCGGTGACGATGCGCGCGCCGCCGGACTGCAGGTGGAGATGAGCGGGTCGCTGGCGATGGAACAACAACAGCCCAGTGGGCAGGCCGAGATGATCGGCATGGCGGTGGCGCTGGTGGTGATGGTGGTGGCCTTCGGCGCGATCGTGGCCGCCTTCGTGCCGATCATCACCGCGATCGTCGGACTCGGATTGGCGACCTCGGTGATCTTCCTCGGCACGTCGTTCATGTCGGTTCCGAGCTTCACCACCTTCCTGGCCTCGATGATCGGCATCGCGCTCTCGATCGATTACGCGCTGTTCATCGTCTCCCGTTACAAACACGAACGCGCCGTGCAGAGTTCGCCGGAGATAGCCGCCGGCACGGCGCTGGGCACGGCCGGTTCGGCGGTGGTGTTCGCGGGCGCGACGGTGATCATCGCACTGGTCGCCCTGGCCATCGTGAACATCCGCTTCCTCACCTTCATGGGTCTGGGTGGGGCGATCGCGGCGGCGTTCGCGGTGCTCACCGCCATCACTCTGATGCCGGCACTGCTCGGCGCCTTCGGAAAGTACCTGTTCAAGCCGAAGCTTCCGGTGATCGCGCAACACGATCCCGAGGACGATTCGGTGGTCACCAACGGTATGCGGGTGGCACGGGTGATCGGGCGGATGCCGTGGCTGACACTGGTCGCGAGCATCATCGTGCTGGGTCTGCTTGCCGCCCCGGCGTTGAGCCTGAATCTGGGCCTGCCGGGTGAGGACAGCCAGCCCCGGGCCACGACCATCCGCAAGGCCTACGACCTGCGCACCGAGGGGTTCGGCGCGGGCAGCAACGGCAAGCTGCAGGTCGTCGCCGATCTGTCGCAGGTGTCCGCCGATCAGCGTCAGGCCGCGCTCACCGCACTGCACGACGAATTGGCCGCGTATCCGGGTATGGATTATGTGACCCAGCCGCAGCCGAGCAGCGACGGCGCGGGTGCGTTGATGACCGCCGTACCCACCACCGGACCCAATGATCAGGCCACCAAGGATCTGGTTCGCCATGCCCGCGACGCCGAATCCGCACTGCGCGACCGATATGGCATCGAATACGGAATCACCGGTACCACAGCCATTTACGCGGATGTCGACCATGCGCTGCTCAGTAAGATCCTGCCCTATCTGGCCATCGTGGCGGGCGCGGCATTCCTGTTGCTGATCGCGGTATTCCGTTCGGTGCTGGTGCCTTTCACCGCCGCGTTGGGATTCCTGCTCTCCATGGCGGCGACGTTCGGCGCCACCGTGCTGATATTCCAGAAGGGTGCGCTCGGCCTCATCTCCGAACCCCGGCCGATCGTGAGCTTCCTGCCGATCATGTTGATCGGCTTGGTCTTCGGCCTCGCCATGGACTACCAGGTCTTCCTCGTCACCCGCATGCGCGAGGAATATGTGCACGGGAAATCACCCACCGACGCGATGATCTCCGGTTACCACCACGGCGCGCGCGTGGTGACCTCGGCCGCAGTCATCATGATCTCGGTCTTCGGTTCGTTCCTGCTGGAATCGGATGCGACGGCCAAGTCGATGGGTTTCGCGCTCGCCGCGGGCGTGCTGTTCGACGCCTTTCTGGTGCGGATGGTCCTGATTCCGTCGCTGCTGGTGCTGATGGGCGGAGCGGCCTGGTGGATTCCGGGGTGGCTGAGCCGGATCGTGCCGGATATCGACGTGGAGGGTGCGCGGTTGCGCGAGCTCCACGTCGACGATCCGGACGAGCCCAGGAGTCCGGTGAAGGTCGGCTGAGCCGACGCCGCCACCTCGCACCGGGTCGTTCAGCCCAGCTGGGCGGCGACCTCGCCGGCGACCAATTCCAGGTGGTCGAGGTCGGACAGGTCCAGTACCTGCAGGTAGAGCCGGGTGATGCCGGTGGTCTCGCGGTAGCGGCCGATCTTGTCGACCACCTCCGCCGGGGTGCCGGCCAGGCCGTTGCTGCGCAGTTCGCCCGCCTCGCGGCCGATCGCCTCGGCGCGGCGGGCGATCTCGGCCTCGTCACGGCCCACGCACAGCACCTGCGCGGCCGAGCGGACGATCTCACCCGGATCGCGACCGATGTCGCGGGCCGCCGCGGCGACCCGATCGAATTGCGCCGCAGCCGTTTCCGCATCCGCGAACGGCAGGTTGAACTCGTGCGCGTACCGCGCGGCCAGAGCCGGTGTGCGCTTCTTGCCCGCACCACCGATGATCACCGGCGGGCCCGGCTGCTGCACCGGCTTGGGCAGGGCCGGACTGCCCTGCAGCACATAGTGTTTGCCCGTGAAATCGAAGGTCTCCCCCACCGGCGTCTGCCACAGGCCGGTGATGACCGCCAGTTGCTCGGCGTAGCGGTCGAAGCGCTCACCGAGATCCGGCAGATCGATGCCGTAGGCGCGATGCTCGTCGGCGAACCAGCCCGAACCGAGCCCGAGCTCGACCCGGCCGCCGGACATCTGGTCGACCTGGGCGACCGAGATCGCCAGCACCGACGGATGCCGGAACGTCGCCGCGGTGACCAGTGTGCCCAGCCGGATCCGGGAGGTCTCACGCGCGAGCCCGGCCAGCGTGATCCACGCGTCGGTCGGGCCCGGCAGACCGGACACCCCGCCCATCTTCAGATAGTGATCCGACCGGAAGAATGCGTCGAACCCCGCCTCCTCGGTCACCTTCGCAACCCGGAGCAGATCGTCGTAGGTAGCCCCTTGCTGGGGCTCGGTGAAGATTCGTAGTTCCACGAGCACCAACGTACCGGTCCGCCACGGACCGATCCGCCGGCGTGGCGATCAGCCGGTCACTCCCAGGTCCGGCAGTTGTGCGGCGCCGGCGACGGCCTCCCGCAACAGGTCGGCGGTGGCCTCCAGCTGGGCGGGTTCGTGTTCGGAGGTCAGGAAGAAGCGCAGGCGTTCCTGACCGGCGGGCACGGCCGGTGACGAGATCGCGCCCGCGTAGACGCCGTTCTGCAGCAGCGTCGTGGCGACGTAACCGGCGCGCAGTTCGCCGGGGACGATCACCGGGCAGATCGGGGTGCCTTCGGAGATGCCGAGGTCTATGCCGCGCTCGTCGAGCAGGGTGCGGAAGTGCTCGGCGTTGGACCAGAGCCGGCGCAGTCGCTGCGGTTCGGCCTCTAGGACGTCGAGCGCGGCCAGCGCGGCACCGATGGTCGAGGGTGCGGGGCCGCCGGTCAGCATGGCCACACCCGGCGCGGCGGCCTTCATCGCCGCGATCAGGTCAGCGTCGGCGGCGATGAAACCCCCGCAGCTGCCCAGCGCTTTCGACAGGGTGCCCATCCAGATGTCGACCGCGTCGCCGGGCATCCCGTAGTGCTCGCGGATGCCGTGGCCGCGCTCTCCGAAGACGCCGAGGGAATGCGCCTCGTCGACAAGTACGGCACAGTCGAATTCCCGTGCGATGGCGGCTATTTCTCTCACCCGCCCGACCGTGCCGTCCATGCTGTAATGACCTTCGACCACGACCAGCGCGCGATCGAAGTTCCCGCGCGACATGCGCAACACCGAACGCAGCGACTCCGGATCGTTGTGGCGGAAGTTGAGCCGCCGCGCTCCCGACCACTGCACGCCGGAGATTACGCTGCCGTGGATGAGCGAATCGCAGATCGCGACGTCGTCGGCGCCCAGCAGGAAGCCGATCACGCCGGCGTTGGTGAGATAGCCGCTGGTCGTGACCATCGCGTCGCCGACGTCGTACATCGCGGCCAGGCGCTGTTCGAGTTCGGCGTAGATCGGGATCTCCCCGGCGACGATGCGGCTGGCCGAGGCGGAGGCGCCATAGGTGTCCAGCGCGTCCTTGGCGGCTTGCACCACCTTCGGATGGTTGCCCAGGCCGAGATAGTTGTAGGCGCTGAAATTCACCAGATCGCGGCCCTGCCACCGAATCACGGTGTCGTTCGGGCTCTCTCGCACGAGGAACATGGGATTCGGGGTGCCGCTGTGCTCGTGCACGGCAGCGATCGCCGCACGCTTCTGCACCATCGCCGCGACCTCGGGGTGGTCGGCGAATTGGCGTCCGGGGCCGCGGCGCGGGCGGGCCGGTCGGGTGTCGGCGCCCCTGACCGTACCGCTCGAGCCGACGGACGTCACGGGAGTGGCCGCCGGCGCGGCGGTACCACCGGACGCCGTGCCGGACAACAACTTCCGCGCCAGCTCCCGCGCCGATTCACTCATCCCGCATCCTTTCCGGCGCAGCAGGCGGCTGCGGCCTTCTCATCCCGTCGCCCCCTGCACGATCGCCTCGGCCACCCGCGCACCCGCTTGTTCGAGGCTGAACGAGCGGCCCATCTTCATCGACATCAGTTCCACACCCAGCGATTTCGTGACCAGCGCACCGAATTCCACCGCCATCAGCGAATCCAATCCGAGCTCGGGCACCGGGACGGTCAGGTCGATCGAGTCCGCGGAAACGCCCATGACCTGCGCCAATTGCTCGGCCAACATGAAGGCGACGACCTCGTTGCGCTTGCCCTCGTCGAGTTCGGCGAGCTGGACACGCAGCCGCGCGGCGGCCGAATCATCCTGTGCCGCGGCGGCGATCAGTTCCTTCGTGCGCCCGGTCTGGGCGAAGAACGGCGCGGTGGCGTTCACCTTGGCCCAGTCGACCGGAATGATCGAGGCCTGCGTGACGCCCAATCGCAGCGCCTGCTCCAGATATTCGGTCCCCTCGTCCATGGTGATCGAATCGAAGCCGGTGTTGCGCAGATATCGCGCGATGTGCTCGTCGTCGGCCATACCGCCGCCGGACATATGACCCCAGCCGACGACCAGTGCGGTGCCGCCCGCGCGGATCACCGTATCCCCGATGGCCTGCAGCGCGATATTGGCTGCGGTGTAAGCGTATTGGCCGACACCGCCGAACATCGCACTGCCGGAGGACCACAGCGCGAACTGGTCGAGCCGCGCCCCCGCGGCTCGGACACCGGCGACGAGTGCACGCGCCCCGTCGGCCTTCGCCCGGAACACCTTGGCCAGACTCTCGGCATCCATGACGGTGATGCGCTTGTCGTCGATGGCGCCCGCGGTGTGGAACGCCCCGCGCAGCGGATGCTCGGGCCGGTGGGCGCGAGCGACGACCGCCGCCACGGCATCGGCATCGGTGATGTCTACCCGCTCGATCGTGATCTCGATGCCCTGGGCCTCCCAGGCCGCGAGCTGCGCGACCGCGGCCTCGGTGGTGGCGCCGCCGCGGCCGAGGAGCGTCAGCCGGCGAGCGCCGTGGCCCACCAGCCATCGTCCGGTGGCCAGGCCGAAGGCGCCGAAACCGCCGGTGATCAGGTACTGGGCCGTGGGATCGATCTCGATCTCGGGCAGCCGCGGACGGACCAGCGGTCGGTCCTCGGTCAGATCCAGCGCGACGCGGCCGATCCGGGTCGAGCGGGCCACCTCCTCGAAGGCCTGAGCGACGTCGGCGGTTCCGTACTTCTGGAACGGCAGCGGACGATAGGTGCCGTCGTCGAAGCTGGCGTTGACCTTGCGGCCCAGCGCCATCACCTCGGCGTGCCGCAGCCGCAGCATCCGATCCAGATCGAAGGAGAAATAGGAGACGTTCTTGTCGAACGCCGACAGATCCAGCATGCCGCCGGTGTAGATATCGGCCTTGCCGATCTCCACGATGCGACCGAATTCGGCGATCACCGCGAAGTTCTGGCGCAGGATCTCACCCGGCGCGGAGCTGATGATCACGTCCACGCCGCGGCCGCCGGTGAGAGCGAGAACCTCGTCGACGAAGGTGAGCGACCGCGATCCGACCGCGTGATCGGCACCCTCGGCCAGGACGTAGGCGCGCCGCTGTTCGCTGCTCGCGGTCCCGATCACGATGGCGCCGTGCAATTTCGCGATCTGCACCGCCGCGCTGCCGACGCCACCGGCCGCACCGTGCACGAGCACGGTCTCGCCGGCCCGGATCCGCGCGAGTTCGAGCAGCGAGTATTCGGCGGTGGTGAAGGCGGTGACGCTGCTGCACCGGCCCGCGTCGGTGTCGGGGCGGACGTGGGTGAGCGAATCGGTCGAGGTGGTGTGAAAGCGCGCGACCATACCCTTGGAGGTCAGGCTCACCGCGTCGCCGGGAGCGTAGTCGGTGACGCCGGGACCGACCCGGACCACCTCGCCGCCGCCTTCCATGCCCGGCACCAGGCCGAAGAACGTCTCCGACAGTTCACGTTCGCCTAGGACGCCGATCACCTTCAACGCGTCCTTGTAGTTGAGGCCCACCGCACGCATGCGGACCTCGACCTCGCCCGGACCGGGTTCGCGCCGATCGCAACGCCGCCAGCCCAGCCGCGCGAAGGTGCGCGAACGGGGCAGTTCCAGTTCGAAATTCGCCTCGGGATCGGTGAGCGGTTCGGCGGTGTCGAGGGCGTCGAGCCGCTCGGGCAGCGTTCGGGTCACGACCGTGGTCCAGCGCAGGCCGTTGCGCAACACGGCCTCGTCGACCAGGTCGTACTGGAAGCCACCGGGGATCGCCAGTTCCGCGGACAGGTCCGCGACCGTCGTGCCGGCATCGATGTCGACCAGTCGCCAGCGCAGCCGGGACTGTTCGTTGAGCAGGACGCGACGAGCGCCGGCGATGGCCGCCTGGCTGGGATCCGGCGCCGTCTCGTCCGCGGGATGGGCGTAGGCGTGGGCGCTGACCACGGTCGCGTATATCGAGCCGTCGCCGGTCAGCGGAATCTCGATGTCGTGCTCGGTGACCCGCTCCTCGAGATAGCCGTCCAGCGTCACCGCGATCCGGCGCAACATCCACAGCGCGGCCACATCACCGTCGGGTGTGTGTCCGGGGACCACGCAGACGTGCAGCCGTCGCACGTCCTCGTCGCCGAAGATGTCGCGAAGCCGCTGTGCCAGTCGCTGTTCCAGCTCGGTATCGGCCGGGTCCAGCAGGAGGACGGCCGAGCCGGCGCCGCCCGCGACGGCATCGCGCACCCGCTCGATCCGCGAGTCGATGTTCTCGCCGTAGCCGACGACCAAGGTGTAGAGGCCGTCGTTGCCGGGGAGTGCGGTCGTGTCGACCGGATCGCGCAGCTCCCACCGTTCCTCGTAGAACATGTCGGTCATACGCTGCAGTGGGCCGCGGCCCGGAGTCAGGGATCCGAATTCCATCCCCCTGATCTGCATGACCACGGTGCCTTCGGCGTCGAGCAGATCGATATCGGCCAGTGGCCGGTCACCCTCGGTGAACCGGGCCACGGCGGTGACCTCGATCGGCAGCGGCGCCAGGCGGCGCACGGTGCGCACGCCGACCGGCACCATCGCACCCTCGTGGGCCCCACCGCGCCCGGCGAGCAGGGCGGCCACACTCTGCAGCGCCGCATCGACGATCGCGGGGTGGGCGAGGTACCGCTCCCCCTGGCCGATGGTGCCGTCGAGTTGTGCGACCACGGTGTCCGGCGAGATCCGGATCGCGGTGGCGCGCTGGAAGGTCGGGCCGTATTCCAGTCCGCGCGCGGCCAGTCCGGCGTAGAACTCGGCGGGGTCGACCGCGAGCATGTGCTCGACATCGGGCACGTCCGCGGTGATCGGCGCGTAGCTGCCTTCGACCAGGCGGCCCAGTGCGTGGACGGTCCAGATGGTTCCGGCCGCGCCCCGGGAGCGGATGGTGAAGCGCCCGGTCGAATCCTCGACGTGGAGTTCGACGATCGGCGCCTCGCCCTCCTCGACGACCAGGGGTGCGACGAACCGCACGCCTTCCACGGCCACCTGATCCGATTCGGTGCGCACCGCGGCGGCGCTCAACGCGGCATCCAGATATCCCGCGCCGGGCAGGATCCGGGTGCCGCCCACGACGTGATCGGCGAGCCACGGTAGCGCCGCGAGCGACAGTTCCACCCGCCAGGCGTTGGATTCGTCGGGATGTTGATCACCGAGCATCGGGTGCGCGTCGGGTGTGCCGTGGCGCAGCAGCCGGAATTCCGGCAGTTCGTTGCGCAGCCGGGTGCGCTGCCACGGATAGCGCGGCAGATCGATATGCGGCGTCGGATCCGGCACTCCGGCGAACAGCGCGTCGATGTCGAGAACTCCGGCCGCGTACAGCCCGGACAGGGTCTGGCGCAGACTGTCGGCGTCCTGCTGTTTGCGGTACAGGGTCGCCACCGTCGTCCCGGTTTCGCCCGCGCCGATGAGGATCTCGCGAATATTGGCGCCGAGCACCGGATGCGGGCCGACCTCCACGAAGACCCGGTTCCCCGTACGGACCAGTGCGGTGATCGCATCGGCGAACCGCACCGGCTGCCGCACGTTCGCGCACCAGTAGTCGGCATTCCAGTCGGCCGTGGTGACCTGTTCGCCGGTGACCGTGGAGTACAGCGGGATGCGCGGTTCGGCGACGGTGAGCCCGGCCAGCACCTCACGCAGCTCGTCCAGGATCGGATCCATCAGATGACTGTGGTAGGGCACCTCGACCTGTAGCCGGCGCGCGAAAATGCCGTCGGCGGTGAGCTTTTCGGCGATCTCGTCGAGACGGTCGACCGCACCGGCCAGCGTGACGGCCGAGGGTGAGTTGATCGCCGCGATATCGACCGAGCTGTCGGTGGCGATGACCTCGCGAACCGCCTCGGCGGGCAATCCGATCGCCAGCATGCCGCCCGTCCCGGCCGTCGTGGCCTGCAACCGGGCACGGTGGTAGCTGACCAGCAGCGCGTCGCGCAGCGACAGCATTCCGGTCACGTAGGCGGCCGAGACCTCGCCGACGCTGTGACCGACGACGACGGCGGGCTCGATTCCGTATTCCCGCAACGCCGCGTACAGCGCGACCTGGACCAGGAAGTTCGCCGGTTGCGCGATGGCGGTCGAGGTGACCCGCGACTCCTCTTCGGGACGCAGCAACTCCTCGACGACGGACCAGCCCGCGATGTCGGTGAACACCGCGTCGATGCGGCGCGCCTCGTCGGCGAAAGCAGTATCGGTGGTGAGCAATTCGCGCGCCATACCCCACCACTGCGGGCCCATCCCGGTGAAGACGTACACCGGCTCGGCGGTGCGCTTGGCGACGGTGCGACCGACTCGCCCCTCACCGTTCGCCAGGTCCACCAGGCCCCGGACCAGTTCGGTGTCGTCACCGAAGGTGATCGCGGCGCGATGGTTGTGGTGATTGCGACGCCGCCACGCGGCCTCGGCCAGCCGGCCGGGGTCGGCGCCCTCGGCGATCAGTTCGGCGACGCCGCGAGCCAGTTGCCGAACGGCTGTCTCGTTTCGCGCGGAGAGCGGCAGTACGCCGAAATGCTGTGGCGCCCGGCCCGTTTCGGCAGAGCCCGCATACTCCTGCAGAATCGCGTGCGCATTGGTGCCGCCGTATCCGAAACCGTTGACGGCCACCGTCATGCGCTCGACCTCGGGGCCGACCGGTTCGGCCTCGGTCTGGAGGCGAATTCCCAGTTCCTCGAACGGGATATCGGGATTGGGCGTGTCCAGCCAGCCCTGCGGCGCGATGGTTCGGTGCGTGATGGCCAGCGCCGATTTGATGACGCTCGCGATACCCGACGCGGCTTCGGTGTGCCCGAGCGTCGCCTTCACCGAGCCGACGCCGACCGGCCCGGACCGTCCGGTGGCGGCGCCGTAGGCCCGCCCGATGGCTCGCAGCTCCAGCGGGTCGCCCACCGGCGTGCCGGTTCCGTGTGCCTCCACGTAGGTGATCTCGTGCGCCGGGATTCCGGAACGCTCGATCACGGTCTTGGCCAGCGCTTCCTGGGAATCCGCGTTCGGAACCGTGATGGCCGTGGTGCGGCCGTCCTGATTCGATCCGGTGGCCTTGACCACCGCGTAGATGCGGTCGCCGTCGCGTTCGGCATCGCCGAGCTTCTTCAGCACCACGATGCCGGCGCCCTCGCCACGACCGTAACCGTCGGCGGCGGCGTCGAACGGTTTGCTGCGGCCGTCGGCGGCGAGGAATCCGCCCTTGCACATGGAGACGAACGGCTCCGGCTGCGCCATCACGGTCACGCCGCCGGCCAGCGCGTATTCACAGTCTCCGCTCTCGATGGCCTGGCAGGCCAGATGCAGGGCGACCAGCGACGAGGAACAGGCCGTGTCGACGGTGACGGCCGGACCGGTCAGGTTGAGCGCGTAGGCGATCCGGTTCGAGAGCATCGTGTACGACGCGCCCGCGGCGGTGTGCATGTCGACATGCGGCAGCGCCGGACCGCCGACCGATACCGCCAGCTGATCGAGGGTGAAGGCGCCGATGTAGACGCCGAACCCCGAACCGGCGCTGCGACCGGCGACACCCGCGTCGTCGAGCGCCTCCCACACCACTTCCAGGACGAGCCGCTGCTGCGGGTCCATGGCGGCCGCCTCGCGCGGGGAGATGCCGAAGAAGTCGGGATCGAACTCCCATGGATCGCCGGTCATGAAGGCGGCGCGTTTGGTGTACATGCGTCCGGGGGTGCGGCGGTCGGCGTCGTAGTAGCGCCGCCAGTCCCAGCGGTCGGCCGGGATCTCGGTGACCCCGTCCCGTTTGTTGATCACGAAGTCCCAGAAGGACTCCGGCGAATCGATACCGCCGGCGTACCGGCATCCGATTCCGACGATGGCAATGTCAGACACAGCGACTCCTCGGCCGACTCGGAAATTCCCGCTGATCAGAGCGGACGCGGTCGGCGAATCATGATGTTCATTTCCGGACCCGTTTTGCCCAGCCGGACGGACCCGGTGCGTTCGTTACCCAGAGCCTCGTAGTAGCCGACGTTCTCGTCCTTGCAGATTCCGCACAGGAGTACGCCCTGCCGGTCGGCCTTGTCGGTGAACGACGCGTACAGCGCGCGGCCGACGCCGCTGCGCTGCAGTGCCGGATCGGTGCCGAGGTAGACGTGGAACAGGTGCGGTTCGGCCGGTGCCGCCCGATCCATGGTCCGGTCGACCTCGGTTCCCCTTCCCACGGCGGTGCCCATTCCCGCGAGAAACAGTGGGCCCGCCAGGAATTCGCGTAGCCCACCAGGGCGGTAACCGTCGGGGTACCAGAGCAGGGCGCCGACGATGCGGCCGTCCAACTCCGCCACCTCGGCACCACCGGCCGGCAGGAAGCGATGCTCGATCATGGTTCGCAGCATCCGCGGCGCCCGCCGGTGCCGGACGGTTTCGTCCGGAAAGACGTATTCCTCGATCGGATCGTCGCGGGCGAAGGCCGCGGCCAGTACCCGCACCATTCCGGTGACGTCGTCGCGCGTCGCGGTCCGCACGACCGGACTCCCGGTTCTGCTCAAAACTGTTGTCCCTCACCTGATTTGCACACCGCCGACCACATCGGCGAAACGTCCGGCCAGCGAACTGGTCGCTAGATTACCTCAGCCCGGGACGCTCCCTACCAGTCGGTAACGTGGAGTAGATCACGCCGGTACGACACGCTCCACGGACCGGGCCACACTCCCACCACAGGGCAACTGCTCTGCAGCCCCGCCGAATCCCGCACCCCTGCGCGAAATACACCTCGAGCGCGGCCGGCTCACCCGCCCGGATCACAATCGCTACCGCGCGCAGTCGTGAAAACAGTTGCGTTTCAAAAATATTCACGACGGTATTCGTCGCTACTTCGGCGACGTCACACAGTGAACCGCGGGCAACCCCCCTCGTTCGCGCGCGATTCCAGCGACTCCCCACCCGTGGCAATCCATCCGGTCGCCGTATCCCGGCAAGGCACGACACCACCCGTCCGTAGCGACCGCGCACATCTGCCGGCTTACCAATGGCGGTAACCCCTCAGGGCCGTACCGAACAATGGGGACGACGACGGATTTGTCGTCATCGTTACGAATCTGGACCTCGACCGCGAGCGTCGCGTGGAGGCCGAAAGGAATCGGAACTTGAACACACGGATTCTGGCAGCCGGCATCGTTGCGGGCGCCTTGTGCGCCGCGGTCGCCGCCATCGCTCCCTCGGCATCCGCACAGCCGTTTCCCGCCGGAGTGTCATGCTCGGAGACGACCTGCACCAATGACACCGACGACACCTATCTGATCGAGGCGTGGCAACACTGCCGGGTCGTCGGCAGCACCGCGGAGACCGAAACCCCGTTCAACATGGTCGTGCGAGCGCACGAGACGGTGCCCGTGAAAGGTGTGGAGTGCCCGCCGCTGGTGATCGAGCGGCCCGACACCATCGGCGGTACGGACACCACGGTGCTGCGGACGGAGCCGACCCGGATCAGCTTCTTCAAGGCCGTCCACCACGACCCGGACGCGCCGAAGGTTCGCACCGGTTCGGCCGGGTGACGACGACCGGTAGGGACGAAAAAGCCCCCACCCGGAATCCGGGTGGGGGCTGTGGCGGTGGCGGAGGGATTTGAACCCTCGGTGGGGGGTTACCCCACACACGCTTTCGAGGCGTGCTCCTTAGGCCGCTCGGACACGCCACCGCAGGTGACTTTACCGGACGGACGGAGCGAAACCGAAATCGGGTGGTCAGCGACATATGGAGCAGAGCTCAGCGGCGTTGAATGCGAAAGAAGTCGTCCAGAACGGCCGCACATTCGGCCTCGAGCACGCCCCCTCGAACCTCGGGCCGATGGTTGAGGCGGCGGTCCCGCACCACGTCCCAGAGCGAGCCGACCGCACCGGTCTTGGGCTCCCAGGCGCCGAAGACGACGCGGCGGACCCGGGCCAGGACCAGCGCTCCGGCGCACATCGTGCACGGCTCCAACGTCACCGCCAGCGTCGCGCCCTCGAGCCGCCAGCCGTCGCCGTACACTTGGGCGGCGCGGCGCAACGCCAGGATCTCCGCATGCGCGGTCGGATCGCCGAGCGCTTCCCGGGCGTTGCCGGCCCGGGCCAGTTCGCGGCCGTTCGCGTCGAAGACGACCGCACCGACCGGGACGTCACGCGGGTCGGTCTGGGCCGCGGCGGCGAGCGCGGCCCGGACGAGATCCTCGTCTCCCGGAGGTGACCCCGGACTCGGCGCTGCCCCCGGACTCAACGGTGCAGCTTGTCCAGAACCGCGGAGAATTCGTCGGCGAAGCCCAGCCGCTGCGCGACCATTCCCAGCTGTTCGTCCGGATACAGATCGGTTTCCGCGAGGATCACGCTGAGCACCGGCTCGGGCAGGCCGAGGTCCGCCAGGACACCCAGATCGCCTTCCTCCCACGGATCGATCTCATCCAGTTCGTCCGGATCGATATCGGGGACTTCGACATTCAGCGCGTCGAGCACCTCGACGGCGATGTCGTAATCGATCGCGGCGGTGGCGTCCGAGATCAGCAACCGGCTCCCGGTCGGACCCGGCCGCAGGACGATGAAGAATTCGTCGTCGACGTCCAGCAATCCGAATACCGCACCGGTGCTGCGCAGGGCGCGCAGTTCGTCCTCGGCCGCGGACAGACTCGACAACGCCGCGGCGCTGAGCGGGCTGCAGCGCCACGTGCTGTCTTCGCGGACGACCGCCACGGCGAACCCTTCCACATCGTCGTAATCGTCCGACGCGGCCCTGTTCGTGCTCGAGCGCTGTGCCATGGCCGCAACGGTAGTCGGCTTCGGCGGAAATGTTGAAGTCGTATGCGAATCTGATCCGATGACAGGCGATCGGAATTCCTCGGTGTGCGTGCTGGGTACGGGTTTGATCGGCGGTTCGCTGCTGCGCGCGGCGGCCACGGCCGGCTACCGGGCCTGGGGTTACAACCGGTCGGCTCCGGGTGCGCAGGCCGCCCGGTCCGACGGATTCGACGTCGAATCCGATATCGCGGCGGTGCTGTCCCGGGCCGCCGCCGACGAGGCGCTGATCGTGCTGGCGGTGCCGATGCCGGCCATCGATACCGTTCTCGCGGATGTGAAGACGTTCGCGCCCGATTGCCCGCTGACCGATGTGGTGAGTGTGAAGCAACCGGTGCGCGCCGAGGTCCACCGGCAGGAACTGGGCGCGCGCTACGTCGGCGGACATCCGATGGCGGGGACCGCCGAATCCGGCTGGGCCGCATCGTCTCCCGATCTGTTTCGCGACGCGGCCTGGGCGGTCGGCGTGGACCCGGGCACCCGCGCCGAACCGTGGCTCCGGGTCGCGCGGCTGGCGCTGGACTGCGGTGCGATCGTGGTGCCGGTCCTGGCGGACGAACACGACCGCGCGGTCGCCCGCATCTCGCATCTGCCGCACGTGCTGGCCGAGGCGCTGGCGGTCGCGGGGGCCGCGGGGGGCGATCTGGCTCTGGGTCTGGCCGCCGGATCGTTCCGCGACGGCACCCGGGTCGCGGCGACCGCGCCCGAGCTGGTGCGCGCGATCTGCGAACCGAACGCGACCGCGCTCACCGAGGCGCTCGACGACGCGCTGCGCCTGCTCGAGGCCGCGCGCGACAGCCTGCGCGACGAGGGCACCCTCGGCGAACTGATCGACGCGGGCTACAGCGAACGCGACCGGTACGACACCCTGCGGCGCTGGGACATCACCGATATCCGCCCCGGCGATCAGGATTGGCTGGAACGTTTGCGTGACGCGGGACGCCAGGGCGGCGTGATCCGCTCACTGGACTGAGAACCGCGCGGAGTCAGACCCGTTCGGCGAGGCCCGGATAGTCGAGGACGAATCCGTCGTCGTCGACGGTCACGGTCGCGCTCGACACCGGCGAGAGCACATGGATCCCGTCGGCGCCGCTGCTGTAGGTGAGGATCGCCTCCTGGACGAGCAGATCCGGAACCCGCACGTAGACAACCGGAACCTGTACGTCCTCCGTGGCATGCGCCAGACCGAAACGGCGAATCGGCAGGGTGTTGAAGAACGGGCTCAGCACCACGTCCACATCCAGCGCACCGCCGAACATGGACCGCACGTGGGTGCCGCCGGCATCGACGAGCCAGTAGTTCTCCTCGTCCCGGGCGATCGACGCATGCCGTTCGCCCGAGGCGACGGTGCTGCGCAGCGACAGCCGCTTCGTGCGTCCCACCTCGTCGGTGACCAGGTCGTAGGACGCGCTGAACGCGGGATGTTCACCGCAGCCCCCGGCGATGATACGACCGGAGGCGCGGATCCGGTTACCGGTGAGGACCACGCGGACCGATTCCATCCGGGACGCGTCGTGCGCGCGCCAGGTGAGCACCGCCGGCCAGCGGGGCGCCACGGCCGCGCTCGCCTGGGCGGTCTCGGAATTGCCCGGGGCTGGCTTACTCACCCCTCTACCGTAGGTGACAACCGGGCTTGCGGTGCGGTCGCGGCGCGCGAGTTGTTCACCTGCGCTACACCAGCGATTCGCGCCACGCGGTGTGCAGAGCCGCGAAACGTCCGGTCGACGCGATCAACTCCGCGGGCGTACCGTCCTCGACGATGCGCCCGGAATCCATCACCAGCACCCGGTCGGCGATGGCGACGGTCGACAACCGATGCGCGATGATCACCGCGGTCCGCCCGCGCAGCACGGTCTCGAGCGCGCGCTGTACCTGCCGCTCGCCCGGAATGTCGAGGCTCGAGGTGGCCTCGTCCAGCACGATCACCGCGGGATCGGCCAGGAAGACCCGAGCGAAGGCGACGAGCTGGCGCTGACCGGCCGACAACCGCCCGCCGCGCTTGCGCACATCGGTGTCGAATCCGTCCGGCAGCGACATCACGAAGTCGTACAGTCCGACCGCGCGGGCCGCCGCGAACACCTCGGCGTCGGTGGCGTCGGGCCGGCCGAGCCGGATGTTGTCGGCGACCGAACCGGAGAACAGGTACGACTCCTGCGTCACCATCGCGATCGCACAGCGCAGATCCGCGTCGGCGATCGTGCGCAGGTCGATGCCGTCCAGCGACACCGTGCCCGACGAGGGGTCGTAGAACCGCGCGATCAGCTTGGCCAGGGTCGACTTTCCGGCACCGGTGGCACCGACCAGCGCGACGATCTGGCCGGCCTCGACGGTGAGCGAGAATCGCGGCAGCACCGATCGCGCGGGGCGAGTCTCGGTGCCGGACACGTCGTCGCGGCTCGGGTAGCCGAAGACGACATCCGTCAGGCGCAGTTCACCTCGCGCGCGCTCGAGCGGATGCGGGGCATCGGGTTCGGCCACGCTCGGCCGCTCCTCCAGCACGCCCGAGATCCGTTCCAGCGCGGCCGCCGCGGACTGGTAGGAGTTGAACACCTGGGCCAATTCGTCCAGCGGGCCGTAGAACTGCCGCAGGTACAGCAGGAATGCCGCGAGCACACCGATTTCGGTGTGGCCGTGGATGACTCGCCACGCACCGACGACCAGGATGACGACGTTCGTCACATTGCTGATCAACCGGACCAGGCCGATGTAGGCCGCCATCCCGTGCAGCGCACTGATATTCGCGGCCCGGTATTCGGCATCGGAGTCGACCAGAATGGCCTGGTTGCGCCCCTCGCGCCGGAAGGCCTGCACCGCGCGGATTCCGCCCATGGTCTCGACGAAATGCACGACCACCTTCGCGATCGCGCCCCGGGTGCGGCGGTAGCCGGCGCGCTGGCGCCGCTGCGCCCAGCGCGTCACGAACACCAACGGGACGAAACCCAGCAGCACCACCGCGGCGAGCGGAATATCGAGCCACAGCAGGATCGCGGCGATCGTCACCACCGACAGCACGGCACTCAGCGCGTCGTTGAGCGCACGCTCGAGCAGATCCTCGAGCGATTCCAGATCACTGGTGAGCCGCGCGACGATCTTGCCGGAGGTGTAGTTCTCGTGGAAATCGATCGAGAGCCGCTGCACGTGCGTGAAGACCCGCAGCCGCAGATCGAACAGCACCTGCTGGCTCAACCTGCCGGAGATGCGCAGGAAGAGGAAGGTCGTCACGCCGCCGAGCGCGGTGCAGCCCAGGATGCCGCCCACGGCCAGCGCCAGCGGCAACCAGTCACCGTCGAGCGCGCGCCCCACCCCGGTGTCGACGCCGTGGGCGACGAACAGCGGCGTCGCCACCAGGGCGGCATTGTCGATCACGATCAGCACCAGCGCGGCGACCGCCAACCGGCGGTAGGGCCGGATCAGCGACCACAGCAGGCGGCGCGACCGCGCCGCCAGGGCGAGATTGACCGCATCGGTCTGCTCGCCCTCCTCGGCCGCCACGCCCCGCCAGTCGGCCTCGCCCTCGGCGTCGACGTGGACGGCCACTGCGCCGACGGTCTCGCTATGGGCCGTAGCGTCCGGGCGGTCGGTGTTCGTGCCCACCCGGTCAGCGTTCGTGCGCGTAGCTGCGTCCTCGCTCGGGTTCTCCGGCATCGAGCTCACCTCCCATCAATTCCCGGTAGCGCGAACAGGTTTCGAGTAGTCGTTCGTGGGGTCCGTCGGCGATGATGCGGCCCCCGTCGAGGACGGCGACCCGGTCCGCCCAGGCCGCGGTCGACGGACGGTGGGCCACCAGCAGCACGGTGGCTCCGGCCAGCGCCTCGCGCAGCCGCACCTGGACCTGCTCCTCGGTGCTCACGTCCAGGGCGGAGAGCGGGTCGTCCAGGACCACGATGTGCCCACCGGGGTGTTTCTGCCGGTCCAGCACGGCTCGGGCCAGCGCCAGCCGCTGCCGCTGACCGCCCGACAGACTCAGGCCCTGCTCCCCGATCCGGGTGTGCAGGCCCCACGGCAACTCGTCGACGAACCGCGCGGCGCAGGCCACCTCCAGTGCGGCGCGGATCCGGTCCTCGCCGGCGTCGGGATAGCCGAGGGTGATGTTCTCGCGCACGCTGGCCGAGAACAGCACCGGATCCTCGAAGGCCACCGAGACCTGCGACCGCAGATCCGACAGCCGCATCGAGCGCACATCGATCCCGTCGATCGTCACCGCGCCCGCCGCGACGTCGAACAGTCGCGGCACCAGTCCCAGCAGCGCCGACTTACCGCTTCCGGTGGCGCCGACCACCGCAACCGTCTCACCCGGCCGCAGCCGCAGCGAAATGTCGTGCAGCAGATCGCGATCGGCGTCCGGGAAGCGGAAACGCACCCGGTCGAACCGCAATTCGCCACGCAGCGGCTGCGGCGGGGCCACGGGATGTTCCGGATCGGTGATCTCGACGGGTGTGTCGATCACCTCCCAGAACCGTTGCGCCGCGGTGCGGGCGTGGTTCATCTCGGCCAGCAGGAATCCGAAGCCCATGATCGGCCACTGCAGGTAGGTGGTCAGCGTGATGCCGGCCACCAGGGCGCCGACCGTCATCGCCTGTTCGGTGAGCAGATATCCGCCGATGGCGAGTGCGGCCGCGATACCCAACGCGGACAACGTGTTCAGCGCCGTCCACAGCCGCGCGGCCAACCGCACCTTCGCCAGCTCGAGGGATCGCAGTTCCCGCGCCTCGGCGCGGAACCGGCGACCGAACCACGGGCCGCGGCCGAACGCCTTCAGCACGCGGATACCCTGCGCGGACTCCTCGACCGTCGTGGCGAGATGCCCGGATTGGTCCTGCGCGCGACGCGAGGCGTGACCGTAGCCCTGTTCGAATTGCAGCGCGAGCAGCACGAGCGGAACCGCGATGAGCAATTCGATCAGCCCGATCTGCCAGCTCAGGACGAACAGCAGTGCCACCCCGACGCCCAGCGTCGCACTCAGCGACAGCAGCGACGGCGCGACGAAGGCGAAGAAGCGCCGCAGGGTGGACATGTCGGTGATCGCACGCGAGGTGAGCTGGCCCGACTCCATCCCGTCGTGCACGCCGACCGACAGCACCTGCAATCGCTGGAAGAGCTTGCCGCGCAAGGACACCTCGAGCCGGCTCGCCGGCGCCGCGATGATCCATCGCCGCCACCACGAGGTGACCGTGCTGAGCACCGCCAGCCCCACCACCAGCCCGATCGGCACCCAGATGCCGCCGAAATCCCGCTGCGCGATCGGGCCGTCGACGATCCGCGCGGTGACCAACGGCAACGCGATATCGCACAGCATGCCGAGCCCCGACAGCACGGCACTGCCGAACAGCGCCGCCCGATAGGGCCGGATCTCCGGCCACAGACGCCGCAGCGAACCCGCGGCCGTCACTCGGGCGCCGAAGTTTTCGTCGACCGTTCCGGTTCTGTCGTCCTCCGAATCGGATACGGTCTCCGTCGTAGCGACGGACACAACACTCCCCCTTCGCCAGGTCGTCTTTCGCCGAATCGATCACCGTCGCACCGCCCCGGCCCCCGACCGAGCGCGCGTACGAACTTCCAGATTGCCAGCGCTCCGGCCGCCCGCCAACCGATTTTCGACCGCTACGCGGCTGTGCGCATCGGACCGACATCACCCACTGATTGCTGACGTCGCCCACCTGCTCGAGTAACCTCCACACCCGGGCCCTTCGCGACCGCGCCGGTGCCCGACGGGGATTCGGGCGAAAGGACCACCGGCTGTGAACAACACGCGGATGGTCGGGTTGTTCGCCGGGATCGGGGGACTGGAACTCGGGCTCAACGCCCATGGTTGGCATACCGAATTGCTCTGCGAGATCGATCCGGGTGCGCGCGCGGTCCTGTCTGCCCGCTTTCCCGAGGTCGAAACACACGCTGATGTCACCCGCTTGCGCGCACTGCCCGCCGGGACCGAATTGGTGGCGGCCGGATTTCCCTGCCAGGACCTCTCGCAGGCGGGTCGGACGGCGGGGATCACCGGCGCGCGTTCGGGTCTGGTGGACGAGGTGTTCCGCCTGGTTCGCCGCAAGCGCGGTCCGCGCTGGCTGCTGATCGAGAACGTCCCGTTCATGCTGCAACTGGGGCGCGGGCAGGCGATGCGGCACATCACGGCCGCCTTGGAGGAGCTGGGCTATACCTGGGCCTACCGAGTGGTCGACGCGCGCGCGTTCGGGCTGCCGCAGCGGCGGCAGCGGGTGCTGATGCTGGCGTCGCGGTCGGAGGATCCGCGGCCGGTGCTGTTCGGAACCGATGCGGGGCCGCGCACGATCGGCGACCCCGAGGTGGATCCCTGCGGCTTCTACTGGACCGAGGGGGTGCGCGGACTGGGCTGGGCGGTGAATGCGGTGCCGACGTTGAAGGGCGGGTCGGGGCTCGGTATCGCCAGTCCGCCCGCGGTCCGATTGCCCGCAGGTGAGATCGTCACTCCCGGAATCACCGATGCCGAACGGCTGCAAGGCTTTTCCCACGACTGGACCGCGCCGGCACTGGCCGCGGCGGGGGTCCGTCCGGGACATCGGTGGAAGCTGGTCGGCAATGCGGTGAGTGTGCGGATGGCGTCGTGGATCGGATCCCGCTTGGCCGCGCCCGCCGACGGGGTGGCCGCGGAGTACGCGCCCCTGACCGCGCACCGCTGGCCGGCGGCGGCGTGGGGCCATGCCGGTAAGGCCTATCGGGTCCCGGTGTCGACGTGGCCGGTGCACGAGCCGTACGAGGATCTGCGCTGGTTCCTCGACGATGCCCGCCTGCTGTCGGCGCGTGCTACCGCGGGTTTCCTGCGCCGTGCCGCGCGCGGCACGCTGCGCTTCCCTCCCGGCTTCATCACCGATATGGAAAACCACCTGATCCGCATGGGAGCTCTGCCGCGGGCGGGTGCGGATGTCACGTACGTCTCGGCGGCGGTGTGAAGTGTCGAATCGGTCACCGAATCGGGCCCCGGGAACACCGGCCCGCCGGTGGACGCTGTAAGGGTTGTGCATGAGTTCCGGCCGTCCCGTCACCGACGCGGTGACCAGTGCCCGGATGGCCCGGCAGCGTCGGACGGGGACCGCCCCGGAGACCGCGCTGCGTACCGAACTGCATCGGCGGGGCCTGCGTTATTTCGTGGACCGCGCTCCGCTTCCGGGTTTGCGCCGCCGCGCCGACCTGGTGTTTCCCCGCCGCAAGGTGGCGGTGTACGTGGACGGGTGTTTCTGGCATCGCTGCCCGCTACACGCCACGTATCCGAAGAACAACGCGCAGTGGTGGGCGGAGAAATTGGCCGGCAACGTGGCCCGCGACCGCGATACCGATGCGCGGCTCGCCGCCGCGGGCTGGCTGGTGGTGCGGGTGTGGGAACACGAGAATTCGGTCGCCGCCGCGGATCGAGTGCAGTCGGCTTTGTCGCAGCGATAGACCATGATGGAAAGTGCAGCCGACATTGCAGCGGGAATCCGGCACATTCCGAACGTGGGCGATGACGTGAATCGAGGGCAATGACGCCGAGCGGGCCGCACGATCGTGCGGCGGACGAATCCGGTGCGGTCGCCGTACTGGAGCGAGACCCCGCGCCCGTGCGCGTCCGGTTCCGCCTCGTCCGCTCGTTGATCGCGGCCGCCGTCGCCGTCGCGGGCGTCTGCTATTCGTCGTGGATCCTGGAATTCGTCCTGCCGATCCATCTGAACCCGATCAGGTCGTTCCTCAGCGAATTGGATGCCGAAGGGCGTCCTTATCGCTGGGTGTTCGATCTCGGCGACACGATCGCCGGTTCGCTCACCCTGATTTCCGCGGTCGCGGCGATGTTCGTCTTCTCGCGGCGGCGCTTGTCGACCGTGGGCTGGGTGGCGCTGGGCTGTTTCGGCGCGTCCACGATCGCCGACGCGCAATGGCCGTTGCACACCTGCTCGGCGCCGTGCCCGCCGTCGGACAGCGGCATGTTTCCGCAATTGCACCAGATTCACGCGCTGACCAGCACGCTGGCGGTCACGTCGATATTCGTGGCGATGATCGCGTTCAGCGTCGCCGCCTTCCGCTATCGGCGCTGGCCGATTCTGCGGCATTCCGGATTGTGGATCCTGATCGTCGGCTCGGCCGCGACGGCCTGGATGCTGATCGCCGACAATCTGCCGGGCAATTACGCACTGGGCATCGCCCAGCGCATCCAGGTCGGATCCATGTCGCTGTGGCTGATCGCGCTCGCCGTGCAGATCTGGGTCGCGCAGCGTGCGATCAGCGGCGACGGGCGTAAGCGCGCACGGCCTCCGGCTCCTCGTTTCCCAGCATGACCAGCGAGCGGGGCGCCGATTCCGCCACCGCGCCCGCGATCGCCATGGCCGCGAAGGTGGCCAGCATGACGCCCATTACCAGTACCTCGACAACTGTGTTCATATCCCCACGGTGACAGCGCCGACTGGCATGCATTTGTGCGTAACTTGGGTAAAGCCTGAGAATGCCGGCTAGCCCACCGAGACGGTGACGGTGTGCGTCGTGGTGCGCGCCGGAAGCGCCCCGGTGTCGACCCACAGGATTTCACCGGTGTCCTGACGGCCGTCCGGCAGAATTTTCGGTTTCAGGCCGAAGGGCGGCAGGCTGCCGGTGCTGCCGGCCACACCGAAATCGCTGTCGTCGGAGATGTAGAGCGTGCGGCCGCCGTCGGTGGTGGCGACGCCTTCGATTTTGTCGTGGCCGAAGAATGTGCCGGCCGGATTCAGTCCCGCGAGCAATCCGGCGAGGTCCAGGTTCGATTTCTTCGCGACCGGGGTGATACCGGCCTTGCCGAGCGCGGCGATCCCATCGGCGGTCGATACCTTGCCGACATAGGTTTCCAGCGGTGTGTCGCCGACGAGCAGGCCGAGGTTCGGGTCGTATCGGGTGCCGGGCACATTCGCCCGGGGTCCGACATCGGTGGCGCCGTTCACATCGATCGTCCACAGTTTCTTGTTCGCCTCGGGCGCGAGTTCACCGTCGCGTTCGTCCACGAGAAAGGTGTGGTCGTCGAGCGCGGTGATTTCGGAGACGGCCAGTTTGCGCTTCGGTTCCTCGAGCGGATAGACGAATTCGGCGACGGCGCGGGTCCGCAGATCCACGGTGACGATCCGGGTCATCGGCACCTCGCGCGCGGAGACCGAACCCGGTGTCTGCAAACCACTTTGAATCACACCGACCAATCGCCGGCCGTCGGGGGTGACCGTCAGGCCTTCCATTCCCTGGTTCGGCGTTCGCATCGTCAGTTCCCGTGGGAGGCCGGAACCCGGTGCGAGACGTTCGATTTCGGTGCCGGACGCGTCGAAGTGCACGAGGAACGGACCGTATTCGTCCGAGACCCAGAAGGTGCCGTCGGGCAGTGCGACGAGTCCCTCCGGATCCAAGCCGTGGTCGATGGGCGGCAAGGTGTGACCGTCCAGATCGCGCATGGTCTCCCCGGTCGACGCGGCGGTGTCGACCAGTCCGTTGAAGCCGACGCCCGCACGGTTCTTCAGGTCGATGGTGGATTCCAGGACCGCGCGCGTTCCGGTCAGCCGGAATTTTCCGATCTTCGGCACGAAAGTCGGGATGGGGACGAGCTTTTCGTTCTTGCCGGGCCCGTCGACGTTCGGGCCGCGGTCGGTGAGCCCGTAGAACTCGTCGGGCGAACCCGGCACCGGTGTCCACGCGGACCCGAATCCGCTGCCCTGCACCGTGGTGCCGCCGAAGTCACCGAGCGGCGCGATATCGGTGGTGTAGAGGTGCACCGCATCGGAGGTGGTCACCGTGAAGGTGTCGTCGCCCTGGTAGCCGGACTCCGGCGTGTAACGCACGGAACCGTCGGCGGTGCGGTCGAGGCGGCCGTGAGCCGGTGTGCCGAAGGCGACGGCCGCGCCGCCGCCCGTGCGGGCGGACAGGTCGTCGAGCGATACGACGAGCGGCCGGTCCCGGTCGGTGTGCCACTGTGGTTCGCCACCGCCGGACGAACAGGCGGCGGCGCAGAGCACGGCGCCGGCGAGGGCGAATCGGAGCAGATGCCTGGTTCCCACCGGTGATACCTATCCTGCCGAGTCGACGATCAGCTGTCGGGAACCTGAACAGTTATCCGACGGCAATCGAGTTCGCCCAGCGAGCGTTCCCAGCGCTGGGTAGGGTCACCCGGGTGACCAGCGAAGCGCCGGAATCATCCGTTCCCGTCGACCTGCTCGAAGCCGTGCATGCGGCGACCGAGTCACTGGTCGGCGCGGTGGAAGCGTTGCACGACAGCGATATCGCCGAACCGTCACTGTTGCCGGGCTGGACCCGCGGCCATCTGCTGGCCCACCTGTCCCGCAATGCCGACGGACTGGTGAACCTACTGCTGTGGGCCCGCACGGGCATCGAAACCCCGCAGTACGCAAGTCAATTGCTGCGTGACTCCGATATCGAGGCCGGCGCGCCGCGCCCGCTCGCCGAGCAGCTGAGCGACCTGCGCGCGTCCGCGGATCGCTTCCTCGGCCTGGCCCGGGCCATGCCGCCGGAACGCTGGCAGTACCGGGTGCGGGCGCGCACGGGTAAGGAACTGGCCGCAGCGGTGGTGCCGTGGTTGCGCCTGCGCGAGATCGAGATTCACCGCGTCGACCTGAACATCGGCTACCGGCCCGCCGACTGGCCGTCCGCCTTCGTGGCCCGGATGCTGCCGGAGGTGTCCGCCGGATTCGACCACGCGGCCTCCGCCCACCGCCCTGCCGATGCCAAGCCGATGACCTCCGACCCGGACCAGCCCCCGCCGCCGACCTTCACCCTCGTCGCCACCGACACCGATTTCACCGCCAAGGTGGGCCCGGACCCTTCCGACACCATTTCCGGGCCCGCAGCGGACCTGCTGGCATGGTTGATCGGCCGCAGCGAGGGCGTGGGGCTCACCGGTCATCTGCCGAATCTGCCCGCGTGGTTGTGAGGCGCCGGACTCACCGATCCACACGTCCCGGAACCTCGAGCCGTTCGGCGAGGAAATCCAGCACGCGGTGCAGCGCGGCCTGAGTCGGTTCGCCCGGTTCGTCGATGAGATGTTCGGTGAGCACCGAATGCGCGCTCAGCACGCCCTCCGCGTTGGCCGCGGCGTCGTCGAGTTCGATGGCGATGAACGCGTCGCCGAGCTGCGCGCGCAGGAAGTCGAAACGCTGCGCCGGTGAACGACGGTCACCGCGGAAGCGCAGGCCCATCACGGAAAGCCCTGCGGCACACCGCTGTTTGATGCGGTCGAGGTCGTCGGGCGAGACGTCGATCGAGCCCTTCTGCCGCGCGGTGAAGCCCAACGGCAGACCCGGCTGGGACAGCACCGGCGCGACCAGCCGATCGTCCACGGCCATCCCCAGCGCGAAGCCCCCGGTGAAACACATCCCGACGGCACCGACTCCGGGCCCGCCGCACCGCCGATGCTCGGCCTCGGCCAGCGCCCGCAACCACCGCACCACCGGTGAGGTGCGCCCCGTCGCCAGCACCACGAACTCCCTGCTGACACAGATCGGCCCGAACTGACCGGCGATATTCGCCACCGCGGCGAAAGTGCCGTGCGCGCTGGGATCCGGGTCCCGCCCCGGATTCCCGTACAGATGCGGCACCACCGCGGTGCACCCGATGCGCGCCACCCGCCGGGCGAAGTCGAAGACGTCCGGCGAGATGCCCGGGAATTCCGCCATGACGATCACCGCGGGCCCACTGCCCTGCCGAAAGATCGTGCGGGACTTGCCCTCATGGGTGAAAGTCGCGTGTTCGAAATCGTGAAGATCGTCGTCTGCCATGGCCGGCCCTTTCTCGTTCGGGCCTTCACTCTCGGCGGACCACCCCCGCCGGGTCTTGAAAAAATGTTCCCCAGGCTCGATACCGGTGCTGACCGATCGGGGTGTGCGTCTCGCGTGCCAGCATGCTCGGCGTGCGACCGGCGAAACCCGCGATCTCCCGGGACATGTGCGCCTGATCGCTGTACCCGCTGGACGCCGCGACATCGGCGGCCGGCCGGCCCGCCACCAGCCCCTCCACCGCATGCCGGAACCGCACCAGCATCGCGGCCCGCTTGGGAGTGAGCCCGATCTGCGATTCGAACCTCGTCCACAACCGTTTGCGACTCCAGCCGCAGGATTCGGCCAGTTCGGCGACTCTCACCTGCCCGCGGGTCGCCACGATGCGATTCCAGCCCGCGCGGACTTCCGGGTCGGGTATGCGATCGGGCCGGAAGCGTTGCGCCAGAAACGCTCTCGTGAGCGCAAACCGCTCCTCCCAATCCCCCGCCTCCGCCAGCCGCGCCCGCAGCCGCTCCGCCGACGCCCCCCACACCTCGTCCAACCCCACAGCAGCACCCAACTCCCCCGGCCCCACCCCCAGCACCGAATACGCCCGAAGCGGCGACATCCGCACCTCGACACACGCCGCCCGCTCAGCCCGAATCCCCGTCAGCCCACCGGAAAACCCCGCCACCATCCCCCCACTCGCCCGACTGGCCGTCGTAGTCTCCACAACCAGCCCACCCCCACCGAAATCGACCGCCACGGTCACCGCCGGAATCACCGCCACCCGGAGCTCCAACCCGGCGTCCGCGCCACCGCGATACCCGAGCATCGCAAGCCCGTCCGCGACCTCGCGCGGGCGCACGATCTCCCACCCAGCCGCGCGATCCTCCACCCGGCCAGGGTAAACCGGCGTTCTCGACGGAATGCGAAGAAGGCCCCGCCGCAATGCGACGGGGCCTTCTGCTGCGCGCCCGGAGAGACTCGAACTCCCAACCTTCTGATCCGTAGTCAGATGCTCTATCCGTTGAGCTACGGGCGCAGGTCCTGTTCAGTTGTGTGCCCGGTTACCCGGACGTGGCGGAGGCGAGAGGATTTGAACCTCCGGTCCCCGTGAAGGGACAACTCATTAGCAGTGAGTCCCATTCGGCCGCTCTGGCACGCCTCCTGGAGCCTTCTTTCGAGGGCGCCGGTCCTTTCGAACCGCCGAGAGGCAAGAGTACAGAGCAACCGGTCAGGACGCAAAACGGCTGGTCAACGTAGGTGACTGTCGAACCAATCGAAGATTCTGGTCTGTGCGTCGATCAGCAGTCGCTTCTCGTCGTCGGGCAGCTGCTCGAAGTCGGCCATATCGAAACCGGGCGTGTCCGGCCGGTGATGCAGGCCGGGGTAGCTGACCACCAGGGTGGCCACCGCGGCTCGCGCCGCCGCGTCGCGCAGGCGTTCCACGTGGACGGCCGGGGTGACGGGATCGTCGTCGCCGTAGAGACCGAGCCAAGGGGCCTGCAACTGCGGGGCGGCGTCCACCAGCGCCGTGGCCTCCGCGGTCAGCGGCTCCATGATGCCGGGTGCCGCGACGCTCACAGCGGCCCCGATGGGCCGGTTCGTGGCGACCAGCAGTGCCGCGGTGCCGGCGTTGTCGAAGCCCAGCACGCCCACGGTGTCGGGAAAAACTCCCCGGCCCACCAGCCAGTCGAAGCAGGCGTCGAAATCGGCGAACAGATCCGCGCCGAACACCTGCTCGACCCCCGCGCCGTTCGCGACCGCGGTGGCGAGCGCACCCGGCCCGTCGGAGACACGTGCCCCGACGGCGGCGAGATCGCGGTCGTTGACCGTCCCGGCGCCTTCCCCCTGCCGATCGAAGCGGTGGAACAGATTGGGCGCCACCATGATCCAGCCTTCACCGGCCAGCGATTTCATCATTTCCAGCAATACATCGGCAAACTGACGGGACTCGTGGAGTACGACGATGCCGCCGCGCGCGTAGCCCTCCGGCTCGATCACCGTGATGGGCACCCGACCTCCGGCCGCCGGTTCGGGAGCGCCGTCGACCACCTGCCCGCTGTCGCGCAATGGTGCTTCATCTCGATAGATGCCCGACATGAAACCAGGGTAGTTCGCATCCGTTACATTCGGGAGAAGTTGCACGGAAGTACCCATTCCTCGGAAAATTTTCCGACATACCGCCCAGCCGGTTCGGACCGTCCGACGGACCGGCAGAGCCTTCGCGACAACCGCGGCGAGCCGCCGCGACGTGCGAGGAATTAAGGTGTTGGGGTGAGTGCTCGTATTCGTCCGGACCTCGAGTCCATTCCGGCTTACGCTCCGGGTCGCAGCCATCCGGGCGCCGTGAAACTGGCCAGCAACGAAACCACCCAGGGCCCGCTCCCGAGCGTGGCCAAGGTGATCGCCGAGGCAGCCGAACTCATCAACCGGTATCCGGACAACTCCTCGGGCGAACTTCGAGCAGCCCTCGCCGAGTTCCACGACGTAGCGGTCGACAATGTCGCGATCGGCTGCGGCAGCGTCGCACTGTGCCAGGAACTGGTACAGATCACGTGTGCCTCCCCCGACGACGAGGTGGTGTTCGCCTGGCGCTCGTTCGAGGCGTATCCGATCGTCACGCAGGTCGGCAACGCGACGGCCGTGCCGGTACCGCTGAACGACGAATTCGCGCACGATCTGGATGCGATGGCGGCCGCGGTCACCGACCGCACCCGGCTCGTCTTCGTCTGCAATCCGAACAACCCCACCGGAACGGCGTACGGCCGCGCCGAATTGACCCGCTTCCTCGACGCGATCCCCGACGACGTGCTGGTGGTGCTCGACGAGGCGTACTTCGAGTATCTGCGCCTGCCCGCCGACGATCGGGCCGACGGCGTGGAGATCGGCCGCGGCCGCTCGAATGTCGTTGTGCTGCGTACCTTTTCGAAGGCGTACGGACTCGCGGGCCTGCGTGTCGGTTACGCCGTCGGTGAACCGGAACTGATCACCGCACTGATGAAGGTGCACATCCCGTTCAGCGTGAATCGGCTCGCGCAGGCCGCGGCCATGGCCTGCCTGCAGGCGCGGCACGAACTGCTCGACCGCACCGACCAGGTGGTGGCCGAACGGGAACGTATGCGCGACGCGCTGCTGGCGGCCGGATACCGGGTGCCTCCGTCCCAGGCCAACTTCGTCTGGCTGCCACTGGGCGAGCACAGCGCGGAGTTCGGCGCGGCCAGTGCCGAAGCCGGAGTCCTGGTGCGGCCCTACGGCACCGACGGGGTGCGGATCACCGCGGGCGATCCGCACGAGAACGATCGGTTCCTGAGTTTCGCCACCGCACCGGACACCGTCGCGCGCTTCGCCGGCTGAACCCGCGCGGCGGTCAGCGCACGCCGAGGGCTGCCGCCAGGGTGGGCCAGGCCCTCGGCAGCTCGTCTTTCCAGTACGGCCAGGAATGCGTCCCCACCGGGCGTAGATCGACGTCGGCCGGGATCTGCATGCGCTCCAGCCGATCCGCGAGGGCCATCGTGCAGGCGTTGGCGCCGGCCTCGAGCGGGCCGCCGAATCCGATCGTCGAGACCGCTTCCGGATTGCCCGGAACGTCGTAGGGTCCCGGCACACCGGAACCGGCGGACAGGAAGATCGCCTTACCGCGCAGGGTGTCGGCGTGCATCATCACGTCGTGGGCCAGCCAGTCGGGATCGTCCTGTTTGCCGAACATGTTGTCCGGATCGCCGCCGTAGGTGCGGACCACCGCCCGCGCCTGCGCCTGCCCGAAATCGGAACCCATTGCGTAGCAACCACTGTGGGCGGCAACCGCCAGATACGCCTGCGGGTCGCGTATCGCCAGCATCATCGCCGCCTCCGCACCCATCGAGACACCCTCCACCGCGTTCCGGCCGTTGCCCTCGAATGTCGCATCGATCAACGGCGGAAGTTCGCGCGTGAGGAAGGTCTCCCATTTGTTGGTGCCGAGCACCGGATCCGGATGCTGCCAATCCGTGTAGTACCCCGCCGGGCCGCCGATCGTGAGGACGACGTTGACGTCCTTGTCGGCGAAGAACTGCACCGCACCACCGCGCTCGGTCCAGTTGTTGTACTCGTTGCTCGCGCTGCGCCCGTCGAGCAGATAGAGGGTCGGGCGCGGATGGCTGCGGTCCGCCGGCAGCAGCACCTGCACCTGCACCGTGCGTCCCATCGCCGGGGAGTCCACGAACACCCGCAACCAGCGATCGTTGATCGGTTCGATGCGGTCGATCGAAGCGGTGGCCGGACGGGGATCGTCCAGCGCCGGAGGCGGCCCCTCGGCGGAACCGGAATCGGCCGGGGGCGCGGGCGCGGCGGCAATCGACGGCGCTCCCCAGATCGCCCCACTCATCAGGAGTGCGGCGATGGTGGCGCCGGACAGCCGACGCCGCATCCGGCGACGAACCATGGCCGCCATCCTGCCAGAGGTCGTGCGAGGCGTCGAAAACCCACGACAGCCCGGTCTCCGGCGAGTCTTGCGGAGCCCGCCGGTCCGATTCGGCATCCCCGTACCCGCGCCAGTAGGCTGAGACACCGTTCCGGCCCGCCCGGAACGAGGTGGGTTGCCCGAGCGGCCTAAGGGAACGGTCTTGAAAACCGTCGTGGTTCACGCCACCGTGGGTTCAAATCCCACACCCACCGCAGGTGAAGGGCCTGTCACCAGGGCACTGGTCCGGCGTCGGAGAAGAATCCGCCGGTCGGTCCGTCGTCGGGCAGGGTGGCGAGGTGAATGGCGATCGCCGCGCCTTGTTCGGGGGTTCGGACGCCGCGGAAGCCGTTGAGGTCGGTGGCGGTGAAGCCGGGGCAGCCGGCGTTGATCAGGATGTCGGTGTCGGCCAGTTCCTTGACGTACTGGATGGTGACCGCGTTCAGGAAGGTCTTCGAGGCCGCGTACGCAGCGGAAATCGGGCCGGTGTCGGTGCCGGGGGTGGTCTGCAGCGTGAGAGAGCCGACGCTGCTGGACATGTTCACGATCCTCGGTGCTGCCGAAGCGCGCAGCATCGGCAGCATCGCGTTGGTGACACGGATGACCCCGATCACGTTGGTTTCCACGGCTTCTCGCACGGTCGCGGGATCGACCGTGGTGGGTGTCTGTGGCATGCCGCCGGTGATCGCGGCGTTGTTGACCAGGACGTCGAGCCCGCCGGCATGGTCGGCGATCAGATCTGCCGCGGCGGCCACGCTCGCGTCGTCGGTCACATCGAGCGGAACGCCGAATGCGTCGGTCCCGGCCGCGCGCAATTTCTCCACCGCGGCCTCGCGGCGTTTCTCATCGCGCGCGCCCACACCGACTCGCCAGCCGAGGGCGCCCAGACCCGCAGCGATCTCGTATCCGATTCCCTTGTTCGCGCCGGTCACCAGCGCGATCGTCCGTTCACTCATACCGTCGATCCTGGTTCGGTCTCGGGTGGCGCGTCCAACACCGGCTGGGTGGCGATTCATACCGCACGGGTATTGGTGGCGGTGAGCGCCGGATACGATGGCCCGGTGGAGACGCGGGAGTTGCGGTACTTCGTCGCCGTCGCCGAGGAGTTGCATTTCGGGCGGGCGGCGCAGCGACTCGCGATGGCGCAACCACCGCTGTCCCGGGCGATCCGACAGCTCGAGCGGCGACTCGGCGTGGTTCTGCTGCACCGCACCACTCGCTCGATCGCCCTGACCGAGGCCGGGTCGGTGCTGTTGTGGGAGGCCCGCGCCGCGCTCGACGCGGTCGAAGCCGCAGAGCGCCGCACCCGCCGCGCCGCCGCCCACCGGCCCGGGATGGTGCTGGCCACGAAGGCCGGAGCGTCCAGCGAACTGCTGTCGAAACTGCTGGACGCCTACGCTGCCGAACCGGGCGCTGTCCCCGTCGAGGTGATCCTGTGCGGGCCCGGCGAACAGGAGGGACTGCTGCGAGACGGTCGTGCCGACGTCGCCCTGCTCCACCGGCCCTTCGACACGACCGCCGGATTCGACACCGAGGATCTGCACACCGAACAGCAGGTTCTGGTCCTGCCCGCGGGCCACCCCCTCGCCTCCCGTGCCCACATATCGTCGGCCGAGGTCTCCGCCTTGACTGATCTGCCCCTGCCGCGCTGGCCCCGCCAGGACGGGAGCTATCCCGACGGCCCTGGTCCGCCGGTTCGCGACCACACCCAACTGGCTCAACTGATCGCGCTCGGACGAACCTGCGCGATCATGCCCGAGTCGGTCCGCACCCACCTACGAGACGACCACGCGATCGTGCCGGTGCCGGACGCGCCGGCGGTCACGACCGTCATCGCCTGGCCACCACACAGCAAATCCAGAGCCGTCGCCGACCTCGTCCGCACCGCGGTGCGTCTCTAGCCGATATCGCGGTTCACGGCCACGCATCACGACGGTGGCGCCGACCGGCGGATCGGTCGGCGCCACCATCGTTTCGGTCTCGGCCGGGCCCAGATTCAGAAGCACCACACCCAATCGGCGGATCCCGGCAGCGGGATGGTGATGCAGATGGCGATCGGTTTCGCCGTGGTATCGGAAGCGCTGTCGGCGGAGGCGAGGGGCGCCGCCACGGCGCCGAGCGACAAGATGATCGCGGTGGTGGCGAGAGCTTTCGCTGACTTCCTGTGCATGGTTCGAACCTTTCGACGTCACCCTTCGAAGGAAAACCGGAAAACCCGGTCCCGGGCCTAGCGCCCTAATGGTCGCGCCCGCGAACAGCCAGCAACAAGGGACCAACGTCCCTGATCGAGTGCTGCGCGCTTCGGATCAGGTTCGGCGGGGGTCGGTTTTGGTGTTCACTCGGTCGAAGGCGTCGCCGATGGCGGTGAGCTCTTCGGGGCTGAGCAGGTCGACGAAGGTGCGGCGGACTGCGGCTACGTGGCCGGGGGCGGCGGCGCGGAGGCGGCGCATACCTTCGTCGGTGAGGTGGGCGCGGACGCCGCGGCCGTCCTCTTCGCAGCTGGTGCGGCGGACCATGCCCTCGTCCTCCATGCGGCGGATCTGGTGGGTGAGGCGGCTGCGCGAGGACAGTACGCCGTCGGCGAGATCGCTCATCCGCAGCGAACCGCCCGGGGCCTCGGAGAGCATTACGAGGATGCGGTATTCGGGCAGGCTCATATCGCTGTCGGCCTGGAGCTGGCGGTTGAGTTCCACCATGAGGCGCTGATGGCCGTCCATGAACGCCCGCCATGCCCGCTGCTGTGCCGAGCTCAACCACGGCGCGGAGGCCGGGTGACCGCTCGGTTCGTAAGCCATGGCGCCATTCTATTGGCCCCGAATGGAAGCAATGTCGGCTGGTCAGGGACCTGCGGACAAGATCACCCGGATCGGTCGCACAGCCGCACCCGTTCCAGCGCGGCGAGCACCTAGAGTCGAGGTATGTACGCGGCGACGTTGGACGGTTTCGGTGGGCCCGAGGTGATCCGCTGGGCAGAGGTGCCGGATCCGGCGCCGCCCGGTCCGGGCGAGGTGGCGATCGACGTCGTGGCGGCCGGGGTCAATCGCGCGGATCTGTTGCAGCGCCAGGGTTTCTATCCGCCGCCGCCGGGCGCCAGCGACATCCTGGGCCTCGAGGTGTCGGGTGTCGTGGCCGAGGTCGGTGCGGGCGTGCGGGATCCGCGGCCGGGCGATCGGGTGTGCGCGCTGCTGTCCGGTGGCGGCTACGCCCAGCGCGTGGTCGTCGCCGCGAGTCAGGTACTGCCGGTGCCCGAGGGGCTGGATCTGGCTGCGGCAGCGGCACTTCCGGAGGTCGCCGCCACCGTCTGGTCGAATCTGGTGATGCGGGCCGGATTGCACGCCGGGCAGCTGCTGCTCGTCCACGGCGGCGGAAGCGGAATCGGCACCCACGCCATTCAGGTCGCGGTGAATCGCGGTGCGCGCGTCGCGGTGACCGCCGGTTCGCAATACAAATTGGATCGCTGCGCCGAATTGGGCGCGAGCATCGGAATCAATTATCGGGAACAGGATTTCGTCGAAATCCTCGGCGAATCGGGTGGCGCCGACATCATTCTCGACAATATGGGCGCGAAATACCTGCCGCGCAACGTTTCCGCACTCGCCGAGGACGGGCAACTGTGTGTGATCGGCATGCAGGGCGGAGTGACCGGCGAACTGAATCTGGCGGAGCTGCTCGGTAAGCGCGGCACCATCCACGCCACCAATCTGCGCAAGCGGCCCGCGACCGGGAAGTCGAGTAAGGCCGAGATCATCGCGGAGCTGCGGCGGCATCTGTGGCCGCTGATCGCGGAGGGCGCGGTGGTGCCGGTGGTCCATGCCGAAGTCCCGGTCACGGAGGCGGCGCACGCCCACGAACTGCTCGACTCGGCCGAGACCGTCGGCAAGGTGGTGTTGCGCATCGACGAGGCGTGAACGACGCGCCCGCCGCGAGCTACTTCTCCAGCGAGTTCAGCGCCCGGCCCAGCTGTTCGATCTCGAATTTCGTTGTGTAGGGCGCCAATCCGAGGGTGACGGCGCCGCCCTCGTCGTTGACGCCCAGGGCGTCGAGCAGCCGGCTGCCGCCGTGCGCGCCGCTGACGGTGCCGATGCGGTGGTCGGCGAGTTCGGCGGAAATCTTCTCCGCCTGCATCCCCGCGATGGTGAAACTGACCGTAGGGATGCGGGTGGAGGCGCGGCCGATCACGGTCAGATCCGGGACGGCGTCGAGCACCTCCATGAGATTCTCGAACAGCTGGTCGTGATAGTCCTGCAGCGAGGTGATCGACATCTCCAGCCGCTCCCTGCGGCTGCCGGTGGCCTGTTCGTCCAGTCCGGCGAGGTAGTCGATGGAGGTGGTCAGCCCCGCGAGCAACGCGTATTGATGTCCGCCGACCTCGAGCCGCTCGGCGCCCTTGGCGTAGGGGTTCAGCGACATCGAGGGGATGCGATCCAGGAATGCCGGATCGCGGAACACCAGCGCCCCGATCTGCGGACCACCCCAGGCCGGTGCGGAGAGCGCGACGACGTCGGCATTGAGTTCATCGATGTCGATCAGGGCGTAGGGCGCCGCGCCGAAGCAGTCGGCGACCAGCAGTCCACCCACCTCGTGCACCCGGTCTGCGGCGACCCGGACCGCGGGCGCGGAGCCGACGATCGGCGAGGCCGCGGTGACCGCGACCAGGCGCGCGGTCGGGCCGATCAGCTCCTCGAACTGCCAGGCCGGCATCTCGCAGGTTTCGATCTCCACCTCGGCCCAGCGCACATGGGCGCCGTAGCGGTTGGCGATGCGCAGCCAGGGGGCCACATTGGCCTCGTCGTCCAGGCGCGAGAGCACGATGCCGGTGCCGAGGCCGAGCCGTGAACTCAGCGATTCGGCCAGCCAGGCCAGCAGCACCGCCCGATCCGGACCGAGTACGACGCCTGCCGGATCGCCACCGACGAGATCGGCGACCGCCTCCCGGGCCGCGTCGAGAATCGCGCCACTGCGGCGTGCGGCGGCATGACGATTGGTGTGCGAAAAAGCGGAGGTCCGGAAACCGGTTGATACGGCGCGCGATACCGAATCCGGGACCAGCATCCCTGCTTGGGGGTCCAGATGGATCCAGCCGTCGCCCAGGGACGGTATCAACCCCCGAACCCTCGCGACGTCGTAAGTCATGCTCGCCACTCTAAGGGCAGCGGGCAAGTCGGCGGAACCGTGCGCCGACCCAATGCGATATCACGCGACATGGCAACCGACTTTCACAAACCGAACCACACACGAGGCGGACAGAACCGCAACAGAATACTTCCGCCCGAAATCGGACCGCGTACCCCGTTCCGGCACCGGGCCCTCACCGGGCGATGCGTCGTTCACTTAGCGCTCGGCGCGGGAAGCAGACATCATGGATGCCATGACGCAATCGGACGGAGCACCGGATTCCATCGTGGTGATCGGACCCGAGGGGCGGCCGCTGGTCATTCCGGCAGGCGCCCAGGGTGAGGCGCCGTTCGCCGGGCAGGTGGTCGGCGAAGGCGATACCGCTGCCGAAGGCGCGCAGACCGCCGGCGAGGAATCGCTCGCCGATATGGTCGAGCAGCCGGCGAAGGTGATGCGGATCGGCACCATGATCAAGCAGCTGCTCGAGGAGGTGCGCGCGGCTCCGCTGGACGACGCCAGCCGTAACCGGCTCAAGGAGATCCACAAGACCTCGGTGCACGAGCTCGAGCAGGGACTCTCCCCGGAGTTGCGCGACGAACTCGAGCGGCTCGCCCTGCCGTTCGGCGAGGATTCCGTGCCGTCCGACGCGGAACTGCGGATCGCCCAGGCCCAGCTGGTCGGTTGGCTGGAGGGGCTGTTCCACGGTATTCAGACCGCGTTGTTCGCCCAGCAGATGGCGGCCCGCGCACAGCTCGAGCAGATGCGGCACGCGCTGCCGCCGGGTGCGCACATCCCGCGCGAGGGCGGGCAGGGCGGATCGGTCACCGGAGGCGGTCAGTACCTCTGAACACCGCTGATCTTCGGATAGCCTCGAGCCCCCACCGGCGGGGATCGGCTCTGCGCTACAGTCGTGCACTGTGCCAGCAGCTGCCCCTGCCGATTCGGCCACAGCCGAACGTCCGGCCGACGCCACGGTGCCCCTGATGTCGGATGCGCAAACGTTTCCGCGGGCCTTCAAAGACCTCCGCGAGGGGTTCTCTCAGCGTGAGCTGTGGCTACAGCTGGGCTGGCAGGACATCAAGCAGCGCTATCGGCGATCGGTGATCGGCCCGTTCTGGATCACCATCGCCACCGGCGTGCAGGCAGCCGCGATGGGTGTGCTCTACGCGGCGATCCTGAATCAGGATCTGTGGACGTATCTGCCGTACGTGACCATCGGCCTGATCATCTGGAACGTGATCAACGCCAGCATCCTCGAGGGTTCGGATGTGTTCATCGCCAACGAGGGGCTGATCAAACAGCTGCCGTCGGCGCTGAGCGTGCACGTCTACCGGCTGGTGTGGCGGCAGTTCCTCTTCTTCGCGCACAACATCGTGATCTATCTGGTCATGCTGGTGGCCTTCGGCGTCTGGGAACATCTGGACTGGACTGTGCTGCTGGCGATTCCGGCGATAGCGCTGGTGTTCCTGAATTCGGCGTGGGTGTCGATCGTGTTCGGCATCTTCTCCACCCGCTACCGCGACATCGCACCGATCCTGGGCAGCATGACGCTGATGCTGTTCGTGCTGACCCCGGTCATGTGGACCACGAAGTCGCTGCACGATCAGGGCGGGGCGGTGAGCGAGCGGGCCAAGCTGGTCGAGTTGGTGCCGACCTATCACTATCTCGAGATCGTGCGCGCGCCCCTGCTCGGCGATCCGGTGCAGGTGCGGTCGTGGCTGGTCGTCGGTGTGATCACCGTGGTCGGCTGGGTGGTGGCGATCCTGGCGTTGAAGCAATACCGTTCCCGCGTGCCGTACTGGGTGTAGAGGACGATATGACCGGAGTAAGCATCGAAACCCACCAGGCGTGGGTGGAGTTTCCCATCTTCGACGCCAAGTCACGGTCGCTGAAGAAGGCTTTCCTGGGCAAGGCCGGCGGATCCATCGGGCGCAATCAGTCCGATGTGGTCGTCGTGGAGGCCCTGCGCGACATCACGCTGTCGCTGAAGGAGGGTGACCGGGTCGGCCTGGTCGGCCACAACGGCGCCGGGAAGTCGACGTTGCTGCGGCTGCTCTCGGGTATCTACGAACCCACCCGCGGCACTGCGCGGGTGCGCGGCCGGGTGGCGCCGGTGTTCGACCTCGGTGTCGGCATGGATCCGGAGATCTCCGGCTACGAGAACATCATCATCCGCGGGCTGTTCCTCGGGCAGACCCGCAAGCAGATGCTGGCCAAGGTCGACGAGATCGCCGACTTCACCGAACTCGGCGAATATCTGAACATGCCGCTGCGCACCTATTCGACCGGTATGCGGGTGCGGCTGGCGATGGGTGTGGTGACCTCGATCGACCCGGAAATCCTGCTGCTGGACGAGGGTATCGGCGCGGTCGACGCGGAATTCATGAAGAAGGCCCGCAACCGGCTGCGCGATCTGGTGGCGCGCTCCGGAATCCTGGTGTTCTGCAGCCATTCCAACGAATTTCTGGCCCAATTGTGCGACACCGCAATGTGGATCGACCACGGCACGCTGCGTATGCAGGGTGATATCGAGGATGTGGTGCGCGCCTACGAGGGCCCGGAGGCGGGCGATCACGTGAAGCAGATCCTGCGTGAGCTCGAACTCGAACGCAATCCCGCATGACGACGGCGGCAGAGGACACGGACATGGGCGGTCAAGCGCGGAGGCGGGAGCGCGGCGTAACCACGCAGCGCTCCGCCCATGTCCCAGAGGACAAGGACACGACCATGAGTGATCAGGCGGCCTCGTCCGCGGACAGCGGAGTGGCCCGGATCATCGCGGTGGTCGTGACCCACAAACGCCGGGAACTGCTGAGCGAATCGCTGAAGGTGCTCGCCTCACAGACCCGCCCGATCGACCATCTGATCGTCATCGACAACGGCAACGAGCCCGAGGTCGGCGAGATGGTGGAAGAACAGCCGATCGAATCGACCTATCTGGGTTCGGAACACAATCTCGGTGGCGCCGGCGGTTTCGCACTCGGCATGTTGCATGCGCTGACCATGGGCGCGGATTGGGTGTGGCTGGCCGACGACGACGGCCGCCCCGAAGGTCCGGACGTGCTGGAGAAATTGCTCGATTGCGCCGGGCGCCACGGTCTTTCGGAAGTCTCGCCGGTGGTGGCCGATATCGACGATCCGGATCGGCTGGCATTTCCGCTGCGCCGCGGCGTGGTGTGGCGGCGGCTGCGGTCCGAGCTCGGCGACGAGGATTTCCTGCCCGGTATCGCCTCGCTGTTCAACGGCGCCCTGATCTCCGCCGAGGCGCTCGAGGTGATCGGCGTGCCCGATCTGCGACTGTTCGTGCGCGGCGACGAGGTCGAGGTGCACCGGCGGCTGGTGCGTTCGGGCCTGCCGTTCGGAACCTGTTTGCAGACGGCGTATCTGCACCCCAACGGGTCGGCGGAATTCAAGCCGATTCTGGGCGGGCGCATGCACACCCAGTATCCGGACGATCCGGTCAAACGCTATTTCACCTACCGCAACCGTGGCTATTTGATGGCACAGCCCGGTATGCGCAAGCTGCTGCCCCAGGAATGGGCGCGGTTCTCCTGGTTCTTCCTCGTACAGCAAAAAGATCCGGCCGGTCTGCGAGAATGGTTGCGGCTGCGGCGTCTGGGGCGACGCGAGCAGTTCCATAAACCCGGTTAGATCAGTGCTTTTGGCATGAGGAGGTACGGCTGTGAGCAACCCCTACGGTGGGCAGCCACCCTATGGGCAACCATTCCCACCGAACGGTGCACAGCCGTATCCACCGGCGCAGCCGTATCCCGGAGCTCCGCAGCCCAACGGTCCCTACGGCGCGCCACCGCCGCAGGGCGGTAGCGGAGCCGTTGCCGCGCCGGGACATCCGCAACCGCACGCAGGCTCGCAGCCGCATATTCCCCAGCCGCACAACGTCTCCCAGCCGCATCACGCGCCGGGTTGGGGCGCGCCCCAGGCTCCGCCGCAGCCCTACGGTCAGCCGCCGGCGAATCCCTATGGGGCGCAGCCTTATCCGGGCCAGCCGCCGTTCAACGGCGGGCCGGCGCCCTACGGTGCGCCCAATCCCGGGGCACCGCAGGGCCAATACGGCGCCTACGGCCCGGCGGTACAGTTCCAGCCGCAACCGGGACCGCAGGGCATCGTCGTCGACGCCTCGTACTTCCCGCTGGGCTTCCTGCTGGCGCTGACCGGCCCGAAGATCCTCGTCGACGGCATGGAGGTGCCGATGGCGAAGTGGGGACAGACCCACATTCCGGTCGGTCCCGGGCAGCATCACGTGCGCGTGGCGACCAAGTGGCTGTGGGATATGGGTCCGGCCGAGACGACCGTGCCGGTCGCGGAGGGCCACAGCACGCACGTCTACTACAAGTCACCCGCCATCGCCTTCATCAACGGCGCCATCGGGCCGGTGCCGCAGGCCGCGCCCGGTGCGATCGTCTCCTACATCAGCCTCGGAGTGGTCGGGGTGTTCATCCTGCTGCAGTTGCTGATCGCCTGCACGATCTGATCTCGCGGCCCGGGAGGAAGTAGGCCCGGAAAATACGTTGCGGCCCGCGCGGCGGGCTGTCATTGTTTATCCATCCGGTCGCGGAGGCGACCGAACCCGAGTATCGAGACACGAGAGGGTCGAGGAGGTGGAATACGTGAACGTCGGCAGTCGGATTGTCGCGGACGGAGCCCGGTATCAGACCGAAAAGCGCTCCGCCGCACGTATTTCCACTCTCCTCCCCATGCACTGAGCCCTTCGCGGGCTCGGTGCCCGACGAAGGATGTCTCCCCTCATGGTCGATTACGACCGTCTCCTTCCCTACGGCTGGACCGCCGACCTCTCCGCCGCGTACGCAGGACTGCTCGATACCGGCTGGGTCCCGGCCCGCGTGATCCGGATGGATCGCAGTGAATGCGATGTCGCGACGCCCGACGGGCTCGCCCGCGCATCCTGTCCGCGGGCGGATACCAACATCAACGGCCTGTGTACCGGTGACTGGGTTGCCGTCGCACCGGCCGAAACGTCCGCCGGCCCGGCGTTCACGGTACGAAAGTTGTTGCCGCGCCGCATGATTCTGCAGCGCGCGACGGTATCCCGTCGCTCCGACGCACAGGTGCTGGCCACCAATGTGGATACCGTCGCGATCTGTGTCGCCGCCGACGGTGAGATCGACCTGGGTCGCATCGAACGGATGCTGGCCCTGGTCTGGGAGTCCGGTGCGCAGCCGGTCGTGGTCCTGACGAAAAGCGATCTGGCGCCGGATGTTTCACTGCCCGGCGTGCGCGCCGCGGCGCCGGGTGCGGCGGTAGTGCCGGTCTCCGCGACCACCGGCGCCGGTATGGATGCGCTGCGCGCGGTGGCCACCGGCACGGTCGCACTGATCGGATCGTCCGGCGCCGGCAAGTCGACCCTGGCCAATGCGCTGCTGGGCGAGGAGGTTTTCGCGACGGACCGGGTGCGCGTCTCGGACAAGCGGGGGCGGCACACCACGGTGCATCGCGAGTTGCGGCCGATACCCGGCGGCGGCACTCTGATCGACACACCCGGTCTTCGGGCGATCGGGCTCTGGGCTGCCGACCAGGGTCTGGCCCGGACCTTCACCGATATCGAATCGCTCGCGGCGCAGTGCCGATTCTCCGACTGTGACCACCGCACCGAACCCGGCTGCGCGATTCTCGCGGCCCTCGACACCGGCGAGCTGCCGCGGCGACGACTGGACAGCTACCGCAAACTGCAGCGGGAGAACGACCGGCTCGCCGCCCGCAGCGATGCCCGGTTACGGGCCGAACGGGAGCGGGTCTGGCGCGAGATCAGCAAATCGCAGCGGCGGATGTACAAGGAACGTGATCCTCGTCGCCATCGTCGCTGACCGCTATGCAACTGATTGCATAGCCCAGCTCGGTGCCCTACTGTGCGAATCGGGTAGTTCAGCACCCCGGCTCCTTCGGATCGCCGATCATGGAGCCGGGGTGATCGCACAGATGGGAGCAGGGATATGACCGAAGCTGGTAAGCCACTGGCCGGCCGCACCATGATCATGTCGGGCGGCAGCCGCGGCATCGGCCTGGAGATCGCCAAACGGGCCGCCGCCGACGGTGCGAACATCACGCTGATCGCCAAGACCGATCAGCCGCATCCGAAACTTCCGGGCACGATCCACACCGCCGCCGAGGAACTCGAGGCCGCGGGCGGCCGGGTGCACAAATTCGTCGGCGATGTGCGCGACGACGAGGGCGTCGCCGAAGCCGTGCGGCAGACGGTGGAACGGTTCGGCGGCATCGATATCGTCGTCAACAACGCCTCGGCCATCGATCTGTCACCGACCGAGACGCTGTCGATGAAGAAGTACGACCTGATGCAGGACATCAACTGCCGCGGCAGTTTCCTGCTGTCGAAGACCAGCATCCCGGCACTGAAGGAATCGGCCGAGGCCGGGCGCAACCCGCACATCCTCACCCTGTCGCCGCCGCTGAACCTCGACCCGAAATGGGCCGGCAGCTCGCTGGGCTACACCATCGCCAAGTACGGAATGTCGCTCACCACGCTGGGTTTGGCCGAGGAACTGCGCAAGTACGGCATCGGCGTGAACTCGCTGTGGCCGCGCACCACCATCGCCACCGCCGCGGTCCGCAACCTGCTCGGCGGTGAGGAAATGGTCCAGACCTCCCGCACCCCCGACATCTATGCCGACGCCGCCTATCTGGTCCTCACCTCCCCCGCCAAGGACACCACCGGCAACTTCTTCATCGACGACGAGGTGCTGAACGCGCACGGCGTCACCGATCTGGACAAGTACCGTGTGGTCCCCGGTGACGGCCCGCTGACCACGGACCTGTTCCTCTAGGCCGGTCCACACTCCCGCCACAGTGGTGTTGCCACTACCGACAGCCCGATCCGACGCCGATACATTGGCACACGGGTCGGGCTGTCGACAGGAGTGCGAAGATGGTCAGCGCATGCGGTGCGGACGCGGCATTATGTGTGCCACAACGGTTTTCGGCCGTGCAGGGTAGAGTTCACCGCAGCGATATCGGGGGGAGTTGATTCGCGATGGAATACCGCTGGATTTTCGGCGCGACGGTCGTGGCGGCCGTCGCCGCGAGCACACTGATCGGGGGCGCGGCCGGCGCATCGGCCGTAGAGGTCTCACCCGGTGTGTTCTGCGAGTGGGCCGGCTGCCACAACGACAACGACGACACCTATCGAGTGGACGCCGAGATCGTCTGCTCGGGCCTGGGCGGCACGGTCCGGGGTACGGCGTGGGTGCCGCCGCACGGTGACGCCCGCATCAACGACGCGTGCCCGATGGAGAGCGGCCCCGGCCACTTCGAGACCCCGCCGCCCGACATGCGGCCCGACGGCACCTGGAACCAGCAGCCGCCGCGGTTCGTCCCGGACCTTCCGCAACCGACCTACCCGACCTCGTACCGCTATCTCGGCGCAGTGGTCGACAACAATCCGCCGCCACCGCCGACCGGCTCGTTCGGCCGCTGATCTGCGGCGTGCCCGCCCGGTGGCGTACCGGGCGGGCCCGCGGCTCAGATGCCGTAGAGCCGTTCCCAGTTCTCGCGGCTGGTCAATTCCGGTGCCGCGGCCCGGTACTGGCGGCTCAGCTCCGGAAGTTCGCGGCGCAGCCGGCGCAGGACCCGGATGGTGCGCAGCAACAGGGCACGGGCTTTCTCCTTGTCCCGCTGCCGGATTCGCACGCCGGACTGGGAGGCGTCGGTCACCACGACGTGATCGAACAGGGCCAGATGCCACCAGTGCGCATCCTCGCGGGTGACGCCCACGACGCCGTGCTGGGTACGTCCGGTCCACTGCTGGATCGCACGCTTGACCAGCACCAGCAGCGGGCGACTCGGTTCGCCGCCGGCGCGGCGGAGCTGGATGTCGGACTGCCGGACCGGTGCGGTGGCGGCCGCGTGCTTCTTGGTCTCGCCGTAGTCACCGCGGCTGGTGCGGGCGGCCGCCAACGCCTGAATTCCACCGTCGCGCAGGATCTTCGGGCCCTGCAGGAAGTCCTCGATGCCCTGCAGTGTGGTGTGCGCGAGACCGTACTGCATACCCACCAGATATTCGGCGATCTCACGGAACAGCTTGCGGGTCACCGCCTTCGCGTCGAGATCGGTGTGCATGGAGCTGACGATGAGCGAATTGCGCATGCTGAAGTAGCGCGCCCAGTCGTCGAAGTCCTTCCAGTAGAAGTCCGCGTGCCAGACCGCCGCATTCGGCAGCGTCACGGTCACGAATCCCGCCTCGCGGGCGCGGACACCGTATTCGACGTCGTCCCACTGGAAGAAGATCGGCAGCGGCAATCCGATCCGGGCCACCACCTCGGCCGGGATCAGGCAGGTCCACCAGGCGTTGTAGCCGGCGTCGACGCGGCGCTCCTGATTGCGCTTGAGCATGCTGGTGTTGCGCAACGCCTTGGGCACCTTCTGACCGTGGCGAAGCTCGTTCAGGTGCACCTCCTCGGCGCCGACGTTGAGATAGTCGGGGTTCAGCAGGAACAGCATCTGCGCGCCGACCAGAGTCGGTTCCACCGTGAGATTGGCAAAGGCGTTGAGCCGCAACACCGTTTCGGGCTCGCAGAGGATGTCGTCGTCCATCAGGATGACGTCGGCGTGTTCGTTCGCCGCCGACACCTCGTACAACCCGCGGGTGAAACCGCCCGCCCCGCCGAGATTCGGCTGGCGGATGTAGCGCAATTTGTCACCGAAACGCGGCTGCGTCTGCTGGAACAGCTCCCGGTCCGACACCAGGTCGGTGCCCTGGTCGACCACGTACACCGCGTCGATGGCGGCCAGCACCTCCGGATCCGAGGCGAGGGCGGCGACGGTGTGCGCGCAGTCCTCGGCCCGGTTGAAGGTGCAGATCGCGATCGCGACCGGGCGGATGCGATCCGGCGCGGGTGCGGTCCAGGTGAGCTCACCGATCGCGAGTTCGCCTCCGACAGCATCGAATTCGACCCACAGCGCCCCACCGTCCACGTACTGATCCAGCGGCGCCCGCAGGGTGATCACGCCGTCGGAATTCACATCCGCGGAGTCGATGATGCGCCGGTGTCCGGCGATATCGGAGGCGGCCAGCCGGATCCGGGCCCGGTCGCCGACCGCGACCCGCATCGAGACCTGGACCTCGGTCACCGTCGTCCAGCGCTGCCAATAGCTGGCCGCGAATCGGCCGAAATAGGTGTTGGTGTGGGCGTGCGCGCCCTTTTCCAGCCGCAGCGACAGCCGTTCGCGATGCGATTTGCCCTTGACCACCGCATAGAGTTCGTCGCTGATCTTGGGCGCCGGGCCGGTGAAAATGCCCCGGGCCAGAACCAGGCGGTCGGGGGCGCGGTGCTCGGTCCGCAGGGCGCCGGGTGCGGGCTCGGCGATCCGCGGGTCGTTCTCGGTGGCGGTCACGGCCTGGCCAGCCGACTGATCCATGGTGGAATCCCTCGTAAACAGTGTCCGATGGCGCCGAATCCGGCGCGGGCGCGGTCAAGTGCGGGCTCGGTGCGAGCGATACCCATTATGTCCGTCTCATGTCGCGGCGTCCGACCGGAGGGCCGGTGATCGACAATTGCGAAGCACGATCACCGGCCCGACCGGGTACGGGTGTCCCGCAAATCCCGACCCGAGCGCGACTCGGCGAAGACGAAAGTGTCGTAGGCCCAGTAGCGGAAAACCACTGCCACGATCTGGCCGATCAGGGTGCCGGAGATGTTGTCCGCCAGCGGCGAGGACAGGTGCAGGACATATCGGGAGAATGCCAGACACCCCAGCTGCAATCCGATGGCAACCACATTGAAAACGGCGTACAGCAGATATTCGCGGGCGGGACTGCCACCCTGCTTGTGCGCGAAAGTCCACCATTTGTTGCCGAAATACGTGACCACCGTGGCCACCAGAATCGAGATGATCTTCGCGACCAGCGGCGCGTGATTCAGAACTCCGTCGCCGCCCCAGAAGACCAGCAGATTATAGGTTCCGGCGTCGACGAGGAATCCGATCGCGCCGACCACCAGAAAGGCCGATCCCTGCCGCAGGGCGGTGACGACCTTGTGTCGCAACGTATCGCCGGTTCGATCGACCGGTTCGGTCGCCGTCTCACTGCTGGCCACCCGGCGACGGTACCGCACCCCTGTTCCCCACCGCGTGATGCCGGTGGGAAGCGCGGCTCGCCGCGGGTGCGACCGGGCGGCTCACAGCGGACGCAAAGGGCGCGAGGTCGCGGCGGGTACACCGGCCCGCACCCGACACAGTGAGGGTTAGCGGGCGCGAGTCCGGCGCCGACCTGTACCCTCCCGGTGTTCCGTATTTCATCGGCCGATCAAATGAGGGATTGACGGGGTGAACCCCACCGAGCTTCGCATCGCCGCAGTCGTGCCCTGCCACAACGAGGAGGCTGCGGTCGCCAAGGTCGTCACGGACCTCAAGGCTGCCGTGCCGGGCATCGACGTCTACGTCTACGACAACCGCAGCACGGACGCCACCGCCGAACGTGCCCGGGAGGCGGGCGCGATCGTGCGCACCGAGACCGTCAAGGGCAAGGGCAACGTCGTCCGGCGCGCATTCGCCGATATCGAGGCCGACGTCTACCTGATGATCGACGGCGACGACACCTACGACGCCTTCGCCGCCCCGAAGATGATCGAGGCGCTGCTGTCCGGCCCCTACGACCACGTCCTCGGCGTGCGAAAAGAGGACGAAGGCACACAGGCGTACCGCGCCGGCCACGAAGCCGGTAACCGCGTCCTCAACGGCGTGGTCGGCAAGGTATTCGGCGAGAACGTCGAAGATATGCTCTCCGGGTACCGGGTGTTCTCCCGTCGCTTCGTGAAGAGTTTCCCCGCGGTGTCGCGCGAATTCGAGATCGAAACCGAATTGACCGTGCATTCGCTGCATCTGCGCGTACCGCAGACCTCGGTGCGGGTGGGATTCCGCGACCGGCCGGAGGGCAGTGAATCCAAACTGCGCACCTACCACGACGGATTCAAGATTCTGGGCCTGATCTTCGGTCTGGCCCGACACGAACGCCCGGTCGCGTTCTACGGACTGTTCGGCACGCTGGCCTGGTTGATCTCGGTCATCCTGATCGTGCCGATAGTGATCCAGTTCTACGAAATCCACCAGGTTCCGCGCTTCCCCACGTTGTTCCTCGGCTTCACCCTGCTGCTGCTGGGCAGCCTGGCGTGGACCGCCGGTCTGATCCTCGACGGCATCCGCCGATCCCGGCACGAGGCCGCCCGCCTGATGTACCTGCGGTATTCGGCCGTCGGCGCCGAAACGCCCGAGCAGGTGCGGCAGGCGCACTGATGACGACCCAGGCCGACAAGGAGGCCGCCGATAGGCGGCCCTCCGATCGCGAGGCCGTGACCAGCGAAGCCGGCACCGAGCAACCGACCCGCGACGACGCGAACCGCGAGAATGGCACCGCGGGCGTCGGCGCCGAGCAGCCCTCGGGCCTGCTCCGGCGCGCCCGATCCGGCATCGCGCACCACCTCGGCCCGGCCGCGGCGGTTTTCGTCCTGGTGGCCGGCGTCTTCGGCATCGTCTTCGCGACCATCACCCCGCCGTTCTGGGGTCATGACGAGATCACCCAGTTCGGCCGCGCGTACCAGGTGGCGCACGGCGGATTCACCCCCGAGCGGATCACCGACGACCGCGGCGTCTCCTACGGCGGGCAGATCCCGTTGAGTGTCGACGGTCTGATGGGTTACGCCTTCACCGACTACAACCGCCACCCGACCGAGCCGGCCCCGCTGGCCGCCGACGAGACCGCCTACGACCGGCTCGGATCCGCACCGGTGACCGCCACCGCGACCAAGCAGATGTGGTTCACCAATACCGCCGCCTACTCGCCGGTGCCGTATGTGCCCGCGGCCGTGGGCATCCGGCTGGCCCAGGCGATCGGCCTCGACGTCGGCGATACGGTGCTGCTCACCCGGCTCGCCGGACTGCTCGCCTATCTGGTGATCGTGGCGTTCGCGCTGCGGGCGCTGCGGACGTTCCGCATCCAATGGCTGGTGTTCACGGTCGCGGTGCTGCCCATCGCGCTGTTCCAGGCGGGCACGGTCACCGCAGACACCGTCACCAACGCCCTGGCCGTCCTGGTGTCGTGCCTGGTGGTGAAGGGGGTCTTCCTCGACACCCGGCTGTCGAAGCCGGAGATGGTGGCCGCACTGGCGGCGACGCTGGCGCTGCCGCTGAGCAAGCCGACCTACGTCATCCTCGCCATGCTGGTGGTCCTGATTCCCGCCCGGCAGTACGGCTTCGGGAAGGCGCTGCGCTGGCTGCCGTGGTGTTTCGCGGCGCTGGGCGCGATCCTGTTCGCGGTATGGATGAAGATCGCCGCGCCGACGGGCGACGGCATGGGTCTGATGCGCAAGCCGTCGGAATGGCGGTCGGTGCGCCCCGGCGACCAGCTGCACGAAATTCTTTCCGATCCGGTCCATTTCGCGAATACCTTCGGCGACAGCATCTGGTATCGGGACGAGAAATGGTTCATCCAATTCTTCGGCGAGCTGGGATTCGCCTATGTGGACGTTCCCGCGCTGTCGATCCTGGCCTGTCTGCTGGCGCTGGCGGTGAGCGCCGGAATCGCGGATCGGCTGACCGGTAACCGGTGGCGCACCTGGATCGTCGCGCTCACCGTGCTGGCCAGTGTCGCGATGATCTACGTGACGCTCTACATGTCGTTCACCCCCGTGGGCTACTGGATGATCGACGGCGTGCAGGGGCGTTATTTCGTGCCGCTGGCGATTGCCGGGTTCGCGGTGCTGCTGCGGTGGATGCCGTTGCGGCTGAGCGATTCCCGCGGCGTGACGCCGGTACGCGGGCCCGCGATCACGGTGGTGGTCGCGACCGTGGTGGCGCTGGCCGCGGCCGCGATCAAATACAACGTCCTGATCTGGGGTTAGAGCACCTTTTCGCCGGCCGCCGCGTAGGCGCGTTCGGTGTGTTCCTTCTGCGGGCGCCACCATGCCTCGTTGTCGCGGTACCAGGCGACCGTCGCCGCCAGTCCGGCGCGGAAATCGCCGTACCGGGGACGCCAGCCGAGTTCGGCGCGCAGCAGGGTGGCGTCGATGGCGTAGCGCTGATCGTGTCCGGGCCGATCGGTGACGTGGTCGAAATCGCCGGGGTCGCGGCCGAATTCGGCGAGCAGCAACTCCACCACAGTCCGGTTGTCCAGTTCACCGTCGGCCCCGATCAGATACGTCTGTCCGATGCGCCCGCGGTCGAGAATGTCCCACACCGCGCGGTTGTGATCGGCGACGTGAATCCAGTCCCGGATCTGATGTCCGGCGCCGTAGAGGCGCGGTCGCACCCCGTCGATCAGGTTGGTGATCTGACGCGGGATGAATTTCTCCACATGCTGATACGGGCCGTAATTGTTGCTGCAGTTGGAGATCGTCGCCCGCACGCCGAACGACCGCACCCAGGCACGGACCAGCAGATCGCTGGAGGCCTTGGTGGCCGAATACGGGCTGGACGGTTGATAAGGGGTGTTCTCGGTGAATGCCGGATCGTCGGCCTCGAGGTCGCCGTAGACCTCGTCGGTCGAGATGTGGTGGTAGCGCACATCGTATTTGCGGACGGCCTCGAGCAGAGTGAAGGTGCCGACGATATTGGTCTGCACGAACGCCCGGGGGCGGGCCAGCGAATTGTCGTTATGGGATTCGGCCGCGAAATGCACCACCGCGTCGGCTCCGGAGACCAAGCGGTCCACCAGACCGGAATCGGCGATATCGCCGTGTACGAACTCGATCCGATCGGCGATCGGTGCCAGCGAGGCGCGATTTCCGGCATAGGTCAGTGCGTCGAGCACCGTGACGCGGACGTCGGGGCGATCCGCCACGGTCTGATGGACGAAGTTCGCGCCGATGAATCCGGCTCCGCCGGTTACGAGCAATCGCACCGTGCCACCCTAACGTGGACGCGAATACGGACTTTGAATCACCTGCGAGTCACACCGGCGACATGGCGACGTGTGACCTTCATCACACCATGCTCTTGATGTCCTATTTGTTCGAATTGTTGGTGGTGTCCGAAAACCGCACGCATACTGCATGTTTCCACAACCTGACAATCGGCAAGAACCCGATGGTGAACAGAATTTGAATGAACGGACACAACAGGTTCACCGCTCGTTAGCTGACGTCGATTTCTATTTCTCATGTCCCAGAACCACTCTGTATCGAGGTTCCGCAGAAAATGATGATGAGGAAATTCGTCGCGACCGCCGCCATGCTGGTCGCCGCCGTCGGTGTCGCAGCCGGCACCGCCACGGCCGACCCCGCCGCCCCCGCGGCGCCCGAGAGCGTTTACTACAAGGCCAGCGTCGTCGACAACGACAAGGCCGTCATCAAGACCGACGGCGGCTCGATCGTCAACGAAGACGGCATGCTGAAGATCAAGGCCGCCAACGGCACCGTGCTCGCCGGCACCCCGCTGAACTTCCGGGTCGACGACTTCGAGTTCCCGATCGCCGCCGACATCTCCGGTAACACCGCCACCCTGACCCCGCAGTTCGACGAGCAGCACGCGGTCTACAAGCCGGTCGCGCTGCCCTTCGAGGAGTCGGCCCCGTGGAAGACCCCCTACGACCGTGAGGTCGCGGCCTTCACCCGTCTGAAGGACACCATCTCCACCGGTGCCACCATCGGCACCCTGGTCGGTGGTATCGGTGGCGCGGCCATCGGCTGCATCGCGGGCGCTGCCCTCGGTGTCGTCGCGACCGGTGCGCTGGCCACCCTGTTCGGCCTCGGCCCGCTCGGTGGCTGCATCGCCGGTGCCGCCGCTGTCGGCTTCCTGGGTGTGCTCGCCGGCCAGATCTTCGTGACCGCTCCGGTCGCGATCGGCGCCGCGATCCAGTACTGGGCCACCACCACCGCGCCGTTCAACCCGCCGGCGCCGGCCAAGTAATTCCGCAGGCCGCCCGTCCCCCTGAGCGGGCGGATACCTCGGATCAGAGACAGTGCCCCGCCCACCGTTCGGTGGGCGGGGCACTGTCGTTTCGCCTGTCAGTGGGTGTTCGATGCGCCCGACGGGGAGGCCCCTCCGTGGTCACACTCCGCCGCCGCCTCCGAACCTTCCCTCTCAGGCGGTCCGCGCGGCCTCTTCCGGTTCGACCCGCGCCCGCACGAATCGCGCCACCCGGGCCAGCGCGGCGCGGCTCTCCGGCATATTCGGCAGGATGCTCATGAAGGCGTGGACCTGCCCGCGCCACAGCTCCAGCGAATTCGGCACACCGGCCGCGGTGAGCCGGCGGGCCATCAATTCACTGTCGCAGCGCAGCAATTCGTCCTCACCGACGATCAGCAGCGCCGGCGGCAGCCCCGTGAGCGATCCGTTCACCGGCGACAAGGCCGGGTCGAGCGGCCGCTCCGCCTCGGCCCCGTAACGCACCATCTGCCGCACCGCCGCCATCGGGATGTAGGCGTCGCGACCGACGTTCATGTACTCGCCCTTGAGCCGGTAATCGAGATCCAGCAGCGGCGACAGGCCGACCAGGCCGGCCGGGCCGGGCAGCCCGGCCTGCGCCGCCCGCAACGCGGTGGCGAAGGTGAGGAAACCGCCCGCCGAATCTCCGGCGAAGACGATGCGTGCCGGATCGGCGCCGTGCCGCAGCAACCAGCGATAGGCCGTGAGGCAGTCCTCGACCGACCCGGCGATATTCGTCCCGGGCAACTGCCGATAGTCCACGTTCACCACCGGCAGACCCGTACGGCGGGCCAGGCTGGCCGCCACCGGCCGGTGCGAATCCAGTCCGCACAGGAAGAAGCCGCCACCGTGCATGTACATCACAGCACCGTCGCGCAGGGATCGCCGAGCGCCGGCCGGGCGGATGATCTCCATCCGGAAGCCGCTCATCCGCACCTGTTCACGTTCCACGCCGCGCACCTGCGGCCGCAGCGCCGCCAGCCGGTCGATCAGGACCCGTGCGACGGGCATGGTCATCGGAGTGATCGGATAGCGCCGGATGACGGGGCCCACCACGCCCCGGCAGGTCAGCAGCACCGCCTGCGAATGCAGGCTCGCACGGTCCGGGTTGACCACCAACGGATCCACGACAACACCGGGTTCGAGCCCCGGCCGGTATTCGGCCTCGCCGATGGGAATCGCCGTCATCGCGCACCTACCTGCCACTCGGCGCCGAGTGACCGGCTACCGGCAGATTCGGTAGCTGAGGTGTCGGCGCTGACATCTCACATACTGGTGTTTCAGAACACCACGGATATGTGACCTACGCAATACTTGATCGCCCGACCAGGGTCCGGCGAAACCATCGTGACCATTTCGCGGTCTACTCGGAACCTCATCGAGCCCGAGCGGGCGAGAGCTGGCAGACTTGCGTCACATGCGCGGAATCATTCTGGCCGGGGGCACCGGGTCCCGGCTGCACCCGATCACGCGCGGGGTCAGCAAGCAACTGGTCCCGGTGTACGACAAGCCGATGGTCTACTACCCGCTCTCCACGTTGATGCTGGCGGGCATTCGCGACATCCTGCTGATCACCACTCCCGAGGATGCCGGGGCCTTCCGCCGGCTGCTCGGCGACGGCACCCAGTTCGGTGTGGTGATCGATTACGTGGTGCAACCCGAACCCGACGGCTTGGCCCGGGCCTTCGTGCTGGGCGCCGACCACATCGGCGGCGAATGCGCGGCGCTGGTGCTCGGCGACAATATTTTTCACGGTCCCGGTCTCGGCACCCGGTTGCGGCGCTTCGACGGACTCGACGGCGGCGCGGTCTTCGCCTATCGGGTGTCCGACCCCTCGGCCTACGGCGTGATCGAATTCGACCGGGGTAGAGCCGTTTCCATCGAGGAGAAGCCGAAACGCCCGCGGTCCAACTACGCCATTCCCGGCCTGTACTTCTACGACAACGACGTCGTCGAGATCGCCCGGGGACTGCGGCCGTCCGCGCGCGGCGAATACGAGATCACCGATATCAACCGCACCTATCTGGAACAGGGGCGGTTGCAGGTCGAAACCCTCGCGCGCGGCACCGCCTGGCTCGATACCGGAACCTTCGACTCGCTGCTGGACGCCGCCAACTACGTGCGCACCATCGAGGAACGACAGGGCCTCAAGATCGGCGTGCCCGAGGAGGTGGCCTGGCGGATGGGCTTCATCGACGACGAACAACTGTGCCGGCTGGCCGAGCCGCTGGTGCGCTCCGGATACGGGACCTACCTGCTGGACCTGCTGAATCGCGGGCGCGACGATAGCTACGGACAGGACGGTTGACATGCGGATTCGAGAACTGGCGGTCCCCGGTGCGTGGGAGTTCACGCCGGAGCTGCGCGGCGACGAGCGCGGCGTCTTCGCCGAGACGTTCAAGGCCTCGGAATTCGAGAAGGCGACCGGACGGCCCCTGGACCTGCTCCAGATGAACACCTCCACCTCGGCGGCCGGCGTCCTGCGTGGCATCCACTACACCGAGAATCCGCCCGGCCAAGCGAAATACGTCACCTGCATGCGCGGCGCCTTCCTCGATGTCGTGGTGGATCTGCGCCGCGACTCCCCCACCTTCGGCCGCTGGGACAGCGTGGTGATCGACGACGTCTCGCGCCGCTCGGTCTTTCTCTGCGAGGGGCTCGGTCACGCCCTGCTGTCGCTGGCCGACGATTCCACGGTCACCTATCTCTGCTCGCTCGAATACTCCCCCGAATTCGACCGGGACCTCGACGCCTTCGATCCGGATCTCGGAATCGACTGGCCCACGGCCGGTTCCGACGGCACTCCGCTCACCTTCATCCGCTCGCCGAAGGATGCGGCCGCGCCACGCCTGCGCGAACTTCGCTGAGAGTCGCGGCCGGATTTCACCGTCCCGGCCCGGATCGCGCAGACGCCACGCCCGGCTCGAACGGAGGAGCCGGGCGTGGCGTTTCGGGAGGAGCTCAGGCCGCCGCGAGTTCCGGTGCCTGTTCGGTGTCCTCGACCTCCTGCTGCTTCTTGCGGGTGGGCAGGAAGTGGGTGAAGGCGATGAGGGCGCCGATGATCGCCGCGATACCCGCGAAGATCAGGCCGGGACGGTAGCTGTCGAGTACCGCCTGCGGTGAATTGCCGTGCGGGCCCGAGGAAATCAGCGCGGTGGTGATGGCGAGGACGATCGCCGCCCCGACCTGCATCGAGGTCTGCAGCACACCGGCCGCCAGGCCCTGTTCCTCGTCGTCGATGCCGTTGGTGGCCTGGATGTTGATGGCCGGGAAGCCGATCCATCCGATACCGATCAGCAGCACCGCGGGCAGGATCACCGCGACGTAGGACGGTGCGGTGTCGATCCGCAGGAACAGCAGGTAACCGATCGCCATGACGGTGGTGGTGACCGCGATGATCGGGCCGGTGCCGAACCGGTCCACCAACTTGTCGGAGAACACCGACGACAGCGCCACCAGCACACCCACCGGCAGCAGCGCCATCGCCAGGGTCAGCGGCGACCAGCCCAGGCTGTCCTGCAGATACAGGGTGACGATGAACTGCCAGCTGAAGTAGGAACCCGCCACCGCGACGATCACCAGACTGGCCCGCACCAGCGTGGCCTTGCGGAGGATGCCGAGGCGGATCAGCGGATGCCGCACCCGCTTCTCCACCGCGACGAAGGCGGCGAACAGGACGAGGACGGCCGCGAACGAGCCCACGGTGCGCGCCGAACCCCAGCCGGCCTGCGGTGCGGACACCACGGTGTAGACGAGCAGCAGCATGGCGGTGGTGGAGAACAGCGCACCCAGCAGATCGTGTCCGCCCTCGGCGGTGTCACCCTTGTCCTTCGGCACCAGGATCGCCGCGGAAACCAGGGCGGCCAGCGCGATCGGCACCGGCAGCAGGAAGGTCCAGCGCCAGCCGAAACCGGTCATCAGGCCACCGAAGACCAGGCCCATGGAGTAGCCGCCCGCACCGAAGACGGTGTAGATGGACAGCGCCTTGTTGCGCGCCGGCCCCTCGGCGAAGTTCGTGGTGATGATCGACAGCCCGGTCGGCGCGGTGAAGGCGGCCGCCAGACCCTTGACGAAGCGGGTCGCGATCAGCAGCGGCCCGGAGCTGACCAGCCCGCCCGCCAGCGAGGCGACCGCGAAGACGGCCAGTGCGATGAGGAAGACCTTGCGGCGCCCCAGCAGATCGGCGGTGCGGCCGCCGAGTAGCAGCAGACCGCCGTAGCCGAGGACGTATCCGCTGACCAGCCACTGCAGGGTCGAGGTTTCGAGATGGAGTTCGGTGCCGATGGACGGCAGCGCGACGCCGACCATCGAGACGTCGAGGCCGTCCAGGAACAGCACGATGCACAGCGTGATGAGCATGCCCCAGAGCCGGATCGGCCACCGAGTGTCGACCGCCGAGGCGGCCGGAAGTGTTGCTGTGGAAGTCATGTCGCGAGACATTACATGCGTGCGCATCTAATGCACAAGCATTTAATGTGGTTGCATGAAACCGACGCAGGCACTAGGATGACGACATGACAAAGGCGTCGACAGCGTTTCCGGCGCATTCGACGGACGCGGTAGCACCGGACACGGCGTCTTCCGCAGGTCTGCCGTCCATAGCGCCGAGTGATACGGACACCGGCTGCCCTGCGCCGATCGTCCGCAACGACGGGCCGGGCGGTTTGGTCGGCGAATGGCGCGATCTACTCGCTCGCCATGCCGCGGTGTCCTGCGCGCTGGAGAAGGATCTGCAGCGTGAACACCACATCGGCCTCAGCGAGTTCGAGACGCTGGACCGCCTGGTCGACGCCTCGTGCGACAGCTACCGGATGAGCGATCTGGCGCACGACATCCACCTGAGCCAGAGCGCACTGTCCCGTACGGTGGCACGCCTGGAACGCGACGGACTGGTCGACCGCACCCTGTGCACCGAGGACCGCCGCGCGATCTACGTCTGCCTCACCGACAAGGGCCGCGCGGTCCACACCGCCGCCGTCCCGACTCACCGCGACGTCCTGGAACGCACCCTGCACTGAATCCGGCCCGCACAGAATCCGGCCGAACGTCACGCAGCGGCGATGGCCTCGTCCAGGACCGCTCGCCCGTCCACCGAGGCGGCGCGAATATTCGCGAATGCGCCCTGATAACGGTCGACATCGGAACTTTTGTCGAAATACGTGGAGCCGGCGAAATTTTCGACGTACACCACCGGCGGCTCGGTCGTTTCCAGGCCTGCTTCGCCGAATTCCAGCAGGACGAATCGTCCGGAATCGAGACCCTCGTGGTAGCCGGAATCGTTGGGCACCAGCCGAAGATCGATGGTCGGACACTCGCACATCCGGCGCAGATGATCCAGTTGTCCCGCGACCACGGCCGGATCACCGATCCGCCGCCACAGCAGCGACTCGGCGATGATCGCCACCAACCGCACCGGATCCGGGGTGCGGGTGAGCAGACGCTGCCGCTGCCTGCGCAGCTCGATCCGGCGCTCGACCTCGGCCGGGCTCAGATTCGGCCGGGCCGCGGTCAGCAGTGCGCGGGTGTAGTCCTCGGTCTGCAGCAGGCCCGGCACGAATTCGTTCTCGAAGGTGGAGATGTGGGTCGCGGCCTCTTCGAGGCCGATGTACGCGTCGAAACCCTCCGCGATCACATCGCCGTAGGGAGCCCACCACCCCCGGGCCTTGGTTTCGCGGGCGAGCGCGGTGAGAGGTTCCAGCTCCGCCTCGGGCGCGCCGTAGATCTTGCACATGGCTTCCACGTCGAGGCTGCGCAGGGAGGTCTGACCGGTCTCGATCCGCCAGATCTTGGCCTCCGACCATTCCAGCCGGCGGGCAGCCACCCGGGTCGTCATCCGCGCGCGATTACGCAGGTCACGCAGCCGACGGCCCAATTGCCGCCGCGGCATGGTCGAACCGGTGATCCCCTGCGGTGAAGCCATTTTCCCCCCTCGGCAGAAACCTTCGCGGGCATCGGAACTCGCTCCGGACACCCCCGAACGGATTGTCGCACAACAGAACAGCACCCGACAGCCGCGCCGATCGACCCGGCCCCGCGAACCCTTCTACCTGCGCGGCGGACGTTTGCGGAACCGCCAGAATTGCACGGCGCGAACATCTTCCGAGAGTTGGTTCACCGGCTCGGCGACATCGGACAGCGCGCGGAACAGATCGTCGGCGAGGGTGTTGATGTGTTCCACCCGGGTCGCCAGCCGCGAGGCGTTGACCAGGAATTCCAGCACCAGTCGCACCGACGCCGCGATGGTCAGGCCGAGGGGTATCGCCACCACGATCGCGAAGATCACTCCCAGCAGTGCCGACACCTGCCATAGCACCACCACCAGGACCAGCGGGATGCCGATCGCGAAGGCCAGTCCCAGGAGATAGGCCAGGGGCAGCAGCGTGCGCGTGGCCGGGGTGCGGAACTGCACATCCAGCAGAGCGCGGGCGGCCGCACCACACCAGGCGCGGAAGGCGCCGGGACTCCGGAACGGTTCGGGTCGCTCGTCCTCCGCGGTCTCATCCGGCGACCAGCGGCGACGGGCGGAGTCCTTCCACGCGAGCCAGCGGGACTCCACGGCGTAGTCCGCCTCGCCCGTGTCTTCGCCGGAGCGGTCGTCGACTCCGTCGCGTCCGGTCGGTTCGGGTGTCTCATCCCTATCCCGTGGGCCCCCAGCGGAATCGCGCGCGGCCGCGGTCTCGGAATCCCGGTTCCTGGGCCGCTGCGGGTCGTCGCTCATGGTTCGAATCCTCTCCCGGGACAGCGGAAGCGAGCAATCTCCGGGCGGGCTCGAATCCCATCGGTCACATGCGACTCACGTCACACTTTCTCCCCCTTTCTTCGCAGCGAGCTGCCAGGGAACCAACAGCGGCAACGCATTCGATTCACAGCCACGCGCACAAAGGTGGTAGTCGTAGCAGTTCACAACGGCGGGCTACGGCGCTCCGAAAGGTTCATAGCCACCCGCGATCACCGCCCGCCCGTGTGACGTATCCGACCCTCACGAAGAAATTTCCACCAAGTTGTAACACCGCCGGTAGCGCGGCCCGATACGTCCCATGAACACCGACGCAGGACCCAGATCTACCCGGGGAATGGAGAACACAGTGCGTACAGCGTTTCCGACTTCCGTCCACGCGGCGACGTTGGCCGCTACCGCGCAGGACTACATCCAGCGCGGGTGGACGGTCGCTGAAACGGCCAACGGCATCTGCCTGATCACCGACACGAATGTCTCGGGTATCGAGGTCGCCGGCGAACTGGCCGCGAACGTGCGCCGATTCCTGCGGGCCAACAACCTGTCCGGACCGGTGATCGAGATCCCGGGCGCCGAGCGCCGCGAGATCCACCTGGTGACCGGACTCGCCAAAGCCGCCATGGCGCTCGAGGCGCTGCGCGCGGCCGGCGCGATCGTCTACACCGACGGTGCGGGCATCCCGTTGCCGCCCACCCAGCTCTCGGCCGGCGAGGCCTGCTGGGGTGTAGCGCCGACCGAGGCCCGCTGGCTGCCGCCGGTCGTCGCGATCGCCGCGGCCGTGCGTTCGGCGAACTCCGGCCGCAAGCCGCAGGTCGCTCGCATCGCCAGCTGAATCGACCATCCGCGAAACCGCGAGAACGACAGTGTTCTCGCGGTTTCGCGGTTTTCGTGCATTTCGGATGAATCGCGGCGCGACGACCGACCGCCGACGATGATGGATCCATGACGCGCGTCACCGCAGAATCCCGAACCACCTACCGCACCTGCCCGCTGTGCGAGGCCGTCTGCGGACTCGAGATCACCCTGGACCCTCAGGACCGGGTGACGCGCGTGCGCGGCGACCGCGAGGACCCGTTCAGCCGTGGTTTCATCTGCCCGAAGGGCGCGAGCCTCGGGGCGCTGGACGCCGACCCCGACCGGCTGGCCGAACCGATCATCCGTGATCGCGCCACCGACACCTGGCGGCAGGCCACCTGGGCCGAGGCCTTCGATCTCATCGCCGAGCGGGCCCCGGCCGTCCTCGACGAATACGGCCGCCAGGCCGCCGCGCTGTATCTGGGCAATCCGAATGCGCACACCGTCGCCGGCGCGCTGTACGTGCCGGCACTGATCCGGGCGTTGAGTACCCGCAACCTGTACTCGGCCAGCACCGCCGATCAGATGCCGAAGCAGGTGTCGAGTGGGCTCATGTTCGGCGATCCGCTCACGGTCGCCGTACCCGATCTGGACCGCACCGACTATCTGCTGATGCTCGGCGCCAACCCGCTGGAATCCAACGGCTCGCTGTGTACCGCCCCGGACTATCCGGGCCGGTTGAAGGCGCTGCGCAAGCGCGGCGGGCGCCTGGTCGTGGTCGATCCGCGGCGCACCCGCACCGCGGACCTCGCCGACGAGCATCTGTTCATCCGGCCCGGCAGCGACGCGTATCTGCTGTTCGGCATCGTGCACACCCTCTTCGCCGAGGATCTGACCGAAATCCGCGTCGAGGTGGCGGGCCTCGAGCAGATCCGTTCGGCCGCACTCCCGTTCACTCCCGAGGCGGTGCAGGCACGCACCGGCATTCCGGCCGAGACCGTCGGGCGGCTGGCACGGGAGCTGGCGGCGGCGCCGACGGCCGCGGTCTATGCGCGCATCGGCACCTGCACCGCCGAATTCGGCACCCTCACGCAGTGGCTGGTGGACGTGATCAACGTGCTCACGGGCAATCTGGACCGGCCGGGCGGCGCGATGTTCGCCACCGCCGCCGCCCTGGGCATCGTGCGGACTCGGCCGTTCCGGCTCGGGCGCTGGGCCAGCCGGGTGCGCGAATTGCCCGAAGCCATGGGCGAATTCCCCGTCGCGACGCTGGCCGACGAAATTCTCACCCCCGG
>NZ_BDCM01000004.1 GCF_001613505.1 Nocardia mikamii NBRC 108933
GCGCTGGGCCAGCCGGGTGCGCGAATTGCCCGAAGCCATGGGCGAATTCCCCGTCGCGACGCTGGCCGACGAAATTCTCACCCCCGGCGAGGGACAGGTCCGGATGCTGGTGACGGTGGCCGGCAATCCGGTGCTCTCGGCTCCCGCGGGCGCCCGGCTCGGCGAAGCGCTGGCCGGACTGGACTTCATGGTCAGTGTGGATCGCTACCTCAACGAGACCACCCGTCATGCCGATGTGATCCTGCCGCCGCCGCGCACTCTGCAGGCGCCGCACTACGATTTCGCGCTGCTGCAGTTCGCGGTGCACAACTACGCCCGCTATTCCCCGCCGGTGGTCGCCCTGCCCGGCGACCGGCCCTCGGAACCGGAAATACTTGCCCGCCTGGCACTTTCCCTGGCGGGTCAGCAGCCGGAGCCGGGAACCGATTCCGTCGCCGCGGTGGACGAGCTGATCATCGCCGGCACCCTGCACAAGGCCGGACTCGGCGCGCGGCGCGGCGAGCTGATCGGCGCGAACAGCACCGAACAGCGCATCGACATGATGCTGCGCCTGGGTCCGTACGGGGAATGGAATCCCGATCGCCGGTCCGTCGACATCGCGCCCGAGGGGCTGAACCTGCAGGTCCTGCTGGACAATCCGCACGGCGTCGACCTGGGTGCGCTGCGGCCGCGGCTGCCCGGCGTGCTGCGCACGGCCTCCCTGAAGGTGGAGCTGGCGCCGCAGCAGCTGCTCGACGATACGACCCGGCTGCTGGCCGAAATGTCGGCTGCCCGGCCGGATGTGGTGTTGATCGGCCGACGGCAACTGCGGTCGAACAACAGCTGGATGCACAATGTGCCGGCCCTGGTCGGCGGCTCCAATACCTGCACGCTGCATATTCATCCCGACGACGTGGCGCGCCTCGGGCTGGGCGAGCTGGCCGCGATCGAGTCGGCGGCCGGAAAGTTGACCGTGCCCGTGGAACCGAACGACCGGATCATGCCCGGTGTGGTGAGCCTGCCGCACGGGTGGGGACATTCGGGCAGCACCCAGACGGTCGCGCGCGAGCACGCCGGCGTGAATGCCAATGCCCTGACCGATGATTCGCGCATCGACGCCGTTTCCGGAAATGCGGTGTTCAACGGAGTTCCGGTGACCATCACGCCGGTGTGATTCTCCGATACGTCCGAATCGGCCGGCATCCCCGGGGCAAACGACCTTTCGGCATTGCCGAATTCGCCATCCGAAATACGTTCGTTCCTATAGGATTTCGACATATTCCAGGTTCAGCGCCGAACCATCCACGTGCGGATCTCAGCTACCCGGAGGGGTGTGGCATGTCCGGTTTCACAGACGGCAGTGACGGCGAGCGGGAACTGCAACGGCGATTCGGTACCGAGGAGCGTGCGGGGCGTTTCTACGACGAACAGGTGCTGAACGGACTCAACAGCCGTATGCGCGACTTCGTGGGCCGGATGGATATGGCCTTCATAGCCACCGCCGACCGGCACGGTGAATGCGATACCAGCTTCCGGGCCGGAAAACCCGGATTCGTGCACGTCATCGACGACCGCACGGTCGCCTATCCGGAATACCGGGGCAACGGGGTGATGGCCTCGCTCGGCAACATCCTGGAGAACCCGCACGTCGGCATCCTGATGATCGACTTCGTGCACGACCTGGTCGGACTGCACATCAACGGATCGGCACACATCGTCGACGATCAGGCATTACGGGTCCGGGTACCCGGCCTGCCCGCGGCCGAACGCGGGCGGATCGCCGAGCGGTGGGTGGTCGTGGATGTCGAGGAGGCCTATATCCACTGCCGCAAGCACATCCCGCATCTGGTGCCGGCCGCCCGCGAGGAGCGGGAATGGGGTACCGACAGTCCGCGAGCCAAGGGCGGGGACTACTTCGGCGCCAAGGCGCAGGCGCGGGCCCTCAGCGGATCTTGAAGATCACCGCGCGCTGCACGACGAAGTTGATCACGGTGGCCACGCCCTGCGCGATGACGAAGGCGATGAGCACCGCACCCTTCACCGAATGGCCGGCGATATCCACCGACATCGGCGGCAGGGTGTCGTTGAGCAGGGCGTTGATACCCACCTGCGCCGCGAAGGTCACCGCGTAGAGGATCACCACCGCCACGAAGCGGCTGCGGCTCGGCGGCGCCTTGAACGTCCAGCGCCGGTTGATCAGATACGCCGTGGTGGTGCCGACGATGAAACTGCAGGCCTTGGCGAAATCGCGCGGGATCCCGAACAGGGCCATGAGCAGCACGTACAGCCCGAAGTCGACCACCGCCGACAGGCCACCGGTGAGGACGAACCGGACGATCTGCGTCTTCAGATCGACGTCGGTACCGCCTGGCTCGTCTACCAGGGGTAACTCGGCCGGAAGAGGGAGATGGGGTTCCGCACTCACGGCACGAGAGTAGCGGGTCCCGCCGCACACGCCGCCGCAACCACGCTCCCGCCCCGGTCGGCGCTGTGAAATCCGCCTCGAGCGGGCCGCGGACCCGCGACACCCGACCCCTGTCCCGGCCATACCTGTAGCCTCTATGCCGATGTCCACGAAAGCTCAGACCTCCACCGCCGCGGGTCCTGCGAACTCCGCGGGCGACGGCGAGGCGTCACAGGCAAGCAGCAACGGCTCCGCCGACAGCTTTTCGCTGCCGACGCGCACCCGTCGACTGACCGGTTGGGGTCGTACCGCGCCCTCCACCTCCGAAGTGCTCTCGACCGGCGATCCGGAACTGATCGCCAAGGCCGTGGCCATGGTCGCGGAGGACAACGAGTCCAAGCCGGCGTACCTGCGGCGCGGCGTGATCGCGCGCGGGCTCGGCCGGTCCTACGGTGACCATGCGCAGAACGGTGGCGGCCTCGTCATCGACATGTCGGCGCTGAACAACATCCACCGGATCGACCGTGACACCCACCTCGTCGATGTGGATGCCGGTGTCAGCCTCGATCAGCTGATGAAGGCCGCGCTTCCCTTCGGCCTGTGGGTTCCGGTCCTGCCGGGCACCCGTCAGGTGACCGTCGGTGGCGCCATCGCCTCCGATATCCACGGCAAGAACCACCACAGCGCGGGCAGCTTCGGCAACCACGTGCGTTCGATCGATCTGCTGACCGCCGACGGCAAGGTTCAGCACATCGGCCCCAAGAAGAACGCCAAGCTGTTCTGGGCGACCGTCGGCGGCAACGGCCTGACCGGCATCATCCTGCGTGCCACGATCGAGATGACGCCGACCGAGACGGCCTACTTCATCGCCGACGGCATCAAGACCACCACGCTGGACGAGACCATCGCCGTACACAAGGACGGCTCCGAGGAGAACTACACGTACTCCTCGACCTGGTTCGACGTGATCAGCGCACCGCCGAAACTGGGGCGCGCCAACGTATCTCGCGGTCGGCTGGCCAAGCTGGACGAACTGCCGAAGAAACTGCGCGGCAACCCGCTGAAGTTCGACGCGCCGAATCTGCTGACGGTGCCGAACATCTTCCCGAGTTTCGCGGCGAACAAGCTCACGCTCGGCATGGTCGGCGAGGCGTACTACGCGCTCGGCGGCAACTACACCGGCAAGATCATGAACTTGACGCAGTTCTACCACATGCTGGACGTCGTCTCGGAGTGGAATCGGGCCTACGGATCGGCCGGTTTCATCCAGTACCAGTTCGTGCTGCCGCCCGAGGCGCTGGACGAATTCACCAAGATCATCGTCGACATCCAGCGTTCCGGTCACTACTCGGCGCTCAACGTGCTGAAGTTCTTCGGTCCGGGCAACCAGGCGCCGCTGAGCTTCCCCATGGAGGGCTGGAACATCTGCGTCGACTTCCCCGTGCGGCCCGGCCTCAACGAGCTGGTCACCGAATTGGACCGTCGCGTACTGGAATTCGGCGGTCGCCTCTACACCGCGAAGGACTCCCGGACCACCGCGGAGACCTTCCACAAGATGTATCCCAAGATCGACGAGTGGATCAAGGTCCGCCGAAGTGTCGATCCCACAGGCGTTTTCATGTCCGATATGGCGAGAAGGCTGGAGCTGCAGTGATCAACGCGGTAGGTAACCCGCAGAACATTCTGCTTTTGGGCGGTACCTCGGAGATCGGCCTCGCGATCGTCGAGGAGTACCTGAAGAAGGGGCCGGCGCGGGTCGTGCTCGCGGCGCTGCCGAACGATCCGCTGCGGGCGCAGTCGGTGGCTCAGCTGGAGGCCGCGGGCGCGTCGAAGGTCGAGATCGTCGACTTCGACGCCCTGGACACCGGCAGCCACCCCAAGGTGATCGAACAGGCCTGGGCCGACGGCGATATCGATGTCGCGATCGTCGCCTTCGCGCTCGACGGTGATGCCGAGGAGCTGTGGCAGAACCAGCTCAAGGCCGTGCGCGTCGCCGAGGTCAACTACACCGCGGGCGTGTCGGTCGGCGTGCTGGTCGGCGAGAAGATGAAGGCCCAGGGTTTCGGGCGGATCATCGTCATGTCCTCGGTGGCCGGTGAGCGCGTCAAGCGCGCCAACTTCGTCTACGGCTCCACCAAGGCCGGTCTGGACGGTTTCTACCTCGGACTGGGTGAGGCGCTGCGCCCGCACGGCCCGCGTGTCACCGTCGTGCGGCCGGGCCAGGTGCGCACCCAGTTCTCCGCGCACGTCGCCGAGGCGCCGCTCACGGTGAACAAGGAAGACGTTGCGGTGCTTGCGGTTTCGGCGTCCGAGAAGGGGAAGGAACTGGTCTGGGCGCCCGGCACGTTCCGCTGGGTCATGATGATCCTGCGCCACGTTCCGCGCCCGATCTTCCGCAAACTTCCCATCTAGTTTCGGCCCGATTTCGAGCCGCGAAGGAGAGTCGCCGCTACCGAGCGCCGGCTCTCCTTCGTCGTTTTCCGAGGGCGGCCGCCGGGGTGCTTCGCACCGACGCGAACCGGTTCCACCCGGCTTGTAGGCTCGCGGGCAGATCGGCGGCGAGAGAGGATCCGGAGGCACTGTGCGCGTACTAGTCCGGCAGGTCGGGGGCGGGCTCGGGGAAGCTGTCGTCGGGGCGGTGGTCGCCGCGCTGGTGGCGGCGATCGGGCTGACGGCGATGTCGGCGGTGCAGTGGCCGGCGTTCAACTCCTCCAATGTGAGTCGGGCGCTGACCACCGTCGGGCAGGCGGGGGCGGCGGTGCTACTGGTGCTCGCCATCGTGCTGATCCGGTTGCACCGGTGGCCGTGGGTGGCGAAAGTGCTGTCCTGGGCCGGTATTTCCGCCTTCGTCACGGTGACGCTGGGAATGCCGCTCGCGGCGACCAAGCTGTATCTGTTCGGCATTTCGGTGGATCAGGAATTCCGCACCGAATATCTGACACGACTCACCGATACCGCCGCGCTGCACGATATGACCTACGCCGACATTCCGGCGTACTACCCCGCCGGCTGGTTCTGGATCGGCGGACGCGTGGCGAATCTGCTCGGGCTGGCCGGGTGGGAGACGTTCAAACCGTATGCGATCGTGTCGCTGGCGGTGGCGTCGGTGCTGGCACTCGTGTTGTGGTCCAAGCTGATTCGGTGGGATTGGGCGGTCGCGGTCGCGGCGACGACCACCGCGGTGATGGTGGCGTTCGCCTCCCCCGAGGCCTACAGCGCCGTCCTGGTGATCCTGTTCGCACCGGCGATGGTGCTGGCGTGGGGCGCCCTGTACCGGCCCGCCGAGTTCGGGGCGGCAGCGAGCTCGGCCGGCGAACCGCGCACCGCGGGTGGCTGGGGCGCGGCGATCGGCGCGGGCGCGTTCCTCGGACTGTCGGCGATGTTCTACACGCTGTTCTTCGTGGTCGCCGTCTTCACCGTGGTCCTGATGGGCCTGGTCGCCTGGGCCACCCTGTGGTGGCAACAGCGCGAAATCGCGGTGCATCAGCCGCGTGCTCCGCGCCTCGGCGTCTTCCGGCTGCTGTGGCCGATTCTGCTGCGCCTGATCGTCATGGGCATGATCGCCGCGATCCTGGCCCTGATCGTCTGGGGCCCGTATCTGGCGAAGGTGCTGACCGGGCATCCGCCGGAATCCAATACCGCCCTGCACTACCTGCCGGAGTCCGGTTCACGACTGGCCTTCCCGATGTTCGACTTCTCCGAACCGCTGCTCGGCGCGCTCTGCCTGCTCGGCACCCTCTGGCTGGTGGTGCGGGCGGCGAGTTCGCGACGAGCCCAGGCGCTGGCCATTTCGGTGGTCGCCATCTATCTGTGGTCGCTGGCCTCCATGCTGGTCACTGCGGCCGGTACGACGGGGCTGGCCTTCCGGCTGGAACCCATCCTGCAGGTGCTGCTCGCCGCGGCGGGCGCGTTCGGATTCGTCGAGGGGGCGCGAGCGATCTACCAGGCCGTCGACGAACCGCGGCGGTTCCGGGCGGCGACCGGGGTGGTGGCGGTCCTGGGTGCGCTGGCCTTCACCCAGAGCATCCCCGGCATCCTGAACGCCGAGATCACCACCGCCTACACCGACACCGACGGCAACGGAGTGCGCGCGGACAAGCGCAGTCCCTCGGCGGTGTCGTATTACGGGCGCATCGATCAGACACTCACCGAGCAGACCGGGCGACCGCGCGACGAGACGGTGGTCCTCACCGCCGACACCAGCTTCCTGTCCTACTATCCGTACTTCGGTTTCCAGGCGCTGACGTCGCACTACGCCAATCCGCTCGCCGATTTCCCCGCCCGGGCCGCCGAGATCAAGCGCTGGAGCGAACTGAAATCACCGGCCGAGTTGATCGACGCACTGAACCACTCCCCCTGGCGCGCGCCGGACGCCTTCCTGTTCCGCCGCAGCGGCGAGAACTACACCCTGCGCCTGGCCGAGGACGTCTATCCGAACGATCCGAACGTGCGCCGCTACACGGTCGAGTTTCCGGGAACCCTCTTCGCCGATCCACACTTCCGGATCACCGATATCGGGCCGTTCACCCTGGTCGTACGCCACTGACTCCCGCTGTGGATAACGCTGTGGAATTTCCCCATTCCTGTGGATAACCACCGTTCATCCGGCGCTGCTTCGCTCCGGATCGGTACGGTGGGTGGCTGATTGTCGGCCGAAGGAGTGTTTTACCAGTGGTGCAGGGCGGGCCAGCGGTTCCGAACGAGCAGCGTCCGGGGGTGAGCGCGGCCGTCCTGTCCGGAGGGAACGAGCTGCGCACCCCGGAGCCGAGACTCGCGGACAGACCCTCCCGGGGCACGCGCCTGCGCGGCCGTCTGCTCGCCTCCCGCGCGGATCTGGTGGTCGCGGCCATCCACCTGGCCGCCGCCGTCTACGTCCTGTCCGGGCAGTGGCGCGACACCGCGCACGGATATCTGGTCGCGAGCGGCCAGGATCAGTCGATGTGGGAGTGGTTCTTCGCCGAAACAGCGCATGCGGTGACCCACCTGCACAACCCGCTGGGCACGAATCTGCAGAACTATCCCGACGGCGTGAACATGATGGCCAATACCGCCATGTTCGGCGTCGGTATCCCGTTGACCCCGGTCACGGTGCTGTTCGGCCCGACCGTCACCTTCGCCCTGGTGCTGACCCTGGGCCTCGCCGGAACCGGTTTCGCCTGGTACTGGCTGTTCTCCCGGGAGTTGGTGCGGTCCCGTTTCGCCGCCGCGCTGGGCGGCGCGTTCTGCGGCTTCGCACCCGCGATGATCTCGCATGCCAACGCCCATCCCAATTTCGTCGGTCTGGCGATCCTGCCGGTGCTCGCCATCCTGGTGATCCGGATGGCGCGCCGGGCCGTGGGCGACGAACCGGTGACGCGGGCGCGGCGGGTGCGGGAGGCCGTGGTGCTCGCGGTCCTGGTCGCGCTCCAGATCGCGCTCGGCGAGGAACCGCTGCTGATCTTCGCCCTCGGCTTCGGCCTGTTCGCCCTCGTCTACTACCTGCACCGGCCCCGCACCGGGCTGCGGGTGGTGCTTGCCGTGATGCCGACCCTGGCGCTGGCCGCGGTGATCACGGTGGCCGCTACGGCGATTCCGCTGTGGTGGCAGTTCTTCGGGCCGCAGAGCTACCGTTCCATCGATCACGGGCCGATGGGCAACGACCTCGAAGCGCTGATCGAATTCCCCTCCCGATCGCTCGGCGGCGTTTTCGCCCCGGGTAAGACCCCCGCGATCAACCCGACCGAGGAGAACGCCTTCTTCGGCTGGCCGCTGCTGGCGCTGACCGCGGCGACCGCGGTCTGGCTGTGGCGCTCGCGCAACCGCGAATATCGGGTGATTCGCGCGGCCACGACGGTGATCGTGGTCTACAGCGTCCTGTCGCTGGGGGTTTCGCTGCGGATCGGCAGGTCCGATACCGGGATCACACTGCCGTGGCACTGGCTCGATCAGGTGCCGCTGCTGAACACCGTGCTGGAGACCCGCTTCACCATGGCCGCGATTCCGGCGCTCGCGGCGATCCTGGCGCTGGGTACGCAGCGCATCCTCGACTACGCGCGCAGCGGCACGAACGATCTGCGGCCCGTGATCTGGTTCACCGCCGTCGCGCTCGCGCTGGTCCCGCTGGTACCGACCGTGTTGCCGGTGACCCATCGCGATCCGACGCCGCGATTCTTCACCGACGGCACGGTCGACCGCTATGTCGGCGACGGGTCGGTCGTGATCGCGCCGCCCCCGACCCGGCTCGACGCCCAGCCGCTGCACTGGCAGGTCGATTCCCATTTCGGCTTCCCGCTCGCGGGCGGCTACTTCGTCGGGCCGACGGCCGACAAGAAGGGCCGCTACGGACCCGACGACCGGCCGACCGCGACGCTGTTGATGCGGGCGCAGGAGACCGACCGGATCCAGCCGGTCGACTACCGGGCACGGGCTCGAGCGCTGGCCGATCTCGACTACTGGCACGCCGATGTGGTGGTGCTGCCGCCGACCGAACACGGCGGGGCGATCCGCGCGACCCTCGACCAGCTGCTCGGCATCCCGGGGCAGGTGGTCGACGGTGTCGTCGTCTGGGATGTGCGCGGACTGCGCTGATTCGCTCGGCGGCGGGCTCGCACGAATAATCGGTAGCCGCCTCCCCTTCCGCCCGTGCTCGCCGGTTGCCGACCGGACCGTGGCTTAGCATCGCTGGGTGCGCGCAGACTCTCCAGCGTTTCCCCGCATCCGCGTGGTCGCTCTCCTGTCGGGATTGATCGCCGTCGCCCTCGCGGTGCTCACACCGCTGCTGCCGGTGCGGGAGGACCGGGCGAGCCTGGATTGGCCGCAGCCGCAATCGGTCCCGGTGAACGCGCCGCTGGTGTCGTATGTGCCGCTCACCGTCGACGCGTCGCTGCCGTGCAGCGCGCTGCGCGAACTCCCCAGCGGCACGGTCTTGTCCACCGTGCCCGCCGACGCGCCCAATGCTTCCGCGAAGGGCCTGGTCGCCAAGGTCGCCGACGAGCCGGGTGGGCGCACGCTCTCGGTGCGGCTGCGCGATATTCCGCTGCTGTCGGCACCACTGGCCGAGGTGGGTGGCTGCGCGCGCTTCGTCGTCACCTCCACCGCGCAGGCCACGACGGCCGAATTCACCGGTGTCACCCGGCAGGACGGCACGCCGTTCACCAATACCGTCGGTGGCGATGTGCGGCCCCAGATCGTCGGCGTCTTCACCGATCTGACCCGCGAGCAGCTCGGTGACGCCCATCTGCACGCCGCCATCGACTCGCGCTTCTCGTCGACGCCGAGCCCGCTGAAGCTGGCCGCGATCATCGGCGCGGTCGTCTTCACCGTCATCGCGCTGATCTGCCTGCATCTGATCGATACCGCCGACGGGCGACGGCCGCGACGCTTCCTGCCCGCGCACTGGTGGCGAATCACCCTCGCGGATGTGGTGGTGCTCGGCACGCTGGTGGTCTGGCATGTGATCGGCGCCAACACCTCCGACGACGGCTACATCCTGAATATGGCCCGGGCGTCGAAACATTCGGGTTACATGGCCAACTACTACCGCTGGTTCGGAGTCGCCGAGGCGCCCTTCGGCTGGCCGTACGAGGTGCTGGCCTGGATGACCCGGGTCAGCGACGCCGGTTGGTGGATGCGGCTGCCGGCGCTGCTGGCCGGTGTGCTGTGCTGGCTGGTGATCAGCCGGGAAGTGCTGCCACGCTTGGGTTCTCGTGTCCGTCGCGATACCGTCGCGCTGTGGACGGCGGGGCTGGTGTTCCTGGTCGCCTGGCTGCCCTACGACAACGGGCTGCGCCCGGAACCGTTGATCGCCCTGGGCGCGCTGCTGACCTGGTGCTCGATCGAACGCTCGATCGCGACCAAACGACTGCTGCCCGCCGCGGTCGCGGTATTGATCGCCGCGTTCTCGCTCGCCGCCGGGCCGACCGGCCTGATCTGCATCGCCGCTCTGGTCGCCGGGTCGCGACCGGTCCTGCGGCACATCATTTCCCGCGCCCGCGGCGGCGGTTCGGCCGGCGCGTCGATACTGCGGTACGGCGCCCTGCTCGCGCCGGGCGCGGCCGCCGGAGCGCTGGTCCTGGTGGTGGTCTTCGCCGATCAGACGCTGGCCTCGGTGCTGGAGGCGACCCGGGTCCGCAAGATCATCGGACCGAATGTGGCCTGGTTCGACGAACGGACCCGGTGGGATTCGCTCTTGATGCTGGCGCCGGACGGCTCACTGGCCCGCCGGTTCGGCATTCTCGGCATGCTGCTGTGCCTGCTGGTGTGCGTCCTGGTCATGTTGCGCAAGAACGGCCGGATTCCGGGCACCTCGAAAGGTCCCTCGGCGCGCATCCTCGGCATCGTGTTCATGTCACTGCTGCTGATGATGTTCACTCCGACCAAGTGGACCCACCACTTCGGCGTCTATGCCGGATTGGCCGGTTCGCTCGCGGCGCTGACCGCGGTTGCGGTGGGGATCAACGGAATTCGGGCCCGCTACAACCGCTCGCTGTTCGCGGCCGCGGTGTTCTTCCTGCTGGCGATCACGTTCACCGGATCCAACGGCTGGTGGTACGTCTCCAGTTACGGTGTGCCGTGGTACGACAAGGCGCCGCTGATCGCGGGTAAGGGACTCTCGACGCTGTTCCTCGGACTCGCGGTGCTGTGCCTGCTGCTGGCGGCCTATCAGTACTACCGTGAGCCGTATCGACAAGCGGACGGCCGCAGGCGGTTCGACACCTGGGCCGTGCAACCGCTGACGATCGCGGCCGCGGCCATGGTCCTGTTCGAGGTGGCCTCCCTCGGCAAGGGCGCCATCACGCAATATCCGGCCTATTCCATCGCGAAGTCGAATATCCGTGCGCTGGGCGGACATCCGTGCTCGCTCGCCGATGCGGTCCTCACCGAAACCGACACCGCCGATTCCCTGCTGCAGCCCTACTCCGGTTCCGCGGCGGACGCGCTCGGCGCCGACAGTACGGGCTTCGACCCGAACGGCGTGGCCAAGGATCTGACCGCCGACGCCGAAGAGACGACCACCGGCGGCGCGAATTCGGTCACCACCGATTCCGCGAACAAGACCACCCACACCACCACCGCGGGCACCGGCGGCGGTACCACCCAGCAGGTGGGCGTGAACGGTAGCACCGTCGCCCTGCCGTTCGGGCTGGACCCGGCCCGCACCCCCGTGATGGGCAGTTACACCACCGGCACCAAACAGCAGGCGCATCTGACCTCGGGCTGGTACCGGATGGATCTGTCCGGCGCCCGTCAGGACCCGGCTCGCGAGGTTCTGGTGGTCACCGCGGCCGGGCGGATCAAATCGGTGAATGCCGACGGCGTGGTCACCTACGGCCAGGATCTGCGCGTCGAATTCGGTGACCGCGCCGCCGACGGCACCGTGCGGCCGCTGGGCTCGTTCGTACCGCTGGACATCGGCGGCGCGCCGTCGTGGCGGAATATGCGGGTGCCGCTGGATCGCGTTCCGGACGGCACCAACGCGGTACGGATCGTGGCGGTCGCCAACGATCTGACGCCGCGGCAGTGGCTGGCGGTCACACCGCCCCGGCTGCCGAAGCTCGCCACCCTCGATTCGGTGGTCGGACACACCGATCCGGTCCTCGAGGATTGGCACGTCGGCCTGGCCTTCCCCTGCCAGCGCCCGTTCGACCACAAGGACGGCGTGGCCGAGGTGCCGAAGTGGCGCATCCTGCCGGACCGGGTCGGCTCCGACGCCTCCAACGCCTGGCAGGACGATATCGGCGGCGGTCCACTGGGCTGGACGGGTTTGCTGCTCTCGGCCCAGACCATCCCCGCCTACCTGAACGACGACTGGGGCCGGGACTGGGGTTCGCTGGAACGATTCACCCCCTACGTGCCGCAGGCGCGCCAGGCCGATGTCGGTGTGACGGTGCAGACGCGCTGGGGCTGGGCCAAGGATGCGCCCATCAAGGCGAAATAGCGGGGCGTGAACAACGTCACTCTCAGTGTGGGCAGATAACATCACCATCCGTGCCCGACGCCGCAACAGCTGTCTTGACAAAACCGACGGTCGCCGAACAACCGGTGACGTCGCGCGATTTCCGCACCGCCCGGCTGATCGCCGTGATCGCCGGCCTGCTCGGCGCGATCTTCGCGCTCGCGACCCCGTTCCTGCCGGTCCAGCAGACCACCGCCGAGGTGAACTGGCCGCAGGGCGGGACCATCGGCAATGTCGAGGCGCCGCTGATGTCGCAGGTCCCGGTGGATCTGCGGGCATCGATTCCGTGTTCGACGGTGGCACAGCTGCCCCAGGGCGGCATGCTGCTCAACACCGCGCCGCCGCAGGGCGACCGGGCCGCGCTCGAGGGCATGTTCGTGCGTGTCACCAGCGATTCTGTCGATGTGGTGGACCGCAATGCGATCGTCGCCTCGGCGAAGCGCGGTGAGCTCGACGGCTGCACTTCGATCACCATCAGCTCCGATATCGACCGCACCTACGCCCACTTCGAGGGCCTGACCAAACAGGTCGAGCGGCCCGCCGCCGACGGTGGCACCGAAACGGTGACCGTGCCGGTGGACGGCGCGCTGCAGGGTGATCTGCGGCCGCAGGTCGTCGGCGTGTTCTCGGATCTGAAGGGTGCGGCGCCGGCCGGGCTGTCGTTCCACATGACCGTCGATTCCCGCTTCTCGTCGTCGCCGACCGTGATCAAACTGGTCGCGATGATCGCCGCGGTGCTGTGCACACTCATCGCGCTGGCCGCGCTCGGCCGCCTCGACACCAGCGACGGCCGCGGCCACCGCCGCTTCTTCCCCGCGCACTGGCTGAAGCCGACCTGGGCCGACGGCGCGGTGCTGAGCATCCTGCTGGTGTGGCATTTCATCGGCGCCAACACCTCCGACGACGGCTACATCCTCACCATGGTGCGCGTGGCGCCGCACGCCGGTTATCTGGCCAACTATTTCCGCTGGTACGGCGTGCCGGAAGCTCCGTTCGGCTGGTACTACGACGTCATCCAGGTCTTCGCGCAGATCTCCACGGCGAGTCCGTGGGTGCGCATCCCCGCGTTGCTGTGCGGGATTCTGTGCTGGATGGTGATCAGCCGCGAGGTGGTGCCGCGGCTGGGCCGCAGCGTGCGGACCTCGAAGGTCGCGCTGTGGACCGGCGGGCTGGTGTTCCTCGCCTTCTGGCTGCCCTATGACAACGGCCTGCGCTCCGAGCCGATCGTCGCGCTGGGCGCGCTGCTGACCTGGGTCTCCATCGAACGTGCGATCGCCACCGGACGCTTGTTGCCCGCCGCCGGCGCGGTACTGGTCGCGGCGTTCACGCTCGCCGCCGCGCCGACCGGCCTGATGTGTGTGGCCGCGCTGCTCGCCGGTATCCGCCCGCTGGTGCGAATCGTGGTGCGGCGCAAGCGCGATCTCCAGGCACGTGCCGGAAGTGGCTGGCGCGCTTCGGGATTCGTCTCCTCACTACCATTGCTGGCGCCGATCGCGGCGGCCGGTTTCCTGGTGCTCACCGTCGTCTACAGCGATCAGACCTTCGCCGGAATCCAGGAGGCCAACCGGGTGCGGCGCCTCACCGGCCCGAACCTGGCGTGGTACGAGGACTACCTGCGCTACTACTACCTGTTCGTCCAGACCGTCGACGGTTCGGTCTCGCGCCGGTTCGCCTTCATCGTGATGATCTTGTGCCTGATCACCACCGCCCTGGTGCTGTTGCGGCGCAAGCAGATTCCGGGCATCTCCAGCGGTCCGACCTGGCGGTTGATCGGGGTGGTCTGCGGAACCATCTTCTTCATGATGTTCAACCCGACCAAGTGGACCCACCACTTCGGTGCCTATGCGGGCATCGCGGGTGCGCTCGCGGCGGTGACCGCGGTGGCGGTGTCGGCCACGGCGCTGCGGTCGCGCAAGAACCGCTCGATCTTCCTGGCCGCCTTGCTGTTCGCGCTGGCGCTGTCGTTCTCCGGCACCAACGGCTACTGGTACGTCTCGAGCTACGGCGTGCCGTGGTTCGACAAGACGGTGTCGCTGCACGGATTCCAGTCCAACACGATGATGCTGGTGCTGTTCGGGCTCGCGCTGGCGGTGGTGGCCTGGCAGGCGTTGCGCGAGGGCTACGCCAAACCGCCGGAGAGTTCGAAATCCTCGCGCGGCAAGCGTATTCGCCGATTCGCGGCCATTCCGCTGACGCTCGTCGCCGCGGCGATGGTGTTGTTCGAGGTGCTGTCGCTGGCCAAGGGCGCGGTGACCCAGTACCCGGCCTACTCGCTGGCCCGCGGCAACGTCGACGCGGTCGACGGCAACCGCTGCGGAATCGCCGACGACGTTCTGGTCGAGTCGAATCCGAACCAGGGCCGGTTGAATCCGATCATCGATCCCGCGCATCCGCCCAAGGACAACGATCCGCTGGCCGGTGTCGACCCGACCGGCTTCGATCCCAACGGCGTGCCGACCGATCTGAAAGCCGATGCGGTGGAGGTGAAGCCGGGCACCGGCAACACCTCCAACCAGTCGGTGGGCGCGAACTTCGCCGAGGGCCAGAACGCGGGCACCGGCGGCGGCACCACCAAAGAGGCCGGTGTCAACGGCTCGACCGTCGCACTGCCCTACGGCCTCGACCCGGCGACGACGCCGGTGATGGGCAGCTATCAGCAGGGCCTGCAGCAGCCCGCGCATCTGACCTCGAGCTGGTACGAACTGCCCGCTCGGTCGGCGGATTCGCCGCTGGTGGTCATCTCCGCGGCCGGCCGCATCCTGTCCTTCGATCAGACCGGTGCGCTGCAGTACGGCCAGGACCTGAAACTGGAGTACGGCAAGCGCCAGCCCGACGGTTCGGTGAAGTTCGAGGGCAGCTATGTTCCGCGCGATATCGGCCCCGCGCCGTCGTGGCGCAACCTGCGCGTTCCGCTGTCGGAGATCGCCGCGGACGCCGATGCGGTGCGGATCTCGGCCAATCGCAATGTGCTGATCGGTGACCAGTGGCTGGCGTTCACACCGCCGCGGGTGCCGAAGATGGTCACGCTGAACACCTTCCTCGGCTCCGAACAGCCGGTGCTCGAGGACTGGGCGGTGGGCCTGCAGTTCCCGTGCCAGAACCCGTTCCCGCACCGCTACGGCGTGGCGACCATGCCGAACTATCGCATCCTGCCCGACCGCCCGCTCGCGGTGAGCTCGACCGATACCTGGCAGGCCGAGGAATTCGGCGGCCCGCTCGGCTTCACCCAGATGCTGGCGGGTTCCACCACGATCCCGACCTACCTGAAGGACAACTGGGCTCGGGACTGGGGAACCCTGGAGCGCTACAACCGGTACTACACCGACGCCACCCCGGCGAAGGTCGACACCGGTACCGCGACGCATTCCGGATTCTGGAGTCCGGGACAGCTGCGCGTGTTCTGATCGGTAGCCCCGACGAACGACGGCGGGAGGCGCACATATCGTGCGCCGCCCGCCGTCGTCGTATGCGGCGATGTGGGGTTGCCTGCCCTACACGTCGACGTGTTCGATCCATTCGTAGACCGGAAGATTGCCTTCAGGGGTGTCCTGGCGGCGTGGTGTGGATTTGAAGCGTTCGTAGCCACCGGCGTTCTGCACGCGTAATTCGATGCCGGGTGGGGTGATGGGAACGATGCGGTGCGGCAGGTCGGCCGGCCCGCCTTCGAGTACAGCCTTCGGTGAGCTACCCATAGCTGAAGGCTCTCATATGGCGGCCCGCCGACCGGGCGATTCCACGAAAGACACGCGCTACCCGGCGTTCAACCGGGCGTAACCGCAGGTGCAGCTCGCTGCGACCGCTGTACCCGGCAGCGCCACCCGTCCGGATCTCCGGTACGGGTGGCGCCGTGTGCTCGTGGGCCGGGCTACAGCGGCAGCAAGTGATGTTTGCGCGGATTGCGCTGCAGGCGCTTGTCGCGCAGCAGTGTCAGAGCCTTCCGGATCTCCAAGCGGGTCGCCGAGGGTTCGATGACCGCATCGATGTAGCCGCGCTCGGCCGCGGGCCACGGGGTGGCGGCGGTCGCGTTGTAGAAGTCGATCATCTGTTTACGGATGGCCTCGCGCTGATCCTCCGGCGCCGCCTCGAGCTGGCGACGGCCGACCAGGCCGACCGCCTGCTCCGCACCCATCACGGCGATCCGGGCCGTCGGCCAGGCGAAGTACACGTCCGCGCCGAGGGCCTTGGACCCCATGACCGCCCAGCCGCCGCCGTAGGCCTTGCGCACGACGACGGTGACCTTCGGCACCGACGCCTCCACGAAGGAGAACAAGAAGCGACCGCCGCGTTTGATGACGCCGGCCCGCTCCTGTTCCAAACCGGGCATGAAGCCGGGCGTATCCACGACCAGCACCAGCGGAATCTCGAACGCGTCGCACATGCGGACGAAATGCGAGGCCTTGTCGGACGCCTTGGCGTCGAGCGCACCCGCCAGATACATCGGCTGGTTGGCGACGACGCCGACCGACCGGCCGTCCACCCGGGCGAACCCGGTGATGATGTTGCGGGCCATATCCGACCCGACCTCGTGGAACCCGCCGTCGTCGAAGATCCGCAGCAACACCTCGTGCATGTCGTAGCTGGCGTTGTCGGAGTCCGGGACGAAGGTGTTCAGTTCCAGATCGGTTTCGGTGATCTCGGGCTCGAGGCCCGGATTGACGATCGGCGGCTCCTCCTGGCAGCTGGAGGGCAGGAAGCTCAGATATTCGCGCGCCCACTCGAACGCCGCCTTCTCGTCCTTGGCGACGTGATGGATATTGCCCCAGTCGGCCTGCCGGTAGGCGCCGCCCAGTTCGTCGGCGGTCACGTCCTCACCGGTGGCCTCGCGCGTGATCTGCGGGCCGGTGACGAACATGTGCGCGGATTCGGTCGCGATGACGACATCGGTGCAGATCGGCTGATACACCGCACCCGCGGCACAGTTGCCGAGGATCAGCGACACCATCGGCACCGCACCCGAGAGTGCTTCCATGGCGATCGCCATCTCGCCGTACCAGCGCAGCGAGGTCACCGCCTCCTGCACACGCGCGCCACCGGAGTCGTTGATGCCGACCAGCGGGCAGCCCATCTTGGCGGCGAAGCGCATGAGCGAGGCGACCTTCTGGCCGAACATCTCGCCGACCGTTCCGCCGTACACGGTCTGATCATGCGAGAACACCGCCACCGGGCGGCCCTCCACCAGCCCGTGGCCGGTGACCACGCCGTCGCTGTAGAGAGAGTTCTTGTCCGCCGGATTGCGTACCAGCGCACCGATTTCGACGAACGTGCCCGGGTCCAGCAGCATGTTGATCCGCTCGCGCGGCGAGGGAATACCCTTCTTCGCCCGTTTGGCAATCCCCGCTTCGCCAGCCGGCTCCTGCGCGAGTTCCAGCTTCTTCCGCAGGTCGGCAAGCCTTTCGGCGGTCGTACTCACTGCTCTCCCTTCCCGGGTGCATCGTCCGAGATCGCGGCCAGTTTCCGGGTCAGGTCGGCACCGATCTGCGAGACGCGCGGTTCATCGATGATCTGGAGGTGGTCACCCGGGATGTGGATGACTTCCAGGTTGGGGATGTAACCATCCCATCCGCCGTTCGGTTGCCGATCGGCGAAACGAGGCTCGAGTTCGATGATGCCGTCGTGATAGCGGTCGGCGAGATAGAGCGTCACCTCGCCCTCGTAATGTGACGGTTGCGCCTTCTGCAGATCGCGCCCATCGAGCCACGAAGTGCGCTGATGCTCCAGCACACCGCCGGGGATCTTGACGTCCGCGAACTTGAGCAGGCTCATGATGATCTCGTACTGCTCTTCGTCGGAGGCGTCCGCGAGTTCCTGCAACATCTCGTCGTCCAGCTGACCCTCGATGCCGTAGGTCTTCTGCGCGAACGCCTGGAACCGCTCGATCCGGGCACGACGGCCCTCCGGCGACGGGTCCTCGTCCTCCACCGGGATCGCCAGGTCGATCAGACCGACGAGCCGCACGTCGTCGCCCTCGGCACGCATGATCTGGGCGACCTGCAGTGCGAACACCGCACCCAGCGACCAGCCGTAGAGGACGTACGGACCGGAGGGGAAGATCTTGCGGATTTCGGCCGCGTATTCGCGGGCCCGCTCGGGAATCGACCCCTCGATCCGCTCGAAGCCGTACATCGGAGTGCCCTCCGGCAGCCGCTTGAGCAGTGGCTCGTACACGAGCGTGTTACCGCCCGAGGGGTGGAAGACGAAGATCGGGATCGCGGTCGAGCCCTCGGGCCGCGGCCGCAGCGGGCGGATGAAGCCCTCGACCTCGGTGGCCGAATCCTGGTGCCGGCGAACGATATCCGACAGCTGTTCGATCGTCTCGCAGTCGAGCACGTCGTCGACGTCGACGGTGCTGCCGACCCGGTCCGACAGGCGCGCGGCCAATTTCTCCGCGGTGTCCTCGTCGAGGATCGGCAGGGTGTTGAAGATGCCACCGGCCGACTTGCCGGTCACCATCGCCCACGCGGCGAAGGTCAACCGCTCGGCCGCATCACGCGGGGGCACATCGGCTTCCGGTTCCTTGGTGCCCGCGCCCTGGCCGCCGCCGAACACTGCCGCCGCCTGCGCGGGAGCGGTACCGTTCTCGGATCCGGTCTTCGCCTCGGCCACGTCGGCGGCGGGAGCAACCGTCTCGACCGGCTTCGGCTCGGCGGCCTCCACCTGCTGCTGCACCGCCGCGGCCGGATCTTCCCCGGCCTCCATCGCGGCCCGCGCGGCCGCGACGAAGTTGTCGTCCACGGTGAGCGAACCACCCTCGGCGGCTTGCTTTTCCGCCATCGCGGCGACCTCGTCGCGGTGCTCGATGGCGTAGCGCAGCACCTTGCCCACCTCGTTGAGGCTGGCATCGCGCACCGCGGAGACCTGCAGCGACGGGATGTCGAATTCGTATTCGACGCGGTTCTTGATCCGCATCGCCATCAGCGAGTCGAGTCCCAGCTCCATCAGCGGGATCTCCATCGGCAGATCCTCCACGGCATAACCCATGGATTCGGCGGCGATGGTCGCCAGGCGCTCCTCGACGGTCTGCGTACCGTTCGGATCCCAGCGGTCGCCGAAACTCTCCGCGACGACGAGATCGGCTGTGCCGCTGTCGGTTTCGGCCGGGGCGGGAGCGGGCCGGACCGCGGCTGCCGGCGTTCCGTTGGTGGACGGTGCGCTCGCGGTCACCACCGCATCGAACAGCAGCCGGAAGGCAGCGCCCTCGCGGACGTGAACCTGCACCGAGGCTCCCCCCGGATGCGGGGTCAGCGTGGTGGTCAGGGTGCCGGAGCCCGGCAGCGGTGAGTGCGCGACGGTCGCACCCAGTGCCACCTCCGACAACACCTGCGCCGCAGCCGCATTCACCAGACCGGCCAGATCGGTGACGGCCGCGGCCGACACCTCCCAGGCGTGGCGGCCGTCGGGCAGCGCCACATGCGCACCGGGGGGGCGGCCGCTGCCCGAACCCGTCGCGATGCTGACCTTGGGCCAGTATTCCTTGCGCAGGAAGGCCGTTCGCGGCACGTCGGCGTACTCACCGGCGGGCAGCAGCGACACCAGATCGACCGGGTGGCCCTGCACATACAGCTGGGCCAAGGCGGAAATGACACCCGCGGCCTCGTCCTCCTTACGCTTGAGCGTGGGGATGAGAGCGGCGTTGTGCACACCGGCGGCGAAGGTCGTACCCATCACCTGCATGAGCGCAACGGAATTCGGCGCCAGTTCCAGGTAGGTGGTGATGCCGGCGTCGACCGCGCGGCGGATCGCGTTGGTGAAATACACCGAGCCGCGCATGTTGGTCACCCAGTAGTCGACGTCGTGCACCGGGTCCGAGCCGGCCTTGTACACGGTCGCCTTGTGCACGGTCGAGTAGAGATCCGTGGTCACCTTGGTCGGCTCGATACCGGCCAGCTCCGCGGCCAGCTCACCCAGCAGCGGATCCATCTGCGAGGTGTGCCCGGCGCCGCGGGTCTGCAGCACTCGCGCGAATTTGCCCTCGGCTTCGGCGCGCGCCACGATCGCGTGCACCTGATCCGGCGGGCCACCGATCACGGTGTTGGTCGGCGCGGCGTACACCGCGACCTCGAGATCCGGGTACTCCGGCAGCACCTTCTCGATATCTTCGGCGCTGTATTCGACCAGGGCCATATTGCGCACCTGGTCGTCGGTGATCATCTGCTCGCCCTCGCCCATCAGCCGCGACCGCGCGCAGATCACGCGCACCGCGTCCTCGAGCGGCAGGCCGCCGGAGATGTACGCGCCGGCCGCCTCACCCTGCGAATGCCCCACCACTCCGAAGGGTTCGGCGCCGTGCGCGCGCAGCAGCGCGGCGAGACCGAGCTGGATCGTGAACACGCCGACCTGCGAAGTGCCCACATCCCAGTCCTGGGCGTCGTCGAGGATCATCTCCTTGACCGAGTATCCGGCCTCGTCGACAACCAGCTCGTCGACCTCGTCCACGGTCCGGGCGAAGATCGAATTCTCCAGGTAGAGCTGCTTACCCATCTTCCGGTGGTGCGAGCCGAATCCGGCCAGCACCCACATCGGGCCCTGGGCGGCCGGGGAATCGGCGGTGAATACGCCCGGCCCCGGCTTACCGGCGGCGATAGCCCGCAATCCGGCCACGGCCTCCTCGTGGGTCTTCGCCAGCACCACGCCGCGCGAACGCCCGTGGTTGCGTTTGGCCAGCGACCGCGCCACATCCTCGAGCGGAGTAGCCTGTCCCGCTTCGGATTCCAGCCAGTCGGCGAGGTCGCTCGCGGCCCGGCGACGGCGTGACGGCAGATAGGCCGACACGGGCAGGATCACCGGCAGCGGCTCCGTGCGTTCCTGTGTCCACTCGGCCGCCTCGGCGACGGGCTCGGGTTCGGCCAGCGGATCGCTGCCCTCGACGATCGCCTCGGCACCGGCGAGCACATCGGTCGCCTCGTGATCGAGGCCGGCGTCGAGCGTCTCGGCGTCGGCCGAAGCACCCTGCGCGGCATCGTCTTTCGCCTCGGCGGCAGCGGCCGGGACGTATTCCTGGATGACCACGTGCGCGTTGGTGCCACCGAATCCGAATCCGGAGACGCCGATGGTGGCGATGCCGCTGTAGCGCGGGAATTCGGTCGGCTCGTCGACGACCTTCAGGTGCGCCTGATCGAACGGGATGAAGGGGCTCGGCCCCGCGTAGCCGATATTCGGCGGAATGACGTTGTGCTGCAACGCCATGATCACTTTGGCGAGGGCGGCGGCACCGGCACCGGATTCGAGATGTCCGAAGTTGGTCTTCGCCGAACCCAGCAGCGCCGGCTTGTCGTCTTCGCGCCCACGGCCGATCACCCGGCCGAGCGCGTCGGCCTCGATCGGATCGCCGATCGGGGTACCGGTGCCGTGCGCCTCGATGTAGTCGACGGTCGAGGGCGCGATACCCGCATCCCGGTACGCACGGCGCAGCACATCGACCTGGGCATCCGGATTCGGGGCGACGATGCCGTTGGAGCGACCGTCGGAGTTGACGGCACTGCCCTTCACGACCGCGAGAATGCGGTCCCCGTCGCGTTCGGCGTCGGCCAGGCGCTTGAGCACCACCATGCCGGCACCTTCACTGCGGACCATGCCGTCGGCATCGGACGAGAACGCCTTGATGTGGCCGTCTTTCGCGACCGCGCCGATGGAATCGAATCCGAGCGTGATCGCCGGGGCCAGCAGCATGTTCACACCACCGGCCAGCGCCACGTCGGCGTCGCCGTTGCGCAGTGCGCGCACCGCGTCGTGCACCGCCACCAGGGTCGACGAGCATGCGGTGTCCACGGCTACCGAGGGACCGCGGAAGTCGTAGAAGTACGACACCCGGTTGGCGACGATCGCGGTGGAGCCGCCGGTGAGGGCATAGGCGTCGGCCGAGGCCGGAGCGTCGGCGTCCGACTTGCCCAGTCCCAGTGCGGCGATCAACGAGAAATCGTTGGTCGAGGTACCGATGAACACGCCGACCGATTCGCCCTTGAGGGTATTCGCCGGAATTCGCGCGTGCTCCAACGCTTCCCAGGTCAGCTCCATCATGAGCCGCTGCTGCGGGTCGACACGCTCGACCTCGACGGGCGACATCGCGAAGAATTCGGCGTCGAAGCCCTTGATCACGTCCTGGTCGAGGTAGCCGCCGAGGGTATTGCCCTTCTCCACGGCCGCCGCGATATCCGGATCGGCCAGGAATTCGGACCACCGCCCCTCGGGCAGGTCCCGGATGCCGTCACCCCGGTTGATCAGGAAGTCCCAGGTCGACTCCGGCGTATCGCCGGCCCCGGGCAAGCGCGTGGAGAGTCCGACGATGGCGATGTCGTGCGCCGCCCCCGGCTGATATCCGGCGGTGTAGAAGGCGTCGTCCGCCGCCTCTTCCGGCGTCTCCGGCTCACCGTTGATGATCCGCTCGGCGAGTGCCGCGATCGTCGGATGCTGATACACGATCGTCGCGTTCAGCAGTACGCCGGTGAGCTCTTCGATATCACCGCCCAGGGCGATGGCGTCACGGGAGGCCAGGCCGAATTCCTCCATCGGCCGGTCCACCGTGATCTGCTCCACCGGCTGGCCGGTGGCGTCGGCGACCCAGCGCTGCAGCCACTCGCGCAGCTCGGCCACCGACATATCGGTGCTGCCGGATTTCGCCGCGCCGCCCGGCTCGGTCACGCTCGGTTCGGTCGCAGTGGTCTGCTCCACCTCGGCGTTCGCGTCGCCGGTGGTCTCGGCGTCGGTGACGCCACTGGTCGCCGTCGTCTGGGTGCCCTCGTTGTCAGCCATCAATTCCTCAAGCTACCTGTGTGCGAATGTTGCGCGGGCGGGGATTGACAGCCGATTCGCCGTCATGTGGATAAGTGGCGGGTTGTGGACAACTCGCCACGCAGCGCGCGTTCCCCCGGCGATTCCACACCGCCGCCGGATGCCGGCCGACCCGTCGAACGGGCACGTCACAGCGACCAACGGACCGGCCGGGGCGACGAGAAACCCCGATCTCGGCACGGTGGGAAATCACCGGGAGCACGACTTACTCTTCGTCCGGTGCGTCGGGGAAGGCCTGCTGCTGATAACCACCGCGCAGAGTGCCCTCCAGATACGCGGCCCGGCACGCCCGGCGCGCCAGCTTGCCGCTCGAGGTACGCGGAATCGAACCCGCGGGCACCAGCAGCACGTCGCGCACGGTCACGCCGTGACGCTGCGACAGCGCACCGCGCACCGCGTCGGCGATCGGCTGTGGGTCGGCCTTGTGCGCGCCCGGACCCCGCTCGGCCACGATCACCAACTGCTCGGAGGCATCGTCGGCGTCGTACTTCAGCCCGGCGTGGCTGTCCGCGGCGAAGACCTCGGCCGGCAGCTGATTCGCCGGCACCGAGAACGCCGCGATGAAGCCCGGGCGCAGCATCTTGCTGGCCTCCTGCGCGGAGAACTCCAGATCCTGCGGGTAGTGGTTGCGGCCGTCGACGATCACCAGGTCCTTGACGCGGCCGGTGATGTACAGTTCGCCGTCGACGTAGACGCCGTAGTCGCCGGTGCGCAGCCAGATCGCGTCGTCGGGGGTGCCCGCCGCGTGCGAGCCCTCGGGCTGGCGGTTGGTCAGCAGATTCTTGAAGGTCTTGCGAGTTTCCTCCTCGCGACCCCAGTAGCCGATGCCGATGTTGTTGCCGTGCAACCAGATTTCGCCGACGCGGCCCTCGGGCAGTTCCTGAGCGCCCTCGGGATCGTCGATCGATTCCGGGTCGACGATCGCGGCCCACTGCGACAGCGCGATGTAGCCACAGCTCACCTGCGCGATAGCGTTCGGCGCGCCCTGGTCGACCTTCACCACACGTCCGGCGTTGAGCTCGTTGCGGTCGACGTAGATGACCTTGGCCTCGTCCTCGGCCCGCGTCGCGGAGACGAACAGCGTCGCCTCGGCCATGCCGTAGCAGGGCTTGATCGCGGTCTTCGGCAGCCCGTAGGGGGCGAAGGCGTCGTTGAACTTCTTCATCGACGAGGTGGTCACCGGCTCACTGCCGTTGATCAGGCCGATCACGTTCGACAGATCCAGCGTTTCGCCGTTCTTCGGCAGACCGCGCGCCGCGGCGTGCTCGAAGGCGAAGTTCGGAGCGGCGGCGAAGGTGCCGGCGCCGTCGGACACCGCGGCGAGCTCGGAGATCCAGCGGCCCGGGCGCCGGACGAAGGCGCTCGGCGACATGATGGTGATGTACTTGCCGCCGATGGCCGGCAGGATCACGCACAGCAGGCCCATGTCGTGGTAGAGCGGCAGCCAGGTGACACCGCGCGAATTCCAGTCCAGGTTGATGGCGTTGACCATCTGCAGCAGGTTGGTGCCGACCGCGCGGTGGGTGATCTCCACACCGGCCGGAGTCCGGGTCGAACCCGAGGTGTACTGCAGGTAGGCGATGTCGTCGACGGCCAGATCCGGCCGCACCCAGGACTCGCCGAGGGTGTCGGGCACGGCGTCGACGGCGATGATGCGCGGACGCTGCGCGGCCGGCAGCGGCCGGAAGAACTGGCGCACGCCGGCGGCCGAGGAGCTGGCCGTCAGAATCGCCGACGGCTTGCAGTCGCCCAGTACGGCGTGCAACCGGTCGGTGTGGCCCGGCTCGTCCGGATCGAACAGCGGCACGGCGATGGTGCCGGCGTAGATGGCGGCGAAGAAGGAGATCACATAGTCCAGGCCCTGCGGCGCCAGAATCGCCACCCGGTCGCCCGGTTCGGTCACCTGTTGCAGGCGAGCGGCCACCGCGCGCAGCCGGACGCCGAATTCCTTCCAGGTCAGGTCCTGGTACTCCCCGTCGCGCTCGCGGGAGTAGTCGATATAGCGATACGCAAGATCGTTCGCATCGTTGCGGGTGTGCTTCTCGACGTAATCGACCAGGGTGCGGCCCTCGGGAATTGTGATGTTCCCGGTTTCGTCCAGGTAATCGTCGAAAGTCTCGTCCGTCATTCCTTCTCCTCCGAGGCACACGCAGCACGGCGACATGGCCGCTGTTACCTGTGAGGCCCCGACTCTCTTTCACCCGCGGGCGCTCTGTGGTGCGAGAGCTTGCCTGCAGCTTTTTCCGGTGGTCTGCGCGGTGACCACCTATCGGCTAGATGTACTCGAGCCAGGGACATGTTACAGAGCAGGCCCCGAAGCGGTCTCCGGAGCGAGCCGAACGATTCCCCGGCCTGCACGGTGGCGACTCGCTACGGCTCCTCTCGCAGCAAGGGGATCACCGGTGCGAAAGCATCCATCTGGGTCGGAAACACTCCGACATAGGACATCGATGTCAATCGCCGCACGTTACGGATCTGCTCGGCGATCTCCTCGAATGTGCCGATGGCCACATAGGGCGAATTCAGGATGTCTTCCACCGACAGCTGGACATCGACCTCGAGATCCGGGTGCAAACCCTTGTCGAGGGCGGCCAACGCCATCTCGGCCGTACGCTCGCGATCGTCGGTGATCACGACGGCGGTGACGGTCCAGTTGAGTTCGATGTCGGGGAACCGGTCCCCGGCGGCCTCCTTGATGAGATTCACCTTCTCGATGGTCTTCTCGAGGGTGATTCCCGACAGCAGGCCCTTACCGGTCTTGGTCGTGCGCGGCACCACCGAGATGATGTCGGCGTGCTTGGCGGCCAGCCGCAACATCTTGGGGCCGCCACCGCCGGTCACCAGCGGCGGACGCGGGCCCTGCCGCGGCCGCGGCGTGCCCTTGATGCCACGCACCTGATAGTGCTTGCCCTCGAAATGGCATTCCTGCCCGCGCAGGAGCACGTCGAGAATGGTCAGCGCCTCGTCCAGCTTCTCCAATCGCACGCCGGGCGATTCGTAGGGCAGGCCGGCGGCGTCGAATTCGCTCTTGATCCAGCCCGCGCCGACACCGAGTTCGAGCCGCCCGCGCGAGAGCACATCGATCGTCGCGGCGTCCTTGGCCAGCACCACCGGATGCCGGAAACCGTTGGCCAGCACCGAGGTTCCGATCCGGATACGGTCGGTGGCCACGGCGAGCGCGCCGAGCGCGGCGATCGGCCCGACCTGGGGGCCGAGGTGGTCCGGAATCGCGAAGGAGTCGTATCCGTATTCCTCGGCCTGCTGGGCGAGCTTGACGAATTTCCGCGCACCGCCCTCCTGCTGATTTCCCTCACCTGCAGCAGCGAATCGGAACGCGCGCGCCGGAACACCCAGCGCTGTCATCTCGACACCGCTGGTCGCGCCGGCGGCGGCGGCTTCTGTCATGAACTCTCTGCTCCTGGCTGTGCGGATGTGCGCTGTGGCGCGATCATCGCTGCACTTTACAGCCTTCACCAAAATCTGAGTGACCCTCGGGTTTACTTTTTTTCGGGGACCTCCGGCGGCCGCGGTCACCGCCGGTTGTCAGCCGTGCGGCGGGTGGGGGGCGTCCTTGATCAAACCCTCGGCCCAGGCGGCCGCCCACTGGGTGGCGGTGGTGCCCTGATCGTCCACCTGGAAGGTGTTGTAGAGACTGTGCACCGGATTGCCGACGGCATGCACCAGGGTCATCAGGCTGGGCACGATATTCAGCGGATTAAGCGCCTGCGGCGGGGCATCGCAGATCAGGTCCCCGGGAGCGCAGATGGTGTTCGTGCGCCCGGCGAGCGCACCGAACCCGCCGCGCGGCCCGGTCATCGTGATGCCCGGAACCGACAGGCCCTTCAGCGCGACCTCCGCGCCCACGCCGGGCGGGGAGATCCCGATCTCACCGGCCTGCCCGGGGCCGCTCACGCGACGGCCGTCGGCGATCAGTGTGACGCCGAGAACCTGGTCGGCGGCGACCGGGCCCTGCCCGGCGCCGATCTGCGCCGCGATATCACCGGCGATCACGGCGCCCTGGGAGAATCCGGCGATCACATAGTTCGTGAGCGGGCAGTTCTTCGACATATCGGTCAGTTCCGCCAGCGCACGCTGGGTGCCCTCGGACCGGCTGTTGTTGTAGGACGACTGACCGTCCGGCGGAATCGCGATCGGATTCGAGAATTGCGCGACGTAGGGAACGGTGTAGACGTCGAGCCGGGACTCCGGGAACTGCTGCCGCACGGGGTTGGTCACATGCAGCATCAGCGACGCCGGATTGGCCGTCGGATCGTGCGGATCGTCGTTACTGTTCGACTCCCAGGTACCGGGAATCGCCAGTAACTGCACATCCGGGCAGGACGCCGGCTGGCTGGCGGGCTTACCCGGCTTCGACGGTCCCGGCTTCGGGACGTGCAACCGGCCCGCGAGCACGAACCACAGCACCAGCGCCACGATCGCAACCAGGACCGCGATCAGCACGAACAGCAGACAACCCGGCCGCCGGTTGCCGCCGCCCCCCGCATATCCGGAACGACGTCGCGCGTTCACTTGTTGCAGTAGGACTGGGTCGCGACGTCGATGTAGATCTGGCCCGCCTGTTCAACCGACATCTTCTGCGGATCGAAGGACGGGTCGGTGCCCGCCATCGCGTTCACGAACGTCTTGACCTCTTGATCGGAGGCGCCGCTCGCCTTGCTCTGGCAGACGTAATTGGCCGCGGTGATCGCGATGTCCGGGCTGGAGGGATTCACCCCGCGCTTCTTCAACTCGTCCAGATAGGCCTGATCCTTCGCCGACAGCTGCGTGTTGTCGCCCGCGTTCGGCTGCGCCGGCTCGGGACGTTCGTTCGCGGTGCTGGTGGCCGGGGCCTGCTCCTGGCTGGGCTCGGGCGCCGCCGGCGCGGTGGTCGGCGCGCCCTGTGCCGCCGGAACCGTGGCGGTCGTGGTGGATGGCTTCAACGTGGGCGTGCTCGACGCCGTGGAATCGTTACCGCCGCAGGCGGCCAGTAATCCGGTCGCCGCCAGCGCGACCATGATGCCGGCGACCTTGCCACCAGCGATGTACCGTTCTCCGACCGGACGGGTCCGAAGCATGAATCGTGTCCTCGATCTAGTTCGCTAAAGGCTAGAGCTTCTTCCAAGGCCTAGCAGGTCGCGCTCCAGGTTAACGGCAACCGGCGCGGACAGGGATCCCATGTCCGGAACCCTCATCAACCACTTAAAGGTGATTTATCGCCCTAGGCCCCGTGCACCTCGGGGGGTTTGCCGTCGCGCACGACGACGAATCCGGTCTGGAAATTCTGCTGGACGCCGCCGGGGACCGGGAACTCGTCACTGATCGGGTAGCCGAGTTTGCCGTTCTCGAAGCCCTGCTGTCCCCACGCGTCCATGATCGGGCCGTTGCGCACGGCCCACGCCCCGGAGAGCGGACTCCAGTAGATATTGCCGCTCTCGAATTTGCTGTAGCGGCCGAGATCCTTGGTCGGCTGCTCCTCGGCCGCCGGGAAACCCAGCCAGCTGTTCTCGAAGCCCATCTGCGCATACTTGCCGAGGATCAGGCCCTGCACCCGGTGCGCCCCGGTCTTGTCGCTGAAGTACATCGGCCCGCCCTGGAACCCCTGCACCACGCCGTCCTTGTTCGGCGTCCTGGCCTCCGGCCCGATCGGATAGCCGGCGGGGCCGCGTTCGAAGCCCTGCCGCTCCCATTCGGCCAGAATCGCCCCGCGGATCACCTGGGCGCCCGTCTGCGGCGACCAGTACACCGAACCCCCCTGGAAAGTCTGGAAGCGGCCCTGCCCGTCCGGCAGCGGCTGTTCGGCGTAGGTGGGCAGGCCCAGCGGGCCACCCGGTCCGCCCGTCGCCTGATAGGTCCCGCCGATCGCCCCCGCTACGGCATGGGCGCCGGTGGCCTGCGACCAGAACATCCGGCCGCCCTTGAAGTCCTGCGCGCTGCCGTTGGCCACCTGGTACTCGCCGGTGACGCAGTCACCCAGCCAGGTGTCGATCTGCACGGCCGCGGCGACCGCGCCGTTCACCGCGCAGGCAGGTTTGCCGGCCTCCACGCCGAGCGCGGCCGCGGCCTGCGGCCACGACTGACGCATCTCGAAATCCCAGTAGGGCCACGAATGTGTGCCGGAGGGACGGTAATTGGCCTGTACCGGAATCGACAGCTTGTTCAGCTTGTCGACGAAGTTCTGGCTGGTCAACCGGGACAGCATCTCCAGGCCCATCCCGGCGTAGTTGGTGCTGATGCCCGGGATGTCGGACGGTTTGTCGTAGGCGCCCGTGGTGCCGCTGCCGGCGGAGACGTACATGCTGATGCCCTTCAGTTTGGGCGCCAGCTGATACGGATCGTGTTCGGACCACTCGGCATCCGTCGGCGGACCCCACATGGCGTTGGCGTCGAATCCGCCGGCATCGCGCATGGCGAACATGATCGCCTGTGGCATACCGACACTCGTGGTGGTCAGGAAGCCCGAATAGGAGGCCGCGTACTTCACCCAGCCGGGATTGCGCCCCGCCAGGAACATCGCGGCCGTGCCGCCCATCGAAAGCCCCTCCACCCCATGGGCATCGGTGGCACGCCACTGGCTCTCCAGCAGGGGCGGCAGTTCCTTGGTCAGGAAGGTTTCCCACTTGTAGTTCCTGCCGTTGTCCTGCTGCACCCAGTCGGAATAGAAGCTCGACTGGCCGCCGATCGGCAGGACCACGGTGACGTTCTTGTCGGCGTAGAAGTCGACCGCGCCGGCATCCTTGGTCCAGCCGCTCTCGTCGTCCTGGGCACGCAGGCCGTCGAGCATGAACAGCAGCGGGAATCGCGCGTCCGGGCGGGAATTCCAGTCCCGGGCCAGCAGCAGTTGCACCTGGACCGGCGAACCCATGGACGGCGAGTTCACCCACAGCGCGACGCGACGGTCGGTCAGCCAGACGACCTTCTCGACGGTCGCCCCGGCCGGAGCCGGCACCGCGGCGGGTTCGGCGAATGCCGGGAGCGGCGCGACCGTGATCCCGGACGCGATCGGCACGACCACGGCGGCGGCCAGCATCGCCAGCCGTCGCCTGCTCCATCGGCTGCGACGCTGCGTCCCCCGGCTACCGGAAACCACACCTGCCACAGGAGTGTTGTACCGCGCCGAGACCGCTCGAGGCGGTAGGACGCGCGGACAGCAAACCTGAGAAATGGCAGGACACAAGGCAACCTGCGACCGCCCGCAACATGTCGGCGCCGCGCAGATCGGATCTGCGCGGCGCCGAGTTCAGTTGCTGTTGCGGCCCTTGATCAGGCGTTCAGTGCGGCCAGGATGCCCGTGCGCGCCTTGGCCAGCTCGTCCTGCCAGTAGAGCCAGGCGTGGGTGCCGGTGGGCGGGAAGTCGTAGGCGGCCGGAATGCCCAGCGAGTCCAGTCGAGCCTTGAACGAGTGGGTGCTGACCATCGAGATCAGCTCGATGCCCATGGCGTTACCGGTGTTGAACGCGCCGACAAGGCCGTTCGGGTGGTCGTACTGACCCGGCAGACCACTGGCGGCCGAGATGTACATCGGCAGACCGCGCAGCTGCGGCGCGAACACCATCGGGTCCGAACGCAGCCACTGCGGGCTCCACGGCGCGGCCATCGAGTCGACGTTGAAGCGGCCGGCATCGAGCATCATCACGCGAATCGCCTCGCGCATACCCGGGGCGTTCCAGTTCAGCGGGCCCGAGAACGAGGCCGCGTACTTGAACTGGTCGCGGTGGAATGCCGCCAAGCGCAACGCCGCCGGACCACTCATCGACAGACCGGCGACCGCGTAGTTGGTCCGCGAAACGCCGTAATTGCCGAGGAAGTCCGGAAGTTCCTTGGTGAGGAAGGTTTCCCACTTGTAGGTGAACTTCTGGCCGTTGGTGTTGCTCGGGCCCTGCCAGTCGGCGTACCAGCTGGACTGGCCACCCACCGGCATCACCAGGGTGACGTTGTCGTTGCCGAACATCTGCTGCGCGTTGGTCTCGAACGACCAGGCGTTGCGGTCGTCGCGAGCACGCAGTCCGTCCAGCAGCAGCAGCGCGGCGTTACCGCCGTTGCGCGCCCACTGCACCTGCACCTTGATGGGGCCCATGCTCGACGGAACCATCAGTTCGTCGTAGCCACCCGCGGGAGTCTGGTGCACGGGTGCGTGAACGGGAGCGGCGATGGCGGCCGGAGCCATGATGCCCGCCGCGATGGGGAGTGCCATCGCGGCACCCGCAGCGAGAAGACGTGTGCGCCAACCACGCTGAGCGCCTCGCCGCCCTCTGGGGGCTGACTCCGGCGCGAGCGCCGAATGCGAAACCGGCGCGGCCGACCTGCCGAAACGCATGGATACTGCTCTCTTTCTGCTGCTGTCTGCTGTTGTCGCCGCGCCACGACCACATCCGTCAGCGACGGCATGATCTGCACCCACGTCGAACCCGACCTTTCGACATGAGCGACGCCGCGGCTACGAACGGTCACACTTGCGCTCGCTGGACGATATTCGACCGCCCAATCGTTAGCAACACGGACCCCGCCGGGTGGCTGAAATCCGCCCGTGCGCCATTCGTAATCGTGCAGTGACCCTATCGCGTCCGCCCGGAAATGACAGCGTGAAATGACGAATCAACTACTGCGCTGGTGAATTTCACCAGGAAACGCCGAACATGACTCGGGCCCCGGCGGTTTCGGCCGGGGCCCGAGGTGCTCGGATGTTCAGCCGATATTCGCCGAAAGGTCCGGAATCATGCGGTATGCCTCGGCTTGCCAGTTGAACCAGTCGTGCACACCGACATTGGGGAACGAATACACCACGTTGGTCGCGCCCAGTGTCATCATCCGCACCTGGAAAGCCCGGGTATTCGCCAACGCCAGCACCTCCAGCGGCGCACCGCGCATGATGTGGTCGGCGGCCGCAGGCAGTGGCAGGCCCAGGTCCTCCGGCGACGGGACGCCGCTGCCGGCGGCGATCCAGAGCCGGGTGTTGTTCGCGATCAGGCGCGGCGCGAAGACGAACGGGTCCATCCGCAGCCACTGCGGGCCCCACGGCGGAGCCATCGAATCGACGTTGTAACCGCCCGCGTCGATCATCGCCATCCGAATCGCCTCGCGCATACCGGGAGCGGAATTGTTCAGATAGCCCGAGAACGACCCGGCGAAGCTGAACTGGTCCGGGTGATACGCCGCCAGCGTCAGCGCGGCGCTACCACCCATCGACAATCCGAACGCACCGTTGCGGCTGGTCCGGAAGCCGAGCCGGTCCCGCAGGGCATTACGCAACTGGACGGTCAGGAACGACTCCCAGTCGTAGCGGTAGTCCTTGCCCGGCCCACCCAGGAATGTCTCGGTCGCGCCGGATCCGGTGTTGACGGAACCGAAATTGCTCGGCGGGGCGCCGAAGAACGAGCTGGGCGCATTCCAGTCGGCGTAGAAACTGGATTGGCCGCCGACCGGCATGACGACGTTGATATTCCAATCGGTCAGGACCTGCGCGACATTCGTCTCGATCTCCCAGCCGTTGAGTGTCTGCGGGGCACGCAAACCGTCGAGCGCGTAGACCACGCGATCGGTGTTGCCGTCCTTGGCCCGGAAAACCCTGGACTTGACCGCACCCATGACCGGCGAATCCACCCAGAAGTCGAACCCCGACGGGTCGAATGCCGCCGACGCGCTCGCGCCGTCGCCGAGTACCGAAACCCCCAGGGGCAGCAACAGTGCCAATGCCATGCCCAGCGCCGAGCGCCTGAGCCACGAACCGGACCGACCTCCGAGTGACCGCTTCCTGTGCGCAAATCGCATCGACACGACCTTTCACCTGAAGCGGCGGCCGCACCCGATCCCACACCGCACGAGCCACCGCTCATTCCGGACAACACAGACACAAGCGTTCCGGCGAGGGCCCTCGCCGCTGTACTGAGGGTTCTTCGATACCAATCGAGTATCGGTGATCCGGTAGCGCGACCGAATGATTCAACACGGAAATAGTCCGAAAGGTGATCTGCGGCACACACTGTGCGGGAAGGCGGTTTCGCCGGGCCGCGGCGCTCATTCGGAGCAAATACCCAGCTTGCGGCAGTTTCGCGAGCGGTTCTCGTGCCGATCCGACTCGGCACGGCAGCGCCGACTCCGGATACGACACAGCCCCGCAGCGGAAGTCCGCCGCGGGGCTGCGAGTCGTGCTGATATCAGCCGATATTGGCCGACATATCCGGAAGCATCCGGTAGACCTCGTCCTCCCAGTTGTGCCAGTTGTGCACACCCACGTTCGGGAAGTCGTAGGTGACGTTGCCGGCGCCCAGGGTCATCATGCGTACCTGGAAGGCGCGGGTGTTGGCCAGCGCCAAGGCCTCCAGCGGTGACCCCTGGATGATGTCGAGCGGGGCGACCGCGTCCTGCGGCGACGGAATGCCGCTGCCGGCCGCGACCCACAGTCGAGTGTTGTTGGCCTTCAACCGCGGTGCGAACACGAACGGATCCATCCGCAACCACTGCGGGCCCCACGGCGGTGCCATCGCATCGATGTTGTACCCACCGGCGCTCAGCATCGCCACGCGCATGGCCTCACGCATACCGGGCGCCGAGATGTTCAGGTAACCCGAGAACGAGCCGGCGTAGCTGAACTGGTCCGGGTGGTACGCGGCCAGCGTCAGGGCGGCGCTACCACCCATCGACAGGCCGAAGACGCCGTTGCGGTGCGAACTGAAGCCCATCCGCGCGCTCAGGGCGTTGGGCAGATCCTGGGTGAGGAAGCTTTCCCACTTGTAGGTGTTGACCTTGCCCAGCGTCTCGTTGTAGTTCGAGGAACCGGTCATCGCGGAGCCGGTCGAGGCCGAACCGGACGAGCCGACCGAACCGGTATCGATTCCGAAGAAGTTGCTCGGCGCGTTCCAGTCGGCGTAGAAGCTCGACGGGCCGCCGACCGGCATCACCACGTTGATGTTGGCGTTCACCAACGCCGGGATGATGTTGGTTTCCTTCTCCCAGCCGCTGATGTCGCCCTGGGCGCGCATACCGTCGAGGGCGTACACCACCCGTCCGGTGCTGCCGTCGGCCGCACGGAAGATGCGCGACTTGATCGGGCCCATCGACGAATCGACCCAGAAGTCGATACCCGTCGGATTGAACGCCGCGGCGGCGTGTCCGGCCTCTGCCACCGACACCCCGAACGGCAGCAACGTCGCCAAGGCAACACCCACCGCGGACCGCTTGAGCCATCCGGTTCGATGAGGCGCCGACGGCTGCTGCGACCGTCTCCGACGTCTCTGCTGCACCCATCGCACAGTCACGCCTCGCATACCCTGTCCGGCCTTTCCCGTAGCGCGGCCCGTCCGACCGCTGTTCTTCTCTGCGAATGATCACCCGTGCGCATGCGGAGATGCGCCCCCGACGGACGTCCGTCACCGAGCGTATCGTGAAATCGATACGTCGGCGTTATCAAACCGAGACTAATACACGACTTCTTCGTTGCCGTCGGCGGTCTAGTTCGGCACCGGGGGCGGTGTCGTCGGGTCCACCAGGTGGCAACGCTGGATCTCGTATTTCGGCACCCGGTCGATGCGGTACTTCGCGAAATGCAGCGACTGGATGACGTTGTGCTTGAACCGATCCCGGGTCAGCGGCGCTCGGTAGGAGGCCAGCAGATCCTGGGTGGCCGGGCACGACAGCGCGGTCCGCGCCTGGCGTACCCACTTCTCGTCGAGGAACCACGGCATCCACGGATGCTGGTCGACCATACCGGTATCGACGACCACCCAGTCGGGATACAGGTTCTTGTCGTGTCCGATACGTCCGTCGGCCAGCCGGTCGGTATGGGCGGCCAGCGGATAGGCCAGGCCCTCCTGGTCGATGACGCGCACGCTCAACGGGACGTTCATGCTGGTCATGCCCAGGTTGAGGAAGTAGACGGTGTGTCCGTACCCACCGGGCGGAATCGGCAGCGGCGGCGGCGCGACGTACCACATCATGAACGACGGCGAGTTGATCAGCAGTCCGCCGTCCGGCGCGGCGGCGATGTCCTGCAGCATCGCCCGCATGCGCGGATAGTCCAGATAGTCCTCGGCGAGGACCGGATGGTCGTGCCCGCTGTTGAGGACGTAGTAGATCCGCTCGTCCACGATGCCCGAGGCGCTGATCTGCCCGCCCGAGGTGTCGGCGGTGGTGTTGGCCGCGAACAGCGCCCAGCCGACCGTTCCCACCCAGGCGATCAGTGGCAGGGCGAACGACCACCGCAGCCATGCGGAGCGTTCGCCGACCGGCAACCGGACCGGCAGCACCGACACCGGCAGCAGCAGGCAGAACAGCTGCGGCAGCAGCATGCGGCCGTGCATGAAGTCGCCACCGACCCGCATGTTGAACAGCACCAGCAGCAGGCCGCCGCCGACCATCAGGGTCACCACCGCGACCGGAGAGCGCAGCCACAGCCGCAGACGGGCCCATCGCCCGGCATCGGAGGCCGCGGTGGCGCCGGTCGTGCGGCGGAGCCGGTCGCGCACCAGCGCCGCGGCCACCACGACGAGAATCAGCAGCGGAATCCACAGGTAGTACGGGCCGACCAGATCCCACAGATATTTCAGGCCCTGACCCCATTTCGCGCCGCCGGCCTCCTTGGCCACCGCGGTGTTCGGATAGGGCAGGCCGTAATAGCCCATGCGCCAGATCTGATAACCGACCGGCACCGCGCCGCCGACCGCCACCAGCAACGCGCGAATCAGCATCGGGCGCAACCGGGTACGCGGCAGCGGCGCGAAGAACAGCATGAGCAGCGCCAGACCACCGATGACGGTCATCTCCGGCCGGACCACCCAGCACAAACCGGCCCAGAAGCCGGCCACGAGAAGTTGTGCCAGACCGGGCTTCTCGTCCTGACTCCAGCGCAGCAGCAACCACCACAGCACGCCGAGCCAGAAGATGACCAGGCAGTTCTCCAGGCCCGAGGTGGCATAGTCGCGGGCCGGCGGAACGGCGATGTAGACCAGCGCACCGGCGGGCAGCAGCAGCGTCGGCGCGGCGCTGGTGAACGGGCGCCACAACCGCGCCGAACCCACCATGGCGAAGGCGACGGCCAGCAGGGAAAGGGTCAGCGCGACAACCAGACTGACGTATTCGAGCCGGGCGTTGCTGATCCAGCTGAAGAACCAGATCACATAGGTCCAGGCCGCGCTGGTGTTGGTCTCCACCCGCTCGCCGGTGTTGAAGACCGGGCCGTTTCCGGCCAGCAGATTGCGCACGGTGCGCAGGACGATCAGGCCGTCGTCGGCGATCCAGCGCCGTTGCCAGGCACCGATACCGAACAACGCGACGGTGACGAGCACCCCACCGACGAATACCGTGCGGGAGAACACCGAAAAGCGGCGCGCGGCATCGCCGTCGCGCTGTAGTGCGCGATCGGACGACTCCGCGTCTGCCCCCTCCCCGTGTTCGTCTCCCGCTACCAGCATCTCGTCAGGTGAGATAGACAGCGACACCTACCGCTCCGATCCAGGCGATGGCCAGGAGCTGCAATATGCGATCCCCCAGCGCGATCTCTTCGGGTTCCCCGGCCTCGCCGCCATCGACGTCGACCGCGTAGCGCAGGACTGCGATGGTAAACGGGATCATCGAGATCGCGAACCACTGGGTGTGCTTGTGATCGGTTTCGAAGGCCCACAACCCGTAGAAGACCACCACCGCGGTGGCCGACAGGGTCCAGATGAAGCGCAGGTAGGTGGGTGTGTAGTACTGCAGCGACTTGCGGATCTTGGCGCCGGTGTCGAGCGCGATCTTCAACTCCGCGTAGCGCTTACCCGCCGCCATGAACAGCGAGCCGAAGGCCATGATCAGCAGGAACCACTGCGAGAGCCGGATATCGGCGGCCGCGCCACCGGCGACCGCGCGCAGCAGGAAGCCCGAGGACACGATGCAGATGTCGAGCACCGCTTGGTGTTTCAGGCCGAAGCAGTAGGCCAGCTGAATGCCGATGTAGACCGCCATCACGACGGCCAGATGCCAGGACGCCAGGAACGACACCGCGATCGAGCCGACCAGCAGCACCGCCGAGAGCGAGTACGCCAGGTTCACCGGCACGATGCCGGCCGCGATGGGCCGGAACCGCTTGGTGGGGTGGGCGCGGTCGGCCTCGACGTCGAGCGCGTCGTTGACCAGGTAGATACCCGAGGCCGCCATGCAGAAGACGACGAACGCGATCGCGATATGCGCGACCACGGTCGCATCCGCCAGCACGTACGCACCGGAGGCCGCGTCCTTACCGGCGGCCAGCGGCGCCGCCAGCACGAGGACGTTCTTCACCCACTGCCGTGGCCGCACGGCCTTGACGATTCCGCCGGCCAGCGTTTTCGGCGGACCCTTGAGGACGGCTTCGTCGAGGTCGGTGCCGGTCGGCTCTTCACTCATATCAGCGAGGGTTCTTTCCTGTGCGGTCACTGGCGAATCTCTTTTCGGCGGCTAGCACGGCTGCGGCGGATGCCGCACCCAGAGCGGATCCGGCGAGCACGTCGGAGGGATAGTGCACTCCCAGAACGACCCGGGAGAGCAGCATCGGCGGCACGAGCACCGCAGGCAAGGGTAGCCCGGTCAACTTCCCGAGCAACACGGCCGCCGCCGTCGTGGAGGTGGCGTGCGAGGACGGGAAGCTCAGTTTGCTCGGCGTCGACACGTTGACCTGCACCGACGGATCGTGCGGGCGCGGGCGCCGGACGATGCGCTTGATGACGACCGAGGCGGCGTGCGCTCCGAAGGCGCCGACCGCGACCCCGGCCCACTGGCGTCGGCGGGATTTGTCGACCAGTGCACCGGCGGCGCCGATGGCCATCCAGCCGAGCGCGTGCTCACCGAAGTGCGACATCCCGCGCGCGGCCTTGATCACCGGGGGCGTGCCGATGGCGCCCTGCACCGCGTTGAGGATCTTGACCTCCGCGGGCTTGGTCACCTCGGGGTCCGCCACCACCTGCAGATGGGGGGCGCCTGCGGGATCGGAGGAGGCTGGGGCGGTCATTTGTCCTCACTAGTGTTGATTCCGAACGCGTTCTCCCAGGCCGCCGTGCTGGTCAGGCGGGCGTGTGCGGCACGGTACCGCTCCCGCAGCTCCGGGAATCGGGCGGCCAGTTCCCGGCGCAGCCGCATCGCCTCGGCGAACAGCTCCCGGGCCTGACGCGGATCACGCTTGCGGTACACCACACCACGCCCGTCGGCTGTGGTCACGGTAACCCCGTCGACCTGCGAGAGCAGGAACCAACGCGCGTCCAGTGTCGGCACGTTCAACTGCGGGCGGTCGTGATGTTCGGTCTTGGCCTTGCGCAGGTTGTGCACCACACCCTTGCCGAGCCGGACGACCTTCGCCAGCGGATTCGACGGTTCACCGACCGCACCCACATCGGCGCCGCTGGGCAGCGGCAGGTCCGTCGAGGAGCCGACGATCACCGCATCGGGGAATTCCTTCCGCATCGTGGCGACCTGCCCCAGTGCGGTGGGCAGCAGTTCGAACAACTTGTCCGGCCCGGCGAGGAAATCGCGAATCGCCTGGTTCTGAATGGCGACCGTCGAATATTCCAGGCACAGCAGATGTTTCAGCGTCGCCTTGACCGTGTTCACGATCATCGGGCGGCCGTCGTTGCCGAGGTGCAGGGCCGCGACCACCAGACGATTGCGCAGGTGGAAATAGGCCTGCCAGTCGATGGCGTCGTCCTTGTCGCTCCACGCCATGTGCCAGACCGCCGCACCCGGCAGCGTGACCGTCGGGTATCCGGCCGCCCGGGCGCGCAGCCCGTATTCCACGTCGTCCCACTTCAGGAACAGCGGCAGCGGCTGCCCGATCTGCTCGGCCACCACGCGCGGGATCACGCAGGTCCACCAGCCGTTGAAATCGACATCGATGCGCCGGTGCAGCAGTTTGGAATTGTCGCGGTCGCGCAGCGGATACTTCGAGAAATCGTGGTCGTATTCGACATTCGGCGCCGCGGTCCACATCCAGATACCGCGGTCGACCACCTCGCCCATGGTGTGCAGATGCGAGCGCTCCTGCAGATTCAGCATCTGACCGCCCACCAGCGTGGGGGTGCGGGAGAAGCGGGCGAAGGCCAGCGCGCGCAGAATGCAGTCCGGCTCGATCTCGATATCGTCGTCCATGTAGACGATGTATTGCGCGTCCGTGGTTTTCAGCGCCTCGTACATGACGCGGCTGTAACCGCCGGAACCGCCGAGATTCGGCTGATCGTGAATCGCGAGCCGATCGCCGAGAACCGCGGCCGCCTCGGCGAATCCGGGTTCGTCGACGGCCTTGCGATTGCCCTGATCGGGAATGATCACGGCCGTGATCTTCTCCAGCACCAGCGGATCGGAGCCGAGGGCGGCGAGGGTGTTCACACAGTCGGTGGGCCGGTTGAAGGTCGGCATGCCCACCGCGATGCTGCCCTCACCGGGCGCTTCGATCGGCGCGTACCAACCGCCGCTGCGCAGTTCGACCGCGGAATCGGTGGTGATGTCGAACCAGATCCAGCCGCCGTCCTCGAACGGCGCCAGCTCGACCTCGAATTCGACGGTGGTGACATCGGCCGGTGCGGTCGTCGCGAATTCGTTGCCGCGCACATGGATTCGCGATCCGTCGGCCTTGGAGCGGTAGACGTCCACCCGGCCGTGCCCGGACAGGTCCAGGCGCAGCACCACCGATTCCAGAATGGTCCAGCGCCGCCAGTAACTGGCCGGGACCGCGTTGAAATAGGTGCAGAACGACACTTCGGATTCGGCGCCGATGGAGAGCGAGGTGCGCGTGGGAGCGTGAGCGCGGCGAGCGTTCGTCGCCGATTCCTCCAGATACAGCGTCCGCACATCCAGCGGCTCGCCGGGGCGAGGCAGAATGATGCGCTGCAGCAGGGATTTCGCGCGGGTCTCGGTGCTCATATCCTCGAGGGTCACTTGTGCGGTCATTTCACTTCCTGCATCCGCGGTACGGGCCGGTGGCACATTACTGGGGATCGCCGGCCGTGAGCGGTGCGCCGGATTCCAGATGCGGGCGCAGCACGTTGTCGAAGGTGCTCAGCGCGCTGCCGATGGCCATATGCATGTCGAGATACTGGTACGTGCCCAGACGTCCGCCGAAAACCACCTTGGCCGTGGCGGTTTCGTTCTTCGCCCGCTCGCGGTAGGCGAGCAGTTTGGCGCGGTCCTCCGGGGTGTTGATCGGGTAGTACGGCTCGTCGCCGGTCTGCGCGAAGCGCGAGAATTCGCGCATGATCACGGTTTTGTCCTCCGGATAGCTGTCCCGCTCCGGGTGGAAATGACGCGGCTCGATGATGCGGGTGAACGGCACGTCGGCATCGTTGTAGTTCATCACCGAGGTGCCCTGGAAATCGCCGGTCTCGAGCACTTCGGTCTCGAAATCGATGGTGCGCCAGCCCAGTTCACCCTCGCTGTAGTCGAAATAGCGGTCCAGCGGGCCGGTGTAGACGACGGGCGCGTCCGGATTCTGCGCGCGGATTTCGTCGCGAACCTCGAACCAATCGGTATTCAGGCGCACCTCGATCAGATCCGATTCGGCCATCTTCTCCAGCCAGGCGGTGTAACCGTTGGCCGGCAGGCCCTCGTAGGTGTCGTTGAAATAGCGATTGTCGAAGGTGTATCGCACGGGCAGCCGGGTGATATTGCCGGCGGGCAGCTCCTTGGGGTCGGTCTGCCACTGCTTGGCGGTGTAATCGCGGACGAACGCCTCGTACAGCGGGCGGCCGATCAGCGAAATCGCCTTTTCCTCGAGATTCGCGGCATCTTTGGTCTCGATCTCGGCGGACTGCTCCGCGATGAGCGCCCGCGCCTCCTCGGGACCGAAATAACGCCCGAAGAACTGCGAGATCAGACCCAGCCCCATCGGGAACTGGTACGCCTGCCCCTTGTGCATCGCGAAGACCCGATGCTGGTAACCGGTGAACTCGGTGAACTGATTGACGTAATCCCACACTCGCTTGTTGGAGGTGTGGAACAGGTGAGCACCGTACTTGTGGATTTCGATCCCGGTTTCCGGGTCCGCCTCCGAATACGCGTTACCGCCCAGGTGGTAGCGGCGCTCGATCACGAGCACCCGCTTACCCAGCAGGTTGGCGGTGCGTTCGGCAACGGTCAGCCCGAAGAATCCGGAGCCGACGACGATCAGATCGAAGGGAGCTGCGACGGTCACGGGTGCCCAGCGTAGCCGTAGCCGGTCACCGCGTCTGCACGCCGTAGGTCTCCCCGGCGGGGACGGTGGTCACGGCCGTGCGCGGACCGGGAGGGGTAGCGGAATATCGCCGCGGGGCGCCGAGAGGTGTTCACCAGGGTGTCATCAGGGGTTGACGTAGACACCGTTCGGCTCAGTAGTACGGATAGACGGGGACTCGTAGTGAGTGGGCGTCAGTTCGCGCGGCGATCCAACGTCCGGTCGAGCTCATCGCGGCGCACACGAGAATGGGCAGCTCGACCACGAACAGGATCGCGAGCATCACGGCGAACGGCACGACGTCGGTTTTCTCGATACCCCCCGCGATCGCGGCAACCACGGCGATTGCAGGAATCACTAGCAAGACCAGCGTGGTCATCGCGATGACGATGAATCGACCGGCCTTCCGCCGGCACAGCAGCAGGATCGCTCCGACGAGAAACATCGCCGACAGCGAGCCGAAGAGGACCAAGGCGATGAAATCCCCGGTCGAGTCGCCTCCGGCCTGGCGATCCTGTCGGGTCGAGATCGCCCCGAAGATCGAGAAGGCCGTCAACCCGATGCCCTGCAGCAGCGCCAGGACTGCCGCGGTGATCGCCGATCCCCCACCCGGTTTCGGCGGCATCGGCGCGTAGCCGGGCTGTAAATACGGATAGGCCATGTCCGCTGCCGCTGTCAGTACGGGTAGGGCGGCTGACCGTAGTAGGCCACCGGCGGATAGGCCGGTATGCCCACGCCGCACCACCGCTTCGCCGAACCGGACAGCGTCAGGCTCAACATCAGCACCGCGAACAGCAGTCCGATGATTGCGCCGATCGATGCCGCGGGCACGCCGTTGGCCAGCGCCATCACGATGCCCGCGAGACCACCGAGCAGTCCGAGCGAGGACAGCAGGATCAGCATCACCCGCCCGGCATTCTTGTGGTTCATCAGCATGATTGCGCCGACGGCCCACAGCAGCGCGATCAGGCCGTCGACCGCGGCCATGACGTAGAAGATGTCGGCCGAACCGCTGCTGTGCGAACGGTAGGAGCCGTAGGAGTGGCTCACACTACTGGCCGCACTGAGCAATCCGATGATTCCGAACGCGGCCAGCAACGCCAGCAGGAGTGCGAAGACTCCCGCGGTGATCGCCGCGCCCCCGCTCGGGCGCGGCTCCTGATAACCGTAGGGCGCATAGCCCGGCGCCGGATATCCCGCGGGCGGATACCCGGGCGGCGGGTAGCCCGCCGGCGGATAGCCGTTCCCCCCGTAGCCGGGCCCGTACGGATAGCTCATCGGCCTCCCCCTTCTCTCGGGCAGGCACTCTACCGCCTGCCGACGACGTCGGTACGAGGTGAACCCGCATCACGGGGGAGGCCGGCTCACCGGATGTCACCTATCGTCGCCGGGGCGGTTGGCTGATCCTTAACGACGGGATAAGGCCCTGTCCGAGAACGTGATTCGGTCCGGTAACTCAGTAGGCGACGGTGAAGCGGGTGCGGGTGTGGCGCTGCTCCTCGGCCTCGTCCAGGAGGGCTACGGCGAGGTCTTCCATCGAGATGCGCGAGGTGCCCGTGCTGTCGGTGACCAGTTCGTCGGCGCCGATTCGGTAGGTTCCGCGGCGTTCGCCGGGCTCGAGCAGCGCGGGTGGGCTGAGATAGGCCCAGTCGACATCGGTTGTCGCGGTGCGGAACACCTCTCGTTGCGCGTGGCAGGCCAGGGCGATCGGACGCCAGTCCGGCGGGAAGTCGGGCCGTTGCATGACGGTCGTGGCGGTGCCGGGCACGATCAGATCGCCCGCGCCGCCGACGACCAGCAGGCGGATTCCGGTGCCGCGCAATCCGTCCAGCAGTGCCGCCGCCACGTCCGCCAATTCGTATTCGCGCCCGGGTCGCGGCCGCGTCGCGCTGATAACCACGTCGCTACCGGTGGCGACATCCTTCACCTGGGCCGGGTCGGTGGTGTCGGCGGTGCGGTAGCTCGCCGCGGCGGGCAGATCGTTCGAACGCTCGCCGCGGCCGACGGCGGTGACCTCGTGGCCGCGTGCCAGCGCCTCGCGCACGATGCGACTGCCCGCGCTGCCCGCCGCGCCGAAAACGGTGATATGCATGGTTTTTCACTCCTCGATCGATGACAGTTGCCGTGGGTCGGCGAGTTCGGGTGCGTCGGTGACCGACGGCGAGAGCGGCTCCGGGCGCTCGGACGGCGGCTGCGCCCGATCGCCCACCTGCCCCAGCACCGTGCCGCCCAGAGCGATCGCCATGCCCAGCACCTGCAGCGGAGTCAGCGACTGTCCGAGCGCGAGCCAGCCGATCACCGCCGCGGAGAGCGGACTCAACAGGCCGAGGAAGGCGACCGATGTGGCCGGTACCCGAGCCAGCCCGCGGAACCAGAGGGCATAGGCCGCCGCGGTGCCGAGCACGCCGAGATAGAGGTATCCGCCGATCGCCGAGCCGTCCAGGGCAGGCGGCGCACCCTCGGTGATCAGCGCCAACGGCAGCAGCACCACCCCGCCCGCGGTCAGTTGCCAGCTCGTGAACGCCAGCGGGCCGACACCTTCGGGCCGTCCCCAATGCCCGGTCAGCACGGTTCCCGCGGCCATCGATGCCGCACCCGCCAACCCGGCCAGCACCCCGATCGTGTCCAGGGCGGCATTCGCCCGCAGCACCACCAGCGCCACCCCGAGCATGCCGATCGCTGCGGCCAGCAGCTTGCGTCCGCTCGGCCGCACCCGCAACAGCACCGCCGCGAAGGCCAGGGCGAACAGCGGTGCGGCCGAACCCAATACGGCCGCCACGCCGCCGGGCAGCCGATACGCGGCGAGGAACAGCAGCGGGAAGAAGGCGCCGATGTTGAGCACGCCGAGCAGGGCCGACCGGCCGATCCAGCGGCCACGCGGCAGCACCCGGGTGGCGCCCAGCAGCACCAATCCGGCCGGGAGGGCGCGCATCAGCGCGGTGAACATCGGTCGCTCCGGCGGCAGGAATTCGGAGGTGACGGCGTACGTCGTCCCCCACACCAGTGGCGCCAGACCGGTGATCGCGAGGATCGCGGCAGTCGAACCGCGGGCGGCGGCCGTACCTGTCATGACGGTATCTCCTCATTGATAATCTCAACGTTGAGATAATCGGACACCAGCGAGTGTCTTGATGTCAAGTATCTGAACGTTGAGATATTCGAATGCACGGAGGAGAGCGCTATGAGCGACGCCGTGGACCGGATCGTCGCGGACTGGGGTCGCGTCCGCCCCGACCTCGATGTCTGGCCAACCCACGTCATCGGCCGGTTGAAGCGCATGGGTCGCCGGCTCGAGCATGAGATGAAGGAGTTCTTCGCCCGCTACGGACTCGAATATTGGGAATTCGACGTGCTGTCCACGCTGCGCCGATCCGGTGGGCCCGACGGCCTCACGGCCGGTGACTTGATCAAAGCCACCATGGTGACCTCGGGCGCGATCACCCATCGTATCGACCGGATGGCCGCCAAGGATCTGGTCCGCCGGGTTCCCGATGCGAGGGACCGGCGAACCATCCGCGTCCAGCTGACCGACCACGGCCGCGACGTGATCGACGAGGTCATGCCGCTGCACGTCGACAACGAGATCCGCCTGCTGTCCGGTATGAGCCGAACCGAACTGGACCAACTCGCCGACCTGCTCCGCAGGCTGTCCGAATCACTGGACGACACCTCGCTGGGCTGAGCGGGGCTACTACAGCAGCGCCGACGATCCGGTCCCGGGTGCGGCCGGCGGCGTCGGCGAAACCGGCCGCGCCACATCGGACACGCGAGCCGCGGTCCGCTATCCCGGAATCTGCCGCGGAGCGGCTGCCTCCGGCACGGGCGCGGTGTGGTCCGGTGCCGCGATACCCGCTGCCGACGAGTCGGCCGGTGCGCCGGCGGAGTCTGCCTGGCCCGCACCGGGGGCCGCATTTTGCCCGGTAGGCGCCGGTGGCGGGTCGGGAGTCGCCGCCGTCCCCGGGGTGCGGGTGCCGCCGGGAGCCGCGGCCTGCACCCCGGCGCCCTCGCCCGCACTCTGACTGACCTGCGGTGCGATCTGCAGCAGGCGGGCGTAATCGACGATCTGGGCGCCGAGGGTCGGGGTGGCGATGATGACACCGCCCTGGTACAGGCGGAAGGTTCCGACCTTGCCGGGCAGCAACGACTCCGGCCCCATCGGATCACCCAAAGGCCCTGTCGCGCCGCCGCTTTCGGCGTACTTCGCATCGACAGCGGAATTACCGCGAACCGCTTGCTCGGGGACCGCCGGTGCGGGTGCGGCCGGAGGTTCGGGCACGGCCGGTGCGGCTTCCAGTTCCGCGGGTGTCGGCCCGACCTCGAGGGTGGTGATGTCGATGGGCTGCCCGCCGCCGGGCGCCGCCGAATACTCGGTGCGCAGGAGGTGGCCGTCGCGCATGAGGACCTGGCCCGCGGTGGAGTGGACCGCGTCGGCCGCGCGTGGATCCTCCTTGTCGGTGCCGGGATACATCTGGCAGTCGGTGGTGTCGCAGGTCTGGGCATACGGGTAGCGGTGTTCGGCCAGCGCGTACGAGCGGGCCGCGATCGCCTGCGCCCGCAGCGCTTCCGCACCACCCTTGTCGGCCCAACCGGCCTCCATCTCGGCGGGGACCACACCCAGCAGATAGTCCTCGACGTCGAGCTGGTTCACCGTCGCCGGCTGCCCGTTGTCCTGCGTAACCCCCAGTGCCCCACGGAAACTCGACCCGTCGCACACCTTCAGATGTTCGGCCTCGGGCCGGTCGGGACCGGAGTCGGCAGGGTAGGCCCACGGGTCGTCGGTGGAACCCTGCCACAGCACATCACCGTCACAACCGATGGTCACCACGACATTCGCGCCGCCGTCGGGCGTCGGGGTCAGGTGCGCGGCCTGTCCCGCCACCACTCGCCGGCCGGCGACGGTCAGCCCGGAATCGGAGTACACGTCGAGGGTTTCGTTGTCGTAGACGGTCAGCCGCACCCGCACCGTGGTCGGCCCGATCGTTGCGAGCTGGGCACCCGGGTAGTAGTGCGCCAGGATGCCGTCGGCGGTCGCGCCCGCGGTGGCCTGGTCGAACGCGCCGACCTGGCTCATCCCGCGCCCGTGTCCGGGGCCCGCGGCCGCCTGATACGCGGCGTTGCGAGTACCGGAACCGGACATCGGCACCGCGAAGGCGAGGACGACCCCGCCGGTCACCGGCACCACGACCAAGCCGATCAGCGCACCGCGCCGCATTCGCCGGCGACGCAGCAGTCCGCCGCGCCGGCGCCGGAGTCGGCTCGTGAATCCGCCCGCCACCCCGTCCGCAGGTGTGGTGTTCGGGCGATCCGGCGGTGCGGCGCCGGTCCGAGGGGCTTCGGTCCGGTTCATCGAACCCTCCTGTGGTGTGCGGACAGCGCCGATCGGCCGTCCCGGCGCGCACTCGGGCGAGGGTGAGCCATCGTGCCTCCCAACGGGTTCGGCGAGCCGGCTGGTTGAGCGGACGCACCGCTCGCTCGGCATGTCCTGACCTTGCGTGGCTACTGGAAAGTTACATTCGAGCTATCCTAGCCCTAATCCTCAACCAAAGGTTTAGATCTGCGGCATTTGGGACTAGTGTGACCATTGATCCGTCAGGAATCAACCCCGCGCGCCACCCTGTTCGACGCTGACGGTCACCGGTTCTACCTGAATGGGAGATGCTCGTGCCGTACCGCCGCCCGAAACGTTCGGTCGTCCTGCCCGTGGTCGCGACCCTCGCGGTTGCCGCCCCACTCGCGACGCTGACACTGCGCGACGCTCCCGGCTATCGCCCAGCGGGCGACAGCGACCTCGCCGCGATACCCGCGCAACTCGCCGAGGTGGCCCTGGCGTCCGCCCCCGACATCGTGTTGCCGCTGCGCGAACTCACCGGCTTGAACCTGCCCGATCTGCGCCTGTCCGACTTGCGGAAGCTCCCGCTGCCGAAGTCGATTCCCGTCCCGCCCGGCCTACCCGCCCCGCCGGGCCTACAGCTACCCAGCGAGATCCCCCTACCCCAATTCGGTGATCCGACGACCACCACCCCGACCTCGACCCCGACGCCATACGCCGGTCCGGTCACCCCACAGGCTCCCGCCCCCGCCGCGCCGACGCGGACTCCCGCCGCCTCCCCCGCGCACGCCGGCCCCGGCTTCATCGCCGCTCCGCTCGACCCCGCACAGGTACCCGGCGCCGACCCGGCCGCCCCCGCCCTGTCCCCCGGTGCGGTACCACCAAATATGGCCGATCAGGTCGGCGCGGAGGTCAAGGAATTGACTCGGGACACCCCCTTCAGCATGGTCGCGCTGACCGCGAAGGAACTGACCGACACCACCTCCCTCATTCGCGCCCAGCAGGCCGACGGCACCTGGGGACCGTGGTTCCCGGCCGACCGGGTCGACACCGGTCGCAGCGATCACGCGGCCGCCCCCGCCCGCACCGGTACCGAACCGATCTACGTCGGCGAGACCAAGGCGGTTCAGATACTCACCACCCACAAGGCGATCGCTCCGGCCGCCGGCCGCTCCGACGATCCGGCGCAGCAGGCCGCGTCGCAACTGTCGGCGGTGCTGATCGATCCCGGGCGCGGCGCGATCGACGACAACCTGACCTCGGTCGCCGCACCGCTGCCGGGCGGCGGGCCGAAGGTGATCAGCCGCGCGCAGTGGGGCGCCGACGAATCGCTGCGCTGCGAGGAGCCCACCTACGACGACGGGCTGGGCGGAATCACCGTGCACCACACCGCCGGTCGCAACGACTACAGCAAGGCCGAATCCGCCGGCATCGTGCGCGCGATCTACGCGTATCACGCCAAGACGCTGGGCTGGTGCGATATCGGCTACAACGCGCTGGTCGACAAGTACGGCCAAATCTTCGAGGGCCGCTACGGCGGTCTGGACCGCCCGGTCGAGGGCGCGCACGCCGGTGGTTTCAACGAGAACACCGCGGGCGTGGCGATGATGGGCGATTTCGAGACCGACGCACCCAGCGACGCCCAACTCCAGGCCACCGGGCAGTTCGTCGGCTGGCGGGCCAAGATCGCGGGACTGGACCCCGAGGGCCACACCACCATGTATTCCGAGGGCACCGACTACACCCCGTACGCCGAGGGTGAGGCGGTGGACCTCCCGATCGTGTTCGCACATCGCGACGTCGGCAACACCACCTGTCCCGGCGACGCCGCCTATGCGCGCATGGATCGCATCCGCGAGATCGCCGCGGGCATCGCCGCCGGCAGCGCGCCCGCGGCTCCGAAAGACCAACGGGCGCACGCGGATCTGGCGGCTCTGGCGAATCTGACCACGCAGTTGCTGAGCATGGTCGGCAAGAACGCCATCGCCACCTACTGGGCGGGGCAGGGCGGTCCGGACGGACGCCTCGGTGCCGCATCCTCCGAACCGACCCCGACCGGTGACGGCGGCCAGTACGCCGAGTTCGTCAACGGGTACGTCTACGCGGCCCCCGACGGTTCGATCGTCGAACTGGCCGGTCGGATTCTCGATCGCTTCGTCCAGCTCGGCGCCGAATCCGGGCTGCTCGGAACGCCGTTGCGCACTCCGTATCCGGTTCCCGGCGGCCAGCGGGCCGACTTCCGGCTCGGCTCGTTGATCCTCAACACCGCCACCGGTGTGGTCACCACCCTGTTGAAACATGGTGGGGCACAACCAGGCCCGGCGGGCGAGCCGATTCCGCAAGCACTGCCCGCCGCGGACGCCCCGGCTCCGGACGCGGTGCCTTCCGATCCCCAAGCGCCCCCGGCGGCACCCGAGGCGCAGGCAGCACCGGAGGCTCCGGCAGCCCCCACTCCTGAAGCACCGAACCCGGTAGCCCCCGCTCCCGAAGCACCGGACCCGGCCGCACCCGCACAACAAGGGGCGGTTCGAGAAGCACCGCCCGCACCCGAGTCCGCTGTGGCGGCGCCGGCTCAGCCCATTCCTCCGGCTCCTGCGGGCTGAGGGTTGGGGCTGAGGTCGCATCACCCCGAATTTTTCGCGCAAACCTCGAGCCGAATGCGCGAAACCTGCTCAGAGCGGCGAGGTTTGCACGATCAGTTCAGGGCAAGGCCAACCTGGCGGACGCCCTAACTCTCCCACCAGCGCTCGAGCACCCGCGCCACACCGTCCTCCGAATTGGAGGCGGTGATCTCGTCGGCGGCGGCAAGGGCTTCGGGGTGGGCGTTGCCCATCGCGACGCCGTGGCCGGCCATGCGGAGCATCGGCACATCGTTGGGCATATCGCCGAAGGCCAGGATCGCTGCCGGGTCCACCCCGAGCCGCTCGGCGACCACGCTCAGGCCCGCGGCCTTGGTGATACCCGGCGCGGACAGTTCGATGAGTCCGTTGTTGGTGGAGTAGGTGATGTCGGCGCGCCCGGCCAGGTGGGGTTCCAGCGCCGACTGCATCTCCGCGCTCGGCGTGCCGCGCAGCCGGATCAGCATCTTGATCGCCGGCGCCGAGATGACCTCCTGCCGCGACACCTGCGTGTCGTCCGGATTCAGCCAGGCGTGCTCGTACTCGGGCGAGCTGACGAATTGCGGCGTGGCCGCATCGTGTGCGCTGCGGCCGACGCGCTCGGCGGCCAGCCCACAGCCCGGCAGTACGCGCTCGGCGAGATCGGCGATCCACGCCAGACTCTCCACATCCAGCGTGCTGGTGTGCAGGATGCGGTCGGCGGCACTGTCGTAGATCACCGCGCCGTTGCCGCAGACGCACAGCGGAGGAAAGCCCAACCCTTCGATCACCGGATCGATCCAGCGCGGCGGACGGCCCGTGGCCAGCACGAACGGCACGCCGTCGGCGATCAGCGCGGCCACCGCGGTACGGGTGCGCGGCGTCACCCGTTCCCACTCGTCGAGCAGCGTGCCATCGACATCGGTGGCCACCATCTTCGGCTTCGGCAGACGCGTCACCTATTCCATCCTGCCCGAAATCGCGGCGCGGCTGTAATCGTTTGCCCGCGCCCCGCCTGCGAGCGGGCCGGAAGTGGTGCACGATGTCACCGGTGGACTCGAGACCATTCCCTATGATCAGGGGCTAGTAACCGACCCGAGGGGACCGATGACCGGCTTTCTGCTACGACGTGCGCTCAACTATGTCGTGCTGCTGGCGCTGGCGTCGTTCCTGGCCTTCAGTCTGGCGTCGCTGACATTTCGGCCGCTGGACAGCCTCGAACAGCGCAATCCGCGACCGCCGCAGTCGGTGATCGATGCCAAGGCCCACGAACTGCATCTCGACCAGCCCATCCCGCAGCGCTACCTCACCTGGGTCGGCGGCGTGGTGCACGGCGACTTCGGCACGACCCTGACGGGGCAGCCGGTCAGTCAGGAACTGCCGCGCCGGATCGGGGTCAGTCTGCGGTTGCTGATCGTGGGCTCGGTGGTCGGAACGGTCCTCGGTGTGCTGATCGGCGCGGCCGGTGCGATCCGGCAATATCGGTTCACCGATTACTTCACCACGATTATTTCCCTGCTGGTACTCAGCACGCCCGTGTTCCTCTTGGCCACGCTACTGAAATACGGTGCACTGGAAATCAATTCGGCCACCGGACAGCAGATATTCCTGTATACCGGCGAAACGTCGGCCAATGCCGTGCACGGAGTGTGGAATCAGTTCGTCGACCGGTTACAGCACATGATCGTCCCGACCCTCGGCCTCGCCCTGGGCGCGATGGCCAGTTACAGCCGCTATCAGCGCAACGCCATGCTGGATGTGCTGCAGAGCGATTTCATCCGCACCGCGCGGGCGAAGGGACTGACCCGGCGCCGCGCGCTCTACAAACACGGTCTGCGCACCGCGTTGATTCCGATGGCGACCCTGTTCGCCTACAGTCTCGGCGCGCTGATCACCGGCGCCACCTTCACCGAGAAGATCTTCGGATGGCACGGCGTCGGTGAATGGCTGGTCGACGCGATCAATGCGCAGGACATCTACATCGTGGTAACCGTCACGGTGTTCGCGGGATTCGTGGTGCTGGTATCGGGCCTGCTGTCCGACATCGTGTATGCGATTCTGGATCCGCGGGTGCGGGTCGGATGATCGGGGCTGGACTGTGACCGAAACCGAGATCATCGCGCAGGGTGCGCCGGAGCCCGCGGCTGCCGGTCGCCGCAAGCTGGTGTGGCGCAGATTCCTCCGCAACAAGCCCGCCCTGGTCGGCGCGTCCGTGCTGATCATCATGCTGATCGGCGCCTTCGCGATTCCGCCGTTCCTGTCCTACGACTATCAGGAGCGCGATCCGTACGCGCTGTTGCAACCGCCCTCGCCGCAGCATTTGTTCGGCACCAACGAGATCGGCCAGGACATGCTGGCCCAGACCCTGCACGGTTTGCAGAAATCGCTGATCATCGGCATCTGCGTGGCGGTGCTGACCTCGCTGATCGCGGTCACCGCGGGGTCGATCGCGGGTCTGCTCGGTGGCTGGACCGACCGGGCGATCATGTGGCTGGTCGATCTGCTGCTGGTAGTGCCCAGTTTCATCATCATCGCGATCTTCGCCCCGCGCACCAAGGGCAGCAGTTCGATTCTGTTGCTGATCGTGTTGCTGGCCGGATTCAGCTGGATGATCAGCGCCCGCATCGTGCGCGGATTGACGATGAGCCTGCGGGAACGCGAATTCGTCCGCGCGGCACGGTATATGGGTGCGTCGACGCGTTCGGTGATCGTCACTCACATCGTGCCGAATATCGCGTCGATCCTGATCATCGACACCACCCTGGCGGTCGGCGCCGCGATCATGTCCGAAACCGGTTTGAGCTTCCTCGGATTCGGTGTGCAACCGCCGGACGTCTCACTGGGCTCGCTGATCGCCTTCGGCACCAAATCGGCGCTGACCTTCCCGTGGTTGTTCCTGTTCCCGGGTGGTTTCCTGATCGCGATCGTGCTGTGCGCCAACCTCGTCGGCGACGGCCTGCGGGACGCCTTCGACCCGAGTTCCAAGGGAGCACGGGCGGGCCGCAAGGCCGGCAAGCGGGACAAGGCGCTGCTCGGAAGATCGGCGCGGACCTCCGGTGCCGGTCCGGATGAGCAGTCGGACAAGAGGATTGAAGCGGCATGACCGATCGCACCACCGAATCCGCCGGCCGCGCGGACTCGCGCCGCGCTACCACCGCACCCCTGCTGGAAGTGTCGGACCTGCATGTGTCCTTCCCCGGCGAGGAGGGCCGCATCGACGCGGTGCGCGGCGTGAACTACACCGTCGCCGACGGTGAGGTGCTGGCCATCGTCGGCGAGTCGGGTTCCGGTAAATCGGTGTCCTCGCTGGCCGTGATGGGGTTGCTGCCCGATCAGGCCCGCATCCGCGGCTCGATTCGCCTGCGCGGCAGGGAATTGCTCGGCATGGGCGACAAACAGCTCTCGGCGCTGCGGGGCACGCGGGTCAGCATGGTCTTCCAGGACCCGCTCTCGGCGCTCACCCCGGTCTACCGGGTCGGCGATCAGATCGCCGAAGCCCTCGTCGCCCACAAGAAGATGAGCAAGTCGCAGGCCGCGGACCGGGCGGTGGAGCTGCTCGATCTGGTCGGCATTCCCGAACCGGCGGTGCGTGCCAAGGCTTTTCCACACGAATTCTCCGGCGGTATGCGTCAGCGCGTGGTGATCGCGATGGCGATCGCCAACGATCCGGAACTGATCATCTGCGACGAACCGACCACCGCCTTGGATGTGACGGTGCAGGCGCAGATTCTCGACCTGCTGCGCAAGGCCCGCGACATCACCGGCGCCGGCGTCATCATGATCACCCACGACATGGGGATCGCGGCCACACTGGCCGATCGCGTGGCCGTGATGTACGCCGGGCGGATCGTCGAGAACGCCCCGGCCGCAGAGCTGTTCAACTCACCGCGGATGCCCTACACCGTCGGCCTGCTCGGTTCCATCCCGCGGATGGACGGTCCGGCCCGCGCACCGCTCATCCCGATCGTCGGCGCTCCCCCGCCCATGCACGCCCTGCCGCCAGGCTGCCCCTTCGCGCCGCGCTGTCCGGTCTCGATCGACGACTGCCTGGCCGCGGAGCCGCCACTGCAGGAAACCGCGCCCGCGCACCGGGCCGCCTGCATCCGCACCACCGAAGTGGGGACCGCGGAACTGTTCGCCGCCTACCGCCACGACACCGACAGCGTGGCCGCGACCGAACCCGCCGATTCGGAGGTGGTGCTGCGGGTTTCGGGGCTGACCAAAACCTTCCCGGTCACCTCCGGTGTCGTCTTCAAACGGCGCACCGGTGAGGTGCGCGCGGTCGACGGCATCGATTTCGCGGTGCGCAAGGGACGCACGCTCGCACTCGTCGGCGAATCCGGATCCGGGAAATCGACGACACTGAGCCAGATCATGGACCTCGTCCGGCCCGAGGCGGGCACCATCGAGGTCTTCGGCGAGGATGTCGCGACGCTGAGCAAGCAGCGCACACGCGATATCCGCCGCAGGTTGCAGATCGTGTTCCAGGATCCGTCCTCCTCGCTGGATCCGCGCCTGCCGATCTTCGACGCCCTCGCCGAACCGTTGCGGGTCGACGGCCGGTCCCGCGACGAAATCCGCAAGCGGGTACCGGAATTGCTGAAGCAGGTCGGCTTGCGCGCCGAACACGCCGATCGCTATCCGGCCGATTTCTCCGGCGGACAGAAGCAGCGCATCAACATCGCGCGGGCGATGGCGCTGGATCCGGACATGCTGGTGCTCGACGAGCCGGTGTCCTCGCTCGACGTGTCCATTCAGGCCGGGGTCCTGAACCTCCTGCGGGATCTGCAGGCCGAACGCGGGCTGTCGTATCTGTTCGTCTCCCACGACCTTTCGGTGGTCCGCAATCTCGCGCACGATATCGCGGTCATGTATCGCGGCAAGATCGTCGAATCCGGGCCGGCCGAGCAGATTTTCGCGGCACCGCAGCACGAGTACACCCGCGCGCTGATCGACGCGGTGCCCCTTCCGGTCGTCGCACGCTAGGAGTTCGTCGTGAGGATACGTTCGCGGGCACTACGTTGTGCTGTTGTCGTCGTCGCGGCCGGGATGGGCCTCGCCTCGGCCGGATGTTCCGGTCTCGACACCACCACAGGGCCGAGCGCACTGGGCGCGTCCAACGACATCAACCCGCAACCGCGCGACGCGGTACGCGACGGCGGTAACCTGCGGCTCGCGATCAGCGCTTTTCCGGCCAACTGGAATACGTTGTCCACCGACGGAAACGAACTCGAGATCGGCGAGGTCGTGTGGCCATTGATGCCGCGCTCCTACGTGATCGACGCCGCGGGTCAATTGACGATCAACAAGGACTATTTCACCGATATCCAGCTCACCGGCACCGACCCGCAGCAGGTCACCTACACCATCAATCCCGAAGCGGTGTGGAGTGACGGATCGCCGATCACCTGGGAGGACATCGCCTCCCAGGCGCATGCGCTGTCGAGTACCGACAAGCGCTATCTTATCGCGATCAACAACGGCTTCGATCGGGTGGAGAAGGTGGAACGCGGCGTCGACGACCGCCAGGCCGTGATCACCTTCAAACAGCACTATGCCGACTGGCGCGGACAATTCGCAGGCAACGCCATGCTGTATCCGAAATCGGTGACCGCCGACCCGGAAACGTTCAATCACGCACTCGCCGACAAAATCACGCTGACCTCCGGTCCGTTCGTGGTGCAGTCCACCGACCGGACGCAGGGCCGGATCGTACTGGCGCGCAATCCGAAATGGTGGGGCGACAAACCCGAACTCGACACCATCACCTACAGCGTGCTGGACCGTTCGGCCTACGCCGCCGCCCTGCAGAACAACGAATTGGATGCCGCGCGACTGACCTCCATCGAGGATCTCGCCACCGTGCGCAGCAGTCCGGAACTGGTCGTCCGGCACGCTCCAGGAAATCTGTGGCGCCACATCACCTTCAACGGTTCGCCCGGCTCGATTCTCGCCGATCCCGCATTGCGCGTGGCGATTTCGAAGGCGATCGACCGGCAGGGTATCGCGAACGCCATCGAAAACGGCCTGGTTGCGAATCCGAAGCCGCTCGGCAATCACATCTTCGTCCAGGGCCAGGAGGGATATCAGGACAACAGCCTGCCCTTCGATCCCGGCGCCGCCGCCCGCGAACTCGACGCCCTGGGCTGGAAGTTGCAGGGCGACGTGCGGGTGAAGGACGGACGGAAACTCGAAATACGTGACGTGATGTACAACGACCCGACCTGGGTGCGAGTCGCTCAGATCGTTCAGGGCGATCTGGCGAAGATCGGGGCGAAACTCACCATCGACACCCGGCCCGGACAAGGTTTCTTCACCGATGTGATGATTCCCGGCGATTTCGACGCCGCGCAGTTCCTCTTCGCCGGCGACGCGTTCCCTCTGGGCAGCATTCCGCAGATCTACGCCTACCATCCCGATGACGAGCAGAGCAATTTCGGACGCATCGGCTCCGACGAACTGAACGCGCTGATCGAACAGACCCTCAACGAACTGGATCCGAGAAAGGCTATCGACCTCGCGAATCAAGTGGACCGCAAGGTTTTCGAAGAGGGTTTCTCGCTGCCGCTCACCCAGGATCCGGGCAACTACGGCGTGCGCACGACCGTCGCCAACTACGGTGCTCCGGGCCTGGCCTCCTACGACTACACCAAGATCGGCTTCGTAAGTTAGCCGCCCGTCCCGACGAAAGGAGAACGAGACCATGCGGATTCGTTCGACAATAACCCGGCTCGCGATCCCCGCCGTCGCGTGCGGACTGCTGCTGTCGGGGTGTTCGGGCTCCACGACCGGGACCGGGAGCTCCGCTCTCGGCACGACCAACGACATCAATCCGCACGACGTCGCCGACCTACGCGACGGCGGCAGCCTGCGGTTGGCGATCTCGGAATTCCCGCCGAACTGGAACAACCTCCAGATCGACGGCAACAACTACGACATCACCGCGGTCGAACGACCGATGCTGCCACAGGCATTCAGCATCGATGCCGCCGGTGGCACCCATCTCAACACCGACTACTTCACCAATGTCGAGTTGACCGGCACCGATCCGCAGACCGTCACATACACCATCAACCCCAAGGCGGTGTGGACGGACGGCACGCCGATCACCTGGGAGGACATCGCCTCTCAGGCCGAGGCGCTGAGCGGTCGCAACCCGGAGTACCTGATCGCCAACAACATGGGTTTCGATCGCGTCGCGAAGGTCGAGCGCGGCGCCGACGATCGCCAGGCGGTGCTGACATTCAGCAAGCACTTCGGTGAATGGCAGGGTCAATTCTCCGGCAACAGCATGCTGTACCCGAAGTCGGTGACCTCGAATCCGGAGGCATTCAACAAGAGTCTCGTCGATGGCATCAAGGTGACGGCCGGACCGTTCGCCGTCCAATCCACCGACCGAACTCAGGGGCGGATCACGCTGGGACGCAACCCGAAATGGTGGGGTGCGCCGCCGAAACTCGACACCGTCAATTTCAGCGTGCTCGATTCGGCCGCACTGGTGCCCGCACTGCAGAACAACGAACTCGACGCGATCGGAATCGGCAGCCGTGGCGATCTGGTGACGGCCCAAGGTGTTCCGAATGTTTCCATCCGCCGCGCGCCGGCGCTGCAATGGTCGCATCTGACCTTCAACGGCGCTCCCGGTTCGATTCTGGAGGATCCCAAGGTTCGCGTAGCCGTTTCGAAGGCCATCGATCGGCAGGGCATCGCGAACGCGATTCAGAACGGTCTGGTCGCCGAACCCAAACCGCTGAACAATCACATCTACCTGGAGGGGCAGAAGGGTTACCAGGACAACGCCCTGCCCTACGACCCCGACGCCGCCGCCCGCGAACTCGACGCCCTCGGCTGGAAAGTGCAGGGCGACGTGCGCGTGAAGGACGGCCGCAAACTGGAGATCCGCGATGTGATGTACAACGATCCGTCCTGGGTGCAGATGGCGCAGATCATGCAGCAGAACCTCGCCAAGATCGGCGTCAAACTCACGATCGATACTCGGCCGGGACAGGGCTTGTTCACCAATGTGTTCCAGAAGGGCGATTTCGATCTGGCGCAATTCTCCTGGGTGGGTGACCCGTTCCCCCTGGGCAGCATCAGCCAGATCTGGGGCTACGACCCGAACAACTGGCAGGGCAATTATGGCCATATCGGTTCCCCGGAACTCAACGACCTGATCGAGAAGACGGTCTCCGAACTGGATCCGGCCAAGGCCATCGATCTGGCCAACCAGGTCGACCGCCAGGTCTTCGCCGAGGGTCATTCGCTCCCGCTGCTGCAGTCGCCCGGCATCGTCGCGGCCCGGTCCAACCTCGCCAACTACGGCGCGCGCGGCCTGGCCACCCTCGACTGGACGAAAGTCGGCTACCTGAAGTGATTTCCGGTACCGGCCACGCCTTGGCCTATCCGGTTCTCACCACGATCGGCGCCCTGGTGATCTGCATCGCCTGGGCGCCGTTCGCCGATTCGGAGCAATCGGCCATGTTGGCGGCGGTGGCGCTGGTTGTGCTGCTGTACAGCGGGTTTCGATTGGCAGTGGCGTTCGGGGTGGTGCCGTGGCGCACGATTCCGGCGGGGACCTTCCGGGTGAAGCGGGTACGCCAGCAGAACCGGTTGGTCAGCCGATCGTGGCTGGAACTGAGCTCCGGCGGCCGAACCCGTTGGTTGCCGGTCTATTTCGATCCGGCACTGGTCGTCCTCACGGAATCCGATGCCGACTGTGACGCCGCCGTGGTCGTGCACGGCCACCGCCTGTTCGCCTCCGGCGCGGTCCGCGACTCCGAACCGCAGGGCCGCCTGATCGACAACCCGACCCGCCCCGACCCAGACGGCCCGGCCCACGCCGCAGCAGCCACCCGCCTCGGCCGCCGCCTCCTCCTCGACGCCCAATTCGCCGTCGTCGCCCCCTTCGCCGGCCTGTTCTGGATCTACGTCGCCGGCGGCGGCCTCCCCGTCTTCGCCGGCGCGACGGTGGTCGCTGCGGCTACCGCCACCTGGTTCGCCGCCATCCGGGGATCGGATCCGAGCTGAGGCGATCGAGGGCCGAGGAGCAGCGGTGGCGGCCGGGCATCGAAGCGCTGGGCCCGGGTCAGCGTCTTCACCCTTGCGCGCGTTTGGCTTTCGCGGCCGCGCGCCGTTCCATCTCCTCGCGTTCCAGAGCCTCGGCCTGCTCCAATGGCGGTGCGGTGCCGCCCCATCGGGCCGAGACCGACCGGGCACCGGGTGGCGTGTCGTCGTCAGTTGCGCTGAGTCGAGCAGTTTCTCCATCCTGCAGCGCAGGGCGGCGGTGAGGTCGTCGACGTCGATTACGTTGCCGCACATGGCTTCCTCGTAAAGTGGTCTTCGACATGTTCTCCATGCGTCCGGCGCAGCAGTTGATTCTGGACCGGCGTTCGGCCATCCCTTAGCATCGCTTCGTGAGTGACAGTGGGGGGAACGTACCGAGTCCCGGACAAGATTTTTCGGTAGTTCCGGAGCAGGTGCGAGACACGGGTGTCTACATCTACGGTCTGGCCGAAACGCTCAGCAACGCGATGGACGCTGCGGCCAAAGATGTCGGCGAACTGCTGACCGACAGTTGGACCGGCGATTACGCCGATGAGTTTTCCGAAGGCTGGACCGAAGTCCACGACGGTGGCAGGCAGATCTTTCATGCCCTCGCCTCGTTGGCCGAAAAGCTCGGCGTGACCGCCGAAACGTTCCAGTCGGTCGACGCGAGCAGTGCCGCAGCTCTGAACATCCCGACTCTGAACTGGACCTGACTGTGGCCTCGCGATTCTCGGTAGACCTCGACCGCCTCGACCATATCGTCTCCCGCCTGTCCGGACTGGCCGCCTTCATCGAAGACCACCTGTCCGACATCGAACAGCGAGTGGCGAGTTTGCAGGGCACCGGCTGGGAAGGCGTGGCCGCCCGTGCGTACGACGACGCACACCGCGAATGGGTGAGCGGGGCAAAAGAACTCGTTGAAGGCATCAAGGATATGAGCGATGCCGCCAAGGAGGCCCATGCCGCCTACACCCGGGCTCTCGAGCTCAATTGGCGCATGCTGCAGAGCGGACAGCAGTGATCCTCGACTGGGAGACGTACTACGACGCAGCCGCCAAATGCCGAAATTTGGCCGAAAGCATCCGCACCGCAGACAAACCGGTTCACGAAGCCATCAAAGGGCAGTGCGACGGAATGGCCGGAGACGCTCCGGGCTGCAAAGAATGGGGACAGGCATACGACGAGGCAGCCCGCAGCACCTTGCAGGCCTGCGCTAGCCTGGCCAATGCACTGACCAACTACGGCGCTGTGTTGTACGCTCAAGGCTACAACTGGGGCGTCGCAAATAAATCGGATCCTCCTCCGCCCCAGCCGGATATCAGTCAGGTCAGCGAATACAAGGTCGTCTTGCCGCCTTCGACACGCGGTAGCGGGGTGGGATTCGGCGATAATGGCGGTGCAAAGGATTTTTTCGATGATTTGTTTCGCAAGGTTGTCAAATCTTTCGGGATGATTCCGAACGGGGACGCGGACAAACTGCAGAAGGCTCACGAGACGTGGCAAGCCTTCGCCGAAAATAGTGCCATATCCGGCGCTGCCGACCACATCATACTGATCTCGGATCTCTTCACCGGAATGGACGACAATATCCATCGATACGAAATACAGCATCGTCTGAACGATATCCGGGCCGGCGCCCAGCTTGTTTCACTGGCCGCCGGATACCTGACTCCGCCGATCCGCGACTATTACGAAGCAACGACGACGTTGGCCACAGCCTGCGCCGACACGATCAATCTGAGCGAAGGGAGCGCCGGCGTCGAAGCCGTTCCGCGACACGGTCGTTCAGGACGTCTGTTCGATGTAGGACTTTCAGAAAGCATGGCGGTACGCGGCAGCAAAGTGTCCGTCGACGGCACCATGGACGCGATCCAAAGTGCCTACCGGGCGAGCACAATGCCGATCGTTCTCGGCTTGCCTTCGCTTGATGCCCGTTCGAAGGGAGTCATCGATGCGTTCAATAGTGTTCCAACAGATGGACTCGATGGAACCATAGACCGCCTCTCCGTCATCATCGCAATGCGCGCGGAGATCGACTCCAGCGGGAAACCGGGTGCGCTGACCTATGAAGGGTCGCCGAAGCACGGAAAAGACCAGCGCGGCACCGCCGCACCAGAGCCCACTCATGGCCAGGAAACACTGGAGCGCTCGGTGCTAATCAAGCCGACGACGAGCAGACGAGTCGGGTACGACGCCGATACCGGGGAATTCGATGTTTTCGATGAAACACACCCGGAATCGGGCATCTATCACGGACATCAGCGAAGCTGGGATCAGCTCACCCCGGACATGCAGAACGCCTTGGTGAACACAGGTATCGTCGACAGAAAAGGTAAACCGCGATGAACACATATCAACGACTGGAGCCTCTCGACCGAGATACCGCCCTGAGCATGATCGACTCGGGGGATTCGGAGTCGGCTAGTGAAGCGATCCTCCGGCTTGCACTGCACGACCCTGACTTGGAGTGGGTGACCGACCGGGCACTGGAACTGCTTGCCAGTTCAGACTGGCGTATTCGCGCAGTCGCTGCGACGGCGCTCGGACATCTCGCCCGTTTACACGGCTCGATCGACAAAGAGCGTGTCGTTCCTGCCTTGCGAGCTCTCCTGGACGACCGCGCGACGGCGGGGCGAGCGGAGGATGCACTGGATGACATCACGATGTTTGCATCCTGAGCTTATGCACCCGGGACCGAACACGGACGATCACAGCAGCGGCGAAGCCTCCGATCGTTTCGCGTCGAGCGTCTTCACCCTTGTGCGCGTTTGGCTTTCGCGGCCGCGCGCCGTTCCATCTCCTCGCGTTCCAGCACCTTCGCCTGCTCCAAGGTCGGGGCGGTGCCGCCCAATCGGGCCGGGACCCAGCGGGCGCCCGGCGGCATGTCGTAGTCCCGTTGTGCCGCGTCGAGCAGTTTCTCCATGCTGGAGCGCAGGGTGGCGGTGAGGTCGTCGGCGTGGTCGACGGGGGCTATGGGGTCGCCTACCTGGATGTGGATCGGGAAGTTGTGGCGGCCCAGTTGTTTCGGGATGTCTTTGGTCCAGACGCGCTGGGCGCCCCAGATCGTCATGGGGACGATGGGGACGTCGGCTTCGATCGCCATGCGGGCGGCGCCGGATTTGAATTCCTTCAGTTCGAAACTGCGGCTGATGGTGGCTTCGGGGTAGACGACGACGATTTCGCCGTCGCGCAGGGCGGTGACGGCGCGGGCGTAGGATTCGGCGCCCGCGGTGCGGTCGACGCCGATCGCCTTGCACTGCTTCATGAGCCAGCCGACGACGCCGTGTTCGAGTTCTGCCTTCATCATGTAGCGGACGTTGCGGCCCGATTCGCGGCCGACCAGCCCGACCTCCATGAAGTCCAGGTAGGCGGTGTGATTCACGGCCAGGACCGCACCGCCGGTGCGCGGGATGTGCTCGCCGCCGACGATGTCGATCTTCAGGCCCTGTGCCCAGAAGATGGCGCGGACCAATCCGGTGAGGACGTCGAAAACGGGTTCTCGCGTCATCGGTGACACTCCTGGTACTGCCGGGCCGCCCCTGCCGTCAGGAGTCGGCATCTCCCGTTTCGGCGGCACGGCGTGCCGCGCGCGCCTCCGCTTTCGCCGTGGCCTCGGCCGCGTCCATCGCGTCGGCTTCCTCCAGTGTCGGTGCGCCGCCGCCCAAGCGGGCCGGAACCCAGTATGCGCCGGGCTCGTGCGGGTAGTCCTTCTGCAGGCCGAGCAGCAGGTCCTGCATGGTCGCGCGCACGGTCTCGGTGAGTTCGGCGACCGCCTTCTCATCCGCCTCCGCGGGCGGGAAGATCGGTTTGCCGACGGCGATCGAAATGGGGGTGTTGGTGCGGCCCAGGCGTTTCGGATGTCCCTTGGTCCAGACGCGCTGCGCACCCCAGATCGTCATCGGGACGATCGGGACCCCGGCCTCGACGGCCATCCGGGCGGCACCCGATTTGAATTCCTTGATCTCGAAGCTGCGGCTGATGGTCGCCTCGGGATACACCCCGACCAGTTCGCCGCGGCGCAGATAGTCCACGGCCGCCTTGTAGGAGTCCGCGCCGGCCCCACGGTCGACCGGGATGTGCCGCAGCACGCGCATGATCGGCCCGGAGATCGGGTTGTCGAAGACTTCCTTCTTCGCCATGAACCGGATGTAGCGCTTCGGTGTCCGCGCGGGCAGGCCCGCGTAGGTGAAGTCCATATAGCCGGTGTGGTTGATCGCGATGACCGCGCCGCCCTGCGCGGGGATGTTCTCAGCGCCCGTGACGTCGAATTTCAGTCCCTGTACGAAGAAGACGGTCCGGGCCAGGCCGATGATCGTCCGGTATACGGGTTCCACAATTCCGCTAGCGTAGTCGCTGTCACATTTTCGCTACCGACCGCCGCACAGAAAACGAGGTTCAGCGCAGTGGAAAGCCCCAATCCAGCATCGCGTGCAGGCGGCCGGAAACCACGAGGGGGTATGGGCGTGGTGCTGCATACCGGACGGGCGGCGCGATTCGGCAGGCGGTTCCCGGCGGTGCGGGCAGGTGGTCTGGCGATCGTGGTCGCGGGCATCCTCGCCGGATGTGATTCGCAGGTCGGCATCGAGGGCACCGACTATCACAAGTCCGAGAATTCCCCCGCGGCAACGCAATCCGCCGCTCCGACGTCCTCGCGGATCGCCGCTCCCGCTCCGGCAGCGCCCGAACCCGCGGTAGCGGTGGCCCTCGTCACGGCCGATCCGCAGGCCACCGACGCCATGACCCGCTGGGTGACCGATCTGCGGCAACTCACCCCGGCGGAAATGGAAGCCAAGTGCTGGACGATGGCTCCCCGCAACGTCGAGACGATGTACTCCGACAAGCAGGCCATCGAGGCGGCGCTGGCCGAGCCCGGCAGTGACAACGGAACCGCCCTCGTCTGGAAGTCGGCGAGCGGAGCCTCCGACGCGGTGACCGTCGTCGCCGAGCGAACCGATATCGCCACCGGATATGCCTGCCCACGGGTCTACCCCGCCGGCACCGAGATCGGTTTCGGCACCGGCAGCGAGGCCCAGACCGCCGACGCCCGCCACATTGTCCGGCGCTATCTGTCACGCCAGACCGGACATCTGATCGACGCGGCGGACCAGGAAAGCACCCATCCCCTGGTGTGCACCGCCGCCACCGCGTGGGATCCGAACGGCACCGGACGCACATCGCGCCCGCCGCTGGCCACGAATGCGGCCAAACTCACCTCGCCGAGCGCTTTCGCCGATCAGTCGCTCAGTTCCACGGCTCTGAACAGCACATACCTGTCCATATCCGCGACGGTCACGGCGGGCGGCAGCCAGCAGGAACGGACATACACCGTGAAAGCGACGGACAACGGATACTGCATCGGCGACGTCTCGGCGTGATACGCGGGAGCGGGCCAGCCTCATCGCGATAGCCCGCGGGTAACCGCAACGTCGCGAGATGACCGTGGGCGCGACGGCGATCCGCCTGCCGCTCAGACCAGTTCGGGGACGCGCAGATGCGCGAGGGCGACCTCGAAATCGCCGACTTCGAGCACGTCGACACCGGCTCGGCGGGTTCCTTCGCGGCGCAGGGTGGCGAGTTGTTCGCGATTGCGTTCGACCGCGTCGGCGCTTTCGAAGGTCTCGCACGCGACACCGCGCCCGTTCGCCCGATCGACCAGCAGGCTCGTGCTGCAGAACCCCGGCATCTGTTCCAGTTGCGACGCCACCATGGACTTGTAGGTGTCGATCGCCGTGTCGAACCGGCTCGTATCGTCGGACTTGGCCCACGTGAGCTGGGCGCATGCGCCTTCGGGCAGGCGATGATCACGGTGCATGGCCGCGACCTCCCACTGCTCGACCCGCGCCGAATCGGCACCGAGCAGTCGGACGGCGCGATCACGCAGCGAACGCACCCGATCGGCGCTCTCGCGCATCATCTCCTCGGATTCCCAGGACGTCGTCGCGATGCACCGACCGGACTTCCGGTCGACGAGCAACGACATCCCGACACAGCCGGGCATGTTCTCCAGGGCCGGCATCACCTCGTCGCGCATATGCGCGATTCCGGTGTCGATCGCGGAGGTCTTGGCTTGGATAGTCGTAGAACGTGCGTACACGGGTCCACTTCCTCTGTACTCGGGGCAGCGCCCCGGTGGCGCCACCGTGCACCTCTACACTGCGCCGGTCCGACGGCCAAGGCAATAGCTCGGAAATAACCGGTATCGAGGCCTTCGAAAGCGCCCCTCAGGCTGCGGAAGCCCGTTCAACCGCTACCCTGGGTGGCTGGTAGCCGGGTTCAGGAGGGACTTCTTCGTGCAGATCACCAGCGTCGGACATGCCGGATTCCACATCCGCACCGCGGCCGGGACGATCCTCTGTGATCCGTGGGTGAACCCGGCCTATTTCGCGTCGTGGATCCCGTTCCCGGACAACACCGGGCTGGACTGGGACGAGCTGGGCAACTGCGATTTCCTCTACGTCTCGCACCTGCATCGCGACCACTTCGACGCGAAGAATCTGCTCGACCACGTGAACAAGGACGCCACCGTCCTGCTGCCGGACTATCCGGTGCCGGATCTGCAGCGCGAACTGGAGAAGCTGGGCTTCCACAAATTCTTCGAAACCCAGGACTCGGTCAAGCACACGATCACCGGCCGGGACGGGCACGAACTGGACATCATGATCATCGCGCTGCGGGCGCCGGCCGACGGGCCGATCGGTGATTCGGGCCTGGTCGTCTCCGATCGCGAGACCGTGTGCTTCAACATGAACGACGCCCGGCCGGTGGATATGGACGTCCTGCACGAACAGTTCGGCCATATCGACATCCACCTGCTGCAGTACTCGGGCGCCATCTGGTACCCGATGGTCTACGACATCCCGAGCAAGACCAAGGCGAATTTCGGCAAGCAGAAGCGGCAGCGCGGAATGGACCGCGCGCGCAGCTACATCGAGCAGGTCGGCGCCACCTGGGTGGTGCCCTCGGCCGGACCGCCGGTGTTCCTCGACGACGAACTGCGCTACCTCAACGACGACGGCGAGAACCGCTACTCCGCCGACAACGGCAATATCTTCCCGGACCAGATGGTGTTCCTCGAGCAGATGCGCATCCACGGGAATCCCGGTGGGGTGCTGATGATTCCGGGTTCGGTCGCCACGGTGCGCGGCAGCGCGGAAGGCTCCGCAGGGCGCGGGAAGGACCTGGATCTGACCCATCCGTTCGATCCGGCCGAGATCTACGACGACAAGGCCGGCTACATCGAGCGGATGGCGCAGCGCATGGCGCCGGTGCTGGAACGCGAGAAGGCTTCCTGGGCAATCGAAGACGGCACGCCGCTGCTTCCCCGGCTCAAGGAGCTGTTCGAACCGATCATGGCGCAGAGCGATCTGATCTGCGACGGGATCGGCTATCCGGTCGGGCTCGTCATGGGCGACGAAACCGTGGTGCTCGACTTCCCGAAGCGGCTGGTGCGCGGGCCGATCGAGGGAGAAGGTAAGTACCGGTACGGGTTCCGCATCGCTCCGCAGCTGGTACGCACCGTGCTGCGCGACAACGAACCCGATTGGGTGAACACCATCTTCCTGTCGACCCGCTTCCAGGCGTGGCGGATCGGTGGCTACAACGAATTCCTCTACACCTTCTTCAAATGCCTCACCGACGAGCGCATCGCCTATGCCGACGGCTGGTTCGCCGAGGCACACGACGATTCCGCCTCGACCGAGCTAGCCGGCTGGGAAGTGCAGCGACGCTGCCCGCACCTGAAGGCCGATCTGTCGAAATTCGGTGTGGTGGAGGGCAATACGCTCACCTGCAATCTGCACGGCTGGCAGTGGGATCTGGAGAGCGGGCGATGCAAGACGTCCAAGGGGCACGAACTTCGTTCGCGCAAGTTGTGAACAGGGGCGAATAGTTCACCGCCTCAGCCCGGCGCCAACCGGCTGAGCGACTCCCAGGCTCGATACCCTTCGGAGCGTGCCGCATAGAGTTCGGCGACCTGATCGAAGGAAGTGCCGCCCACGATCAGACGTCGCGGCGGATCGTCGAGTTCGACCAGTTTCATGATCACCGGCGCGGCCGAACTCGGCGCCGGCCCGGATTCGTCGCCCCACATGCGTGCCAGCTCTTCACGCAGTGGCTCGTACTGCGGCAGGGCCTCGGTCGCGGTCGTTCCCGCGGTGAACAGGCCGGTGTCGTAGCCGCCCATCTCCAGATTGGTGACCTTGATGCCGAAGGGTTCGGCCTCCATCGCCAGGGCTTCGGTGAGCGAGGCCAGTGCCGCCTTGCCGGCTCCGTAGTAGCCGACGGCGGCCATACCGCCGGCGGTTCCCATCGAGGTGACCTGCAGGATGCGGCCGTGCCCCTGGGCGCGCAGCTGCGGCAGCACGGCCTGGACGACCCACACCGCGCCGAAGAAGTTCACATCCAGATGCGCGCGAATCTGGTCCTCGGTCGCCTCTTCGACCATGCCGTAGAGCATGCCGCCCGCGTTGTTCACCACGACGTCGAGCTCCCCGACCAGCGCGACGGCCCGCTCGACGACCTCGAATACGGCCCGGCGATCCGCCACGTCCAGGCCGAGCGGAATCAGCCGATCGGGATGCGCGGCGGCCAGATCCCGGAGCGGTCCGACATCGCGGGCGGTCGCGACCACTCGATCACCGGCATGTAGGGCGGCTTCGGTGAACGCACGCCCCAGCCCACGGGAAGCGCCGGTGATGAACCAGGTCTTACCGGTGGTCATATCCCACATCCTCTCATAATGAGACGGTCCGTCTCGTCTCGACACAGTGTGCTGATCATTCCGCGACGTGTCAAGACGACCCGTCTCGTCTCGTGTGAGCTGCTATGGTCGACCGCGTGTCCGATACCGCGAAATCCGAACCGGCCGGCTCCCGGCGCAGCGAGAAGTCGCGGCAGGCGATTCTGAGCGCCACCCGCGACCTGCTCTCCGAGGTCGGATATCGGAAGGTCTCGATCGAGGCGATCGCCTCGCGTGCGGGCGTCGGTAAGCAGACGATCTATCGCTGGTGGCCGTCCAAGGGGGCGGTGATCTTCGAATCGTTCCTGGACCTGAGCGACACCGACGGAGAGGGCATTTCGCTGCCGGACACCGGGGATATCGAGGCGGATCTGAAGCTCGTGATGCGGGCGACGGTCGCGGAATTCGCCGACGCGAAATTCGAGAAGCCGGTGCGGGCGCTCAACACCGAGATCATCAACGATGCGGAGCTGGCCGCGCAGTACGACCGGCAGTTGCGGCGTCCCGTCGACGACGCCAAGAAGGCACGGTTACGCAGCGCGCAGGCGGCCGGGCAGGTGCGCGCGGATGCCGACCTCGACCTGATGCTCGAAATGCTCTACGCCCCGCTATATCAGCGGTGGCTGCTGCGGTACGGGCCGCTCGACGACGCGTATGCCGATGCGCTGGTAGAGCACACGCTGCGCGCCTTCCGGCCCTGAAACCACGAAAGCGGTTCGCGCGAGCGCTGTTTCGCGGCAGCCGTCGTCAGGCCTGTTCGGTGGTGCGGCCCTGCGCGAGAACGCCGACGGCGGCGGCGAGCAGCGTCAGTACGCAGCCGACGACGGTCAGCACCGACAGGTGGGTGCCCGTCGGCGCGACGACATCCAGTACCACCGAACCGATGAGCTGGCCGGACACCGAGGTCAGGCCGAACAGGAGCACCCCGATCCAGCGCACGATCAGCGCCGCCACCGCGATGAAGAAAACCCCGATCGCGCCGCCGAGGTAGAGCCATGGTTCGGTGGGAAAGCCGGTGGGCCAACCGATCCGCGCGAGCTGCGCCGCCTCCACCACCAGCAGGCCCGCGGTTCCGGTCGCGAAATTGATCGTGGTGGCCGGCACCGGCCCGCCGACGGTCGCCAGCCGTCCGTTGACCGCCTGCTGCCAGGCCAAACCGAGTCCCGCCAGGGCGGGCAGCGCGATCAGCAGATAGGCCGCGCCCGCGCCGGAACCGGATTCGCCGCCGGAGCGCCCCAGGGCGGCAACACCGACCGCGGCGACCGCGAGTGCCGCCGCACCGAGCCGCACCGGCGTCACGGGCGTGACGCCGGCCGGGCTCACACCCAGACGGTCCACGACGAGACCGCTGGTCAACTGACCGGCGACCACCGCGATCGTGAAGGCGGTGACACCGATCGTGGCCACGGACAATCCTTGACAGGCAACGAAGAACGCGCCGCACAGACCGCCCAGCAGATGCCACCACCGCAGCGAGCCGGCGTGCACAGAGCGGCGGATCGCGGCCAGACCGGTGCGCATCCGCCCGCTGAAACCGCTGACGATCAGGAGCAGGATCAGACCGGAGCCGAAACTGATGACCGCCGCGGCGATTCCGTCGTTCAGCCGATCGCCGAGATCACCGTTGATTCGCGCCTGGACCGCCACACCGGCGCCGCAGCACAGGCCCAGCAGGACACCGATCCAGCGCCGCACGTCGGTTCGTTCACGGGCCGCGGTCATATCCGCCACGGTAGTGGGTCCGGCCGAGCCGATGCCGCATCCCTGATCGGGTCAGCTGCGACGGATCGAGCTCTCCGGATCGAAACCGTTGTTGTCCAACGGGACCCAGCCCTTGGCGGCGAGATCCCGATCGGTCGCACCGGCGCCGACCAGCCCGCGGTTGGAGTTCATATCGCTGATCAGCTCGGAGACCGGATGCGAATCGCTGTAGTGATAGCCCTGGGCGAGCGCGAAGCCGAGTTCGGTCAGCACGGCCGCCTGGTATTCGGTTTCCACACCCTCGGCGATCACCTGCAGATCCAGCGACTTGCTCAGTGCCGCAATCACTCCCAGCAGCGGCGGGGCGGGCGAATCGGACCGGATCGCGGCGACGAACGACTGGTCGACCTTGAGAATGTCGCTGGGGATGGTGGCCAATCGGCTCAGCGAGGAGTAGCCGGTGCCGAAATCGTCGATGGCGATCCGAACGCCGCTGTCGCGCAATTGGTGCAGATTCGCGATAGCGGTCTGGGATTCGGCTGCCAGTTCGCTCTCGGTGACCTCCAGGACGAGCTGATCGGCCGGCCAGCCGGTATCGGCGAGGATGCCCGAGACCCGGTCGGCATAGTTGCTCTCGGCCAATTCGAGACCGCTGACGTTGACGTTCAGGGTCAGATCGAGCTGGGCGAAGGTTTGTTGCAGCCGGGCCGCATCGGCACACGCGCGCCGCAGGACCAGCTCGTCGAGGTCGGAGATCAGGTCGTATTCCTCGGCGACCCGGATCAGCCCCTCGGTGGTCACATCGGGCTGAGCGTTGGACGACCAGCGCAGCAGCGCCTCCACGCCGACCGCCTGGGCGCCGTCCTCACCGAGACTCACGATGGGCTGATAGTGCACGTCCAGCGCACCGGTATCGATGGCCTCGCGCAGTTCGACCGCCAGCGGCAGCTGCCGCGACGACTCCAGCACCGTGCGGTTGCGCCCGGCCTGCTTGGCTCGGTACAGACCCACGTCGGCGCGGCTGACCAGCAGCGATCCGGATTCGCCGGGCTGCCAGGAGGTGACACCCGCCGAACATCCCGTGGTGACCGCGGCACGCAGCTGTTCGGTCAGCAGGATCGCGGCCTGTTCGGTGGTGTTGGGCAACAACAGCGCGAACGCGTCGCCGCCGTATCGGGCCAGCAATTGATCCGGGCCCAGCAGTTTCGACCAGGTGTCACCGACACGCTTCAGCACGGCATCGCCCGCGCGATGCCCGAGATGATCGTTGATCTTCTGGAACCGGTCCAGGTCGACCAGGACCAGCGCCAAGCCCTGCCCGGTCCGCCCGGCATGTCCGATGGCGCCGTTGAGCGCACGATCGAAACCGCGGCGGTTCAACAACCCGGTGAGAGTATCGATATCGGCGTCCGAGGCCATCCGGGTGAGGATGCCGACCACGATGCCGACGCCGACCGTGATACCGGCCGGAATGATGCCCGACCACCAGGGCAGACCCCGGGACGGCACCACCCACAGACAGAGCACGACCGCGAAGCCCACGTGCGCCCCGGCCAGCCGCCAGGCGAAGAAGATCGCGGCATCGGCGGCGACGAAGACGTAGAAGGCGGCGAGCGTGATCGCGCCGACGGTGTTCGGGAACCAGTGCACGGCGATGGTGACCAGCACGGTCGCCACCGCGACATACCCGTGGTGCACCCAGTGCGGCTGACGTGGGCCCCAGATCAGCAGGCTCACGCCGAGCAACAGCGCGACCGCGGCGGCCGAGCCGACCAGCGGGCGGTTGCCCTCGTCTCCCGGTGCGATGGCAGTGATCAGCAGGCCCAGGACCCCACCCATGACGTAGAACGCCCCGGTGGTCCGAGCCATGACCATTGCCGTCGCCAGCGCCGATGCCGCCCGAACCTGCGTGCGGGTATCGCCGCGAGACCCGAGTCCTCGCACGCCGTCCAGCCTAGACAACGCGGTGCATAGCCATAGTGACAACCGCCGGATTCGAGGCCGAAGTCACCGCTGCCGCGCCGCGATCATCACCGCGACCGTCAGCGCGACGGCTCGAGCACCTCGCGCCCCACGAACGGAACCAGCGCGGCGGGCACCCGGACCGAGCCGTCGGCCTGCTGGTGATTTTCCAGCAACGCGACGATCCACCGGGTGGTCGCGAGAGTGCCGTTGAGCGTCGCGGCGATCTGCGGCTTGCCGTTCTCGTCCCGGTACCGCACCGACAGGCGGCGAGCCTGGAAGGTGGTGCAGTTCGAGGTCGAGGTGAGTTCGCGATAGGTCTGCTGGGTCGGCACCCAGGCCTCGCAGTCGAATTTGCGAGCCGCCGAGCTGCCGAGATCGCCACCGGCGACATCGATGACCCGATACGGGACCTCGATCGCGGCGAGCATCTCCTTCTCCCAGTTCAGCAGGCGGCGATGTTCGGCATCGGCGTCCTCGGGACGGCAGTAGACGAACATCTCGACCTTGTCGAACTGATGCACGCGGATGATGCCGCGGGTGTCCTTGCCGTAGCTGCCGGCCTCGCGACGGAAACACGACGACCAGCCGGCATAGCGCTTCGGGCCGTCGCTCAGATCGAGGATCTCACCCGAGTGGTAGCCGGCCAGCGGGACCTCCGAGGTGCCGACCAGGTACAGATCATCGTCTGCGAGGTGGTAGACCTCGGCCGAATGCTGCCCCAGGAAGCCCGTTCCGGCCATGATCTCCGGGCGCACGAGTACCGGCGGGATCATCATGGTGAAACCGTTGGCGACCGCGCGCTGGGCGGCCAACTGCAGCAGACCGAGCTGCAGCAGGGCGCCGTAGCCGGTCAGGAAGTAGAACCGGGCGCCCGAGACCTTGGCGCCACGTTCCATATCGATCAGTCCGAGCGCCTCGCCCAGGTCGAGATGATCGCGCGGGGAAAAGTCGAATTCGGTGGGAGCGCCCACGGTTTCGAGCAGAACGAAATCGTCCTCGCCGCCCGCGGGTGCGCCCTCCTGCACGACGTTCGAGATCGCGCGGTGGGCGCTGTCGAGTTCGGCGTCGGCGGCATTCTCGGCGGCCTCGGCCTCCTTCACCTTCGCCGACAACTCCTGCGCGTGGGCCAGCAGCGTCGCGCGCTCGTCCGGGGACGCCTTGCCGACCTTCTTACCCAGCGCCTTCTGCTCGGCGCGCAGGTTGTCCGCCGTCGCGACCGCGGCGCGGCGGGCGGCATCCGCCTCGAGCAGGGCATCCACCAGCGCCGGGTCCTCACCGCGGGCACGCTGCGAGGCACGGACCGCTTCGGGATTCTCGCGCAGGAATCGGAGGTCGATCATGGGCAATCAGCCTAGTGGGAGGTGTCCACCGCATTTTCTGTGGATCCGGTGAAATCCGAACCGATCGTGGCAGGCCCCGCGCGGCGCCTGCCATGATGGACGGCGATGTCCTCCGACGATGGGGCGCCAGCGGCGCCGGAACCGGGAAACGAAGAATCCGACATGCCTCGCCGCAGGCGTGCCGGGGCGAACCGTCGCCGCCCGTTGCCGGGCGCCGGGAAACGCTCCGGGGACGGCAAGGCGTTGCATCCGCATCGGCTGCGGTGGGGATTGCTCGCGGTCGCCGTCGGTGCGGTGGTGGCGGCCCTGGTGACGCTGTCCATCTCGGGATTTCGCAGTTCGCACGGGTTGGAGGTGCACGATCCCGGTTCGGGCAAGGCACCCGCCGGCCGCGCCGACGCCGCCTTCGGCTCCGCCAAGTCGGGTGACTGCCTCACCTGGACCAGCGCCAAAACCCTGGATCTGACCAAGGTCAACTGCGCCGACAAACATCTGTTCGAGGTGACCGCCGACATCGATCTGAGCAAATATCCGGGTCGCGAATTCGGGCCGGGCTCGGCCTTCCCCGATTCGCTGCGCTTCGGCGAACTGCGCGACGAACACTGCGCCTCGGCCGCGGCCGCCTACCTCGGTGGCCGGCTCGACCCGCGGGGGCGGTTCGTGGTCGGCATGGTCAACCCGGGTGAACCGGGCTGGCGCAACGGGGACCGGACCATCCGGTGCGGATTGCAGTTGGTGAGCGCCACGGGTAGCGCGACGCAGCAGACCGTGGGCCGGGTGCGCGACAGCGACCAGTCCCGCGTCTTCGATGCGGGGACCTGCATCGGCATCAATCAGAATCTGCCGACCAACGAACCGGTCACCTGCGGTCAGCCGCACGCCTACGAGGTGATGTCGACGGTGGATCTCGGCACCCACTTCAACGGCGGCCCGCCGGCGAACGCCGATCAGGACAAGTTCATGCAGGACGAATGCGCCCGCGCCGCAGGCGATTACCTCGGCGGTCAGGACGCGTTGATCAACAAGACGCTGACCATCTTCTGGGACAACCTCGACGCTCGCAGCTGGCTGGTCGGCAGTCACAAACTGAATTGCCTGGTGGGCAAGGGCTCTCAGGACGGGTTCGCGACCATCACCGGATCGGCCAAGGGCGATGTGCTGATCGACGGCCAGGCCCCGGTGCCGCCGCCGAGTTCCGGGCGTTCCACCCCGGCGCCGCTGCCGGGCGCGGCGCCCGCGCCGATTCCACCGCAGCGCTGACACCATGCCGGTGTCGATGCCGGAGAGCCGGTTCGAAGAACTGGTCGGCGATGCGCTGGATACGATTCCGCCCGCACTCAGCCGGGCGATCGAGAACGTGGTGGTGCTGATCGAGGCCCGCAATCCCGAGGATCCGCATCTGCTCGGGCTGTATCACGGCATCGCGCTGACCGACCGGGTGGACAGTCAGTACGGCGGCGCGCTACCGGACACCGTCACCATCTACCGCGACACGATTCTGGAAATGTGCGACGACGAACGGCAGGTCGTCGAGGAAGTGGCCATCACGGTGATCCATGAGATAGCTCACTATTTCGGGATCGACGAAGAACGGCTGCATCAGCTCGGTTGGGGCTAGTCTTTCCGCGCGTAGCGGGTAAAGTCGAATCGATTCGTGACTCGAGGGAACCGAACCGGGGGCCGTCGCGTCCAATCATCTCGTAGGGGGAATTCTCGTGGTTCCACCGACGGGTCTGCCGGATCCTCTGTGCCGGAACAGCACTGGGCTCGGGCGGCCTCGACACTTGCACAGCCGCCACAAGAAGGAGTTCGAGTCATGGTTGGTTTGCTCGGTGTACAGCCCGAAGTCGTCCTCGCGGCCTCGGCGGAACTCGATCTGCTCGCCGAACGTCTCACGGCTGCCGCCGCTTTGAGCGGCCCGGCCACCCACGTCGTCCCCGCCGGCGCCGAAGAGGTGTCCGTCGCCGCGGCAACCCATCTGAACGAGGGCGCGCTCAGCCACGACCGCGCGGCCGCGCAGGCCATTCTCGAATTGCACCACGCCGCCGCGATCCTGCGTCAGCAGCTGGCCTCGTACCTCGCCGAGGACGCGGTCAACGCGGCCGGCACCGCCGCGATTCAGTTCTGACCGGCGCCGATCCTTCACCACACCATTCGTTCAGGGGAGAGACAATGACTGCAGGGATCACCGGAATCTATTGGCTGCCCCGGCTCGCCGAGGGCAACTCGAGTCTGCTGACCGCGGGTCCGCACGCCGTTCCGGCCGCTGCCGCGGCCACGGCATGGGGTGGTCTCACGGCGGCGTGGGTCGACGCGACCGCCACCGTCACCCGGGTCATGGCCGAACTGGGTGTCGGCCTGGTCGGTCTCAACGGTGCCGTCGCACTGACCAAACTCGCCGGCTTCACCGGCTGGGCCGAACAGCAGGGCATGCAGGCGGCGGCGATGGCGGCCAAGGCGTCCGCCCATGCCACCGCCAATACCGTTGCCACCCTTGCCATGCCGAGCCTGCCGGAGATCGCCGCGGTGGATGCCGCGCGCATCGCGGCACATGGCCACGGTGGCGATCTGGACGGCAGTGCCGAGGTGGCGGAAGCCGCCAAGGCCGCGCTGGATGTGCAGGCCGCACTGGTCATGGACACCTACGAATCCACCGTCGAGGCCATGACGGCGACTCCGGCCGAGTTCCTGACGCCGCCGCCGATCGCGGCGGGCGCCGGGGTGGCCGACAGCGGTGCCGAGGCGGCTTCGCAGAACACCAGCAGCGACCCGGTGCAGACGGCCATCGGTGTGGCGCAAGCGCTCGCGACCGATCCGGGCGTGATCAGCGCCGCCACCCAGGCGGCCAATGTCGCCGGATCGGTGGCGACGACGGGCGTGTCCACGGTGGGCAATGTGGCCGGTACCGCGATCGCCGCGGCGACCAGCCATGCCGCGCCCGCCGCGAGCATGTCGCCGATGATGATGGGCGGCATGGGTGGTGTCGCCGCCGCCGGTGGCGCCGCGGCCGCCACGCGTGCCGTGTCCTTCGGTGGAAGCTCCGTCGGCATCGGCAACGGTGCGGGCACGCTACAGCTCCCCGAGGGCTGGGGCGCCGGCAACGTGATCGGCGCTCCGGCCGCGACCGCTCCGGTAGCGGAGGCGGCACCCGTCGCGCAGATGGGCGCACCGGCTCCGGCCCGCGCGAACAACGCCGCCGGTAACCCGCTGCTGGGCCGCCAGGTGAACAGCGACGACGACGAGGGTGAGCACCAGGGCAACGACTACCTGCGGGGCGAGCACTTCGCCGACGGCCGGGTCATCGCACCCGGTGTCATCGGAGCGGACCCGGCCGCGGGAGCGCGCTAAGTGACCGTGCTCGGCGCCGGCCGCGGGCCGTCGATGCTCGAGTCGGTCGTGTTGTCGCTCGACGAGATGCAGTTTCTGCTCGAGAAACTGGAGATCGACGAGGTGCCTGTCGTACTGGATGCGAGGGGCCGCTACGACAATGTGGTCGACCACGATCGGGCGATGACCGCGGCCGCCGAAGCGCTCACCGCGCGTGAGCTGCTCATCGACGGAGTCGTGCATCACGACCTCGAAGACCGGCTGCGCGGGCTGTACCGCCCGCACTGGGTGATCTCGATGCGCTGGTATGTCGGCGACCGAGTGAACCGATTCTGCCTGGCGAAGGGCGACGACCTCGATGTCGTCGCCCTTCGCGGGCCGAATTCCTACAGCATCGACGAGGCCGGACACGACCTGCCGGGCACGATCATGGCGGCGCTGGGTCCCGCGGAGGCGCTCGAGCTCAGCGGAATGAATGTTCTGACCGAGGAACTCAAGCCGATTCTCGGTGATGCCGGGGATGCCGCGACCACCGCGCAGCGCCTGGGCCGAGTGGGGCGGCCGCCCCGCGACGCGCAGGCGCTGGCCTCGGCACTGGTCGAAATCCATTCGCACGCTTCGATCGTCGGCGTGGTGTACAACGATGCCAGCCGCGACATCTCCGACGGAATGATCGCGGTGTACAACACCCGAAACGGGCGCTTCATCGGGGTCACCACCCGGTCCGACGACGAGGTCATGTGGACCTCGCTGGCCAGCGGGACACCGGGCCGATTGCGCACCGCGATCAAGGACCTCATCGACAAGCTCCCGCTACGTGCGGATTTCAAACCGGCGTCGCCCGGAATCGGCTAACCCATCGGGTCGTCGGCCTTGGGTTCGACCTGGTATCCGAACGGCGGGGTGTAGCGGCCCCAGCGCACACAGGTCCAACCGCCGTCGGCGGTCGGCGCCAGCTCGATGGTCTCGGTGTTGTCCAGATGGTTGTTGGTCGTGAACGGCGGTGCGACGCCGGTGAGTTCACGGGCCGCCAGCCGCATCGCGGCGCCGTGGCTGACCAGCAGCACGTCGCGCGACTCCGAGCCGGGAAGCAGGTAGTCGTCCCGAAGTTGTTCCAGCACAGGCAGATACCGCTCGAGGACCTCCTCGCCGGATTCGCCGCCGGGCAGCCGCGTATGCAGCTCACCCAGATGCCAGGAACGGTAGACCCGCTGGAATTCCCGATGCGCCGCTTCGGAATTCTGCCCCTCCAGTTCGCCGACCTGCACCTCGTACACACCGTCGGCCACTTCGGCCGCCACACCGGTCACCGATTCGATATGGCCCGCGGTCTGCTGGGCACGCAGCGCCACCGAGGAGTACAACCGCACCGGCGGCACGGCCAGCCGCGCCGCGAACGACTTCGCTTGAGCCACACCGCGTTCGGTCAGCGGTAGACCCGGCACCCGGGTATCCAGAAGTTTCGCGACATTACCCTCGGTCTCGCCGTGACGGACCAGCACCAACCTGCCGGAACCGTGGACGGGATCGCGGTTCGCACCGGTTTCACTCATGAGGCGTCCACCCCCTTTTTCACATCGTCCAACCAGGCCGCCGCCGGCTCGTCGGCGGGCGGCGGCGAACCACTCGGTGAACTGGCCGGCCAGGAGCCCAGATAGCGGATCCGCCCGGCGGTCCGGTGCAGCGCCTTGAGAGCCTCGGCGACGGCGGTGTCGTCGATATGGCCGACACAGTCCAGATAGAAGCGATAGGTACCCATCCCGGTGCGCGTCGGCCGGGATTCGATGCGGGTCAGATCCACACCGCGCGTGGCGAATTCGGCGAACACCCGCATCAGCGAACCGGGTTCGTTCGCCAGTTCGAGCACCACCAGCGAGGTGCGGTCGGCGCCGGTGCGGGCCGGCGCCACACGGGGCGGGGTGACCAGCACGAAACGGGTGATGGCCTGGTCGTGGTCGGCGACGCCGGTGGCCAGTTCGATGAGGTTCAGCCGCTGACCGGCCAGGGTGGTCGAGACCGCGGCGTCGGCATGGCCGGCCACCACATCCTCGGCCGCGGCCGCGTTGGAGGCCGAGGTGTACAGCGTTGCCTGCGGCATCCGATCCGCCAGCCACAACCGCACCTGCGCGGCCGCCACGGGGTAGGCCGCGACGGTGCGCACCCGCGACAGCTCCGTTCCGGGTTTCGCGACGATCGTGAACGCCACGTCGAGCTCGGTTTCGGCGATGATCTGCAGCCGCGGACCCACCGCGAGCGCGTCCAGGGTCGCCGAGATGGAACCCTCGACCGAGCTCTCGATCGGCACCACCGCGCCGTCGGCCGCACCGGACCGGATCATCTCGAGCGCCGCGCCCTGACTGGGTGCGGCGATCCGCTCGACCGGCTCGTCGAAGGCCCCGTCCGATTCGAGTCGGGCCAGGGCCATCTCGGTGAAAGTTCCCGACGGTCCGAAATAGGCGATACGCGGCACGGATACGACATTACTGGCAGTTGGCTGCGCGCTCGCCGTTTGTGCGTACCCAGCGGTAACAGCCCAGGTCGTGGCCGGGGCGCGATCAGGAGGTCAGCACCCGCAGCGCCGCCGTCACCGACTCCACCTGTTCGGTCTCGACGGCCAGCAGCACCTCGCGCAGCGCCTGGACGGCCGGAGCGGACAGCCCACGCAGGAATCTGATATCGGGGCTGGTCAGCGCGGTCCGGATATTCTCGCCACACAGCGCGGCCACCGTGGCCGCGACGATCGCCACCGCCCGCTCGCCCGAGCCCGTCGCGGCGACGAATCCGGTATCGGAATGTGCCGCGCCGACCAGGAATTCGGCGATGCGCTCATCGGGCAGGCTCAGGTCGAGCACCGGCGCCTGGGGATTCGCCGACGGCGGCCGGACCAGTCCGTCCACCAGATCGGACGGGCCCGCGCCGGGCACGCTCAATGACAGCAGAACGGGTTCGGAGGCGGGCGACGAATCGTGCGGCACATTTCCACCGTAGCGAGCGCAATGCTTGCGTATCCACGGGCCGTGACTTAGCTTAGGTTTACCTAATTATCCGTCGGTATCCGTCCCGGGTTCGTCACTGGAGGTCTGTATGCGCCGCACGATCACGTCCGCCGCTCCATCCGCCGCGGAGCGGATCCGCAGTGCGTGCGCCCATGCCGAGAGTTCCGTCCTGGCCCTGCCCGGCACCGATCCGATTCCCACGACCGTGCACCACCTGCGGGCGTGCGGTGATGTGGTCGTCGCAGTCGCGCGCGATTCGGCGGCGGTCGCCGCCGCGGCGGCCGAGGTCGGTTCACCGGGTGTGCTGGAGCTGACCGACCACGCGCCCTTGGCGCTGCGCGAACCTGTCCGTGCGCTGGTCTGGTTGCGCGGGCGGGTACGGGCGGTACCCGGACATGCCCAGCGCGCCTTGGCATCTCAGGTCGCGGGCGAATATCCGCATCCCGGCCTGCTCGATGTCGGCCACACCAGCACCCTGCTGCGAGTGGTGCTGGAATCGGCCGTCGTCGCCGACTCCGCCGGCGCCGAATCGGTCTGCCCGCACGATCTGCGCAGCGCCGATGCCGATCCGTTCTGGGAGCTGGAAGCGGCCTGGTTGCAACATATGGACTCCGATCACGCGGATGTGATCGCCCGGCTGGCCCGCCATCTGCCGGTCCGGCTGCGCGGTGGCTCGGTGCGGCCGCTGGCCATCGACCGCTACGGCGTCACGCTGCGAGTCGAAGGGCCCGACACCGATCACGACGTGCGACTGCCCTTCCACGCGCCGGTGGACGACGTGCAGCAGTTGAGCCGCGCGGTGCGCATCCTCGCCGGCTGCCCGTTCTTCGATCGCATGCACGGCTCCGATCGATCCGCCTGAGAGCACATCCGACACGGCCGGATACGCGGCAGCCGGCCGACCACCCTAGATTGTCCGTATGGTTCCGGCCGGTCGTTTCGCAGCTGCCTGGCCCGATCCCGCTGCGGAGCGCGACCGGTTCGCGATCCGGGTGGAGATCGCGATCGTCCTGGTCGTCACCTTCGGGACGAGCGGGGCCGGCGCTGCGCTGTCGCTGCTGGAAAGCGCGCTGGCACCGGGCGGAATCGGTGGTCAGCAGGTCGCGCTGAATCCGTCCCGGGCCGCGCAGTCGACGATCGATCTGCTGTTTCAGCTGTTGAGCGTCGCGCGCCTGATCGGCTGGGGTGCGCTGGGACTGTATCTGTTGTGGCGCAGCGGAATCGGACCGCGGCTGGTCGGACTGGCGCGGATCCGGTGGCGTGGTGATGTGGTCCCCGGCGTCGTCCTCGCCGCGGTGATCGGACTGCCCGGACTGGGTCTGTACCTGGCCGCCCACGCGCTGGGCATGAGCGTGACGATCGTGCCCAGTTCACTGCACGACCACTGGTGGCGGCTGCCGGTGCTGGTGCTCTCGGCCGTGGCGAATGCCGTGGCCGAGGAGATCATCGTCGTCGGCTATCTGATCAGCCGGCTGCGCACGCTCGGCTGGTCGGAGAACCGATCGCTGGCCGCGTCGGCGCTGCTGCGGGGCAGTTATCACCTGTATCAGGGGCTGGGCGGAGGCCTCGGCAACCTGGTGATGGGGGTGATCTTCGGGCGGTACTGGCAGCGGACCGGACGACTGTGGCCGCTGATCCTGGCACACGCGACGATCGATTCGGTGACCTACATCGGCTACACCGCTCTGCACGGCCACGTCTCCTGGCTGCCGTGAGACCGCGCCGACCTGCGGGAATCGGCCACGTTCAGCCCTCCGGACGCATTGTGCCGACCGGCACAACGCCCCGGTCAGTACCATCTCGATGGTGAACGGCGACGACCCCCAGCAGTATCCGCGGACCCGCCGGGTGCCGCCGCCGGCGGGCCCGGACGGTCGACGCATGCCGCCGCCGGATCGGCACGGGCACGATCCGCGCGTCCCGCCCGGTGCCGGGCGGCCGATGCCACCCGGCTCGGGCCGCCCGCCGCATTCGGGTCGCCCGCCCGGTTCGGGGCGGCCGCTGCCGCCGGGGTCGGGCCATCCGCCCGGACGTCCACCGATCGAACCGACCCAGGTCATTCGCCGCGACGGTAACAATCCGCCGCTGGCCTGGTCGCAGGTGCCGAGCAGCCCGGCGCGGCCGCGCGGCAACCCGCCGCCCTACGAACACGGCGTCGAGCACGGCGGCGAACCGCCCACCCACGCTCCGACCCAGCGCCCGGTGCCGTACCGGGAAGCACCGCCACCACCGCCCCCCGCACGTCCCCGCCGCACCGAACGCCCGCCGCGCGAACCCCGTGCGCCGCGGGCCCGCCGGAAACGGCATTGGGGCAGATGGTTGCTGATTCTGCTGCTCATCGTCATTTTGCTGCCGGTCGCCGGAGTGATCTATCTGGATCGCTCACTTCACCGCGTCGACGCGCTGGCCGCCTATCCGGACCGCGTCGCGCAGACGGCCGGTACCAATTGGCTGCTCACCGGATCCGATACCCGCGTCGGTCTGACGCCGGACCAGGAGAAGGAACTGTCGACCGGCGACAGCGCCGACGCGGGGGGTGAACGCAGCGACACCATCATGCTCGTGCACATCCCGAAATCGGGTGCGCCCACCGTGGTGAGCCTGCCGCGCGATTCGTATGTGAGCATTCCGGGTGTCGGCAAGGACAAACTCAATGCCGCGTTTTCCGCCGGTGGCCCGAAATTGCTGGTGCAGACGGTCGAGAACGCGACCGGCCTGCGCATCGACCATTTCGCCGAAATCGGCTTCGGCGGTTTCGCCGGCATGGTCGATTCACTCGGCGGTATCGATATGTGCCTGCCCGATGCGATCGACGATCCGAAGGCCGGTATCGACCTTCCGGCCGGATGTCAGCATCTGTCCGGCTCTCAGGCGCTCGGGTTCGTGCGGACCCGCGCCACCCCGCGAGCCGATCTGGACCGCATGAACAATCAGCGGCTGTTCCTGTCCGCGCTGCTGGAGAAGGCGACCAGCGCGGGTACGCTCGCCAACCCGTTGAAGGTATGGCCGCTGGCCCGCGATGTGGCCTCCTCACTGCAGGTCGACAACGGCGATCACATCTGGGATCTCGGCCGGTTGGGCTGGGCGCTGCACGGTAAGACGATCGCCACCACCGTGCCGATCGGCGGCTTCACCGACGAATCGGCTTCCGGCAACGTGCTGTTGTGGGACAAGGATCGCGCGAGCCGCTTCTTCGATGCGCTGGCACACGACCAGGCCGTCCCGGACGATCTGCTCACCCGGTAGCGTCGGGGTATGTCCGGTACCGGCCCCTTCCCCGAACTGCTGCGCGCCCAGATTCGACGCGAATTCACCGCCTCGCAGCAATATCTCGCCGCGGCCGTCCATTTCGACGCACAGCGGCTGCCGCAGCTGGCACGTATCTGCTATCTGGGCGCGGAGGACAAACGCGCCCATGCCCTGCGGATGGTGCGGTATCTGCTCGACCGGGATGTCGCCGTCGCGGTCACCGGTACCGACGAGGTGCGCTCGGAATTCGAATCACCCTCGGCCACCGTGGAATTCCTGCTGACTCGGGAACGGGAACTGACCGATCACATCACCACGCTGACCCGCACCGCCCGCGACGCGGGGGATTATCTCGGCGAACAGTTCGTTCGCTGGTTCCTCGAGGATCAGCTCGCGGAGGTCGCGCGGCTCACCACCCTGGCGGCGGTGTGCGAGCGAGCGGCGGGCAATTTGTTCGACATCGAGGAGTTCGTGGCGCGCGAGATCCCGGCCACACGCGCGCCCGACGCCTCCGCTCCGAAACCGGCGGGAACCGCGCGGCGGTGAAAATGCGACGGGGTCCGAAATCGCAGGCAGTCGGCGAATTCCGAAATGCGGCCGAGCCGCTCGGGTAAGGCGCCGGTAACTAAGGCAACACTTGCCTCATTAAGGGTGTACTTGGATGACAGCCGAACTTGACCAGCACTAATGTCGGGCCCATGTCCAGCCACGCCGATTCCTCACACAGCAAATTTCACGCCCTGCTCCACGATCAGATCCGGCATGAATTCAATGCCGAGCACCAGTACATCGCGATCGCGGTGTGGTTCGACAATGCCGATCTGCCGGTTCTGGCGAAGCACTTCTATGCCCAGGCCATCGAGGAACGCAATCACGCGATGATGATCGTGCGGTATTTCCTCGATCGGGACATGAGCGTCGAGCTGTCCGGGGTCGACGCCGCGCGGTCGCAATTCGAGAATGCCCGCGAGCCGATCCAATTGGCGCTGCAGCAGGAAAAGACCGTCACCGAGCAGATCATCCACTTGGCCAGCACTGCCCGCGAGGAGGGCGATTACCTGGGCGAGCAGTTCATGCAGTGGTTCCTGAAGGAACAGGTCGAAGAGGTGGCGCGGATGAACACGCTGCTCACCGTCGCCGATCGGGCCGGATCGAACCTGTTCGATCTCGAGTATTTCGTCTCCCGCGAAATGAGCGGTCCGAGCGACGCTTCCGGGGCGCCGGCGGCGGCCGGCGGCAATATCTGACGCGAGAGACATCGCGAATCGACGAACTCGGTCTGCCGTCCGGCGGGCCGAGTTCGTCGTATGGAGCCGATGCGGAACGCTTGTCCCGCAGTGGGTTTCGCTAGCGCAGCGTCACCTGGCGCGAGCGCAGTCCGTCGCGGGAGCGCCGCTCCTCCGAACTCATCGGGGCGTCGGAGGCCAGCGCCTCGGCCAGGCGGGCGCCGAATTCCTGTGCGGGGGTGACCCATTCGCTCGGGTGCAGTTCGCGGTCCAGATCGAAGACCGGCACCAGCAGGCCGTGCGTGCGGAACGACCCCGCGAATCGGGAGCCGTCGCCCAGGTGCAGCCCACCCGCGGCGTGCACGCGTGCGAGGGCCAGCATCAGCGCGTCCTCGTCCTCGGGCCGGACCCAGCGCAGATGCGCCTTCTCGCCGGCGTCGACCCACCAGGCCGCACCCACGGATTCGGCGCCGAGGGCCAGCCGGTCCGACGGCATGATCGCCTGATCGGCCTGATCGATGGTCGCGGCGACCTGCGGATCCGGCGTGACGCCCTCCGGAACCCACCACTGGAAGTTCTGGTGGACGGTCAGATCCAGATTCGCCTTGGGATCGATGACCTCGGACAGCGGGGGCACCGCGCCCTGGGCGGCTTCGCTTGCCGCGGTGAGCGATTCGCCGGGTTCGGCGGCCTGCGTCCACAGAATCGCGGCGGCCAGATCGGCGGCCGGATTCTCCGACTGGACCTGTACCTGCGCACCGACGAATCCGGTCGGCTCGTCACCGGCACGCACCAGGGCGGCGACGGCGCCGGGTAGCACGGTGGCCAGCGTCACCGGGCGCTCGGCGGAGACGCCCGCGGCCAGTTCCAGGGTCGCGGTCGCCGACGGGACGAACTCGCGGAGTGCGACCAGGTCGCATTCGGCGGCCAGCCCGGCGAAGGGGCGCGTCACGGCCGAAGCGGCCTGCTGTTGCGCCGCACGACGTTCGGCGAGGCGCTGGGCCCGATTACTGTCGGGCTTGGGACTGTTGCGCTTGCTCTTACCCACGAACGCAGAACCTACAGGTTCCCGCGGCCACCGCCGCGCAGGGGCGCACCGAATCTGCCGCGCAGGGCGCACCGAATCTGCCGCGCAGGGCGAACCGATTCCGCCGCCGGGGTTTCCCGTTGGATCAGATTCCGTCCAGCACGTTCTTGGTCCGGCCGGGATGGTTGGTCGCGACCCAGCTGACGCCCAGCTCCGCGCACAGTTCGACGTCCTGGGGATCGTCGACGGTCCAGCAGTAGGTGGCGCGTCCGGCGGCGGCGGCCTTGTCGACCAGTTCGGGGTGTTCGCGCAGGGTTTTCACCGACGGTCCGACCGCGGTGGCACCGACCGTCGTCGCGGCGCTTCCGCCCAGATACCGCGAGGATTCGCCGAGCAGTACGGTCGGCAACAGCGGCGCGGCCCGGCGGATGCGCCACACCGCGGTGGCGGCGAACGACATCACGACCGCGCGGGAATGGTCGGCCGAGGCCGGGGTGGCGATGCCGAAGCGCTGCAGTTCGGCCAGCACCTTGTTCTCCACCAGCGCGCCGTAGCGGACCGGATGCTTGGTCTCGATGAACAGTTTGGTCGGCCGGCTGCGCCAGTCCAGCACCAGCGTGATCAACTCGCTCAGCGTCAGCACCGGAGCAGGACTGCCGTTGCCGCCGAAGTCGAGATCCCGCAGCTCGTCGAGGGTCATCTCGCTGACCAGGCCGGTACCGGAGGACGTGCGGTCCACCGTGCGGTCGTGCACACAGACCAGATGACCGTCACGAGTCAGCCGGACATCGCATTCGACACCGTCCGCACCCTCCTCCAACGCCAGCTCGTAGGCGGCGAGGGTGTGTTCGGGACGGGTACCCGACGCACCCCGGTGCGCGACCACGAAGGGTGCGCGATTGCCCTGGCTCACTTGGCCATGACCTCCTCCTGTTCGACGCGCTCCGCCTCGGTGTTCTCGGCGCCGGTGTGCTCGGCTTCGGTGTGCTGGGTTCCGGCGTTTCCGGCGTTTCCGGCGGCCGCCCGGTCCGCGGTGTCCACCGCGGTGACCGGATGGACGGGCTCGATCACCGGGACCGCCGGACCGGCCGCGGGCAACCAGCGCTTGGCCATCCGGATCCGGCCGCGCAGATCACGACCCTCGCACATCCGCAGCACCCACAGCGACAGCACCGCCGCCGCGACCGCGACCAGATCGGTGTAGACCGTGAAGATCACACCGTCGGCTTGGCCCTGCAGCGTATCGGCCGTGCGCCAGAACAGCGACGCAATGACCATCACACCGTTGAGAACCCAGACGCACCACCAGATCCGCACCGCGCGCAGCGTGCGCGGGTCACCGCCGAGCTGGCGAACCAGTTCGGTGAGGAAAACACCCGGCCAGACCAGATTGACCACCGGGATGAGCCCGCCGCACAGCAGCACCCGCAGGGAACGGGGATCGCGGCGGCCGTTTCCGGCATAAGCACTGCGGCGTGCGCGGACCAGCCAGCCGAGCAGACCGACAGCGGTGATCAACGCGCAGATCAGCGCGGCGACCGAGGTCGCGTAGACGGTGAGGTCGGAGAAGAACAGCAGCAGCGGCTGGATCAACCGGGTGCGGTTGCGCAGCAGAATCAGATAGCGGCCGAATTCGGCGACCGCCGACAGCCCGAACAAGATGACGGTGGCCAGCAGCAGACCGGCGACTCGTTCGGTCAGCCAGTGCAGGACGGCCTGGATCCGGTTCTGCGGCGCGGCGGCGGTCCGCGGCGGCCGGTCCTGGAGTCCCCAGCGCGGAATCTCGGCGTAGCGCGGGGTGGCCGGATCGATCGTGGGCGCCGGACGTGGGCGTTCGACCCGCGGGCCGCGCCCCGGCGGGCGGGCCACCCAGCGGTAGTTGCGCCGCTCCGGCGGAGCGTCGACGGGCGCCGGTGACAGCAGCACACCGCGGCAGCGCGGGCACCAGTGCATCGGGGTGCCGTGCACCGCCCAGCGGGCGCCGCACCGGGCGCAGGGTTGCACGACCGTACTCACCGGGCTGCTCCCCCTTCCATCCAGTCGACCTTCATCATCGGGTGTGCGGTTGCGCTCGTGGTTCGACGGCTCGTCAGTAGATTTTCGCCTCGGTGTCGCCCGCGCCGCTCAGCGGGCGTCCGGCCTGCTGCCAGGCCACCATGCCGCCGACCACCTGGTAGACCTCGAATCCCACGTGCGCGAGATACTTGGCGACCTCGATCGAGCGTCCGCCCTGGCGGCAGACGACGTAGATGTCGGCGTCGTAGTCCAGTTCGTCCAGGCGTGCGGGCACGTCGATCATCGGAATGTGCAGCGCGGCCGGCGCGTGGCCGAGCTGCCATTCGTCGTCCTCGCGGACATCGAGCAGGATCGCGGACGGGGCGCCGTCTCCGGATCCGGCGCCCGCCGCCGGCGCGGCGTCGAATTCGGCAGGCAGATCCTGGACCGGCACCGAGGGGATTTCGGAGCTCGTCACAATGGACGATCCTGCCACGTCCCCCGGATCGGCGGGGAGACCCGGCAGTCGATCGCCCGGGTGAACTCCAGGTTTGTTCCGGCCGTCCATACCGTGCCGCACGCCTCGGGCACACCGACCTGTGTATATCTCACCCCCAGTTATCCACATAATCCACAACCTCATCCACAGGTTGCGACTTGCGAGACCGGTCGGTTCGCATCAACCGATTCGGGAAAACGGAACGGGGGCCGCTCCGGGACTCCCCTCCTCGGTCCCGGAGCGGCCCCCGCTGCCGCATGCGGGTCTCCTGCGCTGGTCAACGGCGTATCACCGGCCGCTACGAGAGCCCGACACATACTTGGACGGGGCGGCTGAGCGATCGGTTCCCTCTCTTCGGCAAAAAAACGACAACACTAGCGAGAAACCGAAATACCGAGCTCTACGGCGGTGAATCGGTAGCCTGACGCTATGGACGCGAGCAGGGCGTTACTCGACGGATTGGATACGACCGGGCTCAACACCGCACTCGCCGAGGCGACCTGTCTCGGACTCGTGGTCGACGCCGCGGACGGACGACTTCGAATCGAACTGGAGGTACTCACCCTCCCCGGCGACGGCCAGCCCGCCGACGGCCGGGTGTCGCTCACACTGTCCGGGGTCAGCCGGGTCGCGGCATCCCTGCGCCGGCAGCGCTGGGACGATCTGGAACCGCGCATCTTCCCGCTCACCCTCGACACCCTCGGGGATGCCATCGCCGGATTCGGCGGTGGCGCCCTGCACGGCTGGGATTTCATCGACGTCGACGACAGTGGCTGGGCGCTGTGGCGCGAGCTGCTGAGTTTCGACACCACGATCAGCGATCGGACCCCGGCCCACGTCCTCGAGTTCTCGCAGCAGGAGGGCACCGACCCGCTCGAGCTGGATGTGCGGGTCTGGTTCGAGGACGTCACGATCGAGACCGCCGACGGAAGTCTGGTCGGCCTCGACGAATTCGTGGCCGGCGCGCGGCGCTGGTGGAAGGCGCACGACTCGTGCGATCCGCGCACCATGCTGCCCGACGTCGCACCGCCGATGTAGGCGGAGCCCACCGCCGAGAGGGCGGAACTCCGTACCGCGATCCGGGCGAATCCGCGCCGACATGCGTTCAGCGTGAATAAATCTCCGAGCCGGGGCATACCACGGGCGTGCGCCCTCGATCCTGGCCGAGCCGTCGATTTCGGGCCGTGGGAATCTAGGGTGGACCGGACCCGGTTGCATCGAGCGGGTGTACGAATGAAGGTTGGTGTGCTCGACATGACCGGGTACACGCGCCGACATCATGAGGAAGGGACATCGTGGCTGAGTACACGCTGCCAGATCTGGATTACGACTACGGCGCCTTGGAGCCTCACATCTCCGGGCAGATCAACGAGATTCACCACTCGAAGCATCACGCCGCATACGTCGCCGGCGTCAACACCGCGCTCGAGAAGCTGGAAGCCGCGCGCGAAGCCGACGACCACGGTGCGATCTTCCTGCACGAGAAGAACCTGGCCTTCCACCTCGGTGGTCACGTGAACCACTCCATCTGGTGGAAGAACCTGTCCCCCAACGGTGGCGACAAGCCGGTCGGGGACCTGGCCGCCGCGATCGACGACCAGTTCGGATCGTTCGACAAGTTCCGCGCGCAGTTCACCGCTGCCGCCAACGGCCTGCAGGGCTCGGGCTGGGCGGTGCTGGGTTACGACACCCTCGGCCAGAAGCTGCTGACCTTCCAGCTGTACGACCAGCAGGCCAACGTGCCGCTCGGCATCATCCCGCTGCTGCAGGTCGACATGTGGGAGCACGCCTTCTACCTGCAGTACAAGAACGTCAAGGCCGATTACGTGAAGGCGTTCTGGAACGTCGTCAACTGGGCCGACGTGCAGGAGCGCTTCGCCAAGGCCGTCGCTCAGGGCAAGGGCCTGATCTTCGGCTGATACGCCTCTCCGCGACTTCAGGCCATACCCGCCGGGTATGGCCTGAGTTGCGTTGCGGGCGTGTTACCTGCGATTTAGCACTCTCTGGTACTTGTGTGCCAGACATTGTTCGGGTCATTCTCGGGTACTCCTATCGCACGATAGGTCGAGGACGGGCTCGCTCATCGCGGAGCCGCCCCCGTTGACAGTTCGGGAGGCATCCGATGCGTACGAACAATCCGGTCGGGGTTACGCCGTTCCAGGCACGCGGCATATTGCGTGGCTTCGTGATCTCCGGGCGCTGGCCCGATACGACCAAGGAATGGGCGCAACTGCTGGCGCTCGCGGTGCGGGTGGCGAGCCTGCCCGGCCTGCTGACAACCACGACGGTCTTCGGCGCGCGCGAAGAACTGCCCGACGATCCGCGTCCGGACACCGTCGGACTGGTTGTGGCCGAGGGGCCGGTATTGGGCGAGGAAGCGATCGAACCGGGCCGCTTCGCCGATCATGTGCCGCCCGCGTTGATGATGTTGCATCCGCCCTCGGAGACCAATCCGTCGCTACCCGAATGTGTCGGCGCCGCGTCGGGATGTGTTCTGCTGCCCGGCATTCCGCATCTGGGGCTCGCACACCGGGCGGCGTGGGTGGAGGCCGAACTCGACGGCACGGTCACCTCGATGGTCAGCCGCGTGGGCGTGGACCCGATCTCGGATCCGGATACCGCGGTACTGGCCATGCTGCTCGCCGCCTGAGGCCCACGGGCACCCCGGCACCCGCGGCACGGACGTCCGAACGCGGTGCGGAGCCCCGGCGAAACACCTTCGACGGGTACCCGAAACTTTTCGGCCGCATCGCCAAACTTATTGTGCGCATTGCGATTTCGGCAACAGGGACTTGGCGGCAGCGCGCGGGTAAGGGTAGGCTGAAAGGCAGCGAAGGGGAGTAGCCCGCAATCGCATGGTCGACATACTGATCCGCTGGACGGATCCGGCCATCCGAACCGGTTTTCCGGTGGGCGAGACCTTCGGCCGACGACAGACCGTTCATACGGGCGTGGTCGGCTGAGGGCGCCCCGTCTTCGGCCGATACGCCGGAGACCTGGGAGCCGATGATGATCGCCGCGATACTACTGAGCTTCGGCGTGCTCTTCGTCGCCGAACTCGGCGACAAATCGCAGCTGATGGCCCTGACCTTCGCGTTGCGTTACCGCTGGTGGATCGTGCTGGGCGGTATCACCGTCGCGAGCGTGCTGGTGAACGTGATCGCCGTCGGCGTCGGACATTTCCTCGGAGCGGCTCTGCCCACCGACTTCATCGCACTCTGCACCGGCCTCATCCTGCTGGCGGTCGGCGTGTGGACGCTGTGGGCGGCCCGGCACGAGGAACCCGATCCCGACGAACCCGAGACCACCGGCCCCGCCTCCCCCGGCCGGGCCTTCCTCATCGTGATCTCGTCGTTCCTGCTCGCCGAACTCGGCGACCGCACCATGTTCGCCACCATCGCCCTGGCCTCCAATCACAACTGGGTGGCCGTCTGGGTGGGTTCGGTCGCGGGTATGGTCGCCGCCGGCGGTCTGGCCATCGCCATCGGCATCACGGTCGGCAAGCACATTCCGGAGCGGGCGGTCGCCGTCGCCTCCGGCCTGCTGTTCCTCTACATCGGTGCCGCCACCCTGCTCGGCGCGATAGCGCCGGACCTGGGCAAACTCGGCGAGTATTCGATCGCGGCGGTGGTGCCGCTGGTCGGCGGCGCGCTGTGGGGACTGCTCGGGCGGTCGAATCGGACCCACGAGGAGCCGGCGGAACCGCATTCACTGCACGGACGCTGAACGGCTCGCCGAACCGCGGTCGGCTCGGTCCGGTTCGGCTAGAGCCGACAGATCGCGGGCCAGATGAGCCGCCGCTTCGCGGAGTTCCGGAGGCTCCAGCACGTCGACCTCGAACCCCAGGCGGACGACGCGGACCGCGAGCCAGTCGAGGTCGTCGCCGGCCACTACCAGTACCGACCAACCGTCGCGATCGTCTTCGACGCGGCCGACCTGGGGCGGAATCAGGTCGCGTACCCGGGCGGAATCGGCGTGGACGCGGATCCGGGCGAGGAAGCGGTACGGCGCCTCGGCCACCGATCGCTGCACGTAGCCGACCGGATCCGGATGCTCACGCGGCCGGAAACGCCAGGTCGTGGCCCGCACCTCCCGCATGCGGTCGAGGCGGAAGGTGCGCCAGTCGTCGCGGTCGATATCGCGGGCCATCAGATACCAGCGCCGGCCGGTGGTGACCATGCGGACCGGTTCGACGGTGCGTTCACCGGCGACCCCGTTGCGGCCCGCGTAGTGGAAGCGGACCCGGACAGCGTCGCGGCAGGCCCGGGCGAGGGTCATCAGCAGTTCCGCATCGATCTCGATACCCGGACCGGCCATGGTCTCGGTGGCGTCGTGTACCGCGCGCACCTCGGCACGCAATCTGGGCGGCATCACCTGATCGAGCTTCGTCAGCGCCCGTAGCGCCGCCTCGCCCGCGCCGGCGACGGTTCCCCCGGTGGCCAGGCGCAGCGACACCGCCGTGGCGATGGCCTCCTCGTCGTCGAACAGCAACGGCGGCAGCCGCGTCCCCGCACCCAGCCGGTATCCGCCGCCGACCCCCGCCGTGGCCTGTACCGGATAACCGATCGCGCGCAGTCGTTCCACGTCGCGGCGCACCGAACGATCGGTGACGCCCAGCTCGTCGGCCAGTTCCGTAGCGGTCCACGACGGCCGGCGTTGCAACAGGGCCAGCAGCCGCAACACCCGCTCGGTAGTCGCTTCGACGGTCATGCGGTCATCGTGGCACAGATAGCGGAAGGTAACTGTCCGCTATTCGCGCGAAGCTGTGTCCATGACCGACTGGAACAGCCTGCTCCGCGAGCAGATCGACTGGCACTGGACACACCAGCTCCGGCCCCGGCTCGACGGACTCACCGACGACGAGTACTTCTGGGAACCCGTGCCCGATTGCTGGAATCTGCACCCACGCGGCGCCGGCAACGCACCGATCCAGGGCGGTTCCGGCGCGATGACCATCGACTTCGCGTTTCCACCGCCGGATCCAGCGCCGTTCACGACGATCGCCTGGCGGCTCGGGCACGTGATCGTCGGCGTACTCGCCGTCCGCAACGCCTCGCATTTCGGGCGCGCGGCCACCGACTACCACTCGTTCGAGTACGCCGAAACCGCGAAAGACGCCCTGGCACAGCTCGATTCGGAGTACGCCGACTGGATGGGCGGCATCGAATCGCTGGGCGAAGACGGCCTCGCCCGTCCGTGCGGAGCGGCCGAAGGACCCTATGCCGATTTCCCGTTCTCGGCGCTGGTTTTGCACATCAACCGCGAAATGATCCACCATCTGGCGGAGGTGTGCCTGCTGCGCGACCTCTACCTGCACCACAACCGACAGGAGGCGAGCTGATGGCCCGCGATGTCCAGATCACCTTCGACTGCGGCGATCCCGCGGAATTGGCCGCGTTCTGGGCCGAGGCCCTCGGCTACCGACTGCAGGACCCACCGCCCGGATTCCGGACCTGGGACGAGGCACTGGCGGCCATGAACGTGCCGCCGGAACGGCGCAACGACGCCTCGGCGCTGATCGATCCCGAGGGCGCCGGCCCGCGGCTGTTCTTTCAGCGGGTGCCCGAGGGCAAACAGGCCAAGAATCGGGTCCATCTGGATGTGCGGGCGGCCCCGGGCCTGACCGGCGACGACCGGATGGCCGCCTTGGAGGCCGAGGCCGAGCGACTGGTATCCCACGGCGCGACCAGGCTGCAGCGCCATGAACCCGCTCCCCCACTCGGCAACGGTCACATCGTGATGGCCGATCCGGAGAGCAACGAATTCTGCCTCGACTGAGCGCGCGCCCGGCCGTGGTCACCAGGGATCGAAATGCTCCCGCGGATCGGTACGACCGAAGGCGCCGGCGGGTACGCCGCCGAACAGATCGCCGCTGCGCTGGACCAGCTCGAGCATGGGCTCGCGCAATTCACGCAGCCCGTCCAGATCATCGGCCGCGACATGGGCGGTCACCATGGCGCTGAGGGCGGCGACCATGGTGCGGCAGGCGAAGCGCTGCTGATCGGTGCGGGCGTCGAGAATGCCGGCGACCAGGGAGACGAACGATTCCTGCAGCTCCGCGCGCCGTGCGATCGCCGCGGGACCGGCGGCGTAGACCTCGACGAGGAACAATCGCGCGGCGGCGGGTTCGGCGGCCAGCCCGTCGAGGTAGGCATCGAGCAAGGCGCCGATCGGCGGGGCATCGGATACGCCTGCGGGCTTTCGCGCGGATTCGCGGCCGTCCGCGCCGGTCTCGGCGGGCCGGTTCGATATCGGGCGCAGCGCCTCCTCGATGTGGGCGATGAGCTGTTCCACCGCGCGCTCGTAGGCGGCCTCGAAACAGTCCTCCTTGGAGCGGAACTGCTCGTAGAAGGTCTCCCGCGACACTCCCGCACGCTTGATCACCGCCGCGACCGACGTGCCCACATATCCGTGGGCGGCCATCGCATCCGCCATCGCCGCGAGAATTCGGTCGCGCTGGTCCCGGACGACCGTTTCCCGCGGGATACCGTGCCGGCCCCGAGGTAGCCGGCGGTCCGCGGGGGCCGAGGCGGTCATGTGGCAACTCCATCGTTCGATCGCGTACCAGTTCGCAAACGAAACTAGCTGGTTGTCTTCCATTCTGCGCGGTGCCGGCTTCCCACGCGGCGAACCCCCGGCTGTGACGGCACCCACGCCCGATATGGTGCTGTTGACGGAAGGCCAGTACCCATAGGGCCGTCACTAACGAGAGGACCAAACACCGTGGAGATTTCCGGCTCCGCCGCGATCATCACCGGAGCTGCGTCCGGTCTGGGCGCCGCGACCGCACAACGCTTCGCCGACCAGGGTGCGACCGTATTCGGTCTCGATCTGACTCAGTCGATCGAACGGGCCGGCGACAGCGTCCCCGCCGGTGTCACCCTGATCCCGACCGATGTGACCAGCAACGACGAGGTCGCCGCAGCGGTGGCGAAGGTCGTCGAATCCGGTGTGCCGCCGCGCATCGTGGTCAACTGCGCCGGTGTGGGCTGGGCGGGACGCATCCTGTCCAAGAACGGCCCCCACGACCTGGAGCTGTTCCGGACCGTGATCACCGTGAATCTGCTGGGCACCTTCAACGTGATGCGCCTGGCCGCCGACGCCATCTCCAAGACCGAACCGGTCGACGAGTACGGCCAGCGCGGCGTCGTGATCAACACCGCGTCGGTGGCGGCGTTCGAGGGCCAGATCGGCCAGATCGCCTACTCCGCCTCCAAGGGCGGCGTCGCCGGCATGACCGTTCCGGCCGCGCGCGACCTGGCCCAGTTCGGCATCCGCGTCAACACCATCGCCCCCGGCATCATCGACACCCCGATGCTGGCCGGCGTCACCGAGGAGTACCGCAAGGGTCTCGAGGCCGGTGTGCCGTTCCCCTCGCGCCTGGGCCGCCCGGACGAGTACGCGCAGCTCGCGCAGTACATCACCGAGCACGACTACCTGAACGGCGAAACCTTCCGCATGGACGGTGCGCTGCGCATGGCGCCGCGCTGACGTCGAGCCGAGGCCGACACGGAATCCCCGTGTCGGCCTTTCGCGCGTCGGGTTGTGAACGATCCCAATCTTGGCGGCAAGATTTCGGGGCGGGTGACCAGGTATTTCTCCCCAGCGGGAATTAAGGCTATGTTAAAGCTGATTCTACTGGGTAGTAAGTTCAAAAGGCCAGGTCGTAACGATGCAACTGGGTGACAGAGCACAGCACTCGAAGGCGAGTGGATCGCCGAAGCGGGGCGGGGGCGGCTTCCGCCGGATAGTCGCGCTCGGGGCCGCGGCGTGTGCGGGGGCGGCGCTGGGTTGCGCGGCCGCCGGCACCTCCACCGCCACGCCGGTGAGCGAGTTCTACACTCCCCCGGCACAATTCGCGACCACACCGGGCTCGGTGATCAAGACCGAGCCGATGCCGGTGTTCATCGCACCGCCCGGACTCGGGCAATGGCCGGTGAGCGCACAGAAGGTGCTGTACACCTCGCAGACCCAGGACGGCGGACCGGTCGCTGTCAGCGGGACCTACATCGACTCGGCTCGTCCGTGGCAGGGCACCGGGCCGCGGCCGACCGTGATCATCGCGCCCGGCACCTCGGGGCAGGGCGATCAGTGCGCGCCCTCGGAGGCGTTCTCCACCGGTCTCTACGCCGACATCACCCCGCCGAGCGTCTCCGCGAATCAGGAGGCGGTCTCGGCCATGGCGTGGAATTCGCTGGGCGCCCGGGTCTTCGTGACCGACTACATCGGACTGGGCACCCCCGGCGTCCACACCTACGTCAACCGCGTGGAGGAGGCACACGCCGTCCTCGACGCCGCGCGCGCCGCGAATGCGCTCTCCGGCACCGGACCGCAGACGCCGCTGGCCTTCTGGGGATACTCCCAGGGCGGCGGCGCGACCGCGGCGGCGGCGGAACTGCAGCCGCGCTACGCGCCGGAACTGGACCTGAAGGGGGTCTGGGCGGGTGCGCCGGTGGCCGATCTGTCGGCGGTCCTGCAGAAGATCGACGGCAACCTGATCGGCGGGGTGGTCGGATACGCCCTCAACGGATTCCTGGCCCGTTATCCCGACCTGAAGCCCGAATTGGACAAGCGGGTCACCCCGGCGGCGCTCGGCCTGCTCGAGGATCTGAAGAACGAGTGCATCGGCGACGTGATCCTGAAGCATCCGTTCCTGCGCGGCAGCGATTTCACCGCCGACCGCCGGCCCATCCTCGACAACCTGCGCGAAGTGCCCGCGGCCATCGACATTGTGGATCGCCAGCGCATCGGAACCCTCACCCCGGCCGCGCCGGTGCTGATCACCAGCGGCGTCAACGACGACACCGTCCCCTACGGACAGGCCCGGCAGCTGGCGGCGGATTGGTGCGGCCACGGTGCCACGGTCACCTTCCGCACCAACGATCTCCCGCCGATCCTGCCCGGCGCGGCCCTGCCGAATCACTTCGGGCCCGAGATCATCGACGGGTTCGGCACGAACAACGCCATCTCGTATCTGGTCGACCGGTTGGACGGGAAGCCGGTGCCCGGCTGCACCTTCGACTGACGGCGAGCTGCCGGGCACCCTCCGACTGCGCCCCGGCAGCGAACGGAACGAAAACGTAAGGCTCGCACGGTTTCCGTGCGAGCCTTACGCGTCGTGCGGCCGTGCCGTCCGGATCAGACGGTCTTCGTGAGCCGGTCCGCCAGCAATTGCGCGAAGTGGGCCGGATCCTTCAGTTCGCCGCCTTCGGCGAGAATCGCCGTGCCGTAGAGCAATTCGGCGGTCGCGGCCAATTCCCCCGACTTCTCCTCGGAGTCCTTGCTCCCGGAGTAGGCATCGCGCAGCCCGGTGACCAGCGGGTGCTCCGGGTTGAGTTCCAGAATCCGCTTGGATTCCGGGAGCGCCTGGCCGGACGCGCGGTACATGCGCTCCAGCTGCGGGGTGAAGTCGAAGACATCACCGACGACACAGGCCGGGGACGTGGTCAGGCGGGAGGACAGGCGGACCTCCTTGACGCTGTCGCTCAGCGTCTCCTGCAGCCACTTCAGCACATCGCCGAAATCCTTCTCCTGCTGTTCACGCAGCTGTTCGGAGGCCTTCTTCTCCTCCTCCGTCTCCAGATCGACCTCGCCCTTGGCGATCGATTGGAACGGCTTGCCGTCGAAGTCCGGCACCGAGCCGACCCACATCTCGTCGACCGGGTCGGTGAGGATCAGCACCTCGAGGCCCTTGGCCTTGAAGGCCTCCATATGCGGGGAATTCTCGATCTGCTGCCGGGATTCACCGGTCATGTAGTAGATCTTGTCCTGGCCCTCGGCCATGCGCTCCACGTACTGCGCGAGCGAGGTCGGCTCCGAATCCGAATGCGTCGAGGCGAAAGACGAGACCTGCAGGATGGTTTCGCGGTTGTCGAAGTCGGAGAGCAAGCCCTCCTTGAGAACTCGGCCGAATTCGTTCCAGAAGGTCTGGTACTTCGACTCTTTCGCGGCGGCGTCGTCGGAACCGGATTCGGCCGATTCGGCGCTCTGCATATCCTTGATCGTCGACAGCACCTTGCGGACCAGGCGCTTGCGGATCATCTGGATCTGCCGGTCCTGCTGCAGAATCTCGCGCGAGACGTTCAGCGACAGATCCTGCGCGTCCACCACACCCTTGACGAAGCGCAGATACTCCGGCATCAGCTCTTCGCAGTTGTCCATGATGAACACCCGGCGCACATACAGCTGCACCCCGCGCTTGTGCTCGCGCATGAACAGATCGAACGGCGCGTGCGACGGAATGAACAGCAGCGCCTGATATTCGAACGTGCCCTCGGCCTTGAGCGGAATGATCTCGAGCGGATCGTCCCAGGCGTGCGAGACGTGCTTGTAGAACTCCTTGTACTCCTCGTCGGAGACGTCGCTGCGCGGGCGCGTCCACAGCGCCTTCTGCGAATTGAGCGTCTGCTCCTCGAGGATCGTCTTTTCCTGCTTCTCCTCACCCTCACCCTCGGTGACGGTGCGCTCCACCTGCATCCGGATGGGCCAGGAGATGAAGTCCGAGTACTTCTTGACGATCTCGCGGAGCTTCCACTCCTGCGTGTAATCGAAGAGGTGATCGTCCTCGTCCGCGGACTTCAGATGCAGCGACACCGCGGTGCCCTGGGGCGCGTCGTCGAGGGTTTCGATGGTGTAGGTCGAGCTGCCGGCCGCGGACTCCCACCGGGTGCCCTCGGACTCACCCGCGCGGCGGGTGGTCAGCGTGACCTTGTCGGCCACCATGAAGGTCGAGTAGAAGCCGATACCGAACTGGCCGATGAGGTCTTCGGAGCTCACCGCGCCCTCGCCGCCCTTGGATTCCAGCAGCTGGCGGCGCAGTTCCGCGGTGCCGGACTTGGCCAGGGTGCCGATGAGATCGACCACCTCGGCGCGCGACATGCCGATGCCGTTGTCGCGGACGGTCAGCACCCGGGCGTCCCTGTCGACCTCGAGTTCGATATGCAGATCCGAGGTGTCGACCTCGAGATCCTTGTCCCGGAACGACTCGAGCCGCAGCTTGTCCAGTGCGTCCGAGGCGTTCGAGATCAATTCCCGCAGGAAGGTGTCCTTGTTCGAGTAGACCGAGTGGATCATCAGTTCCAGAAGCTGATGGGTCTCGGCCTGAAACTCCAGTTGTTCGACGTGATCGGTCACGTGCAGATATTACGACGGACCGCGGGTGGCTCGCGAAAGTCGGTCATCGCGGGAACCTCCGCGTCGGCACTGTGCGCCCGCGGTTGCGCGGGCGCCATCCATTCGCGCAGCACCTGGGTGGCGCGGACGTCGTCCTCGTTGTACTCCAGCAGGCGGGTGCGCTGCGACAGATCGGGCGCGCCGTCGTACCCGACCGCCAGGCGATACCAGCTCATCGACGCCTCGCCGCCGGCCTCGGGATCGCGCCAGCCGAATCCGGCGACCGGGGCGATCTTCTTGAGCCCCTTGCCGTTCGGGCAGATGAACTGCTCCGACACCGCCTGGAACATATCCACCCACTGCGGGCTGTCGACGAAGGCACGGACCTCGTCCTCGGTGGGGACGCCGGGCCGTCCGGCGAATCGGCGCGCCGATTCGTAGAGCCACTTGTCCTCGGCCGTCCGCGAGTAGCAGTAGGCGGCGAACGTCTTGCCCGCCGCGGCCGCGTCGGCGCGCACCGCCATCAGCCAGGTCCAGAATTCGGCGAACGAGCGGGCCTCGTCGGCGGTCGGCAGCGGGTCCCAGGTGAAGAAGGGGCGATACACCCCGTCGAGCAGCGTCCCCCACAGGTAGGCGCCGTACTCCTGATAGCTCTCCAGATCGACGTCGACCTCGACGTCGGCCCGGGTTACGCGCACCCGGTCCACGCGGCGGACCAGCGGCGCGCCCGAGATCCAGGCCCGCGCGGTCACGACCGTCTCGGCGAACGGCTCGTACTGCCAGTCCTCGGGTTCGTCGGCGGTCCACTCGGCCAGGTCGTCGATGGTCTGCACGCCGTGACGGCGCAGCAGTTCGGCGCGTGAGCCGGGTGCGACGAGGCTGACGTCGCGGTGGGCCGCCAGCCAGCCCTCGCAGCTCACCGCGGGCGGATCGGTGATATCCGGACGCTCACCACCGGTCACACCGGGCGCCCGCGTCCACCACGGGCACTGCCGGCATTCCGGCACCTTGGACGGAACGGTCGGCAGCTCGCCGCGCACCACCGCGATGCGGTCGGCATAACGCCGGTCGTACTCGTCGAGCACCGGGGCCAGATCGTGCACCAGGATCCGGTCGAAGTGATAGCCGATAGCGCCGCCGACCAGCGCGGGACTGGCCAGCCCGTGCCGCTGCAACATGCGATAGAGATGGGCCAGCCGCTGCTGGTCGCGCGGTTGGGTGCGGACCCGGACGTGCCGGTCGGGGCGCGGATCCCAGCGGTACAGGTCGGAGGTGGTGGGATGGAAATCGGCCGGATCCGGCTGGCGCGGGTCGGTCACCTTGTGGTTGACCACGATGATCGGGATGTAGCCGCCCCGGTCGGTATCGCGTAGCAGGATCTCGCAGCCGCCGCGACGGCCGGTATCGGACTCCTGCGGCAGCAACGCGCCCCAAATGTGCTGCGCACCTTCCGAACACGCGCGCAACGTGTCCTCGGCGCGGCCGCTCGCGTGCTGATCCGGGTCGATGATCACCCACGCCTGCGGATCGGCGGCGACGAGTGTGTCGCGAACCTTCGAGCGATGCGCGGTGGCGGCGTCGCGGCGCTGTTTGACACCCGCGTCCTCCGGCACCCCCAGCAGCCGTTCCGGATGAGTCGCGTCCAGATGCAGCCGGTGCCGGCAGCCGACCAGCGCGCGGGCGTCGACATAGGCGATGCGCGGCGGGTGCTCGCCGGACCCGGCGGACGCCGACAGGTTCGCCGGGTCGGCCGGTGCACTCGCCGTGCCGGCCGAAACCTGCTGCGCCCGTTCCACTTCGGCGGGCACCACGACGGTTCGTCGAGCAGCAGCCCGCCGCTCGTCGCCTCCGCCGTCCTCCTCGCGACCGTCTTGGTCGCCGCTGCCCGAATACACGCTAAGCAGTATGGTCCCTACCTACGACACTCCCGCGAACCGCCTGCGTGCGAGGCGTGCGCGGAGCCGCTACCTCGGCACTCACGCGGCCCGGAGCCCGCAACGGCACGCGCCCGGACCGCGCACCCGCCGCCGCGACGGCGCCACCGGGTGCGCATCCCGCTACAGTTGGCGCAAACCGTGTGGCATGTGGGTATATCAGCATGACGGAACTTCGTGACGGAGGGCTTTCGATGGGGTTGTTCACCAAGCGCAAGCGGCGTGCGGACCGCAAAGCCGAGGCGAAAGCCCTCAAGCACAAGGCCGCGATGGAGGCCAAACTCGGCGCCCGCAACGAACGCAAACGCCAGCGCGCCGAACTCCGCACCCAGCGCGACGTGGCCAAGGCGCAGATCGCGGCATTGAAGGCCGAGGAGAAGGCCGCCCTCAAGACCGCCGAACGCGCCGACCGGGAACTGCTCACCGCGAGCCAGGTGAAGAAGTATCTGGGCGTGGCGCGGGTGCTGGTGCCGGTGCTGGCGCCGCTGGCCTACCGGGCCGCCACCTTCGTCCGCGGCCAGATCGACACCCGCCGCGCCCACCGGCTGGGTATCGGCATCGGCGAACTGGGCAACTTCACCGGCCACGGCGCCCGCCTGCAGGCTCGCATCACCGGTGTGGAATCGACCCTCGCCGGTATCGAGAACTCCGGTGACAAGAGCGGCGAGACGCAGAAGTTCGTCGCCGCCACCCGTGACCGGCTCGCCAGCCTGTCCGCGGCCGTGCGCACCGCCGAGCAGATGCCCGCGCCGCGCCGCCGGGCGGTGCACAACTCCATCTCGCACGAACTCTCCGGCGTGGAAGCCGATATCCTCGCGCGCCTCGGCGTGCACTGACCGACCGTTTCGCCATGCTGCATCGTGCCCGGCCCGCGACCGGATCCCCGCCGTTCCGGCGAGCGGTCCGGCGGCCGGGCGTCGATGGGCTCCGGGGCGGGCTGGTCGGTACGGCGGTGGTGGTCCTCGCGACCGCCGCGCACGGCTGGGCCGACGGCGGCTACCCCGGCTCCGCGACGCTGGCGCTGCTCCTGCTGAGCGCGACGGTCACCGGAACCTTCGCCTCGATGCTGCCGCCCGCCGGCGGTGCGTGGGGCCGGACCGGCGTGCTGGCTGCGCTCGGCGGCGGACAGGCGGTCTCGCATATCGCGCTGAGTCTGCTGCCCGCCCACCGGCCGGGTGAAACATCCTGCGGGAGCGGCCTTTCCGGTCTGACATCGATCTTCCCGAGCAGCTGGATGACGCTGGCGCACACGCTCGCGACCGTGGCCTGTGCCGCGCTCATCATGGCCGTGGAACGTCTGTACGCCGCTGTCTCCCACTCGGTCCGGGCCGTCACGACGCGGCCGCTGCCGCCGGTGGATATCGCCGCGCCCCGGTGGCGGACCTGCGCGCGGCCACCGTGGCAGCACTGGCGCGCCGGCGCCCTCGGCTCCCGCGCTCCACCGGTACTCGCCTGAACCCCTCCCCGACCACAGGCATTTCCCCGGCATATCGCCGAGTACCGAGAAAGTCACCCATCGTGAGTTCACGCATGTCCACCTCACTGTCGCGCGCCCTGGTCGCGACCGGCGCCGCCGCAGGTCTCGCCCTGCTCGCCTCCGGCACCGCGGCCGCGCACGTCACCGCCGACGCGCCCGGCGCGGCCCAGGGCGGTTACGCCGTCATCACCTTCCGCGTGCCGACCGAATCGGCGACGGCATCCACCACCAAACTGACCGTCGCGCTGCCGCAGCTGTCCGCGGCCCGCACCGAACCCGTCGCGGGCTGGACCGCCAAGACCGAGAAGAACGACAAGAACCAGTTCACCTCCGTGACCTGGACCGCCAACCCGGGCAATCCCGGCATCACCCCCGAACAGTTCCAGCGCTTCGCCCTCGCGGTCGGTCCGCTGCCGAAGCAGGACAAGATCAGCTTCCCGGCCACCCAGACCTACAGCGACGGCAAGGTCGTCAACTGGAACGAACCCATGCCCGCCGGCGGCGACGAACCCGAGCACCCCGCGCCGAGCGTCACGCTGGCGGCCGCCGGATCCGATCACGACCACGCGGCCGGCATGTCGAGCGAGGCCGACAGTGACGAGTCCGATTCCGACAACACCGCGCGCTGGCTGGGCGGTATCGGACTGGTGCTCGGCGCCCTCGGCGCCGCGCTCGGACTCGGCAGCCTGATCCGGAGCCGGCGAGCATGATGCGCCGCATACTGTTCGCCCTGGTCGGTGCGCTGGCGCTGGGCGGACTGACGATCGCGGTCGCCGGTCCGGCCGCCGCGCATTCGACGGTGGTATCCACCGACCCCGCCGACGGCGCGAAACTCGCGTCCGGCCCGGCGCGGGTCAGCATCACCTTCAACGAGAATCTGCAGCCGAGCTTCCCGTCGCTGACCGTCGTCGGCCCGGACGGGAATCTGTGGTCGAAGGGCAAACCGGTGGTGGGCGGGGCGACCGTCAGCGTCGAGGTCGGGGACCTCGGCCCGGCCGGCACCTACACGATGGCGTACCGGGTCACCTCCGCCGACGGCCATCCGGTCAGCGGCACCCGCACCTTCGAGCTGACCACGCCCGGTCACGGGACACCGGGCGCCAAGGCCGACGCCGAGAGCAGCTCCGGTGGCGACGGTGATTCCGGTGGCGTACCGCTGTGGGTGTTCATCGTGGCCGCGGTCGTCCTGTTCGGCGGTGGATTGGCGTTCGCGCTGTTCGGCGGTCGCTCCCGACGGCCGGGCAGCGGCGGCAAACCATGAGGCCGGGGACGGCCGGCAGCAGATCGACCGCACTGCGTTACGCACTGCTGCTGGTCGTCCCGGCCGCCCTCGTCGGTGTCGCCGCCGGATGGACGCTCGCCGCACCCGATCCGGTACAGGCCGAGGCCCCCGTGCGCACCCTGGCCGACGGCTTGGGCGCGACGGTTCTCGGCCTGGCGGCTCTACCGCGCCTGCACGACCGGTTGCGGCCCGCGTGGCGCCTGCTGGCCGTGTTCGGCGGGCTCTGGACGGTCGCGGAATTCGTGCTGCTGTCCACCGAGGCCGCCGAGGTGGTCGGAGTCCCGCTGAGCCGGTTGCGCGCCGGCGACTTCGGCGACTACATCGCGCATGTCAGCGGCGGCCAGATCGGCATCGCCGTGCTGATCGGCACCGCGGCGGTCGCCTGCTACAGCACGCTGGCCTTCCGCCGACCGGAACGCGCGAGCGCCGATCTGGTGCTGGTCTTCGCCGCGGTGACGCTGGTGCTGCGGCCGATCACCGGCCATATGTCGCAGCAGACGCTGGGCTCGGTACTGGCCGCGGTGCACGCTCTCGCGGCGGCCGCCTGGTTCGGCCTGCTGCTGGCGCTGGCGCTGGTGGTGCGCACGCGCGGTGAATGGGCGGTGATCCTGCCGCGCTATTCCGGCTGGGCGCTGCCCGCGGTGGCGGCGGTGACGGTGACCGGCGTGGTCAACGGGCTGGTCCGTATCGGCGATCCGGCCGCGCTGGCCGACACCGGGTACGGCCGTATCCTGCTCGCGAAGACGGTCATGGCCCTCGCGCTGCTCGGGCTCGGCTGGTGGTGGCGGCGCAGCTGGGTTCCAGTGGCCACCGACCATCGGATGAGTGCGGACGATTCGCTGCGCCGGGCGCTGATCGAGGTGGTGGTCATGGCGGCAGTCTTCGGCTTGGCGGCGACACTGTCGGTGACGGCCTGAGTCCGAGCCCGGGCCGGATAGGCCCTGCGAACTGGAGTGATAGCAATTACATCCGGTCCGGGCCGGACTGCAACACGTTACGGTTATCGCATGACCGCAGTGAAGATCGTGGCCGATTGCGCCGCGCCGGCCGAGACCGCGTTCGACTACGTCAACGACTATCGCCATCTGCCGGAATTCGTCACCGAGGTCCATTCCTTCCGCCCGATCACCGATCAGGTGGCCGGGCTGGGCGCGACGTTCGACACCGAGATCAAACTCGGTCCCGCCTCGCTGACCTCCCGATTGCAGATCGTGCGCTGGGAGAAGAACGTCGCCATCGCGGTGAAGGCCGTGACCGGCTTCGAGATCGAATCGACCTTCCTGTTCCATCCCCGCGGCGACCGCGACTGCACGGTGGACGCCATCGTCGAATATCGGGTACCGGGCGGGCTCGCCGGCAAGGTGCTGGGCAAGACCATCGAGCCGTTCGTGAAACTGTCGGTCAAACACACCACCCACAATCTGACGACCAGGATCGCGGAGTATCAGCGCACCCTCGACAACTGAACCGGCCGGGCCCGCGGCGGAAGGTCTCAGGATTCGATCGCCGCCCGCATGGCAAGCTTATTTGGTGACCGATTCAGCAAACCTAGTGGCAACCGCCGACCTCGCCGATGAGATCGGCCCCGAGATTCGTAGCTGCGATACGCAATTCACGCAGTTCGGCGGCAATCCGGTGTTCAGCGGGCGCATCGTCACCATTCGCTGCTTCCAGGACAATCTGTTGGTCAAGCAGACTCTCAGCGAACCCGGTGAAGGACGTGTGCTGGTCGTCGACGGCGGCGCGAGCATCCACACCGCCCTCGTCGGTGACGTGATCGCCGGACGCGGCGTCGACAACGGCTGGTCCGGCGTCGTCGTCAACGGCGGCGTGCGCGATTCGGCGATTCTGCGCACCCTGCCCATCGGCATCAAGGCGCTGGGCACCAACCCGCGCAAGAGCACGCAGACCGGATCCGGCGAACGCGATGTGCCGGTCGAATTCGGCGGCGTCACCTTCGTTCCGGGCGAGATGCTCTACAGCGATCACGACGGGGTCGTCGTCCGCGCGGAATGAGGCGCCGATCGCCGCCGGGCCCCCGCTCGCCGACCTATCCGCCTGCCACCCGCACGCGGTGGCCGGCGAGTGCGACCACGTCACCGGCATGGAGCTGGCGGCCCCGCCGTAGTTCCACCTCGTCGTTGACGCGCACGAGCCCGGCGGCGATCACGGTCTTGGCCTCCGACCCGCTGTCGATGAGATTGGCCAGCTTCAGGAATTGCCCGAGTCGAATGACTTCGTCTTCGATCGGCACATCGACTGGATCCGACATGGGTTACATCTTTACCGCCGCGCCCGGCGGGCCGCACGCCGCCCCCGTCGCGATGGGTACCGGGGTCCGGCGAAAGGATCGAATATGACCGTGCACGAGCAGGACTCGCCCGGTGGCCTTCTCCCCTCGGGCGGTCCCAGCCCGCACACTGGTGCGGTGACTTCCACGCAAGACCAGCTTCACTCGCGCGACCGCAGTTCCCCTACCTCACCGGTTCCGCATCGCGCCCACGGTCGGCTGAGTGAAGTCCCCCACCTGGTCGGCCTGGTTCTCGGCGTGTTTTCGATTCTGTGTGCGCTGTGGAGTATTTCGCCCGGCCTGCGCTACATCACCACGGTCCCGAGGCACTACCTCGACGCCTATTATTTCGACGCGCCCGACACGAACCTGATGTGGGCGGTGATCGTCGGTCTGCTCGCCGGCGCGACCGCGTCCCGGAAACGTATCGCCTGGTGGTTGCTGGTCGGGTACATGGCGCTGTTCGCGCTCGCCAACGGACTGGATTTCGCCGAGGAACAGGATCCGCACGCGCTGGCCGCGCTGTTCGTCCACCTGGCGGTGATCGGCCTGATGATCGCAGCGTGGCCGGAGTTCTACACCCGGGTGCGGCGGGGCGCGGTGTGGAAGGCGCTCGGTGTCCTGGTCAGCGGGCTGACCATCAGCAGTCTGCTCGGGTGGGGGCTGGTGGAACTGTTCCCCGGCAGCCTGCCGCGCGGCGCGCAACGCCCGCTGTGGGCGGTCTCGCGGGTCACCGCGACAATTCTGGTGGCGGACAACAACTTCGACGGACACCCGCCGCATGTGGTGAATCTGCTGCTCGGCCTGTTCGGTGCGATCGCGCTGCTGGCGGCGGCGCTGGTGCTGTTCCGCTCCCAGCGCGCCTCCAACGCCATGACCGGACTGGACGAATCGGCGGTGCGCGGCCTGCTCGCCCGTTCCGATGTCGAGGATTCGCTGGGCTACTTCGCGACTCGCCGCGACAAGGCCGTGGTGTTCGCGCCCAGCGGTAAGGCGGCGATCACCTATCGCGTCGAACTCGGCGTCTGCCTGGCCTCCGGCGATCCCATCGGTGTGCGGGAGGCGTGGCCGCAGGCCATCGATGCCTGGTTGCGACTGGCCGACGAATACGGTTGGGCCCCGGCCGTGATGGGTGCGGGTGAACTCGGCGCCACCGCCTATCGCCGGGCGGGCCTGTCCGCCCTGCGTCTGGGCGACGAGGCGATTCTCGACACCCGTTCCTTCTCGCTGGCCGGACCCGAGATGAAGCAGGTCCGCCAGGCCGCCAACCGTTTACACAAGCAGGGCTTCACCGTCCGGGTCCGCCGGCACGGCGAACTGTCGCCGGACGAGATGGCGCAGATGATCGCGCGCGCGGATTCCTGGCGCGACACCGAAACCGAACGCGGCTTCTCGATGGCACTGGGCCGGCTCGGCGACCGGCTCGACGGAGACAGCCTGCTGGTGGAGGCGCTCGACCGCGACGGCCGCGTATGGGGCATGCTCTCGCTGGTGCCGTGGGGCCGCAGCGGTGTCTCGCTCGATGTGATGCGACGAGATCCCAAGGGCCCCAACGGAATCATGGAATTCATGATTTCCCAGCTGGCGCTGACCTCGGAACAGTACGGGATCACCCGGGTCTCGCTGAACTTCGCGGTGTTCCGCTCGGTCTTCGAGGAGGGCGGCCGGATCGGCGCCGGCCCGGTGCTGCGACTGTGGCGCAGTGTGCTGATGTTCTTCAGCCGCTGGTGGCAGCTCGAGGCGCTGTACCGGTCGAATGTGAAATATCAGCCGCAGTGGGTACCACGGTTCTTCATCTTCGAGGAACGCCGCCAGCTGCCGCGGGTGGCGTTCGCCAGTGCGCTGGCCGAGGGCTTCCTGCCGCGCTTCGGCAAGCAGCCGGACGCCTCGGCGCACACCGGACTTCATTCCGCGGTACCGCCCACCCTCACCGGGCTGCACGCCGACGGCAGCCCGCCCGAGGCGCCGCCCTCGGAACTCGAACAGGCCGCCGCCCGCCGCCCCGAACAGGTGCGCGTGCGGATGGACAAGGTGCGCCGGCTCGAATCGGCCGATATCGACGCCTACCCGGTGGCCTACGCGCCGACCCATTCGATCGCCGATGCCCGCCGCTCCCCCAAGGGCACCACGGTGCGGGTCTGCGGGCGGCTGTTGCGGATCCGCGACCACGGCGGCGTCACCTTCGCGGCGCTGCGCGACTGGTCCGGCGACATCCAGATCCTCATCGACCGGGACCGGGTCGGCGCGCGCCGCTCGAGTTCGTTCGGCGAGTACTTCGATCTGGGTGATCTGATCGAGGTGAGCGGCCAGATCGGCACCAGCCGCCGCGGCGAACTGTCGTTGCTCGCGCAGGACTGGCGGATGATCGGCAAATGCCTGCACCCGCTGCCGGACAAGTGGCGCGGACTCGCCGATCCCGAGGCGCGGGTGCGTCAGCGCTACGTCGATATGACGATCAACGTCGAGGCACGCGAGGTGCTGGCCAAACGCAGCGCGGTGGTGCGGTCGCTGCGGGACACGTTGAACGGCTGGGGTTTCCTCGAGGTCGAGACGCCGGTACTGCAGCAGGTGCACGGCGGCGCCAACGCCGCGCCCTTCCGCACCCACATCAACGCCTACGATCTCGACCTCTATCTGCGCATCGCACCGGAGCTGTATCTCAAGCGGCTGTGCGTGGGCGGGATGGAGAAGGTCTTCGAACTGGGCCGGGTGTTCCGCAACGAGGGCGTGGACTACAGCCACAATCCGGAATTCACGATTCTGGAAGCCTACGAGGCGCACAGCGACTACGAGCGGATGATGCACGCGTGCCGCCAGTTGATCCAGAACGCGGCGATCGCGGCCAACGGCGCCTGCGTAGCCCTGCGACCGGATGCGGACGGAACGCTGACCGAGGTCGACATCTCCGGCGACTGGCCGGTGCGCACCGTGCACGGTGCCATCTCCGAAGCCGTCGGCGAGACCGTCACCCCCGACACCCCGGTGGATCGGCTGCGATTGCTGTGCGACAAGGTCGAGGTGCCGTATCAGCCGGGCTGGGACGCCGGGCAGATCGTGCTCGAGATGTACGAGCACCTCGTCGAGGACCGGACCCTGGAACCTACCTTCTACATCGACTTCCCGACCTCCGTCTCACCGCTGACACGCGCGCATCGCCGCATCGACGGTGTCGCCGAACGCTGGGATCTGGTGGCGTGGGGTGTCGAACTCGGCACCGCCTACAGCGAACTGACCAATCCGATCGAACAGCGCCGCCGCCTGACCGAACAGTCGCTACTGGCCGCGGGCGGCGACCCGGAGGCCATGGAGCTGGATGAGGATTTCCTCGAGGCGCTGGAATTCGCGATGCCACCGACCGGCGGCCTGGGTGTGGGCGTGGACCGCGTGGTCATGCTGATCACCGGCCGCAGCATCCGCGAAACCCTGCCGTTCCCGCTGGTCAAACCGCGCACCAGCCAAGGCGACGGACGTTGAGCGCCCCCTCGGCGTCCGCGGCGCGCACCCGTTCGCGAACCGGGAACCGGCGTCCGGCACAGTAGATCCGTGCAGCTTGTTCTCGTTCGTCACGCCCAGCCCGGACGGGTGCTGACCACCTCCGGTCCCGCCGATCCCGAACTCACCGAACTGGGTGTCGAACAGGCCCGGCGGGTACCCGCGGTGATCGCCCGCTTCGCGGGCGGCGAACATCGCATCGCGCGGGTGGTGAGCAGTCCGCAGCGGCGGGCCCGCGATACCGCCGCGCCGACGGCCGAGAAGCTGGGACTGCCGGTCGAGGTGCTCGACGGGCTGGCCGAATACGACCGCGACCTACCCGCCTACATCCCGATCGAGGAGGCCAAGCGGGACTTCCGCGCCACCTACGACCGGATCAAGGCCGGACATCTGCCCGAACAGATCGACGGGCCCGCGTTCGTGGCGCGGGTGCTGGGCACGATCGCCGATATCGTCGCGGCCGCCGAACCGGCCGATACGGTCGTCGCCTTCGCCCACGGCGGAGTGATCAACGTACTGCTGCAGGACGTACTCGGCCTCGAACGGCCGCTGACCTTTCCGATCGACTACTGCTCGATCACCCGAGTGCTCTTCTCGCGCAGCGGGACCCGGACCGCGGCGACGGTGAACGAGAACAGCCACGTCTGGGAACTGTTGCCGCGCAACCTGCCGGTGGACTGAACGGCCGCCACAATTCACAGCCGATTACCAGCGCGATCGACTGCCCGTCCCAGGGTCGAGTCGTTCGATGAGTGACCACGGGCCCCCGCACGACGGCCCGTGTTCCGAGTGAAAGGTAATCCGTTGCTCTCCAAGAGTTCTTCGCGCCGCAGGCTGATCGCCCGCATCGCCGTCGCCGGCGCCGTCGTCGCCGCCCCCGTGGCAGCGGTCGCGGTTCCCGCCTTCGCCGACACCCCCTCCGCCGCGCCCGTCGACTGGCACGACACCGACCATGACCACGACGGCTGGCGTCATCACCACGATCACGACCACGGGCCCTGGCAGCCGGGTCCGGGCGGTTTCCTGCCCGGCGGACCCGATGGCTTCCTGCCCGGCGGACCCGGCGGCTTCCTGCCCGGACCGCCTCCCACCGGCTCGTTCGGCTGATCGACCGCGACGGCACCCGAGGGCCGCTCCTTTTCCGGAGCGGCCCTCGTTGCTGTGTGGGGCACATATTCGGGATTCGCGGCCCGTGACCGAGTCGCTTCAAAGTTCATTCACAGTTCGCGGACATCGCCGTCCCAGCCGGGGGCGTTTCGATGTACTCGTGAGCCGCCGGGCCGACCGGCCCGAAACCGACAGCGCGGCTCCATATTTCGCAGACGAAAGGCCGAAACCTTGCAGACCACCGCGAAGCCGAAGAACCGCACCCGCCGCCTCGTGACCCGCGTCGCCGTCGCCGGCGCGCTCGTCGTCGTTCCCCTGTCCGCGCTCGCCGTGCCGGCCTTCGCCGACACCCCCGCCAACGCTCCCAGCGCGGTCGCGATCGATCGTGACAACCACCCCGGCGACCGCGATCACGACGGCGACCACCGCGGACCCGACGGCGACCACCGCGGCGACAACCGTGGAGATCGGGACCGCGGACCGGAGAACCAGCCGGCTCCCGCTCCGCAGCTGCCTCAGCTCCCGCCGACCGGTTCCGCCGGCTGATCCCGGAAACGGCGAAGGCCACCCCGCTCGATGCGGGGTGGCCTTCACGGGTGGATCACCGGCTCATGCCATTCCGGCGATCCAGTTGTGCATCCAGGAGATCGCGGTCTGACCGCCGCCCACCGAATAGCTGCCGTAGGAGGTGTGGGTGCCGGACTGGTAGAAGTGCTCGAGCTGCTCCACCCGCTGCTGGTTGGCGTCGTCGGTGAGCTGCGACTGCAGAGCCGCGACACCGCCGTGCGCCATCAGATCGCCGATGATCGAACCCGCCTCGAGCTGGTAGCGCCACAGGTTGGCCGCGCTCGCACCGGAGGCCTGCGCCAGGAAGCCGGCGAAGCGGGTGACGTAGTCGGTGTCCTCGGTGGAGCAGTACAGATCACCGGCCGCGCAGATGGTGCGCACCCGGTCGCTGAGGAAGCCGAATCCACCCACGCGCGGACCACCGGCGCCGGCGCCGCCGACCACCGGGCCGACCTGGACGTCGGTGGGCGAACGGCGCGGATCGGAGATCAGGCCGACACCCGAAACGCGGTCCGGCGTAACCACGCCCAGGCCGGTGCCGATCTCGGCCGCCAGATCGCCCGCGGCATCCGCACCCTGGCTGTAGCCGACGATCGCGTAATGCGTACCGGCGCAGCGGGCCGCCATCCCCTGGATGAGGCCGCGCGCGTTGTCGGTCGCCTCCTTCTTGGACGCGCCGTAGACATCGCCCTCCCACGGGAAGGCGGTCGCGGCGTAGCTGACGTAGTCGACGTCCGTCGAACTCGGCAGGCCGCGGGTCACACCGGACAGCATCCCGGGGCCGACCATGTGATCGGGCTTGTGGTCACCGGTTTCCCAGGTGCCCGGAATCGCGACGACATACAGGCTCGGGCATCCGGGATCCGCACTCGCGGAACCGCTTCCGATGGCGGTACCCGACACTGCCATACCAGCCAGTACCGCGACTGCCGCCCCGGCGGCCGCGACAACCTTCTTCAACCGCATGCTGCTCCAGTTCAAGCCAGCCCTCGCCGGGGCTCCTCATATGTATTCGCCGCTGATGATGCCGCCGCCACATTGCCGCGCGGTAAATTCCCGGCGAAGCAAAAACCGCCCGCATCCGTGACGCGCGGCAGCGAGACGACCTCGCGACAACGAGTCCGGACACGGACCAAGAGCATTTACGACATACCGGTGCTCAGGATAACGGCGGCATCGAGGAACTGCCATCCAAGCTCGAAATCCCGTCCGATTTCCGATGTTTGAGACCCGGGTACACGTTTCCGCACTACACAGCGAAAAAGCAGGCGTCCACGGGCTCGAAAGCCCGTGGACGCCTCTGATTTTCGGGACTCAGCGCTGAGCGACCGCCGTCGGAGCGATCGGCGCCGGCAGCGCGGTCTCGCCCTCGAGGTGCTTGTCCACCGCCGACGCGGCGGCCCGGCCCTCGGCGATGGCCCACACGATCAGCGACTGCCCACGCCCCATATCGCCGGCGACGAAGACGCCGGGAACGGTGGTCTGGAAGTCCTTACCGCGCTTCACGTTGCCGCGCTGGTCGTAGCCGACGCCGAGATCCTCGAGCAGACCCGGCTTCTGCGGGCCGACGAAGCCCATCGCCAGCAGGACCAGATCGGCCTCCAGGGTGAAGTCGGTGCCCTCGACCTTCTCGAAGCGGCCGTTGACGTTGCGGACCTCGTGCGCCTGCAGTCCGGTCACCTTGCCGTCCTCGCCGATGAACCGCTCGGTGTTCACCGAGAAGACGCGCTCGCCGCCCTCTTCGTGCGCCGAGGAGACCCGGAACATCAGCGGGTAGGTCGGCCACGGGGTCGACTCGGCCCGCTCGGCCGGCGGCTTCGGCATGATCTCGAACTGGTGGATGCTGGCCGCACCCTGCCGGTGTGAGGTGCCCAGGCAGTCGGCGCCGGTGTCACCGCCACCGATGATGACGACCTTCTTGCCCTTGGCGTGAATCTGCGGCAGGCCCTCCTCGTCGGCGACCGGATCGCCCAGCTGAACGCGGTTGGCCAGCGGCAGGAATTCCATCGCCTGGTGGATGCCGTCCAGATCGCGACCCGGAATCGGCAGGTCCCGCGCGATGGTGGAACCACCGGCGAGCACCACCGCGTCGAACTGCTCGCGCAGCTGCTCGGCGGTGATGTCGACGCCGACGTTCACGCCCGCCTTGAAGATGGTGCCCTCGGCCTCCATCTGCGCCAGGCGGCGGTCGATGAAGCGCTTCTCCATCTTGAATTCCGGAATGCCGTAGCGCAGCAGACCGCCGATGCGGTCGTCGCGCTCGAACACCGTGACGGTGTGGCCGGCGCGGGTCAGCTGCTGGGCCGCGGCCAGACCGGCCGGACCCGAACCCACGACCGCGACCTTCTTACCGGTCAGGCGAGTCGGATAGACCGGCTGCACCCAGCCCTCGTCGAAGGCGTTCTCGATGAGCTCGACCTCGACCTGCTTGATGGTGACCGGATCCTGGTTGATGCCGAGCACACACGACGCCTCACACGGCGCCGGGCACAGCCGCCCGGTGAACTCCGGGAAGTTGTTGGTCGCGTGCAGACGGTCGATGCCCTCGCGCCAGCGATCCCGGTAGACCAGGTCGTTCCACTCGGGAATCAGGTTCCCCAGCGGGCAGCCGTTGTGGCAGAACGGGATACCGCAGTCCATGCAACGGCTGGCCTGGGTCTGCAGGGTCTGGTGGGAGTAGTTCTCCTCGTAGACCTCTTTCCAGTCCATCAGTCGCAGCGGTACCGGACGGCGGGTGGGCAGCTCCCGCTTGGTGTGCTTCAGAAATCCCTGTGGATCACCCACGTGCGGCCTCCGTCTTGTCGCCTCTCACGGCCGTCCGTGCGTCTTGCACGTGTCTCACGTTATCCACGTGCGGCCTCCATGATCGCCTCGTCGACATCCCGTCCGGCCTTCTCAGCCTCGGAGATAGCGAGCAATACCTTCTTGTAGTCGCGAGGCATAACCTTCACGAAGTGGTTCACCTGCTGCGACCAATCGCTCAGGATGCGTTCGGCCACCGCCGAACCCGTCGCATCGCGATGGCTCGCGACCACGTCGCGCAGCCAGGTGAAGTCCTCGCCCTCGAGCTGTTCGATATCCACCAGCTCGGAGTTGAGGTTGGCTTCGAACGTGCCGTTCGGGTTGTAGATGTAGGCGATACCGCCCGACATACCGGCACCGAAGTTCCGGCCGGTCTCGCCGAGGATGACCACTCGGCCACCGGTCATGTACTCGCAGCCGTGATCACCCACGCCCTCGACCACCGCGGTGGCACCCGAGTTGCGCACGCAGAACCGCTCGCCGACGACACCGCGGATGAACGCCTCACCGCTGGTGGCGCCGAACAGGATCACGTTGCCCGCGATGATGTTCTCTTCGGCGACGAAGGACTCCGGCGCGTTCAGCGACGGCCGCACCACCAGGTGCCCGCCCGAGAGGCCCTTGCCCACATAGTCGTTGGCATCGCCGAACACCCGCAGGGTGATACCGGCCGGGACGAACGCGCCGAAGCTGTTGCCCGCCGAACCGGTGAAGGTGATGTCGATGGTGTCGTCGGGCAGGCCGGCGCCACCGTAGAGCTTGGTCACCTCGTGGCCGAGCATGGTGCCGACCGTGCGGTTCACGTTCGTGATCTTGGTCTCGAACTTGACCGGCTTGCCGCGCTCGAGCGCATCCGCCGCCTGGGCGATGAGCTGGTTGTCCAGCGCCTTGTCCAGGCCGTGGTCCTGAGTCTTGGTGTTGCGGCGGTCCTGGTACATGAACGCCGTCTCGACATCGTCGAGGATCGGCGACAGATCCAGCTTGCTCGCCTTCCAGTGCTCCTTGGCCTTGGTGGTGTCGAGCAGGTCGACCCGGCCGATGGCCTCGTCGAGCGTGCGCAGACCCAGCGAGGCCAGCAGCTCCCGCACCTCTTCGGCGATGAACATGAAGAAGTTCTCGACGAATTCGGGCTTACCGGTGAAGCGCTGACGCAGTACCGGGTTCTGGGTCGCGACGCCGACCGGGCAGGTGTCGAGATGGCAGACGCGCATCATGACGCAGCCGGAGACCACCAGCGGAGCGGTTGCGAAACCGTACTCCTCGGCACCGAGCAGCGCGCCGATCAGCACGTCGCGGCCGGTCTTCATCTGGCCGTCGACCTGCACCACGATGCGGTCGCGCAGACCGTTGAGCAGCAGCGTCTGCTGGGTCTCGGCCAGGCCGAGCTCCCAGGGGCCGCCCGCGTGCTTCAGCGAGGTCAGCGGCGAGGCGCCGGTACCACCGTCGTGGCCGGAGATCAGCACGACGTCGGCGTGCGCCTTGGAGACGCCGGCCGCGACCGTTCCGACACCCGGCTCCGCGACAAGTTTCACGTGAATCCGAGCCTGCGGATTCGCGTTCTTCAGGTCGTGGATCAGCTGGGCCAGATCCTCGATCGAGTAGATGTCGTGGTGCGGCGGCGGCGAGATCAGGCCGACACCCGGCGTCGAGTGCCGCACCTCGGCGACCCACGGGTACACCTTGTGCGCGGGCAGCTGACCGCCCTCACCGGGCTTGGCGCCCTGGGCCATCTTGATCTGGATATCGGTGCAGTTGGTCAGGTAGTGCGCGGTCACACCGAAGCGGCCCGAGGCCACCTGCTTGATCGCACTGCGCCGCCAGTCCCCGTTGTCCTCCGGCTCGAAGCGGGCCGGCGACTCGCCGCCCTCACCCGAGTTGGAGCGGCCGCCGAGGCGGTTCATCGCGATGGCGAGGGTCTCGTGCGCCTCCGCCGAGATCGAGCCGTAGCTCATCGCGCCGGTGGAGAAGCGCTTCACGATCTCGCTCGCCGGCTCGACTTCCTCGACCGGAATCGCGTGCCGGCCCTCGGTCTTGAACTTGAACAGGCCGCGCAGCGAGGCCAGGCGCTCGGACTGGTCGTCGACCAGCTTGGTGTACTCCTTGAAGATCGAGTACTGACCCGAGCGGGTCGCGTGCTGCAGCTTGAACACCGTGTCCGGGTTGAACAGGTGGAATTCACCCTCACGCCGCCACTGGTACTCGCCGCCGATCTCGAGTTCGCGGTGCGCGCGCTCGGTGCGGTTCTCCAGGAAGGCGATCCGGTGGCGGGCGGCGACCTCGGCGGCGATGTCGTCGAGACCGATGCCGTCCAGCGGCGAGGTCAGGCCGGTGAAGTACTGGTCGCACAGTTCCTGCGACAGGCCCACGACCTGGAACAGCTGCGCGCCGCGGTAGGAGGCGATGGTGGAGATGCCCATCTTGGACATCACCTTCAGCACGCCCTTGCCGGCCGCCTTGTTGTAGTTCTTGACCGCCGCGGCGTAGTCGGCCGCCTTGTCGCCGGTGCTGCCCGGCATCTCCAGCGCGCCGCGCTCGAGCATGTCCTCGATCGACTCGAAGGCCATGTAGGGGTTGATCGCGGCCGCGCCGAAGCCGACCAGCATCGCCATGTGGTGCACCTCGCGGGCGTCACCGGCCTCGATGACCAGGCCGACCTTGGTGCGGGTGCGTTCGCGCACCAGGTGATGGTGCACCGAGGCGGTGAGCAGCAGCGACGGAATCGGCGCGAGCTTCTCGTTGGATTCGCGGTCGGACAGCACGATGATCCGCGCACCGCCGTCGATGGCGGCCGACACCTGGGCGTTGATCGCCTCGAGCGCCTTGCGCAGGCCCTTACCGCCCTTCTTCACCGAGTAGAGGCCGCGCACGACCACCGAACGCAGCTCGGGCCGCGAACCGTCGTCGTTGATGTGGACGAGTTTGGCCAGCTCGTCGTTGTCGAGAATCGGCTGGGTCAGCGTGATGTGACGACAGGACTCCGGACCCGGATGCAACAGGTCGGCCTCGGGACCGATGGTGCTGCGCAGGCTGGTGACGACCTCCTCGCGGATGGCGTCCAGCGGCGGGTTGGTGACCTGTGCGAACAGCTGCGCGAAGTAGTCGAACAGCAGGCGCGGACGCGAGGACAGCACCGCGATCGGCGTATCGGTGCCCATCGAACCCAGCGCCTCACCTCCGGTCTTGGCCATCGGCGAGATCAGCAGGCCCAGTTCCTCGGTGGAGTATCCGAAGATCTGCTGGCGGATGAGCACGCGGTCGTGCGACATGTGCTCGTGCGGACGGTCCGGCAGCTCGGCCAGCTTGATGATGCCCTCGTCGAGCCACTCCTGGTACGGGTGCTCGGCGGCCAGCTGCGACTTGATCTCGTCGTCGCTGATGATGCGGCCCTGCGAGGTGTCGACCAGGAACATGCGGCCGGGCTGCAGACGGGCCTTGCGGACCACCTTCGACGGCTCGATATCGAGCACGCCGACCTCGGAGGCCATGACGACCAGGCCGTCCTCGGTGACCCAGATGCGCGACGGGCGCAGACCGTTGCGGTCCAGCACCGCGCCGACCACGGTGCCGTCGGTGAAGCACACCGACGCCGGGCCGTCCCACGGCTCCATCAGCATGGAGTGGTAGCGGTAGAAGGCGCGCTGCGCCGGGTCCATCGACTCGTGCCGCTCCCAGGCCTCCGGGATCATCATCAGCACGGCGTGCGGCAGGCTGCGACCACCGAGGTGCAGCAGTTCCAGCACCTCGTCGAAGCGCGCGGTGTCGGAGGCGCCGGGGGTGCAGACCGGGAAGATCTTCTCCAGCCGGTTGTTGCCCTCGCTGTCGGTACCGAAGATCTCGGAGTTCAGCAGCGCCTCACGGGCGCGCATCCAGTTCTCGTTACCGGTGACGGTGTTGATCTCACCGTTGTGCGCCACGCGGCGGAAGGGGTGGGCCAGCGGCCAGGACGGGAAGGTGTTGGTCGAGAAGCGCGAGTGCACGATGCCCAGCGCCGACTCCACCCGGTCGTCCTGCAGATCCAGGTAGAACGCCCGCAACTGCGGGGTGGTGAACATGCCCTTGTAGACGAAGGTCTGACCGGACAGGCTCGGGAAGTAGACGGTCTCACGGCCGACCGCACCCTCGCCGGCGCCCTGCTTGCCGAGTTCGTGCTCGACCCGCTTGCGCACGACGTAGGCACGCCGCTCCAGGTCCATGCCGCTGAGCTGCTCGGCAGCGTCGGCGGGCGAGGCGATGAACAGCTGCCGGAACGTCGGCATGGCGTCGCGCGACAGCGCACCCAGGGAGGACTCGTCGATCGGAACCTCGCGCCAGCCCAGAACGGCCAGGCCCTCTTCCTTGACGATCTTCTCGACCCGGTAGCAGGCGCGGGCGGCCTCGCGGCGGGCCTGCGGCAGGAATGCGATACCGGTGGCGTAGGAACCTTCCGGCGGCAACTCGAACGCGGCACCGCTCTCGGCCAGCGCGGCCCGGAAGAACTTGTCCGGGAGCTGGATCAGGATGCCCGCACCGTCACCGGAGTTGGGTTCTGCACCCGCAGCACCACGGTGCTCCAGGTTCAGCAGTGCCGTAATAGCCTTGTCGACGATGTCGCGGCTACGACGGCCATGCATGTCGACGACGAACGCGACACCGCAGGAGTCGTGCTCGTTCGCCGGGTCATAGAGCCCGATCGGTCCAGGTGACCTGTGGCCAGGAAGTTGCGTCATGCCTCTGCCTTCAAGAAATAGGCGCCTTCAACGAAGAGGCCTTCGATTTCGATGCCTTCTTTCCGATGGCCCTCGTCGAAACGCCTCCGCCTAGACTGCGTCCGGACGTTGCGGCGACCAGCGGCGCTGATGGTCATCCCGTGCAGTCAAACTCTCCAGTTGTCCACCCGCTTCGGTTTCGTAGTCGGGTGCTCGGTGGTAGCGGAACTCTGAGGAGTTCCTTACCCACCGCGCCGTGCTCGCCCACTAGGCTGATGCTTGCGGCTCGTGGCCGAGTCGGGGCGACGAGTCGGACATTTCACGTCCGACACCTAGAGCAAACGATAAGTCAGGACCGGAGCCCAACCAACTTAGGTTGTGCTAAATACTCCGTCTACCTGGGCATCTTCATCGGTCCTCCACTACCTGCGCGTTCTCCAGTGTAAAGCAGGCAGCGCGAATCGCTGAGTCGCGTTCGCCACTGCCACCGATAGCGCCTGAGCATCGGCCACGAGCTGGGAGCCCGGTCTTGCGCAACGCTCTCACCTGCGTCGAAAGAGATTTCCCCGTACGCCGCGGCGGCAAACCGGGGTGTAAGGCGGCTAACTCTCCGGACACCTGGAGGAGATATTCCGGATACCGGAGCGACAAGCCACGCCAATGTGCGGACCGTACGGCATCGTTTGCGAATGTGGAGTTCAGCACATTCTGGGCAAACTAAGATCAAGAATGACTGTGGTTTATTTCACATACGTTGCGGGACAAAGCGTTACGGTCGCGCGGACCAGCGCCGCGCCGTGCAGCGCATCCACCCGGCCCGAGGTCACAACGGGGAACACGGCGGCCGCGAGCTGCTGCGCACAATCCGGCGCGCCCAGCACAGCGCGATGCGCCGCCAGTTGATCCAGGATTTCGCCGTTCACCTCGTCGATCACGGGCCGCACGGCCGCCAGTTCCGACGCATCCGACGCGGGCGCGGCGGCCGGATCGAACCGCCACCGGGTGAGTAGTCCGTACTGCACGGTCTTGTTGGCTTCGATCTGGCCGGTGAACACCTGCCGCACCCACCCCTGCGGCAGCCCCGATCGGGTGCCGGCGGCGGCCATCGCGTCGTAGACCTGCGCCTCACGCACCGGATCGTCGACCACGGGAGGCTGTCCGTTCCGCTGTGAAGTGGTCCATTTCGCGGCGGCGACGGCGTCGGCGGTGTTCAGGCGGCGCAGCACCAGCTCCACCAGGGGACTCATCACCGACCGGCCTTCCTCTGCGGGAGCCGCCTGCGCTTGCGGCAGTGCCCGCTGCGCGGTCATCGGCGCCACGATCGCGAATGCCGAGGTGAGGAGCACGGCGACCACGGCGAGACGAGCGCGGTGACCATCGAATCGCGGCAGTGCGGCGTGGGCGTCGACCGCCGCCGCGGAGCCGCCGGTTTGACCCGCATATGGTCCCCCGCTCCGATGAGCACCGACTTCCGGAGTCGCTCGCACGTTCCGCCCTCCTGTCACGGCCGCACCCTTGTGGCGATCGGTGCCGCCTACCCGAGAGTAGGGTTTCGCTCCCCGGCCGTCTGTGAGGCTTACCACATCGATGCCACCGCACTCGGTGGTTCCCTGGTCGGCCTGTCACTCTGAACCTGATTGCGCGCGGCCGCGGCGCTCGGCGGATCACCCGCTCCGCCCGCGCGCGGGGGCACACCACCGCCCGGACCACGATGCAACGACCGTTTCGCCCGGTGGCGACAACGATTGGGACCCAGAGGATGTGAATCCGTTGACCGATCCCCGCGTCTTCGATCAATCCGCCACCGGACGCCCGGCGTCCGAAACCCCGGCGTCCGAAACCCCGGCGGAAGGCTCCCGCGCGTCCGAACCGCGGGCGACGTCCCGGCGGTCGCCGATCGGTGCGCTGACCTGGCTCGGCGGCGCCGAAGCGGGCGGCGGCGACCGGCACGAGGCGTCGACGTACGCCGTCACCGGTGGGGTGGTGCTGCTGTTCGCGGCGCTGTCCGGGGTCGTCGTCGCGGCAGCGGGTGTGGCGGCGCACTGGCCCGCCGCGGTGGTGGCGATCGTCGCGCTGCCGGCGACACTGCTGGTCGGCGCGATTTCGCGAGCGCTGGCCACCGCGCCACTGTCGGAGCGGGCCGGCCGCGGCCGGGCCGAGCGGCTCGGGCGGATCGCGGTCGCCGTGCTCACCGGTGTGGTGGTGGCCGAGTTGGCGAGCACGGTGATTCTCTCCGGATCCGTCGACCGCACGCTCGACGATCGGTCCCGCCGCGACGCCGAATCCGCCGCGACCGTGGTCACCGCGCGCACCGAACTCGACCGGGCGACGGCCGAACGCGCCGCGCTCGCGCAGACCATCGCCCAGGCGCAGGCCGATATGGATCAGGCCCTGGTCGTCGCCCGCTGCGAATACAACCCGACGCCGCAGTGCCCGCAGACCAAGATCACCGGGGTGCCCGGCCGGGGCCCCGAATCACAGACCGCCGACGCGATGCTCGCCGACGCCCGCGGGCGGTTCAACACCGCCCAGGCGCGCATCCAGCCGTCGGACGCGGAGATCGCTACCCGGCAGGGTGCCCTGGAGCAGGCCCGTACCGCTGCCTTCCACACCGGGGACCGCGGTCTGGGCGCGCGCTGGCTGGCCATGAACGACTACACGACCGGACATATCGGCGCGCTGCTGTTGCGGCTGCTCACGATCGCGATCGCGGTGGTACTGGCCCTGCTGCCGCTGATACTGCGGTCCTGGCGTGGCGAATCGTCGTTCGACCGCGCCGTGGCCGCCCGTGCCGAAGCCGACCGCGCGGCGCGGGCCGCCGACACCGCGGTCGCCGTCCAGCACGCCGAACACCGGGTGGCCGCCGCGCAACTGGCGCTGCACGCCGACACCGCCATCGATCGCGAACGCCAGCGCAAACGGGTGATCGCCGCGATCGGCAACCTGGAAATCGGCATCACCGAACCGCAACGCCGGGCGGTGGCCGAATTCGAAGCGCTGGCCGCCCTTCCGCCGGGGGCGCAGACCGCCCCGAACGCACTGCCCCCCGCCGAATCCACGGCCCGAACCGACTCACAGGAGGCGACCGTGACCGCACGGAATCTGCCCGCACAGCTGTCCTCGACCGGCCTCGCGCCGAATTCGCCCGCCGCGCTGCCCGCCCCGCGCGAGGAGGCGAAAAAGGGTGGTGGACTGGAACTTCCGGTGATCGGCACGGTGCCGTTCACCGATACCGCGGCGCGCTGGATCCGGCCGCTGGTGCCCGGATTCGTCACCTCCGCACTCGACCGGACCATCGACACCGCGACCGCACCGCTGCGGACCGTCCGTCAGGTCTTCGAAGAGGCGGAGGAGATCACCTTCACCCTCAAACGCACCCGCAAGGTGACGGTGAACTCCGAGGATTCGCACGATCCGGCGGCGGGCTACGCGCATCCGGGCCAGGCGCTGCCGAATGCGCCGTACGCCCAGGTCCCCGCTGCGTACCCGTACGACGCCTACCAGCACGACCCGCGCTACGCCGCCTACCGGCACGACCCGCGTTATGCGCGCTACGCGGCCCTCCCGTATCGGGATCCCGCGGCCCACCCCGGTCTGCCGGAATCCGGCCCGTACGGCGAATTGCCCGCCGCCGACGCGACCGCACTCGGCTACCGCGCCCCGCGCGAACTGCCGCCCGGCTCCGGCCGCGACTGACCGCAGCCGGGGACCGGAGGCGCCCGGCATCCAGGCCGGTCGCAGCGCTGTGGGCGGCGCGGTTCGCCGTCGCGTGGTGGGGGCCGCGTCGGTCGCGTCAGCTCGGCAGCATCGGTCGCGTCAGCTCGGCCGCATCGGTCGCATCCGCTCGGTGGGCGGGCCCGGCCGGGTGGCCGGTCGGATAACCGTCACGTGTCCGGGTCCGTGGATAGACTCGGCCCGTGTTTCCAGCCGTGACCGATCGAGAGGGGCGATCGTCCGCCCACCGCGTGGTGCCGCCGCGCGGTGCCGACGACCGCGACTCCGGAAGTGACGGTGGAGACGACGCCGAACGAATTCCGGTGCGGCCGCTGTCGTGGCGTGAGTTGGCCGATCTGCCCTTCGCGGTGTTGCAGCATCGAATCCGGCTGATCGCCGGACTGGCGGGTGCGGGATCGGCCGCGGCCCTCGGGATCGTGGCCGGGACCACCGCACTGGTGTCGTTCGCGACCGACGGGTCGAGCGCCGGAACCGCCTGGGCGGCAATTCTTTCCACCGCCTGCTGTGCATGGGCGCTGCGGCTGTGGACAGTCGGCGTCACCGTGCCGATCGGGCTCGCCGTCGTCCACGACGAGCCGATCACCGCGCGCACCGCCGCCGAGCGCCTGTTTCCGGTCTCGGGCCGGCTGCTGCTGAATCAGGTGATTTCCACATCGATCGGCTTCGGCATCCTGCTGCTCGGCACACCGCTGATCGTCACCCTCATTCCGGCGGTGATCTGGCTGGCCCGGGTGCATGGGACGAGGTGGCCGATCGCGCCGGTCCTGTTCACCGAATCGATCCCGTACAAGGCGGCGGTTCGACGAGCGAAACTGCTCGCCACCGGCCGCGTGATGCCGTTGGCCGGTCTGTGGCTCTATCTGCGCGGCGTGCTGCTGATGCTGGCGGCGCCGGTCGCGGGGCTCCTGGGCTTCCTCTCCGATATCTCCGGAACCCATCGCTGGGCGGTCGTCACCCTGTTGTCCGGTGCGGTGCTGCTGATTTCGGCGTTCGCCGCGGCGGTGGACGCCGCGGCGGCGGTGGTGGTCCATATCGACCGGCGCTGTGGCCGCGAGGGTGCCGATATCCGGATACCGACCGGGCAGGCGGCACGGTGACCGACCGTGACGCCCGGCCGGATCGGCCCTCGGCGCCTCCTCCACCGACACTCGGCCCGGCCGCCCAGCACCGCGCGGCGGCCGAATCCGCCGCCGGGCACGACGACTTCGATACCGCACTGCGCGAACGCTTCCGCGCCGTCGTCCGCGGTCTCGAACAGGGCGGGGTGCTCGACGTCCGCCGTTCGCGGACCGCGCGCGAAACCGCATCGGCCGCAGGACGCGCCCTTCCCGGTACCGCAGCCGAATTCGACGGCGCCGCACACAGTTTCGACGAGATCGTCTACGGCGGGCGCACCGCCACCCCGGACGAATATCAGCGCCTCACCTCGGCCGACCGGTATTCGCTGGCGCCGCCGCCACCGCCGGACCCGATCGAACAGCGGCGCTCGGCCCGCACGCGGCGTGGCCGGCGTCAGCTGCCGCCACTGCCGCTGTTGTTGCGCGACAGACGTTTCTGGGCGGTCGTCGTGGGCGCGCTCGTCGTCGCGCTGGTCGTGTACCTGCTGTTCCGGCTGGCCGCCGCACCGACGGCCCCACCGCAGCCGACGCAGCCGCACTCACCACCGCCCGATCACCCGGATGTCCGCCCACCCGATGTGGGTGAGGGCAGCGATTCGATCTTCCAGCGCTTGCCGCCCTGGCTGGCCTACGGCGGATCGCAGGCGCTGATCTTCGCCGCGGTCGTGGTCTGGTGGCGCGCCCGCCGCCGCGGTGCCGTGGTGAGCGAACCCCGCCCGGTGCAGGTGGCGGCCGGTGAGCTGCTCGCCGGTCAGGCCGCGCTCTACCGCAGCACCAAGGATCGCGAGCATGTCGCGGCGAAACTGCGCGCGGCCACGCTGCGGCGCATCCGCGGCCGCGTGGACCTGCGAGCCGACGCCGCGCCGGAACGAGTGAGCGCGGTGATCGGCGCCCGGATCGGCATCGATCCCGGCCGCGTCGCCGCAGCCTTCTACGGGCCCGTCGCCGACGATGTGGCGCTGGAATACGTTGCGGCACAACTGGACTGGATCGAATCGGAAATAGGATGACGGAGACCGGATGACGACGGCGCAGACCAACCACACCCCCACCGCCGACCAGGCGCTCCGGGCGCTCGGCGAGGTGCGCGCCGAGATCGGCAAGGCCGTCGTCGGCAACGACCACGCGGTGCTGTACCTGGTACTCGCGCTGCTGTGCCGGGGCCATGTGCTGTTGGAAGGTGTTCCGGGCGTGGCGAAGACGCTGCTGGTGCGATCGCTGGCCGCGGCGCTGGAACTCGAGCACACCCGGGTGCAGTTCACTCCGGACCTGATGCCGGGCGATGTCACCGGCTCCCAGATCTACGATCCGCATTCGGCGGAATTCACCTTCCGCCGCGGCCCGGTCTTCACCAACCTGCTGCTCGCCGACGAGATCAACCGTACGCCGCCGAAAACCCAATCGGCACTGCTGGAGTCGATGGAGGAGCGGCAGGTGTCGGTGGCCGGCGTGCCGCAGCCGCTGCCCGATCCGTTCGTGGTGATCGCGACCCAGAATCCGATCGAACAGGAAGGCACCTACCCGCTGCCGGAGGCGCAGCTGGACCGGTTCCTGTTCAAGGTGGACATCCAGTTGCCCGGCCGGGACGACGAATTCCGGATTCTGCAGCGCCACGCCGCCGGCTTCGATCCGCGCGATCTGGGCGCGGCGGGTGTGCGGCCGGTCGCGGGGGCTGCGCATATCGCGGCGGCGCGGGCCGCGGTCGCGCAGGTGACGGTCAATCCGGAGGTGCTGGCCTACATCGTCGATCTGTGCCGCGCCACCCGCACCTCCCCCGCGGTTCAGCACGGTGCGTCACCGCGCGGGGCGACCGCGGTGCTGGCCTCGGCTCGGGCCCTGGCCTGGCTGAACGGGCGCGCCTTCGTGACACCCGACGACGTCAAAACCGTTGCGGTGACCGTCCTGCGGCATCGTCTACAGCTGCGTCCCGAGGCCGAACTGGACGGCGTGACCGGTGACGGCGTGATGTCCTCGCTGTTGGCCGCGGTCCCGGTTCCGGTGTAGCGCGATGATCGTCACGGGTCGGCTCGCCGTCTGCGCGGCCGTGGCGGCGGTGGTCGTCGGAGTCGCACTGCCGTCCTGGGCCGGAGTCGTGGTGCTGACGGGTGTGCTGGCCCTGCTGGTCGCCGTCGACGTGATCGCCTGTCGCACCGACGCTCTCGAACTGTCCCGGGTGCCGCTCACCACCGTCCGCGTCGGCCGCACCGCCACCGTCGAGCTCACCGTCCTGAATCGCGGCCCGGGCGTGGTGCGGGCACTGTTGTGGGACGACTGGCCGCCCAGTGCGCGGGCACCGGCCGAGACCCACCGGTTGCGTCTGCCGCCGAACACCACGACCCGGCTGGCCACCACCGTCCGCCCGGCTCGCCGCGGCGATCGGATCGCGGGGCCGGTCACGGTTCGGCTGGTCGGACCGCTCGGCCTGGCGGGTCGCCAGTTCCGCCGCACCGTGCCCGCCACCGTTCGTGCGCTGCCGCCGTTTCGGACCGAACGGATCCTCGCTGCCAAGGTGAAACGGCTGCAGCATCTGGACGGCCGATCGGTCGCCAACCTGCGCGGTCCGGGCTCGGAATTCGATTCCTTCCGCGAATACGTGGCCGGCGACGATGTACGTTCCATCGACTGGCGAGCCACGGCCCGCGCGACCGATGTGCTGGTCCGCACCTGGCGGCCCGAACGCAATCGCCACGTGCTGATGTTGATGGACACCGGCCGGATCAGCGCCGCCCGGCTCGGCGAGCAGACCCGATTGGACACCGCGATCGAGGCCGCGCTGCTGCTGGGCGGATTGGCGGCCGCGGCCGGGGACACCGTCGATCTGCTGGCCTTCGATCGTGAGATCCGCGTCGAGGTGCGGGGGGCACGCGGAAAAGCCGTGCAGCCCAAGCTGATGCACGCCCTCTCGGGCGTCGTGCCCGCGCTGCTGGATGCCGACACCCCGGCGATGGTCCGCACCGCGGTTCGCCACACCCGGCGGCGCAGCCTGGTGGTCTGGTTCACCAGCCTCGACGGGGCGATGGTCGAGGAGAATCTGCTGCCGGTCCTCCCGGTGCTGAGCAGTCGGCACCGGGTGCTGCTGGTGTCGGTCACAGATCCGGAGATCGCCGCGACCGCGACCCGTCGCGATTCCGCGGCCGAGGTCTATGCCGCCGCGGCCGCCGAACATCTGCTCACCGAACGCGCGATCGTGCGAGAAACCCTGCAGCGCCAGGGAATCGACGTGGTGGCCGCGGCACCGGATCGAGTACCGGAGGCGCTGGCCGACGAGTACCTGGAACTGAAACGGTCGGGAGCGCTCTGAGCGTTCACGCCCCCGGCCGGGCCGCCGGGGTGTACGGCTGCGCAGGTGCCGCCCACTGCTGGGGCATCGGCCAGAAGGGCAGGCGCGGTGGCGGCAGAATCCGGCGTTGCCGCTCCCCGATCACCGCGCCGAGAATCTGCAGCGGCGGATATCCGGCCGGGGGCGCCACCCGCAGTTGGTCGCAGACCGCGACCACCAGCGCCGCACCGAGTTCCGCCTGTACCTGCGGGGTCAGTTGCGGGAAGCGGGTCAGATACCGGCGCACCGGCAGCGCGAGATCCTCGGTGAGCCCGGACAGATCCAGCCGTCCCACCCAGTCGACCAGCCACGGCGGCGCGACTGCCAAGGCGGGCATGGGAATTCGCGCCCGATCCGACACCACGACGGTGCCGGCCAGGATGTCGCCGACGCGCCGCGCCCGCGGCGAACACAGCGAGGTGACCACCGCGACCAGGCCGAACCCGCCGAGATTCCAGAAATCGACGAGCGCGCCGGCGAGGCCGCGGGTCAGCGCGTGCCGAAAATCGACGGGGCCGCCGTCGCCGCGCACCACACGCAGGCCCAGTGCCATTTTTCCGACGGTCCGGCCGCGCATCAGGGTTTCGCTGACGACCGGATATCCGACGAGGACGGTCACTATCGTCACCAGCACGGCCACATCGACCCACGCGCCGTCGGGTTCGAATCGGAACAGCACGGCGACGACGGCCGACAACAGCAGGAGGGCGAGAACGAGCTGCAGCACCAGATCGATCGCGAAGGCCGCGGCGCGGGTGGGGATGCGCGCGATCGGCAACTGCAGGGAGACGGCCTCCCCCGTGGTGAAATCGGCCATGATCGCTCCAGTATCCCGAATCGGGCGCGAGCGAACCAGCCTTCGGAGGGCAGGTCGGCACGAACACAGGAGAATTGCCGCGATACCCTGCGAAGCTCATTGCGGCGATTCGACCGGGTGCGGGTGTCCCGCATAAGCACAGGAGGAGCCGATGGACGTCGATGCCTATTCGTTCGCGCAGCGGCGGCATTGGGATCGGCTCGACCGGCTGACCGCGCAGCGGCGCCTCAGCGGCGCCGAGGTCGACGAATTCGTGGCCCTGTATCGCCGCACCTCTCAGCAGCTGGCGCGACTGCAATCGCATTCACCGGATCCGGAGTTGATCAACGGTCTGAGCGCGGTCCTGGCGCGAGCCCGGGGGCGGCTGCTGGGCGCGCGGACCGACACCTGGTCGCAGATCGGCTATTTCCTCGCCCACCGGTTTCCCGCCGCGGTGTATCGAGCGTGGCCGTGGTGGGCCGGGGTGGCGGCGGCGTTCCTGGCCGTCTCGGCCGGAATCGGCATCTGGGTGTCCGGTTCCGGTTCGGCGCGAAGGACTTTGGGGCTGCCGTCGGACGCGGCATCGCTGACCGCCCCCGGCGGCCGCTTCGAGTCCTACTACTCCGAACACCCGCACGACGCCTTCGCCGCACAGGTGTGGACCAACAATGCCTGGGTGTCGGCGATCGCGTTGTTCACCGGCATCCTGATTCTCCCGGCCGCCTATCTGCTGTTCATGAACGCGCTGAACGTGGGGGTGTCCGCCGGGCTGATGGCGGATGCCGGGCGGCTCGACTCGTTCTTCGGTTTCCTGCTGCCGCACGGCATGCTCGAGCTCACGGCCGTTTTCGTCGCCGGCGGTGCGGGGCTGAAACTGGGGTGGACGCTGATCGATCCCGGGCGGTCGTCGCGGGCCGAGGCGTTGGCCCGGCAGGGCCGGGCGACGGCCACGATCGCCCTCGGTCTGGTGGGGGTCCTGCTGGTCTCGGGTCTGATCGAGGGGTTCGTCACGCCCGCCGGCTGGGCCGCGCCGGTGCGAATCGGTATCGGGCTGGTTGCCGAGGTCGGATTTCTGAGCTATGTCTTCGGCCCCGGACGCCGTGCGGCGCAGGAAAGTGTGGCGTTGCGGTCCGCGACGGACACGGGCGAGCGCATATCGAGCTAACGCCGACGGGGTTCTGCTGAGGCTGAGAAAATCCCTTGCGAGAGGGCGGGGATTCGAAGGATCATCGGAGTGCCGATTTGAGATCCACTGGCCGCAGCGAGTCCAGCTCAGCTGCGGCCAGCGTTACCGTCGACTCTACACAATCGTTATCCCTACGCAACCTCCTGCACACTCCGCCTGCCCGGCCGTAACCGAGCCGAAACCCGCAGCCAGACAGCACTTCCGGAGACCGGGCGCAAATACCTGGCGGGCGGTCGGAAATAGTGGTCCACCCCATACCGCAACGCTCGAGTAGCCGGAATTTTTCTGCCAATTCGGCCGTAGGTCCCGCTGCCGGATACTCGGATCGCGATCATTCCCCGGCGTGTCGCCTGCCGCTTACCTGCTCGACATCACCGCAGGTCAGCCCGTCAATCGAAGGCACTGTAGCGCCGTCCGCACGGGCAACACGACCGAAAAACAAACTTCAAGTTTGTTACCCTCGGAGATTCCAAGTCTGCCGTCAGGTAATTCTCAGATGGTTGCGGATGCGCTTCCATTGAATTGTCCATTTATTTCGACAGCGAACTCGAACAACAATTCTTCGCCAGTAATGCTGGAAACGAATAACGACCGGTCAGCCGCCGAGAATGCGGCGAAGATCACACTGCCGCGCGCGTCGTCGCCCGAACCTGCCCGAATCCGGCCGGCCGGGCCGCAATACTGAGACCATGACCGCCGAACAGCAACCCTCCCCGGTCGTCACGCAGGCCGCGGAGCGGTTCGAAATCAGCGTGGACGATCGGCTCGCCGGCTTCACCGAATACCTCGACCACGAGGGCCGGCGGATCTTCTACCACACCGAAATCGACTCCGACTTCGCCGGACGCGGCCTGGCCGGCGCCCTGGTCTCGCAGGCACTGGACCGTACCCGCGAGGCCGGCCTGCGCATCGTGCCGATCTGCCCGTTCGTGGCGGGCTACATCCAGAAGCACGAGGAATTCGCCGACATCACCGACGCTGTCACCCAGGACGCCGTCGACTACGTGCGCACCCAGCGAGGCCGCTGACGAACGACACCCCTGAGGCCGACACCCCTGAGGACGACACCGTCAGAGAACTCCGCTCGCGACCGGAGCGTCCCACGCCCCGGGCAGATTGCGACTCGACACCTCGGCGATCTCGCGCAAGCGCGAGAGCGGAGTTCCCAAGCGGCTCAATTGAATGAGGCCCTGCGCGGTCATCACCACGGCGGCACTATAGGCGGCCAGGGTCGCCGCATCGAGCTCGGCGCCGGACTCCTCGGCGGCGCGGCGTAACCGCTCGGCCACACTCTGTTCCATGGCGGCGGTGGTCCGATTCCCGATGCCGATCACCTCGGGCAGGCGCGTACCGAGCTGGGCGATGCTGTTGAGCATCAGGCAGCCGCGCCGATCGGGCTGTGAGACGCAGTCGTCGATGATCGCCTCGAACAACGCGCGCACGGCCGCGCGCGCCGACCCGGGAGCCGAGGTCACCACCTCGCGAACCAGGCGGGCGCGGCCCTCGCAATAGCGCTCGAAGGCCGCGAGGAACAGTCCGCGTTTGCTGCGGTAGGCGGCGTAGATGCTGCCGTTTCCGATCCCGCTCGCGCGCGAGACGTCCTCCACCGACGTCTGTTCGAAACCCTGCGACCAGAACAGTTCGGTGGCGGCGTCGAGCAACGCCGATTCGTCGAACTGCCGTGGCCTCCCCATGGCGCCCACCGTATCAATCACACTGCGACCCCGGCCACAAAGCTTGTTCTGGAGGCGTTACTCCAGAATGATGGCGGGATGGACCTCGAACTCGCCCACCTACCGCGCCGACGGGTAGGGATTCTGGTCTTCGACGGCGTCAAGATGCTCGACTTCACCGGCCCCGCGGAAGTTTTCGTCGAGGCCAACCAGGCCTGCCCGGGATACGAGATCGTGCTGGTGTCGGCGGACGGCGGCAGTGTGCAGACCTCGATCGGCGCCCGGATCGAATGCGCGGTCGCGGCCGCCGACGCGGGCGTCTTCGACACCGTCGTGATTCCGGGCAGTGAACTGCCGCCCTCTCGATTCGTCACACCCGAACTGCTCGCGGCGGCGCGGCGGCTGTCCTGGAACACGCGACGCCTGGCGTCGGTGTGCAGCGGCGCGTTCGTCCTCGCCGAACTGGGCCTGTTCGACGGGCGCCGGGCCACCACGCACTGGAAGTTCGCCGCACATCTGGCGCGGCGCTATCCCGCGATCGACGTGGCCGCCGACGACATCTACGTGCGCGACGGAAACCTCTACAGCTCGGCCGGAGTGACCGCCGGGGTCGACCTGGCGCTGGCGATGGTCGAGGAGGATTTCGGCCCCGACATCGCGCGCCGGATCGCCCAGCTGATGGTGGTGTACATGCACCGCGCGGGCGGGCAGTCGCAGTTCTCGGCCTCGCTGTCCGGGCCGGCGCCGCGCAGCGCGCTGGTGCGCAAGGTGGTCGATCTCATCTGCGCGGAACCCGCCTTCCCCCATACCGTTCGGACGCTGGCGGCCCATGCCAACGTCAGCCCGCGTCATCTGACCAGACTCTTCCGCGCCGAATTGGAGCGCTCCCCCGCCGAATACGTCGCCTTCATCCGCTTCGGGGTCGCGCGGGACATGCTGCATGCCGGCTGCGGAGTGACCGAGGCGGCGATGGCGGCGGGCTACGGCAGCAGTGAGGCGATGCGCCGGGCGTTCATAGCCCGGCTCGGTATATCGCCCAGTAAATATCAGCGCCGGTTCCGGTCCACCGGAACCGGTGAGACGCCGCTCGTGGCCGCCGTGTCTTGATCCGGTGTTTTCCCGTCCCGTAGCGAGGGGCGCGTTGCCCTCCCACCAGCGGAAACTGATCGGGCGCCGCGTTGTTCGCCGCCGCACACCCCGCCGAAAGGAATAACCGATGACCGGAAATCCGCTGGGCGTCTCCCTGGAGCAGGCCGCTCAGGAGTTCGTCGACGCGACGTCACAGCCGCCGTTCCTCTACCAGCTTCCGCCCGAGGAGGGCCGCAAAGCCGTTGATTCGGTGCAGGATTCGCCGATCGAGAAGCCGGCGATCGACGAGGAGTGGATCACCGTCGAGGGTGGCCCGACAGGGTCGGTGCGGGCCCGCATCGTCAAACCGCAAGGAGTGACCGAAACGCTGCCCGTCATCGTCTACACCCACGGCGCCGGCTGGGTGTTCGGCGACGCGCACACCCACGACCGGCTGGTGCGCGATCTCGCCGTGGGCGTGCACGCGGCCGTCGTCTTCCCCGAATACGACCGCTCCCCCGAGGTGCGCTACCCGGTGGCCAACGAGCAGTCCTATCGGGTCGCGCAGTGGGTGCGCTCGAACGGCGCGGACAAGGGCCTCGACACCGCCCGGATCGCGATCGCGGGCGATTCGGTGGGCGGCAATATGGCCATCGCGCTGACACTGATGGCGAAGGAGCGCGGTGACGTCTCGTTCGTCCAGCAGGTGCTGTTCTATCCCGTCACCGACGCCAACTTCGACACACCGTCGTACGAGCAGTTCGCCGAAGGCTACTTCCTGACCCGGGAAGGGATGCGGTGGTTCTGGGATCAGTACACGACCAGCGAAGCGGACCGCGCCCAGATCACGGCTTCCCCGCTGCGCGCCACCACCGATCAGCTGGCCGGACTGCCCCCGGCGCTGGTGATCACCGGTGAGGCCGATGTCCTGCGCGACGAGGGCGAGGCCTTCGCCGCCAAACTCCGCGACGCCGGCGTTCCGGTCGTCCAGACCCGGTACGGCGGCATCATCCACGATTTCGTGATGGTCAACTCCATGCACGACACCAATGCGGCCAAAGCCGCGGTCGCCCAGGCGGTCTCGGTGCTGCGGGCGGCACTGCACACCGCTTGACGCACACAAAAAGAAGAGCCGCAGATCGAATTCGATCTGCGGCTCTTCCTCTGTGGGCGAAGGGGGACTTGAACCCCCACGTCCCGAAGGACACTGGCACCTGAAGCCAGCGCGTCTGCCATTCCGCCACTCGCCCGAGCGACTGGAAGACAGTATCACGCGCCCGCTTCCCGCACGAAATCGCCTGCTCACGACGGTTGCGGCGGAGAATTTTCGGGTAATGGGAACCGTGGGTGGCCGGTCGTGAGTTACAGCGGTGGAGGATCGTGGATATCATGCAGTGACCGTGTCCGTTCGACGACACGCCCTATCGGCATGTCGTGTCGCGGGATCGTGACGCCCGGACGACACAGACCGATCAGCTGACGTAGACATACAGCGCAGGCAACGAGGGCGGGCATCGAAGGGAGGCCGGTATGGGCATCGTCTCGCGTTTCGAGCGACGTCTGCAGGGCGCCGTCGGTGACGCCTTCGCCAGGGTTTTCGGCGGTAGCGTCGTTCCCCAGGAGGTGGAAGCGGCGCTGCAGCGCGAGGCCTCGGATCGCCTGAGCGAACTCGAGGGCGGGCATCTGCTCGCTCCGAACGTCTACGTCATCACGGTCAACCCCACGGACCTGCAGGAACTCGATGCAGACCACGAGTTGACCACCCGCGCGTTCGCCAAGCATTTACAGGACTACATCCGCGATCAGGGGTGGCAGACCTACGGTGAAGTGCACGTCGAATTCGAGGCATCCCCTACGCTGCACACCGGACAGTTCAGGACGCACGGACGGGTCGACCCGGATGCGGGCCGCCGGAACCCCCCGGCGCCGCGCCGGCCGCCCGATCGACCTGGACGACCCCCACAACGACCCGCACACCCGCAACCAGGAGCTGGCCCCATGACGCAGAACTCAGGCTACGACCCCAGCCGAGAGCCCGCGGAGTCCGATCCACGCAACCGCGGGTACGCACCCCCGCCGGGGGGCCGCCCCGCGCCGCAATATCAGGACGACTACGGCCGGGGTGGTCAGTACCCCGGTGCCGGTGAGTACGCCGCTCCGGAATCGCAGCCCGCCTACGGCGACTATCAGCAGGGCGGCGACTACCAGAACGGCTACGACTACCAGCAGGGCGGCGCGGGCTACCAGCAGGGTGGCGCGGCCTACGGTCAGCCGGGCTACGAGCAGGGCAGCTACGACCAGAGCAGTTACGACCAGGGTTACGGCCAGCAGGCCTATGCCGACCAGGGGTACGGCCAGCAGCAGGCGTACGAACAGGGCGGCTACGAGCAGAGCGGCTACGACCAGGGTTACGGCCAGCAGGGCTACGCCGACCAGGGGTACGGGCAACAGCAGGGCTATCCGGAGCAGAACTACGGTCAGCAGCAGGGCTACGGCCAGGCGCCCGGATACGACCAGGGCTACCAGGCTCAGGGCGGCTACGGCCAGCAGGGTTACGCCGACCCCGGCTATGCCGATCAGGGGTACGCCGACCAGGGCGGTTACGGCGCCGAGGATCAGGCGTACGGACAGCAGCCGGCCTACGGACAGCAGGGCGGCTACGCCGCGGCCCCGCAGCCGGCGCGCGGCGGGTCCGGCTATTCGGCCACGCTGCACCTCGACGACGGCAGCGGCCGCACGTACCAGCTACGCGAGGGCAGCAACATCATCGGGCGTGGCCAGGACGCCCATTTCCGGCTTCCCGACACCGGGGTGTCCCGCCGCCACATCGAGGTGCGCTGGGACGGTCAGGTCGCCATGCTCTCGGATCTCGGTTCCACCAACGGGACGCTGGTCAACGGCTCTCCCGTCCAGGATTGGCAGCTCGCCGACGGAGATGTGATCCGGGCCGGGCATTCCGAGATCCTGATCCGAATCGTCTGATCCCGTAAGCTCGCCGGTGCAGGTCACGATGGGGCGCGGAAACCGCTCGCCCGTATCGTGATCGCAACCGGTCATCGGCCCTATTATGCTGCCAACATTCGCTCGGCAGCCGGGCCGTGCTGACCAGCACGCCGGTTGGGGGACGAAACGCCACTACGGGACCGGTCGAACAGGAGGTGGAGCGCCGTGCAGGGACTGATCCTGCAGTTGACCCGTGCGGGGTTCCTCTTGTTGTTGTGGCTGTTCGTGTGGGCGGTGCTTCGCACCTTGCGCAGCGACATCTACGCGGCATCAGGCATTCGGATCCAGCCCCGACCCACCCGAGGTTCGGTGGTGCTGCCATCCTTCAGCCGTGGCCAGAAGGGCGCCAAGTATCTAGTGGTGACTCAGGGTTCACTCGCCGGCACTCGGATCACGCTCGGCACCCAACCGGTGCTCATCGGGCGTGCAGACGACTCCACGCTGGTACTGACCGACGACTACGCCTCGACCCGGCATGCACGGTTATCGCCGCGCGGCGAGGACTGGTACGTCGAAGACTTAGGATCGACCAACGGGACCTACCTCGATCGAGCGAAGGTCACCACTCCCGTCCGAGTTCCACTCGGCACCCCTGTCCGTGTCGGTAAGACTGTGATCGAGCTGCGATCGTGACTCAAGTTCTCCGCTACGCAGCGCGTAGCGACCGTGGTCTCGTCCGGGCAAACAACGAGGACTCCGTCTACGCCGGTGCGCGCCTGCTGGCGCTCGCCGACGGCATGGGCGGGCACGCCGCCGGTGAGGTGGCCTCGCAGTTGATGATCGCCGCGCTGGCTCATCTCGACGACGACGAGCCCGGCGACGATCTGCTCGGCAAACTCGACCGGGCGATTCGCGAAGGCAATGCCGCGATCGCCGACCAGGTCGAAGAGGAACCCGAACTCGACGGTATGGGCACCACGCTCACCACCATCCTGTTCGCGGGCAAGAAACTCGGCCTCGCCCATATCGGCGACTCCCGGGCCTATATGCTCCGCAACGGCGAGCTCGCCCAGATCACCCGCGACGACACCTTCGTCCAGTCGCTGGTCGACGAGGGCCGGATCACCCCGGAGCAGGCCCACACCCATCCGCAGCGGTCACTGATCATGCGGGCACTCACCGGAAACGAGATCGAGCCGACGCTCATCGTCCGGGAAGCCCGCGCCGGTGACCGCTATCTGCTGTGTTCGGACGGCCTGTCCGATGTGGTGAGCGACGAGACGATCGCCAACACCCTGCGCGAGGGCAACACCGACGAGGCGGCCGACCGGCTCATCGAACTGGCTCTGCGCAGCGGCGGTCCCGACAATGTCACCGTCGTGGTCGCCGATGTGATCGATCTCGACTACGGCCAGAGCCACCCCATCGTCGCGGGCGCCGCCTCCGGTGAGGACGAGGACACACCGCCGCCCAACACCGCCGCCGGGCGCGCCGCCGCCATGCGTCCGCCGCGGGCCGCACCTCGCCGGGCCGCGGTCGCCGCGGAACCGCCGGAGCCGCGCAAAAGCCACAAGGGCCGCTGGATCGCACTGGCCGTCGCCCTCGTCGTGGCCGTCGTGGTCGGACTCGTGGTGGGCTACAAGATGATTCGCAGCAACTACTACGTGGGCGCCGACAACGGCAACGTGGTGATCATGCGCGGCCTGCCCGGCTCGGTTCTCGGCTATTCGATTCAGGATGTGGACCAGCTGGTCTGTGTCGACTCGCGCAACAAGGTCACCCTCATGCGACCGGGCGCCGGCTTCCCCAGCGGGTGCAAGCAGCTGGCGGTGGCCGACCTGCAGCAGACCGGCCGCGACAAGGTCAACAACGGGTTGCTGCCGCCGGGTGGATTCGATTCCACGCGTGGGCAACTGGAGAAGCTGGCCGCCACCGACCTGCTGCCCGTCTGCGCGAAGCCGGCGCCGCCGGTCGCTCCGCCGCCCGCCGAGGGCAGCACCGCGGCCCCGGGCAGCGCGGCTCCCGCCACGCCCGTCCCCTCCCCCGCGCCCAACACCCCGGGTACGTCCGCGCCGAACCCGACCAATGCCCCCGCCCATTCCGAGCAGCCGGCACCCACCACCGCGGCGCCGGCCCCTCAGACTCCGGGGGAGAACTGCAGGAAGGCGGACTGATGTCCGCACCGGCACCGCCGTCCGCTGGAGCGTTCCCCAGTCCACCGGGCGGGTTCGCTCCCGCGCCGCCACCCTCGACCCGCCGCAACGTCGAACTGTTGCTGCTGGGTTTCGCGGTGGTCATCACCACGGTTGCGCTGGTGCTGGTGGAGGCCAGTCAGGATCAGGAAATCACCTGGGATCTGGCCAAATTGGGTTTCGCCTACCTGGCGCTGTTCGGTGTCGCCCACCTCGCGGTGCGGCGGTTCGCCCCGTTCGCCGATCCGCTGCTGTTACCGATCGCCGCGCTGCTCAACGGACTCGGGCTGGTGCTGATCCATCGCCTGGATCTCGCCGACGAGCAGACCGCGATCCACAACTCGTGGTCGATCCCCTCTCCCGACGCCAATCAACAGGTGCTGTGGACAGCGCTGGGGATCACCCTGTTCATCGCGGTGCTGGTGCTGCTGCGCGACTACCGCACCCTGGCCCGCTACGGCTATACGCTCGGCCTGCTCGGCCTAGTGGCGCTGATGATCCCCGCGCTGCTGCCGGGAAGGTTCTCCGAAACCAACGGCGCCAAGATCTGGATCCGGTTGCCCGGTTTCAGTGTGCAGCCGGGTGAGTTCGCGAAGATCCTGCTGATCATCTTCTTCGCGTCGGTACTGGTCGCCAAACGGGATCTGTTCACCGCGGCCGGGCGCCACGTCCTGGGGATGGAGTTACCGCGAGCGCGCGACCTCGGCCCGATTCTGCTGGTGTGGATGGCCTGCCTGGTCGTGTTGTTCTTCGAGAAGGACCTCGGCACCTCGCTGCTGATCTTCGCGACCGTGCTGGCGATGCTCTACATCGCGACCGAGCGGGTGGGCTGGCTGATCGTCGGCGCCGGGCTGCTGGCGCTCGGATTCTTCCTCGCCTACAACGCCTTCGGCCACGTGCGGGTGCGGGTCTCGACGTGGTTGCACCCGTTCGACGATTACAACAACACCGGGTACCAGATCTCGCAATCGCTGTTCGGGCTCGCGACCGGCGGCCTGGCCGGAACCGGACTCGGCAGCGGCCGGCCCTCGCAGGTGCCGTTCGCCAAGACCGACTTCATCATCGCCACCATCGGTGAGGAGCTGGGCCTGATCGGGCTCGCCGTGGTGCTGATGCTGTTCGCCGTCTTCGTGGTGCGCGGCCTGCGCACGGCCCTGGCGGTCCGCGACAGTTTCGGCAAGCTGCTCGCCGCCGGATTGGCGTTCACCATCGCCGTTCAGGTATTCGTGGTGGTGGGTGGCGTCACCAAACTGATTCCCCTGACCGGACTCACCACCCCCTTCGTGTCCTACGGCGGCTCCTCGCTGCTCGCGAACTACGCCCTGCTGGCGTTGCTGGTCAAGATCTCCGACGCCGCTCGGGCGCCGGCGCCGGCGCGCCGCCGGGAAGCCGCGCCGATCGCCGAAGCACAGACCGAGATGATCCGCGCCGAGACGCCCCGACCCGAGAAGGGAGAGCCGGCATGAACACCCCGCTCCGCCGGGTCGCGATGGCCGTCATGGTGATGATCGTCGCGCTGCTGGTGAACGCGACCTACGTCCAGGTCATCAAGGCCGACAGCCTGCGCAACGATCCCCGCAACTCCCGGGTGCTGCTCGACGAGTACAGCCGCCAGCGCGGTCAGATCTCGGCCGGCGGCACGGTGCTCGCCAGTTCGGTGGCCACCGACGACCGCTACAAATACCTGCGCACCTATCCCACCGACCCCTCCGCCTACGCCCCGGTGACCGGCTTCTATTCGATGCAGTACGGCAGCACCGGGCTGGAGCGTTCCGAGGATTCGGTGCTCAACGGCTCCGACAGCGCCCTGTTCGGGCGCCGCCTGATCGACATGATCTCCGGGCGCGATCCGCGCGGCGGCAACGTGGTGACCACCATCGATCCGATGATGCAGAAGGTCGCCTACGACCAGCTCACCAGCAAGGGTTACACCGGTTCGGTCGTCGCGATCGAACCGAGTACCGGCCGCATCCTGACCATGGTGTCGACACCGAGCTACGACCCCAACCAGCTGTCCACGCACGACGGCGCGCGCGCCACCCAGGCCTGGGAATCGCTGAGCGCGGACCCGAGTCAGCCGATGTTGAATCGTGCGGTGTCGCAGACGTATCCGCCGGGTTCGACGTTCAAGGTCGTCGTCGCGGCGGCCGCACTGTCGATGGGGATCAAGCCGGAGGACGCGTTCACCGCGGCGCCGAACATCACCCTGCCCGGGACGAACACCACGCTGGAGAACTACAACGGCACCCCGTGCGGCGGCGGTGCGACCGCGACCATGCACGACGCGTTCCGGCTCTCGTGCAACACCGCTTTCGCCGAGATCGGCATGAAGGTGGGCGCGGCCAAACTGAAGGACGAGGCCACGGCCTTCGGCATCGGCCCGCATTCGGGCATCCCGATCCCGGTGGCCGACAGCACGGTGGGCCCGATTCCGGACAACGCGGCGCTGGCCCAGACCAGCATCGGCCAGCGAGACGTAGCTCTCACCCCCCTCGACGATGCGGTGATCGCGGCTACCGTGGCCAATGGCGGTGTGCGGATGGAACCGCATCTGGTCGACCGGACGCAGGGTCCCGACCTGCGCGATCTGTCCACCACCAAACCGGTGTCGGTCGGGCAGGCGATCAGCGCCCCGGTCGCCAGCCAGCTGACCGGGCTGATGATCGATTCGGAGAAGGCCACGGCCGGGGGCACCCAGCCGCGCCCGTACCAGATCGCTTCCAAGACCGGCACCGCCGAACATGGCAGCGACCCGCGTAACACCCCGCCGCACGCCTGGTACATCGCGTTCGCGCCGGCGCAGAACCCGAAGATCGCGATCGCGGTCATCGTGGAGAACGGTGGCGACCGCGCGCTGGCCGCGACCGGTGGATCGGTGGCGGCGCCGGTGGCACGGGCGGTGCTGGACGCCGGATTGCAGGGGGGCTGAGGACGATGAGTAAGCGAGGACCAGGACCCCAGGTGGATATGCAACAACGTCGTGATCGGCGAACCTACCGTCGGGGGCGGCCATGCTGAACAACGGTGCCCTGATCGCCGATCGGTATCGGCTGCAACGTCTGATCGCCACGGGCGGTATGGGCCAGGTGTGGGAGGCGTTGGACACCCGCCTGGACCGCCGGGTCGCGGTGAAGGTTCTCAAGGCCGAATTCTCCGCGGATCCGACGTTCCGGCATCGGTTCAAGACCGAGGCCAAGACCACCGCGCAGCTCAACCACCCCGGCATCGCGGGGGTCTACGACTACGGCGAGACCTACGACCCGCAGGGCGGTGAAACCGCCTATCTGGTGATGGAGCTCGTCCAGGGCGAACCGCTCAACGCGGTGCTGAACCGGCTCGGCCGCCTCTCGGTCGGCCAGGGCCTGGACATGCTGGAGCAGACCAGCCGCGCACTCGAGGTCGCCCATGCCGCGGGCGTGGTCCACCGTGACGTGAAGCCCGGCAATATCCTGGTCACCCCCACCGGACAGGTGAAGATCACCGACTTCGGCATCGCGAAGGCGGTCGACGCCTCACCGGTGACCAAGACCGGCATGGTGATGGGCACCGCCCAGTACATCGCTCCCGAGCAGGCGACCGGCGAGGATGCCACCTCGGCCAGTGACGTGTACTCGCTCGGCGTCGTCGGCTACGAGGCGCTGTCGGGCCATCGGCCGTTCACCGGTGACGGCGCCCTGACGGTGGCGATGAAGCATGTGCGTGAGGCGCCGCCGCCGATGCCTGCCGATCTGCCGCCGAACGTGCGTGAGCTGATCGACATCACGATGACCAAGGATCCGACGCGGCGCTATCACAGCGGCGGCGAATTCGCCGATGCCGTGGCCGCGGTCCGGGCCGGTCGCCGTCCACCGCCGCCGCGCGGCGGTGCGGTCCCGCAGACCGGCGCCACTCGCGTCCTTCCGCCCGGACCGACCGCGGTGATCCCGCGCGGTGACTACGACGGCGCGACCGTCCGCTATCCGGCCGCCGAACCGGCCCGGGTGGGCGCGGCGGCCGGCTCGACGGCCATGATGCCGGGTCCCGGCCCGGCCGGCGAAGCCGAGAAGCAGGGATTCACCAACGGTCAGAAGGTGATGGCCGGACTCGGCGCGGGCGCGGTGCTGCTCGGCGGCCTGGCCGCCTGGGTACTGCTCAGCGGTAAGGCCCCGGATTCGACGGTGTCGCCGGTGAAGTCGACCACCTCGGTGGTCGCGCCTCCGCCGCCGACCACGGTGTGGACCACGACCGAGGAGCCGACGACCACCACCCAACCGGCTCCGCCGCCGGTGGTGACGACGACTCCCGAGCCGACCACGACCACCACACCCCCGCCGACCACGACCACCACGGCACCGCCGACGACCACCACCCGGGAGCGGCCCACCCGCACCACACGCCCCACAACACGCCCGTCCTACCCCTCGCTCGACCTACCATGGCCGGGGGCCGGCGATTCGATACCGGGGGCCGGCGGTTCACTACCGGGGGCCGGCGGTACGCACGAAGCCGACAGCAGTAGACACCCTGACACCTCCTCACAAGGACTGCCATGACGACCCCGAAGAATCTGTCTTCTCGCTACGAACTGGGCGAGATCATCGGATTCGGTGGTATGTCGGAGGTTCACAAGGCTCGTGACCTGCGACTGGGTCGTGACGTGGCGATCAAGGTGCTGCGCGCGGATCTCGCCCGCGACCCCACGTTCTATCTGCGCTTCAAACGCGAGGCGCAGAACGCGGCGGCGCTGAACCATCCGGCGATCGTCGCGGTGTACGACACCGGCGAGGCCGAGGTGGACGGCGGCCCGCTGCCCTACATCGTGATGGAGTACGTCGACGGCGAGACGCTGCGCGATATCGTGCGCGGCAAGGGGCCGCTGCCGCCGCGCCGGGCGATGGAGATCATCGCCGATGTCTGTGCCGCACTGGATTTCAGCCACAAGAACGGCATCGTGCATCGCGATATGAAGCCGGCCAACATCATGATCAACCGCCAGGGTGCGGTGAAGGTGATGGACTTCGGTATCGCGCGTGCCATCGCGGACAGCTCGAACCCGATGACCCAGACCGCCGCGGTGATCGGCACCGCGCAGTATCTGTCACCGGAGCAGGCGCGCGGCGAACAGGTCGACGCCCGGTCCGACGTGTACTCCGTCGGCTGTGTGCTGTACGAAATCCTCACGGGGCAGCCGCCTTTCACCGGTGATTCGCCGGTCGCGGTCGCCTACCAGCATGTCCGCGAGGATCCGAAGCTGCCGTCGCTGGTTCATCCGGGCGTACCGCGCGAACTGGATTCGGTCATCCTCAAGGCGATGAGCAAGAATCCGGCCAACCGGTATCAATCCGCGGCCGAGATGCGCGCCGATCTGATCCGGGTGCTGGGCGGCCAGAAGCCGCAGGCGCCGATGGTGATGACCGAGGAGGACCGCACCACCTTCCTCGGCAGCATGGATCCCGAGCCGCGCAGCTACCGCACGGTCGAACGCAACGACGGCGACGACGAGCCGGAACCCGAATCCGACGGTTCGAGGCGCAAGGTGTGGATCGGCATCGGTGCCGCCGCGGTGGTCGCGGTGCTCGTGGCGCTGTTCTGGGTGTTGATCGGTCCGGGCAGCAGACCCGATCAGGTCGCGATCCCCGATCTGTCCAATCAGCCGGCAGAGCAGGCGCGCAACGATCTCCAGAAACTGGGTTTCACTGTCGCCGTCCAGCCGAAACCGGACGGCAAGGTCGCCAGCGGCAACGTGGTCGCGACCCAGCCCCTGGGCGGTGCGCGCGTCGACAAGGGGTCCACGGTGACCCTGCAGATTTCGACCGGTCCGCAGCAGGTGCCGGTGCCACAGCTGACGAAACTCACCCAGCAGCAGGCCGAGCAGAATTTGAACGCGGCCGGGCTGCTCCTGGATCCGCAGATCCAGCGCGGCGCCTCCAGTCCGGAGGACAAGGACAAGGTGATCGCCGAATCCCCCGCCGCCGGAACCAAGATCGATGCCGGTTCGAAGGTGACGATCACCCTCGGCAAGGGGCCGGACCAGGTTCGCGTGCCCGACGTGGTGGGCCAGTCGATCGATGTGGCGGAACCGAATCTGGCCGACAGCGCGGGTTTCAAGGTCGTGATCCAGAAGGTCAGCTCGTCGCGGCCCGCCGGTGAGGTGCTGTCCACCGATCCGGCCGGCGGTTCGATGGCCGACAAGGGGTCGACCATCACCGTGCAGGTGTCCAGCGATCAGATCACCATGCCGTCGCTGACCGGTCTCACCCCCTCGCAGGCCGTGGACAAACTGCGCTCCGTGGGCTGGACCGGCGGTGTGGGCCAGATCAGCCAGAGCACCCAGGGCACGTTCGACGCGAGCAATGTCGGCCGGGTGATCGATCAGCAGCCGCGGCCGGGTTCGTCGGTGGCACGCAACGCGACGATCACGATCGTCACGGGAGTGCTGGGCCCGCCCTGACGCGGGCCCGGTGATCACAGCGCGAGGTGGCGATTCATCGACATGGCCTCGTCGGCCAGGTCGGGAAGTTCGATCACCTCGACGCCGTGGTCGCGCAGATTCTCCACGCCGACACAGTTCTCCACGAAGGTGCGCGGTTCCCGCCAGGCGATGACGACGCGCGGAATTCCGGCGGCCAGGATGCGGTCGGCACACGGCGCGCGGCCGACCGAGGCCCGGGTGGAACACGGTTCGAGCGTGCTGTAGATCGTGGCCTGCGCGAGCCGGGGATCGGCGCCGAGTTTGTTCAGTGCCGATTCCTCGGCGTGCACCTTCGCATCGGTTTCGCGGGAGTAGCCGTGCGCGAGTTCGACGCCGTCCGGGCCGACGATCACCGCGCCGACCGAAAAGGCGGTGGCACTGGGCGGGCACAGCCGGGCCAGCCCGATCGCGTGATGCATCCAGAACCGGTGCGCCCCGGGCCGGCCGGGGACACGGCTGGCCGACTCGACCGACTCCCACGCATCGGATTCGGTTGTCACTGTGCGTCTTTCATCGTCGCCGCACTCCCATCGGACGGTGTCGGCCGCGGCAGATACCGCAGGACCGCGATATCTCCGAGGCGAGTCATATCCACCAAAGCCATTCTGCGCCGAGAACCGCCGGGAAAGTCGGCCGGATGCAAAAATTTCGGGGCCGCGCTGTCACCGACCAGTACCGGGGCGACCGCCATCAGCAGTTCGTCTGCCAGATCCGCCGCCAGGAAGGCGGTGTGAATGCGGCCACCGCCCTCGACCATCAGGCGGGCGATCCCGCGCTCGCCCAGATCGTCGAGCAGCGCGCCGAAGTCGACGCAGCTGCCGAGGGCGACGACCTCGGCTCGGCCGGCGAGCCGATCTCCCAGCCGCTCCCGCCCGGTCGTGGTCGTATAGACCAGCCGCCGGCCACCCTGGTGCCACAACCGCTGCCCGGGGTCGAGTTCCCCGCTCGCGGTGACCACGACACGTAACGGAAATTCGGGTTTTCCCGCCGCGATCCGGGCTTCGCGCCGCCGCTCACTGCTCAGCGACAACCGCGGATCGTCGCGCCGCAAGGTCTCGGCTCCGATCAGAATGGCGTCGGCCTCGGCACGCACCTGGTCGACGCGATCGAAATCCTCCGCGTTGGACAGCAGCAATCGGTGCGGACCGGCGTCGTCGATATATCCGTCGATGCTGGTGGCCACCGAGAGCACGACGTACGGCCGGGCCATCAGCGCCGCCGGGGCACGACGACCGCGCCGAGCTCATGCATGCGCAAACTCCTTGTCACGGTGAGGCATTCACTTGCCTGGCGTGGCGCCCGGTCAGACCAGCGCGGCGACCTCGGATTCGAGCTTCTGGACCAGGCCCTCGGCCGGACGTTCGCCGCACACCTCGAGCCAGTTCGCCAGCATCCGGTGCCCGCCCTGGGTGAGCACCGATTCGGGATGGAACTGCACACCGTGAATGGGCAGGTCGCGGTGCCGCATGGCCATCACGATGCCGCTCTCGGTGCGTCCGATCACCTCGATATCACCGGGCAGGGTGTCCTCGAGCACTGTCAGCGAGTGATAGCGGGTGGCGGTGAACGGGTCGGGCAGCCCGGCCAGCACTCCGGAACCGATGTGGAAAACCGAACTCGTCTTGCCGTGCAGCAGCTCGGGGGCGCGGGTCACGGTCGCGCCGAACGCCTCTCCGATCGCCTGATGTCCCAGGCATACGCCGAGCAGCGGAGTCCGGGTCCGGGCGCAGGCGCGGACCAGTTCGATACTCGCGCCGGCGCGGTCCGGGGTGCCCGGGCCAGGGCTGATCAACAGGCCGTCGAAATCGGCGGCCACGGCATCGGTGTCCTGCAGTCGGGAGTCGTCGTTGCGCCAGACGGTCGCCTCGGCACCCAGTTGGCCCAGATATTGGACCAGGTTGAATACGAAGCTGTCGTAATTGTCGACGACCAGAACACGCATGGTTCGAGAGTACGTGGCGCCACCATCGATACGCAGCTGAGATAGCCTTTAGGCAGACCTGCACGCCGAATACGAGGACGTCATGCCCAAGTCGAAGGTCCGCAAGAAGACCGACTACACGATCAACCCGACCAGCCGCACCCCGGTGAAGGTGAAGGGCGGTCCGTCGCCGGTCTGGTATGTGGCGATCATGCTCGGCTTCATGCTGGCCGGTCTGGCATGGTTGCTGGTCTACTACCTGGGCGCCGACCACATCCAGTGGATGAGCGATCTCAACGCCTGGAACTTCCTCATCGGCTTCGGTCTCATGGTGATCGGCCTGATCATGACGATGCGGTGGCGCTGATCGGGTGGCGTTCGCCCTTATTACACGCGTGTGATTCATGCACACCTGTGGATGATTCTGTGGACAACTCGAGGAGCAATTGGGGACCGTGAGCACACCGCCCGAACACCCCGAGCCCGATAGCCCCGGGTTCGCTGGGGAATTCGGTAATTCGGAACCGGCGCCCCGGCTCGAGTGGTCCACACCGGCGCCCGCCCTGGCCGCGGTCACCCTCGGCGGAGTGGCGCTGGCCGTGGCCGCCGCGTTCGCCTCCGACGCACCGAGCCGGCTGTTGATCGGCTTGGCCGCGGCACTGCTGCTGTGCCTGGCCGGACTGGGTTTCCGGCAGCGCCCGCGCCTGACCGTCGTTCCCGGGAAACCGGCCCATCTGGTGATTCGTGGCCTGCTCGGGCCGGTCGAATACGGTCCCGACCAGATTCTGCGGGCACGAGTCGTCGGGTTCCGGCGCCTGGGCCGCAGCATCCCCAATCTGGAACTCGACGTCGACCACAAGGGCGAGGAGCGGCTGGTGATCTTCGGCCGCTGGGACCTCGGTACCCATCCCCAGGACGTCCTGGATGTGATGACCGTGCACGGTCTCGTTCCCGCCGAACCACGCAACAGCTGACACCGGGATCCACCGCGGACCGAATCAGGCGAGAACCGCCGCACCCGTACCGATCAGCGCGATCGTCAGCACCGCGAGGCCGGCCACCGAACCCCATCCGATCCACCGGATCGAATCCCGGGTCCGCGCCCGCAGCCATTCCGGCAGGAACAGAATTCCGGCGGCGGCGAGCGTGCCCGCCACCAGGCCACCGAGATGGCCCCACAGCGAGATGCCCGGCAGGGACACGCTGATGAGCAGGTTGATCGCGATCAATACCAGCATCTGCACGGGACTCTGCCGCAGCCGCAGCAGAATTACGGTCATCGCGCCGAACAGGCCGTAGATGGCGCCGGACGCACCGGCCGTGGCGGAATCGGTCGCCAGCCACATGACCGCCGCCGATCCGCCGAGCAGCGAAACCAGATAGATCGCCAGAAATCGCGAACGTCCCAGCACGAGTTCGGTATCGCGGCCGAGGATGTAGAGGGCGAACATGTTGACCACCAGGTGCAATGGCCCGTAGTGCAGGAATCCCGAACCGAGGACGCGAATCCACTGCCCCTGGGCGACCCACTGCGGTGCGAGTACCCAGTCGTAGAACAGCTGCGACAGATGGTTGTCGGTGACACTGTGGGCTTGGCTCGCGGTGACGGCGAAGACCGCGACATTGATCGCGATCAGCGCGTAGGTGACATACGGCGTGCGGCGCGCGGTGGCGAACGGACCGCTGACGGTCGGCCGGCCGGGACGAATATCGCTGCGCCCCTGCGCGACACACTCCGCACAGTGTTGTCCGACGGCGGCCGGTTGCAGACATTGGGCGCACGCCGGCCGCCCGCACCGCGTGCATGCCAGTCCGGTGGTGCGATCGGGATGGCGGTAGCAGGTCGGTGCGGGCGGTTGCGGATTCACGAAACTCCGATGGGTCAGCTCAGGGTGATGCTCGAGATGACGACCGGCTCCTTCGGCCGGTCGTTGCGGTCGGTCGCGGTGGTGGCGATGGCGTCGACGACCTTGCGCGAATCGGCGTCCACCACTTCGCCGAAGATGGTGTGGCGGCGGTTCAGGTGCGGCTGCGCACCGACGGTGATGAAGAACTGCGAACCGTTGGTGCCGGGTCCGGCGTTGGCCATGGCCAGCAGGTAGCCGCGGTCGAAGCGCAGTTCGGGGTGGAATTCGTCGGCGAATTCGTAGCCCGGCCCACCACGGCCGGTACCCGTCGGGTCACCGCCCTGAATCATGAAGCCATCGATCACGCGGTGGAATACGCTGCCGTCGTAGAACGGTCCGGAGGTGCCGCCGCCGGCGTTCGTCGTCGTGTAGGCCGCGCTGCCGTCGGCAAGGCCGACGAAGTTGCGCACCGTCTTCGGGGCGTGGTTACCGAAGAGCGAGATCTTGATGTCGCCGAGGTTGGTGTGCAGGACGGCCACGGCGGTCTGATTCGGTGAGGTCACGCCGAATATCGTGCCATGTCGGCTGTCCGTACTCGCAGGGCGCGCCTAGCCGGTATGCGCCGCGTCGTCGGCCGGCTGCGCCGTCGTCCCGGTTGCGGTCGCTCCGCCCGCGTAGCCCAGCCGCGGCGGTTCGGCGGCCGGCTCCGGCAGCTGCGGGCGACGCGAGGCGGCCGCCCATGCGGCACCGCCCGCGGCCGCGGCAACGCCCGCCGCGATGAGCCGATTACGCAACCGACCGGATTTCCGGGAACTGCCCAACTGCATGCCCCCATGCTGTCACAGCCCCGGGCCGCCCGCAGTAGCGCCAGGTGAGAGCCTCACCGGCTGACGGACCGCTTGAATTGACGCAGTGCCAGCGGCACGAAGATCACCAGAATCGCCACCACCCAGATCAATGTCGTCGCCACCGGATGCTGCAGCGACCACACATCGGGCGTGGGATTGGCCGGACTCGTGTTGCCGAACAGATCGCGCGTCGCCTGCGTCACCGCCGAGACCGGATTCCATTCCGCGACCACACGCAGCGGTGTCGGCAGCACATCGCTGGGCACGAAGGTGTTGGCGATGAAGGTCAGCGGGAAGATCACCATGAAACTGGCGTTGTTGAACACCTCGGGCGCCCGCACCAGCAAACCGACCACGGCCATGATCCAGGAAATCGCGTAGGCGAACAGCAACAGCAGAACATAGGCCAGCACGGCCTCGAGGAAGGAGCCGTGGATGCGCCAGCCGACGAGCAGTCCGGTCACCGACATCACCACCAGGCTCACCACGTTGATGGCGACATCGGCCACCGTGCGCCCGACCAGAACCGCCGAGGGCGCCATCGGCAGCGAGCGGAACCGGTCGATGATTCCGCGCTGCATATCCTCGGCCAGGCTGGTGCCGGTGAACGTGGCGCCGAAGACCGAGGTCTGGGCGAAGATGCCGGCGATCAGGAATTCGCGATACGAGGTGCCCTGCACGCTGATCGCCGAGCCGAAGATGTAGGCGAACAGCAGGACGAACATGATCGGCGACAGCGTCGAGAAGATCAGCACATCGGGCACTCGTTTGATCTTGATGACGTTGCGCTTGGCGATGGTCAGGCTGTCACCGGCCACGATGGCCGCGCGTTCGGCCAGCGTCGGTCTGCGGGTATCGATCGCCGCGGTGATCATCTGCTGTGTCCTTCCGTGGCTTGTTCGAGGGTCTGCGCGGCATCGGCCGGGTCGATGGAGTCGGCGGCCTCGTGCCCGGTCAGGGTGAGGAAGACATCGTCGAGCGAAGGCCGCCGCAGGCCCACGTCCTGGATGCGCACCCGGTGCGCGGACAGCCGCTCGATGGTGTCGACCAGCGCCTGTGAGCCGTCGTCGACAGGGATGGTGAGCCGCCGCAATCCCGGTTCGACGTGGATATCGCCGACGGCGAGCCCGGCCAGGGCCTGCTGCGCGACGGGGAGGACGTCGGCGTGTTCGACGGTCAACTCGATCCGGTCGCCGCCGACCAGGGTCTTGAGCTCGTCGGCGGTGCCGCGCGCGATGACCGTGCCGTGGTCGATCACCGCGATCGCATCGGCCAGCCGGTCCGCTTCCTCCATGTACTGCGTGGTCAGCAGCAGGGTGGTACCGCCGGCGACGAGTTCCTCGATCACATCCCACAGATCCAGCCGGGCCCGCGGGTCGAGGCCGGTGGTGGGCTCGTCGAGGAACAGCACCGGCGGATTCGCCACCAGGGCTCCGGCCAGGTCCAGGCGGCGCCGCATCCCGCCGGAATACCCCTTCACCGGCCGATCGGCCGCATCGCTGAGCCGGAAGCGTTCGAGCAGCTCCCGGGCGCGCTGCTTACTGCGCTGGATGCCCAGGTGGTAGAGACGTCCCACCATCTCCAGATTCTCGAAGCCGGTGAGGTATTCGTCCACGGCCGCGTACTGGCCGGAAGCGCCGATGTGCGCGCGTAACCGCTGCGGTTCGCGCAGGACATCGATGCCGGCGACCGTAGCGCGGCCGGCGTCGGGTGTGAGCAGCGTGGTCAGCACCCGGACCGTCGTGGTCTTCCCGGCGCCGTTGGGGCCGAGCAGTGCGGTCACCGTCCCTTCGGGCACCGCGAGATCGAGCCCGTCGAGGGCGACGAGCCGACCGTACTTCTTGACCAAACCCTCGGCGATGATGGCGTCGGGCATGCTTTTCCCCTGCCGTTCGATGTGGATGTGAGGTTCGCTACTGCCGTGCAGTATTGCCCACACCACCGACAAGTTCATCCGAATAAGCCCACATCGGACACCGGCTCGACCGGGCGGGAAGCGGAGGTGGCCGCATCCCGGGATCCGGCGGTGCTCGGGGGTGCCGGCGGGATGCGACCGATTCGATACTCCCGCGCCCGGACTCGAGGGTCGCGAGTAGTGCGCTACTCGAGTACGGCCCGCGCGGCTACCTACGGCCGCTCGCGTAAAGCCCCAAAGGTGTGAAAACGCCCACGACTGCGCGCTGCCACACCCGCACAGCTACCGAATTCGACACCAGCGACGGGGCCTCGCCACCGCCGATCGTTTCACGTGGAACAAGTTTATTCTGCTGTGTCGCAACATAATTCGCGATTGCCACTGTGACGGCTATCCAGCTCTCGGCAAACCGGACGAGGCGCCCCGCAACACGCCAGAGAAAAAAATTTCGAAACTAGCGCCCCTCATGCAGACACAAACGAGAATCGTCGCGTAGGATCAGTCACGTCGGCCCCTCCCCCCCGGGCCGACCCTACGCGGGCCTCGGCTAACTCCCCCCCTTCGCCGAGGCCCGCTTCCAATTCCCGGACTTTTCCACCGGCGCACGAACCGCCTCCCCCGTTGTGCGCCAGTACTTTCAGGACGTGGTGCGAAGCTTCCGACTGCGGGAGCGGGTACCGGTCAGCCCCCGTTCCGCCGCAGCACATACGAACCCAGACGGTTGATTCCACGCACCCGCACACTGCGCAGACGCCGCAGCGAGAACTCGGGTTCGTCCGCCAATTGTGTTGCCGCGCCGTCGTCCACCAGGACGGTGCCCGGCCGCGCGACACCGGTCAGCCGCGCCGCGGTATTCACCACCGAACCGTAGAGATCACCGAAACGTTGCAGCACTTGCCCATAGGCCAGCCCGACCCGCAGTTCAGGAGTGGTTCCGGCACTCGTCGTCGCCTCCTGGATCGCCAATGCGATCCGGCCGGCGGCCACCGCGGATTCGGCCGCGAACATGACCTCGTCGCCGACGTTCTTGATGGTCCAGCCACCGTTCGCGGTGATCGCACCCGTGGTGATGGATTCGAACGACTCGAGCAGATCATCCAGTTCGTCGGCTTCCAGATGCCGGGTCAGCCGGGTGTAGCCGACCATATCCGCGAATCCGACGGCCAACTCCCGCAACGTTTCTCCGGTGCCGTCGCCGGCCAGTGACCGTGTCAGCGCCGCCGCGAGATGCCGCCGCCACGCATATGCCTGCAGTTGCTGCAGCGCCGACACCACCTCGGCGGTCGCCTCCCGGGCCACCTTGTCCTGGTCCACCGCGGGATCGCCCGCCGTGATCGACCGGATCCGGTCGGCGATCTCCTCCGCGACCAGATCGACCTGCCATTCCGCCAATCGCGCCATCGACTGCCCGAGGGTGCGCGCGGCCGCCTGCTGTCGCCGCACATCGGCGCCGGCCAGCGCGTCGAGACTGCGGAAGTTCCGGACGGCGTTCACATCGCCGTCGGTGAATTCGACCGCGGCGTCGTCGTCATGAGCCGGAAAGCCGAGCGAAACCCACAGCCGCCGGGACAGCTCGGCCGGTACGCCCGACAGTTCGGCGACCTCGACCCGGTTGTAGCGGCGAGGTCCCTCCAGTAGATACGGCTCGACAACCGACTGGACCAGCTTCGACAGCTCCGGGGAGGCCATAATTCCGACGATACGGATCCCGCCGGAGCCGGGCCGCCCGCTGATGACGTGTCACAGCCACGTGTCACAGCCGAGCGACCCGGTCGGTCACACGCGGTCCGGGCCGGGCTGCCAGGTGGCGACCGCCCAGATCACCACGACATTCAACGCGATCACCAGGATCGACCACGCCGGGTAGTACGGCAGCCACAGAAAGTTCGCGAGAATCGACAACGCCGCCAACGTGATTGCCACGATCCGGCCCCACGTGGTGCCGGCCATCAGACCGAGCGCGGCGATGACCAGCAGGATCCCCAGCACGATGTGGATCCATCCCCAGGTGGTGGTGTCGAACTGGTAGACGTAGTCGATCCCCACGACGAACAGGTTGTCGTTGGCGACCGCCGAAATTCCTTCCAGAATCGAGAGCACACCGACGGTGACCAGCAGGATCGCCGCGGCGATCGAGGTTCCGGCGGCGATGCCCTGACGTACCGGATGCTCCTGCGGGGTTGTTGTCATGGCAGAACTCCTTCCCAGCCGAGGGGCTTTCCCATGAATGTGCCCATCGCGACGCGCCTCGGCTTCACCCGTGACGGGTGAGAATCGGGCGCGGTCGTTCCGCCGGACCGGTTCGCGGCCGGATCTCGAGCTCATCCCGGGCGGATGAGGCGCCCACCAGCGGCTGTGCACGAGCCTGGAGGCGAGCAGGCAACCCGGCCGAGGAGGTGAGTAGGTCGTTGTCGATCCGCTATCAGTTCGTCATCGATGGTGAATTGTCCGAACGGGCCCTGGCGGCATTTCCGGAGTTGAGTCGCAGCGAGCATTCCTCGGCGGGCACGACCACGCTGTTCGGCGCACTCTCCGATGCCACGGCCATGCGGGGAGTGCTCGCGCGCATCGATTCGCTCGGCCTGACGCTGCTGGGGATGGCGCAACTGCCCGAATCCTGAGGTCGCGGCTGCCTACGGTTCCTCGTCCGGGTCGGGCGCACGGTCCTGGATCAGTACGCCGACCCATCGGGTGGTCGGATCGATATCGAGCAGCAGCGCCTTCATCAGCAGGGTCAGCGGAATCGCCAGCAGCGCACCGAGCGCGCCCAGAACCCACGACCAGAAGACCAGCGACAGGAACGTCACGGTCACACTGAGGCCGACCGCATCCCCGACGAATTTGGGCTGGATGATCGACTGGATCACGAAATTGATCACCGAGTAGACGACGATCACCCACACCATCAGGATCGGCCCGCTGTCGAGCAGCGCCAGCAGCGCCGGCGGAATCAAGCCGATGACGAAACCGATATTCGGAATGTAGTTGGTGATGAACGACAGCAGCGCCCAGAGGAGCGGAAGCGGCACCCCCATGAGCCACAGCGCACCGCCGTCGAAGATGGCGACGATCAAGCCGAATACCGTGGAAACAACCAGGTACTTCCGGGTGCCGCTGGCGAATACGCCCAGCGCATAAGCAATTTCGGGTCGTGCCTTGGCGACCACCGCCAATTTCCGATCGATCATCATGCCGTCGATCGCCATGAACAGCAGCAATGCCAGCACGAAAAACAGATTGGAGAAGATTCCGAGCGCATTGCTCAGCGCGACCGACAGAACATCCACGACCTTGCCCACATCCAGACCGTTGAGCGCGTTGTGGATCTGCTCGGTATCCACCCCCAGATCGGCGAGCGTATCCCGCACGCCGTTGAGCATGTCGTCGAGTTTGCCGGAGTATTTCGGCAGCTCGGACGCCAATTGCGCGATCGAGAGCACCAGCGCCCCCAGCAGGACGAGCAGGATCAGTACGACCAGGATCAGGGCCGCCACCATCCCGATCCACGGCCGCCAGCCGCGCCGCTGCACCCAGGTCTGCACCGGCTGAACGGCCATGGTCAACATCAGCGCCAGGAAGGTGGGACCGAGCACACCGGCGAACGCCTTCATCCCCAGGACTGCCACCACGGCGGCGGCGACGGACAGCATCACGATCAGTCCGCGCGGAAGCGGCCATGTGCCGCCGGAAGCGGGTGGCGGAGCTGCTCGTTCGGCCCGCGCGGGCCGATCTCGTCGCAATTGCATCGGAATTACCTCGCCGCCACAGACCGGACTGTCGATTCTCCGATCGAGACTACGGCTCCGACCGGCCGGGCTCGTTCTGCGCCACGGCCGAATTCGACCGCCCGAGACCGATTCGAAATCATGATGGAACGCACATTTTGACCGATTTCAGCAAATGAGTAGTGTACGTTTCAGTTTGGAGAAAGCAGGCTTCACCGACATTGCCTTCGGCGAAGGCACAGCTCCGGGAGGCGCTTTGAACGCTTCGCCCAGAACAACGCGATCGTCAGCCGATAGCCCAAACATTGCCACCATCCGCAGTGGCCTCCAACTCGGCGTGCCGGAACTCTCCTTCGTACCGCTGGCGCTTCCCGCCGCCCACGCCCGCATCGACGAGGCGGCGACGACCGGCGCCGGGCAGGCCGTATTGATCTGCGCCCCCGCGGGAACCGGCAAGACCGTCCTGGCCGCCGACTGGGTGACGCGACTGGCGACCCGGCATTCCGGCTGCCGGGTGGGCTGGCTGACCTTCACCGGCCGCCGCGGCGAATCGGCCGATCTGTGGCGTGCGATCGCCGGAGTGCTCGACCTCCCCGTCGGATTACCGGACCGGGACCCGACCGGACCGCTCGCCGAACCGGCGACACTGGTGGACCGGCTGACCGACCGGGCCGAACCGACCGTGCTCGTCCTCGACGACGCCCACCTGCTGACCGACCCCTTGGCCCTGGCAGGGCTGGAGTATGTCGTCGAAAACGCACCGCCCACCCTGACGACGATTGTCACCGGCCGGTTCGATCCGCCGCTGCGCTGGCACGGGCTCGAACTGAGTGGCCGGCTCACCCGTCTGACCGCACGTGAACTCGCGCTCGACGACGAACGCATCGCGGCCCTGCTCGGCCAGCACAACCTTCACCTGAGCGCCGCCGATATCGCCGGGATCCAACGGCTGACCTGCGGCTGGGCCGCACTGGTGCGGATCGCCGCGATCTACCTGGCCGCGAATCCGCACGACCGGCCGACCGCGTTGGCGGCATTGGCCCGCGCGCCCCACGCCATCAGCGACTTCCTCGTCGGCGAGTTGCTGGGCGCGCTGCCCGACGACGCGCTGCACTTCCTGCTCGCCACCGCGGTGCCCGAGGAGTTCAGTGTCGCGCTGACCACCGAGCTGGTCGGCGAATCCGCCCCGGCCACACTGGAATATCTGCTGCGCAACAATCTGCCGATCACGTGCGTGGCCCGCCACGGCGAACTGTGGCACAGCTATCACCCGATGCTGCGCGCCTACCTGCTCGCCGAGGCCGCGCGCTCGCTTCCGAACCGGCTGCCGCGCATTCACCGCAGCTGTTCGGCATGGTTCGTCGATGCCCGGATGCCCTCCGCGGCACTGCATCATGTGCTCGCCGTACCGGGGCACCCGCAGCTGTCGCGGTTCATCCGCGAACACGGTCCGAGGTTGGTGTTCGGTGGGGACGGGCCATCCTTCTTCGCCCGGCTCGACGACGTCGGCGAACTCGCCGACGATCAATTCGTTCAGCTGTTGCGCATCGCCGAGACCGTGAGCCGCGGGGACGTGGCGGCGTGCACGGCCTATCTGGATCGACTCGAGGCAGAACCCTGTTCGGCCTCCGCCCTGGTACCCGCCTCCTGGTTGATCGCGCTACGCACCGCGGTGATCGCCGATGTCGCGGTGTTGACGGGCGCCGAACCCGCTGCGCCCGAGCCGGCGACGCCCACGCCGACCGGTCATGCCGAACTGGACTGCTACATCGTCCTGCAGGTGGCGAATGCGTACCTGCACCGCGGCGATATCGCGCGCGCCGAATCGGGACTGTGGCAGGCGCTCGCGCTGGCCGAACAGGCCGGACTGGGCCGCTTCGTCGTGCCGGCGGCGACGCGATTGGCGGTGTGCGGCGGGATGGGCGGCCACCTCACCGTGATGCGCAAGCGGGCCGAGCACGCCGTGGAACTCGCCGAGAAATACGGACTGCGAACCCATTCCGCGATGACGCACGCTCAGGCGATGATCGCCTACGCGCAGTATCTGCAGGGCGATCCGATCGCTGCCCGCGAGCAACTCCCGCCCGCCACGACGAGCGGCCTCTCCCCCGCGCCGACCGCCGACCGGCAGGCGCTGGCGCTGCTCCGGCTGATCGAATTCGATTCCGCCACAGATCGTTTCCTGGCCGCCGATACGCTGCGGATGCAGCTGCTCGACATGCTCACCGAGCCGACACCGCCGCGCTCCTGCGGCAATCTGGTCCTGCACACGGTGCCGGCACTGCTGCGGATCCAATCCCGTGTCGGCGCACAGACTCTGGTCGAGCGAGCGATCGCGGTACTGGGCCACACACCCGATGTCGTGCTGGCGCAGGCCTGCCTGTCGGAGTACGCGCAGACCTCGTCGACGACACTCGAACTGCTGCAGCCACTGCTGCGCCGGACCGACGGACTGCCCGCGCTCACCGCCGTCACGGCCTGGCTGTTGTACGCCTCCGCATCCGACCATCTGGACCGCCCGGTCAAGGCCTACGAGGCGCTGGCGCAGGCGCTGAATCACGCGGCCGACGACCGGATCGTGCGACCGTTCCTGGAAGTGCCGGGAATCGTTGCGTTACTGGACGGTTCGGTCGGCCGTTTCGGTCACCACGACCGGCTGGTCGATCTGATCCGCTCCCATCCGTCGGCTCGCGGCGCGGCGCTCAACCCTGGGCTGACCGACACCGAGATGTCGGTGTTGCGCCAGCTGCCGTCCGGGATGACGACGCTGAATATCGCAGCGGGCATGGGTGTTTCGATCAACACCGTCAAAACACACCTGCGCGGGATCTATCACAAACTGGGTAGCGGATCCCGGGCCGAGGCCATCGCACGGGCGCGCGAACTCGGTTTGATCTGATCGGAATCGGCCGAGCCGCCCGAAGCGTCGCCGAGGAAATCGCCGATCGCGGGCCAGGTCGAGCCGGCCGCGTCAGGACCCACCATCAGGCCCAGATGTCCGCCGGACACCTCCACGAACCGCACCTCGGCGGCGCCGGTGAGCAGGTCCACACCGCGGCGGGTGGAACCCGCGGGCACCAGCATGTCGGTGCGGCTGCCGATCAGCAGCACCCGGCAGGTCAGCTTCGACAGATCCACGACGAGATCCGAGCGCAGTCGAATCACGCCGTCCGCCAATTCGTTTCGCAGCACCAGACTGCGATAGATCTGCCACAGCGAACGACCGGGATAGCCGGGCATGGTCGCCATGAAGCGATCGACCGCTTCCATGCGGGCCAGCGCCTCGGTGTCGGCGGCATGCCGGGCGATGAACAACGGACGGGTCAGCTCGCGATCGAAGGCCTGTAACCGGAAGCCGAGGCGGACCAGCTCACGCGGGGCCCCGCCGAGCAATCTGGTCGCCAGGGCGACGCCGCGACCACCGGTCAGCCGCCCCGCCATCCGGACCGGCACCAGGAACGGAGTGCGGCGCTGGTCGAACGGCGTAGCCAGGCCGGTGACCGACGCGATCGGCAGATCCGCGTGGGCCGCCGCGGCGATCATCGCGAGCGCGCCACCCAGGGACCAGCCGATCACGTCCACGGGTCGCCCGTGTTCGGCGGCGACGCGGCGCACCGCGTCCGGCACGATGCCGTGGGTCCAGTGCTCGAGGCCGAGATCCCGGTCGCCGTAATCGAAATCGCCGTAGTCGACCACATACGGCTGCCTGCCGCTGCCGAGCAGATAGCGCACGAGGCTCTGACCGTCCCGCAGGTCGAAGCAGGCCGGCGTGACCGCGAGCGGTGGTACCAGCAGCACAGGATTCCCGGTACCGGGTTCGTCGCGGTCGTAGCGCAGCAGTCGATTGTGCGGCTGCTCGCTGATCGGTGTGGACGGCGCCGGCCGGTAGGGCTCGATTCCGTTGCCGAACGACACCGCCCAGATATTGCGCGCCGCGCGCGGCAGATCCGCAACGATCGCGACCACGGGCTGTTCCTCCCACTCCCCGCCGCGATTTCCGCAGCACGCGCCGGTCCGCACCGGCACCTCGACGAACGATAGCTGTCCGATGGTAGGCAGGCAGCACATCTGCCCGCTACTCGAAGTTACATATAACACGTCGGGTAGGGCCGGCGGGAATCGCGCTCACCGACCGAACCAGCGAGTCAGAGCCGTCGCCATACCGTCGACGCCTTCGGTGGCGGCCCAAGCGACGTATCCGTCCGGACGGACGAGCACGCCGGCCGCCTCGCCGGCACCGGTCCCGTCCGAGGCGTCCAGCGGCTTCGCCGTGACGATCCGTATCCGGTCCTGCCACGGCGCCGCCGCGTCGCGCAGCTCCGCGGAGTCGGCGAAGTCGAACAGCACGCCCTGGCCGGTGGTGAAGTGTTCGGCCACGCGAGTTCCGTCGGAGAGATCGCGATCGGGAACGATGGTGCCGACCAGTTCATGGTCGCCGCCCAGGTGGTAGCGGTGCAGGACACCGGAGATCCGTTTGAACACGGTGGTCGCGCCGTCGCCGGTGGACAGCAGTTCGGACATCACCGCCCGCAGCGCCTTACTGCGCCGATCCAGCCGCATGAGCGCGACCTGCGCCCGAGTCCATTCCAGCACCCAGGCGCCGATCGGATACCGCTCAGCGGTGTAGGTGTCCAGGAGCCGCTCGTCCATCCGGCCGTCGACGACCGCGGCGAGCTTCCAGCCGAGACAGACCGCATCGCCGATTCCCAGATTCAGGCCCTGTCCGCCGAACGGCGAATGCACGTGCGCCGCATCGCCGGCGAGCAACACGCGGCCCTTGCGATAGTCCGGCACCTGACGGGTGTTGTCGGTGAACCGGGTCGCCGAATGCACCGCCGAGACCCGCACGGGTACCCCGGCGACCCGGCGCAGGCTCGCCTCCAGCTCGGCGGCCGTGATCGGCGCGTCACGATCGACGGGCGGTCCGTCGAGTTCGACGGTCAGAAAGCGGCCTGGAGTCGGTCCGTAGACGTAGATGCCGTGTTCGGTGTCGTGCCAACCGGGCTGGAGCCCTTCGGTTTCCGACATCTCCACCACTGCCTGCCGCCCGGTGATCTCCGGCCCGATACCCGGGAAATCGAAGCCGGCGAGTGTGCGGACCGTGCTGCGTCCGCCGTCGCAACCCACCAGCCACGAAGCGCGGATCTCTTCGGCACCGCCGCGCTCGTCGGACCGGCAACGCACCGTCACCCCGTCGCCGTGGTCGGTCAGATCGGTCAGGTGCACCCCTCGGCGCACCACCACGCCGAGTTCCGCCGCGCGTGCACCGAGAATTTCCTCGATGCCCTGCTGGCTCACCAGCACGGCCCGGCCCGCCGGCCCCACACCGGCGAAGGCCGGGTCTTCCGCGTCGATCAGGTCGAACGACAACATGATTCCCGCGAAATGGCCCGCGATCGGCGGCCGGTTCGCGGGGCCCGCCGTGCCGCCGGTGAACGCCTTCATCCGCTCGACCGCCGCCTGCTGATGCGACAGCAACTCGGGCAACAGTCCGCGTCGATCGAAGGCCTGTGCCGTCGGCACATTGATCGCTCCGGCCTTGATGGTCCGATCGATCTCCGTCAGCCGCTCCACGACCAGCACCTCGACACCGGCCAGCCGCAGTTCACACGCCAGCATCAGCCCGACGGGGCCCGCGCCGGCAACCACTACATCGAATGTCTCGCTCATGACATCGACCCTGCCGCCGGTCGCTTGCAGCCGCCTTGCACCGCGAATGCGCGGCCCGCGCAAGACTCAGGTGAGCGCCACCAGTTCGTGCAAGGTGGTGCCGGTGCGCCGGACCGGTTCGGTCTCGCCGCGCACGGTCAGTTCGAAGGTGGATTCGAATCGGAAATAGCCCGGATGACCGATCAACCTGTGCGCCAGCGGTTTCAGCAACCGGGTGCCGACCAGCGGAATATCGTCGAGGAGATCGTGGGCGTGGATCACCCTGTCCACGGTCAGCCGCAACTCCACCTGATCGGGTACGCACAATTCGATCCACTCCGGATAGCCGCGCCCGGCGGTGGCGTCGAACCGCGCCGGCCCCTCCCGCAAGGTCGTCTCGCCGGTCGAGAGGACGATGCGGTCCCGGTGAGCCAGCATGAGCGGCGCGATCTCGTGAGCTCCACGCCGCCGCTGGGTCAGCACGTCGGCGAACAGCAGCGAATAGTCCTCGACATACAGCCGGCCCCAGTGCCAGCGCTCGATGATCTTGCGCATATCGCCGACGCCCCAGTTGTGGTCGGCGTAACCGCGACCGGTGACGGACCGCTCGACGCCGTCGACGGTCACGGTGCCGCTCACCCGGGCTCGCGGCGCGCCGACGACCCAGCCGAAGGAATCACCGCCGCCGAAATGTGTTTCGCCCTGTCCCGGCATCCAGCTGGGCAGCTCGTTGTCGAAGCGCAGGTCGAATTCCAGACCGTCCTCGGCCAGTCGCAGATGGTGCGTCGGCAACCCGTCGGTCCGGAATTCGGTGTAGGCCCGGTTGTTTCCGATCCGTACATCACAGGATCGCGCGTCGAACGACGCCTGAGCGCGGGGATACTTCCGGGAGACCTGCCGGCGGGTGCCGTCCGGTTCGTAGACCATCAACTCGACCCAGGGACGCGCGTGCGGGAAATCCTCGGGCCGGCGTTTGGTGAGGAATCCGACGACGGTGTGTCCGCTGTCGAGATGTGCGTCGAAATACCAGTGCTCGAAGGCGAGCGAACTCGCCGCGGGATGGAGTGCGTTGTGCCGCGGTTCGACCGTGGTGAGTTCGCCGTCCCGGCGGCCGGGACCGTTCCATGCCTCGACAATGGCTGTGTCGTTCATCGCCGCAACGCTCCGCTCGCATCGAATTCCGCTTCCCGGCCCTGCATTTGGGCGCGGTACCAGTTCTCCCGGTGCCGGACCATCACCTTCTCGTGCAGCCGCCCGACCGGCGGTATCCGGCGCACGAATTCCATGACGGTGATCAGCGGGAACCGCAGCACGGGAATCAGCAACCAGGGAAAGGCCGGGGGCATACGGTATTTGCGCCGTGTGCCGGGTGCCATGTACATCGCCGAATACACCGAGTTGATGCGGTAGTTGTAGGCCGCCCGCACCCGGCTCGCGCCGCGGTGTTCGGGGCGCGGGGCGAAGGCGGCGGGGTAGGACTCGATCAATTCCGCGCCGTGCGCACCGGCATCGTAGGAACGCGAGGCGATCGTCATCGCCAGCACCCGCAGCGAGTCGACGACGGTTTCCGGATGCCACTGCAAACGCACGCCCAGCAGATAACCCATGTATCTCTGAAAGTGCAGCAGCGCACGTATTTCCGATGGTGTGGTCTGATAGCCCAGCGCCCACAGTCCGAGTCCGGGTGTCACACTGCCCGCGATCAGGGTCAGCAACTGATACGTCTGGCTGATCGGCAGTCCCCACTTGTCGATATCCCATTCGGGATGGCCGGCTACTCGCGCCCGCACAGAAACGTGCATGACCCGGACCTTCAGCGCGGTGGCGCGCCCGGTCGACCCCGGCGTCAGCAGCGCATTCGGCTGCGAGACGTCCATCCAGAATCGGCAGGTCTCCAAATATCGGCGCAGCGCACTGTTTCCGGCGTAGCCGCCCGCCAGCGACAGCGGAGTGGCGACCGCGGATTCGGTGTACATCTCCAGTGTTTCCGCACCCGCGAAGCTGAACAACATGGTGCCCCAGCGCCGCCAGATGGCCGCGCCCTGTTCGACCAGTTCCGGACGTACCCATTCGGGCACGGTGTCGAATTCGGCGAACAGTTCACGCATCGAATCCGGTGCCTCGGGAACGGCATCGATCCCCTCGGCCAAGGCCCGGTCCAGCAGAGCCCGGCCCGCCGCCGAACCGCCGGGACCGTGCATCACCTCGGCGACGAATCGTTCGGCGACCGGATCACCGGCGAACAGATCCTCGGTGAGGGCTCGCGCCTGGTCGTCGGTCGGAAAGAGTTCGGCGCCGGTCACCTTCCGCACGATCGCTTCCAGCCGCTGGACGGCGGGCTGCTGCTTGGCCTCCCAGTACCGGAAAGCGCTGGGGCATTTCAGGGTTCGTAGCTGTGTCGTCATTCGCATTCACCGCACCGTTCGGAATCGCAGCATCATGTCGTGGTCCTCGTGATCGAGCAGATGGCAGTGCCAGACGAAACCGCGCAGATCCGAATCCTGATGCGCGGCATGCTCCGCCGAATGCGCCGCACCCGGCATCGGCGGGCCGATCCTGGGAAACGACGCGTCGGGATCGAATCCGAGTTCGTCGGCGGTCGGGAATCGCACCACGATGCGGGTGACGGTGCCGCCGTCGACTCGCACCACATCCTTACGGCCGCTCTCCCACGGCGCCGGCGGCTGCGCCGGGCCCGCGAGGAAACCCTCCGGGTCGGGTGTCCAGCGAGTGCCGATCGCCGGTTGGGGATGAGCGAGTTGATAATCCACAGTGCGCAGCGGCGTCCGGCTCAGGATGCGGAAATCCACCAGGTGGATGTGGATGGGATGGGGATCGGGTGTGATGTTGACGATGTTCCACACCTCGGTCGTGCCCTGCCGTGGCATGTCGATATCCGGATCCGAATAGCGCAGATTGTTCAGCGACATGATCGCGGGCGGCATCCGCAGTTCGTAGGGCTGGCTGATCGTGAGGATGCGCGACAGCGTCGGCGCCGGTACCGGCGGCAGCATCGCGGGCTGTCGCGGCCCGCCGCGCAGCGTCTGCGGCACCGGTCCGCGCAATCCCGCGCGATCCTCGGCACGGAAGCGGCAGAACACCGGCATCGCGACCTCCCCGAGGATCGCCGCCTGGAACACCGGTTGTTCGTCGTTGCACAGGTCGACCGTCTCCCCCGGCGCGAGATCGGCGAAATCCACCAGGAGGTCGATCCGTTCGGCCGGAGCGAGCCGCAGACTACGCACCGGCACCGGCGCATCGAGCAGTCCGTGGTCGTTTCCGATCACCCAGAACCGCATCCGATTGCCGAAGAACAGATTCCACGTACTGAACGAGGCGGCATTGATCGCACGGAACCGATACAGACCGCGCGCGACCGGCAGCTGTGGCCACACCACCCCGTTCACCACTCCGACGTCGCCGACCGCGCCGCCCTCCCACGAACCCGGCGGCACCACCGCGGTCGAACGCAGACTCTGGCGCCCGTCGGGCGTGAACAATTTCTCTTGCAGCACCAGGGGTATTTCGAACTCCCCCGCCGGCAGCCCGAGCGGATTGTCCGGTGCCCCCGTGTCGAATTCGTCTCGCAGTAGCATCATGCCCGTCAACCCGGCGTAGACGTTCGCGCGGGTGATCCCCATCGCGTGATCGTGGTACCAGAGGTGACCGGCCGACTGCCGCAGCGGGAAGTCGTGATCGAGGTGCTGTCCCGGCATGACCAGTCGTTCGGGATGGCCGTCACTGGCGGGCGGCGTCACTCCGCCGTGCAGATGCAGCGAGGCCGGGACGGTGGTCCGGTAACTCTCCGGCACCCCGTGCAGCGTGGTGTCGATATCGGCCGCGAACGGATGGTCGCCGAGCCGGTTGTGGAACCGGACGGTGAGCGGACGGCCGGCCTCGTGTTCGACGGTCGGGCCCAGATACGTCCGGTCGTTGTATCCGAATGCGGGCACCGCGGGCAGATCGCGGTGAAAGCGATGGCTGGTGGTGGTCGCGACGAGGTCCAGGTGACTCCCGGTGACGACGGGTGGCCGCGGAAGTTCGTCGACGAAGGGCCGCATCGGCGGCGAATGGACTATCAGCGGACTCTCGAACCCGCCCGGCACCGGATCGGCGGCGGCCATCGCCGCGCGCCCGGCCACGGCGGCCGTCACACCCGCGCCGAGTCCGCGCAGCATCGCGCGGCGGCCGATCGGTCGATACATCCCTCGCACCTTCCGAGGTGACACCGATCGTCACCCGTCGCAGCGACCATACCATTGAGTACAGTTGACGGTACTCATTTGAATGGTACGAGGAGGTGCGTCGGGTGCGCATCGAATCCCCAGCGGACCGGCTCCCCTACGATCGGGTCATGGACCTGGGCGACTCGGCGGTGACTGGATGACGACACCGAAGAAGGCCCCGGTCACGTCCAAGAAAGCGGTGTCCAGAAAAGCGGAGGCACAACAGCGCAACCGCCCTCGGACGGCGCGGCTGTCATACGACGACTGGGTGAACGGCGCCTTGGACCTGCTCGGGCGCGAGGGTGTCACCGCGATCCGGATTCCCCGGCTGTGTGAGGAACTGGGCGTCACCAAGGGCAGTTTCTACTGGCATTTCGACGATCTCGAACAGCTGATGGCCGCGATGGCCGACCGGTGGGGCGACATGCAGAGCGAAGCCGTCCGCGCCCTCGCCGCCTTGGATTCGATTCCGGTCGAGTCCCGCATCGAACAGATGGCGGCCATGCTGGTGGACCCGAAGCACTGGATGGTCGAGGCATCGGTGCGGGAGTGGTCACGCACCGACGACACCGTGGCGGCGGCCGTCCGGGCGCTGGATCAGCGCATCTTCCGCACGGTGCAGACGGCCATGCTCGATCTGGGTTTCGAGCCGGTTCAGGCGCGGCTGCGCGCGGGCGCGATGGTGTATCTGGGAATCGGGCTGATCCACGGCCGCGACAATCTGCCGACCCCGACGCCGGAGGAAGTACAGGCGGTCATCGACCTGCTGGCCCGGCCGTGAGTGGAGCTGTGAAGGTGTGGAGCTGTGAATGTGTGGAGCCTAGGGGAATCGAACCCCTAACCCCTGCCTTGCAAAGGCAGTGCTCTGCCAATTGAGCTAAGGCCCCGGTCGAGCGTGCCGGCTCAGCGCGCGGTCACCTCGTGCCACAGATCCGCCTCGCTTCGCTTGCGAACCTTGGTGACGGCGAAGACAACTGCGGCAATGACACCGATCGTCAGAAGAAGTTTCATGCCGTCCACCCTACTGTGCCGCGTCGGCCCCGGCAGCCACGACTTCCGGCGCCGACGACGCGATACCGTCGGCACTGCGTGCTGTGAACAGGTGCGACCGGAACCGGCGCGACAGTGATCGGATCCCCCCGGATCGTGAGAAGAAGAAGAAGAAGTGGAGCCTAGGGGAATCGAACCCCTAACCCCTGCCTTGCAAAGGCAGTGCTCTGCCAATTGAGCTAAGGCCCCCTCGGCCGTCGATGACGACCAGGTATGTGAATGTGGGCCTAGGAGGACTTGAACCTCCGACCTCTTCGTTATCAGCGAAGCGCTCTAACCGCCTGAGCTATAGGCCCGTAGTGTTCGTCTCGACATGTTGTCGTGACTGACTCGCTAGAGACTACACAACCCTCCGATTGCTCTCCAAAACGCCTGGTCAGAGCGCCCGTAAAGCACGAACGGCCGGTCCGGTGAGAACCGACCGGCCGAGCGTCGCGAGTCGTCAGTCCGGATCGGCCAGCGTCACCTGCACGCCGCCCACCAGATCGGTGCACTGGTTGTAGATGAACACACCCACCGTCGAGAGCGCGGTGAACAGCACCACGTTGATCAGGCCGATGACGGCCGCGTATCCGAAGACGCTGCCGGCGTCGATGATCGTCGTCGCCGAGGAGTTGTTGTCGTTCACCATGTCGGTGAAGGTGCTGTTGAGGCGGTCCCACACACCCATGCCGGACAGCACGATGTAGAGGAATCCGACGGCCAGCATCCACACGAAGAACATGGCGACGCTGATCACCAGCGACACCTTCAACGTCGACCACGGGTCGATATGGCGCACCTGCACGGTCGCGCGCAACGGCTCACCGCTGGTCACCGCCTGGGCGACCGCCGCCTGCGCGGCCGGCGAGACGGTCGGCGCCGCGGTCGGCACCGCCATCGGAACCGACTGTGCCGCACCGGCATCCGCCTGCGGCATCGGATGACGCAGATCCGACAGATCGGGCAGATCCTTGATCAGTTCCGGGCGGGCGATGCTGCGGGTGGGTCCGTCGATGCCGACGGACTTCACCATCGCCGCTTCCTTGCGCGCCGCCTTGGCCGCGAGGTCGGTGGTGGTGCGGGCGTTCTTCACCCCGCCACCGAGACCGGTCTGCGAATTCGCCCGGCCCTGCACCGGGGCCTGGCCGGGGCGATTCAGATTCGACTGCGGCTCCCGCTGCGGCAGCTGCGACCACCCTTCCTCGAAGCGAGAACCACCACGACCGTCACCAGCCTCGGCGGCCTCCGGCGCCGAACCGCCGGATTTCGCGGAATCGCCTTGCGACTCGGGGTTTGCGGGTGAACTACCCGAGCCGTTGTCGGCCGACGACCCCGACCGCGGCGCCGGCCGCGGCGGAATCGGTGACGGTGCGATCCGCTCGGTCACACCGTTGGCGTGGTTTCGCTCGTCGTTCGGCTGATTCGGAGTGGTCAATGCAGAATCCTTCGATCCGTCGTGGCGCCGCTGCTTGTGGAGAAATTACCGCTTCCAGAACCTAACGCTAATCCGAGCCTCAGGCCTCTTCTTCACCGGAAACCTGGTCGGGCTCATCAGCGTTACGAGCGATCGCCAGCAAGGTATCGCCCTCGCCGAGGTTCATCAAACGCACGCCCTTGGTCTGCCGGCCCGCCTTGCGTACCTGATTCGCCGCCGTCCGGATGACACCGCCGCCGGACGTGATGGCATAGAGCTCGTCATCGTCGTCGACGATGAGCGCTCCTACCAGACTGCCACGCTTCGGGTCGTACTGAATCGTCAACACACCTTTACCGCCGCGGCCCTGTGCGGTGTACTCCTCGATCGCGGTGCGCTTGGAGTATCCGCCCGCGGTCGCGACCAGCAGATAGGTGCCGTCACGAACGACGTTGAGCGACAACAGCTCATCGTCGGCGTTGAACCGCATCCCCTGCACACCCGAGGTCGCGCGGCCCATGGGACGCAGTACCTCGTCGTTGGCGGTGAACCGGATCGACTGGCCGTGCGCGGACACCAGCAGCAGATCGTCGTCGGCCGAACACAGTGCGGCGCCGACCAATTCGTCAGCATCGCGCAGATTCACCGCGACGATGCCGCCGGTGCGGTTGGAATCGAAGTCGGTCAGCTTCGACTTCTTCACCAGGCCGTTGCGGGTGGCCAGCACCAGATACGGAGCGTCCTCGTAGGTCTTGATCCGGATGACCTGGGCGATCTTCTCCTCCGGCTGGAACGCCAGCAGGTTGGCCACGTGCTGGCCCCGCGCGGTGCGGTTGGCCTCGGGCAACTCGTAGGCCTTGGCCCGGTAGACCCGGCCGAGGTTGGTGAAGAACAGCAGCCAGTCGTGAGTCGAGGTCACGAAGAAGTGCTTGACCAGATCGTCCTGCTTGAGCCCCGCGCCCTGCACACCCTTACCGCCGCGCTTCTGGCTGCGGTACAGATCGGTCTTGGTGCGCTTGGCGTAGCCGGTCGCGGTGATGGTGACCACGACGTCCTCGCGAGCGATCAGATCCTCGTCGGCGACGTCACCGTCGGCCGCGACGATCTTGGTGCGGCGGTCGTCGCCGTACTTCTCGACGATCTCGGCCAGCTCGTCGCGCACGATGGCGCGCTGACGTTCCGGCTTCTCCAGGATGTCCTTCAAATCGGCGATCTCGGCCTCGATGCGGGCCAATTCGTCGATGATCTTCTGCCGCTCCAGGGCCGACAGGCGCCGTAGCTGCATATCGAGGATGGCGGTCGCCTGGATCTCGTCGATCTCGAGCAATTCCATCAGGCCGGTGCGCGCGGTGTCGGTATTGGCCGAACGCCGGATCAGGGCGATGACCTCGTCCAGCATGTCCAGCGCCTTGACCAGGCCGCGCAGGATGTGCGCCCGCTCCTCGGCCTTGCGCAACAGGTAGCGGGTGCGCCGGACGATGACGTCCAACTGGTGATCGACGTAGAGCCGGATCATCTGGTCCAGCCGCAGCGTGCGCGGCACACCGTCGACGATCGACAGCATGTTGGCGCCGAAGCTGGTCTGCAGCTGGGTGTGCTTGTAGAGGTTGTTCAGCACCACCTTCGCCACGGCATCGCGCTTGACCGTGACCACGATCCGCATACCCGCGCGGTCGGAGGACTCGTCGTGGATATCGGAGATACCCGCGATCTTGCCGTCCTTGACCTGCTCGGCGATCGAGTTGATGAAGTTGTCGGTGTTGACCTGGTACGGCAGCTCGGTGATGACGATCGTGGTCCGACCACGATTGTCCTCCTCGATCTCGACCACACCGCGCATCCGGATGGAACCGCGTCCGGTGGTGTAGGCGTCGTGGATGCCCTGGCTTCCGACGATCAGGCCGTAGGTCGGGAAGTCCGGACCCTTGACGCGCTCCATACACGCGGCGAGGGTGGTCTCCTCGTCGGCGTCGTAGTTGTCCAGCGCCCAGTAGATGGCTTCGGCCAGCTCGTTCAGGTTGTGCGGCGGGATATTGGTCGCCATACCGACGGCGATGCCGTTGGACCCGTTCATCAACAGGTTCGGCACCCGGCTGGGGAGAACCACGGGCTCCTGGGAGCGGCCGTCGTAGTTCGGCGTGAAATCGACCGTCTCGTGGTCGATTTCGCGGAGCAGCTCCATCGCCAGCGGGGTGAGCCGGCACTCGGTGTACCGCATGGCGGCCGCGCCGTCGTTACCGCGGGAACCGAAGTTGCCCTGCCCGTCGACCAGCGGATACCGCAGCGACCACGGCTGCGCCATGCGCACCAGGGTGTCGTAGATCGAGGCGTCGCCGTGCGGGTGGTAGTTACCCATGGTCTCGGCGACCGGGCGCGCGGACTTCACATAGCCGCGATCGGGCCGGTAGCCGTTGTCGTACATCGCGTAGAGCACGCGCCTGTGCACAGGCTTGAGGCCGTCGCGCACATCCGGCAGCGCGCGGCCCACGATCACGCTCATCGCGTAATCGATGTAACTGCTCTGCATTTCGTTCTGAATGTCGACCGGCTCGATCCGGTCGCCCGCACCACCGTTGGGCGGCAGCGTGGTCTCGGTCATGAAGTCTCCTTAGAGGGCCTGTGCATAAGGGCTCGGCATGTGGACGGGCGCGCGGTACGCTGCGCAGCGCCGCCTACACGTCGAGGAAGCGGACGTCCTTGGCATTGCGGGTGATGAAGCTGCGGCGCGCCTCGACGTCCTCACCCATCAGCACGGAGAACAACTCGTCGGCCGCGGCCGCGTCGTCCAACGTCACCTGACGAAGCACCCGCACCGAAGGATCCATGGTGGTCTCCCACAGCTCCTTGGCGTTCATCTCGCCGAGACCCTTGTAGCGCTGGACGCCGTCGTCCTTGTTGATCTTCTTGCCGGCGGCCAGACCGGCCTCCAGCAGACCGTCGCGTTCGCGGTCGGAGTAGGCGAATTCCGGATCCGACCGCTGCCACTTCAGCTTGTACAGCGGCGGCTGGGCCAGATACACGTGACCGTGTTCGACCAGCGGACGCATGAAGCGGAAGAGCAGGGTGAGCAGCAGCGTCGAGATGTGCTGGCCGTCGACATCGGCGTCGGCCATCAGCACGATCTTGTGGTACCGCAGCTTCGAGATGTCGAATTCGTCGTGAATACCGGTGCCGAACGCGGTGATGATCGACTGGACCTCGTTGTTCTTGAGGACTCGGTCGATGCGCGCCTTCTCGACGTTGATGATCTTTCCGCGCAGCGGCAGGATCGCCTGGTACATCGAGTCGCGGCCGGATTTCGCCGAGCCACCGGCCGAGTCACCCTCGACGATGTAGATCTCGGACTTGCTCGGATCCTTGGAGCGGCAGTCGGCCAGCTTGCCCGGCAGCCCGCCCAGATCGGTGGCGCTCTTGCGCCGGACCAGTTCACGAGCCTTGCGGGCGGCGACGCGGGCCTGCGCCGAGGACACCGCCTTCTGCACGATCGTCTTGGCGTCGGCCGGATTGGCCTCGAACCAGTGGGCGAGATGTTCGTTGCAGGTGCGCTGGACGAACGACTTCACCTCGGTGTTGCCGAGCTTCGTCTTGGTCTGGCCCTCGAACTGCGGCTCGCTGACCTTGACGCTCACGATGGCGGCCAGACCCTCGCGGATGTCGTCGCCGGTGAGGTTGCCGTCCTTCTCCTTGATGAGCTTCTTGTCCTTGGCGTACTTGTTGACAACGGTGGTCAGCGCCGCGCGGAAGCCCTCTTCGTGGGTACCACCCTCGTGGGTGTTGATGGTGTTGGCGAAGGTGTGGACGGATTCGGAGTACCCCGAATTCCACTGCATCGCGACCTCGAGTTCGTGGCCGGTGCCCTTACTGGTGAACGCGACGACCGTGTTGTGGATCGGCTGCTTCGTGCGGTTGATGTGCTTGACGAAATCCTCGAGGCCGCCCGGGTAGTGATACGTGCGGGTCTTGACCTTCGGCTCGGGCGCAGCGGCCGTACCCTCGTCGTGCTTGGGCGCCTCGGCGGTCTCGCTGACCACCTCGTCGGTGACCTCGGCCTCGCTGACGCGCTGGTCGGTGAGGGTGATGGTCAGGCCCTTGTTCAGGAATGCCATCTCCTGCAGCCGGCGCGAGATCGTCTCGAAGTTGTAGGTCGTGGTCTCGAAGACGTCCGGATCCGCCCAGAAGCGCTGCGTGGTGCCGGTCCGGTCGGTGGGCTCGCCCTTGACGAGCTTGCCGGGCTTGGCGTCCTTGTACTCCTGGCTCCAGTGGAAACCATCGCGGTCGATCTCGGTGACCATCCGGCTGGACAGGGCGTTCACCACGGAGATACCGACACCGTGCAGACCACCGGACACGGCGTAGGCGTCCGAGTCGAACTTGCCGCCGGCGTGCAATTGGGTCATGACGACCTCGATGGTGGGCACGCCCGTGGCGTGCATCGCCACCGGGATACCGCGACCGTCGTCGACGACCTCGACACCGCCGTCGGCCAGCAGGGTCACGTCGACACGGCTCGCGTAACCGGCCATCGCCTCGTCGACGGAGTTGTCCACAACCTCCCAGATCAGGTGGTGCAGACCGCGCTCACCGGTGGAACCGATGTACATACCGGGGCGTTTGCGGACCGCCTCGAGTCCTTCGAGAACGGTGATGTTGGAGGCACCGTAGTCCTTGTTGCCCGCTTTCGCATTGGACGAGCCGCTTGCGTTGGAGTCGTTGGCAGCCACTGCTCGGTAGCTCTCCTTACTTGCTGATCCCTCGATGCGACGTCGGACAACACACAGACCGAGCCCCGTATGGCCTCTGCTCGAGATGTTCGAACTGCTCGAGAATTACGGGTCCTCGCGCGTGCTGCACGGAACGCGCCGAAGGTATCGCCGCTAGTTACTCTTCCATCCTACTGGTACCCCCGGCACAGGATGCACCTATGACACCCCTGAGAGCGTCGTGAGTGCGTGAAATCGGTCGCCACCGGGTCCGGTTATAGGCGAACCCGCTCCCGCGAGCCTCAGCGGAAAGCGACGGCCACTCGGATCCCGCGCCGGAAAGTTACGCCGATGTGGTTTCGCGCGGGACGAATCTCCGCACCGGTTCCACGTGAAACTCCCGGGCCCGGCTCAGCCGTAGGTGTCGCGGGGACCGCGTCCCTTGATGTGCCGCTCGCCCTTGCGCCAGCTCGGCGCGGCGGGACCGCTGATCTTCAGCGAGGTGACCACGCCGTGACCGACCGCGGCATTGATCTTCGCCAATATCTGCGACTGCAGCATTCGCAACTGCGTGGCCCAGGCGGTGGATTCGGCCTGGATACTCAGCACGCCGTCGGTGAGCGATACCGGGTCGGCATGTGCCGCGATATCGTCTCCGACCACGGCCGACCACCGGCCGAAAACCATTCCCTCGGCGACCTTTCCCGACCATCCACGACTCTTGGCCAGCGATCCGGCCACCGCGGAGAGCAGTTGCGGATCGCGGTCGTCGGGCCGCGCACCGGACCAGCCGGAGCGCCTTCGTAATGCTCGTACCCCGCCCTTCCGAGGTGAGGCTCGCCCCTGGCCGACCGCCTTACCGCTGGCGCGGGCCGCGGCGCGAGCCTCCTCCAGGGCACGCCGTGCCAGGTCCACACCGCGCAGTTCCGGTTCGGGGCCGGGGGACGGCGGGGAGCCGTCTTCGCGCCCGGGTTCTGCGGCCACCTTCGACTCCCTTCCCCTCCGATCACTGCATTGCGGCAAGGCTAGCCGCTGGGTCCGACAACTCGCGCCCCGTGCGCACGGGCCGCTTCGCCACAGGTGCGCCGACCGGCGTCACCCGATGTGCCCGCCTTCGGCCGGCTCGTCCGCGAGGGGCACGTCCGCGAGTTCCGGCGGTTCGACGATGCGCGAGGTGCGCCCGTCCGCGACGCCGTCGGTCTCGACCCGGACCGGATTCGCCTCGAGTTCCGGCGGCACGTCCTCGGGCACCGCGGCCGTGATCAGCACCTGCTCGGCGCCCGCGGCCACCGCCGCCAACGCCGTGCGACGGCGGCGATCCAATTCCGCGAACACGTCGTCGAGCAGCAGGACCGGATCGGTGCCCGCGCTGCGCAGCAGTTCGAAGGCGCCCAGCCGCAGGGCCAAGGCGAACGACCACGATTCCCCGTGGCTGGCAAAGCCTTTCGCGGGCGCCGAACCGAGCATCAGATCCAGATCGTCGCGATGCGGGCCGACCAGGCAGACGCCGCGCTCGAGTTCCTTGCCGCGCGCGGAAGCCAACTCGCTCAACATATTCGCCTCCAGCGCCTCGACATCTCCGGGCTGTGGAGAACGCTGTGGATCCAGGAAGTCCTCGGGCAGCGCGGAACTGCGGTAGCGGATGGCGGCGGTCCGCGATTCCGGTGCGATGGACCGGTAGGCCTGCTCGAGATATGGGTGCAGTTCGTGCACCAGGCGTAGCCGCTGGGCCAGCAGTTCCGCACCGTGCGCGGCCAGATGTCCGTCCCAGACGTCGAGGGTGCTCAGTTCGGCCGGCGCGCCGGAGCGCGAACGAGCCTGCCGCCCAGCCGTTTTCAACAGCGCCGAGCGCTGCCGCAGCACGCGGTCGTAGTCCGAACGGACCGCGGCCAGGCGCGGCAGCCGGGCGGTGGCCAGTTCGTCCAGGAAACGGCGGCGTTCGGAGGGGTCGCCGCGGACCAGCGCCAGATCCTCCGGCGCGAACAACACGGTCTGCAGGATGCCGAGTATCTCGCGGGTGCGGCGCACCGGCGACCGATTGATCTGCGCGCGATTGGCGGAGCCCTGATTCAACTCCACATCGATGCGCAGTTCGCGGCCACCGTTGACGACGGTCGCGCCGATCCGAGATCGCTGCTGCCCCAACCTGATCAGCGGCCCGTCACCGGCAACCCGGTGGGAACCGAGTGTGGACAGATATCCGACGGCCTCGACGAGATTGGTTTTACCGTTGCCGTTCGACCCCAGGAAAACGGTTCTGCCTGTGGGTAATTCGAGGTCGGCGTGCTCCCAGGAGCGGAAATCACGCAGTGTGAGCGCCCGGATGTGCATAGCTGAACCCGCCGTCACCAGGCACTTTGTGACGGACGGGTCGAAATGCACACGCGCCCGGGGTTTTTCACAGGTTTATCAACATCTCCACAGGTCGGAGTGAACGAGTGCCGCCTCGCCGGTCGTATCGGGGCCGGCGAGGCGGGGAACATCGGGAACCGAATCGATCAGCCGGGCAAACGAACCGGCATCAACAGGTAGATGTAGTTGCTCGACAACGCCGCGAACGCGCCGGAGTCCGACAGTTCCGGCTCGTCGTCGGTGGTCGGGCACATCACCGCCGGGCGGCTGGGAGTGGTGAAACCGAAGGTCACCCGGTCCGAATGCAGCGCCGACAGACCGTCGTTGAGGTAGCCGGGGTTGAACGCGATGGTCAGCGGTTCGCCGCGGAACTCGGCCTCCAGCCATTCCTCGGCGCGACCGGCGTCGTCACCGCCGGCGGAGAGCTGCAGGCCCTGATCGGAGAACTCGAGCCGCACCTGGGCGCCACGCTCGGCCACCAGGGCTACGCGCTTGATGGCCTCGATCAGCGCGCTCACCTGGAGAGTCGCGATCGAAGTGTGCTCCTTGGGGAGCAATTGGCGGAACTTGGGGAATTCCGCGTCGAGCAGCCGGGTGGTGGTCCGGCGGCCGCCGTTGACGATCCCCAGTAGTCCGTCGGTTCCGGTGCCGAAGGCCAGCTGGACGGGCGCATCGGAGGCGCCGAGCGTCTTCGCCGATTCCGACAGCGTGCGCGCCGGGACCAGGACCGCGGTCTCCACATCCGAGCGACCGGGCTGCCACTCCAGATGCCGCACCGCGAGGCGGAAGCGGTCGGTGGCCGCCAGAACCACCCGGGAGCCCTCGATTTCCACACGGATACCGGTGAGCATCGGCAAGGTGTCGTCGCGACCGGCGGCGACCGCCACCTGGCCCACGGCCTCGGAGAACAGATCCACACCCAGTTCGCCGGTCTGCGGGGGCAGCTCGGGCAATTGGGGATAGTCCTCGACCGGCATGGTCGGCAGCGAGAACTTGGCGCTGCCACAGGCGATCAGCACGCGGGTGCCGTCGACCGAGACGTCGACCGGCTTGTTGGACAGTGCCTTGGTGATGTCGGCCAGCAGGCGGCCGGAGACCAGCACCTGTCCCGGGCCTGCCACCTCGGCGGCGACGCGCATCTGCGCGGAGACCTCGTAGTCGAATCCGGAGACCGTGAGGCCGTCCTCGTCGGCCACCAGCAGCACACCGCCCAGGACGGGCACGGGCGGGCGAGACGGCAGGCTACGGGCCACCCAGGCGACGGATTCCGCGAAATCCTCGCGAGCGACCCGAAACTTCATACTTGCAAGCTCCATCGCTCGGTATGTCCTCTCCCAGTCTCGATCGGTCGTGATCTGTTCGACGCCGTGGTGAGCAGCGTGGTTCATACAACAGCGTGGTTCGCGCGGCAATGCGGTCGGAACGGCTCGTCCGTACGCACCGCAGTGTGGCACAGGCGACCGACATCAAACCGTACCCGCGCAAGCGGGCGATGACTACGTCACCCCCTCGCCCGGTGCGTCGTCGCCGGAAGGCCCGATCCGTTCCGCTCCCTGCTTCGTTCGGATGTGGAGTGCCACGAATCGATCCGTCGGTCCCCGAGCCGAGTTTCCACACACCCTGTTTTCAAGAAGAAATCTAAAGAAGAAGAACTGAAGTAGTAGTAGGCACTGTGGATTCTGTGGACGCGGGCCGTTCGCCCAGTTCAGAAGGCGTGGCGGCGTGGGGATGTCCGACGGGTGACTCGAGGATGAACAGTGAGCCGCTGTGGAGGCCGGAAAACTGTTCAACCTCCATCCTCGAGCCATCCTCGAGTTCTTCCATGACTCGAGGCCTGTTGTACACACGTGTGTGCCGATCGGTGCACTACCGGGGGATTCCTCGAGGACCTGACAGGGAGTCCTCGAGGAATCCACATGCCGATTCGGCTGTCTTCGCAGTTCGGACCCCGTGGACCGATTCGCCTGTGAGAACTGTGGACCGGGGGCTGTGAGCGAATGCGTGCACAGGTTCACCCGTCGACTGTGCGCAACCTCGAGGACAAACCTGGGATTCCTCGAGGACTCCACAAGGACTCCTCGAGGAATCCACAACACGAAAAAGCCGATCCACCCAGGTCAACCGGGTGGATCGGCTTGTGTACGGATTCAGCGTGAGCGCTGTTTGATTCGGGCTGTGAGTTCTTGAACCTGGTCGTAGACCCGCCGGCGCTCGGTCATCTCCTTGCGCACCTTCTTCTCCGCGTACATGACCGTCGTGTGGTCGCGACCGAAGGCCTGGCCGATCTTCGGCAGGGAAAGGTCGGTCAGTTCCCGGCACAGGTACATCGCGATCTGGCGAGCCTGAGCCAACGGCCGGGCCTTACCCGGACCGGTCAGTTCCTCCAGCGTGGTGTTGAAGTACTCCGCGGTCACGGCCATGATCGTCGACGCCGTGATCTCGATGGTCGTGGTGTCGGGCATCAGATCGCGCAGCACGACCTCGGCCAGCGACAGATCCAGCGGCTGGCCGTTGAGAGAGGCGAAGGCTGTCACACGGATCAGCGCGCCCTCGAGTTCGCGGATATTGCGCTCGACCCGGCTTGCGATCAGCTCCAGCACGTCGTGCGGCACATCGAGCCGATCCATCCGCGCCTTCTTGCGCAGAATCGCGATCCGGGTCTCCAGCTCGGGCGGCTGCACATCGGTGATCAGACCCCATTCGAACCGGGTGCGCAGGCGTTCCTCCAGCGTCGCCAGCTGCTTCGGCGGGCGATCGGAGGACACCACGATCTGCTTGTTCGCGTTGTGCAGGGTGTTGAAGGTGTGGAAGAACTCCTCCTGGATACCTTCCTTACCCTCGATGAACTGGATGTCGTCCACCAGCAGGATGTCGGTCTCGCGGTAGCGGCGTTTGAACGCCACCTTCCGGTCGTCGCGCAGGCTGTTGATGAAGTCGTTGGTGAATTCCTCGGTCGAGACGTATTTGACGCGCATCCCGGGAAACAGCCGCTGGGCATAATGCCCGGCCGCGTGCAGCAGATGCGTCTTTCCCAGACCGGATGCCCCCCAGACGAACAGCGGGTTGTACGCGCGGGCCGGCGCCTCGGCGATCGCCACCGCCGCCGCGTGCGCGAACCGGTTCGAGGCGCCGATGACGAAGGTCTCGAAGGTGTACTTCGCGTTCAAACTGGCCGACGACGTCGCGGGGGCCGGCGCCGGCGGTTCCGGCGACTTCGCGAAGTACGTCGGCCAGGAATTGCGCGCGCTCACCACCGGTTCGTCGGCGTCCTCGGCCACGCCCGGGCGCTGGCCGACCTCCGGTTCCGGCGCGAACAGCGATTCCTGTCCGGGATGTCCACCCGCCCGGGGCAGCTCCTGGTCGTGACGCAGTGGCTCGGGCTCCCGGCGCAGCGCCTCCTGTGGATGGTGCAGTTCGTGGTCGCGGCGCAGTGAGTCCGGTTCCCGCCGCAGCGAATCCGGACCGTGCAGTCCGTCCCGGCCGGGCAGGATGTCGGCGTCCCGGCGCAGGGCGTCGGTTTCGCGCCGGAGTGAGTCCGGATCGTGGCGGAAGGCGTCGGGCTCCCGGCGCAGATCGTCGGGATCGCGACGCAGGCTGTCCGGATGCCGGACCAGCGCATCGTCGTGCAGATGTGCTTCCGAATCTCGGCGCAGCGGCGAGGACGGCCCGAGGCTGTCCGGCAATTCCCCGGCCATCGGCGCGGACGGATACTCACCCTGGGGATAGGCGGTCCGGGCCTGGTAGTCGGCTGGGGAAAGATAGCGTGGGGTGGGGAAATCGTCGGCGTCGGGATACTGCGGCGGCGCCGGGAACCCGACCGGTTCGCGGGGCTTGTCGCGCATCCGCTCGGGGCGTGAGGTGAGGCGAGCATGGCGGGCGCCGGCGCCGGGACGGTCCGGCGGCGGGTTCGCCGGCGCGGCGATCCGGACGCCGAGACCCTCCACCTGCGGGCCCAGCCGGCGGGCCAGCGACCGCAGGATCGGTTCGCGCAGATCGCGTTCGATGGCCTCCTGGGCCAGGGAAGAAGGCACCGAGAGCAGGGCAAAGCCTTGTGCGACCGTGAGCGGCTTGACCAGGCCGAGCCACGCCTTCTGGGCGTTGGTCACCGGCGGGATGGCTCCGTCGGTGGAGCCGGCGGTGAGCTCGGCGACCACTTCGGGCCAGACCGCGGTCAACACGTTCTGCTCGTCGTCCACGTAGTATTTCCTCCCCGGAGCAACTCGACAGGAGCTCCAACGGTCGGCGACCACTGACATGCCTGGCCGTCAGCCATACGAATATGCCACTCCAGGGGTCTTTCCACACAATTATCCACAGATGTGGAGAACTGGGATGATACGTGGCTCGCTGCAACAACCCCCCGGTCAGCGCCTGGACCTGCGCTTCTGCAGCTATCTTCTAGCTATGAATCGTAGTGGGTCTACGGTTGCTGTGACAAGGGTGGTTCACGAGTGCGCCGTCCACACGGCGCGTCGCGGCAGCGCGGTGAGTCGCAGGGGTGAACGGCTATCGCCGGGCCCGGATTCAGTGGCGGGCGTCTCATGAGGGACCCCGAGTTTGACCCTCTCCTGGCTGATCAGTACCCTCGTACAGTCACCCGTTGACGCGGTGTTGGCTGCCTGCTGCCCGGTCGAATCACCGACCCAGCGGGACCACCACGCAATGGGCGTTGTGCCGATGAAGACCAGTTTCATCGCGACCACATACGTTTCACCGAACAACTTCGGGCGCCGCCTGGCGCCCACCAACTCGAGGAGTGTTGACCGTGGCCAAGGGCAAGCGGACGTTCCAGCCGAACAACCGTCGTCGTGCGCGGGTCCACGGCTTCCGCCTCCGGATGCGCACCCGTGCCGGGCGCGCGATCGTGTCGGCGCGCCGTCGCAAGGGCCGCGCTTCTCTGACGGCCTGATCGCACGGCATCGGCATCGCCGCCATGCCTGACTCGTCGATCGTCTCGCTGCCTCCGTTCACCCGTTACGTGCTCGGACACTCGGGTGTTGCCTGAGCCGTACCGGCTGCATCATCGTGCCGACTTCTCCCGGACGGTGCGACGTGGCCGACGAGTCGGGAGACGGGACATCGTCGTGCATGTGGTGGTGCCGTCGGCGTCGGCGGATTTCAGATCCGACGATGCCGGGAGGTCCGACGATGCGGCGGCGCGATCGCTCGCACGCTTCGGTGGTCCTCGTTTCGGATTGATCGTCAGCAAGGCGGTGGGCACCGCGGTGGTACGACACCGCGTCGCCCGCCGCCTGCGTCATATCTGTGCCGGGGTCGTCGCCGATCTTCCGGCGGAGGCCGATGTCGTGATCCGCGCCCTCCCCGGCGCCGCGACCGCGCCGGCGGCGGAGCTGGATCAGCAATTGCGTTCCGCGCTGCGGAAAATGTCCTTCGATCTCACCGCCGCGCGGGTGGCTTCGAGTGATGCGTCATGAACCGCCTGCGCGTGGTGACGCGGCTTCCGGCGAATCTCGTGATCTTTCTGATCGAGCTGTACCGGACGTACGTCTCCCCCACCCGCATGCCGGTGTGCCGATTCACCCCGACCTGTAGTGAGTACGCGGTGACGGCTCTGCGTACCCGCGGGCTGTTCGTCGGTCTCGGATTGACGGCCGTGCGTCTGGCCAAATGTGCGCCCTGGCACCCTGGTGGGTGGGACCCGGTTCCGGAACGGAAACGGGCTGCTGCCGAAGCGGCTCACGAGACGAGCCGGGCCCACGACGAGGCGGCTGAACACAAGTCTTGTAAAGGGTCGCCGCGCGCGGTGACCGGCGACACGACCGACGGGAGTGCATAGAGCCGTGCTCGACTTCATCTATTATCCGGTGTCCTGGATCCTTTGGTTCTGGCACCGGATCTTCGGGTTCGTTTTCGGACTCGGAGATTTCGACAAGGGCGCCAGCAACGGGTTCGCCTGGGCGCTGGCAGTGGTGTTCCTGGTGTTCACCCTGCGCTTGGTGCTGTACAAGCCCTTCGTCAAACAGGTGCGCACCACGCGGCAGATGCAGGAACTGCAGCCGCAGATCAAGGAACTGCAGCGCAAGTACAAGAACGACCGCCAGAAGATGGCCGTCGAGATGCAGAAGCTGCAGAAGGAACACGGCTTCAACCCGCTGATGGGCTGTCTGCCGGTGCTGGCTCAAGTGCCGGTGTTCATCGGTCTGTACCACGTGCTGCGGTCGTTCAACCGCACCGGTAGTGGTATCGGCCAGCTGCACATGACGCCCGAGCAGAACGCGATGACGCCGAACTACGTGTTCAGCGCGCACGATGTGCAGTCGTTCCTGAGCGCCCGTATCTTCGGTGCGCCGATCTCCGCCGCGATCACCTCCCCCAAGGCGACCCTGGACGCGTACGCGGATTACGGCGGCATCCCGCACGTGTGGAATATGGTCGTCGTCGCGGTTCCGCTGATGATCGTCGCCGGCCTCGCGACCCACTTCAACGCCCGCGCCTCGGTGGCGCGCCAGAGTGCGGAGGCGGCGGCGAATCCGCAAGCCGCGCTGATGAACAAGTTGGCGCTGTGGGTCTTCCCGCTCGGTGTCGTCGTCGGTGGCCCCTTCCTGCCCATCGCGATCCTGCTCTACTGGGTCGCCAACAACATCTGGACCTACGGGCAGCAGCATCTGGTCTTCGGGCGCATCGACAAGGAAGAGCAGCAGAAGAAGGAAGAGGCGATCGAGCGGAAGGCGCAGAACGCGCCGAAGCCCGGCGCCAAGCCGACCGCGAAGAAGAAATCCGGCGCCGCCGAGACGTCGGCCGCCGACGCGGACAAGCCCGCGGCCGCGACCAACGGCACCGCCGCCTCGACGACTTCGGACTCCACGAGTTCGAGTTCTTCGGCCAAGGCCGGTTCGGCCTCCGGCAAGTCGGGCTCGTCGGGTAAGTCACCCGGGCCGGGTAATCGCAAGCGATCCGGCAACAGAGGTCGAGCGAATCAGAAGCGACGTCGCTAGCGGATCCGATACGACGGATGATTCAGATTGAAGGAAACGACATATGACTGTTGAGACCGATGGAGGGGACGCCACTGTGGCCCTCGGTGTGCAGGATGATGCGGCGGCGGTGGACGACCGCGACGAGGCGACCGAACCGGACCCGACTGATGCCGAAGAGGCGTTGATCGAAGAAGGTGAGATCGCGGGCGACTATCTGGAACAGCTGCTGGACGTCCTCGACTTCGACGGCGATATCGATCTGGATGTCGAGGGCGACCGTGCGGTCGTGAGCATCGACGGCGGGCGGGATCTGTCGAAGCTCGTCGGTCGGCGCGGTGAGGTTCTGGACGCGCTGCAGGAGTTGACCCGGCTGGCCGTGCAGCAGGCGACCGGTGTGCGCAGCCGCCTGATGCTCGATGTCGCCGGGTGGCGGGCGAAGCGCCGCGAGGAGCTGAGCGCGCTCGGAACCGATGCGGCGCGGCGCGTGGCGGAATCGGGTAAGCCCGAATCGCTGGCGGCGATGACTCCGTTCGAGCGCAAGATCGTTCACGACGCCGTGGCGGCCGTGGACGGTGTAGCGAGCGAGAGTGAAGGTGTCGAGCCCAACCGGCACGTGGTCGTGATCCCGGCCTGAGAATGTCGAATGGGTAAGGTAGGGCCCCCGGTTCATCGGACCGGGGGCCCTACTCTTTGTGTTGAGTGACCTCTTTGTGTTTAGTGGCGTTGATGGATTTCGACGGTCCGGAAGGATGTTTCACGTGGAACGAGGCGCGGGTGCGACACCTCAGCACTCCCCCGGCGGTGACTCCGTCGATCTGACGCCGCCCGCAGTGGCGGCCGAGGTATTCGGCGATCGCCTTCCGCTGGCCGAGCAGTACTGCGCCGCGCTGGCGACCGCGGGCGTCGAACGCGGTCTGATCGGACCGCGAGAGGTGCCGCGACTCTGGGATCGCCACATCCTCAACTGCGCCGTGCTGGGCGAGTTGATTCCCCTCGGAGCCTCCGTTGTCGATATCGGTAGCGGCGCCGGACTTCCCGGAATTCCGCTCGGTATCGCGCGGCCGGATCTGCGCATCACACTCGTCGAGCCGTTGCTGCGGCGCACCAAGTTCCTGGCGGAGTTCGTCGAATCGGCGGGACTCGAGATCACCGTGGTCCGCGGTCGTGCCGAACAGCCGGACGTCCGGAAGGAGGCGGGCGGCGCGGATTACGTGACTTCTCGTGCGGTCGCTCCGCTCGGGAAATTGGCGAAATGGTCCCTGCCGCTGATTCACGAGCACGGCCATATGTTGGCGCTCAAGGGATCCAGCGTCGCCGAGGAGCTCGAGCGCGATCGGGTGGAACTGGCGCGGGCCGGCGCCGGCCACGCGAGGATCCTCGAATGCGGCGTCGGCATCGTGACACCACCGACCGTGGTGCTCAGTGTGGAGCGTGTCCCGCGCGCGGAGAAGCGGGCGAACAAGGAAGCGAATCGACGCGCCCGGCGCGCACAGTAACTTTCGTTGTTTCATGTGAAACAACGCCCGCGAAGCCGCATGTGACGCTCGCGGCGAGTCATTCCGCGCGTGTCGCATAGTGATTGCCGCGGTTCAACTTCCGTATTCTGGCCGGTGCTGGCAAGCTAGTTGTCGTCGAGCGTGAGCGCGCGGTTTCGCGGTTCCCGGCAGCTCCGCGTTCTGCTTGTTCGAGCCATGCGGCGCCGGTGCTGCCTGGGCACGTGTCTGAAGTTCTCGGGGTTAGGAGCCTGTATGTCGAACCGTCCGGCGAATGTTTCACGGGAAACAACGTCCCGGGTGCCCGGAATGCTGGACAGCGGCGGCCTCGAGGGAGATGAATTCGCCAAGACCGCATTCGGAAATATCTCCGCCGCCGAAACCCCTATCGCGGCCGAGGCGCATCGCGCCAGCCAGGTCCTGCACCCGGGCTCGCTCAACCTTCCCAAGCCACGCGAGCAACGCATCATCACCATCGCCAATCAGAAGGGCGGCGTCGGCAAGACGACGACAGCCGTGAATCTCGCTGCCGCACTGGCGCTGCAGGGAATGACGGTGCTCGTCATCGATCTCGACCCTCAGGGCAACGCCAGCACCGCGCTCGGCGTCGAGCATCACTCCGGTGTGCCGTCGAGCTACGAGTTGCTGATCGGTGAGATCTCGGTGCAGGACGCGATCCAGCGCAGTCCGCACAACGAACGCCTGCTGTGCATTCCGGCGACGATCGATCTCGCGGGCGCCGAAATCGAATTGGTCTCCATGGTCGCCCGTGAGGGCCGATTGAAAGCCGCCATCCAAGAGGCCAACCTGGCGGGCTACGAGATCGACTACGTCATGATCGACTGCCCGCCTTCTCTCGGCCTGCTGACCGTCAACGCGATGGTGGCGGCCAAGGAAGTGATGATCCCGATCCAGTGTGAGTACTACGCGCTGGAGGGCGTCGGGCAGCTGCTGCGCAATATCGGTCTGGTGCAGGCACATCTGAATCCGGAGCTGCACGTCTCGACCGTCGTTCTCACCATGTACGACGGCCGGACCAAACTCGCCGACCAGGTGGCCGAAGAGGTTCGCGGCCACTTCGGTGACGCGGTGCTGCGCTCGGTGATTCCGCGCAGCGTCAAGGTTTCCGAGGCGCCGGGCTACGGCATGACCGTGCTCGATTACGATCCTGGTTCCCGTGGCGCGATGAGCTATCTCGACGCGGGGCGGGAGATCGCGGCCCGCTCGGCCGTCGTCCAGAGCCGAGCGACGCCGGGCCAAGAAGGCGCTGCGGTCGGTACGGCTGGTGCAGCACAGGAAAGGGGTCGGTAGGCCGATGAGTCAGGCGAAGAAGGGTGGCTTGGGGCGCGGGCTGGCCGCGTTGATTCCGACCGGTCCTGCCGATGTGCAGGGACTCGGAAGTGCGGCAGCCAATGCGGTGATCGGACTCGATCCGATTGGCCCGCATCCCGCGTCGGCCTATCTGCATCGTGTTCCCGATGCAGCCGAGGAGTCGAGCGCCGGAGCGGTATATCGGGAGATTCGGCCGGATCAGATCGAGCGCAATCCGAAGCAGCCGCGGCAGGTCTTCGAAGAGGATGCGCTCGCCGAACTCGTCCATTCGGTGCGGGAATTCGGCCTCATGCAGCCGATCGTGGTGCGGGTGCTGGAGTCCTCCCCCGCTCCGCGCTATCAGCTGGTGATGGGTGAACGGCGATGGCGAGCCTGCCAGGAAGCCGGCCTGGAGACCATCCCGGCGATCGTGCGCGAGACCACCGACGACGCCATGCTGCGCGATGCGCTGCTGGAGAACATCCACCGGGTGCAGCTGAATCCGCTCGAAGAGGCGGCGGCCTATCAGCAGCTGCTGGAGGAATTCGGCGTCACCCACGAGGAACTGGCGAACCGAATCGGCCGATCCCGACCGGTCGTCACGAATATGATTCGCCTGTTGAAGTTGCCGATTCCGGTGCAGCGACGAGTCGCGGCCGGCGTGCTCTCCGCCGGACATGCTCGCGCCCTGCTCGGGTTGGAAGCGGGCGCCGAGGCGCAGGAGCGGTTGGCCGAACGTATCGTCGCCGAGGGGTTGTCGGTTCGTGCGACCGAGGAGGCCGTCACTCTCGCGAACCGCTACCCCGAAGACGAAGTGAAGCCGACGCCCAAGCGGAGGCAGATTTACGCACCGGGGTTGGACAAGGTCGCCGAGCGATTGGCCAATTCGTTCGACACCAGGGTGACGGTGAGTATGGGCAAGAAGAAGGGCAAGATCGTTGTCGAGTTCGGTTCGGTCGACGATCTGGAGCGCATTGTCGGGCTGATGGAGCAACAACAGCTCTGACGAGACAGACCCCTGGGGTTCGGCGAGAAACGTCACTGTGACACCGCTGTTTTTCGCGCCGATCCGAATGTGCCGCGATCGATAAGGGATGGGAAATGAGGCGTTCGCTTTGATCGCATATTCTTGCTGGCGAGAAGATGTTGATGCGGCGTGAGCATAGATGAATCGGAAAGCTGGAGGCTGAGCAGAGCGGTGTCGACCAGCGTGACCGCACTAACCCTCGGCGGACTGGACAAACTTCCGGCACATGCGCGGCGATGCGTGTTCTGGGAGATCGACCCGGCCGTGGCGGCAGATTCCCGAGAATTCAGCGACCCCGTCTTCGAAAAAGAGGCGTGGTTGTCGACGGTGATGCTCGAATGGGGATCCTGCGGGCAGATCGCTGTGGTCGACGGTCAGCCGGCCGGGTGTGCGCTGTATTCGCCGCCCAGTGTGGTTCCGCGCGCGGCATTGTTCCCCACCTCCCCCGTGAGCCCGGACGCGGTCCTACTGACCACGCTGCGGTCCGAACCACCGCACAATGACGGAGATATTGCCCATCGGCTGATTCAGGCCGTCGTCGGCGATCTGATGCGCCGAGGTGTGCGGGCGATCGAAGCCTTCGGGATTCGCACCGATCCGGCCGCGACCGCGCTGCCGGCCCGCGGAGTGCGGTCCATGTTCTTCATGGAGCGCATCGACTCGCCGGGCCACGGTATCGCCTCCGCCCCGCGGCAGAAGGCCAACGACGCCTGCTCCCCCGAAAGCTGCATGATCGATGCGGACTTCCTCGAGGACGTCGGATTCTCGGTGGTGGCACAACATCACCGATTCCCGCGCCTGCGGCTGGAACTCGACAGCGATCATCTGTGGAAGGAAGACGTCGAGCGCGCTCTGGACCAGCTGCTGGCCGCCGCCGCCATGCAGGACCAGCCGAGCGTTCCCTGCCACTGACAGGAAAAGGAAGGCGCCCCCGGAATCGAATTCCGGGGGCGCCTTCCTGTGCTATTCGGGACCTACATCCGGTCGGCCGCGGCCAATTCCTCGGCCAACAGCTCGGCGAAGGTATAAGTGCCGGTGGGCTGATCGTCCTGGCCGAGCAGATACAGCCGCTTGACCGAGATCAGAATGGCCTCCGCGATCACATCGCGCATCCGGGGATTGGTCAATACCGAGGCGTCGTAATCATTTGTCAGGTATCCGATATCGACCTGGACGGTCGGCATCTTCGTCAGTCGCAGCAGGTCCCAGGTGCGGGCGTGGGTGCGGCAGTCCTGCAACGAGGTTCGCGCCACGATCTCGCGCTGGATGAACCCCGCCAGCACCTGGCCGATCATCGACACCGAACCGTGCGAATTCCCGAAGTGGAAACTGGCCACGCCGCCCGCGGACGAACTGAGATTCGCCGCACAGCGCAGCGAGATCATCAGATCCGCGTCGAAGGTGTTCGAGGTCTCGGCGCGTTCGGCGTCGGTCGGGTTGGCGCCCCACGGGCGGGACAGGAACGTCTCCATGCCGGTTGCGGCCATCCGACCCTCCAGGCGGCTCGCCAGATCCCAGAGGATCTCCGACTCGTACACGTCGCCGAATTCCGTCGGAACGGCCAAACCCTTGTCCTCGCCGCCCATCCCGGGGTCGATGACGATGCGTTTCCCCGTCAGCTGCGGGCCGGCCCGGTGAACGACCTCCTCCTCGGCGATGCGATGCGGATTGCCGCCGGTGACCCGCGCGCCGAGCAGTTCCAGCGAACGCAGAGTGTCCGGACCACAGATGCCGTCGGCGGACAGGCCGATCTCACGCTGGAAGGCGGTGAGCGCATCGTGGGTGTGCGGCCCGAAATAGCCGTCGATGCGATGGACGTAGAAGCCCAGATCCTGCAGGCGGCGTTGCAGAGTGGCGACGTCGTCGCCGTACAGCGGTGCCGAGAGTTGATAGATCAGGGTGCGAGCGCCGAGGCGATAGGAGGCTTCCTTCAGCGCGCGATATGTGGCGGGCCCGACGACGCCGTCGACCAACAGGCCGCGCTGCTGCTGGAAAGCGCGTACGGCCGAATCGACTTCACGATCGAAGACGGCGTCGGAGTCCTTCCAGTACTCCCCCTGTCCACCGGACCGGTCGGTCCCGTGCGGGTGTGGATGGAATCCGAGACTTGCCAGGGTGCTCCGGACCTCAGCGACGGCTGGACCAGTATCGCCGTGACGAAGTCGGTGCATGCGTGAGAGCCCTTTCCTTCCGCCAACCCGGGTACCCACTTATGCGATGGCACACACCCTCGCACGACCGGAGCGTCGGTCGATTGTCTCAGACCCGAGCCGTATTTCGGCAATTCTCCGGGTGCCGAAATAGTACACAGCCATCGGGTCCCGGAGTGCCTCCTGGTGAAACCGGAGCGGGGCCCCGAGCCGGGCACGCTCGCGACGTACCCGGACCCGGGGCCTCGACCGGGAGAACTCAGATGATGCCCTCGAGTTCGCGCAACAGCGCGGCCTTACCCTTGGCACCCACGATGCGCTTGGCTTCCTTACCACCCGAGAACAGGATCATCGTCGGCAATGCCATCACACCATAGTCACGGGAGCTGGTGGGGTTGGCGTCGGCGTCGACCTTCGCCACGGTCAGCTTGTCACCGTGCGCCGCGGCGATCTCCTCCAGCACCGGGGCGACCATCTTGCACGGCCCGCACCAGGAGGCCCAGAAGTCGACGAGCACCGGCTTGTCGCTGGCGAGCACATCCTGTTCGAAGGTGGCGTCGGTGACGGTCTTGGTGGCTGTTTCGGACATGGCGGAACTCCTAGCGGTGTGCGGTGACGCGATATTCGAGAGGCTTGGGGGCCCGATCAGCCGGCGGCCACTTCCACCGGGTTGCCGGCGTGATCGAGGGTGTTGCTGGTGATGTCGCCCTTCTCGGCGAGCCAGCGCTCGGCGTCGATCGCCGATCGGCAACCGGTACCGGCGGCGGTAATGGCCTGGCGGTAGGTGTGATCGACCAGATCGCCGGCCGCGAAGACGCCGTCCACCGAGGTCGCGGTACCGGGCTCGCGGACCTTCACGTATCCCTCGGCATCGAGATCGACCTGACCCCGGACCAATTCGCTGCGCGGGTCGTGGCCGATCGCCACGAACAGGCCGGTGGCCGCCAGTTCGGAGGTTTCGCCGGTCTTGGTGTCGCGCAGGGTGAGACTTGTCACGGCCGTGTCGCCGTGCACCTGGACCACCTCGGAGTTCAGGCGGAAGCGGATCTTCTCGTTCGCCTTCGCCCGCTCCAGCATGATGCGGGAGGCGCGGAATTCCTCGCGGCGATGCACGATGGTCACGCTGGAGGCGAATTTGGTGAGGAAGGTCGCCTCCTCCATCGCGGAATCGCCACCGCCGACCACGACGATGTCCTGGCCCTTGAAGAAGAAGCCGTCACAGGTAGCGCAGGCGCTGACACCACGGCCGAGCAGCTCCTGCTCCCCCGGTACGCCCAGGTAGCGGGCCGCCGAGCCCATGGCCAGGATGATCGCGTAGGCCTGGTAGACCTCGCCGCCGACCGTGACCGACTTGATCGGGCCGGAAAGATCGATCGCCTCGACATCCTCGGTACGGATATCCGCGCCGAAGCGCTTGGCCTGCTCACGCATCTCTTCCATGAGATCGGGGCCCATGATGCCGTCGCGGAAGCCGGGGAAGTTCTCCACCTCGGTCGTCGTCATCAGCGCGCCACCGAACTGGGTGCCCTCGAACAGCAGCGGTTCGAGCTCGGCCCGGGCAGCGTAGACCGCGGCGGTGTAGCCGGCGGGGCCGGAGCCGACAATGATCAGATCGCGTACAGGCGTGCTCATGATGCCCTTCCGAAGTGTGTTCAACAGGCGTGTCGGTCAACAACAGGGTAAACGTAGATGTTCCCGCCGCCGACCGGCGTACTCGAGGCCACGCCCGGGAACGTCGGCGTCGACGAGGCGTTCGCACACCCCGAGCGCCGTCAGCCGATATCGCGCATCTCGAAGATCTGCGGATCCGCTGGGCTGCAACCGGTCCCGACGACCAGCGCGGTGATCTTGGGCGGCCGCGGGCCGGTGAGCAGGATCAGCACGGCCGACCGACCGCGAAATGTGACATTCGTCGAGCCGAGCACCGTGCGGTCCGGAACCGCGGCTTTCACGCAGCCGGCCAGGGCCCCGGGGCCCGAGAGCGCGCCGGTGACGTCGTTGCGGCCCATGGCGCTCAGCACGGCCGCGGAGGACAGCTCGTCGTCGAGGGCGACGGTGGCGCTGTGCTGGGCCGGCAGAGCTTTCGGGCTCACCGTGCGATCGGTCACCGCGTCCACGGCGACCAGAATTCCGGCGATGACGGCCACCGCCGCCGCGGCCGCGGTGAACCACCGCAATCGCTTCGCACGGTGACCGTCCAGCGAAATCGGCTCGCCCGGGCCCGCCGCGCCGGGAACATCGGCGTCCTGCTCGAGCGATTCCTCGGGCAGCGATTCCTCGGGCAGCTCCTCCGGCGATACCGCGTCCAGAGCCGGCATCGGACGGGTCGAGGGTGGCTCGCCGCCCGATCCGTCGCCGTAGAGATGGTGGACGGTGGCGACCGGCTGCGGCTGCTCGCCGCGCGACAACTCGTCCAGCAGCGCGTCCAGCCGGGCCGCTACCTGGGTGGGGATCGGATGCAGAATGTGGTCGTCCAGGCTCAGCGCGCGTAACTCGGCGCTCACGCCGTCGAGCGAGTGCAGGAAACGGACGGCGTCGGGGTCCCGGCGAACTTGCGGCCACAGCAGCTCGGCCTGTTCGGGAGGGACGTTGTCGGCGTGCAGATCGGCCAGCAGATCGGTGGAGAACGGAGGGCGCGGCACCGGACGGGCTGCCATCACACCTCCTGTGTCCGCTTCGTCGCCCCACACCCCGGAACGGCGTCGCCGCGCGGCGAATTCGCCCTTGTCGTCCATCGCCTCTCCGGGTCCGGCCTCATGATGTAGCGCCTGTCATCGCAGCGATGCGGCGGCAGGCACAACGAATAATTGTCCGTCTATTAGTAATGACGCTTCTCGGCTACGTCCGGTTCCCCGGATTTCGCAGGAATTCCAATTCCTGTTCCAGCCGTTTACGGCCACGGGCGCAGCGACTTTTGATCGTCCCCTCGGCGACGCCCAGCAACTGCGCCGCTTCCGCTACGGTATACCCTTCCATGTCGATCGCAACCAGCGCTGCTCGCTGATCGGGCGGCAGTGTGAACAGCGCCGCGGCGACCACCATTCTCACCTCGCGCTGCGCGATGTCGTCGCGTTCCACCGCCGGTTCGGCCACCGCCTCGTCCGACAGTGATGTCGCGGGGCGAGACTTGTTGCGCCGCATACGATCCAGGCACGCGTTGACCACGATGCGATGCAGCCAGCTGCGCACCTCCGCATCCCCGCGGAAGGTGGCGGCATTGCGATGCGCGGACAGCAGCGCGTCCTGCAGCGAATCGGCGGCATCCTCCGGAGTGCGGCAGGTGCGCAGCGCCAATTGCCAGAGCCGGTGGTAATGGCGGCGGAACAGAATGCCGAAAGCATCGCGGTCGCCCGCGACATGGGCGGAAAGTAATTCGAAATCGGTGGTTTCGTCCGGATCGATCGAGCGACGACGGACAGCAGACGACTCCGGTGTCCCCCCACTGGCGATCGCTTCGAACGACACACAAACCCCTTGGACAGCGCTCACGGCGGCACGAAGTCCTACACCGGACAGGCCGCTAATTCCGCATCATCCAGGACCGAGACACCAGATCCCAGGAAGCTCCCCTGCTGAGAGCGCGCTGTGAATCATAACGTTTATTACGAATCGGTAGCAACCAGAGCGAGGCGTTGTCACGGGGCCGGGACGGTCGCCGGCCGCGACGGCACGAATCAGGAAGCGGCCTCGAAACGAATGTCGCCGAGCGACGTCTGGAACTGGCCGCCGTTGTTGGCCAGCTGGGTGATCCAGATCAGGACGTAGCGAGCGGGCTGATCGGACTGCACGGGGATCGTGGTGGCGCCGTCGGCCAGGGTGGCCTGGCCGACGAGCTGGGTCTGATCCAGGGTGGGCACCGCGGTGGGCGAGGTCCGCACCTCGACCACCGTGCCCGGTGACGCGGAATCGATGACGACCTTGTTCACCTTGCTGGGGCCGGGCAGCGTCGCGAGCACCCCGATCCCCTTCTTCAGAGCCGGGAACTGCTGGAAGTACTGATCGGTGTGCCAGGTGGTGGTCGGATTTCCGTCGAGCAGCGCCGATACGTTGCCGGGACTGTCCGGGGTGCCCTCCGGCGAGTACACCGAGACACCCGTGGCCTGCAGCGGAAGTCCGGCGGCCGTGGTCGGCGCGGGTCCCGCGGATTGCGCGGCCGGCGTCGTCGGTGCGACGCTGGCCGTGGTCAGGCCCAGTTTGCGCTGTTCGTTGAGCGGTTCGTCGGCCGAGCCCGGCGCGAAGATGCTCAACAGCCACCAGATGATCACGCCGACCACCAGCGCCGCGAGCACACCCAGGCCGACCAGGATCCACAACATTCGCTGCGACCGCTCCCGCTCGGCGGCGAGCAGTTCCGGATCGGCGAGGGTTTCGTCCGGATTCGCCACCGCCCGCTGGCCCAGGCGCAGGACCGGGATGAAGTCGGTCTTCTGGTCGACGACCGAGGCCTGCTCGAGCACGTGCTGTACGGTCGCCGCCGTCCGCACGCCCTTGTCGGCCTCGAGCGAGCGGACCGCCACCGCGGAGATCTCGAACGGCACCTCGGGACGAATCTGACGCGGCTCCACCGGAGAGCCGTCGCTGCCGAAATCGGCCGGCTTCAGCCCGCCGACGGTCGCCGCGGAACCGGTGACGCCGCCGGTGCGGATCGGCCAGCGGGCGGTGATCAGCGCGTACAGCATCGCGCCGAGGCCACGCACATCCGATTGCGCGTCGGAGTCGGCCAGGGTGCCCGGGAAGGCCAGCACCGCATCGCCGGATGCGCTGATACGCACCCGGTCGGGATGATCGATCGACAGCGAACCGCCGCCGCGATGGGCCAATTCGGCCGCCGCGGCAAGGGCCCGGATGGCCCGGGCAGCGCCGATCGGCGAGGGCCTGGTCTCGGCCATCTCGCGCAGCGAGCGGCCGGGAGTCCACTCCGCGACCACGATGCCGCCGGAACTGCCGCGCACCACATCGAGCACGCGGGCCAGGCCGGACGAGTTGATCCGGCCCAGGCGCAGCGTGCGCGAGAGGATGGCCTGCGGCCCGTCGTGGCCGGGATTGTCGGCGGCCTTCTGATCGGCATCGACGAAGGTGAGCGCGACCTCGCGGTCGAGTTTCACATCCAAGGCCTGCCAGAATCGCAGTCCGCGCGCGCCGCCGTGGTCGGCGAGCAGCCGATAGCGGCCACCCGCCACGGAGGCGCCCGGAATCAGTTTGGGACCGCGCGGCACCCTCCGGGACGGCGGTTCCACCCGCATCGGGGGCATCTCCGGCGAACCGACCGGCAGCATGCCGGTGTCGTAGGCCGGATCCCGCGGCGGCACCGCGCCGGGCGGTACCGCGTCCGCGGCGGTGCCGATCACCGCATCCGCGGCGTTCGGCGCGTCGGGGACGTCCCCGTCCACACCGGTTGCGGCATCGGGCGCCGCAGCGGCGTTCGCCGCTTCCGTATGGTCGGATGCGGATTCCGGAGTGCGGTCGGCCGGCGGAACACTCCCGGGCGGGACGTCGTCGGTGCGCACTGCGCCTGCCGTGCCGGCAGCCTCGGCGGAAGGCTGACCCTCCGCCGCGTCGTCGCTCACCCTCGCTCCTCCTTCGCCCTGATATGTCGAAGTCCGTTGTGCCGGTGTAGCACCGGCATTTGCGTTTCTCTGCCGAACAGGGTACGGGAACTCGTCCTGGCCGGTGCGGTCAACCGCACCAGGACGGATTACCGGCAACACCATGGTCTGGGCGTCGGTATACGGGTCGTAGCGGTAGTAATACGGAGCGGCGAGATCCGGACGCGGCAGCACCATCGTGTCGTGCATATCGACCGCGGTGTCGTCCAAGCCGAGGTCCGGCGCCGGCGGCGTGAAGCCGAGGCGGCGCGATACCGCGACCGTGAGCGCGACGATCTCCGGAACCCCCGCCAGGCGCATCAGGCCGAAGGCGACGCCGAACATGACGATCGCGTCCAGGCCGACCCGCAGTACCGAGGCGAGGCCGCCGTCGAGCCGGGACAGGCCCAGCACCTGATCGACGATCAGTGTCACCGCCGCGCCGGCCACCGAGGCCAGCACCACGCGGGTGACGGTCCGGCCGACATTGGCCATCCGCAGATCGCCGAGACTGCGATGCAGCAGCCAGCCGCCGATCACCGCGCCGGTCACGAAGCCCAGACCGTTGGCCACACCCAAGGCGATGACGACGTGGTCGTCACTGAAGAACACCGGCGTGAGCAGCGACAACACGATCTTGACGCCGGTGATGCCGAGGATGATCCAGGTCGGTGTCCAGGCCTGTTCCCGCGCGTAGAACACCCGCAGGTGAATCAGCACCAGCGCGTAGGGAATCAGCGTGAACGCCGACCAGGAGACCGCCTCGCCCAGGCGGCCCGCATCCGAACTACCGAAATGGCCGTATCCGTACAGCGCCTGGCCGATCTGCGGACCCGCGATGGTGAGGAAGGTGACCACCGGGACCAGCGAAATCATGGTCAGCCGGGTGGCGACGCCGAGGTCGTCGACCACCGCCGGATTGTCGTCGGCGGCGGCGTTGCGGCTCAGGCGCGGCATGATCGCGGTCAGTAGCGTCACACCGAGCACGCCGTACGGCAGCTGCAGCAGCAGCCAGGCGTTCTGATAGATGGTCGGGCCGGCGACGTCGGCATGCGAGGAGACCCGGGTGGCGATGGTCCAGCCGATCTGGCTGATGAACACGTACAGGATGATCGCCGCGCCCATCCCGGCGAACTGCTTGAGGCGGGCGTCCACCCCCCACAGCGGGCGCAGATCGATCCCCAGCCGCCGGATGGCCGGCAGCAAGCTCACCATCTGCACGATGACACCGACGGTCACACCGACGCCGAGGACCAGCAGCTTCGGATCGCTCATCCGGACCGGATCGAGGCTGATCTCTCCCGGCGTGACCGCATACAGGGTCAGAATCGCCAGCACGACCACGTTGTTCAGCACCGGCGCCCAGGCACCCGGTTTGAACACCTGATGGGTGTTCAAGATCGCCATGAGCAGGCCCGACATCCCGTAGAAGAGGATGGCCGGCAGCAACAGGAAGGCGAGCGCCGTGGTCAGCGCGGTATTCACCTTGCCGTCGTTGGACAGGAAGATGTGAGTGGTCATCACCGGTGCCGCGGCGACGGCCAGGACGGTGCCGATGGCCAGCACCGTGAACGCCGCGGTGACCAAGCGGCGGACGAAGGCGGCGCCGCGGTCGGCATCCTCCTTCTCCGCGCGGACCAGGGTCGGCACCACGATGGCGGTGAGCACCGCGCCGAGCAGCAGCTCGGAAATCATGGTCGGGATCGTGCTGGAGACCGTGAACGCACTGGCGATGGCCGGGCCGAGCACGGTGACGAGCAACAGCTGCTTGACGAAGCCGGTGATGCGGCTGACCAACGTGGCGACCGCGATGGATCCGGAATCGCGGACCAACCGCGAAGTCGACGAGTCTTCCGGCTCCTGCTCGATGACGGCCTGCTGGGCGGTGCGCGGACCCGCCGAATCGCTGCGCGCGCGGGTCGGCCGTGCCGAATCCGGGCGTGCCGGAGCCGGACGTTCCCCTGCCGGCCGGCGACTCGGCTCCGCCTCGGAGGGCGGGATGTGGCGCGGCATCGCCCGCTCCGCGCGGGGTGCGCGAGGAACCTGGTCGACCGGACCGCTCGGCGGACCCGGCGGATAGGACCGCCGCGGATCCGGGCGTTGCGCATCCCGGCGCGGAATCTCCCGGTTCTGGGACTCCCGGTTCTGGGACTCGCGGTACTGAGGGTCGCGGTACCGAGATTCCTGATTCGGGGGTTCGGCCGGCGGGCGCGGGCCGCGCTGCGGCGGGCGGGGCCGTCCCGGCGGTGAGCCGTCCTGCGGCGGGCGGGCACCCCGATGATCCGTCGGGGGGACTTGACGGAACGGCTCGCTCGGCGGTGCGTTCGGCGGCAGTGGCTGCCGCGGTGCGTTCGGCGGCGTCTGACGCAGGGGCGCGCTCGGCGGGCTCTGCCGGCGCGGCGGATTCTGCGGTCCCGGATACCGGTCGGGTGAATTCGGCGGTCCCGGCCGGGGCGATGCCCCCGGCGGAACCTGGCGCGGGGCGGCACCCGGGGTCTGACGCAAGGGTGCGCTGGGCGGCGTCTGCCGGCGCGGCGGCGGAGTGGGTCGTGCTCCGTTCGGGCCGGGCGTCCGGCCCGCGGGGGGCACCTGCGGAATCGGGCCACTCAGCGGCCGCCGCGGCTCGGCCGGATCGGGCCGGGCGTCGTTCGGCGGTAAGCGGTGCGGCGGCGTCGCGTTGGGCACGACACCGTTGGCGCCCGAGGGCGGCATCGAGGGATCGGGACTCAGCCGACGCGGTCCACGCTCCCACGGCGCGGCGGGCGCGCGTCGCGGAAAGTGCTCGTCGTCGGCCTGATCGGGCACGACGGGGCCGTCGTACTCGGTCACCGGACCTCCGGTCTGCTCGGCATTCGGGCCGGCCCGTGAATCACCCGGTCGGCACAGTAAGCCGCTGCGCGATTGTCGCTCACTGTGCCCGGTGACCTGCGGGACACCCGCACCCGGTCGGCACAGTAAGCCGCTGCGCGATTGTCGCTCACTGTGCCTCCTCTTCCTGCAGTACTCGTTTGCGGGCGCGCAGGTATCGGTTGACCCTGCGTCGTTTTCCCGGATCCAAACCCTTGTCGGCCGGATCGGGCTGTCCCCGGAAGCGGCGCCACAAGCGGCGACCGGCGAGCAGGAACAGCAGTGCACCGGCACATGCGGTAATTATCGCCAACGCTTGACCGTAAGCGTTCGAACGTACCGAAACCGAGGTGGCATTGCCGAGAGGCACTCCGGCCGGTGTGGTAAGGGATATCGGAATCACCAGGTTACGGCTGTCGCTCACCTTGGTCGGAATCTGGAACGACCGAGTACCCTCCGCCGGAAGCTGCTGCTCGCCGATATCGGTGATATTCGTCTCGGCGGGTGCCCCGATCTCGAACCGGATCCGGATCGCCACCGGTAGATCGTTGCGCGCGACCAGCAGCAGCGGGCTCTGCTCCGAGGCCAGCGTGTACACCCCGCCCGGCGGCAGCACGCTCACCGAGGAGAACAGCCCGTCCATGGTCCGGGTGGTCTGTTCGAGACGTCGTTGCGCGACGGTGTCGGCCTGGGAATCGGTGCCGGTGCGGTCGGAGAGCGTCAGCACCCGGATGAGATCGTCGCGCAACGGTGTGAGGAACGTCCGAGGTGTCGGCTCCTGCTGAGGGATCTCCACCAGGGCGCTCATCAGATCGTCGATCCGATGTTCCTGCTGCCCGACCGGCGCGACGAACTGATCCGGCACCGCCTGTGCCGCCGCGTCACCGGAGTAGTCCAGGTCGTACGGGCGCGGATCGACCGGCTGGGCGAGCAGGTCCGCGAAGGAACGCGGTGTCGCCAGACCGCTGCGGAACATCAGCTCCAAGTGCGAGAGCAACGCCCCGGCCTCGTCGCGGTCGGCGCCCCACTGTTGCGGCGGCATCAGGAGGGTGGCGCGGGGGCGGGTCCCGGTCGTATTCAGCACCGGCCAGCTCAGCGCTCCCAACGCGTCCTGCAGTCGAGCGGTGCGGGAGTCGTTGGTGACCGCGTACCGGACCCGGTCGGGAGTGAACGCCGGAGTCGGCGGATTCGACCCGACCGCGGCCAGTGCGGTCGCCGACCACATGTCGAAGGTCGCGACCTTCAACCCGGAATCGGGCGCCGGCGGCGCGGCGTCCGGTTTGACCGGTGCGGCGGCCGGCAAGCGCACCATCTCCGGTACCACCGGCGCCATGTCCGCGGCGACGGAGGCGGTACTGCGCACCGTTGCCTCGCCGCGCCCGGAACCCGTTGCGGTGCTGAGGGAACCGCCCTCCGCCACCGCGTTGCCGGAAAGGACGGCGGTGGTGAAACCGCGCTCGGTCAGCATGGTCGCGGCATCGGTTCCGATGGCTCCGGAAGCGGGCAGACTCACCCCGCGCACGGATTTGACCGACAGCAGCGAATCGACGATATCGGCGGGAGCGGTGAGCGCGCGGGCGACCAGGTCGGCATCGTGAACACCGGCCAGCGCGGTCGGGTCGACCTGCGCGAACGGCAGCGCCACCGTGCACATCGTCGGCGCCAGCGCACGCAGCCGGTCGAGCCACGCGCGCGCGGCCTGCGGACCGGTGCCGTCGCGCGTGGGCCCGTCCGGATCGGACGGGGAGGCCAGTACCCGATACCCCTCGGTCATCTTCGACACGGTGAGCAGCAGGTCCGGGTCCACGGCCAGGCACAGCGATCCGGCCAGCCCGGGACCCGCGCGGCCGGAATCGTGCGAGGGGTCGGGTCGCAGCGCCGACTCCAGGGCCGAGACCAGTTGATCCAAGCGGCCACCCGCGGCCAGTTCCCCGGCCAGTTCGTCGTCGGTGAGCAGCGCCTTGCCGTCGACGGAACCGGGAATGCCGGCGACCATGCGCGGCCGGTCGGCCAGCGGCCACAACATGGTGGTCGCCACCGGCGGCTGCGGTGCGGCCGGAACGGGTTGTGACCCCTCCGCCGCGGCATCGGCGCCGTTCGGCAGGGCGGGCAGGCCGAGCACCGGCAGCAGGAACCGCGCATCGTCGAGGTGCGCCTGAGTGCCGTAGGCCGGTTCACCGTTCACATTCAGCAGCAGCGGATACACGCCCGGCTCGGTGATGCCGAGCGAGTCCGTGACCGGCGGATTGGCGGCCGCGTTGGACATGCCCTCGCGCACCCCGATCCGCAGGGTGAACTGTTTGCGCTGCCCGGGCCCCAATTGGTCGGTGATGTCCTGGAACTGCGCGCTGACCGGGAAGTTCGATTGATCCTGGCGCAGCGTGGACCGCAGTTCGCCGGGTTCGGCGATGGCCGCCCCGCGCTGCACTCGCACACTGACGTCGTCCACCGCGCGGTCGCCGATATTGGTCACCGTGCCGGTCAGCGCGAGGACGGAATCGCTGGTGGTGGTGATGGTGCTCGGCGACACCGAATCGAGCGTGAGTTTGAGGAATTTCGGCGCGGCGGTCGAACCTCCCGACCCGGACGGCTGCGCATGGCTCGACCCGGCCGACGGCACGCTCAATACGGCGAGCGCCAGCGAGACGAGCAGTAGCACCCAGCGGTGCCCACTGCGACTCGCACGCGTCATTGTCTGCCGCTCTCCATCCGATCTATCAGCCGATTCGCGACCTCGGCCAGACGCCGTTCGTCGGCGTAGGCGAGCCGGGAATCGAGTTCGCTCAACGGCACCCAGGCCACCTTGGTGACCTCGACGTCGGCATCGGAGAGCTCACCCCCCAACGACCGCATCAAGTAATGGTGCACGGTCTTGTGTACCCGACGGCCTTCGGTGACGAACCAGTAGTCGATGCTTCCCAGTTCCGCGACCACCCGGCCGTTGATGCCGGTCTCCTCGGCAACCTCCCGGACGGCGGTCTGCTCGGCCGTCTCCCCCTCTTCGATATGGCCCTTCGGCAGCGACCACAGCAACCGGCCGCGGCGGTCGGTGCGGCCGATGAGCGCGGCGCAGCGCTGTTCGGCGGGCCCGTCGAGGCCGTCGACGACCAGTCCGCCCGCGGAGGTTTCCCGGACGGTGCGCATGCGAGGTTTCGCCGCATTACCGGCCGAACCGCGGCGCCGGGGCTGGCGGCGTCGACTGTTCGCGCGATCGGCCGGAGACACCGGGTCAGTCTAGCCGCGCCGGATCGATGCACTGAACGTGTTCGATGCCGAGTGTCATGCCGCACCGCGGTGGTGGCGTCCGTCCGGTCCGGGCGGGTACCGGCGGGTGCGCACCAACTAAGCTGCGTTCGGCGTGGTTTCGCCGAAGTCCGTTGACGCAGAAGTGGAGGACGGCACACAAGTGAAAGGAAGGGCCGTGTCCGACCCCGACGATGACCGCCGGACGCGATTGCTTGCCGCAGCGGCGATCACCCTGGGCCGGCTCTCGGATGTGCTGACTCCGCTGGGCGGCCTGTTCGCCGCGCGCGGCCACGAGCTGTACCTGGTCGGCGGCAGCGTGCGCGACGCCGTGCTGGGCCGGCTCGGTACCGATCTGGACTTCACCACCGACGCCCGGCCCGAGGTCGTTCAGGAGATCGTGCGCGGCTGGGCCGACAATCTCTGGGACACCGGCGGTTTGGCGTTCGGCACGGTGAGCGCGTCGAAATCGGGCTGGCAGCTGGAGATCACCACCTTCCGCAGCGACAGCTACGACCGCGTCTCCCGTAATCCCGAGGTCACCTTCGGCGACAGCCTCGAGGGTGATCTGGTCCGCCGCGACTTCACGGTCAACGCGATGGCAGTGCGTATCGGCCCGGCCGGTGATCTGGAATTCGTCGATCCGCTCGACGGCATGGACGCCCTGCTGGCCGGCGCGCTGGATACTCCCGCGGCGCCGGAGGATTCGTTCAACGACGATCCGCTGCGCATGCTGCGCGCGGCCCGCTTCGTCTCCCAGCTCGGCTTCGAGGTGGCACCGCGGGTGCGGGTGGCGATCGCGCTGATGGCCGACGAGATCCGCCGCATCACCGCCGAACGGGTGCGTACCGAACTGGACAAGCTGATCGGCGGTGAATATCCCACCGACGGTATCGACATCATGTGCGAGACCGGACTGGCCGAACGGGTGCTGCCCGAGGTTCCGGCGATGAAGCTGGAGATCGACGAACACCATCAGCACAAGGACGTCTATCAGCATTCGCTGACGGTGCTGCGCCAGGCCATCGACCAGGAGCAGGGCGATCCGGATCTGGTGCTGCGCTGGGCCGCGCTGTTGCACGACATCGGCAAACCGCCGACCAAGCGCAACGAGCCCGGCGGCGGTGTCAGTTTCCATCACCACGAGGTCGTCGGCGCGAAAATGGTGCGAAAGCGCATGCGCGCCTTGAAATATCCGAAGCAGTTCACCGAGGACGTGGCGCGGCTGGTGTATCTGCACCTGCGGTTCCACGGCTACGGCAAGGGCCAGTGGACCGATTCGGCGGTGCGCCGCTACGTCACCGATGCCGACGACCTGCTGCCGCGACTGCACAAATTGGTGCGTGCGGACTGCACCACCCGCAACAAGCGGCGGGCCGCACTGCTGCGCTCGACCTACGACGATCTGGAAGCCCGGATCGAACGCCTGCAGCAGGAGGAGGATCTGCAGCGGGTGCGTCCGGACCTGGACGGCAACGCGATCATGGAACTGCTCGGCCTGGAGCCGGGGCCGCAGGTCGGCCGCGCCTGGCGCTATCTGAAGGAACTGCGGCTGGATCGCGGTCCGCTGACTCGCGACGAGGCCGAGGCCGCGCTGCTCGAATGGTGGAACGCCGGCGGACAGTAGCGTCGCGGAACCGGACTCGGCGGTCCGGAGTCGGCCTCAGAAAACGATCAGCGTGGTTCCGGCGACGATCGCCGCACGCATCTGCCCGAGGTCGAACGAGCCGGTGATCTGCGGGAGCTCGAGCCGGAAATCCACCCGGTCGCCGTGCCGGTCGGCACGCACGATGCGCACGTCGTTGGGCAGGTCCGCCAGCGTGACCGGCGCCACCGACACCCACCGCCGCGGTACCCGGACGCCCGACCAGGCAGCCTGGTGGACCGCGATCGTGACGAGGTTGTCGCTGATGGCGGCGTCGACCAGCGCCTGGAATTTACGGGTGCGATGGCGTGCGCTGATCAATCCGCTCGGATGCACCTCGAACCGCCAGTCCAGCCGCTTCTCGTTGAGCCATTCGACCAGCGCCGCGGTGGTCACGGTGCCGGTGACGTCGAGTCCGGCGGTGCGCACCTTCGTCGGGACGCCGGGAATCAGCCGCACTCCGTGCGCGATCACCGTCATCTCCTCGATCGGATGTCCGTTCCAGCGCAGGTCGGTCAGCACCGTCTTGGTCTGGAAGTGGGCGCCGCGGCGGCGCACCTTGAGGGTCTGCAGAATCGCGGTCAGATCGTGGCCGAGCAGGGTGGCGGTGACCTCCCGACCGCCGAAGCGGCTCAGGATTCCCTCGCTGAGCAGCGTCATCAGCACATCCGGCATGAGCGCGGTGACCGTACCCGCCCCGAGATCCGCCACCGGGTCGAGCCATGCGGTGGTGAAAGTCGTCCACTGATCCAGCAACTCCGGGTCGAACAGCCGCCGGCCCAGGTCCACTGCCCGCAACGGCGACCAGGATTTGGGATCGAAATACGTGGCCATGATTGCTTCGAGAGTACTGGCCGCCGGTGAATACGCGAGGTGGTGTCGATGACATTTCCCCGCGCGGGCCTAGGGATCGGCGGGTTCCGGCGCGGTGGGGTTCGGATCGGCGGGTTCCGAGGCGGTGGGGTCGTTCAGCGTCGCGTGCATCAGGTAGACGTTGTAACTGTCCCAGGCCGACATCGTGAAGTAGAGGTCCTTACCCGTCGACCAGGGATGGATGAAACCGCCGTACGCCTTCGGGTAGTCGTTCGTATCGGCCAGCAGGGTGCCGTCGGTCCAGGCTCCCTGCGGTTCGGTCGCGGTCCGCAGCACGATCGCGTGCCGAGCCGGGTCCAGGTACACCATCTGCCACTGCTTGCTCGACTCGTCGTAGCGCACCGACAACTCGCCCGCGATGCCGGGAAGCAGCGGCGTGGCATGGTTCTCCTGCGCGGAGGCCCAGGTGCCGTCGACCCAGTACTGATACGCGGACTTGTTCAGTACGTCCTTCTTCGGCACCCGCGCCAGGCCGATCATGCCGATGCGGCCGTTGGGCGTGCCGAACATGTAGACGTAGTCGCCGTGCGGCACCATCGTCGCGACCTGGAAGCGATCGATGCCGAACATGTTGTCCCACTTGGCGTACTGATCCTTGACCCAGGTACTGCCGCCGTCGTCGGAGTAGGCCAGACCACCGTTGTTGGTCCACCACATCCCCGGGATCCTGCTCCAGTGATTGACCGACATATAGCTCATGTACTGCCGGTCGCCGAGGGCGAATCCGGAGGTGGGGATCACGGTGGTCTCGAAGTTCTTGATCTTGCGGCTGTTCAGCAGTTCGGCGGCGTGGCAGCGGCTGTCCTGCACCATGTCGTCGATGATCAGGCCCTTGGTCAGGTCGCGTTCGGAGCTGAAGCCGAGCACATTCGATCGCCAGTCCGGTCCGCCGACCTGGCCGTACTCCCAGCCCTTGCCGAACGTGTCGCCGAATACCACCGCGACCTTGCCCGGGCCGGTCTCCCACATGATGCCGAGATCGGTCCCGTCGACCTGCCAGCGCATATCGGTGCGGTTGACCGAGCCGTGGCCGGTCACCTGATTGACCAGCTTCACGTTCTCGACCGTGCGCGGCGCGGGTGCCGCCGCGACCGCGCCCGGGTCGGTGGACGGCCGCACCGGCGTCGGCGGCGTCTCCGGCGTCGGCGGTTCGCCTCCGGGGATGGGGATCGGAATCGGTTCGGGTTCCGGATTGATATTGATGTTCGGCAGATTGAACGGGCCGGAATTCGATCCCGAGCCGGTGCCGGAGCCGGACCCGGAACCTGTGCCCGAGCCACTGTTCGAGCCGGATGCCGAACCGGAGCCGGGGGCCGAACCGGAGTCGGGTGCGGATTCGCCCGGCACGGAAGGATCTTCGGCCGGCGGTGGTTTCGGCGTATCGCGAATATCCGGGCACGGGTTGTGGCACGGGTCCGCGGGCAGGGGTTGCGGGACGATCCGGGTGTTGTCCGGCCGCGGGCCCGGTACGGGTACGGGCACGATCTCCGGCACCGGCACCGGGATGTCGATTCTCGGCGGAAGAATCGGCGGCACAGGCGCATTCGGATCGGGCTGGCGGGCGAGCGGATCGAATCCCGTTTCGCCGCAGGCATTCTTCGGTGGCGGCGCCCACGGGGCGAGTTCGGCCGACGCGGGAACGGGTGCGATTGTGCCGAACACCAGCAATCCGGTGACCGCGGGCGTGAAAACCGCCGAGGCGCAGCGCTTTCCGAGGCGGTTGGAGCCGCGCGCCGCCGTTCCGTCGGCAGCAGCTCTCCCCGTCGCGTTGTTCCCGAACACCGCACTCCTCGACTACCACTCGCACCGCTGGTGACATGCACTGTCAGTCACCGCATCAGCTGGGACCGAGCACAGCGGCTAACAATCTAACCGATCAGCCGGGATGCGTCTGCGAACGTCCGGAGCAACCGCGTGGCGTGCGCCGGCGGCTGTTGGCGGCGATCGCCGCGATCCCCAGGACGTACAGTCCGGCGCCTGCCGCCACTACACCGAGGGAACGGCCGTCCGCCGGAATGACCAGGGCGGTGACGGCGACGGCGACGACGAACGTGATGTTGAAAACCGTGTCCTGCAGGGCGAATACCTGCCCGCGCCGAGCGTCGTCGACATCGATCTGCAGGGTGGCGTCGCCGGTCAGTTTCACCATCTGCCCGGCCAGGCCGAGCAGGAACGCGCCGGCCAGCAGCAGTTGGTGGGCCCGATGTTCGGCCGCACCGGTGGCGACGGTGATCGGCGGGACCAGTGTCGCCTGCACCAGCAGCGCCGCCGACAGTCCGGCGACCACCGTGCGCGGGCGCCCGAGCCGCGGAATCAGCAGCGGCGTCAGCACGGCGGCGGCGAGCATGCCCGCGGCGACGGCGGTGATCGCGACGCCGAAGCCGACGAGTCCCGAACTCGCCGACATGCCGGATTCGTTGGGGCGGCGCAGGACCAGCACCATGAGCAGGGTGTTGGCGCCGAAGACGATGCGGTGGGTGCCGACGCCGATCATCGCGGTGGTGCAATCCCGCGATTCGGCCACCGCACGGGCGCCGGTGCGCAGACCGGTGAGCACGGCGCGCACGGACTCGGCGGTCGCACCGCGCCCGGACGCACCGATTCGATGTTCGGGTCCGAGCTGATGTCGCGCGAAGCCGATCGCGGCCACCGCCGAGATCACCGACCCGCAGGCACTGGCCGCCACCGCCACCGCACCCGCGACATCGCCCGCGCCCACCGCGCCGATGATCGCCACCGCGCCCGCGGCGCCCGCTCCGGCGCATCCCGATGCCACCGTGGCCAGGACCGAATTCATCGGCACCAGCCAGCGCTGTTCCAGGACCCGCGGCAGCGACGCCGAGATTCCGGCCAGGACGAATCGGCTGATCCCGACCACCGCGAGCGCCAGCAGCAACAGCGGCGTATCGCGGATTCCGGCCCACAGCCCGACCGCGGTCACCACGATCAATACCGCCCGCAGCACGTTGGCGATCAGCAGCACCGTGCGGCGGTCCCAGCGGTCCAGCATCGCTCCGGCGTACGGTCCGATCACCGAATACGGCAGCAGCAGTACCGCGAACCCGCCCGCGATGGCCAGCGGATCGGTGGCACGTTCGGGATTGAACAGAATCGCCCCCGACAGCGCTGCTTGAAACATTCCGTCGCCGAACTGTCCGGAGAACCGGATCAGCGCCAGCCGCGGCATTCCGGGCCGGCGGACGGCGGCGGCCACCGCGGCCCGCCGCGCAGCGTCGGGTCGCATTTCGGTTCACCTCCGGATCAATGTGCGGGGCCGGTGCACAGCCACGGTAGAATCTACCCGGCGGCCTCGACAGCAGCTCGAGAGGAGGACCCCCGTTGTCCACACTCACGACACCACACATCGATGTTCATCGCGCCGGCGATCGCATGAAAACCCGTGTGGCATGGCTGGATTCGAAGCATTCGTTCTCGTTCGGCGAGCATTACGATCCGGAGAACACCCATCACGGGCTGCTGCTGGTGAACAACGAGGACATCGTGTTGCCGGGCGAGGGATTCGACACTCATCCGCATCGCGATATGGAAATTGTCACCTGGGTTCTGAACGGTTCTCTGGTGCATCAGGATTCGCTCGGACATGCCGGTGTCATCTATCCCGGATTGGCACAGCGAATGAGCGCGGGAACCGGAATTCTGCATTCGGAAAAGAATGATTCGTGGCGTCTTCCGCCGGAACAGGGCGGCACGTCGCCGCATTCCGAAGCGGTTCATTTCGTGCAGATGTGGGTAGTACCGGATGAGCCGGGAATTACTCCCGGATATCAGCAACTGGAAATCGACGACGAACTGGACCGCGGCGGTCTGATCACGGTCGCCACGGGTATGCCGCGCTATCGCGATCGCACCGCGATCGCGATCAGCAGCAGCCATTCCGCCCTGCACGTCGGGCGGATGCCCGGTGCGGCGGGAGCTGCCGCGGGGCAGGCGATCACCCTCCCCGAGGCGCCCTACCTGCATGTCTTCGTCGCCCGCGGCGAGGTCGAGATGGAGGGTGTCGGAACCCTCTACGAAGGTGATGCGGTGCGGATGACCCGCAGCGGCGGGCAGCGCATCGTCGCCGAGGTTCCGGCGGAGGTCCTGGTGTGGGAAATGCACGCACGTCTCGGCGGCCAATAGAGTCGGCAGACGCGGCCGTCGAGGGCCCGTGCGTTAGAGGAGAGGACAGCGATGACCGAGAATCCACCGCCCGGGAACTATCCCCCGCCGGAACCGTATCCGCAGTCGGGCGGCGAACCCGGACGCTCGGGCGAGTACCCCGGCCGTTCGGGCGAGTATCCCGGCCACTCGGGCGAATATCCCCAGCAGCCGGGTCAGTATCCACAACAACCCGGCCAGTACGGCCAGCAGCCGGGGCAGCACGGCCAGCAGCCGGGGCAGTATCCGGGCGGATATCCCCCGCCGCCCGCCGGCGGCTACCCCGGCCCACCGGGACAGGGCACGTGGGAGCAGCCCAAGGGCAAGGGGCTGGCCATCACGGCGCTGGTCCTCGGCATCATCGCCCTGCTGACCTGCTGGACAGTGGTGGGCGGAATCCTGTTCGGCCTGGTCGCCCTGATCTTCGGCATCATCGCGACGGTCAAGGCTCGGCGCGGCACCGCGGCCGGCGGCGGTATGGCGATGGCCGGCCTGGTGCTGGGCCTGCTCGGGCTCATCGCCGGAATCGTGATCGCCGCGATCGGGGTCAACTTCTTCGTCAACAACGGCGGTAAGGATTTCCTCGACTGCGTGAACAAGGCCAACGGCGATCAGTCGAAGATCGACCAGTGCCAACGTGATTGGAATCAGACGCTGGAGAACAAGTACAGCGTGACCCTGAGTCCGCGGCCGACCTCCTGATCGGCCGGGTCAGTACGGGTCCGGCCGGCACTGGCGGGTTGCGGTGAGCACCTCGGCCAGTTCCGGCCGGTAGTCGCCGTGCGGCGAATCGATCCACACCCGGTATCCGGTGCGTTCGTCGGCCGGTGAGGGCAGCACGATGGTGGTGCCCGGGGCGACCAGCGCGGCGCAGCGATGGAACATATCGGACGCGATCGCGGCGTCGGTGGCCGATTCGTCGACATGTCCGGTCAGGAAGGTCCAGCGTGCCGACCGTGGATGTCCGATGATCGGCCCGCGATGTCCGCGCACGGTGAGGTATTCGCGAATCGGAGCTCCGAGGGCGGCCGGCACGGTGATCGCGCCGACCGGGCCTATTTCCAACAGGATGCGACCTCGTACCGGTTCGACGATCCCGTAGAGCCCGTTCTCTTTGCGGTAGCGACGACAGCGGACCAGCGCTTCTTGGGTGACTGCGCGCGGCGCGGTGGTGATGGTGGTGATATTCGGTTCGATCGCGCCGGCCATCGGGTCGCGCGTGCTCATGGCGAACCTCGTCTCGTCGTCGAGTGCAGTGCCACCGATACGCAGACCGTATCGCCGTACAGTTGAAATGACAATAGTCACGGGCGTGTCGCGGTGGCCGGCGTAGCATCTGCCCGCATGGCCCCTACCTCGCCAGTGGTCGCCCGGTGGGAATTGGTCCGTCGCCTGCGCGAACTCCGCGAACATCGTGGCTTCGACTCGGCCGGCTTCGCCCGCGCGGTGGGGTTCACCCCGGCCAATTGGTCGCACGTGGAGAAGGGCCGCCGGGTGCTGACCGCCAACACCATCGGTCCGGTGCTGGACCTGCTCGCGGTCGGCGAACAGGAACGTGCGGAACTGCTCGCCCTGCTGGCGGCCGGGCGAGAGCGCGGCTGGTGGACGCGATCGGCCCTGATCGGCCCGGAACTGCAGCGCTATTACGGGATGGAGTACGGCGCGGACGGTATTCGCAGCTACGACAGCCTCGTGATCCCCGGGATGCTGCAGACGGAGGCCTATGCGCGAGCGCTGATCGCCGCCGATGTGATGATCCGTCCGGCGCAGGTCGAACAGCTGGTCGCGATGCGGATGCGCCGCCGCAAGCGGTTGCACGGGCACGATCCCGTCGCCCTCACCGCCGTGGTCGGCGAGGCGACCCTGTTGCAGCAGGTCGGCGGCCAGGCAGTGCTGTGTGCGCAGCTGGAGTATCTGGCCGGGCTGTTGCGCACCAGGCCGAACGTGGACATCCGGGTCATCCCGTTCGCGGCTCCCGACGGCGCGATCCTCGGCGGGGCGAGTTTTCATCTGCTGGACTTCGCCTCCGAGTACCTGCCGACCTTCGGCTGGGCCGAGAGCGCGGTCTTCGGCGCGCCGGTCGACAATCCCGACCAGGTGCACGATCTGGCGTTCGCATTCGTGCGAGCGCTCGATCAATCCCTCACTCGCACAGAGTCATTGGCGCTGATCGAGAAATACGCAGCCGTGTAAACTCCCGCCCATGCCCACCCCCGCGAGGTATCGGCCGGAGGTCACACCCTGGTTCACCTCCACGCGCACCAACAACGGCAACCAGTGCGTCGAGGTCCGTTTCGACGGTGACGCGGTGCAGATCCGCGACAGCAAATACCGCCGTGATCCCGCGAACAGACCCGAGCGCGAGCCGATCATCACCGTCGACGCGCCTGCCTGGATGGCTTTCCTGCGCCGGGTCCTGCACGGTGACAGCGAGGGTGACCTGCACGTTCGCCCCGCGGCGGACGGTGGCACGGTTCTGGTCCACGACACCACCGCACTGTCGTTCACTCCCGGCGAGTGGCGGGCGTTCCTGGCCGGCGCCCGGGACGGCGAATTCGACCGCATCCCGGCGGCGACCACCGCACCGGGCTGAATGCGGCGGCGGCGCGTCGCCGTCGTCGGCATACTGGAGGTCGTGACTTTCGACGTGACGACTCCCTCGGGCATCGATCTGACCTATCGCGACGACGCTGTGCGGGTGCAGGACGACCTGTTCGCGCACGTCAACGGCAAATGGCTGGACACCTACGACATTCCCGCCGATCGCGCGGTCGACGGAGCGTTCCGCACCCTCTACGACCAGGCCGAACTGGACGTCAAGAAGATCATCCAGGACCTGGCGGCCGGAACCGTTGCCTCGGTGCCGGACGAGGAGGAGGCACGCAAGATCGCCGACCTCTACAACAGCTTCATGGACGAGGAGGCGGTCGAGGCCGCCGCGCTCACCCCGATCGCCGGGGAACTGGCCGCGGTACGCGAGGTGAAGGATCGCGGTGAGCTGGCTGTGCTGCTGGGCCGGCTGCAGCGCACCGGTGTGGGCGGGGCGGTCGGCGCCTACGTCGATACCGACGACAAGAATTCGCAGCGTTATCTGGTCAACCTGACCCAGTCCGGGCTCGGCCTGCCGGACGAATCGTATTACCGCAACGACGATTACGCCGAGATCCGCACCAAATACGTCGAGCACATCCGGCGCATGTTCCAGCTGGCCGCGCTCGAGTACGATCCGCAGCGCGTCTTCGAGCTGGAGCGCAAACTGGCCGCGGGACATTGGGATGTGGTGCGCCGCCGCGACGCCGAATTGAGTTACAACCTCACCACTTTCGCCGACCTCGCCGCCGCGAATCCGGAATTCGACTGGGCCGCCTGGACCGAGGAGCTGGCTGCGGGAGTCTCGGCCTCCGGCACCGAGCTGTTCGCCGAAGTCATTGTGCGCCAGCCCGATTACGCGCGTACCTTCGCGCAGCTGTGGGCCGCGGAGCCGCTCGGGGACTGGCAGGCGTGGGCGAGCTGGCGGGTGCTGCGGGCACGTGCGCCGTATCTGACCGCCGCGATCGTCGAGGAGAGTTTCGACTTCTACGGTCGCACCCTCACCGGCGCTCAGGAGAATCGCGAGCGCTGGAAGCGCGGCGTCTCGCTGGTGCAGGATCTGCTCGGCGAAGCGGTCGCGAAAATCTATGTCGCCGAACACTTCCCGCCCGAGGCCAAACAGCGGATGCAGGAGTTGGTGGCGAACCTGATCGAGGCCTACCGCCGCAACATCAGCGAACTGGAGTGGATGAGCCCGCAGACCCGCGAGGCCGCGCTGGCCAAGTTGGAGCGGTTCACTCCCAAGATCGGCTACCCCGACACCTGGCGCGACTATTCCGCGGTCCGCGTCGATCCCGCCGATCCGGTCGGCAACTACCGCAGTGGCTACGCCGCCGACCACGACCGTGATATGAACAAGCTCGGCGGCCCGGTCGATCGCGGCGAGTGGTTCATGACGCCGCAGACGGTGAACGCCTACTACAACCCGGGCATGAACGAGATCGTGTTCCCGGCGGCGATTCTGCAACCGCCGTTCTTCGACATGAACGCCGACGACGCCGCCAACTACGGTGGCATCGGTGCGGTGATCGGGCACGAGATCGGCCACGGCTTCGACGACCAGGGCAGCAAGTACGACGGCGACGGCAATATGGTCGACTGGTGGACCGAAACCGATCGCTCCGAATTCGGTAAGCGCACCAAGGCGTTGATCGATCAGTACAACCAATTCGAGCCGAAGGCGCTGCCCGGCCACACCGTCAACGGCGAATTCACCATCGGCGAGAACATCGGCGACCTGGGTGGTCTCTCGATCGCGTTGGAGGCCTACAAGATCTCACTCGACGGCGCGGAGCCGCCGGTGATCGACGGACTGACCGGACTGCAGCGAGTGTTCTTCGGCTGGGCGCAGGTGTGGCGCACGAAGGCCCGCGACGAGGAGGCGATCCGCCGGCTGGCCGTCGACCCGCATTCTCCGCCGGAGTTCCGGTGCAACGGTGTGGTTCGCAATCTGGACGGATTCCACGAGGCGTTCGATGTCGAACCGGGTGACGCATTGTACCTGGAACCCACCGAGCGCGTGCGGATCTGGTGACTACCGCGGTAGTTTCGGTTCGATCTGCCGGTCGTAGATGGTCTGCAGCCGATCGGTGATATCGGCGAAGGCCGACGTCACGTCCCGGTTCTGCAATCCGATCTGTTCCAGCCCGGTGCCGATGATCTGATCGGCGCCGGGCAGGAACACCCGGGCGTAGTCCTGCGAACGCGTCAGCGGCAGCTGGTCGACGGCGGTCGCGAAATTGCGGTTGGCGGCGAGGAATTGCTGTTCCGACGGATCGTGGACCGCCGACTTGCGCACCGGGATGTAACCCGTCGCCTGCGAAAAATAGGCGGTGTTCACCGGATTCGTGATGAACTCGATGAAGCGTAGTGCGTTGGCCTTGCGCTGATCGGAGATGCGCGACGGAATCGCCAGTCCCGCACCGCCGGTGGTGCATCCCGGCCCGTTCGGATGCGGCAGGAATGCCGTGGCGAAGTCGAGTTTGCCCGCCGCATTGGCGACGATGCCCTTGATATCGCCGGTGGAGGTGATGGCCGAGCCCACCACCCCGGTGCCGAAATCCACGGCCAGCTGCGGGCGGATGGCGGCGTAGTGTTTGCGATTGATCATGTCGCGCAGGAAGTTTCCGGCCTCGACCGTGCGGGGATCGGAGAACTTCAGTGTCCACCGATCCGAGTAGGCCCCGCCGAAGGTCCAGTTCGGTCCTTGAAATGTCCAGGCCAGATAGTTCTTGGCATCGCCCCAGCCGTGGGCCCACTTCCCCGCGCCGATGGCACGTTGCAGTTCCGGTCCCCATTCGTCGAATTCCTGCCAGCTCCGCGGGCCGCGGTCGGGCAGTCCGGCGCGGGCCCACAGACCGCGGTTGTAGCAGAAGATCTGCGTCGAGCGCGCATACGGCAGCGCCCACAGTTTTCCCGCGAACCGGTAGTCGTCGACGAAGCTGTCGACGTAGTCCGCCAGCGGCACTGCGGCGGCCGCGATGTGCTCGTCGAGCGGTTCGATGGCCTTGTTCAACGCGTAGTTGAACCACCAGACGTCCGAGAGCACAACGACATCCGGCAGGGCGCCGCCCGTCAGCGCGGCATTGAACTTCTGCGCCACTTCTTCGTAGTTGCGCCCGGCGTCCACCAGCTTCACAGTCAGATCGGGATGCTGCGCGTGGAACCGGTTGATCAGCTCGGTTTCCTGATTCTTCGAGGTGCCCGGATGATTCGACCAGAAGATGATCGTATTCGGATCGCCGCCGACGCCGGTGCTGCCACCCATTCCCGCACACGCCGACAGGGCCAGCCCGGCGGCCACCGAGGTGGCGGTGAGAAATCCGCGACGGGTCAGTGTGCGCGGTCGGGTCACGGGCACTCTCCTCGAGCGAATCATCCTTTGACGGCACCGGTGGTGAGGCCCTTGATCATGTGCCGCTGCAGCAGCACGAACACCACCAGAATCGGCAGCATGGTCAGCAGGGTGCCGGCCATCACCGGCCCCCAGTTGGTGACACTGGGATTTTCGGTGTTCTGTAGCAGTGTCAAGCCGACGGGCAGGGTCGCGACGCCGGAGTCGTCGGCCATCAGGAACGGCCACAGATACTCGTTCCATTCGTTGACGAGCGTGACCACCGCGAAAGCCACCATCGTCGGGCCGGACATCGGCAGTACCACCCGGATCAGCAGCTGCCACCAGTTCGCACCGTCGACGCGCGCCGCCTCGACCACCGAAACCGGCAGGGAGAGAAAGTGGTTACGCATCAGGAAGGTGCCGAATGCCACCCCGCACAGCGGCACGATGATGCCCAGCAGCGTATTGCGCCAACCCAGCTGGGCGATCAGCGCGTAGTTGGAGATCACGGTGATCTGATTGGGCACCATCAGCGCGGCGATGATCGCCAGGAAGATCAGCGTCTTCCCCGGAAAGCGCAGGAAGACGAGGCCGTAGGCGCTGAATACGCCCAGCGCGAATTTGACCGCGGAGACGACGGTGGTGACGATCAGCGAGTTGCGGAGGAAGGTCCAGAACGGCAGCGTGGTCGTGGCCTCGCGGTAGTTCTCCGGATGCCAGCTACGCGGCCACCATACCGCCGGCTGGGTGTAGATATCGGGCCGCGCCTTGAACGAGGTGATCAGAATCCAGAACAGCGGCACCCCGACGACGATCAGCACACACATCATCGCCGCGTAGCCGAAAACCGTTGCCAGCAGGCGTTTCCGCTGTCGACCGCGGGTGGCCGGCGCTACCGTCGTGCTCGTCATTCGTCTCGATCCATCACTCGTACCTGGAGCAGCGTGATGATCAGCAGCACCACGAACATGATCGTCGCGACCGTCGCCCCGTATCCGGCGCGGAAATTGCGGAAGCTTTCCTGGTAGACCTGATAGACCATGGTCGTCGTACCGGTGCCCAGCGGCCCGCCGCGCGTCATCACGTTGATGATGTCGAACACCTGCAGCGAATTCAGCATGACCGTGATCGACAGGAAGAATGTGGTGGGCCGCAGCTGCGGCAGCAGGACGCGGGTGAAGGTGGTCCACCGTCCGGCGCCGTCGATCGCGGCCGCCTCCAACAGGTCACGCTGGACACCCTGCAGCGCGGCCAGGTAGATGACGAAGGTGTAGCCCAGGTTCTTCCAGATGTAGGTCACGGTCACCATGAACAGCGCCCAGTGCGGTTCCTGATAGAAATCCGGCACATCGGTGATGCCGATGCGGTGCAGCAGATCCTGCACCAGGCCGAAGCCCGGATCGAAGATGAACTGGAACGCCACCCCGATCGCCGCGCCGGAGATCACGAACGGGGCGAAGATCACCGAGCGAACCACGTTGCGGCCGAACAGTTTCCGATCGAGCAGCAGGGCCAGCCCGAGACCCAGCACCATACTGCCGCCGACCGCGAAGACGGTGAAGATCACGGTATTGCCGACGATCTGCCAGGTGTCCGCCCGTGTCCACCACTCGCGGTAGTTGCGCACTCCGACGAAGTGCGCGAAGGGTTCGGCGAGATTCCAGTCGGTGAACGACAGCCGGATGTTGTCGATCAGCGGGCGATAGACGAACAGCCCCAGCAGCACCAGGTTCGGCACCACCAACACGAAGAACAGCCCGTAATCCCCCCACGGCCGCCGCCGTCCCCGGTTCTGCGGCAGTACTCGCTCCGGGCGGCTCCGCACCACCGCGGTCTGCCCGCCCCCAGCGAACGCCCGGAGAACCCCAGGCACCGAACCCCTGAACTCTCGACCGGGCGTCGGACGATCATTCTCGGACACCCCGGCCATGAGCAGATCCTAGAAGTCCGACACCGCGACGGCCGCCCTTTCCGGAAACTCCGAGCCCGCCGTCACCACCCGAACACGGCAATGCCCAGCAAGCCACCCCGAAACCGCCAACGAACGCGGAGAGGCGGAGGAGCCTAGCTCCAGTCGCCCATACCGTCACCGGCGCTGAAGTTTCCGGTGGAGTTCGTCACCACCACGGGATCGCCCTTCTGCGCGTTCTCGAAGAACCACTGGGCATCCTCGGTGCTGACGTTCAGGCAGCCGTGACTGGAGTCGGACACGCCCTGCTGGGCGAGCGACCACGGGGCGGCGTGGACGAAGATGCCGCTGTTGGACAGCCGGGTCGCGTACTCGACCTCGAGCTTGTAGCCCTGCGGATCGGTGATCGGAACCCCGTAGGTCGAGGAGTCCATGATCATCTTCCGGTTCTTCTCCCCGACGTAGTAGGTGCCGTTGGGGGTTTCGTGATCCTTCTTGCCCATCGAGGTCGGCATGGTCTTGACGACCTCGCCGTTGCGGGTGACGGTGATCGTGTGGGTCGCGTCGTCGGCGGTGGCGACGACCGCGTCACCCACCTTGTAGGCGACCTGGGTGCCGCCGGCCTCGACGGTGATGTCGGAGTTGGCGGGCCAGAACTCCTCCGGCCGCCACCGCACCTGCTTGTCACCGCGCCAGTAGAAGTGGCCGTGGGTGGCGTTGCTGGAGGTGATCCGGATGGCCTTCTCGGCCGCGGCGTGGTCGCCGACCGGATCCTTGAAGTTGATGATGATGGGCTGCGCGACGCCGACCACGTCGCCGTCGCCGGGGCTGATGCTCGGCGCGGCGAAATTCGCCTGCGGCAGCGGCGGCGGGTTCTTCACCGGCGCGGCACCGGGTTCGGGCTGCGGCGCCTGCACGACGGCCGGAGCGCCGGGGACGTCGGGCCCACCGGGCCACAGCGGCGCGGCCGAGGCGGGCGCCATGGCGATGGCACCGGCGGCGGTCACCGCCAAGGAGGTCGCCGCGAGGGCTAACAGGCCGGTCCGCTTGGACAGGCTGGTCTCGTCCCGAACGGGCTTCCGACAGGTTGTGGTGCGCACAGCCGTTTCGTCCTCTCCCACCTAGATCGCGCGCCACGGCGCACAGGAATATTCGCGCGCGGGTGCGCGAACGGTCTATCAGGCCCCGGCCCGGCCTCCATTACTACATCTCTCGCGGGCATCGGCCAATTGCGTTCCGCCAGTTATGAAGTCCGCACCGCACCTGTGTGATCCGTCACCGTGGCCGAGTGGCGTAGTGGTGACAGGGTGAAAGTCCCGTTCGCATCGGCGAGTCGGGTTCGAGGTCCGGGTGGGTGGATAAGAGCCGGATCGCCACCCAGCAAACCTCCTTGTGAGGCAAATCACTTCAGGGGTGGCGGATTCCCTCCACCGTGAAGCGGATCCCGCGATGCGGACCGGTGGCGATGTTGTGCGGCACCGAGCGCGGAATTCGGCCATGACGATAGCGCGGGAGCAGCGACAACTCGACCCGACTCACGATGGTGGCGAGCGCGATTCGCAACTCGTAGTCGGCCAGGGTGGCGCCGAGACAGCGGCGATGGCCGCCGCCGTAGGGCAGGTATTCGAACGGTCCGTACCGGCGGTCCAGGAAACGCTCCGGCCGGAACCGCTCGGGCTCGTCCCAGGTATCGGGATCGGAGTGTACGAGCGGGATCGCGACCCCCATCGTGTCCCCCTCGGCCAACTCCACCCCGCACACCGTGTGCGGTCCGGTGAGCCGCCGCAGCACGATCGGCACCGGCGGGTGCAGTCGCAAAGTCTCCTGGCACACCGCATTCAGATACGGCAGACCGGCCAGCTCCTCGGGATCGGCGTCGGGCCCCGCGGCACTGACTTCGGCGCGCAGCCGGGCCAGCGCGCCGGGATCGCGGTGCAACCGGAACAGCGCCCACACCAGACTCGTGGCCGTGGTCTCGTGACCGGCTACCAACAGCGTGCGCAGCTGTTCGCGCAGATCGGCATCGCTCACCCCGCTGCCGTCCTCGTAGCGAGCGGTCGACAGCACACCGAGCGCACCGTCACCGGGCGTGCCGGACATCCGCCGGGCGGCGATATCGGCGTCGAGCAGTGCGTCCAGCCGGGTGCGCGCCCGCGCGAATCGGTCCCACGGCGACAAACCGAATGCGCTGTGCCGCAACGCGGGAACGAGCATCAGCGGTCCGGTGAAGGCGGTGAGGAATTCGCCGACCGCGGCGGTGTAGGTGTCGCGCCGGCGCGAATCGTCGGTGCCGAAGATCAGCGTGAGGATCACCCGCAGCGTCAGCGCCCGCGCCGCCACCCGCGCATCGATCGTCGTTCCCGGCAGCCACGCGGGACCGGCGCCGGCGCCCGCGAGTTCGTCGCGAGTGCTGTCCCGAATTACCGTGCCGTACTGCGTAATTCGCGCGCGATGAAATGCGGGCGTCAGCACCGTGCGATCATTGCGATGACGCTGATCACGAGCGAGTATCAATGAGGCCGAACCGATTAGCGGTTCAATGGGATTCGGTTGTGGCGGATGCAGAATTCCGATCGGCGACCGGAGAAATTCTTTCGTGCCGCCCGGTGTCCCCGTGAACAATACCGCGCCGAATCCCGGGAAGCGGACCAGAAACGGATAGCCGTCGTGCGCGCGGCGCAGCCGGAAGTACCGATCGAAATCGATTCCGGCCGCCAGCGCGTGCGCCGCGACCCACCGCGGTTGCCGGGGTGCGGCCCGTTCGCCGGAAATCTGCGGGGTGCGATGCCGGCCTGCTGTTGCTGCGCGCATACCCAGCACACGAAGCAGTCACGGCCCGGGTTCGATGCGGTCCGCGCCCTGTCAGCCGAGTGCCGCGCGGGTCTCCGCCGCCAATCGGGCCAGCCGCCCGTCGCCGATCGTGTTCAGCGAATTACCCAGGCGATTGGTGACGAAGGCGACCGACATGCCCGATTCCGGATCGGCGAACGCGCCGGAACCACCCACGCCGTAGTGGCCGAACGCACGGCGCAGCGGGCGCCGGGAGGCGATCGGCGGCCGATGGTATCCCAGCGTGAACGGCACGGGTACGCCGATGACGTAGTCGCGATGTTCGCTGCGTTGCACATGATTGATGTTCTCGATGGTTTCCGGGCGCAACAGCGGTTCGCTCCAGGCGCCGTCCGGCAGCAGCACCCGGCCCTCGTTCGCCAGGGCGCCGTACATCCGGGCCAGGGCGCGAGCGGAGAACACACCGTTGAAGCCGGGCATCACCGCGTCGTGTACGCGCGGATCGCCGACCAGCACATCGAAACCGGCCGGCATCCCGGCCTCGGCGATCGCACCGACCGTGCGGCTGCGGGCGATCACCTTCGAGGCGGTATCCCAGCGCAGCCCGGGAATACGCAACCGCGGGAAGGTGCGGGCAATGCGGTACCGCTCGGACTCGGGCACCCGGTACCAGAACTCCTCGGTCTGCAGCGGTTCGGCGATCTCGTGCCGCAACACCTCGGTGAACGGCTCACCGGTCGCCCGCTGCACGATCTCGGCGACCAGCCAGCCGAAGGTCACCGCGTGATATCCCGACCCCTGTAGCCGCCGCGGATCCGGTTCGGCGGCCGCCAGCGCCGCGATCATCGCGTCGTAGTCGAGGATGCCGTCGGGATCGGTCGCCAGGCCGCGCACCTTGTGGAGTCCCGCGCGATGGGTGAGCACCTCACGGACGGTGATGTCCTGCTTGCCGTTCGCGGCGAATTCCGGCCAGTATTCGGCCACCGGGGCGTCGTAATCGACCAGCCCGCGTTCGGCGATTCGATGCAGCACCGTGGCGACCACACCCTTGCCGGTGGAAAAGCTCAGGGCCACCGTGCCGGACTGCCAGCGCTGATCCGGCGCCGACCAGCCCGCCCACACATCGACGACGGGCCGCCCGTGCAGGAAGACCGCGAATGCGCCGCCGCCCCGGTTGGGCCGGGGGAACAGCCGGAAGAAATGGTGCACGACCGGCACGAATCGTGGGTCGATGACCATCTGCGGTGCGTCGTCGCTATCGGCGGCCCCCGCTACCTGCGCCGCTTCCACCTCCGCTGCCTGCCGCGAACGTGCCGAATCCACCTGTGTCGACCTCCTGCCGCCGCATCGTCGCGGCGTCGTTACGCCTACCCGCCAGGGTAGGTGAGCTCCTGAACCGTGCTCAGTGCGCGGCCGGGACCTGCCACAACCCGAACGGCGTCGCGAGACAGATCGCGCCGGTTCGCGAATCCCAGGCCAGCGCCGCCGAGCCGAGGCAGACCGTGCTGCGCTCACCCGAAACCACCTGCGCCTGTGAACCGTTCATCGCGAAGGAGAGCCCGATCCGGCCGGGAACGGGCTCCGGAGCGAGGGAGGTGAAGGCGAAGGCGTCGGGCCCCATCCCGACCGCGACCGGCAGTCCGGCCGCGCCCTCGCTGGCCCCGATCCCGCCGCCGGCGCCCAGGCCGAGGGCGATCGCACCCGCGGTTGCCTTGGCATAGCCGACGCCGTCGATTCCCGCCGCCCGGGCATGACCGGAATCGTCGCCCGTCGCACGGCATGCCGTGGTATCGGCGATGATCGTGATATCGCGGTTGCGGTCGGCATCGCAGTGCACGGTGGTTGCCGAGGCGGTGCCGGTGGCCCAGCACACGACGGCCCCGGCCGCGACGCCCCAACCTGTGATCGCGCTCATCACCTTCACGGAGTGCTCCTTTCGGGCCGGCAACGCTCACCATAACCGGACCCCGCGGCGGCCGACCCGATCCGCGCCGCGCGGCCGGTCCCGCCCCGGGCACGGAAACGGGCGGCGACTCGGATGTCATACCCGAATCGCCGCCCGTTACAAGGGTTGTCGTGCCGCCGATCAGATCGGCGCGTAGCCGGCCCCCACGCCACCGCGCACATTCATGTCGTTGACGATCGCCGACATGTTGGTGCCCACCTCGGGGCCGAAGCAGGCCACCGCCAGGTAGGCGTTCACCATGCCGACCAGGGTGGAGCCGACCACGACGGGGGCGCCGGAGTCGCCCTCGACGACACACATCTCGGCCCACGTCTCGTCGGTCTGGAAGACGTCGCCGAAGGCCAGGCCGCACGTATTGCCGGTGGTCCGGCCTTCCTTACAGACGATGCTGGGGAACTGGACCGGTGCCCCGACGTTGGTGATCGTCACGTTGCCGATCCGATTGACGGGAGTGACGTGGCCCGGATCGAATTGGATGACCGCATAGTCCAGGTCATGATTGGAATAGACGAAATGACCGATCACGCCGGCGCCGCGGTCCTGTTCGGACCACACCTCCGAACCCGCCTCGCCGCAGTGACCGGCGGTCAGGCCCACCAGGCGACCACCGCCGTCGTGGCCGATGGTCGTGACCGTGCACTCGAACTGGTTGTCGATGATGATTCCGGAGCCGCCGCCGATCACCGGCGATCCGGGACCGGCTTGCGCGACCCCCGCGCCCGTCCCGAGCAGCGCCGCGCCCAGAGCTACGGCGAAGGCGGCATGAGCCGCCCTGACGAGTTTGTTGAACATTTCCCTCCAGACGTCGGAAGTCCGCACGATATCAGCCTTGTCGTACTACATCCTTGCAGTTCTCGGGCCCGAGTGCGCCCGGTATCGCCATGCAGTTTGCTGGATCGATGCCGTGGCCGCGCGAGGACACGTACGAGGCCGACGAGATGCGACACCTGCTCACGACGACCGCTGTTTCGCGGGTACTCGCTATAGGCTTTCGTCAGTATTCGGGGCAAATCTTAATAACGAGAATTTCAATCCGATAAAAGGGGGATCGGGTCGCGAGTTGGACATTCGATCAAGAAACTAGAACCTGTTCTAGGAAATGGTCGTGTCCATTGTGATCGATACCAGTCGGGTGGGCGCGATCACAGGCCCGGAACCAACGTGATCTGGGTCTATGACCACAGCCACACTTTGTGCTGTGTTTTTCCTAACTCCGTAGTAAGGTGCCTCAAGCGAAACAGTCGTCGGGGCGGGTAACCGGCGTCGAGAGGGGTAGCCAGTGCAAGTCACCAACGGTCCGGACGGGTCGGGGGCAATTAGTTCACCATCGAGAATGAGTGCCGCGGCGGACTGGACGAAGGCGTACTGGCAGGATCACCCCAAGCGGTCCCTCGAGACCTTCGGTCGACAGATCACGATGGGCTTCTCCGCGGTCGCGGAACTGTTCGTCGCCATCTTCCGTCGTCGCTTCCCGTTCGGTGAATTCGTCCGGCAGTGCGCATTCATGGCCAGTGTCGCCGCCGCGCCCACTTTGCTGGTCGCCATTCCGATCGGCGTCATCGTCTCCATTCAGGTGGGTTCGGTCGCGCAGCAGGTCGGCGCCACCTCGTTCATCGGCGCGGCCAACGGGCTGGGCATCATTCAGCAGGGCGCGCCGCTGGTCACCTCGCTCATGATCGCCGGCGCCGTCGGCTCGGCGATCTGCGCCGACCTCGGCTCCCGCACCATCCGCGAGGAAATCGACGCCATGAAAGTCATGGGCGTCGACCCGATGCGCCGGCTCGTGGCCCCCCGGCTCGGCGCCGCCATGCTGGTGTCGGTGCTGCTGTGCGGCTTCGTGATCTTCGTCGGCTTCCTGACCGGCTATATCTTCAACATCTTCGCCCAGAACGGCACCCCCGGCTCCTATATCGGCACGTTCGCGTCGTTCGCGGTGACCAGCGATTTGCTGGTGGCGTTGATCAAATCCCTGATCTTCGGCCTGCTGGCCGCGATCATCGCGTGTGATTCGGGCTTGAACACCCGCGGCGGCCCGGGCGGTGTCGCGAACTCGGTCAACACCGCCGTGGTGTTGTCCGCGCTGATGCTGTTCGGCACGAACCTGATCATCACGCAGATCTACAACGCCCTGTTCCCCCCACAGATGGTTTGAGCCGGTGTCGTCAACTTATGTTCCGCCGCTACTGCGGCCCCTGCAGCGGATCCGCAGCTCCGCCGGTGCCCCGCGGGACTGGCTCGCGCGGGTCGGTCATCAGGTCTTCTTCTTCCTGCGCTCGATCGGCTCGATGCCGTTGGCGCTCAAGCACTATCCGAAGGAAGTCTGGCGGCTGCTCTCGGACGTCACCTGGGGTAACGGCAGTCTGATCGTCGGTGGCGGCACCATCGGCGTGGTCCTGATCCTCAGCGCCTTCGGCGGTATGACCGTCGCCATCCAGGGTTACACCTCGCTGAACCTGCTCGGTTTGAGCCCGCTGACCGGTGCGATCTCCGCCTTCGCGACCACCCGTGAGCTCGGGCCCATGCTCGCCACCCTCGCCTTCGCCGCACAGGCCGGCTGCCGCTTCACCGCCCAGCTGGGTTCGATGCGCATCGCCGAGGAGATCGACGCGCTGGAGTCGCAGGCGATCCGGCCGCTGCCCTACCTGGTCAGCACCCGGATGATCGCCGCGATGATCGCGATCGTGCCCCTGTACTGCCTGGCGCTGCCGGTCGCCTACCTGTCGTGTTCCATCACGGTCGGATTCATCGGCGGCACGGCTTCGGGCACCTTCCAGCACTACTTCTATCAATTCCTGGTACCGCACGACGTGCTGTGGTCGTTGCTGAAAGCCATTCTGTTCGTGGCGATCACGACCTTCATCCAGTGCTACTACGGCTTCTTCGCCTCCGGCGGTCCCGAGGGCGTCGGTGTGGCCGCGGGCCGGGCGATCAAGCTCTGCATCATCGCGGTCGTCTTCGCCGACCTGTTCATGACGCTGGCGATCTGGGGCGTGAACCCGGGCATCAGGATCTCGGGATAGGAGGACTGGTGAATCACAATGCGAAGCCCGTTCACCGGGCCGACCGGGTGCGGGTGTCCCGCATGGACACAGGGGCCTGAATATGATCATCGATCCGAGTGGCCGCGGACCGACGATGCGGCAGCTGCTCATCGCGGGCGTCTGCGGAATCGTCGTCATCGCCGCGGCGCTGACCCTGCTGATGGCCCGCTACAAGGGCTACATCCTGAACCCCAAGGTGGAGGTCACCGCCAACCTGACCACCACCGGTGACGGACTGCCCGCGCAGGCCGACGTGAAGTTCCGCGGCGTGCTGGTCGGCGCGGTCGAGGAAGTGTCGGTGGCCGCCAAGGGCGAGCTGCAGCAGGTGCACATCAATATGAAGCCGGACTACATCTCCGATATCCCGGCCAATGTCACCGCCCGCGTCGTCCCCAGCAACCTGTTCGCCGTCACCTCGGTCGAACTGGTCTACAACGGTCCCGACAACGCCTCGCTGAAGGCCGGTTCGCAGATCGCCGAGGACCACAGCCAGGGCACCATCGCGCTGCAGGACACGCTCACCACGGTCCGCACGATCCTGAACAAGATCGACCCCATGCAGCTGGGCCGGGTGCTGAGCACCCTGTCCTATGCGCTGGACGGCAGCGGCCGGGTCCCGGGTTCCACCGTCGAGCGGCTGAACAACTGGTTCACCCAGGTCCGGGCCGCGGTGCCGGATCCGGAGGGCACGCTGAACGACTTCTCCGCCTCGTTCCACGCGCTCAACCAGTCCGCGCCGGATCTGATGACGACGCTGTCGGAATCGGTCAAGACCGCGCAGACCATCGCCGACAAGCGCAGCGAACTGGCCGGTCTCATCACCGGCACCTCGGCGACCATCGACAAGGTCAACAACCTGTTCGCCCGCAATCCCGACGTCGGCAAGCAGCTGACCTCGGGCACCGGCGACATGTTCGGCGCGCTCACCGAGGACCCCGACGCGATCCCGCAGGCCATCGCGAACCTGAACGCGTCGGTCCGCAAGCTGAGCACCACCTTCCACTGGGGTCCGCAGCAGCAGATGATCTGGAACGCGGGGCTGACCTTCACGCCGTACAAGCCGTACGACCGGTCCGACTGCCCGCGCTACGGCGACATGGCGGCGCCGAGCTGTGGCACCGCCCCGGTGGTCGCCGACATCGGCCCGCCGACACCGGCCCTGAAGCCGCGCACGCTGGACGCGTCGCAGGGACTGCCCAAGCTGCCGCCGATGCCGGGCCTGCCCGCCATCCCGGGAGTCACCACCGGTGACACCGCGCAGACGGCCGCGCCGCAGCAGGCGCCCAAGCCGGGCAACCCGTTCGCCGGAACTCCGTTGGAAGGTCTGTTCCCGCAGCTGCCCGGCCTGCCGGGTGCGCCCGCGGCGCCCGCGCCGCAGCCGGCTCCGGCCGCTGCTCCGGCCGCGGACGGGCAGAAGCCCACCGCGGGGCCGATCGCCTACTACACCGGACGTGACGCGATGAGCGCGCTGCTCGGCCGGGATCCGACGACTGCCGAATATCTGCTGCTGAGCTCGATCCTGAGGGGTGGAACCTTGCAAGTTTCCGAAAGCGGTGCCAGCTGATGAGAGGAATTCGCAAACCGCTGATCGGGTTCGGTATCTTCGCCATCGTCTCGGTCCTGGTGACCGTGGTCATCTGGAATACGCTGGCGCGCACCGTGAACGGTTCCACCCACAGCTACTCGGCGATCTTCACCGATGTGCTGGGCCTGCGTGAGGGCGACGACGTCCGGATGGCGGGCGTGCGCGTCGGCAAGGTCACCAAGATCGAGGTCGAGGGACAGCACCAGGCCAAGGTGTCGTTCATCGTGCAGACCGATCAGACCGTGTACGGCAACACCAAAGCCCTGGTCCGGTATCAGAACCTGATCGGCCAGCGCTATGTGGCGCTGGCGCCGGGCAACAAGGGCGACAATTCGGCGCTGCGCAACAACGCGACCATCCCGGTCGACCGCACCGAACCCTCGTTCGATATCTCGGGTCTGCTCAACGGTTTTCAGCCGCTGTTCGAAACCCTGCAGCCCCAGCAGGTCAACGACCTGACCAACACCTTCATCCAGGCGTTGCAGGGCGACGGTGTTTCGCTGAGCTCGTTCATCACCCAGGCCGCCGCACTGGCCGGTGACTTCCAGCGACGCGACGTCATCCTGGCCGACGTGATCACCAAACTGTCGGGCGTGATGTCGGGACTGGCGAAACGAGGTGACGAATTGGAGACTCTGGTGACCCAGACCCGTGCGCTGATCGGCGGGCTCTACGAGCAGGGACAGTCCCTGCAGGCTTCGACCGTCCAGATCGCGAATGCCACCAGCTCCCTGGTGAACATGGTCGATCAGGTGCAGCCGAAGATCACGGCCGCGCAGAACTCGTCCACCGACGCGCTGACCATGCTGATCAACAACGGCGCCAAACTGGACCAGGCCGCGATCGACCTGCCGGGCATCCTGGCCGATGTGGGCAAGTTCAGCTCCGACGGCGCCTATGCCAACGCCTACCTGTGCACGCTGGACGTCTCGCTGTACGGGGTGCTGTTGCCGCGAGGTCTGGTCAGCCAGATCGGCGGACCCAACCACTCGGCGGTGTGCCGCCCATGACGACATTCGGTACGCGAATCAAGAATCGCTTCCAGGGCAACCGCTTCTTCTGGCTCGGCGTCATCGGCGCCGTGCTCATCGTGGTGCTGCTGGTGGTCTCCAGCGGGTACAAGAAGCTGGGCGTCGGCACCAAGGACGTGCAGGCGGAGTTCGTGCAGACCGCCGGCGTCCAGACCGGTGACAAGGTGAACGTCGCCGGTGTTCCGGTGGGCACGGTCGCCGGGGCGAAGCTCGAGGGTGACCACGTGCTGATCACCCTGCACGTGAACAACGACGTGAAGCTCGGCCCCGATGCCCGCGCCTCCATCAAGATGGCCACGCTGCTGGGCGCGCGCTACGTCGATCTCGACCCGGGCAACGGGAAAGGCTTGCCGGGCAACCGGATTCACAAGTCCAACACCAAGGTTCCCTACGACCTCGCCGATGTGGTGCAGATCGGCACCCCGAAGTTCGAGGCGCTCGACACCGAGAAGCTGGCCGAATCGCTGAAGGTGCTCGGCGACCAGATCGACGGTTCGCCGCAGCTGACCGCGCAGGCGCTCGACAGCGTCGGCGCGCTCGCCAAGACCATCAACGATCGGCGCGACCAGGTCGACGGTCTGCTCAAGGATCTGGACAAGGTCACCCGGATCCTCGGCGACAACCGCAACAGCGTGCTGCTGGTGATCACCCAGGGTGAGGCCATCGCCGGCCGGGTGATGGAACGCCAGGAGCTGCTCAAGCAACTGCTGAACAACACCGCGACCCTGACCAAGCAGCTGCAGCAGATCGGCGCGGAGAACAACAACCAGCTCGGCCCGACCATCGAACAGCTGAACACGATGGCCCAGGGTCTGCAGAAGAACAAGGACAACCTGGACAAACTGTTGACGATCATGCCCGCCTCGCTGCGGCAGTTCAACAACGTGTTCGGCAACGGCCCCTACGGTGAGGTCGGTGTGCCGTGGCTGTTCCCGGACAACTGGTTGTGCTTCGCGCGAGTGATCGAGGGGTGCCAGGGATGATGCGGAAAACAAGGCGGGACCGCGCCCTGAATACATGGCGGGCTCGCGCCGCGAGGACGGTCGCGATCGGTGCGGTCGCACTGGTGGCCGGCAGCTGCGGTTCGGTGCAGAACGCGGTGGGCGGTTCGACCCACATCACCGCCGACTTCCGCAATATCGCCGGCGTGTTCGAGGGCAATCCGATCACCGTGCTGGGACTCGAGGTCGGCAAGGTCGACAAGATCATCCCGAAGGGTGAGTACGTCGAGGTGCACATGACCGTGAACCACGACGTGGACATCCCGAAGAATGTGACGGCGGCGATCGTGTCGCCCTCGATCGTGACCAACCGGCACGTCGAGCTCACGCCGCGCTATACCGGCGGGCCCAAGCTGCCGGACAACACGCACCTCACGGTGCAACAGACCCGCACCCCGGTCGAACTGGACACGATGATCAAGACCATCGACCAGTTCACCGCCGCGCTGAAGCCGGCGCCTGGCCAGACCCAGGGCCCGCTGTCGGGCACGCTGCTCTACGACATGGTCAACGGCCAGGGTGAGCGGATCCGCGACACGCTCAACGCGCTGTCGGGAGCGTTGAAGGTCGGCGTCGACAACAAGGACGCCATCTCGACCATCATCATCAAGCTCAACGAGCTGACCGCGATGCTGGCCGACAACGACCAGTCGGTGCGCGACTTCAGTAACAAGGTCACCCAGATGTCGTCGCTGCTGGCCGAGCAGGCGCCCGGTCTGCAAGCCACGCTGGACCAGCTCAACGACTTCCTGGCCAACACCAGCGGCGTCTTCAGCCAGTATCAGAGCCAGCTGTCGGAGAGCCTCACCGGGCTCACCAAGGTCACCGACCAGCTGCGGCAGAACGCGGCCGGTGTGATCGAGACCGTCGACGTGGCGCCGCTGCTGCTGCAGAACCTGGACCGTTCGATGGACCGCAACCGCGGCTTCGTCCGCCTGCACGCGGTGCTCGGCACCGCACTGTCCGGCGAGGTCGTCAGCCTGTTCTGTGAACGCATTCAGATGAAGGCCGACGGCTGCCGGACCGGCAAGATCGAGGATTTCGGACCCGACCTCGGGTTGTCCGCCGCACTGTTGGGACTGACGAAATGACGGTATCGACGCGCCTGCGGCGCACCTGGCTGGCCCTCGGCGTCTCGGCGACCGTGGCGGCCTCCGGCTGCGGTCTGACCGTGGAGAGTCTGCCGCTGCCCAAACCGGGGCAGTCCGGTGAGACCTATTCCCTGCACGCGATTTTCGCCAACGCTCTCAACCTGCCCGATCAGGCCAAGGTCAAGATCGGTGGTTCCGATGTCGGTGTGGTCACCCACATCTCGACCAAGAACTACCAGGCGATCGTCGACATGGACGTGCGCAAGGACATCACGCTGCCGCGCGATTCCACCGCCGAACTGCGCCAGGCCACTCCGCTCGGCGACGTCTTCGTGGCGCTGTCGAAGCCGAAGTCCGACGAGTCCACGCCGATGCTGAAGGACGGCGACACCATCGGCATCGACCACACCTCGGCCGGCGCCACCGTGGAGGAGCTGCTGCTGTCGGTCTCGATGTTGTTCAACGGCGGCGGTGTGGCCGCGCTGACGAAGCTGACCTCGGAACTGGATTCCGTGGTCGGCGGTCGGCCCGATCAACTCGCCGGCCTGATCAAGCAGATGACGAGTGTGGTCACCACGCTGCACGCCAACAGCGATCGCATCGACAGCACGCTCAACGGCTTCGACGCGCTGACCAACACCATCGAGGCCAACCACGACCAGCTGGGTCAGGTGGCGGATTCGCTGCCGCAGATGATCGGCGCCATCGCGGAGAACAACAAGCAGATCGGCGATCTGCTCGGCAAGATCTCCACCACCAGCGCGGCGCTCGGCGACTACGCCGAGACCAGCCACGATCAGCTGGCGAGCCTGCTCGAGAACGTGCACAAGCTGATGGACGCGCTGTCGCGGGCCGGCAACGACCTCGGCCCGGCGCTGGACGCCCTGCACGAGATCCGGCCGAAGGTCGACGCCTCGTTCAAGGGCAATACCCTCGCCGTCGCCGCGACCCTGACCCAGCTCGACGTCGGCCTGCTCACCGACCCGCCGCACAGCAAGTTCTGGGATCTGCGCGATCTGCAGGACATGGCGGGCAGTTTGATCCAGGTGCTGCAGATCGTCTACGGCCGAGTGACAGGGGGCCACCGATGAGCTGGCTGCTGCGACACAAACTGCTGCTGTCCACGATCGGACTGGTGATCGCGTTCGTCGTGGGTGCGACGTACCTGGCGGTGGACGTCATGCGCATCAATCCGTTGCGCAGTACCTACACGGTCACGGTCGCACTCGACCGCTCCGGTGGTCTGCAACCGGGCAACGACGTCACGCTGCGCGGATTCCGCGTCGGCAAGGTGAATTCGATCAAGCTGGCGGATCGGGGCGCCTCGATCGCGGCCGAAGCCCAGATCGACACCCGGTACAAGATCCCGAAGGCCACCCAGGTCGTCGTGCACGCCCTCTCGGCCGCCGGTGAGCAGTACATCGACTTCCAGCCCGAAACCGACAAGGGGCCGTACCTCACCGACGGTTCGGTGATCCCGTTCGATCCGCAGAAGGTGCAGACCCCGACCCCGGTGTCGGCGGTGCTGGAGAACGCCAGCGGATTCTTCGATCAGATCGACCCGGACCGGTTCAGCACCATCCTCACCGAATTCGATACCGCGCTCAGCGGCGGACCGGATCAGCTGCGCGACATGGTCGATGCGCTGAGCCTGGTGACGGCCGGTCTGGACAATCTGCTGCCGCAGACCACCAACCTGCTCACCAGCCTGCGGACCATCGCGGCCACCACGTCGAACGCGCAGCCCGATCTGAGCACCCTGACCCAGAACTCGTCGACGTTGTTCATCCAGTTCAACAACGCCAACGACGAACTCCGCAAGGTGCTGGACCAGGCCCCGGCGCAGATGAAGTCGCTGGGCGCGACGCTGGACGAGACCACCGATCCGATCACCAGCCTGGCGACCAACTTCGTGGCCGTCACCAAGGCGGCGCAGCTGCGGCTGCCGGCGCTGCGGGCGCTGTTCCCATCGCTGGTCGTCGGTAGTTCGGCCATGGGGGTCCCGGCCCACGACGGAGAGTTCTATACGATCCTCGATATCTGGCCGCGCCCGTTCTGCCAGTACTCGCACGCGCCGGTCGCACCGAGTGTCGTGACCGACGGTTCGTTCCCGAAGTACAACTATTGCACCAACGCACCTCCGGACCAGCAGATTCGTGGTTCGGCGAACGCGCCGCGGCCCGACGTTCCGAACAACGGAGCGCAGATGCCGTCGGGTGCCGATCCGAACGCTCGGACCCCGAAGCCGGTGCGGTAAGTAGAGTGGCCCGAAACATACGGCGTGGTTTCCACATGCCGGGAAGGTGACAGATCGATTCATGTCCGATGACGACACCGCCAAGGACAAGGCGAACAACGATGCCGAGCCGACCGAGAAGGTCGACGCGGCGCAAGACAGCACCGCCGCGGACGCAACGGTCAAGTTCGAATCGGACTCGTCGGTTGCTGCCGATAAGGGTGCCGATACCGCGAAGACAGCCGATACCGCGAAGACAGCCGATGCGGACAAGACGGTGAAGCTCGAGACCGCGGGGCCCGCCGCGGCAACCGCCAAGTCGGCGGCTCCCGCCCCGGCGAGTGCGCCCTCCTCCGGGAAGAGCACTCCGTGGGTGCCGATCGTGTCGGCCTTCGCCGCGGGTGTGCTGCTGGTGGCCGCGATCACCGCGGTGGTGGTCTTCTATCTGAAGGCCGACAACCGCGAGGATCAGCTCGCCGCGCGCGATGATTCGACCAAGGCGGCGTGCGATTTCGGCAAGGCCGTGGCCAGCTACGACTCGAAGGATCTCGACGCCTACTTCAAGAGCGTCAACGATCTCTCGACGGGTGAGTGGGGCAAGTTCTTCAGTGGCGCCTCGGACACGCTGAAGCAGGCCATGGTCAGCGTGCAGGCCAAGTCGAAGCTGGACGAGATCCACTGCGCGTGGGAGTCCGGCAACGACAGCCAGGCCAACGTGGTGCTGGTGATCACGCAGGAGCAGACCAACCAGGCCGTTCCGCAGCCGGACAAGCTGACCATCCCGGGCGTGGCCCAGATGGAGAAGCACGACGGTAAGTGGCTGGTCGCGAAGTTCGACTCGCCGGTCACCAAGGGTATGGGCCCCTCCGGCCCGGCCCCGGGTGCGCCGCAGGCGGCTCCGGGCACCAGCCCGCAGGCCAACGGCGGGGCGCAGCCCGCCCCGGCTCCGCAGCCGGGTAACTGAATCCGGTTACTGGACAACACTTTCCGGCCCCGTGACGGTTTCCGTCGCGGGGCCGGAATGCGTTCGACGAGGTGATCCGGCTGTGAACCCGCGACCGAGGTGGCAGCAACCGGGCGCCTCCGGCGGTGGGCCGACCCACCACCGCCGGAAGCCATTCAGTTGGTCTGACGCGTGCCCGGTCAGAAAAGGGTGAGGGCGTCCGCGGTTTCGGCTGTCGCGCGGCCGCGTTTCGGCGCCGGCTTGTCGGTGACGACGACCGTCAGCGGCGTCGTCGCGGCGGTGTCGGATATCGTCTCGGCGGGTGCGGCGGCGGGGCGAACCGCGGAAGGCAACGGCGGGAGATCGACGATGCCGTTCGGGGGCGCATCGGCCCGGCCCGCGGCGGCGCGGGCGGCCTCCCCGGCGAGTTTGTCGGCCTGTTCGTTGTAGTAGTTGCCGACGTGTCCGCGTACCCAGCGGAAACGCACCGGACCCGGCCGGGTGGCGATCGCGTGATCGATCCACTGGACCAGTTCCACATTCTTCACCGCGCTGCCGGTGGCGGTGCGCCAGCCGTTGAGGCGCCAGCCCGGTAGCCATTCCGACGCACATTTGATCGCGTACAGCGAATCGCTCTCGATGAACAGCGGTTCGGGGCCCGGATGTGCGCGAATCGCTTCCAGAACCGCGCGTAGCTCGGCCACCTGGTTGGTGCCGGAGGCCGCGCCGGCGCTGGCCGAACTGCCCTGATGATTGACCCACGCCCAGCCGATGGCGCCGCCAGGATTGCGCAGGCAGGATCCGTCGGTGCTCACGATGATCATGACCGGTACCCTACGCAATCCGGCCGACAAGATCCGTGCCGTGGAATTCCTCGATCTCCCTGCGCAATTGCGTTTCGCTGCGACGGACCGCCGCCTTGGCCAGCGCATCGATGGCCTTGGCGGCCGGGCGGGCCAGCCAGCCGTGTGCCGGCGGGTAGTCCGCCTCGGAGGTCAGCACCGACCGGCCGTACCCGAGCGGATCGAATCGCAGCGTCAGCGTGGCGAGCGCGGGGGCGGCTCCGGGCTCCTGTGACAACCCGGTGGGGTCCTGCGCAGGCGCCACCTTCCCCGGCCGGCGCCTGCGCAGGGTGTACCCGATGACCGCGTTGCGGCGGTATTCGGTGATCTCACAATCGACCGTGGGATGCCACAGCCCCAGCCGGAACGTCGCCGCATAGACCGCACCCGGTCCGTGGCCGGCCTCGCCGACCGGGTCGAACGCTGCGATACCGAACATCCAATCCGGGACGAACAGATGGTTGTCGGTGTACGTGAATGCGACCTCCACCGGAGCCCCGACGTCGCTCGCGTACCTGATGTGGCCCATAGGCCCTCCCTGTTCCACGCTTGCCACAAAAGTACTACAGAATTCCTCTTTATTGAATGGTTACCGGGGAATAACGTGCGGCCCGCGCGCCGAGTGGCGGATAACCGCTGACGAGGACAAATGCGGCAAACGACCAGTACGTTTCGAGTGTGCTCGACGGGAGCGGGCACAGACGACAACCGGCCAGGCACCTTGACGGTACCCGGCCGGACAGATGTCGAAACGCTATGCCACCGTGGAATCCGGTGCCGCCGTGGCCGACTCGGCTGCGGCCGGGTTCGAACCGGTTGCGGCCGTGGTGACCGCCTCCGCCGAATCGGTGCCGGCCGGATCGCCGGACCGGTCCGCGCGAATCTGCTGGGGGCCGACCGACGGCACGGGAGCCGGTCGCGCGTGCCGCTGGACCTGCACGTCGTGCCGGCCCAGCAGCGGGTCGCTCATCGCGACGCTGAACTCGCCACTGTGCACGTCGACGTCGGTACGGAATTCGGTCACCGCGTCCGGCGCGACACCCTGTCGACGGTCCGGATCGCTGTTCGCGCCCAATGCCGCCGGCACATTCGTGTCGAGGGTGACGGCGAACGAATGCTGTTGTGTCCTCGACAGATTCGCCCCGACGTAGGTTTCGCCGGTGAGGTTCAGGCGTCCCCCGACGCCGCCGGGACGGGTACTCGGGAGTGCCGTGTCGGTGTTCGGTGGGCGGTCCGCCGGCCCGGGCACGATGCGCACCGGCGCGGCGGAGACATCGGCCGCGAGGACCGGCAGGCGGCGGGATTCGGCGGTCGGCCCCCACGGCCCGGTGGTGGCAGGACCGATGCTCGGTGACGCCTCGGACCCGTGTGCGCCGGGCGCCGGGACGATCGAGTCGCCTCGCTCGCCGGAGCCGATGACGCTCGGCAGGCCCGCGCCCCCGATCTGATTGACGATGTAGGTTCCGGCGGCGACGGTCAGGCCGATACTCGCCATTCCGGCGAGTACGACGGCGGTGTGTTGCAGAATTTGGCCGGTGGACCGGGACTGTGCGGACTGAGCCATAGCGGTGCGTCCTTCCCTCTCCCCTGGGTTCCCCTCGTTGCCGACCCGCACCGTTGAAAGTCGTACGCACGTCCAGGTTACTGCCTGACGACGCGGTATTCCGAGGCCCTGCGGTCAAGATCACAACAGCCGGCGAAGCGTCGTGAAAACCGCTGTTCGCCGTACCGGACGGCGCCGGTACGCCGTCGGCCGGCGAGGTGCGCCCAGGTTTGGGCCGATGCGACGCCGGGTAACCCCAGACCGCTGGCGAGCGTCAACTTCGAGCTGCGATCTCGAAGTCCTCCGGCCAACGGCGTCCGGTCGGCCGCAAGCACGTCGCACCCTGAGTCGGCGCTCGCCCGCTCTTTCCGGAAGTCTTCAGGCGAATTGGCCCACGTCGCGCCCCGATCCCGGCGGGCCTGCGAAGGCTTGCGCGATCGTCAACCACTCCGCGGCGTCGGCTCCCGTGGCAACGAGCGGCAGATCGTCGCGATGCCGACGCTGCGTGACCAGCAGGCAGAAGTCCAGCGCCGACCCGCTCACTCGCTGCGCGGCATCCTCGGGACCCCAGCTCCAGACCGACCCGTCCGGCGCCGTGAGGTCGACCCGGAACTGTTGCGCGGGTGCCGGTCGGCCGTGCACGGTGTAGGCGAAATCGCGGGTCCGCACGCCGATATGCGCGATATTGCGCAGCCGCGCGGTCGGCGTCCGCGTCGCGCCCAGCGCATCGGCGACGTCCTGACCGTGCGCCCAGGTCTCCATCAACCGTGCGCTCACCATGGACATCGGGCTCATCGGCGGTCCGAACCAGGGCAATTTCGTCCCGGCGGGCACCGCGCGCAGCGCCCGCGCCAGACCGGCCCGGCCCCGGCGCCACCGCGCGAGCAGTTCCGGCGCCGGTGTGCGCGCCACCTCCGCGGCCGCGTCGTCGACGAATGTGGCGATCTCGGCAGTAGCCTCGCGCAGCAGCTCGGCGAACGCCGCGGCGTCGGTGGCCGCGATCGTCGATACTTCGTCGGTCCAGGTCAGGTGTGCGATCTGGTGTGCGATGGTCCAGCCCGGGGCGGGCGTCTCCCGCGACCAGCCGACCGGATCCAGCGGCGCGACGAGACGGTCCAAGTCCGCGCATTCGGCCTCGAAATCGTCGAGCAACGCCTCTAGATCAGCCATGACCGAAAGCATGGCAACGCCCGCAAAAAAATGCAAGCACGCGTGCTTGTATTTCTCACCAACCGAAGATCAGCAGGTGCACCCCGCCCACCACCAGGCCCAGCGCAGCGCCGTGCAGATACAACAGCCAGGCGTCCTGTTCGACCGAGGCGTAGAACATCTCCATGAACTCGCCCGGCGTGAGCTGTTTGAGCTTCCGCGCCGCGAATTCATCGATCTTCTTGGCCTGGTCCAGGGCGAAGGCCTCGTCCTGGACCAGACTCGGCGCCAGGCTCACTGCGGCCCCGGCGGCGCCGACCTGCAGATTGTCGAACTGCCGCGCTCCGAAGGCCGCGCGCACCACCGAGCGCGTGGGTCCCAGCTGGGTGCGGATCTCGTCGGCGATCAGATGCTCCACCAACTGGCGGGTCTTGTCTCCGTTCGGGCCGTCCAGCAGCTCCGCCGCCAGATTCGGCAGGGTCAGCACCTGGTAGGCCAGAATCTGGGCGAGGTCGTCGGCGGCCTGCGGTTGCCGTTTGGCCAGCAGCGCCTGCCGCCAGAGGTATTTGTAGCGCGGCTGCGGATCGCCGGGTTCGAACACCATCTTGATGGCGATCATGTTCACCAGCACGCCGATGGTGGCGGCCGCGGCCAGGACCACCAGCCAGCCCGGGATCCACCCGATCACCGGAATGTCGTGATGGACATGCAGGTACAGCGCCAGCAGGAGACCGAACGGGGCACCGAGCAACCCGATCCGCACCATGAACCGCAGCTCCGGCGCGGCGATCGTGGTGGTCAGATCCTTGAGGATCTCCGGATTGGCCTGCAGATAGCGGATGACGAAACTCTTGATATCGATGAGCTGGTCGACATTGTCGCCGAGTTGCTCGAAACCGCGCCGGCACAGTTTCGGCAATTCACGGTCGATGCGCTGATAGAGAATCTGTTTCGCCGGCCGCGGGACGGCCCGCCACAGTTCCGGATTCTCCCGGTACATCACATCGTCGACGATCTGCTGCAACTGTTCGTGCGCGCGGTCGGCGATGTAGTCGGCGATACCTTCCAGATCCAGTTCGTGGATGAAATCGCGCGGGCTGCCGATCCGCATGATCGCCATATCCACGCAGATGCTGGCCATCTTCTCCGCGCGGGCGGGAATGAAGCCCTGGAAGCCGAGTCGCTTACCGTCGCCGGAGAACGTCGGCAGCACCTGCACCCGGCGCGGGAAATAGGGATACAGCACCTTCAGTCCCGGAATCCGGACGCCGCGAAATTGCAACGGCCAGAACAACATCAGCACACCGGTCCAGTTGGTGAGCCAACCGGCCACCGCGCTGAAGATCGGGAAGGTGATCAGGTCCACGACGAATTTGGACTGTCCGGTCAGTTGTTCCCAGTCGATGAACACACCGCCGGCGACTACCGCCATCGTGGATCCCCCTTGCGCCGTGCGGACTTGCGAGTTGACTGGGTCCCCACATTCTCACCGGGGCCAGATGGTGTCAATGCGGCGGGGCGGCACTTGCCCTGGTCGGCGGGGCAAACGCACCCCGTTCAGGGGCGCAGGACGAGTCGAATCGGATTGCCCTCTTTGGTTTCCAGCGCCCGCACCGCTGCCGGGGCTTCCGAGAGCGGCAGCACCGCGCTGACCGAACGGGCGAGATCGAGACGATGCAGCCGCCGCAGCGTCACCAGTTCGGTGACATGTTCGGGCTGCGATCCGTAGTGTCCGCGCAATTGCTGCTGGAAGAAGCTGAAGCCGATACCCCCGGTGATCGTGATCGGCTTGTCGGTCAGACCGACCAGAACCAGCCGCCCACCCGGCCCCAGACAGGTGACGGCCTGTTCGCGAACCGCCGCCACCCCGGCGAAATCGAAGGCGGCCGCCAAACCGGCGCCGCCGGTCGCGGCGAAGATCCGCGACCGCAGTTCGGGATCGGCCGGATCGAAGGCCAGATCCGCACCGAAACCGAGCGCCCGTTCCCGCGCCGCGGGCAGCGGATCCACCGCCACGATGGGTGCCGCGCCGACCATGCGCAGCAATTGCACCCCGTGGGCGCCGAGACCGCCCACACCCCACACGCCGGCCGGTTCGGCGGGCCGCACCTGGGCGGTCGCCGTGATCGCGGCCCACGGTGTGGAGACCGCGTCCGGAATGAAGCAGGCCTGCTCGAAGGGCAGATCGTCGGGAATCGGCACCAGGGTGTCGACCCGGGCCAGGGTGTATTCCGCCCACCCGCCGTCGTAGTCGACCCCGCGGGTGAACACCGCGCCGCCGCGCAGTTCACCCGCCTGCAGCAGCACCCGGTCCCCCACCTTCGCGCTGGTCACACCCGGTCCGAGGGTGTGAACCGTGCCCGCGACCTCGTGGCCGAGCGTCACCACGTCGCCGGCGAGCATCACCGGGGTCAGCGTCCCGTCGATCAGATGGACATCGGACAGGCAGACTCCCGCCGCTTCGACCTTGATCAGGACGTGGTCGGGACCCGGTTCCGGCGTCGGCACCTCGTCCAGTTCCAGTCGGCGTTGCGGTCCCAGGTGAAGGCGTGCGGCCAGCATGTCGGGCTACTCCTCGTGGGTCGGGGCGGGCGGACCCGCGGGCCCGGCGAACCCGGTCGAGTATCGCATCGACAGCGCGGCTTCGGCCGGAGTTGCGGGACGGCACGGTCACAGGCATCGGCCGACTCTCCGGGCTCGGGGGATTGTGTGGGACTGCGAGTCCCATATATCCTCGAAGGATCACACCTGCTGGGTGTCGACCGCCGCCGGGGCCGAGCCTCGGGGCCGGGAGCTAGGAGGCCCGATGAGCCGCACTGCGAAGCCCGCTCGCCGGGCCGACCGGCTGCGGGGGTCCCGCGGAGCAGAGGAGACATCGATGACGCTGTCGAAATCCATTCGTACCGACATCTTCGGTCCGGACTACCGGGAGATGCTGGCGATCCTGTCCGAGGGATCTGTCCATCGCAATTTCGATCCCTATCTCGATATCGATTGGGATTCACCGGAGTTGGCGATCGATCCCGACGATCCGAGATGGGTGCTGTCGCCGGAGCTCGATCCGCTCGGCGGAACCGACTGGTACAAGTCGCTGCCGCTGGAGCGCAGGATCGAGATCGGAAAGTGGCGCACCGCCAACGTGATCAAGGTCGGCGCCGCCTTCGAGAGCATTCTCATCCGCGGCATGATGCAGTACATCATGAAGCTCCCCAACGGATCTCCGGAGTTTCGCTACTGCCTGCACGAGATGACCGAAGAGTGCAACCACATCCAGATGTTCCAGGAGCTGATCAACCGGATCGGCGTGGACGTCCCCGGGATGCGGCCGCTGTTCCGTGCGTTGTCGCCCTTCATCGGCGTGGCCGGCGGCTACGCGCACGCCATTCTGTTCATCGGCATCCTCGGTGGTGAGGAGCCGATCGACCACTATCAGAAGGCGATCATCCGGGAGGGCGAGTCGATGCCCCCGGCGGTGCTGCGCACCATGCAGATCCACATCGCCGAGGAGGCCCGGCACATCTCCTTCGCCGGTGAGTTCTTGAAGGCGCATATCGAGCGGATGAGTCCGTTCGGTAAGGCGATGTGCGCGTTGGCTTTTCCGATCACGATGCGCTGGCTCGCCGGTGAGATCATGGCGCCCCCGCGCTCGTTCGCCAAGGAATTCGACATTCCGCGCGAGGTGATCGAGGACGCCTTCTGGCGGTCCCCGAACTCGCGCCGGATCCTGTCCGGCTACTTCGGCGATATGCGCAAACTCGCCGACGAACTGGGCTTGATGAATCCGGTGACGCGCAAGTTGTGGACACTGCTGCACGTCGACGGCGATCCGTCGCGGTATCGCGGTGAGCCCGACCGGCGGAATGCGGCGACCGCCGTGGCCGAGCGGCTGCCCGTGGTCGGTTCTCTCGTCGGCTGGCTGGCGGCCTGACCGGCCGAACTCGGCGGGCCTGATCAGGGGATGTCGTCGACGCCCTCGGCCAGTGTGTTGATGAGTTCGATCAGCGGCAGTTCGGGGTCCAGGGTCAATCCGTGGGCGCGGGCCGCGCCGTCGAGCACGCTCCAGGCGTAGCCGGCGACCTCGGAGATCAGCTGTTCACGGCTCAGCAGCGGGTCCGGATCGCGCGCCCAGCGGCTCACGGTCGCCTCGGTCATCGACACGATGGCGAAGGTCATCGTGTCGGCCGTGGCCTCGTCGACCACGCCGATCACCCCCGCCAGGCTCGACACGAGCAGCCGGGCCCGCGCCGCGATGGTGGCCTTGATACTGCTGAGTGCGTCCACATCGTCGGGGTCGCCCATCGCCGGCCCGCTGCGCGCGAAGTCGTACAGCCGCGCATGCTCGGTGAGCCAGTCCGCGACCGCGGCGACCGTGCGGTGCAGGATCCGATGAATCGATCCGTCCCGGATGTCCAGTGCCGCGTCGACGGTATCGATGAACTGCTCGGCGATCACACTCCGAGCTCGCCGATCCAGTTCCTCGCGCCCCGAAAACTGGCGATACACCACGGATTTCGCCAATCCGGACCGCTTCGCGATCTGTTGCATCGAAATCTCGCCGCCGCCGGACTCCTCCAGCAGTTCGATCAACGCCTCGACGATCCGCCCCCGCCGATTGTCGTTGTGCGTTTGCCACCGCGCCTGCCGCCCCCCGATCGGGGCCGGTTCGGACGGGGAGGGAATCGCCACGTGGTCGAGTTTAAATCACCGGCTCCCCCGCGAATGAGCGTCGGTTGCGTCCGGCTCGGGTGCGGGGCAGGGGCGATCACGAGCGATACGGACGCTCCACAACCGCCTCCTTGCCGTAGGCGACCTGTTCAACACAGTGAGACAGTTTTCGAATCACTCTCTTACGAGTCGCGTCGGCGCCGGTCATACGTCGTTCGCTGCCGGTGAACAAGGGGTCGGAACAACTCGGCACACCCTGTAGTTGAGTAGGTAGCGCTCAACCCTGGAGGCGAAGAAACACAGGATCCGGGGCATGCTTTGGAAGGGGCTGAATCTGTGAGTACTCCACAGCGTCTGCCGGTGCTGTTTCTGACCGATCCGGTCGTGTTGCCGGGCATGGTCGTCCCCATCGAGCTCGACGAATCCGCACAGGCCGCCATCGACGCCGCACGGGCCGCGAAATCGGACTCCGTGCTGCTCGCACCGCGTCTGGACGAGGGCTACGCCGCCTACGGTGTGATCGCGACCATCGAACAGGTCGGCCGGATGCGCGGTGGCGCCGCCGCCGCGGTATTGAAGGCCGAGCAGCGGGCGAGGATCGGGCACGGAGTCACCGGCCCGGGCGCCGCGCTCTGGGTGGAGGCCGAACCGGTCGACATCCCCGCACCCGATGCGCACACGAAGGAACTGGCCGCCGAATACAAGCAGCTGGTCGTCTCGGTGCTGCAGCGCCGCGAAGCCTGGCAGGTCATCGATGTGGTCAATCGGCTGACCGACCCCTCGGCTCTGGCCGATACCGCCGGCTACGCGCCGTATCTGACCGATGAGCAGAAGCGCGAACTGCTCGACACTCCCGATGTCGCCGAGCGGCTGACCCGGCTGATCGGGTGGACCAAGGACCACATCGCCGAGGTCGAGGTCACCGAGAAGATCAGTGAGGATGTGCGCGAAGGCGTCGAGAAGTCGCAGCGGGAATTCCTGCTGCGCCAGCAGCTCAACGCGATTCGCAAGGAACTGGGCGACGGTGAGCCCGACGGCGCGGACGACTACCGCACCCGGGTGGAGACCGCCGAACTGCCCGACAACGTCCGCGAGGCCGCGTTGCGTGAGGTCGACCGGCTCGAGCGCAGCAGCGATCAGAGTCCGGAATCGGGCTGGATCCGCACCTGGCTGGATACCGTCCTGGATCTGCCGTGGGCGGTGAAAACCACCGACAGCACCGATGTTTCGGCGGCCCGCGCGGTGCTCGACGCCGACCACCACGGGCTGGAAGAGGTCAAGGACCGCATGGTCGAATACCTGGCCGTGCGCGCCCGCCGGGCCGCGCGTGGCCTGGAGGTCGTCGGCGGTCGTGGCTCCGGCGCCGTGATGGTGCTGGCCGGACCTCCCGGTGTCGGTAAGACCTCGCTCGGCGAGAGCGTGGCTCGGGCCCTGGGCCGCAAATTCGTGCGCGTCGCCCTGGGCGGTGTGCGCGACGAGGCCGAGATCCGCGGGCACCGGCGGACCTACGTCGGTGCCCTGCCGGGCCGGATCGTGCGTGCCATCAAGGAGGCGGGTTCGATGAATCCCGTTGTCCTGCTGGACGAGATCGACAAGGTCGGCTCCGACTTCCGGGGTGATCCGGCGGCCGCGCTGCTCGAGGTGCTGGATCCGGCGCAGAACCACACCTTCCGCGACCACTACCTGGATCTGGACCTGGATCTGTCCGATGTGCTGTTCATCGCGACCGCGAATGTCATGGAGACCATTCCCGGCCCGCTGCTGGACCGCATGGAACTGATCACGGTCGACGGGTACACCGAGGACGACAAGGTGGCCATCGCCCGCGACTTCCTGGTGCCGCGGCAGCTGGAACGCAATGCGCTGACCGCCGAGGAGGTGTCGTTCACCGACGAGGCCCTGCGGGAGATCGCCGCCAACTACACCCGGGAAGCCGGTGTGCGCCAGCTGGAGCGACTGCTCGCGAAGGCCTTGCGCAAGGCGGCGACCCGGCTGTCGCAGGACGAGTTCGGTGCGCAGACGGTCGCGGCGGACGGTGATTCGGATGCCACGGTGATCGGCCTGGGTTACGATCCTTCGCTCGGTTACGGTGAAAACTCCGGTGACGCAGCCCGTTCCGAGTCGCTGGTGATCGGTCTCGGCGATCTGAAGGAGTACCTGGGCCGTCCGCGCTTCACCCCCGATTCGGTGGAACGGACCTCGGTCCCCGGTGTGGCGACCGGTCTGGCCGTGACCGGCGCCGGTGGCGATGTCCTCTACATCGAGGCCAATGCCGCCGAGGGCGAGCGCTCGCTGACCCTGACCGGTCAGCTCGGTGATGTCATGAAGGAATCCGCGCAGATCGCACTGACCTACGTGCGCTCGCACCTGGAAGAGATCGGCATCGAGGCTCCCTCCGATGCCGCAGCTCCCGAGGGCCTGAGTGGTTACGCTCCGCTGCCGTCTCCGGCCCGCCGGAGCGCCGCGGGGGTGCTGGATCGCAACATCCACATCCACTTCCCTGCGGGTGCGGTGCCGAAGGACGGTCCGTCCGCGGGCGTCACCATGGTCACCGCCCTGGTGTCGCTGGCCTTGGGCCGGCAGGTCCGCGCGGACGTCGGCATGACCGGCGAGGTCACGCTGAACGGCCGGGTCCTGCCGATCGGCGGCGTGAAGCAGAAGCTGCTCGCCGCCCAGCGTGCCGGTTTGAAGACGGTCTTCATCCCGGCCCGCAACGAGCCGGACCTGGACGAGGTCCCGGCCGAGGTGCTGGCCGCACTGGACGTTCGTCCCGTCGCCGACGTGGCCGACATCCTGGCCTACGCCATCGAACCGGTCGCCGAACCGGCCTACCAGGCCTTCGCCGCGAGCGCCTGATCCGGACGACCGGCTGCCACGAGTCGAGGGGCCGTTCACCTTTCGGGGTGAACGGCCCCTCGCCGTGTTTCGGTCTACCGATCGCGGTGCTCGGTCACCGGCGAGGGCGGCGCAGCAACCAGGCCCAGAAGGAGCGGCGGGGTGGTTTCGGGTAGCGGACGCGGATCGAGCCGGAGGTGACCGATCCGTCGACGCGCAGGGTCGGACAGCCGGGCAGCGGAGGTTCGGTCACCCGGTTCTTCGCGCTCCCGCTGACGAAGGCTACCCGGTCCAGATCCACCTGCCAGCCGTGTGGCACCGTCAAACGAACACTGCCGGAGGCGATTCCGACGTGCAGGTCCACGACGGCGTGCGGGCAGATCGCCTCGGTGAAGTCCAGGCGCACCGAACCGGAGGCGGCGGAGACGGTGATCTCGGCGGGCACGACCCATCGGCCGTCCTTGCGCAGCGAACCACTGACGGTGCTCAGCACCAGGGGTTCGCGCGCGGCGGCCACCGGCAGGTCGGCGGTGACGGCGGCGAGTTCTTCGCGGGTGTTCGCCGCGTAGGCGACTGCCAGGCGCCGGTCGAGTTCGGCGAGATCCAGGGAGCCGTCACTCAGAGCCAATTGCAGCAGTCGCTCCACCTGCGCGCGTTCGTGATCGGTGATGCGTACATGTACCGCGGGTGCCGGGCGGTCGCGGGCGATGTCCGGGCGGTCCGGGGATTCGGTCATCGGCACATCCTCATGGTCGTGATGCCGAAATCCTACGTGCGGCCGGGCGCCCCGGATATCGGTCGGCGCGGCACCGAGGTGTGCCCGGCGCGCCCGCGGAACTCCCGCCTACGGTTCGCGTGATCCGTTGGTGGGCAGGGTGCGCTCGACGACCCGCACCGTGCCCTGCGCGACGGCACATATCGTGCTCGAACCATCGCTGTCGCAATAGATCTCGCAGCGGGTGACGGCTTGGCGGCGGGTGGCGTCGGTGACCGTCGCATGCGCGCGAAGCCGGCCGCCCCGCGCGGGTCGCAGGTAGGTGACGGTGAAACCGCCGGTCAGTACGTTCGGACCGAGGGCGGACCCGGCGGCGAAGGTGAGTGCGTTGTCCGCGAGATAGGCCATCACCCCACCGTGCACGAAACCGAACTGCTGAGCGTGCTCGGGCCCCACGTCGATCACCAAAGTGGCCGCCCCGCCCTCGAATTCGGTGATCTCGGTGCCTACGTGCTGGGCGAACGGCTGCGCGGCCAGGACCGCGCGGGCCTGCTCCACGGTCAGCTTGTCCGTCGATACACCAGCCGGTCGTGGCCCTGTCGCCGTCGCATCGGGCGCACTCTCTCTGCGCCGATCGCTCCGAGCCGCGTATTCCATATGCGCTGTCCTCTGCTGTTCGAAGTTGTCAGTTGTCACGCAGCGACTTCCACGCCGCCGCGGCCAATTCCGCGGCGACCTCGGTCGGCGCGGTGCGGATGCTGCCGCTCACCCACTGCCGCGAATACTCCTGCGCCGGACCCAGCCACAGCGCGTACAGCAGGTCGAATTCCAGGTCGCGGACCGTGCCGTAGCGGGCGTGGGTGCGCCACCAGCGCGCGACGGAGGTGAGGAATTCCCGGTTGCTGTCGCTGTCGCGCACTCCGGGTGGCCGCGGCGACATGAGAATTGTTGCGCGGTACTGATTTCCGGTGACCCAGCGCAGATGCTCGGTGACTCCGGCGGTGACTCCGCTCTCGGCGTCGGTGCTGTCGGCGATGCTCGCCCAGAAATTTCGCTGGTAGTCGGCCAGCGCATTGGCCCACACCTGGCGGTACAGATCGGCCTTGTCCGGGAAGTGGTGGTACAGCGCGCCGACGCTCGCTCCCGCGTCGGCCCTGATCCGGCTCAGCGTCGCGTCGAGCGCCCCGTGCTCGGCGAACTGCCGCTCGGCCGCCAGCAGCAACCGATCTCGAATCTTCATAATCAGAATTTAGTTCTGTTTCGGCCGCGACGCAAGGCGCTACCTGCGAAGTCCCTCCGGCTGTCGGTGCCGTGCGGTAAGAACGGTCTCGTGGCCAGGTGGCTGTTGCATGTCGACCTCGACCAATTCCAGGCGGCGGTGGAGTTCCGCCGCCATCCCGAGCTGCGTGGGCAGCCGGTGATCGTCGGTGGCAACGGCGATCCGAACGAACCGCGCAAGGTGGTCACCTGCGCGTCGTATCCGGCGCGGGCCTTCGGTGTGCGCGCGGGAATGCCGCTGCGCACCGCGGTCCGCAAATGCCCCGACGGGGTGTTCCTGCCCCTGGACATGACCACCTACGAGGAGGCGTCCGACGAGGTCATGGAGGTGCTGCGGCGGTTCCCGGTGCGGGTCGAGGTGCTGGGCTGGGACGAGGCCTTCCTCGCCGCCGACACCGACGATCCCGAACAGCTCGCACGCGAAATCCGCAGTGCGATAGCGGAATTGAACCTGACCTGTTCGATAGGCATCGGCGACAACAAATTGCGCGCGAAACTGGCGACCGGATTCGCGAAGAGCGTCGGCAAAGGTACGGACGCGAAGGGTGCGAACACCACCGGTACCGAAGGCGGGGATACTGCCGCGAACGAGGGTGCGGGACAGGAGCATTCGGAAGGCGAGGCGGCGGTGGCGCACCGGACCGCCGAGCCCGGTGCGGGAATCTTCCGGCTCACCGCCGAGAACTGGAATGAACTCATGGCGCACCGCCCGACCAGCGCGCTGTGGGGTATCGGCACTCGCATCGCGCAGCGAATGTCGGCCCTGGGCATCGATACCGTCGCCCAGCTCGCGGCCGCCGACCGGAATGTCCTGGCCGCCGAATTCGGTCCGGCCACCGGACCGTATCTCTGGGTGCTCGGCCACGGCGCCGGCGATACCGATGTGGTGACCGAGCCGCGCATTCCGGTGGGGCGCAGCAAATCCGAAACCTTCCCGCACGATCTGACCGATCGCGAGGAGATTCGCGCACAGGTGGCGCGGCTGGCCCGCGAGGTCGCCGCGGAGATGGCCGCGGCCGGCCGGATCGGCACCCGGGTGGGGGTCACGGTGCGTACCAACACCTTCTACACCCGCACCAAGCAGAAGAAGCTGCCCGAACCGACGATCGACGCCGAGACGATCACCGCGGTCGCACTCGGGGTCGTCGACCGGTTCGAACTCGATCGGCCGGTCCGGCTGCTCGGGGTGCGACTCGAACTCGTCCCGCAATAGCCCGAGCTCTCCGTTTCCGTGCCGGGATGCCGGATATGTCTCGGTGGTGGCGGCGTCGCACGCGGTGCGGCCGTTTGTCATGCTGGGCCCGCAGACTCGACCGAAAGGCAGCCCATGAGCGAGTACGAGACGATCACTTTCGAGCGCACCGGCCCCGTCGCCCGGATCACCCTGAACCGGCCGAAGGCCGCGAACGGTATCGACCACGTCCTCGGCCGGGAACTGGCCGATATCGCGGGACAGTGCGTGGACGATCCCGCGCTGAAGGTGGTCGTGCTGACCGGTGCGGGCAGGTTCTTCTCCGCCGGCGGTGACCTCAAGGCCATGGCTGCCCAGGACGGCGGTGCCGGCCACTACGTCAAGGGCCTGGCCGACGACCTGCACGAGGCGCTCTCGTCGTTCGCCCGGATGGATGCCCTGCTGGTCGTGGCGGTCAACGGTGTGGCCGCAGGGGCCGGATTCAGCCTGGCCATGGCCGGTGATCTGGTACTCGCGGGCGAATCGGCGGCGTTCACCATGGCCTATACCCGTGCCGGGCTGAGTCCCGACGGTGGCGCGTCCTACTATCTGCCGCGCCTGATCGGCCTGCGCCGCACGCAGGAACTGATGCTCACCAACCGCACCCTGACGGCGGCCGAGGCGCTGGACTGGAATCTCGTGCATCGCGTGGTCCCGGACGCCGAACTCGCCGCCGCCGTGGACGAACTGGTCGCGGAATTCGCGGCGGGCCCCCGGCATTCGAATGCCAGCGTCAAGAAGCTCCTGCTGGTGAGCTCCTCGCACACGCTCGAGGAGCAGACCGCGCGCGAGGCGGCGTTCATCTCCGCCTGTGCCGATTCGCCCGACGGCACCGAGGGCATCGCGGCATTCCTCGGCAAGCGCGCCCCTGTCTTCGAGTGAGGGACTGAGCCGTCGCCACGAGCGAGCCCGGTCGCGGGCCACTAGGGTGGGGTGCCATGTTCTCGGCGCCCGCCTTCGCACGCGGGTGGGCGCCGGTCCCGGCGTGGCCGGCTCGGCGGCGAGGCGAGGTGCCCGGAGATCGCGGAGGCCGTGACGGCAGCGGGCATGAGAATCCTCCTGCCGGCGCCGTCGCCGAGATCACCGCGTCCGGCGCCCGGATCGACGAATCGGCGCAGCCTGTTCCGGCCGGCGCGGCGGACGCCGACCACCCCGGAGCCGCCTTCGCCGTCCCGCGCGGCCGATCCGGTGGACCCGCGCTCGCGGGCCTGCGCGCGTCGATCCGCCGTCCCGTCCTGCTGGTGGCGGTCCTGCTGATCCTCGCGCAGATCGGGTTGCGTGGTTGGGTGGCCGGGCGCGGTTATTTCTACTGGGACGATCTCATCCTGGTGGGCCGGGCCGACCGCTATCCGCTCTGGTCCGCCGATCTGCTGCTCTACGACCACGACGGCCATTTCATGCCGCTGGCCTTCGTGACCGCGTGGGTGGTGACCCGGATCGCGCCGCTGCACTGGGCCGGGCCGGTGGTGACCATGCTGCTGCTGCAGCTCGCCGCCTCGGTCGCGGTGCTGCGCATGCTGCTGGTACTCGTCCCGCGGCGAGCCGGTGCCCTGCGCTGGGCCGTCCTGGTTCCGTTGATCGGCTACCTGTTCTGTCCGCTGACCCTTCCGGCATTCGCCTGGTGGGCGGCCTCGTTGAACGCGCTGCCGCTGCAGTTCGCGCTGGCCTGGGTGATCGCGGACGCGGTGCTGCTGATGCGCACGGGGCGCGGGCGCTATGCGATCTCCGGTCTGCTGGTGCTGATCGTGGGACTGTTGTTCTTCGAGAAGGCAGTGGTGGTGCCGTTCGTCGCCTTCGCCGTCGCGGTGCTGGAGCGCTACATCGTGGGCGCCCGCACCGTCGACGCGGAGGCGGATTCCGGCGACGTTTCGTCGTCCGTGCAGCCGGGCGGGCCCGCCGACTCGGGTGACGCCGGGATGTCCGGCGGTGGCGCGCATCCCGGCGAAGCACAGCCGGCAGGTGATCATGCCGACCCCAGCGTCTGGGCGGCGGTTCGCGACGTGGCGCGCACGGGCGCGGCGCTGTGGACCGGTTCGGCGCTGATCCTCGCGGGCTGGGTCGCGGCCTATCTCACCGTCGCCGACCACATCGCGGTGGACACCAGCCTGGCCGGGGCGCGGCGACTGCTCCACAGCGCCACCTCGTTGGGGATCGTCCCGACCCTGCTCGGCGGGCCGTGGGTGTGGGCGCGCTGGCTGCCGTCGACACCGTGGGCCACGCCGCCGGGGTGGACCGTCGTGCCCGCCTGGCTGATCCTCGCCGCGGTGGTTCTGGTGACACTCCGATCGCGCCGCCGTGTGCTGACGGTGTGGGTCCTGGTCGCAGGATACGTTCTGGCCGTTCAGCTTCCGATCGTGCTGATTCGCGGCGGGCCCAACACCGCCGCCGAACTCATGCAGTCGCTGCGCTATCCGGCCGATGTCGCCGTGGTGCTGGCAGCGGCGATCGCGTTGCTGCTTGCCGCACGGCCGCGGTCGGCCGGGCGGGCGCGTCGTGTGCCCGAACCGCACCCGACCGACGCGCAAGCCGCCGACGCGACGAGATCACGGGATTCGGCGACGGCGGAGTCCCCTCGGGTGGCCCGGGGCGCTGTGATCGTGCTGACCGCGGCTTTCGTGGTCAGCAGCGTGTGCACGACCGTCTCGTTCGCTCGCTCGTGGGAGATCTCGCCGACCCGCACCTACCTCACGAATGCCCGTGCCGCACTGGCGGATCGCCACGGCGCCCCGTTGCTGGAGCAGGAGGTGCCGTGGGGGGTACTGACCCCGATGATCTATCCGCAGAACCTCATCGCGCAGGTGCTCGGGCCGATCGCCGGCCCGGAGGCGTTCGATGTCGCCACGCCGCAGTTGCGGATGCTCACCGACGACGGCACGCTCGCCGATGCGTCGGTGTGGTGGAACCGCCGGATTCTCGCGGGCCCCGAACCCGGATGCGGATATCGCATCGACGGCGCCGAGCCGGTGGCGCTGTGGCTGGACGGGCCGATGCTGGACCACGGCTGGACCGCGCAGATCAACTATTTCGCCGACCGCGACGGCCGGATCACCGTGGCGCTCGAGCACGGCGATGTGGTGGTCGCGCCGGTGCGGGCGGGTGTGCACACCGTCTTCGTGCATCTCGTCGGTGGCGGTGAGATCGTGCGAATCGGCTCGCGCACACCGGGATTGGAGGTGTGTATCGGGGTCGGCCCGGTGGGCGTGGCGGCCTTCGGGCGCTGACCGCCATAGCCGTGGGGCATCGGTCGCCCTATGCTCGGACACATGCAGTTCCAGGCGATGGTTGCGCACGAGACCGACGACGGCGTGGTACTGGCCCGCGAGGAGGTGGGCGAGGATTTCCTCGGGCCGGGCACGGTGACGATCAAGGTGCACTATTCGAGTGCGAACTTCAAGGACGGGCTCGCCATCACCCCGCGCGGCGGCGTGGTGCGCAATTACCCGATCATCCCCGGCATCGACCTGACCGGCGAGGTGGTGGCCTCCGAGGATGCCGCCTTCACGGTGGGTGATCTCGTGATCGCGCACGGTTACGAGATCGGCGTCGCGCACAACGGCGGCTTCGCCGAATACGCGCGCGTGCCCGCCGAATGGGTGGTCAAGCTGGAGGGCTTGAGCCCGCGCGAGGCAGCGGCCCTCGGCACCGCCGGATTCACCGCGGCCATGAGCGTGCAGGCGCTGCTCGACCGCGGACTGGCCCCGGGGGACGGGCCGGTGCTGGTGACCGGTGCGACCGGCGGCGTCGGCAGCGTCGCGGTGGACATCCTGTCCGGCCTCGGCTACGAGGTCACCGCCTCCACCGGGAAGACCGATGCGAGCGAGCTGCTGTCCACCCTCGGTGCGGCCGCGGTGATCGGCCGCCTGCCCGAGGATCCGGACGCGAAACCTCGTCCGCTGGGTAAGGCGCAGTGGGCCGGCGCGGTCGACAGCGTCGGTGGTAAATCGCTCGCCCACATTCTCAGCACCGTCCGCTACGGCGGGTCGGTGGCCGTCAGCGGCCTGACCGGCCGGACCGAACTGCCCACCACCGTCATGCCGTTCATCCTGCGCGGAGTCGGCCTGCTCGGCATCGACTCGGTTAACTTCCCGATCGACCAGCGGCGCGCGCTGTGGGCCCGGCTCGGCAAGGACCTGAAGCCCCGGCATCTGTCGGCGCTGGAGAATATCGCGCCGATCACCGAGGCCGAGGCGGTGCTGCACGCCATCCGCGGCGGTCACCACTCCGGCCGCACCGTTCTGGCGGTGGCCGGCGAATTCTGATCGAGCGGCGGGCGTCGGTATCGAACGCTCGCCATTCGTTCCCCACCTGTTTTGAACTGATCTATCCAAAACGTGTTAGCCTGACCGCATGGCACGACCCAAGCAGTTCGACGAACCGGGGGCGGTGGACGCGGCCATGCGCGCTTTCTGGAGCGCCGGTTACGAGGGCACGTCCACCCAGGACCTCTGTGCGGCCACCGGTCTGGGCCGCTCGAGTATCTACAACACCTTCACCAGCAAGCACGACCTGTTCGAGCGGGCGCTGCGGCGGTACATGGAGTTCAAGAACGCCGATACGTTCGAACTGCTCGACGGTCCCGGTTCGGTGCGCGACAAGCTCGAGGCGCTGCTGCGGCGTGTGGTGGACGCGCCCGAGGACGATCCGCTGGGATGTCTGGTCGTGAACACGACCGTCGAGATGGGCCCCCGCGATCCCGAGGTCGCCGCGATGTTGCGTGCCGATCTGGATCGTCGGATGTCCGCGCTGGTCGGGGTGATTCGCGCCGGACAGGCCTCGGGTGAGGTCGACGAACGGGCCGATCCGTCCGATCTGGCCCAATTCGTCGTCGCCACCATCGGCGGTATGCGGGTGGCGGCGCGCGGCGGCGCTTCTCGGGACACGTTGGCCGGTATCGCGGAGGTCGCCCTGCGCTGTCTCTGATCGATCGACCGGGGCGGTCCGTCACATGGTCGAGCGGTGAGTCGCGGCTGTGCATGCCTTTGTTTTGAACTGAACGATCCAAAATCGGAAGGGATACGAAATGCCTTCGGCGGTATACATATTGGGCCTGGCGATATTCGCGCAGGGCACCTCGGAGATGATGTTGTCCGGCCTGCTCACGGGAATGGCCTCCGATCTCGGCGTCACCGTTCCGCAAGCCGGACTGCTGATCTCGGCCTTCGCCGCCGGCATGCTGGTGGGCGCGCCGATTCTGGCCGTCGTCACGGCGCGCTGCTCGAGGCGCACCGCCCTGCTCGCCTTCCTGGCCGTGTTCGTCGCCACCCACGTCGTGGCGGCGCTGACCTCCGACTACGGCGTCCTCGTCGGCACGCGCGTCATCGGCGCCTTCGTATACGCGGGATTCTGGTCGGTGGCCTCGGCGACCGCGGTCGGATCGGTACCGCCGACAGCGCGCGGGCGGGCGATGAGCGTCGTCGCGGGCGGCCTGACCATCGCGACCATTCTCGGACTCCCGGCCGGCACCTTCATCGGTCAGCATCTGGGCTGGCGTGCGGCGTTCTGGACGGTGGCGGCCGGCTGCGCGCTCGTGATGGTGGCGGTGGCGATCGCGGTGCCCCAACAGCGCGCCGAGCAGGCGCCGCCCGTGCGAAAGGAATTGCGCGCCTTGGCCACCCGTCCGGTGGCACTGTTGTACGGCACCACCGTGACGGCCACCGCGGCGCTGCTGGTCACCTTCGGCTACCTCGGCGCCCTGCTCACCGAGACGACCGGGATCGGCGAGAACTGGGTGCCGGTGGTGCTGGGCGTCTACGGTCTCGGCTCGTTCGCCGGCATCGTGATCGGCGGACGCACCGCGGACGCGCATCCGCTGCGCAGCCTCACCGCCGGAATCTCGGGTCTGGTGCTCGCCTCGGTGATACTCGCGCTGACCGCGCACTATTGGGCGGCGGTCGTCGTGGTGTCGTTCCTGCTGGGCGCCTTCGGTTTCGGGACCAATCCGGTGTTGAACAGCCGGGTCTTCGCCCTCGCCCCCGCCGCCGGAACGCTCGGCGCGGCGGGCAACGTGATGTCGTTCAACATCGGCATCACCCTCGGCCCCTGGCTGGGCGGACTCGCCCTCGGCGCCGGCGCGGACTATTCGGTGGTGGGCTGGATCGGCGCGGGGCTGGGAGTGCTGGCGCTGGCATCGGTGGGTCTGAGCCGGGCCATGGGTGGAAAGCGCTCCGACGCGGGACCGTCGCCGTCCGACGCGTCCCGGCCGTCCACAGAGAGTGCGACGGTCGTCCCCGCGCAGCTGTAGCGAACGTGCCGGCGCGGAGGTGGTATCCCACCTCCGCGCCGAACACCTTATGCCGCAGCGACTTCCGTGTCGTCGGCGAATTGGGTGCGGTAGAGCTCCGCGTACCGGCCCTGTTCGGCGAGCAACTGCGCATGACTGCCCCGCTCGACGATGCTCCCGTCCTCGATCACCAGGATCTCGTCCGCGTTCCGGACGGTCGACAGCCGGTGCGCGATGACCAGGGCGGTCCGTCCCTCCAGTGCCTCGGTCAGCGCCTCCTGCACCGCGGCTTCGGAGGTGGAGTCCAGCGACGCGGTGGCCTCGTCCAGGATGACCACCCGCGGTTGTTTGAGCAGCAGCCGGGCGATGGTCAATCGCTGCCGTTCACCGCCGGACAGCCGATATCCGCGTTCGCCGACCACGGTGTCCAGACCGTCGGGCAGCCCGTCGATCACCGTGCGCAACCGGGCTCGCTCCAGCGCGTCCCACAGCTCCGCCTCACTCGCCTCGGGCCGGGCCAGCAGCAGATTGGCGCGGATGCTGTCGTGGAACAGGTGGCCGTCCTGGGTGACGAGTCCGACCGTGTCCTGGATCGACCGGGTGCTCAGGTCTCGCACGTCGACGCCGCCGAGCCGGACCGCGCCGCCGTCCACATCGTAGAGCCGCGAAACCAGTTGAGCGATGGTCGATTTACCCGCACCGGAGGACCCGACCAGGGCGATCATCCGCCCCGGCTCGGCGCGCAGCGATATCTCGTGCAGCACCTCGCTGCCGCCGCGATGGTCGAGCGTCGACACATCCTCCAGCGAAGCGAGTGAGACCTTGTCGGCCGACGGGTAACCGAAACGCACCCGGTCGAATTCCACCGAGACCGGGCCCGCCGGAACCGCCACCGCATCCGGCGCATCCTGGATCAGCGGCTTCAGATCGAGAATTTCGAAGACCCGCTCGAAGCTCACCAGCGCCGACATGATGTCCACCCGCGCACTGGCCAGCGCCGTCAGCGGGGTGTAGAGCCGGGTCAGCAGCAGCGACAGCGCGACCACGGCGCCGGCGTCGAGCTGCCCGCGCAGTGCGTACCAGCCGCCGAGGCCGTAGACCAAGGCCACGGCCAGCGCGGAGACCAGCGTCAACGCGGTGACGAACACCGTCTGCAGCATCGCGGTCCGCACGCCGATATCGCGCACCCGCCCGGCGCGCACCGCGAATTCCGTGGATTCCTGATCCGGGCGTCCGAACAGTTTCACCAAGGTGGCGCCGGGCGCCGAGAAACGCTCGGTCATCTGCGTGCTCATCGAGGCGTTGAGCTGGGCGGCCTCACGCTGGATACTCGCGATCCGGGTGCCCATCCGGCGCGCGGGAAACATGAACAGCGGCAGCAGGATCAGGGCCAGCAGTGTGATCTGCCAGGACAGCCGCACCATCACCGCCACGGTCAACAGCAGCGTCACGATATTGGTGACCACGCCGGACAAGGTCGTGCTGAACGCGCGCTGCGCACCGATCACGTCGTTGTTGAGGCGGCTGACCAGCGCGCCCGTGCGGGTGCGGGTGAAGAAGGCGACGGGCATCTTCTGCACGTGATCGAATACCGCCGTGCGCAGATCGAGAATCAAACCCTCCCCGATCCGCGCGGACAACCACCGGATAACGATGCCCAGGCCAGCGTCGAGCACGGCCACAACCGCGATCACGGCCGCGAGGGTGAGGACCGAGCGCGGTGCGGCGTGGCCGACGATGTCGTTGACCACTCGCCCCGCCAGCACCGGATTGGCCACCGTCAGCAACGCGGACGCGATGCTGAAGATCAGGAAGCCGATGAGCTGAGCCCGATGCGGGCGCGCGAATCGCAGAATGCGCGCGGCCGTCTCCCGGCGCAGACCGCGCCGCTGCTGGGGTGCGTGCGCCTGCCGGTACAGCTGACTCCACGCGACCGATTCGATGCTCATCCGCATCTCCTTCCGCTGCCGGGTTCATCTAACCCCGGGCCACCGACATTAAGACCTCAACAAAGGTTGAGAGCAAGTAGTCCCGGTTCGCCACGAGCGAAACGCGCCGGGTGACGTGCGCTGCCGCGCCGCGCCCCGGCTGCCGGTCGTCGGCCTCCTAAGGTCGAGGTCATGTCGTCGAACCACAGCATGCGAGCGATCCAGTACGAGCGAGTGGGCGGGCCCGAGGTGTTGACGCAGGTGGAGGTGCCGATTCCGGACCCCACCGGAGATCAAGTGCGGGTGGCGATCCGGGCGGCGGGGGTCAATCCGGCCGATTGGAAGATCCGCGCCGGACTGATGCCCGGTCCGCCCGGATTCCCCCGCCGTGCCGGATTCGAGATCGCGGGTGTGGTCGACGCCGCCGGACCCGAGGCTCGGTTCCGGCCGGGTGACGAGGTGCTGGGCTGGGCTCAGGGCGGCGGCTACGCGGAATACGCGCTGGGCACCCAACTCGTCGCCAAACCGGCCGAGCTGTCGTTCGCGGAGGCCGCCGCCATTCCGGTCGCCGCCAACACGGCCGGTACCGGCCTGGACGAACTGGCCGTGAAGTCGGGCGAGACGTTGCTGGTGAACGGTGCCTCCGGCGCGGTCGGCGCGTTCGTGGTGCAGCTGGCCCGGGCTCGCGGCGCCACGGTCGTCGGCACCGCCTCGGCCGCCAACCAGGAGACCGTGCGCACGCTGGGTGCGGTCCCGACCACCTACGGTGCCGGCGTCGCCGAGCGCGTGCGCGAGCTGGCGCCGCACGGCGTCGACGCGGTCTACGACTGCGCCGGCCACGGATTCCTGGACGCCGCAATCGAATTGCGTGGCGGAACCGATCGCATCATCACCATCGCCGACGGCGCCGCCGCCGAGAAGGGCGTCACCTTCTTCGCTCGAACCGGCGGCCCCGACCTCGACATCGTGGCCCGCGTCGCGCGATCGGTCGCCGCGGGCGAATTCCGTCTCCCCGGGGCTGCGCGTACCTACCCGCTGTCCGAGGCCGCCGCGGCCCAGCGCGACAGCGAAACCGGTCACGGACTCGGCAAGATAGTCCTGCTCCCGTAACCGCCTCGGCGGCACGCGGCGGTGCAGCGGGTCTCGCCGTGCGTGGCGATCCCGAGCGGTGAGCGGACGGGTGCTCGCGTTCTACGCTGGCGATATGACCGACTCCTGGGTGCGGGCCCTGCGCGACCGGATCGACGGCGAGGTCGACGACGACGCCCGCCGCCGCGCGGAGTACTCCTCGGACGCCTCGAACTATCGCGTCCTCCCGGCGGCGGTGGTCTACCCGCGCGGCGACGAGGATGTGGCCGCGGCCGTGCGATTCGCCCGCGAGGAAGGGAAGCCGATCACCGCACGGGGTGGCGGAACATCCGTGGCGGGCAACGCGATCGGGCCCGGACTTGTGCTCGATTTCAGCCGGTACATGAACGCGGTGCTGTCCATCGACGCCGACCGCCGTTGCGCCCGAGTGCAGCCGGGTGTCGTGCTGTCCGGCCTGCAGCAGGCGGCCGGGCGCCACGGCCTGCGACTGGGGCCGGACCCGTCGACCCAGAACCGCTGCACCCTCGGCGGCATGATCGGCAACAATGCCTGCGGCCCGCGCGCGGTGTCCTGGGGCCGCACCTCCGATACCGTGCGTGAGCTGCGCATCCTCGACGGCACCGGCGCCGAGCGCGCGCTGGCGGCCGATCTCTCGGTGGTGCCGGGACTGGCGGAGTTCACCCGCCGCAATCTGGCGACCCTGCGCACCGAGGTGGGCCGCTTCGATCGGCAGGCCTCGGGATACGGCCTGCAGTACCTGACCCCGGAACGCGGTGCGTCGATCGCCAAGGCGTTCGTCGGGTCCGAGGGCACGTGCGGCCTCGTTCTCGACGCGACCGTGGATCTGGTCCCGCTGCCGAACGCGACGGCCGTCGCGGTTCTCGGCTATCCCGATATGCCCGCCGCCGCCGACGATGTGAAGGCGGTGATGGCTGGCCGTCCGATCGCGGTCGAGGGCCTGGACGCGCGGCTGGTCGATGTCGTGCGCGCGCACGGGCGCGCGGTACCGGAACTACCCGTCGGCGGAGCGTGGTTGTTCGTCGAGTTCGCCGGGGACACAGAGGAATCGGCGTACGACAGCGCGGCCGCGGTGACCACCGCCTGTGCCGCTCTCGACACCCGGATCGTCACCGACGCCGGGACGGCCGCCCGGCTGTGGCGGATTCGCGCCGACGGCGCCGGTCTCGCCGGGCGCACACCCGAAGGCGAACCGGCCTGGCCGGGCTGGGAGGACGCCGCCGTCCCGCCCGAACGTCTCGGTGACTACCTTCGTGATTTCGACCGGCTGATGCGTGATCACCGCGTCGACGGCCTGCTGTACGGCCATATCGGCGACGGTTGCATCCACGTCCGGCTCGACCTTCCGATCGCCCGTGCGCCGCAACGGTTCCGCGACTTCCTGTTCGACGCCACCGATCTGGTGGTGCGCTACGGCGGTTCGGCCTCCGGTGAACACGGGGACGGCCGCGCCCGCTCGGAATTGCTGTCGCGCATGTACTCACCGGACGCGCTGCGCGTATTCGCCGAATTCAAGGGGCTTTTCGATCCGGACGCGATGCTGAACCCGGGGGTGCTGGTCCGGCCCGAACCGGTCGACACCCACCTGCGGCTGCCCGGGCTGCGGCCGGTTCCGGCGGCGGGCGGTTTCCCGTTTCCCGCCGACGGCGATATCGGCGCGGCCGTGCATCGCTGCGTCGGCGTCGGGAAATGTCGCGCCGACACCCGCTCGACCGGTGGTTTCATGTGCCCGTCCTACCTCGCCACCGCCGACGAGAAGGACAGCACACGGGGGCGCGCGCGGGTCCTGCAGGAGGTGGTGCGCGGTGCCCTGGACTGGCGTGACGAGGCGGTCGCCCAGTCGCTGGATCTGTGCCTGTCCTGCCGGGCCTGCTCGTCCGACTGCCCGGCCGGTGTCGATATGGCAACCTACAAATCCGAGACGCTGTACCGCGCGTACAAAGGACGGCCGCGACCGATCGACCACTATGTCCTCGGCCGATTGCCGCGGTGGCTGGCGGTGGGCGCGAGAATCCCGCGAACGGTGAACGCGCTCACCGGCATTCGATGGCTACGGCGAACGGGTATGCGCCTGGCCGGTATGGATCCGCGGCGTCCGGCGCCGCGACTGGCGCCGCGCTCGTTCCGCGCTCAGTGGGCGCACCGCGGTCGGGACAGGCATCCGGACGGTCCGGTGGCGATGCTGTGGATCGACAGCTTCACCGATGCCTTCGCCCCGGACATCGGCTGGGCGGCCGTCGAACTCGTGGAATCGGCCGGATACCGCGTCCGCATTCCGGATCGCCGGGTGTGCTGTGGCCTCACCTGGATCAGCACGGGTCAGCTGGACGGAGCGCGCAAGCGGTTGCGGGCGGCACTCGACGCGGTGGCGGAGCACGTCCGGGCGGGCGGTCCCCTGATCGGCCTGGAGCCGTCGTGCACGGCCGCGCTGCGATCGGATCTGCCGCAGTTGCTCCCGCACGATCCGCGCTCGGTCGCCACCGCCCGGGCGGTGCGCACGCTGGCGGAATTCCTGACGGAGCAACCGGATTGGCAGCCGCCGGACCGCTCGGGCGACACCGTGGTGGTGCAGCCGCACTGTCATCAGCACGCCGTCACGGGGTTCGACGCCGACCGGCGGTTATTGCGGCGAACGGGTGCGAAGATCACCGAAATCAGTGGATGCTGTGGACTTGCTGGAAACTTCGGAATGCAATCCGGACATTACGAGATCTCGGTCGCGGTCGCGGAGGGCGGATTACTTCCGGCGCTACGCGCGGCCGATGCGGCGACATCGCTGCTGGCCGACGGGTTTTCCTGTCGAACCCAGGCCGAACAGTTGGCCGGTCGGCCGGGTCGTCATCTCGCGCAATATCTGAACGATCGATGAGTCAGATGTCCGGAGGTCGCGGCGGTGCCGAACCGCGCACGCCCGCCGCATCGACGCGCGGCGGGCGGGGGCGGTGATGGAATCAGCTGCCGAACGGCAGGGTGCCCGGAGGAATCTGGTAGCCCGAGCTACCGGCGGATACTCCGCCCCACGCGCTGAGCAGCCAATTCAGGATGTTGGTAAGCATGGACACCTCCGTTGTGACATTGCCGAACGATTGCTGTTGACATCATTCCTCAGCGAAATCGGCGTGCGTGATCGTATTGTTACATGGTGGCGCTAATTCGTGACGTCCGCCATATTCTCACCTGAGAGGTGCCTCGAGATATCGTTTCGAGCGGCGCCACGCGGCTTTCTCCGGCGGGTCCCCGCTCGGCGGTCCCCGTACGCGGCGCACAATGGGTCGGTGCGAGGACGCGGCAGGCCGATGATCGAGGACCCCCGATCCGGGGTGACCGCGCCCCGGCACCGCTCCCCGCACGCGAACGCCTCGCCGGTGAATCACGGCGCCACCGAACGCGGCCGCTCCCGCACCCTCACCACGTCCCGGCCGATAGCCCTCGCGGACACCCTCGCCCCGCTGCGCCGGGGGCAGGGCGACCCGTGCCATCGCGTCACTCCCGACGGCGCCCACTGGCGAGCGTCGCGCATGGCGAGCGGACCGGTGACCTACCGCCTCGTCCAGGCCGACGCCGACGTGGTCGCGGCGCGGGCCTGGGGCCCGGGAGCGGCTGAATTCCTCGAGCAGTTGCCTCGCATGCTGTGTGTCGACGAGGAGCTCGACGACTTCGCGCCCGAACATCCCCGCATCGCCGAGGCGCACCGGCGTCATCCCGGCCTGCACATGCTTCGCACCGGATTGGTCTTCGAAGCCCTGGTGCCGGCCGTGCTGGAGCAGCGGGTGCATACCGTCACCGCGCGCGGGTCGTATCGAAAGCTGGTGTGGCAGTACGGCGAACCGGCGCCCGGGCCGACGCCCGCGCCCATGCGGGTGCCGCCGACGGCGCAGACCTGGCGCTATATCCCGTCCTGGGTCTACCACCGTGCCAATGTCGATCCGCAGCGTTCGCGCACCATCGTCACCGCCGCGCGGATGGCGGAAAAGCTGGAAGCCGCCGCGACGATGGCGCCGGAGCAGGCCGCCGAGCGGCTTCGTGCGGTACCGGGAATCGGGGTGTGGACGGCCGCGGAGATCGCGCAGCGGGCCCTCGGTGACGCCGACGCGCTGTCGGTCGGTGATTTCCATCTGGCCGCGATCGTCGGCTGGACACTGCTGGGCCGCCCGCTCGACGACGAGGGCATGGTCGACTGTCTGGAACCGCTACGCCCGCATCGCTACCGGGCGATCCGGCTGCTCGAGATATCCGGTCAGGCGCGCAAGCCGGCGTTCGGCCCGCGCACCCCGCTGGTCGACCACAGCCGGATCTGAGCGGATCAGCGCTGCGCCGTGGCCTGTGCGGCGATCTGGGCGCGATGCAATGCCTCGGGCACGGGGACGCGGCCGAGGAACATCTCGTCGAGGATCGGGTCGATCGCCCGCAGTGCGGCCGCGAATCCCGGCCCGCCGCCCGACGCGATCCGCGGCCCGTTCAGCACATCGAAGAACGGTGACACGTCGATCCCGCGCGCTGCCCAATAGTCCCGGTACAGATGCTGATCGGCCGTCACCGCCGGAATGGTCTGCCCACCGGCCGCCAGATAGCGGTTGCCGGCGGCGCTGCCGAGCCAGGTCAGCACGCGCCGCACCGCTTCGGGATGGGCGGTGTGGGCGTTGGCGGCGATGCCGATCGCGTTGTCGGTGCTCACCCGCCCGCTGGGCCCGGCCGGAATCATCGCGATCCCCCAGCCGAAGCGCGCCTGCTGCGCGATCTGCGCCAGAGTGAAACTTCCGGATTGGAACAACGCCAGCTTGCCCTGCAGGAACGCGTTTTTCGCGAAATCGCTGCCGCTGCGGGTATCGGCCGCCGGCGGGGTGAGCCCTGCCCGAACCAGACCCACGAGATATCCGAAGGCATCCACACCCTGTGGACTGTCGAAGACGTACCGATCCCCGTCCTGAAATCGCCCGCCCGCCGATCCCAGATACGGCAGCGACAGCGACTGGAAATCGTTGGCGGCGTTGTAAGCCCACGGCGCGGCAGCGGTGATCCGGCGCAACAGCGGCTCGAAGGAATCCGGTCCGTGCGGATTCCAGCTCGCGCGTCCGAGCTCCGCGGGATCGATCCCGGCCGCGGTCAGCACGTCGCGGTTGTAGTAGACCGCCGTACCACCATCCACGAACTGCGGTACCGCCCAGAGCTTTCCGTGGCGGGTGTACTGCTCCACCGCGCCCGGATCCCACTGCCGCACCGCCTCGGGGCCCAGCATCGCGCCGATATCGGCCAGCCGCCCGGCATCGGCGTAGTCGGTGTACAGATTCGTCCAGAACAGGTCATCCACCGTTGCGCCCGCCACGTCGAGTCGCAATTTCTGCTGATAGGACGCCCACGGCACCAACGTGATCCGGACCTCGACATCCGGTTCGGCTCGCTGGAATTCGTCGAGTGCGGCGCGATAGGCCGGTACGAAACTCGCATCCCAGATCCGCAGCCGGACCACCGTGCGACCCGCGCCGCCCTCGTCGTCGTGGCCCAGCCACAGCGCCGCGGTCACCAGCAGGACCACGCCCAGCGCGACGGCGAGCACGTTCAGCGTCGAGGTCTTGACGGCTCTCATTTCAGGCCCGTCCATGCGATGGAACGCAGCACCTGCCGCTGGAACACCACGAACAGCACCAGCAGCGGCACGATCGCCAGCGTCGTCGCCGCCATCACCAGCGTCCACTGCTCGTTGTAGCGGGTCTGCAGATCCGCGGTCGCCACCGTGAGCACCTGCCAGCGGCCCGAGCCGGCGACCAGCGGCCACAGGAAGCTGTTCCACTGGGTCACCACCGTGATCACCGCGAGTGTCGCCAGAATGGGACGGCTCATCGGCACCACGACGTGCACGATCACATCGAGGGTGTTCGCGCCGTCCAGCCGCGCCGCGCCGATCAACTCGCGCGGTATGCCCCGGAAGTATTGGCGCAGCAGGAAGATCGCGTACGGCGAGCCGAAGACGAACGGCAGCACCAGCGCCCAGAAGGTGTTCAGCCAACCCAGATGCGCGAACATCAGATACAGCGGAATCAACGTGACGATCGGCGGCACCATCATGGTCGCCAGATACATCCAGAAGAGCAGATCGCGGCCGCGAAACTCGGTGCAGCCGAACGCGTATGCGGCGGCGATCGAGGTGATCAGCTGCCCGGCGGTGATGAACGCGGTCATCAACGCCGTCACCAGCACCGCGCGGCCGAACCCCTGGTCGAACGCCGCGCGGAAGTTGTCCCAGGTCGTCGGATCCGGCAGTGCGAGCGGAGATTCCGTGGCGAACTGTCCCGGCGTCTTCACGGCCGTGAAGGCGCCCAGCACCAGCGGCGCCACCGTGCACCCGGCTCCCGCGAGCAGCAGCAGGTAGGCGGCAACCGATCGCGCAGCTGCCGAATGCCGGTGCCGGACATCAGAATTCATAGCTGGTCCTGGTACGGAAGTAGCGGTGCTGGAGCACGGTGATCACCAGCATGATCACGCACACCACGATCGCCATCACCGCTGCCCGTCCCGGCCGCGCCGCGTCGAACGCTTCCGAGAAGATCTGCATCGCCACCACATTCGTGCGATCGCCCGGACCGCCCTTGGTCAGCGCGTAGACGGTGTCGAAGGTCTGAAACGCGGTGATGGTCCCCGTGACCAGGACGAAGAACAGGGTGGGGCGCAGCAGCGGCAGTGTCAGCCAGCGAATCCGCCGCCAGCCCGTGGCCCCGTCGAGTTCGCCCGCCTCGTGGATCTCCGGTGGTATCGCCCGCAGGCCCGCGACGAAGAACAGCGCCACATAGCCGACGTTCGACCAGATGCTCACCGTCGCAACCGAAGGCAGGGCCAGCGCCGGATCGGCCAGCCATTCGATCCGCCGGCCCAGCAGTGCGTTGAGCGCACCGTCGGTGGGCGCGAACAGCCAGCGCCAGATCACGCCGACCGCCACCGGCGCGCACATCCAGGGCAGTGCGAACAGCACCCGGAACGCACCACCGGCACGCCGGCGTACCAGCAACGCGGCGATCGCGAATCCGAGGACGGTCTGCAGCGGCACCACGAGCAGGGTGAGCGCACCCGTCACCACGAGCGAATGGCCGAATGCGCCATCGGACAGCACCGAGCGCCAATTGCGCAGGCCCACGAATTCCATGGGCCCGAGCAGATTCCAGCTGTGCAGGCTGAGCCAGCCGACCAGCACGATCGGCAGGATCAGGAAGACCCCGATCCCGAACAGGCTCGGCGCCAGCAGCACCCAACTCGTCACGGCACGACGAACCGCTCGTCGGTTCACAGCAGGTGACGCTACCGGGCACCCGGTAGCGGCCTCGCCGCGGTGACGGGCTTCGCTCAGTCCAGCGGACCGCCGGCGACGTAGACGACCTGCCCGGAGACGAAGCCGGCGCCCTCGCTGACCAGGAACGACGCGGTGTGCGCGATATCCTCGGGCCGGCCCACCCGCTGCACCGGGATCTGGGCGGCGGCCGCCTTCTGGAAGTCCTCGAACGGCACGCCCACCCGCTCGGCGGTCGCGGCGGTCATATCGGTGACGATGAAGCCGGGCGCGATGGCATTGGCCGTGACGCCGAATTTGCCGAGTTCCAGCGCGAGGGTCTTGGTGAAGCCCTGCAGACCGGCCTTGGCCGCGGAGTAGTTGACCTGGCCGCGGTTGCCCTGCGCCGAACTGCTCGACATGTTCACGATGCGACCCCACTTGGCGTCGACCATGTACTTCTGCACCGCGCGGCTCATGAGGAACGCGCCGCGCAGGTGCACGTTCATCACCGCGTCCCAGTCGTCGACGCTCATCTTGAACAGCAGATTGTCACGCAGGATGCCGGCGTTGTTGACCAGGACGGTCGGCGGTCCGAGCTCGTCGGCCAGCTTCGTCACCGCGGCGGCGACCGAATCCTCGTTCGAGACGTCGGCGCCCAGCGCGACGGCCCGGCCGCCGGCGTCGGTGATCGCCTGGACCGTATCGGCGCAGTGCGCCGCGTCCAGGTCGAGTACGCCCACCTTCAGTCCGTCCTGAGCCAGCCGGGTCGCGATCGCGGCCCCGATACCTCGTGCCGCGCCGGTGACGACGGCAACGCGTTCAGCCATTGGCGGTCCTCCTGTACCTCTCGGAACATTCGCTGTGAGAGAACGGTACGCGCCGCTGTTCCGCCCACCGCGGCGGTAGCCGCTGTTCCGCCCACCGCGGCGGTAGCCGCTGTTCCGCCCACCGCGGCGGTAGCCGCTATTCCACCCACCGCGGCGGTAGCCGCTATTCCACCCACAGCGACCAGATACTGCTGCGTCCCTGTCCTTCGCAGACCAGGGCGTGCCCGTCCGGGGTGCGGGCCGTCTTGTCCAGACCGGCATCGCATTTCGCGCCGCCCTCGTACACCGCCGTCGATACCGAATACGGCCCGGTCCAGCGATAGCCGCTGCTGCCGTGCAGGCACAGCAGGGTGGCGCCGTCGCTCGCGGACCCGATCAGTCCGGCCTGGGCCTGCGTGCACACCTCACCCTTGGCCGCCGAGACGGGCCCGGCGGGCGTGGCGGTGGTGGTGGCCGGTGGGGTGGGCGGCGGTGTCACCACCGCCGTCGGTGCGGCGGTCCGGGAGACTGCGGTATTCGAGGTGACGGTGTCGGTGCTGAGTGCGGCGGGAACCGTGCCCAGCGTGGTGTGCGGCAGGGTGACGCCCGAGAGCACCAGCGCCGCGGCCAGAACCAACACCTCGGCCAGTCCGAGCAACAGGGCCGACATCGCCATCACCCGCCCGCGCGGATGGCTGAAGGCGATCAGCCCGAATACTATTGCCACCGGGAACAATCCGAGCAGCGCGGCCACCAGCGCCACGATCGCGTACGGATTGACGATCGGCGGCACCTCGACCCGCAGCCGCCCGGTACGGCGGCGATTGGGTGCGCTGTCCCAGCGATCGTCCTCGGCTTCGGCCGCCGGCCGGCGCCGGTTCGGGGTGGTTTCCCAACGGTCGTCGGAGGGTTCGGCGACTCGGGGATTGGGGGCCCGTCGCGGTGGTGGCGGGTCCCAGCGGTCGTCCGCGGGGACCGGCTCGTCGGCCCAGTACTCCTCCTCGGAAACCTCGGGCCAGCGTTCGTCCGCGTACTGGTTGCGGGCCATGTGGTTCCTCTCGGTCGTGCAGGAACCTGGACACGCGGACCCCGCCCGTTACCGAGAAGAATAGGTGGATCGGCGCGACCCGCAACCCCCGTCTGTTCAGGGCCGGGCGGCGGTGCGCCCGGAGGCGCCGGACGTCATCCCCGAGCGTCCGGCGCGCGCCGCTAGACCTCGTCGATCACATGCTCTCCGACGAAGGCGATCCGGATCGCCAGCAGCCAACCGGCAATCGCAAGGACGATGCGGTCGTACAGATCCGGTCCGCTGCGGCGCGCATGGCGTGGACGGTGGGCGCCGCCGACGGGTAGCGGCCGGGTCTCCGGTAGCTGGACGGCCGCGCGGTACCCTCCGCGGACCCGGTGGCGTGCGTGTCGGTGGGCGGCATGCCGGGCGCCGCCCCCGGCGAACGCGGTCACGGGATGGCCCGATCGTCGAGGACGCAGCGGCCCTGTTCGACCAGCACCGCCCGTGCCCGCCGCCTGACCACGCACGTATCGACGGTGCAGTCGAGGTGCAGTTGCATTGCGGCATGGGCCTGTTCGACCGTCATGATGCCCGGATCGGCGCCGCAGCGCAGCAGCCCGGCGACCGGCATGTGCAGATTCGTCAGTTGCATTCGCACACCCCCGCCGCGAACCGGCGGCGCGGTGGAGCTGGTGGATCCTGTGGTCCGGTCGCGGCGCGGCCGGTCGAAGCGGACGAAAGTTCGCTGGTCATCAACGACGACCCGATGACATGAACAGCCATGACTCCTCGTTCCTGCATGCGATACCCGACTGTGCCCGGCGAGCCGACTCCGGGGCCCCGCTGCGAGCACACTCTCAGCATCCATCAGATCGGCGCTGCGCGGGGCGGAATCGCCGATCCCGTCCGATTCCCAGCGAATCGCCAGCAGCGAATCAGCTTGGGAAAAAGGACTTTTCGCATCCGCTCGAGCCCTGCTACCTGCGAACACGTCGGGCATGCCGTCCCGCCGCGGCCCCGGGCCCGCGCCCCGAGTATTTGCCGGCAGATCACGAAACCGCACCCGTTTCGCAACGAATGTATGTTTACCCAGGCCGTGATCGGGTAATCAAAACTACATGGATCGCGGGCTGAGAAACACCTCACCTCGGTACCGCAAACTGCTTCCGGGTGATTGGGTAGAACACCTCATCGTCGGAATGTTGTTCGTGGTATCGGCCGTCGGGGTTTACGTACTGACCGGGGCCATGCTCTCGTCGCTGCTGGGCGGAGCACTGGTCGCCGTCGTCGCGATCGGTGTGGTGACAATGCTGTAGCCGGTCGGCGGACCGACCGGCTACCTGATGTCGTTATTCGAACAGGGTGAAAAGAAACGGCGGAATCGGCGACCGATACGGTCGCCGATTCCGCCGTCGAATTATCGCCGGAACAATTTGTTACCCAGCCAGACGATCGGATCGTATTTGCGATCGACAACCCTTTCCTTCATCGGAATGAGGGCATTGTCGGTGATCTTGATGTGTTCCGGGCACACCTCGGTGCAGCACTTGGTGATGTTGCAGTAACCGAGCCCGAACTCCTCCTGCGCCATCTCGCGCCGGTCGGCCACATCCAGGGGATGCATCTCCAACTCGGCAACCCGCATCAGATACCGCGGCCCCGCGAAGGCATTCTTGTTGTCCTCGTGGTCGCGCACGACGTGACAGGTGTTCTGGCACAGGAAACATTCGATGCACTTGCGGAACTCCTGCGAGCGTTCCACATCGCGCTGCTGCATCCGGTAGTCCCCGGGCTTCAGATCGGCCGGCGGCGTGAAAGACGGTATCTCCCTGGCCTTCCGATAGTTGAACGAGACATCGGTGACGAGGTCGCGGATCACCGGGAAGGTGCGCATCGGCGTCACCGTCACCACCTCGTCGGCGGTGAAGGTCGACATTCGGGTCATACACAGCAGGCGCGGGCGGCCGTTCACCTCGGCCGAACAGGAACCGCACTTACCGGCCTTGCAGTTCCAGCGCACCGCCAGATCCGGAGCCTGGGTGGCCTGCAACCGGTGAATGATGTCGAGGACGACCTCGCCCTCGTTCACCTCCACGGTGTAGTCCTGCAGTTCGCCCTTGTCGTCGTCACCGCGCCACACGCGGAAGTGGGCATCGTAACCCATTGCTACTCATCCCCTTTCGCGGATGATTCGGCGGCCGCGGGATGAGCGGCGGTCTCCGCCGGGGTGTAATACTTCTCCAGCTCGCTCAACTCGAACAGGGCGAGCAGATCCGGCCGCATCGGCTTCTGATCCTCCGAGGTGACCGTCACCGGCGGCACGGTCTGGCCGACACCGTCCGGATCGATCCGGCACACCAGCAACCGATTGCGCCACTGCGCATCCATCTGCGGATGGTCGTCGCGGGTGTGACCGCCGCGACTCTCGGTGCGCAGCAGCGCCGCCTGCGCGACACATTCGCTGACCAGCAACATGTTTCGCAGGTCGAGTGCGAGGTGCCAGCCGGGGTTGAACTGACGGTGGCCCTCGACGGTCACACTGTCGTAGCGCTCACGCAGTTCACCCAGCCGTCCGATGGCCTGTTCGAGTTCGTGCTCCTTGCGGATGATGCCGACCAGGTCGTTCATCGTCTGCTGCAGATCCGTGTGCAGGGTGTACGGGTTTTCCCCGGTCCCCGTGGCCGGCGGATCGAAGGGTGCCAGTGCGGATTTCGCGGCCGCATCGATATCGGCGTCGGCGACGGCCGGGCGCTGAGCCAGCTGTTCGACGTAGGCGGCCGCGCCCAGCCCGGCGCGTCGCCCGAAGACCAGCAGGTCCGACAGCGAGTTGCCGCCGAGCCGGTTGGATCCGTGCATACCGCCGGAACATTCACCGGCGGCGAACAATCCGGGCACGGTGGCCGCGCCGGTGTCGGGATCGACCTCGATGCCGCCCATCACGTAGTGACAGGTCGGCCCGACCTCCATCGGCTCCTTGGTGATGTCGACATCGGCCAGCTCCTTGAACTGGTGATGCATCGACGGCAGCCGCCGCATGATCTCGGCGGCCGGCAGCCGGGAGGCGATGTCGAGGTACACCCCGCCGTGCTCGGTGCCGCGCCCGTTCTTGACCTCTTCGTTGATCGCGCGGGCCACCTCGTCGCGCGGCAGCAGGTCCGGGGTGCGGCGCGCGGAGTCGTTGTCGCGCAACCACTGATCGGCCTCGTCCTCGGTCTCGGCGTACTGGCCCTTGAACACCGCCGGGATGTACTCGAACATGAAGCGCTTGCCCTCGGTGTTCTTGAGCACGCCACCGTCACCGCGCACACCCTCGGTGACCAGAATGCCCTTCACGCTGGGCGGCCAGACCATCCCGGTCGGATGGAACTGCAGGAATTCCATGTTGATCAGCGAGGCGCCGGCGCGCAGTGCGAGGGCGTGACCGTCGCCGGTGTATTCCCACGAGTTCGAGGTGACCTTGTAGGACTTGCCCACCCCGCCCGTGGCCAGCACGACCGCCGGAGTCTCGAACAGGATGAACCGTCCCGACTCCCGCCAGTACCCGAACGCACCGGAGATTGCGCCTGTGTCACTGGAGCGGGATCGGGCGCCCTCCGTGGTTACGCCCGCTGCCTCCTCCGGGCGCTGACCGATCCCGCTCGTATCCTTGAGCAGATCGGTGATCGTGCATTCGGCGAACACCTTGATCCGGGCCTCGTAGTCGCCGGTCTCGGCGTAATCCTCCTGTTGCAGCGAGACGATCTTCTGCTGCATGGTGCGGATGATCTCGAGGCCGGTGCGGTCGCCGACATGGGCGAGGCGGGGGTAGGTGTGCCCGCCGAAGTTGCGCTGACTGATCCGCCCGTCGGGCGTCCGATCGAACAGCGCCCCGTACGTCTCCAGCTCCCACACCCGGTCGGGTGCTTCCTGGGCGTGCAGTTCGGCCATGCGCCAGTTGTTGAGGAATTTTCCGCCACGCATGGTGTCGCGGAAATGCGTCTGCCAGTTGTCCTTCTCGTTGGCATTGCCCATCGAGGCGGCGCATCCGCCTTCGGCCATGACCGTATGGGCCTTGCCGAACAACGATTTACACACCACCGCCACCGAGAGGCCGTGTTCGCGCGCTTCGATCACCGCACGCAGGCCGGCGCCACCGGCACCGATCACGACGACGTCGTACTTGTGCCGTTCGACTTCAGGCATGAAACGAATACTCCTGGGACACTGAGGAATGGGGCTCTATGGCGTTGTCTGTCGCCGGAATCAACCGATGAAACGCGGATCGGAGATGGTCCCGCTGGCGACCAGCATGATGTAGAAGTCGGTGATCGCCAGGGTGGCCAGCGTGGTCCATGCCAGCTGCATGTGCCGCGTGTTCAACTTCGACACCTGCGTCCACATCCAGTAGCGCACCGGATGGGCGGAGAAGTGTTTGAGACGGCCGCCGGTGATATGCCGGCAGGAGTGGCACGAGATCGTATATGCCCACAGCAGAACGACATTCACCACCAGGACGATGTTGCCCAGGCCGAAGCCGAAGCCGCCGTCCTTGCCGTGGAACGCCATGACCGCGTCGTAGGTGTTGACCACCGACACGACGACCGCGACATAGAAGAAGTAGCGGTGCACGTTCTGGATGATCAGTGGAAGCCGCGTCTCACCGGTGTATTTGCCGTGCGGTTCGGCGACCGCGCAGGCCGGGGGTGAGAACCACACCGCGCGGTAGTAGGCCTTGCGGTAGTAGTAACAGGTCAACCGGAACAGCAGGAGGAACGGCAGCACCAGGAAACCGAGCGGAATCCACATCGGCAGGTTGCCGACCCAGTGTCCGAAGTGGCTCGAACCCTCGACGCACGACGTACTCACGCACGGTGAGTAGAACGGCGTCAGATAGTGATAGTCGGAGACCCAATATGCCGTTCGCACAAAGGCTCTCACGGTGGCGTAGATGATGAATGCGGCCAGTCCGAGCACCGTGAGCAGTGGGGGGACCCACCATCGGTCGGTACGCAGAGTGCGTGTGGAAATGGCCGCTCGGCCTTTGCTGAAAACTCCCGTGCCCGCCTCGGGGGCGCGTGTCGGTGCTGCGCTCACTGCAAGCTGCCTCGCTGGTCTACCCCGTGGAACGTCATCGTTACCTCCGGCGTCGAATGTGATGCTGAGCACCATACGACAACCGGGCTATGACTCGAGGCCGGTCCAGGCAAGTTCTGTCGCCGCTCCGTCCTATGATTTGCGCCACATTTTCTGAGCGCTCGACGGCGGCGGTGCAATGAGTGAATGACGAGCTACTTCGGACCTTCTTCGCGAATACGGTGGGGTGGGAACCGACGGGCCGCAGCGCCGTCACGGCGGAATGGACGGCCGCCGCGACGGCCCGTGCTGCTGGTGAACGTCGGGTTACTTGGTGCGCGGCCTCGAATGGAAGCCGAGGCCCTCGTCCTGTGCGCCCATCCATGCCGCCTCGTCGGATTTGCTGTCCGGCACGTAGATGACCTCCTGCTGCCGGCGGCTGTCCACCTCGGGCGGCGGGGTGTGCTCGAACTCCTCGGCGTCGATGGTGAGTCGTTCGAGATCGTTCTCCAGCCGGCGGACCGAGTTGGCATCTCCGTAGTGGGTGCGCAACGCGCCGACACATTGCCGGAGCTGTCCGACCGCGAAGCGCAGTTCGGCGATCTCACTGCGTGTCATCGAAACCTCCTGGTGCTTCCGGGCCGATCATCGGATCGGATCTCGCCCGCGGGGCAAGATCAAACCTGTGACGGACCGCACATCGTGATCTACAACACATTACGTGATCATTCGCGTTCTGGCTCGTCGCCGCTGGAAAAAGATCTCGCCACCTGCGCGCCCGGCGCGGTGTACGAACCTCACCCGGCGGCCGGCAGGATCGTCGCGGCCGACGGGGACGCCATCTCGACGAGCGTCGCGAGAACCGGACGCGCGGCGGTGTCGGCTCCACGACCTTCGGGCGTGACGGCCGGCGTTCCGGTCGCGCGGTCCACGAGTGCCGCGACGGCCACCGCCACCTCCTCGGCGCGTTCCAGGATCACGCTGTGTCCGGCGCCGTCGAGCCGGACCAGTTCGGCACAGCCGAGTTGCGCGGCGAGTACCACCGAATGCGCGAACGGAATCATGATGTCGGCCGATCCGCCGAGAACCAGGGCCGGGAGATCCGACAGCAGGCGCAGTGTGGGCGTCTCGTCGAAGTGGATGAGTGAATCCAGGAAGTAGGCCATCGTCGGCAGTGGGGTGTCGTTGAGCATCGCGGTGGCGAGTGCGGCCATGCGCGGATTCACCCGCCGCGAGCCGAAACTGGCCTCCCGCACCATCGGCTCGAAAACGCGGCGCCCCAACCGCTTCGACACCTGGAGTGCCCGCGGCGCCCGCTGGACCGCGACCCGCAGTGAGGTCACGGTGTGCCGGTTCAGCAGTCGGCCCAGTCCCACCGCCGTGATGCCGGCGGCCGCCCCGGCGATCAGCCCGACGCCGACCACCCGGGTGCCGATCGTGGCCGGGAACAGGCGAGCGTAGGCCAGCACCACCATCGCGCCCATGGAATGGCCGACCAGCACCACCGGTCCCGTCGGCGCGACCGCCCGCAGGACCGCGTCGAGATCGTGGCCCAGCTGGTCGATGGTGTAGGTCATCGGATGGGCGCCGGCGGAATCGCCGTGGCCACGGTGGTCGTAGAACACCATCCGGGTGCCGGAGCCCCATTGCCGCAGCAGCTGATCCCGCAGGAACCACCAGGACTCGGTCCGCAGGCAGTGGCCGTGGACGAAGACCACCGTCACCGAGGCCGTGAGCGGACCGAAGGTCCAGGCGGCCAGTGGGGTGCCGTCGTCGGCGCAGACGGTGACGCGGGTGGCGATCGTCGTGGACATGACGTCCTCCTGCAGAGTCCGTACCTGCCCGGATGTCGGAATTGATTGCCGCGGCGTTAACGGTCATAACCTGGTGTTATGCAGAAGTTGCACAACTGCTCCCGCTCGTTCGCCAGACGCTCCGGCACGAGTGGAATCGTCAGAGTATTCGCGTATCTAAGAGAATTTCTAGAAAGCTATAGAAAGAGCGCGAAACCGGCTCGCCGTACTAGGACCGAAACTGGCCTATATCGCCCCTAGCGTGGAATTCATGAGCGCAGAGATCCGCAGCTTCCACATCGACATTCCCCAGTCCGACATCGACGATCTGCGTGATCGCCTCGGGCGGACGCGCTGGGCGCCGCAACTGCCCGGCGCGGAGGGCAGCCGGGGCGTCCCGGTCGCTCGGCTCCGCGCACTGGCCGAGTACTGGCGCACCGAATACGACTGGCGGACACAGGAAGCCCGGCTCAATCGCTTCCCGCAGTACCGCACCGAGATCGACGGTCTCGATGTGCACTTCCTGCACGTGCGCTCGCCCGAGCCGGAGGCGCTGCCGCTGATTCTCAACCACGGCTGGCCCAACACCTTCGCCGAATTCGCCGGCCTCATCGACCTTCTCGTCGATCCCCGCGCGCACGGTGGCGATCCCGGGCGGGCCTTCCATGTGGTCGTACCGTCGGTGCCGGGGTACGGCTTCTCGGCCGCGCCTGCCGAAACCGGCTGGAGCGCAGACCGTGTCGGCCGGATGTGGGTGGAACTGATGGCCCGGCTCGGCTATCGGCGGTACGGCGTACAGGGCGGCGACCTGGGCACCTACGTGGGCACCGCGATCGCCGAGGCGGCGCCCGACCGGGTGGCCGGGCTCTACATCACCGCCGGTCTCGGCTTCCCGACCGAGGCCGATGTGCCGATTCTGACCGATGCCGAACGAGCCGGCTACGAGGCGATGATGTCGGCGGACTGGGTCAACGGCGTGGATCATCACGGTCTGCTGCGTGCGGCGCCGCAGACCTTCTCGATCGGATGGAACGATTCGCCCGCCGCCGCCCTGGCCTGGATGGTGCAGAAGTACACCGACTTCAGCGCCGCCGGCGCGCTCGACGCGGCGATCGACCGCGACGCGTTGCTGACCACCGTCGGCATCTACTGGTTCACCCAGAGTTTCGGGACCTCGGCCTGGTCGTACTACGACAGCACGAGCTTCGCCTGGCCGACCGGTTCGGCGCGGGTCCCGACCGGGGTGTACAGCGGCGCACCGGGCATCCGCCGGCTCGCCGAACGCACCGCGAAAGTCGTGCACTGGCCGGAGGGTAATCCGGCGGGACACCATTTCATCGCGATGGATCAGCCCCGGGCATATGCGGCCGACCTGCGCAGATTCTTCGGCGATCTCGGCTGAGTGACGGGCCATCGGGAAATCTGAGGCCACCTACCGAAAATGCTAGACAACCGTAGATTTCCCGATGGATCGCTACACGTCGGCCGCCGTGCGCGTGGACGGCAGGAACGGGGCGAGCAGATTGTGCTCGGTGGACGGCCCGAACTCCCACTCCGCGATCCACGGGCCGGTGCCCTCGCTCTGGTCGAGCACGCCCGACTCCAGCCACTCGTAGCGGCCGTCGAGCACCTGCCGGGTCAGCGCGGTGTCGGCGTCGTCGGTGTTGTCCCACAGTGCGTCGAAGGCGGCCTCGACCCGCAACCGGGACTGGCGGCAGAAGGTGTCGGCCAGTTCCGTCGCCGCGGCCGCGTCCCGGCTGCCCTCGGCGCGCATGGCCTGCGCGCGCACGCAGGCCGCCGACATGGCGAACAGTTCCGCGCCGATATCGACGAGGCGGCCCAGGAACCCCTGCCGGTATTCGAGTTTCGCCTGCCAGCGCGCCATCGCGTACATCAGTTCGCGCGCCTGCTTGCGCGACATCCGCTCGACATAGCGCAGATGTGTTGCCAGCGGCCCGAATTCGGTATACGCCGTCGGAAGGGTGCCACGGCCGACCGCCAACTGCGGGAACCATTTCGCGTAGAAGCCGCTCGCCCCGACCGCCGCGGTGGCCTTGTCCTTGAGCGCCGCATGACGGTCCACCAGCGCGCCCGCGGCGGCCATATGCGCATCGGCCATCTCCCGGGCGATCAGCAGCCGCATGATCTCGCTGGAGCCTTCGAAGATCCGATTGATCCGCAGATCGCGCACCATTTGTTCGGCCGGTACCGCGCGCTCACCCCGATGACGCAGGGAGGCGGCGGTCTCGTAGCCGCGGCCGCCGCGAATCTGCACCAGTTCGTCGGCGATGCGACAGCTCATCTCGGAGGCCCACAATTTGGCCAGCGCGGCTTCGATGCGGATGTCGTTGCGCGCCTCGTCGCACATGGTGCCGGACAGTTCGAGGACCGCCTCCAGCGCGAAAGCGGTTGCGGCGACGAAGGATATCTTCGACGCGACCGCCGCGTGTTCACCGACCGGGCGGCCCCACTGCACGCGCGCCGCCGACCAGCCGCGGCTGATCTTCAGCGACCACTTCGCCGCCGCGGTGCACAGTGCGGGGATGGCCAGCCGTCCCGCGTTGAGCGTGGTCAGCGCGATCTTCAGGCCGTCGCCCTCGCGTCCGATCAGATTGCGGGCGGGCACCCGGACCTTGTGCATGCGGGTGACGCCGTTCTCGATCCCGTGCAAACCCATGAAGGTGTTGCGGCGCTCGACGGTGATGCCGGGGGTGTCGGCCTCCACCACGAAGGCGGATATCCCGCCGCGATGGCCTTGTCCCTTCGGCACCCGCGCCATCACCACCAGCAGTTCGGCGACCACACCGTTGGTCGTCCACAACTTCACGCCGTCGAGCTCGTAGGCCTCGCCGTCGGCGGTCGGGGTCGCGGTACTCGCCATCCGGGCGGGGTCCGATCCGACATCCGGTTCGGTCAGCAGGAAGGCGCTGACCGCGCCCCGCGCGCACCGGGGCAGGAATTCGCGCTTCTGTTCCTCGGTGCCGGCCAGCTTCAGCGGTTCCGGTACGCCGATCGACTGATGCGCCGACAGCAGCACGCCCAAACTGGCGTGCACCGAGCCGACCATCATCAGCGCCCGGTTGTAGCCGACCTGCGACAGGCCCTGCCCACCGTATTCCGGCGGGATCTTCAGTCCGAAGCAGCCGAGTTCGGCCAGGCCGCGGACGTAGTCGTCGGGGATCTTCGATTCGGCCTCGATGACCGATCCGTCCAAGGTCTCGCAGAAGGCCCGCAGCCGTTCCAGGAAGGCCTCGGTCCGCGCCGCGTCGTCGGGAGCGGGCTGCGGGTACGGATGGATCAGGTCGAGCCGGAACCGGCCGAGGAACATCTGCTTGGCGAACGATGGTTTGGCCCAGGTGCTTTCGCGCGATTCCTCGACCAGTGCGCGGGCCTGTTCTTCGGTGGCGTGAACTTTCGCGGCTGTCGCCATGGGATCCTCCCTCGAAACGTGACCAGGATCACATTCGAGTGTAGGAGGGTTTGTTACTGGCCGGTAGGCCTCCGGCGAAATCGGGGTCGAAGAATTACTGCACGCCGCGCAGATACCGCCCGAAATGCGGCACCGTGAAGCCGATCGTGCCCCGCTCAGCGGAATAGATCAGCCCCTTCTTGATGAGTCCGTCCCGGGCCGGAGACAGGGATGCGGGTTTGCGACCCAGTTCCTTGGCGACCGCCGCGGTCGGTACCGGCCCGTCGTCGCCGGCCAGATCGGCCATCGCCCGCATGTACTCGCGCTCGGCGGGCGTTGCCCGCTCGTAGCGGGAGCCGAAGAAGCCGACCGCCAGTTCCTCCTCGGCCGCCGGGGCCGCCAGTTCCACATCCTCGGCGCCGATCGGGCTGCGGGCGGCCACATCCCAGGTGGCCTTACCGTAGGCCTGGACGAAATAGGGGTATCCATCTGCCTTGTCGTACAAGGCTTTCAGCGCCTCCTCGGTGAACTCCACCGTCTCGCGCTCGGCGGGCGCGATCAGCGCGCGATCCGCGGAATCGCGATCGAGCCGGTCGATGCGGTGATAACCGAAAAGTCGCTCGGAGTAGCTCTTGGAGGCCGACAGGACGGCCGGCAGATGTGGCAGACCCGCGCCCACCACGATCAACGGCGCTGTCTCCTGGCTCAGTTCGTGGCAGGCGCCGCAGATGGCGGAGATGTCGGCCGGTCCCAGATCCTGCATCTCGTCGATGAACACGGCGATGCCGACGCCGATATCGCGGGCCAGCTGAGCCGCTTCGAGGAGCAACTCCACCAGATCGATCTCGATGTCACCGGAGTCCGCGCGCCCGGTGACGGCCGGGACGTCGATACCGGGTTGCCAGCGTTCGCGCATCCCCTTGTCAGCGGTCGCGCGCAGGGCGAAGGCCTTGAGGATGCCCAGGAAATCGTCGACCATCTCGGGATTGCGATGGGCGACCGCGATCTGGCGCACCGCCATATGCAGCGCCGAGGCCAGCGGCCGCCGTAATTCCTGATCCGGGCGGGCCTCCAGTTTGCCGGTTCCCCACCCGCGCGAGCGGGCCGTGGACCGAAGTTGATTGAGCAGCACGGTCTTTCCCACGCCGCGCAGGCCGGTGAGCATCACACTGCGTTCGGGACGTCCGCGCGAGATGCGTTCGAGCACGATGTCGAACGCGTCGAGCTGTTTGTCGCGCCCGGCGAGTTCGGGCGGGCGCTGGCCGGCGCCCGGGGCATACGGATTCCGCACGGGGTCCATGCCCCGACACCGTAGCGCTTTCGCACCGAAATCTCGGGATATATAGGGGATGTCCTAGATTGCGCTATCCCATCGAATCGCAGCCGCCGCGCGGGGTGACCGGGCGCGGCGCGCTCTACGCTGGGGGCTGATCGAGGTCCGAAATGTCCGCAGGAGGGGTCATGTCCACCGATTCGGAAGATCAGCAGTCCGGCGATCGGCCGAACCCCACGGTGGCCGAGGTCGTCGGATCCTGGGACGTGCCCGCCGGAGCGAGCGTGGCGCGACAGATTCGCGACAACATCCTGCACGCGATCGCGCAGGGGTACGACGATCCGCAACTGGTGGCCGATCTCGCGGTCGGTCCCCTCGTGATCGCCCTGGGCCGGCTGGAAACCGAACTGGCCGACGCGCGCGGTCGCATCGCGGACCTGGAGCACGCGGTCCGTGCGCGCGGAGAGGCCGAGTGAATCGGTCGCCGGTGTAACGCCCGGGCGACTCGTTTCGATAACGAGCACAGCGCCGTGGATACCGTGTCGTGATCTCCATAGCAGATCGTTTCGCCGGGCTGTAATCGGGGGTGGTCCTGGCGATTTGGCGACACGCGGGCAGACACGCCGTCGTGTGGGGTGGACAACAACACCGAGCCGTCGTAATCTCTTCGTGACTTCGCGGAGTATGTCGCTTCATTAGAGGGGCGGCCCGCTGAGTCACCGCCTAATCAGCAGTCGAGTGGGCAGCTCGATCGCTGAACCGGGGACCCAGGTTACTGGGGTGAATCCTCTTCGGTCGCAAGGTCGATGGGGTAGGGCCGAATCTTCCCGGTCCGAACCCGTCAGCTAACCCGGTCGGCGCGTGGGCAAGGAAGAAACAGGAGACTCAGCTCGGTGGGTAAACACAGTCTGCAACGGGAATCTCGGCTGCCGAATTCCGTCAAGGGTGCGCTGGTCTGCGGCGCAGTAGCGGCAACAACCGGTGCGATTCCGGCGATTCCGGCCATGGCGGCCACGATCAACGTTCCCGGCGTCGGCAACTTCGACGTTCCGCTGGGTTCGGATTTCGACCAGCAGGTCAGCCAGGCGAACCAGGTGCTCGCCGATCACGCGGATCAGATCAAGGGAGTTCAGCAGGCGCTGAGCTCGCAGGCGATCGCGCCCAGCATCCCCAACGCCGCGCAGAACCCGATGGGTAGCATGTTCGGTCAGCCGCAGCAGCAGCACGGCGTCGGCGACGTCGCCCTCGACGCTGCGCGCAGCAAGATCGGCGCCGACTACGTGTGGGGCGCCTCCGGTCCTTCGAACTTCGACTGCTCCGGTCTGGTGCAGTGGGCGTACAAGCAGGCCGGAATTCAACTGCCGCGGACCAGCTTCGAACAGTCGCACGTCGGCAAGCCGGTCGCCTTCCAGGACCTGAAGCCGGGCGACCTGGTCATCCAGAACGGTGGCGGCCACGTGTCCATGTACGCCGGGGATGGCAAGATTCTCCAGGCGCCGCAGTCGGGCGAGACCGTCAGCTACGCGCATCTGGACCCCGACTCGATCGTCACCGCACGCCGCGTCGCCTAGTCGTTCCGCTCGACAGCACGGCCCGGCGGTGACCCGCCGGGCCTACTGTGAGGAGCGAAACTGGAACAGGCACAACCAGCTACAGCGCGGGTCGACTCCTGGATCTGGGCTGTCCGGCTGTTCAAAACTCGATCCGCTGCGGCCACCGCGTGCCGCGGCGGTCATGTGCGTGTCAACGGCACCGCCGTCAAACCCGCTCATCAGATCAAGTCCGGTGATGAGGTGCGGGTCCGTAATGCCGGAGTCGAACGTATCGTCGTCGTGGTCCGGCTGGTCGTCAAACGCGTCGGCGCTTCGATTGCCACGCAGTGCTATATCGACAAGAGCCCCCCGCCGCCCGCACCCGAAATCGTCGCCGCGATGCCCAAGCGCGACCGCGGTGCCGGACGGCCCACGAAGCGCGAACGCCGTGACACCGATCGGCTACTCGGCCGCGATTCCACCTGAGGTCGTGCGGCAGGTGGCCGCTTCGGTGCCGAAACCCTTGCCGAACTCTCCTGCCCGATAGCGAGTGCGGCATTCGGCTCGGCGGACCTTTCCGCTCGAGGTCTTCGGAATCGCACCGCGCGACAACAGCAGAACCTCCGTCGGCGAAATGCCGTGCACGGTCGTTACCGCGACCCGGACCCGCCGCGCGATATCGCTCGCGTCCGCCGGTGGGCTCCCCACTTCGGCGACCACCACCAGGTCCTCGCGCTCACCGGTCTCGAGTCCGAACGCCACGATATGCCCCGGGCGCAGTTCGGGTGCGGAGCCGGCGGCGGTGGCTTCGATATCGGCGGGGAAATGATTGCGGCCGTCGATGACGATGGTGTCGCGCAAGCGGCCCGCGATGTACAGACCCCCATCGTGGACGAAACCGAGATCACCGGTGCGCAGCCATGTTCCGGACTGTCCGGGCAGCACCGCGCCGAAGGTGGCTGCGGTCCGCTCACGCAGTCCCGCATATCCCGCGCCGACATTCGGGCCCTGCACCCAGATCTCACCCACCGCACCGTCGTCGCACCGTGTGAGCGTGACCGGATCGACGATCCGCACGATTTGGCCGGCGGGCCGGCCGCAGTCCACCAGGGCGATACCGTCCCCCTGCGCCGGCGCGACGATCGCGTGGCCGGAGCTCAGGGCGGCGCGATCGAATTCGACACAGATCGGCGCCGTCGCCGGGGGTGAGATCGTCACCGGAAGTGTCGCCTCCGCGAGTCCGTATCCGGCGGTGTGCGCCTGGTGACGGAACCCGTGCGGTGCGAAGGTGCGGGTGAAGGCGCCCAGGGCGGTGGCGCGGATCGGTTCGGCCCCGTTGAGCAGCAGAGCCAGTGGCGACAGGTCGAGACCGTCGCGTTCCTCCGCGCTGGTACCCGAAACAGCCAGTGACAGGCCGAAATTCGGGCTCGCCGTCGTGGCCGCGCGATAGTCGCTGCACGCGCGCAGCCATCGGATCGGCCGTTTGGCGAAGTCGGCCGGTGGCAGCGTGATCGCATGGACGCCGAGATACAGCGGCAGCGAGAGGGCGAACACCAGCCCCATATCGTGGAAGAAGGGCAGCCAGGTGACCATCGGGCCGTCGCCGGCCGGCGCCAGGGCCGCCCGTAGCTGATCGAGTGCCGCCGCGAGGTTGGTGTGCGTGATACGCACTCCCGCAGGCGACGTGGTGGAACCGGACGTGTACTGCAGATAGGCGGGATGCGCGCCGACCGGATCCTGCCGGATGTCGCCGGTGTGAGCGTGCGCGTCGACTGTCAGGAGCTCGCCGGGCGGCAGGTCGCCGGCATCCGGAACGTCGTGCGCACCGGTCGCCGAGGGAGAGCGCAGAATAAGACGCGAGTCGGCGTCGAGAAGGATCGTCCGCAGCCGTTCGGCATTGCGGCGCATCGTGATCGGGAACAGCGGCACCGCGGTCCGGGCGCTGTAGAGACAGGCGAGGAAGGCGACGACGTAGTCGAGGCCGTGCTCGCAGAGGATCGCGACACGATCACCCGGCGCTGACCGTTCGCGGATTCGCTGCGCCAGTGTGCCTGCCGCGCTGTGCAATTCCGACGTCGTGACGGTCGCCGCCCGGCCGCTCGGATACGACAGCGCGGTGAAGGCCGGATCGTCGGGTGCGGCTGCCGCCCGGTCCGCGACGGATGCCGCCAACAGGTCGATCACGGTCGCCCCGGACGTGGCATGCGTGCCGCCAACGCGGCCGACAACGCCGTGACAGAGGGATTGTCGAACAGCTCCGCGGTGGCGATCCGGATGCCCAGCCGGTTCTCCAGACGGCGTCGCAGGTCTATCGCCAGCAGCGAGGAGAGATCCAAGGTCGCGAAATCCGCGTCGGGATCGACGGATTCGATGTCGCGCGACAGTGCGCCGGCGACCGTGGCACGGACGATTCGCTGGACGTCCTCGCCCGCGACAGCTTCGACGACCGGGGAAACGTTCCTGTCCACCACGGTCGCCGGTTCCGGAACGCGCTCGGGTGCCGGACCGGCCGCACGTGTCCCCGGCGGAGCCAGTGCGTCGCGAAGCCGGGCCGCGATCGGACCCGGATCATCGCTGGGCGTGTAGTCCAGCGCGAGGACCACGGCTTGCGGGCGCCCGAGGATCGCGGACAACACGGACATGCCGCGGGCGGCGTCGAAGGGCGTGATGCCGGCGGTCCGCAGATGTGCGGCGCCCCCGGCCGCGCGGGCGAGTCCGGCGTCCCAGCTGCCCCAGGCGATGCTGGTCACCGATCGGCCGATGCTGCCGTGCGCGAGCGCGTCCAGGGCCGCGTTGGCCGCGGCGTACGCGGCCTGGCCGGGCGCTCCGAAAAGTCCGGTGGCGGAGGAGAACAGGAGGGTGAAGTCGACCGGGTCGTTCGCGGTCAGTTCGAGCAGCGAGACAGCCGCGGCCACCTTGGGTTCGAAGTGCATCGCCAGCGATTCGCCTGTCACGCGGTCGAATTCGGCGTCCTGCAACACCCCCGCCGAATGCACGAGACCCCGGATCGTCGATCCGCACGCCCGGATGTCGTCGAGGGCGTTGGCCAGATCCGCGCGATCGGCGACATCGCAGCGCACGACCACCACCCGGTCCTCGGCGCCGTCGAGCAGTGGCGGCAGCGGCCGGGGTCGCCGGGTCAGCACCACCACATCGCGGGCACCCCGCTCGAGCAGCCATCGAACCGCGGCGGCCCCCAGCGCACCGAGTCCGCCGGTCACCACATAGGTGCCGTCGGCACAGAGCGGCACCGCGGAACCCGCCGCCCCCAGCCGCCGGAACCGCCGGACCAGCCTCCGCGCGCCCTCGATCCGTACTTCGGCCGGACCGCACGCACGGAGTACGAGGTCACCCACGGTATCGGCGTCCGATTCGCCGGCCCAGATCAGGCGCACCGGCCGACCGGATTCCAGCTGCAGGGTCCGTACGAATGCGGCGACGGCGCTGTGTTCGAGCGACGCCGGATCTCGCAGCACGACGGTGAGGCTCGCCGTCGTGTCCGCGGCGATCACCTGCTGCAGGACGCGCAGGGCTCGCTCGAGGCCCGTGACGAGCGGACCGGTGCCCGTTGTTTCCGGCCAGACCAACACGACGGCCGTGGGGGCCGATCCCCGTGCCGCCGCAGCCGACAGGGCCGTCGACTCGCCGGGCTCCCGGGCGATTCGCTCGGCGGGGAGGTGCCGGTCCAGCGCGCGGGCGATCGCCTTCGCGAGGCGCGATTCTCCGACGACCGAGGCCCGCTCGACGGTCGGATGCGCTGCCTGCGCGGCGGCCGCTGTGGGCGGTGACACGGTCCACTGTTCCTCGCGGAGTACGGAGTTCGCCCACTCCGGTGCCGTGGCGACCGTCGCGTCGTACTCGGCTCGTCCCCGCACGGCCGTGCGCCGGCGAAGCACCTGCATCCCCGTGCTCGCGACGCCGCCGAAATCGCCACCGGCACTGCGGGATTCGCGCGGCCCATCGAGGATCGGCGCGCGAGTGTTCTCCGGCTGTACGCAGGGACTGCCGTCGGCGGCAGCACCGGAACGGTCGCCGACGAACCCGGCGTGTCCGGACGGGCGGTAGGCGAGCGGGTGGCCGGACGGGATACTCGGCGCTCGCCGCGAGTCGAAAACCCTGCCCGAGAACGCGATTCGTACACCGATCAATGCCACCGCGGGGGCGTCGTCCTGGTCCAGTGCGATGACATCGCACAGTAGGCCGTCGGGCCCGTGCTCGCGCACGAACGCGTGCGCCTCGGTCAGCAGCACGCGGTGCGCATCGGAAAGCCATACCGACGCGATGGCCGCGGGCACCGCGAGACCGGCCGCGGGCAGTACCTCCCGGCCGGCGGCGGCGATCAGCTGCAGACAGCCGTCGAGCGCGGCCGTGGACAGCGGAATCGAAGCGAAGACGCCGACCGCGGAACGGTTTCCGGCACGGATGGCCGTCAGCGGCCGAAAGCGCGGACCGTAGTCGAGTCCGCGGCGGCGCAGGGATGCGTAGAACTCGTCGATATCGAGTTCGTCCGCTGCCGCAACTGAAGATCGCTGGGCGTCCACCGTGCGCATCCAGCCGAGAATGTCGGCGGGTGCGGCGGCGCTGTCGGCGCGTGCCGAGGCGAGCAACACCGGTCCCAGCAGTACGCGCAGATCCGAACCGCTGCGGTAGCCGACCGCCGCGAGATCGGCGATATCCGTGCGTTCGTGCACCGTGAAGTCGGCCAGCCGGATCGGTCCTGGCGCCGAATCCAGCAGGCGCCGAATCCAATACGCGGCGGGCACGGTCGGCACGCCGTCCACCACGTGATCGTCCAGTCGCTCGCGTCCGGGGTCGGTCGCGGTGCGGGTGAGCAGTGGGAAAGCTTTTCGCCGCCAACGCCGTTCGATCACCGGACCGGCAGCCGGGCCCTGGATCGACCAGTCGACGTGCCGCCCCCGCACATACATCGCACCGACGGTCCGGAGCAGGGCCGCGACCTCGCCGTCGCGCTGCGCGGCCGCGAAGACGGAGTCGGCCAATTCGGGATAGTCCCGTACGGCCGGCGCCAGCACCGGATGCGGCGATATCTCCACGATCGAGGTGTATCCCCGGCCCGCGGCCGATTCGACGGCAGCGTCCAGATCGACCGTGCCACAGAGGTTGTCGATCCAGTACTCGGTATCCATGGCGGCGGAATCGATGACCCGGCCCGACCGTGCCGTCGAGAACACCGGCACTCGGGGTGTGCGCGGTACCGGCGCCCGGAGCGCGGTGGTGAATTCGCCGGCCAGCGCGCGAACCTGTGGGCTGTGCGCCGCGAAGTCCACCGGCACCGGCCGCACGTAGTACCGGCGCCGTCGCGCTCGCCGCAGCAGCGTCTCCATGTACCGCGTGGTGCCGGACACCACCACCGTCCGGGGGCCGTTCACCGCCGCGACGGCGACCTCCGCGCGCAGTGGTTCGACCAGCCGCCGCGCCTGGTCCGGTGTCGCCTCGAGCATCGCCATCATGCCCTGCCCGGCCAGCCGGCCCAGCGCCCGCGAGCGCACGGTGACCAGATGTGCGGCATCATCGAGCGACAACGCCCCCGCGACCACGGCGGCCGCGATTTCCCCCAGGCTGTGCCCCGCCACCGCATCCGGTTCGATTCCCCAGGCCGCGAGCAATCGGGCCAGCGCCACCTGGTAGACGAACAGCGCCGGTTGCACCGTCTCGGTGGCGCCGACGCTGTCGGCGAAGCCGTGCCGGGGCGTCCACACTCGCGGCCCGCCCGCATCCGCCACGGCGTCCGCCGCGTCGGCCACGGCGTCGACGTACTCGGGATACCGGGCCGCCAGTTCGCGCCCCATTCGAGGATGCTGACCGCCCTGCCCGGAGAACAGGAACAGCACGCGCCCGCGCCGGCGGCCACCGACTCCGAGCAGGGCCGGCGAGTGCGAGCCGCTCGCCAGGGCGCGCAGTGCGTCGGCGGCCTCGTCGGCGTCGTCCGCGACGATCGCGGCCCGAATCGGCTGGGGCAGTGCGCGTCCGGCCGCCGCCGGGCCGGACAGTGACGGCGTCCCCGTGCCCGCCAGCCGGGCCGCGGTCTCGCGCAGTTCGTCCTCGTCGCGACCGGTGAGTCCGATGAGCACCGGAGGCCGCACCTCGCGTACCGGTCCCGGCTCCGCCTCCCGTACGACCACATGCGCGTTGGTCCCGCCGAATCCGAACGAGCTGACTCCCGCGCAGCGCCGATCACCGGAGTCCGCGGCCCAGCCGACCACTTCGCCCGGCACCCGGAGGCCGCGTTCGGCCAACCGCAACAGCGGATTCTCGCGCTGGAAGTTGATGCTGGGCACGATGGTTCCGTGGTGCAGGCACAGCGCCACCTTGGCCAGCCCGGTCACCCCGGCGGCCGCCTCGAGATGGCCGATATTCGATTTGATAGATCCGACATACGGTTTCACCGCACCGCGGCTCGCGTCGAGGACGGCGGCCAGCGCCTCGATTTCCACCGCATCGCCGACCGGCGTTCCGGTGCCGTGACATTCGAAATACCCGGCCGAGCGTACGTCGAGGCCCGCGCGTGCCCACGCTGTGCGGATCACCTGTTGTTGCGCGCGTCCGTTCGGTGCGTACAGACCGTTCGAGCGTCCGTCCGAACCCACGGCGGCACCGGCGATCTCGGCATAGCGGCGATTGCCCTCACGCTGGGCGTCGGCCGTGCGCTGCAGCACCAGCACCGTCGCCCCGTCACCGCGCACGTATCCGTCGGCGGCCGCGTCGAATGGTTTGCACCGCCCGTCCGGCGCCAGGAAGCCGCCCTGTTCCAGATACTGCGAAGTATGTGGCAGCAGAGCGAGATTCACGCCGCCGACGATGGCGTAGGGCACCGTGTCGTCGGCCAGCAGCCGCAGCGCGAGGTCCACCGCGGCGAGCGAGGACGAACAGGCGCTGTCGAGCACCACACTCGGTCCGTGCAGATCCAGGGCATAGGAGATCCGATTGGCGATGATGCTGAGCGCGGATCCCGTCACCGCGTAGGGGGCGTCCTGCCCGCCGTTGCCGAGGACGACCGCTCCGTGGTCGAAACCGCAGGCACCGAACAGAACCGCGGTATTCGATCCGCCCAGCCGATAGCCGATTCCGGCATCGTCGATCGCCTCGACCGCGACCTCCAGTGCCAGCCGCTGTTGCGGATCCATCAGTGCCGCTTCACGATCCGAGATAGAGAAGCGCTCGTTGTCGAATTCCGCGATCGAATCCAGATAGCCACCGCGGCCCGCGCCGTCGCGATCAGGCGGCGGGTCGCCGACCCCGCTGCGGCTCTCGATCAGCAAGCGCCACAGGTCGTTCACGCCGGACGCGCCCGGTACTCGGCAGCCGATACCGATGATCGATATCGATGGGGTGGCGGGTGTCATCGGCCCTCGAGATGGTCGACGAGCCGCTCGATATCCGGGTTGTCGTAGAGATCGGTGAGCGAGATCTCCACGCCGAGCGCGTCTTCCAGCACACCGGTGAGACGAGCGAGCTGCGCGGAGGTCAACCCCAGATCGGTGAAAGGCAGTGTGGTCGAGACGGATTCGGGTTCGGCGTCCAGCATGTGCGCGATCGCAGCGATCGCCGCGTCCGCCATGGTGTCGATCCGCTCCCGCCGCCCCACCGCCACTTCCTCCCCGTATCCGGCGCCGTCGCACGACGGTCTCGAGGCCACGTGCGCGATCGTCGCGCGGCGGCTCACGGTGCCGACCGGGTGCGGGTGTCCCGCATGGTGCAGGTTCCCCAGCGATTATGCCGACAAGTCGGGGCCCGGTGAAGAGGTCGAGACAGCTGAGGCCACAGGGACGAGAGTGACGGAAACGAGCCGCGACCGTGGCGGTCGCGGCTCGCGCCGAATGCCGGAATCAGACGACCAGCGAACCCAGCCGGGAGTTGATCAGCGTCTCGGCCTCGTCCACGATGCGCGAGATGAGTTCGGCGCAGGTCGGGATGTCGTCGATCAGGCCCTGCACCTGTCCGGCCGACCAGATGCCGGCGTCCAGGTCGCCCTCGTCGAAGACGCGGCGGCCGCGCGCGCCGGCGACCAGATCGCGCACATCCTCGAATTTGCCTCCGGCGGCCTCGATTTCGACCACCTTGCGGCTGATCTCGTTGTCGGCCACCCGGGCGGTGTTGTTCATGGTGCGGAAGATGAGCTGCGTGTCACGCTCGGTATGGGCGACGATCTGCTCCTTGACCTTCCGATGCACCGGGGACTCCTCGGTGCACAGGAAGCGGGTGCCCATGTTGATGCCGTCGGCGCCCAGCGCCAGCGCGGCGACCAGGCCGCGGGCATCGGCGAAACCACCCGACGCGATGACCGGGATGTCGAGCGCCTTGGTGGCGGCCGGGATCAGGATCAGGCCGGGCACGTCGTCCTCACCCGGGTGGCCGGCGCATTCGAAACCGTCGATGCTCACGCCGTCGACGCCGATCTTCTGCGCCTTGAGCGCGTGCCGGACGCTGGTGCACTTGTGCAGCACCTTGATTCCGGCTTCCTTGTAGTACGGCAGGAACGGCTCCGGGTTGCTGCCGGCGGTCTCGACGATCTTCACGCCCGATTCGATGATCGCCTGGGCGTATTCCTGGTACGGCGGCGGGTTGATCGACGGCAGGATGGTGACGTTGACACCGAACGGCTTGTCGGTCAGCTGCCGGGTGCGCTCGATCTCGCGCCGCAGATCGTCGGGGGTCGGCTGGGTGAGCGCGGTGATGAAGCCGAGACCTCCGGCGTTGGCGACCGCCGCCACGAGTTCGGCGCGGCCGACGTGCATCATGCCGCCCTGCACGATCGGGTGTTCGATACCGAACATCTCGGTGAATCTGGTGCGCAACATCTGGTTGTCCTCCTGGCCGCGGTACGACTCGGGGCGACGCGCCCGGCATCTCCGGCACGACTCGATGCCGGTGTGTGCACAGACTGCCGCCCCTCGGGTGCCTGGCCGCGTGCGAGCCGGGCCTGCCCGGATGGGTCGATACTGGCATGGCGACCGCGTCGTAGACAACAGGATGTGAGCGGCAGTTTGCTCCGAAGGACCCGAAGGCCGTAGAACTGACGTCACGGTGCACTCAGACAAAAACGCAGGTTATCGCTATGAGACGGCGCGGTATGGCGAACCTTCTGTGAACCGGGATTCTCGTATGTAACCCTTGTCACGGCAAAAAGTTAGTTGCTATTCTCGCTGTTGGTTCAGCCGTCGACGCCGCCGGGCCATTCGGTGGCGAACTCTGACGGGCCGAGAGGAGTTCCTGCATGACCACCGGTGTCCAGACCGACGAACCGATCCGGTCGCGTCGCAACCACTGGAACAACCAGATCGCCACGCATGCGCTGATGCGCCCGGACGCGGTGGCGATCCGGTTCCGCGGGCAGGACACCACCTGGAAACAGCTGCACGAGCGGTCACTGCAATTCGCCGATGCCCTGGCTCGGCGCGGTGTCGGCTTCGGCGACCGGGTGCTGATTCTGGCGCTCAACTACACCGAGTACCTGGAGGCCGTGTTCGGCATCAACGCGCTGGGCGCGATCGCGGTACCGGTGAACTTCCGGCTCACCCCGCCCGAGGTCGCCTACATCGTGGCCGATTCGGGGGCCGCGGCGATCGTCACCGACTCGCTGCTGCAGCCGCTGGCCACCGGTGTGATGGCGCAGAGCGAGGCGCTGCGCACCTGCGTCGTCATCGGCGGCACCACCGGCGAGGGCGTCATCGGCTACGACGACTTCCTCGCCGAAACCGGCGAACCCCATGTGCCGCAGGACATTCCGGAGGACACTCCGGCGTTGATCATGTACACCTCGGGTACCACCGGCAGTCCCAAGGGCGCGATCCTGTCCTACGCCAACCTGAATGCCCAGGCCCTGACCTGCATTCGGGCGATGAACTCGACCCCCGACAGCATCGGCTTCTGCACCTCGCCGCTGTTCCACATCGCCGGACTGGGCTCTCTCGCCCCGGCGTTCATGCTCGGCTCCACGACCGTGCTGCATCCGCTGGGCGCGTTCAACGCCACCGAATTCCTCGACGCCATCGAGGCCGAGCAGGCCACGACCGCGTTCTGTGTGCCCGCCCAGTGGCAGCTGATCTGTGAGGACCCGACGGTCAAGGAGCGCAAGCTCGCGCTGGAGACGCTGAGCTGGGGTGCGGCGCCGGCGTCGGAGACGGTGCTGCGGGCGATGGCCGAATGCTTCCCGAACGCGCAGAACGTCGCCGTCTTCGGCCAGACCGAGATGTCGCCGATCACCTGCGTGCTCGAGGGCAAGGACGCGCTGCGCAAACTCGGCTCGGTCGGCAAGCCCATCCCGACCATCCAGAGCCGCGTCGTCGACGACGAGATGAACGACGTCGCGCCGGGTGAGATCGGCGAGATCGTCTATCGCGGGCCGACCATGATGCAGGGCTACTGGAACAAGCCCGAGGCGACCGCGGAAGCCTTCGCCGGCGGCTGGTTCCACTCCGGCGACCTGGTTCGCCAGGACGAGGAGGGCTTCGTCTGGGTGGTCGACCGCAAGAAGGACATGATCATCTCCGGCGGCGAGAACATCTACTGTGCCGAAGTGGAGAACGTGCTGTTCGCGCACCCGAAGATCCACGAGGCCGCGGTGGTCGGCCGGGCCCACGAGAAGTGGGGCGAGGTGCCGGTGGCCGTGGTCGCGCTGATCGACGGCGAAACGCTGACCCTGGAGGAACTGACCCCGTTCCTCAACGACAACCTCGCGCGATACAAGCATCCGAAGGATCTGGTGATCGTGCCGGAGCTGCCGCGCAACGCCAGCGGCAAGGTCGTGAAGGTGCAACTGCGTAAGGACTACGCGGGCTGACCTTCGGCACCGGCCGAGGACGGGCATGCGCCGCCCACATACCCGGTCGTGAACGAGCCGCCGAGTCGAGCACTCGGCGGCTCGTTGCCGTATCGGCCCCCGACTCGCCGAAACGGCCTGCGGCTCAGATCATGTCGTGTTTGGTGAGCCAGTTCATCAGCGGCCAGCCGCAGAAGACCGGCAACCAGCAGGTCAGTACGCGGTACAGCAGCACCGCCGGAACGCCGATCGCGGCGGGCACACCGAAGGCGGCCAGACCACCGATCAGCGCCGCCTCCACCGCGCCCACACCGCCGGGCGTGGGGGCCGCAGATGCCAGCGTCCCGCCGATCATCGTCACGACCGTCACGGTCACGAATGTCGTTGCGCCGCCGAAGGCTTCGATGGCGGCCCACAGCGCGCCCGCCGCGCCGAGCGTGGTGGTCGCGCAGCCGCCGACGATCATCAGCAGCCGTTTCGGTTCCCGTGCCAGCGTGCGCAGTTCGGCGACCACTTCCGCCAGTTGCGGCCGCACCTCGTTGCGCAACCAGCGCCGCACCGTCGGGACGAACATGGCCGCGCCGACCGCGCCCAGCAGACCACCGGCCAGCAGGTACAGCACGGTCGCACTCGGCACGAAATGTTCCAGGTTCGCCGAGACACCGGCCGCCACACTGAAGATGATCAGCAGCACCACGTGCGTGATCACCTGCACCGCCTGATTCAGCGCCACCGCCGCGGTCGCCTTCACCGTGCCCAGGCCGCTCTTCTGCAGGAATCGCACACTCAGCGCCAGCCCGCCGACCCCGGCGGGCGTGGTGGTCGCGGCGAAGGTGTTGGCGACCTGCATGCCCAGCAGTTTGCGGAAATTCACCGACGTTCCCGCGCACCCCCACAGCGCCATCGCCGCGCCCACGTAGGTGGCGGCCGAAATCGTCAGCCCCAACAGGGCCCACCACCAGTTCGCGGTGCGCAATTCGGTGAAGAAGGTCGGCACCTGGCTGATGAACGGGTAGGCCACGTACACCAGTGCGATCAGCAGCACCAGCTGCACGATCTGGTTGCGCGAGTACCGGGTGATCCGCGCGGCCTCGATCCGATCCTTACCGGTCTGCTGAAGTACTTGAGCGCGGACGGTTTTCATCAGTTCGCCGCTGTCGGGCACCGATTTGCGGACCTGGGCGCCGATTCCGTTCTTGGTGAGCCGGCGCGACGCGTCGAGCACCGCCTGTTCCCCCAGCACGTGAATGGCGGTCGCCACCACGGTTTCCGCCCCGAACAGCGAGCTCGTGGTGAGCAGCAGCTGCGCGATATCGGCGGAGAAGCGGGAGTCGAAGGCGCCGAATTCCGCGGCCATGAAGCCGCCGAACAGCACCCGCCCCTCGGCGATGCGGATTTCCTCGACCCGCAGATCGCCATGGGTGATCTGGGCCCGATGCATGTTCTGCAGCGACCGCCACACGTTGGTCAGCACCACCTCGCTGTCGCCGGCGGCCAGCTGCCGGCCTCGGGGCGCGGTGTGCGCGTACAGGGTCCAGCCGCGGCTCAGGGCGGCCACCGTCAGCGGTTTGTTGCTGGCCAGGCCCAGGTCGCCGAGCGCGATACCCATCAGCGCGCGGTGTTCTACCGCGCGGCGCATCGAGGCGAAGGCGGGGGTGCGTTCACTGCTGCGAAAGGTCAGCCAGCGCCGTACTTGCCGCAACATTCCCCAGCTGCGCTGATTCTGGCCGTACATCTCCACGACCAGCTGGCGATGCGGTCCGGTGTCGGCGCTGAGCAGCAGTGGTCCCGGACCGGCCGGGCGCAGCACGGTGAAGCCGGTGACGGTGTATCCGCGTCCGGCCAGTACCCGCACGGCGGCCTCGAGCGGCACCTCCAACGCTGGAGTGCCGACGACCAGCACGATCACCGCACCGACGAACCAGCCCACGACCAGGCCGAACATCGCCCGCGAGGGCACCACGAGACTGACGAACAGATGCAGCGGCACGAACGCGATCAGCAACGCCCACCACCAGCGCCGCCACGAGACCGGTAGCCACGGGCTGGCCACGGTCAAACCGGCGGCCAGCATCGCGATCCAGCGCGGATCGTCGAGAAATTGCGACAGGAAGGTATCGAGCTGACGTGGCACCGCCAGATGCCACTGCGGTGCCGAGATCCCGGATTCGGTGATCGACAGCGCCAGCACCGCGATCAGACCCGCGGCGACGTAGCCGCTGAGCAGCTTCCACTGCATCCGGAAGACCAGGCGGACCAGGATCGCGAAGGGCAACGCCAGAATCGCGATGCCGTAGAGCAGATAGACCAGGTTGGACTGTTCGGGCGTGAGGAAGCCGACGATATCGGAGACCGACCGCTCCAGGGCCTCCCAGCGCGGCCGGGTGACGAGCGATCCGGCGACCACCACCGCCACCAGCAGGGCGGACAGCACCACGCGAATGATGTCGCTGGTCCGCCTGATCCGCGGCTGCAGCAGACTGCCGGAGACGGGGATCTCCCGCCCGTCTACTCGCATGTCGTATCGAAACTTTCGGATCGAGGGAGCTGCGTCGGTCCCAGGGTCGGCTCGGGTGTGAGTATGCAGCAGGCCCTCCGAGCGCCCGTCGGCAACACGCCGTTCCCCGTGTTCGCGCAGGTGGGCGCGCATGTACTCCACACGAGCCGATCGGACTCGGGCGGATGCTGTGCGTCCGGATCTCCGCTCGCTCGTGCCGAGGCCACCGCGCGAGCGCCCGGGTCTTCGCGGACCGGCAGGGCGCAGCGTCACCCGGGCGGTCCCGGACTGACCGTGACGGGCTCGGGTGCGTCGGTGTCGCCGACACTGAAGATGCCACCGGTCATGGTGCCGGTATCGAGTTCGGCGATCGCGGCCGCGACCAGCTCCGTCGGCACCAGCGCGGGAAAGGAATTGGGGGCGACGGCATTCGCGCGGACCCCGAATTCGGCGAATTCCGCGGCGATATGCCTGGTCAGATGGTCGAGCGCGGCCTTGGTCGCGGAGTACACGGCCTGTCCGCCGGAATAGACCCGGGAACCGGACAGACTCGAGACGTTGACGATATTGCGATTACGCGCCCGATTCTCGTCACCGCGATGCAACCAGCAGCGTTGCGCGAGCCGCGTCGTCAATCGCAGCGGCACCTCGACGTTCATCGCGAACTGCGGCGCGAGCGCGTCGAGGGCGGTGTCGCCGTCGACCAGCCCGTTCGGCTGCAGATCCAGTTGCGCCGCATTGTTGACCAGCAGATCGACCGCGCCGAATTTCGCCAGTGCCAGATCCACCACTCGCTCGGCCTCCCCCTCCCGGCGCAGATCGGCGCGCACGACGAAGACGCGGGAGTCGTTCTCCGGAACCGGCTGCCACGGCTCCAGCGGATCGATGAACCATTCCTCCTGCGAGGGCGCGGCCGGAACCCGATTGCGGCAGACCGCCACGATGTCGTAGTTCCGGTAATACGCGCGGCAGAACGCATCACCCAATCGCCCGCCCGCCCCGGTGAGCAGGCACACGCGACGGGCGTCACCAGTTGACAATGCGATCCCCTCCCCAGCGGCTCGCCGCCTGCTCCTTCGGCCGATGCAACCACATCACCACACTGTTGCGGGCCGCGGTGTTGGCGCCGAGGAAGGAGTGCCAGGACCGCGGCGTGCATTCGAAGACGACCATCGAATTGTCCAGCGGCGGAACGACCACCGTCGGCGTCGGGTCCGCGGTGCCGATATCGGCGAACAGTCCCGTCTCGCCGCCGTCGCCCGGCTGCCACTCGCCGTTGCCGAGATAGAACAGGACCGCGACCACGCGCACCATCTCGCGGGCCGGCACCCCGGCGGGCCGCGCGCCGGATTTCAGATCGATATCGTCCGCCGGCAGGCCGACCGCCTCCGGGCCCGGCTCCGCACCCGGGAACCAGGCCGGGGTCAGGTCGTGGTGCGGCCGGCCGCGCGGACTCCCCGCCGGATGATGATGCAGGGAGCCCTCGACATCGCCGCTGGCCGAGACGCCCGCGACCCGTTCGATCAGGTCGTGCCAGGCGCGCGACAGGAAGACCTCGAGCGGGCCGTTGCGCATCCGGGTCAGGCTCGCCCCGGAGGCGCCGTATCCCGCGGCCACCGGACCGAACAGGTCCGGGCGGTCGGTGCGCACCCGGTCGAATTCGACCGCGAGCCGCTGATAGAACTCGGGGACGAAGACGTCACGAACGTAGACGTGGGGAAAGGGGCGGGTGCGGCGAATCCATCGCCGATGGGCCAGTAGATCGACGAACCAGCGCGGCAACGGCGCCTCGGACAACATACAAGCTCCCTCCCGGACTACCCCGCCGATCTTATTGCCTTCCCGGTACCGCGCCGAGTTCGTCCCGGTTTGTGCAACCATCAGCCGGTGGTGCGCGACGTTCGGGTGTGTTTCGTGGGGGATTCTCTGGTTGCGGGACTGGGAGATCCGCACTACCTCGGCTGGGCCGGCCGCCTCGCCGGCCGTGCGACAGCGGCCGGAATACCGCTGACCTATTACAACCTCGGGGTCCGGCGCCAGACCTCCTCCGATATCGCCGCCCGCTGGGAGGCCGAATGCGGGCAGCGATTATCCGGCGAGGTCGACGCGCGGGTCGTCTTCTCTTTCGGCGTCAACGACACGCTCTGGGAGAACGAGGCGATCCGGGTGCCGGCCGAGGAATCCGCGGCCAATCTCCGCCGCATGCTGCGCCGCTGCGCCGAACTCGGCTGGACCGTCCTGGTGGTCGCGCCGCCGCCCTGTATCGACGACGAACAGAACACGCGCACGATCGAATTGGATGATCGATTCACCGACATGTGCGCCCGCGAACAGGTTCAGTACCTTCGCGTTCACCAACCGCTGCGCCACAACGACATCTGGATGCGCGAACTGCGCGACGGCGACGGCTACCATCCCGGCGCGCCGGGCTACGAGCAGCTGGCCGCGATGATCGGCCCGCACTGGTTGCAATGGCTGACCGAACCCCGCACCCGCCTCCCGACGGTGAGCTGATTCGCGGTTTTCTCCGCACCGATCAGTTAGCGTTGTTCGTCCCGTCTTCATGGTTCGAACGCATCGGCCGACCGGGCCGGTGACAGGTTGCAGAGGAGCAGGTCGAGCATGGGGAAGATCATTGTCGCCGAGTTCGTTTCGCTGGACGGATTCATCCAGGATCCGCTGTGGACCGCGCCGTTCTGGTGCGACGGCATCGCGAACTACAAATCCGGTGAGCTGGAGGCGGCCGACGCCTTGCTGCTGGGGCGCAGCACGTATCAGATGTTCGCCGCGTCCTGGCCGGACCACCCGGAGGAGGGTGCGTACAAGGACAAGATGAACAGCATGCCCAAGTATGTGGCGACCGATTCGCTGCGCGATCTGGAGTGGAACGCTCAGCGCATCGAGGGCGATCTCGCCGCCGGCATCGCGAAACTGCGGACCGAGCAGAACCTGCTCGTCTTCGGCAGCGCCTCGCTGGTGAAGTACCTGCGCGAACATGAACTGGTCGACGAGTACCGCCTGGTCGTCTACCCCGTCCTGCTGGGCAGCGGGCTGCGGCTGTTCGAGACCGTCGAGCCCGAAGCCACCCTCGCTCTCGCCGAATCCGAGGTGCTCGACAACGGCGTCCTCCTCACCACCTATCGGGTCACCGCCAATTCGGTGGTGCGACCGAGCTTCGGCTGACCGGTCCGCGGTTCATTCCCGGTGGCGGACGATATTGAGCACGTTGCCGTCCGGGGCGCGGACCAGGAACCGGCGAACTCCCCAGGGCTCGGTGGTGAGGGGATGGACGATCTCGTAGCCGAGGCGTTGCGCCTGCGCGTAGGCGGCGTCGACATCGTCCACCAGCACCGACGCGACGGAGTCCGCGGGCGCGGCCGCGTCCTGCGTGACGAGCTGGACGGCGGCGCCCGTTTCCGGGGAGGTGTAGCGGGCGACCCAGCCCAGGTCGAATTCCTCGGTGCTCAGGCCGAGGAATTCGGTGTAGAAATCGCGGGCGGCGTCGACATCGTCCACTCGAAGGTTGGCCAAGATGCGATGGGTACGCATGCGGTTCTCCTGTCCGCCGGGCATCGGTCGGTAATGCTAGTCCGCCGCGGGGCCGGTGCGGCCCATGATCTCCAGTACCGCCATGGCCGCGTTGTGACCGCCGATTCCGCTCACGCCACCGCCGCGGACCGTGCCGGCACCGCAGCGGAATATGTTGCGATGGCCCGTGCCGACTCCCCATCGAGCGGCGGGAGCGGAATCGTCGTCGGTGCGAAACGGAAAATCCAAGTCGCCGTGGAAAATATGGCCGCGTGGCAGACCGAGTTCGGCTTCCAATTCCAACGGCGTTCTGGCCTCGATACACGGTTTGCCGTTCGCGTCCGTGGCGAGACAGCCGGAAAGCGGCTCGGCCAGAACGGCATCCAGCTGTCGCAGCGTCGAAGCCAGCAACTCGTCGCGTGAGCCGTGCTCGAAAAGAGTTGCCGGAGTATGTAAACCGAACAGGGTCAGGGTATGCATGCCCTGTTCGGCGGCCTCGGAACTCAGAATCGACGGATCCGTCAGCGTATGGCAGTAGATCTCCGACGGCGGGGCGCTCGGGAATCGCCCGTCGGCCGCCTCGCGATAGGCCCGTTCGAGCTGGTCGTATCCCTCCGCGATGTGGAAGGTGCCCGAGAACGCCGTGCGCGGATCGATCTCGGTGCGCAGCCGGGGAAGCCGGCGCACAAGCATATTCACCTTGAACTGACTGCCCTCGGGCAGCACGTCGACCGGCTCGCCCAACAGCCGGGCGAGGGTCGCGGGCGCCGCGTTGACCAGGACGTGGCGGGCATCGGCCAGACCGGATCCGTCCGGCTTGCCGAACCGCACCTGCGCGGTGTCGCCGTCGGTCTCGATGCCGGTCACCGTGCAGGAGGTGCGCAGGTGCGCGCCCGCCCGCCGGGCCGCGTCGGCGAGGGCATCGGTCAGCGCGCCCATCCCGCCGACCGGGACGTTCCACTCGCCGGTCCCGTTGCCGATCACGTGGTAGAGAAAGCAGCGATTCTGCCGCAGCTCCGGATCGTGCGCGTGCGTGAACGTGCCGATCAGCGCATCGGTGAAGACCACCCCGCGCACGGTGTCGTCGCGGAATCGCGCCTCGACGGTTTCGCCGAGCGGTCGCTCGAACAGCATCTCCCAGGTATCCGGATCATCGAGCGTCCGCTGTAGTTCCGCACGGGTGGGCAGCGGCCGCAGCATCGTAGGGAAGATCCGCTGCGCGGCCCGCGTGGTCGCCGCGTAGAACTGTTGCCACGCTGCGAAATCCGCATCGGATCCGGTGACCCGGCGGAAGCTCTCGCGAGTTCGTCCGGCATCGGCGGTATCGACGAGCAGCCCGGTGTCGCCGACCGGCGTGTACGACGAGATCCGCCGCTCGCGGGTCCGGAACCGCAGATCCAGATCCCGGACGATCCGATCCGGAAGCAGACTCACCAGATACGAATACCGCGACAGGCGAGCGTCGATCCCGGCGAACACCCGTTCCGATACCGCCGCGCCACCGGTGTGGTCCTGCCGCTCGAGAACCAGCACCGACAGTCCGGCGCGCGCCAGATACGCCGCCGCCACCAGACCGTTGTGCCCGCCGCCGACGATGACGACGTCATAGGAGTCGCGCATCAGCCCTGGATATCACGAATCCGCGCGACCCGCGTCCGATCCGCCGGGTGTCGCGGACTTACGAACCAGCAGATATCCGTGCGGGCACCGCTCGTCGGGTTCCGGGGGGCGCACCATCCGGGTCACCGGGACGAACCGGTGCGGCCGCAGCATCTGCGTGAGGCGTTCGGGCGACCACCGCACCACCGGCGCCACCTTGTGGTCGTACGGTTGCCGGTCGGCGCCGTCGTCGGCCGCCTGAAACGCCAGCATCAGATAACCCCCGGCGGCCAGTGCGCGAGCGAATTCCGCGAACAGATCCGGCAATTGCTCCGGCCGCATATGAATAATGCTGTACCAGGCCACAATTGCGCCGAACCCGCCGTCGGCGACGTCCAGCTTCTCCATCGAGCCCTGTTCGAATCGCAGATGCGGATGGACTTCGCGGGCCATCCGGATCATCTCCGCCGAGGCGTCGATCCCGAAGGTGTTCAGCCCCAACCCATCCAGATATCCGGTGATCCGGCCCGGACCACATCCCAGGTCTGCCACCGGACCGCGGTCCTCGGCCTGCACCAACTCCGCGAACAGCCCCAGCATCGCCCGATCGACCGGCGCGTTCACCATCGCATCCCGGAAGAGGTTGGTATAGAGCTCCGCCACCTCGTCGTACGCGGCCGCCACCGCATCGGAATTCGCACTCACTCCGGCAGCCTACCCACGCCGAGCCCATACCCTTCCGCGTTTCGGCGCGTAGGGTCGCGGCATGGCCACCTCGACGCAGCACCGGGAGGCGGACGGATGAGGACGCTCACTTCCCGCATCGTGTATCGCAATCCCTGGATCGAGGTCCGCGAGGACAGTATTCGCCGCGCCGACGGCTCCACCGGCATCTACGGAGTGGTCCACCGGGCGGAATTCGCGGTGGTGGTGCCGATGGAGGGCGACCGCCTGCATCTGGTCGAGCAGTTCAGATACCCACTGGGACAACGGTGCTGGGAGTTCCCGGCGGGCGCGCTGCCGGGTGGCGAGGCCGGCGACCCGGTCGAGATTGCCCGCCGCGAGCTGCGCGAGGAGACCGGTCTGCGCGCCACCGACCTGACCCACCTCGGCATCCTCGACGCCGCTCCGGCCACACTGGCCCAGCGCGGCCATGCCTACCTGGCGACCGGTCTCACCGCGGGCGAACCCGAACGCGAACCCGAAGAGCAGGACATGCGGTCTCAGTGGTTCGACCGCGGCGTCGTGGAACGGATGATCCGCACCGGCGAAATCACCGACTCCCAGACCATCGCCGCCTACGGCCTGCTCCTGCTCCACGAGCGCCGCTGATCTGGCGGAGGTCAACGCTTCCGGGCGCGGAAAACGCTGTCCCGCAGTGTGTTCGACTCCCCGTTCGGACGGACGACCGATCGCGTCCGGCTCTCGACCAGCTGGATATCCCAGCGATCCGGCGCCAATCCGGCGGCGATCTGCTCGGCGGTGACGTGCACATGGGAAGCGGAGGTGTGGGCGGCCGACTCGTGATCACCGGGGGCGTGGCCGACGATGAACAGCGTTCCGCCCGGCGCCACGGCGGCGGCCAGGCGCTCGAACAGGGCGTCGTTCGAATCGACCGGGTGGACGTAACATGCGCAGACCAGGTCGAAGCGATTCTCCCCCGCGTCCCACTGCGTCATATCCGCTGCGTGCCAATCGATTCGGCCGGCGATATCGCGGCCGGCCCGATCGGCGCGCTCCCGGCCGCGCGCGACGGCCGCCGCCGCGATGTCGACGGCGGTGACCTGCCAGCCCTGCCGGGCCAGCCAGATCGCCTCCCCGCCCTCGCCGCAGCCGGCGTCCAGGGCCGTGCCGGGCGGCAGGCCGGCGAGTTCACCGGTGAGGTGAGGATTGGGTTCGCTCGCGGAGGCCGAACCGGCGCCGTGATAACGCTGTTCCCAATAGTGCCGGTCGAATTCACGCCCGCCGGAGCTGTGCCGATGCTCGTGGGGTGCGTGATCCCCGGTCGCGTCGCCGCCGGCCGGATGGCTGCCGCTCATGTCGACTCCTTCGGTGGGGTGCGAGTTCACAAGCCGTGGCGCCGATCGCCGAGCACGCGGTCGGCGAGCTCCCTCTCATCGTCGGCGGAGAATCCGCGGCGACGCCGTTCCACCGCCCGCCGCGTCTGTTCCTCCACCAGATCGGCATTGATCTGCGCGGCCGCGAACGCGCCCGCGGCGGCCGCCGCACCCACCTGTGCGCTCAGGTCGGTGACATTGCCCGCCGCCCACACGCCCGGAACGTCGGTGCGGCCCATCGCGTCCGTCGGAATGTATTCGCCTGCGCCCGAGGGATGTTCGACAGGTTCGAGGCCGAGTTTGCGAAGGATTTCGCTCCGCGCGACCATGCGCGGACCGACGGTGATCACCTCGCGCGCCACCACCGTCCCGTCGGCGAGCCGCACACCGGTGATGTGATCCCCGGCGACCTCCAGCGTCGCCACTTCCCCCGTGATCACCGGAATGCCCCGCGCGGCAAGCTTTTCCGCCTCTTCGCCGCGGGGTGCGTCCATGGTGTGGGTGAACAGGACGACATCGTCGGTCCACTGCCGGAACAGCAGCGCGCCGTGGACGGACATCGGGCCGTTGGCGATCACCCCGATCCTGCGGTCGCGGACCTCCCATCCGTGGCAGTACGGGCAGTGCACGACATCGCGGCCCCAGCGTTCCCGCAGGCCCGCGATATCCGGAATCTCGTCGACCAAGCCGGTGGTCACCAGCAGGCGGCGCGCTCGCACGGTCCGCCCGTCGGCGAGTTCGAGGAGGAATTCGCCGTCCGCGCGGATCGCGCCGGTGATCTCACCCGACACGATGTGCCCGCCGTAGCCGCGCACCTCGGTCCGGCCGCGGGCGAGCAGTTCCGCCGGCGGCATCCCCTCCCGCCCGAGCAGTCCGTGCACCCCGTCGGCCGGGGCGTTGCGGGGTGCGCCGGCGTCGACCACCGCCACCGATCGGCGGGCCCGCGCCAGCATCAACGCGCCGTTCAACCCCGCTGCTCCACCGCCGACGATCACCACGTCGTAGTTGCTGTTCAGCTCATCGGTCACCATGACCACCTCCTGGCGTCCACCGTGCCGGACGCATCGAGAACATGGCAAACATCTTTGCTGAAATGGCAAACTGGGAGCATGGACGAGAACTTGGACCGCGCGCTCGACGCCGTGGGCCCGCGGCTACGCGCACTGCGGCAACAACGCCAGACAACGCTCGCCGATCTGTCCACGACGACCGGCATCTCGGTGAGCACCCTGTCCCGGCTGGAATCGGGCGACCGCAAGCCGACCCTCGAACTGCTGTTGCCGCTGGCCCGGGCCCACGGCGTCACGCTCGACGAACTCGTCGACGCCCCGCCCACCGGCGACCCGCGCATCCATCTGCGGCCGATCACCCGGCACGGTATGACCATGCTGCCGCTGACCCGGCGCGCGGGCGGCATTCAGGCCTACAAGATGGTGATCCACCCCGAGAACCGTCGCGGTGAACCCGATCCGCAGACCCACGAGGGCTACGAGTGGCTGTACGTCCTCAACGGCCGCCTCCGCCTGATCCTCGGCGAACACGACCTCGTGCTGGCCCCCGGTGAGGCCGCCGAATTCGATACCCGCGTCCCGCACTGGTTCGGCCCGGCCGACGAACGGTCCGTCGAATTCCTGAGCCTGTTCGGCAAACAGGGCGAGCGCGCCCACGTGCGCGCCCGCCCCAAAGCCGGCGGTGACTAGCGTCCGGCCATGTTCAGCGCGGCCAGATGGCTGAACAGCACCGATGCTCCGATCGGATTGCCGCCGCCGGGATAGACGGTTCCGCTCACCGCGGCCATCGTGTTGCCCGCGGCGTACAGCCCGGGAATCGGCGTGCCGGATTCGTTCAGCACCCGCGCGGCCGTATCGGTGCGCAATCCGCCCTTGGTGCCCAGATCGGAGATGCCGAAGGCCGCGGCGTGGAAAGGGCCCTTCCGAATCGGCACCAGCGGTGACTTGCCCTCCGAGAAGGCGCGGTCGTAGGCCTCGTCACCGCGGCCGAAATCCTCGTCGACGCCGCGGTCGGCGAAGTCGTTGAACCGGTCCACGCTGGCGAGCAGCGCCTGCGCCGGAACGCCGATCTTCTCGGCGAGTTCGTCCAGGGTCGCCGCACTGTGCCGCAGCCCCGCGCGCACGTACTCCTCGTGGTCGACCATCGGCACGTTGCTGGCCTGCACCGGTGGCACCGGGCCGGCGCTGTCGTCGTAGATCATCCAGAACGGCAGCGTCATCGCGCCCTCGTCCAGGCGCGTGATGATGTCGCGGCCCAGCCGGTCGTAGGGTGCGGATTCGTTGACGAAACGCTGCCCCGCCCCGTCGACGAAGATTCCCCCGGTGAACCACAGCGCGAAGGCCGCACGGCCGTCGGGATGGATCATTCCCGGCGACCACCACGCCTGATCCATCAGATCGGTATCGGCGCCGACCGCCATCCCCGCCTCGTGCGCCTTGCCCTGATTTCCCCAGGGCCCCATGGTGTCGCGAGCCTCGCCGGGGACGCCGAAGCGCCGGCGCAGGTCGTCGTTGCCTTCGAAACCGCCGGCCGCCAGCAGAACTCCCTTGCGGGCCCGGATCGCGACCCGCGTGCCCTCGCGTTCCACGATCGCGCCGACCACCGCGCCGTCCTCGCTGACCAGTTCGACGAGCGGGGTGTTCAGCTGCAACGAGACATCGGGAAACTTCGACAGCGCGAGCAGGAACCGCCCGACCAGGGCGCGGCCGCCGATCAGATATTCCGGCTGCGGCTCGCCCAGCCGGTCGGTGCCCAGCGGGCCGCGCACGGCGGTGGCGAGGTCCCCGAGAGTCCCGGCGGGCAGCGGTGCGGGAACGATATGCCGCTTACCGTCGGTGCGAGCCTTGGGCGCCGCACCGAAATAATCCGGCCACGGGAACATCTGGAATTCGAAACTGTCGTCGCTCTCCAGGTATTCGATCACCCGGGCGCCGTTGTGGATATAGGTCTCCTGCAGGTCGGCGGGCGTCCGATCGCCCACGACCGCGCGGAAATAGGTAAGCGCATCCTCGAAGGTGTCGTCCACCCCGGCCCGTCGCAGTACCGGATTGCACGGAAACCACACTCCGCCGCCGCCCGAATACGAGGTGGTGCCGCCGAATTTCTCGGTCGCCTCCACCACGGCCACCGAAAGTCCTTCCCGCGCCGCGGTATAGGCGCCGGCCAAGCCACCACCCGAACCCGCGACCAGTACATCGACTTCTTCGTTCCAGTCCGTCACCGCACACTCCCAGCACTCGTCTGTGCTCACGGTAAGCGTTCGTCGCCCCCGCGTCACCGAAGATCCCGATGGGCAGGAACCCGGTGGCCACAACCGCCGATCCGTGCCACCGCGGTACAACCGGCGGTTGTGGCGGAGTGTGTGTCGGTTGTTTGCGCGGCGCCCGGACCGATTGCTTCGATCACCTCGATGACGAATCGTTGGCTGGGCACCTCGTTCACCCGGCTCTGGGCGGCCTACGCGGTGAGCACCTTCGGCACCTGCCTGGCCCTGGATGCCTTACCGCTGATCGCGATACGCGTGCTGCACGCCGAACCGGGCGCGGTCTCCGCCTTGGCCGCCGCTGGATTGGCGGTCGGCGTGGTGCTGGCCATCCCCCTCGGTCCCTGGGTCGAGTACCGCCCGAAGCGTCCGGTGATGGTCGCGACGGATCTGCTGCGGTTCGCTGCCATGCTGAGTATTCCGGTCGCCTTCGCGTGCGGCGTGCTCGGTTACGCGCAACTGCTGATCGTCTCCGTCGTGATGGCCGCGGCCGATATCGCCTTCCGCGCGGCGAGCGGCGCGTATCTGAAAAATATTGTCCCGCAGGAGGATCTGCTCGTCGCCAACGGCAGATTCGAATCGACCACCTGGACCGCGACCGCGTTGGGACCGCCGCTGGGCGGCACCGCGATCGGTCTGTTCGGGCCGGTCACAACCGTCCTCGCGGATGCGTGCAGTTATCTGCTGTCCGCCGCGGCGCTCGGCTCGATCCGCGCCGGCGAACCGCAGCCGGATCGCGGGACGGTCGCGCGCACCCGCGCCGCCGATCTGTTCGCGGGATGGCGCTATCTGCTCACACATCCGGGGCTGCGACCGCTGTTTCTCAACTCCGTCGCGGTGAACGGGCTGATCATGGCGACCGCGCCGGTCGTGGCCGTGCTGATGCTCGGCCGCCTCGGCTTTCCCGCCTGGCAGTACGGGCTGGCGTTCGGAATCCCCTGCCTGGCGGGCCTGGTCGGCTCCCGGCTGTCGCCCCGACTGGTGCGGCAGTACGGGGAACGCCGGATCATCCTGGTCGCGGGCAGTGTGCGGGCCTGCGGGCCGATCGGATTGGCGGGTATCACGGCGGGTCTCGGGGGCCTGATGCTGGTGATCGTCGTCGAGGCCGGCCTCATCGCGAGCATCGGGATCTTCAATCCGGTGATGGCCACCTCCCGCCTGCGGCACACCGAATCCGGATCGGTCGCACGCGTGCTGACCGCGTGGTCGATCACCGGCAAGGCCACCACCGCGATACTCACCGCGCTCTGGGGCGTGCTGGCGCAACTCACGGGCCCGCGCACCGCACTCGCCGTGGCGGGCGTGTTGCTGCTGGCCACGCCGTTGTTGCTGTTCCGAAGCGAATACACCGACGTGGGCCCCTCGGCGGAACCGTCGCAGTCGTCGGCGGCACCGGAGCCGCTGCGGCAAGGGTGACCAGCGACCCGAGCGACAGCGACTCGAGTGACCAGCGCCACAGTGCCGTGCCGCTGTTCGGCGCCTAAATTCGTTAATTAGCGAAATGCCGAAGGATGGTGGATGTGCGCGACAGCGGATCGGTTCGCGGGGAAGACCTCGCCGAGCTGAACGAGGCCGAATGCGAGATGCTCGAGGAATGCAAGGCCCTGGCCAACCGGACCAGGTTGCAGATCCTGCACTGGCTCAAGGAGCCGCACGCGAATTTCGCTGAGCTGGACCGGGATTCGGCCGAACTCGGCGTATGTGTCGGACTGATCCAGCGGCGGGCCGGAACGTCGGCATCGACCATCTCGGCCCACCTGGCGGTGCTGCAGCGTGCGGGATTCCTCATCGCCACCCGGCGCGGGCAGTGGACCTACTACCGCCGCGACGAGGTCCGCATCCGGCACTTCACCGACCGACTACATCGCGTGCTCTGATCCACGCACCCCGAGTACGAAAGGCAGCGACCATGCCTACCGCGACTGTGCCCACCGCCCTGTCCATCCTCGACCTGGCGTCGGTGGCACCCGGCGCGACCGCGCGCGAGAGCTTCGCCAACAGCGTCGCCCTCGCACAAGCCGCCGAGCGCAGCGGATATCGGCGCGTCTGGTACGCCGAACACCACAACATGCGCTCCATCGCGTCGAGCGCCACCAGCGTGCTCATCGGCCACGTCGCCGAACACACCGAGACCATCCGGCTCGGCGCGGGCGGGATCATGCTCCCCAACCATTCCCCGCTGGTCATCGCCGAACAGTTCGGCACCCTCGAAACGCTCTTCCCCGGCCGCATCGATCTCGGCCTCGGCCGCGCGCCCGGCAGCGATCAGAAGACGATGCTCGCCCTGCGTCGCGATCCCCACTCGGCCGACTCGTTCCCGCAGGATGTCCTCGAACTCCAGGGATATCTGAGCGGACAGTCACGCATCCCCGGTGTGCAGGCGGTGCCGCGCGCGGAAGGCATCGTGCCGCTCTACATTCTGGGCTCCTCGCTGTTCGGCGCACAGCTCGCGGCGCATCTCGGCCTGCCGTACGCCTTCGCCTCGCACTTCGCGCCGGATGCGCTCCACCAAGCGGTCGAGGTCTATCGCGAGAAGTTCCACGCCTCGGAGCAACTCGCCGAACCGTATGTGATGGCCGGCATCAACGTCTTCGCCGCCGAGACCCGCGAGGAGGCGATCGAGCAGAAGACCGTCTCCTACCGGGCCCGCGCCCGCATGATGATCTCCCGCGGCGCCGGCACGGCGACCTTCACCGACGAGGAGATCGACGCCTTCCTCGCCTCGCCCAACGGTGCCCAGCTGGCTTCGATGACGCGCTACACCGCCGCCGGCACTCCGGACGAAGTACGTGACCACCTGGACGAATTCGCCGGCTCGATCGGCGCCGACGAGCTGATCCTCGTCCACCACGCCACCGATATCGCCGACCGGGTCCGATCCGTCGAACTGACCGCGGCCGCGATGCGCACCGAACGAGCAGCCAACTGAAAACGGCCGGGCCCGTCGCTACGGGCCCGGCCGTCTCCGGCTCACCTGCGGTGACTACCGCTGCGGTCGCCTACTTCGTGGCCGTCGCGGTCGGTGCCGCCGACGTGGTGGTCGGCTGCGTCGTCGTCGGCTCGGTTGTCGTCGGCTGGGTCGTCGTCGGCTGGGTGGTGGGCGGTGTCGTGGTCTCGACCGGGGCCGCGACCTGGGTGCGAGCCGGCGGTTCGGCCGGTGCGACGGTCGTGGTCGTGGTGGCCGGGGCCGTGGTGGTCGGCGCCGTGCTGGTGGTCGTCGGCGTAGCGGTCGTCGGCGCGGGCTGGGTGGTGGTGGCCGCGGGGCTCGTCGTGGTGGCCGCCTTGGTGTCGGCCGCCTTGCTGTCCTGGACGGTCTTGTACGCCGCTTGGACGTCGGCCTGGGTCGGCTGCGACTTGGTGTCGATCTGCTGACCCGCCTGCGCCTGCTGCGCCAGGTGGGTGAGCCACGCCGCCGCGTATTCGGCCGAGGTCATCGGCTTGCCGTTCGCGGCGTCGGAGTCGCGCCAGTAATCGAAGTGGTGGCCGGTGCCGTTGGGGCCCAGGGTCAGCTGGTACGGATCACTCATGATCACCGGAATCGTGTTCTGGTTGGTGACGATCAGGCCGATGATCTCGTTGAGGACCTTCTGCGGCAGATATGCCAGCGGCGCCATCTGCTCGGTCGAAATCGACTGTGCCGGAGCGGGTGCGGGCGGATTGTCGCCCGGCTTGTACCCCGGCTCGGACACCTTCAGCAGCACCTGCAGGAAGGTCTCGTTACTCGCCATCCAATTCGGCTGCGACGCGATGTAGGAGAAGGCGTTCATCGCGATCCGGCCGAGTGTGACCGCCACGTCCTGACCCGTCGCGGGCGTCAGTCCCTCGTTCTGCAAGTTGTCGACGTTCAATTGCCGGCCCACGTTCGCGGCCAGCTGCAGCAGCGAAATGTTCTGCGGCGCAGCGCAAGTGAGGTCGCCTTCGGAGCAGAACGAGGCAACCTTGCCGTTCAGCGCGCCGAAGTCGCCGGCCTGGTCGGGCAGCGCGCCCTGTCCGGAGATCGGCTTGTTGCCGTTCTGGTAGTTCTGACCGAAGCCGTCGGGATGATTCGGATCCTGGGCGCCGGGGAAGGGGCCGTCGCCCGCAGTGCGGCCGGCATCGGCCAGAATCACCACGCCCAGAACGTTTTTCGGGTCGACGACATCGTATTTGCCGTCGGCGCCGGGCTCGTCGTGGCCGATGCCCATGGCCACGCGGCGCGCGACGTCGGCGCCTTCGCTGTAACCGACAATGGAGAACTTGGTGTCGGGGCAGGCCTGCGCGATGTCGTGCATGACCTTCTCGGCATTGGCCACACCGGTGTCGACGGCCTGCTCGTAGGTGCTCATGTTGGCCGGATACGCGATGTACACCGCGGCGTAGGAACCCGGATCCACCTTGTCGGCGGGGGCGTTGACCACCGGATCGACCCAGTGGCTGCTGTAGTCACCCGACAGGGCCGCCGGCAGCGCGTTGCCGTTCGCGTCGACCAGCATGGCCGTCTTGTTCGGGTCCGGGCTGTCGTTGCGACCGGCCACCGAGATGGTCACCATGTCATGACACTCGGTGACCGACGAGGTGAGCCGCGTATCGCGGGTCTCGGGCGTCGCCATCAGCCCCCACGAGGCCGCGACAATGGCCGCCACCCCCAAAACTGCTGGTCCGGCAGCCGCGGAGGCGATGCGGTGCCGTCTGATGAACTCGCGAAGAGCCATGTCCTGATCCCCAATTCGGTCCGACAAGAAAGCGGGACAGGCCCCCCGACGGGCCGTGTGTGTCACGAGAGGTGTCGGGAACCGCGTGGCGAGTGTTACCAGCAGGAACTGTTCTGTGATCTGAACCGCGGCGTGTAAACGCGGAGGCCGCCCGCGGCGATAAAGCGTTTTCGCGCCCACGCCGGAGACCGCCGCTTCGACGATCCGGCAAATTTCTTTGCGTCGAGGACGGTGCACTGGGCACGGTGAACGCGTGGACGACGGGTTCGAACCGGTAGTGGCGGCACTGGGACCACGGCTGCGCGAACTGCGCCGCCGCAGCGGCCGGACGCTGACCGAGCTCTCCGCCGGGACAGCGATTCCGGTCAGCACCCTTTCGCGGCTCGAGTCGGGGCAGCGCAAACCGGGCCTCGAACAGTTGCTGGCCCTCGCCCGGGCCTACCGGATTCCGCTGGACGAACTGGTCGGCGCCCCGGCGAGCGGTGACCCCCGGGTCTATCCACAACCGTTCACACGCGACGGCATGACCGTCGTCCCGCTGACTCGCAATCCCGGTGGGCTGCAGGTATTCCGCCAGATCCTGCCCGCCGGAGGCAGCCGCCGTGAACCGGCGCCGCGCTCGCACGAGGGCTACCACTGGCTGTATGTGCTCGACGGCCGGTTGCGTGTGGTGCTCGGTGATCAGGACCTGGTTCTCGGTACCGGCGAGGTGGCCGAGTTCGACACGCACCTCCCGCACTGGTTCGGCAACGCCGACGCCCGCGCGGTCGAATTCCTCAGCATCCTCGGCCCCCAGGGGGAACGCTTCCACCTGCGAGCGCGATACCGCCCCAACTGAATTCGCCGCACCGGGCCGCTCGTACGAATCGCTCGTACCATGGCGTCATGTCTGTGCAGCCGGTGGTGCTGGCCGGTGCCGTGATGGACCTCGCGGTCCCGGCCGGGCGCGGCCTGCCGGGCGTGAGTATGGCCGGATTCCGGGGAAGAGCGGGCGAAACGGTCGCCTTGCAGATGATCCCGTATCCGGCGCTGACGGTTTTCGTCGATTTCGGTGACGCGCTGGTCGTCGACGGTGTGAGCGGTGAGCGCACGGGCGGGCCCCTCGTGGTCGGCCTGCCCCGCGGCGCGCTGCGAGGTTCGGGCCGTGCGGTCGACCTGCTGCAGATCCGGCTCTCTCCCGTGGTCGCCCACGCGGTGCTCGGTGCGGGCGCGGCACTGAACGGGATGGTGGTCGGGCTCGGCGAACTCTGGGGCGGCGATGCCGCGCGCATCCAGGAGCAACTGCGTGCCGCGCGGTCGTGGGACACGCGCTTCGCGATCGCGCACGCCGCACTCGCTCGGCGCCTCGCCACCGGCCCGGAGGTGGATCCGGAGGTCGAATTCGTCTGGCGCCGACTGACGCACAGCCGTGGCGGCGCCCGGATCGAACCCCTGGCGGCCGAGGTCGGCTGGAGCCGTCAGCGGCTGTGGTCGCGCTTCCGCGCCCAGATCGGGATCACGCCCAAACAGAGCGCCCGGCTGGTGCGGTTCGACCACGTGGCCCATCGACTCGCCGCCGGGCACCGCCCCGCTCGGGTCGCCGCCGAAACCGGTTTCGTCGATCAGTCCCATCTCCATCGCGACATCGCCGACTTCGCGGGAATGACCACCTCGGCCGTCGCCGCCGCCCCGTGGCTCTCGGTCGACCACATCGCCTGGCCGCGACAGCTGCCCGCTAGCCGCGCGCCATATCCACGAAGCGGCTCAGGTGGAGCTGGTGGGCGACGGTGATCGTCGCCGTGGGGCCGTTTCGGTGTTTGCCGAGGATCAGGTCGGCCTCGCCGCCGCGCGGATCGTCGCGTTCGAACGCGTCGGGGCGGTGCAGCAGGATCACCATATCGGCGTCCTGTTCCAGCGAACCGGATTCGCGGAGGTCGGAGACCATGGGGCGCTTGTCCGTTCGCTGTTCCGGACCACGGTTCAGCTGACTGATCGCGACCACCGGAACTTCCAGTTCCTTGGCCAGTAGTTTCAGGCTCCGGGAAAATTCCGAGACTTCCTGCTGGCGGGATTCGACCTTCTTACCGGAGGTCATCAGCTGCAGATAGTCCACCACGACGAGCCGCAGATCGTGGCGCTGCTTGAGCCGCCGCGCCTTCGCCCGGATCTCCATCATGGTCAGGTTCGGCGAATCGTCGACGAACAGCGGCGCCTCACTGATCTCGCTCATCCGCCGCGCGAGCTTGGTCCAGTCGTCGTCGCTCATCCGCCCGGCACGCATATCCCCGAGTTTGATCTTCGCCTCCGCCGACAGCAGACGCATCACGATCTCGGTCTTACTCATTTCCAGCGAGAAGATAACGCTCGCCAAGCCGTGCTTGATCGAGCAACTCCGCATGAAATCCATTCCGAGGGTAGATTTTCCGACGCCGGGGCGGGCCGCGACGATGATCATCTGGCCGGGGTGCAGGCCGTTGGTGACCTCGTCGAGTTCGGTGAAGCCGGTCGGTACGCCGAGAGAGATGCCGCCGCGGCTGGCGATGGAGTCGATCTCGTCCATCGTCGGCTGGAGCAGTTCCTCCAGGGGCAGGAAGTCCTCGGTGGACCGGCGTTCGGTGACCTCGTAGATCTCGGCCTGGGCGCGGTCGACGACCTCGGCGACGTCCTGGCCCTCGGAGCCGGCGTAGCCGAATTGGACGATGCGCGTGCCGGCCTCGACCAGGCGCCGCAGAATCGCCTTCTCAGCAACGATTTCGGCGTAGTAGGAGGCGTTGGCCGCCGTCGGCACGGTTTGCGTCAGGGTCACCAGATAGGGCGGGCCGCCGATGCGTTTGAGTTCGCCGCGGCGGTCCAGGGTGGCGGCGACGGTCACCGGGTCCGCGGGTTCGCCGCGGCCGTAGAGGTCGAGGATCGCGTCGTAGACGGCCTGGTGCGCGGGACGGTAGAAATCGCCGGGACGGATGACCTCGACGACGTCGGCGATGGCGTCCTTGCTGAGCAACATGCCGCCGAGGACCGACTGTTCGGCGGCCATATCGTGCGGCGGCTGCCGACCGAAATCCTCGCCGGGCTGATCGTTGTAGTCCGAGTGCCCGCGATCGTCGACGACTGCCACTCGACCGTCCTCTCTCATCGCACCCGGCCTGATCCCACCCGGCTTCGACCCTATTGATGACTTGTTGTACGCCCGGGTACCGACACGTCGGAACATGTCACACCGGCCGTCGCGGCGGCCGCCACATGATCGAGAACCTGCCCGTAGCTAACGAATTTCCCACAGCGAGAATCGCGGTGCTACCGGCGCGTGACGACGGCGCCTGGAAGAACCTAAGGGACCGAGTTGGGGATCGCCAAACCGTCCTGTGGAAACAACTGTGGATAAACTGGGCACAGTTCACCCACTGTTGTGCAGGCCTTGTGCATCAACTGGGGATAACCCGGTATGCGCAGCAGCTATGACCAGGTGGAACCACGTTTTTTGGATTTCCCACATGTGGATTGATATGGCGTCGGCGTGTCACCCGAGATGAACAGCCGGGCGTGTTGGGTTAACACCGCTCTCCGACGCTATGGCGTAGATCACATTCGAGATGGTCGGTTTGGCTACTTGTCCACAAATCCCCAGGAGCTGGGTAAAAAGTGCGCAGAAGCTGTCGCCGGCGGGATCCGGTGCCTGCCGTCACCAACTAGCAAATCTTTCGCAACTCTATCGTGTCGGATCCGATTCCGGTCCGAAACGCGGCAAGAGCCGTATACGGGCCTGTCGGCCGGAGAAATCCGAGCAGGCGAAGACCATCCCCGCGGTAACCACGGGGATGGTCTTCGATGAACTGTGACCCGTCGGCCGGATCGGGCATATCGGCGAACCGATGGGTGCCGTACCGGACAGCGGGGCGGAGATCACTCCGCGGCAGCAACCTGCAGGTCGAACTTGGCGATCACGTCGGGGTGCAGGTGCACGGTGACGTTGTGCTTGCCGGTGCTCTTGATGTGCGACTTCGGCAGCTCGATGCTGCGCTTGTCGAGCACCGGGCCACCGGCGGCCTTGACCGCGCCGGCGACGTCGGCGGTGGTCACCGAACCGAACAGCTTGCCGGTGCCGGCGGTCTTCACCGACAGGGACACGCCCTCCAGGCCCTCGATCGCGGCCTTGAGTTCCTTGGCGTGGTCCAGGTCGCGCACGCGACGGGCGTCCTGCGCCCGGCGAATGCCCTCGACCTGCTTCTCGGCGCCGCGGGTGGCGACGATCGCCAGGCCGCGGGGAAGCAGGTAGTTACGGCCGTAGCCGTCCTTGACCTCCACGGTGTCGCCGGGCGCACCGAGGTTGTCCACATCAGCAGTCAGAATCAGCTTCATCGTCTGCCTCCCGTTCTCAGCGAGCCGTGGACACGTACGGCAGCAGCGCGACCTCGCGAGAGTTCTTCACCGCGACGGCGATGTCCCGCTGGTGCTGCACGCAGTTTCCGGTAACGCGGCGGGCGCGGATCTTGCCGCGGTCGCTGACGAACTTGCGCAGCAACGCCGTGTCCTTGTAGTCGATGACGGCGCCGGTGCCCGAGCCGTCCTTCTTCGCCTTCTTGTCGTCCTTGCAGAACGCGCAAGCCTTCTTCTTCAGCACCTTTTCGCGTGCCGGTGCTTTGGCCATGGGTCTTCACTCCGTTTGCCTGGGAGCCGCGTACCGCGGGCCCCGATATGTGAGCCGTTCAGAACGGCGGTTCGTCGTCCATCTGGCCGCCTCCGAAGGAGCCGGCCGCGGGAGCGCTGCCCCACGGATCGTCGCCGGCGGAACTCTGCCCGCCGCGACTGCCACCGTTGGAGCCGCCGAAGCCCCCACCACTGCCGCCGGAATTGCCGCCGAAACCACCACCGCCACCGCCGCGCGAGGTCTTGTTGACCTTCGCGGTCGCGTAGCGCAGGGAGGGACCGACCTCGTCGACCTCGAGTTCGACGACCGTGCGCTTCTCACCCTCGCGGGTTTCGTAGGAGCGCTGCTTCAGCCGTCCGCTCACGATGACGCGAGCGCCTCGGGTCAGGCTCTCGGCGACATTCTCCGCGGCCTCACGCCAAATGTTGCAGCGCAGGAACAGTGCCTCGCCGTCTTTCCATTCGTTGGCGTTGCGGTCGAACACCCGGGGGGTCGAGGCGACGGTGAAATTGGCCACCGCCGCGCCCGCGGGCGTGAATCGAAGTTCCGGATCTGCCGTCAAATTGCCGATGACGGTGATTACGGTGTCGCCTGCCATGGTTCCTCCTGGTCTCCGGTGCGATCAGCTGTGCACTCGCCTGTTGCGCTAGAGCCTAAGGCCAGGCAACGACAAGTGCGGTTTGCTTTCCGGCAGGTATGCCAGGGGTCTTACTTCTTGTCCTGCCGCAGCACCTTGGTGCGCAACACCGACTCGTTCAGGCCCAGCTGACGGTCGAGCTCGCTGACCGTGGCCGGTTCGGCGGTCAGGTCGACGACGGCGTAGATGCCCTCGGCGCGCTTCTCGATTTCGTAGGCCAGCCGGCGGCGGCCCCAGAGGTCTACCTTGTCGATCTTGCCGCCCTGCTGCGAGACCACACTGAGCATCTTGTCCAAGTTCGGACCGACAGTGCGCTCGTCCAGGTTCGGATCGAGGATGACCATCACTTCGTAATGACGCACGGGAACCCATCACCTCCTGTGGACTGTGAACGGCCACGGACTTTCCGTGGCAGGAGGGGTCGTTGCGTCAGCAACCCGACAAGGCTACATGAACGGCCGGTCCGGACCCGAATCCGGGGCGCCGGGTGCGAAATGGGTCTCGTTCCCGATGAATATCGCCGTCGGCGGGGTAGCCCACCTATCGTGGTGGACATGCCGATTCGATCCGCCGATCGTGGAAACTCCGGCGGTGGCGAGGGCGTGGCTGCGGAGGTGGCCGCGTGGCCGATGCGATAGTCCGCGCGCGCGCAACCGGCCGGGTCGCGGCCGCGGCCGCGGTGCTGGCCTGCGCAATCACGTTGATCTTCGCCTATCTCAACAAGGCCCGATGCGCGGGCGCGCCGTTCGACGGCGACGGGCGCAGCCTGATCTTCGATCGCATCAAGGATGCCGAGGTCTGCTATTCCGACATCCAATTCCTCTGGCTCGGCCGCGGCATCGATGAGCATCTGTTTCCGTACGTCGGCGGCGGTATCACCCCGGACGGCACCCTGACCGGCGGCGCCGTGGAATATCCGGTGCTCAGTGGGCTGCTGATGTGGCTCGGCGCGGCCGGGGTGCACGACGACGCCGGCTTCCTGCTGCATTCGGCACTGCTGCTGGCGCCGTTCGCTCTGCTGACCGCCTGGATGCTGGGACGGATGTCGGGTGCGGTCGCGCTGCTGTGGTCGGTGGGCCCGCCGCTGGTGCTCTACGCGTTCCACAATTGGGAACTTCCGGTGGTGTGCACGGCCGTCGGCGCGGTCTACGTGATGACCACGCTGACTCGATATTCGTTGCGCACCAGGGGAATTGTCGCAGCCGTCCTGCTGGGCATCGGATTCTGCCTGAAGCTGTATCCGGGAATCTTCGTCCTGCCGCTGATGCTCTACATCCTTCTCGGCGAGCCGGACCTCGGCGAGCGCCCGGACGTTCCCCGCCGCGGCTACGACCCGGCCGGTGCGTTCGCGGCCGCGGGTGCGGCGATCGTGACGGTGGCGACGATCAACCTGCCCTTCGCTCTGCTCGGCTACGACGGCTGGCGGGCCTCGTTCACCTTCCAGCAGATGCGGCAGGCCGACATCACCACCAACTCGATCTGGTACTGGGGTCTGCGGCCGATGTTCCCGGATGGGCACAGCGGGGAAGCGTCGTTCCAGGACGTCGTGGCTATGGCCTCTCCCGTCCTGGTGGTCGTCTCGTTCGCACTCGCTGTCTGGTTGGGGTGGAAGCGTTTTCCCGCACTCGGCTACTACCCGTGGGTGGGCGTGAGTGCGGCGATGCTGTGTGGATTCCTGTTGTTCCACAAGGTGCACTCGCCGCAGTACACGCTGTGGGTGCTGCCGTTCTTCGTCCTGCTCGAGGTGCCGTGGGCGGCGGTCGGCGTCTATCTGCTGGCCGATCTGGCGCTCGGCATCGGGGTTTTCCGCTACTTCCACGCCCTGGGTAGCGGAACGGGTGCGGACTTCTACGAGAAGCTCGTGCAGTTCGGAGTGTGGGGACGCGCCGTCCTGCTGGTGTTCTTCTTCTTCGCCTTCGTCCGCGCCCGCCCGCGCGGCTACCGGCCGATGGTGTCGCCGATAGCGCGCGAGCTCGTTCCCGCCCGCTGAATTACGGCTTGCCGTGGCGAGCGCGGAACGACGCGCTCTTGGCGCGGTTGCCGCACAGCGTCATATCGCACCAGCGCCGCGAACCCGCGCGGGAGGTGTCGAGGTAGAGGCGTGTGCAGGTGTCGCGGCCGCATTGTTTGATCCGATCGCGATCGGGTCCGCCGAGGAGTTCGATCGCCTCGGTCGCGATGCGCGCGAGGGCGTGAGCGCAGTCGCCGCGGCGGGTCACACCGGCGTCGGCGCGCAGGGCGATCGAGGGCTTCGGACCGTCGGCGATCCGGTTGACCAGCACCCGGTCGGCATCGCGCCACGGCTCACCGGTGGTGGTGGCCAGGGCCAGGCGGTACACCGCTTCGCGGAATTCGACCGCCCGGGTCAGGCCGGCCGCGTCGCACCGCGCCGCGGAATCCAGTAACCCGGCAGCGATCATCCATTCGTCGAGGGTGGCGGGAGCCGTCAGGAGATCGACGAAACCGGCATTGCGCTCCTGGACCGTCCCGGCGAAATCCAGGGCCAGGTTGCCGCTGACGAAGGTGAACACCTCGTCATCATAACCCCCTTGACAGGTTAGTTGCGCCGATGTCAGGGTTGGTAACCAGTTGAAGCGGTTATTCGGGAGGCGTCGTGCGGAAGCACCTGATGGAGACGGCCGCACCCGCGGCCTTCGTCGTGATGTGGAGCAGTGCGTTCATCGCCGGCATCATCGGCGTCGGTGCGGCGCCACCGATGGTGGTGCTGTTCGCCCGCTTCGCCTTCGCCGGACTGGTCTTGGCGGGGTATGCCGTCGTCGTCCGGGCGCGGTGGCCACGCGGCCGGCAGTTGGCGCATGTCGCCGTCGCAGGATTGCTCATGCAGATGGTGCAGTTCGGCGCCTTCTACACCGCCATGGCCGACCATGTGTCCGCGGCGGTGATCTCACTGGTGCAGGGATTGAATCCGGTGGTGATCGCGCTGTTCGCCGGGACCGTGCTCGGGGAGTCGGTCACGGTGCGGCAGTGGATCGGATTCGGTGTCGGCGGCCTCGGCGTCGGACTTGCGGTTGTCGACCAATCGCATTTCTCCGCAACGGGATTGATGCTGTGCGTGGTCGGTCTCCTGGGCCTGAGCCTCGGCACGGTCTATCAGAAGCGTTTCGTGCCGCAGGTCGACACCCGCACGAACACCGCTGTGCACGTGCTGATCAGCGCGCCGGTGGCGGGAATCCTCATGCTCGGGAGCGGGGATACGCACATCGCCGATCCGCTGCGATTCGCCGGCTCGCTGATGTGGATGGTGGCGATCAACGCCGTCGCCTGCTTCCTGCTCCTGAACGCGATGCTGCGCCGCTGGGACGCCACCCGCGTCGGCAAGTTGTTCTTCGTCACCCCGCTGGTCACGGCGGGGCTCGCTTGGCTGCTGATCGCACAACCGTTGCGGCCCTTGACGATTGCGGGGCTCGGCGTCGGCCTGCTCGGGATGGTTCTGGCCTCGCTCCGATCCGGAACCCGGCCCGATGCCGCGGTGGCCGGGGAGCCGACCTCGCCGGCGCCCGGCGGCATCCTGGAGCGCCGGCCCGGACTGGCCGCCTGAGTGCGGGGTTGCGCACCGATCGGGCGCTAGTGCGGCTCGCCGTGCGCCGCGCTGATCACGCCGTCGAGCACCTCGCGGGTGCGGACCAGATCCTTGATGCACGCGTCGATGCGTTTGCGTTCGGCGGCAAGGGTTTCCGAGAGCCACGGGGTCGCGGTCTGCGCGGGCGTACCGTCGGTGTCGTTGATGCACGGCAGCAGTGCGGCGATGGTGCGGCTGTGCAGTCCCGCGGCGAACATCTCCTGAATGCGGACCACGCGGTCGACGGCCTGCTCACGGTATTCGCGCTGACCGCCCGAGGTTCGGGACGAGGCCAGCAGGCCCTGGCTCTCGTAGTATCGCAACGATCGCACGCTGACGCCCGTGCGTCGTGCCAGTTCGCCGATGCGCACCGATTTCTCCCTTGCACCTCACATTGATGTCAGGTTCTACGGTACGCGCATGCTGTTGCTGACCGACTATCACGCAAGCCACCTGCACCTGCCCAATCGCGTCGTGATGGCGCCGATGACCCGGCTGCGCTCCCACCCCGACGGCTCGCCCACCGACGATGTGGCGACCTACTACGCCCAGCGCGCCGACGCGGGACTCATTGTCACCGAAGGAATCTGGCCGCATTCCAGCGGCCAGAGCGAGGCTTGGGTGCCGGGCCTGGCCACCGAGGCGCACGTCGCCGGATGGCGGCGGGTCACCGAAGCCGTCCACGGCGCGGGCGGGCGGATCTTCGCCCAGCTCATGCACGGCGGGCGGTGGGGTCATCCGCTGGCCCGGATCGACGGCACCCTGCCGGCCGGCCCGTCGGCGGTACCGGCCGCCGATCCGGTCCACCTGATCGACGGCGGAAAGGCACCGGCGCCACGACCTCGTGCCATGACCCGCGCCGAGATCGCACGGGCCGTCGAACATTACGCCGCTGCCGCCGCCAACGCGCTCGCGGCCGGATTCGACGGTGTCGAGATCCACGGTGCGAACAGCTATCTCGTCCACCAGTTCCTGGCCGACAACACCAACCTGCGCACCGACGAATACGGCGGCACGATCGCCAACCGCATGCGATTCGCACTCGAGGTCACCGATGCCGTTGCCGCCGTGGCCGGTTCGCATCGCGTCGGAATCCGGTTGTCACCGGGCAATCCGCAATTCGGCATGTACGAGGCCGATCCTGCGCCGCTCTACCGCGCCCTGGTCGGTGAACTCGCCGGCCGGGATCTCGCCTATCTACACCTCACCGACAACGACGACTATCCGGCACTCGCCGATCTGCGCCCCCGCTGGAACGGCACGCTGATCGCCAATATCGGTGAGAACCGCGCGCCGACCGGACCGGCGGCGGCCGAGCGGGCGATCGCCGACGGCCGGGCCGATCTGGTGTCCTTCGGGCGCGCTTTCATCGCCAATCCCGATCTGGTGTCGCGGATCCGGCACGATCGAGCGCTGGCGCCGGTGCGCGAGGACGGTCTCTACGGCCGGGGACCGACCGGATATACCGACTACCCGGCGTGGAGCGACCGCGACGAGCGGGTGGCCTGACCGGAATTCACGGCGCCGATGACCGCCCCGGTCGCCTACTGTCGGCTCGCTCATCTCGGGCTTCGTGGCAGGCGTGGTGACGGGCATCGGCGATTTCCATTGTCACAGAACCCGGCCCGATTCGGTGCCGGGGTTCCGGGATTACCGCCAGCGCTCCAGCAGCCGGTTCGCCTCGGTGCTCAGCGCGCTCTGCAGGAACGGCCCGAAACTGACTCGGGCAACGCCCACTTCGGCGAACCAGGCGCGATCGCCCTGATCGGGCAGGCCGATGGCGTTGACCGGCAACGGAAGTTCGGCACACAGCCGGCGCAGGATCTCCGGATCGCGCTGACCCACCGGGTACAGCACGTCGGCGCCCGCTTCGGCCGCCAGCCGCATCCGTTCCAGCACCCGCTCGACCCGGTCGGGGGTGTTCTGGTCCTCGCGCAGGAACAGGTCGGTGCGGGCGTTGACCACCACGTGCACACCGGCGGCATCGGCCGCCTGCCGCAGTCCGGCGACGAAGTCGGCGTGCTCGCTCGGCTCGCGCAGGCGGCCACCCTCGCTGTGCACCGAATCCTCGATGTTGAGACCGACCGCGCCTGCCTCCAGCAGTCCGTCGATCAGCTGGACGGGCTTCAGGCCGTAGCCGGATTCGATATCGACCGAGACGGGAATGTCGACCGCCGTGGTGATCTCGCGAACCCGGGCCATCGATTCGGGATAGGTCATCCCCTCCTGATCGGATTTGCCCAGCGAATCCGCCAGTGGATGGCTGCCGACGGTCAGTGCGGCGAAACCGGCCGCCTGCACCAGATTCGCCGACCACGCGTCCCAGACCGTCGGCAGAATCGCCGGATCGCCGGGGCGGTGCAACTCGAGGAAGGTGGTCGCCTGCTCGCTCAATGCGGTCATGTGTCGATCCTCGCCCATGATCGGGTGTTCGCGCCAGCGGCCGGATACTGCGGCCTGGGTTGCAGGGGCGACGGCAACCACGGCAGCGCCGGATCCTGCGCGCGATCCAGAATGCCGCCCACCGGGTCGTCGGCGCCGTCGGCCCGGACGAGGTCCTGATCGGGACGGTAGATCTGGCGGACCACCAACGCGCACAGGCCCACGACCGCGAAATCGCGGATCAGGACCGCGCTGGTGAACCACTGTTCGGGGACGCCCTTGTCGTCGGTGCCGAGATAGTAGTACATGCGCGGGAACCACACCAGCGCGTCGATCGTCATCCACGCCAACAGGATTCGCCGGTGCGGCAGGGCCAGCACCGCCAGTGGCACCAGCCACAGCGAATACTGCGGACTCCACACCTTGTTGGTCAGCAGGAACGCCGCCACCACCAGGAAGGCCAGCTGCGCCACGCGAGGCCGGCGGGCGGCGGTGAGCGCGATGTAGCCGATCACCGCGCAGGCGGCCGCGAACAGCACCAGCGACACCAGATTCAGCGCGGTCGGAGTGTCGGAGGAGGCGAGGGAACCGTCGAAACCCTGCCAGCCCGTGAAGGAGGTGACCACGTTGTAGAGCGAATCCGGGTCGGCGTGGCGTTCACTGTTGAGCCGGAAGAATTCCCACCAGCCCTCGGTGAACGGCACCGCGATGGGCAGATTCACCGCCAGCCAGGCCAGCACCGCCGACACCACCGTCACCAGCGCCGCCCGCAGCGGGCTGATCCGCGCGCCGGCCAGATAATCGCGCAGGGCGCTCCAGGCGTTGTTGCCGTTGCGCCGCAGCTGTTCCCGCAGGCCCGGCAAACGGTCACGGCCGTCGGCACGCAGGCAGAGCACCACGATCGGGCCCAGCAGCAACAGCGGATACAGCTTGGCCGCACCGCCCAACCCGAGCAGTATTCCGGCCAGGACCGGCCGTCGTCTGGCCCACGCCAGCAGGCCCGTGGCCGCGAAAGCCGTCGCCAACGCGTCGAAATTGGTGAAGATGTGCACGAGCACCAGTGGTGAGAGCGCCACCAGCGCCGCATCCCAGATCCGGCGGCCCGCCAGCATCGCCGACGCCCACACCGTCACCAGCCAGGCCAGCGCCAGTCCCACGGCGACGACGTTGAAATACACCACCACCGACAGCGCCTTGGGCAGCGGCAGCGACATCCAGATATTGGCGACCTCCATCGCCAGGTACTGATAGAGGCCCGAGAGCACCGGATATTCCATGTACCGGGTCTGCAGTTTGCCGTCGGAGCCGACCTCGGTCCACTTCTTCTTGTACGGGAACGCGCCCTCGTCGAGATGTTCGGCGCCGTAGAGCGGCACCGTATCCGAGTAGCACATGGCCACGTATTGGCGACCGTTGTTCCAGTCGAGGGTGAGATGGCCCTCAGAGGTGGTCGTCTGCTGAATACAGCCGGCCTTACCGGCCCAGCCGAGGGCGAGGAACACCACCGCGAAGGCCAGCAGAACGCGCAGCGGAGTCCAGAAGCGAGAGCGGCCGACCAGGGCATGGTCGCCGACGGGGCCGCCGATCGCGCTGCTCAACTGAGCGGTCATCGAATCGGTGCGGCTGGGTTTGTCCCGGCGCACCGCCGTTCTCCGATCCGCCGCGAGGGGAGCCGCGGAAACGAAACCGGTGGCGGTCTCGACACCTTCGTCACCGAACGTCGAGGCCGCCACCGGCTGTTGTTCACTCACGCCACCCGAGGCTACCGGTGACTGTTGGAGTTCCCGTCTCCTGTCCCGTCGGTACTGTTGCCGACGCCGGCGCCCGGACGCTGGGACCGTGAATTGCCGTTGGTGTCACCGGAATTCGACGTGGTCGGTGGGGATCCGTCGGCGGGTGCCACCGGTTGCCCGGGCAGCGGCCCCGTGTCCTGCGCCTGCGGCTGGTTCTGCTGCGGCTGCGAGCGCGGATTCGGCTGGATGCCCGGCACCGGAATGGTGATGCCCGGCAGGATCTCGACCTGCGACGGCTTCACCACGACCGGCGGCTGATACTCCTGCTGTGTGGTGCTCGGTGCGGTGTACGGCGCCGAATAGGACGGCACACCGGCCTGGCCGCCGATCGCGGCCGGCTTCGGGAAGTTCTCCTTCGGCGTGCCCTCGAGCGCGCCGTCCATGGTGTCCTTCCAGATATCCGACGGCAGGCCGGAGCCGTACATGATCGACCCGCCGGGCGTCTTCAGCGCGACACCGTCCGCGGTACCCACCCACACCGCTGTGGACAGCGACGGGGTGAAGCCGATCATCCACGCGTCCTTGTTCTGACCGGTGTCGCCGAGCTGGGTGGTACCGGTCTTGGAACCGGACAGCCGGCCGCCGGCCAGGCCGTGGTTGCGGGACGAGGCGGCGATCGGCTGCATCGCGGCGGACAGGTTGTCCGCGACGGCGGCGGAGACCCGCTGCTCGCCCGCGACCTGTCCGCGGTCGAGCAGGACCTGACCGTCGGCCGTCACGACCTTCTGCACGAAATGCGGCTTGTGATAGACACCCGAGGCCGCGATGGTCGCGTACGCGGACGCCATATCCAGCGGTCGCACCTGGTACTGACCCAGGATGATGCCGTTGTTGGGGCCGGAGCCGTCGGGTTCGGTCAGGGTCTGGCCCACGCCCGGAATCGTGTCGGGAATGCCCATGCGGTGCGCCATCGCGGCGATCTTCGCCGGACCGTCCGGCATATCGAGTTCCATGCGGTAGAAGCTGGTGTTCAGCGACCGCTTGAGCGCTTCGGCGATGGTGCAGGTACCGCAGGTCTCGCCCTCGGCATTGGTGATCTTGATGCCGTTGACCGTCAGATCCGAGCTGTCGTACATCGTCGACAGCGGCTTGCCGAGTTCGAGGTTCTCGGCCAAGCCGAAGACCTTGAAGGTCGAGCCGGACTGCAGACCGGCATTGGCGAAGTCCCAGCCGGTCGCGTTGTCGCCGCCGTAATAGGCGCGCACCGCACCGGTTTTCGGATCGACCGAGACGACCGCGGTCCGGACCTCGTCACGTTCACCCTGCATGTTCTTGTGCACCGAATCGATCGCCGACTGCTGGGCCTTCTGATCGATGGTCGTGGTGATCTGCAGGCCCTCGGTGTTCAACTGGGTATCGCTGATGCCGGCCTCGGACAACTCGCTGAGCACCTGCCGCTTGATCAAGCCGTTGGGGCCCGCGGTCTTGTTCTCGCTGTCGTCGCTGTTGGCGCTGGACGGCAGGACCTTCGGGTACACCATCTTGGCGCGTTCGGCGGCGGGGACGGAACCGGCCTTGACCATGCCGTCGAGGACGTAGTTCCAGCGCTGCTCGGCGCCCTTCGGGTTGTTCTCCGGGTCCAGGCCGTACGGCTGGTTGATGGTGGCGGCCAGCATCGCGCCCTCTTCGACGGTCAGCTGTTCGACCGACTTGCCGAAGTAGGCCTTGGCCGCGGCGTCGATACCGAAGGTGCCGCGCCCGAACGGAATGGTGTTCAGATACGCGGTGAGGATGTCGTCCTTACTCCACTGCCGCGCCATCTTCGCCGAGATCACCAGCTCGCGCATCTTGCGGCTCAGCGAATGCTGATTGCCGACCATCGCGTTCTTGACGTACTGCTGGGTGATCGTCGAACCACCACCGGCGGTGTCCTTGCCCATCAGGTTGTCGCGCGCGGCGCGGGCGAAACCGCTGATGGAGAAGCCGGGGTTGGAGTAGAAGTCCCGGTCCTCGGCCGCGATCACCGCGTTGCGCACGTGCGGCGGGATCTGGTCGATGGTGACGTCGGTCCGGTTGCCTTCGGGCGGAACGATTCTGCTGATCTGCGTGGTGCCGTCGGAGGCCAGGATCGTGGCGACCTGAGGGGTTTTGAGATCACCCGGCTGGGGTATCGAGACGGTCGTGTACGCGATCAGGAAGACCGCGCTCGGCACCACGATGGCCAATGCCACCAGGACGTAGATCACTCGCCGCACGATGCGCCACGGCGATTTCTTCTTCGCCTTCGGGCCCCTGCCCGCCGAACCGCCCGGACCGTCACCGCCGCCGTTGCCCTTGCGCGGCGGCGGACCCGACGGGGGAGCACCCGCGCCGACCGCGCGGCGTCCGCCGGTGCCCGGTCCCGATCCGGGTCGAGTGCCGGCGCCACCGGGAGCCGACCGGCTGGCCGCGGTCGAGCGCGGGCCGCGCTGCGCCATCGCTTCACCGAGGGTTCCGGCCGCGATCTTCTGGGTGGCCTGAGGTTTCTGCTCACCGGGCTTGGCGATCTTCTGAGTCGCCTGCGCACCGGGACGGGGTGCCGGGTTCGCGGAATTTCCGGGGCGCCGCGGTGGGCCGCCGGCCGGATTCGGCTGACCGCCGCGCACCGTGGGCTGCCCGCCCGTGCGCGGTGGGCCACCGGCCGGGCCGCGCATCGGCGGGGTCCGGTCACCACCCGGCGGCGGGCCGGGACGTCGCGGGGGGCCGCCGGCGGGATTCGGTGGTCCGCCCGGCTGGCCGCCACGGGGACCGGCCGGTCCCGGGGGCGGTGCCTGGCGACGCGGCGGTAGCGGCCGGGCGCCGGGCGGGTTGCCGCCTGCCGGACGCGGTGGCTGACCACCGGGTCCGGATTGCGGGCCGCGCGGGGGCCGACCGCCGTTCGGTCCATCGTCGTAAGGCGAAGTCACAGCCTGGATCTCCATAACTCGATACGGTCCGGATAGCTCGGTGCGGGCGTGCACGGCCGTCGTCGGCCGGTATGGGAGCCGCTCCACATATCAGTCGAGTGTGCCCGTCATTCGGCGGCAGTCCGACGAGCGCCGCCACCACGACGGCGCCGCGGTGCCGGGGTGTGCCCCAGCACATACGACTGCACCAGATGATTCCAACTACAGGTCCGGCACACCTCGACCACGTGCACCGAGAACTCTTCCCGAGTTTCGGCCAGCCGCACCAGTTCCTCGGGGGTTCGGGCCGAACCCGCGATCGGTCCCAGTCCGTCGCCGTAGACCCACGATACGAGCGTGAGCTGCTCTTTCCGGCAGATCGGACATGTGACATCGCTCCCCCGCCCGTGGAATTTCGCCGCACGCAGCAGGTACGGATTCGCATCACATACCTCGGCGACGTCCACGCGGCCCGCATAGACATCGGCCAGCAGCGACCGGCGCCGGAGCGCATAGTCGACCACCTGCCGCTGAATTCGCACGGGTCCCAGAGTACTTGCGTCGGCGGGGGCACGGCACGCCACCGAGAGAAGCCACACGTTCCTTCCCGCTCACTATATCGGTCCGATATAGTTTGTAATCGCATCCATCGGTTAGGTCTGTTCAATACAGTCAGGAGGTGAAGCCCGTGCTCGAACTCGCGATTCTCGGGCTGCTCCTGGAGTCACCCATGCACGGCTACGAGCTGCGCAAACGGTTGACGGGCCTGTTGGGACCGTTCCGGGCCTTCTCCTACGGGTCGCTGTACCCGACGCTGCGGCGCATGCAGACCGACGGTCTGATCGCCGAGGAGAGTCCGGCCGGCGCGGTCACCCGCCGGGCCCGCCGGGTCTACCAACTGACCGAATCGGGTCGCGAGCGGTTCGGTGAACTGCTCGCCGACACCGGACCGCAGAACTACACCGATGACGGCTTCGGCGTTCATCTCGCCTTCTTCAGCCGCACCCCCGCCGAGGCGCGGATGCGGATCCTCGAGGGCAGACGACGGCAGGTCGAGGAGCGCCGAGAAGGACTGCGGGAGGCGATCAAACGCGCCAGCGGAACACTGGATCGCTACACCCGCCAGCTCCATCAACTCGGTCTCGAATCAAGCGAGCGCGAAGTGCGCTGGCTCAACGAGTTGATTGCAGCGGAGCAATCAATGAAGGCGGCACCACAGAAAGAGGGAAATGTCGGCCATGAGTGATGTCAACCCGGCTGCCAATGAGATTCGCGTGGCCATCGTCGGCGTGGGAAACTGCGCCTCCTCGCTGGTCCAGGGCGTGCAGTATTACAAGGACGCGGACGAGAACGCCACCGTTCCCGGCCTCATGCACGTCAAGTTCGGCCAGTACCACGTGCGCGATGTGAAGTTCGTCGCCGCATTCGACGTCGACGCGAAGAAGGTCGGATTCGACCTGTCCGATGCGATCTTCGCCAGCGAGAACAACACCATCAAGATCTCCGACGTGCCGCCGACCGGCGTCACCGTCCAGCGGGGTCCGACCCTCGACGGCATCGGCAAGTACTACGCGCAGACCATCGAACTCTCCGAGGCCGATCCGGTCGACGTCGTGCAGGCGCTGAAGGATGCCCAGGTCGACGTGCTGGTTTCCTACCTGCCCGTCGGTTCGGAAGACGCCGACAAGTTCTACGCGCAGTGTGCCATCGACGCCAACGTCGCATTCGTGAACGCGCTGCCCGTCTTCATCGCCTCCGACCCGGCCTGGGCGCAGAAGTTCGTCGACGCCGGCGTCCCGATCGTCGGTGACGACATCAAGTCCCAGGTCGGCGCGACCATCACCCACCGCGTGATGGCCAAGCTGTTCGAGGACCGCGGCGTGCAGCTGGACCGCACCATGCAGCTCAACGTCGGCGGCAACATGGACTTCAAGAACATGCTCGAGCGCGAGCGCCTGGAGTCGAAGAAGATCTCCAAGACCCAGGCCGTCACCAGCAACCTGAAGAAGGAACTGGGCGCCAACGACGTGCACATCGGCCCGTCCGACCACGTCGGCTGGCTCGACGACCGCAAGTGGGCCTACGTGCGCCTCGAGGGCCGCGCCTTCGGTGACGTGCCGCTGAACCTGGAGTACAAGCTCGAGGTGTGGGACTCGCCGAACTCGGCCGGCATCATCATCGACGCCGTGCGCGCCGCCAAGATCGCCAAGGACCGCGGCATCGGCGGACCCGTCATCCCGGCCTCGGCCTACCTGATGAAGTCCCCGCCGAAGCAGCTCGCCGACGACGTCGCCCGCACCCAGCTGGAAGCCTTCATCATCGGCGCTGAGTAGTTTGGCCTCGCTCCGTTCGGCGGGTTCGCGGCCCCGGCCGCGAACGGGGCCTCCTCGAGGTCGGCCCGTGCGGGGTTGAGCTAGGCGCTATGTCGCCTAGAGCGTTGGCTGTCGAAAAAGGCTGGGCTACATGGTTTTCCATGTCGGCCCAGCCTTATCGCGTTTCCGGCGACGGGTTACAGGTCTCGATAGACGTCTCGTCGCCATCCGACTTTGACCACGAGGATCACGAGAACGCCGTTGTCGATCCGGTAGGCGACCCGGAATCTTCCGACCCGCAGCTGATACAAGCCCTCGTGGCCGGACAGCTTCTTCACGTCCAGGCCCGGGGCATACGGGTCGTCGCCGAGTGCGGTCAGTGCGGTCAGGATGCGCATCGCCTCCTGCCGTTCGAGCGCGCGCAGTTCGTGTCGGGCCGATTCCAGGAAGCGGAAGCGGTACTTCACTCCTCGTCCTCGAAGAGGTCGGCGAGAACCTCGCTCATGCTGTAGGTCCGTTCATCGGAAGTGAGCCGGGCCGCCGCTTCGCGTGCGAGCAACTCGTCCTCGGCGGCATCGAACTTTTCCACCATCGACAGCGGGACCAGTGCGGCGGCCGGGGTGCCGTCGCGCAGAATGATCACCTGCTCGCCCTCCTCGGCTTCACGGATGTGGGTGGCCAGGTTGGCGCGGAGTTCACGGATGCTGATCTCGGACACGCAGCAAGTGTACGCGCTCGCGTGTACACGGCGGTCAGTCGAGGGACACGTACACCTCGACCGAGGTGGGGCCGGTGTAGCGTTCGATTTCCGCGGCGTGGGAGCGGGTGATGGTGCCGGCGCTTTCGGCCTTGGCGACCTTGGCCCAGGCGGTGCGGAGCAGGTCGTACGGCTTGTCGGAGACGACGAATTTGGCGTAGCGGCCCGCGGGGATGCGGGTGATCACATCACCGGTGTCGAGGTCGTCGAGTCCGCCCAGTTCGTAGCCGAGCACCGCGACCGCGTGGTCGTCCTGGCCGATGTAGGCCGCCACGCGGGGAACGTTCTTCTCGCGCGACAGGTAGCGGTCCCAGGTGAAGTTCACCAGATCCAGATCGCGGGCGGTCACCTCGCGCCCGGCCAGCGGAACGGTGAGCCCGCCGACGAGGCTCGGTTCCAGGGTGACGATTTCGAAGTCCACGAGTCCCTACCTGTTCCCGTCGGAATCGGCCTGTGCCACACCGTTGTTCAGCGCATCGGTCAGCGGGTCGCTCTGCAGGGCGACGAACACCTCGACCGTGCGCGCCTCCGGATAGTGCTCGAAGTCGCCGGTGTAGGCCCGCACCAGCGCGCCGGCCGCTTCCAGATCCCAGACCGCGCGCCAGATCGAGACGATGGTGTCGCCCAGGTTGTCACCGGTGCGCAGGAAGCGCGCGAACTTCGCCGCGGGGACGCGGGCCAGCACATCGCCGGGCTGCAGATCGTCGAGGCTTTCACACTGATACCCGACGATATGAGTGAGATAGGAACCGATCTCGGGCGCGTGGTCGACATAGGCGGTCGCCGGCGGGCCGGGTAACCGGCGCGCCAGGGTTCGCTTCCACGCCTCTTCCACCTTCTGCCGGCGCGGTCCCTCGACCGCCAGCGCCGGGCTGCGTAGCACCGTGCCCGCCACCAGTGTTTCGTGGCGCTCAACCACTTCGAAATCCACCCGTGTCGCCCCTAATGTCTCGTGTTCAACCCCGTTCCACCCTATCGGCGTGTGCTGGGTGATGGCCGGATAACTCCAATTCGTTTCATCACAGCGTGCCGGATCGGACCGTCATCCGGGTACCGGGACGGTCAGTCCAGGAAAGATCTCCACCTGCCGCGGCGGTGGTGGCGGTGGCGGTGGTGGCGGCGCGGGTGGAATGACGATCACCGGCGGTGGCTGCCGCTCCGACTGCGACGGTGGTTGCAGAATGTCGAACGGTGCGTTCCCGGTCGGCTGCGGCGGCGCTGCCTGCGTCTCCGGCTCCGCGAACGGCCCGGCCGAATTCGGCGGCGGGGGCGCCGCGAACGGCCCGGCCGCGGCGCTCGGATCGGCGTCGGCGAACTGCTCGACCGGCGTGCCGGCGAGCGCACCGTCCATGGTGCGTTTCCAGATGTCGGACGGTAGCCCGGAGCCGTAGATCAGGCCGCCGCCCGCGGTACGGATCGGCTCGGGCTGATCGGTGCCCACCCACACCGCCGTGGACAGCGAGGGGGTGAACCCGATCATCCAGGCGTCCTTGTTCTCGCCGGTGTCACCGAGCTGCGTGGTCCCGGTCTTGGCCGCCGACGGCCGCCCCGCCAGATTGTGGCCGTTCGAATATCCGGGGATGGGCTGCATCGCCTTGGTGGTCGTATCGGTGATCCCGCGCGGGAAGCGCTGCTGCGGCGGCGGCAGCTGCCCCGCCCCCGGCGCCCCGCGATCGAGCAGTACGCGGCCGTCCCCGGCCACCACCCGCTGCACGAAATACGGCTGGTGATAGCTGCCCGCCGCCGCGATCGTGGCATAGGCCGAAGCCATGTCGACGGGCCGCACCGAATACACGCCGAGCACGACCGTGGGCGCCGGCTGCCCGTCCGGCTCCGACAGCGAGGTGCCCGGCACACCCGGGATCTGCAGCGGAATACCGGCCTGATGGGCGGCATCGGCCACCGACCGCGGCCCGATGGCCTGCGTGAGCCGGATGAAACTGGTGTTCAGGGAACGCTTGTAGGCCTCGGCGAGACTGCAGGTCCCGCAGGATTCGCCCTCGACGTTGGTCACCCGCACCCCGTTCACCACGACCGGCGAACTGTCCAGCTGGGACGTCAGCGTAAAGCCCTGCTGCAGCGCCGCCAGCATGGCGAAGGTCTTGAACGAGGACCCGGTCTGCAAGGGGGCCTGCGCGAAGTCGTAACCGACTCCGTCCTCACCGCCGTAGTAGGCCCGGATCGCGCCCGACCGCGGATCGATCGACACCACGGCACTGCGCAGCTGCGGCGGCTGGCCGTCGAGGGTGCGGTGCACCGCGTCCAGCGCGGCCTGCTGCGCCTTGGCGTCGATGGTCGTCGTGATCTGCAGCGCCCCGGTATTGATCTCCTGATCGCCGATTCCCGCGGCGCGCAACTCCTTCAGCACCTGGGTGCGGATCAGCCCGGCGGGGCCGCGGGCGGCGTCGTCGTCGGGTTTGGGGGGCGGCGCGATCGTCGGGAACTCCACTTTGTCGCGTTCGCCGAGCGGCAGCACGCCCATCCCGACCATGCCGTCGAGCACATAGTTCCAGCGGGCCTTCAGCTGGTCGAGGTGCGTCTCGGGGTCCAGGATCGATGGCGTCCGTACCACCGCCGCCAGCACCGCGCCCTCGGCGAGGGTCAGCTGCGAGACAGGTTTGTCGAAGTAGGCCCGCGCGGCGGCGGCGATCCCGTAGGCGTCTCGGCCGTAGTAGATGGTGTTGAGGTATGCGGCGAGAATGTCGTCCTTGCTCCACTGCCGCGCCATCTTCGCCGAGATCACCAGCTCCCGCATCTTGCGCGACAGGGTGCGTTCCGAGCTGAGGAAGGCGTTCTTGACGTACTGCTGGGTGATGGTGGACCCACCGCCCGCATCGTCGCGGCCGAGCAGATTGTCGCGCGCGGCCCGCAGGAAGGCCGGCGCCGAGAATCCGGGATTGCGGTAGAAGTCGCGATCCTCGGCCGAGAGCATGGCGTCGCGCATGGTCTGCGGCACCTCCGACAGCGGCACCGGTGTGCGGTTCCCTTCGGGGGGAACGATTTTCGCGAGGACCGTCGTTCCGTCGGCCGCGGTGACGGTGGCGATCTGATTGGTCTGCACCGCACTCGGATCGGGTATCTCGGCGCTCCAGTACGCCAGTACCAGCAGCAACGACGGAATCGCGACGAAGATCAGGAACAGCGCCAGCAGCAGGCGCCGAATTCGCTGCCCGCGAGTGCGCGGCGGGCGGTCGCCGGCGCCGGCCGGTTTCTCGCGGCGGCGGGGACGGCCGCTGTTCGGCCGGGACGCACCGTCGAGCTGCTTCCACCCTGCAATCGAGGCATAAGGCGCCGTTTCCGGGCGGCCACGCCGCGGTTTGCGGGTCGAGCTCACGATCATCTCCTCCCGGAGCGTTGGCGAACCAGCGAGAAACAACGATCCCGACCAGCCTACGGGGCCGGTCGATGGTCGACCAGAACAGCTAATGCCCAGTAAATCGCAAACTCACTCGGAAACCGGGTGCGACCGGCCGACGGCCCGTCGGTGTGAGCGGAACAACGGCGACGGCAACCGGACTCGCGGCCGTCCGGGCCGACGCGCGACGGGGGCGAGACGCAACGGGTACTCGACGCCGCGCCGACGGCCGGGTTGCCGATTCGGAAACGGATGAATTAGACCTTCGGCGTGCATTGTGTGAAGTGGGGCACCAGCGGTCGTTCCGGATGGTAGCTCGTCGAACTGCCTGGTAGCTTCCGTTTTGCTCCCGTGCAACGTCGCGCATCGCATTCGACCTCTCACTCGCCGAACGTCTTCTTCCTGCCTTCCGTGTGCCTCTGCCGTCCAGCAAGAGGCGGGAATCGTCATATTCGTCCACCGCCGATCGCGCGGGTCGTCGTCGACCCCGAAATCGGTGGTGGTGTCGATGGAGCCGTCATGACACGCACCCTCGCGATGCCTCCGAATCGCGTCCTCGAAATCCCCCACGACGTCGTGCGCAGTCGTGGCCTGCTGACGGGCTACTTCGCCGGCCTCGGCGTGGTGATGGCCGTCTGGGGAACCCGCATCCCCGCCGTCCAGGAAGCCGCCGGACTCGGCACGGCCGGGCTGGCCGGGGTCCTGCTCGCCGCGGCGATCGGTATGGTCGCCGGACTCCAGGTGGGTGGTCGCCTCGCCCGTCCCGCGCGATTGCCCCCGCTGCTGACCGCCGGCGGAATCGGTCTGGCCCTCGGCCTCGCGTTGGTCGGCAGCTGCCGAATGCCGCTCGCGCTCGCCGCCGCCGCGCTGTGCTTCGGTGCCGCGCACGGTGTCTTGGACGTCGCGGCGAACTCCGCCGCGGTGCGCTGTCAGAACGCCTACGGCCGGCCGATCATGTCGGGCCTGCACGCGGCCTACAGCCTCGGCGCACTGGGTGGGGCGGTCATAGCCGTTGTGGCCGCTCATATTTCGCACACCTACGTCTTCGGTGTCACCGCGGCCGCGGTCGTCCTCGCGACGATCGCGGCGGCGCCCGCCACGCGCTGCATCGGCTCGCCGGTTGCGGACACGGCGGCGGTGACGCGTGAGCGTGCGCCGGGACTGTCCCGGTCTCGGATCTGGTTGCTGGGCGCACTGGCCGCCGCATGTCTGCTCGGCGAGGGCGCGGCCGCCGATTGGTCGGCGGTGCACCTGACCGGGCTGCACGCCTCGGCCGCGATCGGCGCCGCCGCCTACGCCGCGTACAGCGCCGCGATGGCGGGCGGCCGCCTCGTCGGCGATCGACTCACCACCCGCTTCGGGGCGCCGAAAGTCGTTCGGACGGGTGCGATTGCGGCCTCGGCCGGACTTCTCACCGGTGTGGCGGTGAACGATGTGCCGTTCGCGCTGGTGGGCTGGGCCGTCTTCGGTCTCGGCCTGGCCGTCACGATTCCTTCGCTGTTCAGCACGGCCGGGACGGGAGGTCCGCGCGCCGTCGCCGCCGTGGCCGTCGCCGGATATCTCGGACTACTCGCGGGACCGGCCCTCATCGGTGCCGTGGCCACCGTCACGACCCTTCCTGTCGCCCTCGTGTTGCCCGCCCTGCTCGCCGCGGGCGTGGCCGCGCTGTCTCATCGAGCATTGGAGAACCAGTGGTAAGCCTTGAATCCGACCCGCCCGCCGACATCGACGCGGTCATCTTCGACTACAACGGTGTCATCGGTCTGCAGCCCACGACACCCATGTGGAGCGGCCTCGCCGAACTCGCCGGATGGCGCGCCGACGACCTCACCCACTTCCAGACCACGTTCTGGAGCGCCCGCGAACCCTACGATTCCGGCGAATTCGACGACACGGACTTCTGGACCGCGGTACTCGGCCGCCGGCCCGAACCGGAATTGCTCACCCGGTTGCGCGAGGTCGACACCGCCCTGTGGACGCGGACCGACCACCGCGTCCTCACCCTCCTGCGGCAGGTCCGGCAGGCGGATCTGCCGATGGTGCTGCTGTCCAACGCGCCCCATCCGGTCGGCGATGCGCTCGATGCCTCCGACTGGCGTGGGCTGATGACCGATGCCCTCTACTCGGCCCGTCTCGGCATGAACAAACCGCACCCCGACACCTACCGAAATGCCCTGGCCGCCACCGGAGTCGGTGATCCCGGCCGGGTGCTGTTCATCGACGACCGACCCGACAACTGCGAAGCGGCGGCACAGCTCGGCCTGCGAACCCTCCACTACACCGGCTCACCCGCCGATATCGAAATACACCTCGATTTCGGCGCCGGCCGCCTGATTTCGGGAGCACATGGGTAACTTCCCGGGCACGGAGAGGCGGAGGAGTCCGACGTTCCGCTAGCTCTTGACGCCGCCCGCGGTGAGGCCGGAGATGATGCGGCGCTGGAACAGCAGCACCATGATCACCAGCGGCACGGTGACGATGATGCCCGCCGCCATGATCGCCGCATAGGGCTGCACCAGCGGATCGTTACCGGAGAACCGCGCGATCGCGACCGTCACCGGCTCGGTCCGGTCCACCGAGAGCAGACTGGCCAGCAGGTACTCGTTCACCGCGGCGATGAACGCCAGGATCGCCGTGGTGAACACCGCGGGCGCGGCCAGCGGCAGCATCACCAGCCGGAAGGCCTGGAACCGGGTGGCGCCGTCGATGCGGGCCGCCTCCTCGAGTTCCCACGGCAGTTCGGCGAAGAACGAGGCGAGGACGTAGACCGTCATCGGCAGCACGAAGGAGATGTTCGGAATGATCATCGCCTGGTAGTGCCCGATCCAGCCGATGTTGGTGAACAGCTGGAACAGCGGCGTCACCAACACGACCACCGGGAACATCGAGGCGCTCAGGATCAAGCCGGCGACCAGCGTCTTACCGCGAAAAGCCATGCGCGCCAGCGCATAGGCGGCCATCATGCCGATCAGCAGTGCGATCACGGTGGTGGCCGTGCCGATGACGACGCTGTTGGTCAGCGCCCGCCCGAAGTCGTTGCCGCGGCTGGTGTCGAACGCGTTGCGGAAGTTCTCGAAGGTCACGTGGGTGGGCCACGGGGTGTTGTCGAAGGTGTAGTCCGGATCGCGGAAGGCGGTCACCGCCATCCAGTAGAACGGGGCCAGGCCCCAGATCAGCACGATCAGCGCACCGACGTACACCCGTGCGGACCGCCACGGTTTGCGGCCGGAGGTAGCAGTGGTCATCAGTGTGCCTTCCGCTGTTCTTCCTGCGTCGCCACCGCATTGGCGCCCAGTATCTTCACCAGCACGAACGCCACCGCGAAGATCATCAGGAAGGTGAGCACCGACAGCGCGGCCGCACTGTTGGAGCCCTGCCGCACCTGATCGACCACGAGGATCGAGATGGTCCGGGTCGCCGGGTTGCCCTGCATCATGATGGCCGGAAGGTCGTAGAGCCGTAGCGCGTCCATGGTCCGGAACAGCACCGCGACCAGCAGCGCCGGCTTCAGCAGCGGCAGCGTGATGTGGGTGAAGCGCTGCCAGGCCGAGGCCCCGTCGACCTTGGCCGCCTCGTACACGTCGTTCGGAATCACCTGCAGTCCGGCGAGGATCAGCAGGGCCATGAACGGGGTGGTTTTCCAGACGTCGGCGATGATGACGGCGAATCGCGACCACCACGGATCGGTCTGCCACAGGATGTGCGTATGCAGCACCCGGTTGACCACGCCGTTGTACTGGAACATGAATTCCCACAACCGGGCCGTCACCGCGGTCGGGATCGCCCACGGGATCAGCACCGCGGCGCGCAGCAGCGCCCGCCCGCGGAACGTCTTGCCCATCACGGTCGCCATGCCGAGGCCGATGGTCGCCTCCAGCGTCACCGTGATCACCGTGAACAGCAGGGTGATGCCGATGGCCGCCCAGAACTGGGAACCCAGGTTGCCGGTGGGGCAGGGCTCGGTTCCGCCGCCGGGCAGGGTGCACTGCTGCAGCAACCAGTGCGTGTAGTTGCTGAACCCGGCGCTGCCGCCTTCGACGAACATGCCGGTGGCGGGGTCGAGTCCGGCGTCCTTCTGGAACGACATCCACACCGCGCGCACCACCGGATAGCCGATGACGACCGCGAGCGCCACCAGCACCGGTGCGACGAACAACCACGCGCGTCCCGACCCCCGCGGGAGCCGTAAGCCCCGGGAGTTACTGTCGCGCTTCGGTTTCGGGCTCACCGGCTGATCGTCGGGTGGCGCGAGATCGGTCGCACCCGAAGGACTCGACACGTTCAACTCTCCTACGGGGCAGACTGCGGACAGGGTCAGGAGCCGGCGGCTTCGATGCCCTTCTGCATGCCGATGATCGCGTCATCGACTGATTTCTTACCGGTCAACGCAGCATATGCGTTGTCCTGGATGGCCTTCGACACCGCCGGATAGAAGGGGGTCACCGGACGCGGCACGGCGCTGGCGATCGAATCCTTCAGCGCGGGCAGGTACGGGAACTTCGCGATCAGCGCCGGATCGTCGTACATCGACGACCGCACCGACGGGAACGCGCCCTCGGCGACGATCCGCTGGGCGTCCTCGCTGATCAGGAAGCGCAGGAAGTCCAGCGCGGTGGCCTTGTTCTTGGAGTAGGCGCTGATGGCGGCGTTGTAACCACCGAGCGTGGAGGCGCCGATGCCGTCCTTACCGGGCAGCGGGGAGACGCCGAAGTTGCCCTTCACGGCGGAGGAGTCGGCCTGGGCCACACCGTAGAAGTTGGGCCAGGTGCGCAGGAACAGCAGCTTGCCCGAGGCGAAGGCGTTCTGACTCTCCGGCTCCTTGTAGGAGATGGCCTCCTTGGGGATGTCGCCGTTCTTGTAGGCGTCGGTGAGCACCTGCAGGCCGGCGCGCGACTGCGGGGAGTTCACGGTCGCGGTTTTGCCGTCCGGGCCGACGAACGAGCCGCCGTAGGCGTTGATCACCTCGGCCGCGTTCACGGTCAGACCTTCGTAGGGCGCGAACTGCCCTGCGTAGCAACCGATTCCGTGGTCACGCGCGATATTGCAGTCGGCCAGCAGCTCCGGCCAGGTCTTCGGCGGATTCGGGACCAGATCCTTGCGGTAGTACAGCAGGCCGCCGTTGGTGTTGCGCGGCGCGGCGTAGAGGGTGCCCTGGTAGGTCGCGCTGGCGACGGTCGGCGAGAGCAGCGTGGAGGTATCGAGAGCGAAGGAGTCCTTGAGCGGCTGGATCCAGCCCTTGGCCGCGAATTCCGCGGTCCACGGCACGTCCAGCGCCATCACGTCGTAGTCGGACTGCTTGGCCCGCATGTGCTGGGCCAGATCGTCGTACTGCTGGGAGGCGTCGTTGGACTGCTCCTTGAACGTCACCTGCTCGTTCGGATGGGCGGCGTTCCACCGGTCGATGAGCTGCTTGACCGCACCCGTCTCGGTGGTGTCCTTACCCTCGACATAGGTGATCGGGCCGCGGCCGCCCAGGTTCTGGCCGGTCGGGTTGCTGCCGTCGCCGCTCGAACAGGCGCTCGTCAACCCGGCGGTGAGCAGCGCCACCGAGGCGGTGGCCAGTGCGGCGCGGGACACGAGGGACGAGCGTCGTGACGCGGCGCGCGCGCGAACCTTGCGCGCCTTGTTCGAGGACGCCTTGTTCAAAGCCATCGATACTCCAGGGTCGTAACGAACACAGGTGCCATGCGTGAGCGCCCGCACACTGCGCCGGTTGCACAAGGCAAGATACATTGTTCGGCTGCTCCATGGGATTCGGCGTCCGCCCCCGCCCTCCGTGGTTACGCAAGCTGCCGCCTCCGGACGGGTGCTACCGCCGGATGGGACTCGGCGTCCGCCCCCGCCCGATCAGGTGGCCATGTCGGTGGGTTCTCGTATCCTGGCCCTCGATGTCGACCCAGATGCCGCAGGACAAGTTGCTCACCCGGATCGGTGGGCTGTTGCGTCAGGCCGAGTCGACCGACAACGAGCACGAGGCCGAGGCCTTCATGGCGGCTGCTCAGCGCCTGGCGACCCGTTCGTCGATCGACCTGGCGGTGGCGCGCGCCCATATCGCCGGTCGCGAACGCCGCCCGGCGCCGATGCAGAAGGTCGTCGCGATCGGCGAGTCGGGAAAGAAGGGACTGCGCACGTATGTGCAGCTGTTCGTGGCGATCGCCGCGGCCAACGACGTGCGCTGCGATGTGACCCGCACATCTACGCAGGTCTACGCCTACGGCTTCGATACCGATATCGCGACGTGCGAGGCGCTGTATACGAGCCTGCTGGTGCAGATGGTGCGCGCGTCCGACCACTACATCAAATCCGGCGCCTACAGATCGGCGACGGTGGAGAAGATCGTGGTGGAGACGCGGTGGGGTCGCAAGGTGCGGCGTCGCATTCAGGCCCCTGTCGCTGCCGTGACGGCTCGGCTGAATTTCCAGATGGCGTTCGCCGACCGGATCGGCCGCCGGCTCGCACAGGTGAAGGCGGATGTGGAGGCCGAGGCGGTGGGCGCGGATACGACCGCCGCCGAATCCGCGGGCACCGCCCTGGCGCTGCGCAACAAGGACCTCGAGCTCACCGATTTCTACTCCCGCATCTCCGAAGCCCGCGGTACGTGGCGCGGCCCGCAGGAATCGACCGGGTACTCGCCGGCCGCGCGCCGTGCGGGTGATCGGGCCGGCCGAAGCGCACGGCTGGGTTTGTCCCCGGAATTGCCGACCGGGCGAGGGCGTCTCGAAGCGCCCGGAGCATGAGTCGCGCGAGAGCGGCGCAGTGCGGTGCCCCCCTGATGTGCCCGTCGCAACGTGAGCCGCACGGAAACCGCCTGCTCAGTCGGCACGGCACGGATGACGGTGGTCGGAGGAAGACCGCCGCTCCGGCCTGCGGCCGGGTGCCCGGCTCCGAATCTCGTGGCGCTTGCCGTGCGCGTCCGGCAAGCGTGTGGATGCGGATACGCCGCGCGAACGGGCGGCACCGTGGCGGGAAAGCGTTGTGACGCCGCGGGATTCGCAGCGCAGCCGGGTCTACGATGCCGAGGGCCTGGTGCGGCGGATATTCGAACGGGCCGAGGAGTTCGGGGCCCGCACGGTCGACTTGCACGGCTCTCAACTCACACTGCCGATCGAGCGGAAGTTCGCCTCGGTCGAGTCGGTTCAGAGTTATGTCGACCGCGTACTGGCGCTGAATTGGGTACGCGCGCAATGGGTTCGAGCGGGCACGCCCCTCGTCGTGCGGGCCCGCGCCGGCACCGCGGCGGCACATTACGAGACCGGCCGCGCCGTGCTGGCCGTCCCGTTGCATACCGGCGGAACCGCATGGGCGCTGCGCGAATTGGTTGTCCTGCACGAACTCGCCCACCACTTGGAGCCGCCCGGCGCCGACCTCGCCCCGCACGGCCCGGAATTCTGTACGCGCTACCTCGAGCTGGTCGACGGGATCATCGGCCCGGAAGCCGCCCTTCTTCTGCGCGCCACTCTGCACGACTGTGGCGCCCGAGTGGGCTGAACCGGGTTCGGTCGACTGGGACGATCGAACCCGATGCCCGGCGAGGTGGGACTTCTTCGCGCGTAGTCGAGATCGGGGTGTGCCGGCCGCAGACGGCATGCCGACGTCCCGGGCCGTACCGCACGGCCCGGGACACGAGCGCTACTGCCCGGGCGCCTCCGCCCGCACCGTCGGGTCGATGAGGCCGAATATCTCGCCCTGGGGAGCCTGGACGACGGCCGAGCGGCCGAACGGGGTGTCGTCCGGGCCCATCAGGACCGTGGCGCCGAGTTCGGTTGCGCGAGAGAGTTTCTCGTCCGTCCCGGCGACCTGGAACCAGGTGAGCCAGTAGGGCGGGTTGTCGCCGGGCGCGTTGCCCGCGTCCATGACACCGCCGGCGACGTCCGCCCCGGGCGGGGAGAAGGTCGAATAGACGAAATTCTCGCCGTCGCCGATCTCGTCGAAGGTCCAGCCGAAGACGCGGCGGTAGAACTCCTGGGCGGTGGCGTAGTCGCCGGTGTGCAGTTCGTTCCAGCAGTAGGAGCCGGGTTCGTTGTAGATACCGGCGCCGGTGTGGGCCTTGGCCTGCCAGACGCCGAAGATCCCGCCGGTGGGATCGGAGGCCACGCACATGCGGCCCACGTCCATGACGTCGAAGGGCGGGACGAAGACGGTGCCCCCGGCCGCGCCGATGGCCTCGGCGACCGCGTCGACGTCGTCGGCGGCGAGGTAGGTGGTCCATACCGAAGGCATCGGCGCCTCGCCCATCTTGGGCCCGATTCCGGCCGCCGGTTTACCGCCCAGCATCGCCATCAGATATCCCCCGGCCTCGGGCGGACTGTCCAGGATTTCCCAGCCCAGCAAACCGGAGTAGAAATCGCGGGCGGCCCGCGGATCATCGACCGAGCAGTCGACCCAGCAGGGCGTACCCTGCGGCCACGCAGAATCACGAGTGGGCATTGCGGAACTCCTATCGTGTGTTCGAGCACGTGAGAACTGCCGATGGCACACGATCAGCTAATCACAGACCGGCGGGCGGGAAAACCCTCTTCCCGGCCGCGTCGACGCGGGGGATGTCGCGATCAATCCAGAAGCCGGAGCACCCGCTCCAGCCGGTTCCGCCACCACGTCGCCCGCTCCGGATCGGGGTGGCGGAAGCGTTCCAGCAGAGCGGGATCCGGGGCCGGCGGGGTGTGCGGAACGCTCAGATATCCGTCGACCGGGCGCAGCGAATCCGCCACCACATCGCCGGCGAACAGGTTGACGGTGCCCAGCCCGCAGGCGTGGTCGAGTTCCGGCAGCGCGCCGGCCAGCGCGAGCTGGGCGGACAGTCCGACGCTCGTCTCCAGTGCCGAGGAGATCACGCACGGCAGCCCCGCCGCCTGCGCCACCCGCAGCGCCCGTCGCACCCCGCCGAGCGGCGTGCATTTCAGCACGGCGATGTCGGCCGCTCCCGCCACCGCGACCCGCAGCGGATCCTCGGCGCGCCGGATGGACTCGTCCGCGGCGATGGGAATGTCGATCCGCCGCCGGAGCGCCGCCAGCTCCTCGATCGTCCGGCACGGTTGCTCGGCGTATTCCAAACCCTGTGCGGCACGGTCGATCTGCCGCAGGTTCGCAACTGCCGTATCGACGTCCCAGACCGCGTTGGCATCGACCCGGACGGCGCCGTCGCGGCCCAGCGCATCGCGCACGGCCGCCACCCGCTCGATATCCTCGGCGAGCGATTCGGGATGATCGGCGATCTTGACTTTCGCGGTGCGGCAACCGGATTCGGCGACGATGGAATACGCGCGCTGGGGTCCGACAGCGGGGACGGTGCAGTTGACCGGAATCCGGTCTCGGACCGGTTGCGGCCACCCGTCCTCGATCTGCTCGACGGTGGTGGCCAGCCAGTTCGCGGCCTCCCGATCGTCGTACTCGACGAACGGGCAGAACTCACCCCACCCGCGCGGGCCTTCGAGCAGCATCCCTTCGCGGACGGTGATGCCGCGGAAGCGAGTCCGCAGCGGAATCGCGTACACCAGCGCCGACGCCGGATCCAGATCGCTCACCCGAGCCAGCCTAACCATCGCGGGCCGGGTGTTCGCGCACTGCGGTTCCGAGCCGCCGGCGCCCGTTCCGCTTCTCTCGGCACCGCGTCGAGCACGGCTGCCGCAACGATTTGCCGCCGCACACCGGCGCCGTCACCTGTCCAGGTCAGCGCCGCGAAACGGCGACAAACCGGTTGTGCTTGCGAGCGCGTCCGGTGGGCGCTTCCATGGGTAGCTATGGAGTTCTGGCCGGAACGCCCGCCGCTGCGACGCGGCGATGCCGTGCTCAGCGCCGTGGTCTATCTGGCCGGTTGTGGTGTGGCGTGGGTGATCTGGCGTTACGGCCTGCCGTACCGGGATATGGCGCAGCAGCGCACTCGTCCCGGGCACAGTCATCTGCCGCTGGCCTACGCCGCGGTTTTCCTGGCTCTGGTGGGTGCGCTGCTGCTGGCCGGGCGGTGGACCCTGCGGGCATTGCGGGAACGCCGCCCGGCCTGGCGGTATGCGCTGCTCACCCTGCCGCTGCTCGCCGAGGCATGGCTCCTCGGTTTCGCGGTGGCGCTGGTCGTGGTGTCGGTCTGACGATCACAGCCGCTCGTAGATGGTCGCGTTCGCCAAACCGCCCGCCTCGCACATGGTGTGCAGCCCGAAGCGAGCGCCGCGTTCGTGCAGCGCGTGGACCAGCGTGGTCGCCAGCCGCGCACCGGAGGCGCCGAGCGGATGCCCCAGCGCGATCGCGCCGCCGTTGACGTTCACCCGGGACAGATCGGCACCGGTGTCGGCCGCCCAGGCCAGTACCACCGAGGCGAAGGCCTCGTTGACCTCGAACAGATCGATATCGGCCAGCGACAGTCCGGAGCGCTGCAACACCTTTCGAGTCGCCGGGATCACCGCGGTGAGCATCAGCAGCGGATCGTCACCCGCGACCGCGAAACTGTGCAGCCGGGCCAGCGGCCGCAGGCCCAGTTGCGCGGCCTTCTCACTGGTCATGATCAGCACCGCCGCGCTGCCGTCGTTGATCTGGCTCGCATTGGCGGCGGTCACGTTCCAGCCGATCTCGGGGAACCGGGCGGCGTAGGCCTCGCTGTAGTAGGCCGGCCGCAGCCCGGCCAGGGTCTCGAGAGTGCTGCCGACCCGGATGCCCTCGTCGGTGCTCAACCCGGCCAGCGGCGCGAGTTGTGCCTCGAAGGATCCGTTCTTCGTCGCGGCGGCGGCCTTCTCGTGACTGGCGAGGGAGAACTCGTCCATGGCGGTGCGTGAGATCCCCCAGCGCGCGGCGATCAGTTCCGCGCTGATCCCCTGCGGTACCAGCTCGTCGGGATACCGTTCGGCGAAGGCCACCCCGTTGATGTCGGTCGCGCCGGCCACGCTCGACCCCATCGGCACCCGGCTCATCGACTCCAGCCCGCCGGCGACGACGATGTCGTAGGCCCCGGCCAGCACGCCCTGAGCGGCGAAGTGGATGGCCTGCTGGCTGCTGCCGCACTGCCGGTCGACCGTGGTGGCCGGAACGGATTCCGGATAGCCGGCCGCGAGCGCCGCCCGGCGGGTGATGTTGACCGACTGCTCGCCGATCTGGGTGACCACGCCGCCGATGACGTCGTCGATCAGCACCGGATCGATCCCGCTGCGCCGCACGACCTCGCGCAGGCTGTGGGCGAACAGATCGACCGGATGCTGGTCGTGCAGCGCTCCGGTGGCTTTGCCCTTCCCGATGGGGGTGCGTACGGCCTCGACGATCACTGCGTCTCTCATGGCGATTCCTCCGGTATCGCGCCGTTGCGACAATCTGACTTAGTCGCTCTAAAGTCAGGGTAGGAGCTGACATTAGTTATGACAAGTCAGAGTTGGTATGATCGTCGTCATGCCCGTGAAACTGGAAGGACCCCTGCGTGACCTGAATTCGTGGAAGCCGGACGGCTGTTCCATCGTGAAGGCCCTCGACATCGTCGGCGCCCGCTCGGCGATGCTGATTCTGCGCGAATCCATCTACGGGACGACCCGCTTCGACGGTTTCGCGGCGCGGGTGGGTATCACCGACGCCGCCGCGGCCGCCGCACTGCGCAAACTCACCGACGCCGGCCTGCTGCGCAAACAGCCGTATCGCGAAGAGGGTAAGCGCACCCGCAACGAGTACGTACTCACCGATATGGGCCGGGATCTGCTGCCGGCGATCTTCGCGCTGTGGCAGTGGGGGGACAAATATCTGCAGGGCGGGGTGCCGCCGCTCGAGCGGGTCGAGGACACCACCGGCGAACCGGTGCGGGTGGAATTGCGCGGCGCCGGAGGCGATGAAATCGGACTGGAGGACATCCGGATCCGCGTGAACCAGGATTGGCGCCGGCCACGCGGTTGAACGGCGGCACTCGCGGGCCGGCGCGTGTCCACCGCATCGCGAACTGCCCCCGATTGCCGGAAAGCATTCGGGGGCAGTCGGTTTCGATGACTAGGTCAGTCGCCGACCGTCGGTCGGGTCGAAGAAGTAGGTGTGCTCCGCATCGGTGGTGAGTGTCAGCTTGTCGCCCTTCTGCGGCGGATTGCGCCAGTCGGCGCGGGCGACGATGGTCTGATCGCCGCCGGCCTCGCCCAGGGTGCGGCCGTAGATGTAGGCGTCGGAGCCCAGCTCCTCGACCACATCGATCTCCATGGCGACACCGTCGGAACCGCCGGCCAGATCGAAGTGCTCCGGCCGGATACCGACCACCACGGTCGCACCCGCGGCATCGGCCACCGCGCGCGGCAGCGCGATCGAATGTCCGCCGAGGGTGACCGAACCGTCCGACACCGGCAGCGTGAACAGATTCATCGCCGGTGAACCCATGAAGCCCGCGACGAACAGATTCGCCGGATCCCGATACAGATCCCGCGGCGAGGCGCACTGCTGCAACAGTCCGTCCTTGAGCACCGCCACCCGGTCGCCCATGGTCATCGCCTCGACCTGGTCGTGGGTGACGTAGACGGTGGTGGTGCCGAGCCTGCGCTGCAACTGGGCGATCTGCGTGCGGGTCTGCACGCGCAGTTTCGCGTCCAGGTTCGACAGCGGTTCGTCCATCAGGAACACCTGCGGCTGCCGCACGATCGCGCGGCCCATCGCGACACGCTGGCGCTGACCGCCGGACAGCGCCTTGGGTTTGCGGTCCAGGAAGTCCTGCAGGTCGAGCAGTTTCGCCGCCTCCAGCACGCGCTGGTTGCGTTCGGCCTTACCGACCTTGGCCATCTTCAGCGCGAAGCCCATGTTCTCCGCGACCGTCATATGCGGGTAGAGCGCGTAGTTCTGGAACACCATCGCGATATCGCGCTGTTTGGGTTCGGCGTCGGTGACGTCCCGGTCGCCGATCAGGATGCGGCCGTCGTCGACCTCCTCGAGTCCGGCCAGCATGCGCAGCGAGGTGGATTTGCCGCATCCGGACGGTCCGACCAGTACCAGGAATTCGCCGTCGGCGATCTCGAGATTCAGCTTGTCGACAGCGGGTTTGGTACCACCCGGGTAGAGCCGGGTGGCGTGGTCGAAGGTGACCGTGGCCATGGTGAATCAATCCCTTCACCGGCAGGAACGTGCCGGACGATCCGAGTAGAGGGGGCGGTGCGCGCCCCACAGTAACCCAGCGCACCGCACGGGGTGCAGCGGGCGAGTAGCCTCGTCAAGGGCCGCTGACCGGCCGCGAGAGCAGCTCACGAGACGAAGGAGAATCGGATGACTCGACCGGTTCGCATCGGAGTTCAGCTACAGCCGCAACATGCTCCCGATTACGGATTGATCCGGGATGCGGTGCGCCGGGCCGAGGATGCGGGCGTCGACATCGTGTTCAACTGGGATCACTTCTACCCTCTCACCGGCGATCCCGACGGCGCGCATTTCGAATGCTGGACCATGCTCGGTGCGATCGCCGAGCAGACCGAACGAGTAGAACTCGGTGCACTGGTGACCGGCGGCGGATATCGCAATCCCGATCTGCTCGCCGATATGGCCCGCACCGTCGACCACATTTCCGGCGGCCGGCTGATCCTCGGCATCGGCGCCGGCTGGTTCCAGAAGGACTACGACCAATACGGCTACGAATTCGGCACGCCCGGAACACGTCTGGCGTTGCTGAAGGAATCCCTCGCGCGCATCGACGCCCGGCTGCCGAAACTGAATCCGCAACCGACGCGCCACATTCCGATTCTGATCGGCGGCGGCGGTGAACGAAAGACGTTGCGACTGGTGGCCGAATACGCCGACATCTGGCACAGCTTCGCCGATATCGAAGCGCTGGAACGCAAATCGAAGATCCTGGCCGAACACTGCGCCGAGGTCGGCACCGACGCGAACCGGATCGAGCGGTCGGTGTCCTGGCCCGGCGCCGAACAGGCCGAGCGGCTGGTGGGCGCCGGGGCGACACTGTTCACCGTGGGCGCCGGCGGGCCCGACTACGACCTGAGCGTGGTGGAGCAGGCCGTCGCATGGCGGGATAATTTCAATCCGGAGTCGGTGACCGGTATCGCCTGATCGAACACCGCCCGATCGGACACCGCGGGATCGAATCAGCGGGATTCGATTTCCGCCGGGCGATGTGGCAGGGGCGGCGGCCCGTGGACCCGCGTCGCCGTCCTCGGTGTGCTACCGGCCCGGCTAGGGTTCTCGGCTATGGCCCGTTTGCCCGTCTCGCGCCCGCGTGCGCTGATCGCGCTGATGGCGGCGATGATGCTGCTGTTCGCCGTCGCCTGCAGTTCCGACGGCGGCAGCTCGTCGCAGGCCTCGAACCTGTGCGCACCCCCAGGTCCGTCGGCCGCCTCCCCCGCGCCGACGAAACTGGCGAGCGGTGCGACGGCCGGCGCCGATCGCTACACCACCGCGACGACCGCGCCGCTGAATTCGATCGATATCACCAAGCTCGGCTTGTCCCAGCCCGGTGTGCTCAGCGTGGGCACGCTGTCGGACGCGCCGCCGAGTATCTGCGTCGACCCGTCGGGGACCTTCACCGGATTCGACAATGAACTGCTGAGGGCGATCGGAGCGAAACTCGGATTGCGGGTGCAGTTCTCCGGTACCGAATTCGCCTCGCTGCTCTCACTGGTCGCCACCGGCCGGTTCGACGTGGGGTCGTCGAGCATCACCACCACCGATGCGCGGCGGCAGCAGGTCGGTTTCACCAACGGCTACGATTTCGGTTACTTCTCGCTCGTGGTGCCCAACGGCAGTGCGATCCAAGGGTTCTCGGATCTGAAACCGGGCGTGCGGATCGGCGTGGTGCAGGGCACCGTGCAGGACGAATACGTCAGCGGAACCTTGCATCTGGACGCGGTGAAATTTCCCGACTACAACACCGCCTACGCGAATCTGAAGACCGGGCAGATCGATGCCTGGGTCGCGCCCTCCCAGCAGGCCACCGGTGCGATCAAACCGGGTGATCCCACCTCGATCGTGCAGAACACCTTCAGCCTGGACAATTTCACCGCCTGGGCGGTCCGCAAGAACAATCAGCCGCTGATCGACGCCCTCAATTCCGGTCTCGACGCGGTGATCGCGGACGGGACCTACGCCAAGCTCTACTCCGACTGGGTGCCGCGCCCGCTGCCGCCGGGCTGGAAACCGGGCTCCAAATCCGCGCCGATGCCGCAACTTCCGGACTTCGAGAAGATCGCGGCCGAACATCAGCACAGCGATCAGCAGAATGCGCCGAAATCGACGCTGGAGCAATTGAAGGAGACGTTCTTCGATTGGTCGTTGTACCGCAAGGCATTTCCCGACCTGTTCAAGACGGGTCTGCCGAATACGCTGATTCTGGCGCTGGTTTCGGGGGTACTGGGCACGCTGATCGGCGTCCTGCTGGCGGTGGCCGGTATTTCGCGCACCCGCTGGTTGCGGTGGCCCGCGCGGGTCTACACCGACATCTTCCGCGGTTTGCCGGCCGTGGTGATCATCCTGTTGATCGGTCTGGGCATCGGCCCGATAGTCAAGGGGATCACCGGGAACAATCCGTATTGGCTGGGCGCGGTCGCCCTGGCGCTGCTGGCCTCGGCCTATATCGGCGAGATCTTCCGCTCGGGTATCCAATCGGTGGAGCCGGGGCAGTTGGAGGCCGCGCGGGCGATCGGATTCGGCTATCGGCAGTCCATGACGCTGGTGGTCATTCCGCAGGGCGTGCGGCGGGTGTTGCCGGCGCTGATGAACCAGTTCATCGCGCTGATCAAGGATTCCTCGCTGATCTACTTCCTCGGCCTGCTCGCCTCGCAGCGGGAACTGTTCGCCGTCGGCCGCGATCTGAATTCCCAGACCGGAAATCTGTCGCCGCTGGTCGCGGCGGGCCTGGTCTATCTGCTGCTCACCATCCCGCTCACCCACCTGGTGAACTACATCGACCGCCGATTGCGCACCGGCCGCGCCGAAGCCGCCGCCGACGAAATCGACCAGGCAGTCATCACGGAAGGACGCGGAGCGTGAGCGACCAGAATCCGAAGGGCGTGAGCGACCAGAATCCGAAGGGCGTGAGCGACCGGAATCCGAAGGGCGTGAGCGACCAGAATCCGAAAGGCGTGGGCACCAGTTCCTCGCTGACCGGGGTGGATCTGCATCTGACCCTCGGCAACAACCAGGTGCTGCGCGGCGTCGACATTCACGTCGAGGCCGGTCACACCACCACGGTCATCGGCCCGTCCGGTTCGGGAAAATCCACCCTGCTGCGGGTGTTGAACCGCCTGCACGAACCCGATTCCGGCGATGTGCTGATCGACGGGGTATCGGTGCTGGGTGAGAATCCGGATCGGCTGCGGCAGCGCATCGGGATGGTTTTTCAGCATTTCAATTTGTTTCCGCACAAGACGGTGGCGGAGAACGTGGCTCTGGGACCGCGGAAACTGCGCGGCCTGAGCAAGGAAGCGGCGCGGGCGCTGGCACTGGAACAACTCGAGGCGGTCGGATTGGCGGCGCGCGCCGATACCCGGCCCGCGAATCTGTCCGGTGGTCAGCAGCAGCGCGTCGCCATCGCCCGCGCGCTGGCGATGAAGCCGGAATTGATGCTGTTCGACGAGGCGACCTCGGCCTTGGACCCGGAGTTGGTCAAGGGTGTGCTCTCGCTGATGGCGGATCTGGCTTCCGGCGGTATGACGATGATCGTGGTGACCCACGAAATGGGTTTCGCCCGTTCGGTTTCCGACAGTGTGGTGTTCATGGACCAGGGCAAGGTAGTGGAGTCGGGGGCTCCGGACCGTCTCTTCGACGATCCGGAAACCCCACGGCTGCGACAATTTCTGTCGCAGATCCTCTAACTGCCCGAACTGCTACCGCTGAACGGCATATTGGCGAACTGCGCGAAATTGCCCTGCGCCCCGCTGTAGACGTTGAGGTCGGTATTGCCCGCGATACCGGGCACACTGCCGGAATCGGTGGTCTGCCAGAACGTCCACGCCGGCCAGCCGCCGGGCACCTCGGGCTGGGCGTTGCCGCGGTAATCGGCGATCCACAGCGGATATTGGTGGAACTGATCGGAATCGGCCATCGCCGTCTGCCAGAACCGCGGGTAGGTGTAGATGATCGGCACCCGGCCGGTCAATGCCTGCACCGTGGTTAGATAGCGATGGGTCCAGTCGATCAGCTCCGCAGGGGGCAAGCCGCCGGAATTCTCCATATCGAGCACCGGTGGCAGGTCCAGCGGGCCGTTCTGGCCGAGGACGACCGCGGCGTAGAGGGCGGCCTGCGGTTCCGGTGGCAGATCCGGATGCGCGTAGTGATAGGTGCCGCGCGCCACCCCGGCCGCGCGCATGAGCAGGCTGTCGGGGACGAAATAGGGATTGACGTAGTTCAGCCCCTCGGTGGCCTTCACCATGGCGAAGTTGTGCCCGGAGGCGCGGACCGCGAACCAATCGATCAGACGGCCGTCGATGTGCTGCCAGGACGACACATCCGGCCCGGTGGGTCCGGCGGAGGCGATACCGGTTGCCGAGAATATGCCGGCAACGGCGAGCAGCGGCAGGGCTGCGGTGAAGCGACGGACTTTCGGACGAGCCACGGTGCGTCGATACATGGCTACGAGAGTATGCAGCCGAGGCGCTTGTGACCAGTGTCTACGCGTGACTCATCCGAGCCAGTCGAGGACCGCGGCCGCCGTCCACGACTGCTGCATACTCCCCAGCGGGTCCCCGGTGAACGGGTCGTAGTACTCCGCGAAGCTGCCGTCGCCCGCCTGCCGCAAACCTTCCGCACGCAGCATGAAGGACCGTTCGGCCCAGCCGCGGCGGGCGAAGACCCAGGAGAACAGCCAGCTCATCACCGGCCAGACCGGTCCGCGCCAATATTCGCGCGGGCGGAAATCCTTCGACACCGGCGAGGTCGAGGGCGGCAGCGCGTAGCGCAGATCCGGGTGTCCGCAGAAGCGCGGACCCTCGAACAGTCGCAGCAGACTGCGTTCGGTGGCGCGCGGCAGTCCCCCGCACAACAGCGGTGCGAACATGGCCAGCGTCTCGGTGCCGATCCACTCGTCGGCGCGCAGGTCGAAGTCGCGCGCGGCGCCGGAGCGCGGGTCGGCGGTGGCGATCACGCCGGCGCGGAAATAGTCGGCCCACTCGTAGAGCTCGCGCACGTCGGCGTGTGGCATGCGGTAGTCCTCCCCGATTCCGGCCAGGACCTCACAGGCCAGCGCGAAGACGGCGGTGACGAAGACATCCTCCACAGCGAAGCTCATCGTCGAGGCGAGTTGAAAATCGTCGTATCCACAACGACGCATTTGTTCCACAAGCCACAGGTAGCGGTCGTATTCGCGATCGGAGGGACGCTGCGCCGGGTCGACCACGTCGATATCGGCCCGCCGATACGGCGGCAGGTCGCCGACCACCACATTGGCGTAGGCACGATCCCACCGCGGCGAATTGTCCATCCCGGACTCCCAGCCGTGATACAGGGTGATCCGGCCGTGCTGTTTCGGGTCGCGGGCATGAGCCAGCCAGCGATGCCAGCGCATCAGATCGACCCAGCGCCGATCCAGGAATTCCGCGGCGACCGCCCGGGTGGTGCGGCCGTGGCGCCGGGAATGGTCGAGGATGCGCTGGACCGCGATCGCGTGCACCGGCGGCTGGGTGATGCCCGACGTATCGGGACCGGCGGGAGCGTTCGCGGCCAGCCGCCGGCATTCCCACCGGCTCGGTCCCGGGAAGTAGCCGTCCACCCCGTTGGCGAACACGATGTGCGGGATCATCCCGTTGCGCCACTGCGCCGACAGCAGGGTGTCGAGCTCGACCACGGCGCGCTCCACGCTCAGCGGCGCCAGACCGACCGCGACGAAGGCGGCGTCCCAGCTCCACATATGGGGATAGAGCTTTGGGGCCGCGCTGGTCATGGTCCCCAGATCGTTACCGCGGAGCAGGTAGGAGGCCCGGGCAGCCAGCTGGGTGGGGGTGAAGCCGGGACCGTTCATTTCCCTATTCTGCGACGTCACCTTCAGATATGCGCGCCGCCCCGGCGTCGCGTGCCGCACACCGGCCGCTGCGGGGGCATGGTCGGGCCCGGTCACCTGTTCGGCAGTGTCCACCCTCATCGCCTCGTTCTTCGTCATGCGCGGTGTTCGCTCCCCGCCCCGCTGTGAGCCGGTTGCTCGAATCTGGATTACACCCATCGGCCGAGGCTCGCCACCGATGGACGACAGATGTCCGCTCGCGGCGGTGTGATTGTCCGGGACGTCCCTCCCCGGTGCGGTAGCGCCGTGACGGTGCCGTGCGGTAGCGCCGTGACGGTGCCGTGCGTAGCGCGCCGTGACGGTGCCGTGCGTAGCGCAGCGACAGCCGGGGCGGGCGGGGTCTACGGTGAGCACATGGCCGCAACTTCGGAATCCACTGCCGCACAGGATGTGCCGACCGCCTTGATCACCGGCGCCAGCAGGGGCCTGGGGGCCGCGATCGCGCGGGAGCTGGCGGGAACCCACCGGCTGCTGCTGGGCGCGCGCTCGGCGGAGTCGCTGGCGTCGATCCGGGCGGAACTTCCCGACGCCGAACCGTGGCCGGTCGATCTGACCGATTACGCCGCACTGCCCGCCGCCACGGCGTCGATCGATCGCCTGGACGTACTGGTGCACAACGCGGGTGTCGCCGAACTGGGATCGATCGCCGAATCATCGGTCGAGCAGTGGCGAAATACCTTGGAAGCCAATCTTATCGCCGTCGCCGAGCTGACCCGGCTGCTACTGCCCGCGCTGCGCGCCGCGAACGGCCATGTGGTGCTTATCAATTCGGGCGCGGGCCTGCGTGCCAACCCGGGCTGGGGAGTGTACGCCGCGAGCAAATTCGGGCTGCGCGCCTTCGGTGACGCGCTGCGGCTGGAGGAGCCGAGCCTGCGCGTCACCTCCGTTCACCCGGGGCGCATCGACACCGAAATGCAGCGCGCGATCGTCGCCTCCGAGGAGCGGGATTACAACCCGGACGAATTCCTCACCGCGGCGACCGTCGCCCGTGCCGTCCGCAACGCCGTCGAAACGCCCCGCGACGCCCACCCGACCGAGATCGTGCTGCGTCCGATCGCCCGCTGAATCGGCGCTGCGGGCGACGCACCGCCACGACCGGCTGGTCGATGCGGCGCGCCGCCTCTCGATGGTCACACCCTCGACGACGTGCTGTCGCCACCGCGCTGAAAGCCCCAGCGCTGAGACCCACAGCGTGGGAACGGATTACGCGACGACGTTCACCAGCTTGCCGGGTACGACGATGACCTTGCGTGGGGTCTTGCCGGCCAGGAATTCCAGCAGCTTCTCGTCGGCGAGCGCCGCCGTCTCGACCGCCTTCGCATCGGCGTCCGCCGCTACGCTGACCCGGCTGCGGACCTTGCCGTTGACCTGGATCGGATACTCGACCGAATCCTCCACCAGCAGTGCGGGATCCGCGATCGGGAAGGGACCGTGCGCCAGCGCCGTGGCGTGCCCCAGGCGTTCCCACAGTTCCTCGGCGATATGCGGGGCCATCGGGGCCAGCATCAGCACCAGCGGTTCCACCACCGTGCGCGGGGCACCCTGCGGGTACTGCTTGGTCAGATGGTTGGTCAGCTCGATCAGCTTCGCGCCGGCGGTGTTGTCGCGCAGGGCGGCGTAGTCGGCGTCGACACCGTCGATCGTCTTGTGCAGCAGGCGAAGTGTGGCATCGGCCGGCTCGGCGTCGGTGACGCGCGCGGCCCCGGACTCCTCGTCGACCACCAGACGCCAGACCCGCTGCAGGAAGCGGTGCGCGCCCACGACATCCTTGGTCGCCCACGGACGTGAGGTGTCCAGCGGGCCCATCGACATCTCGTACAGCCGGAAGGTGTCCGCGCCGTACAGATCGCACATCTCGTCGGGCGAGATGGCGTTCTTCAGCGATTTGCCGATCTTGCCGTACTCCTGGAAGACCTCGATCTCCACACCGGAGGTGTTCGTCCAGAAGAACTTGCCGTCCCGTTCGACCACCTCGGCGGCCGGAATGTAGGTTCCGCGCTCGTCGGTGTAGGCGAAGGCCTGGATGTAGCCCTGGTTGAACAGCCGCCGGTACGGTTCCGGACCCGACACCTCGCCCAGGTCGAACAGCACCTTCTGCCAGAACCGCGCGTACAGCAGATGCAGCACCGCGTGTTCCACGCCGCCGACGTACAGATCGACGCCGCCGGGATCGTCGGCGCCGTGTTCGGCCGGGCGTGGGCCCAGCCAGTAGCGCTCGTTCTCCGGCGCGCAGAACGCCTCCGAGTTGGTCGGGTCGGTGTAGCGCAGCTGGTACCAGGAGCTACCGGCCCACTGCGGCATCACGTTGGTGTCGCGGCGGTAGGTTTTCGGCCCGTCACCCAGATCCAGTTCGACGTTCACCCAATCGGTGGCCTTGGCCAGCGGCGGCGACGGTTCGGAATCGGCGTCGTCGGGATCGAAGGTGACGGGCGCGAAGTCGCGCACCTCCGGAAGTTCCACCGGCAGCATCGATTCCGGCAGCGGATGGGCCGCACCCTGCTCGTCGTAGACGATGGGGAACGGCTCGCCCCAGTAGCGTTGGCGGGCGAACAGCCAGTCGCGCAGCTTGTACTGGATGGTGCCCTTGCCGTGGCCCTCGCGTTCCAGGCGCTCGACGACGGTGGCCTTGGCGGTCTCGACGTCCAGTCCGTTCAGGTAGTCGGAGTTCACCAGCAGGCCGTCGCCCGAGTACGCCGACTCCGAGATGTCCCCTCCGGCAATCACTTCCACGATCGGCAGGCCGAACGCCCGCGCGAACTCCCAGTCGCGCTGGTCGTGGCCGGGCACCGCCATGATCGCGCCGGTGCCGTAGCCCGACAGCACATAGTCGGCGATGAAGATCGGCAGCTGCGCGCCGTTGACCGGGTTGGTGGCGTAGGCGCCCAGGAAGACGCCGGTCTTCTCCTTGTTCTCCTGCCGTTCCAGATCGGATTTGGCGGCGATCGACTTGCGGTAGGCGGCAACGGCTTCGGCCGGCGTGGCGGCGTCGAAGGTCCACCGGGCATCGACCTCGGCGGGCCACTGCGCGGCGGCCAGCCGGTCCACCAGTTCGTGTTCGGGAGCCAGCACCACATAGCTCGCCCCGAACAGCGTGTCGGGCCGGGTCGTGAAGACCTCGATGTTCTCGCCGTTCGCGCCGAACGAGACCTCGGCACCACGCGACCGCCCGATCCAGTTGCGCTGCATGGCCTTCACGTTGTCCGGCCAGTCCAGCAGGTCCAGATCGTCGACCAGGCGGTCGGAGTAGGCGGTGATGCGCATCATCCACTGCCGCAGGCGTTTCCGGAACACCGGGAAATTGCCGCGCTCACTGCGGCCCTCGGCGGTGACTTCCTCGTTGGCCAGCACCGTACCCAGTCCCGGGCACCAGTTGACCATCGAATCCGATTGGTACACCAGGCGATACGAGTCCAGGATCTCGCCCTGTTCGGCAGCCGACAACTCGGCCCACGCGCGACCGTCCGGGGTGGATCGCTCACCGGCGGCGAAGGCGGCCACCAGATCCGCGATCGGGCGGGCCTTGTTCGCCGAGGTGTCGTACCAGGCGTTGTAGATGCGCAGGAAGATCCACTGCGTCCACTTGTAGAACTCGGGGTCGGTGGTGGCGAACGAACGGCGCCGGTCGTGACCCAGGCCCAGCCGGTCCAGCTGGCGTTGCATGGTGGCGATATTGGATTCGGTGGTCACCCGCGGATGCGCGCCGGTCTGCACCGCGTACTGCTCGGCGGGCAGGCCGAAGGCGTCGTAGCCCAGCGCGTGCAGCACGTTACGACCGTGCATGCGGTGGTAGCGCGCGAACACGTCGGTGGCGATATAGCCCAGCGGATGGCCGACGTGCAGGCCCGCACCCGACGGATACGGGAACATGTCCTGGATGAACAGCTTGTCGGCCGGGGTCTCGCCGGCCAGCGGGCCCACCGGATTCGGCGCGTGGAAGGTGCCGCGCTCCGCCCACACCCGCTGCCACTTGCTCTCCAGGGCGCCGGCCAGTTCGGCGTTATAGCGGTGCGCGGGCACGTCGGTTCCGGGAAGCGTGGGCAGGCTGCTTTCGGGCCCGTCGCCCCGGCCGGTCGATGCGCCGGCTGTATCGGTTGCACGAGTGTCCTGCACGGTCCTGCCTTCTTGTCGCCGAGTTCCCCTGGTGAACGTTTGTGGACAACGTCGTCACTCAGGGTAGAGCCTGCGCACGTCAGCACCCAAAAAGGGGTGAGCGGGACGTTCGTGGCGGCGGCGAGCCCCGCGGACGCCACGTTTTGATACCGGAGTACCGTATTCCGGGTGTTCGTGGTCGCGCTCCTCCTGTTTCTGCTGGCGGCCGTGGCCGTGGTCACGGGCGTGCTCGGGCTGACCGGCACCCTGCCACCCAATCGGTTCTTCGGTGTCCACACCGACGAGGCCCTCCGCACCGAAGAGGCGTATCGCGTGGCCAACCGCGTCGCCGGGCCGACCTCGGTGGGTGCGGGCCTGCTGCTGGCCGCCGCCGGTGCGATCGCGCTGGTGGCGACCGTATGGGTGGGCTTGGCCGCCGCCGCGGTGGCGCTGGTCGTAGCGCTGTTCACCCTGGGCGCCGGCGTGAACGCGGCGAACGAGGCCATCGCGGGCCTCGCCCCGGCCGAGGTCGGCGGCTGCGGCAGTTCTTGCGGCGCGTGCTCACTGCGCGACGCCTGCCAGCCCGCCAAGTGATCCGCCCGGTGTCCGGCCGTCCGGTATGACGGCACCGCTCACGGTCGGCTTCGACCTCGATATGACGTTGATCGACTCGCGGCCCGGCATCCGCGCCTGCTATCGGGAATTGTCGCGGCGCACCGGCACGCCGATCGACAGCGATCTGGTCGTCACCCGCCTCGGCCCGCCGCTGGAACACGAGCTGGCCAACTGGTTCCCCACCGACCGCGTCCCGGCCGTCGCCGATCTGTATCGGGAGATGTATCCGGAGTACGCGATCACCGGCACCGTGGAACTGCCCGGCGCCCGTGCGGCGGCCGCGGCGGTCCGGGCGCTGGGCGGCCGCGTGATCGTGGTCACCGGCAAATACGAACCGAACGCGAAACTGCACCTGACCCACCTCGACATTCCGGCCGACGCGGTGATCGGCGACCTGTGGGCCGAGCAGAAGGCCCAGGCGCTGCGCGACCACGAGGCGAGCGTGTACGTGGGCGACCATATCGGCGATATGCGCGGCGCCCGCACCGCGTCGGCCTATGCGGTCGGCGTGACCAGCGGTCCGTGCGACGCGGCCCAGCTGCGGGCCGCAGGTGCCGATGTCGTCCTGCGCGACCTCACCGAATTCCCCGGCGTGCTGCACGGGCTCGTCGGCTGACCCGGCCGGGCGGCTACCGCCGGTCCGTGTCGCACTCCGGTGCGGGGATCGAGCGGGACAGCGGGCTGCCGGCCGGGAGGACGTAGAACACGGTGAGCCGCAGGGGTTTTCGAGTGCGGTTGCGGGCCGTGTGGGCGTGGGCGGCGCCGGCGGGCTCGCGGAACATCCGGCCCGGGCGATAGCTCACCGGTACGCAGTCGGTTCCGGGGTGGTCCAGGGTGCTGCCGGTGACCAGGACGAACAGGGTGCCGTCGTGATAGTGCCAGCCGCTGTCACCGCCCGGTTCGACGATCGTCTGCCGGAGCAGGAACTGCCATCGCACCGGCCGAAACCGCATCAGAACCCGGCTGCGCGTACCGATGGCCGGCGGCGGATTGGGCCGAAACCTTCCGAGGACGGGCATGGCACCGATGATGCCGGAAACAGAATCCGGGCAGCTGCGGACCGGGCAGCCGCGCGGCGAATACATGATCACGGCGACGCCCGCCAGGATCCGGCCGAAATGAGCATCCGGTTGCATGAAATCCGCCGGTTTGAGAAAACGGATGTGCCCTTTGCGATGAGCCAACGCCCTGGCGGGCGGGGCGTTGGTCACAATCCTCGCTTGTCTCAGTTGGTCCTACGGCGGAACAGCGAGCGCGACCAGAGGTAGCCGACCACCGCGAAACCGAGGCACCAGGCCACCGCCGCGAAGCCGTTGCCTCCGATGGCCGTACCCATGAGCAGTCCGCGCAGCGTTTCGGTCAGAGGTGTGAAGGGCTGGTACTCCGCGAATTGCCGGACACCGGTGGGCATGGTGTCGGTCGGTGCCAGGCCGCTGCCGAGGAAAGGAAGGAAGATCAGCGGAGTGGGGGTATTGCTCGCCCCCTCCGGCGTTTTGGCGGCCAGCCCGAAACCCACTCCGAGCCAGGCCAATCCGAAGATCACCAGGGCGATGAGGCCGAAGGCGGCGAGCCACTCCACGATCGTGGCATCGGGGCGGAAGCCGATCAGCACGGCGACCACCACCATCAGCCCGACGCCGAGTACGCCCTGGATCACGGTGCCGGCGACCTGTCCGGTGAGGATCGAGGAATGTGCCATGGGCATGGTCCGGAACCGGTTCACGATGCCCTTGGTCATATCCGAGGCGATGGCCACCGCGACGCCGACCACCAGATAGGCCGGGATGATGAGCATCATGCCAGGAACCAGATAGTCGATGTAGCTACCACCGGTGGCCTTCTCCAGCGCGCCGCCGAAGATGTAGTCGAACATCAGCAGCATCACCAGCGGCATGATGAACATGCTGATCGTCATGCCGGGATATCGCTTGGCGTGCACCAGGTTCCGGCGCAACATGGTGCGGGAGTCGGCGAGGGTGTGCGTGGTCATCGTGCGGTTTCCTTCTCGGGTGCGGTGTGGCCGGTGAGGGCGAGGAAGACGTCGTCGAGATCGGGGGTGTGCACCGAGAGGCTCTCGGGCTCGATGTGGGCGCGGCCGAGCCGGTCCAGGACGTCGCGCAGCGAGGCGACGCCGCCGTCGCTGGGCACCGCCAGGGTGGAGTCCGTGGTCGTTCCGCCGAGTAGTCCGGCAGCGCTGCGCAGCTGTTCGTCGTCGCCGAAGGTCAGGCGGATATGTCCGCCCGGCACAAGGCGTTTCAGCTGGTCGGGTGTGCCCTCGGCGACGATCCGGCCGTGGTCGAGCACCGCGATCCGGTGTGCGAGCTGGTCGGCCTCCTCCAGATACTGGGTGGTGAGGAAGATGGTGACGCCGTCGGCGACCAGCTCGCGGATGATGTCCCACATTCCGCGCCGGCTGCGTGGGTCCAGACCCACGGTGGGTTCGTCGAGGAAGATGATGCGTGGCTCGCCGACCAGCGTCATCGCCAGATCGAGCCGTCGCGTCATACCGCCGGAGTAGCTTCCGGCGACCTTGTCGGCGGCGTCCAGCAGATCGAATCGGGCCAGCAGGTCGTCGGCGATGCGCCGGCCCTCGCCGCGGGGCAGATGGTGCAGATCCGCCATCAGCAGCAGGTTCTCGCGTCCGGTGAGCAGTTCGTCGACCGCCGAGAACTGGCCGGTCACGCCGATGGCGGTGCGGACGGCGTCGGGTTCGGCGACCGGATCGTGGCCGCCGACGCGCAGACTGCCGTCGTCGGGCCGGGTCAGCGTGGCGAGGATGTGAACGGTGGTGGTCTTGCCCGCGCCGTTGGGTCCGAGCAGCGCGAAGATCCTGCCCTCGGGCACGGTGAGGTCGATACCGTCGAGCACCACGTGGTCGGCGAACGATTTGCGCAGGCCGGTGACCGAGATGGCCGGTGAACTCATGGTCGTCCTTTCATATAAAGATAGCGATGAATGCATGCGTCGACCGAGCCGTGTCCGCGGATTCCCGGCGGACAAGGGGGGCGATATCGAATTGTCGTGCGGCCGAACCCATGTCGGCCCGAAGCGGTGGGTCAGATGTCGAGATCTTCGATCTGCGGATGCTCGGTCAGATCGCTGATGCGGTCGTACAGCTTGTCGGGAACCCTGCCTTTCAGGTCGGCCGGCGACTCGTAGATGTCCATGGTGAATTCACCCCAATCCGGATCGGTGACGCCGAGCATCCGCCGCCAATTGGTCAGATCCTTCAGCCAATTCGTGTCGGTGGGGTACTCGGTCCATTCGGAACGCTGCCGGTGCAGCACGTATTTGCCCTTGCGCGTGCGGAATACGCGGATCCGCTCGAAACGGGCGTCGCTCATATCGCTCGATTCGGTGAGTAGTGCCCCCGAGAACCGCACCTGCCGGGCGCCGTTGTGGCCGACCCGCAGGACGATTTCGTCGTATCCCTGCAGCCGCCCCTCCTCCAGTTCGATGTACCGGCGCAGCGCCGTCACGATCGCCCCCGACAGGTTGCCGCCGACCAGCTCCTGTGCGCGCTGGAACAGGGGGAGATCGTCATCGGAGACGTACACGGTCTTGTTCGGCATGGCGTAACTATACGTAGATGTATACGTAGACGCAAGCGAGTCCTTCCGCGCCGACGCGCGGCGGCGGTGAACCGGTCGCGGGCGTGCTTCGTATCCCCGCTGTGTGCGTTCGGTCCGGCAGCACGGCCGGCTTCGGACCGCCCCACGGGAAGGAGCGGCGATGCCGACACGAGTGGTCGACTATCTGGTGCAGGCCGTATCGGACATGGGCGTGCGACATATCTTCGGGGTCGACGGCGCCAATATCGAAGATCTCTACGACGCGGCCTACGATGCCGCGGAACGGATCACCGCGGTGGTGGCCAAACACGAATTCGCCGCCGCCACCATGGCCGACGGATATGCCCGCTCCACAGCGGGTCTCGGCGTGGTCTGCGCGACCTCCGGAGGCGGGGCGATGAATCTCGTTGCCGGACTGGCGGAATCGCACGCCTCGCGGATTCCGGTGCTCGCACTGGTGGGCCAGGCGCCGACCGATCTGGAAGGTAAAGGCGCGTTTCAGGATACCAGCGGGCGAGCCGGGACCTTCGACGCCGCAGAGCTTTTCGACACCGTCTCCCTGTATTGCGCGCGCGTGGAGACACCCGCCTCGTTACCGGCGCATCTGTCCCGCGCCGTCGCGGCCGCACGGGCGGGCGGCCCGGCGGTTCTGCTCCTGCCGAAGGATGTTCAGCAGGCCGAACTCGACGCCGGTGCGTTCGTCGCGCCGCGTCCGATGCACGGGCGAGACGATGCCGGTATCGACCGGCTCCTGGAGGGGCTGCGGGCGGCCCGGGCGGTGGGCAAGGTCGTGATCATCGCGGGCGCGCAGGTCGCTCGCGACGACGCCCGCGACGAACTGCGCGATCTGGCGGCGGTTCTCGACGCCGGGGTCGGCGTCGCACCGGACGCCAAGGATGTGTACGACTGCACCGAACACGGCTTCCTCGGTGTCGCCGGAAGTATGGGCCATACGGAACTGGCCGATGCCCTGCGCGGCTGCGCGCTGTGCCTGCTGGTCGGCACCCGGATGCCGGTCACCGCGCGAGCCGGTCTGGAATCGGTACTCGGCGCGTCGACGGCGTCGGTCGGCGGCGAGCCGCCCTACCTCCCCACGGTCCACGCGACCAGTAGCGATCTGGCCGCCACTCTCCGCGAATTGACCTCGGAGCTGACGACCGGCGCGGGCCGGGTGCACCGGGCCGAACCGCGGCGGCCGCGCCGGGCGCCGGATCCACTACCGGTGCCACCGGCGGACGGGCCGGGGCTCCGGTACCGCGATATCGTCGAAACACTCAACGGCACAGTGCATTCCGATACCGACGTCTTCGCCGATGCGGGTAATACCGGCGCCTCGGTGGTCCATCACCTGCGTCCGCCGCGCGACGGCCGCTTCGTCGTCGCACTCGGCATGGGCGGCATGGGTTACGCCTTCGGCGCCGCCATCGGGTCCTGTTTCGCCCGCCGCCACCGCGCCGACGGCACCGAGCGCCGCACCGTGGTCGTGGCCGGGGACGGCGCTTTCTACATGCACGGCATGGAAATTCACACCGCGATCCAATATCGGCTGCCGGTGACCTTCGTCGTCCTCGACAATTCCGCGCATGGCATGTGCGTGACCCGTGAGCAACTGTTCTACGGAGATCGCTACAGCTTCAACAGATTCCACAAGGCGCATCTGGGAGCCGGCATGGCGGCGATGTTCCCGGATCTGCCCGCCTTCTCGCCGGCGACGCCGGCCGAACTCGCGACAGTGCTGTCGTACTGCCTGGAAACGCCTGGGCCCTCGTTCGTTTCGATCGACTGCGATCCGGACGAGATACCGCCGTTCATTCCGTTCCTGTCCGCATCGAGGAGGAATCCGTGACCATCAGCACCGTACCCGCGCTCAGCGATATCCCCGACCATCCGCATCGGGTCATGCCCGGATTGTTGCGTATCGAGAATTCCGATCGCGAGACGACCACTCCGATCATCATGGATATGCTGCGCTCGGTCTATCCCCACGATCAGGTCTTCGGGCAGTTCTGCCCGGTGCAGGATTACATCGCCGCACCGCCGCGCGAACTGTACGAATACCTCTCGCACACCCAGAGTTTGGAGGAATGGACCTACAGCCTGCGCGGCTTCACCGAAACCGACACCCCGGGTCTGTGGGAATCCTACGACCGGCTGGGCAAGGACACCCGGATCTTCACTCGCACCGAGGCCAACCCGGATGCGATGACCGTGGATTACCACTGCGCGTGGGACCAGGGTGAACACCTGTGGATGATCTACCTGATGCGTGTCGTCGACGCCCAGGTGGTGTTGAACAAGCCCGGTTCGGTGGTGCTGTGGACCAATTGCCGGCACCCGTTCTACGACGAGAATCCCCATCCCGACAAGGCACCGGAGGGCCGCAAGGTCTGGGTCGGCGATTTCTGGGAGATGTTCTCCGCCGGACACCGGCTGGAGCTGGACAACCTGAAAGCGATCGCCGAATACCGTGCCGCGCACGGGCTTCCGATCACCCCCGAGTGGATGAAGTGAGGACGCGCCGAAATGGATTTCACCGATCCCGCCCTGCGGCTGGCACCGGTCAGTCTGGTCGATGTGGCGAGCTATCTGCCGGGTGAGCCGGTAGGTACCGAATACTTCACACAATTCGCGCGTTCGGAGCGAATGGCGAAGAACGTCATGTTCCGCGCGCCGCACGGCCGCCATCACAAGGGCCGCGACGAAACGGCCGTGGATATGGTCGAACGTGCGGTCGCGCCGTTGATCGAACGGCACGGCGCCGGCACGCTCGCCGATATCGACGTGCTGCTGACCCACACCCAGCTGCCCGACAATCCCGTCATGGGCGCCGGGCCGGAGGTGGCGCGGCGGCTGGGGATGAACCCGAAATGGGTGTTCGATGTGCACAACGGCGGATGCGCGGCATTCATCCACATGATGATGCTGGCCCGGATGATTCTGCAGACGACCGACGCCCGCACCGCGTTGATCGCGACGACGCAGAACACCGCCGGACCGGTCTTCACGCAGACCGAGATTCGCAAACTCGCGCAGGCGCCGGTTCCGGGCGACGGCTGCGGAGTGGGATTGCTGGTCAAGGACAATCGTGCGCCGATCCTCGACGTGGAATGCCGTACCTTTCCGGAATTCGCCGGGGATATGGATTTCTCCACCGGCTCCGAACGCAAATATTGGGAGCCCGGCGAGGGCCAGGGCTGCGTGAGCTTCACCGAATCGAAGGTGACGAAGGTCTTCGCGCGCGGCAACCGGCTGGTCCCCGAACTCGCCCTCGCGGTGTGCGACCGCATCGGAGTCAAGGGCCGCGATATCGACACCTTCGTCACCAACCAGCCGAATCGGCTGTTCCTGCGGAACTGGCACGACGCGTTGGAACTGCCCGCCGAACGCCATCCGGATTCCTTCGATCGGTGCGGAAATCTGTTCGCCGCGGGCATTCCCGTGACCCTCGATATCGAGAACCGGGCCGGCCGATTGCGCAACGGTTCGGTGGTGCTGCTGGCGGCTTTCGCCCATGCCGGAGATTTCGCGGCCGCGGCCGCGGTGCGCTGGGGTGCGGCGTGATGGAATTCGATCTGGCACTGAGCGAAAACCCTTTTCCGCCATTGCCTTCGGTACTGGCGGTGGTGGACGAGGCGATGCGCGACGCCAACCGGTATCCGGAATTCCTCCCCCGGCGACTGCCCGCGGTGATCGCCGCGCATCTCGGCGTCGATGCCGATCAGGTGGTGGTCGGGGCGGGGGCGACGGGGGTGGCGTTGCAGATCATGCAGGCGGTCGCGGCACCGGGCCGGCGCATGGTGTTCGCGACGCCGACCTTCGACGGCTACCCGATCATGGCCGCCATGGCGGGACTGGAAGTCGTAGCGGTGCCGCTGGATTCGAGTGGCCGTCAGCGGCTGGCGGCGATGGCGCGCGCGGTCGACGACCGGACGGCGCTGATCGCGATCTGCCGTCCGCACAACCCGACCGGAACCGTGGCGCCCGCCGCGGAGTTGAAGGCCTTCCTGTTCGGCGTGCCGCGACATGTTCCGGTGATCCTGGACGAGGCCTATGTGGAATTTCTGGCCGACGCCGAGACCGTCGACCCCTGTGAACTCATCGCCCATTATCCCAATCTCCTTGTGTTGCGCACCTTTTCGAAGGCCTACGGCCTCGCCGGACTGCGCATCGGCTACGCCTTCGGCGCGCCGGAGCTGGTCGCACGGGTGCGGCGGCTGCAACTTCCGTTCGGAATGCCCGACTATGCCGTGGCCGCCGTGCGCGCCTGCTATGCCGCCTCGGCCGAGCTCGCCGGCCGAATCGCGGATATCACGGCCGAGCGGGAGTCGCTGCGAACGGCGCTGCGGCACAAGGGTTTCGCCGTGCCGTGCAGCCGTGGCAACTTTCTCTACCTGCCGGGGCCCGCGGTGCACGCGACGCTGGCGGGTGCGGGGATCGCGGCCAAGGGTTATCCCGACGGCAGTGCGCGGATCGCGGTCGGTGATCCACGTGCCGATGCCGCGGTGCTGCACGCCTTCGGCGGCCACGCCGAGCCGGTACCGCGCCTACACCCGCCGTCCGGGCGGGCCGCCGGGGATCGGTGCGCCGGCTACCCGATCGGGGCGGGACGGTAAATTTTCTAGCAGCGCTAGACAACCTAGTCATCCTCATCTACTGTTGCCACATAAGCTAGCAACGCTAGATATCGACTAGGAGTCTTCCCATGCTGACCACATCCGCCCAGGTGCTCGCCGTGCTGGCCGTTCTCACCAACGCCATCGTCTACGGCACCGATGTCGCCGCCGCCCTCATCTTCCGACCCGTCTACGCCAAACTCGACGACGCGACCATGACCGTCTCGGCCGGATGGGGGCACTACTACGGCGACCGGCGGATGCCGTTCGCCGGTGCGGGCGGTGTGATCAGCACCGTCCTCGCCGTCCTGGTCGCGGCCGTCGCGGGAGCTACGGGCGCCGCGGTGGCGGCCGGGATCGCGTTGCTGGCACTGCTGTCCTGGCTCGGCCTCTACGCGCGGATCGCCAAGCCGATCAACACCGCGCAGACCCAGGCGGCGATGACCGGCGCCATCCCCGCCGACGCCCGTGCCCTGCAGGACAAGTGGGAGAGCATCCTGGGCTACCGCGTCGGCCTGCAGGCCCTCGCCCTCGCCGCCCTGTGCACCACCCTCGCCCTGCTGTGACGGCCATCGCGATTCCCGGCGGAGCGGCTGCGGGCGGGGGCTCACACCGTTCCGCGCAGGAATACCTGATTCGTTGTGGTCGAACGGATTTCGACCGACCTGATCTGATCCGGCGCGGCCGATGTGATGCCGTCCGCGGTGACCGTCTGCCCGGGATGGGCCGTCCACTGCGCCACCATCGACTGCGTGCCGTCGGTGTGCACCACCCACAGGGCGCCGTCCCAGGTGTAATCGGTATCCGAGGACGCGTAGTTGCACGACATGTTCACACGCGTGCCGGAACGCAATTGCGTCAGAGTGAAATTCGCGGTGATCGGAGATGGGATCACCTGATCCATCTGCCGTTCCGTCACCACCTGTTCGGCGGTGGGCGGATTGTTGTGCTCGGTGTGAGCGACGGTTATCGGGATGGTGATGGCGACCGCGGCCGCGGCGGCGGCGACCGCACCGGCCAGGCCGAGCCACGGGCCGCTACGGCTGCGCTTGCGCTCGCGCGCGGCGGCCAGCGAGGCGGGAGGTTCCTGCGGCTCGGTCCGCCCGGTTTCCGCGGGCGTTTCGCCGACCGTCGACGTGCCCGCGGCCCCGTCCGGCTCGGCGGAGCCGGAACCGGCGGCCGGGCCGGTAACGGGGCGCGATTCGAAGGGCAGCATCCCGGCGCCGTCGGTGGTCGCCTCGCCGGCGCGCACCCGGTTCAGCAGGGCGTCGAAGCCGGCGTCGCCGAAACTGCCGGCATGGTCGGCGGCGGACTCGTCGTCGAGCAGCGAGAGGGCGACGTCATCGGGTACGTGGCTGAGCAGTCCCGGCAGGCCCGACAGGTCGGCGACGGCGAGCCGGCACTCGTCGCAGCCGGATAGATGCGCCTCGTATTCGAGCCGCTGGTCGCGGTCGAGGGCGCCGAGCAGATACGGCGCATCCCAGGTCGCGTAGTCGTCGCCGTGTGGCGCGGTGTCGGCCGTCATTTCGTCACCCCCATCTCCTGTAGGGCCGAACGCAACGCTCGCATCCCGTAGTGCATCCGGGATTTGACGGTGCCCTCGGGTATCGCCAATTCGTTCGCTATCTGCTGTGTCGACAATCCGCGATAGTAGGCCCGCACGATCACCTCTCGGTGATCAGAGCTCAGCCGAGCCAGCGCGTCGGTGATCACCCAACTGTCCACTGCGCGTTCCGCCTCATCCGGAGCCGTCTGTTCGGGCGGAGTGTCGGTGCCGTACTCGCGTCGATGCCGCGCGCTGCGGAATTCGTCGACCGCGAGATGCCGGGCCACGGTGAACAGCCACGCCCGCGCCGAGGCCGTCGACTGGTCGAGGACCCGCGGCCGCTGCCATGCCCGCAACAGCGTCTCCTGCACGATGTCCTCGGCGCGCCCGGCATCGCCGACCAGGCTGTAGGTGAATCGCCACAGCGTCGGTGCGTGCTCGTCGTAGAGCACCCGCAACAACTGCGCCCGGGAGGGCGCCGCGTCGACGGGGGGGATCGCGGAGTCAGACATCGGCGCCGACCGGGCGTATCCGCCGCCTCGGTCGAGGCGAGCGTTGGGGGACCACACTCCGTGGATACGTAATCAATTGCGTTCTAGTTCGATCGGGTGTGTCGCCAGTAGCGACAGCGGCAGCGGCTGCCGGCGCAACACGTGCGCCCACAGATCGGTGCGTCGCGCCAGCGGATCCGACGGCAACGCCGACAACACGATCCAGTCCCCGCGTTCCAGCTCGCCTTCCAGCTGGCCGAAGGTCCACCCGGCGTAGCCCGCGAAGATGCGGATGCCCTCGACCAACGGTGCGATCGAATCGGGATCGGAGTCCAGATCGAGCAGCGCCACGCGACCGTCCACGCGGCGCAGCCCGCGGATGCCTTCGATCGAGGCACCGACGCGGACCGTGGTCAGACACAGTGCCGAATCGCGCTTCACCGGCCCGCCCACATACAGGGTTCGGGGTCCGGCCGCGAGATCGGCCCAGCGTGGCAGCACATCCTGCACCGCGGTTTCGCTCGGCCGGTTCAGGACGACACCGAGACTGCCCGCATCGTTGTGCTCGACGATGTAGATCACGGTGCGCCGGAAAGTGGGCTCCACCAGCTCCGTTGCCGAGACCAGCAAGGTGCCGGGCCGCACCGCCTGCTCCTCGTACCGGGATTCGCGTCTCGGGCGGTCGCCGTGTTCCTCTGCGCGTGCCACGGTAGTCATCATCGCACCGTCGCGGGGCGCGCGCTGTGTTTAGTGGCGCGTGATTCGCGGTTCGATTCCGGAGCGGCCGCCTCGACGAGCCCGCCGGCTACTGCGGCAGGCCGAATCGCTCGCGCGCCCACTGCGGCACCATCGCCAGGTATCGCGGCCGGGATTCGACGAAGTGATGGACCATCGCGCACAGCGGCAGAATGCCGAAGCCCTGTTCCACGGTCCGGTCGAGCGCACCCTGCACCAGCAGGCGGCCGTAGCCCTGGCCCTCGTACTGCGGGTAGATCTCGGTGTGCACGAAGGCGCGCTCGGAGGCGGTGTCCTGATAGGCGGCCACCCCGGCATGCTGTCCGTCGACCCACAGTTCGAATCGGTCGAACTGTGGGTTGTCCCGAATCTCGGTGTTCTGCTGCGCACCCTGCGTCATCCGCTGAGCCTAGAACGTGCCGATCACCGCGGGCGTGCGACTCCGCCGACATCCTTCCCCGTGTCGGGCGTGGTTCGAGTTGTCGCACCCGGCGCGGGTGGCGACAATGCAGAGGCTCGAGTGGTCGGATGCTCGATGCGACGACGGCCGTCGACCGGCCGGACGGGGAGACGGCGCGGATGGGACGACGGGTACCACCTGTGGCGGCGCGATCGGCGACCGTTGCGGTGCTGACGGCGCTGCTCGCCGCGCTGGCGCCGGTGACCGCGCATGCCGAACCGGATTTCGGGACGTGCCCGGCCGGTTCCGTCGGCGAGCGGACCCCGGCCCGCTGCGCGTCGATCGCGGTGCCGATGGACTACGCCGCACCGGACGGCGCGCGAATCGATGTGACCGTCAGCCGGATTCGCGCGAGTGGGCAGCGATACGGGACCCTCTTCGCCAATCCGGGCGGGCCCGGTGCGGATGCCCTCGACTACTGGGGCACCCGGCTGTCCCAGCTGCCGAAGGACCTGGTCGAGCACTACGACCTGGTGGCCGTGCAGCCGCGCGGTCTGCGCTGGTCGACGCCGCTGACCTGCGGGTCCGAGATCGCACAGGACGCCGATCACCAGCGCGAACCGCTCCGGAAGGCGTGTGACACCGCCCAACCCGGCTATCTGCGGACCATCACCACCGAGACCACGGCCCGCGATACGGACGCGGTGCGCGCGGCGCTGGGAGTGGACCGCATCGATTTCCTCGGCATCTCCTACGGGACCTATCTGGGCGCGGTCTACGCCTCGCTGTTCCCCCAGCGTGTCGACCGGATGGTGCTGGACTCCAACGTCGACCCGCAATGGGTGTGGACCGAGCAGTTCGCCCAACAGCAGCTCGCGGGGAAACAGCGGCTCGACGATCTGTTCGGCTGGATCGCCCAGCACGACAACGTCTACCATCTCGGCGATTCCGCGCTGCGGGTCTACGAGACCTGGGTGCGGCTGGTGTCGGCACAGGGCGGCGGCTGGTACGCCAACCTGACTCCGCCCCCGGTGTCGGCGGCCGACCTGCCGCGCGAGCTGCCCGCACCGCTGCCCACACTGGCGCGCGAGGGCGTGAACGCCGGTGCCGAGGAGATGGGCAAGGCGCAGAATCTCGTGCGCGCGTTGACCTCCGGCGGTATGTCTGCCCAGGTGCCGTTGGTGTCGGCGACCACCGTGGCCGCCTACACCCGCGGTTTCTGGCCGAGTCTGGCGCAGGCGATGGCCGAGGCGAATACGCAGCCCGGCGATCTGCGGCGGATGCGCGCCATCGCGGGCGCGGCGACCACCGACCCGACCGGCCAGGCGGTCTTCGCCGCGATCACCTGCAACGAGAACGCGGTGCCGGCCCGATTGGACGCCGTCGGGTCGGCGGCCGCCATCGTCGCCTCCGGCGGCAATGCGCTCGACGCGCGCGCCGATCTGGTGCGCAGCGGATTGGCCTGCGCAGATTGGGATCCCGTGACCACACCGGTGCCGATCGCCGATCACGGGCTGACCACGGCCCCGCTGGTTTTGCAGAGCCGTAACGACGCGGTGACCGCCTATCCGGGCGGTCCCGCGATGGCGGCGGCCCTGCACGGACATCTGATCACCGTCGACGGCGGCGACCACGGGACCTTCGGGCGCGGTAACGCTCCGCTCGACGACGCCGTGGTGCGATATCTGCGTACCGGCGAGGTGGGCATCGATCAGGTGGGTCAGGCGCCGATGCCGTGAGTCCGGCCGCCTCGCGCGGGACGCTGGAGCGGTAAGCGGCTCCGGTGGATCGGGTTCACGGCATCCTCGGGGTACGCGCAGTACCGTGAGCGTGTTCGACTGCTTGCCGACGGATTGGGGTGGCGATGGTGCGTGGAAAGCCGTGGCGAGTGGTGATGGCACCGGACAAGTTCAAGGGATCGCTGGCGGCGCCGGAGGTGGCGGCGGCGCTCGCGGCCGGCATCGCGCGCGAGGTGCCGGATGCGGAGGTCCGGCAGGTACCGGTTGCCGACGGTGGTGACGGCACCGTCGACGCGTTCGTGGCCGCGGGGTGGGAACGGGTGCGGGTCGACACCGTCGGGCCGACCGGGGCGCCGCATTCGGCAAGCTACGCGGTGCGGGGGAATACGGCCGTCGTCGAGTTGGCCGCAGCGGTCGGGCTGGTCGAATTACCCGGCGGCCGAACGGATCCGATGGGGGCAGGCACGTACGGGCTCGGCGTGCTGATCCGCCACGCTCTGGACCACGGCCTCCGCGAGGTCGTCCTCGGATTGGGCGGTAGTGCGTCCACCGACGGCGGCGCCGGCATGCTGCAAGCGCTGGGACTGCGGATCCTGGACGAGGACGACACCGAAATCGGTGTGGGCGCAGCGGCTCTCGCTCGCGCTCGACGCCTCGACTACTCCGATCTGCATCCGGCCGTTCGGGACGCGGTCTTCGTACTCGCCGGCGACGTCGACAACCCGTTGCTCGGACCGGACGGTGCCGCAGCGGTTTTCGCGCCACAGAAGGGTGCGTCACCCCCGCAATGCGCCGAACTCGAAGCGATCCTGGCGCAATGGGCGCACCTGGTCGACACGAGCGGTCACCCGTTCGGGACGAGGGATGCGCATCAGCGCGGTGCCGACCTGGCCGGGCATCCCGGAGCGGGCGCCGCGGGCGGCACCGGATTCGGGGCCATGGCGGTGCTGGGGGCGCGGCAGCGGTCCGGCATCGAGGTGATTCTCGAGTTGATCGATTTCGCCGGCCGAGTCCGGGACGCGGACTTGGTGGTGACCGGCGAGGGGGCGATGGACGAGCAGACATTGCGCGGCAAGGCGCCCGCCGGAGTCGCGGCCGCCGCGCGGGCCGCGAGTGTCCCGGTCGTCGCCGTCGCCGGCCGTTGCGCTCTGGACTCGGAACAACTCCACGGCGCCGGCATCGCCCGCTGTTATCCCCTCATCGACCTCGAACCCGATCCGGCGCGATCCATCGCCGAGGCCGCGCGCCTGCTCGAGGAACTCGGCGCGCGCATAGCGCGCGACTACCTGCGCTGACCCGCTCTCATGCCGGCACGGTGTCGAACAGTCCGTCGCGGCGCCGTTCACCCCACTGTTCGAGCGGGCGCAGGGCCGTGGCCAATTCGGCTCCCGCGGGAGTGAGCGAATATTCCACTCGCGGCGGGATTTCGGGAAACACCTCGCGGCGGACCACGCCGTGGGATTCCAGATGGCGGAGATTCTCGGTGAGCACCTTCTCACTCACCCCGGGCAGCAGGGCGCGGATGCGGCCGAAGCGCTGAGGGCCCTCGCTCAGTACCCACATCAGGTGGAGTTTCCACTTGCCGCCGACCACGTCGATGGCCACCGACATCCCGCATACCGAGTGTTCTGTGTCACATTCGTCCGCCATCGCGCCCTCCTGAGCTTTTTCCGAACCTCGAGGTAAGCAACCGCACGTCGACGTGCGTTATTGCCCCGGACCCGGATCCCGGTGACGATCGAATCCGGCGCCGATCGGAAGAACTTCGAAACAGCTTCGAAACAGCAAGGAGTACACCATGTCCGAACGTTCCTCCGTCACGGTGATCGGGCTGGGCCCGATGGGCCGGGCGATCGTGCGCGCACTGCTGGCCGCGGGCACCGAGGTGACGGTCTGGAATCGCAGCGCCGACAAGGCCGAGGCGATGGCGGAACTGGGCGCCCGTCGCGCCGAGTCGGTGGCCGGCGCACTGGACCGCAACGAGGTGATCGTGCTGAGCCTGACCCACTACGCCGCCATGTACGACGTCCTGGGCCGGGCTCCGGAACGGTTGCGGGACAAGGTGATCGTGAACCTGTCCTCCGATTCTCCGGAGCGCACCCGCGCGGGCGCCGAATGGGTGCGCTCGCACCGGGCGCGGTTCCTGTCCGGCGGGTTCATGTCGGCCGGCGACAACATCACCCATCCGGCGTCCTACATCTTCTACAGCGGTCCGCGCGAGGTCTTCGACGCCCACGTCGACCTGCTGCGCCCGCTCAGCGCACCGGAGTACCTCGGCGCCGACGACGGCCTGGCGCAGCTGTTCTACCAGGCCCTGCTCACGCTGTTCCATCCCTGGCTGATCGGCTACAACCAGGCCTTGGCCGTGATCGAGCGCGCCGGCCACGACGTCGACCGCTTCCTGCCGTTCGCGCAGCGTTCCGCCGAGGCGTTCCCCTTCTTCATGGCCGAATACGCCGCCGCCGCGAAGTCCGGCGGCTGGGGTGACGAGGCCGCCGCCCGCATGATGGTGGCGGGTGCGACCCACGTCGTCGAGACCAGTGCGGAAGTGGGTGTGGACGCCACGCTCTCGCACACCGTGCGCGAGCTGTGGGAGAAGGTGGCCAGTGCCGGCGCCGCAGTGCCGATGTACCGGCTACTGCGCGATGGGATCTGAGCGAAAGCTCAACGGGTGCAGAGGAATTCGATCGCCGCCGCGTATCCCCGGATCCCCATTCCGGCGATCACCGCGGTGGCGATCGGCGAGATGTAGGAATGGTGCCGGAATTCCTCGCGCGCGTGCACATTCGAGATGTGCACCTCCACGATCGGCACCTCGGGAATCACCAGGGCGTCACGCAGGGCGACCGAGGTGTGGGTCAGGCCGCCGGGATTGATCACGATCCCGGCTTCCACCCCGCGGGCCGCATGAATCCGATCGATCAGCGCCCCTTCGGAATTGGACTGGTAGGCGGTGATCTCGCGATCGAAGCGAGCGGCGGTCGCCCGGCACAGCTCGACCACGTCGTCGAGGGTGTCCGAGCCGTAGACCTCGGGCTGGCGGGTGCCGAGCATATTCAGATTCGGGCCGTTGAGCACGAGAATCGGTGCCATGACCGGTACCCTAGCCCGGTCACAGGCCGCGCGGCCCCTCGGCCCGCAGGTCGTCCACCTTGCGCATCGCCGTCCGCAGTTCCGCCAACCACTCCTCGGCGTGCTTACCGGCCAATTTCACCGTCCACGCCAGCGCGTCGGCGCGGGAGCGGGCGACCCCGGCGTCGACGAGCGTGTCGAGCACCTTGCGTTCGGGCTGGCGCAGCCGCGTCATCACCGGAACCGAGAGATGGGTGAACAGGGTGCGTTCCCCGTTGACCGATACGCCCCACGCCACATTGCGGCCGTAGCGCGCCTGGGCCTCCTGGGCGATCTGCATGCGGGCCGGCCGCGTCGATTCGCGGAAGCGCGCGATCAGTCCGTCCACCGTCGCGGGTGACGGTTCGGAGCCGGATGCGTCGTCGTCGCCGGATTCGGGGGCCGGCAGTGCCAGTTCGCCGATCACCACGATCTCGTCGCGGTCGATCTCGATGGTCGCCGGACCGCTGAACCACTCGCTCGGCAACCTTCCGGCGAACCAGTCCGGAGCGTCGGCGGCGTCGGGAAGATCCGCCTGTTGCCAGCCGCCCGGCCGGCCGAATCCCCGTCCGTGTCCGTGTCTCATGATGTTTCCTCACTGCGAAAGTTTCCTTGTAACTGTGATTACAAGATTACGCCGCAAGAGCGCACGTCGGGTTTCGCTGTCGGAAGAAACGGGAAAGGTCCGAACACGTCCGCGGATTTCGCCGACCGGCTGCAACGGATGTCGAAGATCGGGCACTATTGTGGTCGCTGAGCATGGAAGATGCGGTCGGTGCCTAGGTGGGACCGCGGGCAACTCCTTCGGGTACCGTTGGTCTTGTTGCTGGAGTGACAAGAGTGAAGAGTGGGCGACATGGATGTGTGGGGATCCCGCCGCTTTCGCGTTCGGGGCGCAGTGGCACTGGCCGCAATTGCTGCCGTAGCGATCGTGATGGGGTCGTGCGATTTTCACAGCACGCCGAGCGGACCCGAAGGGGTCGTCGAGCATTTCACCCAGCTAATGGATGATCGCGACGCCGCCGGCGCCGCCGCACTGACCTCGTACCCCTCCGGTGCCGAGAGCACCCTGAAGTCCATGTTCGACGGACTCCAGCCCGGTAAGCCCGATTACAAGCTGGTTCAGTTCATCAGCCTCGACGGCGATTCGGCGATGTTCAACCTCAAAGCCGCCTGGAATTTCGGCCCCGGTAAGGACTGGAGTTACGACCTGCAGGGCAATATCCGCAAGCTGGCTATCGGCTGGCGGATTTCCTGGGACCCCACCGTCGTCATGCCGCAACTGGACTACAAGCGCTCGGTGAAACTGGTCCGCACCGAGGCGACGCCGCCGCCCAAGGTCAACGACAACGACGGCCAGCCGCTGCTGACCCAGCAGACCATCAACGTCATCAAGGTGGACCCCACCAAGACGGGCGATCCGGTCGGCACCACCAACGCCCTGGCCGATGCCATCGCGCCGGTAGCGCCGCTGATCACCGGTGCCTCGCTGATGCAGCAGCTGGCGGGCTCGCAGGGTAAGCCGGTCACCGCCGTGAGCCTGCGCGAGGACGATTTCGCGATTCTCGAGCCGCGGATGGCCTCGATTCCGGGCGTGGTGATGGAGAAGCAGCCGAAGCTGATCGTCGCCGACCGACGGGTGTGGTCGCCGATGACCGAGGCGCTACAGAAGGTGTGGCAGGAGAACCGGGATCAGCACGCCGGCTGGGGTGTGCAGCTGTTCGAACCCGACGGCAAGATGGTCACCCAGCTCGCCGGATATCAGGGGCCGCCCGGACCGGACATCGCCTCCACGATGGACCAGAAGCTGCAGCGTGCGGCCGAGGACGCCGTGGTGAGTGTGGGTACGGCCGCATCGATCGTGGCGATTCAGCCCTCCACCGGAGCGGTGGTCGCGGCCGCCCAGAACAACTACGCCAGCGTTCAGGGCGCGCCCGCCTTCACCGCGACCTATCCGGTCGGCGGTGCGATGGACCTGTTCAAGGCGGTCGCCTCGATCCAGAAGAAGAAGGCGCCGCAGGACGTTTCGGTGCAGGATGCGGCCGAGGCGGCGGCCATGCTGGGCGTCGGTATCGGATTCAAGGTTCCCGGGCTGGACGAGACCACGGGCCGGCTGCCGATCGGTGGTCGCGGCGTCGAGCAGGTCAAACAGGGCGCCAACGATCCGATTCTGGCGAGCCCGTTCGGAATGGCCATCGCCGCCGCCACGATCGCGCGCGGATCGGTGGCGCCGCCGATGATCGAGATCGGCCGGCCCGGCACCACCGAGGCCAAGCTGGAACCGCTGCCCGGCGATGTGGTCGACAAACTGCGTGGCATGCTGCGCGACGCGACCGGTAGTCCGCAGGAGGTGACGGTCGCCCGCTACGCCGGGGTCACGGCCTTCACAGCCAACGCCGGTTCGGACGGGTGGCTGCTCGCCAACGCCGGTGACCTGGCCTTCGCCATCCACATCGACGATGTCGACAGCGGTGACGCCACCTCCCGGATGGCGGCGCGCATGCTGCAGTCGCTGGCCACGCCGGACGACAAGAAGTAGTCGTCGCGCAGCGGTCCGCGTTGATCAGTTCACGGATGCGCCGGTGACGCGAATGCGCCGGGCGGCGATGGCCCACACCGCGCGCCAGCCCAGCAGGAAGACCGCGAGGACCGTCGCCGCGACGATGACGAAGCTGACCGCGGTGCCCTGACCGCTGATCACGCGCAGCACCATGCCGCCGATCAGCGTCGCCAACCACACCGCCACGCCGGTCGGCCACACCGCCGATCCGTCGAACCGCGCGAGCGCGGCGGACAGTCGCCCGCGGCCGGCAATCGTCAGGGCAATCGCCCACCCGATCAGCAGACCGGCGCCGAACGGCCAGACCGTGCGCAGCAGACCCGCCGCCACCGCCTCGTCGTGGCTGCGCCGGCCGATCGCGCAGAACACGATCACCAGCACGACGTCGATCAGCAGCGGCAGCCATTTCCTCACGGTCGCCAGGGTAGTGACAGCGGTGCGGCAGCCGGAGTCCGGGACCGCTCAGGTCTGCGGCTCGCCGTCGGGTCGCTTGTCGCCGCCGTCGGCCCGGCGGGGTTCGGCGAGCAGGGCCGAGCGCTGTTCGAATTCCTCCTCGAACTGCGCATCACCGAGCTGCGGATTGCGGAAGCGGAAGGCGAAGACGATCCAGCCGATGATCGCGACGAGGATGAAACTCACCATGCGGTAGACGAAGGCGGCGGCCACCGCCTGCGCGGCCGGCAGTCCCGCGGCGGCGGTGAGGCTGTAGATCAGGGTGGCGTCGACGTAGACGATGCCACCGGGTGCGAACGGAATCGTGCCGACCGCCTTGCCCACGCTGAACGCGATCAGCAGACCCGCCCAGCGGGGATCGGCGCCGACCGCGTAGCAGGCCGCACCGAGACAGGCCACATCACCGAGCCGATGCACGACCGCCCAGAACGCGACCCACGCGACGTCGCGCCGGTTCAGGTCCACCGATTCCAGCTGGCGCAGCACCTCGTCGACGTGCGCCAGACCGGAATCGGCCGGATGGCGCCGGATCCGGTTGACCAGCCGCACCCCGCGACGCACCAGCGCCCGCAGCGCACCGGGATTACCGGAGACGTATTTGCCCGCCCACACCAGCAGCGCCACCGTGCCGAGCATCAGGGCCAGCTTCCACGGGCCGACGCGATTGCCGACCAGCAACGCGCCACCGACACCGAGCAGCAGCATTCCGCTCGTCGCGACCACGCCCGACATCAGCAACTGCCAGGACGCGACGATCGGACTCGCACCCCAGCGGCGGGTCTGGCGATAGGTGAAGGCGGTGGAGAAGACCTGGCCGGCGGGCAGCGACACCGACATCGCGGTGGCTCCGTAGACAACCGAGACCGAGGCACGCTGCGAGACGTCGACCCCGCCGGCGCGCAGCAGGCGCTTCTGGATGCGGCCGAATCCGCTCATCGACAGCGCCTGCATCCAGATGCATAGCGCGACCCAGCCCCAGTGGATCTCCGTGAGGTTGCGCCAGGAATCGTGCAGGCGCGGCCACAGGTATACGCCCTCGGCGATCAGCAACGCCGACAGGGCAACGCCGAGGACCCATTTCAACCAGCGGAACCTGCGCCGCGCGGGCCGCGCCGGTTCGCCGCCGGGTTCAGCGTGGGCCGTCACGACGCCCAGCCTAGTGGGGTCGGGCCCGAAGGCGGCAGCGGACGCGTAACCACGTAGGGCCCGATCCCGCGGGCGCATCGTCTCAGCCTGGTGGGGTCGGGCCCGAAGGCGGCAGCGGACGCGTAACCACGTAGGGCCCGATCCCGCGGGCGCATCGTCTCAGCCTGGTGGGGTCGGGCCCGAAGGCGGCAGCGGACGCGTGGTCCCGGGTCAACGGGCCGGGACGGCGCGGGACGGGGTGTCCGGCGGCTGCACACGCGCGGCGCCGATGCGGTCGATCCGCGCACGGCCCCACGCGCCGAGCGGTTCGAGTGCGGTGTTCAGCGATCGGCCCAGGTCGGTGAGGCGGTACTCGACTCGCGGCGGCACCTCGGGGTGGGCCTGCCGGTCGATCAGACCGTCCTCCTCGAGTTCGCGCAGCTGCTGGATCAGCATCTTCTCCGACACTCCCGGCAGGCCGCGCCGCAGTTCACCGAACCGCCGGACGCCGTAGTTCTCGAGTTCCCAGAGGATCAGCCCTTTCCATTTACCGCTGACGACATCCATCGCGGCGTCGATCCCGCAGAAGTACGGACCGAATCTTTTCGCGCCCATCCACCCTCGCTACCTGTTCACCTACCTGTTGGTGGGTACCGCACCGAATAGTAGGTACTTGTGCCGACAACACGCGGTGACCAGGGTGGATGACGGCGCGCCCAGCATCCACCCGAACAACAGGAGTATCTCGATGACCGCGAACGAACACACCGCCGTGGCCGTGCTGGGCCTCGGCCCGATGGGCCGGGCCGTCGCCACCGTCCTGATCGAGAGCGGCAATCCCACCACCGTCTGGAACCGGACACCCGGCAAGGACACCGAACTCGTCGCGCTCGGTGCCGCGAGCAGTGCCGATCCCGGCGCCGCGATCGATGCCGCCGAGCTCGTGCTGACCGTGCTCAGCGACCATCCGTCGGTGCACCAGGTCCTCGACCCGGTCGCGGATCGGTTGCGTGGCAAGGCGCTGATCAACCTCACCAGCACCGCTCCGGAAGACTCACGCGAGCTCGGCCGGTGGGCCGCGGCCCACGGGATCGACTTCCTGGACGGCGGCATCATGGCGGTGCCGCCGATGATCGGCGGACCCGGTGCGTCGATCCTCTACAGCGGCTCCGCCGCGGTCTTCGAGCGATTCCGGCCCGACCTCGAAAAGCTCGCGACCGCGGAGTATTTCGGCGACGATGCCGGAACCGCCGCACTGTTCGACTTCGCCCTGCTGGCCGGGATGTACGCCATGTTCACCGGCTTCTTCCACGGCACCGCCATGGTCCGCGCGGCGGGGGTCACCGCCACCGAGTTCGCGCCGCGCGCCGCCGCCTACGTCACCGCGATGGCGGCGTTGATGCCCACGTATGCCGCGGTGATCGACAGCGGCGACTACACCGACGAGGCGCAACCGGCGCGATTCCACAAACCCGCCTTCGACGCGATCGTGCGCGCCAGCCGCGAGGAAGGGGTGGCACTCGATATCGTCGCGCCGATCAAGAACCTGATCGATCGGATGATCGCCGACGGCCGGGCGGAGTCGGGTCTGGAGCGGATCGTGGAGGAGCTGGCGGGTTCCGGGAAGGTGTAGCCGGAGCCGCTCAGCCCAGGGCCTTCGGCCACGCGAGCCTGGTCTTGCGGCGGCGACCGCGCAACTGCACCTCGTCACCGGAGAGCCACTGCTTCTGTTCGTCGTCGTCGGCGAAGTACAGGGCGCTGCCCGAGGCCAGGACGCGACCCGGATGTTCCTTCGCCAATTCGGTGAGCCGCGAGGCCTCGTTCACCGGATCGCCGATCACCGTGTACTCGAAGCGATTCGCGGCGCCGATATTGCCGGCGACGGCGAGGCCGGCCGAGACCCCGATGCCGATATCCAGGCCCTGCACCTCACGCAGTGCCTCGCGCAGATCGCGGGCCGCGGCCAGCGCGGCGGTCGGCGCGTCCGGACGGTCCAGTGGCGCACCGAAGATCGCCAGCGCCGCGTCGCCGACGAACTTGTTGATCAGGCCGTTGTGCCGGTCCACCACGTCGACCACCACCCGGAAGAATTCGTTGAGCAGGCTGACCACCTCGGTGGGCGGCCGCTCGGCGGCGGTGGCGGTCGAGCCGACCATATCGACGAACAACACGGCCACGAACCGGGTTTCACCACCCAGTTCGGTGCCGTACTCCAGCGCTCGGCGGGCCACTTCCTCGCCGACGTGCTGGCCGAACAGTTCCTGCAGTTCGCGGCGCTGCGCGGCCTCTTCCATCATGCGGTTGAAACCGACCTGCAGCAGGCCGATCTCGCTGCCGTCGAAGACCTCGACCTGCACGTCGCGCGCCCCCGCCTGGACCCGGTTGATCGCCCGGGAGAGCTGACGCACCGGGTCGGAGATGCTCGACCCGGTGAGCATCGACAGCGCCAGCGCCTGCATGATCACCACGCCACACAGCAGCAGGATCGAGATGGCCAGCGACTGCGCCGAGAAATGCACCTGCGAGGTGATCTGGGTGACGCACAGCAGCACGATCGCGATGGTCGGCGCGAACGTGCCCATACCCCACGTCATCGCCATGCGCGTGCCGACACCGGGAGTGAGGGTGTGATCGAAGGTGCCGGTGGTCAGCGCGTGCGCGGCGACGGGCCGCAGAATCCGCTCACCCAGCATGTAGGTGAAGCCGAACACGATGGTGGCGGCCATACATTCGGTGACGATCACCGCACCCGCGAGCTCGGGCGTTTCCACGATGATCCGCGCGGCCAGCACCGCACCGCCCACCAGCCACAACAGCAGGTGCAGGATGGACTGCCGCAGCGGGGCGTGCAGGGCCGCCATCTGTTCCTGGCGACTGGGCGGCCCGCCGCGCATCTGCCAGCGCATCACCGGGCGCAGCATCAACGCCGAGGCGGTGACGCTCAGGAATCCGCCGATCGCGAAGACCAGCGCCGGAAGCAGCAGACCGGCGCGCCGCAATCCGTTCGGCGTGCCCTCGGGCGCGGGCAGCCCGTACTGGATGAACGCGTAGACCAGGACCGCACCGAAGGCATTGGCCGCCAGCATGGATGCGAGGTACAGCGGCCAGCGCGTTCGCATGGTCTGTTTGACCGCTTCCAGAGGCGCTGACACGTTGACCAATCTAGCGGGGCGCGTCGTAGGTCACCGGATTCGGGCGGAGCGGACACGTGCCGGTTGCGTCCCCGGCCGATAGGCTCGCGGCGTGAGTGGGGACAGCAAGACCTCCGGGAATCCGGCCGAGCCTGCCCCGGCGGGCGTCGCATCGGCGGCTTCGGGCCGTACCGCATCCGGTCGCGGTCGCGAGCGCACCGCCGCCGACTCGGTGCATCCACTGGTGCGCCAGGGCGCCGAATGGTGCTGGCGACTGTTGATCATCCTGGTGGCGGTGCTGGCGGTCGCCTATCTGGCGCACAAGCTGACCACGGTCGTCATTCCGGTCGCGATCGCCCTGCTCGCGGCGGCGTTGCTCTCGCCGCTGGTGGATCTGCTGCAACGCCTCGGAATCCCGCGCGGCATCGGCGTATTCGTGGCCCTGGTCGGATCGCTGGGCCTGCTGGCGGGGATCTTCACCTTCGTCATCGAGCAGTTCATCACCGGTGTGCCGCAGCTGACCGACGAATTCAAGACCAGCATCCACACTGTGCAGGACTGGCTGATCAACGGGCCGCTGCATCTGAGCAACGATCAGATCCGCAACGGCGGCAACACGATCATCAAAACGCTGGAGGCCAATCAGGATTCGCTGACCAGCGGCGCCCTGACCACCGCCGCCGCGATCGGCGAATTCCTCACCGGCGCCTTCCTGACACTGTTCATCCTGATCTTCTTCCTCTACGGCGGCGACCAGATCTGGAATTTCGTGACCCGGATCGTGCCGACCCCGCAACGTGAACGGGTGCGCACCGCCGGGCGGCTCGGCTTCGGCACGCTGATCGGCTTCGTGCGCGCCACCGTCGTGGTGGCGGCCGTCGACGCCATCGGCATCGGCGCCGGGTTGGCGATTCTGAGTGTGCCGCTGGCGCTTCCGCTGGCATCGCTGGTGTTCATCGGCGCGTTCATCCCGATCGTCGGCTCACTGCTCGCGGGTTTCATCGCCGTCTTCCTGGCCTTGATGACGAAAGGTTTCGTCACCGCGCTGATCGTGCTCGGCATCACGGTGGCGGTGATGCAGCTGGAAGGCCATGTGTTGCAACCGTTGTTGCTGGGGCGCGCGGTGCGCATCCATCCGCTGGCGGTGGTGCTGGCGATCACGGCAGGCGTGGTGCTGGCCGGTATCGCGGGCGGTCTGCTGGCGGTGCCGTTCGTCGCGGTGATGAATACCGCGATCCGTTCGTTGCTGGTCGGCAGCCCGGAAGAGCTGTATCAGGAACTCAATACCGGCGAACCGGGGGAGCCGATGTTCCACGCCGATCCCGACCGGCCCGAGCCGGATCGGTACCGCCGGGCCGAATCGCGGTCCGACGCGGGCGGTGACACGGGCGGCGGTGACGCGGACGAAGGCTGAGTCCGCGGCCGCCACGCCGCCCGCCGACTCGACCGTGCCCGGGCCGACGGCCGCGACCGCGCCGCTGTGGCGGGCGGCGCAGGTGTTTCGTCTGGTCACGATGCTCTACGCGGTGGGCCGGCAGTTCGCCTCGGTGTCGTCGTACCAGCGGCAGCCGCTGAGCTGGGTTCTGATCGGCGTTCTGGACCTGTCGGCGAAACAGATCGCGACCAGGCTGAGCGTCAGCCACCGCATGGTCGAGAACCACGTGCAGGCGACGCTGCGCAAACTGCAGCTCGGCAACCGGGGCGAACTCACCAGATACACCATCGAACAGGGCCTCGAACAGGGGCCGGATCAGGGATTGCCCTGATGTGCTCGGGCCGCGGCGTCGGTAGCCTCGTGGACATGGGTGGTGAGACCGTTTCCGCCCCGGGGTCCGCGGGAACCGGGGGAGCCGTGGGCGACCGTGACCTGCGAGTATCGGATACCGAACGCGAACATGTCGGAACCCTGCTGCAGCGCGCGGTCGGGCTGGGCATGCTGTCGCTGGGCGAGTTCAGCGAACGCATGGATACCGCGCTGGCGGCCAAGACGCGCGGCGAACTCAATGCCGTCCTGATCGACCTGCCCGGCATTCGCCTTGCGGGACAACCGAATTCCGCCCAGCCGACCGCCTCGGCCGGGCCGGCTCCGACATGGCGGTGGGGTGCCCCCGGTGGTCGCACCGAGGCGGAAAGCGTGATTCGTCCGCGGCTGTCCGGCGTCACCCGCAAGGGACCGTGGCAGGTGCCGCCGTCGCTGTACGTCAACAGCTACCTCTCCGGCGTCACCCTGGATTTCACCCAGGCCGTGATGTCGACCCAGGTGGTCGAGATCCGGGTCGACGATTTCTGCAGTTCGCTGACCATGATCCTGCCCGGTGAGGCGACCGTCGATCTCAACGGCGTGGAGTTGATCGGATCCAGTGCCAACAACAAGGTGCGGACCGGCCCGCCGATCGGACCGCTGCACATCGTCGTGCACGGGCGCAGCCGGTTCAGCTCGATCACCGCGAAACATCCGTTCGGTGTGCAGTGGAAGAAGCTGATGTCGGGATTCTGATCCCTACTCGACGACCTCGCCGAGTCCGATCATGTTGCCCTCGCTGTCGCGAAACCACGCACCCCGTTCCGCACGCCCTTTACTCGGGTAGTTCCCCTCGATCTCCATGATCCCGCCGACCGTGCCGGGATATTCCTCGAAGACGACGCCACGCTCCCGCAGGGCGGCCACGGTGGCCTCGATATCGTCGACGTAGAACGCCAGCTGGGTGAAGGAACCGTCGGCCGCTCCGGCCGACGCGAACAGGCAGAACACCCCTGCCGCCCCCTCGTAGCGCAGTCCGCCCGGCCGCTCCTCCACGGGGTGCAGCCCGAGTTTTTCGGCATACCAACGCCGTGCTCGTTCCAGATCCTGTGTGGGTACCCGTGCCTCGATCTGCGCGGAGTTCAGCATGGGGGCATGGTAGAGCCTCGGACGCGGGCCGGTACGGGAACCTCCGGCCCGCGCGAGGCGATCAGTCCCGGTTCTGGCGGCGCAGCAGTTCGTTGACGCTCACCGTGCGGCCGCTGGTGCGGTGCTTACCCTCGTCGTCGGGATCGGCCGGTTCCGGCTCGGGGCGGCGGCGGGACGAGCGGAGGTCCGCCATCCACTGTTCGATGTTGTTGCGGTTGTCCCCGCCGGGTCCGGCCGGATTGCCGGAGGCGTCGGATTCGGCTGCGGGCGTGGGGTTTTCCCGCTCCGGCGCCGTCGATGCCCCGGTTTCCCCGGTGTCGGACGTGGTCTGCTGCGGACCGTGCGACATCGCCGAGCCGAGGTCTCCTCGGGGCCCCGGAGCGGGGGCGTCGTGGCCGCCGGCCGGGGGCCGGTTTCCCGGATTCGCGGGCTCGTGCAGCTCCTGGGTCGCCTCCGCGTCCTTCGGCTCCCGGGGCACGCCGCCGGGCCCGGATTCCGTTGTCCGCGCGGGCGAATGGCGCATACCGTCGGGCGGCATCCGCCGCGGTGGCTGCACGGCGGGAGGGCGTCCTTCGGGGGCGACACGCTGCGTCCGGTCGGGGCCCTGCTGGGGGCGTCCGGCCGGTTCGGCCCAGCCGGAGCCGTGGCCGGTCGGTGCGGACGAACCAGGGGTGCCCCGCGGCGGGTTCGCGGTGGGTGCGGAGCCGTCGGGAGCGGCGGGCGGTCCGCTGTGGCCGGGCCGTCCGGCGTCCGGTGTGTGGCCGGGTCCCTGGGCGGGAGGCTGTCCCGGGTGGTACGGCGGGGCGTCCGGACGATAGAGCTGGGCGCGGACCGACGGATGCGGCGGCACCTTCGACGGTTTCGGTGGCAGGACCCGCGGCGTGGTGCCGACCGGCGCGGTCGGTGGCACCGAATCGGTGGCATCGGGGGCGGTGTCCGGGGCGGGCACCGTCCGGGGCGGCATACCGGGCCGCACCACCTGTGGCGGCCGCACCACGCCACGGTTCGGCGCGGTGTCCGAACCGGGCAGCGAGACCGAGGGCGGTACCGAAGGTGCTTGCGGCGCTGGGGGTTCCGGGGTACGCGAAGGGGCGGGTCTCGGATTCGGCGCGGCGCGCCCGGGCATCGGGGCCGGTTCGGACGTTCCCGCGCCACGGCCCGCCTCGTCCGCGGCGGAGGGGCCGGCGCCGATGACACCGGATTCGCCGACGACACCGGATCCGCTGATGACACCGGAACCGCCGGATGCGCGTTGCGGCTGCGGGCGTGCGGGCGGGGGCAGCACGCGGGAAGAACGGATGCCCGGCGTTTGCGGCGAGGTGGACGAGCGCCCGCCCTGCGGACCTGCCGCCGGGTGGGCCGGAGCGGCGTCGGCGGAGCCCGAGGCGGCAGACGGTGCCTGATTCGCGGTGCCGTCCGAGGCGTCGTCAGCGTGGTCGTCGGGCGAGGCGTTGCCCGAATCGGCCGACGGCGCATCTGCGCCGGAGTCCGACCGGCGGAAGCCGAAACGCTTGCGCTTCGGGGACTTTTCCGACTTCCCCGGCTTCTCGGTCTTCCCTGTCTTCTCGGTCCTGCCCGGCTGCTCCGATGCGGACGAGTCGGACTTCTGGGCCCCGGCGTCCGAGGAAGCAACGGATTCCGCGCGCTGTTGCGCCGGCTCGCCGGTCCGTACCGTGGGCCCCCCACTCCGCGACACCGACGGCTCGGAGCTCTCGGCCCGCGCCGGATCGGAACTTTCGGCGCGAGACCGGTCGGTCCCCGTGGCTCGTGACTGCCCGGGGCTCTCGGCTCGTGACGCCGCCGGGCTCTTGGCGCGAGTCGCGCGCGCGGAGGTGCCGGCCGCGGCCGGATCGATGCGATCCAACTGCTCGGTCGGTGCCTCCGGATCGACACGCAGGAACTTCAACCGCCGCGGCTTGCGCGGACCCTTCGGCGTCCCGTCGGGCAGCTGCGGCAGCTGCATGGTCACGGGATCGGTCACCGGTGTGGTCTTGACCAGGTCGACGACTTCGCCGGTGCCGGGACGCTCGTCGTCGAGAATGGGTTCGCCCAGGCCGATGCGCTGCTGAATGCGCTTCATCCAGGCCGGGGCCCACCAGCAGTCGTCGCCCAGCAGTTTCATGGTCGCGGGAACGAGCAGCATGCGCAGCACGGTGGCGTCGATGAACAGCGCGGCCATCATGCCGTAGGCGATGTACTGCATCATCACCAGATCGGAGAAGGCGAACGCTCCGACGACCACCAGCAGGATCAGCGCCGCCGCGGTGATGATGCGACCGGTCTGCGCGGTTCCGCTGCGCACCGACTCGGTGGTGCTCGCGCCCTGGGCGCGCGTTTCCACCATGCGGGAGAGCAGGAAGACCTCGTAGTCGGTGGACAGGCCGTAGATCACCGCCATGATCAGCACCAGCACCGGCGACATGATCGGCTGCGGCGTGAAATTGAGCAGTCCGGCGCCGTGGCCGTCGACGAAGATCCAGGTCAGGATACCGAGCGTGGACCCGAGGCCCAGGGCGCTCATCAGCGCCGCCTTGATCGGCAGCACCAGCGATCCGAAGGTCAGGAACATCAGCAGCGTCGTCACGAAGACGACCAGCACGATCATCAGCGGCATGCGATCCAGCAGTGAATCGATGCTGTCCTGCATCAGAACCGGCTGCCCGCCCACCATCAGATCGACATCGTCGGGGACGCTGATCGAGCGCAGATAGGCGATCGTGTCCTCGACGTTCGCGTCCGGCGCCATCGTCGCCTCGGACACCCACACATCGGAGCCGTTCGGCGGGATGCCGGGCGTGCCGAACGGATCGGTGAGTCCGGGCGCGCCACTGGCCTCATCGAGGATGGCCTTGATCTCGCCGGTGTTCTGGGTGGTGATGACCAGCTGGATCGGGTCGGTCTGGCGCAGCGGGAAGATCTCGTCGAACTTCTCCTGCGCCATGCGGGTCGGATTGTCCGGCGGCAGATAGGTTTCGCTGATGCCGCCGAACTTCAGGTTCTTCACCGGAATGATCAGCAGCAGCAGGATGATGCACAGCGGCACCGCCACCTTCAGCGGATGCTTCATCACCCACTGCGTGGTGCGGCCCCAGAAACCGTTCTCGACCTCTTCGGCGGTCTTGGTCTTGCGGAACCGCTTGAATCCCAGTGCGTCCACGCGCGGGCCGAGGATCGACAGCAGCGCGGGCAGGATGGTGAGCGAGGCCAGGGCGGCCAGCAGCACGGTCGCGATGGTGCCGTAGGCCACCGATTTCAGGAAGCCCTGCGGGAACAGCAGCATGCCGGCGCTGGCGGCGATGATCATGGTCGCCGAGAAGGTGACCGTGCGTCCGGCGGTCATCACCGATCGGCGCACGGCTTGGCGGGTGGTGTAGCCCTCGGCCAATTCCTCGCGGAACCGGCTGACTATGAAGAGTCCGTAGTCGATCGCCAGACCCAGGCCGATCATCGACACCACGGCCCCGACGAACGAGTTCACCTCGGTGACGTGGGTGATCGCCATGACGATGCCGTTGGCGCCGAGGACGGTGAGCCCGCCGATGATCAGCGGCAGGGCCGCGGCGACGATACCGCCGAAGATGAAGAACAGCAGGATCGCGACGGCCGGGATGGCCAGCATCTCCATGCGCTTCTGGTCCGAGGCGATGGTGTCGTTCAGCTCTCCCGCGACCGGCTGCATGCCGGCCAGCTGGACATCCACGCCCGGGATGTAGAAGGCGTCCTTGACCGCGCGATAGTTGTTCATCGTGGTCGTGTCGTCGTCGCCCTTGATGGCGACCGACGCGAACGCGTACTTCTTGTCCTTGCTACCGGTGGCCGACGCGCTCCAATCGCCGGTCTCGGTCTTCCAGTACGCGACGTTGACCTTGCTGATCTGGTCCGGATGTTCCCGGGGCAGGCTGTTGAGATTGTCGGTGATCTTCCGGCCGAACTCCGGATCGTCGATGGTCCTACCGTCCGGCGCGGTGTAGAGCACGATCACATCGGACATGTGATCGCGGCCGTAGACCTCGTCCTTGAGCACCGCGGCCTGTGAGGACTCCGCTCCGGGGTCGAACCAGCCGCTGGAGCTCAGGTGGTTTTCCAGACCGAATCCGTACGCCCCCAGGGCGAGAAGTGCGGCCACCGCTACACCCAGCACGGTGTAGCGGAACTTGTGGACCAGCTCGCCCCAGCGGGTGAACACTAAGCGACTCCTTGAGCGGGGCGGGAGGTGAGCAGTGCGGACAGCGGCCGGAAGGGCTGCAGCCAGGCTCCCTCGTCGGGCAGCGAGTCGAGGCTGACCCGGGGCAGCGGTTCACGGAACACGCCCGGGATGTCCTCGAGGTCGACGAAATCGAGGATATCGGACGTGACAGCCCAACTCGCGTGCTCGCGGAATCCGAGCACCTGGACCGGAACCCCGGTCGCCGCGACCTCCTCGAGCGGTTCGCGGAAGGCCTGACCGTCCGCGGAGGCCACCATGATCCCCGCGAGACCGGCTCCGCCGCGGCGTAACTGGATATGTGCCAGCATGTCGCTGTCGACGTCGGAATCCTCGTCGATCTTCGGTTTCGCGAAGACCGCGTAGCCGACGTTGCGCAGCGCCTCGACCCACGGACGCACCACATCGGCGGTCCCGGGGGCGATATTGGTGAAGACCGTGGCCTCGGGTTCGATGCGCTGCGTGCTGCCGGCGGACAGTTCGGCGGTGCGGGCCAGCAGCCAGCGGCCCAGCGCGTCGAAGCGCGGCCGGTAGGCCGCGGTGGGACGGCCGCCGAGGATGGCGCCCAGGCCCATATCCAGATTCGGCGCGTCCCACACCAGCAGCACCCGCCGCACCCCGGCGGGTTCGGCGACCGGCGTCGCGGGGGTCGCCGCACCGGCGACGACGTCCGATTCGTCGCCGCGCACTGTTCCGGCAACCTCGTCGGCCGGCTGGGCCATCTCCCTGAGACTCATATCTAGATCTTCCCCCAAATGAACTCGGTGATGGCGCTTCCGGCTCGATGCGCCTTGCTCTCGAACTTCGTCACCGGGCGTTCGAGGCCGATCACCGTCTCGGTTGCGGGGTGTTCCGCATCGCCGCCGGCGGCCTCATTCAGGCCCACGAGCTGCGGTTCTCCCGCGCCCACCTCGGCGATGTGTTCGGCGTAGCCGGCGTGGTCGGTGGCTACGTGCAAAATTCCGCCGCGCTGCAGGCGGCTGGCGATCAGGGCCATGGTCGCGGGCTGCAGCAGCCGGCGCTTGTGGTGGCGTGCCTTCGGCCAGGGGTCCGGGAAGAAGACCCGGACACCAGCTAGCGAATCCTTGGCAATCATGTGCTCGAGAACGTCGACTGCATCGCCGCGCAGCAAACGGATGTTCTCGATCCCGTCCCGCTCGATCCGCTGCACGAGCTGTGCGAGGCCGGGTTTGTACACCTCGATGCCGATCAGGTCGAACTGCGGCTCGGCCTGGGCCATCGCCGCGGTCGCGGTCCCGGTGCCGCAGCCGATCTCGATGATCAGCGGCGCGGTCCGGCCGAACCAGGCGGCGGCGTCGAGCGGTTCGTCGCTCACCTCGCGGCCGATGCGCGGCCACATCCGCTCCCAGGATTGCTGCTGGGTCGCGGTCAGCGCGCCACGACGCGAGCGGAAGCTCGTTACCCGCGGGTAGAGGCGGGAAGGCTCGCGCTCGGGGCCAGGGCCTTCGTGGTTACGCAAGCTGCCGCCTCCGGCCCCGTCGCTACCAGCGGTGTCGTTCGCGGCGTCGTTCACGGCGTCCATTGTCCAGTATTCGATGATCAGGGCCGCAATCGACCGCGTCGAGGAGGGAAATCCCGGGTCAGGGTGTGTTGCCGGGGGCGCGGAGCCCGGCGTCAGGCGGCGAGCGGCTGCTCGTCGGGGAGTTGCGGTTCGCTGTGCGTGCCGAGTGGCAGGCCCAGGATCATCCGGCCCGCGGTACCGGCGAGCTCCAACAGCCCGCGCCAGCGCGACGGAGACGCCACGACCGACCAGACGGTCCGGGTCTCGGTGTCGGCGTCGGTGACCGGCCGGCCGGCGATGCGATCGGCCAGCCAGTCCAAGGTCAGCGGCGTGGCCAGCGGTAACAAGGTGAAGTGGTCGCTCAGCCGGTCGCGCAGGTACCCGACGGCGGCGCCGCCCGCGCGATAGCGCTCGACCTGCGCGTCGATACACGACACGTCGATGATGCGGTCGTGCAGCGGCTGGATCACCAGCAGCGGACAGTGCGGGGTGTGCTGTCCGAGCCGTATGTCGTCGAACATCTCGCACATCGCGGGGGTGCTCAGTACCTCCTCCAGCGACCGGTCGAGGTGTTTGCTCACGTCCTGGCCGGCCAGCCGGGCCAGCGCCACGATCGGCGGCAGCTGCGCGGCGCGTTCGAGCAGCCGTTCCCCGGCGGTGCTGATGCGGCCGTCGATAACGTCGCCCAGGGCCGGGTACACCTGGCGCAGCGCCGAGATCACGATCGCCGGGAAGCCCGCGTACCGGCCGCCGTTGAGCCGGATGAACACCTCACCCGGATCGCCGACCGGCGCGCCGAGGACCGCCCCGGCGATGGTCAGTTCGGGCGCATAGGTGGGAGCCATTTCGACCAGCCACGATCCGGCCATCCCGCCACCGGAGTAGCCCCACACCACGACCGGAGTGGTCGTACTCAGCCCCAGCGGGCGGAAGTGCATGGCGGCGCGAATGCCGTCGAGAGAGCGGTAGCCCGGTTCGCGTGGCGCGCCGAAACGTCCGTCCGGTCCCTCGTGATCGGCGATGCTCACCGCCCAGCCGCGCCGCAGCGCATTGGCGACGAGCAGCAGTTCGAGCTGGGTGATCGATCCCGGGACGACGGCCCCGCGACGCAGCGCGTAGGAGGGGGCGCAGCGCTCGGTGACGGCGTCGATCGCCGATTCGAAGGCCAGCAGCGGGCGGCGTTCGCCGGGGTCGGCATCGGCGGGCGACAACACCGTCGTCACCGCGACCTCCGCGCGCCCGTGCAGGTCGTTGCTGCGGTACAGCAGTTGCCATGCGGTCACGCGCTGCGGAATCAGGCCCAGCAGTGCGATCTGCACGGGCCTGCTGCGCAGGACGGTTCCGGGTGCGTGTGCGGCCACGTCGGCGGGTGGGCGATAGAAGGGATCCTGCGACGGCGGCAGCGGCCGTTCGTTCTTCGTCGCGACGGCGGTGCCGTCGTCACCGATGACGTCCACATTGACGCTCATCGCAACCTCCTTCGGATCCACGGGACCGGCGCACAGGCGCGCGGCCGACCGGGGTCCACACCACCGAGGCCGCGCACCGGCGGTGCCGCCGGCGGCTTCAGCGTAGGTGATCGAATCCGTGACCCGTTAGTACGTCACTGTCGAATTATGCTGTGACACAAGCGCAACCACCGTATTGCCGGAAACATTCCCAATTCCACCCCCAGTACCGCTCAGCGGTGGCGGCCGTCCAGTCATGCGCCATCGTCGCCGGTCACGGGCTCGGGCAAGCTGTTTCGTGTGATCGATGACACATCTCCGTGTGGCACAACGGCGATCGGACGTGCCGATGAATCAGCGGTCGATGCCGACAACCGGCGCGTGTTCTGACACAATTTGCCGCTGGAAGGGGGTGCCACCTGTGTCGAGAGCCACTGCAACCAGCGCTTCGCCGGGCTTCGTGAACGACCACGGCGGGCCCACACCGGAACTCGAGCAACTCATCGCCACGGTGCGGATCGGCGCCGGGTCCGCACCGGGAATCGCCGATCAGCTGGCGAGTGCGGCCGTGGCCTTCCGGCGGCCACTGCGGATCCAGGTCACCGGCCGGGCCGGCGCCGGGAAATCGACGCTGTTGCGGGCGCTGGCCCTGATGTCGGCCGAGGAGACCGCGCCGGTGGATCAGCCGGGCGTGCCGGATCCGGTGCTCGACGCCGATCTGGTCGTCTACGTGCTCGCGGGCTCGCTGCAGGCCGCCGATCGCCGCGTTCTCGAATCCTTGCGGCCCGACACCACGATGGTCGTGCTCAACAAGGCCGATGCCGTGGGCTCGCGCTGGGGCGATGCGGTGGTGGCCGCCGATCGGGCGGCGCACGGGCTGGGTGTGCCGGTCGCCCCGATGGTCGCCGAACTCGCGGTCCGCACCCGTGCGGGCACGCCGAGCGACGATGATCTGCGCACGCTGCGCCGCCATGCGGCCGGTGGGGGCGCCGAGCTCACGCTCTCCCCGGAACTGTTCGTCGACCGATCGGCCGGGCCCGATGTGGCCGATCGCCGGGCGCTGCTGGAGCGCTGGGGCCTGCACGGGGTCGGTTGCGCGCTGGTCGCATTGCGCTACGAACCGGAGTTGGGGCCGCAGCAGTTGCTGCAGTTGCTGCATGCCGTGAGCGGGATCGATCCGGTGCACGCGCGCCTGCATCAGCGCTACGAGCAGATCGCGGCCCGGCGCGGTGGCGACCTGCTCGACGATCTGGCTCGCATCGCCGCCCGCGCGATTCCGCAGGGTGACGGCGGGCGCGCCCGCGACCTGATCGAGGATTATCTGGCCGGGGACGAGGCGCTGTGGACCGCACTACAGGCCGGTCTGGCCCGCCCGGAGGTCCGCCATCTCGCTGCCGGATATCCGTCCGCGACGCCGGCGGACGCCGACGACGCGCTGGTCCGCGCCCAGCGCTGGCGCGCGGTGGCCGCCAGCGATATGCCGGCCGCCGCCCGCCGCGCGGCGATCCGGTTGCACAACGGATATATGCGGATGTGGGAGCGGATGAGCAGTGCCGGACTGTGAGGTACCCGGTGCGTCGGTCGAGCTGAACGGTGCGCGGGCGGGCGTTACCGCCGGCGTGGATCCCGAGGTGCTGGCCGTCGTCGAGCGGTGGAATCCGCAGGGCAGCGCGCTGTTGCGCGCGGTTCCGGCCGAACCGGGCCCGAATTCCGCCGCACCACACGGATCCACGGCTGCTGATACGAAACCTGTTGCGGCACAGCCTGTTCCGGTGACCGTCATCGGGCCGGACGATGCCAACACCACGCTGCTGCGCACCGAACTGTCCCGCTTCGAACCGCGCGTGGCACTCAGCGATCCGGTCACCGACCCGGCAACCCTGCTCGCCGCCACCGATTTCGGACCCGGCAGCGGTCCGGCGGTGGCGCTGGTGCTGGTGGATCCGGGCGCCGCCGTCGGCGCCGCACTGCTCGACCCGGTGACGCGCTTGCAGGCGGTGGGAACGCGAATCCTGTTCGCCATGAACGGAGTTCACGCTCATCCCGACTGGCGCTCGGTGCTGGATCGCGATACCGCCATGCTGGCCCGGGCGCTCGGCGCCGAGCCCGAGATCCTCCCGGTTTCGGCCCGGCTGGCCGTCGCGGGGCGCGGCAACGGCGACGCCGCTTTGCTGGACCGCTCCGGCTTGGCCGCCCTGCACGCCCAGCTCAGCGCCGCGGTCGGGGTCCGTGGCGGTCCTGATCGATTGGCCGGCGTCACCGCCCGGGTGCTCGCCGACACCCGTGCCCGGGTACTGGGCCAGATCGAAGCGCTGCGCTCGGGCAGCACCGTAGCCGCCCTGCGCGCCGAACGCACCGCCGCGCTGGCCGGTCGCGACGGTGGCCGCGCCCAGGCGCTGGCCGCCCTGCGTAATCGGTTACAGCTGGCCCGGGTGGATCTGACGCACGAGGTGGGCGCTCGCGTGCGCACCGTCCATGCCACCGCCCGTGCCGATCTGGACCGTCTCGACCGCCGCTCGGTGCGTGGCTATCCCGAGCTTCTGCAGGCGGCGGTGAATCAGGCCACCGCCGAACTCGACGCCGTGGTCCGCCACCGCCTGATCGAACTGGCCCGCCAGATCGAGGCCGTGGCCGGCTCGGAACCGCAGCCCGCGCCGGCCTCGCCGCAGGCTCCGCCGACCGATCCCGCACCCCGGGTCGGCCCCGATCCGGAGCGTCGCCATCGCGGTGTCGAGGATCGGCTGATGATCGCCCTGGGCGCATCGGCGGGTTTCGGCCTCGGCCGGTTGATCGTTGCGCCGTTGTCGCTGGTGCCGGCGTTGGATTACGCGACCGTGCCGGTCACCCTGGCGCTCGGCGCGGGCGTCGCGTGGTGGGTGGTGCGGGCCCGGGGACATCTGGCCGATCGGGCACATCTGCGGCAATGGGTGACCGATGTGCTGGTCAACGTGAAGGCCCAGCTCGAGCAGCGAGTGGCGACGGCCCTGGTGGAGGCGGAGTCCGAGCTGACCGAACAGGTGGTGCGCGCGAGCACCGCGCGCATGGTGGAGGCCGATCGCCGGGTCGCGGAGCTGGAGGCGCAACTGCGCCGCACCGCCGCCGAACAGCCCGCACAACTGGCCGCGTGCGAACGCGATCTGGCGATCCTGGCGGCCGCGGTCGCCGGGTGACGTCGCCCGGTCGCGGTTTGCTCACCCCTCACAGCCGGGGTGCCGCCGAGGTGGGAAGGTTTCGGGCGGGTCCCGAGTGAGCAACCCCATTCCGTACCGACCGTCACATCGCGTTAACCTCTTTACTTAAGGAATCCGGGTGTCCGTCTCGTTCTCGTACGCCGCCCAGCCGGGGCGCGCTGTTCGGCGAGCCGGGCGGATGTCCACAGCCAACGGCGGCCTTCCTGGTGTTGAAAGCTGTTTCGGCAGTTTTCCGGCCCGCCGCTCATCTCAGGAGAGTTTTCATGACCTCAGCGACCATTCCTGGTCTTCACGGATCCGATGGCACCGCGCCGACCAAGCATGCCGGACTGCTCGCCTGGGTGCAGGAGGTCGCAGAGCTCACCCAGCCGGAGCGGGTCGTCTGGGCCGACGGGTCCGATGAGGAATGGGACCGGCTGACCACGCAACTGGTCGAGGCCGGCACCTTCCAGAAGCTCAACGAGCACAAGAAGCCGAATTCCTTCCTCGCGCTGTCGGACCCCTCCGACGTCGCCCGCGTCGAGTCGCGGACCTTCATCTGTTCGCGCACCGAGGCCGACGCCGGCCCGACCAACAACTGGGTCGACCCGAACGAGATGCGCGCCACCATGACCGAGCTGTACCGCGGCAGCATGAAGGGCCGCACCATGTACGTGGTGCCGTTCTGCATGGGCCCGCTGGGCGCCGCGGATCCGAAGCTGGGCGTCGAGCTCACCGATTCCGAATACGTCGTGGTGTCGATGCGCGTGATGACCCGTATGGGCAAGGCGGCGCTGGAGAAGCTGGGCACCGATCGCCCGTTCGTGAAGGCGCTGCATTCGGTGGGCGCGCCGCTGGCCGAGGGCCAGGCCGATGTCCCCTGGCCGTGCAACGACACCAAGTACATCACCCACTTCCCCGAGGACCGTGAGATCTGGTCCTACGGTTCGGGCTACGGCGGCAACGCGTTGCTGGGCAAGAAGTGCTACTCGCTGCGCATCGCCTCGGCGATGGCGCACGACGAGGGCTGGCTGGCCGAGCACATGCTGATCCTCAAGCTCATCTCCCCGGAGAACAAGAACTACTACGTCGCCGCCGCGTTCCCGAGCGCCTGCGGTAAGACGAACCTGGCGATGCTGCAGCCGACCGTTCCGGGCTGGCGCGCGGAGACGCTGGGTGACGACATCGCGTGGATGCGCTTCGGCGAGGACGGCCGCCTGTACGCGGTGAACCCGGAGTTCGGCTTCTTCGGCGTCGCCCCCGGCACCAACCACAAGTCGAATCCGAACGCGATGTCCACGCTGGAGGCCGGTAATACGGTCTACACCAATGTCGCTCTGACCGACGATCGCGACGTCTGGTGGGAGGGACTCGAAGGCGAGCCCGACCACCTGATCGACTGGAAGGGTAACGACTGGTACCTGCGCGAGACCGAAACCCTTGCCGCGCACCCGAACTCGCGCTACTGCACGCCGATGTCGCAGTGCCCGACGCTCGCCCCGGAATGGGACGACCCGCAGGGCGTGCCGATCTCGGCGATCCTGTTCGGCGGTCGCCGCAAGACCACGATCCCGCTGGTGACCGAGTCCTTCGATTGGCAGCACGGCGTATTCATGGGCGCCACGATGTCGTCGGAGCAGACCGCCGCGGCCGAGGGCAAGGTCGGCAACGTGCGCCGCGATCCGATGGCCATGCTGCCGTTCATGGGCTACCACGTCGGTGACTACATGAATCACTGGATCAACCTGGGCAAGAACGCCGACGCCACCAAGTTGCCGAAGATCTTCTACGTCAACTGGTTCCGCCGCGGCGACGACGGCCGCTTCCTGTGGCCCGGATTCGGCGAGAACTCCCGCGTGCTGGAGTGGATCGTCAACCGGATCGAGGGCAAGGCGCAGGCCGAGGCCACCGCGATCGGCAATGTGCCCACCGCCGGCGATCTGGACCTCGAGGGGCTGGATGTGGACCCCGCCGACGTCGACGCCTCGCTGAAGGTCGACCTCGACGAGTGGCGCAAGGAGATCCCGCTGATCGAGGAGTGGTTCGAATTCGTCGGCGAGAAGCTGCCGTCCGGCGTGCGTGACGAATTCGAGGCGCTCAAGCAGCGTCTGGGCTAGTCGGAGGGCCGGCCGGGGGAGGCCGATCCACCCGAACGACGAAAGCGAGCCGCCCGCACCGTCTTTGTGACGGGCGGGCGGCTCGTCATTTCCGCGGTTCCGCGTGCGGAATGGCGCGCTTGTCCTATTCTGAATGTGTTCTGCATCTCACGAATACTCCCCGTGGTTGCGGGGAATTAACTACGCGGCTGAACTGACTGCTTGCAGATGCTCGTGGATTCCGTTGTCTGGCCGACCGGTCGGGGTATGTGGGAGGTGGGTGTGGGCATGACCGAACTCGGGTTCGATGCTGTCTCGGGATTAGCCGGCGCGCGATGGGCCGATCCGGAGTTGGATCTCGCGCCGACAGCGGCGAGTACGCCGCTGCAGCGTGCCGCGGCCCGGTTGCAGGCCGTCCTGCCGCCCGGATGGCAGGTCGAGATCGATCTCGCGGCGCCGCGCCCGCATGGAGATCCGCAGCCGGTGCTGCGAGTTCGTTTGTCCGACAACTGATTCGGCGCGTCTTCTCCCGCGTCACGTACTACGCGCAGCGGACATCCCGGACCGATCGCCCAGTCGCGAGGCGCGAAATCCTACCTCGCGGTTCGCTTTTCGTAAAACGCACTATTGCGTTTACTGCGATTGCAGAGCATGCTTAGAGCAAACATTTGTCGGACGATTTTACAAATGCAATCGCAGGGGAGTCCGAATCATGGCGGTGCAAGTGGTCGGCCGATCGCTGATGACCAGTGATCAGACCCCACATCAGGCAAGGTCCGTCGGTACCGGGGGCTGGGTGGTGTCCTTTCTGCCCGGCCGGACCTTGACGCTCGAACAGGCGGCGGCGGCGCTGCAGGCGGCCGAGGCGGTGGCGGCGGTCCGCTCACTCGCCAACTGCGTCGGCCTGACCCCGCTGGAAACCGTCGGCCTGGCCATGCAGGAGCCGCCGTGGAGTGAGCCCGCTCGGCGCACCCGGCGGCGGGGGTGGCTGGAGTAGGTCCCGGACGCGGCCTCAGCGGAGGGGTTTGGCCGCGACGACGACCAGATTGCTGACCAAGAGTTCCCGCACGCCCGGTATGCGTGTCACCCACCACGCCCAGCGCGGGTGGTAGCGGGGGAAGGTGGCCAGGATCTGGGCCCGGCCTCCGGTTTCGCGCGCCCATCGCAGCCCGTCGGCGGCGGTGACGGCGAACAGGGAGCTGCCGAAGCGGTTCTTGGGCTGCTTTCCGGTGCGCCGGGCGTAGCGCCGGGCCGCGAATTCGCCGCCGAGGTAGTGCCACGGTCCCGTTTCGTGTCCGCCGAACGGTCCGAGCCACACCGTGTAGGACAGCACCATCAGGCCGCCCGGTTTGGTGATGCGCAGCATCTCGTCGGCCATCACCCATGGCTGCGGCACATGTTCGGCGACATTCGACGACAGGCAGATGTCGACGGCGTCGTCGCGGATCGGCAGTGCCATCCCGGACCCGCGCACCGCGCCGGCGACGGTGAGCCCGGCGGCGTGCATCTCGGTGGGATCGGGTTCGATCGGCAGGTAGCGCGCGCCCGCCGCCGCGAATTCGTCCGCGAAGTACCCCGGACCCCCGCCCACGTCGACGACCACGGTGCCGCGGAGGTCCCGTCCGGTCAGATCCCGATAGAAATCGGCTACGAGGTCGGCGGTGTCGGTGGCGATTCCGCCGTAGAACCGGGCCGGGTCGGTCTGTTCGGAGCGGAAACTGCCCAACAGGCGCAGTGAACGGCGAAGGGTGGCCCGGCGCGCGAAGCGGGGACGCGGTCCGGTTGCGTCGGATCGAAGCATGGCCGCGCCAGTCTATGCGGCCACCGCAGCGACCCGGAACGGCCGTCGGCCGCTATGGTGGAGCCCACTGTCGTCCGACGTGAACGATCTGGAGAACTGCCGTGCCCGAAACCGGCCCCCGCGAGCGCGCTGCCATGGGGCAGTTCCGTGGGCCCGGCAGCGGCGAGAACGAGTTGCGCCCGGGTGCGGACGTACGCGAAGTCCTGCTGCTGTGCTGGCGCGACACCGGCCATCCCCAGGGCGGGGGGAGCGAGCGGTACCTGGAGCAGGTGGGTGCGCAGTTGGCGGCGCGCGGGGTGAAGGTGACGCTGCGGACCGCGCACTATCCGGGTGCGCGGCGCCGGGAACGCATCGACGGCATCGAGGTCAGCCGCGCGGGCGGGCGCTTCACGGTCTACCCGCGTGCGCTGGCCGCCATCGCGGCCGGGCGGCTGGGTTTCGGCCCGCTGCGCGGGCTGCGGCCGGATGCGGTGATCGACACCCAGAACGGCATTCCGTTCTTCGCCAGGACGGTCTCCGGCGCGCCCTCGGTGGTCCTGGTGCATCACGGACATCGTGAGCAGTGGCCGGTGGCGGGCCGGGTGGTCGGCCGGATCGGCTGGTGGATCGAATCGCGATTGTCGCCGCGGGTCCATCGGCGCGATCAGTATCTGACGGTATCGCTGCCCTCCGCGGAGGAACTCGCCTCGCTCGGGGTGGACGCGACGCGAATCGCGGTGGTGCGCAACGGCGCCGAGCCTGTGCCCGCTCAGTCGCCGACCGGCGCCGCGACGACCCGCACGCCGTATCCGAGCATCGTCGTGCTGTCGAGGTTGGTGCCGCACAAGCAGATCGAGGACGCACTGGACGTGGTCGCGGGTCTGCGGAACCGGCTCCCCGGCCTGCGCCTGGACGTGATCGGCGACGGCTGGTGGGCCGACAACCTGAAGAGGCGGGCGCACAGCTCGGGGATCGCCGACGCGGTCGATTTCCACGGTTACGTCGACGAAGCGCGCAAGCACGAATTGCTCTCCCGCGCTTGGGTTCAGGTGCTGCCCTCCCGCAAGGAAGGGTGGGGCCTGGCGGTGATCGAGGCGGCGCAGCACGGTGTCCCGACCATCGGTTATCGCAGTTCCCGGGGCCTCACCGATTCGATCGTCGACGGTGTGACCGGGGTGCTGGTCGACGACGCCACCCAGCTGACCGACACCGTGGGTGAACTACTCGCCGACCCCGAGGGACGAATGGTGATGGGAGAGAAGGCGCGTGCGCGAGCTCGCGAGTTCTCCTGGGAGCAGACGGGCAACGGGGTGAGTGAAGTCCTGGCCGCCGCCGCGCGGGGACGATTCGTCTCGGGGCTTGTCACGGGGCGTGCGACGGTGGCGGCAGCGAGCTCGGCGCCGCTGCGGGACGACCGCGTGGCCCCGACTCTTCGCTGATCGGCGGACCGGAATTTCCGACCCGGCCCGGCTGTCGATCGGTGTGGTTCATCGCCCGCGTCGCCGGTCGGCCAGGGCCGCCGCGAGCCCGGTCAGGAGCAGAGCCGCCCACAGAAGGTGCGCGGCGACGGCCACGGCGCGGTCGGTGGCGGTGGCCCGGGCCACATCTCGTGCCCCCGGTACGCGATAGAGCGTGAGATCGGCGTCGGAGTACGTCGGCTGCAGCCGGCTCAACGTGGTTCTCGCCTCGCCGACCGCTCCCGGCGTGCGGTGTTCGACGAGAATCCAGCCGACGCCCTGGATGGCGAGGGCGGACGAGTCCGCGCCTCGGAGCAGGAGGTTCTCCACCCGCTGGGCTCGCGCGCCCTCCCCCGCCACCACCTGCCCCCGAACCGGCAGTACGCCCGTCTGCAGAACGTCCGACCGCAGCATGCGAGGTGCGGGATCCAGCACCGGAACCCTTCCGCTGTAAGGGAATACGCGAAACATTCCGGCGGGCAACACGGCGACGTCGCCGGGGCCGTCGACCATAGCGGCCACCCGCTGCCATGCCGGCGGATAGTGCACCGGTCGCAGCGCGCCACCCACTCCCCAGGCCAGGTCGGGGAGGGTGAGGATCAGCGCGGCGATGAAGAGCGCAGCGATAAGTTGTTGCACGCCAAGGGGTTTCGGCTGCGCTGTGCTGTCGCTGTGCGCGGGCTCGGTACCGGCGGCAGGAGACGTCGACGCCGCGGCCGCGACCGTGTGAATTGTGTCGGTGCGCGGCGCGGGTCGCCGTGCGAAGTCCGGTGTACCGCGGCGGCGGAAGGAGGCGAGGGTGCGGCATCCCGCCGCAGCGCACAGGGCGTACGCGGGCATCGCGAGGGCGACGTACTTCTGGGTGTCGCGCAGGAGTCCGGCGCCGGGGATGCGCTCGATCAGGGATTCGCCGATCGAGAGGCCCCATCCCGTCGCGCCCAGGGCAGGTAACAGGATGCAGATCGCGGCCAGCACCAGCAGCATTCGCCGTGGATAGCGCGTGGACCGTTCGCCCGGCGCCGCCACCGCCCGCACGCCCGACAGGACGATCGCGAGCAGTACGAGGGTCGACAGCACCGCGACGAGCGTTGTTCGCGAGCCGGGTACCGCCGCACCGTTCCAGATTCCCCCCAGTCCGGCCAGGCTCCCCAGGGTGCCGAGCCCCGGTTCGGCCCGCGCGGCGAAGGCCGCCACCCCCGCCGGATCGGACGGTTCGGCCCCGCTGCCGGACAGTGCCGTGGCCACCAGCCACGGACCGGCACTCACCAGCCACAGCGCCACCGCGCCGACGATATTGCGCCGCCCTACCGTGAGGACCGCCAGCAGACCCGCCAGCAGCGAACCGGTCGGCGTCAAACCCGCCGCGGCGAACAGGCCGCCCAGCATCAACCATGGACCGGCGGTACGCACCCTCCCCGGCCTCGTCCGGTTACCGGGCGTCGGTTCGGAGGGTTCTCCTCGCGGCTCGCGGTCGGCATCGGCCCGCGCCGTCGTGTCTCCGGCATCGTCCGGCGGAGACTCCGTGTCCTCGCGCGATTTACGCGTCGCCGGGTGGGCCTGTCCGGCGGCCGACCGCACCCGCTGCCCGAGCACAACCGTCCAGGGCAGCGCCGCATAGCCGGCGAGCAGGCTCCAATGTCCCTGCAGAAGACGTTCGGCCACATAGGGATTCCAGATCGCAACCGTCGCGGCGACCAGCTGAGGCGCCAGGGACACCCGCAGCAGGGTGTGCGCGAGCCGCGCCGCGCCCCATCCGGCGGCCGTGAGCGCGAGCACCAGAATCGCCTTGACGACGATGCCCCCGTCCACCACCACCGACAGTGCGGCGAGCAGTCCATCCTGCGGAACGGCCCTCGGCGCCGCGTCGCCCAGCCCCAGAGCCGCATCGGTCGCGTAGGACCGCGGCGTGCTCACCCCGTCGCGCAGCAGCAGATATCCCGGCCCCAGCAGCGGACCGACGACGATCAGGGCCAGTGCGAGGCTGTAGGCCACGGGAACGATCCGGGCCCACATCGGCGCGGCGCTCGCCGGCCGCAGCTGCGAGCTTCTGGTGTCGTCGCCGTGTTCTCGAGCCCCGGTCACGCTGAGTCACCCTACGTCGGCCGGGATGCCGGCCGCGGACGCCCGCCCGGCTCCTACACCCGGGTATGGTCTCACTGAGACGGTGTCAACGCGGTGAGACGGGGTTGTGCGATGGATCGATGCGCCGAATGCGGTTACGAGTACCGGCCGGACGAGGCGCCGCAGGCCGCGACCGCGATTCTCGACGGTGTCACCGAGCTGGCCGCCACGCTGAACGACTGCCCCGATGCGCGGCGGCGCCGCCTTCCGGAGGTGTGGTCGCCGTTGGAGTACGGCTGCCACGTCCGGGACGTACTGCTCGTGCAGCGCGAACGCGTGCTGCTGGCGCGTCGCACCGATCGCCCGGCACTTCTCACCATGGGCCGGGACGAACGTGCCGATCACGACGGCTATACCGAGCAGGATCCCGCCGACGTGGCTCAGGAACTACTCGTCTCCGCGCGACTGCTCGCGAATGTTCTCGACCGCCTCGACGCCGACGACTGGAACCGGCGGGTTCTGTACAACTACCCCGATCGCGTCGAGCGCGAACTGCGCTGGGTGGCGGCCCACACGGTCCACGAGGTCCGCCACCATCTGCTCGACGTGCGGCGCCAGCTGGTGGACGGGGACTGAAACGCCCGCTCGGCGGCATCCCGGTCGCGTACCGGCGGGCCTCGGCTGTGGCGGGGCGGCCCGGAGGTGGGAGCATGGCGGGATGTCTGCCCTGCGCCGTCTACCCGTGGTCGCGGATATGACCCTGGTGACCGCTGGGGCCATGACCGCCAATATCGCCGGTTATCTGCTGCAACTGCTGGCCGGGCGCTGGCTGGGCGTGACCGGCTACAGCGCCTTCGCGAGCCTGCTGGCCGTGCAGTTGCTCGCCGCGGTACCGGCGTTGGCGCTGCAGAACGTGGTCGCGCGGGAGTTGGTGCGCGGCGCCGCGGTGGCGACGGTGCGCGGCCTGACCCGGCGCTGCGCGATGATCGTGGCGGTCGTCGCGCTCGCGCTCATACCCGCCGTCGCGGTGCTGCTGCACGTGAGCGCGGTCGCCGCGGGCGGGGCGTTGATCGCCGCGCCGGTCCTGGTACTGCTCTCCGGCGAGCAGGGAATTCTGCAGGGAACGAACCGATTCCGTTCGCTCGCAACCGTTCTCGGTGGTTCGGCGATCGCCCGGGTCGCTCCGGCGCTGATCGCGCTGGCCGTCGGCGCGGGCGCCGCTGCCGCGCTCTGGGGTGCTGCTCTCGGCCTGCTGGTGGCCACCACCGCGGCGAACCGGATCTCCCGGAGCGCGCTCTCGGCGGCGGATGCGGGCTCGAACCCGCTGCCACCGAACGCGGCCGAGGTCGTGCGGGCTCCGGTCGCCGTCGAGATCCGCAGCGCCGGCGCGCGGATCGCGGGGGCGCGCGCCGCCGACGTGGCCGCGGTCCTGCGCGCGGCTCAGGTCCAGGCCGCCCTGATGGCGCTGTCGTCCGCGGATCTGATCGTCGCCCGTATCGTTTTGGGCGAGGCCGACGCCAGCCGCTACGCCCTCGGCGCGATCGCCACCAAGATCGCGTTCTGGCTCCCGCAGGCCGTCGGCGTCGTGCTGTATCCGCGAATGGCGCAACCGCAGCATTCCGTGCGCGCGCTGCGGTCCGCGCTCGGAGTGCTGGCGGCGGTCGGCCTGCTCGCCGTGGCCGGCGCGGCCGTGCTGGCGCCGCTGGCCCCGCTGTTCGCCGGCCGTGACTATGCGCCGATCCAGGATCTGCTGTGGTTGTTCGCGCTGGCCGGCGCGCTGTTGGCGGTCCTGCAGGGGGCCCTGCTGTCGGCGATCGCCGCCGACCGCACCGCACCGGCCGCCGTCATCTGGGCCGGATTGGCGGTCGAAGTGGGCGTCGCCGTGCCGTTCGTGCGCAGCCTGCCGGTGTTGATCGCGCTGGCCACCGCCGTCGTCGCGATCGTGACCACGCTGGTCGTCACCGTGGTGGTGCGAACCGTCCGTCCCGATCCGGCTGCTACGAATATCGCTGCGGGAGGGAAGTTTTCGCCGTTGCCCGGCGAGTGACCACACGGGGAGGGCGACTCACTCGCCCGCCGTCTCCGGCTCGGTGATCTCCTCGGCGGTGATGTCTTCGGCGGCGCGCTGGTACGCGTCGGCCGCACGGGCGAAATAGTCGAACAGCAGTTCCCGCTGTTCGGGGGTGTAGCCCCGCACGATGTCGCCGATCCGGCGACGGGCCGGGGCCAGGGCGCTGTCCAGGCCGGCGGGCCGGTCCACCGGTTCGACGATGACCTTGCGCCGGTCGGCCGGATCCGGCGCCCGGCGCACGTAGCCGCCCTGTTCCAGGCGGTCGATCAGGCGGGTGGTGGGCCCGGTGGTGAGCCCGGTGCGGGCCCCGAGTTCGCCGGGCGTCATCGCGCCGCTCAACTCCAGGATGTTGAGGGCGTAGAGGTCGGTGGCGCCGAGCCCGACCGCTTTCGCACCCGCCTGAGCGTGCAGCACAACGGAACTCAGGTAGCGGCGAAACACCTGGCTGGGGTCGTTCTCGCGACTCGTCGTTGACACGGGACACACCTCTCTCGTAATCTCTTCTTCAACGAAGAGACTTCTTGGAAGAAGTAAAATCTTCTAAGCAGAGAATATCACGAGAGGACCTGCTCATGACCACCGCCACCGAGCCCAGCGCACCCGCCCGACCCGGGAAATCTCGCCGCCGCACCGTGGCCAAGGCGCTCGGCGCCACCGTGCTGGGCCTCGGCATCGCGGCGGCCGGCGGATACGTCTGGCTGGATCAGACCTCCGATGTGCGCAATACGGGCGTCGCCGAATGTACGAGTGTGCGAGCCGAGGGCGGCAGCGCCGAGGATCTGCGGGCGGTGTGCTCGACCATCGGCGATATGACGGCCGCGTGGGATCGCAACGATGCCGACGCCTACGGTGCCGTTTTCACCGAGAACGCCACGTACACGACCTTCGTGGGCACCTACTACAGCGGACGCCGCGATCTCACCGAGGCGCACCGCGCGCTGTTCAGCGGTTTCCTGAAGGGCAGCAAACTGGCCGATTCGTTCCTCGGCGCCCGGTTCTACGGTGGTGACGTCGCCATCGTCACCAGCCGGGGCGACCGGTACGACGGTGATCGCCCGCACGAGTTGTCCAAGACGCAGACCTACACGCTCGTCCGCGAAGCCGACGGCCGATGGCGGATCGCGAGTTTCCACAACACCGCGCGCCGATCGGTATTCGAGCGGGTGTCCTTCCTGTTCGACCCGGCGACCGAGCCCGAGGCCGAACGGTGAAGGCGCTGGTGACCGGTGCGAGTGCCGGCATCGGCCGCGCCTTCGCCATCGCCCTTGCGGCAGAGGGTTTCTCGGTGACCGTCGTCGCCCGCGATGCCGATCGGCTGACGCGCCTCGTCGGTGAACTCGGGCCCGGCCACGATCATCTCGCCGCGGACCTGGCCACCACGGCGGGAGTGGCGGCGGTCGCGCGGCTGCTTCATCGAGGCGGTTACTCGTTGCTCGTCAACAACGCCGGCACCGCCGTGCCCGGCCCCTTCGACCAGGTGGCGATCGAATCATCGCTCGCCACCATCGATCTCAACTGCCGGGCGGTGATCACGCTCGCGCACGCCTTCCTCGCCACCGCCGGCCCCGGCAGCGCGCTCGTGAACGTGTCCTCGACGCTCGGACACGTGCCGAAACCCGGACTGAACGTGTACAGCGCGTCCAAGGCATTCGTCACCGCGTTCTCCGAAACCCTGTGGCACGAACAGAAAGCCCGCGGGGTCCACGTCATGGCCCTGTGCCCCGGTGTCACCGCGACCGCCTCCCAGGCCGCGGCCGATGTGCCGCCATGGCTGGTGCAGTCGCCACAGGACGTGGTGCGCCGAGCGCGAAAAGCCTTGGCCCGCAAGGAGGGACCGATCGTACTCACCAGTCCGGCCAACCGGCTCTGGACGACTGCCATGCGGCTGCTGCCGCGCCGAACCGCTCTGACCCTGATCGCCGATTGAGGAGACGACCATGTCCACCACCACCGACACCACCGCCATCCGCGCCCTCATCGAGCGCAGCCGCGACGCCTGGAACCGCGGCGACGGCGCCGCCTACGGCGCCTGTTTCACCGCCGACGCCACCGACGTCACCTATCTGGGCACCGTCTATCACGGTGGTGCCGAGATCGGCGGTGCGCATCAGGCGCTGTTCGACAGTTTTCTGAAGGGCACCCGGCTCACCGTCGACATCGTCGAGATCCGCCGCTACGGCAGCGATACCGCCGTCGTCGTCACCCGCGGGGAATCATCGAAGGGGCAGCCGAAGAAGCTGGGCAAGCTGGCCACCTACACCGTGGTCCGCGAATCCGACGGTGAATGGCGAATCGCGGCGGTGCAGAAGACCCAGCGCAAAATCCTGATGGAGGCGCTGACCTTCCGCATGCAGCCCGCCACCCGGCCGGCCGCGCGGTAGAAGCCCGCAAGACGCCAGTGGCTCCCCGGTCCGAAAACCGGGGAGCCACTGTGCGACCGGGGAACCTACCGGTTCTTGCTGATGTCGATCTGCTGCGTCGGCGCTTCCGAGAACGCCTGCCCCGGCTTGTCGCTCGGCGGAGTGGTCTGCGGCTTCTTGACCAGCCGGCCCGGCTTCGAGGAGCCGTCGCCGCCGCGCAGACCCAGGATCAGACCGGCGATCAGCGAGATCACGCCCAGCACACCGAGGATGATCGGCAGCGTGCGGCTGTAGAGCGAGATCTGGTCCATGTACTTGCGGGCCTCGTCGGCCTGCGAGCGGACGGTGTCCGGATCGAAGGTCAGCGTGGTGTTGATCGCGGTGACCTCGGGCTTGTCCGCACTGCGCGCGTAGTACTGGTGCAGCTGCTCGGAGCCGTTCACGACGGTGCCGGTCTCCGGCTCCACCCACACGTCGCGAGTGTTGGTGTAGTAGCGGTTCATCGTGACGTCGCCCTCGCCCTGCACGCCCCACTTGGCGGCCGGGAAGGTGAGCCGGTTGGTCGGCGCGGAGGTGACCTTGGACAGATCGGTCGGCGGCACCTGCTGGCGGAAGTGGTAGACCTTCAGATCGTTGATCTCGGTCTCTTCCACGAACTTCATATCGAACGACTTGCGGGCGTTGATGTCGAAGTACGGGTACGTGGTCTTCTCGGTGCCGATCGGGAAGCGGTACTGGAGACCGGTGTGCTGCACCGGATCCGGGACGCTGTTGCCCTTGCTGTCGACGGTGGTCGCGATCGACCCGTTGGGGTCGTCGTCGATCGGCTGACCGGTCTTGCGGTTGATGGTGACGCGGTCGATGATCGCCGACAGCAGGCCGGTGTCACCGGTCTTGTCCTTGCGGCGCAGCGTCTGACCGGCCTGGATCGTCATATTGGTCTTACCCGACGGATCCTCCACGGTGAGGAAGCGCTGCGAGATGAGCCCGACGTTCTTGTCGATCTGCACCGGGCCCTCACCGGAGGTGAGCGATTTCGCGTCCAGCACCTCGCTCGTGGCGTCCGGCTTGTTGGATGCGATGGTGGTGATCTCGAGGTCGAGGGGAGTTTTGGCCAACTGGCTCACCCCGTAGGTCGGAATCAGTATCGCTGCGACGATCAACAGCGCACCGAGTCCCACGAGCAGGCAGGCCACCGTCCTCTTGGTACCGGCACTGAGTGCCATGCAAACTCTCCTCGTCGTCGAACAAGCCTCGTCCGGGTGCGCTCATAACCGGGTGCGGTCATAACACAAGCACTCGTGAGCCCCGACACTAACAGTCCGGCACCTTAACCCGGCGAGCTGAGTGCGGAAAACACCCCGAAGAAGTACGGGCGTCCGGCGAGGCGCGGTTGCCGCTCGCGTCGCGGAGAGCCGCACGCGGCGCCCGTGAACCCGGCAGGGCACACTGGACCGCGATGACCGCCACGCCCGAAATCGCCCCATCCAGCACCGACGTGCCGGTTGCCCCGGCGGCGCGCCCCGCTCCGGCGGTCCCCGGAACCCGGAAATTCGTTCCCGCGCTGGAGGGTCTGCGCGGACTGGCCGCACTCGGCGTGGTGCTGACCCACGTGGCCTTCCAGACCGGCGCCGCGGGGACGCCGGTGATCGGGCGGGTGTGGGAGCGGTTCGATATGGCCGTCGCCGTATTCTTCGGTCTCTCCGGCTTCCTGCTGTGGCGCCCGCACGCCGCCGCGGCCCGCGACCTGGGCACCGCGCCGCGGGCCGGGCGCTATCTGCTGCACCGGGCCGCTCGGATCCTGCCCGCCTACTGGGTCGTCGTCTGCGTGGCGCTCACCCTGCTGCCGTCCGCGGCCCGGTCGGCCGGGCTGCGCGTGTGGGGGGCCAATCTGGCGTTGGTGCAGGTCTTCGTCCCGCTGACCCTGACCGACGGGCTCACCCAGATGTGGAGTCTGTCGGTGGAGGTGGCCTTCTATCTGGTGCTGCCGCTGCTGGCCTGGGCGCTGGCCGGGTTGCGCGGTTCGGCGGCACGGCAGCGGGTGTTCGCGGTGATCGCGATCGGATTGCTGTGCCTGGGCTGGAATTTCCTGCCGGTACCCACCCCGGACGCCATCCACGCCGACAACTGGCTGCCCGGATATCTGCCGTGGTTCGCGGCGGGCATGGTGCTGGCCGAACTGGCCGAGATCCTGGGCGCGCGATCGCGGGACGGGGACGCGGCGCCGCGGTGGCAGCGCCGGCTCGGTGACCGCCGGCTGATGTGGTCGGTCGCCGCGGTCGCGTTCGCGCTGTCGGCCACCGACCTGGCCGGGCCCGCCGGACTGGCTCGCGCCGCGGCGTGGCAGTACGCGATGAAAATGGGTCTAGGGGCCTTGATCGGTTTCGGCCTGCTCGCCCCGCTCGTGGTCGGTGTCGCGCGGCACCGCTTTCTGGAGAGCCGCCTGGCGCTGACGATCGGACGCTGGTCCTACGGCATCTTCATCTGGCATCTGGTGGTCTTGGCGATGATGTTCCCCATCTTCGGTTTCATCCCGTTCAACGGCGGGTTCCTGCATGTGCTGGCTTTGACGGTCGCCTTCACGATTCCGCTGGCCGCCGCGAGTTACGCGCTGGTCGAAGAACCGGTGCGGCAGTGGGTCAAACGCCGGTTCGGGTAGTGGAACCCGCCCACCACCGTTTCCGGGCGGGCAGTGCGGCGACGCCCACGGCGACCACCGCCACCAGCGCCGGGAACTGCGCCCACAGCGAGCCACCCATATAGACCTCTCCCGACCGCCACGGGCCCGTGGAGAGGGCGGCTTCGCCCAGGATCGTTCCGGCCCCGGCCAGTACGGCGAGGGCGAGCGGCGCCCGCGGCAGCACCCGCACCGCGACCACACCGATCGCGGCGCACACCGTCGCGATCGGGCCGGCGATGAGGAAGGCGGCGACCAACACACCGGCGGCGCCCAGCCACCAGCTGTTCCAGGTCCGAGGCGGTGGGTCGTAGAACACGGCCGAGGAGGCCGGTGCCGGGATGGTTACCCCGGGGTTGGCGGTGTGATCGTCGGATGCGCTCGAAGCGCCGTGCGGCCGGGGCGTCGTGCCGTCGCCGATTCCGTGTGCGAGCGCACCGTCTGCCGTCGTCGGTGCATCGTCCGCCGGGGCGGGTGCATCGTCCGCCGGGGCGGGTGAGTCGGCCGCCGCCGGGGCTGTGTCGCCGGGCATCCTGCCTTCTGCGCGGAGCGGCGTAGCCGCCTCCGGCGGCAGTTCGGCCGCGCCGCGACCATTTTTATTGTGCCGCAACCATTTACGCAGCCGTCCGGGCACCGGCAGGGCCAGCAGCGCCAGCGGGATCAGCAGGAGCAAGCCGCCGAAGATGGCCAGGCGATACCAGCGGTCGATCGGGAATCCCACGGTCACCGGGCCGTACGCATCGGCGGGAATCACCCAGCCCTGCTTCCACCCGTCCACCACGACGGGCCGCAAGGTGTGGCCGTCCCTGGTGTGCGCGGTCCAGCCGACATTGGTGCTGAGCGGCAGCACCAGCAGGCGATCGCCGGGCGGGGCGTCGATGCCCGCCGGGCGACCCTCGTTTCCGGGCGGCTCCGGCGCGGTGTTCTCGACGGCCGGCGCCGGGGTGGATTCGGTGGCCGGCGCCGGGGAGCCGTCGGCCGCGAAAGCCGTGTTGTCCAACCGCAGTTCGTCGACCGAGAACAGGTCGGTCGGCGCGACCGTGACGTCGACGGAACCGGGCGGCAGGTCCACCGTGTCACCGCCGTTCCCGGTCTCGCCGGGCGCGCACACGGTGGCGGAAACCGGCTTCCCCGTGCGCAATTCATCGGCCGTCGCGGTCACGCTCGTGCGCAGCACCCGCCCCGCGACCGCGAGGGTCGGGCCGTGGTCACAGTCCACCGTTACCAGCCGGTCGCCGGGAGCGGGCGCCGGATAGTCCGGTCCGAGTACGGACACTTCCGCCAGGCCCGGCGGCTGCTCCTGGGTGAGACCGAGTGCGGTGCGGTCCAGCACCGGCTTCCAGGTATCGATGCTGATCTCGATGTGGTCGGTGACGTGCGGATACAGCTCCAGCCGGACCGGAGTGGGCGGTGCGGACATCGGCGCGGGGGTGTCGGTCGACTTCGGCTGCGGGGCGGGTGCGTCCCGCGGTGGTGTGGCGGTCGGCGAGGTGCGGCCCGGTGATTCGGCCGTCGCCTCCGGATCGCGTCCCTTCGGCGCGGGCGGAATCTCGCGCACCTGCGGCCCGTCACCGAGATTCACCGCGATCGAGGTCGGCCGCGCGGGCAGTGCGCCCATCGGCGGAGTCACCTCGAGGCCGGTGACCAGTTCCGGGCGCGGCAGCGCAACGGTCAGCGTCGGTTTGGCGCCGGTGCGATTGCGCACGGTGTCCTCGGGGGCGATCCAGCTGGTGCGCGGATCGCCGTCGGTCGCCGCGAAGGCAGAACCGCGCAGATCGCCGACATCGGCCTTGCCGCGGGCGATGGGCCGCTCCGGATCGGTCAGCAGACTTTCCAGCGCCGGGCCCTGCCGGGTGCGCAGGGTCAGCCGCGGTGCGACCGTCACCGGGTCCGGCACATCGAGAGTGCGTTCGAAGGCGCCCGGTTCCTCGGCGGGCAGCGCGAGGCCCTTACTGCAGCGCACGCGATCCGGCGCATCGAAACATCCACTGCGGCCGGGGAATTCCTGTCCCAGATTCCAGCCGCGCACCGGTGTTCCGGCCGGAACGGGCGGCAGCACCGTGCGGTGGCGAATGGTCACCGGCGTCGGCGCGTCACGGTTCGAATAGTCGAACAGCTGCACCTCGCTGATACCGAATTGCCCACCGCCGGTACCGTTCTCGGTGCGTGTCGCCGTGATGGTGAGCCAGTCGGTGCGCCCCGGAGGCAGCGAAACCGACACCGGCGCACCGGGTTCCGATATTCGCGCGGCCACCGTGCCGTTGGCGGTGCGCACCTCGATCCACTTCACCGGGTCGCCGATCGCGGCGGGACTCGTGGTCACCTGGAGTGCCCCGGCCTGGATCGGATGGTCGAGGCCGAGCCGGAGCCATTGTCCGACAGCGTGTTCGGCGCTGGTGCTCAACCACGCGGTACTCGGGTCACCGTCGAAGGCGGCGGCGGTCGAACTTCCCGGGGCGGCGCCGCCGAGCTGAGTGGCATCGGCCGCGGAACTGGAGGCCGTGACGGTGGCGCCGGACCATTGCCCCTCCACCGGCTGCGCGCCGGGTACGGGGTAGTCGGGGACCAGGTTGTGGGTGCGGCGGGCGTCGGTGGGCGCGCGCAACGCCGAATTGTGGTTGTCCACCCGCCCGAAATCGGCCTCGCGATCCATCGGGGTATCGGTGATCGTGGTCGCCGAGGGAGTCAGTCCCGCGCGTGCGGCATCGGTGGCCAGCAGGGCGGGACCGTTCGCGCCGGAACCGTTGCGACGCAGCCGTTCCAGCACTTCCGGACCGCCCTGAACGACCGGCACGGAATTCAGCGGCACGGTCCGCGCTCCGGGGAAGCTCGCGGGCGCGCCGGGACCACTGCGGATATCGGCCGGTTGCCCGCTGTCGCCGTCGCTCACCCGGTAGATCTCGATCGCGGGATACGTCGGGCGCAGATCGCCGTCGGCGACCAGTCCGTCGCCGTGGCCCACCTCGATCGGGTTGCCGAATGCGGCGACCTCGGTGATCCCGGGGGAACCCTCGATCGCCTCGTGCGCCAGCATCGGACGGGTGGAGCGGGAGGTATCGGGGTCGAGATCGTTGCGCAGCACGAGGATTCCGATGCCCTGATCGATCAGCGTCGGGGCGAGCCCGGTGGAGGGCCGGCCGTCGGCGATCAGCCGCTGCACCGAATCCATCGCCCGGATCGCCCCCGGCGGTGTGAGGGGCACGGCATCGCGGACCGCCCACGGCGCGCGGGCCAGGGCCTGCAGCGGCTCGTCACGGGTCAGTCCCCAGATCTGGCTGCCGAACGGCGCGCCGGGCACCACCAGCGCCCGGGTGTCGGAGGCATTGTGCGCCAGCCAGTCCGCGGTCTGCTGCCAGTAGGCCGGCACCTTGTCGTAGGCGCCACGCGGGGCGAGCTTCCCGGTCCACGCCAGCGAGGTCGACAAGGCCAGCGCCGCCAGCAGCAGCGCCGCCACCGCGACCATCCGGTCGCGTTCCGGATGCGCGAAGGCACTGCGCCACACCGGCATCGGCGCCGAAGCGGGCAGCGGCACCCGGCGCAGCAGATGCGCGAGCCCGATCACCAGCGGGATCCGGATCAGTGGTTCCAGCTTGTGCACATTGCGCAGGGGGGCGCCGCCGGAGTCCAGGAAGATCCGCACCGATTCGGCGAACGGCCCGCCGAGCTGTCCGGCGTATCCGGCGCAGATGCCGACCAGGCCGGCGATCAGAACGAGGGTGAACCGTCCGCGTCCCGGCATGGAACGCAGTGCCAGCCCGGCCATTCCGGCCGCCGCGAGCGCTCCGGTCGCCAGCACCGCCGCGGGCTGGGTGACCAGCACCGCGCCCGCGATCCGCTCCGGTGAGACGTACGGCGTCCAGCTGTCGGTGCCGCGCAACACCTCACCCAGCGACGCCCACTGGGTGGTCACCCCGGAGGATTCGATGTAGTCCAGGAACGGCGGGCTCACCTTGCCGAGCACCAGCAGCGGCACCACCCACCAGAAGGTGCCCAGCATCAACAGCGGAATCCACGCCCGGGTGAAGCGCCACCAGGTGCGATTCGGGCGATACGACGCCCACCACAGCGCCGCGGGCAGAAAGGCGGCCACCGTCGCGACTGCGTTGACCGAGCCCATCAGCGCCAGCGCGAGGGCGCTCGCCGCGGGCGAGGTCGCACCCCGCATCGCGACCGATTCGGCGGTCGGCCGGTGTGGCAGCAGTCGCCGCCATCCGGACCGGACGGCATGGATCCGCGGCATCCCGGCGACGCCCAGCGCGGCCGGTGCGAGCAGCACCCAGGGGGCCAGCATCATCGGCAGGGTTTCCGAGGAGATGGATCCGAGCGTGGTCAGCACCCGCGGGGAGAGCGCGAACGCGACCGCCGCGACCACGCGGGAACCGCGGGTGCCGATGCCCAGCACCTCGCACAGCCGGACGATGCCCCAGAAACCGGCGAGAATCAGCAGCGCCCACCAGATCCGCTGGGTCACCCAGGCCGGAAGGCCCAGCACGTGGCCCAGTGAGAAGAAGGCGCCGTGCGGGAAGAAATATCCGTACGCCTGGTTCTGCACTTGGCCCATCGGCGCCTGACTGCTCCACAGATGGGCGGCGCGCCGCAGGAATCCGACGGGATTCTGGGCGAGATCGTATTTGGTGTCGGCGACGGTATTGCCGGGCGCCTGCAGAAAGGTCAGCAGGAAGGCGGCGAGGACGGTACCGGCGAACCAACGCCGGCCCAGTGGTGCGGTGGCCGAGGAACGGGAGTCGGCGGAGGGGGCAGCGGCGGGCGCAGCGTCAGCGCGCGCCGTACTCAACGTTGTTCAGCAGCGACGACGACGCGTCGCCACTGCGATCCACCTCGGGCCGCGAATTCTGCGCTGTCGCCGTCACGACGACGAACACCGCGATCACGCCGAGCAGCGCTCCGGCGACGGCGCTCGCAACCCCCGGGACGGCAAACTTCATCGCGTACTCCCAACATCGACACAGGCGTCTTGCGAGCCAACCTACAACATGGGCGCACCGCAGGCGGCACGCAGCACGGCAACCCGCCGGTCGGTCGGCCCTCTCGAGCCCCGGCGACCAGCCCCGATCAGCTCGGCTGGTCCGGTACCGCGCAGGCCAGCCCGTTCAGCAGGGTGCGCAGTTTGGCCGTCGTCTCGTCGAGTTCGGTGCGCGGGTCGGATGCCGCCACGATGCCGCCGCCACCGTAGGCCCGCACGGTGCGCCCGTCCGCGGACACGTCGGCGCAGCGGATCGCGACCACCCATTCACCGTCGCCGCGGGCATCGCACCAGCCGACGGCGCCGCCGTAGAACCCGCGCGGCTCCTCGTATTCGGTGATGGTCCGCAGGGCGAGGTCGGTGGGGGTCCCGCAGACCGCGGGCGTGGGATGCAGCAGCAGGGCCAGGTCGAGCGCGGTGGTGGCCGGATCGCGCAGCCGGCCGGTGATGGGTGTCGCCAGATGCCAGACCTCGGTGGTGTTGATCAGCTCGGGGCTTTCGGGGATCGCGAGTTCGGCACAGACCGGGGTGAGTTGTTCGCGGATCCACTCGATGACGAAGGCGTGCTCGTCGCGATTCTTGGCACTGGACAACAACTCCCGCGACCGTTCGGCATCGACGGCGGGATCGGTGTGCCGGGGCAGTGTCCCGGCCAGCGGACGCAACGTGACGGTGTCGCCGTGCCGGGCGACCAGCACCTCCGGGGTGGCGCCGACCAGATGCGCGCCGGTGCGCCCGGCCGGTGTCAGGTCGACGGCGAAGACGTTGGCCTGGGGATGGCGAACCAGCAGATGCGCGGCGATCACCTCGGGTTCGAGCGGTTGCCGCGCCTCGGCGATCAACGAGCGCGCGGCGACCACCTTGCGTAACGGTTGCGCCGGATCCGACAGCTGCTCCACCAGTTTCGTCACCCGGGCCACATGCTCGGCCGGGCTGGGAATTTCCGCGACGACCAGGACCTCGGGCAGTGGTGGCACCGCGGCCGGACGCCACGGACCCGCGCTGTGTCGCGCCTGTTCCGGTTCGCACAGGGCGGCCGCATCACTCGGATCGAACGGGATCGCGCCGGCGATCAGTTCCGCCGCACCCTCACGCAGGGCCGCCGCCGCCCGCCGCGCATCGTCGAATGCGCGCCGGATGCCGGTCGTACGGACCACGCCCCCCGGTTGTGCGAGCAGAAAGCCGTCCATAGTTTCCCGACCATAGTCGTGTCCGGAACGGGCGGCGCCCGGGTAGCGACGCAGATCTCATGTGGGCAGACTCATGTGAAGGGGAGCGGAACCGTCACAGCTGACCGGCGAGATCGCTGACCGGAATCGGTTCTTTTCCCGGCGGCACCAGCAGAATCGGCCGGTGGCAGTGTTTCAGCACCGCCTCCGCCACACTCGAATGCAACAGGGCGCGGATGCCGGTGGAGCCGCGCGTACCGGCGACGATGATGTCGACATCGAGCTCGTCGGCCACGTCGACGATCGCGTTCCAGATGGTCGAGGTGCATTCGGCGGTGCGTGGCTCCGCATTCAATCCGGCTAATTTCGCCAGCCTTACGCCCTCGGCATTGATCTGTTTGGCGTCGACGTAGGCGATATCCTCGATCTCCTCGTCCGGAAGCCATTCCGGCTGCATCACCCCGGAAAGTCCGGACAGCCGCGCGGCCTGGCGCACCATCGGCTCCCACGCCGTGAGCACGACCGCCTTGGGCGCGGACAGAAACCGCCCCGCATATTCCACGGCCCGTTTCGCATTCTCGGATCCGTCGTACGCGATGAGCATCAAGTCGCAAGTCATGACGACCTCCCGGACCTCCGTGCCGTGAGCGTGTGGGCGTCCCGCGACTACCCGCGACCCGAGACTACCCGCGCGATCAGCGTCGATGCGGGATGTCGATCGGTATTCGCCGATTCGATTCGAAACCGTTCCGTTCGGTCGCCGGATTTCGGTCCGGACCGAATGCGACCATTCGGTCCGGACCGATCGGACTGTGTGCTGAACCTCACTCGTGGCTGACAATTCGCGCGTGATTCACCGAATCACGTGTAACTGCTGTGATTTCCGGTATTCACTGGAACAACCGACGAACGGAGCCGGGTACGGCGCCGGGAGATGGACAGTGAGTGAGGTGCATCGTGCGATTGAAAGAGATTGCTACGCCACAGGATTGGGCGGACACCTATCGGGAGCTGTTCGGATTACCCTATGTGCGCGTCACCTCACCCGGATATGTGGTGTTACCGCTGGGCGACTCGGTCGCCGCGGTGAATACGCCGGAACCGCTCGGTGCGCTGGTACTCGGTGAATTGACCGTGCGCGGGATTCCGGGACCGGTGCTGGTGCGCGAACATCCGCCGCGTCGAACGTTCATCGCGGTATTCGACGGTTATCCGGATGTGGATCGCACCTCGCGATTGCAACGCCACGGCGTCGATATCGGATCCCATCGCAGCAATGTCATTCTGCCCACCGGATTCGGGCGGCACACGCACGAGGGCCGGTGGTGGGCGCGCGCACCTCAGCGCGACGAATCGCTGCCGCTGCTGTCGGAGGTCGTGGCAGCGGTGGAGCGCATCGCCGCGTGAGCCGGGCGCGCCGCGGATCCCGGGTCGGTGTCAGGCGAGGGCACCCAGGCAGGCCGCCGCCGAGGCCAGGACCAGGCACGGCATCGGATACGGCAGATGCGCGTACCAGCGTGCCCGCACGATGGTGATCACCGCGCCGACGAAATACAGCACCAGGCCGACGGCCGCGGCCAGCCCGATCGCCGGGAACACCAGCCCCGCCAGCAGCCCCAGTGCGCCCGCTGCCTTGATCGCCGCCAACGGCATCAGCGCCCAGTCCGGTACCCCGTAGCTGCGCATATTGCCACGCACCCACTCCGGGGCGACGATGTCGACGACGGTCGCCCCGAAGATCACCACGACGGCGACGATCGTGACGGTCACATATGCGGTGTGCATGACACCCTCCTGCTCGTTCGGCGCCCTGATCTGCGATCGTGAAGAGGTGGGTCCGAGCCCACGGCGCGGGCGAACAGGGCGAATCCGTCCCACATCCGGTTCGACGTGCGGGGGCCGAGAAAGGTGACCGGTGCGCGATCGGGACGAGCTGGCGCGGCGCTTCGAAGAACATCGCGAGCTGCTGCGCGCTATCGCCTACCGCATGCTGGGCTCACTGAACGAGGCCGAGGACGCGGTGCAGGAAGCCTGGTTGCGCCTCGACCGGGTCGCGGGTACGACCGAGACGAAGAATGGTGAGCGAGGTACGGCGGAAGGGGGCGCGGGCGACGGGGCGCCGGATGACGAGGCGGCGGACGGGCTCGAAATCGACAATCTCGCGGCATGGCTCACCACCGTCGTCTCGCGAATCTGCTTGGACCAGTTGCGTTCCCGAGCCGCGCGGCGAGAGGAGCTCGTCGACCTCGCGGACGGCTCCGTCGCGCTCGACTCCGCCGGTGCGGGCCCTCGGCCCGTCGTCTTCACCGAACCGGAAGCCGAAGCGGTACTGGCGGATTCGGTCGGCCGCGCGCTGCTGGTGGTGTTGCGCACGCTGAGCCCGGACGAGCGTGTCGCCTTCGTACTGCACGACATGTTCGCCGTCCCGTTCGACGATATCGCCCCGATCGTTGGCCGGACCGCGGCGACGACGAAGAAGCTGGCCAGTCGCGCCCGCCACCGCGTGCGCGGCGACAGCGCGATGCCCACGGCCGAACTCGCGCGGCATCGCGAGGTGGTCACCGCATTCCTGTCGGCGGCGCGGGCCGGCGACCTCGGCGCCCTGCTCGCGGTCCTCGCCCCCGATGTCGTGCGCACCGCGGACCCGGCGACGCTGCCGCCCGGCATCGCGTCCGTCGTGCGCGGTGCGGCGGCGGTGGCCGAGGAAACGGTGCTGCTGCGCAGTCGTTCCCGGGTCGCGGGCCTCGCCCTGGTGGACGGCCGGCCGGGCCTGGTGGTGGCGCCGCGCGGGACACTGGCGGCGGTCCTTCTGCTCACCGTGCGCGAAGACCGGGTGGCCGCCTACGAGGTCGTCGCCGACCGGGGCCGACTGGACGCCCTGACGATCGCGGTGACCTTCGCGGGCGCGGGGGCGGCCACCGCCGAAACCCGAACGGACGACCTGCCGCGGATCCTGCCCTGATCTCGCGGTTCCGGACGAGCTTCGGACATACGAACGACGCCGGCCCGTTCCGATACGGGCCGGCGTCGTTTCGTCATACGCGCCGGGCGGCGTCCCGGATCAGCGCTCCAGGATGGCGACCACGCCCTGGCCGCCGGCGGCGCAGATGGAGATCAGCGCGCGTCCGGAACCCTTCTCCGCCAACTGCTTCGCGGTCTGGGCGACGATGCGTCCACCGGTCGCGGCGAACGGGTGCCCGGCCGCCAGCGAGGAGCCGTTGACATTGAGCTTGGTGCGGTCGATCGCCCCGAGGGCGCCGTCCAGGCCCAGTCGCTCCTTGCAGTACTGGTCGGATTCCCACGCCTGCAGAGTGGCCAGCACGACCGAGGCGAACGCCTCGTGGATTTCGTAGTAGTCGAAATCCTGCAGGGTGAGGCCGTTGCGGGCGAGCAGGCGCGGCACCGCGTAGGTCGGCGCCATCAGCAGGCCGTCCGGGCCCCACACGTAGTCGACCGCCGCCACTTCGCTGTCGACCAGGTAGGCCAGCGGCTTCAGGTTGCGCTCGGCGGCCCATTCCTCGCTGCCCAGCAGCACCGCGGAGGCGCCGTCGGTGAGCGGGGTGGAGTTGCCGGCGGTCATGGTGGCATCCCCGAGCTTGTTGCCGAAGACCGGCTTGAGGGTGGCCAGCTTCTCCAGCGAGGAGTTAGGGCGCAGGTTGTCGTCGCGGGTCAGGCCCAGGAACGGGGTGACCAGGTCGTCGAAGAAGCCGCGGTCGTAGGCGGCGGCCATGTTCTTGTGCGAGAGGTAGGCCAGTTCGTCCTGTGCCTCGCGGGCGATGCCGAACTCCTTGGCGGTGATGGCCGCGTGGTCACCCATCGACAGGCCGGTGCGGGGCTCGGCGTTGCGCGGGATCTCGATGCCGACCATGCTCGGGCGCAGCCGGCCGACGAGCTTGACGTAATCCTTGTTGTTGCGCGCCCGGTTGGCGTCGAGCATCCATTCGCGCATGGATTCGCTCACACCGATCGGCGCGTCGGAGGTGGTGTCGGTGCCGCCGCCGATACCGGCCTCGATCCGGCCCAGCGCGATGGCGTCGCCGACGGTGACGATCGACTGCAGGCCGGTGCCGCAGGCCAGCTGCAGATCGTGCGCGGGGGTGTAGGGCGACAGTTCGCTGCCCAGCACGCTCTCCCGGACCATGCCGTGCTCGCCGACCCGCTTGAGCACCGCGCCGCCGACGACCATGCCGAGCCGCTCGCCCTGCAGCCCGAATCGGCTGACCAGGCCGTTCAGCGCGGAGGTGAACATGTCCTGGTTCGAGGCGTGGGCGTAACGGCCGTCGGAGCGAGCGAACGGGATGCGGTTACCGCCGAGGACGGCGACGGGCTTGGCCTGCTTGGCCTTGTCGGCCCGGCTGCTCGATGGTGCGGTCTTCGCCGAACGGGCTTTGGTAGTCACTCGAGTCTCCACTGTCTCGTCGGGTTTTCTGGGTCCGGAGCCGGGAATGCCGCATGTTGGGGACGAAGTCGGTACCCCGGCCGACTGTACTGCTGGCGGTTCCGTCGGTTTACATTAAACTTACTCTGGAGTAAGTTAATTGTCGACACCGTACCCCGCAGATGTGGGCTACAACGCGCGGGGTACTGGGGAAACACGGATACGGCAGACGTCCAGATCGTCCACATTCGATACAAGGAGAAGGTAGGAACAGTGGCAGCCAGCAAGAGCAAGGGCGCTCCCAACCTTTACGGTTCGTTCGTCAATTCCGCCCCCGGCGCCTTCCTGGCCGGCAAATTGGGCCTGCCGCAGCCGGAGAAGCTGCGCCGCTACGCCCCGGGCGAGCCGGCGTTGCCCGGCCCGGTCCTGCTCGGCGGTAAGGGCCGCGTCGCCGACGCCGCGCGCACCCTGCTGTCGGACTACACCTTCGTCGACGCCCCCACCCAGGGCGTGAAGGTCGGCGCGCTGGTCTTCGACGCCACCGGCATCGGCACCGTCGAGGAACTGTCGCAGCTGTTCGAGTTCTTCCAGCCGGCCATGCGCTCGATCGCCCCCTCCGGCCGCGTACTGGTGGTCGGCACCACGCCGGAACTCGCGGGCGGCGTCGACGCGCAGATCGCGCAGCGCGCGCTGGAGGGCTTCTCCCGCAGCGTGGGTAAGGAACTTCTGCGCGGCGCCACCGCCAACCTGGTCTACCTGCACCCGGAGGCCGCCGCGGCCGCCACCGGACTGGAGTCGACTCTGCGCTTCATTCTCTCGGCCAAGTCGGCCTTCGTCGACGGCCAGGTCTTCCGGGTCGGCAAGGACGACAACGCCGCCGCCGGCATCGACTGGACCAAACCGCTCGACGGCAAGGTCGCCGTGGTCACCGGCGCCGCCCGCGGCATCGGCGCGACCATCGCCGAGGTATTCGCCCGCGACGGCGCCACCGTGATCGTCGCCGACATCCCGGCCGCCGGTGAGGCGCTGTCGCAGACCGCCAACAAGGTCGGCGGCACCGCGCTCGCGGTCGACGTCACGGCCGCCGACGCCGCGGACAAGATCGCCGAATTTGCCACCGAGCGCTTCGGCGGCGTCGACATCATCGTCCACAACGCCGGCATCACCCGCGACAAGCTGCTCGCGAATATGGACGCCGCCCGCTGGGACGCCGTGCTCAACGTCAATCTCGCCGCCCCGCACCGCATTACCGAGGGCCTGGTGGCCAAGGGTGCGCTGAAGGAGGGCGGCCGGGTGATCGACGTGTCCTCGATCGCCGGTATCGCCGGCAACCGCGGCCAGACCAACTACGGCGCCTCCAAGGCCGGTGTCATCGGCATGGTCAACGCCGAGGCGCCCAAGCTGGCCGAGAAGGGCATCACCATCAACGCCGTCGCCCCCGGTTTCATCGAGACCGCGATGACCGCCGCCATTCCGGTCGGCACCCGCGAGGCGGGCCGGCTGCTCAGCTCGCTGCTGCAGGGCGGGCAGACCGTGGATGTCGCCGAAACCATCGCCTACTTCGCCAGCCCGGCCTCGAATGCGGTGAACGGCAACGTCGTTCGCGTCTGCGGCCAGGCCATGATCGGAGCCTGACGTGGCAACCCGGACCATCTCGCTGAACGAGCCGCCGAAGACCGGCAGCCTGTATCTCAAGGCCGCCCTGGGTGCCGTTCCGCTGCCGCTGGTGTCGGCGCGCAAATCCGAAATTCCGGACCGTGCGGTCGAATGGAACGGCGTCCGCGTCGATCCCGACCACCTCGCGGCCTACTGCCACGCGACCGGGCTGCGCTTCGGCGACTCCCTGCCGCTGACCTATCCGTTCGTGCTCACCTTCCCCGTGGTGATGCAGCTGGTGGTGGCCCGGGACTTTCCGTTCGTCGCGGTCGGCGCGGTGCACGCGGAGAATCTGATCGAGCGCACCCGCGAGATCTCGGTCAGCGAGCCGCTCGACATCCGTGCCCACGTGGAGAACCTGCGGGAGCACCCGAAGGGTCTGCTGGTCGACGCGATCAGCGAGATCAGCGTGGGGCGGGAACTGGTGTGGCGGCAGGTCACCACCTTCCTGCACCAGCAGCGCACCTCGCTGTCCGGTGGTCCGAAGGCGGCGCCGAAGCCGGACGAGGTGCCTCCGCCGCCGCTGCGCACGCTGAAGGTCGACCAGGCGATGATCCATCGCTACGCGGCCGCCTCCGGTGACCGCAACCCGATCCACATGTCGGCGCTCGGGGCGAAGGCCTTCGGCTTCCCGCGGTCGATCGCCCACGGCATGTGGTCGGCCGCCGCGATCCTCGGCGTCATCGAGGGGCGGGTGCCCGCGAAGACGGCCTACGCGGTGAAATTCGGCAAGCCGATCCTGCTGCCGTCCACGGTCAACGTCTACGCCGACCAGACCGCCGAGGGCTGGGATCTGTCGCTGAAACATCCGAAGAAGGGCTACCCTCATCTGACCGCGACGCTGCGCTGAGCAGCGAACGGCCAACGAACAGCCGCCCACCTTTTCGGCGGCCGCATATCGGATCGCATGGGGGATTCGATATGCGGCGGAGGCGAAAAGGTGGGCGGCTGTTTCGAACCGCCGACGATCGGCGGCCCGATCAGCAACCGCAGTCGCAGCCGCAGCAATCGCAGTCACAGTCGCCGCAACCGTTGCAGCAGCTGCAGCAATCGCCACAGCCCTCGCAGTCGGAGCAGTCGCAGCAATCGCAATCGCAGTCGCACCGCTGCAGCCAGGCATCCCGATGTTCCCCGCTGCACGGCCGCCGATGCCCGGCACAGCACGCGTATCCGGTGCAGTACACCCCGCAGATGATCCCGACTCCCTGCCAGAAAGTGGGGCGTCGCGGCGGCTCGTGCGGCGGCTCGTCCGAGGGTGGATACGGATCGCTCGGCGGTCGATCACCGAACGGGGGCGGGATGTCGTAGGGCTGGACCGGGCTCGCGGGATACGGCCCCGGATCGGGATAGACCGCCGGATCCACCTGCGGCCCAGCGGGATTCGGTTGATACGGCGCGGGCGCCGACGGATACGGCCCGGGTCGATCGGGCCCGGCTGCCACCGGGTAGCCCAGCAACCGTGCCGTCGCGCCGGTATCGGTGTCGTGGGAAAGGGTTGCGCCACCGCGCTTTTCGCAGCCGCAGGCGGATGTCGCGCCGCCGCATGCCGCGGCCGCGGTGCGGCCCAGCTTCCGTACGACGCCGCGCAACGGATCGAGCAACAGCCAGCGGACGGCGGGAACGTGCGCGAGCTTCGCTCGATGCAGGGCGCGGCGAATTTCGGCGTCGGACTCACGCAGCAGACCGTGCGCCCCCTCGGCGCTCACTCCCGTGGCGAGCAGTGGATTGAAGCGATCGCGGCGGCGGTCGTCGTCGAGGTCCTCGATGGCGTCGGCCAGGTGGGCGATGCGGCCGAAATGCCAACCGGCCTCTCGCAGGGCGGTGACATTCTCCGGGCGGCCCGCCAGAACGGCGCTGTGGGCGAAGAGTTCGGCGGCACACGTCTGCGTCGGCTCGGTGAGTGTGGCGAGAAGCTCCAACGACGTGGAATCGGCTGTCTGCGAACGGATCCGCGCTGAGCGCTCGAGTTCCGTCTGACGGCCGATCGCGGCGACGAGCGGTTCGATGTCCAGGTCGATGTCGGCGGCGTTCGCGCGGGCCGAGGCGAACCAGCGTTCGGCTACCTTCCGCATGGGCCGCCGGGCGAGTGGGCCCGCGTCGCCGTCGTCGGCGTGGTCGCGAATCTTGGCCGCTCCCAGTAATAGTGACGCGGTCGTCGCCAGCCGCACTCCGGGGGATCCGGCCGCGGCGACCGAGGCCCGTCGCATGCCGCGCAGCGCGCACGGCCCGGCCGCGGTCCGCGCCACCGCACCGGTCTGTGCTTCGGTGAGCACATTCAGCACGATCGCGTCGGTATTGGTCGCGGTGCGGGCCAGCTGGCCGTGCCCGTCGCGCAGGCCCAGGCACAGTCCGCACATATGCGTGCGCCAATCTGCCGCATCCAGGCCGTATTTCGCCGCGCTGTGCGCGCACGGCGTGAGAAGTCCGAACAATTCCGCCCCGTAGAACCCCGGCCGCATCGGCAATCCGGCCATCTGTGCAATCCGCACTCTGGCAGCTGCCGACAGCGCCGCGCAAGTCGGACGGCGCGTATCGCCGGCGTCTACTCGGCTTTCTTCTTACCGGCCAGACCGCGCCAGGCCAGATTGTCCAGCAGGTCGACCGCGCTGGCGACATCGACCTCACCGCTGGCGATCCGGTCGGCGATCGCCTCGCCCGCGCCGATCACCGCCACCGCGACGATGTCGAAATCGGTTCCGGGCTCGGCATATTTGGCGCTCGACTCGAGCAGTTTCGCGGTCAGTTCGATGATGCGCTCGCGACTGTTCGCGATCTCGGAGGCGAACGGCTGCTGCCCGAGGGCCTGCCGATACAGCACCGACCACGACAGCCGGTTGTTGTCGACATAGGACAGGAACGCCTCGAGCCCGGCGCGCAGCTGCTCGTGCGGGGTCAGCTTGGGATTGCCGGCCACCGCGACGGCCTCGATGAAGCGTGCGCTCTCGCGCTGAATGCAGGCCCGGAACAGTTCGTCCTTGGAGCCGTAGTACAAATACAGCATCGGCTTGGAGATCTTGGCCTCGGCCGCGATGGCATCCATCGACGTGTCGTGATATCCCTTTCGGGAGAAGACCTCGACGGCGGCGTCCAGCATCTGCTGCTCACGAACCGCCCTGGGAAGCCGCTTCGTTCCGCCTGCCATCCACACTCCTAGCCCATATCGAAACCCCTATCTTACTCCAAGGTAAGTTTCGGAGAACAACGAATTGCCACCGATTCGCTGAAGCCGGGCTCAGCAGGGGAGCTGGATGCCTTTGTACTTGGCCACCCGCAGGACCGAGTCGTCGACCTGCTTCATGGTCAGTTTCCCGTCGCGAACTTCCTGCTCGAGCCGGTCCAGCACCGAGCTGACGGCGTCGGTGCTGATCCACAGCGCGTCGTCGGCGCCGGCCTCCAGGGCGGCGGCGACCGCGTCCTCGATGCCCATCCGCGCCGTGATGGCCGCCATGCCGCTCAGGTCGTCGGTGAAGATCGGGCCGTCGTAGGGCTTGGCGTTGTAGCCGGTGCCCTGGCGCAGCAGTGCCATCGCCTCCGGGCTGATGCTCGCCGGAACGTTCGGCGAGGTCAGACCGGGAACGTCGAGATGGCCGACCATCACCGCGGCGCCGGAATCGATCAGGTTCCGGAACGGCACCAGATCCACCTGCTGCATCTGATCCAGCGGGGGCGTGCGGACCGCGCCGGTGTGGGAATCGCCCGATCCGTGTCCGTGGCCGGGGAAGTGCTTCATCACCGCTCCGACACCGGCATCGTGCATGGCCCGGATGTAGGCGCCGGCGTATTCGGTGACGACCTGCGGATCCTGGGAATAGGAGCGGTCGCCGATCACCGCGTCGTCGGGCTCGTCGCTGACATCCACGTCGGGCGCGAAGTCGACGGTGATGCCCAGCTGCTTCATGGCCTGACCGCGGGTCAGGCTCTGCTGGTAGTACTCGTCGGTCGTCATGGTCTGCGCGGCGACCCGGGCCGAGGGCGCCTGCCCGATCAGATTCTGCAACCGCGAGACCCGGCCGCCTTCTTCGTCGATGGTCACCATCAGCGGTGTGCGCGCGGCGGCCTTCACCTGGTCGAGACCCTGGCCGGACAGCATGGACTGGTCGGTCCAGCTGCCGACGAAGATGCCGCCCACCTGTTCTCCGCGCACCACCTGCTCGGCGTCGGCGGCGTTCTTGACGCCCACGGTGAGCAACTGCGCCAGCTTCTGCCGGGTGGTGAACTGCGCGAGATAGCCTGCGGCGCAGTCCTGCTGGTTACCGGTCGTGGTCGCGGCGCCGCCGGTCGCGCTCGTGGTGCCCGGTACGGCGCTGGGGATGGTCGTGGTGGTGGAGTTGGAGCCACCACCACCGGAGCACCCAGCGAGGGCGACTGCGGCTACTGCGAGAACGATCCCGGCAACGTTGCGCATGGACCGACCGTAGCCGTTCGAGGCGTCGGAACCTACCCGTGGTCGCCGTCGGCACCCCTGCCGCGGAGGCCGCACCCCCGACCCGATCCGCCGGTGCCCGCTCCGACCGCCGCGTGCCCCGTCTCGAGGTCTGCGGAAGCGCCCGCGACGATAATGCTCGAGTTATCTAATTGTGATATCAGTCATTTGCGACGGCAATGCCCGGCGAGGGGTTCTCAACCTCCTTTGCCCATTAAATGGTCAACCACCAGCTAATTCCAGTCGGCAGTAGAAACGGAAAACCGATAGCTCATTGCGTTAGCGCGATAGATGACCGCTAGCTGCTGTCGGTAACCTCTCGGTAACCTGACCATCGGTAGTTGGTTGTCGAAGATTCACGGTTCGTTCCCGATCGCTGCGCTGACGGGAACGGGATCGATTGCTTTCGGCTATTGATTCGCTACCTATCCGGCGGAACTCTGCCGGACGTCAACGAACCGATAGCGAAGGGCTGAGACAGTATGCGTATCAGCGCAATTGCGCGGGGCGCGGGATTGATTCTCGCGGCGGTCGTCGGGGTAGGTGCACTCGGCGCCGCCCCGGCCGTCGCCGCGTCCGATCTCGACCGGTATCTCGACCTGCCTCTGGTCAATCGCGATGCCGCCCGGTCGCCCGGCGGCGTGAATCCGGATTTGCCCTACGACCATTCCGAACTGGGCCGCCTGCTCGATGAGGCGCGCACGGAGAATGTGGCGCCGACCCGGTACGCCGCACTGCTGTACCAGTACTGGCTCGTGGACGCGACCGAGAAGGCCGGCATCGATCTGCGCGGCTGGGACCCCCGCAGCGGCGTGGAGGCCAACCGCGACAATCTGATCAAGTCCTATCGCTACTACGAGAATCTGCAACTCGGCCACCGCGAATTGCAGTGGGCCGGAATGGGCGGCCAGGTCGGCGCCGACTTCGGCGGCGGACTCGTCGACGCCGCACTGATGGGCAACCTCTACGACCTGCCCGGTATCGCCGACGCCGCACACACCGTGCTCGGCGCCGTCCAGCGGACGGCCGGACCGCAGGCGGTCGCGATGCTGCCGGACGGGCTGCGTGCGCTGGCCGACGCGGCGCCGACCATCACCCCCGAAGACCTGGACTGGATTCTGGGCATGATCCTGGTGATGCAGAAGAACATCTTCTCCGACCTGATGCCGATGCACGACGCCTACGTCACCGGTGGCCTCGCCGCGCTGGCGGAATTCGAGCGGGCCGGACTGTTCGGCGCCGACATCATGGACGCCTGGCGCGATGTGTCCTCGGGCGCGCGCGATCGGATCGCCGCCGGCAACGCGGTCCTGCTGCGCCGGGAACAGCAGTGGGCGATCGGCGCGCAATGGGACCGGGTGCGCCACTACAAGGGGCCGGTCGGTGCGGCGATCACCTACCTCAGCGGCGCCGCCGGTTCGCCGTCGGTGGCCGGTGTCGTGCCGCCGCGCGAATTCCGGCCCGTGCGTGTGCCTTTCACCGGCGCCGACGGCCGCCCGATGATTCTCAGCCTGCCGTTGCCGAGCTGGAACTGGTCGGTCCTCGACGATCGCTGGGACTACATCACCACCGAACTGCTGCCCAAGTACAAGTGGCAGGTCGAAAACAATTGGCCCGCACTGGAAGCCACGCTGCGAACCCCGTACGAGGTGCAGCTGGAATCCCATCGGCCGCTGCTGAACATCCCGCAGTTGCTGGGTTCGGCGGCACAGGAAATGACGGTCACGCCGGCGGGTCCGGCGCAGGCGTCCGGCGGAACACAGGAGGGCCGATGAGAAAGTACACACTGGCGGCGGTGACCACCCTCGCGCTGGTCTGTGCCGCGGCGGGCGCCGGAGTATCCGGAACCGCTGCCGCGGAACCCGTTGCGTCGCAGACCCCCACCCTGAACGAGGTGTTCAACGGCTTCGTCGTCGGCTCGCTGCGGGGCGCCTCCCCGGCGAGCCCGCAGGAAGCGTTCCAGGCGCTGCGGGCCGACGACCCGTTCTATCGGGAACCCCCGCTGACCGGTGCGGAGAAACCCGGCACGGTGGTGAAGGCGAAGAAGGTCGATGTCCTGTTCACCGGCGTGAAGCCGGCGAATCTCGACGCCTGGAAGCTGATGTACGTCACCACCGAACGCGACGGCGTCACGCCCGCGATCAGCACCGGGATCCTGATGATTCCGCGAGACGGCAAGCCCGCGAACGAGAAACACGTCGTCTCGTACCAGGAGGCCAACGACAGCGTCGGCTGGAACTGTCATCCCAGTACCCAGTGGACCGGCGGCGATCCGCTGGACGGCGCGTCCTGGTCGGCGCTGGGCCCGCTGGCGCTGATGTTCGGTAAGGGCTACGCGGTGATGATCTCCGACGTCGGCAACGATGCCGACCGCGCCCCGCACGGTGTGTTCGCCGGTAAGTACGCCGCGCACACTCAGCTCGACGGCACCCGCGCGGCGCTGAATTTCGGTGCGGCCGGGCTGAATCCGCAGGCTCAGGTCGCGCTGTTCGGGATCGCCGGCGGCGGTGTCGGGGCGGGCTTCTCGGCCGAACTGCAACCGTCCTACGCGCCCGAACTGAACGTGAAATCCACTGTGCTGGAAGGCATGGTGGTCGATCAGCGCAATTTCATGCGAGTCGCCGACGGTTCGGTGGGTTCGGGCTTCGCGTTCGCCACCCTGCTCGGGCTGGAGCCGAAATACCCTGAAATGCAGCTGGATTCGAAACTGAATTCCGCCGGGCAGGCGGTGGCGAAGGTCTTCCGCGGCCAATGTCAGGACGCCTACTTCAGCATGCCGTTCGTTCCGCTGCGGGCGATGTTCGACTCCGGACTGAATCCCGCCGACGAACCGGCGTTCCAGCCGGTGTTCGACGACAACCGGCTCGGCCGCTCCGGCACGCCGACGTCCAAGGTGCTGATCACGTCGTGCGCGAAGGACGATTCGCCGATGTCGCTGGTCCCCGCGGCCGATTCGCGCGATCTCGCCGACACCTACCGGGCACAGGGCACCGACGTCACCTACCAGCCCACGGACTGTTCGATGGTCACGATGCTCACCGACCTGTACGGCTGGGGCACGGATCTGTTCGGCATGCAGACCGTCGACTGGATGGACCGGCAATTCGACTGAGTGGAGACATCATGGCATTGCTCTGGGGACTGGGCTATCTGCTCACCTTCGGACCGCTGGCCGCGCTGGACATGGTCGGCCGCGCCGTCGAGAGCCTGAGCTGAGCGGGACACGATGCGAGAAAGGCCCCTACCGCCGCTGCGGTAGGGGCCTTCGTTCCGGTTCGGCGTGTGCCGCCCCGGCCGTGGCCTACTTGCCCGGCAGCTCGTTGTGCCCGCCGAACGCCTTGCGCATGGCCGAGAGCACCTTGTCCGCGTAGAGCGCCTCACCGCGCGAGGAGAAGCGCTCGTACAGCGCAGTCGAGAGCACCGGGGCGGGCACGCCCTCGTCGATCGCGGCGTGGATGGTCCAGCGGCCCTCGCCCGAATCCGACACCCGCCCGCCGAAGCTGGTCAGATCGGGATCGGCGTGCAGTGCGGCCGCGGTGAGGTCCAGCAGCCAGGACGCGACCACCGAACCGCGTCGCCACACCTCGGTGACCTCGGGCACGTTGATGTCGAACTGGTAGTACTCGGGATTTTCCAGCGGGGACACCTCGGCCGAATGCGCGTCGTCGAGCTCCTTGCCGATATTGGCCTTGTGCAGGATGTTCAGGCCTTCGGCGTAGGCCGCCATCGCGCCGTATTCGATGCCGTTGTGCACCATCTTCACGAAGTGCCCGGCACCGGCGGGGCCACAGTGCAGGTAGCCCTGCTCGGCGGGGGAGGGCTCACCGGTGCGACCGGGGGTGCGCTCGGCGGCGTCGACACCCGGCGCGATCGACCGGAACAGCGGCTCCAGGTGGGCGACCTGCTCGGCCTCGCCGCCGATCATCAGGCAGTAGCCGCGGTCCAGGCCCCACACGCCGCCGGAGGTACCGATATCGAGGTAGTGGATCCCCTTGGGCGCCAGCGCCGCGGCCCGCTTGATGTCCTCGTGGTAGCGGCTGTTGCCGCCGTCGATGATGATGTCGCCCGGCTCCAGCAGGTCGGCGACCTGGTCGATCACCGCCCCGGTCGCGCCGGCCGGAATCATCACCCAGACCACGCGCGGCTTCTCGAGCAGCGCGATGAAGGCCGGGTAGTCGGTCGCACCCTGGAAGCTGTCGCCCAGTTCGTCGGTGAATTCCTTGATCTGGTCCTCGTGCCGGGAGTAGCCGACCGCGGTGTGCCCGTCCTTGACGATGCGCCGCACGATATTGGCACCCATTCGGCCGAGCCCGATCATTCCCAGCTGCATACTCTTCTCCTCGAGTCGTCCGAGCTTCGGCAGGTCCGAGCTCTGCTTGCTGCTGCACCGCGGCATGAGATCAACGCCCCGTACCGCAATCGCCCTCGATTGTCCCCGGTGCCCCGATCGAGAATTTCTCCGGTGTCGAAACGAATCGTGTAACGCCCCGAGCCAGGACCCGATAATCAGATCGGCTCCGTGCAGTTGCCAGACCCCCGACCCGGCAACCGCACGGAGCCGTCTTCGTGTCCTCCGGGCTCGCGCCCGTCGACGACTCCGGCTCCCGCCCGCCTACAGCGGCGAGCGCATGAGCACGACGTTGTACTGGTTGTGCATGGTCAGCAGGAAGTACAGGTCGCTGCCGGTCTGATACGGGTAGATCATCGGCGCGTACATGGTCGGCAGATCGCGCACATCGATCAGCACGCGCGGCGCGCTCCACGGCCCCTCCGGGTTCGGCGCGGTCCGCATGACCACGGAATCGAAGGGATCGGTGGTCAGCATCACGTACTGGCCCAGATGCGCGTTCCACTGCACCGACAACTCGCCCACGCCGCCGACGATCGGCTTGGCGGCGTTGGCGTCCTTCGGCTTCCACGCGCCGCCGTCCCAGTACTCGTAGGCGTCGATATTGGCGATATCGGCTTCCTTGACCCGCGAGATGAAGCCGGGCTGGTTGCGGCCCGCCGGGGTGCCGTACTTGTAGACGTAGCCGCCGGCCTTCAGGAAGGCGTTCTGCTGGAAGCTCTGGAAGCCGTTCTCGGTGCCGCGGCGGGTGGTCGGCAGCTGCGCCCAGGTCTGGCCGTCGTCGCCGGAGACGGCCAGGGTGGAGAAGTTGGTGTCCCAGTGCCCGTCCGGGCCCCATTCCCGCACCGACATCATCGACATGTACTGCACGCCGTTGACCGAGATGCCCGCGGTCGGAATGAAACTGATCTCGATACCCGGGATCTTCGGGCTGGGCAGCGGATTGTCCACGAAGCTCGTGTAGTTCACCCCGCCCGCCGGGTCCGCGCCGGCCGGGCTGCGGAACAGCACGTTCGAGCGCCACGCCCAGATGCTGCCGGCCAGGACGTTCGGCACCCCGAGTCCGGCGGTGTCGCCGTAGGCGGTGATCATCTGCCCGTGCCCGTCGTCCCACATGATGCCGAGGTCGGTGCCCAGCACGTTCTGGTTCTGGGTCCGGTTCGGCGAGGCCATCCCGGTGGCCTGGTAGACCGCCTGCGTCGGGCCCGCGAGCTGCGGCAATCCGTTGATGCCGTTCAGCCCCGGAATCGGGTTGATGTTGTTCGGGTCGGCTCCGGCCGGCGATGCCGTCAGGCCCAGCAGCGCGACCGCCGCGCAAGCTCCAGCCAGTGCGGACAGTCGTCTCATATTCCGAATTCCTTCCATGAGTCGCGCCGTGGGTATTGTGCCTGCCCTCGGCCGACGGCGTGCGATATGCCGACGAAACCCTCGTCACATCGGCATGGCACGGTGCTGTCTCGGTTGTCTCGGTTTATGTATGGCGCACCAGACCCCGGGTACTCCAGTGCGGTCATTATCACCCGGCCCCGATTCCGGTGCGGGACCGGCGGTCCTGGCGTGCCGGGACGACAACGGCCCCGCCTCCCGAAGCGGGAGGCGGGGCCGCTGTGTTCACGTGGTGGTCGAGAAGGCGATCAGAAAGCCGCTTCGTCGAGCTCCATCACGTCGTTGTCCAGGTTGGACAGCACGGTGCGGGTCGCGGTCAGCTCCGGCAGGACGTTGCGGGCGAAGAACTGCGCGACCGCGACCTTGCCGGTGTAGAAGGCCTCGTCGGAGCCGGTGGCACCGTTGTCGAGCGCCTTGATGGCGACCTCGGCCTGACGCAGCAGCTGCCAGCCGATCAGCAGGTCGCCGACCGCCATCAGGAAGCGGACCGAACCCAGGCCGACCTTGTACAGCTCCTTGGCGTCCTCCTGCGCACCCATCAGGTGACCGGTCAGGGTGGCGGCCATGGCCTGCACATCCTCGAGCGCGGTGGCCAGCAGCTTGCGCTCGCCCTTCAGGCGGCCGTTGCCGGCCTCGGACTCGATGAACTTCTGCACCTGGCCGGCCACATGGGCCAGCGCCACGCCACGGTCGCGGGCGATCTTGCGGAAGAAGAAGTCCTGCGCCTGGATGGCGGTGGTGCCCTCGTACAGCGAGTCGATCTTCGCGTCGCGGATGTACTGCTCGATCGGGTAGTCCTGCAGGAAGCCGGAGCCACCGAAGGTCTGCAGCGAATCGGTCAGGTACTGGTAGGCCCGCTCCGAGCCGACACCCTTGACGATCGGCAGCAGCAGGTCGTTGACGCGGAACGCGAGGTCCTTGTCGGCGCCCGAGACGAGCTGAGCGATGTCCTCGTTCTGGTGCGCGGCGGTGTAGAGGTAGATCGCGCGCAGGCCCTCGGCGTAGGCCTTCTGCGTCATCAGCGAGCGGCGCACGTCCGGGTGGTGGGTGATGGTGACGCGCGGGGCGGTCTTGTCGGTCATCTGGGTCAGATCCGCACCCTGCACCCGCTGCTTGGCGTAGTCCAGCGCGTTCAGGTAACCGGTCGACAGGGTCGCGATGGCCTTGGTGCCCACCAT
>NZ_BDCM01000005.1 GCF_001613505.1 Nocardia mikamii NBRC 108933
CATCCGGGCGTTCTCGATCACGTCGAACATCTGCGCGATGCCGTTGTGGACCTCGCCGACCAGCCAGCCCTTGGCGGGCACGCCGTGGCCGCCGAAGGTGACCTCACAGGTGGCCGAAACCTTCAGGCCCATCTTGTGCTCGACGTTGGTGACGAACACGCCGTTGCGCTCACCCAGGGTCTGGTTCTCGAAGTCGAAGTGGAACTTCGGCACGAAGAACAGCGACAGGCCCTTGGTGCCCGGGCCGGCGCCCTCGGGGCGGGCCAGCACCAGGTGGAAGATGTTTTCGAACATGTCGTCGGAGTCACCGGAGGTGATGAACCGCTTGACACCCTCGATGTGCCAGGAGCCGTCCTCCTGCTGGATGGCCTTGGTGCGGCCGGCGCCGACGTCGGAACCCGCGTCGGGCTCGGTCAGCACCATGGTGGCGCCCCAGTTGCGCTCGACGGCGATCTCGGCCCACTTCTTCTGCTCGTCGGTGGCGTTGTTCCAGAAGATCTGACCGAACGGGCCGCCGGCGGCGTACATCGCGACGGCGGGGTTGGAGCCCAGGATCATCTCGTTGAGGGCCCAGACCACCGAACGCGGTGCGGGCAGGCCGCCCAGCTCCTCGTTCAGGCCGACCTTGTTCCAGCCGGCCTCTTCGTAGGCCTTGAAGGACTTCTTGAACGACTCCGGAATGGAGACGCTGTGGGTGGCGGGGTCGAACACCGGCGGGTTGCGGTCGGCGTCGGCGAAGGACTCGGCAACCGGGCCCTCGGCCAGGCGGCGTACCTCGTCGATGATGTTCTTGACCGTGTCGGTGTCCAGGTCACCGTAGGCGCCGGAATCCAGCACCGAGCCGATGCCCAGCACCTCGAAGAGGTTGAACTCCAGGTCGCGGACGTTGCTCTTGTAATGGCCCATCTCTGTTACTCACTCTCCGTTGAGTCGGTGCGGGTCGGTGTGTGCCGTTCCCGCCCATGTGTCTCCACACCGGGTAGTCGAACGGAATCTCCGCCTTCTACTCGCGGGTAACTTACACCGTATATTACCGATGAGTAATGGGCTTGGAAAGCGCTGACCGGGCGATGTGACGAGATGAACACGGGAACGGCGGCTCACCGCAATCACCCGTCGCGGGTGAGGTGTCCTCGGGCGGGTGCGGGCAGGGTTTCGGCAGGGTAGTTCACCTGCGCCGAAGGAGGCCGCTGTGCCGGATTCGAAGCCGAACATTCTGGTGATCTGGGGCGACGACATCGGGATCACCAATCTCAGCTGCTACAGCGACGGCCTGATGGGCTATCGGACGCCCAACATCGACCGGCTCGCCGAGGAGGGCATGCGGTTCACCGACTCCTACGGCGAACAGAGCTGCACGGCCGGGCGGGCCTCCTTCATCACCGGCCAGAGTGTCTATCGCACCGGCATGAGCAAGGTCGGGATGCCGGGCGCCGGTATCGGCCTGTCGCCGGAGGACCCGACCATCGCCGAACTGCTGAAACCGCTCGGCTACGCGACCGGGCAGTTCGGCAAGAACCACCTCGGCGACCTCAACAAGTTCCTGCCGACGGTCCGCGGGTTCGACGAATTCTTCGGCAACCTCTACCACCTGAACGCGGAGGAGGAACCCGAACTACCGGACTATCCGCACAAGGACACCTATCCGAGGCTGTACGAGCTGCAACGCCCGCGCGGGGTGCTGCACTCGTGGGCGACCGACGAGGACGACCCCACCGAGGACCCTCGTTTCGGGCGCGTCGGCAAGCAGCGCATCGAGGACACCGGCCCGCTGACCAAGAAGCGGATGGAGACGATCGACGAGGACGTGGCCGAGGCCTGCGTGGATTTCCTCACCCGCCGGAAGCAGGCGGGCACCCCGTTCTTCGTCTGGCTGAACTTCACCCACATGCATCTGCGCACGCATACGAAACCGGAGAGTGTCGGGCAGGCCGGATTCTGGCAGTCGCCGTACCACGACACGATGATCGACCACGACCGCAATGTGGGCCGTGTGCTCGATGCCCTCGACGAACTCGGGCTGGCCGACAACACGATCGTCATCTACAGCACCGACAACGGCCCGCACGCCAACACCTGGCCCGACGGCGCGACCACCCCGTTCCGCAGTGAGAAGGACACCAACTGGGAGGGTGCGTTCCGGGTGCCGCAGGTGATCCGCTGGCCGGGCCACATCGCCGCCCGTTCGATCTCCAACGACGTAGTGCAGCACCATGATTGGCTGCCGACCCTGCTCGCCGCGGCCGGTGAACCCGATGTGGTCGAGAAGCTGAAACAGGGATATGCGGTGGGGGACAGGACGTTCAAGGTCCACATCGACGGCTACAACCTGTTGCCGTACCTCACCGGCGAGGCCGAGCACAGCCCGCGGCGCGGCATGGTCTATTTCTCCGACGATTGCGATGTACTCGGAATTCGCTTCGAGAATTGGAAGATCGTGTTCATGGAGCAGCGCAAACAGGGCACGCTCGGTATCTGGGCCGAACCGTTCACCCCGCTGCGGGTGCCGAAACTGTTCAATCTGCGCACCGACCCGTTCGAGCGGGCCGACGTCACCTCCAACACCTACTGGGACTGGTTCCTCGACCACGACTACATCGCCTTGTACGGGACGGCCATCGCGACGGCGTTCCTCGACACGTTCAGGGAATTTCCGCCGCGTCAGAAACCGGCCACCTTCACCATCGATCAGGCGGTCGCGAAACTGCACGACTTCCTCGCCCGGGACTGACGATGGCGGTATCGCTGGAATCGTGGAACGACGGGGAAACCGTCTCCGCCATAGTCGATTTCGTCGCCCGGGTCACCGATCGCGACGGGCCCGGATACGTCGAGCCGTCCGCACGGATCGCGGTATTCGACAACGACGGCACCCTGTGGTGCGAGAAGCCGATGCCGATACAGCTTGATTTCACCACCCGGCGACTGGCCGAAATGGCGAAGCAGGAACCGGAATTGCGCACGCAACAGCCGTGGCGGGCGGCCTACGAGCAGGACCTGCAGTGGCTCGGCGCGGCGATGGTCAAGCACTATCACGGTGACGACGACGATCTGAAGTTGTTGATGGGTGCGGTGACTCGCGCCTTCGGTGAGATCACCGTCGAGGATTACGACGCGCGCGTGGCGGCATTCTTCGCGGATGCCGGCCACCCCACTCTCGGCCGCCCGTATCACGGCTGTGGTTTCGCGCCGATGGTCGAATTGCTGTGGTATCTGCGCGACAACGGATTCACCACCTACATCGCCTCCGGCGGCGACCGGGACTTCATGCGCCCGGTCGCGGGTGATCTCTACGGTGTGCCGCCGGAACGAGTGATCGGCAGCGCGCTCGGGCTGACCTATCGCGAACAGGAAGGCCGCGGCGACCTGCTCTACAAATCCGCGATGGACTTCTTCGACGACGGACCGGAGAAACCGATCCGAATCTGGAGCCGGATCGGCCGCCGTCCCATTCTGTCGGTCGGCAATTCCAACGGTGATCTGCCCATGCTGTCGTTCTCCGAACTCGCGGGCGCGCCGTCGCTGCGCATGCTCATCCTGCACGACGACGCCGAGCGCGAATTCGACTACGTCGCCGGCGCCGAGGATGCCCTCGCGCACGCGCGTCGCAACGACTGGACGGTGGTCAGCATGAAGAATGACTGGGCGCAGATCTTCACACCCGATTCGTAGGAACGGCCCGTGAATGTGAATATTTCGACCGCCACCGACGTACGGCAGATCCCCGCACAGACCTTCACCATGGGTTCCGACCGCCACTACCCGGAGGAGCGGCCCGCCCACCGGGTGGCCGTGGACGCCTTCGCCATCGAGACTCGGCAGGTCACCAACGCCCAGTACGAACGATTCGTCGTCGAGACCGGATACCGAACCGTCGCCGAACGTCCGCTCGATCCCGCCGCCTTCCCGGGGGCGCCGGTCGAGAACCTGCAACCCGGCTCGATGGTGTTCACCGCGACGTCCGGCCCGGTCGACCTGCGGCATCTGAACCTGTGGTGGCGCTGGACGCCGGGCGCCTCGTGGCGGCATCCCGAAGGACCCGGATCGTCGATCGCCGACCGGCCCGACCACCCGGTGGTCCATATCGCACACGAGGACGCCGCCGCCTACGCGATGTGGCAGGACCGGGCGCTGCCGACCGAGGCCCAGTGGGAAGCCGCGGCCCGCGGCGGGGTGGACGGCGCCGAATTCACCTGGGGGGAGCAGGGCGAAGCGGATGGTGCGAAACTGGCCAACTACTGGCACGGCGCCTTCCCGTGGCGCCCGGAGCCCGGCTACGGTCGCACCGCTGCCGTCGGTTCGTATCCGCCCAACGCTTACGGCCTGTTCGATATGGCCGGCAACGTATGGGAATGGACCGACGACTGGTACGCCGAACGCCATCCGGACGGCGGTGGGTGCTGCGTCCCGCGCAATCCGCGCGGTGGGGACCGGGAACGAAGTGTCGATCCGCGCCAGCCGCAGTTCCGGGTGCCGCGCAAGGTGATCAAGGGCGGTTCGTTCCTCTGCGCCGACAGTTACTGCCGCCGGTACCGGCCCGCGGCGCGGCGCCCGCAGATGATCGACACCGGCATGAGCCATATCGGCTTCCGGTGCGTGGTCGCGGCGGGCTGAACGGCGATTACCGTGGACAACGTGCGCATCGAGACGACGGCGGGGGATGCCGAGGTGGAGATCGAGCGGGGTACCGGCGATCGTTTTCTGCTGCTGCTCACCCACGGTTCCGGCGGCGGGGTCGAGGCCGGGGATCTGCTGGCCGTCCGCGATCGTGCGGTGGCGCTGGGCGGGGTCGTCGCGCGGGTGGTCCAGCCGTATCGAGTCGCCGGCCGCCGGGCGCCGGGGTCGGCGAGCGTGCAGGATGCGGCCTGGCTCGAGATCGTCGCCGCCCTGCGGGCACAGGTACCCGGCGTGGCGCTGATCCAGGGCGGTCGCAGCAACGGCGCCCGGGTCGCCTGCCGGACCGCCGTGGAAGCCGACGCGAAAGGCGTACTGGCACTGTCTTTCCCACTGCATCCGCCCGGCAAGCCGGAGAAGACGCGGCGTGACGAACTGGTGGCAGCGTCCGCGCACGTCGATGTGGTGGTGATCAACGGCGAGCGCGATCCCTTCGGCATTCCGGATCCCTCCGACGCGGCCGAGGTGAAAGTCGTTCCTCGCCAGCCGCATTCCTTCCGCGCCGGATTCGATCTGATCGCGCAGACGGTGGAACCGTGGCTGCGCCGATGGGCAACGCTGGATTGAGCGGAGCCGAAAACCTCTGCGGAACACGAAATCTCAGGTCCCATCTCCGGGAATACCCCGATGTCGTGCCGTCGTCCGCGAGGTAATTTCGACTGCGGTCGGGATTTCGAGAGGAGATTGATCCATGATCGCAGGCCCGCTTCGCGCCGCTCGTTGTCCCGCGGCCGGTTTCGCACTGGCTGTTTTCGCCGCGGCCGGTATCGCGTTCGCGTCCCTCGCCGGGGCGGGGGCGGCCGAGGCGAGCGTTCCGTGTGGCGCGGCCCCGCCGTGCAGCGCCGACGGCTTCGGCTCCGACGGGTTCGATGCCCAGGGCGTCGACCGATTCGGCCGCGATCGCTCGGGCTTCGATCGGTCCGGATACGACTCGTTCGGCCGCGACCGCTCGGGCTTCGACCGTTCCGGATACGACTCGCTCGGTTACGACCGGTTCGGGTACGACCGATTCGGCCGTGACCGCTTCGGCCGGGACCGATTCGGTGACGACCGGACCGCTCCGCCCGCACAGTCCCACGGACCGGCGCCGCTACCCACCGGCAGCGCCGGACTGTGAGGCGTCGCCACCCCGGATCACGTGTCCGGGGTGGCCGTCGCTTGCTCCTCCAGATCGGGCACGGTCGCGGTGGCCACCACGAGGGCGTCGATGGCGTCGCGCCCCTCGGTCTCGCGGATCACCCGCTGCGCGGTGTCGACCCGGATATGTTCTGCCGCAGCGAGATCCGCTACCACATCGTCGGGTGTGAACAGGATCGCCGGATCCTGCGGTCCGCCGTAACCGTCGGCGATGTTGGTGGTGTCGTGGCCGAGGACGAGCAGGGTGCCGCCCGGACTCAGCCGTTCGGCCGCCGAGAGCAGCAGGGTGCGCCGCTGTTCGGCCGGCAGGTGGATGTAGACGGCGAGAATCAGTTCGAACGGGCCGTCGATCCCGGCGCCGGCCAGGTCGGTGACGTCCGCGCATTGCCAGTCGATCCGGCTGCGCACCGACCGTGACAGCCGCGAGGCGACCGTGCGCCCCTTGTCGATGCCGACCTGGGAGAAATCGACCGCCCGCACCTGCCAGCCGTGCGTGGCCAGCCAGAGCGCGTGCCGCCCCTCGCCACATGCCAGATCCAGGGCACGCGGAAATTCCGGCGGCTCCTGCCCGGGCGCATCGGGAACCAGGTGGACGCGGCGCTCCAATCCGAAGATGTGCTCGACGACCGTCGCGTTCGGCGGTGCGCCCCACACCAACTCGCTCTGCGCATAGCGCTCGTCCCACTCGGCGGCGTCCATGGGGCGAGTCTAGCCAGGTGACAGCGCGACGCCCGGCCGAGCGGAACCCGGCCGGGCGTGGGCTGTTCGAGGCGAACTACAGCGTCGTGCGCATCAGGACGACGTTGTACTGGCTGTGCACCGTGGTGAGGAAATACAGCTCCCGCCCGGTCTGGTACGGGAAGATCGAGGGAGCGTACGCGGTCGGCAACTCGCGCGTATCGATCAGCACCTCGGGCGGACTCCACGGCCCCTCCGGGGAAGACGCCCGGCGCATCACCACCGAATTCCACGGATCGGTGGTCAGCATGACGAACTGCCCGAGGTAGTCGTTCCACATCACCGACATCTCGGCTACCCCGCCGGTGATCGGGCGGGCGGCGTTCACATCGTTCTTGCGCCAGGCGCCGCCGTCCCAATACTCGTATTCGGCGAGATTCTGGATGTCGTTGTCCCGCACGCGCGCGACGTAGGCGAAGTGATTGCGGCCCGACGGCGTGCCGTATTCGTACACCCAGCCGCCGCTCTTCACGAAGGCGTTCATCTGGAAGTTGGCATTGCCGCCCTCGTTGGGCCGGCGGGTGAAATCGAGGTCGGCCCAGGTTTCCCCGTTGTCGGCGGAAGCCGCCAGCCCCGAGTAGTTGGTGGTCCACTGGCCGACGTCGTCCCAGCTCTTCACCGACATCAGGCTCATGTACTGCACGCCGTTCACCGAGATTCCCGCGGTCGGGATGCGGCTGATCTCGATGAACGGAATCTTGGGGCTGGGAATCAGGTCCCGTGCCTGGCCGAACACGTCGCGCACGGCGCCGTCGAAATAGATGCCGCCCGAGGGATCCTGGGTGTGACTGCGCACGAGGATATTGCTGCGCCACGCCCAGAAACTGCCGGCCAGCAGATTCGGCAGCCCCACGCCGGCGGTATCGCCGAAGGCGGTGAGCATCTCGCCGCGGCCGTTGTCCCACATGATTCCCAGGTCGGTGCCGAGGACGTTGTAGTTCTCGGTGGCGTTCGGGCTGGCCATTCCGGTGACCTGGAATATCGCTCGCGAACGGCCGACCAGATTCGGTAATCCGGTGGTGCCGTTGAGAACCGGAATCGGGTTGATGGCATTCGGATTGGCGGCCGCGGGCGCGGTCACGGTCAGAAGTACGGCCGAGGCGCCCGCTATCGCGGACAGCAGGACGGATACGGTCTTGGACAAATGCAGCCCTTCCCGTTCTCGCCGATGCGCCCCCGTTCACCGGCTTCGCTGGCAAAGTGTGAAAATGCTAACAGCGAATCGCAGGTAAATGGGTTTTCCGCTCGCATTTTCGGGTAAATCCCGCGTCGGCGGGGTGTCCCTTTGTCGGATCTACCGACGGCCGAGGGCCTGCCGGACCAGAAGTGGTATCTGCGTCGCCCGTTCGATTCCCAGGGTGCGGCGGGTGCCCGCATGCCAGGTGCGCTCGAACAGTCGCTTGGCGGCGGCGACAGCGGGTGCCGGGCGCGCCGCGATGCGATCGGCCAATGTCTCGGCATCGGCGCGCGGATCCTCGCTGACCTCGGTGATCAATCCGATCCGGGCGGCATAGGCGGCGTCGACGGGGTCGGCGGTCATGGTGAGCAGCAGCGCCTTGTCCACGCCGATCAGGCGCGACAACGTGACCGCGCCCGACATATCGGGAATCAGGCCGTGGGCGACTTCCATCACGGCGAAATCGGAATCCGGTGTGGCGAAACGGATATCGGCGGCCAACGCCAATTGCAGTCCGCCGCCGAAACAATGGCCGTGCACCGCCGCGATCACCGGCTGCGGCAGTCGCCGCCACGCAAAGCACGCCTCCTGAAAGGCATTGGTGCCCAGCCACGGTAGCGGCAGGAAATTGCGCACGATACTCAGCGGGTCGCCGGTCGCCTTCGCGATATCCAGACCACTGGAGAAACTGGGCCCGTTGCCGGCGAGGATGACGGAGCGAATCTCGTCGCGTTTTCCGATCACCCGTGCCACCCGCACGAGATCGTTCAACATGTCGATGGTGAGCCCGTTGTGTTTGTCCGGCCGGTCGAGTTCGACGTAGGCACGATCACCGTCGAAGGTCAGGGATACGTCGCTCATCGCTCACTCCGTGCTGATCGGGTCGGCCGCCCGCGGTTACCCGTGGGTAGGCATCTGCTCGAGGATTATCTTCGCGCAACCGGCAGGGTCGTCGTAGAACGGGGTGTGGCCGCTGCCCGGCAGGGTGACGTGCCGGGCCCGGGGAAGCCACTGCCGCGCCCGCCGGCTCTGCGTCCGATAGGTGAGCAGGATGTCGCGGTTGCCCCAGGCGATCGTGACCGGAATGCGGGCCAGCCGCCCGCCGTCGCGCAGCCGCGCGTGATCGAAAGAGGCCAGGGCCGAACGGAATCCGGGGGCGCCGAGGACACCGTCCACGGTCGCTACCGCGGTCCGGGTGTCCAGCGCCCACGGCCGGCCGAACACGATGCTCAGGAATGCGGTCCGCCCGGCCGGCGTGCCGAGGATGACCGGCAGCTGCTTGCGCAGCCCCCGGCCCAGGGTGGCCGCGCGGCCGAGCGCCTGCTGACACCAGATGCGCCCGGCGTCGGACCAGAAACCGATCGGTGAATACGCGGTCACCGAACTCGCCACACCGCGTGCGCCGAGGTTCAGCGCGATCAGTCCGCCCATGGAGTTGCCGGCGAGGTGGGCACGTTCCAGGCCCTGTTCGGTGAGGAACGCGTGCACGGCGTCGGTGAGGGTGTCGACCGTGGTGTGCGGTAGCGGGTCGGTCCCGCCGAAACCGGGAAGGTCGACCGCGATGACGTCGAAATGGGCCGCCAGCGTGTCGATGACCGGTTCCCACACCTGCCAGCGACTGCCGACGCCGTGGATCAGGACCAGTGGTTCACCGGTGCCGACCCGGTGATGGTTCAACATCATTCGAAACTCCCGCACCGAGACTCGGACGCCGACGAGGAACGGGGACACCCTAGCAATCATTGACGCAACGCCAACAGAGGTCGCGGCCCCGCGGACGGCGGCTCCGTGAGCGGCGCCGTTGTGAAGGCTCCGTGTTCGCGACGCTCGGACTGTTGTCCGGCCGCGTGATGCGGCAGTATCACCTGCGCGGTTCGTGTCCGGTTCCGCCGGAGCGCGCCATAGCTGATACGCCTGAGAATTGAGGAACAGTTGAGGATTTCGCTGATCGCCGCCGTCTGCATCGCCCTGCCGCTGCTGGGTGCGTGCGGCTCCGACAAGGATTCGGAGCCGACCGTCACCCAGGCCGACCTGTCGAAATCCCTGCAGTCCAGCGGCCTCAAAGATGCGAAACTCGCCGATTGCGCCGCCAAACTCTATGTGGACGAAGGCATTTCGCAGGACGGCCTGCGCAAGATGACCAAGCCCGGCAGCAACGCCCAGGTGGCCGACGGTTCGATGGGCGGCCTGAGCAAGGAGGACTCCGACAAGGCGCGCGCGGCCACGCAGAAGATCGCGACCACCTGCGTCGGGGCGCCGCAGTAGCACCGCGCGACGATCACCGATCGCTCGACGAGTTCGCCCGCCCGAACGGCTCCGGACCGATCTACCGTGGGGTATGGCCACTGCGGAGTACCAGCACCTGCTCGTCGAGCGCAACGGTGAAACCGTTCGCATCACGATGAATCGGCCGGACCGGCGCAATGCGCTCTCGGCCGAGCATCTGAGGGAGTTGTCGTCGGCATTTCGCTGGGCGGGCGGCAGTGATGCCAGCGGGATCGTCCTGGCCGCGAACGGTCCCGTCTTCTCCGCCGGGCACGATTTCGCCGATGTCGCCGCCCGCGACCTGCTCGGTGTCCGCGACCTGCTGACCCTGTGCACCGAGGTCATGTCGGCCGTCGAATCCGTGCCCCAGGTCGTGGTCGCGCGCGTGCACGGCCTGGCGACCGCCGCCGGATGCCAGCTGGTGGCCTCCTGCGATCTCGCCGTGGCCGCCGAATCGGCCGGCTTCGCCCTCCCGGGCGGTAAGGGCGGCTGGTTCTGCCACACCCCGGCCGTTCCGGTGGCTCGGGCGATCGGCCGCAAACGCCTCATGGAACTCGCCCTCACGGGCGATCCGATCGATGCCCGCACCGCCGCCGACTGGGGTCTGATCAATCGCGCCGTCCCCGACGCCGATCTCGATCGAGCGGTCACCGACCTGCTCACCAGGGCCACCCGCGGTAGCCGGGCGAGTAAGGCGCTGGGCAAGCGGACGCTGTATGCCCAGCTCGACCGCCCGGAGGACGACGCCTACGCGATCGCGCTCGAGGTCATGGCCGCCGCCTCCCAGCTGCCCGGTGCCCGCGAGGGTATGGATGCGTTCCTGAACAAGCGCACACCGATCTGGCCGGACTAGGCCGGCCTCGGCGGGAGGGCGCCGATTCGGCCGCGATCGAGCCGAATCGGCGTCGGTCTAGTGCCCCGCGGTGTTCGGGTCCTGCTGGGCGAGCACGAAGGTGCCCTGCCCGTCCGGGCCCAGTCCGGTGTCGAGAATCTTGTCGTCCAGGAAGTCGACGACGTGCTCGTCGAGGAAGACCCGCGGGCCTTCCGCGTTGAGCACCTGATCCTGGTCCGACGGCCCCGCGGCTACTGCGAGCTGCAGCGTCTCGGCGCCGTCGTTGGTGGAGATGCGAAGTCCCGCATCGTCGGGCATTCCATCCGCGGAGGTGATGGTGCGAACGGCCTCGATGGCAGTGGGCGTGAGCATGAGCATCTGTCCGGTTTCCTTCCGCCGTCGTCACAGGTCACGGTCGGTGCGACAGTCACGTGCCGTGGGCCGGCCGATCAACCCGGCCGGCAGTCGTCCACGGCACCGGCACCTCCGGAGGGGTAGCCACGATCCGCCCCGCCTAACCTCTGCGCCGGAATCGATCCGGTACGAACCCTTCGTTTCGGTTGTCCGCGGTAGGTGGTACTACCGCGTTCACCGCCGCCGTGTGGTGGATCGATTCGGCGTTCGGTATCAACCTCGGCATCGGCTGACGCCTCGGACGAGTGACATCGGCCGCCGGTTACTCGCCGGTGGCCGATGCTTATGGGGGACAGGGGATTTCGTTCGTGAGCCCGCAGGCGTATCGCGTAGCCGAAGGACGGTATCGCGGGGGAGAAAGAGAGCCGGTGACGGGAATCGAACCCGCACTCTCAGCTTGGGAAGCTGATGTTCTACCACTAAACTACACCGGCCGGTGCGTGAGGCACTGCAGAGAAGATAGCAGAGGCCGTCCCCGCGGTCACAACTTCCCATCCAGAACGGCCTGACCGGGCGATCGGCCCGCACCACCACCGGGTCCGTAGCTGGGAACCCCGCCGCCACCCGCTGACCGGGCCACGCGGCGTTGCCCGCCACTGGCCGACCAGCGCCCGGAAACCAATCCGAAACCGAACAGGCCAGGCCGAAGGCCCGACGAAGACTATTCCCTGTGTTGGTGATAGTAATTGTGAACATTCGGGCAATAATGATATGGCCCCGATTTATGCAAAGTGCGTATCCGGATTGTGGCGCACCGGAGAAGTCGTCGTGAAGAATTCCGCCAACGGTTGCGGGAATTCGATTCGACTGGCAGGCTAACCCTCAGCGCAATCTGGACACTCGTCCTGCGACTGTTGGTTGGCGATGAGAGATTTTGGTGAGCGATGATTTCGTCCTTTCAACAGGGGGAACAGGGGTACGTTCTGTGCGTGGCGGTCGACGCGCCGGCGCCGTGGCTGTCCATGTACTCGACGTATGGGTGAAAAGTAACGCCTATCGGGCGAATCGGTGACGTGCGGGCAAACTTCCATAAACCGAATTGCCCGGCATATCTTTTCTGATCTTGCGCGCATTCCGTTCGTTCGCGTAATGGTCCTGTTCGGGTCGAATACGACCGAATCGGATTCCCCGAAAATCCTGTCTTTGCCGTGGTCGTGAACATGTGCCGACCACCCGTTCAACCCGCACCGCATCTGGGTGCCGGGTCTGTTTGTCAACCCCGAAATCTGGATGTGAGACGTGGACACAAGCGCCGGTGATTCGTCCGACCGCATGATGGAGTACCTGAAGAAGGTCACGGTCGAGCTCATGACGACCCGCGACGACCTGACGCGGTTGCGGGAGAAGCAGGACGAGCCGATCGCGATCGTCGGGATGAGCTGCCGGTATCCCGGCGGGGTCGAGTCGCCGGGGCAGCTGTGGGAACTGGTCGCCTCCGGGACCGACGCCGTCGGTGACTTCCCGCGTGACCGCGGGTGGGATCTCGACAATCTCTACGATCCCGACCCGGACCGATTCGGGAAGGTCTACACGCGGGCCGGCGGGTTCCTTTCCGGCGCGGGTGATTTCGATGCGGGGTTCTTCGGGATCGGGCCGCGGGAGGCGGCGGCGATGGATCCGCAGCAGCGGTTGTTGTTGGAGGCGTCGTGGGAGGCGTTGGAGTCGGCGGGGATCGATCCGACGTCGTTGCGCGGCAGCGACACCGGCGTTTTCGCGGGTGTCATGTACGAGGACTACGAACACACCGCGCGGGCGGCGGGCCCGATCGCCGAGGGCTATGCGGGAGTCGGGTCCACCGGCAGCGTGGTGTCGGGTCGGGTCGCCTACTCGCTGGGACTGGAGGGTCCGGCGATTTCCGTCGACACGGCCTGTTCGTCGTCGCTGGTGGCCATTCACCTGGCCTGCCAGGCCTTGCGCCGCGGGGAGACGTCGCTGGTCTTGGCCGGCGGCGTCACCGTGATGTCGACGCCCTTCCTGTTCGTGGAGTTCTCTCGGCAGCGCGGGCTGGCACCGGACGGCCGGTGCAAATCCTTCGCGGCGTCCGCGGATGGTGTGGGGTGGGCCGAGGGTGTGGGTGTGTTGGTGTTGGAGCGGTTGTCGGATGCGCGGCGGTTGGGTCATGAGGTGTTGGCGGTGGTGCGGGGGAGTGCTGTCAATCAGGATGGTGCGTCGAATGGTTTGACGGCGCCGAATGGTCCGTCGCAGGAGCGGGTGATTGCGGCGGCGTTGGCGAGTGCGGGGTTGGCGCCGGGGGATGTGGACGCGGTCGAAGCACACGGCACCGGGACCACACTGGGGGATCCGATCGAGGCCCAGGCCTTGATCACCGCGTATGGGCACAACCGTGCACAGCCCCTGCTGCTGGGTTCGTTGAAGTCGAATATCGGCCATGCCCAGGCGGCGGCCGGCGTGGCCGGTGTGATCAAGATGGTGGAGGCGCTGCGACACGAGACGTTGCCACGGACGTTGCATGTGGATGCGCCGTCCCCGCATGTGGATTGGTCGGCCGGCGCGGTGCGCCTGCTGACGGAGGAGCAGCACTGGCCGGCGGGCGAGCGCGTGCGCCGGGCGGGCGTGTCCTCCTTCGGGATCAGCGGGACCAATGCCCACCTGATCCTGGAGGAGGCCCAGCAACCGGCCCCGCGGATCGCCGAAGATTCGGAGCAGACCACCGGGGTGGCAGTTGCGCCGCTGCTGATCTCGGCGAAGACCGATGACGCGCTGCGTGCCCAGGCGGCGCGACTGCGGCGCTGGCTGGCCGACAACCCGGATGTCGATCTGTGGCGGGTGGCGGCGACGCTCACCGAACACCGAGCCCAGCTCAGCCACCGCGGCGCGGTCGTCGGTCGGGACCACAACGAACTGCTGGCCGGATTGGACGAACTGGTGTCAGGTCGGTCGGCGCCGGGTACCGCGGTGGGCAGAGCGGGCACCGGGAAGACCGCATTCCTGTTCACCGGACAGGGCGCGCAACGGGTGCGGATGGGCGCCGAACTCGCCGCGGCCTTCCCGGTTTTCGACGCGGCATTGGCAGAGGTCTGCGCCGAGCTCGACCGGCATCTCGACGGTCACCTGCGTGACGTCCTGGACGGGACGGAAGGTCACCTGGACCGCACGGAATGGACCCAACCGGCATTGTTCGCCTTCGAGGTGGCCTTGTTCCGGCTCCTGGAGTCCTTCGGCGTGAGCGCGGATGCGGTGGTCGGGCACTCGATCGGCGAGTTGGTCGCGGCTTACGTCGCCGGCGTGTGGTCGTTGGCGGATGCCTGTGCGCTGGTGGCCGCGCGCGGCCGGCTGATGGGTGGGCTGCCGGCGGGCGGCGCCATGCTCGCGGCGGCGGTCGGGGAGCGACGCGCCCTCGAGATCTTGGCCGCGGCCGATGACCGGATTTCGATCGCGGCGGTGAACGGGCCGGCCGCGGTCGTCTTCTCCGGTGACACCGTAGCGATCGACGCGATCGCGCAGCGACTGACCGACGAGGGCGTCAAGACCTCACGGCTGCGGGTCAGTCATGCGTTCCACTCGGCGCACATGGATCCCATGCTGGATGACTTCCGTGCTGTCGCACGGCGTCTCACCTACCACGCACCGACGATTCCGATCGTCTCCGATGTCCTGGGCGCCGAGGTCGGCGCCGAACTCACCGATCCCGAGTACTGGGTGCGGCAGGTGCGCGAGGGCGTGCGCTTCGCACCGGGGATCGAGACGTTGGTCGGCAGTGGGGTGCGGACCTTCGTCGAGGTCGGCCCCGATGCCGTCCTCGCGGCGATGACCCGGCAGTGCCTGACCGAATCACCCGAGCCCGAAGCGGAATACGTCGTGGTGGCCACCGCCCGGCGCAGCGGTGACGAGGTCGGCCGATACCTGTCCGCGCTGACGCAGCTTCATGTGTCGGGTGTGAACGTCGACTGGCGGCCGCTGTACCGTGGCCGTGATTGCGAGCGAGTCACCGTGCCCACCTACGCCTTCCAGCGGCAACGGTATTGGCTGGAACCGCTGGCGCGGGATGGGGCCGGCGGATCGGATCATCCGATCCTGACCGGTGCGGTGTCGCCCGCGGGCCGAGACGAACGGCTGTTCACCGGCCGGGTGTCGGTGCAGGCCCAGCCGTGGCTGAACGATCACGCCGTCTTCGGGTCGGCCCTGTTGCCCGGCGCCGCCTTCGTGGACCTGGCGTTGACCGCCGGCGAGCGGATCGGCACCGGTTTCATCGAAGAATTGCTCCTGCAGTCACCGCTGCCGATCACCGAGGATCCGATCGAGCTCCAACTCGTGGCCGACCCCGCCGACGACGACGGTCGCCGTCGATTCGTGATCTACTCGCGACCGCTCACCGCGGATACCGCACCGGCCGAGTGGGTGTCGCACGCGCACGGGGTACTCGCCCCGGTTCCGGATGTCGCGCCGGATGCGGATTTGGACCGCCCGTGGCCGCCGGCCGAGGCGGAGTCCGTGTCGGTCGACGACCTCTACGACCGGCTCGCCGAGCTGGGGTTGGCCTACGGTCCGGTATTCCAGCGCGTCGGCGCGGCCTGGCGTGACGGCGACGCGGTGTCGGCAGAATTGTCGGAGTTGTCGGACACCGGTGAAACCGAAAGCGTCTCAGACGGTTTCGGAATTCACCCGGCCCTGCTGGACGCAGCGTTCCACGCGGGAATCACCGAGCTCGCGGATATACCGGAGGGCCGGGTGCCGCTGCCGTTCTCCTTCACCGGTATTCGTCTGCACCGACCCGGGGCGCGCGCCGCCCGGGTACGGCTCGAACGGCTCGGTGCGGGACGGATCCGGGTGGCCATCGCCGACGAATCGGGCGCCCCGGTGCTGGATCTCGAATCGCTGACGATACGGCCGATGGCTGTCGGCGCACTGGAAACCGGTGCGCTGCGCCGCGCGACGCTGTCCGAGATCGAGTGGGTCGCACTCGGCGCGCCGGCCGACCACGGCATCGACGCGACCGAGGTCGCGGCCCTCGGCGGTGCCCGCATCACGGGTGTCGACACCGCCGGTGAGCTGGACGAGTTGCTCGACGGCCGGAAGCCGCCGCGGCTCGTCGTCTGGTCGCCCGCGGGCGAACCGGAGGACGACATTCCCGCTCGCACCGAGGCGTGGGTCCGGTCCGCGCTCCGGTTGCTGCGGGCGTGGCAGTCCGAAACCCGGTGGAGCGATACGCGTTTGGTGGTCGCCACCCGCGGAGCGGTCGGCGTCGGCACCGAAATGCCCGACCTCGCGGCAGCAGCCGTCCAGGGTCTGGCCAGGAGCGCGCAGGCCGAAATTCCGGGACGAATTATTCTGCTGGACAACGATGCCGACGGCCCGGCCGAGTTGCCGATCGCCACCGTGGCCGCGGTCGCGGCCGCGGACGAACCGCAACTGGTTTCGCGGGGTGGCGCGCTGTTGGCGCCCCGGCTGCGCAAATCCGCCGCTGCGGTAGGCGATCCGGCGGTTCTCGGCACCGGTGCGGTGCTGATCACCGGTGGCACCGGCGGCCTGGGCGCGGAGGTGGCCCGCCATCTCGTCGCCGCGCACGGTGTGCGTCGCCTAGTGCTGGTGTCGCGGCGCGGCGAGCGCGCCGCGGGCTGCCCGGAACTGGTCGCCGACCTGACCGCAGCCGGTGCACGGGTGCGAGTGGAGGCGTGCGATGTCGGGGACCGGCACGCCCTGACGTCGATGCTGGCCGGTCTACCGGCGGACTTCACGCCGGATGCGGTGATCCACTCGGCGGGTGTACTCGATGACGGAACCATCGAAACCCTGTCCGACGAACAGGTTTCGCGGGTGCTGTCCGCGAAGGCGGACGCCGCGTGGTATCTGCACGAGGCGACGCGAGGCGCGAGTCTGTCCGCCTTCGTGCTGTTCTCCTCGATCGCGGGAGTGGCAGCGACCGCGGGGCAGGGCAACTACGCCGCGGCGAATGCCTTCCTCGACGCGCTGGCGGTGCGCCGCCGCGCCGAAGGGCTGCCGGCGGTCTCGATCGCCTGGGGCTCGTGGCATCAGGGCGGCGGTATGACCAGCGGTTTGGACGCCGCCGCGATGGCGCGCCTGAGCCGGCTCGGGGTCCGTCCGCTGGCGACGGCCGACGGTCTGGCCTTGTTCGACCGCGCGCTCGCCGCGCCGGCGGCGGCCGTGGTCGCCACCGAATTCGACCACGAAGCCCTTGCCGTGCAAGCCCGCGAGGGCACACTGCCGAGTTTGCTGCGATCGCTCGTGTCGGTGCCCGTGCGCCGGTCCCACGGCGCGGACGCGACGCTGGCGCGACGATTGGCCCAGGCACCCGAAACCGAGCATGCGGCGATCGTGCTCGACCTGGTGCGGGAACAGGCGGCCGGTGTGCTCGGGCACGTGTCGGGCGAGGCCATCGATCCCACCGCACCGTTCAGCGATCTGGGCTTCGATTCCCTTGCGGGCGTGGAATTCCGGAATCGGCTCAGCCGCGTCACCGGTGTGCAGTTGCCCTCGACGCTGGTCTTCGATCACCCCACCGCGGCGGCGGTCGCGGCACTGGTCCGCGAGCGGGTGGCCGGTGCCGCCCAGCGCCCGGTCCGCGCGGCCCGGCGCGTCCGCACCGACGAGCCGATCGCGATCGTCGGGATGAGCTGCCGGTATCCCGGTGGTGTCGGTTCGCCGCAGGAATTGTGGCAACTGGTGGCCGCGGGTACCGATGCCATCGGGGAGTTTCCGCGCGATCGCGGCTGGGACCTGGATGCGCTGTTCCATCCGGACCCGTCGCATTCGGGCACGTCCTATCTGGACCGTGGTGGATTCCTGTCCGGCGTCGGTGATTTCGATGCGGCGTTCTTCGGGATCGGGCCGCGGGAGGCGGCGGCGATGGATCCGCAGCAGCGGTTGTTGTTGGAGGCGTCGTGGGAGGCGTTGGAGTCGGCGGGGATCGATCCGACGTCGTTGCGCGGCAGCGACACCGCCGTGTTCACCGGCGTCTCCTATCAGGACTACGAGGAGATCGCCAAGGCCGCGGGCGCGGCTGCCGAAGGATATGTCGGCACCGGATCGACCAGCAGCGTGCTGTCGGGGCGGGTGGCCTACACCCTCGGGCTGGAGGGTCCGGCGGTCACCGTGGACACGGCCTGTTCGTCCTCGCTGGTGTCCATTCATCTGGCCTGTCAGGCCTTGCGTCACGGCGAGACCTCGCTGGTGCTGGCCGGTGGCGCCCAGGTGATGTCGACGCCGTTCATGTTCGTGGAGTTCTCTCGGCAGCGGGGACTGTCCCGGGACGGACGATGCAAGGCGTTCTCGGGCTCCGCGGATGGTGTGGGGTGGGCCGAGGGTGTGGGTGTGTTGGTGTTGGAGCGGTTGTCGGATGCGCGGCGGTTGGGTCATGAGGTGTTGGCGGTGGTGCGGGGGAGTGCTGTCAATCAGGATGGTGCGTCGAATGGTTTGACGGCGCCGAATGGTCCGTCGCAGGAGCGGGTGATTGCGGCGGCGTTGGCGAGTGCGGGGTTGGCGCCGGGGGATGTGGACGCGGTCGAAGCACACGGCACGGGCACGCCGCTGGGTGATCCGATCGAGGCGCAGGCGCTGATCGCCACCTACGGGCAGGACCGCACCGACGCGCTGTGGGTCGGCTCGTTGAAGTCGAATATCGGGCATGCGCAGGCGGCGGCCGGCGTGGCCGGTGTGATCAAGATGGTGGAGGCGCTGCGACACGAGACGTTGCCGCGGACGTTGCATGTGGATGCGCCGTCCCCGCATGTGGATTGGTCGGCCGGCGCGGTGCGCCTGCTCACCGAGGACCGCCCGTGGCCGGCATCGCCGGAACGGGTGCGGCGGGCGGGTGTGTCCGCCTTCGGAATCAGCGGCACCAACGCGCACGTCATCATCGAAGAGGCCCCTGCCCGGCCCGGTCGCGCCGCCACCGGGGAGACCGTCGGGGCACCGGTCGCGGACGGTCTGCTTCCGGTGCTGCTGTCGGCCAAAACCGAAGCGGGACTGCGTGATCAGGCCGCGCGGCTGCACGACTGGCTGCTCGAACGGCCGGATCTGGAGCCGGTGGATGTCGCCTATTCGCTGCTCACCACCCGCACCCGGTTCGAGCGGCGGGCCGTGGTGGTGGCGGCCGACCGGGAGACGATGCTCGCCGGTCTGTCCGATATCGCGGCCGGGAAGTCCGGCCCGACAACGGTCGAA
>NZ_BDCM01000006.1 GCF_001613505.1 Nocardia mikamii NBRC 108933
GGGCTGGAGCTCAGCGAGCTGCGGCTACTCGCCGAACGACCGTTCGCGCTGGAATCCTTGGAGGCTCTGTCCACGGCGTCGCTCACCGTGACCGAACTCGCCCAAACGCTGCGATGCTCCGGGCGCACGGCATCGCTGGCCCTGCGCGCCGTCGCCGCGTTCGGACTGGTGATCGGCCACGACCCCGGAAGCTGGGACAACCACTGCACCCGTCAACGCTTCACACTCACCACCCGAGGCCGGCGCGCTGTTACCGCGCTGTCGCACTTCCCGGTATGGATCGCACTGCACGAATCCGCGCAGGCCCCCGGTTGCACCGATGAGGTCCTTCTGTAGGAGTACGCGAAAGCCGGACGGGCCGAGGAAGCAGGCGCGGTCCACGGCGCGTGCGTTGCCCAACCGCGCCTGAGCGACCATTCTTGCCACATGGATACCGCGATCGCGATCATCATGATTGGCGCTCTCGTCGCGCTGCTCGTGGTCATGATCGTCCGATCCGAATCTCGACGTCTGCGCCAGCTGCGCGGTGACACCACCCTGGATCACGCCGCGTGGAACGCCCAGTCCGGCAACGCCCGCAGCGCCGGCCGCGCCGACACCTTCAGCGCCGGGCAATGGGTAGCATTTTCGATGCTGGCCGACCAGACCCACCACCACCACGCCCCGGACGATGGGCAATCGCCGGGCTCCGGAATTCTCGGCGACGACAGCAGTTACGGGGACGCCCTGACGGGCACGGCTGACAGCGATGGCGGTAGTCGGGACGGTCACCGAAACAGCGGCCTGTTCGGTGACACCGATATTCCCAACGGCGGCGACTCCCCGAACCACGCCTTCTGACCGGCAGATCGGCGATTCGGCGAAGATCAGCGGCACGACGTAACCGGCGGTGATCACGTCATTTCCTGCACGCCAACGGCGCGATCTGTTCGACGCGACGCTGTCGGAGCGCGGGCACACCGCGTTGGCCGAGTTCGGCACCGTTGGTCGTCTCCGGCTCGCTCGACGCTGCGAGCGCCTGTACCCGATCACCGCCGGTTGCGTGCGATTCTCGATCGCATCGACGATCTCGGGCTCGAGCTGGTCGCGATCCGCAAAACCAACGACGAACTCGCGGCAGCGAAAGCCGACACGGGGAGCAGTGAATCTTGGCGGCGGGGTACGGATCGATCAAGGCCTCGTCGGGCGACCACCAGGTCGGTTCGATCGCTGAGTACGGACATCCGCAAGCGACCAGGTGATCATCACCGATAGAGTCGCGCGACCGCTCTCAAGCTCTGCTCAGCGGCCGGGTCTCAGGACTGACGCCCACAGCCCGCCGAGGTGGACCGCAAGGCCGGTCACCGCCCGCCGCGCACAACCTGGCGGCGAAGAACACATTTTTGACATCAGGTGTCATCAACTGTGGCGGCGATGCGGTAAAACTATTCGCGCAGACCTTCTTTCAGCTGTCGGGCCGCGACCGTGGCCAGAGACCGGGAGCAGGGGATGCGGCGGCGGGCCAGTGTGCGGTCTGCTCGCCAGGTCGGGGCACACAGACGCGTCCACGCAGGAGTGGTCACGCCGCGCAGATCTGGAGAACGAATGTTCACGATGGAAACCGCCACCACATACGTCACCGGCCTCGTCGAGTCCACCGGCGCCGCTCGAGCGACCGACTTCGACATCCCCGCCATCGTGAACACCCTGCACCACCTGGTCGAGGACTGGGACTTCGACATCATCGACCGGCAAACCTTCTGGGCCGTCGTCGCCAGCAACATCCTGGCGCCGCGCAACGACACCGCGGCTCACACCGGCTCTCCGGTTGCGTCGCTGGCCCGCGTGAAAGATCCGCTACCGCTCCCCCAGTGAGCCCGGCGAGACGGTGGTTGCCTCACCGGTCAGCCAACGTGATCACCGCGCCGACCGCAGCGAGCCCTGGCTACTCCCATGCAACCCGCCTTGCACCGATCAAGCGGGAGCCGTGTCAGACTGATGGAGTAATCGACGCCACAACTCATTCACCCCGGGGCCACAGCCAATGCAGCCAGACGGACCGCCAGCGATCCCAACGAATTATGTCACCCGGCAGTCGACCCGGATCATCGCCAACGGCTACCAGGACTACAGAGCCGACAGCATCTCCGAGCCGGACGGCACCTTCCCGTACCCGTTCCCCGAGCGTGACAACCCGATGCTCGAATACCTCGTCCGTAAAGCGAAGGAACTTGAGGATGAAGAAGGACATCCCCCGTACATCTGGCTGGCCGTACACGCCTGGTTCGAAGGAGCCCTGAATACTCTGGCCTTTCCGCCCGAGTCCCAGAGCTAGACCACGGCACCGCATCGTTACGGGTTTGAACTCAAGCGAATCAGAATTAGGTGCCGAAATCGCGGGGTTTCCGTGGGGCTGAATTAAATAAAATAGGTCAGGCCCGGTCGAAGACCGGGCCTGACCTGCTATTTCAGTGGAGCTAAGGGGACTCGAACCCCTGACCCCCGCTCAGCAATTCCGGCATCTCAGGATCATCGGCGGACCTGTCTACAACCGATAGTCAACTTCGATTCTCGGCTGACCGTCAAACCGCAAGTCGTCGCCGTCCCCTTCACGATGTCCCCCGCCGTGGCCACAACGGAGACTGGGAACACGATGGGATCAACAGACCGGCACCGCTAGATCGAATAGAAATCCGCGATGACCAGACGTTTTTCGGTTGCCCATGTTTTGTGTGTCCTGCCGAGGGCACGAACCTGCGACCTATCAGAATTGACCCATCCCAAAATTTCCCCAAACTTACGGCGTGACTGCCCGTGATCATCGGTGACCTGCCATGAAAACCATGACAGCATAACCGCAGGTAGGGCGCACATTAGCGAATCCCGGTGATTGGCCGTGAATGCGGGGAAGCCCCGAACCCGTAACAGCGGGTTCGGGGTTCGAGTCCCTGATGGCGCACAACAACGAAGCCTCTGATCACGCCATTCGGCTCAGGGGCTTTTCTTCATTCCACCGGCTGGATCGGAACGTCACCAGCCATACAGTCTCCGCGTTCACGATGGCGACCGTGTTTCGGACGGCTGGACACGCCGGTGCGCATGGCCCACGATGTTCGCATGTTGCCCACGCGCGAGGCCGATCTGTTCGAAAGTTCCAGGCCCCGCCTGGAAGCGATCGCCTATCGCTTGCTGGGCTCGGCCAGCGATGCCGAGGACGCGGTGCAGGAAACATATCTGCGCTGGCAGGCCGCCGACCGCGAGTACGTGCAGACGCCCGAGGCGTGGCTGACCAAGGTGCTCACCAATTTCTGCCTCAACCAGCTCACCACTGCTCGCGCGCGCCGGGAAACCTATGTGGGGCAATGGCTGCCGGAACCGGTGCTGGCCGGCGCCTCGATGCTGGGCCCGAGCGACACTGTGGAACAACGGGAATCGGTATCGATCGCCATGCTCACGCTCATGGAGCGGCTCACCGCCAAGGAACGCGTGGTGTATGTCCTGCGCGAGGCCTTCGGGTACCCGCACCACGAAATCGCCGAGCTGCTCGACATCACCGAAGCCAACTGCCAGCAGATCTATCGCCGCGCCAAACAGCACTTGGCCGTGGAACGGGCGCGCATCGAGGTGGACGGCGCCGCAGCCCGCCGGATCGTGGAGGAATTTCTGGCCGCGGCGGTCAGCGGCCGAACCGAGGAGCTGGTGCGGTTACTCACCGATGACGCCACCATCATCGGTGACGGCGGCGCCTTCTTCGCCTCCTTGAACAGGCCGCTCGTCGGCGCCGAACGCATCGCGACGTTCGTGCGGCTCGCCATCAAACCCACAGGCGCCAAGTGGGAGAAGCTCGGCGGCAAGCCCACGCCCTTCGCCGCGATCGTCAACGGCAGGCCCGCCCTGATCCTGGTGGCCCACGATCGCATCGTCGGCGTCGTGGTGCTGGAGGTCACCGCCGACGGCATCGCCGCCGTGCACGCCCACGTCAATCCCGACAAGCTGGCGTTCGCCAATCGCCAGTGGGCCACATACGCACCGGGAGCACCCCTGCCCGATTTGTGGTGACCCACATCACACCTCTCTCCTGTCAGCATTCGTGCGGCTGTCCGGTTCAAGTTCCGAACCCACCGAGACAGGAGGCAACACCATGAAGCACCGCATCGTCGTCCTCGGAGCCGGGTACGCCGGAGCCACCGCCGCCGGCCGCCTGGCCAAGCGACTGCGCCGCGACGACGTCGAGATCACCCTGGTCAACGCCGACCCCGACTTCGTCGAACGGGTGCGCCTGCACCAGCTCGCCGTGGGGCAGGACCTGCCGGTTCGCCCACTGCGCAAGATGTTCGCCGGCACCGGGGTCGAGGTGCGCATCGCACGGGTCGATTCGATCGACGCGGACCGCAAAACGATCGAACTGATCGGCGACCAGGGGGCGGAGACCCTCGGCTACGACACCCTCGTCTACGCACTGGGCAGCACCGTCGCCGATTTCGGCGTACCTGGTGTTGTCGAGCACGCTCACCATGTGGCAAGCAAGCAGGCCGCGCTGCGGCTGCGAGAACGCCTGAACCAACTGCGTGCGGGCGAGACCGTGCTGATCGTGGGAGGTGGCCTGACCAGCATCGAGGTTGCCACCGAGATCGCCGAGGCGCGCCCGGATTTGAAGGTCGCGATCGCCGCGCGCGGTGGCGTCGGCGACTGGCTCGACGACAAGGCGCAGCGCCACCTACACCTCGCGTTCGAACGTTTCGGGATCACCGTCCACGAGCACGCGGACGTCATCAGGGTCACCGAAGATGGCGTGGCTACCCGATCGGGAGCGGAGATCCGTGCGCAAACGACCGTCTGGACAGCGGGATTCGCCGTGCACCCGATCGCGGCCGCCAGCACACTCGCTGTTTCCGAGTCGGGACGGATCGTCGTGGACGCTACCCAGCGCTCGATCTCGCATCCGGATGTGTACGCCGTCGGCGATGCCGCACACGCCGCGGGAGTGGGCGGCGCCACGTTGCGCATGGGCTGCGCCACCGCTTCCCCGATGGCCTGGCTGGGTGCCGATGCCATTGCCGCGCGGCTGAGCGGACGTACGGTTCCCGATGCCCCCATCGGCTACAACAGCCAGTGCATCAGCCTCGGTCGCCGCGATGCCATCGTGCAGAAGGTGACCAAGGAAGATCAGCCGACGTCCAAGGTCGACGTGGGCCGCAAGGCCGCCCGCGTGAAGGAGCTGATCTGCTCGATCGCGGCGTGGTGTGTCAAGCACCCCACCCTGCTGGCGCCGAGCCGGCGGCGCCGGGTCGTCGCGACCGGCATCCAGGCTCCGGTCGCGGCTGCCTGAGCGTGCCCGAAACGTCGCGGTCCGCCCCACTCGGACGGGTGGGGCGGACCGCGACAGCAGGCGATGCCGGGGACAGACCCGTCTACACCTCCCGAAATCCGAACTGCCACAACATTTTTCGCCGAAACCCCGAGTACCGATGTAGTGGTCAGAACCGGTAGCGAAGTATGCGGGTGCCTTGCCGGGACAGTGCGGTGCTGTGGCTCATGAGCCGGGTGGCCGCGCGCAGCGGCTGGGGAAAATCGGCGACTTCCGGGGCACGAGTGAGTAATTGCTCCTCGGCCGTGGTCAGGCCGGCGTGCCAGGTCTCGGGGTCGTGTGGATCGTCGAATCCTTGGGCGGCCGTGATGCCGATGGCCTTGATCGTGGGGTGGTACTTCATCGACCAGGCGGCGAAGCGAGTGTATCCGTTGATGGCGAGTTCGCCGGTGTCGAAGTGCGCGGTCAACTCCCGGGTCATCCGCTGGAAGGAGTCGCCGGGCAGGAACGGCAGCAGCCCCTCGGCGACGATCATGGCCGGCCGATCGCGAGGCAGCGGGTCGAGCCAGCCCGGCGTGGTCAGGTCGGCGCCGATGCGCAGGAACCGGTCCGGAAGGAATCGGGACCGAAGCTCGACCATGTCGGGGAAGTCGACGTCGTACCAGTCGACGCCGGCGGGCGGATTGCAGCGGAGGGCGCGGGTATCGAGTCCGCAGCCGAGATCCAGCACGACGGCGTCCGGATGGTTCGCGACGAACGTCCGGACCGCCTCGTCGAGTTGCTTGGCGCGCAGCGCGGTGCCGCAGACGAGGCTGGGCTTCAGTTCGAGCTTGGCGAAGTCGTAGTCGATCATGTCGGCGATGTCGGCGGAGCGAGTGTCGCCGAGGATCGGGTGGGCAAGCTTGGTGTCCAGAGCCCTCGCGTAGAGGGTGAGCAGCGAGGTTTCCCGGAGCGGGTCCAGGTCCAGTCGCAGGCGTTGCACAAGAAGTCCTTACGTTGTGGGGGGATTGCGGGCGGCGATGTCGCGGAGCCAGGTCAGCGACTGCTGGGCGGCGCGGATGCGCTCGGTGTGAGCCCCACCGCCGCCCGCGAGTTTCATGCCTTCATCGGCGATGTCGCCGAAAGCGCCGAGGCTGTCGAGCTTGCGCTGAATCACCTTGTGCCAGGCGTCATCTTCGATGCGGTAGTAGGTGGTGCGGTCACCTGGCACGCGAACCTTGCGGACCAGACCGATGGCGGCGAGGAAACGCAGGTTCGAGGTCAGCGAAGCGCGGCTGGCCTGGATCGTCTCGGCGATCTGGCCGGCGGAGCGCTCGGGCGGGTCGCAGATCATCAGCAGACCGAGGATGCGACCGGTGATCGGTGCGAGCGCCCATTCGTCCACACAGAACGTGGCTACCCGCTCGACCCACCGCAGCACCTCGTCCTGGTTGTCCTGATCGGGCATAGCGCTCCTCCTCGGCTTACGTGCTCGGAGCCGTCACTGTGTCATAGCGGCAATCGACTCGCGGGTGGGCGTCGGAGTGGCGGTGGCGAGGCGGGTCTTGCGCAGGTAGCGATCGAACCACTCCACGGCCAGCGCCATCGCTTCCTCGAGGCCCGGCCCGGTGTAGAGGCCGAGGACGTCGTAGGGCAGCACCGCCAGACGTTTCGGCTCGCCCGCTCTGGCGAACGCGCTCTGCGCCTCCTCGAGCATGTGGTACGGGTCCCACCCTCCGTTGGCGATCATCAAAAGCGGGGTCGGCGCCAGTCGCTGAATCAGATCTTCCGGTGCGAAGGTGAGCAGGTGCTCGGTGGAGTCGAGTGTCTTCTCGTTGCGGTAACTGGGGAACATCTCCGTAGCCAGCTGCGGCGTGTCCCGCACAGTCTCTCCGTCGAGACTCAGATGCGGGACCCGCGCACCGGCCCCGCCCTCGTAGCGACGCTGCCAGTCCTCGTCCAGCCGATCCCGCAGCGCCTGTACACCGGCGCGGCCGGCCAACCGCTCCAGATAGCGCCACCCGTTCCACACGCTGGGGCTCTGCACCACAACACACTTCACGCGCCGGTCGAGCACCGCGGCCTGCACCGCGACCGAACCACCGACGCTGACGCCCCACAACCCGATCCGCGCCGTATCCACCTCCGGTCGGCTCTGCAGATAGGAAATCGCACTGCGGAAGTCCTCCACCTGCCGCTGCGGATAGTCCTGGCCCCGAGGTTCACCCTCGCTGGCGCCGACCGTGCGGTAGTCGATCGCCAATACCGCGAACCCGGCGCGCACGAAATGCGCCGCGAACACGGCCAACGCCTCCTTGACCATCACCCCGCTGTGCCCCAGCACCAGACCGGGAACCGGGGCGTCCGCCTCCGGCACATACAGGTCACCGGCACACGAGGTACCGAGACTGTTGAACTTCACCTGCTGCGGATGCGGAGTCATCACCGCCACCTTTCCTTCGTAACGAAGCTAGCCATTTCAGTGTTGACTGAAATGACTAGCTAAGTCAACCGTGCCCTCGGTAACTCCGCGCTATCGGACCGCCGGTACCTCGCCGCACGATCCGGCGGCGACGCGGTAAAACTATCGGCGCAGAACTTCTTTCAGCTGGCGAGCCGCGACGGTGGCCGGCGGCTGGGGCAGGAACGCGGCGGCGGGCCAGTGTGCGGTCTGCTCGACCCCGATCGGCCGCCGACCGGAACCGGTGACCGGCCCGGGGCGTCCAAACAACCGTGGGGAGCATTATCGAGTTCATCGATGCGCGGTTGCGCGAGGACGAACATGCGGCGCGGGCCGTCGAGGGGGAACAGCGGGCGTGGCGGGAGGTGCTGGCCAAGCGGCTCATCGTCACGCTGGCACAGCTGCCGGACGGGGGCGGCCGGGAGGATCAGCTGTTGCGGTGCGTCGCGCTGTGCTGGGCCGACCACGTCGACTATCGACCGGAGTGGATCCTCTAGTTCCGCGCGGCGGGTACGTGGTTAGGCTCGACGGCACACGTTTTCGCGATCGGGAACCGATATGGCCGACTACGCACATACCGACCACGCCAGTAAGGGCCGCGCCGAGAAAGCGCGACGGCTCGCGGCTTATCTGTGGCAGCGCGGGGTCTCCGGCGCCGAACTCGCGACCGTCCCGGCGGCCACTCGCCGAAAACTGGCGCGCGCAGCCGGCACCAACCCGCCGAGTACCGACGAGACCTGGACACTGGTCGCACAACTTCTCGACGAGAAGGATGCGTGGGCCACGCGCAACCCGAATCATCCTGCCGCACAACGCGATCACACGGACGAGAAGATTCTGTGGATCAAGCCCCCGGTGACACCCTGGCTCGCGGGCGAGGAAAACCCGCTCCCCTGAACCCTGCCGGCGCGCTGCGCCGAAAACGCCGGCACTCCTCCCCGGCCACGGGTCGACCGCATACGCGAAGATCGGCAGCCGGCTGCGCGTCACCCTTGACATCAAGAAGTGAACTGGAGTTCACTTCTTGGGTGACCGACGACCCGCACCACCCCGGCACCCGGCCCGCGGCCTGGCGCGAGGACCTGACCAGCGGCGAGGACTCGCTGTTCGCCGACCGTCCGGAACCGGAGCCGGGCCCGGCCTACCGCACCCTCACCTACGAGGTGACCGGCCGCATCGCCCGCATCACGTTCGACCGGCCCGAGCACGGCAACGCCATCACCGCCGACACCCCGATCGAACTCGCGCACGCGGTCGAACGCGCCGACCTCGATCCGCGCGTGCACGTGATGGTGGTGTCGGGGCGCGGCAAGGGCTTCTGTGGCGGCTACGACCTCTCGATCTTCGCCGAGAACGGCCTGTCCCCCACCGTGTCGGCCCAGCCCACGACCGGAACCGTCCTCGACCCGGTGGTACAGGCGCGCAACCACAATCCTTGGGGCACATGGGATCCCATGGTCGACTATCAGATGATGAGCCGATTCAACCGCGGCTTCTCCAGCCTGTTGCACGCGAACAAGCCGACAGTCGCCAAGCTGCACGGCTTCGCCGTCGCGGGCGGCACCGACATCGCCCTGTTCTGCGATCAGATCATCTGCGCCGACGACACCAAGATCGGCTATCCCCCCACCCGAGTGTGGGGCATCCCGGCCGCGGGGATGTGGGCGCACCGGCTCGGCGATCAGCGCGCCAAGCGGTTGCTGTTCACCGGCGACTGCCTCAGCGGCACGCAGGCCGAGGAGTGGGGCCTGGCCGTGGAGTCCTGTCCGGCGGACGAGCTCGACGAACGTACCGAACAACTGCTGCAACGCATTTCGCGTATGCCGATCAATCAGTTGATCATGGCGAAACTCGCGCTCAACAGCTCATTGCTGGCTCAGGGCGTCGCGAATTCGGGAATGGTCGGCACCGTCTTCGACGGTATCTCCCGGCACACCCGAGAAGGGTATGCCTTCCAATTGCGTTCGGCCACTACCGGTTTCCGGGAGGCAGTGCGGGAACGCGACGAACCGTTCGGTGATTGGAAGCGGGCGCAATTCGACCGGCCGGATGGCACCGAAGACAGATGAGCCCGCACCCGGGACGGAACACACCGTGAACTCGAACCGGCCGCGACGACTCGAAGCCGCGGTAGAACGGACGACGATCCGGTGCGCGCCTCAGTCCGGTTGCACAGCGCCATCCATCGCCGACGACATATCCGCGTCGCTCTCGGTCCGCGCACTCACCTTGTCCGACAGGGACCGCAACGCCCGCGCCTCCGCATCGCTCAACTGATCGACGAACAGCCGCCGCACCAATTCGACATGCCGGGGCGCGGCCTGGTCGAGCGCCCGGCGACCGGACTCGGTGAGGCAGATCAGCCGGCCGCGCGCATCGTCGGCGGCCGGACTGCGCACCACCAGCCCCCGCTTGTCCATCCGCGCCAGATGCTTCGACAACCGGCTCTTGTCCCAGCAGATCTGCGCGGCGAGGTCGCGGGCGCGCACACTCCCCTCGCGCGCGTCGGACAGCGCCACCAGAATTTCGTAATCGGAGACCGACAGTCCGTCGCGGGCGAGCCCGGCGGCCATCGCGGCGTCGAGCCGCTGACGCAGCCGGATGTAGGCAGACCAGGTCTGCTGCTCCTGTTCGTCCAGCCACCGCACCATGGGAATGATCCTACCGAGTTGTTGGTTGACATGGACACCAACCGGCCTAGGAGGACATCATGCCCGCGATCACCGTCGACGACATCCTGGTGCTGCCGCGACTGCCCCGCCCGGAGCAGAGCATGCGACAGCGGCCGGTCCGGACCGTGACCACCGCCCACAAACAGCTCGAGGGCGCCGGATTCGAGGTGCGCCGGCCGTTCCCGAGCCTCGATGTGCGCACCGCCGACCCGTTCATCCTGCTCGATCACATGGGCCCGGTCGCCTACGAGCCCTACCAGGCCAAGGGCGCCCCATGGCATCCGCACCGCGGTTTCGAAACCGTCACGTACATGATCGACGGAACCATGGTTCACCACGATTCCAACGGCGGCGGCGGAACGATCGCCGAGGGCGACACCCAGTGGATGACCGCCGGCTCGGGCATCCTGCACGACGAACTTCCCGCCGAGGAACTGGTGATCTCGGGCGGCGTCTTCCACGGCGTGCAGCTGTGGGTCAATCTGCCGCGGTCGCTGAAGATGGCGGACCCGCGCTACCAGGATCTGCGCGCGAGCGAATTGACGCTGGTCACCTCCCACGACGGCGGTGCGCTCGTGCGCATCATCGCCGGAAATGTCGGCGGCTACGAGGGCCCCGGCTCGACCTATACGCCGATCGCCTACGCGCATGCCTCGATCAGTCCCGGCGCACGGCTGGAAACGCCGTGGCCGCAGGAGTTCACCGCTATGGCCTACGTGCTGGCGGGCAGCGGCACCGTCGGCGACGAGGGCCGCACCCTCACCGAGGGGCAGCTGGCGGTGCTCGGCCACGGCGAGGCCGTCGCGCTGACCGCGGACGATCGCCAGGAGGGACCCACCGGTCAATTCGAGGTACTCCTACTGGGCGGCGCGCCCATTCGTGAACCGGTCGTGCAATACGGGCCGTTCGTGATGAATTCCAAACAGGAAATCATCGACGCCATAACGGATTTCGAGGCGGGGCGTATGGGACATATTCCGGCGGAACATATGACCGGCCGCCGCCTCGGTGAATAAGCGGCTCTCGGCCGTGCGGTTGACAACGACGGTCGCCATCAGAACAGTAGACTCGGCGTTTCCGGCCCGCCACCGCGGGGAGTGCGGCCGGTCCGTCGTATCAACCGCAGCTGACATCGAGGAATACATGAACGTTCGCAGGCTAATCGTGACCGGCGCGGGCTTGATCACCCTCGCCGCCCCGATCGTCGTCACCGCCCCGTCCGCCATGGCAGACGGTTTCATTCCCACCGGTTCCGCCGGTACCGGATCGTCGGGTATCGACGACGCCATCGGTGCCACCGGCTCGGCGGGGCTGACCCAGACGGGTTCGGCGGGAGGCACGTTCAAGAACTGTGACGAGGCCCGGGCGGCGGGTCGCGCCCCGCTGTTCCGTGGTGAGCCCGGCTATTCGCCGCACCTGGATCCCGACGGCACCGGTATGGCCTGCCCGACCGTCTGATCCGCGCGGTAATCGCCGCAGACGACAAAGAACCCGGTGTGACACAGTGTCACACCGGGTTCCGTCGTTTCTGCGGCGTCAGCGGCGGAAGATCTTGACCAGCACCAGCACGCCGACCAGAGCGCCCGCGCCGATCAGGCTGTACTTCACCTTCGGCTCGTTCAGTTTCGCCACGACGGCCTTCTTGGTGTTGCCGGCGATCCGCTGCGGGTCCGCCCGCACCGCGAGCTCGTCGAGTGTGCCCGCGAGCCGATTGCGCGCGGCTTCGATCTCCCGCTCGATGTGCTCGGTATCCCTCGCCACATTGTCTCCTGTTGTCGTTCCGGTAGGTCGCTGGCCGTCGAGTCTATCCGCCGCCCCGATGTCGCGTCCGTTGTCACATCGGTGGGCTACCGTGCTGGCATGACCGATACCAAAAAACTCGGCCCCGGCGATCCGGCGCCGGATTTCACGCTTCCCGACGCCGACGGTAAGCCGGTGTCGCTGGCGGACTACCGCGGCCGCAAGGTGATCGTCTACTTCTACCCGGCCGCCAGTACACCCGGCTGCACCAAGCAGGCGTGCGACTTCCGCGACAACCTGGCCGAGTTGAACGAGGCCGGCCTCGACGTCCTCGGCATTTCGCCCGACAAACCCGCGAAACTGGCGAAATTCCGCGACAACGAGAAGCTGACCTTCCCGCTGCTGTCCGATCCCGAGCGCGAAGTGCTCCAGGAATGGGGCGCCTACGGTGAGAAGACGATGTACGGAAAGCGCATCACCGGCGTCATCCGCTCCACCTTCCTGGTCGACGAGCACGGCATCATCGAGGTGGCGCAGTACAACGTGCGCGCGACCGGGCATGTGGCGAAGTTGCGCCGCGACCTCTCGGTCTAGCGCGGACAGGTGACGGACGAGACGAGGGGCCCGGGACGATAGTCCCGGGCCCCTCGTCGGCGCTTCGCGGCGTTCAGTCGCGCTGCGGCATCATCGCGACCATCCACCGCAGTGTCAGCCGCCAGTGGTTGTCCCACCACTCGGTGAATTCCTCGGTGCCGAGCTGCGGCGGCGCCGACTCGCCCGGGAACAGCAGTGAGCCGTTGGGCGCGCCGACAGGTTCGGTGGGGGCGGGAATCACCGACTTCGCCTGCGGTTCCGGCGAATCCGGCTGCGGCGCCTCCTTCGCCAGTCGCTTCGGCTCACTCGCCGGATCCGAACCTCGCACGCCCAGCCAGGACGATCCGTCCGGACCCCAGCCGGCGGAGGCCGGATCGGCGTTCGACGGATCCGGCGCCGCATGCCGAGGCCCCGTCGACGGCTGGTCGGCGGTCCCGTCGACCGGCAATTCCGGAATCGAATCCACCGCGGGCAGACCGGGTTCCGGACGGGCATGGCGCGGACCCCGGTTCGGCTGCGCGTTGCGGGCGTCGGCGAGGCGGGTGGTCGCATCCGAACGCGGATGGTCGGTGAGCTCGTGCACGCCGCCGATGGTCAGGCCGCCGGCCAGCACGCTCGCCGCGGCGACCACCGCGACCGAATTGCGCGACACCCGTGCGCGTTCCCCGGCGCCGACGACGAAAGCCTCCGGCTGCACCACGAGCGCCGCACCGATCGCCGACCCGGCCGTCGCGACGGCGCAGGGGATCACCGGCGCGTTGAAGCCCGCCGACAACACCGCGGCGACTCCCGGATGCTCCGCGGCCGAACCGATCGCGACGACCGCGCTGGGCCGCACGCCCGCCGCATCCAGCTGATCCCAGGCGGCCACGATGCCCATCCGCACCGAATCCTCGGAGACGAAACCGGCGGCGGTCGCCGTCGCTGCGACCACCCGGTCGCGATGCGGTGAAATCAGCGAGAAGCCTTGATATCCCGGCGTCAGCTCGCAGATCAGCAGATGGTCGAATTCGCTCGCCCAGGTCATCGCGCGGGCCAGCGCCAGATGCGCCGACTTGGCCGAGACCAGCGAGGCCTCGTACCACGGCCCGGACGCCAATCCGGTGACGACCGCCCGCCGGCCCGCCGCATCGCGATAGGTGACCGCCGCCCCCGCGATCTCGTACTCCGCCCCGACCTCCGCGGCGAGTCCGTCCAGCAGCGATTCGATCAGTCCGGGCAGTCCGGCCGGCGCCGCGGCGCCGAGTTCGGCCACGTGGTGCGCGAGCACCCGGTCGGTCAGTTTTGCGCTTCCTTCGCGCAGGGCCACCGCGTCCACGCAGTCGCGCGCGATCGAAGCTCCGAGAGTCACCACAGGTCGAACCACCACAGATCAAGCCTTCCGTGTGCAGGAACCGCGCCGGAGAAGCTGCGCCGAGCAGCGGTTCAACGCCGCAGCGGGAACGACCGACAATCGCCACACCCCCGCTGATGTAGATCTACTCGGTATGTGTTCGTCACCACATTCGGCGTGGATGGGTTATGAATCGGACCGAATCACGGGTACGGAAGTCGGCACCGTGTGTCATCCGCGTGTCGCTACCGCTAGCCTGGTGTATGTGGTGGAAGCGCGCACGGCATCGAGGTCGAACCGACGTCCTGATCCGGCGTTGGAGCTGCAGGACGACCCACAGGAGTTGATGCCGCGCCGTCGGCCCACCCAGGAACGCAGCAAGCGCAAATTCGATGCGCTGCTGCAATCGTCGCGCGAACTACTGGTCGAGGTCGGATTCGAATCGTTCACCTGCGAGGAGGTCGCCGCCCGCGCCGAGGTGCCGATCGGCACGCTGTATCAGTTCTTCGCCAACAAATACGTGATCGTCTGCGAACTCAATCGCCAAGACCTGGTGGCCGTTTCCCAGGAGCTCGCCGATTTCCACGGCGAAATTCCGTCGATGGACTGGCTGCGGCACATGAACAAGCTCGTCGACCACCTCGCGGAACTGTGGATGACCGACCCGTCGCGGCGCGAGGTGTGGCTGGCCATGCAGTCGACCCCGTCGACCCGCGCCACCGGCGCCATCCACGAGAAGGAATTCGCCGAGGCGGTTCAGCAGATGCTGCGGCCGCTGATGCCGCGCACGCCGCGCGGGCGCCGCTCGATGATGGCGCAGGTGCTGGTGCACGTGGTGTATTCGATGCTGAACTTCTCGGTACAGGACGGCCTCAGCCACGAGGCGGCCGTGGCCGAACTCAAGCGCCTCATGGTCGCGTACCTGTTGATCGCGGAGAAGGAATCGCGCACCGGGCAACGCGATACGACGGCCTGATCGCGCGCGACCCGCACCTGTCGCCGACAGGACTTTCCGTCGCTCCGACGAAGGGCGGAACCGGGGACGTGTGAGCGAGACGTCGCCGGTTCCGGCCTTCGCAGGAGCGACGGGCCGACTCGGGCTACCGAAGCCCGCACCGCCTCAGGGGTTTTCGATCAGGTCGGCCAGTTCGCCCGGATCCTCGAGGACGACCATCGCGGCGGCCGTATCGCCGTCGTGCGTGATCGACAGGTGCACCCGCACCCGCGGCAGGAATTCCGCCGCCAGTCCGTGCAGTTTGATGCTGGGCCGGCCCCAGGCGTCGTTCACCACTTCGATGAGCGGATACGGATTGTCACCGATCTGCGGACGGCGGGCGAACCGGGAGGTGGCCCATGCTTTGAGCACGGCCTCCTTGGCCGCCCACCGCGCCGCGAAACTGCGGGCCGGATCGGTGCCCTTGCTCTGACAGTAACGCCGCTCACCCGCGGTGAAACTCTCCCGGAGCATGGTGGTTCCGGCCCGTTCGAGCTGTTCGGCGAAATCGGAGATGGTCACCAGATCCAGGCCGATACCGAGGATGGTCATGAATCCGCAGCCTACGGATTCGGCGAGCCATCCACGGTATCGGCGGATCGTTACCCGGGAGTTGTTACTTCCCGGGCCCGATCTCCCTACTTCTCGGCCTCCCGGTTACCGGCCAGTTCGCCTGTGCCGCAGGAACCGTGGGCCAGATACAGCCCCTCGGCGCCCAGGCGCGCCTCCGCCGAGAGCAGCACGTCGGCCTCGAGCTGACGAATCTGCTTGGCAGGAGTGCCGTCGCCACCGAGACGGCGGTCGGCGGGCCGCTCGTAGAGCGGTTCACCACCGCACATCGCCTCGACCAGACGCTGACGACCGGCGAGCCGGCGTTCCTCGGCGCGACGCAGATAGTCGTCACGACGCTGCGGATCGAGGGCCTCGACGAAGGCCTGCGGATGCACGACCGCCAGCAGGCCGGAGACGTGCCCGAACCCGAGCGAGGTCACCAGACCGGCCTTGAGCGCGAACCGATCCCCGAACCGCAGCGGCTGCCGCGGCCACACCAGGTGCGGATACTCGGCCATCTTCTCGTCGACGCAGTCGAGGCTGCGGTTCGGCGGAATCACGCCCTGCTCCAGCACCTGGCACAGGCCGATCAGCTGGAACGCGGCCGCACCGCCCTTGGCGTGACCGGTCAGCGACTTCTGCGAAATCACGAACATCGGTGCGCCTTCGGACCGCCCCAGCGCGCCGGCCAGCCGCTCGTGCAGCTCCGATTCGTTGGGATCGTTGGCGGCGGTGGAGGTGTCGTGCTTGGAGATCACCGCGATCTCGTCCGGGGTCACGCCGAGCTTGCGCAGTTCGGCGGCCAGCCGCGATTCGGCACCGCCACGGCCCGCGCCCAGCGCGCCCAGTCCGGGAGCCGGAATCGAGGTGTGCACGCCGTCGGCGAAGGACTGCGCGAACGCGACCACACCGAGGACCGGCAGGCCGAACTCCGCGGCGATGTCACCGCGGGCCAGCAGAACCGTTCCGCCACCCTGGGATTCGACGAATCCGCCGCGGCGCCGGTCGTTGGCCCGGGAGAAGTAGCGGTCGCTGATGCCCTTGGCGCTCATGGCCGCCGAATCCGCGGTCGCCGACATGTCACCGAAGCCGACGATGCCCTCGATGCCGAGATCGTCGTAACCGCCGGCGACCACGACCTCGGCCTTGCCGAGACGGATCTTGTCGACACCCTCCTCGACCGACACCGCCGCGGTCGCACACGCCGCGACCGGGTGGATCATGCCGCCGTAGCTGCCGACGTAGGACTGAACCACATGCGCCAGTGCGACGTTCGGCAACGCCTCCTGCAGGATGTCGTTGGCCCGCGGCTCACCGAGCAGGTTGTCGATGTAGAGCGAGCGCATCGAGGACATGCCGCCCATACCGGTGCCCTGGGTGTTGGTCACCATCGCCGGGTGCACCCAGCTCATCAGCTCGGCGGGACTGAAACCGCTGGACAGGAACGCGTCCACGGTGCAGACGATGTTCCACAGCGCCACCCGGTCCACCGAACTCGCCATATCCGGCGAGATGCCCCAGCGGGTCGGGTCCCAGCCCTCGGGGATCTGACCGCCGACGGTGCGCGACAGCTTCGCCTTGCGCGGCACCCGAATCTCGGTGCCCGCCTGGCGAATCACCTGCCAGTCGCTCGAATCGGCGACGGGGCTGATCACGGTGTGCTCGGGGTCGGCGGCGTAGAACGCGCGCGCCTCGGCCTCGCTGTTGACCACGAAGCTCAGATCCCGGTCGAGGAAGACCGAGGTGAGCAGCGGCGCGGCGTTGTCGATCATGGAGCCGTCGTCGCCGTAGCGGCGGATACCGCAGCGCTGCACCACGGCGTCGTGGTAACGCTCGGCCAACTCCGATTCCTCGACGTATTCGCCGCTTTCGACGTCGTACCAGCCCGGCTTCGGGTCGTTCTCCCAGGTCACCAGACCGGTGGTCCACGCCAGTTCCAGGACGCCGGCCGCGGACAGTTCGTCGGCGACCTCCATCTCGAAGCGCGTGCGCGCGGAACCGTAGGGTCCGAGCTCACCGGCGCCGATGATCACGACCATATCGGCGAGATCGGCGGTGACGGCGCCCCAATCGGGAGTCGGCAGCGCCGAGGTGAGTGTCGGCGGCACCGGCAGCGCCGGGACCGTCGCGCGCTCGTCGTCGGCGACCGCCTCCGGCTCGCGCTCGACATCGTCGGCCAGCGCGGACAGATCCAGCTTCGCCCCGGCCAGCCCGCCGGTGAGGTCGATCTGCTGCGGACCGGTGGCGGTGACGGCGCGAGCCCGCGACGTGCACCACTTGAGCAGTTCGTCGGCCATCTCCTGCGTGGACCAGGTGTGCACGCCGGCCTTCTCCACGGCCGCGACCAGCGGATCGTTATGACCCATCAGGCCGGTGCCGCGCACCCAGCCGATCATCGCGTGCACCATGGTGACCCGCTGCGCCCACGACTTCTCCACCCGCCACTTGGCGATCACCGCGTCCAGCGCGGCCTTCGACTCGCCGTAGGCGCCGTCGCCGCCGAACATGCCGCGGTTGGGCGAACCCGGAAGCACCACATGCAGTTTCGCGTCCACGTCGTGGTCGGCGCCGAGGGCGGACAGACCGCCGATCAGCCGCTCCACCGACCACAGCAGGACCCGCATCTCCATTTCGGCGCGCGCCCCGGCATCGGCCAGATCGCCGGCCACCCGCGGGGCGGCGAACGGCAGCAGCAGCGTCGGGGTCATCGCGGGCTTCACGAGCACCTTCGCGCCACCGGCGTTGTCGGTCTGCTCGTTGCCGACCCAGTCGATCAGCGCATCGATATCGGAGTAGGAGGCCATATTCGCCGGGACCACCCACAGCGCGGCGCCCGCGCGAGCGTGCTCGCGGTAGAGCTGCTTGTAGAAGGCGAGGCGGTCGTCGTCGAGCTTGGACGTGGTGAGGATGACGGTCGCACCCCCGGCGAGCAGCCGGCCCGCAATCGAGGCCGCGATGGACCCCTTGCTCGCGCCCGTGATCACCGCGGTGTCGGAGGACCAGACACCCTCGTCGGTCGCGGTGGCCGTCCGGGCGATGTGCTCGTAGGCGCCGGCCAGGACGGACCGGGCCTGCTTCATCGCCTGCTGACGCCACCAATTCGCCTGGGCCGCAACGGCCGCGCCGGTGCCGGCGAATCCGGCGATCCGGTCCTCGTCGACCTCCGCGTCGGTGTCGAGCCACAGCGTGGCCAGATCCTCGCGGGCGGTGGCCCAGCGGTCGTCGATCAGCACGGCCTTGCGCGCGTCGAAGGCCGGGGCCACCAAACGCGGCCAGTCCGAACCCAATTCGGCCGAGACCAGGTCGACCAGCGATTCGTCGCTCGCCTCCGGCGCCGACACCTGGTCGGTGAGACCCAGCTGCTCGAGCACCACCCGGGCGGCTGTCGCCAGCACGCCGTCGCGGCCGGTGATCTGCTCGGTGAATTCACCGAGGGCGGCCGCGTCGACCGTCGCACCACCGCCACCACCGGCGGCCGGCAGTGCGACGCTGATTCCGCGACGCGCGGCCACGGCCTGCACGGCGGCGTCGATCGCGGCATCTACCGAAGCGCCGTCGCTCAACGCACCGGAGACCAGGCCACCGAGATCCCCGCCGCGCACGCTGGCGCCCTCACGGGTGCCCAGCGACACCTCGGCGGTGACGTGGTGGGCCCAGCCGTCGCCGAGCTGCCACACCTTCTTCACCCGATCGGTGATCGCCGCCGGGCGCTTACCCGAGGGACCGAACACCTTGCGCAGGTGGTCGCCGATGGCGTCGGACAGCACCGAGCCGAACGGCTTGTAGGTGCGGGCCAGCCGGTCGACGGTGGCCGACAGGGCGCCCATATCGGCATCGGCGGCGCCGTCGATCGCGCCCAGCGACAGCTCGGAGCCGAGGTCGACCAGCAGCTGGTTGCGTCGCGAGGACACACCGTCGCACAGCGCCTCGATGGTGTCCACGGGACCGATCTGGTCCAGCCGCAGCTTGGTCCACAACGCGATCAGCACGCGGGTGGCATCGGCGGCGGTGAAGGTGATGTCGTCGGGGCGAGGACCACCGGAGGCGGCGACCGGAGCCGGAGCCGGGGCGGCCGCGGCGCCCGTCTCGGCCGGAACCGCTTCGGCCACAACCTCTTCCGGCTCGTCGACCGGCGCCGGATCGGTATCGGTGGAGTACACCACGCCGGCCTCGCGCTCGATGTTGAGCACCTCGACCTTGGTGGCGGCGTACTGCGGCAGCTTCAGGGTGTTACCGGCAAGATTCGCCACGGTCGGCGTCGCCGCCAGGCCGATCTCGACGAACCGCTCCACACCGAGGCCACCGCGTCCGGTATCGGTGAACAGCAGATCCTGGGTCTCGATCCAGCGCACCGGGCTGGCGAACTGCCAGGCCAGCAGCTCGATCAGCACCACCCGGCACAGTTCTTCCGGACGCGCGGCCCACGACTCGAAGTCGTCGAGCACCGCGCGCAGCGGCTCCGACGGCACGTAGTCGGCGATCTCGGCGATGAAGTCGCGCTCCAGCGAGAACGGCCGCGGCACCAGGTTCGGAACGTAGCGTCCGGCAAGGACTTCCGGATGCAGATTCTCCGGCAGCAGCTCCTCGAGCTTGTTGCGGAACTCGGGCACACCCTTGCGCAGCACCGTCGAGTGGAACGGCACGTCGATGCCCGGCACCAAGACGAAGGCGCGCTTGCCGCCGAATTCGGCACGGCGACGCTCGATTTCGGCTTCGAGCTCCTCGAGCCCGGCGACCGTACCGGCGATCGCGTACTGCGAACCGCGCAGGTTCAGGTTCACCACCTCGAGGAATTCCCCGACGCGCTCGCCGACGCCGGCGACGAAGTCGATCACCTCGGCGTCGGGCAGACCGATCTGCGACGGACGGATGGCGGCCATCCGATAGTCGCTGCGGCCCTGCGCATCCCGGGGCACCAGCTCGTGCATGGCCGAGCCGCGCTGGAACACGACCTCGAGCACGGCTTCCAGCGGAAGCACACCGGCCACGGCTGCCAGCGCGTTGTACTCACCGACGGAGTGACCCGCGAGCATCGCGCCCTCGACGAACGCGCCGGCCTCACGCAGTTCGGCGACCTGTGCCACACCGAGGGTGGCCATCGCGACCTGAGTGAACTGGGTCAGATGCAGAACACCCTGCGGGTGGCGGTATTCCACGCCGCGGGCCTTGAGATAGGTCGGGTTGTCGCGCACCACGGCGAGGATCGAGAAGCCCAGGGCTTCCCGGGTGTGCTTGTCGGCGCGATCCCACACCTGCTTGGCCGCCTTCGACCGCGACCGGGCGTCCAGTCCCATCCCCTTGGTCTGGATGCCCTGACCGGGGAAGGCGTAGACGGTCTTGGGGGCCGCGAGCCGGGCGGTCGCGGTCATCACCAGATCACCGCCGGTCCGGCAGGACACCTCGACGATCTCGCAGCCGCGGTCGACGGCGATCCGCTCGACGCGCACATCGATCTGCGCGCCCGGCCGGACCATGCCGAGGAATCGGGTGGTCCAGGCGGTGACAGTACGTGCGGGCAGCGGAGATTCGGGATCCACCGCCGAGACCGCGTGCTGGGCCGCGGCCGACAGCCACATGCCGTGCACGATCGGGCTGCCCAGGCCCGCGAGTTTCGCGGCCGCGTTGCTGGTGTGGATCGGGTTGTGGTCGCCGGACACCTCGGCGAAGGCGGCCATGGCCCGCGGTGCGGTCAGCGTGACGTCGCGACGACGGCGGCGCGGGGTTTCGGTCGCCTCCTCGGACACCGTCCCGGCCGCACGCGGCGGATCGGTGAGCTCATGACTGCCGTTGCGGCCACGAATCGCGAAGCGCTCCACCAGTGTTGCGACGGTCGGGGTCTCCAGTCCGTGATCGCGCATGACGCCGACGGTGACTCGCACCTCGACGACGCGGCCCAGATCGGTGTCCATCACCGACGCGGATTCCGCACGCACGCTGAGCACCGCCGGATCGCTGGGCAGCTCGCGCACCAGGTGGACCTGGTGGTCCAGGTGCACCAGATCCAGCATGCCCTCGATAACACTGCTGACGCTTCCGTTTTCGCCCTCGGCACGGCTCGCGCCGAGCACGGCGAAGACGGCCGGCCAGCAGGCACCGACCAGCACGTCGGGAACCCGGCGGCCGATGGTGCTGAGGCCCTCCGGCAGACCCGAGCCGGTCACACCGGCGTGGTCGGCGACCATATCGGGCGTCCACGCCAGATTCACATGCGCGACATGAGTTCCGTTGGCGGACTTGATCTCCGGCAGCGCCTGCCCGGCGGCAACGGCCAGCAGGGCCGACATCGCGGTCTCGGCATCGGCTTCGGTCACCACCGGGGCGCCACCGTTGTAGACCGAACTGGGCACGGTGATGCGGATCCGGACCTCGTTCGCGGGCGACAGCGGGACGGCCAGTTCGACGTAGGCGTTGTCGGCGTCCGGACCGGTCGCGGGAACCAGCGTGGCGCCGGTCGGGCGGTGCACCGCACCCTGGGGGTCGACGGTCCACTCGCGCAGCTCGCCGAGCCGGTGCACCGGGTTCGCGGTGGTGCGTCCGGCCCACTGCACGTCGGGTGCGGCCAGCACGATATCGATGGCGCCCGAACCGATCTCGGCCCGGCGGCGGCCGTCGACGGCGGCGGGGGTGACGCCGCCGCGGATCAGCGTGTAGGCGGTGTCCTGTTCGAAGCGGTCGAGCAGCTCACCCACCGGCTCGTCGACGCGGGTGATGCCGGCGACCGACACGGTTCCCGGGATCACGCACACCTGGTCCGCGGTGTAGCGCGGGTCGTGGGCCTGCCACAGCGAGTCCGAGCGCCACCAACGGCGCACGTCGGCGTCGACGACCGGCACGAAGTTGACCGGCTTGCCGGGGGTCTTGCACAGCGAGACGAAGAACGGCACATCGGCCGGATGCAGGACGGTCTCGGCGGCGGCCGGATACTGCTCCTTCAGCGTGCAGATCACGTGGACCGGGCGCTCGAAGATGCTGTCGTCGTCGAACAGGGTCGGAATGCGGCCGCGGTCGGCGGGGTTGAGGCGGCCCTCGACGCGGCGCACCATCTCGGCGAACCGATCCCGCCAGGTGATGTCGGCCCACACCGAGCGAGTGGCGTCGGCGATGGCGTCACCGAGGTCGGTGCCGCAGTCGAAGCCGTCGCGACCGGCGCGCTGATGTTCCGGCAGCAGTGCGGCCAGCTCCACGTAGCGTTCCAGCCAGCGCAGGTAGGTCATGGTCGCGACGTCGCCGAAGTAGGGCTTGGCAGTGCTGTCGAGCGCCTCGATGATCTCGTCGCGGCGCGCGGCCACGGCCTCGGCGTCGCCGGCGACCTCGTCGAGCAGGCGGCCGGTGCGCGAGGCGGAGTTGTCGATCTCGTGGATGTCGGCGCCCAGTTGGCTACGGCCGGAAGCCATTCCGCCGGTCGCGGTCCCGGCGGCGACCCAGTCGGGGGTGCCGGGGGTGTCGACCAGCAACTGCTTGACCTCGGGTGCGGTGGTGGCCTCCAGGGTGGCCATGGCCGCGGTGCCGACCAGCACGCCGTCCAGCGGCATCTTCGGGTAGCCATGGGAGACCGACCATTCGCCGGTCAGGTATTCGGTGGCCCGCTCCGGGGTGCCGATGCCGCCGCCGACGCAGACCACGACGTTGTCGCGGCCGCGCAGTTCGGCGTAGGTCTCGAGCAGCAGGTCGTCGAGGTCCTCCCAGGAGTGGTGACCACCCGCGCGGCCGCCCTCGATGTGCATGATCACCGGGTAGTCCGGCACCTCGTCGGCGATGCGCAGCACCGCGCGGATCTGCGCGACGGTGCCGGGCTTGAACGCGACGTGGCTGATACCGGCCTCGGTCAGCTCGGAGATCAGCGCCACGGCCTCGTCGAGTTCGGGAATGCCGGCGGTCACGACCACGCCGTCGAACGGGGCACCGGCCGTGCGCGAGCGCTGCACCAGTCGCTTACCGCCCAGCTGCAACTTCCACAGGTACGGGTCGAGGAACAGCGAGTTGAACTGCACGGCCCGGCCGGGCTGCAGCAGGGTCTTCAGCTCGGCGACCCGATCGGCGAAGATCTGCTCGGTCACCTGACCGCCACCGGCCAGCTCGGCCCAGTGGCCCGCATTCGCCGCGGCGGCAACGATTTTCGCATCGACCGTGGTCGGGGTCATACCGGCCAGCAGGATCGGCGACCGGCCGGTCAGGCGGGTGAACGAGGTTTCGACCACGATGCGGCCGTTGGGAAGCCGAATCGGCTTGGGCGCGAAGGAATCCCACGCCGGTGCGACCTGCGGGGCCGCGCCGGGAGTGAAGAGGCTGCGCTGTCCGGGCCGGGTGGCGGCCGCGACGATGCCGACGCCGGTGCCCTTGAGCGAACCCTGGGTCAGGCGGCTCAGCAGATCACCGGGGCCGATATCCAGAATCCATTGGGCGCCACCGGAAACGGTGTCGTCGACCGCCTGCACCCAGTCCACCGGGTCGACCAGAATGCTGCGGGCGAGCTGCGCGGCGAGTTCGGTGTCGATCTCACACTGCGCGGCCCACGTCGACACCAGCTCGACGGTCTCGGTCAGCGCGGGGTGATGGAACGCGACCTCGACCTGAACGTCCTCGAAGACCGGGGCGAACACCGCGCCACCGCGCTTCTTGGCATCGCGATCGCGGCTCTGTTCGGCGTGGATCTCGGCGCAGCGCTGCCGCACCCGCTCCAGTTGCGCCACGGTGCCGGACAGGACCGCGCGCCGGCGGCCGTTGCGAATCGACACCACCGCGGCGACATTCGGATCCACGCCCTCCGAGACCTCGGCGACGACCGCGCGCAGCTCGTCGGGGTCCACGTTGGACACCGCGACCATCGGCGATTTGTCGCCGACCGGGATGAGACCGCGGCGACGCGCCACCAATGTGGCCGCGGCGCCGATCAACTGGGCCAGCGCGAGCAGTTCCGCGTCGCGCGCACCCTGCGCGCTCGCGGCCTCGGCGGCCAGCAGGCCCTGGGAGTGACCGATGATGCCGGTCGGCGCGTGCTCGGCAGGATCGAGCCCCTGCAGCCGCAGCGCCCGCAGCGCGGCGACCTGCGCGAGGAAGACGCCCGGCATGGACACCGCGGCGGAGCGCAGCGCCTGCGCGGACGGCGCCGCCGACTCCTCCCCTTCCTCGCCGTCGGCAAGCTCGTCCTCGAGCATCCACGCGACGGGGTCGAAGCCGACGGGCCGGACCACCAGCAGCTGCGCCGCCACCGGTTCCAGCCGCGCGTCCGCCTCGCGCACGAGCGCGGTCAGCTCGGGCTCGAGCGCGCTGTCGCGGCCGATCTCCTCGAGCTCCCGCAGCCACTGCGCACCCTGCCCCCCGAAGGCCAGCGCGTACTTCTCACCACCGAGCAGGCGATCCAGCAGCGACGACTTGATACCCGTATCCGAAACTCCCCCAACGACCTTCGCGTTCGTTCCGGTCCCGGTGCGTTCGTTGATCGTCAAGACGTATCGACTTCCTTCTCGTGGCGGCTCACCCCGCGGGGCCCGCTCTTGCGTGCACAGGCGTCCCTCACCCCTGAGGACCTGACGAAGCCCCAGGTTCGCACAAAATCATGAGGAAAGCCTCACGTTTCCCTGGCCCCCACACTCCTACCGTCGAGTATTTCGGTACGTGCGTACAAGAACACCTGCAAACATGACCCTCCCTCATGTTTGAACCCCCAGGTGGCAGGGTTACTTGGAAGTCAGAAAGTTGAGGGTTCCTCATATTGAGAGTTGCCAAATCGTTATAATCCCAGTTCGTGTTACCCGTGGGTACACGACACCCCGCACGGCTTCGTGATCCGCCTCCGGGCCGGTAGAGTTTGGACGGTCGTACCATCACGCGCGAGTGGCGGAATTGGCAGACGCGCTGGATTTAGGTTCCAGTGTCCTCGGACGTGGGGGTTCAAGTCCCCCCTCGCGCACGATTTCGTGTCACTGGTGACACATTCGGCGTCCGCGTGTCTGAGCGCACTCAACCACGAAGGACGACCAGTGACAACAGTCTGTGACTCGACCACTTTGGTAGCACGAATGCGATATTTACGTGCGTTCGTTGGACCTCCTTGCCCCGCGGCGTGCGGGGGTGGCGCGCGTGATCGCACCGGTGATCCCACCGCAGACCCCGCTGCAGCAACTGATCCACGGCCCGCATTCGCTTGCCCCGCTGCCTGTTCCCGCACCGGACGCCGACCTCGTCGGGATGTCCACGGTCGGGCGAGGCGGGCGGGTCGTGGATCGCAAGGTCTTCGCCGCGCTGGGCTGGGACACCGGCGACCGGCTGGCTCTGCGCTGCGCCGAGCACGGAATCCTCGTCGCCTCCCCCGACCCCGAGGGCCCGATCCTGATGCGCGACGGGACCATTCATATCCCGCTACGGCAACGGCGCCGCGTGCAGCTGGTCATCGGCGACCGCGCCCTCCTTCTCGGCAGACGCACCCGCGGGCGCTTGGCGATCGTCGCGCCGGCCGCGATGGAGACGGTGTTCGCTCCCGGCCTGGCACTGCTGGAGCGATGACACCGATGACCACCAACACAACACCCGCGGCGTCGGCCGAGGCGGTCGCGGCCGCGCGGATCCTGCTGGCGCAGATGGGGATCAGCCCCGCCGATCTCGTCGGCACCACCGCGCTCGTCCCGACCTTCGCCGAGGTGGTCCCGCAGGTGCGGGCCACGCTGCGTCCCGGCACGATGCGCACCTACGACGCGCATCTGCGGCGGCTGGAAACACAGTGGGCGACACGGCGCCTCGACGAGCCGACCCAAGCCGACCTCGAGACCATGGCCCGCGCCGTCCAACAGCGCGCCCGCGCCAACCGGGCCTCACGCGGCGGAGGCAGCGCGGTCGAGCATTTCGTCAGCGCGGTGCGCTGCGTGTACCGCTACGCCGAGAGCACAGGCTGGATCCGCCCCAGCGACAACCCCGCCCGCAAGGTCGCCAAGCCCACACGAAAACCCTCACACCGCTACGCGATTCCGTCCGGGCAACTGGCCGAGATCTGCGCGGTGGCCGCCGAGACCGGCAACGACGCAGAGCTGGACTCGCTGATCCTGCGCCTGCACATCGAGACCGCGTGCCGGCGCAGCGGCGCGCTGGCTCTGCGACCGCACGACCTCGACGCCGACCAATGCCTGGTGTGGCTGCGGGAGAAAGACGGCACCGACCGCTGGCAGCCGGTCTCCCCCACACTCATGCGCCATCTGCGCGCGCACGCCGCCGCTCGCAACGCGCCAGTGTCGGGGCAGCTGCTGCGCTACCGCAACGGCACACCCATTACCTCGCGGCGCTACGACCACATCTGGGCACGCATCGGCGAAGAGCTGCCGTGGGTGGCCGTGCAAGGCGTGACCATGCACTGGCTTCGCCATACCACCCTGACGTGGGTGGAGCGCACCTTCGGCTACGCCGTGGCCCGCGCCTACGCCGGCCACCACGGCAAGACCGCGGGCACCACGGCCACCTACGTCAAAGCCAACCTCCTCGAAGTCGCCGCCGCCCTCGCCGTACTCACCGGCGAGCCGCATCCGTTGGCCACAGCCGGAGGAGCCACGGCCACATGAACACTGTCGCCTGCACACCGGATCCCCGCTCGCCCGAAGGACCACACCACATGTCCGCACCCGACACCGTCGTGCGCACGCACGCGTCCTTGAGCGGTCGGGACCGTGCGCACGGTCCCGACCGTGCGCACGCCTTCTTCTGGTGCGTGCTCGTCGCCTCAGCGACGGTGAGCGTGACCGGCAACGCTGTGCACGCCGTGCTCCACGCACCGGCTCCGCCGATCGCCGGTGCGGTCGCGGTAGTGCCACCGATCGCGTTGCTGACCGCTGTGCACGGTGTCACCGTGCTGCAGCGAAAGCAGGTGCGCAGCACCGCCGCTCACCGGCTCGCGGTCGTGCTGACCGTCCTCATCGCGGCGGGCGCGTTCTGGCTGTCGTTCACCGCGTTGCGGTCCCTCGCCGAACTGGCCGGCATCCCACACAATCAGGCATGGCTGTGGCCGCTGATCATCGAAGGCTCGATGACCCAAGCCACCGTCGCCCTCATCTCGATCACACAACCACCCCATGACACCAGCGCCACAACAGAAGCCACAGCGTCCGCCGGACCGACGACAGTTCTTGACGCATTGCCGGAATCGTCGGGCACCCCGGTCGACGATGTCGCCGTGCGCACGACGGAAGGGACCGTTGCGGGCACAACTTCATGGAGCGAAATCGCGGCGATCATCTGCGCACGTGATCCCGCCCGCCGTCGAGACCCTGACGAGGTCGCACACATCCTGGCGTTGCATTACGCCGAAGGACTAAAAGCCAGCGAGATCGCCGAGCGAACGCATCGCAGCCGATCGACCATCAGCAGAATTCTCACCCGAGCCCAGGCGCTCGACCCACCCACGACATGATCTTCGATCGGCCACAAGCCCGCCCGCCGACGAGAAGGTCACGGGCTCGATTCCCTTAGCTCCACCGGTAGTGCGTCCACATGCGCTGCTCGGCAATCGGCCGGGTGAGACCCGGTCGGGACAGATGAGAGACGCATGATCGGTTCGATCGCAGTTTTGGTCTCGTCCGTCTCGTAGGCAGTCTCGGTGTTGCCGTCGTCTCGTTGTTGTTTCTGTAAGCGCAGCGCGCCGGTGGCTTTGGTCTTCAGGCCGGGTGCTGGTGGCGCCGATCTTGCCGATGCGATCGACCTTGACACTCTTCCGCACACATTCTTCGGTCACTCGGGCGCCGGACATGGTCAGGATTTTTGACGATCGGTTGGTAGGGGATTCCGATCCGCGGCGTCTTCTCGGACGTAGTTCGGTGAGGTGCTCGAGGACCGCGCGAGCGTCGCGCCTCCGGCGCCAATCCGGGTGGGACAGGGCTACCGCTACTGCCAGGCCCGCGTAGACCGCAATGAGAATCGATACCACGGGCACACTTACCGCCACGCCTTCCGCCGCGTGCGTGACCACCGAAGACCATGTGCCCATTAGGAACTCCCCTCAGAGCGACGGTTCCCGACCTCACGCCGATCCCCCGCTGACCGCGGTCGGCGGATCTTCAAGTTTCCTTGGAACATCGCCGTCTATCTGCCCGCTGCCTTCCACCGTCGTAGGGCTCTGCGGCCGTGGTTGTTTGTGCCCGCGCTCCGGTCCAGCTCCGCTCCGGTCGGTGTGGGTCCGTTCGATCGCGCGGTCACGTAGTGCGCCCACATGCGCTGCTCGGCAGTCGGCCCGAGATCGCCGACTCGAAACCCAACGGCGCCCAGACATCACTGCCTCGGCAACGACCCCGTGATGATCGTGGTTACCACACCTGATCGCCGAAAGCTGTTGCCGTGCTCGCGTTGTCATCATCGCCTGCTGTTGCCGCTCGTGTCGAACCGGGCACCGATCCGGTCGGGATGCCGACGGACGACGGCGCAGCCGCGGTGATTCCGCATAGTTTGCTTGCAGGTGCTGGCGCGGGTGCCCGATCCCCGGAAACGTCGGGACCGGAGGTTCCCCTGGCGGTTGGCGGTGATCCTGTTGCTCGCGCTTGCGGCCACCGCGGCCGGATCACGGTGATTCACAGCGACCGGTGAGTCGGCCGCCGACCGTGCTGGGCCGCCTCGGAGTCACCGCGTCGGCACCGAGCGAGAAAACGATCCGCCGCGTGCTGCAACGCGTGGACGCCGACGACCTCGACGCGACCCAGGGGCATGGATGTGGCTGCCCGCCAAGGTTATCGGTAGCCTGACGGTGATCTCATTCGACGGCAAGACACTTGAGGGCACCCGCGACACTGCAGGTCACCTGACACATCTGCTGTCGGGGATCTGCCAGGCTACCGGCGTGATCATGAACTAGATCGGTGTCGCCGGCAAGTCCAGCGAGGTGCCGGTGTTGCGGAAACTTGCTCGATACATTCGTCGAACAACAGCTGGTCCCGGCCTTCACCTGGAAGATGGCAGGACGGGCCAGCATCCATTGACCGACGCGGGCCACAAACCGACCATTTGCCTCGTAACACACGAAATCGACAGTGCTCGTTTCGATTTGCTAAATTCCTGGCATGGGATGGCAACTGGTGTACGCCTAGGTCGACGAGACGGGAGACCGGGAGCGTCACCGAAATCGTCGAGGGGGACACGGCTCAGGAGCCACAGCAGGCCGCGCTCTGGCGCTGTCGATGAGTCAGGCGCTGATCCGCATCGGTCAGCAACGCTTACCCAAAGGCGCCGTTCGGCCCAGCGACAGTGCGGTCACATAGTTCTACCTGCAGTTACCCTCAGACTTCTTTAGACTCGCAACACCGGAGAGTCTCACTGCGACATGATAGAGATAGGCCATCGGAAGCACGTCGTCCGGCTGGACCGAGCCAGCACGACACGCGCTCGAGGGCAGGGGTTGTGGGTCATTTTGCGAACGAGGGGGCGTCTTGAGCCAGTACACCGAATCCCATACCGACCAGCATCATTCCACCGATCGCACAAGGCTTACTGCGGGCGAGTGCCAGATTCTACGACGAGCAAGGATCGCGAAATCGGCAGCCGGCGCCCTCGGACGAGCCGACCTCATTGCAGAATTCCCGAAGCTTGATCATCCCTACACCGGCTTCCTGCATAGGACTCTTAAGCTTCGCACCGGCGCGCCGCCGGCCGCAATGGCCGTGGCCGTACAGACCAGACTTGCCCGTGCTGACGAAGAGCGGGCGGCACATATCCTGCACGACTGCCTCCACGGATCGGTCAAGGCGACCGCCACGATCAGCGCACTGACCGAACATCAGCTCGCCACCATTCTCAGGGCCGACCCCGACGAGCTGACAGAGGCGTTCGGCTCGCTGAACCAGAGTTGGCACAACGCCGACATGTTCGATATCGAGGATTTCGGATCCACACCGGCGGTGCGGGCGGCGGCCTGGTCGTCGATGGTGGTGAGCGGGCACGTCGGCGATACAGCCGCCCTCGCCTGGTTGCTCGCGGACCCGCCTCCGTTCTGGGGCTCTGTGCAAACCGATGCGGTCCAGCAGGTATGGCAAATGGTTCGGAAGCGGTGTCCAATATTGCCGGAAGTGCCTACCCCCTTGGAGACGCTTGCCGAGATCCTCTCTGAGATCGGCGATTTCGACGATACGGATGATCCGAAGGCTCTCGACATCAACGACGAGGAAACGGGTGTACCGGAGACAAACGGGATATTCAGTGGAGCTACGGCAGGTACCTACAAGTCCACGGTGGCCGAGCTGACCGAACATCTGTCGGCCGAAACGGCCCGAGAACTTCGTACCGGGAAGAACCCGACACTGCTGGCAGAGTGCATTGCTGCAGGTGACCGACTGGAGCATGAGCGGCAGGCGATCGCCTCTGTGGTCCTCCCCGCCCTGGCTGATGCGATCGCGGCCGGAGTCCCGGCCGACACGAAGGACATAGCAAGAATCGCAGAGTTTTCCGGGAATCTGCGCATGGTGCTGTCCGCCGCCTCAGCTGTCGCCGACGAACCGGTCGCAGACCTGGGCACGGCGCAGGCGGCCCTACAGCAAGCGCAGCACGCGGTAGCCGACGCGGACGCTGCCGCTGAGCGGGTCGAACAAGTTCGGCGTCTTATGGCATTGGCCGGGCAAGAGTTTCTTGCCGATGACATCGCACAGATTCGGGCTCTGGCCGGTGAAGTGACCATCGACAGCGATGCGGAGACTATCCGCGCTCTCCTGGCGTTGCTGGAGCTCATCGAACTAGCCGGCCGGGACCTTGAGCGTGCTCACGAACTCGCCCCTGTGGTCCGAGCCGCACTACCTGCCGCGATTCCATTGCTTTCGTTCGTGAATGTCCCCGACGCATTCGTCCTGGGTGATACGACTGCGCCCAGGGCTTCCGCCGAGTCGCCCGACGCGTACACGCCACCACCCCACACCAATGCGGCCCCGCACGACGACAGTGCCGCGGGTAACGACACCGCTGCGGCCCACGACGAGCCTGCCAGCGACAGCACCGCAGCAGCCGACACGGCTGGGGCCGACTATGGACAGCAGGCCGAGTCAGCGCTCGAGGATATTCTCGCTGAGCTGGACCTCGTTGTCCCGGTATCGAGTTCGCCCCAGCGCGCGCCGCGGGCTCGAGCGGTCCCGCCCCCGGAGCCTGCCACGGTCGGCCCGGAGACCCCGAACTCAATCTCGCTGTACTGCGCGCTGCTCCGTTCAGGTGAACTGGCCCTGGCGTATTGGCTCACGGTCGCGGAAAATGCCGATACCTCGATCCGAGCCGCCCACCGGCTCGCCGCGCTCGCCGCCGCAATGAGTACTTCCGCCGGATCCAATGCTGCCGAATTCGCCTCGACAATCGCGGACCTCCAACCAAGCGACCTCAGGGACAATCCCGGTTTGCAGATGCTCGTGTATGGGGCGTCGGTACGCGCGGGCTTGCTCTCCCCTATCGCGGGTGCGTCAGATCCGCTGCGCGAGTCCGCCACAAGCGTCGTGCGTTCCGGCGACGCCGTCGGCAAGCTGACAGAACTGCTACAAGCCGCCATCTACGCCGGGGTGTACCTGACTCCTCGTAACGCCAACGCGGTGATCGAAGCATCCGAAGCCGAGTCGGAGTATCACGCCTTCGCCCGGGAGGCAGCCGACAAGCTCAGGAATGCGCCGAATCGCACTATCAAGTACGGCCCGGCAACAGAACTGTGGCAATCCTGGATGGCACCCGAAGACGGTTACCTCGGCGCACCTCTCAATATTGTTGCCTCCCAAGCACCGTCGCCGGAGGACCTGCAATTCGTCCGAACCCGGGTTGCCGAGCTACGCACGCCTCGCAATCTCGAGCAAGCTCTGGACTGGGCGGCCGCGCATACTCGAGGCCGCAAGCGGAACGCGAAAAGGATCGAAGCCCACGCACGGGCCAAGCTGCTCGACTGGGCGAGTGACGTGACTGAACTACTGGCCCGATGGGTTACCGCAACAGAGAGAATGTTGTCATCCGGCAGTGGGGCGTGGATGACCGATCCGATAGCGGAATTGAAGGCCAAGGTGGACGCGGTCCGGGAATCAGCGCTGTCCGAACTAGCAGAGCTGCGCGACAGTGGGGACGTGGCCCGTGATGCTGCGACCGACGCGGGGCTGAAACTGCTGAACAATGCCCTGGATCTGCTCATGGGCACCGAGGTGGTCCACGGTCCCGAGACCCCATCCGCTCGGACCCTCGGCGGCCTGCTGACTCTGGCCCCGGCTGTCGAACTCCTCCCATCGATCGCGCCGCGCCGTCCGCCCGAAGTGACAGACATACAGACCGCGTTCGACGCTCTGCAGGCCGGAGACAACGGCTGGATCGCGGCATTCAACGCGCGCGCCGAACGACACGACCAACTGGGTACCCAGCTGCTCATCGAAACGCTGCGGCCGCACAATCCGCGGCTTGCGCAGAAGTTGTCGACGGCGCGCGAGGAGGCAATCGACGCCTCCATCGCCGAGGTCGACCAGAACGCCGCCGCGCTCGCGGCTCGTATCGACTCCGACCGGTTGTTCGGGCGGTTGAGCGCGGACACATGGACCGACCTAACAACTCGCGCACGCGCCTATCAGGCGCCGCACCGCGGCACCCGCAGCGACTTCAATGTCGTGCTCGACGGCCTCGGCAAAATAGAGATCGATCGAGCCGAGGCAGTGAAGTCCGCGATCGCAGCGGCCCGCACCGCGCTGGATACCGCCGGGATGCCCACGGACACGGCCGACAGGATCCAGCAATGCATCGACAAAGGTGACTTGACCACTGCGGCAGAGTATGAGGTCACGATCCGCTCGGGCGGTCAGCTGCCCACCCAGCACGACGCCACGGACCACCTGTCCCTTTTCCTCGGGGCGTTCCCAGATAGATTCGCTGCCACCCGCCCCGGGATCGAGACTGGCGGCCACCCAATACTCACACAACTGAGCAGTGCACTAAACGCGGGCATATCGACCGGCGACCTGCCTGCCGGTGAGCTCGCCGACATACTGACCTGCGCGGAGGTCGAGCTGGGTCAGGTCGGTCGCGGAACGACCGCCGCGGTCCGGATCGACCAGTGGTTACAACTCGCGCAGGCCCGGTCGTTCGAGGCGCGGATCGGTAACGTGAAGTCGATTCTCGGGCAGGTCGGGTTCGAATTCGACAAGGCGACCACCCCGCCTACGCGGCGTGGGCATTCCGGCCGCCGTGGTCGGTGGCTGGATTTGCACAGTGTGCGACCCACGTCCGGCAAAGCCCTGCTGCCAGCATTCGGGTCTGCGATGAGTCCGTCAGGCGACTCGTTGCGTCTGCTCGGGATCTGGCGCGGTCCGACACCCGGTGAACTCGTGGAGATGCTGCGCGACGAACCGAATGATCAATCCGTCGTGGTGTTCTACTTCGGCACGCTCGATTCCGGCGCACGTCGCGAGCTGGCTCGCCTGTTCCGTAGCGACCGGCGGCTGCCAACGACGATCGTGGTCGATGACCCCGCGTTCGCGTACCTCTCGTGCCAGCCGGAACCGAGTCGTGAGATCACTATGTCGGTCCTCTTGCCATTCACCGTATCCTCGCCGTTCGCCCCCGACATCCCCGGTGCGAGTATCCGACAGGAGATGTTCTACGGCCGAAATGAGGAGCGCGCCAAGATCATAGACATGATGGGCCCCTGCATCGTGTACGGCGGTCGGCAGCTCGGTAAGTCGGCGTTGCTGTTGCAGGCAGCTCGCCAGTTCGATGACGAGTACGACCGGATCGCGATCTACGAATCGATCTTCAAGATCGGCCGAGCGGTGTCGGTCGAGGCGGTGTGGACAACGTTGTGGCCGCTGCTGGCCAGGCGGGATATCGTGCCACCGGATATCCCAGCGGGTGATGTTGCCAGTGCACTCACCAAGCACATTACGGAGTGGATCTCGGCTCGTCCGGGACGGCAGCTACTCCTGCTACTGGACGAGTCCGACAAATTCCTGGACGGCGATGCGGAAGCGGTGAACGGACGGTTCACGCATGTGACCCACTTCAAGGAATTGATGGAGCGGACCGGGCGCGCAGTGAAGGTGGTATTCGCCGGTCTGCACCAAACCGCCCGATTCGATCGCCTCGCGAATCATCCGCTGGCGCACTTCGGGGAACCCGTCTGCGTCGGCCCCCTCGCCCCGCAAGCGGCCTACGACCTGCTCACCACTCCTTTGCGTGCGCTGGGCTATCACTTCGATGACACCGACCATGCCGCGCGGGTTCTCGCGCTCGCGAATAACCAGCCCGCCCTTATCCAGCTATTCGCCGCACACTTGCTGCGTAGTCTGCAGGCTGCGGTGATGCCCGACGACGCGCCCCCGCAAACCGTGTACACCGACGATATCGAACAGGTGTGGGCCGACGCGGGTCTGCGTAGATCGTTCCGCAAGAGGTTCGATTGGACGCTCGACCTCGATCCGCGTTACAAAATTATCGCCTACAGCGTTGCACTCCACGCTCACGCCAGCGGCATCGACGCGACAATGACACCGAGCGAGCTGCGCAATGAATGCGAGACCTGGTGGCCGACCGGGTTTTCCGCCGAAGACGTTCGCGCCGGCGAGTTTCGGGCGCTGCTGGATGAATGTGTCGATCTCGGTGTGCTGTCCTACGCGACCAATGGATACCGGCTCCGGACCCCGAACGTGCTTGATCTGCTGGGTGCCAGGGAGGAGGTCGAAGCGGTCCTCGATCAGGCCGAGTCGATCGAACTGCCCGAAAGCTTCGACGGCAGCATGATGCGGCCGGAGTTCAGCGGCGGCCCGACCCGAGGGCCGTTGACCTCACAACAGATCGCTGATCTGCTCGCGACCCGAAACCAGGTCCGTTGCATCATCGGCTCGTCGGCTCTGACCATCGAACGCTGTCTGAGGACGCTACAGGACGAGAACAATCGCGCGGTTTCAGGCCATCGCGAGAGCCACATGCGGGAAGCGAGCCCGGCGACCCTCGCCAAGACATGTCAGCAGGGAACATACAGGGCCGCCGGGCGACATGTGATTGTGCTCGTAAACTTGAGGACCGCTTCTCTGGATGTCGCATCGTCGACGTGGAAGCAGGCACGAGAGCTGATCGCTACCCACTCCGGTGGAACGATCGGGATCGTACTGGTATCCGGACCGGCGCAGGCACCGATGTGGCCGGTCGCAGCTCGGGAGGCTGATATCTCCTCAGGATTGACCGAGTTGCGCCGGTACGACCGCGTAGACCTGCGGCTGTGGCTGACCGAAACGCCCTTGCCATTCCAGGACAATGCGGCACGCGACGAATTGCTGGCGGTGACGGGCGGCTGGCCTATCCTGTTGAACAAGATCGCAGAGGATCTGACCAAGCATGGCGCAGGACTGCGTTCGGACCCACTGCGCGAGACCCGAACTCACTTACGGGACTCCGTGCGTTGCCGGGAGCTGGTCGAGGCATCCGGAGTACGCAGCGACACCACGCTGAGCCAGGCATGGGATTTCCTCGTGCAGAATTGCGCGGACGACCCGACCGATCTCGATACGCTCGCGGAATACCTCGCGCTGCGCGGCGAGGACGACGACGAATCCAATGCGCTCACCCCGGCCGCGATAGCCGCTGCCGGATACAGAAGCACAGCCGACGTCATCGAGGTGCTACGTGCGCTGGGTGTCCTCACCGGCCTAGGCGAAGATAGACGGTTCAGGCTCGAACCCGTCATGGTCGCCGCGACCAAGCGTGCACACGAATGAGCCTGACCGCACCGCAGCTGCTCGAAGCGATTGTTCTCGACGCGGCCCATGCCGCCCTGAAGTCGCCAGTCTATGCCGAGCAGCAGATCGAGCCTCGGGCATTTGCCCAGGTCAATCGGGCCAGCCTGCTAGAGCTCGTGGCGAGGGTGCCTACGTTGCGAGCCGAGCTTGCGCAGACCTATCGCGACGAGTTGAGTGAAACGCACCCGCATCTAGTGGCGCTGCTGAGCGACAGTGCCACGGATAGTGCAGCCGCAGCGGCAGTGCTACGTGATCCGCGGGCGATCCGGGCACGTCGTGGTCGGTCCCGGCTCTCCGCGAAGGCCGGGAGCAACGGCGAGCAGTCGTCTGTTGCAGACGAGCGCAGTCCGGCGACGGCGCGTCGGCTGGAACGTTACGAACAACGCCTGACCGAGATCCGTACGGCCCGCGACCGAGCGAGAGTACAGCGCGACTACGCCCGTGCCGAGGCGGACCAATTGCGCCGGGAGCTCGAAACCGCCAAAGAGGATCGAGACGAGTCGCTGGCAGTCATCGAGGGACTGCGAGCCAAACTGGCCGCCGAACATGCCCACGTGGCGGAACTGGCAACGGATGTGCTGGCGGCGGCGGCAGTACTGAAGGCTGCGATGCTCCCGCCCCCGACCGAGATTCCGGTGGAAGACATCGACGTCGATCCGCGGGAGCGTGAAGCCGCCGTCGATACTCGGACATCGGAGGCAGCGCCCCTGGCTGACCCGATAGTTGCCGCAGCACTGACGCGGGCCGATGTATCGCCGGACGTGCTGTTGTCAGTGCTGAACGCCTTGCTTGAACCGCCCGCCCCGGAGGAATCGGTGTGGGTCGGTGAGCCGCGCGAGATAGCGTTGACGCCGCTCGGCGGGGGGACCGATATCGGTGGCTCCTGCATGCTGGTGACCGTCGGCGACGTCCGGATTCTCATAGACGCCGGGATGCATGCCAACAAGCGCATCGATCAAGCCGGACCCGAACACATCGACGTGGCCCTTGCCGGGCCAATCGCCGCGATCGTCATCACGCACGCACATAACGACCACGCCGGGTACGTACCGGCACTGATAGCGAATTACCCGACTGTGCCGGTGATCTGCACCCCAGAGACCGCGGCGATCCTTCCGACGATGTGGAGCGATTCGGTGCGGGTGTTCGACCGCGCGCGTGGCAGTCATGTGGGGAGTGACGAACCGCTGGCCGAGCCGCCGTACGGGGATGTGCAGGTCTATGCTGCGCAGCGCCGCATCCGGGAGGTGCAGTGCGGCCGGGTTGTCGAGATCGCTGCCGGAGTCACGATCACGCTATTCCCGGCCGGTCATATTCTTGGCGCTGCCGGTGTGGTGGTGTCTGCCGGCCCGAACCGGGTCACGGTCACCGGGGACGTGTCCGACCTGGCGCAGATCAGTGTTCCTGGCCTGGTCGTACCGGATATGGCACATGGGTCGGATCTCCTGGTCATCGAGTCGACGTATTGCGGGCCGCAGAGCTCCAACCGCGAGGCCGAAGTAGAAAAGTTCGTCCGGATTGTGTCCGAGACCGTCGGTGACCCCGCAAACGGTGGGCGGGTGCTCGTGCCGGCCTTCGCGCTCGGGAGGGCACAGGAGGTCGCGTTGACGCTGCGTCACCGACTGCCAGATGTGCCGGTTCTCATCGATGGGATGGCCAAGGACATAGCGAAGATCTACGAGGAGCAGACCGCCAAAACCGCACGACCGCTGAAGATATACGGCGAACAGGTGTCCGCGGTGCAGCCGGGCGAGCGTGATCAGCTTTTGCGCACATTCCGGCGTGGGGTCGTTGTAACCACATCGGGGATGTTGACGGCAGGTCCCGCCGTCACCTGGGCACGCTCGATCCTCCCAGATCCGGACGCGGCACTTCTGCTCGCGGGCTACCAGGATGAGGAATCTCCTGGGTTCGAGCTGCTCGAACTGGCGAAGACCAACAGCCGGGCCATGTTCGTACTTGACCGGGAGGAACTCGCGGTGAACGCGCGAGTCGCGAAGTTCGGGCTGTCGGCCCACGCCGACCGGCGTGGTCTGTCCTCCATCATCACCGAAGTCGGTGCGCGAGAGGTGATGTTGGTGCATGGGATTGCGTCCAAACAACGAGACTTCGCAGACAACCTCACCCGCCGTGGATTCCATGTTGCCCCCACCCGGCACTGGCAGTTCGCCGGTTGAGGAGTTCCCACCACCGATGCCTACCGCATTGGAGGATAGATAAGGGAATCAACACCGATGTGCCGCCAGTCACGCTATCGAGATCTCGGTCGACGAAGGTCAGGCACACTGATTTTCTCTCGGCATGAAAGGCTCCCGGATGACCGAAGATGCATCCCTGATCAGCGTATTGCTGCCCGGGACAACGGATCCCGGATTGGATGGCCTTGCATTCAGCACCTTTGTCGACAGCGGGATCGCTGTACCTGTATCCCCGGTCGACCAGTTGCTGGTTGCGTTCAGTCGTCATCTGATCGACCGGATGCCCCGCAGCGTGGCGGTCGTGCAACTACCGCGTGCCCACCACAGGATCGCGCTGACGCTCGCAGTCTGTATGCACTTGCTGCGGTTGCAGCAACCATTGGTTGCCGGGCCGGTTGTGCTTGCCGCACTCGATGTCGACTTGACCGCGCAGCTGCAGCAACTCAGGATACGCAATTACCGAAATATGGCGCTGGACCGAGACAATCCGCTATCGGCTCAGCGGCTTACCGGTCTTGGAAAACTCGCTCCAGTGGTCGGCAATACGCTCCGCCCGGCAGACAGCTCCCTCGTTTATTTCAATACTCGGGTCGGCAATCCTGTACTGCCGCAATGTAACCCACCGCTCGTCATTCTCGATGCAGCTTCGATCACCAACGCGGACAGCCGAGCGCGGTTGCTCACGTGGGCATCGAACCACTCAGCTGTTTTGACAGTTGTTGTCGGCGATATCGGCGACGAGTCCCTCGTGAAAGCCGTGACCGCGACCGGGTCCGCACCGCTAGTTCTCCCGGTTACCGATGCGGAGGTAAATACGCTGGTCTATGAACTCAATAGGCAGAAGCCCGAACCCAGTCCGCTGTCGAGTATGTGGATGTTGTGGCACGAGAAGCAGCCACCACTCAGCATCTACCGTGCCGGCGACACCGAGATTAACGCTGCGATCGCCCGTGCTTTCGCCTGTTTGGCGACTCGGCCCAACGGGCCCATGCCGCCAGCGCTCAATTACCCGACCGAGCTGCTCCATTCGGGTACCCGCCTGGCAGCCGCGGTGCACGACTACCGCAGCGCCTGTGCCCTGGCGGTCCGCCCCGGCGAGGGCCCCAGCACCCTGCTAGGCGTGCTCAACGGACTGACATTCACGGGCCCCGGGCCATGGCACGCGTGGGGGGTCGCACGGTGGGGCGAACTCAAGGTCGCTGTGGAAACGTTGTGGCGGCATCTCGAAGAGACAAATCCGAAGCTCGGCCCCCTCTGGGAGCTACTCGCTCGCGCCGAGCGGGTCGGCTGTGACCGGATCCTGATCCGATGTCACAGTAAGGCAGCGGCCGTGGCCACGACCCAATCGCTCAGCAGCAAGAATCGGACCAACGCGCAGGTCGCACTGTGGGCGCGTGTCGGCGCGAAGGTCGAGGTCGACACGTTCGCCAAGCGCTATCCGCCCGGGCACGCCGATATCCAGATTCTTACCGGAAAGCCTCCACCGTGGCATTTCTCACTGCTCTTCAGTGGTGAAGCCCACGAAACATGGCTTCTTGCATACGCTGTCGAAGACGCTGCCCTGCGTCACCAGTTGGGTCGTTGGAACGACATCACCAATGCATGGCGACTTAACACATTCCGGGCGCTCGGTGTACCCGAGCCACCCCCTGTCGTCGGCCCACAATCGGCCACTGGAATCGACAGCACGCCGCCCGACCCCCCACCCGAACTGCATCTACCTCAACTATCGATCCTCGATGTGCTCGACAGCGCCAGTAGTGCAATCGACTCTCCATCGCTCGTCGGCGCGGCACCTGGCGACGGGCGCAGTCCCGCTACCACCACCAACTGTGTACCAATATTGCTGGACAACGGACGAACCTGGTGGGTGCGTAACGAGACGGACCAGTTCGGCGACTTGGCCACGCCCGTGCTAGTGGTTACCGACGACCAGCGCTACCTGCCTGTGCGTGACGTCCGACCGGGCGATGCGATTATCGTTCCAGCCGGTGACGGCACGGATTCGCTTCACGCTCGTCTGGTAGCACTCAGCCACACCAACGACGATGTCGCTTCGTTCGACGCAATACTCGGGCAATTCCGCCGGGCCGCCCGCACAGTATTGGAAATGCATTCCACACAGCAGGCGGCAATAGCGGCGGTTCGCGATGCGGGCGCGCAAGCACCAGGCGAGCTGGCTATGTGGGCTAGCGGCCGCACCATCGCACCTCGGGTACCCGCGGATATCGTTGCTGTGTTTCGAGCCGCACAGCAAACCGCTCCTGACCAGTGGCTGCTACACCTCGTTGCCGGACGGCTCCGCACCCTGCACCGCTCGCTTGGCTATTTCGTAAAAGCACTGGCCTCGGGCCGCGCCGATGATGCCGTGAGAAAGCTCCGCCGCCTCATTGGTGACGGGGCCGATGAGCTCTTGGACGAGTTCCTCGTCGTCACGGTCATCCGTGTGGGCAGGCCCACGGACGTACCCGGCGGCCTATCAGGGCGGATCCAGTGAACCGCCGCTGGCCAGCGGCGCAAAAGCGTAAACTCTCTGTGCCGAACCCCTTGGCGCACAACCGAAGACAGCCTTTCTCAACTCACGGGGGTTCGGTCGCTGACAGAGATGTCGACTGGGGTTCAACCACATACTCTTCGAGGACAACATGACCGTAGTCACTCCGCACGACACCGGTACCTCGATCCCGCCTGCTGGCATCGACCGAGATCGGCAGAATCGGGCCGAGGAGATCCTCGTCCATCATGTCCTTGCGGAACTGGTGGACGCGCTGACCGACCGGTCCGGTGGCGAGCACCCTTTCCCCTGGTCACCTGAGCAGCGAGTACGCATCGGAGTACTCAGCGCCACGATCGCACCTTTGGCCAATCTCAACGTCGACGGAGGTGGCGGCGCCAAGTCTCCAGCCACCACGCCCCCGGTCGAAAACCGCGGAGTGATCGGGTTGGATTTCGTGGTGAAGGGAACTCCGGTCACCGTCGATCTCACCATCGATGTCGGCTACGCCATTTACCAGCAACTCTTACCGGCCTTCACCGACTTGTCAGAGGAAGCTGCGCGGTTGACCGCTTCGGCTCCGAACAACTCCCGTCACCGCCCCACGGTCACGCTCAACCCGACCTGGTACCGCGATCAACGTCGCGTCAGCCTGTCCATGTCCATCCCCGTGACCGGGGACGAGTACACACGCATCAGCAGCGAACTACCTGGGGGCTGTCCCTTGGCAGCCGATGCACAGACTGCGGTGACCAACCACTACGCCGGTAATGCCGCGCTTCGGAAGCTGACGAAAAACCAGACCCTGCCGGTGGCCGCGGTCATGGGCACTGAGACGGCATTCCGTCAGGCAGTCGACTCGCGCCGTGATCCACGCTGGACGCCAATCGCTCCGATACCCCGCGTGACCGTCTCGACAATGCCCACCGTGGACGGTGACACTGCGGTATCGGTCTCGATTACCAACGCATTGGCGATCGAGGCACGCGGGTTGCAAGACTTGGCCATCTACGACACCACCCTCTCGGTCACCGTCGACGCGCCCGAGTTGCGACCTCGTCGACTCGGGTTTGCCAACGATGACTGCCGCTACGCCTCCCGCGCAACAGTTGTCGGCCGGGGCCGTGGTTGCGTCGCTCGGGCGGGAGACAAGCCGAATGTGCTGATTGCCGACACTCTCCCGATCCACACCCAGCACCAAACCAGTTCAGCTGACCCGACGGACATTTCGTTCGGGAATCTCGTCGGCAATTGGGCTGCCGCGTTGCGTTCGCTGAGCACGGAGATGCGAAGCTTCCACCGCGGCTGGGACTTCAGCGCGGCTCAGACCATCGACGAGCAGCATCAGATTCAAGTCCTCCAAACGCAGTTCGAGGCCGAAGTCGAACGTTTCGAGCTCGGATTGGACCTTTTACGTACCGACCCCCACCTTGCCCGCGCCTTCGAGCTAGCCAACGATTCGTTCGCAGCGGCCCGCGGCTCGACCGCGCGATGGCGACTATTCCAGCTGGTCTTTATAGTGTCCGAACTCGCGGCCCTGGTCGGCCGCGAAAAACCTGCCGACCCGCGCCTACGTAAGGAGCTCGACGCGGTTGACGTCCTCTGGTTTCCCACGGGTGGCGGCAAGACCGAGGCATATCTCGGCCTGATCGTCATTGCTCTGTTCTATGACCGCTTTCGCGGCAAAGAACGAGGTACCAGCGCATGGTTGCTGTTCCCGCTGCGAATGTTGTCGGTACAACAACTTTCCCGCGTCAATGCGATACTGCATCACGCGGAAATCGTACGTACTGCACAGAACCTCCCTGGAGACCCGTTCACACTCGGCTACTTCGTCGGTGCGGGCAATACCCCGAATCGCTTGGCGTACCCCGACATCCACGGTTGGTGGCCCGGTCTGGCGGACTTTGCGAGAAAGTCCCAGCCGGAGCGGGACAAGAAACGACTCGTGGGCGCTTGTCCCGCCTGCGGGAGCGACAACAGCGTCGGACTGGACTGCGACCTTACTGATCAGCGCCTATTACACGTATGCCGTGCCTGCAAGCATGTGCTGTCGGTCCACGCTAGTGACGATGAGACCACCCGCTACCAGTCTTCGGTCATCGTTTCGACCGTCGACAAGGTGTGTGCATTCTCCCGCAATGGCCAGTTGACCGCTATCAACCACGGCCCTCGCGCGCGGTGCCCACAGCACGGCTGGTACACACACCAGAAATGTATTGCCGAGAACTGTTCGACCTCACCGTCGACGCACACGGCGCCAACCGGTTTCAAGGATCCAACACCGGCTTTGTGGATCCAAGACGAGCTACATCTCGTCCGAGAAGAACTCGGAGTATTTGCCGCGCACTACCACACCTTGCTGGCTGAGCTCGCGCGTGGTGCAAAGAACGAACCCTCCAAGGTGATCGCCGCCACCGCCACCATCGAGCAGTTCGAGGACCAGCTTTCCCAAGTATACGGCCGCCGACCCCGTATGTTCCCCACCGGTGGAGGCACTCTGGACCGTTCCTTCTATACGACGGTGACTAATAATGTTCGCCGTATCTATCTCGGGGTTTTGCCCTCGGGCGGTGGCACCATCAAAGTCGATCTCGCTGGCGAGGTGACTGTCCGCCTTGTCGAACACATCCACCGTCTCACGGACGACCCAGCTCCGCTGCTCACCGTGATGGCCGACGCTGGAATAACGCTTACCACTGCCGATGCGAGATCGATGCTGTTCACATACGAGCTCGCGCTCGCCTACGTAAACTCCAAAGCGCACGGGGCAAACATCATCGACGACCTCAACCGTTTGTCGGAACGCCTTATCAGCTCCGGTGCTGATCGAGTGCGGTCCGAGTACCTCACCGGCGAGTCATCATTGGGCGAGCTCGCCGCGATCATCGCAGAGATCGAGGCATCCGATCCAGCTGCAAGTCGAGCAGAGCGTATCCGCGGCATCGTGGGCACCTCTGTCGTGTCCCATGGTGTGGACCTCGACCGGTTGAACTTCGAGATCCTCGCCGGGATGCCGCCCACCTACGCTCATTACATCCAGGCAACCGCTAGAGCCGGCCGACAGCATGTGGGGCTCGTTATCGATATCTTCGACCGGAACAACCGTCGCGAGACATCGATGTATCAGAGCTTCCTCACCACCCACGCAGCCCTGGAACGGATGGTCGAACCGGTTCCTGTCAACCGGTTCGCGAGCCGGGCAATCGAGCGGACCCTACCGGGCATCGTCTGCGCTCTGTTGTGGGACGAGACCCGAGATCCCAGCTGGGGGACAATAGAAAATATCGGCAAGACAAACCGGTTTCGTGAATGGTGGAACGCCAGAGCTGCGGACCTCCTACCTCACATTTCCGAGCGTATTGCAAAAGCCTATCGCTGCCCGGTCCCGGACGTCGTCATGCATGCGGACGAGCAACGGCTCGTAGACGACGCCCAGCGCCGCTGGCGCGAGATCGAACTTCCACGTGTCCACCAGTGGCAGTCTGAATGGCTCACCGAGCTGTTCACCGGGCCCGCCATGACCAGCCTCCGTGATGTGGAACAGCCAGCCGAATTCCGCGGAGGCAACCAGGCCCAACAGGTCATTTCCCGCATAACCGCCTGATGAGGATCCGACGATGAAGCGCTCGACCACCCAGGTTCTTTACCGTTACCTACCCGGTGCAGTTTTTGCTCACGATGACGGCTTCTATGCGCGTGTCCAACGCATCGACGGACGCCGGGTAAGCGGTGAAATCAACCAGACGGTCTTGCTGGACGAGTTGACAGGCGAAATCAGCCGTTGGCATCGCGACCAGATAGGTCTTCCGAACCCACAGACGAATCGTGACGAATTCGTTTTTATCAGACCCGAAGAGGTGGTCTGGGACGTCTTCCCGCTCACCTTCGAATGCGTGAACTCCGCATGCGGTCGAGTCCGGCGCTGGTGGCGCCAGGACAAACTCATTGCCGATACCAAAGAGACCGGTCGACTCCGGTGTCGGCACTGCCACTCGAAGATGCGACAGCTCCGATACCTCACAGCCCATAATTGCGGAACCATGGAGCCTCTCCATTCGCCAACCTGCGCGACTTGCAACAGCCCGGCGAATATATACCTGGAGGATCTCGGTTCATTCCGGGCCTCATCGTGGCGGTGCCACACTTGCGGTAGTACCCGGAACACCCGCTTTACCCCATGCGACTGTGGCCAATACGCCGACGGAAACAAACAGCCTTACCGGCAGGGCTACACGGCGCGCGATCAACGTCTTTGGTATCCCCATGGCCTCACCATCCTCAACATCTCCTCGAACCAGACATACGACAATCTTCAACGCAATAGCAGCCGCGGGGTCGTCGCACTGGCCTCCTGGCTAGGAGACCAGGAAAACCTAGCCGCATCCCTCGCCGAGCTGGACCAGCCCGCCACCGGCCCGCGCATGTCGGCGGAGCAATGGGCCGAGACCGAGGCCAAACTGCGGCAAAATGGTGTCGATGAGCGCACCATCGATGCTATCCGCGTGCTGCAGGCACCGGCCGATATCGGAACACCCGCAATCGTGGCCGGTGTCAACACCGACGTGATAGCGATGGCCGGTGAACGGTCGATGGTAGAGCGTGCGGGGCTGTTCGACCGCAACATCATCACCGACCGCCGGAGCTTCGCCGATGTCGTGGCGGACGCCTCCGGAACAGTGGCGGTCGCGACAGCATCCGCGGTTTCCAAGGCAATCAGAGGGCTCGGCATCCAGGACATCTCCGTCACTCAGAGCTTCCCGATCGTGACCGCCAGCTACGGATTTAGCCGAGCTTCCCGAGAGCCCGGTCAGGCACATCTGCGGACTTACGCAGCGTTACGTCAGTACGGCAACAAGACCCCGATCTTCGCCGTACCTGCGAACACAGAGGCATTGCTAATCACCTTCGACGCGCAAGCGATGCTCGGCTTCTTGCAGCACGCCGGCCTGTGGGCAGGCACGAGTCCGGCCACACTGCGTGACGCGAAGCTGAAAATCGCCGAGATCCTGGCCGACCGCGATAGTGAAGACGGTAGCGCCCGCGTTATCCGCCGCCTGGTGCACTCCGCTTCGCATGCGTTGCTACGTGCGCTGGATGACGGCCAAGCTGGCTTCGGCGAGTCGAGCCTCGCCGAATGGATCGTCCCCAATGCACTGACTTCGGCCATCTACGTAGTGTCGTATGCCGACTTCACTCTCGGAGCATTCGACACTGTGCAACGCCGCCGTATCGGACCGTGGCTCGAGCGAGCCGCCGATGGGATCGACCACTGTGATAATGATCCGTTGTGCTCGCAGACGTCGACTTTACGACCCCATGCCGCCTGCGACCGTTGCCTGTACATGTCGTACGGATGCAGAGTATGGAACGCCGAACTCGACCGTAAGTTACTGCGCCGCTTCTGGTTGTGGACGCGGCAACGAGCTGCGGCGCGATGACCGGGATTGTCGACCTGGTGCCCCTTGCCGAATTGCTCGCCAGTTTGGTTGGCAGCCGCGGGGATGCCACTCGTCTCGCGGCTCGGATACTCGACAGCGGATTACAGGCACTCCCGAGGGATACCGGCGACATCGGGTACACCGTGCGCCACGAACTGGTCCGCACCGGGGTGGTTACCGCCAACGGCTTCCCCGTGCCCTACCGGGCAGCCGAACTGGTGATCGTCAGCGAGGTGCTGGCAGCCAGTACGCTGCCCGATTTGGAGTCGCCGAATGAGCAGCGGCTCGTACTCTCCGCGCCAGCGGAGACTGTGTCGATAGGCGATGCTGAACGCCTTGACAGCCTGGTACTCGACGTCATTCGCCGTGCGACCAGCACCCTGCATCTGGGAGGCGCCTTCTGGAACCACGGCGGCTTCGAACGTCTCGATGAGGTACTGATTCCGGCACTGGAGGTCCGCGCCGTCGCCGCGCTAATCTACGCGAACAGTCCCATCGAGGAGCTTCACGAAGCAACGCTGTACCGCCACCTCAATCGTCTCGCCCGCACAGGGCCGGTTTCTCTACGCTGGTTCACCGGCCCCTCACGCACCATGTTGCATGCCAAGTTCGTGATCGCCGACCGCCGGATGGGCTACCTCGGCAGCGCAAATCTGACATCTTGGGGACTCCGTGGTCATATCGAGGCAGGCGTCGAGTTGACTGCAGGTCAAGCGGAGCGGTTCGTCAAGTTCCTCGGTGAGCTCGAAGCGGCCGGCCATTTCACGAATACACCGCCTGCCCACCCGACTGTTCAGACAACTGACGTCCGGCATAGTAGAAATCGGTAATGGCTTCAACCGATGCTCGGCGCAGTGTGCTCCGCCACCTCGACGTGGCCGACGTCAACACCAGGGCCCGTGCCGAAGCCCGGTCTCGGCAGAATGTGCTACCGCCCCTCACAACCTACCGATGGTGGGCCCGGCGCACCGAGGCCGTGACCGGAGCACTCATCGACGCCGCCAATATCGACCAACCAGGTCGACTCGTCGTCGCCGATCCGTTCACAGGTGGCGGTGTCATCGCCTTGGCCGCCTTGATGCGCGGTCACCGCGTCTATGCCCAAGATATCAATCCGTGGGCTGCCCAAAACCTCACTACGATGCTCTCACTCCCTGCAGCCGATCGACTGGAGCCAGCGGCCAGTCGGCTCCGGGCAGCGGTAGCGCATCTTCTCAAGACCGCATATTCCACATCATTCGAGGACGGGGGGCCGGCGATAGTGGCGCATACTCTCAGAGTCGCGGTGGTTGCCTGCCCGAAGTGCGACTATGCCGTACGGCTCTTTCCATCAGGAATCGTAAGTCTCATTGAACGCGTCGACCTGGGCGGGAGGGTCGGCTGGCTTGCATGTCCGTCCGGTCACCTCCAGTTCGGCCCGGCAGACCGGTGCACCCGGTGCCGGACCTGCAAGCGGGCCATCGACCCGGGCGCGAGGTACACCACGGGCCGTAGGTTCCATTGCCAATGCGGATACTCAGGCCGAATTTGGGAGGCTGGAGAAATGCGCTGGATGCCGGTCCTTGTCGAGCGCACCGCCTCCGGCCGCCGCGAGTTCGGACCTCCGAGCAAGCATGAACTCGTCGCGGCCGCAGACACTTCGTGGCCGCTCCAGCCCTGCCTCCCATCAATTGCAAAGGGCGGCACTGAGACCACTGTGCTCCGCCGTTACGGCATGACACGTTGGGACCACGTCATGCCACGCCGCCAGCATGCGGTAGTCAACGCACTCGTCGACACAATCGACGCCGCCGCCGCTGGGGACGAAGCTGTCGCTTCCGCACTTCATGCGGCAGTACTCGGTTCGGTCGAAATGGCTGGCTACCTGTCCCGGTGGGACGCCCGCTATCTCAAGGCGTACGAGGCAATGGCCAATCATCGCTACAACGTCACTACCCTGTCCGCAGAACCGAATGTGTGGGGTGCTCCGCAGTCTGGGCGAGGTACTGTCGGACGCCGGTTGGCCCATCTCGCAAAAGCAGGCAACTGGTATGCAGAACGCCTCGGACGTACTCCCTCTGTGGTCGGGCCGCTACCCGCTGGACAGCGGCGTTCCAACGGATCCCGCACCATTGATGTCAGAGTTGTCGTTGGGTCGAGTACAAGGCTCCTTGCCGCGAGCAACTCAATCGACCTGGTGTGCACAGATCCGCCGTATCACGATGATGTGAAGTATGGTGAACTGTCTGAAATCTTCCGAGCATGGGCTGGTTTGGACGCCTCGCGGGTCAATGGCGAGGCAGTCGTATCCGCAGACACCATCGATACAGACACCTACGAGATCACTCTTACCCAAGCTTTCCGCGAAATGCGAAGGGCCTTGAAACCCGATGGTCACCTCGTTCTTTCCTACGCGAACCGCGACCCAGCAGCGTGGGTGGCGCTCTTCAGCGCACTACAAGCTGCCGGGTTCACGGCAATCGGCTTCCAGGTCGTCCACGCCGAGAACGATGTCGACCACGCGAAGGTGAACCGCCGCGCCTGCAATCTCGACCTGATACTTGACCTCGTGGTCGCGTCCGATCGCCCCTTGGAAAAGTTCGCCGCCCTCGGTCCGCAGATACGAACAGAGGAGGACGATTTCTGCCGCACGGTGGGAAAGATCGCTCTGCAGATCGGCAGCCTCGTGGGGCAATGGCGCGAGAATCTGCAGCGCACCGTTGTCACACACCCATTTGTAACAAGGGGCAAGGCCACAACGTGAAAAAGCGACCCCCGCGAACTGTCGGCGTTCACGGAAATCCCCAGGTTGAGCCGGTTTTCGCTCACATAGTGGCTCTGGCGCAGATTCCGTGAAATCCGTTGATGCTCAGGCGATATGGATGGTCGCGAGTTCGGCGGCGGGAGTGTCGGCGAGTTTGGCCTAGGTCTGGATAGTGAGCAATGATCAAAACCTGTGGATGACCGGGGGTACCTTCGTGTCGCTGACGGGACCCCACGATTCGGTCCAGCTGATCTGGTCCCCGCTGAGGAGGCCGTGGTTGCGAGAGTTGAGGCAGACTGACCCGCAGGAGGTCACGATGCCGAAATCCTTTCCGCCGGCTATGCGTCGACAGGTGTGCGCTCGCCTGCGAGCCGGCGAGCCCGTCGCCGAGATCGCGGCCGAGACAGGGATCTCGCCCGCTACCTTGTTCCGTTGGAAGGCGCAGGTCCTCATCGATGTGGGTGTCCGAGAAGGCGTCCCGAGCGTGGAAGCGGATGAATTGGCCTCGGCGAAGAAACGGATCGCTGCGTTGGAGGTCGAATTGAAACTCACCCGCGACGCCTGCGAATTGTTCGATGCGCAGGCGGTGGTGTCCCCAAAAGACGGATCGCGGTCGTCGAAGGGCTGATCGCACTCGGACATTCAGGGCGGTCCGCCTGCCGTATTGCCGGTGTCCATAGATCCACATTTCTCCGGCAGCGGCGGCAGCCGTTGTCCACCAGAACGATTCGCAGGATCGTGGTCGCGGACGAGATATCCCGGATTCATGCCCAGTCGCGGGGCACCTACGGCAAACGCCGGATCAAGGCCGCGTTGCTGGCCGAGTGCGAGATGATCGTCAACCACAAGTTGGTCGCCTCGATCATGGCTGAGCACGGGCTGTTCGGCCTGCCCAGACGCAAGCGTCGCGGTCACCCGATGCTCGGGGTGAGCACTCCCGCGGATCTGGTGAACCGGTCCTTCACCGCTGCTCGCCCCAACCAGTTGTGGTGCACCGACATCACCGAACACCCTGCGAGAGACGGAAAAGTCTATTGCTGCGCCATTTTGGACTGCTTCAGCAAGAAGATCGTCGGGCGAGCATTCTCCACCATTGCCGACACCGTCCTGGTGAACAACGCGGTCAACATGGCGATGGCAGAACGCACCACCAACAGCGGCCTGATACTACATGCCGATCACGGAACGCAATTTACGTCGTGGTCGTTCGGTGAGAACCTGCGACGGCACCGTCTCCTGCCGTCCTTCGGAACAGTCGGCGATTGTTTCGATAATGCAGCGATGGAATCGTTTGGGGGCGCATGCAGACTGAACTACTCAATACCAGAAAGTGGCCGACGACTTTGGAATTGACGCTCGCGATGGCCGACTGGATCGACAACTTCTACAACACCGAACGCCGGCACTCCTACCTCGGCCACCTCAGCCCCAGCGAGTATGAGACGCTGTGGTTCGACATCCAACCAAGCCCTCAACTCTCGTAAGTCCGGACCGACAACCGGGGGCCAGATCACCCGGACCGAAATCACGGGGTCAGGTCATCGCCTACCAGCCTCCTGGCAGCCGACACCTTCATCCACCGGTTTTGATCATTGCTCCATCAGCTGGGGGTTGCGTTCGAACGCGTACGGTTCGCTGGTCAACAGATGATGCAAGGACTACCGGTGATTGACCATGAACGCGGGAAAACCCCGAACCCGTAACGCGGGTTGGGGGCTCAAGTCCTCACAGCGCGCGCATTCACCTCGACTTCGGACAACCGGATCTCGTTTCGATCGTCAACGTTCCTCGTGAAAGCCGATGGTTATTACTCGTAATCGTCGTCTTAATCATCATGTTTGTTGCGGCCGGCAGCCGCGTCTGCGCGTTTGGTCAGAACCCTGACTGCGTAGTGTCGGAAGTGGGATCGCGTTCGGTCGGCTGCCGCGCTGATACGGTCGGCAGCCTCGCGGTCCATAGGGCTGGACTTGGACATGAGGATCTCCAATCTGGGCATGAGGGGGCGCAGCAACGCCAGAACGAGCAAGGACCGATCCAGACCGGTACGTCGCTCTGAGGTTGAGCACAGGACGCTTTGAGCCGGCGATCCGGGATCGATATCAAAGCGAGAGCCCCATGGCAATCGCCCCCGCAACCCCCACCATCACTCTCCCCATCACCAACTCACCACATCATCACACCGCACACATTCACACACCCACATTCCACTCATACACATAACCCCCACAGCCCTACTCCCCTAATCCCTCACCCCATATCCACTCACCACATGCAGACCTCCTGCACTCCGGCTGAGAATTTCCTTACGACGTGGCGAAACGGCGAGAATTGATACAAACTACCTCCCTTCCGGCCCTCGCGATCCGAATACTGTTGGGTGTCTGATGGATACGTGACAGCGACGCTGCACAAGATCCTCGCCGGCACCAGCTACCTGTACTACCAACGCCAGGTAGCCGCCGCCGATGCCACCGACCTGGGCAATTCCAGCCTGGCCAACTACTACTCCACCCGCGGCGAAGCCCCAGGCACCTGGCACGGCACCGGCCTTGCCGCCCTCGGTATTTCAGCCGGCAAACAGGTCACCGAGGACCAAATGCGTTCGTTGTTCGGCCTCGGCCGACACCCCAACGCGACCGCCATCGAATACGAGATCGTCACCGAAGCGATCGCGAAAGGCGCCAAACCCAAAGAAGCGGTCCACGCGGCCAAACAGGTCAGCCGACTCGGGAAGGCCTTCCCGGCACGCCACGGCGACAACACCTTCCGCATCCGATGCGCCCAGGCATACAGAGAGCACAACCTCTCCCGGGGTCTCGACGCAAACGCCGCGATCGATGAAGACATTCGCGCTCGGATCCGGACTGAGATCGCCACTGCCATGTTCGTCGAAAACTACGACCGCGCACCGCTCGACGATCGCGAACTCTCCGGGTTTGTCGCACGCATCTCGCGGCCCCAATCGGCAGCGGTGGCCGGGTTCGACATCACCTTCTCCCCCGTCAAAAGCGTCTCCGCACTGTGGGCCATCGCCCCCAAACCCATCGCCGACGCCATCCACGCCGCCCACAACGCCGCCGTCGACGACGCCATCGCCTGGCTGGAAAACAACGCCACCTACACCCGTTTGGGCACTCGCGGTGTGCGGCAAGTCGACGTCGAAGGCCTCATCGCCGCACGGTTCACCCACCGCGAATCACGCTCCGGTGACCCCGATCTGCATACCCATATGCTCATCGCCAACCGGGTATGCACCCTCGACGGGAAATGGCGGACCCTGGATGCGACCCACTTCTATCGCAACCTCGTCGTGGTCAGCGAGATCTACAACACTCGCCTCGAACACCACCTCGAAATCAGCCTCGGCATCCAATTCACCGAACGCCCCGCACCCACACCCACCAAACGACCCATCCGCGAAATCACCGGCATACCAGCCGAATTGATCCGCCACTGGTCACGCCGCGACGCCGCCATCACCCACCGGCTCGATTCGCTCGCGGTGTCGTTCCAACAACAGCTCGGGCGCGAACCGACACCGAAAGAACTGTTCGCTCTCGCCGAGCGCGCCACCCTGGAAACTCGCCCCGCCAAACATCTCTCCCGCTCCTACGCCGAACAACGCCACGACTGGCACAGCGAAGCCGCGGCACTGCTGGGCGGGCCGAAGGCAGTCGAAGCCACTGTCACTTCGGCGCTCAATCGCAGCGAACACTCTCGCCCGACAGTCGATGGGGCGTGGATTTCTCGCACGGCCGACGAGGTTGTCGCCGTCGTTTCCGGGCAACGTTCGGTGTGGCAACACCACCACATTCGCGCGGAAGCCGAACGCCGAACCCGCGGCCACCGCCACCCGACCCAGTGGCCGAACGTGGTGGACACCGTAGTCCGCGAAGCACTCTCGCCAACAAGATCGCTCGCCCGCGGCGATCCGGACGTCACCGCCGAAGCTGTTCTCCAGCATCCGCGGACGGGCTTTCAGCGTCGCGACGGGACCAGTGTCTACACCGTTCCTGGCACTCAGACCTACACTTCCGCGCGCCGGCTCGGCACCGAACAACGCCTCGTCGACCTCTCGGTACAACCCGGCGCACGCACTCTCCCCGCCGATGTGGTCGCCTCGGCGCTCGACTCCTACAACACCGATCCCGCCAACTTCGGCAAGCCTTTGAACCCCGGACAAGTCGCGGTCGTCACCGAATTCGCATGCTCGCCCTTACGGATCGCGGTCGCGAACGCGCCCGCCGGCACCGGAAAGACCACTGCCATGCGCGTGCTCGTCCACGCCTGGCACGCCTCCGGCGGCACCGTTCTCGGCCTCGCCCCCACCGCCGCCGCGGCCGCGGTGCTCGCTGAAACCACCGGTATCCGAGTCGAAACCGTCGACCGCCTCCTGCACATTCTCGACCAACACACAGCCACCCGACAGCCGATCACCGACTCCACCTACCCGCCACACCTACCGGCATGGCTGCACCAAGTCGACGCGCGCACACTGGTCGTCGTCGACGAGCACGTCAAACTCGGCGACGACAAACGGCTGCGTCTGTTCGAATTCCTCACCCACCGCGACGCCGCCATTCGCTGCCTCGGCGACACCCGCACAACTGCCCTCCATCGACCCCGGCGGCACCGCCACCGACCTCACCGCCACCCACACGGTCACCATGAGCGACGTCGTCCGCTTCGCCGACCCCCACGAAGCAGCGGCAAGCCTCGCCCTCCGTGACGGCGACCCCGCCGGTCTCGGCTATTACCTCGACCACCAGCGCATCCACTCCGGCACCCCGGCCGCCATCACGGACAAGACCTACATGGCATGGTTCGCCGACCACCACACCGGACGAGACACCCTCATGCTCGCCCCCACCCACGACCTCGTCACCGAACTCAACACCCGCGCCCGCACCGACCGCCTCACCCGCACCCTTGCACCACGCGGTCCGGAAGTCGTTGTCGCCGACGGGCAGTACGCATCGGCCGGAGATGTCATCTGCACCCGACGCAACAACCCGCGCCTGCGTCTCGGCGACAGCGACTGGGTCCGCAACGGATACCGATGGACCATCGACACCGTCAACCCCGACGGCAGCCTCACTGCCACCCACCTACGCACCGGCCGCCAATCCGGCGCCACCACCGTGCTACCCGCCGACTACGTCGCCGAACACGTCCGCCTCGGCTACGCGATGACCATCGACTCCACCCAAGGCATCACCGTCGACACCTGCCACACCGCACTCACCGGCAACGAATCACGCAACCAGTTCTACGTCGCCATGACCCGCGGCATCCACGCCAACCACGCCTACATCCCCACCACCATCGACGCCAACGAACACTCCGACTGGGCCGAACCCGCCGTGCTTCCCCGCACCAGCACCGAAGTCCTACATCGCATCCTCGCCCGCGACGCCACCCACACCAGCGCCCACGCCGACCTCCGCGACACCCTCAACCCGCACAAACGACTCGGCCGGGCCATCGACACCTATCACGACGCGATCGGCCTGGCCGTCGAAAATACCCTCGGCGAAGAAGTCCTGGACCGACTCGATCAGGCCGCAGAACAGCTGTTGCCCGGCCTCGCCGACGCCCCCGCCTACCCCGTCCTGCGCCAACATCTCGCCACCCTCGCCATCACCGGACACGACCCGATCCGCGCACTCCGACAAGTCGCAAACGCGCGAGAGCTCGACACCGCACATGACCCGGCCGCCGTCCTCGACTGGCGTCTCGACACCACCGGAACCCACTCCACCAGCACCGGGCCACTGCCCTGGACCAGCGCGATCCCCGCCGAACTCCCCGACGACGAGGCAACCCAACAGCTTCACGCCCGGGCCCGCATCATCACCACACTGATCCATCAGATTCACGCCGATACCCCGGCATGGACCCCCGCGACGGCACCCAAATGGGCGCACCCGTTGCTCGAAAACCGCGACCTCACAGCACAACTCGCGATATGGCGAGCCGCCCACCACGTCCCCGACACCGACCTCCGTCCCACCGGACCCCGCCGCTACCCGGCAGTCGAACGCCACCACCAACAGCATCTCGACACCCGCATCATCGATACCCTTGGCGACCTGCACACCGCCACCCACACCTGGGCGCCACTCGCCAAACGCATCGACATCCGACTCACCACCGACCCCTGGTGGCCGGTCCTCGCCCAACACCTCGACACCGCCGCCAATGCCGGCCACGACATCGAAACCCTCCTCACCACCGCGGCCAACCAACGCCCACTCCCCGACGACATGCCCGCCGCCGCCCTCTGGCACCGGCTCGACCTCACCGAGCCACCCGCCGCGCCGAGCAACGAAACCCACGCAGAAACGACCACCGAACCGTCACCACAGGCTCAAGCGACCCAAGACGCTATCGATATCGCCCAACCAGAGGGCGTCGAACTCGATGGTTTCGAGCCAGAGCTTCTCGACCACGCGGGACCGGACACCGACGCTGGCTACGATCTCGGTCTCTAGAGCCCTACGTCGTCAATCGGCGACACCCCGCTGATTCTCTTCGTCCTCGGCAGCGATACGAGCGAAGACGCTGACTGCCGCAGACCGGTGTGTCGCAATGTCGTGCATCGCTCTGAAAGCGTCGTCTTAGGAAGCGATTTCGGAAAGCGCGTTACCGTAAGCTCCGCACTCATCATCTCGACCATCACGCTGTCTCGGTCGAACACGCAAACCCATGCAAGCCGATCGACGCCGCAGCTGCCAGCGGCCCGACCAACAGATCGGCCCGAGCGTTTCGAGCGCGCCCGATAAGCGCACGTAGTTCAGCCGCCATGACCGCCGCAGAACCGACGACACGATGCGGCGCCGGCCTGATCAATCACGAAAGCAAAACATCTTCCGCCCGCACGCAAAAGAGCTGCCCTCGTCTGTCTGCCGCGTTCACCGGACGGCAAACCCCGAACGCACGCAGTCATCGCGGTCGATGCCCGTACAGGCAAAAAGGACCAACTCCGAAGTCGCGGTGGTTTCCCACGCGTGGCGGACCCACGAAGAGGCCGAGAACGCACTGTTCGCCTAAGTCGACGGCTGGTAAACACCCCGCGCATCCAGAAGAAACTAAGCTGGCGATCACCGGGTCAGTTCGAAGCCGGTTACCCATCAATGGGTTCCAGCCGGAACCCGATCATTCGCTTTCCGGCTAAGCGGAGGAACCTCAGTCACAAACCTGGCTGTGCCAGGATCATGCCTGCTTCACCCTTATGACAGCTGATCGGTGGCCGCCTCGTAGAACGCATCCGCGAGCGCCATGATCACCCCGTTGATTCCGGGCCCGTCGCTGAAGAAGTAGTCCGCCATCGTGTTGTGGGCGTCCTGGTTGTCGATCACCGCCTCGCTGACCGCCGCCTGGAAGTCCTGTGACTCCATGAACTGCTTCTTGGAGTTCACTCTCGTCTGCTTCACCAGGTCCGGATACGCCAGCAACCGCTCCACCAGTCCCTGCACGAACTCACGCACCTGCGACGCGGTAAACGACTCAGCACCGAACAGGTCGTTCATCCGGTCGATGACGACCTGCAGCGCAACATATTTCGGCTCCTTCTTCGTGCCAGAGCCAGCGGCACTGATGCCCTTTAGCTGACCCTCACCGGTCAGCGAGATGTCCACCGCGGAGGCCTTGGTGTGCCTGACCCCGACCAGCACCACATCCGACAGGTCGACCGGTGCGGCCCACGAAGATTCGGCGATGACCTTCTCCAGCAGTCGCAGGAAGATCGACAGCATCTCCATGTACGGGTCGGCGTAGTTGACGATCTGGCTCATGAAGTCGTAGAGCCGCACGTAGGTGGAGACGTCCTTGCGGAACAGGTCGAGAGTGTTGAGCGTGAGCGTGTCGTCTGCCTCTTTCGCCGCCGCGTACCGGCGCCCGAACTCGTTCTTGGCCGGGCTGATTCCGGCGGACAACGCACTGTTGCCCTTGCGGCCCACCCACATCGCCGCGACATCCTGCACCTCTGCGGTGGTGTAGATCCCGGCCTGGGCAAGCTTGTCGACCAGGTGAACGACCACGTACGGGTCGGTTTCGGTTTCGAGGGTGGCGTTGGTGAAGTAGGGCTCGAACGATTTTCGGATGTCGTCGGCCTTGTTGGCGAAGTCGATGACGAACGTCTTACGTTTCCGCTCCCCGCCCGCAGTGCGGTGGGTGCGGTTCAGTCGCGACAACGTCTGCACCGCTGTCACCCCGGACAGTTTCTTGTCGATATACATCGCTGTCAGCAGCGGCTGGTCGAAGCCGGTCTGGAACTTGTTGGCCACCAGCATGATCGAGTACGAGGTGCCCTTGAATGCCGCAGCCAGATCCGTGCCGGCGCCGGGGTTCATGTTGGCCTCGGTGAACTCGTCATCCCTACCCGCCCGAGGACCCCACTCGGCCAACCATTCCTCGTCGTCGGCCATCGTCACCGAGCCGGAGAACGCGACCAGGGTGCGGTAGGTGTAGGAGTTGTCCATGGTTGCGCGTTTGGCGATGTAGGCGTCGATCGCCTTCTTGTACTTCACCGCCGCCTTGCGGGAGTCAGTCACCACCATCGCCTTCGCCCGGCCCTCCAGTAGGTGAGCGACATTGGCGTGGAAGTGCTCAACGATGATCCGCACTTTCGACCCGATGTTGGTCGGGTGCAGCGACACCCACCGCATCATCCCCTTACGGGCTGTGGCCTCGTCGACCTCGTCGCCGCCGTTCTTGGCGTTCTCGGCGATCTTCAACGCGGTGTCGTAAGTCTGGTAGCCGCGCAGCACGTCGAGTATGTAGCCCTCCTCGATCGCTTGGCGCATCGAGTACAGGTGGAACTCGACCGGTTTCCCGTCGGGACCCTTGCGGCCAAACAGTTCCAGGGTCTTGTTCTTCGGGGTCGCGGTGAACGCGAAGTAGGAGATGTTCTGCGACTCAGCCCGTTCGGTCATCTCCGCAGCGAGGATCGCCTCCACATCGATCTCGCCGCCGTCCTCGATCTCATTGACCTGTTCTGCGGTCAGTACTGCCCTCAGTTTCGATGAGATCTGCCCGGACTGCGACGAATGCGCCTCGTCGGCGATCACCGCGAACCGCCGGCCCTGCAGCGAGGTGTCGGCGCGGATCTCGTCGAGCGCGAACGGAAACGTCTGCACCGTCACCGCGATGATCAGGTCGCTGTTCTTCAACGCCGTCGCCAACAGGCTGGACTTCGACTGCGCGCCGGCCTTGCGGACGTCTTCCGGGCTGATCGTCGTCACGATCTTCCCGGACCCGTCGATCTGCCGGACCGCCTCCTGCAACTGTCCATCGAGCACTGTACGGTCCACGACCACGATCACCGAGTCGAACACCTTCGTATCGTCGACGTGCAGCCGGGCGAGCCGGTGCGCGGTCCAGGCGATGGTGTTCGTCTTCCCCGACCCCGCCGAATGCTCGATCAGATATCGCTGACCCACGCCTTCCTCGGTGACGGCGGCGACGATGTTCGTCACAGCTTCCCACTGGTGGAACCGCGGGAACAGCATGCTGGTGCGCCGCATCGACGTGCCGGTCGCGACGTCCCATTCGTCCTTGGTGTCGACGATCATTAGCCGGCCGATAATGTTGAGCCAGGCGTCTTTCGCCCAGACCCGCTCCCACAGATACGCCGTCGCCGACTTCCCGTCCGCGGCAGGTGGATTGCCGGCGCCGCCGTCGTGGCCAATGTTGAACGGCAGGAACGAAGTCTTCTCGCCCTCGAGCTTCGTGGTCATCGCGGCCAGGTCGTTCGACACAGCGAAATGGACCAGTGCCCGATGCCCGAACGACAGCAACGGTTCCGGGCGGCCGTTGGTGATCGGGTTGCGCTGCTTGCGGTACTGGTCGATCGCCGCGTCCAAAGACTGGGTGAAGTCGGTCTTCAGCTCTACGGTCGCTACAGGCAGCCCGTTGATGAAAAAGACCAGGTCGATGCTGCGCTTGTCGGCAGTGGAGAAATGCACCTGCCGCATCACCCGCACCCGCATTGCGGCGTACTGCTCGACGGTGGTCGCGTTCAGGCTGGTGTCAGGCCGGAACTGCGCCATCTTCAACCGGCCGCCCCCGATGTACTGCACTCCATTGCGCAGGACGTTCAGTGTTCCGCCGCCGTGTTCAAGGGGCTTGTCGAGCGCGGTGGTCAACACGTCGAGGAACTTCGTCTCCGAGCCTGCTGCCTTCAAAGCTTTTTCGAACGCCAGCTGCTGGGTGGCCCGCAGCCAGGCGAACAGGTCATCTGGTAACAGTGCCCGTTCCCGGTCGTAGCTGGTGTCGTTTGCCGAGTACAGCCACCCGTGAGCGTTGAGATGAGCGCAGATTTCAGATTCGAAGACGACCTCGTGGTGGTCGACCATAGCGCCTACTTCCGTGTATCTATCTGACCCGTTACTGCAGCTGTGATCAGGGCTGACCGGCGTTCGCGCGCGAGTTCGATACAGCCTTCGGTCTCGGCGATGAGAGCTTCGATTCTGGCAGACTCGTTGTCCAAGAAGGCAATACGTCGACGCTGCTCCTCCAGCGAGGGCAGCTGCATCGGAAGGTTCACGATATCGGCCTGGCTGATATTGAGCATCGAGTAGCTCGCGCCAGTGGCCTCCAACTCGATCAGATCACGCCACCGTCGGCTCCCAAGCACTGCAGCCACGAATCGCGGATCCGCTTGGTTCTCATCAAGCGATAACGCATAAAGCTTGTCGGAGAGCATGAGCCTCGGATAGTCGCCGTCAACCACGGCCGCACTCCCGACCAGTTCACGGGTGTTTGCACGCGATACCAGCAGATCGCCGCGACGTACGACGATCTCGGGGCGCGGAGTCGCGTCGTCGGGCAGTTCCTTGTTCTCTAGTGGGCGAAACTGACCACCGTTTGCTGCACCCGCCTTCAGCACGGCCCATGTCTCGATGCCATCCGCCGGCCACGAGCAGCATTGTGGACTCCATCCCTGCCGCACCGATCGGATGATGTGCTTCAGGCGAGTACCATCGACACCGACAACGGCAACCGTTTCCTCGACAGCCGCATGGCGACGCTCGCGGAGCATCTCGACCAGGCGCTGCTGCGCCTCTATCAGGGTGTCGATGCTGTCAGTCTCGCGGTCCAGGTAGTCGGCGATGGAGTGCTGTACCTCGACAGGGGGAAGAGGCAACGGCAACCTCGCCAGTTTCTCTGCGGTGAGGTGCGGCATCGAGACGACATTGGAGTACGCCCGCATGAAACCGCTGGCTCGTAACGCAATCAGATAGAACGTGAGGAACCGTCCATCGAAGCCGTCCAACGGTCGGAGTCGATTGATCGAGTTCTGGAATCCCCAGCCCGGCAGATCCTCACCCACGTACGCCGCGCGACCAAAGCCGCCCTGACCGCCCTCGACGACGACAACGTCCCCCGCCCGGATACTCAACTGTGTCAATTCCGACTCGCGGAACCACATCTCATTCACATCGTCGAGAGCCAACACACCGTCAGGCTGCACGTTGGCGGCCCGCAAGTACGGGGCGAATACGTCGTTACCGGAGTCCTTGCTCTGCAGCATCTTTCCAAGAGTTACCGCTGCAGCGTTCTTGACCTGACACGCTGACCACCCCTCGGGCAAACTGTCCCAAAGTGGACCCTTCACTGCTCTACCTCACGCAGGAGCACGAGGATCTTAGCGATCTGCCTCTCCAGATCAGCATCAATTTCCGCAAGGGGACGAGGTGGCACGTACTTGTAGAAGTGCCGAGTGAACGGGATCTCGTACCCGGTCTTGATCTTGGACCAAGCGATCCACGCGTCCGGGGTGTGTGGCTTCACCTCAGCGTCGAAATACCGCTGAATCACTTCCAGCTTGCCCTCAGGCCCCTCGGTCGAACCGCCGTAGTTGAATGGGATGTTCTCGATGTCGCGCTTCCTGGGGTCCGGCTTCGGGTTGCCCATACGATCAACCGACGGCTTGCCACCTTCGGTCAGCAGCGGGCGCTCGATGGTGACAGCCCAGTAGCCGAACTCGTTGTTATCCAGCACTTTGCTGTAGTCGGGATCTGCGGCGGTGAAGGCGTCGTACAACTTCAGTATCCTTGCGCGATCCGCCGAGCTGAGTTCACGGTTCTTGGCGCCAAGGTTCTTGCGCATCTTGGTCCAGAACGACGATCCGTCGATTAGCTGGATCAAACCCCTCCGCTCGGGATGCTTGGTGTTGTCCAGAATCCAGATGTATGTCGCGATCCCGGTGTTGAAGAACATGTTGGTCGGCAGCGCCACGATCGCCTCGACCAGGTCATTCTCGAGTAACCACCTTCGGATATTCGACGGCCCAGACTCCGCGGCGCCACTGAACAGCGGCGACCCGTTCATAACTATGCCGACCCGGCCCCCGCCGTCCTCGGGCGCCCGCATCTTGTGGGCCAAGTGCAGCAAGAACAGCATCTGCCCGTCCGAGGTCGCCGGCAGGCCAGGTGCGAACCGGCCGTAGGGGCCGGCCGCGTCACGTTCCCTGGTGACCGCCTTGGCGTACTGCTTCCAGTCCACACCGTAGGGCGGGTTGGACATACAGAAGTCGAACTTACGGCCCCGGAAAGCGTCCTCGGTCAACGTGTTCCCGAAGGCGATGTGCGTCGCATCGTGGCCCTTGGCCAGCAGGTCGGACTTGCAGATCGCGTAGGACTGCGGGTTGTATTCCTGCCCGAACAACGTCAACTTCGCATCGGGGTTCTGCGCCAGCAGGTGCTCCTCTGCGAGCGCGAGCATGCCGCCGGTGCCGGCTGTCGGGTCGTAGAGAGTGCGAACGATGTTGTCCTCGGTCAGGTCGACGTCCTTCTCGGCGAAGAGCAGGTCGACCAGCAGCCGGATCGCGTCGCGCGGCGTGTAGTGATCTCCGGAGGTCTCGTTCGCGGCCTCGTTGAACTTGCGGATGATGTACTCAAACGCGTCGCCCATGTCGGCGTTGGAGACCGTATCCGGGTGCAGGTCAACGCCTTTGAACGAGGTGAGCACCTCGCGCAGGAGCTCGGCCTTCTCGAGGGCGAGGATCTCCTTCTTGAAGTCGAAGTACTCGAACACATCGACGTCGGCGGAGAACCGGTCGATGTAGTCGACTAGGTTGTCCGCCAGCCCGTCGGCGTCCTGGAGGAGGTTGTCGAAGGAGTAGTTGGAGGTGTTGTAGAACGGCCGGCCGGTGGCCTTCTTGACCTCGACCTTGAGCCGATTCGGGTTGTCGAATCTCGCGGCTAGCTCGCGGACGGTGTCCCGGTCGGGTTCGAGGATGCAGTCGAGGCGGCGCAGGATGGTGAGCGGGAGGATGACGTTGCCGTACTGGTTGGGGCGGTAAGGACCCCGAAGTTGGTCGGCGATCGACCAGATGAAACTACCGAGGGCGCTCACGTGGCTCCTTACGTTCTCACTCGACGGCAACGGTTGGGCCGGCGAGTAGGCGCGCGTGCCACCGAGCGGAGACAGCGCAGCCCACAGGGTCGGCCACAAGAACATCATGTCGCACCGCGGTATCCTGCGGACCAGCAAGCCGCCAGACGAGGGCGGCGGTCGACGATCACGACAGCATCCGCCTGACGACCATCGACCACACCACGGTCACCCCAATGTGAAAATACCTATGCTGCAAGCTAATCTGGTCCACGCTCGATGGAGCAGAAGCAGGGGGTAGCTGGTCTTGGCACGAAGACGACATCCAGAGGTCGATGACTCAACCCAAGTCGTGCCGCTGGCTGTACTGCGGCCCGACAGCGAACTCCGCGCGAAGATCGGCGTGTCCTCTGGAAAAGAGTGGTCGTACTCGCAGAGCTGTCGCGACTGGCCCGGCTCCAAGCCGCACCTAGCCATCCTCCTCGTACCGGCCGACCGGGCCGCAGGCGCCGGCGACCAACTCGCTGACCAGATCTGGGGAGTAGGAATTGCGAAGGCCGGCCACAAGACTGACGCCGACCAGAAGGTGACCCTCTCCCACATTCACCTGCTACAAGAGATGGTCGACGTACCGAACGACTGGTCCGACGACCATCGACCCGACCGGTTACCGGTCACAGGCCCGGTGAACCTGAACGTTGTCAGCATTCTCACCAGTCTGACGCAACTACTGAAGAGTGACGCCGCCAAGCTGAAGACGTTGACGGATCTGCTTGACGAGCGGCCCGATTGGACGGAGCGCGCCCTCCGGTGGCGCGACGAGCGGGACGCGGTGTTGTTGTTCGCCAAGGTGGCTGGGCTAACCCCGAACAGCATCCCCAGCATCAAAGACTGGGATCGAACCTCGGCCGATCATAGCTTTCTCAGTGGGGTTGGAGGTGACGCGGTCCAATTAGCGTTCGACCGCTGCACGCAGAAGCAAATCGACGATATTCTCGGCAAACTAGGACACTTGACATCCCGTACATTCATTGATGCCGCCAATCCACACGCGCCACGCCACCATCTTGAGCTGACGACAATTGTCTCAGGGACCAGAGTTTCGTCAAGCAACGCCTCAATTGATGCCTACTATTTCCATGCGTCCACCGGCACTCTCGTAATTCTACGGTACATGCAGCCGCAGATGCTCGCGTCGCCCGACAGCTGCACACTCCTGGCCACGCTCAGAGATAGAGCCAGGAACGCAACACCGACAGTTGAGCAAAATACTGATGACTTTCGGCTGCTCAAGGATCCGCTTTTCGTTCGGATACATGACGACCAACCATTCACGCCAGGCTTGGCGCAGACCAGTTCTGGATCCATTTATCCGATCACGCAAGTCCTGACGGAGGCCGGCCGACCTCGTTCGACCCCTGCCAGGTTCAGTCGTCATCTGGTACCGACCGATTTCGCCCGGCTCGTTCGTGACGGATGGTTCGGCTCACGAAATCTGCTGCTGGACGATGTCATCAATTTGGTTGCCGATTCGGTACGGGTGATTGGCCACGCGCTACTCGTGATTGATCTGAGCACGCGACCTCGTGGCAATGGTTCGACGTTTTCCCTTGACACCCCGCTCCCGCGATAGACCGAAGACGATGGAGGACGGACAACCATGGCACCGCTGGAAGCGGATACCCGTCGTCAGGTCACGCAAGTTCGTGAGCAGCTGCACGAGACCTTCGACGGCCTGATCGACGACAGCGACATCGCCAACCTGCAAGGGCCCAACTACGAGAACCGATACCTGTCGCGCGCACTCGCCGCACTGGCAGTTCGGCGTGTGGCCAAGTGCTCGGCGGCAGAGGCGGCCAGCTTCGTGACCGACGGTATCGCCGACCAGGGATTGGACGCCATCGCGCCGCTGCCGGACACGGGTCGGGTCCTGTTCGTGCAGGCGAAGTGGAGTAACAGCTGTTCGGCGACCTTCGACGTCGACGCCGCGAAAGCCATGATCGACGGGCTCAACCGGATTGACGAAGAACTCTACAGCCAGTTCAATCAGCGCGCCGCGGACCTCGCTCAGCAGTCCCGCTCAATTTTCATTTCCGGGCACGTGGTCCTGGTTATCGCCTTGATGGGGGCGGAGAAACCGCAACAACCAGCGCTGGAAGTCCTCAAAAACGCATTTGGCGTATTCGGAAGATCCGGTGCCCGATTCACCATCGAGACGCTGTACGCTTCCGATTTCCACGAACAGATTCATGAGGACTTGCGCCCGACTCCGATCTCGTTGGAGGTCCGACTCGACGACTGGTACCAGCAGAAAGGGCCGTATGACGCTTACCAAGGCAGCGTCGCGGCCGAGAGTGTGGCTGACTGGTTCGAGCAACACGGGATCGCCCTGTTCGAGCACAACCTCCGGGCACCCCTTGGCACTACAACCACCAACGCGACAATCGGTCAGACACTTACCACGGCTCCCGGGAAATTCTGGTATCTGAACAACGGAATCACCATGATCTGCAACGGGCTGACCGCAAAGCACGACAGCGCTCGGTCGCCACAAAGTAGGCCGACCACGCTGTCGGTCAACGGCGCCAGCATCGTCAACGGCGCACAAACCGTTCGTTCGATCGCGCGAGCAATGCACGACGACGGTGAGGCCGCTGCCAACGCGATGCTGAGCATCAAGGTCATAAACACGCAAGGCGACAAACAACTCGCGGTAGACGTCTCGCAAGCAGCGAACCGGCAGAACGCGATCGAGCAGCGCGACCATATCGCCCTCGAACCTGTCCATCAGGCGATCAAGGCCAATCTGCGTGCCGAGTTGCGCAAGCACTACGTCGTCAAGCGTGGCGAGCTGGTCGCAGCACCGGACACCGGGTGCTCCCTGGACGAACTTGGCCTCGCACTGGCCTGCCTGCACCCGGATGCCGACCATTCGGCACGGGCCAACAGTTCCACCGAGAATCTGTGGGAGCAGGGACCAACGGGCAGTCACACAGTCCTCTTCAAGCGCGAACCATCACCGCTGACGGTCTGGCGGTCGGTGCTGACTCTCCGCGCGACCCGTAGCGAGGTGCACAGACTGGGTGCCGACACCGAGAGACGGCATAGCCTGGGTGCCGACGCCGAAGGACGGTTGGGCCGCGAAGCATCCATCGCCGAACACGGCGGGCTGCTCATCACCCATCTGATCTTCCAGTTCCTGGGTGGCGCGAGTATCGGTGACCCGGACTTCGACTGGGACAGCGAAGTTTTGGAGAAGGTCCCGGCACTTGTGCCCGAGCTGGTGCGCCACCTGGCATATCTGATTGAGCAGACCAATTCGCGACGAGAGATCCGAGCCCTCTTTCGTTCCAGCGCCGAAAGCCAGATACTGGCCAACCAGGTCCTCGAGCAACTCGCGGATGGATTCCAAGTCCCCGTAAAGCCCGCGCCGCCGCGGAAGCCGCGCCGACAGAACACCGTCCCGCTCCTGGTCGACCGCCGAGTGATCAAAGACGGGACGCCGCTCCGATTCGTGGCACGGACAGAGCCCGAGCGTCTCGCGTTGATCGATTGGCTTGCTGCCGACGAGCGTCGAGGACAGGCCACGTGGGTCAACCACCGCAGCAAGTCGATCCTCTGGACGTACGACAGCCAACAGTACTCAGCATCGGGCTTGGTTACCAAGATGTGGATCGACGCTGGATGGGACGACCGCCCGGTAGCAAACCAAGGAACTGTTCGTTGGCAACTCGATGACGGCCAGACACTGTTGGATTTGGCGCAGAGTATCCACCGCGAGGATGCCCTGGACGGGGACGACCACTCGGAGTCGTTCACTGCAGCTCAGCTCGAGGACGTCCTGATGGGAAAGCTACTCACACGCCCTGAGCTGGTTCGACAAGCTATGGCGAACTCCAAGGAGCAGTTCATGGAGTCGCAGGACTTCCGAGCGGCGGTCACCGAGGCGGTCATCGACAGCCAGGGGGCCGAGGGCGCCCTAGCTGGATACTACTTCAGCAACGACCCTCGCGTAGACGCTGACGTCGCTGCACTCGCCGTTGCCTTCTACGAAGCAGCAGTGAATCAGAGACCAGTCATATAGCAAGCCCTGGCAATTGGATGAACTGCCCGACCGACAGCTCGGCCAGGCGGCGACCGCTGCGGATCCGCTGGGGGCTGTCGGCGCAGATTCCCGCGCGGTGACGATCGGGGGTAGCGGCAAACGCAAAGCTACCTGTCGACAAATGGATCGCCTCATGAATCTGCTCGAGAGACAACCCCTTGCGCCGCATCGACACCCCGTGCCAGTGCGGGATCTGACTCGACCGTTCGCCGTTCGACACGGAACCGATCCCCAACTACACCGTCGTGCCACCCTCATACCCGACGATCAACTCCCCAACCTGTACATCGTCAAGCCTCAGAAACCGCATACCTGAACCAATCGGTTTGATCCCCAGCGCGGGACCATCAACCACCGGAGGGTTCGGATTGATTAGCGTTAGCCCGCTTTCGAGCCGCAGGTTGAACCTGCGGCTTGTCTTCTTAGCAGGGGCATCCTGGCGGGCCAGACCGACCAGATCTGCGCTCCACGGCTGTGTGATACTTCTGGACCGACGGTGAAGCAGGCGCCGCAGACGCGGTAGACCAACGTCGCGGCGGCCGAGTTCTCTTCGATTGCTGTCTACATCCGTTCAGGGGCAGCGATTCCCAACAGTCCTAGCCCGTGAGCGAGCGTCGCGGCAGTGAGCTGACACAACGCCAGGCGGTTGCCCCGCACAGGTTCTGGCACGCTCAGGACCGGGCAGTTGTCATAGAAAGTGGTGAAGTCGCGCGCCAGCTCATACAAATACCCGCACAACCGGTGTGGCTCGAGTGTTTCGGCGACCTCACGGACGGTCGAGCTATAGGCATCAAGTTCCAAGGCGAGTGCACGTTCGGCCGGTTCAAGAACCAGGCCGATATCGACAACTGGTGCAGGCTCGCCCGCCTTGCGGAGGATCGAACGGATCCGCGTATGCGCGTATTGCAGATACACGGAGGTGTTCCCGTTGAAGGCGATCATGCGGTCGAGGTCGAAGGTGTAGTCCTTGACCCGCGAAGTCGACAGATCGGCATACTTCACCGCACCGATCCCGGCCTGTTCGGCGATCTTGTCCAGCTCCACCGGGTCCAGGTCGGGGTCTTTATCAGCGACAACTTCACGGGCCTTCGTAAAAGCGTCGTCGAGTAGGTCCATCAATCGCACGGTTCCACCGGCGCGGGTCTTGAACGGCCTGCCGTCGGGGCCGAGGACCGTGCCATAGGCGATGTGCTCCGCGTCGACCTTCTCGGTGAGCCAGCCTGCGCGCCTCGCGGTTTCGAAGATCAGCTGGAAGTGCAGGGCTTGGCGGGAGTCGGTCACATACAGCAGCCGTTGCGCCCCCAACTCGTTGATCCGGTAGCAGATCGTAGCGAGATCGGTTGTGTCGTAACCGTATCCACCGTCGCTTTTGCGCACCATCAATGGCACGGGCCGGCCGTCGGGACCGTTCACTTCCTCGGAGAAAACGACCAGCGCGCCACCACTCTCGACCGCGATCCCCTTGCCGACCAGCTCGTCGATGGTGTCCACCAGCATTGAGTTGTAGAAGGATTCCCCCACCGAATCCTCGGCAGTCAGCAACACCCCGAGCCGACGGTAAATATCGGCGAAGGCTTGTTCCGACTCCGACACGATCTCGCGCCACCGAGCCAGCGTCGCCGGATCACCGGCCTGCAATGCCACCACCCTCGCCCGCGACCTGTCCGCGAACGCCGAGTCAGTATCGAACTCCTTACGCGCCCCCTTGTACAACGCGTCCAACGCGGACACCGACGAACCGTCCCGCTCAGCGAGGTCCTCGCGGCGCCAGCGCGCATCCGGGTGCTCGTCCAAGTATTGGATCAGCATCCCGAACTGAGTTCCCCAGTCCCCCAGGTGATTCTGACGAACCACCTTCGCCCCCAAGAACTCCAGCACACGGGCCAAGTTGTCGCCGATGATCGTCGTCCTCAGATGCCCGACGTGCATCTCCTTGGCGATGTTGGGCGCCGAGTAATCGATCACCGTCCGACGACCATCCTCCGACGCCGCCACCCCGAGGCGGTCATCGTCCAATCGTGCCGCGACATGCTGCCACACCGCCATATCCGAAACCCGGATATTCAGAAAACCCGGCCCGGACGACTCCACTGAAACAACCGGTGCTTCAGCAGTTTCCAGCTTCTCAGCGAGTTCTTTCGCCAGTTCGGCCGGCTTGGTCTTCAACCGCTTGGCCAGAGACAAAGCGACATTGGATTGGAAATCAGCGTGTACGGATCGTCGGACTACCGGGTCTGCGCCTGCCGCATCGGGTCGGACCACGCTGACCGTACGAGACACGGTATCAGCGACAAGGTCGATCAACGGCAGAACCCCGGATTGGGCCACGGGAAGAATCCTCCTGATAGTAGGGATGAGCCAGTATCCCAGGCTGGCAAGGAGCAGGCCTGTCGGCATGTCAGCTATCCTGCGGCCGACCCATCGGCTTGCAGATGTGAGTACCACCGATGTCGCTGACTGATCCTTCAGCCACCAACTCGCCCAACCCCCGGGCAAGTGTCGACCGCAGATGCGCTCCGTCGTCGTACCCGAGGAAGTCCTTACCAGCCGCGCTCGCACAACCGACAACGGCGCGGCTGATGTCAGCCATGCTCACGACCGTATCCGACACCAATGCCAACGCGAGCCGTGCCAGCGCTGCCTCTGCTTCCCGCTGGTGACCGCGATACCGAGTGGTGTTGCCACCCAGAAAGATGTGTGGACTGGTGAGGGCGTTGAGCAGTAGGCGCGATCCAAACCGATGGGAGTTCAGAAAAGCGGGCTCGGCCACTACTGGGACTGCCCGGACTATTCCGTCGTCGCGGTCGAAGCACCGCAGCGCGACGGCGTTGTGGACGTCATCGAAAGTGGCGAACAGTTTCGTCTCGTAGGCGACTTCGGTATCCAAGTCGAGCCCGAAGCGATGGTGAAGGGCGCAGACCTCGGTTATGAGCTGGCTCATTCGCGGCGCCGGAAGTTGTTCAGGACCAATTAGGACAAGATCCAGGTCCGATGTCGGCGTGGCGGTTCCGGTGGCGTGCGAGCCGTAGACCAGCCCATATCCCTGGCGAGCGATGTAGTCGCCGCGTATACGGCAGGCCTGTTCCACTGCGGCGAGAATGCTCATGGCTGCCGCCGCGGGATGTGACAGAGGGGGTGACTGCTGCGCCGGAAATGGACGACGTGTGCCCCACTGGGCAGGGCGACCGAACCGTCTGGCAGCGCGTAGTGGTCGATGAACTCCTCGATCTCCGCATGAACTTGCGGGTCCCGAACAAGTGCTGGATAGCTCTTGAGGTGCACCACGAGGAACCATCGCAACGCCGCTTCCCGGTTGGGCGCCAAGGCTGATCCACCGCAGCGCGTGTGCGACAGGACGCCATACCCATGGTCCTCGTAGACACGTAGCCCGTCGAGCAGAAGGCTCAGCGTGTAGCTGCGCCCGCCCTCAGGAAATGGGCACACTCGTTCCCACAGTCGGGTGACAAGCCGTTGTTCGGGCGTCTCGGCGTCGAAGTGCAGGGCTAAGAAATGCCCTTGCGGTGCAAGTAGTTTCACCATATCTCCGATGAACTGCACGGCCCGTTCCCGAGCCAGGTCGACGTCCTCGCGCGGAATAATCGTGTGAGCCGACATCTGCTCGAAGAACTCCCCTATCGGATAACTCAACGACCAGAACGCCGCGACGACATCGAACCGACCGCCTTGACCTTCGCGCAAGAACTTCGCCACCGCGTCACGAGTATCCGAACGGACCGCTTCGACTGCCGCGACGTTGTCGACCACGGCATCGATCATGGCCACGCTGTAATCACAAGCCACCAATCGAGAGGCATACGGCTCCAATGCCGAGGTCATTCGCCCTGTACCGCAACCGAATTCAACAATGGACAACGACTGGCCGGGCACACCGATCGTGCGCTCGAGCAGGTCCGCGACCAGCGCCACGTCATCTCGGCCATCGAAGTAGTGCGGCAACAACAGCTTGTCGTACACACCAGCGGACTCGTACACAGCCCGGAACTGACCAAGCTCACTCATCGCGCGCATCCACCAGCCGGCAGAGCTCTGCCACGTAGTCCAAGACCTGAGTCATGTGGCTGTCGGTCAGCCGCGGATTGTTCGCCATGAACCGCAGCGCATGCACAATCTCTCCGCGGCGAAGCACACCGTGGTCATCGGGCAGAGTGAAGTGGTGAAGATACCAACGCCCGTCGTCGAGTATCCGCTGGTGGACACGGCGGTTCAGGACATTGATTTCTTCCAGGTCCGCGGCGGTGAGAGACCCATCGGCGGAAAGGCCCGACGGAAGACAAACGAAGGCGACTGCCGCAAGATCGGGTTCATGAAGGCGCCGCAACCCGGACCGCTCATCCACCAAGTCTGAAAACCTACGTGCGAGGGTGATTCGCCGATCGGCGATTTCCGCGAGCCCAGTTCGCCCGTTGGTCACCATCATCATCCACAGCTTCAACGACGACCAGTCTTTTGTGCCTATGAACGGCGTAGCGTGACCGAAGGCAAAGTCCTCCTGCATGATCAGATCAGAATGACTCGCGACCATGCGCAAACTGTCGGGCCGCCGAACCAGTAAGGCGCTCAATCCATATGGCACCGCCATCACCTTGTGCGGATCGACCGTCACGCTGTCGAACAACTCGATACCCGCCACCAGGTGACGCAACAGGTCGCTGAATGTGGCAACCAACCCCCAACATGCATCGGCATGCAGCCAGATCGCCGGATCGGCAGCACGGACCACATCATGCACCGCGCGCAAATGGTCGACAGTCTGCGTACGGCTGTCGCCGGCATATGCGACCACAGCCATCACCCGGCCCCGGTGCTCGACCAACAATCGCCCCAAATCGTCCAGGTCATAACGAAACCCCCGCGTCTTCGCCTCGATCACACGCGCTCCGACACCGATCCAGGCCAACGCACTCTTCACGCTGTAATGACCGATACCACGGGGCACGACAACACCGAACCTATCGACGTCAGTCACACCGCGCTGCATCGTTCCCGGTGCTTTCGCCTCACGTGCCAACAGCATCGCGACGGCATTGCTCGTCGTTCCGCCGTGCGTGACCACGCCACCGACGTCCCACACCGACGACACATCGGCGACGGCGAGATTGCGGTACCCGATCAACTCCCTCAACCACCGCAGTACCGCAATCTCGATGAACGTGGCGCTCGGTGAATCGAAGCTCTGATTGATCATGTTCTGCTGCGTCAACATCGCGAGGACACCACCGACCAACGCTCCCGGATCATCGCCGGTGTCGCCGAAACCGAGGAACCGAGGACTCGCCTCGTTCTTACACAGCGGCAGAATCTCGGCAATAAGACGATCCAAGGCCGCTTCTACTGTCAGTCCCTCCGCCGGCAACCCGGTGACCAGACGATCCCGAATCTCACTGGCCGACATGCGCCTTTCGAAAACATCAGGCCGCCCTTTGAACAACATTCCGAGATCGAGGGCACGATGCAGGGCGCTGGCTGTACCTGCGGTCGGGCACTGCCGGATGGACTCGTTCAGCTTCCTCGGCATGGCTATTTGTTCGATTCGATGACGGTCACGCATTCTGGCCCCTTGCGTTTCGAATTTGGTGGAAGCGAAGTATCAGTGGAACTGGCTATGGAAGTGCCCACAGGCGCTCGCATGGGAGCCGCGGACACGTCCGATCCGGCGGTGCGAACGTGACGGTGTCAGGCCGGTGATAAGCGACCCAATACTCGGCGAACCGGCGGGCGGCCGACTCGCAGGCAACGAACGTCAGTTCCTGCCCGCTCAAGAGACTGATGCGGACACGAAGAAGCACATCAGGCTCGTGTGGTGCAGGCGAAACAGCTTGCGCTACCGAAAGACTCGCGTAACTCATGACAGCCTGCTTGTACTTCCAGCCTCAGTGCTATCGGCTAGCAGGTCAGTTGCGGCCGAATCGCCCGCATCGCCTTCCAGCTCAGCGAGCCCGGCCAAAACGTCCAGCAGAGTCCGCAGAGTCACGCCCTTCGGCATCGATCCGTACGCGTCGCGACGTAGGCGGAACGGCAACCCTCGCGCGGCAGCTCGTTCACGCGGACTATCTACAGGCGGGACAATCTTGCCCGTGCGGACAAGGAAGCTGCAAGCGGCGGCCTTCCGCTGACACTCGAAGGAACGACAACCCAAGTGCTGCTGCATGATTCGATGAGCCGACTCGACAGTAAGCGACTGCTCCGGGTGGGCGTGCGCCGAAGCGACATCGCCGGACACGACAACCGCCCAGGTCGCAGGTGGACTGACAGTCTCCAGATCCAACGTCTCGCACACCCGACTCGGCGAATGACCGACTGTCTCCAAGTCGTAGACGAACAGCGCGTCCGCGTCGAAACCGGCGGCCACACCCAGCGCATACCCAATCGGATCATCATCGACAGGCGGGCATACCGTGTAAAGGTAGAGGTACCCCGAACGTTGGGCACGTCGACGAATCATGTTGGCATGTTGGGCTATTCGGGTTCCAGAAACATCGGTGCGCACCAGATCGACTGCTGTCGGGCGCTCAACACTCCACTTTCCGGAGTTCATTGCGAAGTCCTCTCAGCTCGTGTCTGCAGGCATCCGCCGCCGCGATCTCGCGCCGATCGTGGCGTCACGATCAGATGAAAACGTCCCCAAAGGGGGCTGAGGTCTGACCGGCAGCGGAGGCCTGGATTGAGCGTCGCGCACCCTCAGGTGTGATCCCAGGCACGGAATTCCGACGGAAGTCGTACGCTTCTCATACCCAGCGCCGAAACCACGGGGGCGGCAATGATCGTGAGCACATGGACCAAGGCCGAAGTTCGCGCACTGCGCCAGGCTGCCCTCCGGATGACCCAAGAAGAATTCGCCGAATTCGTCGGCTTCAAGGTCGAAACGGTCCAGAAGTGGGAGCAGAAGGCAACCACCGACCGCCCCGTCAGAGGGCGGTCAGCCGAAGCACTCGACACCGTGTACCAGCGTCTCTCATACGCTCAGGAACAACGGTTCTGGATACATCTGCATGGTGCGCGGCCGGCTACGAATTGGCATCCTGTTCTCAGCGGCGCGGCACCAGTCCTCGCGTCGAGTAACCCTCCCGGCTCGACCGAGTCCGGGGCCGTCGAGCGGGAAGTCGATGAAGAGGTGAGACGGCGCGATTTCGGAAAGCTCGCCGCTACTGGAGCAGTAGCCTTCCTGTCCGGCGACCAGGCCCGAATCGGGATGAGCGATGCCTACCGCTTGCTGTCCGCGGTAGATGCGCTCGAACAACGAGACCAACACACCGGTGGTGCCGAACTGGTCGGCTTCGCGATCGGTCAACTCGAGCGGGCCAAGCACACGCTGCACACCAGCACGTACGACAGCAAAACCGGAGTCGCATTCACCAGCGCGACCGGAGAACTGGCGGTACTGACCGGATGGCTGGCCTACGACGCAGACCGCCATCGCCTAGCGCAGCGTTGCTTCGCCGACGCCATGGCGCTCGGCACCGAAGCCGACAACGACGACTTGATCGCAGACACCTGCCTGTGCGCGGCCAACCAATCCATCGCGCTCGCACGCGCCGGAAAAGGAAGTCCACACAAAGCCTTACAACTGGTCAGCCGTGCTCGCGACCTCATGCGCGGCCGACCTCCAGGCCGGATCCACGCCCTGATCGCCGTGCGGGAGGCGCAGGCCGAGGCGGCTCGCGGCGATCGCATCGCGTTCGGCCGCGCCATTGCCACCGCATGGCGTGAGATGGACCATGCCGCTCAGTTCGAGGCGATCGAGGGCTGCCCCCAGTGGCTACGGTTCATGAACCACGCTGAAATCGGCGGCCACGAAGCGCGCGGATACGGCGATGTCGGCGATCTGCCGAGATCACTCGAGCTGTACACCATCGCCGCCGACCAACAGGCCGGCACACGCAACGCGATCAATCTCCGCGCATGGATCGCCACGACAAGGGCCCAGATGGGCGACGTCGCAGGCGCACTCGAGACTGGCACACCAGTGATCACAGACCTCTCCACCGTGTCCTCAACCCGAACCTTGCGCGTCCTGGAACCAGTTCGCCGAGCCGCCGACGACATAGCGGCGGGCGACACCTTCCGCCACCAATTCGACGCTCTCACACAGAAAGCCATTACCGGATGACCCGGCTTCCCGACGACGTCGAGTTCGAGCACCTAGACGCCGGCCAAGCGCGAGAACTGAAGGACATCGTCGAAGACATCTATCGCCGGGCCTATGCCGACGTCGTTGCATCAGGCGAGCTATTCGATACGCCAGACCAGTTCATGGCCCGGTTCGACGCATATACCGATCCCGCGCGATCAACCGGGTTCGAACTCGTGATCAGCCGCTTTCGAGGCAACGCCATCGGTCAAGCATGGGGATGGCCACTCACTCCCAAAACAGCCTGGTGGGACGGGCTCCGCCTCGACAGCGGCGATACCGCCGACTTCACAGCCGAGACGGGCACCCGCACCTTCGCACTCAGCGAGATCATGGTCTGTCAAGAACACACCGGCCACGGACTTGCCCATGCTCTGCATGACGAACTGCTCCGGAATCGTCCCGAAGAACGCGCCACACTGCTCGTCGAACCGGAGAACACTCGCGCGTACAGCGCATACCTCAAATGGGGTTGGCAACGCGTCGGACATCTACGTCCGAACTGGCCCGACGCGCCCCTCTTTGATGTCCTGATCATGGAACTCTCAGCTCACCCCGAGCGACACCAGGCCTGAGGCCCGCCCACGGAGTGGGTGAACTGAGTCTCGTAGTCGTCCAGGCCGGATCCCCGTGATCAAGGACAGCAGGATCACAACCAGACCGCAGCGAATTCCCTACCCCAGCACGTCACGCGCCGGTTCGAACGCGATCTCTCGGCGGGGACTCGAAGCAGTCAGATGGAAACTAATGGCTGCGGCCCGCCGCAGTGTCCAGGAGAAGGGCAACTCCGAGCTGGGCTCTGGATGTCAAGATTCGAGTACCTGCTTTCATTACCAACGCAAAGATGTCACTCTTGACGAGAGCTGGCGCACGCGAGGACTCGATTACTGGAAGCTGAATCGAGGCCCACTATGCCGCGTACTGCAAGTTTCGGTGCCAGCCACCACTCGGCCGATACCGACACCCGGACCACCCCGACGGAAAACACCACTCGGCAGGTTCCAGGCCTGCCTCTCCCGTCGTTGGAACTGAGATCCGGCAATCGCCGGGTAGTGCCGTATATGGCTCTATCGACAGTCAGCCCCGGCGGCAGACTAGCCATTGCAGGCCCAATCCGTCATCTCGAATGGACACCGGGACAGCTACTTTCGATTTCACTGGACGATGGTTGCATCGAGATGCGAACCGCAAACCGGGAAGAGGCCGGCCTTCGAATAGGCCCGAGCCTCCACGTCTACCTGCCGACGTCACTGCGACACGCGGCCGACATCCGGTCTGGCGACAAAGTGCTCGTAGCCGCGCTCACCCCTCCCCGCCTCAGGATCTATCCCTCGACAAAGCTCGAAGCAGTGCTGGCCCGATCCGCAGAGCACGACCGAGCGCAGCGATGAACCACACCGATGTCGAGGCCGCTCGAATCGTGCTGCAACGCCTCGGCGTTCGCCCCGAAGAGCTCGTGAACAACGCCACCACTTCGACAACCACGCCCACCTTCGGCGACTACATTCCGCGACTCCGCACCGCTGTACCAATCGGAACATCGCGGGCCTACGCGAGTTACTGGACGCGCATCGAAACCCTCTGGCACGATCGACAGCTCGACGAACCGACCGCCTCGGAACTCAAACAGTTGGTCGAGACCGCCAAGTCCCAGGCGATCGTGCGACGCAACTCCCGGGGCGGCCGCTCCGCTGCCGAGCACATGGTCGCCGCCATCCGCTGCCTCTACCGCCACGCCCGCGACGACGGCTACCTCAATCAAATCGACAGCCCAGCAACCACATTAGCCAAACCACGACGGGCACCAAGCCCTCGCGGCGTCCTCACCGACCAGCAACTCTCACAAATAATCCGGATCGCCGAAACCACCGGCAACGACCCCGAACTCGACGCCCTACTCCTGCGCCTACACATCGAAACAGCATGCCGCCGCGGAGGCGCACTCGCATTGCGCCCCAAAGACATCGACCGCGACCACTGCCTGCTCTGGCTGCGCGAGAAGGACCAATCCGACCGCTGGCAACCCATCTCCCCCACCCTCGCCGACGCGCTACTCGCCCACGCGGACCGCGGCACCGATCCCGAAGGCCAACTTCTGCGCTCCCGCAACGGCAAACCGATCACCGGCCGTCGCTACGACCACCTATGGACCCGCATCGGACGACACCTCCCCTGGGTACGCACGCAACAGATCACCGCCCACTGGCTACGGCACACCACCCTCACCTGGGTCGAACGCAACTTCGGCTACGCCATCGCCCGTGCCTACGCGGGCCACTCCGGAGTGGCCGGGAACGTCGGCGCAACAATGACATACGTGCGCGCCACACTGTCCGAAACGGCTGTGGCTCTCTCAGCATTGACCGGCGAACCACACCCCTTTCACTCGCACGGACAGAAGTTCGAAAGTTGAGGGGCTGCTCAAGCGCTTCCACACATTGCACCAGAGCCGCGTGGATGGGCAACACGCCCGAGCGTTAGCGCTCGCACTCGGCTTTGGCGGTGCAGGATTGCTCGACCAGACATCCACGATCGGCACACGAGCAGGCTGGTATGCAAGCCTCGATAAGGCAGGGGTACCGCCTAGCCGGGGGTCACTCAAGATGGAGAAACGCTTGCCGCACTCGCTGAGCGTCTTCTCGAAAACCTCGCGGGGGCATAGTAGCAAGCTCTGATGTAATCGCCGCAGAGTTGCTCGTCGAAGCCCAGACTCCTCTAGCCCTTGAAGCGCCTCTTTGACCAGTGACGATCTCGGAGAACGTCTCCTAGTTGGCCGATCACCCGGCGAGAGGACCAAGATGACTGACACCGCCGTTCTTCGCGCACTGCGGGAACGGGTGCTCGACGACAATGAGCCGATTGCATCTCTACTACGACTCTGTTTGATGCTGGGCTCCGAGACAACGCCGCCGCCGGCAAGACCGGCGTCCGCAAGCCGGAGCCATCCCCGCGCCACCGGACCCTCTAATCCCTACCCTCGAAGACAACTATCAGATATACAGCTGGATTCTTCACTTCGGCTGGATGTGCTGCGTCTTTGCAGTATCAGCTAATACTGAACTTGCCAATTGTCGACAGCGTTCCGGATTCTTTAACGTAGCAAGAATGTACGAAGATTCACCGAATTGTGAGTTCATACTATTGATCATCCTGTCTATTATTTCAGGGACTCGCGCACGAGCCCGGGAAGCTTCGACTTTCCACGAATGGTGGTCGGATGTCAGCCCGTCCAAGTCAACGAGCTGAAAAGCGATGTGTGCTACAAGTAGCGACCCTGAACGAACTATAGAGGAACCTCTGCCAGAAGTTTGCGTCGCCTTCAGGTCAATAGCTGCGTTGATTTCTCGATACAGCTGCACTATCCGCCACAGTTTCTCGGCTGACGGTTGTACAGCAAATATAGATGCGTAGCCCCCATTGGGTCCACCGTCCCACAGGAACTGGCGGTTGTCGAATACGTGAGCAACGAACCCCGCATCCTTCTGTGCACATGCCAGCGCTAGCGCTGCTTCGTCAACCGAACATCCTAAATCTGGCTCCGGAGCCGGCTGACCGCGCTTGAACACATAGATCTTATCCAGTTCAACCGCAAACGCATCCCTTATCCCGGCCTGTACCGAGTCGAGTCCGACAAGGTCGCTCGGTTCTATAGAGTTCATATAATTAGAGCTCAGGGCAATTCTAGTTGCGATATCATCCTCTGGTTTCGCCTGAATTATCCGAACGGCGACTAGCGCTTTTTCTATTGCTGTTGGATTCTGCTGGAATACTTGATACACAGAATGAAGGGTTTGCACTCCGTTGGCAACGACAGGGTCGTTCAATGATAAGTCAAGGCTTGAGCGATAAGGTGAGTCCGGAAAAGTCGCCGATATATCAGAACTCAAAATTGTTATCCCATTGTTGACATGCCAAAAATTTTCAGGCGTTCGTACCAGAGTCTCGACCATAGCCTTGTTTACGGCCGTTCCACCGAGCCCGTCTCTTATATTTCTAGAGAACAGCCGATCTCCGCACGCTTCGTAAAACCTTGAAATCTCCGCTGCTGACACTGTTGCCAAATAGGCCTGACTGGGCCGAGAATACCTGGTCCAGCCATTAAGCTTCAGGGTGAATTTCTTGCCCGGTCCACGTTGATCGACTCTTATCTGTTGGAGAAAATCGTCGATTCCTAGCGTTCGATACTCTAGCATTTGCCCGAAGGTATTGTACTCCGCGCACGTGCGATCTAATAGATCCGAGATTTCCGCGGACAGATCATGTGATCCGAGCACCGCGAAGACTAATATTACCCGAGCGCGTGGATGTTGGAGTACGGTTGTGATATCCTCCGACTTTTCTTTGAGTCGGTCAGGGAATCTGTCGAAGTGGAACGATTCCAGCCTCTTCATTCCGTCTATCAATTTGACTGCCGTCGCATGGTCGACTCGCGCCGATCCGTCAGAACTCCACTTGGCTTGCACAAGAACGAGAGTCGACATCTTGTGGTTCAGAGCGAAAGCATCAATACCGCCGTCTCCCGGTCCATCGATTACCGTCTCGGCGGCGGCTATGCTACTGCATCCAGTTAGTTGACGTGCAGCAAACGCAGCAAGTGCTCTGCTTAAAAAGATGCGCTCGCCGCAGTCGGAATTCGTATCATAATCGTCGTAGTGCGAGCCGATTAAAGAATCGAATTCCGCATGTAGCGCCGCCCTTACTTGTCGGATTTTCGCTCCGGGATCGACACTCACGAAGTGGTCGCGACCGCTCGGTGTGGACCTGGTACCGCGCGCCTCCCTTGATGGCACGTTGACTGTGCGCGGACTGGCCACTTCGGAATTCAGAGCTTGCGTAGCCCAACTCCAGGCAGCGAGAGCGCTCACCTGCACCGCCGGAGTCAGCTGCAGGGGTGTCTCATTTTCACTGTGCGAGAATAGAAGCCAGTTAGGTGGGGCGTTTAGGGCAAGCGCGAGCGCTAGCAGATCGTCAACATCGATGCGCCGTTGCCCTTTCTCCATCTTCGCAAGCGCCGACCAGTCGATCGGACGACCCGCCTCCTCCAGCTTGGCTGCAAGCGCGTTGAGGGTCAGCCCCCTGACCTGCCTGAGCTCGCGCAGGCGCTCCCCGACCCGGATACCCGTCGGCCCCAGCGCATCAACTTTCTTGGCCATAGCCAAATTTTACTCGATGTTGGCGAAAACAACCAAGAGCGAGCCGCGAAGAGCGCGAGTTGCACAAATCTGACTGGAGGGGGATGCTATCGCTCCGAGGGCGTGGGACCGCGACCGCGGCAGGTTCTGACGGGGTGCGGGCTGGTGACGTCCTCCCCGAGCATTGGGCCAGATGAAAGGGTGAGGATGCCGACAGCCCAGAGTGGCAACGGTGGACAAGCAGAGGAATCGTCGACGCGGCTGGGAAACCTGGCCGCATTGGGCGTCTTCAATATGATCTTCATCCACGGATTCCTGTCCGGCGCCGACACGTGGCGGGAGTTCCGAAGCCTCATTGGCAGCGATGACGATTACAAGAACGCCGAGCTGAGGTTTCTCACCTTCGAGACGCGGTTATTGGGGTGGCGACCGATTTACGATCTGACAAGTCGGAAGCTTCCGCGGATGCGCCGACTTCCGGAGCTGTCGGATATTGCCTCGCGACTCGGCGGCGTCCTACGAGATCGTGTGCCGCAAGATCGTCCAACCATCATTGTGACTCACAGCATGGGCGGCCTAGCCGTGGTCGAATACCTTGCGTCGCGGATTACGGTTCAAGACGACAACGACTTGGCGCGGATCGCTGGTGTCGTCATGTTCGGTTGTCCGCACGAGGGCTCGCTCTACCTCTATGGCCTCCGAAAGCGATTCCTTCGCAACCACAATCAAGCGAATCGACTGGCGCCTATCAACGCCCATAACACCCGAAACCTTGGTCTGGTGATGGAAAAGATCGTCAATGCCGCCGACCCTGCGATGCGGATTCCGATCTGGACTTATGCAGGTGACTGCGACGGCGTGGTGAACAGCCAGTCGGCCCGATCGGTGTTTCCCGACCGCTACCAGGGCATCGTCGAGGGCGATCATTCGACCTTGGTGCGCCCGACCAACCTTGAGCACGACAGCTACATCGCGCTGAAGGCACGTGTGCGAGACGCCCTAGTCGATCATCACACCCGTGGTGCCCAGCGGACCTGAAGGGAATTTATACCCTGGACTCATGCCCAGAGACTGCTTGGGCAGAAGGGTGAGCGTACCCAGGGAGCGGGTAGCCCGCCGACCTGGGACACGGCCTGGTCGGGCGGTTCGATGAGCAGGTCCTGAACCACTTGCCGCCGCCGCGACGTGGTTGGCGAGGACCAGCGTAACGCCGAACTGGCCACGTTCCGGGTTGAGGCCGTGTCACGACTGGCGGCCCAGTACGACGAGATCACTCGACTTCGTGGTGCGCTTCCTCCTCCGGCGCCGTGCGTAGTTTCGTCAAACCCAACGCGGTGGGGTAGTCCGGCCCTGCAACGGCCAGCGCCTGATGTTGCGCCTACGACGGGAATGGCTCGTATGCGCTGGTTACCGTGTTGTAGGACAGCGCTGTCCACCGGTTTCGGTCTGCGGCGGCCAAGCGCGCCCCGAGGGCGACCGAGATTGCTACCGGACCGCTCAGGTAGATCGTGTGTTGCGAGGTCCGTCCGCCGACGGGCAGCGTGGAATCCCGCCAGACCTGGCAGATCTGGTCGGTGACAGCGGTGAACGCTTTTTTCGTCTCCGGAAGGGTCGGGTTCGTGTGACTGAGTAGCAGGAGGGTTCCGATGCCGCGGTTGCGACAGTCGTTGAGAACCTGGTCGTGGAATCCGGTGCCGCGTCCCTGCAAATCCAGCGCCAATGCGACACGTGAAGGGTCGCCGCCGGGCACTGTTTCGAGGGGTGCGACGGTGAGAATTTGTTTGCGGTTTCGGCTGGCACGTAGACCGGTAGCGTGAAAATAGGCGGGGTTCCCGTTGCCTTGGCGGACGGAGTAGACCGCGATTTCGCGAGAGTGGGTGTGGCCCAAGCGAGCGCCGTACCAGAACGCGATCTGTAACCGCATGGTCGGAATGAGGTTGATTCGGGCAGCATCCGGCGTCAGACGCTGGGCGGTGATGATCGCCTGGAGGGTCTCCTCGACCAACGCCTCCATCAATACCAGTCGTTGTAGCTGATCGATGGGCAGGTCAACGGCGGCCTTCAGGGTCAGCACGCACTCCTGACTGCTGAACGCTTCGGCTTGCTGCTCCCGCTGCCGTGCCGCCGCGAGATTATCGGCTGCGGTAATCACAATCCCGACCTGTAGTCGGCGGCGTCGCCACGCCCTTTGCCAGAATCCGACGAGGATGACCGTCACGCCGGCCGCGAACGCTAGGACGAACCAAATGCGGCCCTTGGGCTCGTTCGTCATGAACGACTTGGCGGCTTCGACGGCGAACCCACCTGCGACGAGGCCGCCGATGCTGATCAGCGCAGAGCCATCGGCGAACAGCGCCCTTAAACCGCCGCCTCCCAGGGGCGAACCAGCAGCGGAGACTGTCATCCGCGGCATCTCGTGATTCAGAACTGGCACGTCTCAACTCATCTCATCGCAAAACCACAAACAGTGGCCGACAACCGGCGCCACGCTACTGGACAGCGTCCCACCTTTCTCGCGATTTCCCGAACATGCCCTGTCGCCGCCCCGCCCCAGCCCACCTGCGACGTCAGGGTCGTGGCCCTCGCTATCGCTGCCCGGGCCTGTCGGTGGCATCGGCTAGGTTTTGCACGGCATCGTCGGCAACGGATCGGAGCACAACGTGAGCGTGGCTACCGCCTTCGCGGCATTCCAGCAGACCGTGAACGCAGATATCGAGGCTGTGCGCGAAGCGCGCGCCCGCCGCGACCTATTCAAGAAAGCCTTTCGACCCGAGCCCGACATCCTCGAAGTCGTTCCCTCCGGCTCGCTGGCCCGCGGCACGCACAAAGACCCCATCCACGACGTCGACGTCGTCCTGATCTTCGATCCTGCCAAACACCCTGGCTGGGGCGTACCAGGACAATCCGCCACCGACTGCCTCGACTACACCCGGACCAGAGTCAATACACTTCTCGGCGCCACGAACGGGACGGTGGCGACCGCAGTGCGTCTCGCGCGTTGGCGCAACCACGCCGTGAAATGCTTTCTCGATGATCCCGAGGATCCCGATGCCTTCACTGTCGACGCCATGCCGGCATTTCGGCGTGACGGCATGCTGTTCGTTCCCGAGGCAACCTCCGAGAAGTGGATATACTGCCATCCCGAGTACCTGATCGCAGAGACAGCGGCTAGACACGCGGAATGGAACAAGTTCGCGGGCACTGTCCGGATGCTGAAGAAGTGGGCGGCGGATCAGGACATCAAGATTAAGTCTTTGGTAATGGAAGTCCTTGCACTGCAACATCTCCCACTTGGATCGACTCAATCCGCTGCGGTGAAGCAGTTCTTCGTCTCGGCCAGCTATTTCATCGACGGCGGTAGCGAAGTCACCGATCCGGCGAACATCTGTGGTCCGATTCAGTCCGATCTCGACTACTCGGAGTTCGCGGACCGGCTCGCTGACGCCCGCGATAATGCGGTGGCCGCAGCCCAGGCGCAGGCCAACAATGATGCGAACTTGGCGATTCTTCATTGGGGTGCTGTCTTCGGGTCCGATTTCCCCGCGCCTACCACCTCAGATGGCAGTCCGCTACCTGCTGCCGTACCTGTGGGTCCCCGTCCGGTAAAGGACACTCCACAGGGATGACGCCTCGCATGACCACCTCCGCGTCGGAGCCCGACCGAACGACCACACCGATTTTGTGGGTCGACGCCGAACCTGATCGCTTGCAACGAGATCTGACCGAGGTGGCAGACTTTGCGCCCCATCTCATGTACTGCCCGCCCGATCCTGACAGCGAGATCCCGCACGGTGGTTGGAAGGGGGAGCTACCGCGATGGCCTTTCAACCGGCCAGCCCCCGAGAGCTTGGACGAGTTGATCGGCACAGCCGGATTGCCGGTGTCTGTCGCATATCGTGCGGCGTATCCGATGGTGCCTCCGCTTATCTACCCTCTCGACCCGGTTCCGACGCTCGAGGAGAGGACCCAGACCACATGGCATGTCGCTCCGGGAGGATCCCTGTGCCTGCTGAGATCGGTCGGAGCGTGGCTGCCTGAGGCGAGCATCACCGAACTCCTCGCGAAAGCAGCGGGCTGGCGAATCGAGTACGCGCTGATGAAAGCCGCAGTGATCGACCAGATGTCGGTCAACGGCATCGTGTCCGACCCCTCGCACGACCACCTCATCCTGCATGCCGCACACCGGATGACAGACCACGACGCAGAAAGCCGGGACCACGGTGCCAACTGATCACACTGACCCGTTCATTGTCTTGACCCGCGACGGCGCCAGGCTCATAGCGAACTCCACCATCACAGCCGGTGATCTCACCCTGCGCTATACGTCAGCATCGGATACCTACGTCGTCCACAGTGTCGAAAACGCGCGCCACACTCGAATCCAGGCCGACATTCCTCGGGAATACACCGCACTGCGATCAGGTGAGACCCGACACGCTGGCCAATGGATGAACAAGGCCGGCAGCGACATTCATCTCCATCATTTGGTTGTGCTGCGCCGACCAGGCACCGCGATCCGATACGAAGCCTTCCGGGCGATGGCACCAGGAGTAAGGGATCCGAGCACTGGCCTCGGGTTGTTGATCACCTACGATCCGGATCTGGACCCACAGTTACGTGCCGCCGGGGCAGCGGAATTCGCTGGATGGCTTATCGAGCGCGACGGAGTCCGACCCATCCAGGTCGTCGTCGAACCGGCGACACTCGGAATCGCGCAGCTTCGAAATGACTGGCCTGTAGACCTGCTCACCCGTACCTCGGTCATGCTGGTGGGGTGTGGCAGCATAGGCGGTGCCGCTGCACAAGCCCTCGCCGCGTACGGCATCGGAAACCTGCACCTGGTAGACCCGGACCGCTTCGTGTGGCACAACATCGTTCGCCACGTTCTCGGCCCCGAAAGCGTGAGTCGTTACAAAGTCGATGCCCTCAAATCCCGCCACAATCAATTGTGGCCCCAGCAGACCGTCACCGCACACCGACTCGACGTGGTCGATGGCGCCCACCACATACGATCTTTGATCGACTCAGTCGATATTGTCGTTTGCACTGCCGACGGCATCGCCCCGCGACGCGTCGTCAGCCACCTCGGCCGCCGAGCATACAAACCCGCGGTCTTGGCCTGCGTACTCGACCAGGGCTCGCTCGGTGAAGTCCTACGATTGCGGCCGACCCCACGCTTCGGATGCCTGCTGTGTTCACGACAGCACCTCGCAAATCTCGGGGCCATCGACACCGAAGCCGACCAAGAACTCGACTACGGCACCGGCAATCCCCACCAGCCGATGACCGCGATCCCCCCGGATCTACACCTCATCGGCACCCTGGCAGCCAAGGTCGCGGTCGCGACCATCCTCGAATCCCTACACGGCGACCACACCCAACGCCTCCCCGGAGAACACGCCATCATCGGGCTACATCCCGCAAACAACCTGACAACGCCATTCGATCTCACCCACGCGGCCGACCTTCGCTGGGCCACCATCCCGCCACCGCGCTCGGCATGCCCGACGTGCAATCCGACCTCGCTTTCATGATGTACCGGATCACCAACACCGCCCGCGAGACCATCGCGAACACAGCCCAGCAGTCCCGCGACGGCCTCGAAACCGGCGGCATCCTCCTCGGTACCGAACACAGCGGCGATGTCCTGATCACCAGCGCAGGCACTCCAGGTCCCAAGGCACGCAGAGCGTCCCATTCCTTCCGCCGCGATCTCGACCACGCCAACCAACTCGCCACTCTCGCTTGGCAGGCCGACGGTAGCCAATGGATAGGAGAATGGCATACGCATCCTTCCCAAGACCTCACACCCAGCGAACTCGATCTGTCCTCCTACTTACGCCACGTCTACGACCCCGAACTTCGTTTCGACCGGTTCATCGCGATCATCGTCGGACTGACCTCACAGCAGGCGGTCCGGTTGCGGACCTGGATTGTCACCAGAGCACACGTTTTTCCAGCATCGCTACTCGTCCACGAAGCGGACCGCGCCGAACCGCGCCGCCATCAGCCCGACTCCAGCGAGTGAGGACCCTATGAAGTTGCGCACACTGACGAACCCTGTAACGAGACACGCGATCATCGATCTACCTTCGCGGCCGACCAGCGCCAATGCACGGTAACTGCACACACATACTTATGTAGACACGATCGCTGCGGCGAGAAGTGCTGCTTCGTGAACGTGCCCAGTTGGCCCGACCAACTCGCCCGCTACCGCGCCCATCCCGGCGAGGCGTACCGGCATCTGGTCGACGAGTACTGCGCGCTGGCATTGGACCATCGCAGCGGACTGTTCGGCTCAATATCGCCCAGGACGGATACCCGGCCGCCAACCACCCCAGATCTGCTAATGTCCAAACCTGTTGGAAGCAGCATCGACGGATGCGCTCATGCACGCGACCGATCCAGCCGTGGGTCTGCGGGGCGACGAAATCCCCCCTCGCGCACCGCTCGAACACTCGTTCAGGGCAAATTTGCCGGAAGAGCGTGTCTCGGACACTCCTCGCACACAGATTCCCGGCGAACTTGCCGGGCGTGCGTGCCTCGGTGTTCGAGCCCTACTCGAACACCGAGGCGACCTACGAATACAACTTCCGAACTACTCGAATCTCCGGCGGATGCCGGGATCGACTTCCGGCCACGACATCCCCCGAATGCCTCCGGTAGTCGATAGCCCCGCCCCTCAACCGACCGCAGGGGCCGCTGCAGCAGCTGATTCGCGGCCCGCTGACAACCGCCCCGCTTCGAGCGGGCTGCCTCGGTTGATAATGCGATCTTCGGCTCCGTCGCGGCGCCCGGCTCGGTCGACCGCAACAAACGAAATCCATTGGCGACAACTCACACTCACATCCCGACCAAGGCACAGTTCGCGGCCCACGGAAGACGTACGGCGGTCACACCGGCCGAACACCGTGCGTGCCCACCCGAGCCCGAACCGCGACCACACGGGTACATACGTCCTCCGTCGGCGAGCCCACACGGGGACGGCAGCGCGCGCACTCACAGCAACAGGATCGAGGCTGCGACCTCTGGGTTATGAGCCAACGAGGGATAGTCCCGGTGGAATCTTTGCATGTCATAACGCCCCGTCTGTGCAGGTAAGCGGGGGACGCAAACGCCCTTTCTGTTCGCGTGGTCCCACCCGTATCAGCGGGTTGCATCCTGTCGTGATGCCAAATTTGATGCCTACTCCCCACATCGACCAGCAATTTAGATCACCGGTAGACGAATATTTCGGCGCGACCACCACGATCGACGATAACTCTTGCGGGACAGAGTATTCCGGTGCACCACCAACCATCTTCAGCACACGTTGTCGGCACCGGAAATGCCGCAGCACTCCCAATGGGCGTGGCTGTTGGTTTCGACGTTGCGCGGCCAATCCAGCCGCGCGGTACCGCGCTCCGTGTTCGTGCCGGATAGTCCACCACCGTCAGCTCCCCGACGCCCGCGCCCAAACTCGGTACCGCACCGGCCGGGCTCGACTCATCTACCTGCGCTTGTGTGTTCGAGTAAGCTCCCCCAACGTCCACAAACCAGTAGTAACCCGAACCGACCTGGAACCAGGTGGAGCCGGCGGACATAGTTTGTTGCAGGCCGCGAGCGTTGATTCGGCCGCCAGATCGGCACATCCACCGCCTCGCCGTGGTTGCCTGCGACTTTACGACGAGACGATCGCCTCAACTGCTTCGAGAATCGCAGCGGCTACCGTCTCGGGGCGGGACACGCTGATTGCGTGGGATGCGCCGGCGATCTCATGGATTGCTTTGGCGGCGGCGCGGTGTGCCATGAAGCGGTGGAGCGCGACGGGTATGTTGAGGTCCGCGTCGCCGTAGACGAACCATGAGGGTGTCGACTGCCAAGCCGAAGTGCCGGCCGTCAGTCCCGTGGTGAGCGCGATCTCGGTGACTGGACGCTGGACCGCGCTCATTACGGCGGCCTGGGTGGCCGGGACGTCGGCGGCGAACTGGTGGTGGAAGGCCTCCGGGCGGATGGCGAATTCGTTGCCGCCCTGGTTGATCGGGTAGGCGGTAAGCGTTTCGCCCAGGGTGCTGCCGGGAAACCGGTCCGACAGCTCGAACGCGGACTCGCCGGGCGCGGGCGCGAAGGCGCAGACGTAGACGAGCGCGGCCACATCGGTGCTCCCGGCAGCCGCCTCGGTGATCACCATCCCGCCATACGAATGGCCGACAAGCACCACGGGGGTAGTGATCGTGGCGAGGACATTCCGCAGATAGGCGGCGTCATCCGGCAGGCTTCGCAGCGGGTTCGCGATCGCGACGACCTTCAGATCGTGGTCGCGCAGTCGCTCGATGACGCTGGACCAGCTCGACGATTCCGCGAAGGCTCCGTGGACTAGGACGACGGTCGGTTGTTCGGACATTGCGTTCCTCCGGTCGAAGATCAGTGAAATACGTTGCGGAGCACAAGGATTGCTTGGGCGGTCGCCGCGCGCGAGGCGGCGGTGTCACGTACGGGGTCGAGCATCATGAAGTCGTGCAGGGTGCCGTTGTAGCGGACACTGGTCGTGCGCACGCCGGCCGCTGTGAGCTTGCGGGCGTATGCCTCTCCCTCGTCACGAAGCACGTCGTTCTCGGCGACGACGACGAACGCCTCGGGCAGGCCGGCGAGATCGTCGAGTCCCGCGCGTAGCGGTGAGGCGGTGATCGCGTCGCGGCCATCCCGGTCGGGCAGGTAGGCATCCCAGAACCAGGCCATCGCCCGGGCCGTGAGATTCGGCCCGTCGGCGAACCGGCGGTAGCTCTCGGTGTCCTGCCCCGCGTCGGTGACCGGGTAGTACAGCGACTGGTGCACAAAGGTCACATCGCCGCGCTGTTTGGCCAGAATCGTCAGCGCCGCGGCCATATTGCCGCCGACGGAATCCCCGGCCACCGCCAGCCGGGAGGGGTCGAGGCCCGCGCCGGCGCCGTGTGCGGTGATCCATTGCGCGGTGGCGTACGCCTGCTCGAGCGCGACCGGGTACCGCGCCTCGGGTGAGCGATCGTACTCGACGAACACCACTGCGGCGTCGACGCCGACGGCCAGCTCGCGGACCAGCCGGTCATGTGTGCCGGCATCGCCGAGGACCCAGCCGCCGCCGTGGATGTACAGCACTACCGGCAACGCGTCCGCGGCGCCGACGGGGCGGACGACACGGACCGGGACCTCGCCGACCGCCGCGGGCACGGTGATCCACCGCTCGTCGACCGATGGCTTGCCCCCCCGGCGTGGCTTGGACGTCGTCGAGCACCTTCCGGGCGCCCTCGGCGCCGAGTTCGTACAGAAAAGGTGGATGGGAGGTGGCATCGGCGAACTGCTGAGCTGCCGGCTCCAGGATGGGTTCGTTCATGGGATCGCCTTTCCGCGAGCTTCTGTGAGCAAGGACCCGGGTCCGGTGGAATTCGTGACGCCGGGCAGTGGTCGCGATCGACGTTCTCCCGCCGGCCCAGTGGTTCCGTCACGTCCGGCCGGTGCCGAGATGTCTTCGGCGAGTATGCGTTCCAACGGCATCACCGCGCCGTCCCGGGCCGCGGCGAGGAATGCCGTCAGCAAGCGGTCGTGTGCCGTTCGCGAGACGGTCGCGGGACGCGGCTCAGTCAGATGCGCGCGGGCCCGGCGCGCCAACTGCCGGGCGTTGGCCTCGCTGATCCCGAGTTGCCCGGCGATATCGCGGAACGGATAGTCGAATGCCTCGCGCAGTACGAAGACCGCGCGTTCGGTCGGCGACAAGCGTTGCAGCAGTAGCGCAACCGCGTCCGACAGGACGGCGGATCGCTCGCTCACCGAGCACGGGTCCTCCGCCACGGGCACCTGTCCCGGCAACCAGTTATCGACCGGGATCTCCCGGCGGGCACGGGCCGATCCGACGGAATTGAGGGAGACGCGGGTGGTGACGGTCACCAGGAAGGCGAGTCCGTCTCGAACCTGCGCGCGGTCGGTGCGTTGCCAGCGCAGCCAGACATCCTGCACGACATCCTCGGCGTCGGCCGCGCGACCGAGCATCCGGTAGGCGATCCCGAACAGACGTGGGCGGGCGCACTGGAAGTGCGCTAGACCGGTCGCCTCCGGTAACGGTCCTGGCGGTGACTCCGACTCGGGCGGGGCGGTTGCGGTGCTCATCGGGCTCATGGCGACGGTCCTTTCGGAAGCCTCGATCGCCATCGACCGGCGACCGAACGAGCGGCCCGGACGAGCCGCATCCCAACGGTCGCCCGCCGGGCATGCCGATCGCGCCCTTGGAAGACCCGGGCGAATGCCCGGGCCGGGACCGCCCAGGGACACGTGCCCGGGGCTTGCCGATCCCCGGGAGACACGAGTCGCGTACGGCCCGTGCCCGTTGTGGCGAGCGCTACGCCCGGTTGTCCTTCCGATGGGTTTTCCGCGAGTGACATCATGTGCAGGCCCCGTACGGACCGGGGCTCGGCTCTCGGATGCGGTGGTGGTGATGTCGGGCAGCGAGCAGCCGCGCACACTGCGCGGCAGGCGAAACGAGTGCGAGCCGCTGGATCGGTTACTCACCGAGGCACGCTCGGGCGCGAGCGGTGTGCTGGTGTTGCGCGGCGAGGCCGGCATCGGGAAGACGGCACTGATCGAACACGCAGTACGGAACGCGGCAGGGTATCGAATCGTCCGGGCCGCCGGCGTCGAGTCGCAGATGGAGCTCGCCTTCGCGGGCCTGCATCAGCTGTGCGTGCCGATGCTGAACAGGCTCGATCGCCTTCCCGGCCCGCAGCGCGGGGCGCTGTCGGTGGCCTTCGGCCTCAGCGCCGGCAGTGTGCCGGACCGGTTCCTGGTCGGCTTGGCCGTACTCAGTTTGCTGGCCGACGCGGCCGAGGACCAGCCGCTGCTCTGTGTCGTCGACGACGCCCAGTGGTTCGACCGCGTCTCCGCGCAGACCCTGGCTTTCGTCGCGCGCCGGCTGCTGGCCGAGCGGGTCGCGCTGGTGTTCGCGGTGCGGACGCCGACGGCCGAGGGCGGCGAGGATTCTCTCGCGGGGCTGCCGGAACTGCCGATCCGGGGGCTGCGTGACAGCGATGCCCGGGCTCTGCTCGAATCGGCGATCCGTGGACGTCTCGATGAGCGCGTCATCGATCGCATCGTGTCCGAGGCTCGTGGCAACCCGCTGGCGCTACTCGAATTGCCGCGTGGGCTGACCGGCGCCGAACTCGCCGGTGGGTACGGTCGGCCGGACGCGCGGCCGGTGGTGACGCGGATCGAACAGAGTTTCCTGCGGCGTATCGAGGCGCTCCCCGATCCCGCGCGCCGGTTGTTGCTCGCGGCAGCGGCGGAGCCGGTCGGCGATGTGGCGCTGCTGCGGCGGGTGGCCGAGCGGCTCGGCAGCGGGGCGGATGCCGCGGCGGCCGCGGAGAACGCCGGACTGATCGAATTCGGGGCGCAGGTCCGCTTCCGCCATCCGTTGGTCCGGTCGGCGGCCTATCGCGCCGCGGACCCCGGCGAGCGTCGAGCGGTGCATCGCGTGCTGGCGGAGGAGACGGATCCGGTCGCCGATCCGGATCGGCGAGCCTGGCATCGAGCGAGTGCCACGGTCGAACCCGACGAGGAGGTAGCAGCGGAGCTCGAGCGATCCGCGGCACGCGCGCAGGCGCGCGGTGGCGTCGCCGCGGCGGCCGCGTTCCTGCGCCGCGCGACCGCCCTGACACCCGATCCCGGCAGACGCGGCACACGCGCGCTGGCCGCGGCACGGGCGGCGTTCGAGGCCGGTGCGCCCGAGGCCGCTCTCGAACTGCTCACGGCGGCGGAACTGGGACCGCTCGACGATTCCGCACGCGGACGGCTCGCGCGACTCCGGGGGCAGATCGTCTTCGCGCGCAGACGCGGCGGCGCGGCGCTCCCCCTGCTGCTCGACGCGGCCGGTCGGCTGCGGATCCACTCTCCGGAGCAGGCACGCGAGACGTACCTGGAGGCGATCGGCTCCGCGATATTCGCCGGTCGGCTGCACGGGGCCGACACCGTCGGCACGGTGGCCGAAACGGCGCGTGGCGCACTGCCGGAGCCGCCGAGGGCGGTCGACGCGTTGCTCGGCGGACTCACGGCCCGCTTCGCCGATGGCTACGTCCAAGGCGCGGCACCGATGTTCGCCGCGCTGCGGGCATTCCGTGGTGCGGACGCGGACGCCGATGACGTCATGCGCTGGTTGTGGCTGTCCTGGCCCGTCGCCGCCGACCTGTGGGACGACGAAGCGTGCCACTGGCTGACCACTCGAGCGGTCCGTACCGCACGGGAGACCGGCGCGCTGAACTTTCTCCCGCTGGCCCTGACCTACCGTGCCGCCGTGCACTTGTATGCCGGCGAATTCGACGTGGCCGCAGCGCTCGTCGAGGAGGCCGACGTACTCACCGAGGCCTCCGGCAACTCGCCGCTGGGCTACACCGCGCTGTTGCTCATCGCCTGGCGGGGCACCGACCCGCAGGCGTTGCGCACGATCGAAGCCGGCCTGCGGCGGGCGTCCGGTTGGGGTGAAGGCCGGGTGATCGGCACGGGCAATCAGTTGCTCGCGGTGCTGCACAACGGTCAGGGGCAGTATCAGGCCGCACTCGCCAACGCCGAGAAGGCCTGTGAATACGATGATCTCGCATCGGTGGGGCATGCGCTCGCCGAGTTGGTGGAGGCCGGTGTACGGACCGATGCCGACGCGGCCGCCCGCGCCGCGCTGCACCGGCTCGAACGCCGTGCGCGGGCCAGCGGAACCGAGTGGGCGCTCGGCATACTGGCCCGGTCGCAGGCGCTGCTCAGCACCGGCGACGCGGCCGAGGCTTCGTATCGTGAAGCGATCGAACGCCTTTCACGCAGCCGGGTCGCCGTGCACCTGGCCCGTGCCCACCTGGTGTACGGCGAGTGGCTGCGCCGCGAGAACCGGCGTGCCGATGCCCGCGAGCACTTGCGGACCGCCCACGAGATGCTGCACCGTTTCGGCGCCGCGGCGTTCGCCGAGCGAGCCCGCCGGGAATTGGCGGCCACCGGCGAGTCCGTGCGCCGGGGCGATATCGCGGCCGCCGACCGCCTCACCGCTCAAGAGATTCAGATCGCCACACTGGCCGGTGACGGCCTCACCAACTCGGAAATCGGCGCCGAGCTGTTCATCAGTCCGCGCACCGTGGAGTGGCACCTGCGCAAGGTGTTCACCAAGCTGGATCTCACCTCACGCAAGGAGCTTCGCACGGCGCTGGGACGATGAATCACATTGTGCGCTACCAGTTCTGCCCGCCCGCCCGGACCACCATCTCGTTGACGGCCACGTGCCGTTCGCGCGTGACGATGTAGGCGATGACGTCGGCGACGTCGTCGGGCCGTAACGCCGACATCGGGTCGACCAGCTGCCGGGCCGCCTCCGGCCCGGCGCGGTCGACGACACCGGGCGCCACCACGCTGGCCCGCACGCCCTCGGAAACCAGTTCCCGCCGTAGCGATTCGGTGAATCCGTCGAGACCGGAGGTGGTCAGGTTGTAGACACTGCCGGGCGGCCGCGCGACCCGTCCCGCCGCCGAGCCCACGTTGACCAGATCCGCCACCCGTCGCGGCGAGGTCGCCGCCGCGTCGATCAGATAGGGAATGGCGGCGTGCGTGATGTGCACCAGTGCGGACACATTCAGCGAGATCATTCGATCCCACTCCTCGATCGGTGTGTGCAGCGCGGAGTCGAGCACCATGACGCTCGCACCGTTGACCACGACGTCCAATCGGCCGAACAGCTCGTGGGTGTCCTCCACCGCTCGATAGGCCGATGCCGGTTCGGTGATGTCGGCCGCCACCACGACAGCGCGCCCGCCACCGGCACTGAGGTCTTCGGCGAGTCGGTCCAGCCGGTCACCGCGCCGGGCGACCAGCGCCACGGCGGCGCCCTCCGCGGCCAGTCGGCGCGCGGTCGCGGCGCCGATGCCGCTGCTGGCGCCGGTGACCAGTGCGACGGCTCCGGCCAACGGACGTTCTGACATGACTGCCCCACTTCCCTGTTCGAGACGATCGGCGTGCGGTGCCGACCCGCTCAGCGTCGCGGGTCCGGACCCCCGGTCGCCCCCGGGAGACACCCTGGTCTCGCGGACCAGGGATCGCACGCGCGGTCGTCAGCCGGGTGGCAGGGCGTCCCGGAGCTCTCGCCGCGAGGTGATCGACAGCTTCGTGAAGATCTTGCGCAGATGCCATTCGACCGTTCGTGGGCTCAGGTACATCCGGGCTCCCACCTCCGGATTCGACAGGCCCGCACCGACCAGCTGCGCGATCTGGCGCTCCTGCGGCGTCAGCTCGTCCGGAGCGGATTCGACCGTCCGCTTGCGGGCCTTCTCGCCCGCGGCGAGCAGTTCGCGGCGGGCGCGTTCGGCGAACGCCGCCATGCCGATCGACACGAACATGTCGTAGGCCGTGCGCAACTGCCGGCGAGCGTCGACGCGGCGGGACTGCCTGCGCAACCATTCGCCGTAGAGCAGATGAGCGCGTGCCAGCTCGGGCCGCATCAGGGTCTTGCCGAGTCTGTCGATCGATTCGCGATACAGATCCTCTGCCGCCTCGCCGGCCAGCAACGCGCGGCAGCGAGCGAGGATCCCGTGCGACCAGTCGGTGTCGCCGGCCGCCGCGGCGGCCACCAAGCGGTCGAGCGCCTCACGCGCAGCCGCGTCGTCGTGGACTCGCACCGCGGCCTCGATGAGCTCGGGCAGCACCCACACCGAGACCACCAGTTGGGCGATGCGGGTGCTGGCCTGTGCGGCCGACAGGGCCTCCTCGTAGCGGGCCAGGCCGTTGTAGAGCACCGCGGCCGCCCAGTGCGCGGTGGTGACGCCGGTCAACTGCCCGTCGGCGCCGGTCTGTTCGATCGTGGCGGCGATGAGCGGCGCGGCCTCGTTCTCGTGGCCCTGCATCGCGGTCAGGATCAGAGTCGTGTACGGCGCGAGCGGGATGCCGGTGGCGGCGGCGAGCCCCTCGGACTCCGCGACGATCCCGGCCGCCGTCGTGAAGTCTCCGATCAGCGAGGTCGCCGCTCCCAGAGAGGCGAGGTAGATGGGGAGCTCGGTGAGGATGCCGGCGGCCCGGACCACCTCAGCCGCCCGCGAGTAGGTCTCGATCATGACTTGTTCGCTCCACACCGCGGGGCTGAGGCCGCAAGCGGCCCAGCCCCAGCGCAGCACGTCCGGCACCGGCAGCTCGACGAGTGCGGCCATGGCCCGGCGCAGCGTGGTGATGGCGGTGCCCAGCCCTTCCGTGACGAGCAGGGCGCACGCTTCGAGCACCAGGTCGATGGGACGTGGATCCCCCGGTGGGGCAGGCAGTTTTCGGATCGCTTCGGAGATCGACATCAGGCTGTCGGCATCGGCGGCGCCCCACGCCGCCGCACCCCAGGCGAGCAGGTAGGTCTCCCGCGCGAGCGCCATGTCGAAGGGTTCGAGCCTGCGGGCAGCCGTGAGCAGCATCGGCGGCGCCTCGTTGTTGAATCCGGCCGCGTGAGCGATCCGGCCACGCACCAGATACGCTCGGGCACTGAGTGATTCGCTGCGCGCATCGAGTTCGGCGATATCGAGGAAGCGCCGTGCGGCATCCAGATCACCCGCCCGGACGCTGGTGTCCGCGGCCGCCACCGCACGTTCCGCGCGCCGCTCGGAATCGACGGTCAGCAGCACCGATCGCTGCAGGAACGCCGCGGCCGCGGCCATCCCGCCGCGAGCCTGGGCACGGCCGGCGGACCGTTCGAGTTCGGCCGCCACGGCCTCGTCCGGTCCGGCGGCGGCCGATGCCAGATGCCACGCCCGCCGGTCCGGGTCGACGCGAGGGTCGGTGACCTCCGCCAGAGCCAGATGCACAGCCCGGCGTTCTACGTCACCAGCGGCGCGGTACACCGCGGAGCGCACCAGCGGGTGCCGGAAGGTCACGCGGATGTCGAACGACACCAGCCTCTCGGTGTCGTCGTCGAGCGCTGTCTCCGGTGCGACCCCGAGCCGGTCGGCGGCGCCCCACACGAGGGCGGGATCCCCGACGGGTTCGGCGGCGGCGATCAGCAGAAGCAGCCGGCTCTGGTGCGGCAGCGCCGCGATCCGGGTCAGGAAGCTCTGCTCGATGCGGGTGGGCAGCGACTCGGGGTGTAGAAGGCCGTATCCGCCCGCCAACTGCGTCACGGTGCGCTCGCGCGGCAACTCGAGCAGGGCGAGCGGGTTGCCGGCGGCTTCCGCGACCACTCGGTCGCGAATGTGGGAATCCAGCTGACCAAGAGTCGCGGAATCGAGCAGCGCAAGGGCGTCGGCCCTGGCCAGCCCTGAGACCTCGAGGTCGGGCAGGCCCGACAACTGCGGGGTGCGGTCGCGGGCGGCGAAGACCAGTGCCACCGACTCCGCGAGCAGCCGCCGGGCCACGAAGCCGAGAACCTGTGCTGAAGCCTGATCCATCCACTGCGCGTCATCGACCACACACAGCACCGGGCCGCTCTCCGAGGCGTCCGAAAACAGGCTCAGAACCGCCAGCCCGACCAGGAAGGGCTGCGGTGGTGTGCCCGAGCGCATTCCGAACACTGTTTCGAGCGAATCACGCTGCGGTGCAGGGAGTTCCGCCAACCGGTCCAGCAGCGGCACACACAGCTGGTGCAGGGCGGCGAAAGGCAGTTCCATTTCGGATTCGACGCCGACCGCGCGTAGTTGTCGCAGCCCGGCCGCCGCTTCAGCGAGATGCTCGAGCAGCGCGGACTTGCCGACTCCGGCCGTGCCGTGCACGACGAGCACCCGGCTTTCACCGGTGCGCACGGCGGTGATCAACCCATCGAGGACCGCGCATTCCGACTGCCGGCCCACCAGTCCCACACTCCGCCGCACTGCCACCTCTCCTGCTTTCACCGAGGGCGATCCGCGCTGGTGCATCCAGCGGTCACCCAGATCCCATCCTGTCCGGATTTTTCCCGAGACGAAAGGGCGCCGGACCGTGTCCGGTGACACCTCGTCACGATTCGCCACCCTGTCCGGTCCTAGTTGGCGACAGACTCCGCCGACTTCCCGAGACGAGGTTCCCGCATGGACACCGGCCTCCCCGCCATCGATTCACTCGACGATCTACGTCGCCATCTGCAATGGGCGATCGAACTCGAACACGCGACCATCCCGCCTTACCTGTGCGCGCTGTACTCCCTGGACCCGGGTCGCAATGCCGAGGCGGCACAGGTGATCAGCAGCGTGTTCGTCGAGGAGATGTTGCACCTCGCACTGGCGGCGAACCTGCTCAACGCCGTCGGTGGGGAGCCGAAACTGGATGCGCCCCAGCTGCTCCCGGCCTACCCCCACCCCTTGCCGCATGGCGATCCCGCCGTGCACATCAACCTGGCACCGTTCGGGCCCGAGGCGCTGGAACTGTTCCTGAACGTCGAGCGCCCCGCCGCGGCCGACGCACCGCCGGAAACCCAGGACTACCACACGATCGGGCAGTTCTACGCCGCCCTCGAGTCCGGGTTGCGCACCCTGACCGACACCCTCGGTGAGGACGCGGTTTTCTGCGGCGATCCGAACCGGCAGCTTCAGGAGATGCACTTCAGCAGCGGGAGCGGACAGGTCGTTCCGGTGTACGACCTGAAGTCCGCGCTGGCCGCGCTGGCCGAGATCATCGAACAGGGCGAGGGCGCGGCCCGGACCGAGGTGTGGGACGGCGACAAGGACGTCTTCCATCCCGAGCGCGATCAGGTCGCCCATTACTACCGGTTCGTCGAACTACGGGAGGGGCGGCGGTTCCAGCCCGGTGACACTCCGCAGTCCGGGCCTACCGGGGATCCGATCGCGGTGGACCCGGGCGGCGTGCTGCCGATGCGTCCCAACCCGCGCACCACCGACTACCCCGAGGGCAGCGCGGTACGGCTGGCGCAGGAGGAGTTCAACAACACCTACTGCCTGCTGCTGTATCTGCTGGAGGACACCTTCAACGGCAATCCCGCGCAGATGCGGGACGCGATCGGGGCGATGTACGCCCTGAAGTCGCAGGCCCAGGCGCTGATGAAGATGCCAAGCGGCGACGGCCGCACCACCGCGGGCCCGACCTTCGAATACGTGCCGCTCGACCAGCGGGCCTGAGCGGCGGGCGGAGCCTTCGGGCGTATCCGGCCGAGTCGCGAGATAAGAGCGGGAACACCGGGTTTCAGACGGCTCCCCGGAGTACGCGTCAAGCAGAGCGTGGCTGGTCCCACCCGCCGCCGGATGCGCCCGCCGTCACGAATGCGCCGCCTGTCCTGTCCTCGATACAGAGACGTTTTCCACCGACTCCGAAACAGCACTGCAACGGAAGGAAAGATCATGAAGATCGTCGTAATCGGCGGCACCGGGCTCATCGGCTCGAAGGTGGTCGCCCGGCTGGGCGAGCACGGCCACGACGCGGTCGCGGCCGCGCCCAACACGGGTGTGAACACGATCACCGGCGAAGGCGTGAAGGAGGTGCTGCAAGGGGCGAACGTACTCGTCGACGTCTCGAATTCACCGTCGTTCGCCGACGACGACGTCATGGCCTTCTTCCGGACCGCGACCACCAACCTCCTCGAGGCGGCAGGCAGTGCCGGTGTCGGCCACTACGTCGCGCTGTCGGTGGTGGGTGCGGACCGCTTGCCGGAATCCGGGTACCTGCGAGCGAAGGTCGCGCAGGAGAAGCTGATCAAGGAATCGGGCCTGCCCCACTCGCTGGTGCATGCGACCCAGTTCTTCGAATTCGCCGGTGGGATCGCCGATTCCGCCACCAGCGGCGCGGAGGTGCGGCTGCCGAACGGCGGTGTGCAGCCGGTGGCGGCCGAGGAGGTCTCGGCCGCGGTCGGGCGGACCGCGGCCGGTGACCCGCTCAACGGCGTCGTGGAGGTTGCCGGACCCGAGGTGTTCGGCCTCGACGAGTGGGTTCGCACCGTGCTGACCGCCCGGTCCGATTCGCGCGAGGTCGTCGGCGATCCGCAGGCACGGTACTTCGGAACGCGTCTGACCCGGGACAGCCTGCTGCCCGGCCCGGATGCGCGCATCGGGACGATACGGCTCGCGGAGTGGCTGGCCCGGCAGTAACTACTCGCACGCGGGCGGCCGCGATCCGGTCGCCCGCGTGTACTCGCCCGAACGCGGACAGGAGACAACCCGATGGTCGACTCTTCGACCGAACGACAACTCGCCACTTCGGTGCTGGTGATCGGTACCGGCGGCGCCGGACTGCGCGCGGCCATCGAACTGGCGGAGCGCGGTGTGGACGTGCTCATGGTCGGCAAGCGACCGAAGGCGGACGCGCACACCACGCTCGCCGCAGGCGGGATCAACGCCGCGCTGTCGACCATGGACACCGAGGACAGCTGGCAGCAGCACGCGGCCGACACCCTCACCGAGAGCTATCTGCTGGCCCGTCCCGACACGGTGCGCACCGTCACCGAGAACGCCACGCGCGGCATCGAGGACCTCGAGCGGTGGGGAATGCCGTTCGCACGCGAGGCCGACGGACGAATCTCCCAGCGGTTCTTCGGCGCCCACACCTACCGGCGCACCTCGTTCGCCGGTGACTACACCGGGCTCGAGATCCAGCGCACCCTGGTGAACCGGGCGGCCCAGCTCGGCATCCGGATCATCGACACCTGCTATGTGACACGAATCCTGGTGCACGACAACGTCGTTTTCGGCGCTTACGGCTTCGACCTGGAATCGGGCGTCCGCTACAGCTTCCGGGCCGACGCGGTGATTCTCGCCGCGGGCGGCCACACCCGGATCTGGCGGCGCACCTCCTCACGGCGGGACGAGAACACCGGCGACTCCTTCCGGCTCGCGGTGCTCGCCGGTGGCCGGATTCGCGATCCGGAGCTCGTGCAGTTCCATCCCTCGGGGCTGATCGAGCCGGAGAACGCGGCCGGCACACTGGTATCGGAGGCCGCGCGCGGGGAGGGCGGCATCCTGCGCAACGGCGAGGGCGAGCGCTTCATGAAACGCTACGATCCCGCACGCATGGAACTGTCCACCCGCGACCGCGTCGCCCTGGCCGCCTACACCGAGATCAAAGAAGGCCGCGGTACCGCGAAAGGTGGTGTCTGGCTGGATGTTTCACATCTCCCCCGGGAGACCATCATGCGGCGGCTGCCCCGCGTCTACCAGACGATGCTCGAACTGCAGATGCTCGATATCACCCGCGATCCGATCGAAATAGCGCCCACCGCACACTATTCGATGGGTGGTGTGTGGGTGCGCTCCGCGGACCACAGCACCGGCGTCGAGGGTTTGTACGCCATCGGCGAGGCCTCCAGCGGACTGCACGGCGCCAATCGCCTCGGCGGCAACTCGCTGATCGAACTGCTCGTCTACGGCCGGATCGTCGGCGAGGCGGCGGCGCGGTATTCGGCGGAGCTGTCGGTGCAGCGGCGTTCCCACGGCGCGCTCGCCGAGGCCCGCGCCGAAATCGACGCCCTGCTCACCGCCGACGGCCGCGAGAACGTACGGGCCCTGCAGCGCGCCCTGCGCGACACGATGACCGAATACGCCGGGGTCGTCCGGGACGACGCCGGCCTGCGCACGGGCCTGTCCGAGGTCGACGAGATCGAGGATCGCATCGCGGATATCGGCGTGCACCCCGACGCGGCCGGCTTCCAGGATCTCGCCCACGCCTTCGACCTGAAGTCGTCGGCCCTCGCCGCACGCGCCACCCTCGAGGCCGCCCGGGAACGACGCGAGACACGCGGCTGCCACAACCGCTCGGACTACCCCGCGCTCGATCCGCAGTTGCGGGTGAATCTGGTGTGGTCGGGTCCGGGCCGGCTCGAGCGTGAGGAGATCCCCGGAATTCCCGACGAGATCGCCCGGCTGATGCGCGACGTCTCGACGGATGGGAAGCTGGTCGAATGACGGCCCCGCACTGTCTCGGCGCGTGATCAGCGCATGACCGGCACTGCGCCCGACGCCGATCTCGACCGCGCGCTGGGCGACTTCTCCGGCCTCAGGCCACGGCTGTTCGGCATCGCCTACCGCATGCTCGGCACCGTGGCCGACGCCGAGGACATCGTCCAGGACGCGTGGGTGAAATGGCAGTCGTATCCTGACCGTGCCGCGGTTCAGGATACGACTGCCTTTCTGGTCACGATGACCACCCGGCTGGCGATCAACGCGACGCGCACCGCGCGGGTGCGCCGCGAAACGTATCTCGGTCCGTGGCTTCCCGAACCGGTCGACACCGGCGCCGATCCCTCCCTCGGCGCCGAGCGGGCCGCGGCGCTCGAGACCGCGGTGCTCGTCGTGCTGGAGAAGATGACCCCCACCGAGCGGGCCGCGTTCGTCCTGCGCGAGGCCTTCGACTACCCGTACGGCAAAATCGCCGAAGTGCTCGAGGTCAAGGAGGCCACCGCCCGCAAACTGGTGAGCCGCGCGCGCCACGGCATCGCCTCCGAGCGGCACACACCGGTCGACGACGAGCAGCAGCGCCGGCTGCTCGAGGCGTTCCTCGACGCGGCGCGCGCCGGGGACCTCGACGATCTCGAGGCGCTGTTCGCCACCGAGGTGGCCAGTTACAGCGACGGCGGCGGCAAGCCGGTCCGGGCCTCGCGTGTTCCGGTCGTCGGACGCGACCGGGTGGCCAAATATGTCGCGGCGTTCGCGTCACACTTCTGGACCGGGGTCACCCTGGACCGGGTCGAGGCCAACGGTCGTGCCTCGGTGCTCATCAGCCGGGACGGGGAGGCCGTCGCCTGGCTCACCGTCGGTGCCGCCGACAGCGAGCACATCGACCGTGTCTACTGGATCCTCAATCCCGACAAACTGAGCCGCCTCGCGCAATCCGTCGGCCTGACCGGAGGCCCGGCCGCGCAGTGACGCGGTCAGGGCCGCCACACACACGACGGTGACGGCGGGAACCGTCAGATCCGGAATCGCGGCGGTGGCCAGGGGGACGAGCAGGATCGAAAGCGCCGCGGTGACAAGGATTTCCGGCCGCGGCCGGGACGCCGGCCCCGCGTGTGTCACCCAGAGCAGCAGCAGGAATACGGCTGCCGGAATCGCGACGGCGTACCCGGTAGCCGGCGAACCGGCATGGCCGTCGGCACGCACCGCCACCTCCAGGCCCGCCCCGAGCGCCGCGAGCGCCGCGAAGGACCCGTAATGCCCGTAGCCCCACAGGAACGACCGCGTCCGACGTGCGGCCAGCGCCGCGCCGCTGGGCTGTGATTCGTAGAGCCACCACAGCGCGAACAACAGCACCAGCCCGGACAGCGCGATGAGCACGGGCATCGGCCGCAGGCCGTCGGCGAGCGCGTCGGCGATGCCGGTGGACACCGCCAGCACGCTCTCGCCCAGCAGAATGATCGTGAACAGCGTGTAGCGCTCCGCGATGTGATGCGGATGCCAGGTCGTTCCGCCGGCCCGCTCGGCCCAGACGGGAACCGCGAGTTCCGCGACGACCAGGGCGCCGAAAGCCCACTGCGCCGCCGCACCGCGCAGTACATCCGCTCCGGCCGCCAGCTGTCTTGCCAGCCACAGCAGTTCAAGCACGGCGACCCACCATGCGTACCGCAGCGCGGTCGCCCTGCCCGCGGCGTCCTCGCGTGCGGCCCGTAGCCATTGCGCCGCCGAAGCACTGCGCATCACCAGATAACCGACGGTGATGACCAGATAATCGCGGCGGCAGAACGCGGACGGAATTCCTGCCGCCAGCAACAACACTCCCGCCATCTGCGTCAGGGTGAGTAACCGATATCGGACGTCGTCGGTGTCGTACGCCGAGGCAAACCAGGTGAAGTTCATCCACGCCCACCACACGGCGAAGAACACCTGGAGAAACGGCGCCAGCGCCGACACAGCGTGCCCGGCGCCGACGGCGTGCCCGAACTGCGCCACCAATCCCGCCACCGCGACGACGAAGGTCAGGTCGAACAGCAGCTCCAGCTGGGTCGCCGCGCGATGCGGCTCGTCGATCGATCGGCCGCGCATCAGCACCCGCCGTTGTGGCGTGCCGAACGCGGGCTTGGTCGGTTTCTTGGTCATCAGTCGCGACTCCAGGGATCTGTCCAGGTTTCCACGTAGGACAGGACAGCGATGTCATTCGTGACGAGCAGGGCAGGCGTCTCGCTGTCACAGATCCGGAGCTTCCGTTGTCCTCGCTGTGTAACCCCTGAACGACAGCGCCGGAGGTATCCCGATGACCGATGAGCCCGCAGCAGCACCCATCCGCAGCACCTGGAAGAAGGCCCTCACCGTTGTCCAGGAAGTGACGCCACCGTTCATTCCCGCTGCAGCACACGCGATGACGGTCGTCATCGAATACCCGCCGGGCGACCCGGGCGCGCCGCCGCACCGGCACCCTGGCGGTCCCGCGTTCGGCTATGTGATCGAAGGCGAGATGCTCTTCGAGCTGGAAGGCGAACCGCCCCGCGTGATCCGAGCGGGCGAGGCCTTCTGGGAGCCCGGCGGCGACATCATCCACTATTCGGACGGCAACCACCGCGACGACACCCGCCTGCGTTTCGTCGTCACGATGATCTGCGATCCGAGCCTGCCGATGCTCGTTCTCGTCGATGACGACGAGTTGCTCGCCCGCGCGGGCCGTCGAATCCCCGCCGAGCCGAAAGCCTGAGCCGGAGAGAGTATTTCAGTGTCGAAGATCCTGCTGCAAACGACCATCCCCGACAGCGCCGACGACTGGGACATCGCCAGGTTCTCGCTGCTGGCAGCCGAACTACGGGCTGCCGGCCACGACGTCACCGCTCGCAACCGACTCGGCCGCGGCGCGAACGACCCGGTCCTGGTCCGGCTCGACACCTCGGCGTTCGACCAGCTGTGGCTGCTGGCCGTCGATGTCGGCGACGGTCTCACCGCCGACGAGGCGCGGGCCATCGTGCGTTTCCGCGAGCGCGGCGGCGGGGTCCTCACCGCGCGCGATCACCAGGACCTGGGCAGCTGCCTGCTGGGACTCGGATCCTTGGGCGAAGTGAACCACTTCCACCTGATGAACCCGGATCCCACCCGCAAGCGCGACGATCAGGACACACCAGCAATCTCGTGGCCCAACTATCACTCCGGTGCCAACGGCGACTACCAGCCGGTGTTCGCGACCGAACCGCTCCACCCGCTGCTGCGCACCGGCAAGACCGCCAGCGGCCGGATCGAATGGTTCCCGGCACACCCGCACGAAGGTGCCGTGTCGGCATGCGTGCCGGGCTCGAACGTCCTCGCCCGCGGCCGCAGCACGGTGTCGGGCCGGACGTTCGCCCTCGCCGTCGTGCTGGCGGACGAGATCGCGACGGACGGCAGGACGATGGGCCGCGCACTCGCCGAATCCACCTTTCACCACTTCGCCGACTACAACTGGGATCTCGACCGCGGCAAGCCATCCTTCGTCGGCGAGCGGCCGGGCACGGAGATCAAGACCGACCCCACCCGGCTCGCCGTCTACAAGGACTACGTACGCAACATCGCGGACTGGCTGCACCCAGCAGGCGACCACGGCTCCCATCGCGCGCACGCCGACTACGTGCCCAGTCCGATCGACCGTGTCCGAACCCAGGTCGACCGATACGAGACGACCGGAGGCCGTGAAGGCGGCACCCTCGACGGCCGGCCCGTGATCATCTTGACCACCAAGGGAGCCAGAACGGGCCACCTACGCAAGAACCCGGTCATGCGAATCAAGAACGGCGACACATACATTGCCGTGGCATCCAACGGCGGGGCCACCACCAACCCGTCGTGGTACTACAACCTCCTCGCGCACCCGGAAGTGTGGGTGCGGGACGGCACATCGACCAACCGGTTCCGAGCCCGCGAAGTGCACGGCGCGGAAAAGAGCCGATGGTGGAAGGTCGCCGATGCCGCGTGGCCGCACTTCGCGCAATTCCGCGCCGAAGCGGGCACTCGTGAAATCCCCGTCATCGTTCTGGATCCGAGTAGCAATGACGGGAGAGCCTTTCGCGAGTGACCCGCGTCCGCGTGGGTGAGCGCACTCAACCACGCGAAGGACGACCAGGGACAACAGTCTGTGACACGCGCACTTCGGTAGCACGAATGCCATATTTGCGTGCGTTCGTGCGCCCCTCATTGCCCCGCGGTGTGCGGGGGTGGTGCGCGTGATCGCACCGGTGATCCCTCCGCAGACGCCGTTGCAGCAGCTGATCCACGGCCCGCATTCGCTTGCCCCGCTGCCGGTTCCCGCGCCGGATGCCGACCTGGTCGTCGGGATGTCCACGGTCGGGTGAGGCGGGCGGGTCGTGGATCGCAAGGTCTTTGCCGCGCTGGGCTGGATCCTGATGCGCGACGGGACCATTCATATCCCCTTACGGCAACGGCGCCGCGTGCAGCCGGCCATCGGTGATCGCGTCCCTTCTGCTCGGCAGACGCACCGGCGGGTGCTTGGCGATCGGCGCGCCCGCCACGATGGAGACGTTGTTCGCCCTGCCTGGCTCTGCTGGAGCGCTGACGCCGATGACCAACAACACACCTATGCGCGGGCACCCAGATCATTCCCCGGTGTCGGGCACGAAATGCTGTGGGCCATATCGGAAACGGTGATTCCACGCTTCCTCGGATTTGTGGAACAGCACGATCAGGTGCGGGTCCGATCAGGTCGTGCAGTAGATGACCGCCGGATAGGTGGCGAGGAACGCCCACACGAAGGTGTTGAGGCGCATGAGGATCGCGGTGCCGATGTGCAGGAGGGCGCCGGTGATCACGAGCAGGTAGGTGACCGGGGCCATTCCGAGCAGGACCAGCGGAAAACCGCACTCCAGCAGGATCACCGACCAGCACATCGCCGCCGCGGCGGTTCGATGGCGTGCAAGGATCTCGGCGGCCCGCCGATGCCCGTAGGCGTGGGTCGCCAAGATCTCGGGTAACGCCGCTCCGCTGCGCCACAGGGGGCTGACCAGCTTCGCCACGCCCGCGGTGAAATACGCGAGGCACACCTGGGCCGTGATGAACCAGAGAACGATCACCTCGGCGCGCTGCTGGCCGACGGCGAAGGCCAGTGCCAGGGCTACGAAGAGGATGATCGTCATCTGGTCGGCGCCGTCGCCCCCGAAGCGGGAGCGCATGCTCAGCAGAATGTAGGTCGCGGCGATCACGCCGGCCGCCACGGCGTTCAGAGCGGACGACGGGTGCACGACCAGCAACACCGCGCACGCCAGACAGGCGGCGATGAGACCGAGCACGCGCGGGTATGCCAGCAGCCGGCCGACGCTGCTCTGGAAGGACTTCCTGGTCAGCAAAGGAACACTGGTGGCGGAGACCGGCCATCCGGCGAGGGCGCTGTCTGCGAGCAGCCGCGGCGCCGCCAGCCGCTCCAACGATCCGATCATGACAGCGACCGAGCCGATGGCGGCCGACAGGTACAGCGCGTCCGAGGTGGCGAGCATCGGCTACGCGTCGCTGAGCACGGGTTCCGAGGTATGCATGGTCGACAGGAAGATCACGTGGTGATCCGCATCGGCGTGGAGTCCCTTCGATCGCATGATGAGAAATTGGGTGCCGTCGGCGCGGTGATCGCGGGGCAGAGCGCAGACGAAGTTGAGTGTCGCGATGTACGGCAGCGAGAGCTGGATCGCGGCGGGATCACCGTCCAGCGCCAGGCCCGCTTTCGCGAGTTCGACCGAGATGTCGATCAGCGCCTTGTTCTGTCGCCGGCGCGGATTCCATACCGGCCCCAACCATTTCGGTGAAGTGCCCGCGGGCACCTCGGACCAGCGGGTGACGCGGCCGTCCGGCAGTCGATCACGGTAGAGCAGATGCAGGTCGTCGGTCGCGGGCGTGGGCGCGAAGAAGTGCCAGCGGGGTACGAGTCCGCAGACGTCATGCATGCGCACCCAGCGCTCCAGCCTGGTAGACCCCCATGTCCTGGCATCGCGGGGGATCTGGCAGAGCACCGTGATCACGAACCACGCCACAAGGACGATCGTGAGCGCGGCGCAGATAAGGTCGTCGAGGACCATGTCAGTGCAGGTGCCCGAGGGCTTCTCGACGGATGTCGAGCAGTTCCCGGGCGGTCGCGGACGGGCCCAAGCGTTGGATCTGCTCGTCCGAGAGGTGCTGCTGTTCCTCCTCGTCGGCCATGACGGCGGCCGTGCAGATGACGGCGACGGTGACGGCCATGGCGGCCCACGCGACGAAAGTGCCGTTGTGGCAACAGCTCGCGTCGATCGTCATGTTCCCTTCCAGCTGGTCCTCCGGCACCTGTGCCAGGGCGGCGCGTTCGGCCGGGGTCAGCGGCGGCGCGTATTTGAGGGCCACGGCTTCCAATCCGCCCTCGGCGTCGTCGCGCCGGTGCTCCACGAGGGTCAGCGTGGTCGGATTCAGCTGTCCGCCGTTGTACGGGTTGTCGAGGATGACCATGCCGAGGTCGTCGGGCGGGAAGACGTTCGTCGCGAGGGTGCGGCCACCGTAGCGGATGCTCGCGAAGACCGGCGAGCGTTGCAGCAACCGCCACGCCTGATAGGCCGAGATTCTCGTACGTCCCTCGAAGCGGGGTCTGATCACGTTCTCGACCAGGCCGACATCCGCGCCCTCGCTGTCGGCGGCCGCCGCGCGCAGCTGTCGCAGGAGCGGATCGCCCTGGGCGGCGACGAAGACGCGAACCGAACCTTCGGGACAGAGCAGCACGCGATCGGGCTGGGAGGGTATGTAGTCGAGAATCTCGATCTCGCGATACCGGAGCGCTCGCATCGCGAGCTCGTCGGCGGCAAGTTGCAGCATCGTGTCCTGATCCATAACTCTACCTCCAGTACTGGTGGTGAATCCCTTGGACCTGGGAAGACAGCCTACCTGACGAACATACATTCAAGTTCGACCGCGCGACCTTCTCCAGCGACGCCAGGTTCGACGGCGCGACCTTCTCCGGCGCCTGCACAATTGAGAAGGCGGACTTCGGCGTGCATCCCGTTTCGTTCAAATCCCAAACGATGGGGGCCTCCGGAGCCGATGTTCGACTGGTCTGCGGATCTCGCTCTGAAACCTACCCATGTCGAGCCTCAGGATTGGCCGCCCATCGTGGCGATGTCGTTGTCCAATTCGCTGTGGAGTAGGTGTGTTGTCAATCGATCCTTGGGCTCGAGTGATCACTGCATCACCATGTGGATGATCATGTCGGCGTGGAGGTTTGCGTGCGGGAATACGGGATGACTGCTGCTCGTCAGAATGAGTTGTGGGGCCGGTGGCGTGCCGGTGAGCCGATCAGTGTTATCGCCCGGAATCTCGAGATGCCGCCGCGAGGTTTCCACTGTTGCGGCGCTGGTCGAAGAAAAGCTTGCCGCCTAGTCTCGGCGAGATCTACCGGAGTGAAACGGGGCGGGACATGCCGGCCGGGGGTTCGCTGTCGGTCATAGCTGTCTCATCGAAGGCGCCCGAGCGCGACCGAACTCCCCGACGCATCGCATCGGCACTGCTCCGATCCCGCCCGACGGTCCTTCGGCCTCCAGGCGGATGGAGCCCGCTCGCGTTCGAAGCAGCCGCAAGACCTTCGCCAACGCCCTGTTTAGTGGGCAATTTTCCGGTAAACTTCGTGTACCTCACATTCTGGAGATGGAAGACAAAATTCCACCAGCGTGGCAGTCACGCTGGTCGACGAATCGGAGAAATAGCGCAAAGACTCATTTCAGTCCCCGTTAACCCGAACTCCGTAGCAATACAGGCCACAGTCGGAGAATCAACGACAAATTGTTCACACAGGCCATCTGAACTGTCAGCACTGAGCGATCCAACGAATTCGGCGAGCGCGCATGCCTCGACGGCAACAACCCCGGAGGTGGCCGTGACGTCCCTGTTGTCGAGTGAGCCACGTGATCCATTGCACGGCAATGGTATTCGTCCATTCACCGTCGGCGTGGAAGAGGAGTTCGTTCTCGTCGATCCGGCCACCGGCCTGCCCTCGCTGACGAACACCATCGTCGCGGCGCGCGCCCCGGATGCCGAACTGCAACTGGAACTATCTCAGTGTCAGGTCGAGACCTGTACACCGGTGTGCGCGAGCATTCCGGAGTTGCACCGCGAACTCCGGCGGGCGCGACTCTCGGTCACGCGGGCAGCGGCACGCGCGGGGGCGCGGGCACTGGCGGTGGGGGTACCGATCTGGGGTCCACCGCCCGGGTCCGTCACCGACACCCCCAGATACCGGCTCATGGCCGCGCATTTCGGCGAACTGGCCGAGCAGGTGATCTGCGGTTGCCACGTCCATGTCTGTGTGCCCGACCGCGACGTCGCGGTGCAGGTCAGCAATCACCTGCGCCCTTGGCTGCCAACCCTGTTGGCGCTGACGGCGAACTCCCCGATCACCGGTGGCACCGATACCGGATACGCCAGCTGGCGCCACCGGCTGTGGGCACGGTGGCCCAGCGCCGGTCCTCCCCCGTACCTGCGATCCGCCGCCGACTACGACGACGCGGTGGCCAAGCTCGTCGAGGACGGGCACATCCTCGACACCGCGATGGTCTATTGGGATGTGCGGTTGTCCTCGCATCTGCCCACGATCGAGATCCGCATCAGCGACGTTCCGGCCACGGTCGAGGAAACGGCTCTCTTCGCGAGCCTTGTCCGTGCACTGGTCATCACCTCCGTCGCGGCTGTGGACAGCGGGCGGCCGTCCGACCCTGTCGGCCTTGCACACCTACGGGCGGCATGCCGACGCGCGGCCCGCGACGGTCTGGCGGGCCCGCAATTTCGCACGGCTACAAAGCATTCCGTTCCCCTGCGGGGATCCGTTGCACACCTGCTGTCCCATATCCGCCCCGCTCTCGAACAGTCCGGCGACTACGAATTCACGCGCGGTGCGTTGGCGGCAGTTCTGCGGGACGGCAACGGCGCTGTTCGGCAACGCGAGGCATTGCGCATCGGAGGCCCCACTCAGGTCGTGAAGCAGCTGTCACGATCGACCACCGAAGGGTGCGCGGCCACCGAGGACCGTCAGCCGGCGTGACGGCCGGATCGCACACCACGGCCGGACTCCACGCGCGACGCCGGCTTTCGGCACCGATCCCACGCCTTGACGAATATTCCCGATCGGGCCGACGATAGATCCATGGCCTGGCGACAACGAATTGTTTCGGGCCGAGCAAGTCATCGGGAATCTTGTCACGGGCACGCGCTTGCGCTGTCTACCGGCCTATTCTCAGGGACGTGATGTTCACACACTTTTCACCGATGTCCGAATAACTATTTCGTTCCACTTCTCGTCCGAAAGAGTTGCCCGGCAAGCGATCAGCGAATACATCTGCGGCAGGTGAACGATGAACCCGATGCTGGACGCCGGGGCCGAAGCGAGGCACACCGTGGGTCACGAACGTTTCCGCTGTCTCCCGGCGATTCGCATCACCGACCTCGTCGCGCGCGATCGGCGGGCCGAGGAGTGAGCGACGAACCCCACGCCCGGGGTCGGTGCTGGGCGAGCCGGGCAGCCTTCTTCTTCGCCGCTGCCGCGGTCGTGATTCCGGTGTTGTTCGCCGGCTTGCTGGGCGCGCTTGCCGTGTTCATCACCAGCATCGGAGGTGTCGTGGTCACGGTGGCCGCGCTGTACTGGTTCTTGACCACGCGCGGAGTCCTGCGGTGGGTGTCGCTGAGCGTCGCAGTGCTCGTGCCGGTCACCGTCTTCATCCTGTTGATCCGCGCGCAGTTGCTGTGGGTGATTCCGTTGACGTGCCTGACCGCCCTGCTGGCCGTCGTATGCGCACGCGTCGCGTTGCGCGCCGAAATGTCGGAGGTCCCCGCAACCGAATATCCCGCGCCGCCGCCGCGCCATCCGTTCCTGATCATGAATCCGCGCTCCGGCGGCGGAAAGGTCGCGCAGTTCGGGCTGCGCGACAAAGCCGAGCGACTCGGCGCCGAAGTCGTCATGCTGGACGGACCGGACACCATCGACGTCGTCGCCGTCGCGCGACAGGCGGTCGCACGCGGCGCGGACCTGCTCGGCGTGGCAGGCGGTGACGGAACACAAGCCCTCGTCGCGGGCGTGGCGGCCGAACACCACCTGCCGTTCATGGTCATCAGCGCCGGCACGCGCAACCACTTCGCCATGGACCTCGGCCTCGATCGCGCGAATCCCGCGGCGGGACTCGACGCGCTCCGAGACGGGGTGGAGCTGCGCGTCGATCTCGGCCGGATCAACGGTCACCCCTTCGTCAACAACGCGTCGTTCGGCGTCTACGCCGAAATCGTGCGCAGTCCCGCCTATCGCAACGACAAGACCGCGACCGTCCTGCGACTTCTTCCCGACCTTCTCGCCGGGCATACCGGCACGCGGCTCGTCGCCCATATCGGCAACACGACGGTCGAGGCACCACAGGCGATCCTGGTGAGCAACAATCCCTACGGCCTCAGTGATCTGGCCGGCCTGAGCCGCCGTGACCGCCTCGACAGCGGCGCACTCGGCGCAGTCACACTCTCGGTGTCCAATACCCGCGACGCCGTCGGATTACTTCGCCGCACTCATAGCCGAGGACTGACACAGCGAACCGCGATCGACGTTGTGGTCGACGCCGACACCCCGCGGATCGCGGTCGGGGTGGACGGCGAATCGCTCCTCCTGGACACCCCCGTGCGGTGCGTCGTCCAACCCGAGGCCCTACGAGTGCGGGTTCCGCGAAGCAGGCCCGGAACACGCACTGCCGCACCGCCACTCGATTGGATCACACTTCTCGACATCGCCCGCCGCCCGCCGACCCGACCCACGATCCTCGGGAACACGCGTTGAGTGTCGACGCCACCGACAACCTCACCGAAACCGACGCCGTTACCCGGTTCGCCCTGGTATCAACCCCGCACCAGCTATGGTTCAGTTATTGATCCACACCGCATCGAGGCAGGAGTCGTCGTGGCGAAGTTGGAGATCAACAGAAAGTCCGAGCTCTCCCGCCGAGAAGTGTCCGAGCGGCTCATCGCGATCGGACAGGCCCTTGCCGCCGGCTCCGACGTGGAACTGGGATCCGAGGGCGACACGATCGATATCGTCGTCCCCGACCGCGTCCACCTGGAACTCGAAATCGAGATCGACGGCGACGAAACCGAGATCGAGATCGAGATCAGCTGGCGTGAAGAACCTACCGGCGACTCGGTCGCCGACGGCCTGTAGGCATGCGGTGCCGGAAGTCCCAGAACCGGCAGATCGGCCACTGCACGGTGTGGGAAAGGCAGGCGGCCAGAATGATCAGCCGATGCCGCAAGCGCACCGGAAAGCCGTGGTACTCGATGGTGCGCAGGCCGATGTGGTGGAGTCTTGACTGCCGTTGAATCGAGTACCACGCTGGAAATGCAGCATATATAATCCAGCGCTCTATTCGAGGAGACGATGGAGCTATGTCCAGCGAACATCTGTCCGAAGAGCCTCAATCGCAACGAGGAGCCAAAGGCTCGCGAGACACAGGGTCGGAAACACCGGGCGGCGGCTCGACCGATCGCCCAGCCGGCACATTCGACCAGGAAGAAGTCACGTCGACTCGGGACCACAACCCAGCCGAAGACGACATTGCCACCACGGGGACGCTCCCTCCCGCGGACACCGAACCGGCAATCCCGCCCTACGAAGGCCGCCGAACGAGCACAGGAGAGATCGCCGGCGCCACCGCACAGGACAGCGACGCCGAGACCGGGGGCGCGAAACACCCGGTGACCGACTCGGAGTTCAAATCCCCGGCCCCTGAGAAGACTCCCGGCGGGGCCACCGCCGCGCCCGCCGAAGAGAAACCCGCGTCGCAGGCCCCCGAAACCGACGCCACCGACGAAGGCGTGGAGGGTGGCCATCACGGTGGCGTGCGCAGAGCCGAGGACCAGCCTCGCGAATCCCGGCCGCGGTAACCCACCGGCCCCGTTCGAATGAAGGACATGCCCCGGCCCGAGTTCGGGCCGTAGTCGCCGCTGCGCGGTTGCGGCACAGCAACTTTCGGGCTCGAGCGGGTAGACCGGTCTGTCATCGGAGTGAAGGCGGGTAGACGGAGGTCACCGCTGGCGACCATGCGGCTTCGGGAGCAAATCCGATCCGCGATCGAAACTCGATACGGCCCGGAGTGTTGACCCGCGGCATCGCTTTGGCTACTCTCTGATCATATGACTTAGTCGTATGAATCCGATGGGCGAGGGAAGCTTCGATGCGTTTCGCGGATCCGCAACCGTCCGACAGTGATGTGCACCTCCGAATCTGGCTGGGCGACATGGCTTTCGACTTCCGCGCTACCCGTGCGGCAGCCCACACGTTCTTCACCGAATGGGGACATCGACGCCGGGAGGCCATCGAGCTGGTTGTCGAAACACTTTGCGACCCAAGACTTTTGCCACGCCTTCCGTGCGAGCGATTGTTTCACGATCCGGCGAGCTGAGCTGGTATCCGAGTCCACTCCCGTTCGCGAGGAAGCCACGTCGGTCGGGAATCCGAACTTCGAGGGACACAGATATGGAAATCCATCGTCAGGCGGGCGTCGCGGTATCGATGCCGTCGACGCTCGTCGTACAGCAACGATCGCGAGAAGTTCTCGATCACTTCGAGGTCTGCCCCGCATGCGGCTACGCCGCACACGCATACCTGACAACCACGTACTACGCGGACGGCAGGACCACCGTCACCACGCGTGGGACATGCGGACTCCCCTGCGGTTGGTCCGGCCCCACCGAAGTGCGGAAGATGACCGGACCGACTCGCCGCGAACCGATTTCGCGCAATCGCTGACGGTGGAGTGCGGCGTACGACTCGCCACGCGGCGTGCCACAGGAGATGCGCATCAATCGCCGAAGTGTGTGTCGAGATGGTGCGCCGCGTCGGCGACAGCACGCCTGGCCTTGTCGATGACGGCCACCTCGGTGAAGAAGCCGTGCGGGACACCGTCGTACTGGCGGATTTCCACCTCGGCGCCGGCGCGCGCCGCCGTTGCGGCGAAATGCTCGTAGTTCGACCTCGTGACGTCCACCTCGGCCGCCACCAGCAAGGTCGGCGGCAGCGCGTGCAGCGTCGTCGACAGGATGGGCACAGCGCGCGGATCCAGATCCGCTTCCCCGCCCGCGGCGTAATTCGACCAGAACCACAGCGCGTCGGTCTTGCAGAGGACCGGCGCGTGCTCGAAGGCGTCCCAGGACGGGCCCGTGTGGGCGTTCGACGTCGCAGGGTAGGCCAGGACGAGCGCCCTCGGTGCGGCGCGGCGCGCTTCGGCCAACGCGGTGCAGACCGACAGCGCGAGATTTCCACCGGCGCTGTCACCGGCCAGGGCGATCCGGGATGGGTCGACACCGAGTGACCCGGCCTCGCGCCGGACCCACTCGTAGGTCCGGAGGCAATCGTCGGCAGCCGCCGGAAAGACATGTTCGGGAGCGCGCCGATAGTCCACCGAGATGACGACGCACCCGGCCTCGACACACAGCAATCTGCAGACATCGTCGACGCCGTTCAATGTGCCCACCACGAACCCGCCGCCGTGGATGTAGATCAAGGCGGGCAGTTCGGATGCGGACGACGGGCGGTAACACCGCACTCGCAGCGGACCGCCGGGACCGTCGACGATCCGCTCTTCGACGTTGTGCACCGGCCGTATCGGCTGTGGGGCGGGGTCGACCGTGTCGAAGATCGACCGCACGCCCGCCACCCCGTACCGGGCGTACGGGGGTTCCGGCGCCTGATCGAGCAGCGCTTGCGCGAGCGTGCGCGCGTCCTCGTCGAGCAGGTCGAGCATCGCGGTTACGGACAGGCCCATCCGAGCCTCCTTCCAGGCCACCTACCACCTCGCTTCGTCGCACGAAGCGGGTCGCGGGTATTGACAGGACACCCGATTAGATCACATGATTAAGTCACATGACCACAGCTGCAGAGAGGCAGACATGTCCGATTCAACGAGTCACGCGGTGACCGGCAACGTGGCGGTGATAGACCGCCCCACCCCGATGGTTCTGTCGGTGGCGCGTCGTCTTCGCGACGCGTTTGCCCGTGGTGCGACGTTCACCGCGACCGACGACGTCAGGACGGTCCGCCTGTCTTCGGCCACCGACGCGCAGCAGGCCTTCGTCACCTTCGCCGGCACGGAGATCACCGTCGCCGCCGACAGCGGCGCCGAGCCGGACCTCAGCTGGGAGGTGCACTGGCCCGATCCGGTGCCGGCCGAGACCCCGGGCGAGGCGCTGGACGGCTTCGCGAAAGAGATGCAGGTGTTGCTGTCGGGTGCGGACATCGACTGGCGCTCGGCGGCGGAGTCTTTCTGGGAGCGCGCGAGCGCGCTCCGCGGAATGCCGGGCGGCCTCGGTATCTACTGCTTCGACGAGAACGAATTCGCCGCGTTCGGCGACGTCGAGAACAACGGCTATTCGTTCCTCGGCTCGGCGGCCGCGCTGTCGCGCATGTTCGGCGGCCGGACGCTGGTCATGGAAGAACTCCAAGGCGGTGAGCTGGCGCTGCACGGCTCGCTGTCCGATCTCTCGGCGCTCGTCGGCGCCAATCTGAAGGTGGTGTGCGGTGAGCTCTGACCGTTTCGAAGACATGAACTCCGTGTCGCGCGTGCGTCTCGAGGCGACCAACCATGACGGCGTCCTGATCGGCAAGACGCTCTCCGCCGCGAAGTACCGATCGTGCCGGGGGAAGGGCATCACACTCCCCGACCTGGCCCTGGGCTTGGACCTCAACAATCATTCCGCTCTCGGGTTCGGTTTCCCGGCATGGCGGCGCGACGGTCTGATGACCGACATCGAGCTGCGGCCGGACGAGAGCACGCTGATCGAATGGAAGCCCGGCATGGCTTCGGTGATCGGTGACCTGTGGACTCTGCGGGGCGAGCCCGTGCAGGCAGATCCCCGGCAGGCGCTCAAGCGGATCGCGGCCGCGTACACCGAGCGCGGTCTGAACATCCTGGCGTGCGTGGAGATCGAAGCGACGGTCTTCCAGGAGTCCGTCGAGCAGGCGCGCGCACAGCAGTACCAGAACCTCACGCCGCTCGGAGGCACCGCCGGAGCCGCGCTGGTCCATGCGAAGTCTCCGGATTACACGGAGTACGTGGAAGCGGTCGCCGCTCGCTTCGATGAGATCGGCATTCCGTGGGAGGCGTGGTCCGACGAGGCCGCGAGCGGTCAGATCGAGTTCAACATCGCCCCGGCCGATCCGGTCACGGCCGCGGACCGGTGGGCACGCGCCCGTCAGGTCATGCGCGAGGTCGCCTACTCCCTGGGGCGTTCGGTGACCTTCATGTCGAAGTGGTCCGCGGAGTACGGGCAGGGCGCCCACCTCAACGTCTCGGTCAGCGACGAGAACGGCAACATCTTCTTCGACGCGAACGAGCCGAAGGTTCCGAGTGAGCGGATGCTGCACTTCCTCGGTGGCGTGATGAGCACGCTCGAGGCATCGACCAGCTTCGCCCTGCCGACCATCACCGCCTACCGGCGGCTGCAGGAGCTCGAAGGGCCGCCGACCACCCAGACCTGGGGTGTCGCGAACAAATCGTGTGCTGTTCGCGCGGTGCTGGCCGGCGCCTCGGCCACCCGCCTGGAGTACCGGCTGCCGTCCGCGGATTCGAACGTGTACTCCACGCTGGCCGCGTTCCTGGCCGGTGGCCTGCTGGGACTCGACGAGAAGTCGGCGCCTCCCCCACCCTTCGAGCAGATGGCGTGGGCGCTGGCGCCGGGTGTCGTTCCCGCGGTCCCGAAGAACCTCTACGACGCGGTCACCGCGCTGGAAGCCGACGACCAGCTGCGCCGGTATCTCGGAGACGAATTCATCGACTACTGGATCGGCCTTCGTCGCTGGGAGTGGCTGTCGTTCCACACCGAAACCGAACGCGACGACGACCAGATCTCGGTCTGGGAGTCCCTGCGCTACTTCGAGCTCGCATGACCGGCGACGAACACGTGCGGGCTCTGGCCGCCGCTGTCCCCACATCCTTCGGGATGTGGGAGGGCGGGACGTGGGCCGATGCGAGCAACTCCGAGACCCTCCCCCTGCGCGATCCGTGGGCGGGCGAGCAGTTCACCACCGTGCCCGCCGCCACCGCCGCCGATGTCGATCGCATAGTCGAGAATGCCCGGGCCGCCTTCGACAGCGGTGTGTGGTCGCGGATGGCGCCGACGGCGCGGGGCCGCGTCCTGATCGCCTGGGCGGACCTGATCGAGCGGGATGCCGATCAACTCGCCGTGCTGATCTCCCGCGAGATGGGAAAGCCGTTCCACCAGGCCCGCGACTTCGAGCTCGCCTCCGCGGTACGGAATCTCCGCTGGTACGGCGAGCTGGCGGACAAGCTGATGGACGAGTCTCCGCGTGGCCTCCAGGACGCGCTTGCTCTGGTGACGCGCGAGCCGCTCGGTGTGGTGGCCGCCATCACGCCGTGGAACTTTCCGATCAGCCTCGCCATGCTCAAACTCGCGCCGGCGCTGACGGCGGGAAACAGCGTCGTGCTCAAGCCCGCGTTGCAGACCTCGGCGTCCTCGCTGCGCTTGGCCGAGCTGAGCAGTCTGGCCGGACTTCCCGACGGGGTGCTGCAGGTGGTCACCGGACGCGGCGCGACCGTGGGCACGGCGCTGAGCCGGCACCACAGCGTCGCCTGCGTGACCTTCACCGGATCGACCGAGGTCGGTCTGCGGCTACTCGCCGACTCCGCGGTCTCCAACGGGAAGCCGGTATCCCTCGAACTCGGTGGAAAGTCACCGAACATCATCTTCGCCGACGCCCCCGATCTCGAACAGGCCGTTCGCACCGCGACCTGGGCGTTCACCTTCAACACCGGGCAGATGTGCACCGCCGGGTCGCGGCTGTTCGTGGAGCAGCCGGTGTACGACCAGGTGGTCGCCGGTGTGTGTGCTCAGGTCTCGACCCTCACGATGGGCGATCCGCTCGACCCGAATACCGTGCTCGGCCCGCTGAGCAGCCGCAACCAGTGCGACACCGTCCTCGAATTCGTCAAATCCGGTGTGCGCGACGGAGCCACGCTGTTGGCGGGCCGGGAACAGCCGCTCGACGAGGAGCGCTCCCTGGTCGCGCCGGCGGTCTTCGTCGACACGAACCCGTCGATGCAGATCACGCGCGCGGAGATCTTCGGGCCCGTCGTGTGCATCCAGCCGTTCCGCGACGAGGAGGAAGCGCTCCGGCTCGCCAATGACACCGATTTCGGGCTCGGCGCGTCGGTGTGGACCCGCGACGTCTCGCGGATCCACCGGATGGCAAGGGGACTCGATGCCGGGAACGTCTGGGTCAACTCCTACGAGGAAGGCGTGCCGTCGACACCTTTCGCGGGCCGGAAGCTGTCCGGCAACGGCGCCGACAAAGGCACCTACGCCCTGGACAAGTACTCCCAGCTGAAGACGACCTGGATCACCCTCTAGACCCGGGCCGGATTGCGGCCATCGCAGCAGACACAGTGCCGCCAGCGGTGCGGTAGGTAGCAGCCACGCACCAACGGCCAGAGCGGAGACAGGTTTATGCCAGTGAATATCACCGCCGCCGTGCTCAATACGGCGCCGGGAAAGCTCGAGCTGGAAACGCTCGTCCTGGACGATCCCGGTCCGGACGAGGTGCTCATCGATGTGCGGTACGCGGGATTGTGCCGTTCCGACCTCCACGAGATCGAAGGCGCGTGGCCGGCCACCTGCCCGACCCTCCTGGGTCACGAGGCATCCGGTGTGGTTCGCGGCGTCGGTGATCGGGTCGCCACCCTGCGCCCCGGCGACCACGTGGTGACCTGCTTGAGCATCTACTGCGGGGAATGCCGGTTCTGCCTGTCCGGCCGGATGACCCTGTGTACCCGCCGTAGCTCCCTGGGGAGCCGGTCGCAACCCGTCCTGGTCAACGCGCGAGGACAGTCCGTGCACCCGACCGCGCGGCTCGGGACGTTCGCCGAGGCGACGGTGGTGCACGAGCACTCGGCGGTACGCATTCCCGACACGATGCCCCTGGCCGCCGCCTCGATCCTCGGATGCGCGGTGGTGACCGGGTTGAGCTCGGTATTCCGCAGCGCGCGTGTGGAACCCGGGTCGACGGTCGCCGTCGTGGGCTGCGGTGGCATCGGCGTCGCGGCGATCCAGGGCGCTCGGCTTGCGGGTGCTCGCGAGATCATCGCCGTCGACGCGGTCGAGGCCCGGTTGACCGATGCCGTGAAGTTCGGGGCCACCGCGACTGTGCGAGCCGGGTCCGGCGACACGGTGGCGGCGGTGCGGGAGCTGACTCAGGGCGGGGTCGACTATTCGTTCGAGGCCGTCGGGCTCGCCGCCACCGTGGAGCAGGCGTTCGCGATGCTGGGCCCGGGCGGCACGGCCACCGTGGTCGGTCTGGTTCCGGACAGTCAGCCGATATCGCTGCGCGCCTCGGAGCTGTTCCTGCTCGAGAAGCGGCTGCAGGGAGCGCTGATGGGCTCGAATCAATTCCCGGCCGACATCCCCGGCTACGTCCGGTATTACGAGCAGGGCCGGCTGAATCTCGACGACATGGTGTCGGCGATCGTGAGCCTGGAGCAGATCAACGAGGGTTTCGAGCTCATGAGAAACGCCGGCGGCACGCGGGTGGTCGCGCGCATCGGGGGTGACTCGTGAAGCCCGTCATCGCGATCACCGGCCGGCGGATCTCCGCCGAAACGCTCGTGGGCGTCGACAGCCGCTGGGCAGCATGCCGAGCCGACATGTTCTGGGCCGAGTTCGACTTGAAGATCTCCGAGGCCGGTGGCATTCCCGTCCTGCTTCCCTACGAGTCCGCGGGGCCCGAAGTCATCGCACGCGTCGACGCATTGGTGATGACCGGCGGCCAGGACGTCGACCCCGAACTCTGGGGTGGACCACCTTCCCCGCCCAACTCGACCGGCGGCGAGGTACTGACGATCGACCGGCGCCGCGACGAGTACGAGATCGCCCTGGTACGTCACGCCATCGCGCGCGGCATACCGGTGCTCGGGATATGTCGTGGCCTGCAGGTCCTCAACGTCGCGCTCGGCGGCACGCTGATTCCGGATCTGAGTGATCTGGGGATCAGGCACTACTCCCTCGCCGCTGTCCCCGACCGGCGCCCGGACCGCGAACACCCGGTCGACTTCGCCGAGGGAACCCTCGCCGCGCGGCTCTACGGAGCACGGGCTCGAGTGAACTCGTGGCACCACCAAGCGGTCGATCGCCCCGGTGAAGGTCTGGTGGTTTCCGGCCGAGCCCCCGACGGCGTGGTCGAGGCCATCGAGCTGCCCGGTCGGCCGGTTCTCGGCCTGCAATGGCACCCCGAGGCCATCGTCGAGCTCGACCCTTGTTTTCCCTGGCTTGTCGAGCAGGCACAGGTTGCCGAAGCAGTCGCCGCTTCCGCCGGCGAGCTCAACGATTAGGAGATGGATGTGAACGGCCCGGCCGAGATCGACGTCGTCATCGTCGGCGCCGGTATTTCCGGAATTGCCGCCGCTGCCGAACTGCAACGGAAATGTCCCGGCAAAAGTTTCGCGGTGCTGGAGATGCGCGAATCCCTGGGTGGCACCTGGGATCTGTTCACCTACCCGGGCATACGCTCCGACAGCGACATGTTCACGTTGGGCTACGGCTTCAAGCCCTGGACCGAACGGGAGGCGATCGCTTCCGGCGGGGCGATCAAGAACTATCTGCAGGAGACCGCCGATCAGTTCGGCATCACCGAGAAGATCCGGTTCGGAACCCGTCTGGTCTCCGCGTCGTGGAGCAGCGCGGACGACACCTGGACCCTCGGATTGCGCGCCGCGGACGGCGACACACAGCTGCGCTGCCGGTTCCTCCACCTCGCCACCGGCTACTACAGCTACCGCGGTGGGTTCAATCCCGAACTCCCCGGCGAGGATTCGTTCGAAGGCCGGGTGGTCCACCCACAGGAGTGGCCGGAGGATCTCGACTACCGGGGCCGCAAGGTCGCGGTGATCGGGTCGGGGGCCACCGCCATCACGCTCGTTCCCAGTCTCGCGGGCGAGACGGCGAAGGTCACCATGGTCCAGCGGTCGCCCACCTACGTGTCCATCGCGCCGGCCGTCGATCCCGAAGCCGAGCGCTTGCGCGAGGAGATGGGTCCCGAGGCCGCGTTCAGCCGGATCCGTCTGCGTAATCTGCACGCCCAGCAGGAGACCTACCGTTACGCGCGGCAACACCCGCAGGAATTCAAGAGGGCGATATTCGACGCCATCGACGAGGTCGTCGGCGTCGAGGTCCGCAAAGCGCACTTCACTCCGACATACGAGCCGTGGGATCAGCGCGTGTGCCTGGTGCCCGGCGCCGATCTGTTCCAGGCGATCCGCGACGGATCCGCGGACGTCGTCACCGGCCACATCGACCGGCTCACCCCGACCGGCGTGGCGATGCGGGACGGGACGCATGTCGAGGCCGACATCATCGTGAAGGCGACGGGCCTGAACCTCGTCATGGGCGGTGAGGCGACATTCGACGTCGACGGTGAGATCGTCGACTTCGGGAGCTGCTGGACCTACAAGGGCCTGGCGTTGTCCGGAGTGCCGAACCTGACCTACGCGTTCGGGTTCGTGAATTCGTCGTGGACGCTGCGGATCGAAGCGGTCGACGACTTCTTGTGCCGCGTTCTCGGGCATATGGACGAAGTCGGCGCGCGACGGGTCACCCCCACTCTGGCACCGGGCGACGACGCCATGCCGCAGCTCCCCTACACCGCGGGTGTGACCTCGGGGTATATGCAGCGAGCTGCCCGGCGCATGCCGGTACAAGGGGACCACGAGCCCTGGCTCAATCCGCAGAACTATGCCGAAACCATGCGACTGCTGGAGTCGGTCGACGACGACGTTCTCCGCTATGTCTGATCCGAATACGACCGCGGCGACGCACGCCTGGGCAGCGATGACGCCCACGGCGTTCCTCGACCGCGCCGCGGCAGCACACGGATCCCGTATCGCGGTCGTCGACGGCGACCTGCGCTGGACCTACACCGAATTCCGCGATCGGTGCCGACGGCTGGCGGGCGGGTTACGAGAGCTCGCCGCCGGCCGGCCGGTGGCGGTCCTGGCACCCAACACTCACGAACTTCTGGAAGCCCACTACGGCGTGCCCTGGGCGGGAGTTCCCTTGGTAGCCCTCAACACTCGACTCGGGATCCGGGAGTTGACCTACATCCTGGAGCATTCCGGTAGCGGGGTGATCGTCTGCGATGCCCGGTACGCGAGCCTTGTTCGCGAGGTCTGCGAGGCCCTGGAGATGCCTCCGGTGGTCATCGGCTCGGGCTGCGCCGACTCCGACTACGAGAAACTGATCGCGCGCGCCGAACCCTGCCGGGAACAGATCACCGACGAAAGTTCGCTGCTGGCAATCAATTACACCTCCGGCACCACGGGAGCGCCGAAGGGGGTCATGTACCACCATCGCGGTGCGTACCTGCAGTCGCTGGCCATGGCGAGCCATTTCGCGCTCGGCCCGCACTCGGTCCACCTGTGGACACTGCCCATGTTCCATTGCAACGGATGGTGTTTCACCTGGGCGGTCACGGCGGCCGGCGGCACGCACGTATGCCTGCCCAAGGTCGAGCCCGCCGACATATGGCGACTGATCCGGCAGGAGCGGGTCACGTCCCTCAACGGCGCCCCGGCGGTGCTCGACATGATCGCGCATTTCGACGATGCCACGATGCTGTCGCGCGCCGTATCGGTGGGCACCGGAGGGGCGCCCCCCGCGCCGGCGGTGCTGCGCCGGATGGCGCGCCTCGGGTTCGACATCACGCACCTCTACGGGCTGACCGAAAGCTTCGGCCCCGCGCTCATCTGCGAGCCGGTGCCCGAGTGGGAGGGTCTCGACGACGAGGCCGTGATCCGGCTGAAGGCACGCCAAGGAGTCGGCAACGTGGTGTCCCTGCCGCCGCGGGTGGTCGACGAGGCCGGCACCGACGTCCCCGCCGACGGCAGGACGATCGGTGAGATCGCACTGCGCGGCAACAACGTCATGCTCGGCTACCTCGGCGACGAGGCCGCCACCCGGGAGGCGATTCCGGACGGCTGGTTCCGGACCGGCGATCTCGCGGTGCGCCATCACGACGGGTATGTCGAGCTGCGCGACCGAAGTAAGGACATCATCATCAGCGGGGGTGAGAACATCGCCAGCGTCGAGGTCGAGCACGTCCTCGCCGAGCATCCCGCGGTGCTCGAGGCGGCCGTCGTCGGCACCGCCGATCCTCGCTGGGGAGAGATCCCTGTCGCATTCGTGCATCTCGCACCCGGCGCCGGAGCCACGGCCGAGGAACTCGTGGCGCACGTCAAACGGAGCCTGGCGCGCTACAAGGCTCCTCGCAAGGTTCTCTTCGGTCCGCTTCCCAAGACGTCGACGGGCAAGACCCAGAAGTACCTGCTGAGAGCCCGAGCGGCCGAAGCACATTCGCCGGCAACGGACGGTACGGGCGGCGATCGCGGGGCCTGACCCCGATCTCGTTTCGCCGGAACGTATTCGGCTGCCGACCGCGCAACCAACCTCTGTGGAAACCAGGCAGGACCTACTTCCGAATCCCGCTGCACATTGCCGGGATCCCCGCGCAGAGCACATCGGCGAAGGCATCGGCCCGCGCCCGATCCCGATCCGAGGCCCACTGCAACACAAGTCCGTCGGTGGCGCCGATCAGCACCGCGCCGAGATTCTCGATGGCCTCCGCGCGTGCGCCGGGCCCTGCCGCGCGCTGCAACACGTCGGTGACCGCCCGCAGGAAGACGTCGTAGGCCTCTTTCGCCAGCGCCGGCCGATTACGGGTCATCCACATGTACAGATCGACTTCCGCCAACGCGTAGTCCGGGTGCTCCATGAGCCAGCGCACCGATCGCCGGACGACTTCTACCGCGGTCGCCTCGAGCTCGTCCGGCTCGATGGAGGTGAACTGCTTGGTGATTTCGGCGGCGAGATACTCGAAGACGGCGAGGAAGAGGCCGTCCTTGTCTCGGAAGCAGTAGTGCAGAGAGGCCAGAGGAGCGTCGGCCGCTTCGGCGATCCTGCGCGTCGTCGCACTCCCGACCCCGCGCTCGGCGATGACTCGGACCGCCGCATCGATGAACTGCACGGAACGGTCCTCTGTCGACACGTGGGCCAATCGTTTCACCTCATTCGCTCATTGGCGCACGTAGGCGCTCTGAATGTTTGATCAAGTCAAGCGTACAGACAGCGGCTTCCCAGGCGCGCGCACCATCCGTGCGGGAGTGACGGCAAACACGATTTTTCGGACGAGTCTTCGATTCGCTCTTGACACCCGGTGTGGCGCGGCACACAATCAGATCATTCGATCAGATCAAGTGATTAAGACATTTGATCGGACGTGGGAATGGAGAGTTATGACCACCGAAGCCAAGGCCGCTCTACGATCCGTGGCGGCGACGGCCCCCCTCGCCGAGATCCTCGACATCGTCGCCGAGGACGGCGGCGTGATCATCGAGAACTTCCTCTCGGCGGAGCAGATCGCGCGATTCAACGCCGAGGTCGAGCAGCCCATGGCAGCGCTGGCTCCCGGCTCGACCCATGAGGACGAGATCGTCGCGGAGTTCCACGGCCGCAACACCAAGCGGCTGACGAACCTGGTGACGCACAGCAAGACCTTCCGCGAGGAGATCCTCGAGCAGGACTTGATCCACGACCTCTGCGACGCCCTGTTCCTCGAGGAGTCCGGTACCTACTGGCTGACCACCGCGCAGCTCATCGAGATCGGCCCCGGCAACCGCGCACAGTTCCTGCATCGGGACCTGGAGAACTGGTACCCGTTCGTCGGTATGGGCCCACAGGGACCCGAGGTGTGCGTGAACTTCATGATCGCGTTCACCGACTTCACCGAGGAGAACGGCGCCACGCGGGTCATCCCGGGCAGCCACCTCTGGGACGACTTCGAAAATCGCGGCACCCCCGAGGACACCATCCCCGCGGTCATGAAGGCCGGTGACGCGTTCTTCTACAGCGGCAAGACCGTGCACGGCGGCGGAGCGAACGTCACGACCGACCAGTACCGCCGGGGACTGGCCTTCCCGCTCAACCTGGGCTTCCTGACCGGCGAGGAGGCCTACCCGTTCCTCGTCGACATGGAGATCGCGAAGCAGCTCTCGCCGCGGGTGCAGCGGATTCTCGGTTTCCGTTCCCAGTACCCCAAGGGCTCGCCCGGCCTCTGGCAGGTGGACTACAGCGAGCTCGCGGACTACCTGAAGCTCTGAGGTGCCGGTCGGCACAACTCTCGCCTCGCGACCTGCCGGAGAGGCGACGAGCCTCTCCGGCAGGTCCGCTCGCAGCCCTCAAGGATATGTATGGGAATCGACTCCTCCAGAACCGCATTCGAGCGGACCCGTCGCAGCGTCGGCGGTGGCGTCAGTTCGGGCCTTCGCGCCGCGATGCGGCCGGTTCCGCTCTTCGTCGAGCGGGGCCACGGAGCTCACCTCTGGGACCTCGACGGGGACCGCTACGTCGACTACGTGATGGCCTGGGGACCGTTGGTCCACGGCCACAGCCACCCGCACATCATCGACGCGGTGGCACGAGTCGCGACCTCGATGCAGGTCGTCGGGATGGGCCATCGTCTCGAGTACGAAGCCGCCGAGGCGGTACTCGCATCCGTGCCCGGTGCACAGCGTCTCGTATGGACGAACACCGGAACCGAGGCCGTGCAGGTCGCCTTGAGGTTCGCGCGGGCGGCGACCGGCAGACACCGCATCGTCAAGTTCGCGAAGGCCTACCACGGCTGGCACGACAGCGTGTACGCGAGCATGGGCGCGGACGACACGGGTGAGTCACCCGTTCCCGCCGCCCTCGGACAGAGCCCGAATGCCCACGCCGACTTGATCATCAGCCGGTTCAACGACACCGCCGCGATCGCCGAACTGCTGGCCCGCGCCGAAGAGCGCCGAATCGCCGCCGTGCTCGTCGACCCGATCATGAGCAACGCCGGCGTGCTCACACCGGAACCCGGCTTCCTCGAAACCCTGCGCAGTCTGTGCGACCGGCACGGCGTCGTGCTGATCTTCGACGAGGTGATCACCGGGTTCCGGATAGCCCGCGGCGGCGCGGCCGAGAGATTCGGTGTGCGCCCGGATCTCTCGGTGTTCGGTAAGGCGATCGCCGGTGGGTTCACGCAGAGTGCGGTCGTCGGTCGCGCGGACATCATCGATCTGGTGGAGCACGGCCTCACTCACGCCGGAACGTTCAACGGCAACCCGATCGCGCTCGCATCGGTGAAAGCCGCGATGGAATTGTCCGCCGCGCCGGGCGTATTCGAGAAACTGGAAGATCTGGGAGACGCCTTCGAGCAGGCGATCACCGACGTGCTGGTGTCGACCGGTGCGCCCGGCAGTCTCCGGCGCGTCGGGTCGCTCGCGCAGTTCGTGCCGCGCGATCAGGCGACGAGTCTGCACGGCACGGACGGACTGTGGGCCGAGATCGCGGCCGGCATGCTCGAATCGGGTGTCGTCTTCATGCCGTCCGGAAAGATCTTCCTCAGCACCGCACACACGCTCGCCGACATCGGAGAAACGGCCTCGCGCCTCGAGCGAGTCCTGCAGCAGGTGTCTGCCCGTTCCGCATAGCGCGAACAGCAACCGATCCGATCCCCCAGCCGCGACGCGGACGGGTCCTCCACCCGAACGGACGGCCGCCGTGCCGCCGTTCATACGCCCCCGTCACCCGTTCCGCGTCACGCCGGTGCTCGACGCGGCTGGGCGAGTGCGGCGTACCTACTCCGAATTCTGTTGAATCGAAGGAATTCTCGATGAATACGCTCGCAATGGCATTGCTTCTGGCCGCCGACACGTGGATGGCGGCGGCCGGCCTCTACTACGGGGTGCGGATCATTCGCCGCCACCGCAACTACCTGCTCGGTCTCGAATGGCTGGTGATCGGGATATCGGGCACGAACGTTCTCTTCCTGGCCGCCACCGGAATCGATCATTCGAGCGTGAGCTACCACCTGATGGTGTTCTTCGACGCGTTCTCGCGGTCGTTCGGCATGACGCTGGTGTTCGTACTCGGCATGATGGCGGTGACCCGCGGGTACCGCGCCTCGCTTGTGGTGGAGGCCGCCGCCTTCGGGGCAGCGACCGTGGTCGGGCTGTGGCGAACGATCGACGTGCGGCCCGTCAGCCCGCAATGGTCGCTGTTCTACCTCGCACTGAATCTCGCTGTCGCGGTGTTCATGGTGACGGTCGCCGGCCGGCTGTGGCGGATCGGTGAACGACGTTGCGCGGCCTGGGTTTTCATCGCGACGTTACTCGGGGCGACCATCGCGTCGACCTATGACTTCGTCCATATTCCCGGCGACGACGCCGACCACACATTGTTCTACATTCCGGCACTGGCGATCTGGGCGCTCATGATCACGACCTACTACCACGGCTACCGGGCACTCGATGATCACAATCGGGGACTCGCGCGCGGTGGGCGAACGGGCAATTCGGCGGTGCCCTCAGTGCACGCCGACAGGCCACTCGACTGAACCGGGCTTCCCACCGGGCCGGAAACTACGGCCACTCTTCCCACATCGCCGAAACAACGCCCGTCGATTGCCGTCCACGGGCTGCGAACTCACCGCACACCGCTTCGTGCAGTGTTTCGCGCGAGCATTCTCGCCACCACCGCGCCAGGACGTGACGCACCCATTCCCATTCACCGAAGTTCGGAAAGCACCATGACAGCTCAAGATTCGCCCACACCCGCGACAGATACGGAAACCGGTACCTCCGTATCCACCGACGCAACGCCCACGGCCATCACTCTCAATCACACCGGAACTGCATTCATCTGGATGTATGTCCTGGCGATCTTCGGTGTGTGGACTGCCGTTCTGACCCCGACCATGATCACTTTAGCACTCCGGGTCGCGCAGGCTGTCCCCGCCCATACCTCCGTGGCCTATTCGGCGATCGCGGCGACGGGCGCTCTCGTCTCACTGCCCGCGGGCCCGTTCTTCGGGCGCCTGGCCGATATCACCATGTCGCGCTTCGGCCGGCGACGGCCATGGCTGGTGGTCGCAGCCACCACCATCATGGCGGGCAACGCAATTGTCGCCGTTTCCGGCACCATCGCCGGGCTCATCGTCGGATGGATCATCGTCTCGGTGGCCGGCACCATCGGATTGACGGTGTTGTGGTCCATGCTCGCGGATTCCATTCCGCCGGAGCGCGCGGGTTTCGTCGCCGGTCTCGCCGGTGCGGCACAGGGTGTGGGGCTCATCGCGGGGACCTTCATCGTCCGCATCACCCCGGGAATGACCGCGCGCCTTCTCGTTCCGGCAGCTCTCGGCGCCGGACTCGTCCTGATATTCGTCGCCATTCTCCGGGAAACCGATTTCGCCGGACATGTCCGGCCGATCTTCAATATCCGCGACTTCGCCCGGACGCTCTATTTCGATCCGCGTAAGGCACCCGACTTCGGCTGGTGCCTGGCCTCCATCTTCGGTATCACCCTCGGTGCGGCGGTGGTGGCGACCTTTCTGGTCTACTTCCTGCAAATCGAGCTGAAGCTCGACGACGCCGCCCTGGTTCCCACCGTCTTCGAGGCGACGCTGATCATCAACGGTACGGCGTCGATCATCAGTCCCCTGGGCGGCCGCTTCGCCGACCGGATCGGCAGGCGCAAACCCTTGTTCGCCGCCGCGGGCCTGCTCGTCGCCGTCGGATGCACCGTGATGGATGTCGTCGGCACCATCCCCGAATTCCTCACCGGCTGTGTGTTTTTCGGCATCGGATACGGTCTGCTGCTCGGGCAGATGCTGGCCTTGGCAGCATCCACGATGACCTCGTGGGAGAACGCGGCCCGCGATCTCGGGCTGGTCGTGCTGACCCAGTCGGCGGCATTGATGGTCGCACCGCTCGTGGCCCCCGCACTCCTCGCCATCGACGGCCCGAACAACTACCGCCTGCTGTACGCCTTCGGCGCGGCCGCCGCCCTGCTCGCGGTGCCGGCGCTACTCGGCATCCGGCGCCGGTGCTGAGCCGGCAGATCCTCGAAACAACTATCCGCACAACAGAAATCGGATGACATGAAAATCAACAACCTGGTCGCGACCACCTGCCTCACCGCACTCACCGTCGGCCTGACGACCGCTGTCGCCTGCGCCGAACCCGCACCCGCGAATCCGGCGCTTCCCCCGAATTCGAGTATTCGCACCGCCGTCCTTCCGGGTATCCACTACACCTCGAGCATCGTCGACGGATCGGTGCGGATCAGCACCGACGGCGGCTCACTCACGGTGCGCGGCAACCAGTTCCAGGTGCTCGACGCGCAGGGCAACCTCGCCGCCGGGTTCCCGCTCACCTACCGCAAGGACGACAAGGACTGGCCCATCGCGGCACGGATCGACGGCAACACCGCGACCCTGACCCCCGGTACCGACCCCGCGTCGGCCCGGCCCGCCACTCCGGTGGAGCTTCCGCGTCCGGTCGCGTCCGACGCACAGTTCCAGAATGCGATGGCCACGGCCGCCACCGAATTCGGATTGGCGATCAGCGTCGGCACCTTGATCGGCACACTCATCGGCCTCCCGCTGGGCTGTATCGCGGGCGCACTGACCGTGGGAACCATCACCTTCCCGGTTTTCTTCGCCGGTGCGCTCGGCGGATGCCTGGCCGGCGCCGCGGTCGGCGTCGCCTTGGGGACCGCCGCCGGGATCATCCTGGTCGGCGTGCCCGTCGGCATTGCCGCCCTGATCGACTTCACCAACCAGGTCACCGCCCCCGACCCGGCGACCACGCCCGCCTGATGAAAGATGCCGCAGTGGCCTGGCGCCTCATCGTCGCCTCCGTATCTCCACGACGGAGGCGACCGTGATGGACTTCGAGGAGCGGGCTTCCGACCGGCGGCGGGCGGACATCGGCAGGGGTATCAGGGATATTCTGACTGGTACCTGCGGCAGAAGTTGACAAGTAGCCGATGGTCGAGAGCGACCCGTTCGAAACACAGCGTGATGGTGGTGTCGACGTCGTCACGGAGTTGCATTCTGCGGGTTTCACCGACGTCGAAGAAATCGGACGAGGTGGTTTCGGCCAGGTGTTCCGCTGTACCCAACCGGCGGTGGATCGCACGGTGGCGGTGAAGGTACTGAGCGGCGAACTCGACGAAAACCGGGCGCGTTTCTTTCGCGAGCAGCGAGCGATGGGGCGGCTGACCGGGCATCCGAACATAGTCGACATGCTCGAAGTCGGCGTGACGGGGACCGGCCGCCCGTACCTGGTGATGCCCTATCACGCTCGCGGTTCCCTCGACTCCCGCATCCGCCACGATGGTCCCCTGCCGCTGTCGGATGCGTTGCGGCTCGGGGTGAAGATCGCGGGCGCGCTGGAAACCGCGCATCGCGCCGACATCCTGCACCGCGATATCAAGCCGGGAAACATCCTGCTCACCGACTACGACGAGCCCGCGTTGACCGACTTCGGTATCGCCCACATCGCCGGTGGCTTCGAGACCTCCACCGGCACGATTACCGGTTCCCCCGCCTTCACCGCACCGGAAGTACTGAGTGGGGCCGCGCCCAGCCGGGCATCGGATGTGTACGGGCTGGCGGCCACACTCTTCTGCGCCTTGACCGGGCACGCTGCGTTCGAGCGCCGCAGCGGTGAGCAACTGGTCGCACAGTTCCTGCGCATCACCCGGCAGCCGGTTCCGGACCTGCGCGAGCAGGACATCCCCGACGACGTCAGCTCGATCATCGAAGCGGCGATGTCGCGCGAACCGTCCGATCGCCCCACCGCGGAGTTACTGGGCGAACAACTGCGCCAGGCGGAACGAAGCCATGGATTCACGGTCGACGAGATGGCGCTGCGCAGCGAACCGGGTACCGAGAAGCCGTCCGGGACCCGACCGCTGGGTGGTGCGGGAAACGGTCCCGCCAGCCTTCCGCTCGAGTTGACCAGCTTCATCGATCGGCACTCCCAGGTGACCATGCTCGAGAAACTGCTGACCGGGTCGCGGTTGGTCACCCTGACCGGAACCGGCGGAGTGGGCAAATCCCGGCTCGCACTGCGGATCGCCCACCAGCTCGAGCCGGATTTCCTCGACGGGGTGTGGCTGATCGAGCTGGCCGGCCTGCGCGACGCGACCGCGGTGGTCGATGTCGTCGCCGCCACTCTCGGTCTGCGGAGCTGGGGCCTGGAGCCGACCCTGGACGTCCTCATCCGATATCTGTCCACCCGCGATCTGCTGTTGCTGCTCGACAATTGCGAACACGTCATCGACGCGGTGACGACACTGACCGAATCGCTGTTGCGCGCCTGCCCGCGGATCCGGATCCTGGCCACCAGTCGCGAGGCGCTGAGTGCCGCCGGCGAATCGGTGTTCGCGGTGCCCCCGCTGACGGTTTCGGCTCCGGCGGGCAGGATGGCGCGCCGCGCCGCTCGCGAGGACGCCGTCACGCTGTTCGCCGCACGAGCGGCAACGGCCGTACCCGGATTCGAGCTCACCGAGCGCAACACCGACACCGTTGCCCGGATTTGCTCCCGATTGGACGGATTGCCACTGGCAATCGAACTCGCAGCGGCGCGGCTTCGCGCCATGTCCCCCGAACAGATCCTGTCCCGGCTCGACGATCGCTACGCGCTGCTCACCCGAGGGAGTCGTAGCGCCCCGAAACGCCAGCAGACCCTCCAGTACTGCATCGGCTGGAGCTACGACCTGTGCACCAGGTCCGAACAACGCCTGTGGAAACAGCTTTCGGTATTCGAGGGCGGGTTCGAGCTCGATGCCGCCGAACATGTCTGCGGCCCCGACCTCGGCGACGCGGAACTACTCGATGCCGTGGCCGCGCTGGTGGACAAGTCGATTCTGATCCGCGAAGACACCGACGGAACCGTCCGTTTCCGGATGCTCGAAACCATCCAGGAGTACGGCAGACGCAGGGCGCGGGACGACGGCGACGACGCCGAACCTATTCGCCGCCAACGGGATTGGTGCGAACGACTGGCACTGGCAGCGGATCGGGAGTGGGTGGGCCCACGCCAGCTGCAGTGGGTCGCGCGACTGGAACGGGAGCTGCCCAATCTGGCGAAGGCGCTGGAGTTCAGCGTGTCCGAGGGGGGCGAGAGCGCATTGCGAATGACCGCTGCTCTCTACCCCTTCTGGACCATAAGAGGGCGGCTGACCGAGGGGCGCCGGTGGCTCGAGCACGCCTCGAGCCATACCCCCGACATACGAACCGTCGACCGAGCCAGAGTGCTCTACCAGGCCGTCGAGACAGCCGCGATTCAAACCGACTTGTCTGCCATCCCCGAGAAAATCGCACAACTGGAAAGTCTGGCCGACGACCTCACCGACCCTCTCGTCACCGCCCTGCTCGCCCACGCGCGGGGATACGAGTGCCTGGCGAGCGGGGACCTGTCTCGTGCGAGCGCCCTGCTCACCGAGGCCATCGACATCTACGCGAAGGCCGGCGAATCGGGGCTGCAACTCGACGCCCAGATCTCGCTCGGATGGTCGTACACACTGCAGAACGACACCGATCGCGCCCTCCCGTACTTCCGCGAGGCTCTCACCGCCACCGAATCGGCCGATGAGACCATGCGTCGATCCTGGACACTGTGGGCTGTGGGGTTCACATTGTGGCGCCGGAACGAAACCGGCCGCGCCACAAGTTATTTGAAAGAGGGGATTCGCGTCGCACGACTGCTGGGTGACCCTCTCGCCGCCGCGGCTTGCTCGGAAATCCTGGCCTGGCTGGCCGCCGAGGACCGTCAGTTCCGGCGCGCGGCGGTATTGATGGGTGCTGCCGATGCCTCGAGCAGCGTCGCGGGCAGCTCGGCCTTCATGTTTCACGATCTGCTCGGCTACCGTGAAAACTCCGAACGGAGCAGCCGCACGGCGCTGGGATCACGAACCTTCGACACCGCCCGCCGACAAGGCGCGGCGATGGACTTCGATACGGCGGTGTCCTTCGCCCTCGGCGAGGGAGGCGACATCGCCGGGCCGACAGCGCATTCGGACCGGCGACTGACCAAGCGGGAACGCCAAGTCGCCGAACTCGTCGCCCAGGGTTGGACCAACAAGGCGATCGCCGCCAGGCTGGTGATTTCGCAACGCACCGCGGAAGGCCATGTCGAACATATCCTGACCAAACTGGGCTTCACCTCACGCGCCCAGATCGCCGCCTGGGTCGCCGGGCAATCGGCGGTGTGAACAGGCCACGTCAGCCGCTGCCCGTCGGCGGTTCACCGATCATTCGTGTTCCTCGTGGGGATCGGGAGTCAGGCGCGCGCCCAGTTCGGGGAAGGTGCGTATCGCTTGCAACGCGGCCGCCAGCTCGGCGACGGTCGCCGGGTCGTCGAGTTCGCCGTCCAGACGCTCCTCGAGCCGGCGCATCCGATAACGGACGGTGTTCTCGTGGCAGTACAGCACGCGCCCGGCCTCGGCAGCGGAGGAGCGAGCGTTCAGCCACGCCTCCGCCGTCGTGATCAAGGTACTGCGATCGTCGTCGGCCATCGTGAGCACGCGACCCAGGACCCGCCTGACGAAACGGCGGGTCGTATCGAGGTTGCCCATCACGAGCTCGGCCATGGGGGTGTCGGATAGCTGGCGTACGCCGGTGGCGTCGGGTTCGAACGTTTCCACTGCGATTTTCGCGAATCGCAGTGCGCGCGGTGTCCGGTCGAGCCGGCTGTACGGGGGGCTCACCCCGACTCGAGCAGACGCGAATTTGGCGACCAGCGAACGAATTTCGTCGGTGCGGCGCCGGCCGCAGGAGAGGATGACGATCTCGTGTTCCGGCCCGGTTCGCCACGCGGAGGCCACATCGAGTGCACGCAGCCGTTCCTCGAGTCCGGGCAGCGCAGGCAGGCCGAGCTCCGGTGTCTCGGCGACGACGACGAGAAATGAACCGTCATAAGGCATATCGAGCAACTTCGCGATTTCCCAGGCGGTGTGGTTCTCCTCGGAAGGACCGTTCAGCAGGGCCGCCACCAGCGCCGAGCGCCGCCGATCCGCGAGAATCACGGCCTCGCCGACCGCGGCGCGGTAGGACTCGGTGAGCGCGGTCGAATAGTCGTCGGCCATGGCCCAGATTTCGGTCGCCACGTTGAGCAGGGCATCGAGCGAACACTGCCCCGAGGCACGGGCGGACTCGAGCAGTCGCTGCCAGAGAAAGGCGAATCCGAGCCGGAAAGCCCGCAATACCTCGGGCAGCGGCGCCCCTTGTCCGGCGCGCTCGCGGCCGGTCGAACGCGGTGCCAGAAGTTCCGGCGTCCGGCCGTGCGCCAGCCGATGCAGCATGTACTCGAGGTTCGATCGGGTCGACCGGCGCAGTTCCGCGCGCGGCACCACGCCCGGCTCACGGTAGATCTCGATCTCGTCGACGATGCGCTCGACCAGGTCGTCGGTCAGTTCATCGAGCCGCCCGGTCAGTCCGTTCGCTATCGGCGCTGTCAAAGGATCGGGAAGGCTGCGGGGCACGATGCGTAGGCTACGGCCATGCGCGACCGGCGAGAATATCGCCGGGCACAGATTTCCCGGTTGTCGGCTGTCGCCCGCCCTATAGGCCCGGCGCTGTCGGATGCAGACGATTGTGGATGTGACCAACCTCGCCATGAATCTCAAGGACGCCGCCGGTCAGTTTCCGGACCGTGCCGCGGTCCGCCTCGACGATCAGGTCCTGACCTACGCCGCGTTCGACGATGTGAGCGCCCGCGTGGCCGGGCGTCTGCGCGACCTGGGCGCGCGGCCCGGTGACCGAGTCGCGATGATGCTGCCCAATGTCACCGCGTTCCCGATCATCTACTACGGCATCCTGCGGGCCGGCCTGATCGCGGTGCCGATGAATCCCCTCCTGAAGGAACGCGAAGTCCGGCACCACCTCGCCGACTCGGGCGCTCGGCTCCTCTTCGCGTGGCATACCGCCGTCCCCGAGGCCACCGCCGGAGCGGCACAGACGCAGGTGCGCGTTCTCACCGTCGCCGACGACGCGGTGACCGAGTTCGCCTCGTGGCGGGACTCCCCGGAAGTGACGGTCCGCGACGACGAGGACACCGCGGTGCTGCTCTACACCTCCGGCACGACCGGCACCCCCAAAGGCGCGCAGCTGACCCACGCCAACCTGCGGGCAAACGCCGCCGTCGCCGCACGCACATTGCTCACCGCGACCCCGGACGACGTGATCATGGGCTGCCTGCCCCTGTTTCACGCCTTCGGGCAGACGTGCTGCCTCAACGTCGCCGTGCTCAGCGGAGCCACCATCACATTGACCCCACGCTTCGACCCGGAGCTAGTGCTGAAGCTGATCGAACGCGACGGCGTCACCATCTTCGAAGGCGTGCCGACGATGTACGTCGCCATGCTCGGCGCGGGCCCCGGCATCGCCGACACCGGCACGTTGCGGCTGTGCCTGTCCGGCGGCGCGGCACTCCCGGTCGAAATCCTGCGGGGATTCGAAGAGCGATTCGGCGTTCCGGTCCTCGAAGGGTACGGACTGTCGGAGACCTCGCCGGTCGCCTCGTTCAACCGCGTCGGCGCCGCTCGGCCCGGGTCGATCGGCACCCCGATCGAGGGCGTGCGGATGCGTGTCGTCGACGCCGACGGCAACGACGTCGCACCCGGTGACGCCGGCGAGATCGCCATTCGTGGACACAATGTCATGCGCGGCTACTGGGATCGCCCCACGGCGACCGCCGAGGCGATCAGGGACGGCTGGTTCCACACCGGCGATATGGCGAAGCAGGACGAGGACGGCTACTTCTACATCCTCGACCGCAAGAAGGACCTGATCATCCGTGGCGGTTTCAACGTCTACCCGCGCGAGATCGAGGAGGTCCTCTACGAACACCCGGCCGTCCTCGAAGCCGCGGTGCTCGGCGTGCCCCACCCGACCCACGGCGAGGAAGTAGCCGCGGTGGTCGCGCTCGCACCGGGTGTCGAAGCGACCGCCGACGACTTGCGCGACTACGTCAAGGCCCGCGTGGCGGCCTACAAGTATCCACGCCAGGTATGGCTGGTCGACGCTCTGCCCAAGGGGCCGACAGGCAAGATCCTCAAGCGCGAAATCGTTGTCCCGCAAGGATTGTGACGGACGAGCTCGCCGGCCCCGAAGGCGATGAAGACTCCTAGCTCAGGGTCTTCAGCGCCGCCGCGTCGTAGGCCTTCAGTTCGTCGATCCGGCCGCCCAGCACCTTGGCTGCCCATTCCGGATCCTGCAGGAGCGCGCGGCCGACGGCGACCAGGTCGAACTCGTCGCGTTCCAGGCGGTCGAGGAGGTTGTCGAGGCTGCCGAGTTCGGCGCCTCGGCCCGTGAAGGCGTGGAGGAAGTCGCCGTCGAGGCCGACCGAGCCGACTGTGATGGTGGGTTTGCCGGTGAGCTTCTTGGTCCACCCGGCCAGGTTCAGGTCCGAGCCCTCGAACTCCGAGAGCCAGTACCGGCGGGTGGAGGCGTGGAAGGCATCGACACCGGCGGCGGCCAGCGGCGCCAGGATCGCGTCGAGTTCCTGCGGGGTCTCGGCGAGCCGGGCGTCGTAGGCCTCCTGCTTCCACTGCGAGAAGCGGAAGATCACCGGGAAGCCGGGCGATACGGCCGCGCGGACCGCGGCGACGATCTCGGTCGCGAACCTGGTGCGCGCCGAGGGATCTCCACCGTAGGCATCGGTGCGGCGGTTCGTGCGCGCCCACAGGAACTGGTCGATGAGGTAGCCGTGAGCGCCGTGCAGTTCGACCCCGTCGAAACCGATGCGCTCGGCGGCCGCGGCAGCCTCGGCGAAGGCGGCGACGACGTCGTCCAGGTCGCGCTGCGTCATCGCCTCACCGGCCCCCTCGGTACCGTCGACGCGGATGCCGGAGGGGCCCATGGCCGGGGCCTCGGGGTAGGGCTGTTCGCCGTGGTTGCGGACCATGCCGATATGCCACAGCTGCGGCACGATCGTGCCGCCCGCCGCGTGCACGTCCGCGGCGACCTTCGCCCAGCCCGCCAACTGCTCGGCACCGTGGAATCGCGGTACCCGATCACTCTGACCGGCCGACCCGTGGCCGACGTAGGTCCCCTCGGTGACGATCAGGCCGACACCGGCGGCAGCCCGGCGCGCGTAGTAGGACCGCACCTCGTCACCGGGGATACCGCCCGGGGAGAACATGCGCGTCATCGGCGCCATCACGATGCGGTTGGGGATGGTGAGACTGTTCAGGGACACGGGCCGGGACAGGATCTCCGCTGCGCGGGAGACGTCGGACGCGGTGACGGGCACGGGATGCTCCTCGTAGAAACTTGACAACGTTGATGGTTGATAACCTCAAGCAATTTCCACGGTAGGGGTGAATAGTTGAGATGGTCAAGTTTCGGGACGTAGGATGAATCGCATGGCAGAGGTCCCGCACGTCGACACCGGCCGGCTCATGGAGCTGCTCTCGGTGTCGCTGGGCGTGTACTACAGCGACTTCACGGCCGCAGCGGCGAGTGAGAACCTCACCGCGAGTCAGGGCAAGGCATTGACGGTGCTGCGCCGGGGCCCCGCCGCGATGCGCACCCTGGCCGAGATACTGGCGTGCGACGCGTCCAACGTCACCGGGATCATCAACCGGCTGGAGAAGCGGGGGCTCGTGCGCCGGGAGGCCAGCGCATCGGACCGCCGCGTGACCAATCTGGTCATCACCTCCGAGGGCGAGCGTGCCGTCGACGCGATCCGCGCGAAAATGCACCGGACCCGAGAAGGCTTGAGCAGGCTCGGCGACGAGGACCGAGCCCGGCTGCACACGCTCCTGGACCGGGCTTTCGTCCAGCCCTGACGTCCGACAGAACCGGGTCCTCGATCGAGACGACGTGCGCGGGCGGATGCCCCGGCGTCCAAGGTGTTCCACACCACCCGGGTACAACGCGTCGCGCGCATCGCGGAGGACATCGTGTGCGCGTGGGGCGATCCCGCGGACCCGGTCACGGCGCACACTCTGAAGGCGCTGGACGTGGATGCCGAGCGGAACGTCGTGATCACCTTCGGCGGGGGGGTGAACGAGGTGATGCGCGACATGGTTTCCGAGGTCGCCCTGGGCCTGCCGAAAGTCGCTCGCAGGTAAGGGCGTACCCGTCGGCGGAAACCGGCGATCACCCGGCAGGATTGGCCGGGCGGTTTCACACTGGTGCGGTGACCGACTACCTGCTGCGCCCGATCGGATTCGTCGAATCCGAGCTCACGGACCTCGCTCCCGCACCGCGCCAGGCCGACGAGGGCGCCCCACCGGCGTGGGTGGTGCTCGACGACCGTTACGCCGAAGCGCTGAAAGGCCTCGCGCCGGGTATGGACCTGGTACTGCTGACCTGGCTCGACCGCGCCGACCGGGACACTCTGGCAGTCCATCCCCGGGGGGACACGAGCCGACCGCTCAGCGGTGTCTTCAGCACGCGCGCACCACACCGTCCCAATCCGATCGGGCTGCACGAGGTCCGGATCCTGTCCATCGCCGGTACCCGGGTCCGCGTCGCCCACCTGGAAGCCTTCGACGGGACTCCGGTTCTCGACATCAAGCCCGTTCTGACCGCGTCCGCGGCGAACCGGTGAGATGAGAGCGTCCGGCGCGGTCGCCGGCCGGTCGGTGGCGGGGCGCCGAGGTCAGTCGTTGTCGCACAGCGCTTTCAAGGTCCGCGGGACTTCCTCGGCCGGTAGATAGCATCCGGTCTGCTCGAAACCGCCGATCGTGTGGGTGGTGTAGTCGCCGTAGCCGATACGCAGGAAGTCGTCGCCGCTGAGGCCGTGCACGGTCCAGTCGAAGGCCACCCGAGCTCGGGCGACGAGTGTGCGCAGGGCCATCAGGTGATAGCCGCGCGTGACGAATTGTGCTGGGATACCGCGCAATCCGATCTTCAGCGGACGCGCCACCGCATCGGCGCCGCCGAGGTCGACCACCATGCCGAGGTCCTGATGCCGGTACGGCGTGGGCCGGCCGCCACGCAGCACGGCCACCAGATTCCTACCGAGGTGGCGGCCCTGGCGCATCGCGTGCTGCGCGGTGGGAGCGCACAGGGTGCCCGCATCGGCGGTCAGGTCGGGAACCGCCGCCGCATCGCCACAGGCCCACACACCGGTGAGTCCCGGCACGGTGAAATCGGCTTCGGCCACGATGCGGCCCTTCGTCGTCGCCGCGCCCAGATGTCCGGCGAGGGGACTGGGCACGACACCTGCGGTCCACAGCACCGTCCGCGTCGGGATGAACCGGCCGTTGGTGAGCTGAACACCATGGGCGGTAACCTCTTTCGCCGACGCACCGGTGATCAGTTCGATGCCCCGATCGGCCAGATTCCGCTTGGCCTGTTCCCCGAGTCGCTGTCCGAGTTCGGGCATGATCCGGTCGCCGTGCGTGACCAGATGCCAGCGCACCATGCCGGATTCCAGCTTCGGGAAATACCGGCGCGCGGCCGCCCGGGTGACCTTGTTGAGCACCGCCGCGGTCTCGGTACCGGCGTATCCGGCGCCGATGGTGACGAAGTTCAGGCGCTCCCGATCTTCCTCCTCACCACCGCGCACGGCCGCGATATCCAACTGCTGCAGGACGTGGTCACGCAGGAACATGGCCTCGGCGAGCGTCTTCATCCCGAATCCGTACTCGTCGAGTCCGGGCACGTCGAGGACGCGGGTGATGCTGCCCGGAACGAGCACCAGATGGTCGTAGTCGAGAGCACTTTCGGTCCCGGCCGACCCGCGGACCACGACCTGCCGGGTATCCGGATGCACCCCGATCGCCATACCCGGAACCACCTCGGTGCGGCGCAGCACCCGCCGCAGCGACACCGTGATCGACCGCGGATTCAGCACACCCGATGCGACCTGCGGCAGCAGCGGCAGATAGAGCAGCCCCGCATCAGGTGTCACGAGTTGGATGAACGCTTCGTCGGCGCCGAGATGCCGTTCCAGATAGCGGGCACATTCGACGCCGGAGAAACCACCGCCGATGATCACGATCTTCGCGGGACTCACGAATTCACTCTACTGATCGCATCGAAGACGCAGGTCCGAGTTCCTCGACGGGCCGAGGTTGTGGTCGTGGCGGCGAAAGTCGAATCGGCTCAACGCATCACCGCGACAGCTCACCGGACAGTTACCCCTACGCCGTGGCGTCCGGGACCGGGCGGGCCGGGGGTTGCGGCGCCAGCTGGACACCGGCCAGACCGGTCCAGCACAGGCTGGCGGTCGTGGCGACGGCCTCGTGTTTGGGCAGGGGTTTGCCGGTGGCGACCCAGTCCCGCGCACACGACTGGGCGATCGCGACCAACTCGGCCGTGATCAGCCATCCGTGTTCGGCGTGCGGCAGCGGATGCGGTGCCAGCGCCCGGGCGAGCGTGTCGATGCAGATGGTGGCGGCCTGATGTGCGATGCGCTGCGCCGACGGTTCGTCGGCCACCGCGGCGCCGGCCAGCAGGACGGCGCTGCGGGGCCGGGTGTCGGCGTAGTCGAACACCGCCGACACCGAGGCCTCCACGATCGATCGCATGCCCTCGGCGGGTTCGAGTGCGGCGGTGAGCGTCTCCTCCAGTTCCTGCATCGCCTCGTGCAGCACGGCCAGATACAGTTCCAGCTTGCTCGAGAACGACTTGTACAGGACGGGCTTGCTGATCCCGGCCCGGCAGGCGATCTCCTCCATGCCCGCGGCCCGATACCCGCACGCGGCGAACAAACCCGCCGCCGCGGCCAGGATCACCCGCCGGCGTTGCTGCCTGGCCTGCGTCATCTGTCTGTCCACCACCTGGCACCTCCTGCGCCCACGGTACCGACGCCTCGGTTCGGTACAACCGCGGCCCGCACGATGACGCCGGTTTCGCCCCCACGCGCCGCGAGGACGCCGTCGCTTCGGGACGCGCGAAGCAACACCCGTCCGGCCGCGCCTACGGAGCGAGGACGATTCGCCCGAACACTTCGCCCGCGTCCATCTTCCGGTGCGCGAGAACGGCATCGTCCAACGGAAGTATCTCGTGGACCACCGTGCGGAGTTCGCCGCGCCCGGCGGCGGCGAACTGTTCTGTACGGACGGCGCGGCGATCGGATTCGGCGACGGTGTCCGCGCTGAAAGTGGCGAAGGACAACGACTTTCGGAACGCGGCCATCATCCGCATGCCGAAGTCCGCCGCAGGGTGGCCGCCCACGACCCCGACCGCCACCATGCGCCCGTTCGGTTTCAGATGGGCGAAGAACGAGGGCAGGTCCGCACCGGCTACGACATCGATGATGACCTCGTAGCCCGCCGGAGCCTCCGCTCCTCCCTCCCCCGAGCGGTCCAGGACGTGGGTCGCGCCGAGTCCACGCAAACGGTCGCCACGGCCGGCCGACGACGTCGTCACCGCCACCGCGCCGGCGCCGCCGCGGGACGCGAGTTGAACGGCGGTGACCCCGATACTGCCGGCCGCACCCCGGATCAGGACCGACTCACCGGGAGAGAAACGGGCGTGCGCCAGGGCGAAATGGGCGACCACTCCGGAACTCCCGAGCGTGGCCGCCCGAGTCGCCGCCTCCCGCCGCTTCGCCGCCTTCGTGATCCGAGCCTTCGCCACCACCGCCGAGACCGCCCCACTTCCCCCCGTCGCGCGCACAGCGCCCCCGATCATCTGACGCACGCCGATACCGCGTAGGTGGTACGGGTCACTGCTTTTCGGTCGCTCACCGGCCGATTGCCGGGCGGGCGGGCGGCGCATGTAACCTTTCCTCCCAGGAACTCGCACCTGAGGCGGGTTCACCCCAGCCTGGTGTGGTCAGAAGGGAGATACCGATGGGTAAGCGTGGGCGTAAGAAGCGCAGCCGCCGTAAGAACGCGGCCAACCACGGCAAGCGGCCCAACTCCTGAGCCGTCGCGCCGTGCGCCCCGGGACCGCCCAGCGGACTCGGTGCACTGCTGAAAACGACAATGCGGCACGCCATCGTGGATGGCGTGCCGCATTCGTCTGTGCGGTCAGGACTCGCGTTCGACCCGCGTTTCGGTGATCGTGATCGACCGCCGGATGTCGAGAGTGAGCCGCTCGCGCAGGGATTCGGGGGCACGATCCCCACCACATTTACGGCTCAGCAGGCGCTTGAGCTTCTCTTCCAGACCGTATGCCTCGATACACGGCGAGCAATGGTCCATGTGGTGCTGCAATCGCGCCCGCGTGGCCTCGTCGCATTCGCCGTCGAGGATCAGCCAGACGTCGGTGAGTACCGCCGAACAGTCCAGTTCCATCTCGTCCCCGGCACCCCGATCGTCGTGCTCGTGCCCACTCGTGCTCACTGGGTTACCTCCTGACGCGCCCCGTTGCCCGTTCGGTTCCGGTCGAACCCCCGCTCGTGCGCGACATCGGCCAACAGCCCCTTGAGCTGTTTGCGCCCGCGGTGCAGCCGGGACATGACGGTGCCGATCGGAGTCCCCATGATGTCGGCGATCTCCTTGTAGGGGAAGCCCTCTACATCGGCGTAGTACACCGCCATCCGGAATTCCTCCGGCAGCGACTGCAGTGCCGCCTTGATGTCGTCGTCGGGCAGCGCCTCCAGCGCCTCCATCTCCGCCGAGCGCAGACCGGTGGAGGTGTGCTCAGCCGTGGCGGCGAGCTGCCAGTCCGTGATCTCGTCGGTGGGGTACTGCGCGGGCTGGCGCTGCTTCTTGCGATAGGAGTTGATGTAGGTGTTGGTGAGGATCCGGTACAACCAGGCCCGCAGGTTGGTGCCCTCCCGGAAGGACCGGAAGCCCTGGTATGCCTTGGCGAAGGTCTCCTGCACCAGATCCTCGGCGTCGGCCGGGTTGCGGGTCATCCGCAGGGCCGCGCCGTAGAGCTGATCCAGCAGCGGCAGCGCGTCGCGCTCGAAGCGCCGCGCGAGTTCGGCCTCGTCGGCTGTGGAGCGCACGGTCGAATCGCCGTCGATCTCCGCGTCCTCGCGAGCCTGCGCGTCCTCGGACGCCGAGTCGTCGTCCACCGGGTCGTCGGGGATCTCGATATCCTCCGGCCGGGAACCGCCCGCGGTGTCACCGCGGGGGCGATCGGCCGCCAGTTCGTCGTCGCTCGTCACGGAAGTCCCTTCGGTCGCCGTAGCATCTGAATCTACCGCGCGCGAGGGCCGCCGATCGAACCCGGTGTCCGGGACGATGATGTCGATCAGCGGGTACGACAGCGTGTCACCGGTCGTTACCGGGCGTTCGTCGACGAGGACGGTCACCGGCATCTCCTTCGAACTTTTCCGATCTCGAGCGGCTGCGAAGGCAGCTGCGCTGTGCTGGCGGAACAGTGCAACATGCACGACCCCGACTGTGTTCCCACCGGACGCGTCACATCGGGCGCACACGCGATTGCCGGGTGTGAACCGGCGCCGCTAGGGTGACCGGCATGGCCGCATCGACACCCGCGATCCGGGCGCTGACCCAGGCGAAGGTGACGCATGTGGTGCATTCCTATCCGCACGATCCGCGCAGCGATTCCTACGGCGACGAGGCCGTCACCGCCCTGTCGGAGCGGGTGGGTGTGACGGCCGCTCAGATCTTCAAGACGCTGATCGTCGAACTGTCGACCGGCACGCCCGCGGTCTCGGTGCTCCCGGTTCCGCAGTCGCTGTCGCTGAAGGCGGCGGCCGCGGCGCTGGGCGCACCCAAGGCCGCCATGGCCGACAAGGCGAAGGCCCAGCGCATCACCGGTTACGTCCTGGGCGGAGTGTCGCCGCTCGGACAGAAGCGGGCACTGCCCACCGTGGTGGACGAATCCGCTCTGACCTGGGATCGCATCCTTGTCAGCGCCGGCAAGCGCGGGCTCGAGATCGAACTCGCCCCCGGCGAGCTGATCCGGCTGACCGGCGCGGTCACAGCGCCCATCGTCGCCTGATTCTCGCAGTCTGTGAGATCCGACCGCACGGATCGGAAATATTTGCGTGTAACAACTAGTTGGTGTATACAAATAGTTGATTGATGCAAGTAGTTTTCGGCCGGTACCCGGTCGAGCGGGCGACAGCGGGAGGTCCGATATATGGACAGCGAGCAGGTGATCGATCAGATCGCCCAGCAGCTGATTCGTCTGGGGCGGATCCGGGAGCGGACGAACGCCCAGGTGGCGGCGGCCTCGCACGGCGACGTCGACCTTTCGGCCTACCGCATCATCTTCCGACTGCTCTGGGACGGTCCGATGCGCTCCGGCGCGCTGGCCGAGGCCATGTACTCCGACGCTTCCACGATCAGCCGCCAGGTGGCGGCCCTGGTCAAGCGGGGCCTGCTGCGCCGCGAGGCCGATCCCAGCGACGGCCGCGCCAGCGTCCTGATCGTCACCGACGCCGGTAAGGAGATGGCCGCCCAGTTGCGCGCGCGGCGCAACGAGATGATCGGCCGCATCCTGACCGGCTGGAACGACCCCGACCGCGAGCGGTTCGCGGTCCTGCTGCACCGCTTCGTCGACGACTACGAATCCGCGCGACCGGCGATGCTCACCCTCCCCTCCCCCACGGAAGGCCCTGCGACGGAGAAGAATTCGTGACCACGACCACCACCCCGGCCGCAGCCGGCACCGCACCGAACGCCGCGGGCTTCACCCACCGGCAGGTGCTGGTGATCATGAGCGGCCTGATCCTCGGCATGCTGCTGGCCTCACTGGACCAGACCATCGTGTCCACGGCCATCCGCACCATTTCCGACGACCTCAGCGGCTATTCACTGCAGGCCTGGGTCACCACCGCCTACCTCATCACCGCCACCCTCAGCACGCCGCTGTACGGGAAATTGTCGGACATGTTCGGGCGCAAGCCCTTCTACCTGGCGGCGATCGCCATCTTCGTCGCCGGGTCGCTGCTGTGCACCATGGCGCAGTCGATGTACGAACTGGCCGCCTTCCGCGCATTCCAGGGGCTGGGCGCGGGCGGGCTGATGTCGCTGGCGCTGACCATCATGGGCGATATCGTCTCCCCCCGTGAGCGCGCCCGCTATCAGGGCTACTTCCTGGCCGTCTTCGGCACCTCGAGCGTCGTGGGGCCCGTGCTGGGCGGCCTGTTCGCCGGTCAGCCGGCCATTCTGGGCATCGACGGCTGGCGCTGGGTGTTCCTGGTCAACGTGCCGATCGGGCTGCTCGCCTTCGCCGTCGTCACCAAGGTCCTGCATCTGCCGCGCCGCCCGCATCCCGGTGTGCGGATCGACTGGTGGGGCGTGCTGATGCTGGCGGTCGGCATCGTCCCGCTGCTGGTCGTGGCCGAGCAGGGCCGGGAATGGGGCTGGGGCAGTCCCGACGCCATCGCCTGCTATCTCATCGGCGCGGTCGGCGTTCTCGGCTTCGTCGCGGTCGAGGCGAAACTCGGCGATCTGGCCCTGATCCCGTTGCGGATGTTCAAGAATTCGACCTTCGCTCTGGGCGTGGTCATTTCGTTCGTGGTCGGTGCCGCCATGTTCGGCGGGATCTCCCTGCTGCCGCAGTATCTGCAGGTGGTGCGCGGATCGAGTCCGACCGTCGCCGGACTCCAGATGCTGCCCATGGTGCTCGGGATGATGACGGCCTCGGTCATCGCGGGCCAGACGATCTCGCGCACCGGCCGCTACCGCATCTTCCCGCTGATCGGCGCCGGCCTCCTGACGCTCGGACTGTTCCTGCTGCACCTGATCGGCGCCGACAGCCCGTTGTGGCTGGTGATGGTCTTCATGGCGATCACCGGCTCCGGCCTCGGCAACCTCATGCAGCCGCTCACGCTGGCATTGCAGAACGCGTTGCCGCCGAAGGATATGGGCGTGTCCACCGCCGCGGCCACCTTCTTCCGGCAGATCGGCGGCACCCTGGGCGTGGCGGTTTTCCTGTCCATTCTGTTCGCACAGCTGACACCGCATATCAGCGACGAATTACACAGCGCGGCAACACAACCGGCCTACCAACAGGCCGTGATCGACGGTGCGCACAGCAGCGATCCGGCCGACGCGGCACTGTCGAAGGGCTTGCTGTCCCACGATGTTTCGGCAGCGGGACAGGTGATGAGCGACAGTTCGGTGATCCAGCGGTTGAATCCGACGCTGGCCCGCCCGTTCCAGGTCGGTTTCGCCGATTCGATGGACACCGTCTTCCTGGCCGTCACCGCCATCGCCGGGATCGCGCTGCTGCTGGTGATGTTCTGGAAGGAAGTGCCACTACGCACGGCGGGTGGACTGCAGGCGAGTGCGGAGACCAGCGAGCCGCGTGGCCCGGCCGATGCCGACTCCGCTCCGGTGGGCGGCGAGAAGGCCGAACCGACCGCGACAGCGGTGCGGACAGAGCCGGATCCGGCGGCGACTCTACAGAGGTGATCCGGCGCGGGCGGCAACACTCCGCTGGACACGCTGCGCCACACCCCACGATTCCCGCCAATTACCCGAAGCTCACCCGTCTCTGTGCGTTACTTGTCGGGCAGTTCGTTGTCCCCCGATTCGTTCCGAACCGAGGATGTGATGCGAAATGAACCATCGTCCGCGCGTACGTAGCCTGCTCGCAGCGACCGCCGGCGCCGCACTGCTCACCCTGGGATCCGGTCTGCTGACGGCAGCGCCCGCCGGCGCTGCTCCGAGCGCGCCGGTCCCCGTGCACGATCCGAACTATCCGCTCGGCGGCGACGCCGAACATCCGGGCACGCCGGAGCAGGATCCGCAGGCGGACAAGGCCGAGAAGCTGGGCGGCCACGCCGCCACCGACATCATCGAACTGGCCACCGACACCACCACGAAGATCGTCGAGATGGGCGCCGATGTCCTGAAATGTGGGCTGAATATCGCGATGCCATCCGTGAAATGTGACTAGCGGCACGCGAACAGCGCCGGGCCGGGTTCAGATCAGGCTGATCTGCCCGGCCTGTTCGCTGCCCGCACCCGGTACCGGCTCCAGCAGCTGCGGACCGTTGTTGCGCACCGAATTCACCAACGGTGACACCGGCCGCGCGACGATCGACGAAATCACCTGTGGCTTCGGGGTTTCCAGCAGTTCGTGCGGCGCCGGATGGTCGGGGTCGAGCCAGGCGTCCCAGTGTTCGCGCGGCATCATCAGCGGCATCCGATCGTGGATGCGGGTCAGATCGCCCACCGCGTCGGTGGTGAGGATCGTACAGGACATCAACGGGGCCATATCCCGCTGCGCCGGGTCCCGCCACACCGACCACAGGCCGGCCATGTACAACCGGTTCCCCTCCGCATCCGACATGTAGTACGGCTGCTTCACAGCCTTGCCGGACCCGGTGGGGTGTGGTTCGGTGAGCCACTCGTACCAGCCGTCCATCGGAACCAGGCAGCGGCGCTTCTTCACCGAATCCCGGAACGAGGGTGCGGTGGCGGCACGGTCGGCGCGGGCATTGAACAGCGGCTTGCCCTTGGCCGGAACCCCCGGTTCGGCAGCCTTGCTCCACACCGGGATCAGACCCCAGCGCATGCGACGGAGGCGCAACGCCGGATCGTCGTCGGGGTGGTCGTGATCGTGGCGGCGCACGACGGTGAGGATCTGATTCGTCGGGGCGACGTTGTAGTTGGCGCCGTTTCCGGATTCACCGCCGCGCGCCGGCTTTCCCGCGGCCTCGCCACTCGGCGCCCCGTCGGCGGTTTCGTCGAGGGCGTCGAGTTCGACCGCCAGCCTGGCGGGATTCGCCGTGGTCGCATATCTGCCGCACATATCTCCATGCTGCCATTCCGGACCGACAGAATCCGTAGGCTCGGCTATACCCGCACAACGAGACGAATCCAACTGAAGGCGATTGACATCACATCTTGAATGTGAGAACTTTTTGCCATAACTCTCTCATTAGGGGTCGCCGAATCATGTCCACCACCGAGTCCACCGCCACCACCGAGTCGGCACAGGCAGCCGAAACCGCTCTGCCCACCGAGCTCTCCTCACTGAATCCGGCCACGGGCGAGATCATTGCCACGCACCCCATCGCCGACGACGAGGCGGTGCGCGCGGCCGTCGCCAAGGCCCGCGCGGCCGCCGCGACCTGGGGCGGCCTCGGTTTCGCCGACCGCAAGCGGGCGCTGCTGCGCTGGTCCAGCCGCCTCGTCGCCCGTGCCGACGAATTCTGCGATCTGATCCACGCCGAGAACGGCAAACCGCGCGACGACGCGTACCTGGAATTGATGCTGGCCCTCGAACACATCGCCTGGGCCGCCAAGAACGCCGAGAAGGTCCTCAAACCGAAGAAGGTCTCGCCCGGCGCGCTGATGTCGAATTTCGCGGCGTCGATCGAACAGCGGCCGCTGGGCGTGGTCGGGGTGATCGGCCCGTGGAACTACCCCGTCTACACCCCGAACGGCTCGCTCGCCTACGCGTTGGCCGCCGGCAACACCGTGGTGTTCAAGCCGAGTGAATACTCCACCGCGATCGGCAATTTCGTCGGTCAGGCCTTCGTGGACGCCAACCCCGATCTGCCCGAGGGCGTTTTCGTCACGATCAACGGCTTCGGCGCGACCGGTGCCGCGCTGGTGCGTGCCGGAGTCGACAAGATCGCCTTCACCGGCTCCACCGCGACCGGTAAGAAGATCATGGCCGCCGCGGCCGAAACACTGACTCCGGTGCTGCTGGAATGCGGCGGCAAGGACGCGGTGATCGTCGCCGCCGATGCCGATATCGCGGCGGCAGCCGACGCCGTGGCCTACGGCGCGACGATGAACAGCGGCCAGACCTGCGCCGGCGTCGAACGCGTGTACGTCGACAAGTCGATTCGCGAGCCGTTCCTGGCCGAGGTGAAGAAGATCCTGTCGAACGTGCACGCCGGATCCGACGACAAGGCCTCCTACGGTCCGATGACCATGCCGTCGCAGGTCGACATCGTGCGTCGGCACATCGAATCGGCCCTGGCCAACGGCGGCACCGCGGTGCTGGGCGGCCCGGAATCGGTGCACGCGCCGTATATCGAGCCGGTGGTGCTGGTCGATGTCGACGAGAGCTCGGACGCCGTCTGCGAGGAGACCTTCGGCCCGACCGTCACCATCCGCACCGTCGACAACATCGACGAGGCGGTCGACCTGGCGAACAACTCGAAGTACGGCCTGGGTTCGGCCGTGTACTCACGCAAGCACGGCCTCGAGATCGCCCGCCGCCTGCGCGCCGGCGCGACCTCGGTCAACTCGGTGCTCGGCTTCGCCGCCATCGCGTCGCTGCCCTTCGGCGGCGTCGGCGACTCCGGTATCGGCCGCATCCACGGCGCGCCGGGTCTGCTGGAGTTCACCAGCCCGCATTCGATCGCGGTGCAGCGCTTCGCCATTCCGGGCATGGCGCTGCTGAGCTACAAGCGCACCGACAGCACGATGAAGCTGCTGCGCAAGGTGGTTCCGCTGCTGCACGGCCGCCACAAGTAGATCCGCGACGGGCAGATCCGCGACGAGTGGATCACGGCCTCGTGATCGGGCCCGCACCCAATGGCGCGGGCCCTTTCGCATGCCGAAATCGCCCATGGCTACCGGCGAGATCCCGCATGAGGCCGCAAATGTCCGAATCCAGCAAATAAACGAGCATACGTCGGAGATCACAAAACCGCGCTCCCTGCACACGGGGTCAGCTCTCATGCGCGAAGATGGTCCGGTGAGTTTCTGGCCCGCGCCCCACATCGACCATGCCGTGCACGCGACCGTCACCCTGCCCGGGTCCAAATCGATCACCAACCGGGCATTGATTCTGGCCGCGCTCGCCGACCGCCCCTCGACGATCACCGGCGCCCTGCGCAGCCGGGACACCGAGTTGATGATCGCGGGCTTGCGCGCGATGGGCACCGAAATCACCGGTGACGGCGATACCCTCGCCGTCACCCCGCCGGCGCAGTTGCACAACGCCACCGTCGATTGCGGACTGGCCGGCACCGTGATGCGGTTCCTGCCGCCGGTGGCCGCGCTCGCGCACGGCGATGTCGCGTTCTTCGGGGACGAGCAGGCGCGGCTGCGTCCGCTGCACACGATTCTCGACGCGCTGCGCAGCCTCGGCATCGACATCGACGGCAACACCCTGCCCTTCGTCGTGCACGGCGCCGGGACGCTGCGCGGCGGGTCGGTCACCATCGACGCCTCCGGTTCCTCGCAGTTCGTCTCCGGGCTGCTGTTGTCGGCGGCGCATTTCGAGACCGGGATCACCGTGCAGCACGAGGGCGCACCGCTGCCGTCCATGCCGCATATCGAGATGACGGTGCAGATGCTGCAGCAGGCCGGCGTGCGAGTGCAGGCGCCGGCCGATCCGCGCAAGGAACAGGTCTGGACCGTCGAGCCCGGGCCGATCCACGCCGTCGACTGGGACGTCGAACCGGATCTGTCCAACGCCACTCCCTTCCTGGCCGCGGCGGCGGTGACCGGTGGTGAGGTGACGATTCCGCATTGGCCGCAGCTGACCACCCAGGCCGGTGACGTGATCCGCGAAATCCTGGTCCGGATGGGGGCCGAGGCGCGGCGCTTCGACGGCAAACTGACCGTGCGTGGCCCGCAGTCCCTCGCCGGTATCGATATCGACCTGCACGATGTGGGCGAACTGACGCCGACCGTGGCCGCCCTGGCCGCCCTGGCCGACTCCCCGTCGCGGCTGCGCGGAATCGCCCATCTGCGCGGACACGAAACCGATCGGCTGGCCGCGCTGACCACCGAGATCAACCGCCTCGGCGGCAATGTCACCGAAACCGAAGACGGGCTGAGCATCGAGCCGGCCCCGCTGAAGGGCGGGCAGTGGCATTCCTACGCCGATCACCGGATGGCCACGGCGGGAGCGATTCTCGGCCTGCGCGTACCCGGTGTGAGCATCGAGGACATCGGCACCACCGCCAAGACGCTGCCCGAATTCGTCACCCTGTGGGAATCGATGCTGGCGGGCGCCGGCGCCCTATCGGGTGAGGGAGCGGCCCACTGAGGCGCCGGGAGTACGACGAATCCGATGTCCGGGTCCGCCCGGGCAGGGGTTCGCGTCCCCGCACCAAGACCCGGCCCGAACACCGGGATGCGGTGGCGGCCATGGTCGTTTCGGTGGATCGGGGTCGGTGGGGTTGTGTCCTCGGTGGCGACCCGGATCGGCATGTGGTGGCGATGCGGGCCCGTGAGCTGGGCCGCACCCCGATCGTGGTCGGCGACCAGGTCGATGTGGTCGGGGACCTGTCCGGTAAACCCGATTCCCTCGCACGCATAGTCCGCGTCGCCGATCGCCGAACGGTGTTGCGCCGCACCGCCGACGACACCGACCCCTTCGAACGCATCGTGGTGTCGAATGCCGAGCAGCTGTTCATCGTTGTGGCGCTGGCCGATCCGCCGCCCCGGACCGGCTTCGTCGAACGCGCCATGGTGGCCGCGTATGCCGGTGGGCTGCAACCGATTCTGTGCCTGACCAAACACGACCTGGCCGCCGATTCCGAATTCGCCTCGGAATTCGCGGATCTGGATCTGACCATCGTCTACGGCGGCCGCGACGATCCGCTGGAACCCATTCACGCACTCCTGCACGATTCGCTGACATGCCTGCTCGGCCACTCCGGCGTCGGCAAGTCGACCTTGGTGAATCGCCTTGTGCCCGATGCGGAACGGGCCGTGGGCACGGTCTCCGGCGTCGGCAAGGGCCGCCACACCTCCACCCAGTCCGTAGCCCTGCCCCTGGCGGGCGGGGGCTGGGTCATCGACACCCCCGGCATCCGCTCCTTCGGCCTCGCCCACATCTCCCCCGACGACGTGATCGCCGCCTTCCCCGATCTGTCCGAGGCCATCGAGGACTGCCCCCGCGGCTGCACCCACCTCGGCCCGCCCGCCGACCCGGAATGCGCCCTCGATGAACTACCGGGCAAGGAACGGCGGGTCGCGGCGATCCGCCTGCTGCTGACGGCACTGAATTCCAACGATCCCTGGGTGGTCGGCAACGGCTGAGGTGGTCAATCGGCCCTTTCCGGGCGCGGAGTCGCCGCCAGGCTCGCCTGGCCGATCCAGTGCGGTACCTGCCGCCGAATCGAGGCCGGGCCCACGATCTCGGTCGTTTCCTCCCGTAGCGCCGCCGCCCAGCTCCGGTCGCCACGCCAGATCTCGGTGAGCTGGCGCAACGTACTGCGCACCGTCGCCGCGACCTCGAATCCGGGGTCGTAGTCGCAGATCGCCGCCGTACCGCGCTCGACCAACAGCCACCAGTGCGCCTCCTTGCCGGGGACATCGGTGAACTCGACCGCCAGAACCGTCCGCTCGTCGGGCCACGCCCGGATCGGTATCGTGCGGCGCATATCCCACAGCAACAGGTGCGGATCCAGATCCCTGTCGCCGAGATCGCCGATCCAGCGCACCCCCCACGCTCCGAGCGCCTGTACGACGGTCGACAGCTCTCGTCCGGCCTCGGTCAGGATATAGGCGGCGCGCCCGTCCACCCCGATCTCGCGACGCAGCACCCCGGACCGCTCCAGCGAGCGCAGACGCCGGGAGAGCAAAGCGGGCGACATCTTCGGATTGCCCCGCCGCAGCTCGTTGAAATGCGTACTACCCAAAAGTAATTCGCGCACGACGAGCAATGTCCACCGCTCGTCGAGGACATCCATTGCCTTGGCGATCGGGCAGAACTCCCCGTAGCCGGACACACAACCAGTAGACCACTCCGCGCGCGCGGGGTACAGATGTTGAACTGGCCGAAGCTACCGCCGCCGCCGGATGCTGGCGATATGACAGCAATCCATCACACCCAGCAATCACCCCTCGACCTCACCGAACGCACTCACGCGCTCTGGGCCCTCGGCGACTATCCCCGCGTCGCCGACACCGTCATCCCCGGCCTGGGCCGGCGCCTGGTTCGAGCCTGCGATATCCGTCCTGGCCGGCGAGTTCTCGATATCGCCGCCGGAGCGGGGAATGCGGCCATTCCGGCAGCCGAAGCCGGCGCGGACGTCATCGCCAGTGACCTGACTCCGGAAATGTTCGACGCGGGCCGGGCCGCGGCGGCCGCCCGCGGTGTCCATCTCACCTGGGAGACCGCCGACGCCCAGGCGCTGCCGTACGACGACGGTCGATTCGACGTCGCCATGTCGTGTGTGGGCATCATGTTCGCTCCGTCGCATCGGGCGGCCGCCGACGAACTGCTCCGAGTGACGGCGCCGAATGCGACGATCGGGCTGATCAACTGGACGCCGGAGGGATTCATCGGCGAAATGTTCGCCATCGCGAAGCGGTTCGCGCCGCCTCCGCCGCCCGGTGCGCAATCGCCGCTGCTCTGGGGCACCGCCGACCACCTCCGGGACCTGTTCGGCGACCGCGTCACCGACCTGCGCATCGAGCGCGAATTCGCGACGGTGGAGTGTTTCGCCGACGGGGACCGCTTCCGTGACTTCTTCAAGGCCAATTACGGTCCCACGGTCGCCGTGTACAAAGCCCTGGCAGGCGACCCGGACCGCATCGCCGAACTGGACCGCGCCCTCGCCGACCTGGCCGCTCGCCACAACCTCGGCGGCGGGCGGATGCGCTGGGAGTACCTTCTGGTCACCGCCCGGCGGGCGTGACGCGATTCCGATTCGCCGCGCGGGCGGCCCCATGTTCGACGAGACGGCCCCGCCGAGTGCCGAGACCGGCCGCGTTCACGCCGAGGTCGGCAGCCGGCGCTCGCCGTGTGTGATCGCCGCGACCAGATCGTCATAGCCGTTGACCAGTTCGGCCACTCGGAACCACGCCGCGTGCAATGCCAGATCGTCGGTGGCGGTTTCCAGCAGGTGCGCGGCACGGGCGTACGCCGCCATGAGCCGATCGATCACGGAACCGACGGTTTCGGTATGGATCGCGGTGCCGTGCCGATGCTGCGGGACGTGGGCTTCGATCCATCGGTCGATCACCCGCACTGTCTCGCGGCGCGATGCCTCGGCCGCGCGGCGATACTCGGCATCCTTCGACTGGGCCGCGCCGGTGTGCAGTTCCGCGAGTTGCCGCGCGAGTGGGTCCAGGGGATGCGCGGCCGGGCGCGAATCACGCACCATCCGCAGCAGCATTTCGGCGGTGGGCAGGCCGCCGATCACCTCGGCGCCGCCTCCTTCCAGCACCAGCAGCGGCGATACCGTGGCCACCCGGGCGCCCTCGGTATCCGAGCGGTCACCGGTCACCGCGAACACCGCCTCTCGGTGCGGCGGTGGATACCGCACCGGAGACCGCCGTCACGGCGGTCTCGGTGACGCGGTGCGGTGAGAATTGCGGCGTCGAACACATGGGCAGCTCCTGGTCGGTGTCGGCCTTCGATGAAACCGACCGTATGCCCCGTATTAGCTGTTCGCCTGCCTCCCGGTTCCCCCTGTTGAGAAGTCACAGACGAGATCGCCGCGGCGTGCTGACGAAGCACATAACCAGTGGATGGCTACGGCGTCAGCACCAACCGTCCGCGCAATCCACCGGCGGACAAACGCTCGTGCGCCTCGGCCGCGCGCTCGAGCGGAAGGACATCGGCGACCCGCAAGGTCAGGCCGAGCGCCGCGAGCTCGGCCAGCGCGGCGCCGTCGGCCCTGATCCATTCCTGATGAATTCTCATGCCGCGCAACGGAACAGGGGCCGGACCACCGGCCACTCCGGCGTACGCGCCGCCGTTGCGGACCGCCGCCGCGGCGCGCACACCCAGGCCCGCGCCGTCCAGCGCGCCACCGACACCTCCGGGAACCAGCGCACGTATCGCTTCGGCGAGGTCGGCGCACTTGCGAGGCACGGTCCATTCGGCGCCGAGTCCGCGAACGAACGCCACATCCTCGTCGGCGACCTGCGCGACCACCCGCAATCCGCCACGCACGCCCAACTCGACCGCGAAACCGCCGACCGCTCCGGCGGCGCCGGTCACCAGCAGCGTGTCACCGGGGCGAAGGTCGAGCAGCGTGAGCGCCTGCTGCGCGGTCAGCGCATTCAGCGGCAGGGTGGCCGCCTCGGTCGCATCGACGTCCGGTGGGGCCGGCGCGACCGCATCGGTATCGAGGATCAGATACTCGGCGTAAGCACCCAGCGACCGGTCGAGCAGGTCACGTAGTCCGATAACCCGTTGGCCTACAACGAATGTCGTGACTCCCGGACCGATACGGTCGACTGTTCCCGCGACGTCCCAGCCGATTCCGATGGTCTCGCGCGGCGCCATCAGCCCCGCGTCGATCAGGGCGCCGCTGCGGGTCGCGATATCCACCGGATTGACCGCCGCCGCCTCCACCCGGATCCGCACCTGCCGGGGCCCGGGTTCTGGCACCGGCACCCGCACCATCTCGAGTGCCTCCGGGCCACCCACCCGCCGAACGACCACTGCCCGCATGCTGTTTCCAGAACTCATGCTGCACAATGTATGGAGAGCTACTCTCCAAAGGGAAGTACGCACTCGAAGGTGCGTATCCCACCCGGAGGAGACCCGTGGCCACCCGAACCGCCGCCCAACGCCGAGCCCAGGCGAGCGCGGACTACGACGCGTACCTGGCGCAATGCCCCGCTCGGCAACTACTGGACCGCATCGCCGACAAATGGGTGAGCCTGGCCGTCAACGCCCTCGCCGACGGCCCCCAGCGCTACAGCGACCTGCAACGCCGCCTCGCCAGCATCAGCCAGAAGATGCTCACCCAAACGCTGCGCAACCTCGAACGCGACGGCCTGGTCTCTCGCACCGCCACCCCCGCGGTCCCGGTCCGCGTCGAATACGAGCTCACCCCACTCGGCCATTCCCTGCTACCGGTGATGCGCGCGGTCAAAGACTGGGCCGAGCAGAACATGGACCGGGTCCACGAGGCCCGCGAACGCTACGAGCGGCAAACCGAAACCGCACACTAGCCGTTTCGTGTTCCGGAATTACCGGCGGCGCTTGGTCTTCGCCGGCTTGCCCTGCTTGGCGCGATCACGCTCGGCCTCGCGGCGCTCCCGGCGGGTCATGCCGGTGGCGGGGGTGTCGCCGTATTCTTGGGCGGCGCTGCGGACTTCGGCGTGGCCGCCCTCGTCCGGGCCGGAGAAGCTCAGACCGCGCGGGCCGGATTCGTCGATTCCCTTGGCGCGCAAGGCCGCCGGGGCGTTCTCGGCGGCGCCATTGCCCTGCGGGACGGCGGGGGCCGGGTGGGACGCGCCGACCGGGGACCGCAGGCCGGGGTCGACCGCGGGCTGCTGTTCGGGGGCCTGCTGGACCTCGACCTGGAGGTTGAACAGGAAGCCGACCGACTCCTCCTTCAAACCCTCGAGCATGGCGGAGAACATGTCGAAACCCTCACGCTGGTATTCGACGAGCGGATCGCGCTGCGCCATCGCGCGCAGGCCGATGCCCTCCTTGAGGTAGTCCATCTCGTAGAGGTGCTCGCGCCACTTGCGGTCGAGAACCGACAGCAGAACCTGGCGCTCGAGGTTGCGCATGCTGCCGGGACCGGCCAGATCGTCGATCTCCTTCTCACGCCGCGCATAGGCGTCGTGGGCGTCTTCGAGAACGGCCTCGAGCAGTTCCTCGCGGCTCAGTTCGCCGATCTCGCCGTCCTCGGTTTCACCGGTCAGATCCTGGTATTCGATGCCGACCGAGTACAGCGTCTTCAGCGCGGTCCACAGCTTGGCGAGATCCCAGTCCTCGACGTAGCCCTCGGAGGTGGCGCCGTCGACGTAGGCGGTGATCACGTCGGTGATCATCGACTGAACCTGGCCCTCCATATCCTCGCCGGCCAGGATGCGCTGGCGCTCGGCGTAGATGACGGTGCGCTGCTGGTTCATCACCTCGTCGTACTTCAGAACATTCTTGCGGATTTCGAAGTTCTGCTGCTCGACCTGGGTCTGGGCGCTCTTGATCGCGCGGGAGACCATCTTGGCCTCGATCGGCACGTCGTCGGGCAGGTTGAGCCGGGTCATGATCGACTCCAGGGCCGCGCCGTTGAAGCGCCGCATCAACTCGTCGCCGAGCGAGAGGTAGAAGCGCGATTCACCCGGGTCGCCCTGGCGGCCGGCACGACCGCGCAGCTGGTTGTCGATGCGCCGCGACTCGTGCCGCTCGGTGCCCAGCACGTAGAGGCCACCGGCGTCGCGCACCAGATCGGCGTCGTCTTCGACCTGCCGCTTGACCTGCTCGAGCGCGGGCAGCCAGTTGGCCTCGTAGTCGTCCGGCGTCTCGACCGGGTCCAGGCCCTGGCGGCGCAGCAGCGTATCGGTGATGATGTCGGGGTTACCGCCGAGCACGATGTCGGTACCACGACCGGCCATATTCGTCGCCACGGTGACCGCACCCGGGCGGCCGGCCTCGGCGATGATCTGCGCTTCCTGCTCGTGGAACTTCGCGTTCAGCACGTTGTGCGGAATACCGCGCTTGGTGAGCAGCTTCGACAGGTACTCCGACCGCTCCACCGAGGTGGTACCGATCAGCACCGGCTGGTTCTTCTCGTGCCGCTCGGCGATGTCGTCGGCGACCGCGGCGAATTTCGATTCCTCGGTCTTGTAGATCAGATCCGCCTGGTCCATGCGGATCATCGGCTTGTTGGTGGGGATCGGCACCACACCGAGGCCGTAGGTCTGGTGGAGCTCGGCCGCCTCGGTTTCGGCGGTACCGGTCATACCGGACAATTTGTCGTACAGACGGAAGTAGTTCTGCAGCGTGATGGTGGCCAGCGTCTGGTTCTCCGGCTGGATCTCCACACCTTCTTTGGCCTCGATGGCCTGGTGCATGCCCTCGTTGTAGCGACGGCCCACCAGAATGCGGCCGGTGAATTCGTCGACGATGATGACCTCGCCGTTGCGGACGATGTAATCCTTGTCGCGAACGTAGAGTTCCTTGGCCTTGATCGCGTTGTTCAGATAGCTGACCAGCGGCGAGTTGGCGGCCTCGTACAGATTGTCGATACCGAGCTGATCCTCGACGAATTCGACACCGGCCTCGTGCACGCCGATGGTGCGCTTCTTGATGTCGACCTCGTAGTGCACATCCTTCTTCAGAAGCGGTGCGATACGGGCGAATTCGGCATACCACTTACTCGACGCGTCGGCCGGGCCGGAAATGATCAGCGGCGTCCGGGCCTCGTCGATCAGAATCGAGTCGACCTCGTCGACCACGGCGAAGTTGTGCCCGCGCTGGACCAGATCGTCCAGCGAATGGGTCATGTTGTCGCGCAGATAATCGAAGCCGAATTCGTTGTTCGTGCCGTAGGTGATGTCGGCGCTGTAGGCCGCACGCCGCTCGGCCGGGCTCATCCCGGACAGGATCGCGCCGACCTGCAGGCCGAGGAAACGGTGCACACGGCCCATCCACTCGGAGTCACGGCGGGCCAGGTAATCGTTGGTGGTGACGATGTGGACACCGTCGCCGCTGATCGCATTGAGATACGCGGGCAGCACCGAGGTGAGCGTCTTACCTTCACCGGTTTTCATCTCGGCGACATTGCCGATGTGCAGGGCCGCGCCACCCATCACCTGCACCTTGTAATGCTTCTGATTCAGCACGCGCCAGGATGCCTCACGGGCGGCGGCGAAAGCCTCGAGCAGCAACTCGTCCAGGGATTCGCCGTCGGCGTAGCGCTGTTTGAATTCGTCGGTCTTCGCGCGCAGTTCCGCGTCGGTGAGATCGGCGTAGTCGTCTTCCAGACTGAGAACTTCGTCGGCCAGATGCGCGAGCCGCTTGACGGTGCGACCCTCACCAAAACGTAGCAACCTCGTCAGTGTCAGCGCAGGCACGGGTCTCGTCAGTCCTCTGGTCGATGTTGTCGTCTTGCAGTGCTACATCTTCGGCACACCGCACTACTCGCGGCATACCGAAGCCCCCGCCACATCGTATGGGCGAAATTCCCGGCGCGCGGATAAGCGGCATCGTCCATGGTAATGCGGCCTCCATCGTAGGCGCCGCCGCGTCAGCACATCCACGGACGGCGGTGCCCCCTCGAGGGCCGACAGTGATCGATCACACTTCGGCACGCCACGGGCCCGGCGATCACCGCATGCGCAGGGCACTCACCCGCCAGTGTCCGCGCCGCAGCACCAACCGCGCGGCGACGGCGAACCGGCGCTCGCCCCGCTCGTATCCGCCGCACACCTCCGCGGTGTGCCCGGTGACCTCGGCGAGTTTCACCGTGACGAGCACCGCCGTCCCGAGGCGGCGTTCCGCGGCGGCGGTGCGGGCGAGCGTTTCGACGGCGGCCAGCACGGTCGGCTCGACCACCGAACGCAGCTGCCCGAGCGGACGCCGGCCGTCGATGACCTCGAGCACCAGACGCAGCGACCGCACCGCGAAAATTGCTGCGGCAGAGCCGATTTCATCGTCATTGCACATTCCGTGCGGTGCCGAGGCACCGGCTCCGGAGTGCGGCGAGCGCCCGTCGTGGGCGGACCGGCGCGGCGCCCGCAGTCGCGGCGCACCGTGGTCGGCCGTCCCCCGATCGAGCGGCGTTCGACCACCGGAGCCCTTCGGTTCCAACGGTGGTTCGAATATCGGCGCGCGGCGGGCGCGGCGGGTGTATACCGGGCTTGCAGAAGACTCGAGCATTCGACACTCCCCCTGGTCGGCATGCTTGGGCACGGATCGAACCAGCATGCCATGCCCGGCATCCTCGACGACGGAATTCCGGCACCGACGCGACAAGTCCCACACAGTCCCTCGCGGAAGGTTTGTGTCACCGCACAATGGAGAGCGGCAACGGAGAGGAGCATCGGACAGCGTGATCACGAGACTGACGCCGCAGGACGCCTCGTTCTTCCGCCTCGAGTCGAGCAGCAATCCCATGCACATCGGCTCTCTCGCGATCGTGCGCGTCGCCCCCGAGGACCTCGGCGACGGCTCCGCGTGCGTGGACTACCAGACACTGCTGGATCTGGTCGACAGCCGATTGTCGATGGTGCCGCGCTACCGCCGCAAGGTGCGCGAGGTGCCGTTCAAGCTCGGTCGTCCGGTGTGGGTCGAGGACAGTCGCTTCGACCTGACCTATCACGTGCGGCGCTCGGCGCTGCCGGCTCCGGGCTCCGATGAACAGCTCTACGAACTGGTCGGGCGGCTGTCCTCGCGAGCACTCGACCCGAGCCGGCCGCTGTGGGAGATGTACTTGATCGAAGGCCTGTCCGACGACCGCTGCGCGATCTTCACCAAAACCCATTCGGCGCTGGTGGACGGCGACACCGCGCTCGAGATCGGGCACGTCATCCTCGACTCGGGGCCCTCACCGCGGGTGGTCGCACCCGATACCTGGGTGGCTCACCGCGAACCCGGCGAGGCGGAACTGCTGGGCATGTCGCTGGCCGAAATGGCGACCCAGCCCGCGGCGGCGTGGGAAGTCGTGCGCGACGCCGGCGCCAACGCGTCCGCGGTGGTCGCCGCCGCGGGCAAGGCCGTCGACGCCGCGGTCAGCCGGGTGCGCGCGGCCGGGCGGACGGCACCGGACAGTCCCTTCAACACCTCGATCTCGCGGTGCCGCCGGTTCGATATCGCACGGACCGACCTCGAGGACTATCGCCGCATCCGAAGACACTTCGACTGCTCGATCAACGACGCCATCCTCGCCGTGGTGACCGGCGCCCTGCGGATCTTCCTGCAGTCGCGGGGAGAGGTCCTGGTCGAATCGGCGGTGCTGCGAGCGGTGGTGCCGATGTCGGTCTACGTCGACGGGCCGCCCGACCACACGTTGCGCCCGACCAGCGAAGTCTCCTCGTTCCTGATCGATCTGCCGGTGGGAGAGCAGAATCCGGTGATGCGGCTGTCCCACATCTCGCATGCCACTGCCGAGAATTCCCGGCATCGGCGCGGCGTGCGGGCGCGCACCCTGGTTCACATGGCCGGCTTCGCCCCGGCGAGCCTGCACGCGATGAGTGTGCGGGCGGCGAGTACGTTCGCAGAACACACATTCAATCTGGTGATCACCAACGCCCCGGGTCCGCAGCGGCCGATGTACATCGGCGGCGCACGGATGCTGGAGATGTATCCGGTATCGCCGTTGCTGCGCAATCAGGCGTCGAGCATCGGAATCACGTCCTACGACGGACGTGTGTTCTACGGTCTCAATGCCGACCGCGAGGCGATGGCCGATATCGCCGTACTGGCGGCGGCGGTGCGCGAATCCATGGAGGAGATGCTCGGTGCCTGCGTCTGATCAGGGCAAGCTACGCGTCTATGTCCCGGCCACCATCGCCATGCTCCGGGAATTGGTGGCACAGCGCGAAATCCGCGCGGTGAACGACACCGCCTTCGCGGTCACTCCCGCGCTGCGCGAGGCATATGCCTCCGGCGACGACGAGGAACTGGCCGAGGTCGCGATGGGCGAGGCGGCGCGCGCATCGCTGCGCCTGCTGGCCGAGGAACGCGAATCGGCGCTGCTGCACGCCGACGACGGCGACGCCGAGCCCGCCGGCACCGATCCGGACGCTGCCGCCGAGGACGCCGGATCGTCGTATTCGGCCCCGGTCTATCGCCGTGCCGTGATCGCCGCCGATGTGACGGGCACGACGCTGCGCCCGGACCTCGACGATGCGGTGGTCCGGCTGTCCGGGCCGATCACCTATCAGCGCATCGCCTCGGTCCACGTCGACCTGGCCGAGGCCGAACCGCAGGTCGCGAAGGCCGTCGATGTCGTCGATGCGGCCGATCTGGGCGATCCGGACGCGGAATTCGTGCTGGGCGACGCGGAGGATCACCAGCTGGCTTGGTACGCGGCACAGGAGTTGCCGTTCCTGCTCGACCTCCTCTGATCCGCCCGCTAACCTACGATGCCGTAACCTTGCTCGAAGGGTGCGCCGCAGGCGCGTGATCACAGGAAATGAGCATTCGCACGATGGTGTCGAAATCGGTACAAGGCCTGCGGGCATGGCTCGAGGCCCCCGTCGCCGACGCGAAGATGGCCGGACGGACGCGCTTGGACGCGCTGCGCGGAGCGGCCGCCCGCATCACCACCCCGCTGCTACCCGACGATTATCTGCATCTGGTGAATCCGCTGTGGTCGGCGCGGGAGCTGCGCGGGCGGATCGTCGAAGTCCGCAAGGAGACCGCGGACTCGGTGACCCTGGTGATCAAACCGGGCTGGGGTTTCGACTTCACCTTCACGCCGGGCCAGTACATCGGCATCGGTGTCCTGGTCGACGGACGCTGGCACTGGCGGTCGTATTCGCTGACCTGCCCGCCGGACTGGACCGCCCCGGACAACCGCGCCGAGCGGGTGATCTCGATCGCGGTGAAGGCGATGCCGGAGGGCTTCCTGTCCAGCCACCTGGTCAACGGCGTGCCGCAGGGCACGGTCGTCCGCCTGGCCGCGCCGCAGGGCGGGTTCGTGCTGCCGGAGCCGCCGCCGGCGAAGGTGTTGTTCATCACCGCGGGTAGCGGCATCACTCCGGTGATGGCCATGCTGCGGACCATGGATCGCCGCGCCGCCGACCGCACCGACGGCGACGCGATGGACGACATCGTGCACATTCATTCCGCCCGGACCGCCGAGGACGTCATGTTCGGCGCGGAACTGCGGGCGCTGCACGACAAGCATCCGGGGTTCACCGCCCATATCCACCTCACGGGTGAGCAGGGCAAATTCGATCTGGCCGATCTCGATGCGCGGTTCCCGGACTGGCGCGAGCGCGAGACCTGGGCCTGTGGTCCGGCCGGGCTGCTCAACGATGTCGAAAAGCATTGGGCCGCCGCCGGTATCAGCGACAAACTGCACGTCGAGCGGTTCGAGGTGGAACGGTCGGCGGTCGGCGAGGGCGGCACCGTCACCTTCGCTCGCACCGATCGCAGCACCGAGGTCGACGGCGCCACCAGCCTGCTCGAGGCCGGTGAGGCGGCGGGCGTGCAGATGCCGTTCGGCTGCCGGATGGGTATTTGCCAGACCTGCGTGGTCACCCTGACCGACGGGCATGTGCGCGATCTGCGCAACGGCGCCGAACATCAGGCCGGGGAGAAGGTGCAGACCTGCATCTCGGCCGCGGCCGGAAATTGCACCCTGGACGTGTGAGTCGCGTTCCGGTGGTGTTCACCCGCTCGCCCCGCGGCGGCGCGAGCGATCACCACCGGTACCCGATATCCTGAAGAGGACAAGACCGAGACCTCCCACCGAAGCGCAGCGGAGGCGACTCCTCCGAAGCGCAGCGGAGGCGATTCCACCGGAGCGCAGCGGAGGCGATTCCACCGAAGCGCAGCGGAGGCAATCCGATCCCGGCCCGCCGACGCGACGCAGAGGCATTCATTTCGACACCGCCGGAGCGAAGCGGAGGCATTGCAGGACCGTGGCCATCACCGACATCAAGGCGTACTCGCATCTGACGGCTGCCGATATCGAGACACTGGGGCAGGAACTCGACACCATCCGCCGCACGGTCGAACAATCACTGGGTGAGCGCGACGCCGCCTACATCCGGCGCTCCATCCGCGCCCAGCGCACGCTCGAGGCCGCCGGCCGGGCGGTCCTGTTCGCCGGCCGGAACAGATGGGCCTGGGTCGCCGGCACCGCGATGTTGTCGGTCGCCAAGATCATCGAGAATATGGAGCTCGGGCACAACATCAGCCACGGGCAATGGGATTGGATGAACGACCCGGAGATCCACTCCACCAGCTGGGAGTGGGATATGACCGGAACCTCCGGGCAGTGGAAACGGGCGCACAACTTCTCGCACCACACCTATACGAACATCGTCGGCATGGACGACGACGTGGGCTTCGGCATCCTGCGCATGACCCGCGACGAAGAGTGGAAGCCGATCAATCTCGCGCAGCCGGTGGCGAATCTGATCCTGGCGGCCCTGTTCGAGTGGGGTATCGCCCTGCACGATCTGAAGATCGAGAAACTGCAGGCCGGGGTTCCGCGCAGCGATCTGCTGTCCGAACCCAACCGGCAGTTCCTGCGCAAGGCCGGCCGCCAGGTCGCCAAGGACTTCGTGGTCTTCCCGCTGCTGAGCGGCCCGGGCTGGAAGGCCACGCTGAAGGCCAACGCGACGGCCAATCTGATCCGCAATCTGTGGGCCTACGCGGTGATCTTCTGTGGGCATTTCCCGGACGGCGCCGAGAAATTCACCCAGGAACAGTTCGCGGACGAGACCCGGGCGGAATGGTATCTGCGGCAGATGCTGGGCAGTGCCAACTTCCAGGCCGGCCCGGCGATGGCGTTCATGAGTGGCAACCTGTGCTACCAGATCGAACATCATCTCTTTCCGGACATTCCGAGCAATCGGTATCCGGAGATCGCCGAGCAGGTACGTCAACTCTGCGACAAATACGACTTGCCGTACACCACGGGGTCGCTGGGCAAACAATATGCGCTGGCGTTTCGCACGATTCACAAACTGGCACTGCCCGATCGATTCCTGCGCCGCACCGCCGACGACGCCCCGGAGACGTCGTCGGAACGCAAATTCTCGCTGCTGCCCCGGCCGTTGACGGTCGGTGCGGACGAGCCGTTGTTCGGTGTCGACCCGCTCACCGGCCGGCGTCAGGGATTGCGGTCGGCACTGGTCGAAGCGAAGGCCGCGCTGCGGGAGAAGGCCCGGCAGGAAAAGGCGGCGCTACGCGAAGCGAAGCTCGCCCTGCAGGAAAAGGCGCGCGCCGAGAAGCAGTTGCTCCAGCGCCGCGGACTGCGGGGACGAGCGACTGTTCGCGTCCGGTTGCGGCAACAACGAAGGCGACTAACCTAGGTCATGTCGGGCGCGATCACAATGCGGTATACGCCACAGTTGTAATCTGTTCCGGATACAACCTACGGGACCGTAACCTACGGTAGTGTAACCAGTATGGCGATCTCGGATGTCAAGGAATACGCCCACCTCACTCCCGAGGATGTGGAAGCGATCGGCGCGGAGCTGGACGCGATCCGTCGCGAAATCGAGGCCTCCCGGGGCGAGCACGACGCCCGCTACATCCGTAACGTGATCCGTTTGCAGCGCGCCCTGGAAATCGGGGGCCGCGCCACCCTGTTCGCCAGTTTCCTACCGCCGGCCTGGCTGGCCGGCACCGCGATGTTGTCGGCCGCCAAGATCATCGAGAACATGGAGATCGGCCACAACGTCATGCACGGCCAGTGGGACTGGATGAACGATCCGGAGATCCACTCCTCCAACTGGGAGTGGGACAACGCCGGGCCGTCCGAACACTGGAAGATCACGCACAACTACCTGCACCACAAGTACACCAACGTGCTGGGTATGGATGACGACATCGGCTACGGCCTGCTGCGCGTGACGCGCGATCAGCGGTGGTCACCGTTCTATCTCGGGCAGCCGGTCTACAACCTGCTGCTGCAGATGTTCTTCGAATACGGCGTGGCGATCCAGCATCTGGAGCTGGGCAAGGTCGCGAAGAAGAAGTGGGCGCCCGACTCGCCGGAACGCCGGCAATTCGAGCAGGACCGCAAGCTCGTGCTGAAGAAGATTGGCAAGCAGGCGGCCAAAGATTACGTGATCTTCCCGCTGCTGACCGGACCGGCCTTCCTGTCCACGCTGACGGCCAATATCACCGCGAATATCGTCCGCAATGTGTGGACCAATGCGGTGATCTTCTGCGGCCACTTCCCCGACGGCGCGGAGAAGTTCACCAGGGGCGATGTGGACAACGAAACGCAGGGCGAGTGGTATCTGCGTCAGATGTTGGGCAGCGCCAATATCACCGGCGGCGCGCTCATGCATTTCATGACCGGCAACCTCTCTCATCAGATCGAGCACCACCTGTTCCCGGACCTGCCGAGCAACCGGCTGCGGGCCATCGCCGTGCGGGTGCGGGAACTGTGCGACAAATACGATCTGCCCTACACCAGCGGCTCGTTGCCGGTGCAGTACGCGAAGTCGTGGCGCACCATCATCAAACTGTCGGTGCCCAACAAATATCTGCGGCGCGGCACCGACGACGCCCCCGAAACCAAATCCGAGCGCGCGTTCGGCGGTATCGGCACGGTCGACCCGGTGACCGGGCGCCGGCGCGGGCTGCGCACCGCGCTGAAGGAAGGTAAGCGCCGGGTGGCGGAACGTCGTCAGCCGGTCGGCTCGGCCGCCTGAGACGATATCGAACCCGAAAGGGGCTCCGCGGAGACGACCTCCGCGGAGCCCCTTTCGTCTGCCGGTGTCCGGGCCTGATTGACTGAACCGGTGTCACCGCAAGAATCCAGCATCTACGACGTGATCCGGCGGCGCCGCGATGTGCGTGCCGAATTCACCGGAGATCTCGTCGACGATGCGACCCTGCTTCGAATCCTCGACGCGGCCCACCGCGCACCCAGCGTCGGCAATTCGCAGCCATGGGATTTCGTCGTCGTGCGGGACCCGGCGACGTTGACGCGGTTCGCCGCACATGTCGCCGGCAAACGCAGCGAATTCCGGGATTCGCTGCCCCCGGAACGGGCGCGCACCTTCGAACCGATCAAGGTCGAGGGCATCACCGAGAGCGGGACCGGGATCGTCGTCACCCACGACGACAGTCGCGGCGGACCGCAGATCCTCGGTCGCGCGACGGTCCCCGAAACCGGTTTGTACTCCACCGTTCTCGCGATCCAGAACCTGTGGCTGGCCGCCACCTCCGAAGGCGTGGGCGTCGGCTGGGTGAGCTTCTACGACGCCCCCTTCCTCACCGACCTGATCGAGCTGCCCGCCGGCATTCGTCCCGTTGCGTGGCTGTGCGTCGGACCCGTGCACGAATTCCAGCAGACGCCGGACCTGGAACGGTTCGGCTGGCGCGACCGGCGTCCACTCGGCGACGCGATCCACTGGGAGCGGTACTAGCGGCCCCGCGCTACACCCGTTCGAGGACGGCGGAAGCGCCGTGCCCTCCCGCGGCGCAGATGCCCAGCAGCGCGGTGTTCTTCCCGGTGAGTGCCAGCTCGTTGGCCATGGTCGTCACCATGCGGGCGCCGGTGGCGCCGAAGGGATGGCCGAGTGAGACCGAACCGCCGTGCACGTTGAGAATGTCGGGGTCGATCTCGCCGACGGCACTGTCGCGGTCCAGCCGCGATTTCGCCCACGTGTCGCTGCCGAGGGCCGACACCACCGACAGGGTCTGGGCGGCGAAGGCCTCGTGGATATCGACGAAATCCACGTCCGGCAGCGCGAGGCCGGCCTTGTCGAGCGCCCGCGGCATGGAGATGGCCGGACCGATCAGCACCTGATCGGACGGGTCGACACTGACGAAACTCCAGGACCGGAAGGCCGCCAGCGGTTCGAAGCCGAGGGCGCGCGCCTTCTCCTCGCTCATCAGCAGTACGGCCGCCGCGCCGTCGGTGAGCGGGCTGGCGTTGCCCGCTGTCACCGTGCCGTCGCGCTGGAAAACCGGGGCGAGGGTCGCCAGCTTCTCCACACTGGTGTTCGCGCGCACGAGCCCGTCCCGGATGACCGTCTTCCCGTCCGCGGTGGCGACCGGAAGGACCTCCCGGTCGAACCGGCCGGATTCGATCGCCGCCGCCGCGCGATGGTGCGAGCGGGCGGCGAAGACGTCCTGTTCTTCCCGGGTGATGCCGTGGATGCGGGCCATCTTCTCCGCTGACTCCCCCATCACCTCGCCGGTGGTGCGCTCGGCGATCTTCGGCCGGCGCGGCAGCAGATCCGTGAACGGCGCCAGCTGCGCCACCGCGGACAGGTAATCCTTCGGCTTCGGCTTGCCCAGGGCCAGCGGAGCGGCCGCGTGCACCATCTTCTGCGGCAGCTTCACCTCGGCATTACTGGTCGAATCGCTGCCACCGGCGACCATGATGTCGTATTCGCCGCGCTCGATGGCGGCCGCCGCCGCGGTCACGGCCTGAAGTCCGGAGGCGCAGGCGCGGGTCACGGTGTAGCCCTCGCAACCGTGGTCGAGGCCCAGATCCAACGCGATCTCCCGCGCGACGTTGGGCGCCGCACTCGGCAGGATCACCCCGCCCCACACCATCGCCTGTACCTGATCCTTGGGCAGTCCGGTCCGCGCGAGCAGACCACCGACCGCCAGGACACCCAGATCGATGGTGTCCATTCGGGTGTAGTCGGTGAAGGCACGCAGGAACGGGGTGCGAGCACCGGCGACGATGACGGCGCGACGAGAACGCTTGGTGGCCATGCCCTTACAGTAGGGCGAGCAAGATCCCGATACAAGGTGTCACGGTAATCTCACCGGTCCGGTGAACGGCGGACGGCCGGGGCGTTTTCGCCCCGGCCGTCCGGCTTTCGACACTCGCTACGCCAGCCTGATCAACCCGTAGTCGAAGGCGTGGCGGCGGTACACCACCGACGGACGATCGGTCTCGCGGTCGTGGAAGAGGAAGAAGTCGTGGCCGACGAGCTCCATCTGATACAGGGCGTCGTCCACCGACATCGGAGTCGCGGAATGGACCTTGGTGCGCACGATATGCCCCGGTCCGGCGTACTCGCCCGATTCGGTATCGGCGCGGTCGGCCGACTCGGAGCCGTCGGCGCCGACGGGCAGGGTGTCTTCCACCAGGGCGGCGGTCGCCTCGGCGACCGATACCGGCGTCTTCTCTCCGTAGTGCACCCGGCGGCGGTCCTTGCTGCGCCGCAATCGGGCCTCGAGTTTGACCACCGCGGACTCCAGTGCGCCGTAGAAGCTGTCGGCACAGGCTTCGGCCCGGACCACCGGGCCCTTGCCGCGCACGGTGATCTCGACACGCTGACAGTTCTTGCGCTGGCGGCGGTTTCGTTCGTGGAACAGCTCGACATCGAATAGGTAGATCGACGGGTCGAAACGTTCCAGGCGGGAGAGTCGGTCCGCGACGTGAATGCGGAAATGATCGGGTACCTCGACGTTACGTCCCTTGACCACGACGTCCGCATCGGGCGTCCGGGGCACATCCGAAATAGTCTGTTCGGCTCCGTTCAGTTCACCGGAACCCAGCTGGGTGCCCGTACCGGTCGAGGGATCTGCTTCTTTCACTGAAGGTCGTGAAGTCGTCACGCGTACCTCCCGGATCTGGCCGCACAATCGATTCATGTGCGGCGGGTTAGCAACCGCACCGAGCCGGACTGAGAGGTTGCGCGGGATTCGGAAAGGGCTTGCAGACTGCCACCCGTGGCCCGCCACTCATGCCGGAAAGCTCGGTACGAAGTCGTCCGAGTCGCCACCTCCAAACTCTGGGTTCGGGTGTCAGATCGCTCTGTCAGCAACGCTATTACGCCGACGTGCGGTCCGCCACTGTTCACGCAAATTTCTCCGACTCACGCGGCGCACGTCACCATCACGGCACGCACGTTCACCCCTGCGCCAGCCAGTACCCGCACCGATTCCGCCGCGGTCGCCCCCGTGGTGAGGACATCGTCTACCAGCACGATGTCGGCGGCCGCCAGGGTGACCAGCACCGAGGACGCCTCGATGCGGCCGGCGATCCGGCCCGCCAGGTTGTCCCGGCGTGCACGCGCGCCCAAGCCGACCGAGTCGCGCACCCCACCTCGTGCCCACAGCACGGGTGCGAGATGGCAATCGGGCAGCCAACCGGTCGCGACGCGCGCGGTCCGCAGGACCGGATCACCCCCGCGGCGTCGTGCCGCGACCCGGCGGCTCGGCGCCGGGACCAGAATCAGCGGACGGCCGGGAGCCCGCAGCAGGCCCAGGCCGCGGGCCAAGGCGCGGCCCAGCGGTGCGGCCAGATCCCGGCGGCCCGACTCCTTGGCCGCCACCACCGCGCGCCGCGCCGGACCCGCGTATCCGCTCAACGCCCAGCACGGCACCCCCGGATCGGCGCGCGGCCACACCCGCATCGGCTCCACGCTCAATGCGGCGGCACATTCCTCGCACCATCCGGTTCCGGCCGATCCACATCCCCCGCAGTACTGCGGCAGGACCAAATCCAGCAGCGTCCGCATCGGCCCAGTGTGGCCGAGGGCACCGACAGCCGGCGCGGGTGGCTACTAGCCCGGCAACACCGGAATCGCGTTGGCGCCCATGCCCTGGACCTCTCGCCAGAAGCGTTCCGTATTGGGTTCCACCGATTGCAGTTGCATGACCGCGCGGGAATCGGCGACGTACTGTTCGTCCGGGGAGGCGCTGACCACCCGCACCGGGGTGGTCAGGTTCCGGCTGGTGAACGGATTCGGCTGCGATCCGTCGATGACGACCGACTGCACCGGATCGACGCTGCCCTCGCGGGCCACGATCAGGGTGTCGGCGCCGAGCCAGTCGGCCGAGACCGCGGGCGTACTGAGACTCACGGCCACCGGCTGCGGCGAGGTGAGCGCGTACTTCCCGTCGCCCCTGGGTACCACCACCGCGACGTAGACCTTGCCGCCGATGATCATCGCCGCCCGCGCGCCGGTGCGGGAGATCCGCAGTTCGGTGATGGGCAGCCGCGGCGGAATCGATCCGGAGGAACTGGCCGGCGCCACCGCGAACAAGTCGGAGGAGTCGACGTCCTGAACCGACACATTGCCGTTGGCCTGGTCGTGCACGGCCCGGATGACGCGGTTGCCGTCCACGACCACCCACGCCGATCCACCGTCGAAGGCCCACGACGGCCGCGTGAAGGTGTTGCCCTGGGCAACCGGGAACGCCGTGCCGTCGTAGCTGCCGATGATCAACGTCTGCGCCGGAGCCGGCGCGGGCTGGCCGCTGTCGGCCACCGCCGCGACGAGTTTGCCGTCCTCGGACAGCCCGACCGACTGCAGATTGCGCGCGGCCCCGAAATATCCGGGTACGGGCACGACGGAGGTATCGGTCACCTTCATCAGCGCACCGTCGCGCACCACGTGCAGGCCGATCTTGTTGTGCGCGCGGTTGATCACGTTGTAGTTACCGACGTCGGCGACCGACCAGCCGGATTCCGCATGCCGTTCGTCGAGCGGCTTACCGTCGCCGAACAAGAAGTACGGGCCCAGGATGTCGGCACTCGACAGGGTCAGCACCACCTGGGCGGCGAGCAGTTCCCTGCTGTGCGGATCCAATCCCCCCGTGCCGGTGAAGTCGACCCGGACGCCGCCGAGGCCCACGCCCACACCCTCGACGTCGCCGTTGGCCTTGCTGATGCCCCGCACGGTCACCGGATCGGCCAGCACGTTGCGCACGGCGGGCGCGAGGGCCTGCTGCGGCCCCTGCGAGAGCAGCGACAGCAGTACCTTGGTGAGCTGCTCCTTCCGGGCCGACACCCACCGCAGGTCCGGCACCATCGCGGTCCCCTCGGTGTTGGCGAAGTTCACCGTGTAGCGCCGATAGGACTTGTAGAAGGCGTTGCTGTCGATCGCGACGCCCGCGGGCAGGTCGTCGATCCGCCACTCGCCGCCGATCTTCGTCATCTCGATCTTGCTCTCGAGTAGATTGTCGACCGGACTGTAGGCGCCGTCGGCCTCCAGCTGCCCGACCTTGCGGGCGCGGATCTGATAGGTCGCCGTATTGTCCGACCGCGATTCGCGCAGCGTATCCGGCTTGTCGACGATGACCGTGCTGGCCGTGTCGTCCCAGCTCTGCGCGGCCGCCGGGGTGAGGTACTGCCGAGCCGTCCGATGATGGTCGGTCGGGTCGGCGGTCGCCTCCAGGAAGTCGTGCAGCAGCAGATCCGGGTCGCGCCCGACGATCGGCGGATGCGGGCCGGTCGAGGTCGGTTCGTGGCTGAGCGTGCCCAGCGCCTGCGGAGCCGAGGAATCCGGCAGATTGGCGCAGCCGGCGAGAACCAGCACGCAGCTGAACAGCGCGGCGAGCAGCGTTGCCAGGCGGGTGCGGTTCATGGATTGATGTCCTCTTTGTCGGCGAGTGCGGTGTCGTCCGAACCGCCGGCGCTCTTCCCCGCGGGGTTCGGCGATGTCCGCGCGGCCGCCGGTTCACCGTCCGGTGACTCCGGAGGCTCCGGCGCGTCCTCGTCCGCCGGCGTCGTACGGGCCGACGGTTCGGCATCGGCATTCGCTTCGACGGTACCGGGGACGCTCGCCGGGCCGTCGGGTCCGTCGGCCGGCGGTCGGCTCGCGGCCGGATCCGCCGGGTCGGGGGAATCGCCCGCCGGATCGGCGTCTGCGGCCGGGTCCACCTCGTCCTCCGCCGCGGCCACCGAACCGGCGGGCAGCTCGGCCAACCGTCGCTTGGGCGGTTCCAGGGACAGGGGGCTCGCGCCGAGTTTGCGGCCGCGCACCAGCGGCAGGGTCAGGCGGAAGCTCGCGCCCGCGCCGGGTTCACCCCAGGCCTCGAGGCGTCCGTCGTGCAGATTCGCATCCTCCACACTGATCGACAGACCCAGCCCGGTACCGCCGGAACGCCGCATCCGCGAGGGATCGGACCGCCAGAAGCGATTGAAGACCAGCTTCTCCTCGCCGGGGCGCAGTCCGACGCCCTGATCGCGCACCACCATCGCGACGGCATTGGCGTCGACGTCGCCGCGCATCCGGATCAGGACCGGCTTGCCCTCGCTGTGATCGATGGCGTTGGCGAGCAGATTGCGCAGCACACGTTCGACGCGGCGCGGATCGACCTCCGCCACCAGCGGCTCCTCGGGCAGATCCACCACCAGTTCGCAGCCGGATTCCTTGGCCAGATGCCGGACCGTGGAGACCGCCGCCCGCGCGCACATCCGCACGTCGAGCGATTCGATCTGCAATTCGGCCACACCCGCGTCGTGGCGGCTGATCTCGAGCAGGTCGTTGAGCAGGCCCTCGAACCGGTCCAGCTCGGTCACCAGCAGTTCGGCACTGCGTGCCAGCGCCGGATCGAGTTCGTCGCTGGACCCGTGGATCAGGTCGGCGGCCATCCGCACCGTGGTGAGCGGGGTCCGCAGTTCGTGGCTGACATCGGAGGTGAAGCGGCGTTGCAGATTGCCGAATTCCTCCAGCTGGGTGATCTGATTGGACAGACTTTCGGCCATCTCGTTGAACGACATGGCGAGTCTGGCCATATCGTCCTCACCTCGGACCAGCATCCGCTCCTTGAGGCGGCCGTCGGCGAAGCGTCCGGCGATCCGGGCGGCCGAGCGGATCGGCAACACCACCTGCCGGGCCACCAGCGCGGTGATCGCGGCCAGCAACAACAGCAGCACGATGCCGCCGATCAGCATGGTGCCGCGCATCAGGCTCAGGCTGCGCTGCTCGTTGTTGAGCGGGAAGATCAGATACACCTCGAGGGTCGGCACTTCCGAGCTCGGGCTGCCGATGATCAGCGCCGGCCCGCGATATCCGTCCGGATCCGAGATCGTCGCGAACTGGTAACTCACCTGGTTCTGCTGGACGAACCGGCGCAACTCGGCGGGAACCTCCAGCATCGGCCCGGCGGTCACCTCCTGCTGTCCGTCGCCGACCATCGCCAGAGCGACGTTGTAGGTTCCGGCACCGCCGGTGGACGAACTGCCGCCGGAGGAGAGGGCACGCACGGCGTCCTGCAACCGGACCGCCTGGGTGCTCGAATCGGAGACACCCGTGAGCTGCGCCTCGACGGTATTGCGGGCGCGGCCCATCTCCTCAACGGCCGCATTGACTTTCGCGTCCAGGAGGCGGTCGGTGATCTGACTGGTCAGCACCACACCGAGAATCGTGATGACGATCAGCGACAGGGTGAGCGTGGAAACCACCACGCGCAACTGCAGCGATCGCCGCCACGTGTGGCCCAGCGATTCTCCGACGGATTTGAACCAGGCCACCACGGCTGCCAGCAGCCGCTCGACGCGGCTTCTGGAGCCTGCGATCACGGCGGTCCGGCCTTGTAGCCCACGCCACGAACGGTCAGCACGATCTCAGGGTTCTCGGGATCCTTCTCGACCTTGGCCCGCAGTCGCTGCACATGCACGTTCACCAGGCGCGTGTCGGCCGCGTGCCGGTAACCCCACACCTGCTCGAGCAGCACCTCGCGGGTGAAGACCTGCCGCGGTTTGCGCGCCAGGGCCACCAGCAGATCGAACTCGAGCGGGGTCAGCGAGATCTGCTGACCGCTGCGGGTCACCTTGTGGGCCGGTACGTCGATGACGATGTCGGCGATCGACAGGAGTTCGGCCGGCTCGTCGTCGGTACGGCGCAACCGCGCCCGCACCCGCGCGACCAGCTCCTTCGGCTTGAAGGGTTTGACGATGTAGTCGTCGGCACCCGATTCCAAGCCCAGGACGACGTCGACCGTGTCGGTCTTGGCCGTCAACATCACGATCGGCACACCGGAATCGGCGCGCAGCACCCGGCACACGTCGATACCGTTCATGCCCGGAAGCATGGGGTCGAGCAGCACCAGATCCGGGCGTAATTCCCGGACCGCGGTGAGCGCCTGCGTGCCGTCGCCGACCACATGGGGATCGAAACCCTCGCCGCGCAAGACGATCGTGAGCATCTCGGCGAGCGCCATATCGTCGTCGACGACCAGAATCTTCGGCTTCATAATTACTATGTTGTCATCTCTCCGGCTCGGAACGGGCAACCACGCCAACACTGGTTACATTACCGACGTACATGCCACCCTATCGGCCAATCATTTCCGCCAGTCGTCCGGTGAGTCGGACCGGATCGTCCTGCGGCGCATGGACCCACCACGGCCCGTGCCACCGCGATTCGGCCAACCCACGATAGACCGCCGCCGTACGCTCCTGCAGCGATATATCTCGTTCGTAGGCGTCGAGCGCGCGGGCGGTGTCGAGTTCACCTCGGCGCCGGGCGCGTTCGATCGCCAGCTCGGTCGGCACGTCGAGCAGCACCTGGATATCGGGCACCGGCAGTTCGAACCGTCCGAACTCCAATTCCGCTACCCACGAGCTCGTTTCGCCGTCGGCCTGCTCGCCCGCCCGCGCGGCGCTGTAGGCGGCATTGGAGGCGACGTACCGATCGAGCAGCACAATATCGTTGTCCGCCAACAGTTTCGACAACTCGTCGCGGGCCTCGGCGCGATCCAGCGCGAACAGCAGCGCCATCGCGCTCACGGATGCGGCCACATCGCCGTGCCGGCCACGCAGCGCCTCGGCCGCCAGATCCGCGTGGATCGACCGGCCGTAGCGCGGGAAGGCCAGCGTGTCCACGCGCAGCCCGCGGTCGCGCAGGCCCGCGACGACGGCGTCGATCAACGTCCGCTTACCCGCGCCGTCGAGGCCCTCTACCGCGATGAGTGCACCCATAACGTGCAGGTTACAACTCCCGCGTCCACCCTGTTCGAGGTACCCGCGGTGCACTATCCGAAAAGATCACATTTCAAAAGACGCTACTTTTGGGGGCAGCGTCTCGGATAACGGCCCCGGGGCCGGACGTGATCAAGGATGCGTCCCGAATCAGAAAGGCACCCATGTTCACCTCTCGCGTATTACGCACCGCCGCAGTCACTCTCGCGCTCGGGGCGGGCCTCGCCACCGGAACCGCGACTGCCGCGCAGACATCGGCCACCAACACCCCCGTCGCCGACTCCCCGCTGGGGTCGGGATCGGCGAGCGGATCGAACGAGCCGGGCTCGATTCTGTGCTGGCTGCTGCACCCCAGCCCCACCTGCCAGCTCTGACGCGTCAGCGCAGGCACGAACGATGTCCCGCCGGGCTCGAAAGCACCGGCGGGACAACCGTTTCCGAACTCAGTACCGGTAGTGCTCCGGCTTGAACGGGCCCTCGACGTCCACGCCGATGTACTCGGCCTGGTCCTTGGTCAGCTTGGTGAGGGTGCCGCCCAGCGCCTCGACGTGGATGCGCGCGACCTTCTCGTCCAGCACCTTCGGCAGGCGGTAGACCTCGTTGTCGTACTGCTCCGGCTTGGTCCACAGCTCGATCTGCGCGATGACCTGGTTCGAGAAGCTGTTGCTCATCACGAACGAGGGGTGGCCGGTGGCGTTGCCCAGGTTCAGCAGCCGGCCCTCGGACAGCACGATGATCGACTTGCCGGAATCGAAGGTCCACAGGTCGACCTGCGGCTTGATGTTCAGCTTGGTGGCCCCGGAGTTCTCCAGCGCCGCCATATCGATCTCGTTGTCGAAGTGGCCGATATTGCCCAGGATCGCCTGATCCTTCATCGCCTTCATATGGTCCAGGCCGATGATGTCCTTGTTGCCGGTCGAGGTGATCACGATGTCGGCATCGGCGATCGCCTGCTCGACGGTGACGACGTCGAAGCCGTCCATCAGCGCCTGCAGCGCGTTGATCGGGTCGATCTCGGTGACCTGAACACGCGCGCCCTGGCCGGCCATCGACTCCGCGCAGCCCTTGCCCACATCGCCGTAACCGCAGATCAGCACCTTCTTACCGCCGATCAGCACATCGGTGCCGCGGTTGATGCCGTCGATCAGCGAATGCCGGGTGCCGTACTTGTTGTCGAACTTGGACTTGGTGACCGAGTCGTTGACGTTGATCGCCGGGAAGGTCAGCTCACCGGCCGCGGCGAACTGGTACAGCCGCAGCACGCCGGTGGTGGTCTCCTCGGTGACGCCCTGCACCGATTCGGCGATCGCACTCCACTTGCCCGCATCGGCGGCCAGGCTCGCGCGCAGCAGGTTGAGGAACACCTTGTACTCGGTGGAATGCGACTCGTCCTCGGGCGGAACGACTCCGGCCTTCTCGAACTGGGCGCCGCGCAGCACCAGCATGGTCGCGTCGCCACCGTCGTCGAGGATCATGTTGGCGGGCTCATTCGGCCAGGTGAGCATCTGCTCGGCCGCCCACCAGTACTCCTCCAGGGTCTCGCCCTTCCAGGCGAAGACCGGCGTGCCCTTGGGCTCGTCGATCGTGCCGTGCGGGCCCACCACGACCGCGGCGGCCGCGTGGTCCTGGGTGGAGAAGATGTTGCACGACGCCCAGCGCACCTGCGCGCCCAGTTCGACCAGGGTCTCGATCAGCACCGCGGTCTGGACCGTCATATGCAGCGAACCGGAGATGCGCGCACCCTTCAGCGGCTGCACCTCCGCGTACTCGCGCCGCAGCGCCATCAGACCGGGCATCTCGTGTTCGGCGAGTCGAATCTCCTTACGGCCGAACTCGGCCAGCGACAGATCCGCCACCTTGTAGTCGATGCCGTTGCGGACATCGGGAGTCAGGTTCGTCTGAGCGGAAAGTTCTGAGGTCGTCATGCGCCTGGATCAGCCTCTCGGTGGATGTCGGTTCGACAACTCAGGCTAGTCGCTCACACGCGTTCGGTGTACGCCGACGGGGTGCGGCTGGGCCGGCCGGATCGAATTCCGGTCCCGGCCGCGCCGATGCCCGCCCCGGCCGCGCATCATCGGCGCCAGATGTAGCGGACCTGGGGACGCCCCGCGCGGCCGTAGTCCGACCGCCGTTCCACCACGCCGTCGCTCGCCAGCTGCTCCAGATAGCGCCATGCCGTGACACGCGAAACGCCCACGGCACGACCGGTTTCGGTCGCCGACAACCCGTCCGGCGCCTCGCGCACCGCCCGGGATATCTCCTGGAGCGTCTGCGGCGCAATACCTTTCGGGGCGGCCGCTTTCGGATCGGCGGTGCGCAGCGCGCTCAGCGCCCGATCGATGTCGTGCTGGGTCAGCGTCGCGTCACCGGCGGGCAACGCGGCCCGGAACTCCAGGTAGCGCTCGAGCTTGTCGCGGAACGCCGCGAAGGTGAAGGGTTTCAGCAGATACAGCGCTATCCCGTGCGCGACGGCGGCCCGCACCATCTCGAGGTCGCGCGCGGAGGTTATGGCGATCACATCGGGTCGCGGCCGCAAGCGAGCCAGGGCGGCGGTCACCTCGAGCCCGCCGATATCCGGCAGCCCCAGATCCATCAGCACCAGATCGACCGGGGTTCCCGCGGCGGCGGCGTGGGTTGCCGTCCGGATCGCGTCCCGGCCGGTGGCGGCCACGCCCACCGGCTCGAATCCCGCCACCCGCGCGACATACGAGTGATGCGCCTCGGCGATGCGCGGTTCGTCCTCCACGATCAGCACCCGGATCGGCGGCCTCGTCATCGCACCGGAATCCTCACCACGACAGCCGATTCCGGGCTGCGCTCGGCCCGCAGCGTGCCGCCGTATCGGGTCACCAGCCGCCAGACCAGCGCCAGGCCCAGTCCGTGATGTTCGGCCTTGGTCGTATATCCCCGTTCCATCGCCCGGGCGAAGGCCTCCTCCGACATTCCCGGCCCGCTGTCGGCGACCCTGACCACCAGCGCCGACGCATCCGAGCGGACGGAGACCTCGACCCACGCATCAGGATCCTGCGCGACCGCGTCCACCGCGTTGTCGACGAGATTTCCGACCAGGGTGACCACTTCCTGCGCGGTCAGCGGGGCGGCGGACTCCAGCGCGGTGTCCTCGGCGACGGTCAATTCCACGCCGCGTTCGATGGCCCGGTCGACCTTGCCGAGCAGCAGCGCCACCAGGACCGGCTCGTGGACGGCATCGGTCAGGCGGTCGATGAGTGCCTGGGACAGCCGCAGTTCGGCCGTCGCGAAGTCGACGGCTCGATCGACATGGCCCAGCTCGACCATCGTGATCACCGCGTGCAACCGGTTGGCCGCCTCGTGCGCCTGCGCCCGCAGTGATTCGGCCAGACCGCGCGCGGAATCCAACTCGCCCATGATGTCGCGGAGTTCGGTGTGGTCGCGGATGGTGAGGACCGTGCCGAGGCGCCGCCCCGCCCAGGAGACGACATCCTGGTTGACCACCAGCACGCGGGCGGCTGTCACATGCATCTCGTCGCGGACCACGGTGGCGTCGAGGTGCCGCAGCGACACCGGCAGATCGGTGCGGCGCACCGGGCCGTCGGGCAGTTCCAGCAAGCGTCTGGCCTCGTCGTTGACCACCGCCGCCTCCGGGTCATCGCGGTCGAACACGATCAGCCCCTCGTGCACGGAGTGCAGCACGGCATCGTGATGTTCGTAGAGCGTCCGGAGTTCGGCCGGACCAAGTCCCTGGGTCTGGCGTAGCAGCCGGCGGCGCAGCACGAATGCGCCCAGCACGGCCAGCAGCAGGCCCGCACCGGCCGCCGCGAGAATCAGCGGCAGCTGCGCACTCACCTGATCGCCGATGCGGGCCCGGGTCACGCCCGCCGAGACGAGCGCGACGACCCGGCCGGTCTCGTCGCGGACGGGTGTGACCGCCCGGATCGAGGGGCCCAGCGTCCCGGTATAGGTCTCGGTGAACGTGTCACCGGCCAGCGCCCGATCGATGTTTCCGCTGAACGGCTGTCCGATCCGGCTGACATCGGTGTGGGTGTAGCGGGTGCGGTCGGGGGCCATCACCACGATGAAATCGACTCCGGTCCGCTGCCGGATCCGTTCGGTCACCGGCTGCAGCACGGCCGTGGGGTCCGGCGTACGCACCGCGGCCGCCGTGGACGGCGCCTGGGCGAGGGCCACCGCGATGCCGGTGACCCGGCGAGCCGTCGCATCGTCCTGTTCGCGGCGCACCTCCCACACCGCCAGCGCCGACCCGACCGCGATCACCACCACCAGGACCACCAGCTGCGCCACGAAGACCTGGCCGGCCAGCGTCATGCCCCGGGCGTGCCGCACAGGCGAACGAGGGGTCCGGCCTTTCGCCCGCAACGGTCCTCCCGTGAACGAAACGTACGTAATGGTGACCGAGGTCACGGTCACCCCCATCATCACAGTACGAACCCGAGGCACAGATCGGGCAGCACCGGAGGCACATCATGAGCGACTCGACACGGACGCACCGTCGCGACCGTACCCATTGGCTCTATCTCGCCGTCATCGTGGCGGTGGTGGCCGGCGTATTCGTCGGCTGGCTCGCGCCCGGATTCGGGAAGTCGGTGGGCGAGCTGGGCACCATGTTCGTCAACCTGATCAAGATGATGATCTCGCCGGTCATCTTCTGCACGATCGTGCTCGGTATCGGTTCGGTGCGGGCCGCGGCGCGGGTCGGCAAGATCGGCGGTCTGGCGCTCGGCTACTTCCTGATCATGTCGACGGTGGCTCTGACGATCGGTCTAGTGGTCGGCAATCTGCTGCGGCCGGGCACTGGGCTGAACGTCCACGAACACGTCGGCGCCGCCGCCGGCTACGTGAAGCAGGCCGAAGGCAGCGGCGGCACCTGGCACTTCCTGGAGAGCATCATCCCGACATCGCTGCTGTCGTCGCTGACCGCGGGCAGCGTGCTGCAGACCTTGTTCGTGGCCCTGCTCGTCGGCTTCGCCGTGCAGGCGATGGGTACGCAGGGTGAACCCATCCTGCGCGCGGTGGGGCTGGCGCAGAAGCTGGTGTTCAAGATCTTGACCATGATCCTGTGGCTGGCGCCGATCGGTGCCTTCGGCGCGATCGCGAACGTGGTGGCGGCCACCGGGCTGGATGCGGTGAAACAGCTCGCGGCGTTGATGCTCGCGTTCTATCTGACCTGCCTGGTCTTCGTCTTCGGCGTACTGGGGGCGCTGCTGCGGGTGAGTTCGGGCGTATCGATCGTCAAGCTGGTTCGCTACCTGGCGCGCGAATATCTGCTGATCTTCTCCACCTCGTCCTCCGAATCGGCGCTGCCGCGGCTGATCGCGAAGATGGAACACCTCGGTGTCGAACGCTCGACCGTGGGCATCGTCGTCCCGACCGGATATTCGTTCAACCTCGACGGCACCGCGATCTACCTGACGATGTCCTCGCTGTTCATCGCCGACGCGATGGGTAAGCCGCTCTCGCTCGCGCAGCAGATCGGCCTGCTGGTGTTCATGATCGTCGCGTCCAAGGGCGCGGCCGGAGTGACCGGAGCGGGACTGGCCACCCTGGCCGGTGGTCTACAGAGCCATCGCCCGGATCTGCTGGACGGTGTGGGCCTGATCGTCGGGATCGACCGGTTCATGTCGGAGGCCCGCGCCATCACCAACTTCTCGGGCAATGCCGTCGCCACCGTCCTCGTCGGAACCTGGACCAAGACCATCGACGATGTCCGTCTGCGCGCCGTACTCGACCGGGAACTGCCCTTCGACGAGACGACGATGGTCGACAGCGAACCTGCCGAAACATCCGGAACTCCCGCCGAACGAACCGAATTGGTCCCCGTCTGACCTCGCGACTATCCCGCCAGCCGGTAGACGGCCGGGGTGCGCTCCCGCTTGCGCGGCGCGATATTGGCTCTGCCGAGATCGCCCGCGTAGTGCGCGGCGACCTTCGGATCCATGACCCGTCGCCACAGCGGCGGGACGGTGGCCAGCAGGATCATCGTCGCGTAGCCCGCCGGAAGTTGCGGGGCCTCCTGCGTACTACGCAACGTTTGGTACCGGCGGCCCGGATTGGCGTGGTGGTCGCTGTGGCGCTGCAAGTGGAACAGGAAGATGTTGGTGACCAGCCGATCGGAGTTCCAGCTGTCGGCCGGCGAGCAGCGCGCCCAGCGGCCACCGGGCAGACGGCGGCGCAGCAAGCCGTAGTGCTCGACGTAGTTCACGGTTTCCAGCAACCCGAAGCCGATCACTGCCTGCAGCAGCAGATACGGCAGCATGCGGGGGCCGAACATCGCCAGCAGCGCGCCGTAGAGCACCACCGTCATCGACCACGCCTGCAGGATGTTGTTGCGCACGTTCCACCAGCCGAAGCCCTTGCGGTGCAGCCGGTCACGTTCCAGCCGGATCGCCGAGCGCAGTCCGCCGAAGATGCTGCGCGGCAGGAACATCCACAGCGATTCGCCCAAGCGGGCGCTGGCCGGATCGTCCGGCGTGGCCACCCGCGCATGGTGGCCCTTGTTGTGTTCGACGAAGAAATGCCCGTATCCGGACTGCGCCAGCGCGAGCTTGGCCAGCCACCGCTCCAGCCGTTCCACCCGATGCCCCAGCTCGTGCGCGGCGTTGATGCCGATACCGCTGACGAAACCGAGCGTCGCCGCCAGCCCCAGCTTGTCCACCACGCCGAGTTCGTGACCGGACCACATGTAGGCCGCGATCACCAGTCCGGCCAGCTGGATGGGCAGGAACAGATAGGTGCACCACCGGTAGTAGCGATCGCGGGAGAGCCGCTCGTAATCCTCGTCGCGCGGGTTGGTGCCGTCCTCGCCGACGAACCAGTCCAGCAGAGGTATCACGATCAGGACGATGATCGGCCCGATCCACCAGAACGCCTCGATGCCGGTCCGGGCGACCAGCTGGGAAGGGAGCAATGCGCAGCCCGGGGCGATCAATCCCAACATCCACAGATGCTTCTTGGGATCAACCGAACCCGAGCGTTTGCCGACCGTTTGCACTCATTGCCCCACTAGAACGTATCTGGACTCCTGCCAGGTAAATATGTAGCGGCTCCGAGGCCGTTACGCCCGGTTCAAACCCGCAAAGTGGTAACCGTTACACACGCGGACCCGAAGTCACAGACAGCGTGGGCCCGAATCCGCTGCGCCGCACCGAGTGAGCAACCACCATTTCCAGCGAGACCGCGCAGGTCAGCGACTGTTCGTACCCGTCGTTCCGGCCGCCAGCGGCAGGCGCGGTTGTCGTTCAGCACCCCAGTCGGCCCCGGACTGAATCGTTATCCTTCACAGGGCGGATTTCGGACTACCGGCCGCCGGTTCGGTCCCGGGCGGCGAGAATCGCCTCCACATACGGTGCGAGCAGCCTGCTCAACTCCTCCGGGGCGTCGCGATGCAGTGCGGCCGGAGTCGGGATGTAGCTGATGGCGATGCGCACCAGGGCGTGGGCGAGCACATCCGCCTCCGCCGCCGATGCCCCCACCCAGCTGTTTTCGAAGGCCGCGGCCAAGCGCCGGGCGGCATGTTCGATGAGCGGCCCGGCGTCGAGCGTGATCAACCGCAGCAGATCCAGCTTGGCCTCACCGACCACCAGGGACTGCACCAGCGGATCGGCCGCACTGTCGAGGATGAAATTTGCCAGGCCTTCGCGGAATGCCGCCCGCGCATCACCGACGTTGTCCGCGATGGCCGTTCCGACATGGTCCACCAGCTGATCGGCCAGCCGCAGCGCATAGGCCTGCGCCAGCCCCGTCCGGGAGCCGAATTCGTTGTACAGCGTCTGCCGGCTCACCCCGGCCCGCGTCGCGACGTCGCCGAGCGTGATCTTGGCCCAGTCCCGCTCGATCAGCAGTTCCCGCATCGCATCGAGGACCGACGTGCGCAGCAGGGTGCGCGCCGCTTCCTGATACGGGACCCGGGATCCGTTACGCGGCATACCCGCGACGGTGTCACGGGGGGCTTCCGCAGTCAAAACGACTCACGAACGTTCGATCTCGACCATGAAGAAGTCGGCCTTGGCCGCCCCGCAGTCCGGACACGTCCAGTCGTCGGGAATGTCCTCCCAGCGCGTCCCCGGCGCAATACCCTCGTCCGGCCAGCCCTGCTCCTCGTCGTATTCGAAGCCGCACTGGATGCACTGAAAAATCCGGTAGGGCCGACCCCGCAGTCCGGGCAGCACCAGTCGTCCGGCACCGACTCCCACGGGGTGCCCGCCGGAAACCCTTCCCGCGGAGCGCCTTTCGCCTCGTCGTAGACGTAATCACAGACAGGGCAACGAAAAGCACTCATCACGCCTCCAGTGTCATGCGGAACACCCGCGCCCGGTCGGCACAGCGGGCCGCTGCGCAGGTGTCGCTCACCGTGCCTCCTGGTAGCGCGCGAGGATCTTGTCCCGCTTGCTCGGCTGCAGATTCGCCTGAGTGAGGTCGCCGTCGTAGTGGGCCACGACGCGCTTGTCCATCACGCGCCGCCACAGCGGCGGGAAGTAGGCGAGCAGGATCATGCTGGCGTAGCCGCTCGGCAGATTCGGCGCCCCGTCCCAGCTGCGCAGGGTCTGATAGCGCCGAGTCGGATAGGCGTGGTGATCGCTGTGCCGCTGCAGGTGGTACAGGAAGATGTTGGTGACGAGGTGGTCGCTGTTCCAGCTGTGGCGCGGTGTCGGCCGTTCGTACCGGCCGCGGTCCGTGCGTTGCCGCAGCAGACCGTAGTGCTCGAGATAGTTGACCGCCTCCAGCAGGCTGAAGCCGACCACCGCTTGCAACACCAGATACGGCAGTACCTCGACGCCGAAGCCGGCCACCAGCGCCGCGTAGAGCACCAGCGACATCGCCCACGCGCTGAGCACATCGTTGTGCAGGCTCCACGGCCGCTTCCCGAGCCGTTCCAGCCGGGTCCGCTCGAGGCCCCACGCGGAGCGCAGACTGCCCCGTACCGTGCGCGGCCAGAACGCCCAGAACGACTCGCCCACACGGGAACTCGCGGGATCCTCCGGTGTCGCGACCCGCACGTGATGGCCGCGATTGTGCTCGATGTAGAAGTGGCCGTAGAACGTCTGCGCCAGTGCGATCCGCGACAGCCACCGCTCCAGATGCACCTTCTTGTGCCCGAGTTCGTGGGCGGTGTTGATGCCGATGCCGCCGATCATGCCGACCGTCAGCGCCAGGCCGATCTTGTCCACGACCGTCAGGCCGCCGTCGATGCCGAGCCAGCTCAGGTTGTCCGCGGTGATCAGATAGCACGCCATGAGCAGCGACGCGTATTGGAACGGCAGGTAGATGTAGGTGAGGTAGCGGTAGTACCGGTCGTTCTCCAGATACTGCATGACCTCGTCCGGCGGATTCTCGCCGTCGGGGCCGAAGAACAGGTCGGCGGCGGGAATGACCAGATAGATGAGGATCGGGCCGAGCCAGAACGGCACCTTCGCGAGGGTGTGCCAGCCCAGTTCTTCGAGTCCCCAGATCAGCGGTAGCCCGATGATGAACAGGCCGGTCGGGGCGAACAGGCCCCACAACCACAGATAGCGCTTACGGTCACGCCAGCCCGAGTCGAGCAGGCCGTCGGCGGTTCCGGCTTCGGTCGACATCGTCGTCTCCATTCGATACAGCTGCCACATTCACTGTGATGTGGGTAACCATTACCGTGGACAATATGTCGACACCTGTCGGGTGTCTATACATTTTTGCTGATTTGTAAACACTTTGTGACAGCGCGTCTCGGCCGGCCGGGACGGGCTGCGGCGCGCAACCCGTCCCGCCGTCGATGATCGATTCAGCGCAGCAGCACATCCGAATCGGCCGGCAGCGCATCGACCGGCCACCATCGCAGATCCGTCGACTCCGCGCTGCGCACCGGAACCGCGCCGCGCGGCGCGCGGATCTTGAACAGCAGATCCAGATGACGGGTCGGCACGCCGAGCGAGCAGGTGATCGGGTGGGCCTGCGCGCCGTACAGCCCGGGCTCGACCTCCAGTCCGGCGATCCCGGACTCCTCGGTCGCCTCCCGCAGCGCGGCATCGATCACGGTCTCGTCGCCCGGCTCGCAGTGACCGCCCAGCTGGATCCACCGCCCGACCCGCGGGTGCAGCGTCAGCAGCACCTCACGCTCGTCGTGGGAGAACACCACCGCCGAAGCGGTGATGTGACCGGGTGCGTGTTCACGCAGACAACCGCGTGGCGCCGAACCGAGGAATGCCAGCATCGCCTCCCGCACGGACTGTTCCGGATGCGTTGCGGGCTTCCAGTTCTCGAGCAGCTCGGTGGCCGAGGCATGTAACGACGCGGTACTCACAGCTCGACCAGACCCGTTCCCGCCTCGCGCGGCGGGCGCGGCGAAAGCTCCTCCTCCGGATAGCCGATGGCTATGGCGCCCAACGGATTCCAGTCCGGCGCCAGACCCAAGACCTCGCGAGTCACATCCGGAGCGAAGATGGTCGAGCCGATCCAGCAACTGCCGACACCGCGCGTGGCCAGACCGACCAGCAGACCCTGCACGGCCGCACCGACCGCGACGGTGAACATGGTCGCCTCGGCGGAACGGCGGCGCTCGTCCGGATAGTCGTGCGCGCCGTCGGGCACACAGAACGGAATGATCACCTCGGGAGCGTCGAACAGGATCCGGCCGCGCGCGACCCGGCGCTCCACCCGATCGGGATCGAGACCGTCGGCACCGAGGTCGTTGCGCCATTGCGCCGCCATCGAATCCAGCAGGCGCGCGCGCAGCCGCGGCTGCCGCACCCAGACGAACCGCACCGGCCGGGTGTGATGAGGAGCGGGCGCGGTGAGCGCGTCGCCGACCGCGGCGCGGATCAACTCGGGATCGACCGGGGTGTCGGCGAAGGTCCGCACCGAGCGGCGCAGCAGCAGCGCTTCCCGGCGGCCGCGTTCGATCGCCTCGGCGGTGCCGAGCCAGAACAGATCCTCCTCACCGCCGCGCAGCAGATCCCTGGCGGTGGATCCGTCGTCGTGCGGAGTCAGCCCGCGCACGACCGCGACCGGCACCCCGCCCAGCTTGCCCTTAGCGAGATCCGCTGCGGCAGCGAGTTCGTCGGCCACCGCCACCTGGGTGACCTGCAGCTCGTTTCCCTGCCCGTCGACCGCGCCGGCATAGTCGTGCACGACGCGCAGGCCGGCGGCACCGATCGCGGCGTCGGTCTGGCCGATACGCCAGGCCCGGCCCATCGTGTCGGTGATGACCACCGCGACGTCGACGCCCAGCCGCTGCGCCAGCGCCGCCCGCAGCGCTGCGGCACTGGCATCGGGATCGGTTGGCAGCAGGACCAATTCGCCCTGCTCCACATTCGAACCGTCGACCCCGGAGGCCGCTTGCACGATGCCGATGTGATTCTCGGTGATGAGGGTGCGCCCCTTGCGCGCCAGCACCCGCACCGCCTCGGCATCGACGAGTTTGCGACGCACGGCATCGCGTTCGTCCGGGTCCCGCGGCGCCTCGACGATGCGCCCCTCGGCCTTGGCGACGATCTTGCTCGTCACGACCAGCACGTCCCCGTCGACCAGCCAGGGGGCCTGGGCCGCAATGTGTTCCGCGACATCGTCACCCGGCCGGAATTCCGGTAGCCCCGGCACGGGGATGATCCTGATCTCCCCGCCGGGCGCATGATCGGTGTTTCGATCGCTCATGCTGTGCTCATTCTCGGCATGAGCTGGGCGCTGCGTGGTTACGCTTCGCTGCCGCCTCCGCGCCGGATCGCTCATGCCGGCACCCCCGCGATATCGAGCGCCTCCCGCACCATCGCGGCGGTGGCGGCGGGATCGCTCATCAGCAGCGGCACGCTGCGTACCTGCACACCCGGCACATCGGCCTCGTCGGTCGAGTGGATGAGCCAGCCGTCGAGGATGCCGGTGTCCGATCGGGCGCCGAAGTGCCGTCCGATGGCCTCGGCCGAGGTTTCCACACCGATCACCTCGAGGCATTCATCGGCCATGCCGCGCAAGGGTTTTCCCCCGATCACGGGCGATAAACCGACGACTTTGGCGGAAGTGGTCCGCAGCGCGCCCCGAATACCCGGCACGGCGAGGATCGCACCGATGCTCACCACGGGGTTCGAGGGGGCCAGCAGCACCACATCAGCAGCCTCTATGATTTCCGTCACACCAGGGGCTGGTTTGGCTTGATCCGCCCCGATTGTGACGAATCCATGGGTCTCGACGTTTGCTCGGTACCGTACCCACCACTCCTGGAAATGAATCGCGCGGCGTTCGCCAGGGTTGTCGGGGTCACTGATCACAACATGCGTTTCGCACCGATCGTCGGTCGCCGGGAGAAGTTTCACACCCGGCTGCCAGCGATTGCACAGAGCCTCGGTAACCGCCGAGAGCGGGTATCCCGCGCGCAGCATTTCACTGCGCACCAGATGCGTCGCGATATCGCGATCTCCGAGTCCGAACCAATCCGGTTGCGCGTGGTATTTCGCCAGTTCCTCCTTGGCGTGCCAGGTTTCTCCGACGCGACCCCAGCCGCGTTCGGTATCGATCCCCCCACCCAGCGTGTACATGCAGGTGTCCAGGTCGGGACAGATGCGTAAACCGTGCATCCAGACGTCGTCGCCGACGTTCACCAGCGCCGTTACATCCGCTTCCGGCAGCAGTTCCCGCACACCTTGTAAGAAGCGCGCGCCGCCGACTCCACCGACCAACACCGCAATGCGCGGTTTACGATCACTCCGCTCGATCTCGGCCGCGATGTCCGCTTGTTCTCCAGTCACATCCGCACAGCCTATGCGGTGCCCGGAAGCGGGGGTTCGAGTGCGTATTTGCTGGTCATTTGCTACTTCGAGGTTACCGAACCGCGTCGAAGGCGGCCTCGGATAGTAACGGAATTGTGTCGGCAGCTTGACCATCGGCGCGTCCGGCGTGTCTAATCACAGACATGTCATTCCGGGTCCGCGCGAGAGCCTTTGGCGCAGACCGCGTTTCGAACGCATGTTCGCATCGGAACGACAAGCTCGGGGATGTCCGCGGGACTACGTCGCGGTGTGGGACCGTCGGTGGGCAGGTCCGGTCCGACGGAAAAATCATTCTGCGCTAACACACAGTGAGGAGGCGGAGCGATGGCCGAGGAGCTGGCCCCGTCGGGCATTCCGGGCGGTGTATCGCAAACCGATTCCACAGCATGCGCAGCACCAAGCGACTGCGCTGACGGCCGGAACGACGAACGAGAGGGGGGCAGCACGGTGAACTACGAATCGGGATCGCTCAACAGAACTCCGCAGGGAGGGCAGTGGGCGCGCACTCAGCGCAAACCCGAACCACCGCAGCTGAGTCTCATCGTCACCGACTTCGATGCGATGTTCGACACCATCGAAGAACAGTGGCAGGAACGGGCGCTGTGCGCCCAAACCGATCCGGAAGCCTTCTTCCCCGAAAAAGGCGGCTCCACAAGGGAAGCCAAACGGATCTGCATGGGCTGCGAGGTCCGCGACGAGTGCCTGGAATACGCACTCGCCCACGACGAGCGATTCGGTATCTGGGGCGGTTTGTCCGAACGCGAACGCCGCCGCCTCAAGCGCGGCATCTCGTAGCCGCCTCGCTCCCCCGCCTCTCCGGGAATCTTGCGTGCCGTGAGAGCCGGGTGAGTGTCGCTTCGGGCCGGCGGTCGCGGGGCTGGTCGGGTTCTGGGCGTGCCCGGTGAGTTACCCATGTGCTCGCGAAATCTCCCCCGCCTCTCCGGGCCTCTGCGCACCAGCGAGAGCCACGGAAGTTGCGTTGCGGGGCGGCGGTCGCGGGGCTGGTCGGGTTCTGGGCGTGCCCGGTGAGTTACCCATGTGCTCGCGAAATCTGCTGTCTCGGTTCCGGTTCGCCTCGCTTCGCTTCGGCGGAGCGAGGCGGGTACCGGGCCTACTCCCCTGTCGGGTCGATGATCTCCGGATCTACGCCCAGGTAGGTGGCTAGCTGCTGGACCAGGACTTCACGCAACAGGTCCAGCAGGTCTTCCGGGTCGTGGGCGCGGAGTTCGAGGGGTTTGCGGAACAGGACCACCCGGGCTCGGGTGGCTACGTTGTGGCGGTCCACTCCGGCCGGGATCAGGCGGGAGAGCGGGACCGGGCCGTCGGCGACCACCTCGTCGGGCCAGGTGACCGAATCCGGGTGCAGCGGACGGATCTTCGGGACGTCGTCGACCGCGATGTCGAGTTTGGTCAGGCGATCGTGCCAGCGGGCGTCCAGCGGGGCGAACGCCTCCAGCACCAGGCGGTCGAACTGCTGGCCGCGGGTGCGGCGCGCGGGCGCCGACGGCGGCAGCATCGGTCCGCGCACGCCGCGGCCGCGGCGAACCACCGAACGGGTCGTCACCGGCCGCCTCTTCGATCGGGTCATACCTTGCGACAGTAGTCACCGCGCCGGCGGCGGGGCCACGTGATCTCCCCGGAGCCGGCGCCCCGCGTGACCCGAAGTGGCCGGGGACCGGCCCGCGTGTCTGTCTGCGACACACGGCGTGGGGGGTTAGTCTGCTGGATGTGATTCCCATGCGTCGTTGCTGCCGCCCAGGCTGCAAGAATCCGGCCGTCGCGACGCTCACCTATGTCTACTCGGACTCCACGGCAGTCGTCGGCCCCCTCGCCACCGTCGCCGAACCGCACTCCTGGGATCTGTGCGAAACCCACGGCTCCCGCATCACCGCCCCCAAGGGCTGGGAACTGGTCCGGCACGAAGGTGGATTCTCCTCCAGCACACCGGACGACGACGACCTGACCGCACTGGCCGAAGCCGTCCGCGAAGCCGGGATGCGGCGCCGCGCACCGGAACCCGAACAGCGCGGTTACAGCGACTACGCCCCGCCCCCGGCGCGACCCCAGCGGCCCGGCCGCACCGGCCGCCGCGGCCATCTACGGGTACTACCCGACCCCCCGAACTGAGCCCGCACCACCCGCGGCACACGCGCGACCGGCCTGAAGCCCGGCCGAGCCCGCCGCCCTATTAGGGTGTTGGTCATGACAGTCGCCCGGTCTGCCGAGTCCGTTCACGCAGTTGTCAAGGCATACGACGTTCGCGGGGTTGTCGGAGAGCAGATCGACGCGGAATTCGTCCGCGACGTCGGTGCGGCCTTCGCCCGGCTGATGCGCACCGACGCCACCCCCGCCACGCGCATCGTCATCGGTCACGATATGCGCGACTCCTCTCCGGAACTGGCCGCGGCCTTCGCCGACGGCGTCCTCGATCAGGGCCTCGACGTGGTGCACATCGGGCTCGCCTCCACCGACGAGCTCTACTTCGCCTCCGGCCATCTGCAGTGCCCCGGGGCCATGTTCACCGCCAGCCACAACCCCGCCCGCTACAACGGCATCAAGCTGTGCCGGGCCAACGCGCTGCCGGTCGGCCAGGAGACCGGGCTCGCGACCATCGCCGACGAACTCGTCGAGGGCGTGCCGGCCGGACCCGGCACCCGCGGCACCGCGACCGAACAGAACTTGCTCGAGGCCTATGCCGAATTCCTGCGCGGGCTGGTCGATCTCGGCGCGATCCGGCCGCTGAAGATCGCCGTGGACGCCGGTAACGGCATGGGCGGCTATACGGTCCCCGCCGTGCTCGGCGCGGTGCCGCAGCTGACCATCGTGCCGCTCTACTTCGAACTCGACGGATCGTTCCCCAATCACGAGGCGAACCCGCTGGACCCGAAGAATCTGGTCGACCTGCAGAAGTACGTCCGCGAGACGGGCGCCGACATCGGTCTGGCGTTCGACGGTGACGCCGACCGCTGCTTCGTCGTCGACGAGCGCGGCGAACCGGTCTCCCCCTCCGCGGTCACCGCGCTGGTCGCGGAGCGCGAACTGGCGAAAGAGCCGGGCGCCACGATCATTCACAACCTGATCACCTCGCAGGCCGTGCCCGAACTGGTCACCGAACTAGGCGGCACGCCCGTCCGCACCCGCGTCGGCCATTCCTTCATCAAACAGCAGATGGCCTCGACCGGCGCGATCTTCGGCGGCGAGCATTCCGCCCACTACTACTTCCGCGACTTCTGGGGTGCCGACTCCGGTATGCTGGCCGCTCTGCACGTGCTGGCTGCCCTGGGCGAGAAGGACCGGCCGATGTCGGAGCTCGCGTCCTCGTACGCGACGTACGCGGCCTCCGGCGAGATCAATTCCACAGTGGCGGATGCGCAGGAGCGAACCCTGGCGGTGGTCACCGCATTCGAAGGGCGCGCGCAATCGGTGGATCGACTCGACGGCGTAACCGTGCGGCTGCCCGGACAGGCGTGGTTCAATCTGCGCGCATCCAACACCGAGCCGTTGTTGCGACTCAACGTCGAGGCCCGTTCGCAGGAGGAAGTAGACGCACTCGTGACCGAGATTCTGAGCATCGTGCGCGGCTGACTGGAATAGTGGAATCACAGGGCTTGGATTCGCCCGGGGACAACGACATCCCCCGGCGTGGTGACCCGATTGAGGGGAGGTGGCAACGCCCGATGATCGCAGGGACACCCGTACTCGACCTCGATGACGTCGCCTCGTTGGAGGCCGCGGATTCCGGGGGAATTTTACGTTCGGCCGCCTCCGGGGGCGCCCAGGTGCGTGCCACCGCGGCCGCCGTCGCCGAAAACGCGCTCGGCCGGCTCGACGGTCTGCGGCCGCGAAGTCTGGTGCTGGTGTCCGGCACCGGGCGCGCGGCACGCGCGGCCACTCTGCTGCAGGCCGCGTTCGGCGACCGCGCGGGATTGCCGATCATCAGCGCCACCACGATTCCGCAGTGGGTCGGTTCGCTGGACGTGGTGGTCGTCGCCGGTGACGACTCGGCCGATCCGCGACTGACCGGCGCCGTCGACCGGGCGCTGCGCCGCGGCGCCGAAGTCGTGGTCGCCGCGCCCGACGAGGGGCCGATGCGAGCCGCGGCCGCCGGACGCGCTGCCATGCTGCCGCCGCGGATCCGGGTGCTCGACCACAACCGGATGCTGCGATTCGTCGCGGTCGGCATCGCGGTGCTGCAGGCCGTCGACCCCGTGCACATCGGGCCGCTGGTCCCGAACCTCGACGAACTCGCCGACGTGCTCGACGCCGAGGCGCTGCGCGACGGCCCGCACCACGAGGTCTTCCACAACCCCGCCAAAACCCTCGCCGCACGGATGCGGGAACGGCGGCTGGTGCTGACCGGCGATTCCCCCGCCGCCGCGGTGGTGGCCGAGCACGGCGCCGAGGTGCTGTTGCAGACCGCGGGACAGATCGCGGCCGCCGTCGACCTCACCGAGGCCGTGGCCGCGAACGCGCGGCTGATCGAATCCGCGGAGGCGACCGCGCCCGGTTACGATCCGCTGTTCCACGACGAGCAACTGGACGGACCGGCCCCGGTCGATCGGGCCCGGGTGTTCGTGGTGAGCGCCGACGGCGATCAGGTCGCCGCGCGGCGGCGGCTGGCCGTCTTCGGCGCGGGCGCGGGCATCGTCGACGCCGACCTGGTCAACGTCGACATCGAGCTGATGCGCACCGAGGCGAGTGTGCCGCGCGATACCGGTGCCGGCGAACCGCAGGCGCCGGCGGCCGGCCGCGGCAGCGAGCTCGAACAACTGGCGGTGCTGGTGCTGCGGCTGGAAATGGCCGCCGCCTATCTGCGTCTGCTCGGCGGCCCCCCAGCCGCGAGCCGTCCCGCCCACTACGACGGGGGCCACTACTAGTGCACGAACTCGTTGGTGCGTTGCGCTCCTACGCCTGGGGATCTCGCACCGCACTCGCTCAGCTGTGCGGCCGGGAGGTCCCCTCTCCCCATCCCGAGGCCGAACTGTGGTTCGGCGCCCACCCCGCCGACCCGGCGAAGGTCCTCGCCGACGGCGCCGGCCGCTCGCTGCTGGAACTGCTCGAGGCCGAGCCGAACCGGGAGTTGGGCGCGGTCGCATCGGCATTCGGCGGCCGCCTGCCGTTTCTGCTGAAGATCCTGGCCGCCGAGGAACCGCTGTCGCTGCAGGCGCATCCCAGCGCCGATCAGGCCCGCTACGGATTCGAACGGGAGAACCGTACGCGGGTGCCGCTGGATTCCCCCATGCGCAACTACCGCGACGACTCCCACAAACCCGAACTGGTGGTGGCACTCGACCGCTTCGAGGCGCTGGCCGGTTTCCGCGATCCGCTGCGCACCGTCGACCTGCTGAACTCGCTGGCCGTGCCGGAATTGGGGCAGTACACCGAACTGCTTGCCGCCCAGCCGGATTCGGGCGGCCTGCGCACCCTGTTCACCACCTGGATCACCCTGCCGCAGGCCATGCTGGCCACCCTGCTGCCGAAGGTCCTCGACGGATGCGTGCACTATCTCAAACAGGTCGACCCGCTCGAATCGCCCAGACAGGCCAAGGAATTCGCGGCCGAAGCGCGCACCACGCTGGAGCTGGCCGAGGCGTATCCCGGTGATGCCGGGGTGCTGGCGGCCCTGCTGCTGAACCGGTTGACGCTGGAACCCGGACAGGGCCTGTTCCTGGCCGCCGGCAGCCTGCACGCCTATCTGCGCGGCATGGGCGTCGAGATCATGGCCAATTCGGACAACGTGCTGCGCGGGGGGCTCACCCCCAAGCACGTCGACGTGCCCGAGTTGCTGCGGGTGCTGGATTTCGAACCGCTGCGCACGCCGATCATCGACCCCGAACCGGTCGATGAGAACTCGTTCCGGTATCCCACGCCCGCACCGGAATTCGCGCTACGCCGCTTCGAATTGAACGAGGACGCCGCGGCGGTCGACATTCCGCGGGTCGGGCCGGGCATCATGCTGGTGACCGCCGGCACCGTGATGCTGTCGCAGGCCGGCAACGAGTTGCCGATCGCCGCCGGTAGCGCCGCGTGGATCTCGGCCACCGATACCGATATCCGCGCGCGGGCGCTCGGCGGCCCGGCGCAGTTGTTCTGCGCGTGTGTGGGCGAGTGACCGCGCGGCCGGTTCGGCCGCTTTAGTAGATTGATCGAACAAATCGGACATCTACCGGCCTGCGCCGGGGACGGAAGGACCGGGGCTGCACCATGTCTGCTGGTGGCGGGAAGAAGGCGATCTTCGCGGCGTTGAGCGCGAATGCCGGTATCGCGGTGGCGAAATTCGTCGGCGCCGCGATCACCGGTTCCGGATCGATGCTGGCCGAGGCCGTGCACTCGGTGGCCGACACCGGTAATCAGGGACTGCTGTTGCTCGGGCAGAAGCGTGCCGAGCAGGAGGCCGACGATCTGCATCCGTTCGGCTACGGACGCAACCGCTACTTCTACTCGTTCGTCGTGGCGCTGGTGCTGTTCTCCCTCGGCTCGATGTACGCGATCTACGAGGGTGTGCACAAGATCCAGCATCCGGAGGAGTTGACCTCCCCCGTGGTGGCGATCGTGATCCTGGCTATCGCGGCGGCGCTCGAGGGCTACAGCTTCATGACCGCGATGCGGGAATCCGCACCGCTGCGCGAGGGCGCGAGCTGGTGGCGGTTCATCCGCAACTCGCGCAGCCCGGAACTGCCCGTGGTGCTGCTCGAGGACACCGGCGCGCTCGTCGGTCTGCTGATCGCGCTGGCCGCGGTGGTTCTGACGGTGGTGACCGACAACGCCATCTGGGACGGCATCGGCACGCTCGGCATCGGCCTGCTGCTCGGTGTCATCGCGGTGGTGCTGATCGTGGAGATGAAGAGCCTGCTGATCGGTGAGGGGGCGACCCCCGCCCAGGACGCGGCGATCCGCGCGAAGCTGGTCGACGGCGAGCGCATCGACCGGGTCATCCACCTGCGCACCGAATACCTCGGCCCGGAGGAGATGCTCGTCGCGGCGAAGGTGTCGATCGTGCCCGGACTGGAGATAGCCGATATCGCCGCCGCGATCGACGACGCCGAAGCCCGGGTGCGGGCGGCCGTCCCCGCCGCCCGGGTCATGTACATCGAGCCGGATCTGTACCGCACCCAGCCGGTGTAGCCCCGCGGCGGATGCCTGAACACCGAGGAGCACTGCCCCGGGCCGGGGGCGATGCGCGGCGTGCGGCTCAGCCCGTCGCACCGAGCAGGACGGCCGGGTCGGTGCGGATGCCGAACCGCTCGCGCAGCGCACGAGTCGCGGCGTGCATGCCGCACATGCCGTGCACACCGGGCCCGGGCGGCGTCGCCGCGGAGCACAGGTAGACACCGGGAAGTGGTGTGGCATAAGGGTTCCAGCGCGGAGTAGGGCGGAAGATGGTCTGCGCGAGGGTCATCGCGCCGGCCGCGATGTCGCCGCCGACATAGTTGGCGTTGTGGGCGGGCATGCGTGCCGCCGGACGCACATGGCTGGCCTGGATCAGATCACGGAAGCCGGGGGCGAAGCGTTCGAGTTGCGCGACGACGTCGGGACTCACGTCGCGGCCGGAACCGTTGGGTACGTGGGCATAAGCGTAGAGCGTGTGATTGTCGCCGGGAGCCCGGGACGAATCGACCACGCCCGGCTGGATCACCAGCACGTACGGCCGATCGGCGTGCCGGCCCGACGCGACGAGACGTTCGACGGCCATCGCCTCGGCCCGCGTGCCGACGACGTGCACGGTGCCCGCGGCCGCCAGTTCCGTCGCCTGCCACGGCACCGGGCCCGACAAGGCGAAATCCACCTTGCATGCGGCGCCGCCGAATCGATAGCGCTGCAATCGGTTTCGATACGCCGTGGGCACTCGGGCGATCCGCAGCAGTTCCGTGGGCGCGGTGTCGAGCAGAACCGATCGCACACCGGCGAATTCGTCCAGTGAATCGACGCGGTGCCCGGTGTGGATACGCCCGCCGTGCCGCTCCAGATCGGCGATGAGCGCATCGACGATGGCCTGTGAGCCGCCGCGCGGGATCGGCCAGCCGCCCACATGGCCGAGGGTGCCGAGCAGCAGCGCCACACCGGCCGCCGAGAACTGCCGCGGCGGCGTGATGGCGTGCGCGCTCACCCCGGTGAACAGTGCCGCCGCACGCTCCTCACGAAAACGCAGGCCCCACAGCGGGGATGCCTGCTCGAGCAGTCGGCGGCCGAAGCGCACCGCGGACAGCGGATCACGAGGAACATGGCGCAGGTCCGACATCCCCAGCTCCACCACCGCCTCCCACTGTCGCACCAGCGGGGCGAACAGGCGCCGCCACGTCGCACCGTCGTCGCCCAGTCCCTCGACCGTCCGGTCCAGATCCCGCCAGGCCGACGCGGCCACCCCGCCGTCGAGCGGATGTCCGTAGGAGATCGCGGGGGTCCCCAGTTCGACCCCGTGCGCACCGAGATCGAAGGCGCGGAAGAACGGGGAGGCCAGCGCCATCGGATGCGCGCCCGCGCACACATCGTGGTGATATCCGGGCAGGGTGAGCTCCGCAGTGCGGCAGCCGCCACCGGCACGATCCTCGGCTTCGAACACCTCCACCTCGAGCCCCGCGCGGGCCAGCAGCACCGCCGCGGCCAGACCGTTGGGCCCTGAGCCGACCACCACCGCATCCGCCATGATCACCACTGTAGGGCCCGAAAACCCAGGGGCTCAGGGCATCAACTCCGGGTGGCCCAGCGGATCAGCACGTCCATGCGCTGTTCCCGCAGGTCCGGGCGAAGGCGATGGCTGCGGTCCAGCGCCGCCATCCCGTGCAGCGTGCTCCAGAACACCTCGGTGTAGGCCCCCGTGTCGGCTTCGGGGACCAGCGGGCGGAACAGCCGCTCGAGCTCCTCGAAGCAGTCGCGCAGGGTCTGGGGTGCGTCGGGACCGAAGGGCAGTTCGGTGTCGAGGACGGAAATGGCGTCGTAGAGGGCGGCGTTCTCGGCCGCGAAACTCAGATAGGCCCGGGCGACCGCCTCCATCGCGGCACCCGGACCGTCGGCCTGCTCGCGGGCGGCGCGGAGCACATCCCGCAGCTGGCCGATGCCCTCCTCGGCCACGGCCGAGACGATTGCCCGTTTTCCCGAGAAGTGGCTGTAGAGCACGGGCTGGCTGTATTCGATGCGCTCGGCGAGCCGGCGCACGGTCACCGCATCCCAGCCATCGGATTCGGCCAGTTCACGCGCACTGTCGATGATCGCCTGCCGACGCTGGGCGCGTTCGCGTTCCTTGCGTTCCTGAACCGTCATACCGAAATTCTAGCAACGCTAGACAAGTTAGCGACGAGCGCTCACGGGTACGAGCGTTCCGGCAGCGACGACGAGCGATCGCCGGACCTAGACGTCGGTGGAGAAGCGGATCCCGCCGTCGGGCAGATCCACGCCAGGCCAGATGCGGGCGCCGCGCAGCAGTTCGCAGCGGGCGCCGACGCTGGCGCCGTCCCCGATCACGGCATCGCGGACCAGCGCCCGCGGCCCGATGCGCGCACCGAATCCGATGATCGAGCGCTCCACGGTGGCCCCGGCCTCGACGCGGGCGCCGTCGAACAGCACCGCACCGTCGAGTCGCGCACCGGCGCCCACCTCGGCGCCGCGCCCCACGACCGTGCCGCCGATCAGCAGGGCACCCGGCGCGACACCGGCACCGGGGTGGACCAGCGATTCCCCGCGCTGTCCCGGCAGCGCCGGCGAGGGCGCGATCCCCCGCACGAGATCGGCGGACCCACGCACGAAGTCCTCGGGCGTCCCCATATCGCGCCAGTACGAGGCATCGACATGACCCTGGATGTGGGCGCCCTCGGCCAGCAGCGACGGGAACACCTCGCGCTCGACCGATACCGGGCGGCCACTCGGGATCTTCTCGATGTATTCGCGGCGGAAGACGTAGCAGCCGGCGTTGATCTGGTCGGTCGGCGGGTCCTGGGTCTTCTCCAGGAAGGCGGTGACCCGGCCGGTCTCGTCGGTGGGCACGCATCCGAAGGCGCGCGGATCACCGACGCGAACCAGATGCAGGGTCACATCGGCACGGGTCGAGGCGTGCGTATCGAGCACAGCACCCAGATCGGCGCCGCCGAGAACGTCGCCGTTGAACACCATCACGTTGTCGGCGCGCAGCTTCGGGAGCACGTTGCGGATACCGCCGCCGGTCCCCAGCGGTTCGGTCTCGGTGACGTATTCGAGGTCGAGGCCGAGTTCGGCGCCGTCGCCGAAATGTTCCTCGAAGACCTCTGCCTTGAACGATGTGCCCAGCACCACGTGGGTGATACCGGCATCGGCGATCCGGGCCAGCAGGTGGTGCAGGAACGGCAGACCGGCGACCGGCAGCATGGGCTTCGGCGCCGAGAGCGTCAGCGGGCGCAGCCGGGTGCCCTGGCCACCGACCAGGATCACGGCGTCAGTTGCGGTGTCCACGCCCGCTCCCTCTCGAATTGTCCGGCATCAGTCTTCCCCTTTTTCAGGTTCGGTCCACGCGTTATCGCTGTGCTTCGCGGTCGCGCTCACGCAGCGCAGATCGAACCGCAAGTTTGCAGCGAATCGCAAGTCCGGCCCGCAACGCCCATCGCAGCGGGGCCTGCCACCAGTGCGGATGGCGGTCGGCCTGGAAACGATAGGCGGAGGCGTGATGGGCGGGCAACATGGTCTCCGGATGCCGCCCGGCCGCGTGGCCCTTGGCATGGGTGACCTGGGCGGTCGGCACGAAGACGTTGTGCCAGCCGGCTTTGCCCATCCGGTCGCCGAAGTCGACATCCTCCATGTACATGAAGTAGCGCGAGTCGAAGCCCTCGATGCTGTCGAACGCGTCGCGCCGGACCAGCAGGCACGACCCCGACAACCAGCCGACCGTGCGCTCGGCGATCTCCTCGTTCTCCTGCCGGTACCGCCGCGACCAGGGATTACCCGGCCAGATCGTGCCGAGGATCGCGTGGCCGGCGCCGTCGAGCAGGCCGGGCACCCGCCGCGCGGAGGGATAGATACTGCCGTCCGGCTCGTGGATCAGCGGCCCGAGCGCACCCGCGCGCGGCCAGCGCCGGGCGGCGGCCAGCAATTGATCGATGGAATCGGTGCCCCAGCGCACATCCGGATTGGCGATGATCACGTATTCGATCTCGGGATCGAGTTCGGCGACCGCCCGGTTCACCGCGCCCCCGTACCCGATGTTGCCGCCGGTGCGCAGCAGTGTGACGTGTTCGTTGGACTCCGCGGCCAGCTCGGGAGCGCCGTCGGTCGAGCCGTTGTCGGCGAGGATCACCTGCGGTTTCTCCGCGGTGGCGGTCGCGAGTGTACTGATGAAGTGGTCGAGATGCTCGCCCGGCGAATAGGTTACGGTGACCACCGCCAGCTGAGGGGTACGGTCCGCGGAAGGGGCTGAATCCGAAGCGCTCACGGAAGGCCAGCCTAATGGGTGAGCGGCCGGAGTAGGCACCCGAGCACAACCACCCACAGTGCCTTATCAGACTGACGGCCGGCGTCGCGGCTCACGCGCGCCGGCTCTCGCGGCGGCGAGCAGCAACGATCACGGTTCCCTCCGATCCGACAGCCGAGCCAGCGCGTCGGCCAGCGCCGCCCGCCACTCCCGCAGCGGCGTGAGACCGGCCCGCGCCCATGCCCGATTCGACAGCACCGAATATGCCGGGCGCCGCGCGGGACTCGGGAAATCGGCGGTACCGCAGGGCCGCACCCGCTCGGGATCGGCCCCGAGTTCGGCGAACACCGCCCGCGCCAGCCCGAAGCGACTGACCGCACCCGCGTTGCTCGCGTGCAGCACACCCGGAACCGGCTGCCGCGCAACGAGTTCCATCAGACCTCGCGCCAGATCGGGTGCGTAGGTAGGCGATCCGATCTGGTCGTCGACGACCGATATCGTCTCGCGTTCGGCCTCGAGCCGTCGCATCGTCGCCACGAAGTCGCCGCGGTCGCCGGTGTACACCCACGCCGTGCGCACGATCGTGGCCTGCGGATACTCGCCGAGCACGGCCTGCTCGCCGGCCAGTTTGGTACGGCCGTACACACTTGTCGGACCGGTCGGATCGTCCGGCTCGTACGGATCCGACGCGGTGCCGTCGAAGACGTAATCGGTGGAGACGTGGATCAGTCGCGCGTCGGCCACGCGGCAGGCGGCGGCGAGTACCGCCGGCCCGGTGACGTTGCCCGCGTATGCCGCGTCGTGCTCGGACTCGGCGGCGTCGACGGCGGTGTAGGCGGCACAGTTGAGCACCACATCACCCGGACGAACGACGGCGCGCACGGCTTCGGCGTCGGTGATGTCGAGATCGGCACGCCCCAGGGCGAGGGCCGCGGGCGCCACCGTGCGCAACGCCCGGCCGAGCTGTCCGCCGGCGCCGGTGATCACGAGCCGGGACTGGGAATCGGGACTCATCCGGCAAGTCTGGCACGCCACGCCAACAGCGGTTCAGCGGTGCGGGCGCACTGGTTGGATAGCCTCGAATCCGGGAACTCCCCGGTACGCCACCGGTATCGGAGGCGGTGGGCTACGCGGGCAGATTCTCGAACGGGGGTCGATCGAGCGTGGAAAAGGAATATGGAGTGCCGCAGAACAGAAGTGCCTCGTCGCCGCCCCGCGGCGCCGGAGCACCACTGCCCGGCGGCCGCGTCCCGCGAGCTCGCGGCGTCCGCCCGAGTTCGAGTCCCGGGGTGAATCGTCCCGGGCGGTTGCTCGCCGTGGCCGCCGCGGCGGTGGTGTTCATCGTCACCGGCTTCGGCTGGCACAGCGTGGATTCCTTGATCTCCGGCATCGAGCGGATCGGCAACCTGGGCCTCGGCGGTGGCCACGACGGAGCGGTCGACATCCTGATGGTCGGTATCGACAGTCGCACCGACGCGCACGGCAATCCGCTCAGCGATCAGGAACGGGCGATGCTGCACGCCGGCGACGAGGTCGGCACCAACACCGACACCATCGTGCTGGTCCGGGTGCCCAATGACGGCCGATCGGCGACCGCGATCTCGATCCCCCGCGACTCCTACGTCGACATCCCCGGTATCGGCAAGGGCAAGATCAACTCCGCCTACGGCGCGACCAAGGAGAACGCGCGGCAGAAATTCGCGGCGCAGGGCCTGTCGGATTCCCAGATCGAGCAGAAGTCCACTCAGGCCGGCCGGCAGGCCCTCATCAAGTCGGTCGCCAATCTCACCGGAGTCACCGTCGATCACTACGCCGAGGTGGGCCTGCTCGGATTCGTGCTGCTCACCAATGCCGTCGGCGGGGTGGACGTCTGCCTGAACAACGCGGTGGACGAACCGCTCTCGGGTGCGGATTTCCCCGCCGGAGAGCAACGGCTCGACGGGGCGCAGGCATTGAGTTTCGTGCGCCAGCGCCACGATCTGCCGCGCGGCGACCTGGATCGCATCGTGCGCCAGCAGGTGTTCATGGCCTCGCTGGCGAACAAGGCCCTCAACGCCCGAATTCTCGCCAATCCCGGAAAGTTGCGCGAACTCGGCGATGCCGTCGGGCGCACGATCGTGCTCGACGAGGACTGGGATGTGGTGGCGTTCATGCATCAACTGCAGGATCTGTCGGGCGGAAAGGTGAATTTCGAAACCATTCCGGTGCAGGATCTCGACGGGACCACCGCCGACGGCGAATCGGTGGTGAAGGTCGACCCGAAATCGGTGAAGTCGTATGTCGCGGCGGCGGTCGGCGGCACCACCGACGATCACGACGACGACCGCGCGGCGGCGCCGAGCTCGGTCACCGCCGACGTCTACAACGCAGGCAGTACCGGCGGTTTGGCCGGCCAGGTCGCACAGGCGCTGACCGGGAAGGGTTTTCACACCGGAACCGTCGGAAACTGGCCGGGTGCGCCGGTGCGCAGCAGCCGGGTGCTCGCCGCCGCGAGTTCCGATCCCAAGGCCAAGGCGGTCGCCGAGGCGCTGGGCGGCCTGACCGTGGTCGCCGAACAAGATGTGCCGGAGGGTGCGGTGCGCGTGGTGCTCGCCGATGACTACTCTGGTCCGGGCTCGGCGGCCGGCAGTCTGTTCGACATGTCCGGAACCTCGCCGGCCTCGGGCACCGCGACACCGGTGCCGCCCGCGCCTCCCATCGACGCCGGCCAGAACGGACCGAAATGCGTGAACTGAACGACACTCTCACCGATGCCCTGCTCGGCCCGATCCTCGCCCGCGACGCCGCGGCGCCGCGGATCACCCACTACGACGACAGCACCGGCGCCCGCATCGAACTGTCCGGGCTGACGCTGGCGAACTGGGCGGCCAAGACCGCCAATATGATTCGCGACGAATTCGGCCTCGCCCCGGGCGCGCGGGTGTCGGTGCTACTGCCCGCGCACTGGCAGACCGCCGCAGTGCTGCTGGGCTGCTGGTGGGCCGGCACCGAGGTGGTGCTGCGGCCCGACGCCGACGCCGAACTCGCGCTGGTCTCGGCCGCGCGCATCGACGAGGCCGGAGATATCGCCGAGGTGGCCGCGTTGTCGCTGGACCCGATGGGTATGCCGGTCGCCGATCTGCCGGTCGGCATCACCGACTACGCCACGTCGGTGCGTGGGCACGGTGACCAGTTCCACCCGGCGGGCGCGGGCGCCGCCCTCGACGGCGCCACGGTCGCCGAGACCGTGGCAGCGGCCCGTGCCTCGGCCGAACGGCAGGGGTTCGGGGCGAGCGACCGGGTGCTGTCGACCACCGACTGGGACACCACTACCCACCTGATCGACGGACTGCTCGCGGTGTACGCGGCCGGAGCCTCGCTGGTGCAGGTCACCGCCCCCGATCCGGATCGGCTCGAGCACCGGATCGGCACCGAACGCGTCACCGCGCGCCGGTCCTGATCTCCTACCCGGGTAGGGCACGGCGATCCACCCGCAGTCCGTTTTCGGCACGCCCGCTACTCCGTAGTGTGGGTGTCAGCGAACCGGACGACGAACGGGGATGGCGATGAAGCCGCAGTACTGGTTTCGGTGGTTGGTGGTACAGGGCACGCCGCGGTTGGTCTTGAAGACCTATGCCCGGCGCGGCGAGACCCTGGCGAAACTGATGTCCAGCCCCGAGGCGGTCCAGGATCCGATACCGCTGCTGGAATCCCTGCGCGCCCAGGGACGGCTGGTGCACTCCCCCTTGGGCTGGGCGACCGCCGATTACGAGCTGGTCCGTACCGTACTGCGCGACACCACCTTCAAGGTCGCGGCGGCCGAGGGTTTCGTGCCCGGACCGCTGCGGCCGCTGATGGATCTGGCGACGCTGCCGCCCAATCCGGTGCAGCCGCCGTCGATGCTGGTGATCGATCCGCCCGACCACACGCGAATGCGTAAACCGGTGGCCTCGGCATTCACGCCGCGCGCGATCGCCCGGCTGCGCGACCGCGTCGAATCGGTGACCACGGAACTGCTCGACGCCCTGCCCTCCGGCGGTTCGGCGGATCTGGTCGCCGACTTCGCCTCCCAGGTGCCGATCGCGATCATCTCCGAAATGCTGGGCTTCCCCGACGCGGACCGCGACCGATTCCTGGCCTGGGGTGATGCCGTCTCGCCGATGCTCGATATCGGCATCAGCTGGCGCACCACCCGCGGCGCGTCGGCGGCCATCCTGGAGATGGACCACTACCTCGACGAGCACATCGCGCGGCTGCGCCGCGAACCGGGCGAGGACATCCTGTCCGGTCTGGTGAGTTCCGGCGCGCTGGACGACACCGAATTGAAGGCCTCGGCGACACTGCTGATGGGCGCCGGATTCGAGACCACGGTCAATCTGATCAGCAACGGCGTCGTCCAGCTGGTGACCCATCGCGATCAGCTGGACCGGCTGCGCGAGGATCCGCAGCTGTGGCCCAACGCGATCGAGGAGATTCTGCGCTTCGACGCACCGGTGCAGAACACCGGCCGCATCGCCGGGCGCGAGGTGGAGCTGGCCGGTACCACGGTGCACCAGGGCAGCACGGTGGTGTTGTCGCTGTCCGGCGCCAATCGCGACCCGAAGGTGTTCGACGAACCGCACCGCTTCGACGTCACGCGCGCCAACGCCAAGGATCACCTGACGTTCTCCAGCGGCATCCATGCCTGCCTGGGCGCCAGCCTGGCCCGGATGGAGGGTACCTACGCGCTGCGGTCGCTGTTCGAACGTTTCCCGAATCTCGTGCTGGCCGGTCGCCCGCAGCGCCGCCCGCTGTTCACCCTGCACGGCTACAGCCGGTTGCCGGTGCTGCTCGGTCAGCGCGCCGAACAGTCCAGCAGCGTCTGAGCCGGCTCAGCTGAACCCGACCGCCTGGTCACCCCAGGCGGTGTGCAGATCGTGATCGGGATCGTCGAGGACCCGGTCCACGGCGTCCACGACCAATGTCGTGCGGGTGGATTCGCGGTAGGGCGGCCAATGTTTCGAGCCGTCCAGCGCCGCGGGCACCCCGTGTTCGGCGAAGGCCAGCCAGCGCCGCATCATCCGGCCCGACACCTCGCTCGCGACCTTGCGGCCGCCCAGCCAGAAGGTCGGATCGTGGTCGAAGGACCCGAAATTGCCGAAGATGTACGGCAATTCGGTGGCGTGGCCGGCGCCGACGCGCGCCGCCTTCAGCATCGGCGTGGCCTGATCGAAGCGATACATCCAGGTACGGCTGTGCCGGGAATGCGCGTCGGCGACCCAGTGCGCCGGCATCCGGAACGCCGCATCGGTCGACATCGCCAGCGCGCCGCGTGTCTTGGCCAGATCCGGATAAGCGGAGGTGATCTCGGCGATGCGCTCGTGCGAGAGCCCGGGATGTTCCCCGGCGACGGCATTGAGCATCGCGTTCACCGCATCGGGTGTCACCGGCATGATCGGCGAGCGGAACAGCCGGAACAGCGACGCCTCGTCCTTGTTGGTGCCGATGATCAGCGGCACGCGATGCGAGCGGCCCTGCTGGAAGCGGTCGGTCGGATAGGTGGGCAGCAGATCGCCGTCCACCACCGGCGCCGCGGCCAGGCGACCCGGCGACTGCAGCGGCACCTCGTCGAGCAGGACGCCGGCCGCGTCCACGATCCGCTCGATGGGGCATTCCAGCAGTTCCCGGGCACGCTCGGGCGGCAGGTCCATCAATTCCAGGAAACGGCTCGCCACCCCGGCGGCACGGTCCGGGCCGAAGACGGTGGTGGCCGGCGGACTCTGCGCGATGGCGCGGTGGAACAGGCCCGCTGCCCGCGGCGAGGTCAGCAGCGCCGTCACGCATCCCGCGCCGGAGGATTCGCCGAAGACCGTGACGTTGCCCGGATCACCGCCGAAGGCGGCGGCATTGTCGCGCACCCATTCCAATGCCGCGATCTGGTCGTGCAGGCCGAGATTGGCGACGAACCCGTCGCCCAGGGAGGACAGATCGAGGAAGCCGAGCGCCCCGAGCCGATAGTTGACCGCGACGATCACCACGTCGCCCGCTTCGACCATCCGGCGGCCGTCGTAGATCGCCTGCGCGGCCGTGCCCAGACAGTAGGCGCCGCCGTGCAGCCAGACCATCACCGGACGCGGTTGCACCGGTTCGGCGGCCGGTGCCCACACATTGACCCACAGGCAGTCCTCGCCCATGCGCAGCCCCGAGTCCACGGGCACCATATCGCCCATGGTCTGCGGTGCGATCTCGCCGAATTCGGTGCAGTCACGCACTCCCGACCAGGGTTCGGGCGGTTCCGGCCGCGCGAACCGCTTCGGGCCCGCCGGTGCCGCGGCATACGGGATGCTGCGCCATACGTGGACGGATCCCGTCCGGAATCCGCGGACCGCACCGCTGGTCGTGTGGGCGACAGGTCCGGCAGTGTCCTCGACCGGAGTCGCCTCGAAGAATTGAGTGCTCATCTCGCACCTCCTCGTACTCCCTGTAACCGAGAGTACGTCCGAGATCATTCGTACCGCGTCAGCCTCGATCGATGTGGCCGAGGTCGCGGTCGGGATCGATGCGGTCGCGCACGCGCTGTTTGAGTCCGGCGATATCCGGGAAGCCACCGTCGGCTCTGCGCTCCCAGATCTGCTCATCGTCCACGGTGATCCGGAACACTCCGCCGGTTCCCGGGATCAGCGCCACCTCGTCGAGGTCGGTGCCGAAGGTATTCAGCAACTCCTGAGCCATCCATCCGGCCCGCAGTAACCACCGGCATTGCGTGCAATATTCGATCGCGATTCGTGCCATGCGGTGACCCTAGTGAGGGACCGGATTCCCGGTAGTCACCGCGCGACTGTCCACGTTTTCGGCAACTCCTTCGCTATCTGTTCTAATCAGAAATGTATTGCCGTAATACTAGTGGGAGAGCACTGGCAACTCTTTACGGGCCGATTACGATTCGATATCTCCGTCGACGTAGACCCACTGACCGTCGACACGAGCAAATCTGCTGCACTCGGAAAGTACGCCGCGCCTGCCGTCGTACCGGTAGGTGGCCCGGAACTCGACCACGCCGGTGTCGTCGAACAGGCCACCCGCCTCGGTGCCGAAGACCTGCAGCGATATCCAGCGCTGCGCCGGATCCAGGGCCAGGCGCCGCGGCCGGGTCCGTGGATGCCACGTCCGCAGCAGATGGTCACGATCGCCGACGGCGAAGGCGGTATAGCGCGACCGCATCAGCGCTTCGGCGGTCGGCGCCGGGCGAGTGCCGTCCAGGCGCGGGCCGCAGCACTGCCCGAACTGCTCGCCGCTGCCGCACGGACAGCGGTCGGTGTCGTCCGGGCGATCGGGAAAGGTGTCGGCCATCGCACGATTATCACCGCCTGGAACTCACCTGTTCCGGCGGCGGCCGAACACGGCGGGTACGTCCGCTCGGCCGATGCGGTCGAGTTCCTCGGCCAGCCGGGCGGTTTCGTCGTACCAGTCACGCAGTTCGTGCAGGGTCGGCGCGGGTTCGGAGTCGAAGTGATGGCCGGCCCGCGACAGCGTCGCCCACAGTCCGCCAACGCGGCCCGCGAGTTCGGGACCGGCGCAGCTGTCCAGCGCCAGCAGCTGAGCACGCATACTGCACCGGGCCAGCGGCGGGGACACCCGCGCCCACAGTCGGTCCACCGACTGTTCCAGCGCGATCCGCAGGATCCACACCGTCGCCCGCGACCACAGGCCGCCCGCATCGGTGACCGTGCCGTCGAGCAGTTCCGCGGCCGCCGCCAACCGCTGCGCCACGGTCGGCCTCACGGATTCAGCCATGTCACGAATCGCTTCGTCCCCGTGATCAGATCACCCGAGCGGCGCTGGATGCGGATATGCGCACCGGCCGTGGCATCGCGCACCACCGCGCGGGCCCAGGGCGCCTCCCGGTCGAGATAGTCGTTCAGATCGTCGACCCGGTCCGGCACACCGAAGACCGCCAGGGCGACCGTCTCCCACGTGGTGCGCGCCCGATCCACGCGGCGCTGCACCTCACGATGATCGATGCCGGCCTCCAGCAGTTCACGCCGGGCACGGGCCAATGCGGCCGCCTCGATCGCCGATCGGCAGCAGGTGATGACCAGTTCGGTGGCGATCGCCGTGGGCAGCTGCCTGGTGCGCAGCAGAGCCCGCGCGTCGCCGAGGTAGCGCTGCACCGGATCCTCGACCGCGCGCACCTCCACCCGCGAATGCTCGCGCCGCTGCACATCGAGAACCGTTGCGTCCAAACGCAATCGGCGCACAGCCTCGGCCAGCCGCTCGTCGTGGGTGAACACGATCACCTGGCGTCCGCTGCGCGCCACCGCCGCCAGCACCCGGGCGAGTCCGTCGACCTTCGCCGGATCCATCGCCTGCACCGGGTCGTCGATCATGACGAATCCGAACGGGCTTTCGGCCACCGTTGCTCGCGGCAGGAACAGGGCCAGGCCCAGCGCATGCAATTCGCCCTGACTCATCACTCCGAGAGCGGCGGCGCCGGAGTCGTCCACGGTGACGTCGAGCAGCACCTTGCGGCTGGCTCCGGCGTTGCCCTGCAGGCGAATCGCGCCGAGATCCACATTGCTGCGCTGACGCAACCCGCCCCAGATGCGCCGGGCGTGCTCGGCCAGCGGGGCGAGGCGTTCGTCGCGCAGGCCGGCGGCGGCCGACTTCAGCCAATCCTCGGCGCGGCGGACGGTACGCAGCTCGGCATCGGCCGCGGCGACCAGCCGGGCCTCGTGCAGCCAGGTGGCGATGCGCGGGACCAGCGGCGTCCAGACCGCATCGATGCGATCGAGTTCCTTGTGCACGGCCCGCTGCAACACCTCGAGCCGCACCGCGAGTTCGGCGTGCGCGCCGCGCATCCGGGCCGCCAGGGTCGCGCCCGCTTCGACCTCGAGCAGGGCGGACCAGGTCGTCCAGGCTCGACGGACGTCCACGGGATCGATATTGGGCGCGGCGATGGTCGATTCCAGTTCCGGCGGAACGGGTTCGATCAGCGCCCTGGCCGCGGCGATCGCCTCGCCCAGCGCGCCCCGGGCGGTGGTGAGCACTGCGCCGCGCCGCTCGACGGCCTCGATCCGAGCTGTCGCCTCGCGTTGCCACCGCGCGTCGAGACGGCCGTGGCCGCACACCGGGCACGGACATTCGCCGCCGTCCGCGTGTTCGCGAGCACCACGCAGCAGGTCGACCACGCGGAGTTCGGCTTCCAGATCTCCGGTCGCCAGCTCCAGCAGTTCGGCGGTGCCGCGCTCGACCGCCTCGGCGGCCGCCTCGACCTGGGCGGAAGCCGGGATACGCAGGCGTGCGACGGCCTGCAGCGCCGCGACACCGCCGGGGTCGTGACGTGCGCCGGCGAGTTCGTGGGCGACCGCGGACAGGTCCGGCGCGGGCGCGCGCAACATCTCGGCCACACGCTCGGCACGCTCGTCGGCGACGGTGAGCAGTTCGTCCAGCAGGGCCTGCCGGCCGTCCCGGGACTGTTTCGCGGCGCGCTCCAATTCGATTCGGCGCGTGCGGGTCCGATCCAGTGCGGCGCTGACGTCGTCGAGCCCGAGCAGCCGGTGCAGGGCGTCGAACAGATCGCTGGGACGGCCGTCGACCACCGCGCCGAGTTCGCTGTAGGACAGGAACGGCCGATACAGCTCCAGGGCACGCGCCCAGTCCTCCGGGCGGAATTCGGCACTGTCGCTGTCGTTTTCGCGCTCCGTCCAGCTACCGGCCGACAGTTCCTCGCCCTCCGCCCACGTACGCGTGATCGTGAACGGGCCCCGGTCCTGTGCGACGAGGTCGACGGCGATCCGAGGGGGCTTGTCGCAGTGCATATTTCGCCAGCCGTCGCGCCAGACCGCGGATCTGCCCTCCCAGCGCCGATTTACGCCGGTGAGTGCCAGTTCCGCGGCCTCGGCGAAACTCGATTTGCCCGACCCGTTGCGACCGACCACGAGTGTCAGACCGGGACCGGGCGCGATACGCAGGACCGCCTGACCGCCGATCCCGCGGAAGCCGCGAACCCGGACGGCGCGCAGGAACACTCCGGACCGCGGCCCGGCGCCGCTCTCCTCGGCGGTCTCCCCCAGCGCCGCCAGCACCGTCTGCGCTACCTCCGGGCTCACCGCCGGATCCGCCTGCAGCCGTGCCGAAACCAGTTCACGCAGGCGCGGCGCGACCTCCCCCTGCTCTTGCCCCACTGCCCCTCCCGGCACTCGCGCACGACTCGTCGTGGCGAACGCTACCGGAGAACCGGCCCGGGCGGGACGCATGGCCATCGAACGGTCGAACCGCCCGATGTCCACCCCTCGGCCGTCCCGGCCGGGCAGTTCCACGGGTTACACCCCTCACGGGTGGTTCGGTTCAACCGAACAGATCAGAATGCCAGAGATCACGATCGACCACAATAGTTCTTGATTCTGCAATGACATTCCGCGCCAAAGAAATTCGCTCGCAACCGACTAGCGAACCATGCCGCCGTCGTTCGGCCGATAACCCGGAAGGCCGGCCGCGCGATCTTGTCGGTGGGCTCGGGTACAAATCCGGGGTACCGAACGAACGGGGGAACACGTGACGACCTCTCCGGCCGCGACCTACACCGTCACCGCCGACAATGTGCTGGCCCTGGCGCCCGACACCGCATCGGTGAGCGCCGCCCGCAAGCTCACCGCCGCGTGGCTGGGCACCGGCACCCACGGCGGTGCGCTGTGGGGGCGGTGCAACGGCAGCGGCGCCAAGCCGTACCAGACGATCGTCGACCTGTCGGGCCCCGCCTACCGGTGTTCGTGCCCCAGCCGGAAATTTCCCTGCAAACATGCGCTGTCGCTGTTGCTGCTCTGGTCGCAGGGCGCGGTCCCGGCGGCCGACGCTCCCGCCGACTTCGCGGCCGAATGGCTGGCGGGCCGCGCCGCGCGGGCCGCGAAACCGGCCGAGCCGGCGGCCCGCGGCACGAAACAGGCGACGCTCGATCAGCGGCGGGCGCGGGTCACCACCGGACTCGACGATCTCGACATCTGGCTCGGCGACCAGATCCGCACCGGCTTGGCCCAGGCCGACCATTCCGCTGCGGCGCTGGAGGCGGTGGCCGCCCGGATGGTCGACTCGCAAGCGCCGGGGGTGGCGGCAGCCCTGCGGCAACTGCCGCGCCGCATGCTCGGAGTCGAACAGTGGCCGGCGATTCTGCTCAGCGAATACGCCCGATTGCATCTGCTGATCGGCGCCCACCGGCGGCTCGACGAACTGCCGCCCGCGCTGGCGGCCGGGGTGCGCACCCATATCGGCTATCCCGCCAAGGCCGAGGAGGTCCGCGGCGGCGAGCCCGCGCTCCGCGACCGCTGGATGGTGCTCGGGGTGCGAATCACCGAGGAGGAACGGGTCTTCACCCGCCGGACTCTGCTGCTCGGGCGGGCCACACAACGCTGGGCGCATGCGCTCGACCACAGCTTCGGCAGTGCGAGTTTCCCGGGCGAGCTGCCGATTCCCGGCACCATGGTCGAGGCGGATCTGCACTTCTATCCGGGGGCGATGCCGCTGCGCGCGGTCTGGGGCGTCCGCCACGGCGAACCCGAACCCTTCACCACCATCGTGTCGGACTCGGCGTCCATCGCCGGCCAACTCGAGATCCACGCGCGGGCGCTGGGCGCCGACCCGTGGTTACGAGGATGGCCGATGCTGCTGGCGGATGTGATCCCCAGCCCCGGTTCGGCCGGCTGGTTTCTCGCCGAACCGGACGGCACGGCGGTGCCGCTCGCCGCGACGGCCGAGGTGCCGTGGCAGTTGATCGGCTTGTCGGGCGGTCACCCCGTGACGGTGGTCGGTGAGTGGACCGCGGCCGGATTGATCCCCCTCTCCGCGCTGGTGGCCGGCGAACTCGTCGGAGTCGAGACGGAATCGCTCACGGACGTGCCGACCCCCGGCACCGCGGTCCCGGCATCGTCGGAGACGGTGGTGCCGGTCGCGCTGCTGGGCACCGCCCGCCGCACCCTCGATCCCGGCGGGCTGGCCGATGCGGTCACCGCGGCCGCTCGCGCCGACACTCCGGAACACGCCGTGCTGGGCGCGGTGGCGCTCCAGGAGCTGTACCACCGCGGCGGGGTGCGACCGGCCCGGACCGAGCTGCTCGCCCCGGCCGCCGACGACGATCGCGCCCGGTTGCCGCGGGCGGCGGCGCAGCGGCTGCGACATCTGCTGGCGGACGGCTCGCCGATGCTCGCGGAATGGTTCGAGGCGGCGCTACCCGGCGATCCGCGTGCACCCGAAGCACTCTGCGCCACACTGCTCGAGACCGCGAGAAGCCAAGCCGCCCTGCGAGGTCCGTTGATGCGCCTGGCGGGCGCCCGAGGTCGCTGGCTGGCGGCGCTACATCCACGCTGGCGACCGCTGCTGCGGACCGGCGACGACGATCCCGAGGTGTGGACGCACGGCCGGCCCGCCGAACGCCGGAGCTGGCTGGCCGCCCTGCGCGCCCGCGACGCCGCGGCGGCCCGGCGAGCCCTGGCCGACACCTGGAGCCGGGAACCGGCCCGCGGCCGCGCCGAACTGCTGGCGGTTTTGGCCGCCGGAGTCGGACCCGACGACGAGCCACTGCTCGAATCCGCCCTCGACGACGCGCGGCCCGAAGTTCGCCGTACGGCTGCCGATCTCCTTGCGCACCTGCCGGATTCGGCCTTCGCGGAACGGATGCGCGAGCGCGCGAGCCGGTGGCTGAGCATCCGGTCCGGCACGCTCGAGGCGCAGCTGCCGCACGATCTCGACGACGCGGCCCGCCGCGACGGACTCGGCGACCGGCTCGACCCGGTGGCCTACCACCGCGACGGCGGGGCCGATGTGGATGCCGAACGGCTGCGCCGCCTGATGGCCGCCACCCCGCTGCGCCATTGGGAACAACTGTGCGGCTCTCCGGAGGCGGCCACCGCGCTGCGGCTTCCCGACGACATCCTCGGACCGGTCGCTGCGGGCTGGTCGGAAGCGGCTCTCGCGCAGCATGATTCCCGCTGGGCCACGCCGTTGTTCGAGGTGCTGACCACCACGCCGACCCTGGGCGCGGATCCGCGGCTGCGGCAGCAGTTGTTCGCGCTGCTACCGGTCGACCGGCGGGTGCGGTACCTGTGCGGTCTGGACAGCAGTTGGCTGGCCGAACTGGAACTGCTGGTCTCGGCGTTACCGCGGCCGTGGCCACAACCGCTGGCCGAACATCTGGTCCGGCTGCTGCTCGATCGGGCCCATCTGGCCGCCGCCCGTCCCGGAGCGGCCGGGCTGTCCCCCGCCTCCTATCGCACGCTGCTGCGCAGTGCCGCGATCAATTTCCCGGTCCGCGCGGTCGCGGCGGTGTCCGTCGCCGCCCGCCGCTGCGCGGACCCCTCCTGGCAGAGCGCCTTCGACCGCCTCGCCGACGATCTGACCCAACGCACCCTGATGCTCGAGGAGCTGGCATGACCACGACCCAGAACCCGCCCGCCGACCTGCTGCGCCCGCATGCCGAACAGGCCTACGCCGACGAACTCCGAGCCCTCGCCGCCGTCGACGACCGTCCGCGTCCACCGTCGTGGCGGCTGTCGCCCTGGGCGGTGGTCACCTACCTGCTCGGCGACACCCTGGCCGACGGCACGGTGATCACACCGAAGTACGTCGGGCCGCGGCGCCTGATGGAGGTGGCGGTGGCGACGCTGGCGACCGATCGCGCGCTACTGCTGCTCGGCGTACCCGGCACCGCGAAAACCTGGGTGTCGGAACATCTTTCGGCGGCCGTCAGCGGCGCATCCACCCTGTTGGTGCAGGGCACGTCCGGAACCGCCGAAGAGGCGATCCGCTACGGCTGGAACTATGCGCGCCTGCTCGCGGAAGGACCCAGCGACGGCGCCCTGGTGCCCTCGCCGGTCATGACCGCGATGCGCACCGGTGCGATCGCCCGGGTCGAGGAGCTCACCCGCATCCCCTCCGATGTGCAGGACGCACTGATCACAGTGCTGTCGGAGAAAACGCTGCCGGTGCCGGAACTCGGTATCGAGGTGCAGGCGGCCAAGGGCTTCAACGTCATCGCCACCGCCAACGACCGCGACCGCGGCGTCAACGAACTCTCCTCCGCGCTGCGCCGCCGGTTCAATACCGTGGTGCTGCCGCTGCCCGCCGGCGAGGACGACGAGGTCGCGATCGTCACCCGGCGGGTCGAACAACTCGGCGCCGCACTGCAATTGCCACCGATCCCGGCCGCCGCCGAGGAAGTACGGCGCGTGGTGCGGGTCTTCCGTGAACTGCGTTCCGGCATCACCGAGGACGGCCGGACCAAATTGAAGTCGCCGTCGGGCACATTGTCGACGGCGGAGGCGATTTCGGTGCTCACCAACGGCATCGCGCTCGCCGCCCATTTCGGGGACGGGGTGTTACGCGCGAGCGACGTCGCCGGTGCGGTACTCGGCGCGGTGATCAAGGATCCGGTCGCCGACGCGGTCGTGTGGACCGAGTACCTCGAGGCCGTGGTCCGGGAACGCCCGGAGTGGTCCGATTTCTACCGCGCCTGCCGTGAGGTGCACGGATGAGCGGCGAATCCGTCGCGCTCGACGAGCCGCGGACGCAGATCTTCGGGATCCGCCACCACGGCCCCGGGTCGGCGCGCTCGCTGTCGTGGGCGCTGGAGCGCTTCCGTCCCGATGCAATCCTGATCGAAGGCCCCGCCGACGCCGATCCGCTGGTCGCGTATGTGGCCGCCGAGGGAATGGCACCACCGGTGGCACTGCTGGCCTACGCCCCGAACGAGCCCTCGCGGGCGGCGTTCTGGCCGTTCGCGGTGTTCTCCCCGGAATGGCAGGCGTTGCGGTACGCGTCCGAACACGCTGTGCCCGTGAGCTTCTGCGATCTTCCGGCCGCCAACACCCTCGCCCTCGACACCGAGCCGGGTGACAGCGGTGACCCGCTGGCCGCGCTGGCCGCAGCGGGCGGATACGACGATCCGGAGCGGTGGTGGGACGCCGTCATCGAATCGTCGTCGACTCCCACCGGGAACGGCACCGAGATCTTCGATGCCATCACCGAGGCCATGGGCGCACTCCGGGCAGCGGCCGGGGACGGCCCTGCGGCGTCGAATACGGATCCCGGAGCCGAGGCGCCCGCACCGTCCGCCCCGGATCGGGACGCCGCACGCGCGATCGAGGACGCGGAAGGTGATGCACCACAGCCGGATTCATTCACCCCGGCCGAACTCCTGCCCGGCGGTATCGACCTGCGTACCCTGCAGCGCGAAGCGTATATGCGGCAGGTCATACGCCGGACGCTCAAAAGTGGTGCGCGCCGGATCGCGGTGGTCTGCGGGGCATGGCACGCCCCGGCGGTGGCGGGCAAACTCGGTCCGGCAGCGGCCGATTCCCGTCTGCTCAAGGGTCTGCCGAAGGTGAAGGCCACACTGACCTGGGTGCCGTGGACCCACTCCCGGCTGGCCGGCTCGTCCGGGTACGGCGCGGGTATCACCTCACCGGGCTGGTATCACCATCTGTTCACCCGGACCGACGAACCGATCGCGCGCTGGTTCACCCGGGTCGCCGGTGCGCTGCGCGCCCGCGACCTGCCGGTGTCCAGTGCGCACATCATCGAATCGGTGCGACTGGCCGAGACGCTGGCCGCGCTGCGCGGGCGCCCGGCACCGGGATTGTCGGAGGTCACCGATGCCACGCGGTCGGTGCTCTGCGACGGCGACGAGTCGATGCTGCGGTTCGTCAGCAGCGAACTGGTCGTCGGCGAGGCGCTCGGTTCGGTGCCCGACACCACGCCGACCGTCCCGCTGGATGCCGACCTGCGCGCACAGGCGCGCACCCTGCGGATCAAACAGCAGGCCCTGGCCCAGCAGGTGGACCTGGATCTGCGCAAGGACCGCGATGTGGCCCGGTCGCATCTGCTGCATCGGCTGCGTCTGCTCGGAATCGACTGGGGCACACCGATGACCGGCGAGGTGCGCAATACCGGCACCTTCCGTGAATCGTGGGCGCTGCGGTGGGAACCCGGCCTCTCGGTCGCGGTAATCGAGGCGTCGCGCTGGGGTACCACCATCCGCACCGCGGCCGAGGCGAAGATCCTCGACCGAGCCGGCGCCGCCGACGCCTCGGTCGCCGATATCAGCGCGGCCCTGGAAACCGCGCTGCTGGCCGACCTCGGCGGCGCGGTCGACGGTCTGGTCGCTCGCCTGGAAGCGGTGGCCGCGGTGGATCACGACGTCACCCACCTGCTCACCGCGCTACCCGGGTTGATCCGCACACTGCGCTACGGCGACGTCCGCAGCACCGATGTGGGCGCACTGGCGCGGGTCGCCGACGGCCTGCTCCTGCGCATCTGTGCCGGATTGCCCGGCGCCGTCACCGGTCTCGACACCGATGCCGCCACGCAGCTGCGCGGCCTGATCGATGCCGCTCACGTCGCGATCGCGACCCGCGACGACGCGCAAGCCACCCGATCCTGGCTCGCGGCACTGGGCCTGCTGGCCGACCGCGACGATGTGCACGGGGCACTGGTGGGCCGTGCGGTCCGATTGCTCTGCGACGCGGGAATCATCGCCGACGCCGAGGCCGCGCGCCGGCTGTCGGCGGCACTGTCGATCGGCCACAGCCCGGCGGAGAAGGCCGCGTGGATCGACGGCTTCCTGGGCGGACGCGGCCTGCTGCTCGTTCACGACCGAGACCTGTTGCGGCGCATCGATTCCTGGCTGCGCGAGCTGGACGAGGAGCAGTTCGTCGCGACCCTGCCGCTGTTGCGGCGGACCTTCGGCGCCTTCGAGGCGGGAGAGCGCCAGGCCATCGCCCGAGCCGTCCGGGACGGGACGTCCGTGGCCGCATCGCAGCGTGACCGCTCCGAGCCGGACGCCGCTCGCGGCATCCTGGCACTGCACGCGGCGACCGAAATCCTGGTAGGCGCACGATGATTCGAGCGAAGAGGAGCCGACGATGACACGGATCGATTCGGACGAGGCGCAGGCCCGGCGCTGGCGGCTGGTCCTCGGCGCTCCCGCCGAGGCCGGGCTCGGCGGGCTCGGCGCGGCCGAGGACGCGGCGATGGACCGGGCGCTGTCGGCGCTCTACAACGGCGACGAACACACCCCGTCGGACAAGCGCGCCGCCGGCCTGGGCGGTTCGGCGCCGAAGGTCGCCCGGTGGCTGGGCGATATCCGCACCTACTTCCCGTCGACGGTGGTCGAGGTCATGCAGCGCGACGCCATCGACCGTCTGCAACTCACGCAACTGCTGCTCGAGCCCGAACTACTCGAAGCGGTCGAACCCGACGTCCAGCTCGTGGGCACCCTGCTCAGCCTGAACCGCGTGATGCCCGAAACCACCCGTGCCACAGCACGAGTCGTGGTGGAGAAGGTGGTGCGCGATATCGAACGCCGGCTCGCCGCGCGCACGGTCGCGGCGGTGTCCGGTGCGCTGAATCGCGCGGCCAGGGTGTCTCGTCCGCGGCTGCGCGATATCGACTGGGACCGCACCATCCGCCGTAACCTCGCCCACTACCTGCCCGAACACCGCACGGTGGTGCCGCAGCAGCTGGTGGGATACGGGCGCAAGGCGCAAGCGGTGCGGCGGGAGGTGGTGCTCGCGATCGACCAATCGGGGTCCATGGCGGCCAGCGTCGTCTATGCCTCGGTCTTCGGCGCGGTACTCGCGTCGATGCGCTCACTGAAGACCTCACTGGTGGTCTTCGACACGGCGGTGGTGGATCTCACCGAGCGACTGTCGGATCCGGTGGATGTGCTGTTCGGCACACAACTCGGTGGCGGGACGGATATCAACCGGGCCATCGCCTACTGCGGGCAACTGATCACCCGCCCGGCCGACACCCTGTTCGTCCTGATCTCCGACCTGTACGAGGGCGGAATCCGCGACGAGATGTTGCGACGGGTCGCGACCATGAAGGAGGCCGGCGTCCAGGTCCTGGTGCTGCTGGCGCTCTCCGACGAGGGTGCCCCGGCCTACGACCACGACAATGCCGCCGCGCTCGCCGCACTGGGAGTGCCCGCCTTCGCGTGCACGCCCGACCGCTTTCCCGATCTGCTGTCGGTGGCCCTCGACCGCGGCGATGTGGCGACGTGGGCCCGATCGCACGCGGGCGGCCGATGAGTACGGTGCCCGGGGGACGCCCGCAGGTGCGGGCATCGAAAGAGGTTGCCGGGCCGTGGTTCTCATTGCACGCGGGACCGCGGCGCGACGACCTGCTGTTCTCGGCGCGGGCCGGCCTTTCGCCGCCGCGCGGGCCGTGCGGATCGGCGGGCCGCGCGTCGGCGCGGAAATCGACGCGATAACTTGGACCGGTGTTGAACAATTCCGTGGCCACGACGGCAGGAGCATGGCGGGTAGGTGACGGCACTGCGGTGTCATTTCGCGAGGCGGCGGTGGCCTGGGCGTTGGCCGCACATGCCGAACTGGCCGAAACCGCGACCGGATACGGGCATTTCATCACTGTGAACGAGTTGGCCGAACGAATTCAGGACGTGTCCGGTGTGCACACCGAGGCGCCGACGCGCACCTGGATGGCCGCGATTCTGCGGAAAGTCGCGCGGCGCTGCCACGGCGCCGGCGAGCCGCCGCTGACCGCGCTGTGCGTACGCCAGAACCACACCGTCGGCGACGACTACAAATACGTGCTCGAACTCGCCGGCCTGCCGATTCCCGATGATCTCGAACTACACGCGGCCTACGCCCGCTGGCAGTGCTATCAGCACTATGGTGCGGAGATGCCCGCCGAGGTCGGCGTTCCGCCGCTGACTCCGAAGGTGGACGCACGCCGCCGCGGTCGCAGCGCGACCAAAACCGTGATGGCACAGGAGGAGAAGACCTCCGAGCCGCGGCCGGCGGTCTGCTCGCAGTGCTTCATCCAACTGCCTGCCGGCGGCGTCTGCCAGTACTGCGTCTGAGCCCGATCCGGACCGGCCGCTGAACGCACCTGCGTCCAGCGGCCGTGTTCCGCACGGATCGGCGTCTCTCACAGATCGGCGATCGCCGCCAGCGGTGGTGTGCGGGCGGCGCGCACACCCGGCCACAGCGCCGCCAGCACACCGACTACGGCCGAGCCGATCAGCATGCCCACGATCTGACCCCACGGCACGGTGATCGTGCTCAAGCCCAGATCCGACAGCGTGCGCAGGAATCCGACGCCGAGTCCCAGGCCCAGGACCACCCCGACCACGGCGCCGAAGATCGCGATCAGCATGGATTCGAGATAGATCGTGCGCCGGACCTGTGGTCGCTGCATGCCGACCGCGCGAAGCATGCCGATCTCGCGCCGTCGCTCGACGACCGAGAGGGCGAGCGTGTTCACGATGCCCAGGATCGCGATCACCACCGCCAATGCCAGCAGCCCGTACAGGATGGCGAGCATGGTGTTGATCTGTTTGCCCTGCGCGCCTTTGAATTCCTCGCGGTCCTGCACCTGCACCACCACGTAGGACGCGGTCGCCTTCTCCAGATTGCCCCGCATCGCGGCGACGTCGGCGCCCGGCGCGGCCTTGACCAGCACGATCAGGTCGGTCCGGAACGCCACCGGCATCACCTGGTTGTAGAGGTCCGGTGCCACCACCAGGGGGCCGAGCAGCTGGCTGTCGGCATAGATGCCGGAGACGGTCACCGAGAACTTCTTGTTGTCCACACTGGTGATCTCGACGCGGTCGCCCGCATGCCAATGACGTTCGCCCGCTTCGGTTTCCGACACCAGCAGCGAGGCGCCGGTGAGGTTGTCGGTGCCCTGGCGGATGTCGTAGTGCAGGACCTGCCCCATCGGTGCGTCCGGCGAGGTGCCGGTCACCTGGTCGTCACCCACGCGCAGCGCGACGCCGCGGAAGGCCACCACATCGGACACGTCCGGAACCGAGCGCGTCGCCTCGGCGGCGCCCAGCGGCACTCCGATCATCTGCGGCCCGGCCAGCACGTAGTCGGCATTGACACCCTTGTCGACGAGTTCGCCGACACTGGCCTTCGCCGAGGCGCCGAGCATGCCGATCGCCGAGACCAGCATCAGCCCGAGGGTGAGCGCGAACGCGGTGGCGGCGGTGCGGCGCGGATTGCGCACGGCGTTGTTGCGCGCCATCGCGCCGATCGCGCCGAACGGACGCACCAGCAGTCCCAGCGCTCCGACCACCGGCCGCGACAGCGCGGGTGAGGCGAAGAGCACCGCGAAAATCAGTGCCCCGGCACCGACTCCGACCGTGGCCGCGGCGTTGCCGCCGGTGTTGCGCGCCCCGAGTACCACCAGGACCACCCCGATCACCGCCAGCACCGCACCGATCACCGTGCGCACGCGCAGCGATTCACCGACCGAGGCGAACTCCTCTCGCATCGCCTCCACCGGCGGAATCTTCGCCGCCCGCCGCGCGGGTGCGTAGGCGCTGGCCACGGTCACCACCAGGCCGATGCCGATCGCCGCCAGCACGGTCCGCGGCAATACCTGCATCGTTCCGGTGGGCAGTCCGAGGTCGAAGGCGTTGAGCAGCGCGGAAAGTCCGAACGCCAGCCCGATGCCGCCGGCCAGTCCGAGCAGGCTGCCGATCAGGCCGATCACGAAGGCCTCCGCCACCACCGACAATCCGACTTGGCGCCGCCCGGCACCCACCGCCCGCAACAGCGCCAGCTCCCGCAACCGCTGCGCCACGATCATCGAGAAGGTGTTGTAGATGATGAACGTGCCGACCAGCAGCGCGATCGCACCGAAGGCGAGCAGGAAGTAGTTGACGAATTTCAGCGCGTTGCCGACCTGTGCCTTCAGGTCGGCACGCACCTGATCACCGTCCATGACCTTGTAGTCCGGCGCCACCTTCGCGATCCGGTCGCGCAACGTATCCGGGGAAACTCCCGGCACGGCGGCCACATCCACGTAGGCGACATGCGCTCCGTCGGTGAACAGTTCCCGGGCCTGCGCGTCGTCCAAGAGCAGCCCGATGAATCCGCCGGTGTCCGAGGACACGGTGTAGATGCCGCTGACGGTCATATCGATCGTGCCGCTGGAGGGAATCAGCACCTTGGCCTTGTCCCCGACGTGCAATCCGGCTCGGTCGGCCCCACCGGAATTGATCGCGATCTGACCCGGTGCCACCGGCGCGACCCCGTCGACGAAATGCTCCGGGTCGGCGATCGCCTTGTCGGGCGGCAGATACGACCGCCCCCAGCTCGGCGCGCCGCCCGTCTGGACCGCATGCCCGTCCTTCAGCAGCACGACGGGCCCCTGTACCGCCGGCGCGACCGCGCGCACGCCGTCGGTCGCGGCGACCTTCGCGACGAGTTCGTTCGGAACACCCAGCGACTGCGTGTGTTTCGGCTCCACCCGCACGTCGACACCCTTCGCCTGGTCGGCGAAGATGCCGTCGAAGGTGCGCTGCAGGGTGTCGGTGAAGACGAAAGAGCCTGCGACGAAAGCGGTTCCGAGCACGACCGACAGCAACGTCAGCGCCAGCCGCACCTTGTGCGCGGCCAGATTGCGCAAGGCCACCTTGCGCATCGGCGATCCAGCCATGGTCCTATCCCTCCAGGGACTTCATGCGGTCCAGCACCGAATCCGCTGTCGGATCACGCAATTCGTCGACGATGCGCCCGTCGGCGAGGAAGATCACGCGGTCGGCGTAGGAGGCGGCATGCGGTTCGTGCGTCACGATCACGACCGTCTGACCGAATTCGTCGACCGCCGCCCGCAGAATCGACAGCACCTCACCGGAGGAGCGGGAGTCGAGATTGCCGGTCGGCTCGTCGCCGAAGATGATGTCGGGCCGGCCCACCAGCGCCCGCGCACAGGCGACGCGCTGCTGCTGCCCGCCCGACAGCTCACTCGGCCGATGGTCGAGGCGATCTCCCAGACCGAGGCGTCCGATCACGGTGTCCAGCCACTCCTGATCGGGTTTGCGGCCCGCGATATCCAGCGGCAGGGTGATGTTCTCGAGCGCGGTCAGCGTCGGCACCAGGTTGAATGCCTGGAAGACGAAGCCGATGCGGTCGCGGCGCAGGCGCGTCATCTGTTTGTCCGACAGTCCGGTCAGCGCGGTGTCGCCGATGTGCACCGTGCCGGACGTGGCGCTGTCGAGCCCGGCCAGGCAGTGCATCAACGTCGATTTTCCGGAGCCGGACGGGCCCATGATCGCGGTGAACTCCCGCTGGGCGAAGTCGGCCGAAACCCCGTCGAGGGCGCGGACCTGGGTGTCTCCGGATCCGTACAGTTTCATCAGGTCGGTGGCGCGGGCCGCGAGCGTGGTCGCCGCGGCGGGTTCGGTGCCCAGGGCATCGGCAGTCATGGTCTCCAGTCTGGTCAAACCGGCGTGCGGGCGCCATCAGGATTTCCCCCCAATACCTGGGGCGCACACCCCCGCCCCGCCGGGATGCCGCAGAACCGGGCGTCGACGCACATATCCTCGTGCCATGGCTGCGCTCACCCCGGTCCTGCTGATGCTCGTCGGTGGGATCGCGCTGGTGCAGCAGGGCATTCTGCGAGGGATGCCGGTGTTCTTGTCGCTCCTGCCGGTCGCGGCGCTCGGCGGCGCCGCCCAACTCGGTGACGACGTGGTCGACGGCGGCGGCGTCACCCGTATCGACGAGCCGATCACCGACTGGGTGGTCGGCCATCGCATCGGCTGGTTGAATCCGGCGGTCAGCACCCTCACCGATGCCGGTGGCGTCGCCGCGATGACGACCCTGACCATCGTTGCCTGCGCCTGGTTCGGCGTGCGGCGGCAGTGGGCACGCCTGCTGACCACGGCCGCGGTGGGCATCGGCGTGGCGGTGATCGGTTCCGTGCTGAAGTCGGCGATCGGGCGGCACCGGCCACCCGCGGTCGATCAGCTGGTCACCGAGACCAGTCCCTCGTTTCCCTCCGGTCACACGCTGGGCAGTACCGCCGTCGTCGGCGTGCTCGCCGCCATGGTCGTGCTGTCGTCGCGCGGGCGGGCGGTGCGCGTCGCGGCCGTCGCGGTCGCGACGCTGTTCGCCGTGGTGATCGGGCTGACCCGGATCTATCTCGGCGTGCACTGGACCACCGATGTGCTGGCGGGGTGGGCGATCGGCCTGGTCTGGCTCGCGCTGTGCCTCGGTCCCTATCTGTGGTGGCGGGCCCGGGTCAGCTCGACAGCGCGGCCAGCAGCACCAGAACCACCAGCAGCAGCACCACCGCGCCGACGATGATGCCGATGATCACCCCGGTATTCGATTTCTGCGGCGGGGTCTGCCGGATCTGATTCATCGGCGGCCGGTGTCCGTAGGGCTGGTTGTACTGGTTGTACTGGCCGGACGCACCGTAGGGCTGCGGCTGATTCACCGGCCGCGCGGCGGTGGCGGGATACGGCTGGGGCGCGGCTGCGTGCGGCGGCATCGGTTGCGGCCGGGCCGCGTGCGGCACCGACGGCCCGGTCGCGGGCCGGTGCACGACCGGCTGGCCCGGCCCGGTTCCCGGCCGGCCCGTCGTCGGCATCGGCGGACCGGTGTAGGGGCGGCCGACCGTCGGCATGCGTGGCGCACTGGCCGGGGAGACCGCCTGGCGGGCGGCGGCGGCGAAGTCCGCACAGCTGCCGAACCGGTCGCCCGCGCGCTTCGCCATCGCCTTCAGCAGAACCGCGTCCAGGCCCGGGGGCAGACCGGGGCGCACACTGCTCAGCGCCGGTGGCGGACCCTGCAGATGGCCGCGGATCACCGCCGCCGGATTCGGCGCGTTGAACGGTCCCCGGCCGGTGAACAGCCAGAACAGGCTGCACGCCAGCGAGTACTGGTCCGAACTGCCATCCAGCGGCGCGCCGGTGAGTTGTTCGGGTGAGGCGTAGGCCAGGGTCGCGGTGAAGGTTCCGGTCTGGGTGAGATGACCGCCGTCGTCGCGCAGGCGGGCGATGCCGAAGTCGGTGAGATACACCCGCTCGCCCTTGCCGCCGGTGGAGCGCGCGAGCAACATGTTGCCCGGCTTCACATCCCGGTGCATGACCCCGTTGCCGTGCGCGTAATCCAGCGCCTCGGCCACCTCGGCGACGATCTGCACGGCCCGCTCCGGCGGCAGCTTCTTCGGATCCACGCTGGCGGCGTCGATACCGTCGATGTACTGCATCGAGATCCAGAGCTGCCCGTCCTCGAGGCCGCGATCGTAGACCGTGACGACCTTGGGATGATCGAGTTGCGCGACCAGATCGGCCTCGCGCTCGAAGCGAGCCCGGATCTCCGGATCGGCGACCATCTCCCGGTTGAGCAGTTTCAGCGCGGTCATCCGCGGCAACCGCGGATGTTTGGCCAGATAGACCTGCCCCATACCGCCGCGGCCCAACAGTCGTTCGATGACGTAGCCCGCGAACACATCACCGTTGGCCAGCATGCCCCGCTCCCACTTCCCGTGCCGGAATCACCGAAACCATAGCAGTCCACCGGAACCGGCATCCTCGATCGATCGGGCCGCCGGCCCGCGCGAACGCCCGGTCCCCGCCTGCCGCTGCGGCGTGTCGGTGCCTACCGATACGCTCTCTGCCATGCGTATTGGAGCACACGTCCGCCAAGACAGTGATCCGATCGGCTTCGGCGAGCGATTGGGTGCCGACGTCATCCAGATGTTCGTGGTGGATCCGCAGAGCTGGGACAAACCGCAGCCGCATCCGCGCACGGAGGAGATCAAATCCAGCCCGATCGACGTGGTGGTGCATTCCTCCTATCAGATCAACGTGGCCAGTACGAACAACAGACTGCGCATGCCCTCGCGCAACGCGGTCGCGCAGCAGGCGCAGGCCGCCGCCGATCTGGGCGCGTTCGGCCTGGTCGTGCACGGCGGGCACGTGCGCTCGGATGCCGAGATCGAGGCCGGAATCGTCAACTGGCGCAAGCTGTTCGAGCGTCAGCGGGACAAGGGCGGCTTCGCGGTGCCGATTCTCATCGAGAACACCGCGGGCGGTAATCACGCCATGGCGCGTCATTTCGATTCGATCGCCCGGCTGTGGGACGCGGTCGGCGACTTCGGCGCGGGCTTCTGCCTCGACACCTGCCACGCTTGGGCGGGCGGCGAGGAGCTGATCGGGGTGGTCGACCGGATCCGCGCGATCACCGGCCGCATCGATCTGGTGCATCTGAACTCCTCGCGCGACGACTTCAACTCCGGCGCCGACCGGCACGCCAACTTCGCCGACGGCACCATCGATCCGCAGTTGCTCGCCGAGGTGTGCCGTACCGCCGATGCGCCCGTAGTGCTGGAAACGCCGGCCGAAGGAGTGGCCGAGGACCTCGCCTACCTGCGCGAACACGTTGGCTGAGCCACGTCGGCTGGGCACGGCGCCGGCACCGGCTTTGTGATCGCGCTGACCGTAAACCTGGTCGCGCGCGGGCCCCGATGGTGTGCTCGGAACACAGCACGTTCCGAGCGAAAGGCCCTCCATGTCAAGCGATCACGCAGCAGAGTCCGTGTCCGTGGTGAAACTCGGAACCCACATCGGCGCACGCGTCGACGGCGTCCGGCTCGGCGGGGATCTGACTCCGGCGACGGTCGCGGCCATCCGCGCGGCCCTCAACGAGCACAAGGTGATCTTCTTCCGTGACCAGCACCATCTCACCGAGGACGGTCAGCACGAATTCGCTCAGCTGCTCGGCAGCCCGACCACGCCGCATCCGACGGTCACGTCCAAGGGTGTGAAGAGCCTGGCGATCGATTCCCACCACGGCCGCGCCAACAGCTGGCACAGCGACGTCACCTTCGTCGATCGCATCCCGAAGGCCTCGATTCTGCGGGCGGTGACCCTGCCCAGCTACGGCGGCTCGACCACGTGGGCCTCGACCGTGGCCGCGTACGCGTCGCTGCCGGAGCCGCTGAAGCGGCTGGCCGAGGAGTTGCGCGCCGTGCACACCAACAAGTACGACTACGCCGCCAGCCAGGAGGAGCAGCCGGACCCCAACGCGCAGGCCTATCGCGAGGAATTCCAGTCGACCTACTACGAGACCGAGCATCCGGTGGTCCGGGTTCACCCCGAGACCGGTGAGCGCGCTCTGCTGCTGGGACATTTCGTGAAGCAGTTCGTCGGTCTGTCCACCAACGAGTCGCACGCCCTGTTCCGCCTGTTCCAGGATCGGGTGACCCGGCTCGAGCACACCACCCGGTGGAACTGGTCGCTCGGCGACGTGGCGATCTGGGACAACCGTGCCACTCAGCACTACGCGATCGACGACTACGACGGCGCCGAGCACCGCCGGCTCACCCGCATCACACTGGCCGGAGACATCCCGGTCGGTGTGGACGGCCGGACCAGCCTCAGCATCGCCGGTAACGCCGACCACTACTCGATCATCGAGGATCTGGCCGAGGTGGCTTGATCCGCCGGCGCCGGCCGGTGGTTGAATCGGTACATGGAGATTCGACCGCTGGCCGGCGTTCGGGTACTGGAACTGGGCAACTACATCGCGGCGCCGACCGCGGGGCGCATCCTCGGCGACTTCGGCGCCGAGGTGATCAAGGTCGAGCGCCCGAAAACCGGTGACGAGCTGCGCAATTGGCGCCTCTACGGCGGCGACACCTCGATGCTGTATCGCACGGTGAACCGCAACAAGAAGTCGATCACCCTCGATCTGCGCACCGACGCGGGCCGGGCGATCGTGCTGGATCTGATCCGGCACTGCGATGTGCTGCTGGAGAATTTCCGGCCCGGCATGCTGGAGAAGTGGGGGCTGGGGCCGGAGGTGCTCGACGAGGCCAATCCGGACCTGGTCATCACCCGCATCTCCGCCTACGGGCAGACCGGACCGCTCTCGCAGCGGCCGGGTTTCGCCGCGGTCGCGGAGGCGATCGGCGGACTGCGCGAGCTGGTCGGCGATCCGGATCGGCCGCCGGTGCGGGTGGGCGTGTCGATCGGGGATTCCATCGCGGGGATCTACGCCGCCTTCGGCACGGTGCTGGCACTGTTCCAGCGCAAGGGCGCCGAGGAACGAATCCCGTTGCCGCAGCGCATTGTCGACGTGGCGCTGAACGAGTCGATTCTCTCCGTGATGGAGTCGCTGGTCCCCGACTACGAGGCGTACGGCATCAACCGGCAGCGCGTCGGCGGGCGGATGGAAGGGATCGCACCGAGTAACGCCTACCCGTGTGCCGACGGCTCCAGCATCATCATCGGCGGGAACGGTGACGCGATCTTCCGCCGGTATATGCAGGTGATCGAGCGTCCCGATCTCGCCGATGATCCGCAATTGCAGGACAACGCCGGCCGCTGGCGTCACCGCGACCGCCTCGACGCCGCGATCGGCGAATGGAGTGTGCGCCACACCCGCGACGAGGCGCTGGCGATCCTCGAGCAGGCGGGCATTCCGTGCGGCCCGATCTACACCGCCGCCGATATCGTCGCCGACGAACAGTATCGGGCGCGCAACATGATTCAGCACTTCCCGGTCGACGTCGGCGCCGCCGAACCGAAACAGGTCGCCTTCACCGGCATCGTCCCGGTGATCGGCGAGCGTTCGCTCCCCATCCGCACGATAGGCCCCGACTTGGGCGAACACACCCGCGAGGTCCTATCGGAACTGCTGGGAATGTCGGACGCCGACATCGATGGCCTGGAGGCTGAGGTGTGATGAGCGACTTTGTGACCCCCTCCGCGGGCGCGTTGCGGGATGTGACTCTGCGGGACGGACTTCAGTTGACCGGCAAGGTGTTGCCGACCGAGCACAAGGTGGAGATCGCCCGCACCCTGCTCGCGTTGGGCGTGCCGGAACTCGAGATCGGCTCGATGGCACGCCCGGATCTGGTGCCGCCGATGGCCAACACCATGGAGGTCGTGGCCGCGCTGACTCCCGAAGAGCTGCAACGCTGTTGGGTGTGGGTGGCCACACCGCGGCAGGTCGCGCGTGCCGCCGAGGCGGGGGTACGGAAGTTCCAGTACTGCCTGTCGGTGTCGGATGCCCACAACAAGGCCAATATCGGCCGCACGGCGGAGGACAGCGTGGCCGCGATGCCCGAGGCGATCCGGCTGACCGAGGAGGTCGGCGGGTCGATTCAGCTCTGTCTGGCAACGTCTTTCACCTGCCCGTTCGACGGGCCGGTGGATCCGGAGCGGGTGCTGGCGATCGCCGCCGATCCACGCACCGACGGCGCCGCCGACGTCGTAATCGCCGATACGCTGGGCCAGGCGTATCCGGCGCAGGTGCACGCCCTGATCGCCGCGGTGCGATCGGGAACTCCGCGGCGCCGCATCCTCTTTCACGGCCACGACACCTGGGGCATGGGTGTCGCCAACTCCCTGGCGGCGCTGGCGGCGGGCGCGGATGCGGTGGACGGTTCTCTGGGCGGTCTGGGTGGCTGCCCCTTCGCGCCGGGTGCGAGTGGCAACACCGCCAGCGAGGACATCCTGTTCGCCACCCGCCCCGGCTGGTTCACCCCCGCGACCCTGGCGACCATGGTCGACCTCACCGAACGGCTGCTGACCGACCTGGGCGAACCCAATCGCTCCCGCACCGCCGAAGGCGCTCGTTCCGAGGCTCGCGCCTTCGAATGGGTTGTCCCCCTGCCGGATTAGGCGCGCACGGCCCTATCGGCCACCCGGTTCGTCGAGCCCCATGCGGGCGATGATGCCGTCGAGCAGGCACCGCAGTGTCCACACCACGGGGTCGTCGGGGCCGGAGCCGGTGCGGCCGTGGAACCACCGCGCGAAGGCGGGATAGCGACCCTCTTCCAAGAGCGGCTCCACCAGTGGTTTCGCGGCCCGGGCGAGCTGGTCGTCGGTGGCCAGTCCCGCGCGGGTTCGCATGCGTTGCTCCTCCGCCGCTTGCAGGGCGGCGCCGAACAGATGACCGTCCACCGCACCGGTCAGCAGTGACAGATCGTCGGCCGGCAGGCCCAGGGGTTCGAGCATGGCGAAGCGGAAGTCGAAGTAGCGCAGCGCATTCGGGCCCAGAGGCGGGCGGGTGTGGACGAGTTCACCGAACCACAGGTGCCGTCGGATCGCGGCCCAGGTGTCCAGCGCCAGATGCTCCAGCGCGTCGCGCCACTGCGCGGTGCTTGCCGAGTCCGAACCCACCGATAACGGTACTTCGCCGTAGACAGCGTCGATCATCAGGTCGACCAGCCCGTCCTTGCTGCCCACGTAGCGATACAGCGACATCGGCGTGGACGCGCCGACGGCTTGGGCCACCCGGCGCATCGTCAGCGCCCGCGCGCCCTCGGCATCGGCGATCGCCATTCCCGCGCGCAGAATTTCGGCCCGGCTCAGGTTCGTCGTCGGCCGGCCGGGCGGTTCCGGCAGGGACCAGATGAGCGGTCCGGGCACTTCCTCGGTCACCGTGCACACCTCCTTGCCGGAATTCAACCATCGGTGTACAACGTACACATGATGTACGACGTACACGAAAATCCGGTCCTGATCGTCGGCGGCGGATTGACCGGCCTGACCGCCGCACTGTTCCTGAGGCATCAGGGCGTTCCGGTGATAGTGGTCGAACGCCGGACCACCACCTCGGCCCAGCCGAAAGCACGCCGGATCAATATCCGCACGATGGAACTGTTCCGCCGCATCGGCATCGCCGAGGCGGTCGAGGACGCGGCCCGTGGACTCTCGGCGCATCAGGCGATGGCGGCGGGCCCCACACTGGCCCGGGCCGAGCGGCTGCCGTTCACATTTCCGGGCGGTCTGCCGGACTGGGATGCGATCACGCCCGCGTCGGCCTGCCTGTGCGCGCAGGATCAGCTGGAGCCCGTCCTGCGCGATCTGGCACGGGCACGCGGTTGCGATATCCGCTTCGGTGTCGAATGCGTCGACATCGCCGAGGACGACGCGGGTCTCACCGCGACACTGCGCACCGGGCCGGAACGCGTCGACACCGTGCGAGCGTCGTACCTCGTCGCGGCGGACGGCGCGCGCAGCCCGCTCCGCGAGCGGCTCAATATCGGTCGCCACGGCCGCGGCACCCTCGGCCGCGCGGTGAACGTGTATTTCCGCGCGGATCTGGCGGAGTTGGTGCGCGGGCGCGAATTCAACCTCTGCCAGATCGAGAACGACCGCATCCCCGGCGCTTTCGCCTCGGTGGACGGCGCACAGCGCTGGATCTTCACCAGTTCGGCAGAGGTGGACCGTTCCGCCGATCGCTGGCCCGAACTGCTGCGAGAGGCCATCGGAGTCCCCGATATCGACGTGGAGGTGCTGAGCGTCCTGCCCTGGGAGCCGGGGATGTTCGTCGCCGACACGTTCCGGTCGGGCCGGGTGTTCCTGGCCGGCGACGCGGCGCACGTGATGCCGCCGTACGCGGCCGCGGGCGCCAATACCGGCATCCAGGACGGCCACAATCTGGCCTGGAAACTGGCGCTGGTGCTGCGTGGCGAGGCATCGTCACGCCTGCTCGACAGCTACGACAGCGAGCGCCGCCCCCTCGGCCGGTACATCGCCGATCAATCCAGTATCCGAACCGCGAACCTGCGCACCATGACTCGCGAATCCACCGACGGCACGCCGCTCGCCGACCCGATCGCCCTGATTCTCGGCACCCGTTACTCCGCGGGCGCGTTCATCGACGACGACAGTCCACACACCATGGACCACCTGGACCTGACCGGGCAGCCGGGCACCCGGCTGCCCCACCGCTACCTCGCCGACGGCCGCTCCACTCTCGATCTGATCGGAACGACGTTCACACTGCTCGTCGGACCGGAGTCGCCGGACTGGAAACTCGACGATCAGCCCGTCGACATCGTTCACATGGACCGATCGTGGTGCGACACCGTCGGATCGACACCGACGGGCGCGCTTCTGGTCCGCCCGGACCAGGTGATCGCGTGGCGGGTCCCGGTCGCACCGGACGATCCCGCCGCGGCCTTCCGCCGCGCTCGGTCCCGAATCCTGGACGGCACCGACCACGCCATCGATCCGGCAGCGGTCCGTGCGGCCGACTTGACCTCGAGTTGAGTTGAGCTTCTAGGTTGGCTGTAGCCCGAGCACCCGACGACACAGGAGCCAGCCATGACACAGCGCCCCACCCTCGACGACCCAGAGGCCCGCACCACGGCACAGCGGGTGGCCGCCGATTTCGCCGCGGAGCTGCAACGCGCGGGCGAGACCGGCGATGCCGATCTCTACGACCACTCCTTCGCCGCGGATGTGCTGTGGGGCAGCCCGTTCGGCGCCACCGTCGTCGGCTACGACCGGCTCAATCCGATCCACCACCGCCTGATGAGCGGACAGGTGGCACCGCCCTCGACCTTCGAGGTGGTCGCCGCGACCACGCCGGCGCCGGGCGTGGTGGTGGCCCAGATCCGCAGGCAGGCAGCCGATCCCGCCGGTTTCTCCGAGACGGCGATGTATGTGCTGGTGGAACGCGACGGGCGGTGGTGGCTGGCGGCGGCTCAGAACACCCCGTTCGAGCCGGAGAAGTCGGCATTGCGGCGCACCGCCTAGCCGCCGTCATTCCGCCACGTCGAATACGAACCGCCGGAAATCGCCGACCGGCTCGAAACCGATGTCCCGATAGATCTTGTTCGAGGTCGGGTTGTCGAGATCGGCGTACAGACATACCTGGGAGCCGCTGCCGCGCAGCGCTTTCGACACGTGCGCGGTGGCGGCCGCGGCGTACCCACGGCGGCGGAATTCGGGCGGAGTGTAGACCGGCCCGATGCGGGTCCAGCCGTATGCGCGCCGCTGATGCGCGACCACCGATACCGGAACACCCGCGTCCTCCCACAGCCACCACTGCCCTGCGGCGATCCGATCGGGGACCGCACGCGGGTCGGGACCGATGTCCTCCTCGCGACGCATGCGCTCGGCCCAGCGAATACAGAGATCGACATCGGCGTCGCCGGCGCGGCGGACGATGCCGGGCACGGCGGGGACGCGCAACTCCCCGAGGCGATACAGCCGCGTCGTCCACTGCAGCCGAAAGGCATTGCCGGACAGTCGTTGCCAATGGCCGGCGAAGTCCGATGCGGAGTGGGGATCTCCCTCGACCGCGACGACGGCGGGGTCTCGGTCGAACAGTGCCGCGGCCACCCCCGGCAACGCGGAGGCGGGTATGTCACCCAGATACGCGCCGTGCCCCGGGGTATCGATGGCGACACCCACCACCGCATCGCCGTCGCAGACCATGGCGAACACCGGTTCCGTCGTCATCGCCCCGGCCACGCCGTTGCGGACCATCGTGGCAATGACGGTGTGCCGCAGGGGGTCTCGCGCCAGGCAATGCCCGGCGCGGGCTTGGAACTCGAACGGGTCCGTGGTCAGCTCGATCCGCATGCCGACCAACGGTAGGCCCGTCGGAGCAGGTCTCCCACCGATTTTTCCGGATAGGTGATTCTCAGACCGATTGTTGCCCGTCGGCGCGAAGTTTCAGCAGGACCAGACCGGCGGTGCAGGCCAGAATCAGTCCGGCGACAGTGATTTCGACACGAAGGCCCGCGATGCCGAGCACCGCACCGACCAATCCGCCGAGGAAGATCAACCAGGCCGCGATGCGGGAGGTGATCGTCCAGGCGCTGTGTCCGGATTCGGCGGCAGCCGAATCACCCTGTGACACCGCGCGCGTGGGGGATGTCGAATAAGCTCCCATCACTACTCCTCGATGACGCCCACCGAGACTGTCGAAACGTCTGTTTCGCCCGGTAAATAACATGCGCCTCACATGTAACTTCGCTCACACGTTACGTGGCCGCCGCCGAAACTCCACGCGACACGTGCCCGCGACACGCCGAACGTAACTACTTCGTTATGTGAAGCATTGGCTTTTCAGGTTACCGTCCGGTATTTTGCGGACCAACCGGCATGCCTGGCCCCGGGTTGCGGCTCTCGGTTACTGTGAGGCCACTCGGAAACAGTTTGAGGGAGCACCACATCCATGGACGACAGGGCGAGCACGGGGGATCGCGCCGATGAGGAGACCCCGGGCCGTCTGAACATGAGGGTCGCGGGTCCCGCGATGGCCGCCGGTGCGGTATCGCTGGGTTTGGTGTTGATCGGGGCGTGCGGGATCGGCCACAAGGACGTCTATGTCGCGCCGCCGCCGCTCGCCGCGGATCTGCAGGTGGCCACCACCCCGATCACGCGCAGCGGCACCACCACAGCTCCCGCGGTGATCATTCCCCCCTCCCCCTCCTGGCGGGTCGCGGCGAACACTCCGGCGCGGCGCACCACCTCCGCGACGGCGACCGGCACCACGACCGAGGCCGAGCCGAGCTACACGGCGTTCGCACCGCCCGCGCCGACCACCACCACCACAACGCAGACTCCCACCCCGACCACGGAACCGTCCGTCAGCGATCCCTACGCCGAATCCGACAGCCCGACAACCACCCGGCCGCATCACGCGCCGCGCACCGTCGAGGAATCCGGACCGACGACCGACCTGCAGCCGGCGCCGGCGACCGAGAACAGCGGCAACTGACCCGCACACCGAAAAGGGTGGCGCCCGCGCGGATTCGCGACGACCACCACCCTCAGCGGTGCACTTGCGTGCGGATCAGAGTTCGGCCAGGCCGTACTCCCCGACCCGGCTGCTCAGCACCCCCAGATGTTCGCGCCGGCCACCGAAGGTCTGGTCCACGGCGGTGAGCCGGGCGACGTAGTGGCTGACCGGATATTCGGTGGTGATACCGATTCCACCGTGCATCTGCACCGCTTCCTGCCCGATGTGGCGGGCGCCGCGGCCGACCTGCAGGCGGGCCCGCGACAGCGCGATCGGATCGACCGTGCCCTCGGCCAGCGAGGCGGTCGCGTAGAAGCTCATACTGCGAGCCAGTTCCATCGCGACGTACATATCGGCGGCGCGCTGGGTCAAGGTCTGGAACTTCGAGAGCGTGACCCCGAACTGCTTGCGCGTCTTGAGATATTCGGTGGTCAGCCGCAGCGCCTCACCCATCGCGCCGATCGATTCCGCGCACAGGCTCGCCTGGGCGGTCGCGATGGCGGTGGCGACCGCCTCGGTGACATCGCCGGCCTCGGCGGCGCCGAGCAGTTCGGCCGGAGCCGAGGCGAATTCGATCTGCGCACCCCGGCGTTCGTCGAACGTGCGGTAGGCGGTGCGCGACACCCCCTCGGCATCGGCGGCCACCAGGAACAGCCGCAGCACACCGTCGGGTCCGAGGGCGGTGACGACCAGCTCGTCGGCGCAATCACCGTGCGGCACCCGGCTTTTCACACCGGAGAGCCGGTAGCCGTCGCCGTCGGCGGCAGCAGTGGTCGCGACCGTGATATCCGGCCAGCGCGAACCGGCCTCCTCGTGCGCGAAGGCCAGCAGCCGGGATCCGCCGGCCACCTCCGGCAGAATCCGCTGCCGCTGGGCGGCGGTGCCGAGCGAGGCGATCAGACCGCCGGGCAGCAGGACCGCGTCCAGCAGCGGTTCGGGAGCGAGACGGCGGCCGACCTCCTCCATGACGACCATGGTCTCCACGGGTCCGGCACCGACGCCGCCGTCCTCCTCACTGAAAGACAGTCCGAGGACGCCCAATTCGGCCAGCTGTGACCAGACGTCGCGACTCCAGCCGAGTTCGGTGTCGAGCACCTTCAGCCGGCTCTCCGGGTCGTAGGCACGGGCCAGCAGATCACGCACCGTCTCGCCCAGCATGACCTGTTCATCGGTCAGTTCGAAATCCATGGCAGCGCCTCACAATCCGAGGATGGTGGAGGCGATGATGGTGCGCTGCACCTCGTTCGAGCCTCCGTAGATGCTGGTCTTGCGGTAGTTCAGATAAGTGGGTCCGGTGCGCTGCGCCCAGTCCGGCGCGGCGATGTCGTCGGCGCCGACCGGCACCGCGTCCGGGCCCGCCACATCGAGCATCAGCTCGGTGGCCGCCTGCTGCAATTCGGTACCGCGCAACTTCAGCACCGACGACACCGGATTCGGTTTGCCCTCGGCGGAATTGGCCACCACCCGCAACAGCGTCAGTTCCAGCGCCAGCAGTTCGTTCTCCAGCTCGGCGACGCGGGCGGCGAACACCGGATCCTCCAGCAGCGTCCCGGAACCCGTCGGAATCTGTGCCGCATGCTTTTTCGCGGTGGCGATCACGACCTTGGTGCGGCCCACGCCGGCGATACCCGTGCGCTCGTTGCCGAGCAGGAATTTCGCGTAGGTCCAGCCCGCATTCTCCTCACCGACCAGTTGATCGGCGGGCACCCGCACGTTTTCGAAGAAGACCTCGTTGACCTCGTGGCGGCCGTCGATCAATTTGATCGGCCGCACGGTGACGCCCGGCGATTTCATATCGAAGAGCAGCATCGAAATACCGGCCTGCTTCTTCGGCGCAGTCGGATCGGTGCGCACCAGGCAGAAGATCCAGTCGGCGTACTGGGCCAGCGTCGTCCAGATCTTCTGGCCGTTGACGATATAGGAATCACCGTCGCGCACCGCGGTGGTGCGCAGCGAGGCGAGGTCGGATCCGGCGTCGGGCTCGGAGAAGCCCTGGCACCACCAGATGTCGAGGGCGGCGGTCGGCGGCAGGAAGCGCTGCTTGAGTTCCTCCGAGCCGAATTGCGCGATGACCGGGCCGATCATGTTCGCGTTGAAGGTCAGCGGCTCGGGTACGCAGGCCAGCTGCATCTCGTCTTCCCAGATGTGGCGCTGCATCGAGGTCCAGTCCTGACCGCCCCACTCCACCGGCCACTTCGGCACCGCGATGCCCTTGGCGTGCAGGAGTTTATGGGCGGTGACGATGTCCTCGCGGGAGAGTTCCCGGCCGTTTTCGACCTTGTCCCGGATCTCCGCCGGTATCTCGGTGCGAAAGAACGCGCGTAGTTCGTCCCGGAAGGCCACCTCGTCGGGTGACAGGGCAAGTTTCATGGGCATCTCCCACCGTATTTCGTAGGTCCGAATCGAATCTACGCCTCGAATCGAACCGCTCGTCGACCGGATCATAAACGACGAATCGCGCCCGATGCCGCGATCCTGGGCGGCCCGCTGCCGCGACCGGCGAGAAGGAACCTTTAGGTTGTAGCGAAATGGCCGTACCCTGCGTAATTCGCACGGCGCGGAATAAGTTAATGACAATTCGCATGCGCTCCGCCTATTTCCCCGTCACGGTAAACGCGCCGGGCGATCGACGCCGCGACGCCGGACCGCGGACCGATTTGCCGTTTCGGCAAGAAACCTTGCCGGTTTTCGCCGCGCCCGGTGATCCTGGGTGCAGGCGCCGACCGGGCGCCCCGAGCGACGAGGAGTCTCATGTCCGCCACATCACCCACCGAGCCCGCGGTGTTCTGGGAGCAGCAGTATCGCGACAGCGACCGGGTCTGGAGCGGGAATCCGAATCCGTTGCTGGTGCGCGAGACCGCGGATCTGCGGCCGGGCCGCGCCGTGGATCTGGGCTGCGGCGAAGGCGCCGACGCGGTCTGGCTGGCCGGGCAGGGCTGGCAGGTGACCGGCGTGGACATCTCGCAGACCGCGCTGGAACGGGCCCAGGCCCATGCCGAGCAGGCCGGCCTGGGCGAGCGCATCTCATGGCAGCGCCACGAACTCGGGCGCACCTTCCCGGACGGCAGCTACGACCTGATCAACGCTCAGTTCCTGCAGTCACCGGTGGCCCTGGATCAAGACGGCGTCCTGCGCCGGGCCGCCGACGCGGTGGCACCCGGCGGCACCCTGCTGATCGTCATGCACGCCGGCTGGCCGACCTGGATGACGCCCGACGAATACCCTTTCGACGCCGTCTTTCCCACCCTCGACGGCGTCGTGCACACCCTGCGTCTCGACGGCGAATGGACCGTTCGCACCTGCGAGCCGGTCGAACGCGCGCTGACCTCCCCCGACGGCCGCTCCGGCACCCGGGTCGACAACGTCTGGCGCCTCTCCCGCGCCGCCGCGGCCGGTGACTAGCTGCGCGGCTTGCGGCGGTCGTATTTGCGCGGGCCCTCGCGGCGCGGACCGCGGCTCAGGGAACGATGCGACGGCGGGCCCTGATCCAGCTGCAACTGGATCAGGACGCCGCTGATCCTGGTGCGGCGCAACGCATCCAGGGTCTCCGACGACAGGTCGGCGGGAAGCTCGACCAGGCTGTGGTCGGGGCGGATGCTGATATGGCCGAAGTCGCTGCGACGCAGACCGCCCTCGTTGGCGATGGCGCCGACGATCGCGCCGGGAACCACACGATGCCGTTTGCCGACCGCGATACGGTAGGTGGCCATCTCCGCGTCGGTGGCGCGATGACGCTGCGGACCGCCCTCGGGCCGACGCTCGCGGTCCTCACGCGGGGCCCGTTCGCGGCGCGGCGGGCGGATCGGCTCGGCCTCGGCCTCCATGAAGAAGTTGTCGCCGTCGTGGCCACCCACCGCCAGAGCGGCGGCGATGTCGGCGAGCGGGATGTTGTGCTCGGCCTCGTAATCCTCGATCAGCTTGCGGAACAGCGCGAGATTCGACGCGGACAGATTCTCCGTGATCGCGTCGTGGAATTTGACCACACGCTGGGCGTTCACATCGTCGACGCTGGGCAGCTGCATTTCGGTCAGCGGCTGGCGGGTGGCACGCTCGATGGCATCCAGCAGCCGGCGCTCGCGCGGCGCGACGAACAGCAGCGCCTCACCGGTGCGCCCGGCCCGGCCGGTGCGGCCGATGCGGTGTACATAGGACTCGGTGTCGTGCGGGATGTCGTAGTTGACCACATGCGAGATGCGGTCGACGTCGAGCCCGCGCGCGGCCACATCGGTGGCGACCAGGATGTCGAGGGTGCCGGATTTCAGCTGGCCGATCGTGCGTTCGCGCTGGTTCTGCGCGATATCGCCATTGATCGCGGCGGCCGAGTAGCCGCGCGAGCGCAGTTTCTCGGCCAGCTCCTCGGTGGCCTGCTTGGTGCGCACGAAGATGATCATCGCCTCGAACGGCTCGACCTCGAGAATCCGGGTGAGCGCGTCGAGTTTGCGCTGATGCGAGACGTGCACCCAGCGCTGGGTGATGTTGGTGTTGGTCGAGGTCTTGGACTTGACCGTGATCTCGACCGGATCCTTGAGGTACTGCTTGGAGATCTTGCGGATCACCGACGGCATGGTGGCCGAGAACAGCGCGACCTGCTTCTCCGCGGGAGTGTCGCGCAGAATGCGTTCGACGTCCTCCTGGAAACCCATCTTCAGCATCTCGTCGGCCTCGTCGAGCACCAGATACCGCAGCTGGGTGAGATCGAGAGTGCCGCGTTCGAGGTGGTCGATGACTCGGCCCGGCGTGCCGACGACGACCTGCGCGCCGCGCCGCAGACCCTGCAGTTGGACCGCGTAGTTCTGACCGCCGTAGATCGGCAGCACATGGATGCCCGGCAGATGTGCCGAATAGCGGCCGAACGCCTCGGCCACCTGGATCGCCAGCTCGCGGGTCGGCGCGAGCACCAGCGCCTGCGGCGGCTTCGGCCGCTTGTCCAGGCCCATCAGAATCGGGATCGCGAAGGCCGCCGTCTTACCGGTGCCGGTCTGGGCCAGGCCGACGACGTCGGCGCCCGCGAGCAGCGGAGGAATGGTGGCCGCCTGGATCGGCGACGGAGACTCGTAGCCGACATCGGCGATCGCCGCGAGCAGCCGATCGTCGATGCCGAGGTCGGCGAACGACGGCTCGGTCACGTCGCCGCTGTCGCCGCGGTACCCGGTGGCGGCGTCCGCGGGCCCTTCGTGGTTGCGCTCGTCTGCGCCTTCGGGCCTGTCGCCCCCGCCGCCGGGCACGCTGTCGACCGATGAGTTGTTCATATTGACCAGCAGTTTAATGCCTTGCGGTGGCCGCCCGGACCATCGGGCCAATACGGTGAGACCTATGCACCCGCAGCAGCCGCCCTTGCGCGACGTTCCGGAATCCGCCGAACCACTGCGGCCCACCGCATCTGCGCCCGCCGAGCCGAATTCTCGCGGCGGTGCCGGCGCACTCGTAAGTGACGAATCCGACACTGCGGACGCACCCGGAACCGCCCGCCCGGACGCCGGAACCTCCACCGCCGACCCCATCGGCAGTCCCGTCCCGATCGTGATCACCTACTCCACCACCGCGGAGGCCGGGCGGCCCGCTCCCGCGGTGGCCGGTGGACTCGAACCCCGGCCCGCCGCCCGACCGGCGACCGCCCCGGCTCCGACGCAGGCGGTCGATATCGCGGTCGTGCAATTCGGGCCGTACACCGACAAGGCCGCCAATCTCGCCGCGCTGCGCGACCATGTTCGCGCCGCCGCCGAGCACGGGGCGAAAGTGGTTGTCGCCCCGGAATATTCGATGTTCGCGGTCAAGCGGCTGGACGAACGGGTGGTGGCGGCGGCCGAGCCGATCACCGGCCCGTGGGCGAGCGAATTGCGCGGCCTCGCCGCCGAATTCGGGGTGCACGTGGTCGCCGGCGTCGTCGAGGCGCCGGGCGGGCAGATCACCGACCGCATCTACAACACGCTGATCGCGGCCGGTCCCGATGCCGAGTTCGCGGCGGTCTACCGCAAGGTGCACCTCTACGACGCGTTCGGATTCCGCGAATCGGAGGTGGTCGCTCCCGGCCCGATCGAGGATCCCGCCACCTTCACCGTCGACGGCGTCACCTTCGGCCTGCAGACCTGCTTCGACCTGCGCTTTCCGGAGGGCTGCCGCCGGGTGGCCGCCGCGGGAGCGCAGGTGTTGTTACTTCCCGCGCAATGGATTCCGGGACCGGGCAAGCTGGATCAGTGGACCACGCTGCTGCGCGCCCGTGCCATCGAGAACACGGTCTACGTGGCCGCCGCGGACCACTGCGCCCCGCGCGGCGCGGGCGCGTCGATGATCGTGGACCCCTCCGGCAATCTGCTCGCCGAACTCGGTGATGCCCCCGGTATCGCCACCAGCCGCATCGACCTCGACCACCTGCGGCAGATCCGCACCACCAACCCGAGCCTGAGCCTGCGCCGCTTCACCGTCGAGCCATAGACTGGTGGCACCATGATCTATCCGGATCGTCGGTCGGCCGGTCGCACGCTGGGTGATTCACTGTCGCACCTGCGGGCGTGGCATCCCCTGGTGCTGGGACTGCCGCGCGGTGGGGTGCCGGTCGCGGCCGCGGTGCGCGAGGTCATCGGCGGCGATCTGGATGTGCTGCTCGTCCGGAAACTCGGCGTGCCGTGGCAACCCGAACTGGCGATGGGGGCCATCGGCGAGGACGGGGTCCGGGTTCTCAACGACGACGTGCTGCGGCAGACCGGCGTGCGAACCGAACAGATCGCCGCCGTGGAGGAGGCCGAGCGCGCGGAACTGTCGCGCCGGCAGCGCATGGTGCGCGCGCGGGTGCCGCGGGTGCCGATCAGCGATCGCACAGTGGTGATCGTCGACGACGGGATGGCCACGGGCGCGACGGTCGCCGCGGCGTGCCGCGTGGCGCAGTCGCATCGGCCCCGGTGGATCACGGTGGCGGTGCCGGTGTCCTCGATCGAGGCTATGGAGCGCCTGCGCGGTCTCGCCCGGGAGACGGTCTGCCCGCTGATTCCGCGTTCCCTCGGCGGAGTCGGCGGGGCGTATCGCGATTTCCATCAACTCGACGACGAGGAGATGCTGGACCTGCTGCCGACGGCGCACCGGCACGGCGGCTGAGGAACCGCGCCGGCACGAATCATTCGCTCTCCGAGTCGATCTCACGCACCCCTGCGCGATGCACGGCGAGGAAGGGCATGCGTTCTCACCATTCGTTGTCGTCGGCGACCACTCGTTCCGCGGCCGCGACCATCGGGCGCAATTGCGCGGCAAAGGTTTCCGCGGTGACCCCGACGATATCCACGTCCGCGCGGGTGCGGACCGCGTAGCGGCCGTCGCCGGCGACGTCGATCCAGCACAGCACGCCGAGCGGGCGCATGCTGTCGTCGGCGCGGCGCGCGGAGACCACGATCTGACCGATGCCGTCGCGAGGCTGTTTGAGCAACCGCCGCATCCGCGCGGTCGTGGACGGACCGGCGACCGGCACCGTCACCAGATCGCGACTGTCCTCGCGCACCCGGTCCAGTGGTGCCGTGCGGCGCGGTTCGGTCCCGGCCGGATACTCCGGCAGCAGCGAGACCACCCGCGCCGCGAGGGAGGCGGAATTCCCGACGAACAGCCGCACGTCACCGCCGCGATCGGCCGAGTCGCCGTGGCGCTGGGCCGCGACCACCGTGATGTGGCCGGCGGCCACGCCGAGCACCCGTACGGGCCGGACCTCCTCCGCGCCGCATTCGCCGAAGACCTCGACGCAGACGGTGGGCCGGGCGAGCAGCCGCAGCGCCGCCTCCAGATCGGGGTCCACGGCGCGGTCGCACCACTCGGTCAGATCCGGCAGCTGCGCGGCCCGCTCGGCGCTGTCGCGGGCGGACGACCGGACCGCGAGCGGATACGGGATCCGGTCACCGTCGATCCGCTGCCATGCCATCGCGAATTGATCGGGTGTCAGCGTCCATTTCACCGCCGCCGGCCCGCCTCGTCGTCCGCCGTCACCGCGCGGTCAGTCATCCTCGGACCATTCGCCCAGCACGGGCGGGGTGGTCGGGTCGAGGATTCCGACCAGTTCGCCACCCGGCTCGGCCGGTTCGAGGAAGGTCGGCTCGTCGTCGAATTCGGAGTAGTAGTCCTCGTCCTCGTCCTCGTCGCGGCGGATCGGCTTCGCCGCCACCGGAGTCGACGGGCCCTGCCGCACCGCATCGCCCGCGGCGAAAGCGCCCCCGGCCAGGCCGCCCACGATGCCCGCACCCATCCCGGACATCGAGTCGGCGCCGGGGTGGTCCTGGTCGTGGTCGTCGCGCTTGGTCGCATCGGAGTTCTGCGCGGTCGACGCCGGCGTGGTGGCCGCCCCGGCGGGACCCGCGACGGCGGCCGCGGGGACCACGCCGGGAACGCCGGCCGGTGCCGCTACCGCAGGGACGGAGTGCGCGGCGCTCGACGGTTTCGATGGTGTGACAACCGGATTCGCGGTCACGACCACCGGCGCCTCGGGAACCGCGGCGCCCGCAAGCGTGCTGTGCACCGGAGTGGAGGGCTCCACGAGCGCCGGTGCGGCCGCGGCGGGTGCGACGGCCGCGGGACGATCGGATACCTGCTGATCACCGCCGGGCCGATCACCGTCGGCCGGGTCGTCGGCGGGTGCGGCGGGCCGATTCGCCGGAGCCGCTTCCGGGCCCGGGGGGCCGTCCACCGTCGGCGTCACCTGTGCGCCCGTCGCTCGCCCGATCAGATCCGCACTCCCCCCGCCCGGCGCGGTCGCCTCGTTACCCGGTTGTACGACAGCGGGATTCGGATACATACCGCCGTCGGGAAACGCCGGCACACTGTCGCCGGTGCGCAGGAAGACACCGGCGTAGACCGAGTCCATCACCCGCACGGCGTCCTGGCGCACGTTCTCGGCGCTCTTCTGCACGGCGACATTGGCGGTGGCCTGTTTCGGATCCAGCAGTGCCGCTTCCAGATCCGGATGCGCGGTCACCTGCTGGGAGACCGAGGCGCGCAATGTCTCGGCTGCGTCGTTGGCCTGCGCGAGTCGTTGTCCGACAACCGCCATCACATCGGACAGCTGCTGGCCCAGTCGTTCGAAGGCGGTCACCGCGTCGGCGGCCAGCTGCGCGCCACCACCGCGCCAGCCGTCGGCGATGGCGCCGCGGATTTCGGTGTGCGCGGACTGGACCGCATCGGCCAGGGCGGCGGCCGAACTCTGCCAGGCCTGGCGGCCCGCGGTGATGATCTCGGGATTCAATTCCTGCACCCCACGCTGGATATCGCGATGGGTGAGGTGGTCGAACATTTCGACCGTCGGGGCGTAATCCGGATCGGTATTCCCCTGCGCCGGCGGTGTCCCGTTGCCGCTGACCCTATGCATGTCCCACCCCCACCGGCTGCGACGGCGCTACGACCACCGGAGGTGGTGCGGCCTTGCCGATCGCCGCGGCGGCATCGGCATCGTGCTGGGCGTACGCGGCCGCGGCCGCGCGCAGGGTCTGGGCCAATTGCCGTGCGGCATCGGCGTATTCGCGTAACCGATCGACCGCGTCGGCGGCCTTGCCCTCGAAGCCGCGGCGCAGCGCGTGTCCCGACTCGAAACCGCCGAAGCCCGGCAGGGACGCGGCGGCGCCGAGTGTCTTGATCTGCTGCTCGACCTGGTCGGCCAGCGACTCGTAGCGGCGCGCGCAGCGCTCGTGGGTGCCGTCGCCGACGAGTACCCCGTCGATCCACAGCTCTCCGTCGTCGACCGCCTGGGCCAGCGCACCGACATCGTTGCGCAGATCCCCGGCCTCTTGTGACTGCATCGCGGTCCCCCTTTCTCAACCCACTTCCGCGGCGCCGTGACGACGGTCCGCGACCTCGCGAATCCACTCCGCGATATCGGCGGTGACTGCCGCATGCACCGGCTCGTGCAGCAAATCGTGCCCGGCATCGGTGTACTCGTGCAACCCCACCGACGGGTGCCGGGCAGACCACGCACGCGCGGAGTCGATGGGTGCGCGGCGGTCGTCGACGCCGTGCAGCGCCAGAATCGGCAGTCCGGGCGGGAGGGCAGCGGACGATTCGACGGCCCGCTTCGGGGTGCCGGTCAGCACCATGCCCGCGCACCCGGACATCTCCGGTAGCGACATCGACGCGAGACAGGTCGCCGCGCCGAGCGAGTGGCCGGCCAGGAACAGCGGCGGATCGGGCCGCTCGGCGCGCAGCACCCGGACCAGTGCGGCGGCGTCACCCGCGAGTTCGGGCAGCGTTCCCGGCGCCTCCGGATCGCCTTCGCTCAGCCCCTGGCCGGCGGTGTCCAGACACCAGACTTCGATGCCGCGCGCGCCCAGGCCGCGCCCGAGCCGATGGTAATGCCCGCTGTGCTGGCCGGTTCCGGGCAGAAACGCCATCAGCGCCACCGGCCGCTCCACCGGCCACCGCCGGTAGTGCAGTCGGCCGCGGGCACCCTGGAAGTACGGCATCAGCCCATTGTCACGGGCGGGCCGTCCGAGAGCCGGCCCGGCCCGGCGAAGTGAGTCCGATATCCGACACGCCCCCCTCACGCCACGCCGTACGACCTCGAATGATTACGCTGTTGCGCGACTCGGCACGCGAGCGGGCGCCGGCCGCGTGCGGGTGTCCGGAACTCAGGAGGGCCGCGATTGATTCTGTTCGGTGATCGTGTCGTGTGCAGCACCGATGACCTGGTGAGGGCAGCGCGCTGCGAATTCGCGCTGTTGCGCGCGCTCGATACCGAACTGGGCCTTGTTCTTTCGCCGGATGCGACCGATTCGGTGCACTTTCCGCTCGGCTCGGACGCACTGCCGGACGAGGTCTTCGACGATGTGTACGCCGCCCTCGGTGCGAGCGTGATCACCATCGATCCGCCGGCCGCCGCCACCGCCTCGGAGTTGCGCGGCGCGCACGACCGCACCGTCGCCGCCCTCGGCACCGACGCGCCGGCGATATTCGGGGCGACATTCTTCGACGGAACCTTCGCGGCCGGATGCGCCGTTCTCGTCCGCCGCGACGACCCCACACCGGTGCGCGCGCGGCGGCCCGCGGCGCTGCCGGACATCGTCGCGTCCGACGAGGCGGGGGCAGCGGCCGTCGTCGGCGAGGTCCGCGAAGCGCCGCCGATCCCGAATTCCACCTTCGTCCTGTACGTCCGCTCGTCGTCGTCCGATGTCGCGGCGCTCATGGAGGCCGCCGCGTGTGCGCGCCTGGTGCGGGACAACGGGTTCGACGTCGATCCGTGGGTCCGGATCCGGGATGCCGCGGGTGCGGAGCGGATTCACGAACTCGGTCCGGCCGAGACCGTCTACGCGGCGCGGCGGAGTCGGCTCGCCGCGATCCTCACCGCCAAACAGGACGAACTGCTGCCCGTGCAGTGGGGAGACCGCCGCTACCTCGCCTGCGGGCGATGCGCGAGCTGCACCGCCGAACTGGTGGCCGGGCGCGATCTGCTGCTGGTGGCCGGCATGCGGCCGTCGGTGCGGGCGCAGCTGCGCGATGCCGGCATCACCACGGTCGATCGCCTCGCCGCCGCGGATTCGTCGGTGACCGGCGTTGCGGTGCAGACCTTTTCGACGCTGCGACGGCAGGCCGAACTGCAATTGCGCCGCGAGCGCACCGGACGCCCGGCCTACGCGGTCACGGATGCGGCCGCCTTCGGTGAGCTGGCTCCGCCCGATGCCGGCGACGTCTTCGTCGCGGTCGCAGGGTCGGCCGTCGGCGTCGGCGTCGCGGCGCGTAGCGCGGACGGCGGCGACGGGGTGTTCCTGTTCCACGCCTTCACCACGCACGACCCGGTAGCGCTGCTCGAATTTCTCGCCGATCGCCAGCAGCACCACCCCGACCTGCGGATCTACCACTTCTGTTCACCGATCCGGACACTGCTGGCCGACCTGTGCGCGCGCTGCGGGGCCGACGAGGAGACCGCCGACGATCTGCTCGGCGCGCTGCTGGATTTGTACCCGATCGTGCGTTCCGCACTACTGATCGGCGCCCGGACCTACGATCTGCCGGAAGTACTCGGCCTGCTCGACCCCGACTCGGAACCGATCCGCGCCGACCTCGAATCGTCCTGTGCGGCCACACTGCGCCTGCGCGAGCGACTCCGCGAACTCGCCGCCGAGCACGACATCCAGCCCTGCCCGGTGCCGCGCCGCACCCTCGCCGAACAACCGGCGGCGGTGGAGGCGGCGCTGCGCGAATTCGCCTTCGACTACGACGAAACCCGCAGCGCCGGACAGCAAGCCGCCGCCATGATGGCCGCGGTACTGGGCTACCACCGGCGCGAACGGCAGCCGCTGCACTGGGCACACGAGGACCGCCTGCACCGGCCGATCGGCGAATGGGCCGATACCCCCGGCGTTCTCGTCGCGGACTGGGCCAGCGTCGACACCAAATGGCAGCACACCGACGACCGGCCGATGCGGCGCTACCTGAAGCTCACCGGCCGGCTGGGCACCGGTCGCCCGCCGCCGCCGGGCACCGCGGTACGCACGCTCTACGACTCGCCGGTGCCCGATCTACCGGCCACCCCCGGCCGGCGCGCCACCGCGGCGGCGACGGTGCTCGGCTTCGCCCTCGACGACAACTTCGACGATGTGGTGCGGGTAGAGGAACTGCTGCCTCCGGGCTGTGCCCCCTACGACGAACTGCCCGTCGCCATCGTGCCCGATCCGCCGGGCCGCGACGACAATCTGGAACAGGCGCTGAACGCCGTGGCGCACGATCTGCTGGTCAGCCTGCCGGACGTCCCGCTGACGGCCGCCTTCGACCTGCTGTGCCGGCGACGGCCGCGGCTGCACGGATCGACCGCGCTACCACAGGTTTTCGGCGACTACGCGGCCGCGATCACCGCCGCGGTGCTCGATCTCGACTGCTCGTATCTCGCGGTGCAGGGGCCCTCCGGCACCGGCAAACTCGACACCACCGCGCGGGTGATCGAGCGGCTGGTCACCCGCTACAAATGGCGCGTCGGCGTGGTGGCGCAAACCCATTCGGCCGCCGAGGTGTTGCTCGACGCCGTGGTGCGCGTGGGCGTCCTGCCCGAACTGGTCGCCAAATCGGATGTGCACTCCGTGGCGCCGGAATGGCTGGGGATCGCCGCCGACCGCTATCCGCGCTTCCTCGACAACGCGGTGAACGGCTGTGTGATCGGCGGTCTCACAGCCGATTTCACCGATCCCGAGCAGATGGCGCCGCAGAGTCTGGATCTGCTGGTGATCGCCGACGCCGGGTATTTCCCGCTGGCCCAGGCGATCGCGGTGGGTGCCTCGGCGCGGAATCTGCTGCTGGTCGGCGATCCGGCGCCGTTACCGGGCACCGGCGTGCACCCGGAGCGCGTCCACGAATCGGCCTTGGGCCGCATCGTCGGCGACAACCCCACGGTGCCCACTGCTTTCGGCTATTTCCTGGAACGTACCTGGCGAATGCATCCGCAGGTGTGCGGGCCGGTGTCGTCGCTGCGCTACGGCCGCCGGCTGCGCTCCAACGAGACGGTCACCCTCGCCCGGGAACTCGACGGCGTCGCGCCGGGCGTGCGCGCGGTGCCGGTCGAACATCACGGCAACAGCACCGAATCCGCGGAGGAGGCCCGCGAGATCGTCCGCCAGGTCCGGTCCCTGCTGGGCCGCACCTGGCGCCAAGGCGTGCTCACCCGGCGGCTGCATCCGCACGACATCCTGGTGGTCACGCCCTATCACGCGCAGGTCGCGCGCATTCGAATGCTGTTGTCACGGGCCCGGATCGAGGATGTGGTGGTCGGCACCGCCGACCGCTTCCGCGGCCGGGAGGCGGCGGTCGTGCTGATCTCGATGACGACCTCGGCCCCCGCCGACGCGCCGCACGGAATGGACGACCTGCTCTCCCGGCACTGGCTGACCACCGCCGTCTCCCGCGCGATGTGGTCGGCGATCGTCGTGGCCTCGCCGCTGCTCACGGACTATCTGCCCGAGACGCCCGAGCAGCTGCCCGATCTGGCCGCCTACCTCGAACTGACCGGGCGCGGCTAGCCGAAGTTGCGGCCCTCACCCCGATACGTCGGCACCGTGGTGCGCCGGTCGTCGGCGTCGACGACGTGGATGGCATCGAAGCGTTCGCACAGCTCACCGGCTTTGGCGTGGCGCATCCACACCCGATCCCCGACGGCCAGGTCCGCGGCGCCCGTGAACGGCGTTTGCACCTCCCCCGCACCCTCGGTGCCGATCAATCGTAAACCCTTGGGCCACACCGGCTTCGGCACGCGCGACGCACCGGCCGGACCGGAGGCGATATAGCCGCCGGCGAAGACGGTCGCGATATCGGCGGCCGGCCGGCGCAGCACCGGCAGCGCGAAGTACAGCGCCGGGTGGGGTGTGAACGCGCGATATCCGTCGAACAGCGTCGGCACGTAGAGGCCGGATCCCGCCGTCACCTCGGTGACCTCGGGCGCTGCCACGCTCACCTCGATCGACCCGCTGCCGCCACTGTTGACGATCTCGAGTTCACCGGCCACCGCACGCACCGCGTCCAGCACTTGCGTGCGGCGCGTGCCGATTTCGGCCGCGGAGAGCCGCTTGACCAGCCGTACCGCGGGATTGGTGTCGGGCAGGCCGGCGATCTGAGCCTCGTAGGTCATCACACCCACGACCCGGAACCCGCGCTCGCGCGCGACCCGGGCCAGCCGCTCGGCCTGCTGGGGCGTCCGGATCGGCGATCGGCGCACCCCCAGATGCAGCGGGCCGACTCGCAACGAGGCATCGACATCCAGGCATACGCGCGGGCTGATTCCGGCGCCGCCGACCGCGGCGCGAATCAGATCCAGCTGCGCGACGTCGTCGACCATCAGCGTGATCGAGTCGAGCAGGGTGGTATCGGCGCCCAAGTCGGCCAGTGCGGCGCGATCGACGCTCGGATAGCCGAGCAGAATGTCGCGCGCCCCGTGGCCGGCCAGCCACAGCGCCTCACGCAACGAATAGGACATGATGCCGGCGAATCCGCCGCGGCCGGTGAGCTGCGGTCCGAGCACTTCCTCGAGGACCGCGCGGCAGCGCACCGATTTACTGGCCACCCGGATCGGCACACCGCGGGCCCGGCGCACGAGGTCGGCCGCGTTGGCGCGCAGCGCGCTCAGGTCCAGCGCGGCCAGGGGCGGATCGAGGTCCGCGGTGGCGGCGTGCAGGTCGGCGATGGGCGACGCATCTGTCACCGCACCAGCCAATCACGAAACTGGTCAAACGTCCAGGAGAAGCGGGCGCGTCGTTACCGATCGACCGCCTTGGTGATCAGGGTCGCGACCAGATCGTCCAGCACCACGAGGGTGGTCTCGTCGTCACCGTCGGCGAGCCAGCGCAGCACCGCGCCCTGGATCACGGCCAGCACATACGCCGAGATGGCCGCCACCGGCTCGATCCACTGGGTGTTGGATCGCTCGGCACAGGCGTCCAGCGCCGCACCGACCTCGGCGTCCAGATCGTGCAGCCACTCTGCGGCCGAGAGCCCGGAACAGTCGGTCTCCCCCTCCCAGCGGCGACGTAAGGCGCTGATCGTGAGATCGAGCGTGTGCACCTGCCGTTGCGGCGTGGCCCGGATGGCCGACCACATCGCGCTCACCCCGGCGTGCAGCACCACCCGTAACGCGCGCGTGCCCGTGCAATCGCAAGCGGCCGACGCGGCGTCGATGGCCTCCTGCACGATCGGCCGCGGCCGAACCTGAATCATCTCTCCACTAGCGCTCAACGACGACTCCCTCGGCGAAAGAACTCGCGCACCTCGCCTGCGCGGCTCGCTCAACGGGCATCCGATCCGCGGTGATCTCTTCCGAGCTCTACCTCGGGCGACCCGTTCAACATCCGTCAATGTTAGAGGGTTTTCGGGGATCGTGACCAGGTTCGATAGGCCATTCCGTACTGAAAGATTGTTTTGTTACCTCCCCGACACACCCCGCGCGGTGGTCCGGCGGCGGATCCGCCACGGTCAGCGCGGGCGGCGCCCAGGCGCAAACGCCCAGAACTCTACGGCCTCCGGGCCGGAATCGTTATATCGATGTGGGCGAGCACACAGGTGATCCAACGCCACCCCACCGCCGCGAACCCGCCGATAACCTGGAGTCGTGACAACGGTGCGCCCCGATCATCTCCACATTCCCGGCACCTTCAACTACCGCGACGTCGGCGGCCTGCGCACGGCGAGCGGGACCAAGATCCGCAACGGAGTTCTGCTCCGGTCGGCCCAGCTGTGCCGGTTGGACGAACGCGGACACGACATCCTGCGCCGGCTCGGCGTCGCCACCGTGCACGATCTGCGCGGGCCCGGCGAGGCCGACCGAATGGGCGGCGACATCCTTCCCGCCGGCGTGCGCCTGGAGGTGACACCGTTCCACTCCGGCATCGGCGCCGCCCGGGCCCCGCACGAGGCCCCACCGGAACCGGCGCTGCCGCCGCACGAGGCCGCGGCGCGAGACGATGCCTCGACGACCAGCCGCCATCTCGATCTGCTCGAGGTCTACGCCGAATTCCCCTCGATGCCGGAGGCGGGCGCCGCGATCACCGCCATGGCGCGGTCGCTGGCCCGCGGCGACGGCGCGGTCCTGGTGCACTGCGCGGCCGGTAAGGATCGCACCGGCTGGGCGGTCGCCACCCTGCTGCGCGCGGTCGGCGTCACCGAGGACGATGTGCTGGCCGACTACCTGCTCAGCAACGAGGCGGTCGAATCGCTGGCCGCCGATGTCGCGCGCAATTCCGGCGAGCCGCTGCCGCCCGCGTTGCTGGGGGTGAGCGTCGAATATCTCGCCGCCGGCACCGAGGCCATGCACCGCCGCTACGGCACCATCGACGGCTATCTCGAGTCCATCGGCATCACGCCGCAGCTGCGGGCCGCCCTGCACACCCGCATGCTGGAGTGAGCCGGCACCGGCGCACCGCATCGGCTATCCGGTGCGGTGGACCAGACCGTCGGTATCGATGCTGACCTGATTTCCGGTGTGGAACCAGCTGCCGGTGAACCGCGATTCGGTGGTCTGCGGGTCGTTCCAGTAGCGCGGGGTGATATTCGGGCCGCGACAGAGCAACTCCCCGCTTCCCACCCCGGCCCGCGGCCCCCACAGCGCCAATTCCGTACCGCCGAACGGGAATCCGAGGACGTCGCTGCCGGGGGTCGCGCCGCTGCCCACCAGAGCCAATCCGATACCGCTGGTTTCGGTCGCACCCCAGACCGACCACTGCCGGGCCAGCGGGAACACCTCGCGCAACGCCTCGGCGACGATTTCCGCGGTGCCGGCGTCGGTCGCGGCCAGTTCGGCGCGATGTCCCGCACTGCACACCTGGCGCACGCCCTCCGCCCGCAATCCGGCGAGTTCCGGAAGCAGGCCCGCGAAGATGCGGGGCGTCGCGGCCACCATATCGATGCGTTCGGCGACGATCGTCTCGGCGATCATGGCGGGGTCCGGGGCGAGGACGACCGTGCCGCCCACGGCGAAGGTCGGCAGCAGTTGATCGACGCAGCCGCTCGCGTGGGCCAGCGGCATCAGGACCAGATTGCGCAATCCCTCGGTCGGCAGATCGAAGGCCCCCACCACCGAACGCACCGCCGACAGCAGATTCTCGTTGGTCAACTCGACACCGCGCGGACCGCCCGGCGCCTCCGGAAAACCTTGGCCCGCAGCGCCGCTGGTGTAGCACAGCAGGGCGAGCTCGCTCAGCGAGGCGCCGTCGTCGATGAAGGCCGCACCGTCGGGGAAGTCGGCGTAACCGGCTTCGGCGCCGCCGCCGTCGAGGACGAAATCCGCGCAGCTGTCCGCGATCACCTGGGCGGCGACGGCATCGGTCAGTCCGTCGTGCACCAGCACCGGCACCGCACCGGACAGCAGGGCGCCGAGGAACGCCTGCACCCAGCGCGCACCCACCGGCATCCGCACGGCAACCCGGTCGCCGTAGCCGATTCCGTGTTCCTGCAGCCCCCCGGCAATCCGGGACGCGGCATGCCACAGCTGCCGGTAGGTCAGCCGCGGCCCGCCGATTTCGACGACCGCCTCCCGGGCCGAGAACGCGTGTACCTGCACATCGAGGAGTTCGGTGAGGGCCGGATTCAGATTTCCGTACCGCAGCACGCCGTCGGCTCCGCGAGCAAGAGGGTTGCCGCACCACGGATTTCGCGTCTGCGGATATTCGATCAGAAGCTGCGTCATCAAGTCCCTCCGGATGCCTCGATCAACAGGCACCTGTGACTATATGACGCAGATCACAACCGCGGGGCGTTAGGCGACAAAGATGTCCGAGCGATCACCGCCCGGTGTAACTCGCCTTCCCCGGGCCCACCTCGAGGAAGCTGCGCACCGCGCCCCGCAAATCCTCGGTATCGAACAGTTCGCCGGAGACCTTGGGCGTCACCGAATCGGCATGTTCGACGCCGCCGGACCGCCACGCCTCGATGATCTGCTTGGTGGCCGCGTGTGCCCGAGTCGGGCCGTCGGCGAGGCGGGCGGCCAGCGCCCGGGCCGCGGCGTCGACATCCTCGTGCACCGCGTTGACCACACCCCAGTCGGCGAGGGTGGACGCGTCGTACAGGTCGCCGGTCATGACCAGTTCCCGGGCCCGGCCGGAACCGGCGCGCTCGGCCAGCCGCTGCGGGCCGCCCATCGACGGCGTCAGGCCCACGACCGTCTCCACCAGACCGAACTTGGCCTTCGGCGCGGCCAGCAGGATGTCGCAGGCCAGCGAGATCTCGAAGGCGGCGGTCAGAGTGAGTCCGTGGGCGGCGAAAACCACCGGGCAGGGCAGCGCCTCGACCGGGTGGATGATGCCCTGGAACAGGCGCTGCCACAGGTCAGCGCCCTGATCCACGCTCAATCCGTCGAATTCGTGAACGTCGACGCCGCCGGAGACCACCTTGCCCTCGGCGCGGATCAGCAGCGCGCGCGGCGGGTTCGCGGTCAGCTCGGCGAGATCGGCGGCGAGCGATCCCAGCAGCGCCGAATCGAACAGGTTCAACGGCGGATGGTCGATGGTGATGATCGCGAGCTGGGCGCCGGCCTCGGTCTCGGTCCGTTCCAACCGGGTGGGTTTCGAATCGCTCATCGGCCGAATCTATCCAGAACGGAACGTAACCGGTACCCCGGCCGCCGGTCTGCCAGACTGGTGCCGTGGATACCTCGCCGACCGAGAACGCCGGTTCGAACACCGCGACCTACGTCGAACCCGGCGAATTCAAGCGCGACACGAACTACATCACCACCCGGATCACCGCCGACGGCCGCGACGGCTATCCCGTCGAACCGCATCGCTATCGGCTGATCGCGGCGCGGGCCTGCCCGTGGGCCAACCGCACCCTGATCGTGCGGCGGCTGCTCGGTCTGGAACAGGTGATCTCGCTGGGATTGTGCGGGCCGACCCACGACAAACGCAGCTGGACCTTCGACCTCGATCCGGGCGAGGTGGACCCGGTGCTGGGCATCCACTTCCTGCGCGATGCCTACCTCGCGCGCGATCCGGAGTATCCGCGCGGCATCACGGTCCCAGCGGTGGTGGACGTGCCGACCGGACAGGTGGCCACCAACGACTATCCGCAGATCACGCTCGACTTCTCCACCGAGTGGACGCAGTTCCACCGGCCGGGCGCGCCGCAGCTGTATCCCGAACCGCTGCGTGCCGAGATCGACCAGGTGAACCGGCGCGTCTACACCGAGGTCAACAACGGCGTCTACCGCTGCGGCTTCGCCGGCAGCCAGGACGCCTACGACGCCGCCTACGACCGGCTGTTCACCGCGCTGGACTGGCTGTCGGAACGGTTGAGCGACCAGCGCTATCTGGTCGGCGACACCATCACCGAGGCCGACGTGCGGCTGTTCACCACCCTGGTGCGGTTCGACCCGGTGTATCACGGCCATTTCAAGTGCAATCGGAACAAGCTGACCGAACAGCCGGTGCTGTGGGCGTACGCCCGCGACCTGTTCCAGACCCCCGGCTTCGGCGATACCATCGATTTCGCGCAGATCAAGCGGCATTACTACGTCGTGCACAGCGATATCAATCCGACCGGGATCGTGCCGAAGGGGCCGGAACTGTCGGGCTGGCTCACGCCGCACGGGCGAGAAGCGCTGGGCGGCAAGCCCTTCGGCGACGGCACCCCACCTCCGCCGCCGCTGCCCGCGGAACGCGTTCCGGCCGCCGGCCAGGTCTGAGTCTCACCGGTGCGGAGGCGGCCGGTCCGCCTCCGCACCGGATCGTCGTTTCGTCACGCGGTGGTTCCGGCGTAGGTGCCGAAGCTCCAGAACACGCCCTCGGGATCGCGGCAGGTGAACCCGCGCGAGCCGTAATCCTCGTCGCGGAGTCCGCGCACGATGGTCGCACCGGCGGAGCGGGCGCGTTCGAAGAGGCCGTCGGGATCGTCGACGACGATGTACACCGAGCCGGTCCCCGGCGGCTGCTCGCAGAGCGCGGAATCGTCGCGCTGCGAACCGAGCATGATCCCGCCGCCCCCGGGCCAGCCAAGTTCGGCGTGCTGGACCACATCGCCGGTGACGTAGCGGGCGACTTCGACGAAGCCGAAGGCGCGCTGCAGGAAATCGATCGCCGCCGGGGCGTCACGGTAGATGAAGGTCGGCCACAGCGGGGCCGTCTTCGTCGCGGTTTCGGTCGTCGCGGTATGGGTTGTTTCGGTCATGCTCCCAGCCTTTCTCGCTCGGCACCCCGTCGTCTTGGACGAATGGGAACACCTCGCGGGCACGCCACACCGAGGGCGGGCAACCGGCCGATTCGCGCCATTCGCGGGCCATATGAGCCTGGTCGTAGTAGCCGGTCGCGGCGGCCACCTCGGCGATGCTCACCTCGGGGCGGCGCAACAGGCGGTGCGAGACCTCGAAACGGGTCAGCCGCGCGGCCTCCTTCGGCGTGATGCCGAACTCACCGGTGAATCGCGCGGCCAGATGTCTTCTGCTCCAGCCGATGTCGTGCGCCACCCGGGCGACCGCGGGGGCGCCCGCGGGGTCGGTCAGCAGCCGCCAGGCCCGGCGGAGATTGGCGTCCATATCGAGCCGGCGCGGATCGAGGGCGGCGACCCGCGCGCAGAAGACCTCGTCCAGCACCGCGAACCGGGCCCGCCAGTCGGAGGTCGCGGCGATCCGCTCACGCACCCGCTCGGCGTCGGATCCCAGCAGGTCCGACAGGTCGACGATCCACTCCCCCAGCTCACCGGCGGGAATTCCGAACAGCGCCCGCGCACCCAGCGGTGTCACCGCCAATTGGATGCCGTGCTGATACCCGTTGTGCGCGATGAGGGTCGGTCGCAGTGTCAGTCCGCCGGCCAGCGCGTCCCAGCGGCCGCCTGCCTGATCGGGATGGGAGGACACCGGCACGTCGATCGGTTCGCCGATGGTGAGGATCACGGTGATCGTGGTACTCGGCATACCGACGTGCACGCCCGGGTCGAAGCCGTGCAGCAGATATCCGTCGTAGCGGCCGAGGTAGGGCCGCAACGACGGGGCCGGCAACCGGCGCGCTCCCGCGGAGACACCACTCACCTCCTCCACGGTAGGCGTCGTGCGGGCTCGGCGGAACCGGACCCGGGCGCGATTCGTTGCATGGTCGACGGCCGTATCGGCCACCCTCGCCGACTTCGTCCGCGGCCGTCGGACCGGCACCACTAGAGTTTGTGCCGACCGGACGAGAGGGGTGCGTTACCGATGTTCGACAGCGGCGTGGAAAAGGCCGTGCGGTCACTGCTGGACAACGGGGCACAAGTGCAGGCTCCCGCGGTCGCGAAGTACGTCGACCGGTTCCGCCGATCCCATCCGGACGAGAGTCCGGCCCAGATCCTCGACCGGCTGGAGAAGATCTATCTCACGACCGTGACCGGCAGCGGCACCGCGGTCGGCGCCACCGCCGCCGTACCGGGTGTGGGCACCCTGACCTCGCTCGCGGCGATGAGCGCGGAAACCACCTTCTTCCTCGAGGCCTCGGCCGTCTTCACCCTCGCCGTCGCCGCCGTGCACGGCATCGCCCCCGAGGACAAGGAGCGCCGGCGCGCGCTGGTCCTGGCGGTGGTGCTCGGCGAGAGCGGTATGGAGATCGTGCAGCAGAGCGTGGGCCGTTCGGCCAAGAACTGGGGCACGCTGCTGGCGGAGCGGGTACCGGGCATCAAGGGCATGAACGAATCACTGATGAAGCGTTTCGTCGTCCAGTTCATCACCAAACGCAGCATGCTCATGTTCGGCAAGGTGCTGCCGGCCGGAATCGGCGCGGCCATCGGCGGATTCGGTAACCGTGCGCTGGGGAAGAATGTGATCGCCAACGCGCACAAGGCATTCGGGCCCGCGCCGATGCGCTGGTCCGGCGGTACCGCGCATGGCACCGTGATCGACGCGGATCCGCTTCCGGCGCTGGGTGATCCGGACGGCACCGCCTCCGGTTCGACGGCCGAGCAGCGATGAGCGCGGCCCGCTCGCTCGCCGTCTCGATCAGCGGACTGCACAAGCAGTTCGAGGGTCTCGTGGCCCTGCGCGACGTCTCGTTCACCGTTCCGGCCGGCACCACCGCGGCCCTGGTCGGCCCGCCCGGCTCCGGAAAGTCCACGCTCGTCGACATTCTGCTCGGACTGCTGCGCGCGGATTCCGGTATCGCCGAGGCCCCGGGCGGCGGCGGGATCGGCGCGGTGCTGCAGCCGCGCGGTCTGCATCCGGCCCGGGCCGTGCGCGCCCAGTTGCGGGTATACGCGGCGGCGGCCGGCGTGGACGACGATCGGGTGGACGCGATGCTCGCGATGCTGCGCCTCGGCGAGGCGGCCACGACGCGGATACGGGATATCCCCGAGGGCCTGCGCACGCGGCTCGCCGTGGCGCAGGCACTGCTCGCGCAGCCCCGCCTGCTGGTGCTCGACGACCCGTTCGACGGTCTCGAATCAGCCGAGCGGGCATGGCTTTTCGATTATCTGCGGACTCATGCCCGCCGTGGCGGGACCACCCTGTTCACCTCGCAGAGCCTGGCCGCGGCCGTGCCGGTATGCGATCAGGTGATCGTGCTCTCGGCCGGGTCGGTGGCCTATCAGGGCAGTCCGCGGCGGCTGCGGCGCAACCACCCGGATCGGCTGGTGGTCGCGGCGTCGAGTCCGATCGCGCTGGCCACGACGCTGGCGGCGCGGGGTTTCACCGACGCGGTCATGCGCAGCGACGGCAGGCTCGCCGTCGCCGACGCGTCGCGCGCCGAGATCGAGGCCGCCGCGGCGCTGGCGCGGGTTCACCTGGGCGAGGTGGTGGCCGAACCCGTCCATCCGGATCGGGTACTGGCCATCCTCACCAAATCGTCCGCGCCTCCGGCCTATCCCGCCCCCGCCCCTGCGACCATGTACGGAACCCGATGATGCTGCCGACCCTGCCCACCGTTCCCGCCGAGGTGAGCCGGGCGGCGACCGCCGAACTCCGCAAGATCACCGCGGTGCGCTCGGGATGGCTGCTGCCCCCGGTGCTCGCGGCCGTCGCCTTCGTCGTCGCCTCGGCGTCCGCGGTGCGCGGCTCGGGTCCGCAACCGCACGAGGCTTTGGCGACGGGAACGGCGACCGTCGGGTTGTATCTGGCGATCGCGGTGGCGGTGGGTGCGGCGGCGATCGGCGGCGCGGTCACCGCGGGCGACGAGTACCGCTACCGCAGCATGGGACTCACCGCACTGTTCACACCCGACCGGAATGTGCTCTTCGGCGCGAAAGCCGGTGTGGCCGCGGTCTATTCGCTGGTGCTCGCGGCGTGCGCGGAGGTCGGCGCGGCGGTGGGCCTGCTGGCGTTCGGGCGGCACACCGTCGAATTCGGCTGGCGACTGGCCGGGGTGTTCGGCGGTGGCCTGCTCGCGGCGGTGTGCTGGGGCGTGATCGGCGTGAGCCTGGGATTGCTGGTGCGATCGCCGAATCTGGCCGTGATCGCGATGGCGGGATGGCTGTTCCTCCTGGAACCGCTGATCTGGCTGGTCGCCAAGGGTGCGGGCATCGCGGGCGTCGTGGTGCTGCTGCCGGGTTCGGCCACCATCGGCTCGGTCGCGGTCGGTTCCTTCGCGGAGAGTCCCTTCCTGCCGCCCAATGCGGCCTCCGCCGTGGCGCTGGTGATCTGGGCCGTGGCCGCCGGCGCGGCCGGTTGGTGGTATCTGCGCACGCGCGACATCTGATCGCGGCTGCACCCGCACGGGGTGCGGGAGCAGCCGGGTGTCGGGGCCCGTCGGTACCGTCGAATCGACATGAACGACACCCAAACCCTCGACTCCGGATCCGGCCGCGACGCCGGCGCGACACCCTCCCGTGAGCTGTCCGCGCGCGGTGCCGGCCACAGCGGCTGGCTGCGGCGGCTCTGGACCGCCTGCCGGGGCCATCCGCGGGTCCTGACCGGCGTCATTGCGGCGGTGGTCGCGGGGGCCGGCGCGGAGGCCGCGGTGCCGCTCGCCGCCAAGGCCGCGTTGGACCACGCTCGGCTGGGCGAGGTCGGGGCGCTCGCGCCGATCGCCGGGATACTGGTCGCCCTGGCGGTGGCCCGATTCGCGGCGACCTACGGGCGGCGCTGGCTCGCGGGACGGCTGGCGCTGGACGTACAACACGAGGTGCGGGTCGACCTGCTCACCGCGCTGCACCGCTACGACGGGCCGCGACAGGACCGGTTGCGCACGGGCCAGGTGGTATCGCGATCGATCAGCGATCTGCAATTGGTGCAGGGACTGCTCGCGATGGCGCCGCTGTCGGCTGCGTCGCTGCTGATCTTCGCCTTCGCCGCGGTGGCCATGCTCGTGCTGTCGCCGCCTCTGGCCCTGGTGTCACTGCTGACCGTGCCGGTGCTGGCGCTGGTGGTGTACCGGGTGCGACCGCGGCTGCACGCCGCCACCTGGTCGGCGCAGCAGCGCGCGGCCGATCTCGCCCAGCACGTCGAGGAGACCGTCACCGGCGTCCGGGTGGTGAAGGGCTTCGGCCAGGAATCGCGGATGGTACGGATTCTGGAGGAGCACGGGCGGCGGCTCTACGCCCACCGGATGCGCGCGGCCCGCATCGATTCCCGGTTCGCGCCGACGGTGTCGGCGATTCCGCAGGCGGGGCTGGTGATCGTGATCGCACTCGGCGGCACACTGGCACTGCATGCGGTGATCGGCGTCGGCACCTTCCTGGCCTTCGCGACCTACGTGACCATGATGGCGTCGAGCACCCGCATTCTGTCGAACGTCCTGGTCATGGCACAGCTGACCCGGGCCGCGGCCGAACGCGTCTATCAGGTGATCGACGAGGCGCCGGAGAACATCGACCCACCCGATCCGCAACCGCTGCCGGAGGGGCCGCTCGGCCTGCACATCCGGGGCCTCACCTTCGGATTCGAAGCGGATCGCCCGGTACTGCACGAACTCGATCTCACCGTGCGTCCCGGCGAGACGGTGGCGGTCATCGGCCCGGCCGGCTCCGGGAAATCGACGCTGACACTGCTGTTGCCGCGCTTCCACACGCCGGAGGCGGGACGGATCAGTCTCTTCGGGGCCGGAGCGGACCAGGATCCGGAGACCGCCGGAATCGATATCGCGCGAGTACGGGCCGCCGACCTGCGCGCGGCGATCGGCGTCGTCTTCGACGAGCCGTTCCTGTTCTCCGACACCGTCTCCGCCAATATCGCGCTCGGCAAACCGGATGCCGATCCCGAGGAGATCCGCGCCGCCGCGCGGATGGCCGCGGCCGATGAATTCATCCGCGCACTGCCGGACGGCTACGACACCGTCGTGGGCGAGCGCGGTCTCACGCTCTCGGGCGGGCAGCGGCAACGCCTGGCCCTGGCGCGCGCCTTGCTCGCCGACCCGCGCATCCTCGTCCTCGACGACGCCACCTCCGCGGTGGACGCCGTCACCGAGGCCGCGATCTTCGACGCACTGCCCGCCCACGGCCGCACCACACTGATCCTCGCGCATCGCGAATCGACCCTGGCCCACGCGGATCGCGTCGTCCGCCTGCCCGCGCCGAGCGGACGTACGGCGGATCGGAGCGACAACGCCGCGGTCGAACCCGGCGACGTGGTCGAGCCCGGCCCTCGGGCGTCGGCCGCCTCGGACCGCACCGAATACGCCTCGGCCCACGCCGACGGCGCCATCGTCGCGCCCGGTATCGAGCTGCCGGCCCACGACGGCGTGGGTCCCTCCGGCCCGCCCCGGGCCACACCTGTTTCGACGGCGGACGCCATCGGCACACAGCACCCGGGCGAGCCTGCGCATCCCGCCGCGACGCCGCATTCCGAAGACGTTGTCGCCGTGGCTGATTCGGACCCGGAACCGGATGCGCCGCCCGAGATGCGGGCCGCCCTGGCGAGACTGGCTCCGGCCACCGAACTACCGGGACTCGACGATCGCGAGCTGGAACAGCCGGACCCGAAATTCCGGCTGGTGCGGTTGCTGCGGCCGGTGCGCTGGCTGCTGGCGGCCGTGATCGCGCTGCTGGCCGTGGACGCGGCCATCTCGGTGGCGTTCCCGGCGCTCACCCGATTCGCGCTCGACGACGGCGTCGGACAGCATCGCGGCGCCGTGCTGGCGGTCGCGGCCCTCGCGGGGGTGGGGTTGGTGCTCCTGAGCTGGGTGGACGAGGTACTGGGAACTCGGCTCTCGGCCCGCGGCGGCGAGCGGGTGCTGTACGGGCTGCGGGTGCGCAGCTACGCCCACCTGCAACGACTCGGCCTGGACTACTACGAGCGCGAACTGTCCGGCCGGATCATGACGCGGATGACGACCGATATCGACGCGCTGTCGACATTCCTGCAGACCGGGCTGAGCACAGCCCTCATCAGCCTGGTCACGGTCGTGGGCATCGTGATCGCACTCCTGGTGATCGATGCCGCCCTGGCCGTGGTGGTGTTCGTGGCGCTGCCGCCGCTGATCGTGGCGACGTTGTTCTTCCGCCGCGTCTCGGCGTCGGCGTATTCGGCCTCGCGCGAACGGGTGGCCACCGTCAACGCCGACTTCCAGGAGAACGTCGCGGGCCTGCGCGCGACCCAGGCCTACCGCCACGAGGCCGAGGCCGCCCGCCGGTTCACCGGCTACTCCGATCGATACCGCCGGGCGCGCTTGCGGGCCCAGCGCGCCATCGCGCTGTATTTCGCGTTCGTGCTGGCCTGGGCGGATCTGGCGCAGGCGGCGGTGGTGTATCTGGGCGCCCGCGAGGTCGCACACGGCACCACGACCGCCGGCACCCTGGTCGCCTTCGTGCTCTACCTGAGCCTGCTGTTCGGGCCGATCACCCAGCTCTCCCAAGTCTTCGACGGCTACCAGCAGGCCCGGGTCGGATTGCGGCGCATCGAAACTCTCCTGCACACCCCGTCCTCGATCGCCCCCGATCCGGCCGATGCGGTCGAGATCGAGGGCGGGCTGCGCGGTGAGGTGCGCTTCGACGGCGTCACCTTCCGCTACCCCGATGCCAGAACACCTGCGCTGGAAGATGTTTCCCTGCACATTCCGGCCGGCTCGACGCTCGCGCTGGTGGGTGAGACCGGGGCGGGCAAATCGACGGTGGTCAAACTGCTGGCGCGCCTCTACGACCTTCCTCGCTCGCATCCGAACGCGGACGGGGCCGCCGCGGCCCACCCCGGGTCCATCCGCGTGGACGAGATCGATATCCGGGATTACCGGCTCGCGCAGTTCCGTGGCCGGCTCGGCGTGGTCCCTCAGGAAGCTCACCTGTTCACCGGCGACGTCGCCGGCAACATTGCATTCGGGAAACCTTGTGCCACATCGGCCGATATCGCCCGGGCCGCCGCGGCGGTCGGCGCGCTCGAGATGATCGAGACACTGCCGCGGGGTATGGCCCAGCCGATCGGTGAGGGCGGGCGCGGGCTCTCGGCCGGTCAGCGCCAGCTGATCGCGCTGGCGCGTGCGGAACTGGTCGATCCGGATCTGCTGTTGCTCGACGAGGCCACCGCGGTCCTGGATCCGGCCAACGAGGAGAAGGTGCTGGTAGCGAGCAGATCGCTGGCACGGGGACGCACCACGGTGATCGTGGCGCACCGTTTGGCGACCGCCGCGCGCGCCGATCGGATCGCGGTCGTCGCACACGGGCGGATCGTGGAATTCGGCGCGCACGCGCATTTACTGGCGGAGCGCGGAATCTATAACCGACTCTGGGAGGCAGCCGATTCCGACGAAGGAATATTCTCGACACGGGACGAGTCGTCACCTATGAGGCTGGGTCTGTCCGGGGGTCGTTAACCGGACAGTGGCGCGACGGTGCGCCTACGCATGGCCGCGCTGGGGCACGCTGTCACGGCTGGGCCTATCCTCAGAAAGGGCGCATCGGCGCACATCGTGCCGATCGACCCGTGCCGGGCACGTCACAAACGTCGCAGCGCGAAGAACGAAATGAGGCGAACACCTGCTGTGAGCAGCTCAACATCCCAGTTCGGACAGAACCAGTGGCTCGTCGACGAGATGTACCAGAAGTACAAGCAAGATCCGTCGTCGGTCGATGAGAGCTGGCATGAGTTCCTCGCCGACTACACACCGGAATCGCCGGGTGAGACAGGTAACAGCAGTCCCGCCGCGTCCGCGCCGACCGCCGCCCCCAGCGCGCCGGCCACTCCGGCTCCGGCCAACTCGAACGCATCCAACGCCGCGCCGAGGACCGCCCCCACCCCGGCGCCCGCCCCGGCTCCGGCGCCCGCGGCTCCTGCCGCCTCGGCTCCTGCCGCCTCGGCTCCGGCCGCGCCGAAGGCCACCGCCGCCGCGTCGGCCGCCGCCGCTCCGCCGCAGGCTCGCGGCAGCAAGCCGCAGGCCAGCACCACCCCGGCGCCGACCTCCAACGCCGCCCCCACCAAGACCGCTCCGGCCGAAACGGCCGCCGACGAGTCGAAGGTGCTGCGCGGCCCGGCCGCGGCGATCGTCAAGAACATGTCGTCGTCGCTGACCATCCCGACCGCGACCAGCGTGCGTGCCATTCCGGCGAAGTTGATGATCGACAACCGTCTGGTCATCAACAACCATCTGGCCCGTACCCGCGGTGGCAAGATCTCGTTCACCCATCTGCTCGGCTACGCGATCGTCCAGGCGGTCAAGGCGTTCCCGAACATGAACCGCCACTTCGCCGAGGTCGACGGCAAGCCGAACTCGGTCACTCCCGCGCACACCAACCTCGGCCTGGCGATCGACCTGCCGGGCAAGGACGGCAGCCGCACCCTGGTCGTCGCGGCGATCAAGAACACCGAGACGATGTCGTTCGCGCAGTTCCACAGCGCCTACGAGGACATCGTGCGCCGGGCGCGCGACGGCAAGCTCACCACCGAGGACTTCACCGGCGTCACCATCTCGCTGACCAACCCGGGCACCATCGGCACCAACCACTCGGTGCCGCGGCTGATGCCCGGCCAGGGCGCGATCATCGGCGCGGGCGCCATGGAGTACCCGGCCGAATTCCAGGGCATGAGCGATCAGCAGCTCGCCGAGATCGGTATCGGCAAGCTGATGACGCTGACCTCCACCTACGACCACCGCATCATCCAGGGCGCGGAGTCGGGTGATTTCCTGCGCACCATCCACAACCTGCTGATCTCCGACGAATTCTTCGACGAGATCTTCCACGGCATGGGCGTGCCCTACGAGCCGGTCCGCTGGCGCAAGGACATCAAAGAGCGCGGCGTCGACAAGAGCGTGCGGGTCCAGGAGCTGATCGCGGCGTATCGCAGTCGCGGCCACCTGATGGCCGACACCGATCCGCTGCGGCTGGTGAAGGACAAGTTCCGCAGCCACCCCGACCTCGACGTCACCCAGCACGGGCTGACCCTGTGGGACCTCGACCGCGAATTCAACGTCGCGGGCTTCCACGGTCAGGAGCGGATGAAGCTGCGCGATGTGCTCTCGGTGCTGCGCGACGCGTACTGCCGGCACGTCGGCGTGGAGTACACCCACATCCTGGAAACCGAACAGCTGCAATGGATTCAGGACCGGGTCGAGCAGAAGCACGAGAAGCCGACCGTCGCCCAGCAGAAGTACATCCTGTCGCGCCTGAACGCGGCCGAGGCGTTCGAGACCTTCCTGCAGACCAAGTACGTCGGCCAGAAGCGCTTCTCGCTGGAGGGCGCCGAGTCGACCATCCCGATGATGGACGCCGTCATCGACCAGTGCGCCGAGCACGGGCTGGACGAGGTCGTCATCGGCATGCCGCATCGCGGCCGCCTGAACGTGCTGGCCAATATCGTCGGCAAGCCGTACTCGCAGATCTTCACCGAGTTCGAGGGCAACATGAACCCGGCCGCCACCCACGGCTCGGGCGATGTGAAGTACCACCTCGGCGCGCACGGCACCTACATCCAGATGTTCGGCGACAACGACATCGAGGTCTCGCTGACGGCCAACCCGTCGCACCTCGAGGCCGTCGACCCGGTGCTGGAAGGCCTGGTCCGCGCCAAGCAGGATCTGCTCACCAAGGAAGACCTGGTCACCAAGGGCGAGGAGGCGCGCACCTTCTCGGTCGTGCCGCTGATGCTGCACGGTGACGCGGCCTTCGCCGGCCAGGGTGTGGTCGCCGAGACGCTGAACATGTCCGGGCTGCGCGGCTACCGCGTCGGCGGCACCGTGCACATCGTGGTGAACAACCAGATCGGCTTCACCACCGCACCGGAGAACAGCCGCTCCACCGAGTACTCGACCGATATCGCCAAGTCGATCGGCGCGCCGATCTTCCACGTCAACGGCGACGATCCCGAGGCCTGCACCTGGGTGGCGCGCCTGGCGACCGACTTCCGCGAGAAGTTCCACAAGGACGTGGTCATCGACCTCATCTGCTACCGCCGTCGCGGCCACAACGAGGGCGACGACCCGTCGATGACCCAGCCGTACATGTACGACGTCATCGACACCAAGCGCAGCGTCCGCAAGTCCTACACCGAGGCTCTGATCGGCCGTGGCGACATCTCGATGAAAGAGGCCGAGGACGCCCTGCGCGACTACCAGGGTCAGCTGGAGCGGGTGTTCAACGAGGTCCGCGAGCTGGAGAAGTATCCGCCGGAGCCGAGCGAATCGGTCGAGGAGGAGCAGACCGTGCCGGGCACCGTGGTCACCGCCGTGGACAAGTCCGTGCTGCAGCGCATCGGTGACGCCTTCCTCGGCGTGCCGGACGGTTTCAGCGTGCACCCGCGCGTCAAACCGGTGCTGGAACGCCGTCGCGAGATGGCCTACGAGGGCAAGATCGACTGGGCCTTCGCCGAGTTGCTCGCCTTCGGCACCTTGATCGACGAGGGCCGCGCGGTGCGCTTGACCGGTCAGGACTCCCGGCGCGGCACGTTCACCCAGCGGCATTCGGTGATCATCGACCGCAAGTCCGGTGCGGAGTACACCCCGCTGCACAACATCGGCAGCGAGAATCCGGGCTGGTTCGCGGTGCACGACTCGGCGCTGAGCGAGTTCGCGGCCGTCGGTTTCGAATACGGCTACTCGCTGGGCAACCCGGACGCGCTGGTCCTGTGGGAGGCGCAGTTCGGTGACTTCGTCAACGGCGCGCAGTCGATCATCGACGAGTTCATCTCCTCCGGTGAGGCCAAGTGGGGTCAGCTGTCGGAGGTCGTGCTGCTGCTGCCGCACGGTCACGAGGGTCAGGGTCCCGACCACACCTCCGGCCGCATCGAGCGGTTCCTGCAGCTGTGCGCCGAGGGTTCGATGACGGTGGCGGTGCCCTCCACTCCGTCGAACTACTTCCACCTGCTGCGCCGGCACGCGCTCGACGGCATCCGCCGTCCGCTGATCGTCTTCACTCCGAAGTCGATGCTGCGCAACAAGGCCGTCGTCTCCAACGTCGAGGACTTCACCGACGCGAAGTTCCGCTCGGTGCTCGAGGAGCCGACCTACGAGAGCGGCGACGGCGACCGGTCGAAGGTCAAGCGGATCCTGCTGACCAGCGGCAAGCTCTACTACGAGCTGGTCGCCGAGAAGGCCAAGAAGAACCGTGACGACGTCGCGATCGTGCGCATCGAACAGCTGTACCCGATCCCGTCCTACCGGCTCAACGAAAAGCTGGCGACCTACCCCAACGCCACGGATCTGGCGTGGGTCCAGGAGGAGCCGGCCAACCAGGGCGCCTGGCCGTTCTTCGGCTTGAACCTGCCGGAGATCCTGCCGGACCGGTTCAACAAGCTGCGCCGCATCTCCCGCCGTGCCATGTCGGCCCCGTCCTCGGGTTCGTCCAAGGTGCACGCGGTGGAGCAGCAGGAGATCGTGGACGAGGCGTTCGCCCCCACCGAATAGGTCGTATCGCCCGGACGCCGGGCCGGATCGCTCTGCCGAGCGGTTCGGTCCGGCGTTCGTCGTTTCCGGCGCCGCACTCGTGTCACATCCGGGCGCGCTCGATCGTCGTTATGAGTGGAACCACCTTGTGCCGACTCACTTCCACGTCGTATATTCGGCGTGGAATATTTGAGACGGAACATGTCGGGCCGTCCGCGTAGTGTGCGGCGGCAGTGACGAAGGGAGTCGAGACCGATGTCCAAGCAGCCGGGTGCCACGTTGACGCCATTGGCGATCTCGGTACTGGCGCTGCTGGAAGAAGACCGCATGCATCCGTACGAGATGTATCAACTGCTGCTCAAACGCCGGAAGGACAATCTGCTCAAGATTCGCCCCGGCTCGCTCTATCACACGGTGACCCGGCTGGCCGAACAAGGACTCGTCCAGGCGGAGGGTACCGAGCGTTCGGGCAACCGGCCGGAACGCACCACCTACTGCATCACCGAAGCGGGGACCGCGGCGCTGCGTACCCGGATCGCCGATATCGTCCGCAGGCCGATTCGTGAGTATCCGATCTTTCCCATCGGCCTGGCCGAAGCACACAATCTTCCGGTCGACGAGGTGATCGCCCTGATCACCGAGCGTATCGGCTGGCTGGACAACGACATCACCGAACTCGACGCCATCCGGGAATGGGCGCGCTCTCGCGAGGTACCCCGGCGGTACTGGATGGTCATCGACTATCTGGTGGGGCTGGCGCGGCACGAAGCAACGTGGCTGCGCGGTCTCATCGAGGAGTTGCGCGACGGTTCGCTGCCGTGGCTGGAATTCGACGAGGGCGGAACCCGTTGCCCCGAAAAGACCGGCGACCTCGGCCACGACTGGGGTGCGGCGCTGACCGACGACGTACTCGCCGAGCTGCGGAAAGGTGGTGCGACCACTGCCGAGCACTGACCGGGCGCGGGCATGCGGCGCGCCCCGAGACCTTCATACGAACCACCCATCGGTCGTCGCCGTCGATCGATGCCGTCAACAGGAACGAAATCTATGACATCGCAAAGAAATCCGTGGCTGGCGCTCACCGCGCTGGTCGTCGGGTTCTTCATGATCCTGCTGGATATGACCATCGTCGCGGTGGCCAATCCGGCGATCATGCAGGATCTGCATACCGACATCAACAAAGTCATCTGGGTGACCAGCGCCTATCTGCTCACCTACGCGGTGCCGCTGCTGGTCACCGGCCGCCTCGGTGACCGTTTCGGCCCGAAGAACATCTACCTGGCCGGTCTCGCGGTCTTCACCCTGGCCTCGCTGTGGTGCGCGGTATCGGCCGATGTGGAGATGCTGATCGCGGCTCGTGCGGTGCAGGGCCTGGGCGCGGCGTTGATGACGCCGCAGACCATGGCCGTCATCACCCGCACCTTCCCGCCGGACAAGCGCGGCGCGGCGATGGGGCTGTGGGGCGGCGTCGCCGGCCTCGCGACACTGGTCGGCCCGATCCTCGGCGGCGTGCTGGTCGACTGGCAGGGCTGGAACTGGATCTTCTACATCAACGTGCCGATCGGCGTGGCGGCGTTCGCGCTGGCGGTGTGGCTGGTTCCGAACCTGGAGACCCACCAGCACAAGTTCGACTTCGTGGGCGTGGCGCTCAGCGGTGTCGGCATGTTCCTGCTGGTCTTCGGCATTCAGGAGGGCAACACCCGGGACTGGGATGCCTGGATCTGGACGATGATCATCGCCGGACTGGTGGTGCTGGGCCTGTTCGTGGTGAACCAGGCCCGCAACAAGGACGAGCCGCTGGTTCCGCTGAGCCTGTTCCGCGACCGCAACTTCTCGATGTCGAGCGTCGCGATCGCCGCGATGGGCGCCGCGGTCACCTCGCTGATGGTGCCGGCGTACTTCTACCTGGAGGCCGTGCGCGAATACACCCCGACCCGCGCCGCGCTGGTCTTCGCGCCGATGGCGATCGTCACCGGTCTGACCGCGCCGTTCATCGGCAAGATCTCCGACCGGATGCCGCCGCGCATTCTGCCCACCCTCGGATTCGGGGTGTTCGCCCTGACCGTCTTCGGCTTCGCGGCACTGATGAAGCCGGACAGCTCGATCGTGCTGTTCCTGGTGGTCGCGGCCGTCGCCGGTCTGTCGAACTCCTGCATCTGGGCGCCGCTGGCGTCGACCGCCACCCGCAACCTGCCGATCCACCAGGCCGGCGCCGGCGCGGGTGTCTACAACACCACCCGCCAGGTCGGTTCGGTGCTCGGTAGCGCCGCGATCAGCGCGCTGGTCTCGGCCCGCATGTCCGCGCAGGGTCTGGGCAGCGGACAGTTCGGCGAGGGCGGCGGCACCGGAATGGGCCATATCCCCGAGCAGATCATCGACAAGTTCAGTACGGCCCTGGGGCAGGCGATGATCCTGCCCGGCGCGATCCTGCTGATCGGTGTGGTGGCTTCGGCCCTGTTCGTCGGCAGTTCGGCGAAGAAGCAGCAGGAGGCCGAGGCGGGTTCCGAACCGGAGAAGGCCGGCATCCCCGGCTGAACCGGCGTACGGAAGTTCGCTTCGTCCGACGAGGCCCGCGCGGAATCCATGCCGCGCGGGCCTCGTCGCATCAGGTCCGTCTTGCGGAATGTCGCGTCCCGGGTCTCCGCTGTGGCAGGTCTATCCGACGCGGATCGTCCGGGACGGATAACCGCTCGCCCCGTCCGGGATGACGTCGGCGACCTCCGCGGTCTGCACCGTGCCGGTGCCGTCGGTGGCACGGGCGCGGACGGTATGCGTGCCCGCCGAGGCGTCCCAGTCGTAGCTCCATTGCCGCCACGTGTCGACGGACGGTTCGGCGGCCAGGCGGGCGGGTTGCCACGGGCCGTTGTCGATCTGGACCTCGACGGCGTCGATGCCGCGGTGTTGCGCCCAGGCCACACCGGCGATCGTCACCTTCCCGGCCCGGACGGCGCCGCGCGGGGTGTCGATGCGGGTGCCGGTTTTGATCGGACCGCGTTCGGACCAGCCGCGCCGCGTCCAATAGGCCTGGGCGCGATCGAATCTCGTGATCTCGAGTCCGGTGACCCACTTGGTGGCCGAGACGTAACCGTAGAGGCCGGGCACGACCAGCCGGGCCGGATATCCGTGTTCGACGGGCAGCGGCTCACCGTTCATGCCGACCGCCAGCAGCGCGTCGCGCCCATCGGTGAGCGCGGCGAGCGGGCTTCCGGCGGTGAAGCCGTCGGCACTGCGGGACAGGACCATATCGGCGTCGGGATGCGGACCGGCCTCGGCGATCAACTCGTCGAGCCGATAGCCCAGCCAGCTCGCGTTGCCGATCAGATCGCCGCCGACCGGATTCGATACGCAGGTCAAGGTCACCAAGCGCTCCACCGACGGCCTGCGTGCCAGATCCGCGTAGTCGAGCCGGATTTCGCGGTCCACCATGCCGTGGATACGCAGCGACCAGGTTTCCTTGCTGACCTGCGGAACGGTCAGCGCGGTATCGATCCGGTAGAAGTCGGAATTCGAGGTGAGATACGACGCCAGTCCCGGTACTCGCAGGTCCGCGGCCGGATCCACCGGGGGCACAGGCACATTCGGCGGCGGCAACCGCACCGCCGCGCGTTCCCCCGCCACACTGCGCGCGCTCGCCCCGAGTACGCGCCCGGCGATTCCGGCGGCCACCGCCAGTACGCCCACCCCGACGATCCCCCGCATCACGCGCCGCCGATCGACCTGCGCCACATCGGGTTTCACCGCGCGCGGCCAGGCGGCTCCGCGCGCACTCAGGCGGGCGTCGTCTCCCTCGAAGGGCGCCGGAAGCTTGCGCTCACCGCCCGCCGGGTCTTGCGCACCCGTTTCCGCACCGGCCCCGGCACCCCTGCCCGCACCAGCACCGCCACCCGAGCCGGCCCCGGCTGCTCCACGCTCGATCCGAATTTCCGCCGCGTGGTCCGGGTCCTCTTGCGCCGCAGAGGCTTTCGCCGGATCGGGCGCCGCGGGTCCTCCGCCGGCTCCACCCCGCGCCATCGCCGGCGCACCGGCCGCCTCGTGTCGCCGAATCAACCACCGCAGCGACACGATTGCCAGCGCCACCCCCACGACCGACGGCAACGCCCAGGTCCAGTTGGCGGCCGGGCGTTCGAGCGCAGCCCACGCCGCCCCGATCCCGAACAGTCCGAGTACCGCCGACCCGATCGGCCGCGCGGTTCGCTCGAGCACCCCGGCGAGCGCCGCGACGATCAGCGCCACCACGCCCATCAGCAGGTACAGCATCATCTTGTCGTCGGTACCGAAGGTGTCGATCGCCCATTCCCGCACCCCGTCGGGCGTGTGGTCGACCACCATCGCCCCGATCGCCGCCAGGGGCGCGCTCCCCGCTCCCACCGGCACCGACACCAACTCGGCCACGCCCAGTGCCAGCCCCGCGGACACGATTCCGCAGGCCGCGCGCAGTCCCGTTCCGGCCATATCCGCGAGCGTACTGCGGATTCCCCCCGGTGAACCCGCCCGAACGAACGCATCGACCACAGCGTCACAGTTTCGTCAGAACTTGAAGCCGGACGTGATCCGGCCGATGTCGGCGGTTCCACGGCAAGCACCCAGCCCCTTCTCAGGAATCGCGCGCTTAATTGAGAGAGGATCCGAATGCGTCGGGGCCCGGGTCCGAGCCGACACACGGGATGTGACCGAACAGGACGTGATGAGCGTGTATCCGAACGAGGGCAATCGGCCGCACCAGCCCGGACCGTACGAACCACGGTCGGAGGCGTACGGCCCGCACGGGTATCCGGGTCAGCCGCCCTACCCGGGGCAGTACCCCGACCCGCAGCAGTATCCGCCGCGAGGACGCGCGCCACGGCACGGCCTGACCTTCGGAATGCTGGCGGCCCTGGTCGCGGTGGTGGCGCTCGCGATCGCCCTGGTCGGATCCCGCATCGATGCGCACGGCCCCAGCCAGGCGGCCCCCTTCGGCCACGGCCAGGGTTCGGTGGTGCAGCCGGTCGATTCGCAACCGCAGTCCACGGCCCTGGAGCAGGCGGCGAACGCGGTGGTGCCGGGCATCGTCGTGATCAATACCGAACTCGGCATACAGAACGGGGCGGGCGCCGGAACCGGCATCGTGCTCGGCTCCGACGGCACGATCCTCACCAACAACCACGTCGTGGAAGGCGCGACCGACATCTCGGTCACCGATCTCGGCAACGGCCGCACCTACAGCGGCGGCGTGGCCGGATTCGACCGGCAGGACGATCTGGCGGTGGTGAAGTTGCAGGGTGCCTCCGGGTTGCAGACGGCGCCGCTCGGCGATTCGGAGCAGGTGAAGGTCGGCGATGCCATCGTCGGTGTCGGCAACGCGGGCGGCACCGGCTCCCCGGCCGCCGCCGCCGGACGCGTCACCGCACTGGACCGTTCCATCACCGCCAGTGACGAATCGGCCGGCGCCGCCGAGCAGTTGACCGGCCTCATCCAGGTGGCCGCGAACATCCAGCCGGGTGATTCGGGTGGCCCGTTGATCAACACCTCCGGCCAGGTGGTCGGCGTGAACACCGCCGCGTCCCAGGGTTTCCAGCTCGGCGCGAGCGGTGGTCAGGGCTTCGCGATTCCGATCGACAAGGCGAAGACGATCGCCGCGCAGATCCAGGCGGGTAAGAGTTCGGACCGCGTGCACATCGGCGATTCCGCGTTCCTCGGTATCACGATGAGCGATGCCAACGGGTCCGGCGCACTGGTCCGCAATATCGTGAGCGGCGGTCCGGCACAGGCCGCGGGGTTGGCCCCGGGCGATATGATCACCGGCCTGGACGGTCACAGCATCGATTCGGCGACCACGATGACCAATTCGATGGATCAGCATCACCCGGGCGATACGGTCACCCTCACCTGGGTCGACCGTTCCGGACAGAGCGAATCCGGTCGAGCGTCGCTCGCCCGGGGCCCGGTGGGCTGACCCGACGCCGACGACATCCGGCCCCGCCGACATCGCAGCGAGGATGCGGCGGGGTTCGCGTATCGGCCGACAGCCCTCTCAGTCCGCGGCCGGCGAAGGTCGCTTCCGCCCCGAGGAGTGCAGTCGGATTTCGATCTCCTCGGCCTTCTTGTCCGGTATGGGCTCGGGCGTGACCCGCACCCCCACCACCGCTCCGGATTCCCGGTCGACGAACGACAGCGGCGGCTTCCCGCCCTGCAGATATTTGTCGCCCCACTGCATCAGCGACAGGAATACCGGCAGCAGGTCCTCGCCGGCCGCGGTCAGGCGGTATTCCGCGCGTTCGCGCCGGCCGGGTTCCCGATACGGCACCCGTTCCACGATGCCCGCCGATTCGAGCTGTTTGAGCGCTCGCGACACCGCCGGCGCCGAGGTGCCGATCCGTGTCGTGAAGTCCTCGAATCGTGTTGTGCCGTAGAAGCATTCGCGGACGACGAGGAATACCGTCCGGGTGCTGAGCAACTCGAGCACCCGCCCGGCCGAACATCGGTCACCGATCGACCAGGCGTCCCGGTCGCTCAGCCGGGGCTCGAACATCATCGACACGATCCCATGTTACCTAACGCTTGCGTTACCCAGCCAGCTGTGCTGTCATCTAACTAACGAGATCGTTACCCAGAGGGCGGGCTGTCGCCCCGGACGATCCGAAAGGACGAGAGATGGCCGGAATCGAAGGCGCGGTCGCATTGGTGACCGGTGGGCAACGAGGGCTCGGCAAGGCCTTCACCGACGAGCTGCTCAGGCGCGGCGCGGCCAAGGTCTACACCACCGCCCGCGCCCCGAAGGCCGCCGGCGACGCACGCATCGAGCCCCTCGCCCTGGACGTCACCGACGCCGATTCGGTTGCCGCCGCGGCACGTCGGGCCCGCGACGTCGAGATCGTCGTCAACAATGCCGGCGTTCTCCTCCCGGCGCCGCTGCTCACCGCCGATATGGCCGATATCGTCACCACGTTCGACACCAACGTCTTCGGCCCGCTGCGGGTGGCCCAGGCGTTCGCGCCGATTCTGGCGGACAACGGCGGCGGCGTGCTGATCGACATCCATTCGGTGCTGTCGTGGGCCGCGGGTGCGGCGGCCTACGGTGCCTCCAAGGCGGCACTCTGGTCGCTGACCAATTCGCTGCGGCTGGAGCTGGCCGCACAGCGCACGCAGGTGGTGGGCGTCCATCTGGGATTCGCGGATACCGAGATGGTGCGGCGTTTGCCGGGCGACAAGATCGCGCCGAACGTGGTGGCCGAGGCCGTCTTCGACGGCGTGCTACGCGGCGATTCCGAAGTGCTGGTCGACGACGTCACACGCGGCGTGAAGGCGGCGCTGTCCGGCCCCGTCGAAGGGCTCGCGCTGACCCTTCCCCGCTGAATCCGTTCTCGCACATCATCTTTCGAAGGGAATCACCGATGCCACTGTGGCATGTCAACCACCCCGCCGGCACCTATTCCGACGCCGACAAACAGAATTTCGCCCGGGATATCACCGCACTGTACGCCTCCTTCGGCTTGCCGGAGTTCTACGTCGTCGTCCTGTTCCGGGAGATCGAGGAGACGTCCTTCTTCGTCGGCGGGAAACCGTCGAACAACACCGTGCGAATCGTCGTGGAACATCTCGCCCGCCATCTGGACGACCCGCAGATGCGCAAGCGGTCGACGCAGCGGCTCAACTCGATCATGGAGCCCTACACCGGCGCGCGTGGATTGCACTGGGAATTCCACACCTACGAATCCCCGCGTGATCTGTGGATGATCGACGGACTGTTCCCACCGGACGCCGGCAGCGAGGCCGAGAAGGCGTGGGCGCGCGCCAACGAACCCCTTCCCTACAGCTAGCTCCCCACAACCGACGCCGCCCCGCCGCGGACGATGCGGAGAGGACACGGCGTGCGGTCGAAATCTATTCGCCGCCGTACAGATTGATCATCCACGGCACGGAGTATTTGTCGGTGACCATGCCGAACTGCTGTGCCCACTCGGTCTTGCCCAGCGGCATGGTGACCTGTCCGCCCGCGGACAGTCCGGTGAAGATCCGTCCCGCCTCGGCCTCATCGTCCACATCCAGGCAGACGCTGAACGGGACGTTGTCGCGGTTGAGTTGCTGCTCGGGCGGACAGTCCGAGCCCATCAGCAGCTGATCCTCGCGCCACGTCAACGCGGCGTTGGCGATGCGCTTGCCCACCTCCTCGGGCAGGCTCCCGCCACCGCCGTCACCCATATCGCGATAGCGGACCATCTGCAGTTCTCCGCCCAGAACCGACTGATAGAAGGTGAATGCCTCCTCGGCCTCACCGTCGAACATCAGATATGCGGTAGCCGACTTCACGATTGCCTCCTCCGGAATGGATACGGGCCTGCGGCCGGCGGCCACTGCCCCAACAGATGAGACGGCGACAGCCGGGAAAATTCATCGCGGTCGATCGCGCATATCGTCGCACGTCACGAACGCGAACGGCCCGCCTTCGAGAAGACGGGCCGTTCGCCGGACGAGCGGGCTCAGCCGTAGATCGCCTCGACCTCGTTCGCGTAGTTCTTCATCACCACATTGCGCTTGAGCGACATCTTCGGCGTCAGCTCACCGCTCTCCTCGGTCCAGTCGACCGGCAGGATCCGGGTCTTCTTGATCGCCTCGGCGTGGGAGACCAGCTTGTTGGTGTCCTTGACCGCCTTGTCGATCTCGGCGGTCAGTTCGGGCAGCTCGATCAGCTTCTCGATCGGGGTGTCCTCGGGCACGTTGTTGCGGGTCTTCCAGCCCGGCAGCGCCTCCGGGTCGAGGGTGATCAGCGCGCCGACGAACGGCTTGCCGTCACCGACCACCATCACCTGGCTGATCAGCGGATGCGAGCGCAGGGAGTCCTCGAGCATCGCCGGGGAGACGTTCTTGCCGCCGGCGGTGACGATGATTTCCTTCTTGCGGCCGGTGATCGTGATGAAGCCCTGCTCGTCGATGGCGCCGAGATCGCCGGTCTTGAACCAGCCGTCGTCGAAGGCGTCCTCGGTGGCGGTCGGGTTGTTCCAGTAGCCGGCGAACACGACCGGGCCGCGCAGCAGCAACTCGCCGTCCTCGGCCACCTTCGCGGCGTGACCGCCGAGCGGGCGGCCCACCGAGCCGACCTTCAGATGTTCGGGGGTGTTCACCGAAACAGCGGCGGTGCTCTCGGTCAGGCCGTAGCCCTCGTAGATCGTGACGCCGACGCCGCGGAAGAAGTGGCCCAGCCGCGCGCCCAGCGGCCCGCCGCCGGAGACCGCGGACTTGCACTGCCCGCCCATGGCCTCGCGCAGCTTGCCGTAGACCAGCTTGTCGAACACGGTGTGCTTGACCTTGAGCACCAGGCCCGGGCCACCGTTGTCGAGCGCCTGGCTGTACTCCACCGCGGTGTCGGCGGCCAGATCGAAGATCTTGCCCTTGCCGCCGTCGTGCGCCTTCTGCTTCGCGCCGTTGAACACCTTCTCGAATACCCGTGGCACCGAGAGGATGAAGTCCGGCTTGTACTCGCCGAACTGCTCGACCAGCGTCGACCAGTCGGCCGTGTGCGCGACGGTGACTCCGGCGTCGAAGGCCGCCAGCGCGACCGCGCGAGCGAAGACGTGAGCCAGCGGCAGGAACAGCAGCGAGCGATGGCCCGGCTTGAGGAACTGCGGCATCGCGGCACGGTCGGCGGCCGATTCGGCGTAGAGGTTGGCATGCGAGAGCATGACGCCCTTGGGCCGGCCGGTGGTGCCGGAGGTGTAGATCAGCGAGGCCGGCGACGCCGCCTTGACCTGCTTGCGCCGCTCGTGCACGGCCTCGTCGCCGAGATCCTCGCCCCGGGCGACCAGGGTGTCGATCGCGCCGTCGTCGATCACCAGCGGCTCGCCCAGTTCGGGCAGGCCGTCCTCGATCTCGGCGATGGTGGCCCGGTGCCGGGCGTTCTCGACCACGATCAGCTTGGTGGCCGAATCCGACAGGATCCAGCGCGCCTGCTCGGCCGAGGAGCTGTCGAAGATCGCGACGGTGCAGCCGCCGGCCGCCCAGATGGCGAAGTCCAGCACGACCCACTCGTACCGGGTGGAGGCCAGGATGGCGACCCGGTCGCCGAGTTCGATGCCGGAGGCGATCAGTCCCTTGGCCACCGCGGTGACGTGTTTCGCGAACTCCGCGGCGGTGACATCTGTCCAACCGCCCTTGCCGTCCGGCCTGTTGAACACCACCAGGCCGGGCGTGCGCTCGGCGTGCCGGAAGGCGCCATCGGACATATTGGCGTCTTCGGGGATGGTGTAGGTAGCCGGGACTTCGAACTCTCGCATCGGTGCCCTTCCACGTGGTCTACTCGCCAGTAATTTACGCCAGCCGCAACGGCAGGCTCCGCCCGGCCGCCCGGTCGAGAAATTTCGACATGGGTGCGGCCGGACGGAACCTGTCCTACGGCTTCTATCCTATGGATCCGGTTTGCGCTGGTTGCAGCGATTGACCGAGGAATCCCGCCAGTTCGCGCGCGGCGAGCGCGGCCGGCGCCACCAGCGACGCCTGCAGCTGCGAGACGTGCCAGAGCCCGCGCGTCACCGAGAACTGAACCGGCACCTCGGCGGCCCGCAACGCGGCCGCCAGGCGCACGCACTGCGAATGCAGCAGTTCGCCCTCGTCGACCTGGACGTAGGTCGCGGGCAGACCGCCCAGCGCTCCGAGCAGCGGCGCGTATCCGGGATCCAGCGGATCGCCGTCACCCAGATAGGCGGCGGCGCACAACCGCGACCACGCCTTGTTGACCACCAGGTCGCGCTCGCGGGCCGGCAGTTCGTTCGGGTCGGCCCACGGGGCGATCAAACCCAGTGCGGCGGGCCGCATTCCGTGCCGGTCACGCAGGCGCAACGCCAGCGCGAGCGACAGTCCGCCGCCGGCGGAGTCCCCCGCGACCGCGATCTGCTGCGGCGCGAGTCCGGTGGACACCAGCTCCAGGAATGCCGCCTCGGCATCGTCGAGCGCGGCCGGATACGGATGTTCCGGCGCCAGCCGGTAGTCCGGAACGTAGACGGGACAACCGATTTCGCGCGACAGATGCGCCGCCAGCGACCGATGGGTGGCCGGCGAGCCGATGGTGTATCCACCACCGTGCAGGTACAGCACCACGCCCGGGCCGTCGGCCGGTCCGGCGGTCACCCGCTCGGCGGGACGGCCACCGAGCCGCATCCGATGCACCCGGGTGCCGGCGGGCAGCGTCTGCAGCACCGAACCGGCGTCGAGCAGATAGCGCTGGACCTCCCACGGCAGCCGGCTGTGCATGGCGAACCGGAACATCGGCCCGAGGACGGCCCGCGCGACGGGCAGCGGCAAGGACAAGGGTTTCGAAAGACCAGGCATCACAGTCTGTTCCCGCGGCGAATCAGGGCAGGAACCGGCTGTTGACGACGTTCGCGATGCGCTGGTAGTAGGACGCGGTGGTGCGCACGAACAGATCGAGCGCCTTCGCCTCCCAGCCGATCAGCACGCGGCCGTGCCCCTTGCGCACGGCCTCGGTGATGGTCTGCGCGGCCATCTCCGGGGTGTGCAGGGCGAGCTGCTTGTCGAAGAAGGAGGAGAACTTCTGCGCGTCGATCCCCTCGGCGTAGGTGGCGTTGCGCGCCACGGCGGTCTTGATACCGCCGGGATGGACGCAGGTGACCTTGACCGGGTGCTTGCGCGCCATCATCTCCTGGCGCAGCGATTCGGTGAAGCCGCGCACCGCGAATTTGGCCGCGTTGTACGCACTCTGGCCCGGCACCGCGATCAGGCCGAACAGACTGGACACGTTGATCACGTGGCCGTCGCCGGATTCGATGAGGGCGGGCAGGAAGGCCTTGGTGCCGTTGACGACGCCCCAGAAATCGACATCCATGATGCGCTCGATGTCTTTGAACTGGGAGTCGACCACCTCGCCGTGGAAGGCGATGCCGGCGTTGTTGTAGATCTGGTGCACCACGCCGAAGTGTTTCTTCACCTCGTCGGCGTAGAGCAGCACCGCCTCACGCTCGGCCACGTTGAGCCGATCGGACTTCACCTGCGCACCCAGCGCCTCGACGCGGCGGACGGTTTCGGCCAGCCCCTCGGTATCGATGTCGGAGAGGGCGAGTTTCGCGCCCCGACGGGCCAGATTCTCGGCCAGCGCGCGGCCGATACCCGAACCGGCGCCCGTGATCACACATACCTTGCCCGTGAAATAAGCGTCATTGCTCACTGTGCTGCTACCACTTTCAGATCGGGACCCGCGGCCCCGTCGGTCGATCGGGTCGTGTCGTATGCCGCGACGTCGAACTTCTCCGTCAGCTTGCGGAAGCGGAAGGTGAAATCGGGCCACAGCGTGGTGTTGTTGCCGTGCTTGTCCAGATACCAGCTGGCACAACCACCGTTGAGCCAGACGCTGTTGGACATGCGGTCCTGCAGATCGCGGTTGTAGCTGTCCTGCACGTCTTTCCGCACCTCGACCGTACGCAGGCCGCGCTGGTCGAAGGTGGCGATCGCGTCGGCGATGTAATTGATCTGCGATTCGATCATGTACACCATCGAGGTGTGGCCGAGGCCGACATTCGGGCCGAGCAGGAAGAACAAGTTCGGGAAGTTGTGGATCGCGGCGCCCTTGTAGCCCTGCTGCCCGATCTCGTCGAACAGTTCGGTGAGGGTGCGCCCGTCGCGGCCGGCGATCGTCTCGTACACCGGCGAGTCGGTGACGTGGAATCCGGTCGCCACGATGAGGGCGTCGATCTCACGCTCGGTGCCGTCGGCGGTGACGATCGAATTCGCGCGGATCTCACGGATACCGTCGGTGACCACGTCGACGTTGTCGCGGCCGAGCGCCGGGTAGTACTCGTTGGAGATCAGCATCCGCTTGCAGCCGATGCGGAAGTTCGGCGTGACCTTCTCGCGCAGCTGGGCATCCGGCACCTCGAGCCGCAGCTTCAGCCGGGCGAGACCTTCCAGCGCGAGCATGGCCGGCGGGAATTTCGCCAGGCCGACGACCTGCGTTTCGCGGGCGGCGTAGATGGCGGCACGCGACAACTTCTGCACGCCCGGAACGTATTTGAAGGCCAGTCGCTCGGGCAGGGTGTAGGGGCGGTCCATGCGCGGCAGCAGCCACGGGGCGGTGCGCTGGTAGACGTCGAGATGGGCCACCTTCGGCGCGATCGACGGCACGATCTGGATGGCCGAGGCGCCGGTGCCGATCACCGCGACCCGCTTGCCGGTCAGATCCGCATCGTGATCCCAGCGCGCCGAGTGGAAGATGCGCCCCTGGAAATCGTTGATGCCCTTGATATCCGGAAGGTTCGGCTCGCACAGCGCGCCGACGGCGGAGACCAGGATATCGGCGGTGAACGCGCCCTGGCTGGTCTGCACCTCCCAGCGGGCCTGTTCCTCGTTCCACCGGGCGCCGGTCATCTCGCAGTCGAAGATGTGCTTGTCCCGCACGCCGTGACGATCGGCCACGCCCTGGATGTAGGACTGGATCTCCGGCTGCTTGGAGAACGAGCGCGACCAGTTCGGATTCAGCGCGAACGAGTAGGAGTACAGCTGCGACGGCACATCGCAGGCGGCGCCGGGATAAGTGTTGTCGCGCCAGGTACCACCGACATCGTTGCCGCGCTCGAGCACCAGGTAGTCGTCGCGACCCTGCTGGCTCAACCGAATGGCCAGGCCGAGGCCCGAGAATCCACTGCCGACGATCAACGTATGCACATGACGCGCCCCCGCTGCACCGCGGCTCCGCCCGTTACGGCCTTCGCGGCGCTCTCCGTGGTCACCCAAGCTACCGCCTCCGAGCGCGTCGCTACGGCCGTTGTCTGTAACCCTACGACTCATGTATCCAACCCTACGATCCTATTGAGCAGGAGTCAACAGTATTGACTACCGTTCAGTAGGATGGCAACCGTGAGTGACAACGTTCCCGGCACCAAACGGGTGCGGCTGAGCCCGGACGAGCGGCGCGAACAGCTGGTGTCCCTGGGCGTGAAGATGCTGCGCGACCGCACGCTCGAGGACATCTCCATCGGGGACATCGCCCGGCAGGCGGGCATCTCCCGCGGCCTGCTCTTCCATTACTTCGCGTCGAAGCAGGATTTCCAGCGCGCCATCGTGCGCCGCGCCAACGAGGAACTACTCGCTCGCACCATGCCCGACCGCAGCCTCGATCTGTTCAGCATGCTGCGTGACGCGGTCGAACGCTACGTCGAGTACGTCAGCGAGAACCGGATCTCCTACCAGGGCCTGCTCCGCGGCCCCGCCAGCGGCAGCCCCGAACTGATGGCGCTCGCCGACGCCACCCGCAATGCCATGGTCGATCGCATCCTCACCGAAACACCGCTGGCCGCGGACGATCCCGAACTGCCGCGACTTCGCCTGGTGTTCCGCGGCTGGATCGCGTTCGTCGAGGAGACGACCCTGATCTGGTTGCGCGAGGAGCAGATCGGCCGCACCGAGTTGATCGACACCCTGGTCGGCGCACTGCCCGCACTCGCCATGCATCCCGTGCTCACCGAATGGCTCGCCGGGTCGGCCGACGGCAGCGCGCTGCCCGCGTGATCACGGCAGCGCGCTGCCCGCTTGATCACGGCAGCGCGCTGCCTGCGTGATCTCAGTTCTCGTGCACGTATCCGGCCCGATCGCCGCGCCGCGGTAGCCAGAGCGCGGTGACCACGGCGGCGATCAGAATCATGATCGCCGACACCAGCAGCGCCACCTCGAGTCCACGGTGGAAGGCCTCGTAGGTGGCGTGGATGACCCGGTTCACGATCGGTCCGTAGGCGGCCGAGGCCGCCGCGTCACCCCCGGCCGGGACGTTGCCGGTCTCGATGGCGTCGATGACGATGGCCTGGAAATTCGCCGGCACGCCGATCTGCCGCAATCGATCCCGCAAGTCCGAGTTCAGGAAGGAATTGACCAGCGAACCCAGTACGGCCACACCCACCACCGCTCCGACCTGGCGCATGGTGTTGGTGGCGGCGGCCGCCATACCGGAATGTTCGGCCGGAACGCCGGACAGCACGGCCGAGGTCAGCGGCACCACCGCGATACCGAAACCGAGGCCGGCCAGCATCAGGGCCAGCGCCAGCGGCGTGAATTCGACCGTGACGCCGAGGAACTGGCGCGTGAGCAGGATGCCCGCCGCACCGAGCACACACCCGGCGATCATCGGCGTGCGGGAGCCGCGCAGCGCCACCCAGAATCCGGAGATCAGCGAGCCGACGATGATCGCCACGGCCATCGGGCCGAACACCGCGGCGGTTCGCCACCCCGAATAGTCCAGCACCTCTTGCAGATACAGCGCGGTGAAGAAGAAGATCGAGAAGATCCCGAAGTAGACGGCGAACGCCACCACCAGCGCACTGCGTACCAGTGGACGCTCCAGGTAGTGGAAGTCGAACATCGGATTGGCCGCGCGCGACTCGACCACCAGGAAGGCGACGAAGGCGATCCCGCCGATCACGAACAGCGTGATCACCGAGGCGGCCGAATAGCCCACCTGCTCACCGGAGATGGCCGCGTAGATCACGCAGGCGAGAAACGTTGCGCCCAGGACGAATCCGGCCCAATCGACCGGGCCGGGCTGCGGATCGGCGCTTTCCGGCACGAATTTCCACGCCGCCGCCAGCACGATCACGCCGATGATCAGGTTGAACCAGAAGATGGAGCGCCAGCCGAACGCCCCGACCAGCAGCCCGCCGATCACCGGCCCCAGCGCCAGCGCCAATCCGGAGACCGCCGCCCACGCCCCCAGCGCCTTCGCGCGGGCGCCGCGATCGGGGAAGATGTGCCGGATCACCGACAGGGTGCCCGGTTCGGAGGCCGCCGCACCGACGCCCATCACCGCTCGACCGGCGATCAGGATCGACACACTTCCGGCCACCGCGGACAACACCGAGCCGATGGCGAACACCACCAGCCCGCCGACCATGACGCGTTTGCGGCCCCACCGGTCGCCGAGGGTTCCGGCGGTGAGCATCAGACTCGCGAACACCAGCGTGTAGGCGTTCACCACCCATTGCAGCGACACCACACCGGCATGGACGTCGGACTGGATATCGCCGAGGACCACGCTGACGATCGTGGTGTCGAGGAAGGTAACGAACAGGACGGCCGTGACCACCGCGAGCGCCACATAGGGACGCTGTGCGCCGCTCGACACCGCCTGTGCCGCAACGGAATCCGCTGCGACGCCACGGTCCGCACCGGTCGCCGCGCCGGTCTCGGCGTGAGCGCTCACGGCGGGCTCGGTGTCCGGCGCGGTGGATTCGGCCCCGGCTCCCGCTCCGGAATGTGGCGCGGCCGAGGCGGCGCGACGCAGCGACCACCGCGATCGGGCACCGCGGCGGTCCGACGACGTCATCGCGGCCTCAACTGGTCGGCGCGGGAACGATGGTGGGGCCGCCCGGCGCGGCGGGCGTCGCCCCCGGACTCGGCGTTCCCGAGGCCACGCCGCAGACCGGCGGGGCCGCGCCCTCCAGCGTCAGCAGTGCGCAGAAGGTCGCGGCCGTCACCTTCCAGGTGCCCTCGATCTGCACCGCGCCGCCCTGCTGGCCGGACAGCGCCGGTGTGCCGTTGAACAGCACATCGAAGGTGACGTCGGCGTGGTCGGTGCTGGTGCTGGCGACATTGGTGACCTTGGCCGAGGCGGATCTGGCCATCGGTGAATCGGCCTGCGCCTTGATCGCGGCGGCGAACGCGGGCCCGTTCTCCAGCAGCGCGACCTTCTGGTCGGCGGAGGTGGATCCGTCGAAGAAGCGCTCGAAGTTCCGAGTCACCGCCTGGGTCACCGTCGGCGTGCCGCTACTCGACGATTCGGCGGATTTGCTGCCGGAATCATCGCTGCCGCAGGCGGCAGCGGCGGTCACCAATGCGGTAAGTGCGCATGCCGCAAGCATTTTCGCCACTATCGCGCGATCGAACATAAGACGGCCTCCCTCGGTGCGGTAGGCTCGATGATCAACTCGCTCGAAGACTACTCGCCGGAACCGGGCTACGGACGCTTATCGGACACGAACGTGGTATCGGCGAGTTCGGCCAGGACATCGGGCAACTCGGCGGCGACCGCACGCGCGTCGAGCAGCGCCGGATCCACCGAGAGCCCGATCCCCACTGCCCCGTTCCAGCTCAGCACCCCGGCGACCAGCGGAACTCCCGGAGCCGACGGCAGAATCGGAAACACCTGGGTGATCGGCATATTCGCGAAGGTCATCGCCCGTTCGGGACCGGCCATGTTGGAGACGATGGCGTGGAAGAACCGCCCGCCGTACACCGACCGCGCGAATGCCCCGGCGGCCGGTTCGGGGAAAAGCCTGAGCACTCGATCCATCACGAAATGCGAGGCGAACGCGCGGGTTCCGGAATGCAGCCGGTCGCTGCGGGTGCGGATCTCGGCAAGACGCTGCGCCGGGGTCGCGGCCGTCAGCGGAATGTCGATCATCACGGCGGCGGTCGAATTGCCCTCCGCGCCCGACGTGGGGTCGCGCACCATCAACGGCACCGCAACCCGGATCTGCCCGCGCAACCGCTCCCCCAGATCGGGGCGCAGACGCGCCAGCGCCGTGACGGTGAGGCTCAGCAGTACGTCGGTCACCCGGGCATGATGCGAACGGGCCACGGCCCGAACGGTTTCCAGGTCCAGCGAACAGACGGTGAACACGCGTCGCACACAGTCGTCGGGCAGCGTTCCCTTCGGCTGGGCATCGGCGGCCAACTGCGCCAGACCGGCCGCGGTACCGGCGACGGTGGTCCCCCAGCTCGGCGGCTCACGCTCGGCCACCGGCAGATCGACGGTCGGCCGCAGCAGGCGCAGGGCCTGCACCACCGTGCCGATGCCGTCGGCGACCACGTGATGCAGCAGCAGGACCACGCCGACCGCGCCCGCCTCCGGGTCGCGCACCAGAACCAGTCGCCACAGCGGCCGATCCTTGGGCAGGACCTCGGCGGCGAGATCCGTGACCACCCGGCTGATTCCGTCCACCTGACGCGCCACCGCGCTCGGTGTCATGGCCGCTTCGGCCGTGCCGACGGCATCCGGATCGGTGCCGGGAACAGTGCGCTCGGTGACGTGCCAGTCCCAGTCGACCGGACTGTCCACCCAGCGGGCCCGGCGCCACCGCCCCGGCTGGTCCAGACGCTGCCGGAATCGCGGCAGATGTGCCAGCTCGCCTTGGACCAGTTTCCGCACCGCGGCGAGGTCGGTCCCGCCGTCGGCCCGCGGCCGGAACACGACCATGCCGCCCACCTGCTGCGGAATGCCGGTCTTCTCGATGTGCAGGAAGAACGCGTCGGCGGGCGGCACCACCGGCGCTCGCGCGTACCAGCGGTCGACCAGCTGGATACTCGCCGCGACGAAGGCCACCGCGATCATCGCGTCGAGGACGAAGTGGTTGGCGGTCGCGACGATCACGTAGGTGGTCAGCCCGACGTGCAGCGCGCTGAGCACCTGCACGATCCACCCGCCGGAGACCCGGGCCAGCACCACACTCACCCACAGCGCCCAGCCGACGTGCAGCGAGGGGACGGCCGCGAGCTGATTCGCCCCGGACACCAGGGACGAACCCCAGGACCCCCAGGTGTGGCCGGCGACGACGGTGTCGGTGAAGCCCAGTTCGGGCAGCAGTCGCGGCGGGGTGACCGGGAAGAGCGCGAAACACGCGATGGCCAGGATGTTCAGCAGCAGGAACGAGTCGCGGGCGCGGGCGTATTCGGCGCGGCGGCGAAAATACATCCAGAACAGCAGCGCGAACGCACTGACGATGTAGGTGAAGGCGTATTCGTAGTTGGCAAGGGTCGCGAGCAGCGCCCGCGACTCCAGCCAGCGGTTGAGCGGGCGCTCGAAGTCGATCGCGAGCCACTGCTCGAGATCGACGATACGGTGGGCGTTTCGGTCGGCCAGTTCGCGGCGGGCCGGGGTGTGCAGGGCATCGACCGCCAGGTACAGCCCGAATACCGCGAGCCCGGCCGCACAGTCCCGCCACAGCACCGGACGCGACGGATTGCCCACAGAACCGTCATAACACATGCGTCGCAAGCTTTTACGACATCAGGCTGGGCGATTCGTCGGTTATCTCCTCGTTACCGGCATAGAAGGCGCGGGCCAGCGGCGAATGCGCGAGTCCGCCGATACCGGCCGCGATCAGCGCGCCGGCGACCGCGACTCCGGCCAGCGCCCCGGGAGTATGCGGCAGCTCGACCTTGAAGGCCAGCACGCCGACCACGTAGCTGACGATCGGATTCGTCACGCTCATCGCCGCGATCGCCCAGGGCAGCGGCCCGGCGGCGAAGGCGGTCTGTTCCAGCACCAGCCCGCTGAGCGTGGAGACGGCGAGCAGATAACCGGGCCAGTCGGTGGCGGTGGCGGGGACGCCGCGATAGACCAGATCCTCTGTGGTCAACTTCATGAAGACGGCGCTCATCGCGAAACAGACGCCGGCGGCCACCGCCACGAGGTTCGCGGCCACCCAGATCGGGCAGCGGATGCTGATCAGGGCCAGCAGCGCCACCAGCCCCGCGGCGGAGAAGGTGGCCAGCAGCACGCGGCCACGATCCGGATCCCCCGACAGCGGCGCCACGCCGCCGACGCCGAACAGCACGCCCAGGCCGGCGCAGACCAGCAGTGCGAACCAGATGTCGCGACCGCGCGGGCGACGCCGGCGTCCGAACGCCTCGAGCGGGACAGCGAACAGCAGCTGCGTCGACATCAACGGCTGCACGGCGGCCACCGAGCCCAGATGCAGTGCTACCGCCTGGGTGAAGAAGCCCGCGAGATTGGTGATCCAGCCGCGCAGCCAGGTGCCACTGCGCAGCAGGCGCTGCATGAGTGTGGTCATACCGAAGACCCGGGCCGCCCGGGGTTGTTCGGCGACCACGGTGCGCGCCGCGCGTTGTTGCAGATAACCGGCCGCGGCGAACAGGAATGCGGCCAGCACTCCCAACGCGATGACCAGGACCATGCGGACCCCCGCTCAGGTGATCTATTCGCACTGTACGCCCGAATCCGTCTCGGACCTGATCATGGACGATGGGCGGGAACGGCGGACGAGCGGGGTACTCAGAGGGCGTGTTCGTCGAGCCACATGCGGGCCAGGTCGGCCGCCGAGGCGTGTTCGTCACGGACGCGGCGGACCATCGTCGCGAGGTCGGCCGTGGTGAGTTCCCCGGCTACGTAGTTGAGTTTCTTGATCTGCCGCTGGTCCAAGGCGCCCTGGCGCAGCAGCGGGACGACGTTCTGGGCGCGGAAGGCGTACGCCGGATCGGTGACGACGGCCGGTTCGGTGCCGCCGGCCGTATCACCGGGGCCGCCCGGCAGCAGTGCGACGGCCGAGGTGAACACGCCCGCGTCGACAGTGCCGTCGCGCAATGCCTTTCGCAGTGCGGCATCACCGGGAAAGCCGACGTGGTGGGTGATATCGCAGCCGTAGACCGTGCGCAGCGGCGACACCACGTCGCGTTGCGGGTCCGGCGGCGTCCGGAGCGGGTCGAGTTCGCGCCCGCCGGCGATGCCCACGGTCAGCTCACCGCAATGCTCGGCGAGGTCGGCGGCATTCGCCGGATAGCGCGCGGCCGCGGCGGCGCCGAGTGCGAGCTGCGGCCGCAGATCGGTGGCGTCGGCGAAATCGGACACCGTCAGCCCCTCCGGAACGGCCCGGCTCAGATCGTCGGCGACCGAGCCGATCGAGCGCGCCTCGAACGTCATCGGCGTCCCCGCGGTCCTGTCGATCGGCGGGCCGGGCTCGTGTTGCGCTGCGACGGTCGCGGCCGTCGCGCGATCGGGCGCGGTCGCCGAGGACGAGGAGTCGAAGGCGGTCAGAAGATCACCACTGGTGTCGCCGACCAGCGTGATCGTGCCCGCGTCCAGGGCCGCCAGATAGTCCGCGCGCTGTCCGAGATGCTTTCTCACCGTGGTCCGCGTGCCGGTGCGCGCGAGCGCCTGGGCGTAGATTTCGGCGACGACCTCCGACTGCGCCGAATCACCGGCGCCGACGGTGATCGTCGACTCGCCCTCACCGTTGGCACATGCCACCGCCACCGTGGCGGCGGTGACGGCCACCAGCACCCGGGCCGTCACTCGCACCGATCCGGCCAATCCCATCCGGCGACACCCACTCCCGATAGTCAGCGACAACCACATCCGGCGGCCGAGGGGCGCCCCGGCACAGGAATCGTAGGTGGGCCGCATCCGCACCGCCGATCCGCACCCGTCCGGCCGATCGAGCCGATGCGGGGTCAGCCCGCGATTCCCGCTGTGCCCGACTCCCCGTACGGGTTGCCCTCCCGCGGTCGCGAACGTTCGTTCGCGCGGCGCAGCGAGGCGATTTCGCGTGCCGCCCGCCTGCTCCGCTGCCGCTTTTCCGATGTGCCGTCGCCGGTAGCGCGACGCCCCGTCACCTTCTCGATGAATCGACGAATTCCCAAGTGCACCAACCTTTTCCAAATCCCGATAACGGTCATTCTACGCCCGCCCACCGACAAGTAGGGGCGCTCGCGCAGAACCGCGCACCCGACTCTCGAGCAGTATTCAGCGAGGTCTCAGCCCGGGCGACGAATAATGTGCGGGTGCAGCCGGGACGCATTCTCGTGATCGAAGACGCCGACGCCATTCGCACGGCGGTCGCGGCGGCCCTACACGCCGCCGGGCACGAGGTCCTGGCCCGTGAGCACGGCGATCGGCTCGAGGCCGATCTGGAGCGATTCCGACCCGATGTCGCCGTCCTCGACGTGATGCTGCCGGGTCGCGACGGTTTCGGCCTGCTCGAGGTGGTGCGCGCCCGCAGCGGCGCCGGTGTGGTCATGCTGACCGCGCGCGACGGTGTGGAGGACCGGGTGCGCGGACTGCGCTCCGGTTCCGACGACTACGTGGTGAAACCGTTCGACCTGGCCGAACTGATGGCACGGATCGAGGCGCTGCTGCGGCGGATGGGACGTATGCACAGCCGCATCACCATCGCCGACCTGGTGCTGGAAACCGATTCCGGCGTGGTGCTGCGCGGCAGCGAACCGATCAGCCTCACCGCCACCGAATTCAAACTCCTCGCCTACCTCGCCGCCCACCGCGACCGAGTCGTCACGAAGACCCAAATCCTCACCGCGGTGTGGGGTTACGAGGACTACGACCCGAATCTGGTCGAGGTCTACGTCAGCGCGGTGCGCCGCAAACTGGAGGAACACGGCCCGCGCCTGCTGCACACGGTGCGCGGTATGGGCTACGCGTTACGGGCGAATCCGCGATGAGCGGCGACCCGGATGACATCGCACCCGCGTCGCCCGGTCCTCCGGACGATTCCGGGACTTCCCGGCCCGGTTCCCCGCCGGGCCGAGACCGGCTTTCCCCCGCACCGTCCGCAGCGGAACCCGAACCGCGCACCCTGCCGACGATATCGCTACGACGCCGGGTAACCGTCACGGCGGCAGCGGTTTCCGGCCTCGCACTGATCGTGGTGGCGCTGGCGGTGCACAGCCTGTTCGGAATCGTGGTGGCGCGCAGTGAGAACACGGTACTGACCGACCGGGTCCAGCTGGCCCGCCAACTCGCGCGGCAGAACACCCCGCCCACGGAATTGATCACACGCCTGGACAATCGCTCGGTGCGGGCGCGGCTGATCCTGGCCGACGGCAGCGTCTACGGCGGCCTCTCGCCCCGGCACGCCGGTGAGGGCAGCGCCCGCACCAGAACCATCACCCTCGCCGGCGGTGCGGTGGACCACGCCCGGCTCACCCTGCAGGTCGATACGCCGCTGCTGGACAAACTACGGTCGCGCCTGGGGCTGGTTCTGATCGGCGTGACCGCGACCGCGCTCGTCGTCATCACCGCGGCACTGTGGTTCGGGCTGCGGCGGGCGCTGGCGCCACTGGATTCGATGACCGGACTGGCCCGCGAGATCGCCCGCGGCGGCCGCGGCCGTCGCCTCTCCCCCGCCCGCACCGATACCGAATTGGGCCGCACCGCAAGCGCTTTCGATGAGATGCTGGACGCCCTGGAGGGCGCCGAAGCCCGGGCGCGAGCCTCCGAGCAGCAGATGCGCGCCTTCGTCGGCGATGCCGCCCACGAGCTGCGCACCCCGATCGCGGGGATCAAGGCCATGGCCGAGGCGGTGCTGCACCAGCCCGCCGACGCCGCCACCGAAGAGCGCGAACACATGTACCTGCTGCTGGTGCGCGAGGCCCAGCGAGCCGGACGGCTGGTGGAGGATCTGCTGGATATGGCTCGCATCGACGCCGGCCTCACGCTGCACCCGCAATCGGTCGATCTCCACGAGCTGGTTCGCATCCAGCTGGACCGACTGCGAGTCCTGCATCCCGATATCGATGTCCGACTCGTCGGCCGGCCGGTGCGGGCGGTCGTCGACCCGGAACGCATCGGCCAAGTTCTGGTCAATCTGCTGGCCAACGCCCGCCAGGCCGCGGGACCGGGCGCAACGGTGAGCGTCACCGTCGCCGGCCCCGCTGTGCCGGGTCACGAACCGGGCGGCGACCCGCATGCGATCGCCGCGCCGGCCCCGCCGCACGTCGGGTCCCCCGTCGCCGAAATCCGCGTCACCGATACCGGTCCGGGCGTACCCGCCTCGGAACGCGAGCACATCTTCGACCGCCTGGTCCGTCTCGACGCCGCCCGCGACCGTCGCCGCGACGGCGCGGGTATGGGCCTGGCCATCGCACGCGGGATCGCCCGGGCCCACGGCGGTGACCTCCGCTGCGTCGAGCCGCCGCCCGGAACCGCGGGCGCGGTGTTCGTCCTGACGCTTCCGGCGGCCCCGCTGTCGGCCGGTGGTCACCACGGCCCCGCGGCGAGCGCCGACAGCCTTCCTCGTTTCTGAAGGTCGGCTGAAGATCCCTGCGGTCCACTCGGCGTTTTCAGGGTCCTTTCAGATTCGGCGCGCAGATTCGGATCCGACATGATCCCGTCACGAATGGAGTTACCGGTATGAAGCGCACTGTCGCCGCCCTGCTGGCCGGCACCGCCGGAATCGCCGCCCTGGCCGTCGCCGTGCCCGGCGTCGCCTCGGCCGACGCCCCGCAGTGCAGCCCGCAGGCACGCGCCCAGGTTCAGGCGCAGACCGCTCCGCAGGTCGCCGCATTCCTGGCGAGCCACCCGGATCTGGCCGCCGAACTGGCCAAGGTGAAAGGTATGCCGAAGGATCAGCGCAAGGCCGAGATGCGGGCCTACCGCCAGGGCCACCAGCAGGAGCTGAAGGATTTCCGCGGCGTGCGGCAGCCGATGATCGACTACCACAAGTCCTGCCACCAGAAGTAGCGGGCGCGCCTCGGCATCCGAATAACGCGAGGGCGCCCCGGAAGTTCCCGGGGCGCCCTCGTTGTGTTCGAATCCGGTGTTACGCAACACCTTCCGCGCGCGCGGCGGCGGCCACGGCCTCGGCGACCGCCGGCGCGACCCGGGGGTCGAGCGGGCTGGGGATGATCTTGTCGACCGAGAGCTCGTCGGCCACGACACCGAAGATGGCGTTGGCGGCCGCGACCTTCATACCCTCGGTGATCCGGCGCGCACCGGCATCCAGCGCACCCTTGAACACGCCCGGGAAGGCGAGCACGTTGTTGATCTGGTTCGGGAAGTCGCTGCGGCCGGTGGCCACGATGGCGGCGTAGCGGTGCGCGACCTCCGGGTGGATCTCCGGGTCCGGGTTCGACATGGCGAACACGATCGACTCCGGCGCCATCGAGGCGATCAATTCCTCGGCGATGGTTCCGGCCGACAGACCCAGGAACACATCCGCACCGGCCAGCGCCTCGGCCGCACCGCCGGTGATGCCACGCGGGTTGGTGCGCGCGGCCAGATCGGCCTTCACCTCGTTGAGGTCCGCGCGGTCGCGGCTGACGATGCCCTTCGAGTCGAGCACCACCACATCCGACACTCCCGCGGCCAGCAGGATGTTCGAGCAGGCCACACCCGCGGCGCCGGCACCGGAGACGACCACCTTCAGGTCGGCGATATCGCGGCCCTGCACCTTGGCCGCACCGTTGAGCGCCGCCAGCACCACGATGGCGGTGCCGTGCTGGTCGTCGTGCATGACCGGGCAGTCCAGCGCCTCGATGACGCGCTTCTCGATCTCGAAGCAGCGCGGGGCGGAGATGTCCTCCAGGTTCACCGCGCCGAAGCTCGGCCGCAGGCGCACCAGGGTCTCCACGATCTCGTCGACATCCTTGGTGTCGAGCACGATCGGAATCGAGTCCAGCCCGGCGAACTTCTTGAACAGCGCGGCCTTGCCCTCCATGACCGGCAGCGACGCCCGCGGGCCGATATCACCCAGGCCGAGCACCGCGGTGCCGTCGCTCACCACGACCACCAGGCGGTCGGTCCACGTGTAGCGCTTGGCGAGCGCCTCGTCCTTGTGGATGGCGCGACTCACCTGCGCGACGCCCGGCGTGTACGCGATGGACAGATCCCGCTGGGTCTCCAGCGGTGCGGACAATTCCACCGAAAGCTTGCCACCGAGATGGCCGGCGAAAATTTCCTCGTGCGTGATAGCGGACAGATCGGTCGTATCGGTTTCACGGCTCGCTGTAGTGGCATTCGGTGCGTCAGTCACAGATGACACGATTTCACTCCTGCTCGGTCCGGGCTGCACCGGCTCACGGTTACCGCCGGGTTTTCGTATTGAAGGTCTTCGAAATTCGAACGATGTGCGCCGACCGGGCGTTCACGCGGTCGCGCAAAACCGATCGGTGATTACATCGCGGCATGCCGTGGGGGTAATACCGGCCTAGGTACTACCGACTAGGGCATACGCGCGTTTGCGCCTTTGCGGGCTTGCTTCTTCGCGATCTGGCCGCGCACGATCCGTCGAACGAGAACCGGACGGGTGGTCCGGGCAAGGCTGCGGGGTGATCCGCGGATCGGAGCCGTGCGTCACGAACCGAAAGTCACCAACCGTCCCGGACCGGGCGGTGGCGTCGGCCGGGAATCCGCAACATTCTGCCAGTACGAACAGGGAGTTGCAAAATCGCTCCTCGGCCGGGGCGCGATCCGCTCGATGCGGGCCGGCCCGGGGCCGGGTGTCTACTGCCATCTTCCGAGGGTAGGGCCGCCGAATTACCTGCGCGTAAGGGGAAACTCGCCCGTGCTGGGAAGCAGCGGTGAACAGTCCCACCGGGACCCGGGACGCCGGTGTGAGCTCATGGCGCCCCTCCGGCATGTCACGCCGGGCGCACCCAGATCTCGTTCACGCCGCCGGTGAGCAGCCGGCGGCGCCAGTCGCGGGCCGGGCCGGGATGATCGGTGCGCCGATGCAGGCCCCGGGTTTCGGTGCGGGCCAGGGCGCTGTATTTCGTCCAGCGGGCCACCGCCAGCAATGCCGCGGCCTGCCGGGCCCGGACCTGATCGGCGCCGGTGCCGCCGAGTCCGTATTCGGTGACCGGCCACATCGCGTCGAGTTCGGCGATGCTGTCGCGCAGACTGCCCGCACTGCGCCAGTAGCTGCGCCGCAGCGGCAGCGTATGTTCCTGCACCAGCCCGATCACCGCACGGGGATCGATGCCGGCGCGCGCATCGGCGCCGGGGCGCGAATTCAGCCCCGCCCCCGGAACCGGACGCGCGTCCCCGATCCGGCCGCGGCGGCGAGCGAACCGCGCCGCGCCCGATCCGGCCCACATCCCGGACGAGATCGCCCACCCGCCACCGTGCCCGTCGAAGCCGCCGACGGCGCCGGTGACGGGTTCCCGCGAGGCCACGTCGCCTGCGGCGTACAGTCCGGGAACCGTTGTGGCGCAATCGAATCCGATCAGCCTGAGGCCGCCCGAACCACGCACGGTTCCTTGCAGGACCGGACGCAACCGCACCCGGCCGGACCGAGGTTCGATCGACGACGCGGCGGGACCGGCACCGGCGGTCGCGGACACCGCCGTGGTGCCCGCGGGCGCCGCCGACGCCGGGCCGTACCGGACCGCGGGCCCCGGCGGAATGTCGGCGTAGACCGCCTGCCCCTGCGCCAGCGCGGCGAGGGCCGCGGACCGGGCGGTGAAGTCGTCTCCGTCGATGCGAGCCCCCGATTCGTCGTACAGGTTCGCGAACCGGGGCTCGCGCAGATCGCTGATGGTGGCGAGACCGTACGCGCCGGAGAACTCCATCCCCGACAGTTCGGTGCCCGCCTCCACCGCCATCAGCAGGCCCTCACCGGTGTCCACATCGGTGCCGGCGCCACCGGCCAGGAATGCGCAGCCACCCGTCGCGAGCACCACCGCACCCGCGCGGATCGTCCAGCCGCGGTAATGGTCGTCGCCGGCCAGCCCACCGGCCCCGCACACCACACCGTCGCCGTCGACCAGCAGATACAGCGCCGGATGATGGTCGACGACCTGCACACCCAACCGGAACAGGGTGCGCCGCAGGGCCGCCAGATACCGCCGTCCCTCGAGATGGACGCGCGTCGCGGGCCCGTCTCCGGCCTGCCGGTATCCCCAGCGCAGCAGATGGGCGATGCGGTGATGCGTTTCGCCGAGCACCCGGTCCATCCACTCGGGGTCACCGAGGTCGCCGCCGTACGCCAGACTGCGCGCCAGTGCCCGCTCCCGATCCGGCCCCGGCGGGATATCCCACAGTGCGACAATGCCTTTCGACGTCGGACCGCACTCCCCGCAACGGCCCTTGTCGACCAGGATCACCCGCGCTCCGGCCGTCGCCGCCGTCAACGCCGCCCAGGCGCCCGCCGGACCGCCGCCCACCACCAGCACATCGGCGGACGCCTCCGCCGCGATCTCGGATTCCGCGCGAATAGTGGACCGGCTACGCACGCTCACAAAGGAAAATATTCGGCCACAATTCATCCGGCCGCAACTGTTACGCGGAGTCTAATTCCACCATTGCGTAACCAATAGGTAACCCGCCGCCACAAAGACGACCAGCGATCCGAAAAACGCCGGAATTCCCCGACGCCGGTCGGAAAAAATTTGCGCACCGAGCGCCAGCACCGCCATTCCTATATGCCAGGCGACACTGCTCGCACCCGGCCCCGGAAATCCGCGCCGCACCCCGAGGACCGCCGCGACGACGACGACCGCGGCGAGCACCACCAGTCCGGCGGCCACGGTTCCGCTGAGCGCCCGCACGACTCTCACGAGGCGATCACCGCGACGCCGCTCGCCTTCTCGGCCAGTCGCTCGAATTGCTCTGCGTCCGTGGTGCATTCACCCAGGCCCACGGGTTTGTCGGCGCCGTGATAGTCCGAGGATCCGGTGCCGATGAGGTCCAGTTCGCGTGCCAGCTCGCGCAGCACCGCCCGGTCGGCCGGATTGTGATCGGGGTGATCGATCTCGAGCCCGCCCAGCCCGTGCCCGGCCAGATCGCGGATGTCGTCGATCGCCAGCAGCCGCCCGCGGGTGCGGGCACGCGCGTGCGCGACCACCGTCACTCCACCGGCGGCAGCGACCATGTCCACCGCCTGCCGCAGCGGGGTGTCGGCCTTCTCCACGTAGTAGCGGCCGCGGGGTGCGAGCAGATCGTCGAAGGCCGCGCCGACCGTCGGGACCACACCGGCCTCGACCAGCGCTCGCGCCAGATGGGGTCGACCCGCCGCCGGGCCCGCGGCCGCGAGAACCGCGTCCGGATCGATCGGCAGGCCGTCGGCCACCATGAGATCGGCCATCGCGCGCACCCGCGAGACCCGTTCGGTGCGCAACCGCTCGCGTTCGGCGGCGAAGGCGGCATCGGCCGGATCGAACAGGTAGGCCAGCAGATGCACCGGCACCGGCCAGCCGTCTTCCCCCATGCCGACGCAGGACATCTCCATCCCGCGCACCAACCGCAGCCCGGCCGGCAGCGCGGCGACCGCCTCGTCCCAGCCGGAGGTGGTGTCGTGATCGGTGATCGCCACGACGTCCAGCCCCGCCGCGGCGGCCGCGCGCATCAGATCGCCGGGAGTATCGGTGCCGTCGGATGCGGTCGAATGGGTGTGGAGGTCGATGCGCACGCGTTCCATCTTGCCCAACTAGCATCCGGGAGGTGCCCTCGATACCGCCGTTTCCCCCGTTCCGTGGCTCCGGGAGGTCGCGGCACGGGCCGCAGCTGCCCCGGATCCCGGTTCCCACCGCCCGCGCGATCGTCGACTGCGGTGTCTATATCGACGGCCACCGGCAGTCCGGGCATGTGACCCCGTCGGCCGCGCTGGCGCAGGTACGCGAGCGCGGCGACGGGTTCGTCTGGGTGGGTATGCACGCTCCGGACGCGGACCAGATGGCCGAGGTGGCCGAGATTTTCGGCCTGCACGAACTCGCGGTCGAAGATGCCGTGCACGCGCATCAGCGCCCCAAACTGGAACGCTACGACGACACCCTGTTCCTGGTGCTGCGCACCGTGAAATACCTCGAACACGACCCCAATTCGGTCAGCGAGATCGTGCAGACCGGCGAGATCATGATCTTCGTGGGCGCGAATTTCGTGGTCACCGTCCGTCACGGCGAGCACACGGCGTTGAAGGTGGTTCGCGAGGAGATGGAGAAACATCCCGAACGCCTGGCGCTGGGGCCCGGGGCGGTTCTGCACGCCGTCGCCGACCACGTGGTGGATTCGTATCTGCTGGTGACCCAGTCGGTCGAAGACGATGTGGAGGGGATGGAGGAAGAGGTCTTCACCCCGCGCAGCCGGCTCACCATCGAGGCCATCTATCAGCTCAAGCGCGAGGTGGTGGAGTTGCGCCGGGCGGTCAACCCGCTGTCGCTGCCGCTCCAAGTGCTCAGCCGCAGTTCGGAACTGCCGATGCCGAAGGAGATCCGCCGCTATCTGCGGGACGTCGCCGACCACCACACCGCGGTCGCCGAACGGATCAGCGATTTCGACGAGGCGCTCAGCGCGCTGATCAACGCGGCGCTGGCGAAGGTCAGCGTCCAGCAGAACACCGATATGCGCAAGATCTCGGCCTGGGCGGCGATGGCCGCGGTGCCCACCATGATCGCCGGGATCTACGGCATGAATTTCACCCATATGCCGGAGCTGTCGTGGACCTACGGCTACGGGATGGTGTGGGTCGTGATCCTGGTCATCTGCGGCGCGCTGTTCGTCGCGCTGCGGCGCAACAAATGGTTGTGAGGCGCGAGTCGTTCCGAGATCCAGGGTTGAGCCGCCGCACCTCGGCGCAACGCCCGCGCGGACTACAGATTCGCGGCGGCCCGGTGCGGATCACGGATGTCGATCCCCGCTTCGGACCACGCGTCCCGCAGCGCCGCGGCCCCGCGCACTCGCACCCACGCCGCCTCGGTGGCGGTGATCGGCGCGACCGACAGGAATCGCACCGGATCCGCGGGCTCCGGCAGTGGGACCTCGGCGATATCCGCCTCGCCCAGCAGCACCGCGGTGAAGGGGGCGTTGTGCCACAACGGCTCTCCCAGGTCGAGCAGCGCATCCGGTTGCAGCACAACGCCTTCCACCGACGGAGCGGCGATCAGCACGCCGAGTCCGCGCGGCAGCCCCGCCTGGGCGCCGGCGCCGCCGCGCAGCGTCAGCACCAATTCGGCGCGCGGGCCGCGCACGGGGTCGGCCAGGGCCGCCGCGGAATCGGTCATCGGATGCCGGGAGCCACCGAGGGTGACGTAGTGCACGAACTCGCCGTCGGGGATGCGCAGGATGTCGATCGGTTCCAGGCCGAGGAAGGTCACCGACGCGGAGTCGAAGCGCGTGTCATCGAATCCCGGCCCCGTCCGGGGAATGCCGAAATGCGTCAGTACCGCGGACCGCACCTGATCGAGTTCCATAGCCCTAGAGCGTGCCAGAGCCCTACAGCGCCAGGCGCGCCAGCATATCCCGCGCCTGCTCGGCGACCTTCGGATCGCACAGCACGTCGTAGCGTCCGGCGACCAACTGCATGGTGGAGGCGAAGTCGCGGGTACCGCGGGTGGCGGCGTACGGGATCACCGCCGAGATGAGCCCGAAGATGATGCCGCCGACCAGGCCGACCACCAGCGGCCCGATCACGCCGCCCGTGGTGAACAGGCTCAGCAGCAACCCCAGGAACAGGCCCAGCCAGGCGCCCGAAACCATGCCGCCGCCAATGACTTTGCCCCAGGTGAGCCGGCCCAGCACTCGTTCGACCTGCATCAGATCGACACCCACGATGGTCATGTTCTCCACCGGGAACTGGTTGTCGGCCAGATAGTCGACCGCCCGCTGCGCCTCGGCATAGGTCGGATAGGAGGCGACCGGCCACCCCGACGGCGGAGTCGGCAAGCCGGGCCGATTGCGATTCGGACTACCCAACGGATTGGTCATAACTCCACGATCCTAGGTCGACATCGCCGCTACGGCTGGATGCGGCGACTCAGCGGCGCACCGCGTGTCCGATTTTACCGGGGCGGGAGAAGCCGGAATCCATGCCGTTCCGGTCACAGCGTGTACGTGAGGGTGAGCACCTCGCGCTGCGCCTCGTGCGCGCGGCCGCGAATTCCGGCGAGTTCTCCCGTGCCCGACCCCGGAACGATGGATCCGAAGCTGCTCAGGTCCGTCCCGTCCGCCAGACCGCCGTGCTGGATCACGAAGGTGCCGGCGCGGCCGTCGAGCGTTCCCTCGACTCGTTCCGAGGCGACGTAACCACCGCCCGCCTCCCCCTGCGCGGTCAGGACGTGCACGACGCCGGTCCCCTCGATTTCGCCGTGGTAGCGCTTGCGAACCCGCCGTGCCGGACGGGTGGCGACCACTGGCAACCGACCTGCGAAAACCCGCCTACCCCAGACGGACCTCCGCGGTGGCGAGGCCGAAGATCTTGCGACCGGCCGACTTCGCGACGACGACGACCACCGCGGTGCGTGTGGCGGGATCGACCGATTTGATCCGGCCGGTGAATTCGACGACGCCCGCGGATCCGGCATTCACGATCGTGTAGTTCGACAGCCGCACCGCGTATCTGATCAGCGATCCGGGGTCGCCGAGCCATCCGGTGACGAAGCCCGCGCCGAGTCCCATGGTGAGCATGCCGTGCGCGATGACGTCGGGCAGGCCCGCGAGCGCGGCGACGCCGTCGTGCCAGTGGATGGGGTTGGCGTCACCCGAGACGCCGGCGTAGTTCACCAGATCACCGCGTGTGATCCGGGCGGTGCGCGGCGGGAGCTCGTCGCCGGCGGCGATGTCGTCGAACCGGACGACGTTGTGCGGCACTCGTGTTCGCGACACCTCCGAGAAGCGGTGGTCGCGTCGGGCGGCGACGGCGGCGTCCAGCAACTCCGCCTCGGACAGACCCTGCGCCGCCGACGGTGCACCGACACCGTGCATGATCACCCGTTCGATCGCGCCCGCGATACCCGAGTCGATGTCCTCCCCGGTGACACCGACCGCGGTCGTGTGCATCACATGGACGACCTCGTCGAACTGATCGGTGAAGGTGTTGGTGACAGTGATCAGATCCTTGCCGGCGATGGTCCGCACCGCGCTGACCTCGACATCGCTCACCAGGCGGTCACCGGAGACCACCGGCCGATGGAACTCGAAGACCTGATCGGTCTGCACGTACACGTCGTAGCCGGTGATGACCCGTTCGAACAGCCGGCGATTGGCCAGCATCGCGGGAATCGACAGGAAGGTGGGCGGCGCGACCACCGCGCCGTAGCCGAACTCCGCCGCGTCGGCTTCCCGCCAGTGCACCGAGCCGTAATCCTGCACGGCGCGGGCGTACTCGCGGATCTTCTCCCGCCCGACCTCGTAATAGTCCTCGGCACGGTAGGCATATCCCACCAGCGACCGCGTGTATGCCGCCGCATCCGCGGTCGCCTCGCCTGCGGCCGCCTGGTCCACAGTTTCCCGGTCGCCAGTTGCCTGGTCGACAGTTGCCTCGGACAAGCCACACTCCTCAACGCTCGGCTGCGCAGATCCTACGGACGCGGGAGCACCCGTCGCCGGATTCGCCCGCCGTTCAAGAGGTTTCACGAAGAACGGGGCCGACGATTGTGAGTTGTCGTCACGCCCGAGGCGGTACGAAACTCGTGGTGCGCGTCATTGCGGCGGCCCGCCCCTTCTCCGCGACGACCTGTGCCATCTTCGCGCTGGCCTCGTCGATCATCTCGTCGCCGAGCATCACCGCGCCGCGGGCGCCGCCGGCGGTCGAGGTGTGGTAGGCGTAGGCGTCCAGGATCTCCTCGGCGCGGTCGTAGTCGGCCTGGCGGGGGCTGAAGATCTCGTTACACGCCTCGACCTGGGTGGGGTGCAGCACCCATTTGCCGTCGAATCCGAGGGCCGCGGTGCGGGATGCGGCGCGGCGGAAGCCGTCGAGGTCGCGGATCTGCAGATAGGGACCGTCGATGGCCTGCAGGCCGTGCGCCCGCGCGGCGAGCAGGATGGTCATCAGAATGTGGTGGTAGGCGTCGCCGGGTTCGTAGCCCTCGGGCTGTTCACCGACCACCAGGGTGCGCATATTGATACTGGCCATGAAGTCGGCGGGGCCGAAGACCAGGGTCTGCACACGCGGACTGGCGGTGGCGATCTCGTCGATGTTGCGCAGCCCCTGCGCGTTCTCGATCTGCGGCTCGATGCCGATGCGGCCGACCTCGAGCCCGTTGGCCTTCTCCAGCTGGGTCAGCAGCAGATCGAGCGCACGCACCTGGGCGCCGTCGAGCACCTTCGGCAGCAGAATCGCGTCCAGGTCGCGGCCGGCGCCCTCGACCACCGAGATGACGTCGGCGTAGGTCCATTCCGTCGTCCAGTCGTTGACCCGCACGACCTTGATCTGATTGCCCCAGCCGGGCGAGTTCAGCGCGGCGACGATGTTGGCGCGGGCGGCGGCCTTGGCGGGCGGGGCGACCGCATCCTCGAGGTCGAGGAAGATCTCGTCGGCGGGCAAACCCTTGGCCTTGTCGATCATCCGTAGATTACTGCCGGGTACGGCGAGCACCGAACGACGCGTTGACATGGGCGGCTCCTGAATCGTCTCGCGGGGCTGCACCACATAGCCTTGCACTTATGGCAGCAACGAAAGTTTTCGCCGCCAGGCTGGCGGGCCTGGTGGTACTGGGTCCGGACGGCGAGTCTATCGGCCGTGTGCGGGACGTGGTGATCTCCATCCGCTACGACCGCCAGCAACCCCGGGTGCTGGGACTACTGGTCGAATTACCCACGCGCAAACGTATTTTCGTCCCGATGCTCCGGGTCAACGCGATCGAGCCGAACTCGGTCAATCTCAACACCGGAACCGTGAGCCTGCGCCGCTTCGAACAGCGGCCCGGCGAAATGCTGGCGTTGGCGCAGGTCCTCGACTCCAAGGTGCGCGTGGTCGATCCCGAACTCCCGGACCTAGAGGGGGTGGACGTCTTCGTCGTCGACCTGGGCATCGAACAGAGCCGCACCCGCGACTGGGTGGTCTCGCGGGTGGCGGTGCGCGGACATCGGCGCCTGGGCCGGCGCCGCGAGGTGCACGTGGTCGAGTGGTCGGATGTTCGCGGGCTGACCCAGCACGAGTTGAATCTGCCCGGTCAGGACGTCACCCAGCTGCTCGGCCAGTTCGAGGGCCTGCGCCCGGCCGATGTGGCGCATCTGCTGCGCGAACTGCCCGAGAAGCGCCGGATCGAATTGGCCCGGGCCCTCGACGACGAACGACTCGCCGACGTGGTGCAGGAACTTCCGGAGAACGACCAGGTCGACGTGCTGCAGAATCTGGGCGTCGAACGCGCGGCCGATCTGCTCGAGGCGATGGACCCCGACGACGCCGCCGACCTGCTCGGCGAACTGCCGACCGGTGAGGCCGAGGCGCTGCTGGCACTGATGGATCCCGAGGAATCCGAGCCGGTGCGGCGCCTGCTCGAATATTCGCCCTACACCGCGGGCGGCATGATGACGCCCCGCCCCGTGGTGCTCACCCCGGCGGCGAGCGTCGCGGAGGCGCTGGCCCGCATCCGCGACCCCGATCTGACTCCGGCGCTGGCGTCGATGGTGTTCGTGGTCCGCCCGCCGACCGCGACGCCGACCGGCCGCTATCTGGGCTGTGTGCACACCCAGGCGCTGCTGCGCGAACCGCCGGCGACACTGGTGGGCGGGCTGGTCGACAGCGACCTCACCCAGCTGCATCCCGATGCCCCGCTGACCGCGGTCACCCGCTATTTCGCGACCTACAACCTGGTCTGCGGGCCGGTGGTGGACGAGGAGAATCACCTGCTCGGCGCGGTGAGCGTCGACGACGTGCTCGACCATCTGCTGCCCGAGGACTGGCGCGAACAGGACGAGGACGCCTCCGAACCGGCGAGCACGATTCATTCGATCGCGGCCGCGGCGCGGGCGGCGGGCAAAGCGGCAACGGCTGACGCGGCGGCCGGAAGGGCGAAAGCATGAGTGAGCGCAGCGAACGCGCGGCCCGCACGGACAAGCCGGTCGCCCGGGCCCGCTTGGAGACACCGGTCGAATCGCGGTTCCGCTTCGAGATCGACGCCGAGGCGGTGGCGCGGGGCAGCGAGACGGTGGCCCGATTCCTGGGGACCGGTCGTTATCTGCTGTTGCAGACGGTCGTGGTCGTGGTGTGGATCGCGCTCAATGTCTTCGCGGTGAGCCTGCAGTGGGATCCGTATCCGTTCATCCTGCTGAACCTGGCCTTCTCCACCCAGGCCGCCTACGCCGCACCCCTGATCCTGCTGGCCCAGAACCGGCAGGACAACCGCGACAAGGTATCTCTCGAGGAGGATCGCCGCCGCGCGGCACAGACCAAGGCCGACACCGAATTCCTGGCCCGGGAGCTGGCGGCGCTGCGAATCGCGGTGGGCGAGGTGGCCACTCGCGACTATCTGCGCCGCGAACTCGAAGACATCAAAGACGCTCTGGCGCGGCTCCAACTACATGCGCCGCTGGACGACGAAGATGCTGTCGAGACCGCGAAGTCCAAGAAAAGTACCGATAGGAAGAGGGGTCGAGTACCGATTTCGCCTCAAATAGATGGCGGCTGACCGCAATTATCGATAACAACGTGCTGACTGGCAGGTAACCTGGATCACGTTGTCCGTGGCGGCTCCGCGCGTTCAGGTCGCTCAACGACTACGAGGGGATTGGTTGTGCCGATGCGAATATCTGGACCGATTACCGTATCGGCGCTGGTGGTTGCGGGTTTGATGGCTACAGGTTCGGCGGCGCACACGACCGCGCGAACCAGTGCGCCGAAGACGACCGAGGCGCGCCTGGCGGCAGCGAGCTCCCCCACCGACGCCGGCAACTCCGACGCCGAGGCGGTGGGGCTGGTACCCGCCGCTCCCGAACCTCCTCGCAAACTCAGAGCTATGACGGCGCCCGCGGCTGGGGCGCCGTTGTTCGGCGGTACCGTTCCGCTGCAGGACATCGCGTTGCCGGGCGGTAGCGGAGCCTTCGGCATTCCGGAGATCGTGCTCGCCGCATACCGCAATGCCGAACTGACCCTGCAGTCCTCGGAGCCGAACTGCGGTCTGAACTGGAGCCTGCTCGCCGGGATCGGGCGCATCGAGTCCAATCACGCCGGGCACGGCCGCACCGACGCCGCGGGCACGACCATCGGCACCATCTACGGCCCCTCACTGGACGGCACACTGCCGGGTAACGAGGTCATCAAGGCCGCCGACGGCAATTTCGTGCGGGCGGTCGGCCCGATGCAGTTCCTGCCCGGCACCTGGTCGCTGTACGCGTCCGACGGTAACGGCGACGGTGTCGCGGATCCGAACAACGTCTTCGACGCGTCGCTGGCCGCGGGCAAGTATCTGTGCTCGGGTGGGCTGAATCTGCGTGACCCGCAGCAGGAACTGCGCGCGGTCCTGCGCTACAACAACTCGACGGCCTATGCGGCCAACGTGCTGAGCTGGGCCAACGCCTACAAGACCGGCGGCGCCCCGACCCAGGTGCAGATCTCGCCCGATCTGATTCCGCCGGGCACGATGCAGGCCCCGCCCGCGGGTCCGGACATCCTCGCCGCGAACGGCAGTATTCCGACCCCCACCGAGCCGCCGTCGCGGGCCACCACCACCGTGCCCACGCCGCAACAGCCGACGCAGGTGATGATCAATATCCCCGGGCTGCCGCCGATTCCGTGCGGCATCTTCTGCCCGCCTCCGAAGCCGAATCCGTGCGATCCGGCCGCGGTGCCGGCGCCGATGCCGCAACCGGGGCAACCCGCCCGACCGGCCGCACCCGCCCAGACCCAGCGCTGGGCGGCGGGCGACCCGGTGCGCCCGGTCGATCCGCAGGCCGCCGAGGGCAAGCCCGCCGATCCGAACGCGCCGGCGAATCCGAATGCGGCTCCGGCCGATCCGAACGCGCCGAAGCCGGCCGCCCCGGCCTGCACGCAGCCGCAGGGCCAGGCGGCGCCCGGCGCTCAGCCCGGCGCACCGGCACAGCCGAACGGCGCACCGGCACCGGCCGCACCCGAGCAGGAGTCGCAAACGCCGTCCAAGACACCGGAACCCGGCCCGGAGGCGGCCGCGCCCGCGCCGGCCGCGCCGCCGAGCCCGACGCAGCAGCCCGGGATCACGCTGCCGTTCGGAATCGTCGTCCCGCTGCCCGTCCTGCCCGGTCCGCCGGCACCGCCGCAGTAGTCGCCCGGCCCCCTCGTTCGACCCGAAACCCCCGCTGAGGCGGGGGTTTCGGCGTAAACGGGACAGGCGGTCACGAAGCAGTAACGAAAAGGTCTCGGATGCGGTAATCTGATCTCGTTGTGTCACGAAAAGCTCACAGCGAGCATTGGAGGGTCACCACATCGTGGGACGTCACCGTAAGCAGCCGGCCACCCCTGTCCGGCGCGGATCCGTTATCGCTCTGACCGGCCTCGTCCCCGCGGGACTCGTAGCCGTCGGCGCCTCCGCCGCCGAGGTCAACACCGGCGAATTCACCGCTGTGGCTCTGCCGCAACACACTCCGGATGCTCAGCAGGCTGTGGACCAGCAGGCCGCGCCGGACGAAATGATGCGCGCCGCAAAGCATCCCGGCCCGCCGATCGTGAAAACCGTTGCGCAGCCGGAAGGCCGGGTCGCCGCCGATCTGCCGCCGGGACCCAACGGCCTGCCGGGCATCGCCTACGCGGCCTACCAGAACGCGGAACGCGTTCTGGCCCAGGAGCAGCCGGACTGCCATATGCCGTGGTCGGTGCTGGCCGGTATCGGACAGGTCGAATCGCATCACGCCTACGGCAAGGCCGATTCCAAGGGCGTCGCGCTCGACCCGATCTACGGGCCCGTCCTCGACGGCAGTCTCGCCGGTAACAACGTCGTGCACGCGACCGGTGACGATCTCGACGGCGGTATGCAGGGCTTCACCCGCGCGGTCGGCCCGATGCAGTTCCTGCCCGAGACGTGGCGCAAATACGCCGGGGACGGCGACGGCGACGGCATCGCCGATCCGCAGAACCTGTTCGACGCGGCCCTGACCGCCGGCAACTACCTCTGCTCGGGCGGATTGAACATGTCGGATCTGTCGCAGCAGTCCAAGGCGATCATGCGCTACAACAACTCGATGGCCTACGTCGCCAATGTGATGGCGTGGGAGGTCGCGTACCGGACGGGTGTGGCGCCCAAGCCCAGCCAGCTGCCACGAATCTGAGCGGGGCGGTAGCGGGCCCAGGCTGCCCCGAACGGCCCCGCCGCGACGGTCGCTAGACTCACCGATATGCCAGTGGTTACGGAAACGGATGTGCGGGGCGCGCTCGCGAAGGTGGACGACCCGGAGATCCGCAAGCCGATCACCGAACTCGGCATGGTCAAGAGCGTCTCGGTCCGCGACGACAGCAGTGTCCACGTCGAGATCTATCTGACGACCGCGGCCTGCCCGCTGCGCACCAAGCTCACCGAGATGGTCACCAAGGCGGTGGCCGATGTGGCCGGCGTCGGTGCCGTGACCGTCGACCTCGACGTGATGAGCGATGAGCAGCGCACCGAACTGCGCAAGCAGCTGCGCGGCGACTCCGCCGACCCGGTGATCCCGTTCGCCCAGCCGGGGTCGCTGACCCGCGTGTACGCGGTCGCCTCCGGCAAGGGCGGCGTCGGCAAGTCGAGCGTCACCGTCAATCTCGCGGCCGCGCTCGCCGAACGCGGCCTGTCGGTCGGCGTACTGGACGCCGACATCTACGGCCATTCCGTACCGCGCATGCTCGGCACCGATCAGCGGCCCACCCAGGTGGAACGGATGATCATGCCGCCGGTCGCGCACGATGTGAAGGTCATCTCGATCGCCATGTTCACCCAGGGCAACACCCCGGTGGTGTGGCGCGGCCCGATGCTGCACCGCGCGCTGCAGCAGTTCCTGGCCGACGTGTTCTGGGGCGATCTGGACGTGCTGCTGCTGGACCTGCCGCCCGGCACCGGTGACGTCGCGATCTCCATCGCCCAGCTCATTCCGAATGCCGAGATCCTGGTCGTGACCACGCCGCAGCCGGCGGCCGCCGAGGTCGCCGAACGGGCCGGGGCCATAGCTCTGCAGACCCGTCAGCGCATCGCCGGTGTCGTGGAGAACATGTCGTGGCTGGATCTGCCCGACGGTTCCCGCATGGAGCTCTATGGTTCCGGCGGCGGTCAGGACGTCGCCGACCGGCTCACCCGCGCGGTCGGAGCCGAGGTACCGCTACTCGGTCAGATCCCGATCACCCAGGAATTACGCGAGGCCGGCGACGAAGGCACCCCGATCGTCCTGAGCGATCCGGAAAACCCTGCGGCACAAGCGCTTCGGGGCATCGCCGACAAGTTGGCGGTGCGCCGCCGCGGGCTGGCGGGCATGTCGCTGGGCATCGACACCACCCGTCACCTGTAGGCGAGCCCCCACAGTTACTCGCTCAGCGGGTTCCCGACACCACCGACGCCGCAACCCGCGCTGAACCCGCACGGGTGAGGACGGTGTACGCCGGTCCGGCCAGAGCCACCGAACCGGCCATGATCACCGCCATCGGCCGGGCCGTGTCCTCACCCCACAGCCCGCCCAGCGGTCCGGTCCTCGAAGTTGATCACGCCGGCTCGCCACAGCTGCCGGGCTCGCTGTCGGGGTCGCCACCTAAGCTCGACCTATGCTCACGCTGCTGTTGTACGTGCTCATCGTCGGCTTGGTGGCCGCGTTGCTGTTCCTGGTGGCCAGTGCGGTGTTCGGGCGCGGGGAGGAATTGGGTCCGCTGCCGGAGGGCACGACGGTGACGGTGCTGCCCGCCGCGGGGATCCGCGGATCGGATGTGCGCGCCTTGCGATTCCAGCAGGTCTTCCGGGGGTACAAGGCGGGCGAGGTCGACTGGGCGCTGAGCCGATTGGCCGCACGGATCGACGAGCTGGAACTTCAGCTCGAGCGCAGCCGTGTCGCCACTCGGTCCGCCGACGGGGCGCCGGAAACCTCACCGGCGCAACCGAATACGGGAAGCACACGGCCTCCCACGGATACTCCCCCAGCCGCCGCCAACGGCACGACCACCAACTTCAGCACCGGAACCTTCTTCGGCGGGGCCACCTTCGCCGGCCCCGGCGGCACGACTCCCGACGGCCTGGGCGGACCGGCTTCCGCTGCTGCGGGTACCCAGGCTGCCGGCGGTGTGACCGGTCAGACTCCTGCCGGTCCGGTCGATAGCTCCGCCACCGGCTTTACTCCCGGCATCGCCACCACCCCCGGCACCGGCACCACCCTCGGCACCGGCATGCCCCCCGGCGCGGGCTTTACCCCCGGCACCGGCATCACCCCCGGCACCAGCATCACCCCCGGCGCGGGCTCTACCCCCGGCACCGGCTTCACCCCTGGAGCGGGACCTACCCCCGGGGCGGGCTTTACCCCCGGCACCGGCTTCACTCCCGGGGCGGGACCTACCCCCAGCACCGGCTTCACCCCGGCCGCGGGCTCCACCCTCGGCGCGGGCTACGCGCCCGGCGCCGGTTTCGGCGGCGTACCCGCCGGGCCAGGAATGCCCACCGGCACCGCCGTCCCCGCAACCGGCTTCCCCGTGAACGGATACGCACCGGCTACCGGTACCGCCCCGACCGTCGCGGGCCCCCACACCGCCACGCCCACCGGGTCCACCGTCGGGGTGCCGGGCAGCATCGGGCAGGCCCACGGCACGGTCGGGGTCGCTTCGCCGACCGACGCCACCGCACAGGCACCGGCACCGGGCTCCGCCGAGCAGGGCACCACCCAGCAGGCTTCCGCCGGGCACGACGGTGTGGCGCCGACCGACCGGTCGACGACCGTCCGCCCCGAGTCGGAGACCCCCACCGGACCGGGAGGGACCGGAACCACCGGTTACATCGCTCCCTCCGGGCCGGACTCGACGACCGGATTCGCCCCGGCGACGGAGACTCCCGCGACCGGCTGGGCGCCACCGCCGTTACCGGGCGATCCACCCTCATCCGCCGGAGGACTCCGATGAGCGTCGAGGCGATGGTGGACGACGGGAAGGTGCGCTGCGGCTGGTCGCAGTCGTCGCAGCTCTATCGGGATTATCACGACTCCGAGTGGGGTCGGCCGCTGCATGGGGACGATGCGCTGTTCGAGCGGATGTGCCTCGAGGCATTCCAGTCCGGGCTGTCGTGGATCACGATCCTGCGCAAGCGACCGGCGTTCCGGACGGCGTTCGCCGGATTCGCCATCGACCGGGTGGCCGAATTCGGGGACGACGACGTGGAACGGCTGCTGGCCGATCCAGGCATCGTGCGCAATCGCGCCAAAATCCTCGCGTGTGTCGCCAATGCCCGGGTTGCGCGGGAGCTGAGCCCGGGGCTGGACGAGCTGCTCTGGTCCTTCGCGCCGCCGGCTCGCCCGCGTCCGCGCGCGCTGTCCGACGTGCCCGCCGTCACACCCGAATCCGTAGCTCTCGCAAGAGAACTCAAGAAGCGAGGGTTCCGGTTCGTGGGCCCCACCACGGCCTACGCATTGATGCAGGCAACCGGAATGGTCGATGACCATCTGGCCGATTGCTGGGTCGATCTGCGGCATTGATCGCGCGCCACGCCGGTCGGTTTTCGAACTCAGGTACCCGGCCGGTTCGCTGATAAGGAAGAATAGGCGTGGTGCAGCCCACCGGACATGCCTGTCGCGTCCGGCGGCTGCCTGTTGGTGACAACACATTAGTTCCGAGAAGTGCGCAGCAGACCGCGCGGATCTGGAGGGAGCAGAGGATGGCGGCCATGAAGCCCCGCACCGGGGACGGTCCCCTCGAGGCAACCAAGGAAGGGCGTGGAATCGTCATGCGGGTTCCACTCGAGGGTGGCGGGCGTTTGGTCGTCGAGCTCACGCCGGAGGAAGCGGCAGCTCTCGGTAAAGAGCTCACCGCGGTAACCAGCTAGCCGCTCGACCCAACGAAATACACCGGTGATGAAATTGCCGGAGCGAACCCGCGCGCGCAGATCCGGCTGGGTCACCGGCCGGATCTGCGCCCGTCGCGGCGACTACCTCGACCGGGCGACCGTATCCGCCCGACGGATCACATGAACGGTCCGGACCAGCAGATGCGCGAAGCAACCCCCGGCCCCACGCCGCGGACGTCCACAGTCCACGCCGAACCCCTCGCCGCGATCGCACCCGCGGTGGCCTGCCCCGAATGCCGGGCGGGTGTCGCGCTCCGGGATCGGCGCCTGGTGTGCGAGTCCGGCCACAGCTTCGATCTCGCCAAACAGGGGTACGTCAGCCTGCTGACCGGGGCCGCGACCAAGATGACCGGCGATACCGCGGACATGCTGGACGCCCGGGCCCGGTTCCAGAGCGCGGGCCATTTCGCCCCGATCGCACACGCGACAGCCGAGGCCGTGGCCGACGGCGCACCGACCGGCACGATTCTCGAAATCGGCGCCGGCACCGGCTACTACCTGGCAGCCGGTCTGGAGGCGGCTCCGGCCGCGCACGGCATCGCACTCGACGTCTCGAAACCGGCAGCGCGGCGGGCCGCTCGCGCTCACCCACGGGCGGCCTCGATACTCGCCGACGTCTGGCGAGGGCTGCCGATCCGGGACAGTGCGCTCGACCGGGTGCTGTGTGTGTTCGCGCCGCGCAACCCGGCCGAGGTCGCGCGGGTGCTGCGCCCCGGCGGCACCTTCGTCGTGGTCACTCCCACCCCACGCCACCTGGGCGAACTCATCGCCCCGCTCGGCATGGTGGGTGTGCAGACGGACAAGGACGCGCGCCTGACCGACGCCCTGTCCGCCGATTTCCGTTGCACCGGAAGCGTCACGGTGGAGTACGACATGACCCTGGACCACGCGTCGATCGCGAATGTGGTCGGTATGGGCCCGTCCGCGCACCACGCCGCCGAATCCCGCAGCGACCTGATCGCCGCCCTCCCGGAGACGATGCCGGTCACCGCCTCGGTCACGGTCACGGTCTACCAGCGCTGATCGTTCTCGCCGAGGAGATCCACCGGATGTCCGACCGGCCGGCCGACAGCGTGATCGACCCCCGCTCGCCGCGACGGTCAGCGCCTGCCCAGCCGCTCGGCACGATGGTCGCCGCTCGCCGCCCGCCCGCTCGCCGCGGTGGTCAGCGCCCAGTGTGAACGCCGGACGAGCCGACTTCTGGAAACAGCGGCGCATCGGCGATCCGCCCTGCCCTCAGCGGAAGAAGGCCGCCACCCGCTCCCGGTCGGCGTAGACATAGATCTCCGCGATGCGACCACCGGTCACCGTGAAGGCGAGCAGCACTCCGGGCTGCCCGTCGAACCTGATCACCGCACCGGCGGCGCCGTTCACCAGCACTGGTCGCACATCCGAGGACGGCCGGGCGAACAGCAGCGCGCGGGTGGCGGTCTCGTGCGGGCCGTGGATCTCCCAGCCGCCTCCCGCACCGGCGTCGGCGCGCAGCACGATCTCCGGAGCGAGCTGCGCCACCAGAGCCTCGAAGTCGCCACGACGGGCGGCCGCGAAGAATGCGTCCACCACCGCGCGCTGGTCACCGAGGTCACCGTCGGGCATCGGCGCGGTCCGCAGCCGGCGCCGCGCGCGACTGGCCAATTGGCGTGTGGCGGCGGTGGTCCGGTCCAACAGTGTGGCGATGTGATCGAACGGCACCGCGAAGCTGTCGTGCAGGACGAAGGCGATACGTTCGGCAGGATCCAGCTGGGACAGCACCATCTGTATCGCCAGCCCCACCGAATCCGCCAGCAGCGCTTGCTCTTCCGGCGCCGGACCGTCGGCGGCGACGAACAGCGGGTCCGGCAGCCGGGCACCGCTCGGATGTTCCGGCCGGGACCGTCGAGCGCGCAACAGATCCAGGCAGGTGTGCGCCACGGCCGTGCTCAGCCAGGCGTCGAGATCGCTTACCGCGCGGGGCGGGCTGCGATGCACGCGCAGCCAGGTCTCCTGCACGGCGTCCTCGGCATCGGTCGCCGAGCCGAGGATGTGATGCGCGAGCGCCCGAAATCGCGGCCGCTGTTCGTGCAGCCGTTGCAGGGCCTGTTCGCGCTCGCTCACGCCGGTCACATCCTCGCCACGCGCTACGCCGTATCAGTGTGCGGCCGTATCGGTGTGCGGCCGTATCAGTGCGACCACTCACCATAATCAGCCAGGAGGCAGCCATGCGCAGTCTTTCCCGCTCCGCGCCGGCCGGTACCACGATGTCCGCCGGCACCACCGGACGTCTCTTCCGCCGCGACCACCCACCCGTGCTCGCTCTTGCCGCTGGCCGCTACCGCACCGTCGCCTACCGGGTCGCCACCGCCGCCATCGTCGCCGAGGCCGGCGTGGGTGGCGTCTGGGATCTCGCCCGCATCCCGTTCGTGACCGATGTGGTCACCCATCTCGGATATCCACGCTATTTCCTGGTGTTGCTCGGCGCGTGGAAGATCCCGGCCGCGATCGTGCTGGCCGCTCCCCGGCTCCCGCTGTGCAAGGAATGGGCTTATGCCGGAACGTTCTTCGTCTACACGGGGGCCATCGCGTCGCATCTGATCACCGGCTGTGCGCGCGCGGAAGTGGCGGTGCTGAGCGCCATGACCCTGCTGACCGTCACCTCGTGGGCGCTGCGGCCCGCGGACCGTTGCCTGCCCGGCCGTCAGCCCTTACGGATGCGGTCGTAGAGACCGGTGGTGCGGGCCGCGACCTTCGCCCAACTGAATTCGGCCGTCGCGCGCGCCCGCCCGGCCGCGCCGAATCGCGCCGCGGTCTCGGCGTCACCGGCGAGCTCGTTGACCAGGTCGGCGAGGTCTCGTTCGAAGTCGCGGGGCGCCTGCGGGTCGTAATGGGCCAGCCGCCCGGTCTGCCCGTCGGCGACGACCTCCGGAATTCCGCCGACATCCGAGGCGACCACCGCGGTACCGCAGGCCATCGCCTCCAGATTCACGATCCCGAGCGGCTCGTACACCGAGGGACAGATGAAAACGCTTGCGGCGGAAAGGATCTGGCGAACCTGCTCGGTCGGCAGCATATCCCGGACCCAGAACACGCCGCCACGCGTCGCGGCGAGTTCGCGCACCGCCGCGGCCGCCTCGGCCTCCAACTGCGGGGTATCCGGGGCGCCCGCGCACAGCACCAGCTGAATCCCGGGGTCGATATCGCGGGCCGCGGCCAGCAGATGGGCGACTCCCTTCTGCCGGGTGATGCGGCCGACGAAGGCCGCGATCGGCGCATCGTCGCGGACCCCCAATTCGGCGAGCACATCGCGGGCCTCGGGCACCGGACCGCCCGGGAACCAGGCCCGGGTGTCGATCCCGTTGTGCACGACGTGTACTCGCGCGGGGTCGACGGTCGGGTAGGCGTCCAGGACGTCGCGGCGCATACCCTCGCTGACCGCGATCACGGCGTCGGCATTCTCCATCGCGGTCCGTTCCGACCACGACGACAACCGGTAGCCGCCGCCCAGCTGTTCGGCCTTCCACGGCCGGCGCGGTTCCAGCGAATGCGCGGTGAGCACGTGCGGGATGCCGTAGAGACTCGCGGCCAGATGCCCGCCCAGCCCGGTGTACCAAGTGTGGGAGTGGACCACGTCGACGGCGCCGACGGCATCGGCCATGCGCAGCTGCGCCGACATCATCTGCAGGGCGGAATTGGCCGCGTACAGCATCGGATCGGGCTGGTGCACCACCGCGTCGGCGCGTTCGGCGCCCATACAGTGCACCGTCACCTCGCACAGTCGGCGCAATTGCGGGACCAGTTCGGTCACGTGCACGCCTGCCCCGCCGTACACCTCGGGGGGATATTCGCGGGTCAACATCGCGACCCGGAGCCGGTCGGGGTCGGCAAGCGATATCGGCTCGCGGTCGCCATCCGCGAAACTCACCGGTCCAACCTAATCGGTGCGCCCTCGCCTCACCACACCTGCCCGGCCACGCCGGAGTGAACCGGCATCGGACACGCCGTGGCCTGGGACGGTAGGTTGAATTCCGTGAGGAGCCAGCCGCACGTACTCGGGGTAGTGCTAGCCGGTGGTGAGGGCAAACGACTCTTTCCCCTCACCAAGGACCGCGCCAAGCCGGCGGTCCCGTTCGGGGGCGCCTACCGCCTGATCGACTTCGTCCTCTCCAATCTCGTCAACGCCGGTTACCTGCGCATCTGTGTGCTGACCCAGTACAAATCGCATTCCCTGGACCGGCACATCTCCCAGACCTGGCGGCTGTCCGGCTTCGGCGGCGAATACATCACTCCGGTCCCGGCCCAGCAGCGGCTGGGACCGCGCTGGTACACCGGCAGTGCGGACGCGATCATGCAATCGCTGAATCTGATCTACGACGAGGACCCCGACTACATCGTGGTGTTCGGCGCCGACCACGTCTATCGCATGGATCCCGAACAGATGGTCGCTCACCACATCGATTCCGGCGCGGGGGTGACCGTGGCCGGAATCCGGGTGCCCCGCAGTGAGGCGGGCGCTTTCGGGTGTATCGATTCCGACGAATCGGGCCGCATCACGCAATTCCTGGAGAAGCCGGTCCATCCGCCCGGCACCCCCGACGACCCGAATATGACCTTCGCCTCGATGGGCAATTACGTCTTCACCACCAAGGTGCTGGTCGACGCGATTCGCGCCGATGCCGACGACGTCGATTCCGACCACGACATGGGTGGCGACATCATTCCGGCACTGGTCTCCCAGGGGCAGGCGGGCGTCTACGACTTCGCGCGCAACGACGTTCCCGGCTCCACCGACCGCGACCGCGGCTACTGGCGCGACGTCGGCACCATCGACGCCTTCTACGCGGCGCATATGGACCTGGTCTCGGTGCACCCGATCTTCAATCTCTACAACAAGCACTGGCCCATCCGCGGCACGGCGGAGAATCTGGCCCCGGCGAAATTCGCGCAGGGCGGGCTGGCCCAGGAGTGCATCGTGGGTGCGGGCAGCATCCTCTCCGCGGCGACGGTGCGCAATTCGGTGCTGAGCTCGAACGTGTTCATCGAGGACGGGGCGACGGTGGAGGGCAGTGTGCTGATGCCCGGGGTGCGGATCGGCCGCGGTGCGGTCGTGCGGCGCGCGATCCTCGACAAGAACGTGATGGTCGGCGAGGGCGAGATCATCGGCGTCGATCTGGACCGCGACCGCGAGCGGTTCGCGGTGAGCAACGGCGGTGTGGTCACCGTCGGCAAGGGCGTCTGGGTCTGACCCGCCGATTTCGACGACGCGGAGCCGCGTCAGCGGCCCGGCATCGGATACTGCGGCGGCGGAGCCGGTTCGGTGACGCCCGGACTTTCCGGCGTGTAGCAGAACGGCGCACAGGTGCCGTGCGGCACTCTCGGATATCTCGCCGGATCGTCGAACTTGTCGTCACTGACCAGCAACATCACCAGCAGTGCCACGAAGACCGCCGCGCCGAGGCTGACGAGAGCCAGGACCAGCCACCCGCGCGGCGCGACCTCGATCAGGATTCCGCGCTCGTACACTCCCCGCCTCCCGGTACCGCCGAATTACCCACTGTGCCAATGGTATCGGCTGCCGCGTGATCACGGCCACGGGAAAGGCCGCCCGGCACTCCGGAACGGGAGCGACCGGGCGGCGAAATGCCCTGCGGATCAGCGCAGATCGCGTCGGCGCCAGCCCGCGAGCCCGACCGCGGTGATCACCGCCGCGAGCACCAGCAGCACGAGCACCGGCACCGCGCGGAAATCCTCCGCCGGCAGTTTCGGCAGATGACCGTAGGGGTTGAGGTCCAGAACCCATTGCGGCATACCGGAGATCGAACCGAGCAGATAGATCGCCACGCCCGCGGTGAACACACCCCACGCCACCGGCGTCCAGCGCGGCAGCAGTCCGAACAGCAGCACGGTGATCGCGGTGAACACCCACACCGCGGGAATCTGGATCATCGCCGCTTCCAGCGCCTGCGGGAACTTGCCACCCATATCCGATGCGGCGATCCCGTAGGACAGGCCGCCGATCACGCCGGAGACGAACAGCGCCACCACCGGACCGCCGAAGGCGAAGATCAGATGACTTGCGGCCCAGCGGATTCGGCCGACGGCGCCGGTGAGGACGGTTTCGGCGCGATCGTCGCTCTCCTCCGCGTACATCCGCAGCGCGGCCGAGATCGAGAAGGCGGCCGCGCCCAGTCCGACCATCGAGAAGGCGGTGTTCAGGAAGGCCTGCTCCACCCCCTGCGAACCGCCGAGCCGGGCGATGATGTCGCGAACGGTCTGGCTGGAACCGATCTCGTCCCCGATGCCGTGGACCACGCTGCCGATGATCAGCCCGTAGAGCGCGAGCCCGACCGTCCACGCCACCAGGGTGCCGCGCTGCAACCGCCAGGCCAGTCCGAACGGTCCGCTCAACAGAGCCGATCCGGCCGCGGGACCGGGCCGGTCGGCGATCAATCCGGCCCCGAGGTCGCGCCGTCGCAGCAGCGTATAGGCGACCGCGATCAACACCACGGTGGTCACCGCGTGCAGCAGCAGCACCCACCAGCGATCTCCCGCGAAGGGACGGACCTGCAGTGACCAGCCCTGCGGTGACAACCAGGTCAGGATGTCGGTGGGACCGTCTCCGGCCCGCGCGTCACCGATGGCGCGCAGGGTGAAGGTCACCGCGAGTACCGCCAGGGCGATGCCGCGGGCCAGGCGCGCGCTCGCGCTGAGCTGCGCGGCGACCGCGGCCACCGCCGCGAAGACGATGCCCGAGGCGGCCAGTGCCGCGCCGAAGGCCAGCGAGCCGTCGAACGGCACTCCCGACGAGGCGATGCTCAGCGTGGCGACGATTCCGACCGCCACGCAGGCGGCACAGGTCAGCAGGAGGGTGGCGGTCAGGGCGGCGAAGCGGCCCATCCGGGTGGAGGCGAGCAGCTCCTCCCGTCCGGTCTCCTCCTCGGCGCGGGTGTGCCGGATGACGGTGAGGATGGTGGCGATGCCTATCAGGGTGTAGAACGCTCCCGGTTTCCACGCTCCGGCCGCACCGAGACTGGTGTTGTAGATCGGCCCGTACAACGCCAGCTGCGCCGGGCTGGACAGGATGGTGTGCGCGAAATTCTGCAGATCGGCCGGCGACGAGTACAGATTCTTCACGCTGGAGAAGTAGACGCTGCCCAGTGGCGCCGAGAGCAGCAGCACCCACAGCGGCAAGACGATCCGGTCCCGCCGCAGATACAGCCGCAGCAGCTGCCCCGTGCCGGTGAAATTCGAAGCGCGAGTGAATGATTCGGCGAATCCGCCATGGGGGCGGTCGAGGGTCGCGGTGGTCATTTCGCCGCCTCACTCAACGCGTGCCCGCTCCGCGCGGAGGTGTGCGCGGGTCGCCGGGCGTCGTCCGGCGCGTCGCCGTCGAGCGAATAGTGGCGCAGGAACAGCTCTTCCAGCGTCGGCGGCTGACTGACCAGGCTGCGCACGCCGGCGTCGCCGAGCACCCGGATCAGTTCGCCGAGATGTTCGCTGTCGACCTGGCAGTGCAGGGTGTGGTCCTCGATCGTGAGGTCCTCGACGCCCGCGACGGCGCCGATATCGCCCGGGTCGCCGACGAGTTCGGCCGTGATCGACGTACGGCTGAGATGGCGCATCTCGGCCAGGGTTCCGCTCTCCACGGTCTTGCCGGCGCGGATGATCGTGACCCGATCACACAGCGCCTCCACCTCGGACAGGATGTGGCTCGACAGCAGCACGGTGGCGCCGCGCTCGGCCGCCTCCCGCGCGCACTCGCGAAAAACCTGTTCCATCAGCGGATCCAGGCCGGAGGTCGGTTCGTCGAGCAGCAGCAGGCGCGCGTTCGAGGAGAAGGCGGACACCAGCGCGACCTTCTGCCGGTTGCCCTTGGAGTAGGCGCGCGCCTTCTTGCGCGGATCGAGCTCGAAGCGCTCGATCATCTCGGCACGGCGCTCGGTATCGATGCCGCCGCGCATCCGCCCCAGCAGATCGATGGTCTCCCCGCCCGACAGCGACGGCCACAACGTGACATCGCCGGGGACGTAGGCGATATCGCGGTGCAGGTCGACCGCGTCGGTCCACGGGTCGCGCCCGAGCACCCGCGCCTGCCCGGAGGTGCGCGCCAGGATGCCGAGCAGAATGCGGATGGTGGTCGACTTGCCGGCCCCGTTGGGCCCGAGGAAGCCGTGGACCTCTCCCTCGGCGACCTCGAGGTCGAGGCCGTCCAGGGCGCGTACCGATCCGAAGTGCTTGTGCAGTGTCCGGACCTCGATTGCCGATGACATCGAATCTCCTTGCGAGATAAGGGTTCACATTTCGGCGAGCAGCGAGTCGAGCACCGAGGAATCGGCGAACAGGCCGTGGGTGTTGACCTCGATGGCCGGCAGCATCATCTGGTCGGCGTACTCGCGCAACGCTTTTCGAAAGTCGAGCTTTCCTTCGTGGCGGGCGGCGTAGAGCTGCAGGTAGAAGAAGAAACCCCCACCGTTCTGCACCGCCAGATAATTCGCCGTCGCCGATACGTCCCTGGGCCGCCGCAACGTGCCGGCCTCGATACCGACCTCGAGATAGGACTCCACATCGGCGCGCATCTGATCGAACAGCGAGGTCATCAGCGTTCCGCCGGCCTGGAAGCTGCGCATCAGATATGCGGTGTAGGGCGCGAACTCCTCGATTTCGGTGAGGGCCTTCAGGGTCGAATTCGGCGAGGGCTGCTGGACGTATTCCGTCTTCGCGGCACGAATGACGGCACGGACGTGCTCGTCACACGCCTCGCGCAGGCCGTCCTTGGAACCGAAGTGGTGATTGACGAGTCCGGGTGAAACCCCCGCCGCCTTGGCGATGGCCCGCACCCCGACCCCGAATCCCTCTTCTCCGAAGACGACGATCGCCGCGTCCCGGATCCGGGCGGGCGTGCTCAGATCCGAGGCTGATCCTTCCGGTACGGCTGCTCCCTTAAACACATGTTCAATATACTAAACACTCGTTCAATCCGCACGCAAGACTCGGCGCCGAGCGAATTTCGGCAATCGAATGCGCAGGTAGGCAGCGTCCCGCGAGCTAATTCCGGGACCGGCGGGATCGAGCCGCCGGGACATCGCGAGCGGTGATCAGCCGCGCGAGGCGCAGAGCAGGCCGTCGCCGACCGGGATCAGCACGCTGGTCAGGTCGGGATCCTCGGCCACGGCCCGGGTCGCCGCCCGCACCGCCTGCGTCGCGGCGTCGCGCTGCGCCGGATCGGGCACCCGCCCACCCAGCAGCGCGTTGTACATCAGCACCGCCCCACCCTCGCGCAGCAAACGTACGGCCTGCTCGACGTACTGCGGATGTTCGAGCGGGGCCGCATCGATGAACACCAGGTCGTAGGCGCCGTCGGCGAGCCGGGGCAGCACGTCCAGAGCGCGGCCGTTGATCAGCCGGGTGCGCGCCGGGGCGATATCGGCCGCGCGGAAGGCGTCCTTGGCCGCGCGCTGATGTTCCGGCTCGGAGTCGATCGTGGTCAGCGTGCCGTCCTCGCGCATGCCGTCGAGCAGCCACAGGCCGCTGATGCCGGCGCCGGTGCCGACCTCGACCACCGCCCGCGCGCCGAGCAGCTGGGCGTAGATGCTGAGCAGCGCTCCCACCGACGGCGGCACCGGCGCGGCGCCCAGTTCGGTGGCCCGCTCCCGCGCGGCGATGAGGATCTCGTCCTCGACCACGGATTCCTCCACGTAGGCGAGGTTGCGCTGCAGGGCCGATGCCGCTGGGATGTGGCTCACGAATATGAGGCTAACGGCGTGGCAGTCCAGGGGCGCGACGACGGCCGGTGTTTTTCTCAGGTGTCCCTCAGCCTCCCCATACCACCGGCACATCGGGAACCGCCAGAGTATTGACCAAGCAAGGGCCGGCCGACCGCCGGACGGCGCCCGGGAACACCGGACTCAGGTTCGGGGTTGTACCCGGTACGCGACGACCACCAGTCGTCGTGCGCCTTCCACGGTCCCGAGTAGGAGGTCACCCCATCCACAAGGTCGATGCGGCGCGTGAGTACGCCACCCTGCCCGAGTCGAGTCTGCCGATCGGCGTCTCGGCCGATTACGAGCTGCCCGGTGCCGCTCGTAGCGATGTCCGTACCGAAGCCGGGGCCGATGTCCTGAACGGCGCCGACTTCGACGATACCGAAGCCGTCGCGGGCGATGCCGCGGACGACGATGCGCTGAGCGGTACCGCCGCCTTCGACGCCACCGGCGACCGCACCATGATGCCGTCCTGGGACGACCTGGTCCGCGAGCACGCCGACCGGGTGTACCGGCTGGCCTACCGCCTGACCGGTGACCCGCAGGACGCCGAAGACCTCACCCAGGAGACCTTCATCCGGGTCTTCCGCTCGTTGCAGAACTACCAGCCCGGCACGTTCGAGGGCTGGCTGCACCGGATCACCACGAATTTGTTCCTGGACATGGTTCGCCGGCGTAACCGCATCCGGATGGAGGCGTTGCCCGAGGACTACGACCGGGTGCCGTCCGAAGGTCCCGGACCCGAGCAGGTCTATCACGATGCCCGGCTGGATCCGGATCTGCAGCGTGCGCTCGACGCGCTGGCGCCGGAATTCCGCGCGGCCGTCGTACTGTGCGATATCGAGGGTCTGTCCTACGAGGAGATCGGCGCTACCCTCGGGGTGAAGTTGGGTACCGTGCGCAGCCGTATCCACCGCGGCCGTCAGGCACTGCGGGAACACCTTGCGCATAATGGTTCTCAGCAGCGGTTCGCCGCTGAGGAGAAAGTCGGGTAAACAGCGGTGCAGCGCCGCGGCCGTGCCCGGCGAAGCTGGAGTCCGTCGGAAGGGTGTGCATCCGTATGACCGGCGAGGGTCGATTCGCCCCCACCGAACACCTGGCCAATGAGGCCGTTGTCGCGTATGTCGACGGCGAGCTGAGAATGAACGCCTATCTGCGCGCGGCCGAACATCTGTCCCGCTGCCCCGAATGCGCCGCCGAGGTCGAGGCGCAGCAGCAGGCCCGGGTCGCGTTGCGCCGGGCGGCACAGATGCAGATTTCCGCGCCGACGGACCTGCAGGACACGCTGAGCCGAATTCCGTTGGCCGACCTCACCGGTAGTAGCACCGACGATATGTCGCGTGGCGCGAGTTTCCTCGGCCTGCGGGCGGATTCGTTCCGTTTCGCCTCCTCCTCGAATCGAGAAATGGGATTCGAGAGCAGGCGGTGGACGGGATGGTGGCGCAAGTAGAGTTTGCGAACGTGACCACCGAATCGACGCCGTCCGCTTCATCGGATTCGGCGGCCAGGGGGAACCTGAGGCCGTCGGACGCGCCCGTGCTGGGGCCGCGCCCGGTGTACCGCCCGGATATCGATAAACACACCGCCCGCGCTTTCCGCCGCCCGGAGGGGCAGGCCGGATCTTTCGCACCCCATGCCCAGGCCGCGCCCGCGCCGCGCCACGACGCTCCCGAATTGGTCAATCGCCCGCCGGACGCGGTGCTGGCCGAGGCCTTCGGACGGCCCGCGGGTTCCGACGAACTCTTGCAGCGCGATCCCGAGGCCGGGGCCGACACGCCCGATACGAGCGCACCGGTCGATCCGTGGCGCGATCCCGCGGCGGCGGCCCGGCTCGGCGATCCCGCCATTCACACCCCGGCTCCGCAGCCGCTGCCGCCGGGTGTCAAACTCGGCGCCCGCGAGGTGCTGTTCGGCGGCAAGGTCGCGCCCAAGGCATTGGCGATCCTGGGTGTGGCCGCATTGATCATCGGCGTGCTCGGCGGCCTCGTCGGCCGGTTCACCGCCGAGAACACCGGAGCGCTGACCTCGCGCAAGATCGCGCTGCAGCAGGAGAGCAACACCGACAAACCGCACAGCCAGGTCGCCAAGGTGGCCGACGCGGTGCTGCCCTCGGTCGTCTCGATCCGCGAGACCGTCGGCGACAACGGCGCCCTCGGTTCCGGCGTGGTCATCGACGGCAACGGCTACATCGTCACCAACAATCACGTCATCTCGATGGCGGCGCAGGACAAATCCGGACGCGCCAAGATCCAGGCCACCTTCTCCGACGGCACCAGGGCCCCGGCCCAGCTGGTCGGCCGCGACCCGAAGACCGACCTCGCGGTGCTGAAGGTCGACGTCAAGAACCTCACCGTCGCCCGGCTCGGGAAGTCGGGCGATGTGCAGGTCGGCGACGACGTACTGGCCATCGGCTCGCCGCTGGGCCTGAGCAAGACCGTCACCTCCGGCATCGTCAGCGCGTTGCACCGCGCGATCCAGGAGAGCCCGGAGGCCGGCGACGACACCGCGGGCGCCTTCGACGCCGTGCAGACCGACGCCGCGATCAACCACGGCAACTCCGGCGGCGCCCTGGTCGACGGCGAGGGCCGGTTGATCGGCATCAACACCGCCATCCGCAGCGAGAGCGGCGGATCGGTCGGCCTCGGCTTCGCGATTCCGGTGGATCTGGTGCAGCGGGTGTCGCAGACCCTGATCCGCGACGGTGTGATGTACCACCCGTGGCTCGGGGTCAGCGCGAAGACCAAACAGGTCGAGAACGACGTCATGAGCGGCGCCGCGGTGGCCGATGTGGTCGGCAACAGCCCGGCCGCCAAGGCGGGTATCGCCGAGGGCGACGTGATCGTCAAGGTGGGCGATCGGCAGGTCACCGAACCGGCCGAACTCACCGTCGCCGTCCAGTCCCATCAGATCGGGGAGACGGTGAATTTCCAATTGATCCGCGACGGCCGCCAGGTCGATGTGCCGGTGACGCTGGAATCCGATAAGAACGCCCCGCAAGCACCCCAGTAGCCTGGTCTTATGTTCAATATCGGCTGGCCCGAGATGGTGATCCTGGTGGTCGCCGCGCTGGTGATTCTCGGCCCGGAGCGGCTCCCGGGGGCGATTCGCTGGACCGCGCAGAGTCTGCGTCAGGTCCGCGACTACGCCTCCGGCGCCACCAGCCAGCTGCGCGACGATCTCGGACCCGAGCTCGACGAACTGCGCAAACCTCTGGAAGAGCTCAACGAACTGCGCAAACCACTCGAAGGTCTGCGCGGGATGACGCCGCGGTCGATGGTCACCAAGCACCTTTTCGACGGTGACGATTCGCTGTTCACCGGCACGTTCGGCGGAGCGAATGCGGGTAACGGCTCGTCGGGCAATTCCGCGTCCTCCCATTCCGTGACCTCCCATTCCGTGACCTCACAGACCGGCACGCCGAATTCTGTGACCCCGCCCAATTATTCGGTGCCCGAACCGCCGAAACCGCTCGACCGCAACGAGAAACCGCCGATCGATTTCGACGCCACCTAGTCGAAAAGCACTGATAGTCCCCTTACGGACCGCCCGGTCCGGCCCAAATGGCCGGTGTACTCGATGGATTCGCCGTCTGCGGCGGATTCGTCAACCGGACTAGACACATCCGGGTGTCGAGCTATCTAGACTTCGCACATGTCAGCCGACGAGGTGGCACGGGTGTTCGCGATCGAAGACAAGGTCGAACGTCTCAAGGCTGCCACCGAAGGGGTCGCGGCGGCCCAGCAGACCATCAACGAGCTCACCCGCATCCGCCGAGCGGTGATCAGAGAGCTGCATGCCGAGGGCTGGACCTTCGCCAGGATCGGTGCGGCAGCGGGACTTTCACGCGCCCGGATTCACCAGGTCAGCACCCAGGGCCCGGTACCGGAAGGTTTGTTCTTCGGGCACGGACCACTCACCGTGCTGACGCCGGATCTCCGCGCGGTCACCCGCGCGACGCCGCTGATCGGCGCGCCGGATGCCGCCGCGCCGCATCGGCTGGCGGAACTGTTGCGACAGCTCGGATTCACCGTCACGGTCGAACGGTTTCTCCCCGGGCGCCCGGTGGATCTCGACCGTGAGGGTCTGATCGTGCTCGGCGGGCCCGAATTGTCGCCCAGTCTGCGGTATCTGGTCTCGGCCGACCCGAGGCTGCGCCGGACCCTCGCGCAGGCCGGGCGAGTGCGCCGCGCGATCGAGGACCGGGCCGCCCGGCGGATCTACCGGCCGAGCGGCACCGAACCCTTCGACATCGCCTATCTGGCACGCCTGCCCCGCCCGGACGGGCGGGGGACCATTCTGGTCATCGACGGACTGCATCCGCCCGGATCACTCGGCGCGATACGGCTTCTCGGCACCCGGCTGGCGACCCTGCACGAGCGCGCCGACACCCGCGCATTCTCGGCGGTGATCGGCGTCCGCTACGACCGCCACACCGGCGAACCGATCGAGGTGGATCTCCTCACGCCGATCTACCGCCACGAACGTTGATCAGGCGGCGACTTCGGTGGGACGCAGGGTGTTCATCGGCGGCCGATCCGCCAGGTGCACATCCGTGCTCAGCGCGGTGAATTCCTCACCGATGAGCGGGAATTGCGTCAATGCCGCTCCGGAGTCGCGAATTCCGCTGCGTCCCAGCACGGTTCCGAGAATCTGCCGGCTCATCACACCCAGATCCGACAGCGGACGATTGCGATGCGTGCGCACGCCCAGATTCACCTGGCCGATCGCCGAGAGGCCGAGCATGTCGAAAGTGTCCAGCAGCAGGCCGATCTCCACACCGTAGCCCGGGGCGAACGGCACCGCGGTCAGCAGTTCCCGCGTCCCCGCGTACTCACCGCCCAAGGGCTGCAACACTTTCGACAGATCCGGGCGCAGCGCCGCCAGCAGCGGCCGCGCCACCAGTTCGGTCACCCGGCCGCCACCGTGCTGCTCGACCGCCGCACCCTGGCGCAGCGGACGCCGGTAGTAGGCCTTCACCAGATGCATACCGTCCACGGTCAGCAGCGGACCCAGCAGTTTCGGCACGAACATCGGATCGGGATCGATGAGATCCGAATCGACGAAGGCCACCAGATCACCGGAGGTCGCGGCCAGTGAGCGCCACAGCACCTCGCCCTTACCGGGAACCGGCTCCAATTCGGGCACGGCCTGCTCGCGGGTGACCACCCGCGCCCCGGCCGCACGGGCCCGCTCGGCCGTCGCGTCCACGGAGCCGGAATCCAGCACCACCAATTCGTCGACCAGCGTGCCGAGCAGCGGCCGGATACTGGCCACCACATCGGCGACCGTGCGTTCCTCGTTCAATGCCGGCAGCACCACCGAGACGGTGCGCCCGTCCTTCGCGTCGACCAATTCGTCGATCGCCCACTGTGGTCGATCCCACGTATGCGTGGCAGTCCAATCGAACGTCATACCAGACCTCGCAAGGTTCGTGCGGGGGGCCGGATGCCCTGAATCGCCGCGATCATGTCCACTACTCGCCGGGTGGCGGCGACCTCGTGAACTCGGAAGACCCGGGCGCCGGCCGCGGCCGCCCACGCGGTTGCCGCCAATGTCCCCTCCAATCGCTCGGAAAGCCCGACACCAAGAGTCTCTCCGATGAAATCCTTATTGCTCAGCGCCATCAAGACCGGCCATCCGGTATTTACAAGAATGTCCACGGCCCGCAACAGTTCGAGCCCGTGATAGGTGTTTTTGCCGAAATCGTGCGTCGGATCGATGAGGATCGCATCCGCGGCGACCCCCGCCGCGCGCGCCGCCTCGGCGGCGCCGACGAGCGTATCGGTGACCTCGGTCACCACATCGGCGTACCGGACCCGATGCGGCCGGGTGCGCGGCCGGGCGCCGCCGGTGTGGCTGCACACGATCCCCACACCCAGTTCGGCGGCCACGCCCGCGAGCTGCGGATCGGCACCGGCCCAGGTGTCGTTGATCAGATCCGCGCCTTCGGCCACGGCCGCCCGCGCGACCTCGCTGCGCCAGGTGTCCACACTGATCAACAGGTCGGGATAGCGCGCCCGGATGGCCGCCACGAACGGCACCACCCGCCGTACTTCCTCCGCGGCGTCGACCTCGTCCCCCGGACCGGCCTTCACCCCGCCGATGTCGACCAGGTCCGCCCCTTCGGAGACGGCGCGGGCCACCGCGGCCATCGCGGCGTCGTCGGAGAAGGTGGCGCCCCGGTCGTAGAAGGAATCGGGGGTTCGGTTGACGATCGCCATCACCAGCGCCCGATCCGTCGCCACCGGCTTCCCGCACAGGGTGGACAGCGGTGACGCAGAGCTCATGGAGGTGAGTCTAATTGCGGGGCCTGGGCGCCCTCGGACACGACCTAGCCCCGGGGCGCGGTACCGGCCGCCACCTCGTCCGGATAGCTCGGGTAGAACGGCACATATCCCTGGTCGCGGCCCTTCAGCACATAGACCGCGGTCGAGTCGTCGGCGGCGAAGCCCTGCTTGCGCAGATCCACCTTGCGGCTCTTGAAGGTCGAGGTGGTCTCCAGTTCGGGCACGACGCGGACGAACAGCGGCACCGCGTACCCGGGCAGGCGGTCGTAGAGCCGGGCGGCCAGCGCGGAGCCGTCGAAGGCGGCATCGGCGTCGAGGGTGATCGCGGCCATCCCCGCCTTACCGTCGGCTCCGGGTACGTCCACGCCGTACACCACCGCTTCGGTGACACCGGGCGCGCCGTCGAAGGCGCCCTCGACTTCGGTGGTGGCGACGTTCTCGCCCTTCCAGCGGAAGGTGTCGCCGAGGCGGTCGACGAAGGCGATGTGGCGCCAATGCTGGTCGCGCACAAGATCTCCGGTGTCGAACCAGCAGTCGCCGTCGTCGAATGCGTTGCGCACCAACTTCGATTCGGTCGCGGATTTGTCGGTGTAGCCGTCGAACGGCGAACGGTCGGTGACCTTCGCAAGCAGCAGGCCCACACCTCCGGAGGCGACCTTGCGCAGTCGCCCGTCGGGGTATCGCCGCGCCTTACCGGTCTCCTCGTCGAATTCCACCACCGCGTAGGGCAACGGTCCGAATCCGGCGGTGCGGTCCACGCCGAAGGCGTTGATGAAGGCGATATTTCCCTCACTGGCACCGTAGAACTCCACCACCCGGCCGATGCCGAAGCGCCGCCGGAATTCGTCCCACAGCTCCGGGCGCAGGCCGTTGCCGACCGCCAGCCGCACCGAATGTTCGTGTTCGCGAGGCGATTCCGGCTGATTGAGCAGGTACCGGCACAGCTCGCCGATGTAGATGAACGCCGTCGATCTGGTCGCGACGACCTCGTTCCAGAAATTCGACACCGAGAATTTGCGGCCCAGCGCCAGCGTCGCCCGCGAGCCGAGCACCGCGCCGAGCGCGACCGTCAGCGCGTTGTTGTGATACAGCGGCAGACAGCAGTACATGGTGTCGCCGCCGCGCAGGCGGATGCCCAGGCCGCCCAGGCCGGCCATACTCTTCGTCCAGCGCAGATGGGTCATCACGCTGGCCTTGGGCAGCCCGGTCGTGCCGGAGGTGAAGATCAGGAAGGCGCGCTCCCGGGCGCGGACGTCCGCGCACACCGCCGGGTCCGCCGGATCGGCCGCGCGGGCCAGCTCCTGTAATTCCTGCGTGTACAGCAGGTTCGGCGGCGGCTCGGGCAGTGAGCGCAGTGCCTCCTCGCATTCCTCGCCGATCACGTTGACCGTGCTGTTCAGCAGGCCGAAGCTGTGGGCGAGTACCTGTTCGCGCTGATTGTGATTGAGCAGCCCGACCGTCGCACCCAGCTTCACCGTCGCCAGCACCACGAACAGCGTCTCGGGGCGATTGGTCATCAGCACGCCCACCACGTCGCCACGGCGCACACCGCGTTGTGCCAGCACCTCGGCGAAGCAGTTCACCTCGGTATTGGCCTCGCCGTAGGTGTATTCGCGGCCCTCGAACCGCAGGAACGGCCGATTCGGATACCGCCGCGCCGCCTTCTGGAAGTACAGACCCACCGAGGATTTGTCGTCCGCGCGCACCAGCATGCCGGTGGCGCCGCGCAACATGCCCGGCGTCTCCACCGCCATGGCGGGCAGTCTGCGTGCCAGATCCCAGAGACTGATCGTGTTTCGGGCCTCGGCGGTCACATTCTCCTCCAACGATTTCCGGTCGGGCGGTGTCGATGCGCTCAGGCGGTGTCGACGCGCGGCGCGGTCAGGGCTCGGAATGCGGATGCCACATCCGCGGTCACGGTAATCCGATCCAGTGCGGGGCGCCCGATGAACCCGGCCGCGCTCAGCTCGTCCAGCCATGCGAACAGTCCGCGGTAGTGGCCGTGCGGATCGAGCACCACCAGGGGTTTGCCGTGCAGCCCCAGATATCCGCCGGTCCACGCCTCGAAGAATTCCTCCAGCGTGCCGATTCCGCCCGGCAGGGTCAGGAAGGCGTCGGCGCGATCCTCCATGATCTGTTTGCGTTCGCGCATGGTGTCGGTGACGATCAGCTCGTCACTGTCCACATCGGCGACTTCCTGATGCACCAGGCGTTTGGGGATCACACCCGTGGTGCGGGCGCCACCGGCGCGCGCGGCCACCGCCACCGCCCCCATCATCGAGACATGTCCGCCGCCGGACACCAGTTGCCAACCGCGCCGGGCGATTTCACTGCCCACCTCGGCGGCCAGGCGCAGCGCGTCCGGATCCGCGGCGCTGGCCGAACAGTAGACGCACACCGCGAACGGTTGCCCGTTCACCACTGATCCTCCGTCCCGGTGGATTCCTCGCCGCGGCGCGCGGCGGCCTGCAGCACGATGCCGACCAGTTCCTCCACACTGTCGGTCACGTGCAGCAGTTCCAGATCACCGGGCGAGATCTTGCCCGAACCGCTCGGCGAATCGCGCAGCCAGTCGACCAGCCCCGCCCAATAGCGGCTGCCGAACAGGATGACCGGGAAGCGGGTGATCTTGTGCGTCTGGACCAGTGTGAGCGCCTCGAACAGCTCGTCCAGCGTGCCGAAGCCGCCGGGCAGGCAGATGAACGCCTGGGAGTACTTGACGAACATCGTCTTGCGGGCGAAGAAGTAGCGGAAGTTGATGCCGAGATCGACCCATTCGTTGAGACCCTGCTCCATCGGCAGTTCGATGCCGAGGCCCACGGAGAATCCGCCCGCCTCACAGGCGCCGCGGTTGGCCGCCTCCATCACTCCGGGGCCGCCGCCGGTGATGACCGCGAAACCGGCCTCGGCCAGGGCGGCGCCGATGGCCCGCGCCGCCTCGTATTCGGGTGTGTCCACCGGCGTGCGCGCCGAGCCGAAAACCGCGACGGCCCTGGGTATTTCGGCCAGTGCGCCGAAGCCCTCGACGAATTCGCTCTGAATCCGGAGCACCCGCCAGGGGTCGGTGTGCACCCAATCGGTGCGGCCGCGGCCGTCGAGCAGATGCTGGTCGGTGGTTCCGGTGCCCTGTTTGCGCGCCCGGCGCAACATGATCGGGCCCCGGAACTTCGGAGTCGATTTGGGAGTGGACTTCGGTGATCTGGTCGGTGCGGGCTCGGACGCGGTGGACATGGACCGAACCTACCGGGTCAGCTCCGGTGACCGGTCAGGTAGTTGCGCAGGATCTCGGTGACGACGGTGATCTGGCGGGTGGGTACGCGCTCGTCCACCTTGTGCGCCAGATTGGGGTCGCCGGGCCCGAAATTGACCGCCGGAATTCCCCGCGCGGCGAATCGCGACACATCGGTCCAGCCGTATTTCGCGCGCACCCCGCCGCCGCCGTGGGAATGGACGCGCTCCACCAGGTTCTTCGCGGCCGGAGACGACAGACCCGGCAGCGCGCCGGGCGCGCCGTCGGTGCGCTCGAAGCTCACATCCAGTCCGTCGAACACCTCGCGCACATGCTCGGTCGCCTCGTCGAGGGTGCGATCGGGTGCGAACCGGAAGTTCACCAGCACCTCGGCCTCGTCGGGCACCACATTGCCGGCCACCCCGCCTTCGACCTTCACCGCGGAAAGCCCCTCGCGATACACGCAACCGTCGATGTCCACCTCGCGCGGCACATAGTCGCGCAGCCGCTGCAGGACGGGCGCGAGCTTGTGAATGGCGTTGTCGCCCAGCCACGCTCGCGCGGTGTGGGCGCGGGTGCCGCCGAGACCGAGGCGGACCCGCAGCGTGCCCTGACAGCCCGCCTCGATCCACGCGCCCGACGGTTCGCCGAGGATGGCCAGATCGCCGTCCAGCCATTCCGGCAGTTCGCGTTCGATGCGGCCGAGACCGTTGTATTCGGCGGCGATCTCCTCGCAGTCGTAGAAGATCAGGGTCAGATCGCAGACCGGATCGGCGACGGTCGCGGCCAGATGCAGGAACACCGCGTCGCCGGACTTCATGTCGACGCTGCCGCAGCCGAACAGCACTTCCTCACCGTCGATCGTCTCGAACCGGCCCGGCACATTGTCGGCGATCGGCACGGTATCCAGGTGGCCGGCCATGATCACCCGATGCGGCAGCCCGCGATGGGTGCGGGCCAGCACGGTGTTGCCGTGCCGCAACACCTCGAAACCCTCGGTCTGCTCGCGCAGCGCCCAGGCGACGGTGTCGGTGATCGCCGCCTCGTCGCGGGAGACGCTCGGAATGTCGACGAGGGTCGCGGTGATCGAGATCGGGTCGGCGCGCAGATCGATGGTCACCGGACCAGCCTAAGTGTTCGCCCGTCTCACGACCGGGCCGAGCGGCTCGATCGGGGCGGACGGGCCGGACGGCACAGGTAGCCCACCACCTCGCGATCTGCACCCAGTAGGCTGAAGTGCCGTGAGCACACAGGGAGCATCCGCAGTCGGTTTGGCGACGGTGACCGTGAACGGGACGGTCCTCGACACCTGGTACCCGTATCCGGAACTGGGCACGTTCGAGACGTCCGAGACCACGCGGCTGAGCCCGGCCGAAGCCGAGTACGCCCGCTTCGCCGATCTGGTCGGCCCCGACGAGGCCCGCCGGGTCGAGGTCGTCGCGGTGCGCACCACGATCGCGGACCTGTCGGCGCCGCCGATCGACACCCACGACGAATATCTGCGCCTGCACCTGCTCTCCCACCGTCTGGTCCGGCCGCACGGACTCAGCCTGGAGGGGCAGTTCGGGCTGCTGGCCAATGTCGTGTGGACCAATCACGGCCCGTGCGCGGTCGAGGACTTCGAGCTGGTGCGCGCGAAGTTGCGCGCCCGCGGTCCGGTCACCGTCTACGGCGTCGACAAATTCCCCCGCATGGTCGACTACGTGCTGCCCGCGGGCGTGCGCATCGCCGACGCGGATCGGGTGCGGCTGGGCGCGCATCTGGCCGAGGGCACCACGGTCATGCACGAGGGTTTCGTGAACTTCAACGCCGGCACGCTGGGCGCGTCGATGGTCGAGGGACGCATCTCCGCCGGTGTGGTGGTCGGCGACGGTTCCGATGTCGGCGGCGGCGCGTCCATCATGGGCACTCTGTCCGGTGGCGGTAAGCAGGTCATCTCGATCGGCGAGCGCTGTCTGCTCGGCGCCAACGCCGGCCTGGGCATCTCGCTGGGTGACGATTGTGTCGTCGAAGCCGGCCTCTACGTCACCGCCGGCACCAAGGTGGCCCTGCCCGACGGCCGCACCATCAAGGCCGCCGAACTGTCCGGCCAGTCCAATCTGCTGTTCCGCCGCAACTCGCTGACCGGCAGCGTCGAGGTGGTCGCCCGCAAGGGCACCGGCATCGAACTCAACGCCGCTCTGCACGCCAACTGACGACACACGAAAACGCCCCTTCCGTCTCGGAACGGAAGGGGCGTTTCGTGTCGGGCGCCCTATTCGATTCCGAAGCCCAGCACGCGCTGCGGGGTGATGCGGATCAGTTCGCGCGAACCGCCGTCGAGGTAGGTGTCCACATCACGCAAAGCCTGTGCCACGCCGCGGATTTCGAGGCAGCGCACCTGCCATGGATTCACCGAGGCGATATCGTCCACGACGAAGGAGACCCGCTCCTCCTTGGCGAGGTTGCGGAACTTCTGCGAGGCGCCCATGTTGTGGCCCGCGATATCGATGGTGCCGAGGGCTTCGTTGTAGCGGAAACCCACCGGATTGTTCTGCGGCGATCCGTCCGGGCGGATGGTGGCCAGCCGACCCAGGCGTTGGCCCGCCAGATACTCGATCTGGGCTGCAGACAGCGTTGCGATCATGCGCCGACCTTAGAACCTCGAGTGCGGTACAGGTCAACCCGCCACGTTCCCGGCACCGGATCGTCGGGTCAGCGCAACTGCTTCTTCTGCACCTTGCCCATGGCGTTTCGCGGCAGTTCGGTCACCATCAGCACCTCGCGCGGCCGTTTGTGCGCCGAGAGCTGCTGGGCGACGAAGTCGATCAGTTCCCGCTCCGAAATCGGGGTGTCGGCGCGCGGCACCACGTAGGCCCGGATGCGCTGCCCCAGATCCGCGTCCTCGATCCCGACCACGGCGACCTCGGCCACACCCGGGTGGCCGAGCAGGCAGGTCTCGACCTCTCCGGCCCCGACGCGGTACCCACCGGATTTGATCAGATCCACCGATTCGCGCCCGACGATGCGATGGAACCCCTCGGCGTCGATCGCCGCCACATCGCCGGTGACGAACCAGCCGTCCTCGGTCCAGCTCTCGGCGGTGGCTTCCGGACGGCCGAGGTAGCCGTCGAACAACATGGGTCCGCGCACCTGCAGTCCGCCGATACTTTCGCCGTCGTGCGGAACCGGTGCCCCCGCCTCGTCGCGCAACCGGGTCTGCACACCCGCCACCGGCAGGCCGACCCAGCCCGGCCGGCGCTCGCCGTCGGCCCGGGTGGACAGGGTGATCATGGTTTCGCTCATGCCGTAACGCTCCACCGGCGCCTGCCCGGTCAGCTCGCGCAGCCGTTCGAAGACCGGAACCGGCAGCGGCGCACTACCGGAGACCAGGAGCCGGGCATTCGCCAATTCCTTTGCGGCGTCGGGGTCTTCGGCGATGCGTGACCAGACCGTCGGCACGCCGAAGTACATCGTGCCGGCCGCGGCCGCGTAGGCGGAGGGTGTGGGTTTGCCGGTGTGCACGAGCGGGCTGCCGACCCGCAGCGGTCCGAGCACGCCGAGGATCAGCCCGTGCACGTGGAACAGCGGAAGGCCGTGTACCAGTTTATCTTTCGACGTCCACGACCACGCCTCGAACAGGGCGTCCAGACCGGCCGCGATGGCGCCGCGACTGAGCACGACACCCTTGGGCGCGCCCGTGGTCCCCGAGGTGTAGAGGATGAAAGCCGTGGTGTTCGCGGCGGGTTCGGGATGGCTGTGCCAGGAGCGGGCGTGTTTGCGCACCGGGATCACCGGCAGCGTGGGGTTTTCCGGCGCCGCACCGAGCCAGGCCCGCGCCCCGGAATCGGCGAGGATGTGGTCCAGTTCGGCCGATCCGGCGTCCGGCGGCACCGGCACGGCGGCGACCCCGGCGATCAGGCAGCCGAGGATCCCCAGCACGGTGGTGGCGGTCGGGCGGGCGAGGATCGCGACCCGGCCGGCCCCGGCGATCCGTTCGGCCACCGAGGTCGCGGCGCCGACCAGATCGCTGCGCGAGAGCGTCTCACCGTCGATGGTGATCGCATCGGGGATGTCGTATCCGGCGGCCACGGCGGCCGGATTCAGCGAGGGCAACAGCGGCAGCGAACCGTAGGGCATCGGGCCAACCTATCAATCCGGCTCTTCGATCCGGCGCGGCCGGCACTCCTGCGACCGAGCGGACCGTTGCGAATTCGTCTCGTCGTCCAACGGCCGTTGACAGCGCAGTGAGGTGGTGAGACTGTCGAGATGTAGCCTTCTCACGCGGAGATGGGGGTCGACGATGACCACGTCCATTCGCACGTCGCCCGGGCAACCGGTCGCCGGATACGATGTCGCGGCGCACCTGGACGGTTCGGCCGCCTTCTTCGGTGCCGCCGCCAACGTCATCATGCAGTTGTCGCTCCCGCCCGTCGGCTACGGCGTGGTGGAGAGCACCGTCGACAGCGGCAAGGTGATGCTGCATCCGGTCAAACGCACCCGCACCACACTGACCTATCTCGCCGTGGCCATGCTGGGCAGCGACGACGAGCGCGCCGCCTATCGCGCCGCGGTGAACTGGCAGCATCGCCAGGTTCGCTCCACCGCGCAGAGCCCGGTCAAGTACAACGCCTTCGATCCGAAGCTGCAGCTGTGGGTGGCGGCCTGCCTGTATTGGGGTGCGCGCGACCTCTACGAGCGGATGCACGGCCCGATGCCGGAGCAGGAGGCCGAGGCCTTCTATCGCCACGCCGCCCGGTTCGGGACCACACTGCAGATGCCGCAGGCGATGTGGCCGGCCGACCGCGCCGCCTTCGACGCCTACTGGAACCGGCAGATCGCCGCCGTCCGGATCGATCCGGCGATCCGCGCGTACTTCGACGATCTGGTGGACTTGAAGATGTTCCCGCCCCCGATTCGCCTGGCGTTCGGACGCTTTCACCGCTGGGTGGTCGCCGGACTGCTGCCGCCGAATCTGCGCGCGCAGATGGCGATGCCGTGGACCGAATCCGACGACCACCGCCTGGCCCGGCTGCTGCACGCGGTCGGCGCGGTGGAGGAGCGAGTTCCCAAGCCGCTCAAGATGTTTCCGGTCAACGCCTACATGTTCGATATGCGGGTCCGGCGGCGTTTAGGACTGCGGTTGGTATGAGGTGACACGAACCCCTCCCCCGCACCGAGACCGGCAGCAGGGCGTTTTCTCACGCCATGTCATCGGGAAGCAATCGGAAGTGGGCATGTTCCTCGGTCAGCGGGCACAGGGCACGGAAGTCGCGACGATCCAGAGTCGAGATCGCCTCTGTTTGATATTCGGCGTGCGTCCGAACTGTGAAGCGCGGCATTGTCTACACGCGCGCCGACCGCGACCCGATTTCCCGGACCCTTCGGGCCAATGCCCGGGCGTGACCGACGAACCCATCGTGCGTCATCGGCTGGACGGTATAGGAAACCGCGTCCTCCCGGACGTAGTAGCGGCCGTCGCCTGCGAAGTCCATCCAGAAGAAGCCCTCCACACCGTCGGTGCGGTTGTCCAGGAATGGTCCCGGGTAGCACAGCACCTCGCCCCATCCGGTGCGCGGGCGGGAGAAGAATCGGTCGAGGCGTTCGCGCGGTGTGGGCGGGCGGTTCCAGCCGCCATTCGGATCGGGTTCGATATCCAGTTCGGATTTCAGTGCGTGGAGTTCGTGGCGGCCGGGCGGTTGGTCGGGAAGCATGCGGGCCAGCAGGGTCAACGCCTGCACATGCGTGCACAGACTGACCGAAACATCGCCGCTCACATCGGGTTCCGGATCGGGGTCTTGGATGGCCACCGCCGCGATCTCCGGCCCGAACCCCGCATAACCACGCAGCTGGGTATCGGGGTTGTCGGGGTCGGTTCCGATGCGCCCGTGCACATGCAAACGCACCTGCGGTTCGGCCAGCGTGTGCAGCAGGCGGGCGAAGTCGTCGTCCACGCGAGGCAGCAGGGTGTCGATCGCCTCCCGGCGTTGCCGACCGAGTTCGATGTCGTCGCCGGCGCGCAACGCATTCCACGTCGGATAGGGCAGGCGGTCGCGCTGCGTGGCGAAGAAGGCCGCCTCGTACTGGGCGCTCGTCAGCTGCCAGTGGATCACCGATATTCTCCCGGCGCTCTGCTCCGGTCGGGTGTGTCCGACGTGGGCGTATGCGGCGGCCGGGGATCGGATTGCCGTTCCTGCGGCGGGTTCTCCCCGATGGCGCCGTAGGCGGGCATCACCCTGCGGCCGTCGTCGATCCATTCCTCGAGGTGTTGTCCGCGCAACAGCTCCGACGATCCGCGCTCCTTGTCCTCTTCGGACTTTCCGCCGCCGCGACCACCCATCCCCGGCGCCATACCGGGTGTGCCCGGTGCGCCGGCTTGGCCCGGCGACCGTAAACCCAAGGGCGCCACCGGTTCCGCGAGGGGCTTGCCGGGCACGCTCACGCCCGGACCGCCCGACCGTGGCACACCGCCGCCCGAACTCGACGAGCCGCCGCCGAATCCGTGCCCGGCGGCACCGCCGCCGAATCCGGAGGTCGACGACCCGCCACCCAGGCCACCGCTGGGATCGAAACCTGCCGCCGTGGTGGAGGCCGCAGTGGGCAGGGTCGACCCACCTGTGCCCTGCTGGTTCAGCCCCGTGCCGTCGACCGCACTCGGCCGCGTGCCGGGTGACGTGGTCGATCCAGGATTCGAGTTCGCGCCACCGTCGTTTCCGGTATTCGGATCGCCGTTCGGAGTGCCACTGTTCGAATCGTCGCCTCCGGGCGAGGGTTGATTACCGCCCCCGAGATTCGGGGTGCCCGGCCCCGACGGCCCGGGTCCCAGGTTCGGCGGCCCCGCCGGATTCGCGACGGGCTGCACCGGCGGAATCACCGGCACGCCTTGGTCTCCGCCTCGGATGCCCGGCGCGTACACGTTCCGCAAAACCTGCAAACAGGCCTGCTTCGCCTCGTCCTTCTTCGAGTCCTGCCCTTGCTGCTCCGCGAGGATCGGCAGCTGGGGACCCGAGGCCGGAGCCGCAGGAGCCAAGTTCGGCAAGCCCGGATTCTGTACCAACGCGCCGCTCACCGGGGCCACCGCCGACAGCACCGGGCCCAGCATCCGGAACGTTTCGTCGCTACCGCGCTGTGCGAAGGCGACTTTCATCCCGACGAGCGTCGCCGATTTGCCGATGGAATCGGATGTCTGGAGAAAGTCGCCGAGCGCCTTGGCGGCCTTCCCGGCGGCCATACCCTGCCACCCCTCGGCGATTTCCTTCTTCAAGCCGTCATTCAAGGTGCGGGTGGCATCCCCCAAGCCGGACCCGATCTTTCCCCACGCCTCTGAAACCGCATGCACCACATCGGGTTTGATCTCGTAGGTCAGATCGCGAATCTGTTCCAGCGACAAACTCTCGAAATTGTCACCGCCGGTGAGACTCGCCGGATCGACATCCGCGCCCAACTGCCCCGCCAGATCGTTGATCTGACGCTGGAGTCCCAACTGATCCGCATCCCACGCCCGCGTATGCTCCGCCGACACCAAGGTCGCGTACGTGCCGTTCTTCATCGCATCCAGCTGAGCCCGAAGATTGGCACCACTGCTCTGATCCAGATAGCTCGACGGATCCGGCGGCGGCGTCACGGCTTGATCCCCTGTTCGAGATCTTTGAACTCTTTGCCGTACTCGGCATCCGTGTCGGCGTAGGCGACGGCCGCTTTACGGAGAACGTCTTGGATCGCTTTCGCCTCGTCGATCAGTTCCTTGATGCGCTGTTGAATGGACTCATCACCACTACCCTTTCGGGTGAACTTGTCCGCGAGATCCAAACCCATCTGGAAACCTCCGAAACCGCTGACGCGCTTGACCTGATCGACATAGTTGGTCATATCGTCGATGTGGTCGATATATTCCTGAAGGTGCTTCACCGCAGCATCCAGCTTGTCGCGGTGAATCATCAACTTCAGATTCCCTTGTTCAACCTCATTTGCGAGTTGGCGCCAAACATCTAGTTCGGACACGACCCCGTCCCCCTAACTACTTCTCCGGAAAGTCGTTCACCAATACGCCTGCGATCCGCGTCGCTTCGGAACACGAGTCGCCGACCGTATCCGCGCTCGCCTTGGGGTTGAGCTGGATCTGGATCGGTCCGCTGGGAACGTCGAACGCGATCGTGCAACCTTGCGGTTCGTCGACTTGGTGCAGCAATACAGCCCTACGACCCGCGACACTCACTTGCTGCGGATCGTGGAACAAAGTCGCATTATTCACAACCTCATCGAAGGAGTGCACGTTCGTTGAATAGACATTCACGCGATACCAGCTATCACTCATCCAGCCGCAAATGTCCCACCCCGGAAATTTCGTGCCATATGTGCCCGTGTCAGCCTGTTTCCTCGCCGGGTTCAACCCCGCTGCCGCGATATCAGCATCAGGAATCGAGCAAGGATTCCACGCGGTGTTCGACACCGGCTTGGAAGAATCCGGTGCAGCATTTACGGTTGCTGTCGGAGACTTCTCCCCCGAAGCCGAATCGGAATTCCCCGAACAACCGATGCTCCCGAAAAGCATTCCGACCGAAAGAGCAACACTCGCAATGGAGGTTATCCACCGCCCCCCGGCGGATCGTTCGTACCGCATTACTGTGCGCCCCTCCTGCTCGCCACCGCGAGGACGCGGTTGCCGCCCCCGACTCGGACTTTATCAGAGCCCTCCACCCCCAGCCATCGCTGAGCGCGACGCCCGAGGGCCGGACCGGCCAACCGGGCCACACAACCTTTGCCACCGACGGCGCTGGAGAGTTCCTCACTGCGAAACCCGAACGCCACAGCGCAAAGCCAAGTTTGAGCGGCGCGATCAGCCGCCCCGGTCTCGAGAACGACCTCGAACAAGACGCGGCCGCCGCAGCCCTCACACCGAAGGTGCTGCGGCGGCCGCGTGGAATCGCTACGCCTGGTCGAACTCGCCGTCCTTCGCGCCACCGATGAATGCCTGCCACTCACCAGGAGTGAAGACGAGCGCCGGGCGAGTGTGATCCTTGCTGTCCCGCACGCCTACAAGGCCCCCATCCAGGAACGCCACCTCCACGCACTCCTTTCCGCCCGAAGTGCGACTGCTCGTGAACCACTGGGCATCGGTCAAGTCGACGTCGTACTTTCCGCTCACGTTGCGAACTCCCTTGCTATCCGGCGAAGCAGGTCTCTGCTCGCCTGCTCATCCAGGGTGGCCCGCTGGATGCCCTGATACGCCTCAGTGTAGTGGCGCACGTCGGCCGGTTTCTCGAGATACAAGTCGCCCGTTGGATGTTCGAGATAGACGATCGGCGGTTCGATCAGACTGCCCTTGACGTCATTGCCGAACTCGAGAAGGATGAACTGGCTGTACACCTGACCGAGCGGAATGCCCGCTGAGAACGGGAGTATTCGCAACGAAACATTCGGCATCGTGCTGATATCCGCCAAGCGCTTTACCTGGGCCGCCATTACACGCCGTCCGCCGACCAGGCGCCGGATAGCCGCTTCCCCCAGCACAATCCGAAGTTCCGCCGCGCCGCGACGCCGAGTGATGAGCGACTGCCTACGCATGCGCATGTGCACCCGTTGCGCGATCTCTTCCGGTGTCGCGCCGGGAAAGACCTCTCTCGTCAGCACCGCCGCGTAGTCTGCGGTCTGGAGCAAACCCATCACCGCGTCCGGCGAGTAGACCGCCAACCGCTCCGCCGCCGCCTCCAGCCCCATGTACACGTCGAAGTCCTGCGGGATCACATCGTCGTACTCGTGCCACCAATTCTGCGCATTCGCTTGCTGCGCAAGGCCTTCCAGGGCCGCCGTCAGCGTATCGTCCGCGCCGAGGACCGCGCAGATTTCACGGATGTCCGCCGATCGGAGTTTGGCCGGGAAGCGGCCGTTCTCGTAGCGCTGGACCGTGCTCGCGCTGATCTCGGCCTTCTGCGCAACCTCGTGCAGCGTCATCCCGGTCTGTGATCGCAGGTCGCGAAGGTATCGGCCGAGTTGCCGCCTGGGTACCGTACTGCCGGGTTCTGACATGTCGACTATCTCCTTCTCGGGTTCGAGGAGCTTCGGTCCGGACCGGACTCGTCCCGGATTCCTGGGAATCGTGCAGGCGATACGCCCAAGTGCCCCCGGGGAATTCATCTACGCCGGTCGCCACAGCTCGATCGTGATGTCCTGTGCGCGCTCACCCGGCAGCCCCCGAGGCGCGGGTCCGGCCCTGTGAACCGGTACGCGGCGTGGCACCGCCGCGAAGATCTGAGAGGTCACGAAGACAGCGATGGAACAGCAGACCACTGCGTCGAACGAATGCTATAGCACCGAGACACTCGGCACCCGATACCCCAGTCTATCACTCGCACAACAGCTTTCACCGCTGAAGCACCACGAATTCCTTGCGGCGGAACCGATATCACCGCGCCCCGGCGAGCCGGACCTCATGGTGTCGATCCACCTCACCGCCGGCAGTCCGCACCCGCTCACGTTCGTGGCCTGCGAATCGGCTGCCCGCCGCTTCGCCGATCATTGGCGCAGATACGGGCGCTGCGGCACCGTCGAATTCGCACCACCCGACGGGCGCTGCGGCCGGCTTCCGTGTGAACGGCTGTGGCTGTTGCCGTGACTAGGGAATCCGGAAACCGGGAACCACGTGGTCGCGGGCGAACCGCCGGCAGGCGGCCTCGTCGTCCACCGGGATCAGCGTCTGCGGAGTCAGCGCGAGTGAGAGCGCGTTGCGGGCGACCAATTCGGCCAGCGGCAGCGGATCGTACTGCGGCAGTTTGCCTTCCGACTGCAGGCGGGTGATGAACTCGGCGACGTAGTCGCGTCCGAGCTCGATCACCGGCGCGCCCTGCACAGTGAGATAGGGCAGCACGACCTCCGGTTCGGTGGTCAGCAACCGGTCCAGCAGTTTGTTGCCACGCAACCCGTCCAGGAAGGCGACGAACAGTTCGACGATCTGATCCTCGGCGCTGGCGTCGCGATCGATCTGACGTTGCACCGCGGCGTCGACCTGCTCCACGAACTGGCGCGCCTGCCACAGCCCGACGGCCTGGATCAGATCGGATTTCCCCGCGAAGCGCCGGTACAGCGTCGCCAGCGACAGCCGCCCGCGCCGCGCGACCTCGACCATGCTGGTGCGTTTGATGCCGAAATCCAGGAAAGCCAGCAATGCCGCGTCGAGTACCGTGGTCTGATTGCGGTCCTCCGGACCCGCGCCGCGCACCAGCGGCAGGAGCCGAGTCGACAGTTTGGTCGATCCGGTCATGGTCGTTCCTCTCCTTCGCCCGGGTCGCGGACACGGTGACGCTCTCATCATCCCATATGGTCAGCGGCCCTGATTGACATGATGCCACACCGGTGAGAAGGTTTATACGAAAGCTTCTCATATTCTCTCGCCGATCCGGCGGGGAGGAACAGGAGACGAGTCGACGATGACCGCCCCCCTGCGCGCGACCGACTACGAACCCGAGGTTCCGGGCGACGAACTCACCCCGGAGACGGTGCGCGAACACATCGACGGCGTGGCCGCCTTCCTCGGCGGCGCCGCGAACGTGATCATGCAGCTCAGCCACCCGCCGGTCGGCTACGGCGTCCTGGAGAGCACGGTCGACAGCGGCAAGGTGACGCTGCACCCGATCAAACGCCTGCGGACCACGCTGACCTATCTGGCCGTGGCGTGGCTGGGCAACGACGAGGACGTGCAGAGCTATCGGGAGGCGGTCAACGCCTCGCACCGCCCGGTGCATTCGGGCCCCGACAGCCCGGTCAAGTACAACGCCTTCGATCCGAAGTTGCAGTTGTGGGTGGCGGCCTGCCTGTACTGGGGCGTCGACGATCTGTACCAGCGCATGCGCGGCCCGATGGACCCCGACCTCGCCGAACGTTTCTACCGCTACAGCGTCCGGCTCGGCACCGGTCTGCAGATGCGTCCGGAGATGTGGCCGGCGGACCGGGACGCGTTCTACGCGTTCTGGGAGGAGAACCTCGCGACGAAGACCATCGATGAGCCGGTGCGCCGCTACTTCAACGATCTGATCGATCTGAAGATGCAGCCGCGCCCGATTCGGTTGCTGGCCGGGCGGTTCCACCGATTCACCGTCACCGCCCTGCTACCGCAGCACCTGCGCGACGAGATGGGGATGCGCTGGACCGCACGCGACGAACGCCGGTTCCGGTTCATCCTGCGCTCGATCTCGGCGGTGTGGACGCGGATGCCCACGGTGATCCGGGTCTTCCCGTTCAACTTCTATCTCGCGGATATGCGGCTGCGCCGGCGTTTCGGCCGACCGCTGGTCTGATTCAGCGCTCGGCGAGGGCGCGGAGGAAGAAGCCGAGGTTGGCCGGGCGCTCGGCCAACCGCCGCATCAGGTAGCCGTACCACTGGTTGCCGTAGGGCACGTAGACCCGCACGGCGTGACCGGTCTCGGCGAGGCGCTGCTGTTCGATCGAGCGAATGCCGTAGAGCATCTGGAATTCGAAATCGCCCGGCGCGCGCCCGTTCCGAACGGCCATGTCGTGGGCGGCGGCGATCATGACCGGGTCGTGGGTGGCGACCATCGGATATCCCGAGCCGGCCATGAGCAGTTCCAGGCACCGCAGATACGACTCGTCCACATCGGCGGTGCGCTGAAAGGCGACATACTCCGGCTCGCGATACGCGCCCTTGCACAACCGGATTCGCGCACCCTCGGCCGCGGCGATGCGGCAGCGATCCTCGGCACGACGAAGATAGGTCTGGGTGGCGACCGCCAGCCAGGGATAGTCGGCACGCACCATGCGCACGGTCGACTCGGTGGTTTCGGTGGTGGTGTGATCTTCCGCGTCGACGGTGATCCACACCCCCGCCTGCTGTGCCCGCTCGCACAGCGCGTGCAGATTCGCGGTGGCGATCTCGGGGCCGTCGAGCCCCAGCGACTGACCCAGCGCGGAGAGTTTCACCGACACCTCCACCGGTGCGGCGGATTGCGCCGGCCATGATCGGTTCCCTCGGGCCAGGTGGTTCCATCGGGCCAGATCGTCGATCAATGCCAGATATTCGGCGACGGCGTCGTCGGCCATCGACCGCTCGGTCGTGTACTCACCGAGAAAGTCGACGCTCACCATGCGCCGGCTGTCCAGCAGTGCGGTGACCACCGGAGCGAGGTCGGTGCGCGTCTCACCTGCCACGAATCGATGCACGACCTCGGCGGTGACCGGAAACCCGGTGATCGCCCGCTTCATTCGCACCGAACCGGCGGCGGCGAGGATGGCCGGACGCAGCGGGTTCATCGCCGCCCGCCGAGTGTGGCCACCGGTTCGCCGTTCATTCCGACTCCATATGCGGATACCGGTAATCCGTCGGTGGCACGAAGGTTTCCTTCAGAGTGCGGGGCGCGACCCAGCGCAGCAGATTCAGATACGACCCGGCCTTGTCGTCGGTGCCGGATGCGCGCGCACCGCCGAAGGGCTGCTGACCGACCACCGCGCCGGTCGGCTTGTCGTTGATGTAGAAATTGCCCGCGGTGTAGCGCAGCGCGGTGGCGGCCCGGTCGATCGCGACCCGATCGCGAGCGAAGACCGCTCCGGTGAGCGCATAGGGCGCCGCCGAATCCACTTCCGCCAGTATCGAATCGAACGCCTCGGGATGATCGTCGTCGTACACGTAGACCGACAGGATCGGGCCGAAGTATTCGGTGGTGAACGCCTCGTCGCGCGGGGTATCGGCGAGGAGCACGGTGGGCTGGACGAAGAAGCCCTCGCTGTCGTCGTAGGTGCCGCCCGCCGGAATGCCCAGCCCGGCCGAGCGGGCCCGCTCGATCGCGGCGACATTCTTGTCGTAGGCGCGCCGATCGATCACGGCGCCACCGAAATTCGTCAGATCGGCCACGTCGCCGTAACTCAGTTCATCGACCTCGGTGAGGAAATCGTCGCCCATCTCCCGCCACAGCGAGCGCGGAATATAGGCGCGGGAGGCCGCCGAACATTTCTGTCCCTGATATTCGTAGGCACCGCGAATCAGCGCGGTACGCAACGCGTCCGGATCGGCCGAGCGGTGCGCGAGCACGAAATCTTTCCCGCCGGTCTCCCCCACCAGCCGCGGATATCCGTGGTAGTGACCGATATTCGAGCTCACCCGCTGCCACAGGTGCTGGAAGGTACGGGTCGAGCCGGTGAAGTGGATACCGGCCAGGCGCGGATCGGTCAGCGCGGCCTCCGACAGTTCGATGCCGTCACCGGTGACCAGATTGATCACACCCGGCGGCAGCCCGGCCTCCTCGAGCACCCGCATCGTGTAATAGGCCGCCAGCGTCTGGGTGGGCGACGGCTTCCACACCACGGTATTGCCCATCAGGGCCGGCGCGGTCGGCAGATTCCCGGCGATCGCGCTGAAGTTGAACGGGGTGATCGCGTAGACGAACCCCTCGAGTGGACGGTAATCCATCCGATTCCACACGCCCGCAGACGATTCCGGCTGCTGCGCCAGGATGTGACTCGCGAAGGCGACGTTGAACCGCCAGAAGTCCACCAGTTCGCAGGGCGCGTCGATTTCGGCCTGATACACCGATTTCGACTGGCCCAGCATGGTCGCGGCGGCCACCGTCTCCCGCCACGGGCCGGCCAGCAGATCGGCGGCCCGCAGCAGCACCGCGGCGCGCTCGGTGAACGGCAGCTCCCGCCACTGCGGCGCCGCGGCCGTCGCGGCCTCGATCGCGGCCCGGCCCTCCTCCTGAGTCACATCGGCGTAGGTGCCCAGCGCGTTCGCGTGCCGATGCGGCATCACGATCTCGGAGCGGGGCCCGGTCCCCGGCCGATGCTTACCGCCGATCACCAGCGGCACATCGACCGTTCGCCCGGAAATTTCGGCAAGTTTGCCGATCAGTAGTTCTCGTTCCCGGCTCCCCGGCGCATACGAGTGAACCGGCTCGTTCGCCGGAGTCGGGACAACCGTGACAGCGTCCATATCGCCAGGCTAGTCCCGCGACAGGGCGATGCTGCGGTAAACCGGCGAGTACGACGCGCGTCGCGTCGCCGGAGCTGCCGAGCGATTGCCAGGGCGGCATCAGCACCGACTTTCGTATCATCCAAGGGTGAACGAGATATCCGGCGTCCAGTTACGTCCTTCGGTAGGCGCCGCGGAATACCCGCGGCTCGTGGCGGTCTGGCGCAGTGCGGTCCAGGCCACGCACGACTTCCTCGCCGCCGAGCACGCGGCCGACATCGAAAGCCGGCTCGCGGCCGACTACTTTCCCGCGGTCGAGTTGACCGTGGCCGTCGCCGAGGGGACGGTTACCGGATTCTCCGGTACCGCGGACGGACAACTGGAAATGCTGTTCATCGATGCCGACCATCGCGGTCGCGGGATCGGCTCGGCGTTACTGCGGGCGGCGCTCGCGCGCTACCCCGCACTCACCGTGGACGTGAACGAGCAGAATCCGCAGGCGCTGGGCTTCTACCGGCACCACGGCTTCATCGTCACCGGCAGATCCGAGACCGATGGCGACGGACGCCCGTACCCCCTACTTCATCTGAGGTGCGCGCCGGCCGCGTGACCGGTCAGGCGGACAGCCGGACCGCCGCGGCCGCGATGCGCTCGTCGGTCGCGGTCAGCGCGATGCGCACGTGCTGGGTGCCGGTGGGACCGTAGAAGTCGCCGGGTGCGGCGAGGATGCCACGTTCGGCGAGCCAGTCCAGTGTGGTGCGGCAGTTCTCGCCGCGCGTGGACCACAGATACAGGCCGGCCTCGGAGTGGTCGATGCGAAAACCCGCCTCCGCCAACGCCTTTCGCAGTACCTCGCGGCGGGCGCGGTACCGTTCGCGCTGCTGCGCCTCGTGCCGGTCGTCGGCCAGTGCCGCGGTCATCGCGGCCTGGATCGGATACGGGACCATCATGCCGGAATGCTTGCGCACCTCCAGCAGCTCCCGGATCAGCTCGACGTCGCCGGTCACGAAACCGGCCCGGTAGCTGGCCAGATTCGACGTCTTCGACAGCGAGTGAATGGCCAGCAGGCCCGTATGGTCGCCGTCGCTGACGCGCGGGTCGAGGATGGATACCGCCTCGGCATCCCAGGTCAGGCCCAGGTAGCACTCGTCGGAGGCGACGATCGCGCCGCGTTCGCGCGCGAAGGACACCACCTTGCGCAGATGGTCGATGCCGAGCACCCGGCCGGTGGGGTTGGACGGCGAGTTCAGATAGATCAGCGCCGGCGATTCCGGGCCCAGCCGGGTCACGCCGTCGGCGCGCAGAATCCGCGAACCCGACAGCAGCGCACCCACCTCGTAGGTCGGATACGCCACCTCGGGAATCACCACCAGATCCGTGGGGCCGAGGCCGAGCAGTCGCGGCAATCCGGCGATCAGTTCCTTGGTACCGATCACCGGCAGCACCGCATCGGAGCCGATACCGGACATGCCGAAGCGGCGCGCCACCGCCGCCACCGCGGCCTCCCGCAGTTCGGGAGTGCCGTAGGTGGCCGGATAACCGGGTACGTCGGCGGCCGAGTCCAGCGCCGCGCGGATCAGCGGGTCGACCGGGTCGACCGGTGTGCCCACCGACAGGTCGACGATGCCGTCGGGATGCGCCGCGGCGCGAGCCTTGGCCCCGGCGATGGTGTCCCAGGGAAAATCGGGCAGCAGACTGCTGACCCGCACACGATCGCGGATCACCGAAACGCTACCTACTCGTTCGCCATCGGCGGCAGCGCGGCGATGAACGGCACGTCGTAGTCGGTCTTGCCGACCTTGGTCGCGCCGCCGGGCGAGCCGAGGTCGTCGAAGAAGTCGACGTTGGCGTTGATGTACCCGCTCCACTGGTCCGGGGTGTCGTCCTCGTAGAAGATCGCTTCCACCGGGCACACCGGCTCACATGCACCACAGTCCACGCACTCGTCGGGTTGGATGTACAGCATGCGATTGCCCTCGTAGATGCAGTCCACGGGGCATTCCTCGATGCACGCCTTGTCCTTCACGTCAACGCACGGTTCAGCGATGATGTACGGCACTGCCGTTCTCCTAGTCTGTCCTTGCCTGCGGGACACTTCCGCCCGCGCAACAGTATCCCGGGGACTCACATTACAACTGGTCAGCCTTGCCTAACTTGCCGATCCCGACGGGATGCGACACACCGTGTCCGGCGGTGTTCTCCGCGCCGGCCCGGCGATGCCCTTCGCGCCGGCCCGGTGGTGTCCGATTCGTCGTGTTCGCGGCGCCCGGTTCGCCGTCGCCGCCGGTGTGCGAGACGCCGCCTCCGGAGTTCCGAGACTCCGGCGCCGGAAGCGGCGCCGCGTCACGATCAGCCGACCGTCAGCGGCAGGGCCGACACCTGGTGTTTCGGTATCCCGTAGGTGGTGGTGCGCTCCCGCACCGGGCGACCGATCCCGGCGCCGATCTCGACCAGTTCGGCCACCGACTTCGCTGAGCCGTGCTCCGATCCGGCCATCCGGGAAATGGTCTCCTCCATCAACGTACCGCCCAGATCGTTGGCGCCGCCGTTGAGCATCACCTGAGTGCCGGTGATCCCCAGTTTCACCCAGCTGGTCTGGATATTGGCGATGCGCCCGTGCAGCATGATGCGCGCCAGCGCGTGCGCGGCGCGGTTGTCCCGGATCGTCGGCCCGGGCCGCGACGCACCCGCCAGATACAGCGGCGCGCTCTGATGTACGAACGGCAGCAGCACGAATTCGGTGAACCCACCGGTCTCGTCCTGGATACCGCGCAGCACCCGCAGGTGGCCGACCCAGTGCTTCGGATTGTCGACGTGGCCGTACATCATCGTCGAACTCGACGGAATGCCGAGTTTGTGCGCTGTGGTGATGACGTCGATCCACGCCGAGGTGGGCAGCTTGCCCTTGGTGAGCACCCAGCGCACCTCGTCGTCGAGGATTTCCGCGGCGGTGCCCGGAATCGTATCCAGCCCGGCCTCTTTCAGCGCCGAGAGCCAGTCATGGATGCTCTGCCCGCCGCGCGAGGCGCCGTTGACGATCTCCATCGGACTGAAGGCGTGCACATGCATGGAGGGCACCCGCTTCTTGACCGCCCGCACCAGATCGGCGTACCCGGTGACCGGCAGGTCCGGGTCGATACCGCCCTGCATACACACCTCGGTGGCGCCCTCCACATACGCTTCCCAGGCGCGTTCGGCGACCTCGTCGGCGGACAGGGTGAACGCGTCGGCATCGCCCTTGCGCTGCGCGAACGCGCAGAACCGGCAGCCGGTGTAGCAGATGTTGGTGAAGTTGATGTTGCGGTTCACCACGTAGGTGACGTCGTCGCCGACGGTGTCGCGGCGCAGCTGATCGGCCAGGGCGGCGATGGCGTCCAGTTCCGGGCCGTCGGCGGTGGCCAGGGCCAGGTACTGGTCGTCGGTGAGCCCGGCCGGATCCTTCTCCGCGGCGCGCAGGGCGCTCAGCACATCGGTATCGAGCTTCACCGGTGCGCTGAGCGAAAGTACTTGTTCCCGAACGGTTTCCCAGTCACCGAAGGCGCCGAGGCCGTCACTGTCCAACCCGGAATCGCTGCGGGACTCGGTGTTGCGGCCCTCGGTGTCGATGGCGGTGTTGAGATCCACCCGGCCCAGCGACTCCCAGGACTGATCGGGTTCCTGCCACGGACGACCGGACGGATTCACGTCGCGGGCCAGACCGGTGCGCGGATCGGCCAGTGCGGCAACATGTCCCAGCACGCGCGGGTCGATCCAGGGATTGCCGGCGAGCACATATTTCGGATGGGCCGTCAGCCGCTCGGTCAGCGAATAGCCGGCCTGTGCGGTCACCTCGGCGAGGACCTCGAGGTTCGGCCACGGCCGCTCCGGATTCACGTGATCCGGGGTCAGCGGCGAGACCCCGCCCCAGTCGTCGATACCGGCGTCGATCAGGGCACGGCACTCGTCGAGCGACACCAGATTCGGCGGGGCCTGAATCCGCATCTTGGGCCCCAGCAGCAGCCGGGTCACCGCGATCGTGGCGCGGAACTCCGCCAGGTCGGCGTCGGGGGTGTCGCGCATGGCGGTATCGGACTTGGCCAGGAAGTTCTGCACGATCACCTCCTGCACATGCCCGAACGCCTTGTGCGACTTGCGGATCGCGAGGATGGAGTCGACGCGCTCGGCATAGGTCTCACCGATGCCGACGAGGATGCCGGTGGTGAACGGAATGCTCAGCCGTCCCGCGTCGGTGAGGGCACGCAGCCGGACCTGCGGATCCTTGTCCGGGCTGCCGTAATGGGCCTGACCACGTTCGCTGAACAGGCGCTCGGAGGTCGTTTCCAGCATCATGCCCATCGACGGAGCGACCGGTTTGAGCCGCGACATCTCCGCCCAGCTCATCACTCCCGGATTCAGATGCGGCAGCAGACCTGTTTCCTCGAGCACCCGGATCGACATGGCCCGCACATAGTCGAGCGTGGAATCGTAGCCGCGCTCGTCCAGCCACTGCCGCGCCTCCGGCCAGCGGTCCTCCGGGCGGTCACCGAGGGTGAAAAGCGCTTCCTTACAACCCAATTCGGCGCCCTTGCGGGCGATCTCGAGCACCTCGTCGGGTTCCAGGTACATGCCGTGGCCCTCGGCGCGCAGCTTGCCGGGCACCGTCACGAACGTGCAGTAATGACATTTGTCGCGACACAGGCGGGTGAGCGGTATGAACACCTTGCGCGAATAGGTGATGGGCAGGGTGTCCCCCGCATACGTCTCCCGCAGCCCCGCGTCTCGCACCCGCGCCGCGGACGCGGCCAGATCCTCCAGATCCGCACCGCGTGCGTGCAGGAGCACCACAGCCTCGTCGAGATTGAGCGTCGCCCCGTCGCGCGCACGCCGCAAAGCTCTGCGCATGGCCGAGGAACTCGGCGGAACGGGCGGTACACCAGGAGTCGGTAGCCCAGTGTGCGGTTGTTCGTTCACGCCGTCGATCATGCGCCAACCATCCGAGTGTTCTCCCTTCGGTGCCCTGTGACGTGAGACAACCCGGCCGCCTTCACGGGTTATTCCTGCTTCCGGCGACCAGTTTGCGCCCCGGCGGACAGCCTCCGCGACTGTGCTGGTGAGAGCCCTACCGGCTGAACTTCCGGTTCCGCTGGATACGGACGAGGCGGCGATGCCGCGCGCCGGCGAGCCGAGTCCCGGGACCGGCCGAGTGGCGGTCGGTGCCGGTTCCGCGCGGACGCCGGTCGCGACATCGCCGACCTGCCGCATTCCATGTCACGATGGCTGGTATGACCCGGTCGCCGGAAGTTTCGCCCGTGCGCACGATCTTGGCGGCTCCGGCGTGGCGAGCCAGTCGGCGGGCGCCGCTGTTGTGGGCGGCCGGGCCCGCCATTTTCTGGGCGATCGCGCTGGTGGGTGAGGTGATGTGGGCGGTGCTCGACGGTGCGCGCCGCGGGTGGGCGCTCGGTCTGATGGCGGCGACGGTGGCGCTCGCGCTGTTCACCGTGGTGGTTGTGCCGATCTGGCGGTATGCGGTGCATCGGTGGGAGGTGACCGACGGCGCGGTCTACACGCGGACGGGGTGGTTCACCCAGGAGAGCCGGGTCGCGCCGATCACGCGGGTGCAGACGGTGGATACGCATCGGGGGCCGTTGGAGCGCATGTTCGGGTTGGCGACGGTCACGGTGACCACGGCGTCGTCGGCGGGTGCGGTACGGATCGCGGCACTGGATCTGGACGTGGCCGAGCGGACGGTGAACCGGCTGACCGATATCGCGTCGATTCATCGGGAGGACGCGACGTGAACGATCCGGGGCCTGGGGCGCCCGACGACTGGCGGCGGCTGGATATGCGGATGCTGCTCGTGCATCCGGTGCGGGAACTGCTCAAATACATTCCGGTCCTGCTGGGTGCGGTGATCGTCGGGAGCCAGAGCGGCGGGCCGGCGTGGAGCCCGGTGGCGGTCGCGGTGGTGATCGTGGCATTCGCGTTGACGCGGTGGTTCACCACCAGTTACCGGATCGGCGCCGACACCGTGGAACTGCGCCGGGGCTTGCTGCAGCGACGAACCTTGACGGTGCCGCGGTCGCGAATTCGGTCGGTGGACGTGCACGCGGATCCGATGCACCGGTTGCTCGGGTTGGTGGTGCTGGTCATCGGCACCGGACAGCACGCCGATCGGGAGAAGCGATTTCATCTCGACGGGGTGGATGCGCGGCAGGTACCCGAACTGCGGGCACTGCTGTTGCCACCGGCCGAGGACACCCAGCCGGACACTGCCGCGGCGACCGGTACGACGAGCGGTGACCATTCGAACCGGCGCGCACACCAAGGTAATTCGGTCCACCCCGGGATCACCGCCGGACGAGCGGCACTGCGGCGAGCCCTGAGCGGTGACACCGCCGGTCTCGCGGACGAGGCGGTCGAGATCGGGCATTGGCAGCCGCGCTGGGTTCGCTACGCACCGCTGTCGCTGACCGGCCTGGCCATCGTGGGACCGGTGATCGGCCTGGCCGCGAAGGTCGGAGTCGCCGACGTGCTGGTGCATTCGAACGCCGTACAGGACCTGACCCAGCACAGTGCGCTGTTCATCGCGCTGGCCGTGGCGGGTGCGGTCGCGCTGCTGCTCGTGATCGCCGCGATCGCCGCGTGCATCCGGTACCTCACCACGTATTTCGGGTTGCGCGTACTCGACGACGGGACGGCATTGCATATCCGCGGCGGCCTGCTCACCACCCGCCAGACCACTCTGGATCTTTCCCGCCTGCGCGGTGCGACGGTGAAGGAACCTCTGCTCTTGCGCCTGGCGGGCGGAGCCGAACTCGAAGCCATCATGACCGGGACCAGCCCGCGCCAGAAATTGCTGCCCCAGGCCCCGCGCGCCGCCGTCGACCGCACTCTCGCGCAGCTGCTCACCAGCCGCTCACGCCGCACCGATCCGGAATCCGGCGAGGACGTGCCGATACCCGCGGATGAGCTCGAGACGATCCAGGCGCGGCTGCCGGACACCGGAGGGTATGTACACCGCACCGACGCCGGCGTCACCGACTCGACCGCATACCGGCGGCTCCGCGACGATGTCGCGACCGCCGCCGCCCCCGCCCTGGTCGCACTCGAACCGCACGGCCCGCGCGCCCTCCGGCGGCGCTACACGCGATCGTTCCTGCCGGTGTGGATCATCCTCGGCGCATACTCGCTGATAGCCCTTGCCGGACTTCATGTTCCGGGGTGGGCATGGCTCCTGCTCGCGACCGTCGCACTTGCGGCGGCAGCGCTGGCACACGATCGGTACCGAGGCCTGGGGCATGCGGTGATACCGGCCGATGGCGCACGTCCGGTCTGGCTGATCACGCGGCGCGGGTCGCTGGATCGTGACCGCGACTGCCTCGAAGCCCCCGGGATCATCGGCTGGACCGTTCGGCAGACCTACTTCCAGCGCCGGGCCGGCCTGGCGACCGTCATCGCGGCGAGTGCGGCGGGGAAGAAGAAGTACAGCGTCGTGGATCTGCCCATCGAACGGGCGTGGGCGCTGATCGACCAGGTGACGCCCGGCCGGCTGGGCATCCGGGAAACACCCGGGACGGCGGACGTTCCGGCGCCGAGTTCCGCCTCGGACGACGCGGTCGCGATACCGCGCGGTACCTGACGCCGGGTCGGCGCGGCGAGCCGGACGCCGAACCGCATGTAATCGGCAGTTCTCAGTGAAAACGGCGAGCAGCCCGCCAGAAAGCGCCCCATATCAGCGAAGATGTTTCGGATAAGTAAGCATAGATTCACCTGCCGTGATACAACTCACTCAGAGTTGCGAAAGGTGAGATCGTATGGAACCGACAGTGAAGCAGCGCGCAGCCCTGGGCCTGATCTGCGATACGTTCACTCCGGGCGACGGGCTGAGTCTGCCGTCGGCGACAGAACTCGGCTCCGTGGCGACGGTCTTCGACATCCTGAGCCGCAACCCTCGCCCCGCCGAGAGCAGACAACTCGCCACCCTGCTCGATCTGTGGGATTCCCGATTGGCGGGCCTGCTGCTCGGCAACCGTGGCCGGCGCTTCTCGTCACTGACCGCCGACGAGCGCGAGCGCACCCTCCTGCGCCTCGGCGATTCCCGAATCGCGGTGAAGCGCACCCTGTTCCAGGCGCTCAAGCAGGCAGCTCTGCTGTCCTACAACGTCACGCCCGGCCCTACCGGTAGCCACCCGCTGTGGAAGGCCATCGACTATCCGGGCCCGCCCGGCACCCTCGCCTCGGCTCCGGCCCCCGCCCTGTCCGTGCTGCGTCCGACCGAACCGATCACCTCGACCTGCGATGTCGTCATCGTCGGCTCCGGGGCGGGCGGTGGCACGGCCGCCGCGGTACTTGCCGAGGCGGGGCTCGACGTGATCGTGCTGGAACGCGGAAACTATTACGACGACCGGGATTTCGGTGCCGGCGAACTCGACGCCCTGCTCAATCTCTACGCCCCCGGTCCGCCCGCCACCAGTGAAGGTCAGATCACCCTGGTCGCGGGAACCTGCCTGGGCGGCGGCACGGTGGTCAACTGGAGCACATCGCTGCGCACCCCGGACGAGGTGCGCGCCGAATGGGCCGGACTCGGTGCGATTCAGTTCGCGCAGGACGAATACACCACCGCCCTCGACGCGGTGACCGGGCGCCTCGGCGTCAACGATCGCCACTCCCCGCTCTCGCCGCGCGACAGCGTGCTGGAACGCGGCGCCACCGCCCTGGGCTGGCATATCGACACCCTGCCCCGCAATGTCGGCGACGCCTGCGATGCCGGCGTCGAGTGCGGCCGCTGTCCCTACGGCTGCCGCGTCGGCGCCAAACAGTCGGTCACCAAGACCTGGCTCGCCGATGCCGCGGCACACGGCGCGCGGTTCGTGGTCGGCGCGAACGTGCGGCGCATCCTCGTGAACAACGGTCGCGCCGAAGGTGTTTCGGCCGTCGGTTCGAACGGCATCCCGATCGAGGTGCGGGCGCGCGCGGTGGTCGTGGCCGCCGGCGCGGTGCAGACCCCGGCGCTGCTGAAACGATCGGGCCTGCGCAACAAGAACATCGGCAACTATCTGCGACTGCACCCCGCCGCAGCGGTCTTCGGCGTCTTCGACGAACCGATCCGGCCGTGGGAGGGCGGTATGCAGGCGCGGATCAGCCGTCAGCACCGCGATCTGGACGGCAACGGCTACGGCGTCATCTACGAGACCGGCCCCATCCATCCCGGTATGGGCGTCGGCTTCATGAACTGGCGTGGCGCGGCGGCCTACCGGGCGAATCTGCTGGAGCTGAACAAGTCGGTGGCGCTGGGAGTGATCACCCGCGACCGCGACCACGGCAGTGTGGGCGTCGACAAGAACGGCGAACCGGTGGTCTCCTACCGGCTCTCCGACCACGATCGCGGCCATCTGCACACCGGAATCACCGGCGCCGCACAGATTCTCGAGGCCGCGGGGGCACGCCGCATCTATTCCGGACAGCAGGCCGGCCCCGCCTACGAGCCCGGCCGCACCGGATCGCACGCCGAATTCGCCGCCGCCTGCGCCGCCGCCGGCTACGAGCCCGGACAGTGCGCGATGGGCGCGCTGCACATCATGGGTTCGGCGCGGATGGGCGGTGCACCGGACATGTCGGCGGTCGACCCCGACGGCGCCACCTGGGATGTGCGGAACATCGTCGTCGCCGACGCGTCCTGCTTCCCCACCGCCTCCGGAGTCAATCCGATGGTCTCGATCGAGGCGATCGCCTACATGAACGCGAAACGCCTTGCGGCGCGGCTGCACTGAGCCCGGTCAGAGCCCTCGAATGCCGTCCAGCAGCGCCTGCAACAGGCCGACGTCGGACGCCTCGTCCTGACGGGGCTGGCGGTATTCGAGGCGGCCGTCGTCGATGAGATCGCCGACGAGCACCTTCGTCATGGTCAGCGGAAGTTCCAGCCGCGCAGCGACTTCCGCGACCGACTGCGGTGTGCGGCACAACTCCACGATGGCGGCGTATTCGGGTTCGTGGCGGCGCAGCGCCGCGCCCCGGCCGATATCGACGACCAGGGTCAGCATATCCAGGTCCGGCCGGTTGCTGCGGCCACGTCCCTGCGTGACCGCGTACAACCGGACCAGTGGTCCGGCCTCGTCGTCGAACCAGGCGTCACCGTCGTTCACGGTGACTCATCGTCGGTCGACGGCGAGGTGTGAACCGACCCGCTGCACGGTCTGGTTCATCGCGTACGCGACCATGCCCAGGTCGGCGTTGTCCGCGGCCAGAAGGCCCAAGCACGCGTTGTCACCCGCGGCGGTGATGAACAGCACCGCCCGGTCGAGTTCCACCATGGTCTGGCAGACACCGCCGGCGTCGAAATGATGTCCGGCGCTGCGGGCCAGGCTGTGCAGCGCGGAAGCCATCGCACAGAACCGCTCGGCATCGGAGTCCTCCAGCTCCGAGGAGTTGCCCAGCAGCAGTCCGTCGGTGGACAGCAGTACCGCGTAGCGGACACCGGTGAGACCCTTCACCAGATCATCGAGCAGCCAGCCGACGTCACTTCGGTTGGGATTAGCCATCTTCACCCTCGTCTGTCTCGAAATGTGATGCCGTGGAGCCGGTTTCGTCAGCAGGTCGGCGTCCCTGCCGGGTGCCTTGCTCGACGGCGCTGATCAGGTTGCGAGCTTGGTCGGCGGTGCGTCGGCGAACGGTATTGGTACCGGCCGCGGGCGTCTCGTCGCGATCGGCCGACCGCACCCGGCGCGGCAGCGGCGGGCGGCCCTCCCCGGCGCGAACCACGCCCGGGCTGGTCACCGGCGCGCCGAACACTCCGGTCGCGGGGGCGGAATCGATACGCTCGGAGGCCGAGGTGAACCATGCCGAGCGCCGTGGGCTCAGGTCCGGATCCGCGGCAGGCGGCGTCGCGACGTCGGTCGCCATCGGAACATCCTCGGCGACAATCACTTCCGCACGGGCGGCGGACGCGTTGGTCACCGGCCCCAGGACGGCGAACTCCCCGGTGGCGGGGCCCGGATCCTCGAAGTCCGTACCGTTCACCTCACCGGCTTCCAGCACCGGTGTGCCGATCAGCACCACCGCGCGCACACCGCCGTACACCGATTCGCGCAACTTCACCGAAATACCATGGCGGTTGGCCAGTTTCGCGACCACGAACAGGCCGAGCCGGGTGTCGGTGGACAGCGCCGCCACACTGAATTCCGGCGGATGCGACAACATCTCGTTGCGGCGGTCGAGTTCGTCGGCGGTCATACCCAGACCCTGGTCGACGATCTCCACCGCGACACCGCGCCCCACCACGGCGGCGTGTACCTCCACCCGCGCCTGCGGCGGCGAATAGGAGGTGGCGTTGTCCATCAGCTCGGCCAGCAAGTGGATCAGGTCTGCGACCGCGGTGCCCATCACGCGGGTCCGTGGAATACGGCCGATGCGAATTCTGGTGTAGTCCAGACTTTCCGCGACCGCACCGCGAATCACCTCGATCAACGGAACCGGATTGCGCCAGCGCCGACCCGGCTGTTTGCCGCCGAGGATGATCAGATTCTCGGCGTTGCGGCGGGCGCGGGTCGCCAAATGGTCGAGCTGGAACAGCAATTCGAGCTGGTCGGCGTTCTCCTCGCGCCGCTCGGCCTGGTCCAGCAGAGCCAGCTGGCGATGCACCAGCGCCTGACTGCGATGGGCGATATCGAGGAAGATCGTATTGATACCGGCGCGGGTATTCGATTCCGCGACCGCGGCCGACACCGCCGCCACCTGCGCTCGGTTGAACGCCTGCGCGACCTGGCCGAGTTCGTCGGAACCGAAGTCCAGCCGCGACACCTCCGTCGGGGCATCCACCGTCTCACCGGCCGATACCCGGCGCATGATGTCGGGCAGCCGCTCGTCGGCCAATTCCAGTGTGTCGCGGCGCAATCGGCGCATCCGGCCGATGAATCGGTTCGCCAGCACCAGCGAGGCGAGGAAGGCCAGAATCGACACCAGCAACACCGCACCGCCGCCGGCGAGTGATCCGATGGCGGTGCGATCACCCTGATCCCGCGCCTCGGCGTGCGCGTCCCGGCTCTTGTCCTGCCACAGCGTCAGTAGTCCGGAGCCGAGCTGTGCCGAGCTGTCCTGCCAGGCCTCCACGGTCATCGGCAGCGGTTTCGCGGATTGCCGGCTCGTGCGCGACCGCGTCGTATCGCCGGTCCGCGTGCTCGGGTCGGAATCGTCGGCGGCCGCCATCGGACCGCGCGCGGCGACCGCGTCGGCCATCTCGTTGATCTGGGCCCACGCCGGGCTGTTCACGAGCGCCTGGAGCTGATCCCCGCGTTCGCCCTTCAGCACCGATCGCGAGTAGGCGATCTGGCCGCGGAATTCACCCAGGAAGTTGGTGTACTGGGTCCACTGCGCGGGCGTAGAAGTGCCTGTCACCAGGAACAATTCACCGAGTGCCGTGGCTTCGGACAGCGCCTCCGCGGCGCGCATCACCTCGACGGCATAGCCGAGCTGGACGGCGATGCCGGCATCCGGCGCGACCCGGGCGGCCAGCATCGAGGCATCGATGATCGCCGCGGTGAAACGGCTGAACAGCCCGAAGACGTGATCGGCCGGCGCCTGGCCGGAATCGATACCGCGACGCACCAGCGGCAACTGCGCGAGCAGCTGACCGTAGGCGGCGATATCGGCTCCGGAGTTGTCCGGATTCATCTTCTGCGCCTCGTCGCCCTTGGCGGTGAGGGCGGCCAGCGCCGCATCCGAGCGTTGCCGCGCGGCCGTCAATTGTGCTGTGGCGCCGGGATCGCCCGCCAGTTGCAGCATCGAGAGCCGGCGCTCCTCACCGAAGGTCTCCATGATGGCGACCGCGGGAGCGGCGGTGCTGCTGGCCAATTCGGCCCACTGCCGGGCATCGCGGCCCGACCGCACCAGATACGACGCCGCGCCCACACCGATGGCGAGCAACGTGATGCTGGAGATCAGCACGATGGCGAGCAGGCGCACGCGCACGCTGACCCGTCCGCGCACACCCCGGCTCATCAGGCCGAGCCAGCGCGAATCCTTCGTGTTCACAGGCAATCCAGGAAGCTTCGACCACTCAACCACGGGTGATCTTCCTGTTGTCGGGCGACGTCCGCGCGCATTCGGATCTCGGCGCACCCGAGCCAACCGGCCAGCTGAGCAACCGGCCCCCACTTCCTAACCACACCGCCCGCCGGGCGGCAGAACCACAGATAACGCCTGAGAGACTAACCGACCCTCCGGCCCGCGACAGCCGTTCGCCGATATCTTTTTCCGGCAAGACCTTCCGGACGACCGGCACCGGTTCACAGCGTGGCCGGGGTGGCTTTCGGTCGCAGGAACGCCCGCCGGAACAGAAACAAACCCACCGGCACGATGCCGCAGGCCAGCAGCAGCGGCGAGGTCCAGGAGTCGGTCAGCAGCACATCGCCGCCGGGCCCGGTGGTGGAGCAGATCAGGAATCCGAACAGCCACGCGATCACCGGCAGGCCCATCGCGGCCGGGCGCGCCACGACCACACCCATGCCACGCGCCAGCAGCACGTTCACCACCGCGGCGACCAAGGCCGCGATCGGGAAGGGCGTGGCGCCGAGGTAGAGCGGCAGATACAGCACCTCGAGCACCACCGAGAGCAGCCCGTCGAACACGAGGACCGCCGCCAGCACGCCGCCGAGCACCGGCCAGGCATACTTCGACCCGCCGGGCACATAGGCGGTCCGGCTGGTCGTCGCGGCCGTCACGGTACCGGCGGGAAGCCGAGCAGGGTCAACAGATGACTCTGCAAATCGACGAATCCGTAGAGCACCGACAGGTACAGATCGTGCTGCGCCTGCCAGTTCGGCTTCTGGCTCTCGACGAACGCGACGATGGCGTCCTGCAGGCTCCAGTTGTACATGCCCAGCAGTCTAAGCCGACCCGCCCACGATTCGACCAGCCCGAGTGCCGGCTGCCACGGTCAATCGAGTCCGGCGAACAGATCGTCCTCGTGTCCGTCCGGGCCCACCGGCCCCAGACGCCCACGCACCAGCACGTAATGCTCCTCCGGCAGCACCGGCTGGGCGATGTTGTTCGACAGCGCGAATTCGCGGCCCGAGGGCGCGACCGTGACCTGGGTGGCATGTGCGCGCAGGGCGGCGCGTTTGGCCGCCAGCACGTCCGAGACGTCGATCGTGGTGGTCACCGTCTCACTCGCCACACATGCCAGCTCGCCGACCGCCGGCAGCCGCCAGCCGCTCGGCAGGGCCCCGGGCAGACGGTCGACCGTGCGGCGGGCCAAGGCCTCGGTATGCCGGCGCAGCACCTCGGCATCGGTCACCGTCCAGTACACCTTCGGTGTGTCCCAACCCTTTTCGGCCGCCGCGGCCACCGCATCCATGGTGACCCGATGGGCGCGCACATGGTCCGGATGGCCGTAGCCGCCGCGCGGGTCGTAGCCGACCACCACGCGCGGGCGCAGCCGCAGCAGCACCTCGCTCAACTCCGCTACCGCGGCCGGGCCGGAATCGACGAAGGCACGCGGGTGCGTCGGCACCATGGGTTCGGGATCCGCTGTCGTCCCGCTCATCCCGGAATCGCGCCAGCGGCCCGCCCCGCCGAGAAAATGCGGCGCGTCCACACCCAGGGCGGCCAGCGCGGCGGTCAGCTCGTGGATGCGGAACCCGCCCAGCTGATCGGCGTGGGCGCTGGTCAGCTGTTGCCACCGCGCTCCGATGACCTCGCCCTCCTCGCCGAGCGTGCAGGTCACCACGGTCACCGGCACATCGCGGGCCCGGTAGTGCGCGATGGTGCCGCCGGTGGTGATCGACTCGTCGTCGGGATGGGCGTGTACCAGAACCAGACCGCCGGTTCCGGTCACGACAGCCGCCGCCAGGTGCTCGCGCCGCCGAAGATCCCGACCTGGATCGAACCGCTCAGCGAGACCCCGTCCATCCGCGAACTCGCCGCGGCGACGCCGGTGTCCTGCACGATCGGCAACACCGTGGCCAGATCCCACAGTTTCGGCTCCGCGTCACCGATCGCCTTGGGCACATCCACCCCGCGCAGCGCCGCATCGATCTGCGGTTGCAGCGACGGATCACAGATCCCCGACACATTGCTCGGCGCCTTGCGGATGGCATCGATCCGCGAGGTGTCCTCCTGACCGGGCGCGGCCACCGGCGGGCAGCCGTAACGCGAGGACAGAATCGTCGCCGGATCCTCCCCCGCCCGCTCCCAGCCGACCACCGCGTCCACGGTCCCGTCCGCCAGATCCTTGCCGTAGAGCTCGTCGGCGGGCAGGCTGCGCACCGACGCGTCGATTCCGGCGCTGCGCAACTGGTCGGCGGCGGTGTTCGCGACCGCCAGCGTGGTCGGATCCTTGTCCACCGCGCCGATCCGGATCGTCAGAGTCCGGCCGTTCTTGGCGACCGGGCGTGGCTGCGGCGCCGGCGACGTCGTCGGATTGCCCGCCGCGGGAGTCTCGGGCGCACGGCCGAATCCGGCCTCGGCCAGCAGCCCGAACGCCTGGTCGGGAGACGGCCGCGGCGGCGCCGTCGGCGCGTACCCCGGATCCGAGGGCGCCAGGATCTGCGCCCGCACCGGATCCACCCACGCACCCGTCTCGGCGCCCACCGAAGCCAGCAACGCCGGATCGAGCAGACCCAGCACCGCGTGGCGGACCCGCGGATCGGCCAGATCGCCGGTCCGCCCGTTCAGCACCATCTGCATTTCCCGCGCCTGCGGCATGATCGCGGTCCGCACCTGCGGAATCGCGGCCAGCTGCGCCTGCGTCGCGACACCGCCGTGCACCAGCGCCATCTGAGCGTCACCCGCGCGCAGCGATTCGGCCAGCTGCGCCGGAGTGCCGCCACGCCGCAACAGAATCTGATCCGGCACCGCCGGAGTACCCCAGTAGCGGTCGTTGCGTTCGAGCAGGATCTCCTCGCGGCCCGCGTCGGCCTGCTTCACCCGGAACTGCCCGCCGGAAATCGGATTCTGATCGATCAGGCCACGCTCCACGGCGAGGGCCCGCTGAAATCCACCGGGAGCGTCCTTCAGCAGATGCGACGGCAGCAGATCCGAAAACAGTTGCCGCCAAGCCGGATACGGCTGACTCATCGTCACCGTGACCGTCTTGCCGCCCTCCGAGGACTTCACGTCGGTGATCAACCGATAGCCCGCCGGATCCACCACCCCGGGCTGGCTGATCATCTGCTGCCACAGATACCGGAAATCCTCCGCCGCGATCGGCGCACCGTCCGACCACGACGCCTGATTCTGAATCTTGTAGGTCAGCGTGAACAGATCCGGCTGCGACGGATCCGGCGGCGTCACATCCGCCGACACCATCAACGCCGCATCCGGAACCCGATCCGTACCCCCCGGCACCGTCGGCGACGGCACCGGGCGAAACGGACTCGGAAACACCAGCGAGGCAACGGCATTCGTCGCCGGCGACTGATTCGACCGCAGATGCGGATTGAATCCGATCCCGATATCGTCCACCGCCACCACGACCGTGGACTTCGTCGGCGTCGCCGGAGTCGTCTTCGGACTGTCGGTGCTCTCGATCGGCGGCGGCGGATTGGCGGTGCACGCGGTGAGTACCCCGAGCGCCAGCATCAGCACCAAGACCACGCGCCGCCCCGCACGCATTCGAACTCCCGACATCACGAAACGTACTCTAGTGTTTTCGGCCTTCGCTCCGCTCCGGCGGGGTTTCGGCCCCTCGGGCCGAAACCCACCATGGTGAACGGCTCGTAGATGCTTGCGCTGGTTGTCCACTCGACGACCACAGAATACGTCTGGAAGCACTTTCACCCGGAACCACAGAGGCGCACGTCCGCTGGACGTGCGCCTCTCGGATTTCCGGGGAGATATGCCTACGCGGAGATACGCCTACGCGTTCTGGGCGGCGCGGTCGCGGGCCTTGCGGCGCGACGCCTCGCGGCCGCGCTCGGTGGCACCGAGAATCACCTTGCGCACGCGCACGATCTCGGGGGTGACCTCGACGCACTCGTCGGCGGCACAGAACTCCATGGCGCCTTCGAGGTCCAGCTGCAGCGGCTTGGCCAGCGTCTCGAGCACGTCACCGGTGGCCGAACGCATATTGGTCAGCTTCTTCTCACGGGTGACGTTGATGTCGAGGTCCTCCGCGCGCGGGTTGATGCCCACCACGTGGCCCTCGTAGGTGTCGGCGCCCGGCTCCACGAAGAACTGGCCGCGGTCGGCGAGCTGAATCATCGCGAACGGTGTCACGCTGCCGGCGCGGTCGGACACCAGCGAGCCGGTGTGGCGGGCGCGAATCTCGCCGGCCCACGGCGCGTAACCGTCGAAGACCGCGTTGGCGATACCCGTGCCGCGCGTCTCGGTGAGGAAATCGGTGCGGAAACCGATCAGACCGCGCGAGGGGACGATGAACTCCATGCGCACCCACCCGGCGGAGTGGTTGCTCATCTGGACCATCTTGCCCTTGCGGGCGGCCAGCAGCTGCGTCACCGCACCCAGGTACTCGTCCGGGCAGTCGATGGTGAGCTCTTCGAACGGCTCGTGCACCTTGCCGTCGATCTGCTTGGTGACCACCTGCGGCTTGCCGACGGTCAGTTCGAAACCTTCGCGGCGCATCTGCTCGACCAGGATCGCCAGCGCCAGCTCACCACGGCCCTGCACCTCCCAGGCATCCGGGCGGCCGATGTCGAGCACCCGCAGCGACACGTTGCCGACCAGCTCCTGGTCCAGGCGCGACTTCACCATGCGGGCGGTCAGCTTGTGGCCCTGCACCCGGCCGACGAGCGGCGAGGTGTTGGTGCCGATCGTCACCGAGATGGCCGGCTCGTCGACGGTGATGCGCGGCAGCGCGACGGGGTTCTCCACATCGGCGAGGGTGTCGCCGATCATGATCTCCGGAATGCCGGCGACGGCGACGATATCGCCGGCCACGGCCTCCTCACCCGGCTTGCGCTCGACGCCGACGGTCTGCAGCAGCTCGGTGATCTTCACGGTCTTGACGCCGTCACCGTGCATCCACGCGACGTTCTGGCCCTTGCGCAGGGTGCCGTTGTGGATGCGGACCAGCCCGATCCGGCCGAGGAACGGGGACGCGTCCAGGTTGGTGACGTGCGCTTGCAGCGGCGCCGACGGGTCACCCTTGGGCGCGGGCACGTACTTCAGCAGCACCTCGAACAGCTCGTCGAGGTTCTCCGCGTCGGGCGCGCTGCCGTTCTCGGGACGCTGGGTGGACGCCTTGCCCTCGCGGCCGGAGGCGTAGAGCACCGGCAGATCCAGCGCCAGCTCGGCCGCCTCGGACGCTTCGTCGTCGAGGTCGGAGGCCAGATCCAGCAGCAGGTCGTGGCTCTCTTCGACGACCTCCTCGATCCGGGCGTCGGGGCGGTCGGTCTTGTTCACGACCAGGATCACCGGCAGCGAGGCGGCCAGCGCCTTGCGCAGCACGAAACGGGTCTGCGGCAGCGGGCCCTCGGAGGCGTCGACCAGCAGTACGACACCGTCGACCATGGACAGACCGCGCTCGACCTCACCACCGAAATCGGCGTGGCCGGGAGTGTCGATGACGTTGATCACAGTGACGCTGCCGTCGCCGTGATGACGATGCACCGCGGTGTTCTTGGCGAGAATGGTGATGCCCTTCTCACGCTCCAGATCACCGGAGTCCATCACCCGGTCGACCGGCTCGGCACGCTCGGCGAAGGCACCGGACTGCCGCAACATGGCATCGACCAGCGTCGTCTTGCCGTGGTCGACATGAGCCACAATGGCGACATTGCGGAACTCGACAGACGACACGTTGAATCCTCCTGCTGAATGAATGGGTTGCGGCCGACCCGCGCCGTAGCGGGTCCGAACAAGGCAGGTGGACTGATCTCACCGGACATGCGGCCAGGTACACAGTACCGAAACACGCCTCGGCCGCCGTTTCCGGCATCATGGTTGGTTACCCTGGGCCCCATGGGCAAGGTGAAGGCCAAGGAGGTCGCACACCTCAAACCGAAGAAAAAGTGCTGCCGTAAGAAGAAGCGCTGCCTGAAATGCCCTGTCGTGGTCTCGAAAATGAAGAAGTGTCAGGCCGCGGGAGTCAAGGGCAAAGATCTCAAAAAGGCTCTCAAACTCGCGCGTGCGGCCTGAGCCGCTACCGCTGGGGTAGAACCGAGAGTATGAGTACCCCATTGCTCTCCGACAGCGAGATCGCCACTGGGTTGCGCGAACTACCCGCTTGGACCCACACCGGCAGCAGCATCTCCCGAACCGTCGAGGCTCCGTCGTTCCTGGCCGGCATCGAACTGGTGCGACGGGTGGCCGACTCCGCCGAGAAGGTCAACCACCACCCCGACATCGATATCCGGTGGCGACGAGTCACCTTCACCCTCTCCACCCACTCCGAGGGCGGCATCACCCGCAAGGACCTCGCGCTGGCCGGCCAGATCGACCGCCTCGCCGACCAGAGCTGAGCGGCCTAACCCGCCCGGACCGAACCCGCCGCGACCGCGGGCGCCGGCGGCGGTGTGCCCGGCCGCCCGCGCTGCGCGCCCGCCCAGATGATCCACAGGTAGGTCGCCACCACGCCGAAGACGTAGATCGCCCCCAGCCAGGCGAGAACCGCCGGGCGGGAGATCTCCCAGATCGTCGGCTGGAAGAAGGTCAGGATCCACGGAATGCCGACCAGCGTGGTCACCAACCAGAACCCGGCCACCAGCCGCGCGCCCGCGATCGAACGCAGCGGACCGTGCACCAGCCACATCATCAGCGGCAGCAGCCACACCCAGTGGTGCGACCACGAGATCGGCGACACCATCAAACCGAACAACTGCACCACCAGCAGCACGCCGAGCCGGTCGTCGAAATCGACCGCGCGCCAAGCGAACCAGGCCAGTACGACGGTCAGCAGCACAGCGCCCAGCCACCACGGCCCGAACGGGACGCGATGCCCCGCCAGATTCCAGGGCGCCCCCGCGTCGTGGCCGAGAATGCGGCTCAGCGCCCCGCGCAGCGACTGGTTGACCACCGACCCCACGGGGCCGATGCGGTTGGCGTCACCGATCAACGGCCCGAAATAGGTGCGGGTCTCCGACGACGAGATCAGGAAACTCAGTCCGATCGTCGCCGCGAACACCACCGCCGACCACACCGCGGCCGCCCACCGCCGCCGCGCCAGGAAATACAAGCCGGTGACCCCCGGCGTCAGTTTGACCCCCGCCGCCACACCCACCAGCAGCCCCGACAGCCACCAGCGCGCGGAATACGCCGCCGCCAGCCCAGCCAGCAGCAGGAACACATTCACCTGCCCGTAATCGAGCGTCGTCCGCGTCGGTTCCAACCACAGGCCCAGCGCGGTCCACAGCATCGCCGCCGCGCGCCGATTCGGTTCTGCCACCGACCCCGGCAACAGCGCGAAAGCGATCCGCACCGAGGCGTAGAGCGCGACCACGATCAACCCGAACCACAGCAGCGTCACCAGCCCGAACGGCAGGAAATGCAGCGGATAGAACACCACCGCGGCGAACGGCGGATAGGTGAACGGCAGTGGGAAATCGGGAGTCTTGTCGGCGTAGACGAAGTCGTAGAGATGCCCACTGCCCAAATTGGCCGCGCCCTCGACGTATACGCGCAGGTCGACCACGTCGAGACCGTGCGGGAGCACGAACATCAGCACCAGACGGGCCACGACCGAAACGGCCAGAACAGCCCCGGCCACGCGGATGTCGGCCAAACGGAGGTGTCGGGTCACGGGCTGCAATTCTGCCTCCGCTTCGCTCCGGCGGGGTTTCGGCCCCCTGGGCCTCGATTTTTCACTCCTCCGCTCAGTCGCTGCGCTCCCTCGCTCCGTCGGTCCAAAATCGAGGCGGGCCGAAACCCTCCGAGGTGTACGGGTTGCAGATGTATACCTGTGCCGTGAACTGACGTTCCGTGCCGGCTCGAATGACCCGTGTAACAAAGGCATCACTGTTCACTTGCGTAACACTGCTTTGGGGTTATGTTCGGACAACGCGCCGGGGCGGGTGATCGGAATTGCCGAGCGGTGCAGGCAAGATCACACCCACGGCTGTACAACACGGCGGCACTGTCTTTAGAGTGTCGCGAAGCGATGCCCCCATCGCGCGATGTTCTCGCATCGCATGACGAGGTAACCCCGAGGTTAAGGACGGCAACACCAGTGCTTCGCACCAGAGGAACGCGGTTCGCATTGTCCGTGCTGGCCCTGACAGCCGGCGCGACACTCGCCGCGTCGACGATCGCGGTTGCCGAACCGGCACCCAAGCCCCAGGCCGCCGATGTTCCGCTGGTCCCGGAGGGCGTTCCGGTCGATGCGATCGCGTCGCTGGCTCCGGCCATCGTCGGCGCCGCCGCCCAGGCGGGCAACATCGCCTCGCCGGGCGCTCAGACCATCCTCGATCAGGCGATCCAGCTGCTCGATCGTTCCGGTCTGCCGCCGCAGGTCAAGCAGACACTGCAGGCCATCGTCGCCTTCCTCGACGGCAGCGGTGGCGGCGGCCCGGACATCCCGAAGAACGGTCCGGCCATCGCGCAGTTCCTGTACCCGACCATCGGTAAGGACTGCATCGGCCCCGGCTCCGACTCGGTCGGCACCGCGCTCGCGGTTCCGGGTCCGGCCGAACTGCCCCCGCCCGGACCGGCTGCCGGGCAGGCCGGCTTCGTCTTCACCGCGCTGGGCACCAAAGGCCTGACGCCGCAGCAGAATCCGCCGATGACCGTCCAGTGGTACAACCTGGACAACCACCGCGGCGGCACCGTGGCGCTGACCGACGAGGCACACATCAACCCGGACGGTCCGGCCACCCTGTCGGCCATCGTGGACACCGGCCCGGGTCGCGTGATCTCCGTGGTCGCGGGTTCCCTGACCACGCAGCCGGCGGCCGATCAGGCGCCGATCACCTGCTCGTTCCTGCCCACGCTGGGTCTGTTCACGGTCGCCTCGGGCCCCGCCCAGGCCGCGGCTCCGGTGAACCCGGCCGGCACGGTGCCCGCCGCACACGTGGTCCAGCAGCCCGCCGCGGTACGCCCGCAGCACTGAATTTCAGGCCCCCGACGGCCCGGAGATGTCGCTGAGACGACACTCCGGGCCGTTTGCTGTCAATGCGCCATGGGATGTCCCGGACTGTGGTAGACCGCTAGGTATGTCGACTGTCGATCAGCTCGAACGGTCTGCACAAACCACCTCGGACGCCGGCGCGGCGCCCCGCGTCCGGCGCGGTAAAGCCGGGCATTCGGTGATGTCGCGACGGTCCTACCGATCGGTGTTGTCCACCCGATCGCATCGCTCGATCCTGTCGTTCCGGTCCGAACGGTCGATCCTCTCGATCGGCTCGGCCTACTCCGTCCTCTCGATCGGCAGCGTCGGATCGGTGCTGTCGATCGGTTCGGTCGGCTCGTTCTTCAGCCTCGGCTCGGCGTTCTCGGGCCTGTCGCGATGGTCGCTGCTGTCGTGGATGGGCGTGCGCGACGCACCCGAGGCGCGGCCGACGCTGACGGTCGTCCCGGACGAACCCGATCTCGTCGCCGATCCCACCTGCCACTGCCAAACGTAGACAGCCGCCGATTCACTACGCGGTCGTGATCACCACTGCCCGTACTGCGCGGTGAGGATGTTGTTCACATCCACCCCCACACCGTCGACCGTGCGATCATCGATTTCGATCTGGTGCAGGTTCGCCGCCGGATGCACGAAACCCTTCGGCGTGCCCCAGTTGTGTTGCCAGTACCAGGAACCCAGACCGGCGACCTTGGCCAGTTCGATGGTGGGCGCGTTGGCGTAGACGCCGACGTTCTCGTTGCCGAGCACCGATTCCCAGCCCGCGAGGTAGGGCGCGATGAGGGTCGCGAAATCGACCGGCGTCGGATTGTCGTCGATGGAGGCGTAGATCGGCACGCCGTCCGGCCCACCCGCATCGCGGTGCAGTTGCAGACCGCGGTCGGCGTGGCGTTTACCGGCCTCGAGCCCGCCCTTCCAATCCGCGGTGGCGCCCTTGCCGAATTGGTAGCACGACACCACGGTGAGCCCGGCCGCGTGCAGCGCGTCGACCTCGCTCGCGCGCAACGGCTTTCCGGTCATCCACTCCGCCCCCGGGCGCCGGTCGGAGACATACCGAATCGCACCGGCGTGCCCGGCGGCGCGGATGGCCGCGGCGTCGGGCACGCCACCGGCATAGTCGAGCAGGGTGCCGAGGACGTTGTCGGCGGCGGCGGGCGGCGCGAGCACAGCGGGTGCGAGCGCGGCCAGACCGGCGGCGGTCGCGGCGGCACCGGCATATCCGAAGAGGGTGCGGCGGGTCATCGGAACGGAACGCATCGAAAACTCCTTCGCGCTACAGCGATATAGAGATCTCACCTGATGCCGGCCACCCCGCGGACCGGTGGAAACGCAAGCGTGCCCGGCGCGCCTTCCCCGACGACAACAATGCTGTCATCCACGCGCCGGAAGCCTCGAACGTGGACTCATTTCACCACATGCACATATGAACCGCTAGGCCAATCCGGTCACATCAACACCACAAGTAACAGGGGTCAGGAGGTGGCCGCATCGATGCGGCCGGCGACGTCGATGGTGCGGCCCCGGGGGTCGGCCAGTTCCGCGCGAATGACCTGCGCGACCTGCGCGGCGATCTGGCGGCGGATCTTGCCGACCGAACCCAGCATCTTCGCGCGCCATCCCTCGGCCTGCAGTTCGACGACGACGTCGGCACTGCGCGGCGGCGTCACGTCGATGACGATGAGCAGCGGTTCACCGGCTCGCGCCACCAGCAGCAACCCGACCTCCACCTCCGCGCGATAGCGATTCGCCTTGAGTACGTCGACGGTGATGTCGAGTCCGACCGGAATGGTCAGGTCGAACGACACCGGATCGTCGCCCTCCCGCCGGGCCAGCCGTGGCATCCGCACGGCCCCCCGCACCTCGACCGTCACCGCGTCACCGGGCCCGGTGCGCAGCGGGCCCACCTCGACCGCGCGGCCGGCCAGACCTTCCACCACGTCGCGCACCCGATCCGGGGTGACGATCAGCGGGAAGAAACGTCGCCCGAACTCCGCGTACTCGATCCATTCGAAGTCCGTGCGCAGCACATGCTCCGAACGGGTGCCGTTCATGATCGCCTCGATATCGAACACCCGCCCGCGCCGGGCCGCCGGATCGGCGAGCATGGCGTTGAGCCGGCTCGCGACCTCACGCTGGACCAGGGTCGCGATCGGGTCGAGCAGGACGTCGACGGCGGCGCCGACCGCCTCCGCCCGGACCGCGAAACTCACATCACGCGAACGCACCCGCGGAATGTCGATGACGATCAGCAGCGGATCGGCGGTCCGCGCATGCAGGGTGAGGTCGATCTCGACGGTGGCCTCGATCCGGAACTGCTGCCCGCCGAGGGTGACCGTGAGATGCATCGACACCGGCACCCGGACCTCGAAGGTGACATGCGGTTCGCTGCGGGCGATCACCGGCTTGCCGACCTTGCCCTCCGCCACCAGGCCGGCCAGTCCCGCCGGGCCGATCGAGAACGGCCCGATACTCATCCCCCGTCCGGCCATCCCGGACACCGCGGCCTCGATCCGGTCCCGGTTGACCGCGTGGACAACGAAACGTTCACCGAATTCGGAGTAGTCCATCCATTCGGCCTCGTCGTGCACGCCCGGCTCTGCCATCTGCTCCCACTCCTCCACCGATCACCTACACACGCGGATCCCCGTCCTGCCGATGAGGAGCCGGCAGCACGGGGACCGCAACAGCGGCGCTGCCGGGGCCGCCGGGTACATCGTAGGGTCCGGTGTCGCGACACCATCCCCACCGATCGAGATCGCCCGCCACTGGACGAAAACGTTTCACATATGGCCGAACCCGACGATACCGGCAATCGTCGCCGGGTCGTAACGGTGAATGCGCACCGAGCCACGCTCGTTGCCGCCGATCGTGGTCAGGGTGTGATCACCGGCGGCCAGCACGATATTCGTGTGCTGTCCGAACGGACTGCCGGGGGCATAGATCACGACGTCGCCCGGACGCGGCGAATATCCGGAACCCACCGCCGAAAACCGGCCGTTCGATTCGAAATACTCCTGCAGGGTCGCCACACCGGGAATCCGCCACGATCCGGAATTCGGATTGGACAGCGGCTGCCCGGCCTGACGCATGGTCCAGCTGACGAAATCGGCACACCATGGCTCATCCACGCCCTGTGCGTATTTGGGCCCGTCGCCGGGATGCGAATATTCCGTGCGCAGCACCGTGACGATGCGACTCCGACTCGAATCCAGCGCGGTGACATCGACATTCGGGAAATCGTCCAGCCGCTGCCCGGCGATGGCGGCCGGGCGATCGTGCCACCAGGGCATAACCACCACGACACCCACTGCCAGCACGCCGATCACCACCAGCGCCGACAGCACTGTCCAGCGCGTGCGCCCGAGCCCCCGACTCCGCGTGGTACTCATGAATCCCTCCGTCCCCGACCGGAAATCGGCCTCCTGAGATGTAGGACGTGCGAGGGACCGCCACGGTTCCGCCCCAGTCGCCGCCGTCGCACACACGCCGGTCCCGCTCGTTGCCTGCGCCCGCGGCGCGGGATCGATAGACTGCTCGGACGCCGCCGAGCTCTGGGAGGACATCGCCCTGGATACTCTGTGGACCTTTCTGGTGGACCATCGCAGACAACTGCTCACCGATTCCTATCTGCACGTCTCGGCCGTCGTGCAGTCGGTGCTCATCGCGACCGCGGTGGCGGTGGGCCTGGGCATCGTCGTCTACCGCAGCCCGTGGGGTTCGGCGGCGGCCACCGCGGCGGCGAGCATCATCCTCACCGTGCCGTCGTTCGCGCTGCTGGGACTGCTCATCCCGGTGTTGGGCCTGGGCGTGCGGCCGACGGTCACCGCGCTCGTGCTGTACGCGCTGTTGCCGATTCTGCGCAACACCATCATCGGGCTGGCATCGGTGGATCCGGCGGTCTCGGATGCCGCGCGCGGGGTCGGCATGAACCGAGTGCGCATCCTGGCCCGGATCGAAATGCCGCTGGCCTGGCCGTCGATTCTGGCCGGTATGCGGATCAGTACCCAGATGAGTATGGGCATTCTGGCGATGGCGGCCTATGCGAAAGGTCCGGGGCTGGGCAATCTGATCTTCACCGGCCTGGCCCGGCTGGGCAGTCCGACCGCCGTCCCGCAGGCCCTGTCCGGCACGGTGCTGATCATCGTGCTGGCGTTGTTGCTCGATGCCGTCCTGGTGGGCGTCGGCCGGCTCACCACCTCGAGGGGAATCCGTGACTGATACCGCGACCGCCGACCGCACCGACCACGAACCCGCGGAGATCGTGCTCGACGCGGTGAGCAAACACTATCCGGGCCAACGTGATCCGGCGGTGGACCGGATTTCCCTGACGATTCCGGCGGGTGAGATCGTGGTGTTCGTCGGCCCTTCGGGCTGCGGTAAGACGACCACGATGCGGATGATCAACCGCCTGATCGAGCCGACCTCGGGCACCATCACCATCGCCGGACGTGACGTGACCGCGGTGAATCCGGACCGCCTGCGGCGGCGGATCGGTTATTCGATTCAGCAGGCCGGTCTGTTCCCGCATCTGACGGTGGCCCGCAACATCGCCACCGTGCCGGGTCTGCTCGGCTGGGATCGCGCCCGCGTGCGCGCCCGCGTCGACGAGATGCTGAATCTCGTGGGCCTCGACCCCGAAACCTTCCGGGGCCGATATCCGCGCCAGCTCTCCGGCGGCCAGCAGCAGCGGGTCGGTGTCGCCCGCGCGCTGGCGGCCGATCCGCCGGTGCTGCTGATGGACGAGCCGTTCGGCGCGGTCGACCCCATCACCCGCGGGCTGTTGCAGGACGAGTTGCTGCGGCTGCAGACCGAACTGCACAAGACGATCGTGTTCGTCACCCACGATTTCAACGAGGCCGTCAAGCTCGGGGATCGAATCGCGGTGCTCGGCAACAGTTCCCGCGTCCTCCAGTACGACACTCCGGCCGCGATCCTCGCCCGCCCCGCCGACGAGACGGTGGCCGGTTTCGTCGGCGCCGACGCCGCCCTCAAACAGCTGACGCTGGTCCGGGTCGCCGATGTGGAACTGGGCAGCTGCGCCACGGCGGCGCAGGACGATCCGGTCGACACGCTGCGCGCGGCGCTCGCCACCCGGGAATGGAAGTGGGGCCTAGTTCTCGACTCCGATCACCGGCCGCTGCGCTGGGTGTCCGAACATCAACTGGCGCAGGCACAGTCGTTGCGCGACGCCGGTGTCCCGGTGACCGGCACGGTCACGGCGGATTCGACGTTGCAGGCGGCGCTCGAGACACTGCTCGCCGAAAGTACCGCCAACGCCGTCGTAACCGGGCCGCGCGGTGAATACGCCGGGCTGGTCGCGATCGACACCCTGGTCGCACACCTGTCCCGCACTCGCGCCGAACATCGTGCGGCCACAGCGGATTCGGGTGAGCGGCCATGAGCCCCGCGGTCCGACACGAGCGGCGCGCCGACCGGATCCGGTTGTTCGCCCAGCCGGTGCTGGCCGTAGCCCTGGCGGCCGGCGTATTGGTGTGGGCCTTCGACCGCACCCTCACCGCGACGCAGCAGGCCAGTATCAATCCCACTACCATCGGCACCGTGGTCCGCCAGCACGTGGCGATCACCGCGACCGTGGTGCTGATCGTCGTCGCGGTCTCGGTTCCGCTGGGCACCTTGCTGACTCGGCCGCGCTACCGGCGTCTCACTCCGCTGTTCGTCGGCGTCGCCAATATAGGTGCCGCGGCACCGGCGATCGGCCTGATCGTGCTCACCTATCTGTGGACCGAGAAGACCGGCTTCTGGGTGGGGGTCGCGCCGATCGCGTTCTATGCGCTACTTCCCGTGCTGCGCAATACGATTCTGGGTTATCAGCAGGTCGATCCCGCTCTCGTCGATGCCGGCCGAGGGCAGGGCATGTCGGCGATGACGGTGCTGCGCCGCATCGAATTCCCGCTCGCGGTGCCCTACATCCTGGCCGGGCTGCGCACCTCGCTGGTGCTGGCGGTCGGCACGGCCACGCTCTCGTTCCTGGTCAGCGCCGGTGGTCTGGGGATTCTGATCGACACCGGCTACAAACTGCGCGACAACGTAACCCTCTGGGTGGGAGCGATTCTCGCGGTGGCGCTGGCACTGCTCGTCGACTGGCTGGGTGCGCTGGCCGAACAATTTCTCGGACCGCGGGGGCTGCGATGAGGCCGCGGCCGGGCGCCGCGGCGCGACGCGCGGCCACCGCGGCGGCGACGCTGCTGGTCGCCGTGGTGGCCGCCTGCGGTCTCGAGGCCGGTGGCGCGGTTCCGCTGCCGGTCGGGCCGGGCAGTATCGAGCCGATTCCCGCCCTCGACGGTGTGCAGATCACCGTGGGCTCCAAGGATTTCACCGAACAGAACATCCTCGGCTACCTCATCGAATTCGCGCTCACCGCCGCCGGAGCTCAGGTCCGTGACCTCACCAATATCACCGGATCGAACAGCCTGCGCGACGCGCAATTGCACGGACAGGTCGATATCGCCTACGACTACACCGGAACCGGATGGATCAACTATCTGGGTAACGAGACACCGATTCCGGAGTCCACGCGGCAATTCGAGGCGGTGCGCGATGCGGATCTCGCACAGCACGGGATGGTCTGGGCCGATCCGGCCCCGATGAACAACACCTACACGATGGTCACCAATGCGGGCGGCGCCGCCCGCACCGGCGCGAAGACGATTTCCGACTATGCCCGTCTGGTGAATACCGACCCGAGTACGGGGCCGACCTGCCTCGGTACCGAATTCAGCGTCCGCCAGGACGGATTTCCGGGCCTGGCCCGAAAATACGGTATCGACGTGGGCAAGGTACACAAGCAGATCATGCAGGATTCTCTGGTGTATTCGGCCACCGCGAACGGCACCTGTCAATTCGGCGATGTCACCGCGACCGACGGCCGCACCAAGGCGCTGAATCTGGTGCAGCTCACCGATGATCTGAACTTCTTCCCCAAATACAATGCGGCACTGGTGATGCGGAAATCCTTCGCCGACGCGCATCCGCAGGTGGCGCAGGTCATGGCGCCGATCTCCGCACTGCTCACCAACGAGACGATCACCGAGTTGAACCGGAAGGTCGACGTCGACGGCGCCGAGCCGGCCACCGTCGCGCGCGATTGGCTCATCCGCCAGGGTTTCGTGACCGCGGGCTGAGCTCAGGCGAGGGCCGTCCGCACCGCCAGCCAGCGACCGCCCGGATCGGCATAGCCGTGATACATCAGCGGAATCCGTTGGTCCACACCGAAATAGCGGAAGACGGCCAGCATCGCCTGCCGCACCGAGTAGTCGGCGAAGTCGTCGATGCGGCGCGGGCCGATCGCACGTTCGGGCAGCACGGCCAGCCGTGCCATCTCCTCCGGATCACAGACGTCGAGGCCCATCGGCCCGTCGGCGATGTAGTGATCGTGGAAGATATGACGCAGCTGCGACGCATCGCCGTGCCGAGAGACGCAGGGCAGCAACCGAATTGCCGCACCCGGCAGGGTCCGCGCTTCCAGTGCGGCAGTCAGCTCGGGATCCGGCGCCGGCACATCACGAACCGGCACCTGTTCGAGCAGATGCAGCATGGACGCGCCCCGGACCCGCGGCTCGGGCACCAGGAACAGACTCACCATCGGTCCGGTGTGGGCGGCATCGGTGAGGCATATCCGCGTGTGCGATCGATCGGGCGAACGCGGCGCGGCGGGCGGGGGCTGGGGCGTGGTGATCGGATCGGACATGCGGTCTCCCGGAGGGGAGGGCTATCGACCCTCCCGCGAACGCGCTGGTACGAGGTCCGAAGCTGCGCCGGCCGCCGAGTTACCCGACTCGGACCGATCTCCTCGACGTCCGACCGTTGTGCCGTGAATTATAGGCGCCGGGGACACGACGCGACATCCGGAATTCGCTATCCGGTTGCTTCGGCGGTGCGATCAGGCGTTCAGCAGCCGCGGGAGTCCGCCCAGCTCCGTGTCGATGCGCCGGCGCACCGCCGGCCATTCCTCGTCCAGAATGGAATAGAACGCGGTGCTGCGCACGGTGCCGTCCAAGCCGCGCGAATGTGCCCGGCGGACGCCGTCGCTGGTCGCGCCCAGGTGCTCGATCGCCTTGCGCGAGCGGACATTTCGCACATCGGCGCGCAGCGCGATCCGGCGGACCCGCCACACGTCGAAGGCGTGCTCGAGCAGCAACAGTTTCGACTCCAGATTGATACCGGCGCCGCGCGCTTGTGGGCAGAGCCAGGTATTGCCGATCTCGGCGGCGTCGGGCACCGCGAGCAGCGGATCTCCGGTCGGCATACCGTGCACGATCGGCCACACCATCGGCCCCTGCCAGTAGTCGAAGCGGCAGAAGCGCGTCGAGCCCAGGACCCGGTTGTCGGCCGTGGCGACGACCGCGAAGGCCAGTGCCGAACCGACCGCGTGCGCCGCCGCGGCCTGGGCGACGTAGTCCGCGGCCTCGGCCGGGCCGTGCGGTACGGGGGTGAACGCGAACGCATCGCGATCCGCGGCGCCCGCCTCGGCGAGCCCCGGAACATGGTGCGGTGCCAAAGGTTCCAGCCGCACGAGGCGGCCGGTCAGGATGACGGGTGCAGGCACGTTCCCTCGATCTTTCGGGACGGACTCCGGTAACGCCCAACGATCGTCACACCGGCCTTCCACGCTCCGGATCGACGACCAGTCCTGGCGCGCCGGCAGCAGCATCGGACAGTGAGATGAACGATAACCGAACGTGTGCCGTCGACAACGCAGGTCTGGCGTAAATTTAACGGGATTGCTCGCGTGTCGCTCGGCGCGTCGCAAGTCGGTTTTCGGCGCCTTTTCGGTGCGTTCGCCCCGGTTATCGGGTCGACACGAAACCGTTGCCGTGAGTGGCGGACTCATCGGCGGGTGCCGTCGTAGCCTGGTATGAGCGAACGGGGGGCGTCATGACCGAAACACCACGCGCGGCGATCCTGCTCGATGTCGACGGTCCCCTCAATCCCTACCCCCGGCCCACCCATCCGCCCCCGCAGGGCTACCGGCCGTATGTGTTGCAGCACAGCATTATTGCCGCGATTCCGCCCATCGACCAGCAGGTGCTGCTCGATGCCGCCGTCGGTGCGCGACTGCTGGAACTGGCCGAGATCACCGATGCCGAACTCGTATGGGCGACCGCGTGGGAGTACGCGGCGAATACGGTCCTCGGTCCCGTCCTCGGACTGCCGCCGCTGGAGGTGATCATCTTCGAGGACACCGGAATTCGGCATCGCGAGGGCCACCACGGAAAGCTTCCGACCATCGAGCGCTGGGCCGGACGCCGGCCGCTGTGCTGGTTCGACGACGAATTCCAGCCCGCCGACCAGGGCTGGGCCGAACGCCGCACCGACACCGTCGCCCCCACCCTGCTCGTCCCGGTCGACCGCCACACCGGTTTGACCCCCGACCACCTCGAGGTCGCCAGGGCGTTCCTGGAGCCGCTTCGCGGGCCGCGAGCTCGCTAGAGCGGCGGCAGTCGCAGCAGCGCCGCCACCGCCTTCGAGGCGCTTTGAACAGCGCTTTCCATAGTGGCCGACCAGTCGGTGCGGGTCCAGTCCCCCGCCAGCATCAGTGTCGGCACCGAGGTGCGCTGATCCGGCCGCAGCCCGTCGGTGCCCAGGGCCTGGGAAAAGGTCGCCCCCGGCATCTTGACCACATGACCGTGCACCACCCGCGCATCGGCCGCGTCGGGGTAGTAGCGGCGCAGCAGTGCCATCTGCTCGTCGACGATGTCGTCGCTGGTCTTGTGGATCTGCTCGTAGGCGCCGCTGGTGGTCAGGCAGTACAGCCAGGTGCCGTCCGGTTCGCGGCCGTGCATGCGCTGCCGGTCGAACACCTCGTCGATCACCCCGGTCCCACCGATGATCGCCTCCATCGCACTGCGGGTGCCGAGCGGGCGGTCCAGATACAGATTGGTGCTGACGATCGGGGTGGCGCCCAATTTGTCCGCGGCGGCATAGATCTCGGCGTGTTCGGGCAGATCGTCGAGCAGGCCGTGGATCCGGGAATTGGGTACGGCGCAGATCACGGCATCGGCCGGGACCGTGCTGCCGTCCACCAGATCGACGCCGGTCACCGCCCCGTTCTCGATCCGGATCCGGTCCGCCACCGCGCGATAGCGGACCTCGACGCCGTGGCGGCGGAACACGTCCTGCGCACCGGTGACGTAGAGCGTATCGAGGTCGACGGTCGGATAGCCGATGGTGACCGCGCGCCGATCCCGCACGCCCAGCCGGATCCCGGTGGCCAGCACATCGGCGAAGACCTTCGCGCATTCGCGCTGCACCGGCTCGGCGGCGATACCCAGCGCCAGCCAATCCCACAGCGCCTCACGGGCTTTCGCGGGCATACCGATACGCTCGAACCACTGCTCGGTAGTGATGTCGGCCAGATCCGCGGGCTGGAACAGGCATTGCAGCCCCAGCCGCACCGTCGCCCGCGCCGCGGCCAGTCGCTCACCCAGCCCGGCATCCGGATGTGCGCCCAGCAAGGTGCCGAACGCCCGGATACCTCTGGTGTGCAATGCCGTTGCGCGTCCGCCCGGCCAGCGCAGCGTGCCTCCGGTGGGAAATTCCAGGTACTTCTCGGTACCGACGCTCGCGAGATACCGGAAGAGGTGGTGGTATCCGCTGGCGATCACATGCTGGCCGTTGTCGGGAGTATCGCCGACCTCGGCGACCGCCATCGCCTGGGTGCGACCACCGAGCCGGGCCCGGCGTTCCAGCAGAGTGACCCGCTTTCCGGCCTCGGCCAGCCAGACGGCCGACGCCAGCCCGGCCAGACCACCACCGATCACCACGAACCGACGAGCGTCGTTCATCCGAACCTCCGTGCGCGACAGCGGGTTTCGACCAGCGGCGAGCTCGGTCTCCGAAGGCCGAGCCGCACCGAGCCGGTTCCGATCACTGTAGGCAGGTCACCATCGACGGTCAACGGTGAGCGAAAAGATGTCACATCCTCTCACCCGGGGTGCGTGCTCCGCCGGCCGTCGACGCGGGAGAATGGTCGCCTCAACTCGACAAGATCCGGAGTCGCAATGCAATTCATGGTTCTCTCCCGTCGCCGCACCGAGACGTTCACCGATGCGGATTTCGAGGAGGTGCTCCCAGCCGAAACCGACCATGTTCGCAAGCTCTACCTCGACGGCGTGGTCCGCCAGATCTGGCTGCGCGGCGATATCGCCGGCGCCTGCTTCACCATCGAGGCGGCCGATGCCGAACAGGCGAACGCCATCGTCGCGCAACTGCCCATGGCCGCGGCCGGAGTCTCCGAATTCACCGTGATCCCGCTGAGCCCCTACCGCGGTTTCGGCGGGGCCTGACGGAGTTCACGACGGGCGGACGGGCGTGACCGTACTCGCCGGCACGTCTACTTGAGCATGCTGCCCGCGTCGACGGTCACCGGCAGGCCGGTGATGTAGCGCGATTCGTCCGAGGCCAGGAACAGCACGGCGTTGCTGATATCCACCGGCTCGACCCAGCCGACCGGCAGCACGTGCATGAACTTCGCCACCGGTTCGAAATCCTCGACGCCCGGATTCTCCAGATCCGGGCGGAACATCTTCATCGTGCCCTCGTTCATGAACATCGGGGTGTTGACGTTGGTCGGGTGGACGGAATTGACCCGGATCGAATTCGCGCCCAGTTCGACCGCGAAGGTCCGCATCAGGCCGACCACACCGTGCTTGGCGGCGACGTAATGCCCGGTGTTCGGATAGGCCTTGAGTCCGCCGACCGAACTGGTCAGGATGATCGAGCCACCGTTGCCGCCGGAAATCAGATGTGGCACACCGGCTTTCACCGTCTTCCAGACCCCTTCCAGGTTGATGCCGATCATCGTGTTCCAGTCCTGCTCGCTGGTTTCGGCCAGGGTCGCACCCCCGTTGCCGATCCCGGCGTTCGCCACGATGATGTCGAGCCGGCCCAGCTGCTCGACCCCGTTGTCCACGGCGGCCTTCAACGCGTCGAAATCGCGGACGTCGACCTCGGCGGTGACGATGCGGCGCCCGAGCCCCTTGACCAGCTCCACCGTCTCCGCCAGATCGGCCGGGGTCGAAGACGGAATCAGGTCGGTGCCGCTCACCGGTTTGCAGACGTCGACGGCGATGATGTCGGCGCCCTCCTCCGCGAGCCGCACCGCATGACTTCGCCCCTGGCCGCGTGCCGCACCAGTGATGAAGGCGACCTTGCCCTCTACTCGCCCAGCCATAACGCACCTCGTTCATTGCCACTCGAGCACCCCGATGCCCGATGCCGGATTGCCGACCACCCGCGCCGAGCGATCGCTCACTTGCTAATGGGATTCTCCAACATCGAGAATGAAATTTCCATACCTGCTGCCGGTGCGGTTCAGTGGCCGGCGCTCGCCTGCTGCCGGATCCACCGCAGCAGGGTGGGATTGCCGGAATCGGTGGTGATCACCCCGGCCGCGGCACGGACGAAGCGCCCCTCGGAGACGGCGGCCAGCATGCTGGCGGCCAGATCGCTACGGGCGGTGAATATCCCGTCGGCGTACTCTTCGACCATCGTGTAATCGGTGACGTCGGGCCGGTCGTAGAGTCCACTCGGGCGCACCACGGTCCAGTCCCGATCACTGTCGCGCAGCAGCGCTTCCATCCGCCGCATATCGTCGTACAGCGTCTTGCCCGCCACCCGCGTCACATACGGCACCAGCAGCCGGTTGAAGAGGAAGCCGCCCTCGCTGTAGGGGCGCGGATCGACCCCGGCCGAACTCACCACCACGATCCGCCCCACGCCGTGGCGCCGCATCGCCGTCACGATGTTCGCCACACCGTCGGAATAGGTGGTGATCGGTTCCTTGCTCGGCGGCACCCCGAGCGCGGACAGCACCGCGTCCCGTCCCTTCACCGCGGCGTCGACCGCACCCGGATCGAGCACATCGGCGCCGATCACCTCGAGCCGATCATGGCGCAGCGGGAATTCGCCCGGCTGCCGCGTCACCGCCGCGACCCGATGTCCGGCGGCCAGAGCCTGGGCGGTGAGCTGGCGGCCGGTGGGGCCGTTGGCCCCGAAGATGGTGATACGCATGGTCTTTCCTTCGGACAGAGGAGACGGACCGGCGACGGCGAGACGCAGCCGCCGCCGAACCCTCATTGCCTGGACGCACACAAGACGCCCGCCGAGCCCATCGCATAACAACCCGCGGCAGTGATCTACATCACCGGCGGTTGTCACCGACCGCGGGGGTCATCCGGACGTCAGGGCTTCGATCGCCCGGCCGATCAGCATCGTGCCCACGAGGAACAGCAGCACCATCATCACGGTTCGATCGTTGGCGACCAGCCAGGTCTTGGTCGCGGCCAAGGGTTGGTCGAGCCGATCGCCCGCGACCAGATAGGCGGCGACCGGCGCGATACACGAGGCGAGCGCGATCACGAGGAAGATCACACCGGCGCCCAGCGCTCTCGGCGCCGAAAATCTCGCCTCCGCGATATCGAGCCCGCCCATGACGGCGGGCACGAGCGTGCTGACATCGATGATCACGAACGCGACGCCGAGCCCGAAGGCGCCCACCGGAGTCACGCGGTCGACTCGGTCCCACAGTTTCCGGGGCTTCTCCTCGCCGCGTGTGCGCTGGTACCCGAACCACACCGCGACACCGAGCAGCCCGATCCCGCCGCAGAGCCGGATGAGCGAGGTCGCGGTCGAAGCGTGATGGGGATGCAGATGCTCGGCGGCGGACGCGCCGATCAGCAGCGCCACCGCGGCGACGAGGACCGCGAATCCGCAGATTCGCCCGAGCAGATATCCGCTGCTCTTCGCCCGCGCCTGCTCCGATACCAGCATCAGCACCGCGACGATCAGCGGCAGCGGACTCACCGCGATCGCGGCGGCCAATGGCAGGGTCCTGCCGATCACGGTGCCCATCCGCCGTTCCTTCCGCCCACCCGAGCGAATATTTGCCACTGACTCGCTGTGACGTGGTCAAAGGATCGAAACTCCGACCGTTTCCGGCAATCTAGCTGGGACTATAAGCCATAATTGAGGCGCTCAGCTCGAATTGCCAGAGATTTCCTAGTCAATATTTTCGGATAGGAAGGCGCGATGTCGGCCGCCGATGTCGTAGTCCTGGGCAGCACGGTCACCGTCGTCGACGGCTCACCGTGGGTCGGCAATATCGCGCTGTCGTTCCCGTATCTCGACACCGACGCGACCCGCACCATCGGTGTCACCCCCCGGCTCGTGCGGCCATGCCAACTACACCGCCGACCAGCTGCGCGAGATCGTGCACGCGTATTTTCCCCTGGGCTGGCCGATGGCCTGCCACGCGATGGGCGACGTCGCGATCGACATGATTCTCGACGTCTACGCCGACGTCGTGGACCGATACCCGCGCAACGATCACCGGCTGCGCCCGGAACATTAGACGCTGCGTGGCAATTGTTTTCGGACGATGTCATCGGATCGCTCGAAGTCGGGAAGTACGCGGATATGGTCATGCTGTCCGACGATCCCTGTGCGGTGGCACCCGAAGACATCGCGGACTTGGAGGTCCGGGCTACCTATCTGGCGGGACGACTCGTGCACGGCGTGGCGGCGCGGTCCGTGAGCGAGCGCGTGCCCCGAACCTGATCGGCGCGAACCGAATTCGCGGGTGGATCACTCACCACCACACGGTGGACAACCACGCGGCGACGACGGCCGACACCAGCAGGACGACATTCAGGCCGATCAGCTTCACCTCGCCGCGGCGCAGATGCAGCACGAGCGCACCGACCTGCACCAGCGCCAGTCCGACGGCGGCCACGAGCGCGAGAACCACGGCTATGCCGGTCAGCGGCGGCAGGATCAGCCCGGCCGCGCCGAGCACCTCGCTCACACCGATGCCCCGCACCAGCCCCAGTGGCACGGTATCGATCCACCCCATCATCGGGCGGAGCTGATCCTTCGACCGCAGAATCTTGATTCCGCCCGAGTAGAGGTAGAACACCGCCAGCAGCGCCCCGACGATCCAGTACGCGATTTCCACCGCAGCCTCCAATGTCACGAACAGTAAGCAGCAGCATCATCCGTCGGAATCGGAAGGCGCACAAAAGGAACGTCGATGAACGTACCGGTGGGACTGAGTCCACTCTTCTGGTAGGAGACCTTGCCAAAATCGAATTTCTGGTAGAGGATCTTGCCAGATCTTCGATGAGGAGGACCTCGTGACGCCTACCGTTCCGCTCCGGCACCCGAGCTCACCGCGCCCCGTTCCGGGCCCCGGCCTCGGCACCCTCGCCCGGATGCTCGGGCTCGGCACACCGGGTCCGGAGGAATTTCGCGTGCTGGGCGAGGCGCTGACCGTCGGCGACCGTCCGATGGACGAGCTCGTCGAGTGGATGTATCGCGAAGGGATGGCCACCACCCGGCCGCTGTTCGAGCGCGCCCTGCGGGAGGGCATCGCCGCGGTACCGGAAGCCCCGCAGCCGCTGCGCGAATTCTTCGAATACGTCGAAGCGGTGCCCGACTGGGTCGATCGGCGCAAGATCCGCCATGCCGAGCGCGTCTCCTGCCTCGGCGGCCGCGACGGGATCTACGTCGCCCGCGACATGTCGTTTCTCGGCGGATACCTGGCCTCCGGCTTCAACAAGACCCTGCTGCGCACCGGCGCCCTGGAGAAGGGGCCGGCCAAACGATTCGCCGAGACCACGCAGTGGGCGATGGATGTCACCGCGCCCGGCGGAATGGCACTGCGGGGCAGTGGTTTTCGCTCGACCGTGCACGTGCGGCTGATCCACTCGCTGGTGCGCCGGCACGTGGCCGCGATGCCGGACTGGCGAGCCGAGGAGTGGGGGCTGCCGATCAATCAGACCGATATGGCCGCCACACTGGTCGGCGCGCTGATCGCTCCGATGATCGGCGCCATCGGCATGGGAGTCGTGATCACGCCCCGCGACGCGGACGCCATGGCGCACCTCGCCCGCTACGTCGGCTGGTTGATGGGTGTCGAGGAACGCTTCCTGCCCACCGACTTTCGCGACAGCGTCCGCATTCTCTACCACACGATGACCGCCATCACGAACCCCGACGACACCTCCCGTCAACTCGCGATCCCGATGCGCGACGAACCGCTCGGCTGGCACTACGACCATCTGCGGGGGTTGCGGCGACGGATCGCCCGATCCCAGCATCTGTCGATCGCGATGATGTATCTGGGCCCGTCGGCGATGAAACGACTCGGCCTGCCCAGCCGCACCCTGCCCTGGTATCCCGTGCTGCGCATACCGGTCAACCTCGCGCGGTCGGCGCGGGCCCGGCTGATTCCCGGACAGTTCGAGCGCGTCGTAGCCGAAGGCCGGGCCGCGCAACTGTCGTTCATCCGGACCCTCGCCGGCCCCGACGCCGCGGTGATCGGCGGGTCGGCCGAGCACATCACCCCGGCCGCCTGAACCGCTCTCACGACTACTCCGCGACATCCGTCCACGTCACCGGAAGTTCGTGCACCCCATAGATATTCATATCGGTCCGCAACGCCACCGCATCGGCCGGGACGGCCAGGGCCAGGGTCGGAAAGCGGCGGAGGAGGCCGGCGAATCCGGCGCGCATCTCGATCCGCGCCAATTGCTGGCCGAGGCACAGGTGCATGCCGTGACCGAAGGACAGGTGGCCGCGGGCCGTGCGGTGCACGTCGAGAGTGTCGGGGTCGTCGAAGCGGCGCGGGTCGCGGTTGGCGGCCAGCAGCGAGACGACGACGGTCGACCCCTTGGCGATGGTTTCGCCGCCGAGCTCGATGTCCTCGGTGGCATAGCGGTAGAAGATGTCGGCGACCGAGAGGTAGCGCATGAGTTCGTCGACCGCATCGGGAACCAGAGCCGGATCGGCACGCAACTCGGCCGCTTGTTCCGGATGCTCGAGCAGCGCGAAGGTGCCGAGCCCCAGCATGTTCGCGGTGGTCTCGTGCCCCGCCAGCAGGAGCAGGAAGGCGATGCCGGTCAGTTCCTCGACGGTGAGATCGTCGTGGCGGGCCAGGTCGGAGAGGATGTCCTCACCCGGTTCGGCGCGCTTGCGGACGACCAGTTCGGCCAGATAGGACGTCAGCGCGCCGTAGGCCGCCATCTTCTCCTCGAGCGCCTGGTCCTTGACGAGGAACGTGGCCGAGTTCACCTGGAAGGTGTCGCGATCCTCGTAGGGAACGCCCAGCAGTTCGCAGATCACCAGCGAGGGCACCGGCAGCGCGAACTCCGCGACGAGATCGACCGGCGGGGTCAGCCTTGCCATCGCCTCCAGTCGCGCATCGACGATGTCCGCGATGTGGTCTTCGAGCTGCTTCATCCGCCTGACGGTGAAGGCGCCGACGAGCTTGCGCCGCAACCGGGTGTGGTCCGGCGCGTCCATCGCGATGAAGACGCCGGGGATCTGCGGTGACGGCTCGGTGGCCACGGGCATGCCCGGAATCTCGTAGGGCACATGCAGAACACCGATGTCCTGGCGCGAGCTGAACCGGGAGTCGGCCAGAAGGCTGCGCACCTCGTCGTAGCCGGTGACCAGCCAGCCCTCGTGGCCGTCCGGAAAGATCATCGGACTGACGGGGTGGGCATCGCGCAGCCGGGTGATCTCGCGGGGCGGATCGAAGGGGCCCGCGTCGCGGTCCATGGGCAGGCCCTGCGGGACGGAAACCGTTCGGGTCATGGCGTTGTCCTCTCGAAAGAGACGAAGGGAGCAGAGACGGAGGGAGTCAGGCAGCGGACGCGTGCCGGATGATGACGTTGCCGAACGCGTTGCGCGCGTACACCCGCACGGTGTGCTCGTCGTCCTGCGGACCGTCGACCGGCCCCAGCTGGTTGTGCACGGCGCCGCTCGCGACCGTGGTCTCCAGCCGCGCCGCGCTGCCCGGGCGGATGCCGACCTCGAGCTCGCCCGTCGAGGTCTCCAGCCGGAGCACGCCGCGCGTGGCCTCCGCGATCCGGATATTTCCCTGGGCGGTCTTCGCGGTCACCGAGCCGAGCGGGCGTTCGACGACGATGTCACCGGCCGACACCTCCAGCACGCATTCGCCGAGTTCGCCGGCGCCGAGGATTCGGCCCACACCGGCGGTGCCCTGGAAACGGGAGCCGGTCGGCACCTCGATGGTCACCTCGATCGACGGATTGCCGCCGAAGGGGCTGTAGGTGCGCCAGTCCTTCGGCGTCGTCACGGTCAGGGCGCCGTCGGCGAAGTCGACCCGCGTCTGCTCGGCGGCGCGAACGTCGGCCTTCTTGGCCGGATCGGCGGGGCGGACCGCGACGACGGTGTCGGTGCGATCGGAGGCGGTGACGGTGACGTTGCCGGACAGCACCTCGACGGCGACGGCGATCGGTTCCGGGGTCTGGAAAGTGGACATGGTGTTCTCCTTGGTTCTGCTGGGAATCGGGCGGCGGGATCGGGGGATCCGGCCGGTGAACCGGTCCGCGGTGCGGAGCGCTGTGCTGTTCACGAGGACTACTGTCGCCGCCTCGGCTGATATCGGGCTGACGCCGGGCTGACATCTCCCCTGACATGATGTTTCCGCTGGTGGGACGGGCGATCTCACACCAGTCGGTCCGCCACGGCAGAATGTTGCGGGTGCGAATCGGGATGCTTGGAACGCTCGACATCCGAGCAGATGACGGTGAAGTGATCGAGGTACCGGGCGCCCGGTTGCGGGCGCTGTTGATCGCCCTCGCGCTCGAACCCGGACGCGCGGTCCCCAAAACGACCCTGGTCGATTGGATCTGGGGTGAGCAACCGCCGGCGGACGCGGCGAATGCGTTGCAGGCGTTGGTTTCCCGGCTCCGGCGGGCGCTGCCGGACGGTTCGCTCGACGGGCAGGCGGGCGGCTACCGGCTGGCGGTGGATCCGGCCGCGGTCGACGCCTTGCGGTTCGAACGGCTCCTCGATCAAGCTCGCGGCGGCGACGTCGTCCGGCAGACACACCTGCTGCGCGAGGCGCTGGGACTGTGGCGCGGGGCGCCGATGCAGGACATCGATGTGCGCGACAGCGAGGCCGTCGCGGCGGTGGTCACCCGCTTCGAGGGGTTGCATCTGGCCGCGCTGGAGGATCTGTACGAGGCCGAGATTCGCCTCGGACGCGGACCGGAGCTGGTCGCCGAACTCACCGAGCTGGTGGCCCGGCATCCGGTCCGGGAACGACTGATCGCGGCCTTGATGCGGGCCCTGGCCGCGGCGGGCCGCGGCGCCGAGGCACTGCTCGTCTACCAGCGCGCCCGCGAAGCCCTCGCCGACACCCTGGGCGTGGATCCCTCGCCGGAACTGTCCGACCTGCACGTGGCCCTGCTGCGCGGCGAGGCGGGACCGCGGGACAACGAACGCAAGACCAACCTGCGGGCCGAATTGACCAGGTACGTGGGCAAATACACCGATATCGCCGCCGTGCGCGAACTCCTCGCGAACCATCGGCTCACCACCTTGACCGGGCCGGGTGGCTCGGGAAAGACCAGGCTGGCGATGGAAACCGCACGCACCCTGCTCGACGATCTGCCGGACGGGGCGTGGCTGGTGGAACTGGCGGCCGTCGGCGCCGACGGTGACGTCGCGCAATCGGCCCTCGCCGCCTTCGGGCTGCGGGACGCGCTGCTCGGCGGCACACCGGACGCGGAACCGGTGGACCGGCTCGTCGCGGCGATCCGCGACCGCGAGACGCTGCTGATCCTGGACAACTGCGAGCACGTGATCGACTCGGCGGCGGCCTTCGCCCACCGGGTGCTCGGCGAATGCCGGGGCCTGCGAATCCTCGCCACGAGCCGGGAACCGCTCGGCATCACGGGCGAGGCACTGTGGCAGGTGGCGCCGCTGGCGTTACCCGCGGCCGACGCGAGCCCGGCCGAGATCGAATCCTCCCCCGCCGTGCAATTGTTGCGCGACCGGGGCGGCGCGGTCCGTGCCGATCTGGAGACGACCGATCCCGCCACTCTGTCGACCATCGCGCGCGTCTGCCGCGCGCTCGACGGCATACCGCTGGCCATCGAACTGGCCGCGGCACGATTGCGCACCATGTCCCTCGACCAGCTCGCCGACCGCCTCGACGATCGGTTCCGGCTGCTCACCGGCGGCAGCCGCACCGCCATCGCGCAGCACCGGACGCTGCGCGCGGTGGTCGATTGGAGCTGGGAACTGCTCACCGATGCGGAGCGGACGGTGCTGCGCAGGCTCGCGATCTTCGCCGGCGGAGCGAGCCTCGAGGCGGCCGAGCGGATCTGCGCGGGCGCGTCCGACGCGGCGGGAGACGTCGAGCAGTGGGAGGTGCTCGAACTGCTGACGGCGCTGACCGAGAAGTCGCTGCTGCTCACCTCGCCGGACACCGAACCGCGCTACCGGATGCTCGAGACGATCAGGCGGTACGCCTGCGATCGCCTGGTCGAAGCGGGCGAATCGGAACACATACGCCGGCAACATCTTTCGTACTTCACGACCCTCGCCGAGACCGCGGAGCCGCATCTGCGCCGCGCCGAGCAGTTGGAGTGGCTCGCGCGGCTAGAGGCCGAACACGACAACATCGCGGTCGCCCTGCGCGGCGCGCTCGCCGACGACGACGCGGCGGGAGCGTTGCGGCTCGCGGCGGCCGCCGGCTGGTACTGGTGGCTCGGCGGGCACAAAGCCGAAGGCATGGAACTGATCACCGCCGCGGCACGAGTCGGCGGGCACGGAGGCGGCAGCGAAGCGTCACCACGCAGTGCCCTCGCGAGTGCCGCCGCAAACCCAGCACGAGTCGGCGGGCACGGAGGCGGCAGCGAAGCGTCACCGGCGGAGGGCGCCGCAGACGACGAATTCCGGGCCAGGGTCTACGGCCTGATCGTGCATTTCATGAGTTCCGGGCCGAACGACGAGCACCAGGTGGCGGAATGGGTCCACAAGGCTTACCAGCTGGGCCGAAACATCGAATCCGACTATCCGCTCCTGGCTTTCATCGGCGCTCTGCAACGCATGTTGCGCGGCGGAGACGAATTCCTGACCGCATTCGAACCACTGCTCACCCACGACGATCCCTGGGTGCGGGCGCTGGCCCGGCTGCAGGTGGGCAAGGCGCGCATCGCCCTCGGGTTCCCGGGCCGGGAAGCCGACGACCATCTCGAGACGGCACTGGCGGAGTTCCGGGCGATCGGCGAGCGCTGGGGCATGTCGTTCGCGCTGACCGAGCTGGCCAACAGAATCGCCATGCGTGGTGAATTCGCCACGGCCTGCGCCTATCTGGACGAGGCTATCGCGGTGGTCACCGAGGTCGGCGCCATCGAGGACGTTTTCCTGATCCGGGCGCGCCAGGCTCAGCTGTATTGGCTGCAGGACGATGCGGAGGCGAGCGCCGACGCCATGTCCGAGGCGCAGCGGTACGCGGACCGGTCCGCCTGGCCGAACGCACTGGCCGAGTTCGCGTTCACGAAGGCGGAGCTGGCACGGTGGCAAGGCGATACGGAACAGGCCCGCCGGCAGATCGAGATCGCGACTTCCGCGCAGGACGGCGACGCCGACCAGAGCTACGTCGACGCCTTGCGGAACCATCAGATGGGTTGTCTCACAACGGATCTGGATGTCGCTCGGCAACTGCACGCCGCGGCGTTGCGCGCCGCGTCCGGCGCCGGCTACGCACCCCTCACCGCCCTGATACTGGTGGGGATCGCGGATCTGGCGTCGCGGGCCGAACAGGATGAACAGGCGGTCCGGTTGCTGGCGGCCAGTGCCGCGATTCGTGGCCTGGTCGACCGGTCCCAGCCGGATGTGGCGCGGATCGAGCAGACAGCACGACGTCGCCTCGGTGACCAGCGGTTCACCGAGGCGACGAAGGAAGGGACAGAGGCGAAGTGGGAGGACTTGGTGGCGACTACGCTCGCTTGTTGAACGTGGCACGCGACCAGAGGAATCCGACCACGGCGAATCCGACGCACCAGGCCAGCGCGGCGGCCGTATAGCCGCCGGAGGGGTGGCCTTCGAGAAATCCGCGCAGCGATTCGATGATCGGCGTGAAGGGCTGGTACTGCGCGAACTGCCGGATACCCTGGCCCATCTTGTCGGCCGGCACGATCGCACTGCTCACGAAGGGCAGCATGATCAGCGGCACCACGCTCATCCCGGCGGATTCCGGTGTCTTCGCGGCCATTCCGAGCGCGACGGTGAGCCAGGATGCCGCGAACGAGGTCGCGATCATGATGCCGACGGCGGCGAGCCAGTCCGTCGCACTCGCCGGCGGTCGGAACCCCAGCGCGAAGGCCACACCGATGACGGCCGCGATGGCGACCAGGTTGGTCAGCATGGTCGCCGCCACGTGACCGATCAGGATGGCGCTGCGGGAGACGTCCATGACCTTGAACCGGTTGATGATGCCCTTGGCCATATCGGAGCTCACCGACACCGCGGTGCCGGACAGGCCGTAACTGATGGCCAGCAGGATCAAACCTGGTGTGGCGTAATCGATGTAGTGGCCGCCGACGTCGAAGGCGTTGCCGAAGACGTAGACGAAGATCAGCATCATCACGACCGGCATCAGTGCCGCGTTGAAGATGGTGACGGGGGTGCGGGCGATGTGGGTGAAGTTGCGGCCCAACATCATCGACGCATCGGACAGGGGTGCGGGCATGGTGATGGTACTCATCGGGGGGAAACCTCCGTGGTCGCGTGACCGGTCAGGGAAAGGAAAACGTCGTCGAGATCGGGGGTGTGGACGGTGACCTCCTCGGCCTCGACCGAGGACTCGGCGAGCCGATCCAGCAGGTGGCGCAGAGATTTCGTGCCGCCGTTGCCGGGGACGCGCAGGGTCAGCGCGCTGTCGTCACGGGTGGCGCCGGGCAGGCTGCGCGCGGCGGCATCCAGTTCCTCGGGTTGTGTGAAACGAAGCTGGATGTGGCTGCCGGGCACCAGGCGCTTGAGGTCGTCGGGTGTGCCTTCGGCGACGATGCGCCCCTGGTCGAGTACCGCGATCCGGTCGGCCAGCTGGTCTGCTTCCTCGAGGTACTGGGTGGTGAGGAAGATCGTCACCCCCTCGGATGTCAACTCCCGCACGATGTCCCACATGGTGCGCCGGCTGCGCGGGTCCAGTCCGGTGGTCGGCTCGTCGAGGAAGACGATCTGCGGTTTGGTGATCAGCGTCATCGCCAGATCCAGCTTCCGGCGCATACCGCCGGAGTAGGTCGCCGCCCGCTTACCCGCGGACTCCACCAGATCGAACCGCTCCAGCAGGTCGGCCACCACCCGCTTGCCCGCATCCCCGCGCAGGCGATGCAGCCCCGCCATCAGGCGCAGGTTCTCCTCCCCCGTCAGCAGATCGTCCACCGCGGCGAACTGCCCGGTCACCCCGATCGCCGCGCGCACGGCCTTGCCCTCGGTGGCCAGATCGTGCCCCGCGATTCGGGCCGTCCCGCCGTCGGCCTTCGCCAACGTGGTCAACACGTTCACGGTCGTCGTCTTCCCGGCCCCGTTGGGGCCGAGCAGCGAGAAGATGGTCCCGGCCTCGATGGTCAGATCGATCCCGTCGAGGATCGTCTTGTCCCCGTATGCCTTCCGCAACCCGGAGGCGGCAATTGCTGTGCTGTTCATGGGGACAACTCTGCGGCGGACGGCTGATACGCCCCTGACGCCGGCCTGACACGACCACTGATACGGAGTTTTCCCTGGTCACGCCGTTACATCGTGCGGACCATGCGGTAGCGGGCGCGGCCCCGCTCCAGCTCGCCGTACGCTCGATCGCCGGTGAACCGGGTGTCCCGTTTAGCCGATTTCCTCGGCCAACCCGACGATGATCCCCTCGGGACCACGGACGTAGCAGAGCCGGAAGATCTGTTCGTACTGCTCCACCGTGCCGACGAGTTCTGCGCCGTGCGGACGCAGGCGGGAGATGACGTCGTCGATATCGTCGACGGCGAACATGATGCGGCGAATGCCGAGAGTGTTGGCGGGCGCAGGCTGCGGGTCGGACCGGACCGGTTGCGGCTCATGGAACATCGCGAGCTCCACCCGGCCGTGGCCGTCGGGAGTTCGCAGCATCGCGACCTCCTGCCGCACGTCGTCGACTCCGATGATGCGTTCCACCCACCGCCCCTCGACCGGTCCCTTGTTCTCCAGTTCCATGCCGAGTTCGACGAAGAACGCGATCATCGCGTCGATGTCCTCGACCACGATGAGCACGTTGTCCATCCGCTTGATCCCCACAGTCTCTCCTCCGATCGCAGGCCCCCGAAGACTTCGTCCTCATGGCCGAACGGTACGCGTTGTCACATGCGGCGACCTCTGTCCACCTGCCGCCCGGGTGAATCGGCCCGCGAGGGCCCGGAGATGTTCCACCAGTTCCGGCGGCGATTCGACCTCGAATTCCACATCGAGCATGCCGACCACCAGGGCCACCGAAGCGTAGGAGTCCGAACCCATTTCGAGGCGGCAGGTGTGCTCGTCGATCGGGGTGACCACACCCTCGATACGCCCGGCCAGTTGTTGCGCGGGAACATGGACGCGCATCACCGAGCGGTACGGCCACATCGCGAAACCCATCGTGCGACGCAGGTAGGCGACGACGTCGCCGTCGGGAGACGGGCGGTGTGTGAAGCGCGGGCCATTGGGGGTCCGCAGCGACATGCGGTCGACGCGGAAGGTGCGCCAGTCGGCGCGGTCGCCGTCCCAGCCGACGAGATACCACCGATGACTCCAATGCGCGATGCGATGCGGCTCCACGCTGCGCCGGGTGTCCTCGCCCGCGTGACTGCGATAGTCGAAGCGCAGCGTTTCGGCGGCGCGAATGGCGGCGGAGATGGCGGTGAGCTGATCGGCGTCGACAGCGGGGCCCGGATCGTAGCGGGGCGGCATGGCGACCACGGCGCCACGCAACGCGTCGACGCGGTGGCGCAGCCGGGCCGGAAGAACCTGCTCCATCTTGGTCAGCGCGCGCAGCGAAGTTTCCTCGATGCCGGCGACATCGCCGGTGGTATTGGTTTGCAGTCCGATCGTGACGGCCACCGCTTCGTCGTCGTCCAGCAGCAGCGGCGGCAGTGACGCACCCGCGCCGAGACGGTAGCCGCCCTCCGGTCCCATCGCACCGTGCACGGGATATCCCAATGCGCGCAGGCGTTCCACGTCGCGCCGGACGGTGCGAGTGGTGACTTCGAGTCGTTCGGCCAGCTCCGTTCCGGTCCAGTCGCGATGTGTCTGCAACAGTGACAGCAATCGCAACAGCCGCGCCGGCGTGGTATCGGGCATGGATCGATCATCCCGCACGAGTAGGACCGTTTCCGTCCTATACGTGGTGGATGCTCCCCTCATGACCGATACGACGATCACCCCGTTCCGCATCGACATCCCGCAGGAAGATCTGGACGAACTGAACTTTCGGCTCGCGCGTACCCGATGGACCGATGCCCTGCCGGGTGTCGGCTGGTCGTACGGGGTCGATCGCGACTACCTGATCGATCTGGCCGAATACTGGCGCACCGGCTACGACTGGCGCGAACACGAGTCGAGATTGAACAAGGTCGCGCAGTTCCGCACCGAAATCGACGGGCAGACAGTGCATTTCATGCATGCCCGCTCTCCCGAACCCGACGCGACGCCGCTGATCCTCACCCACGGCTGGCCCAGCACGCCCGCCGACTTCCTCGATATCCTCGGACCGCTGACCGATCCGCGAGCGTACGGCGGGGATCCGGCCGACGCGTTCCATGTGGTGGCACCGTCGGTGCCGGGCTTCGGATTCTCCGGCCCGACCCGCGACACCGGTTGGGACGTACCGCGAATCGCGCGCGCCTGGGCAACGCTGATGCAGCGGCTCGGCTACGAACGCTACGGCGCCCAAGGGGGCGACTACGGCAGTCTCATCTCCCCCGCCCTGGGCCGGGTCGCACCGGACAAGGTGATCGGCGTGCACGTCAACGCGCTGGCCGACGCCGCGACCGCGACCGGGTCCGGCCGGGAACTCGACGAACTGTCGGAAGCCGACCGCGCGAAGGCCGTCGCGAACCAGATGTGGTGGTACGGCCACAACGGTTACGCGACCCAGATGGCGTTGCGGCCGCAGACCATCGCCTACGCCCTCAACGACTCACCGGTCGGCCAGCTCGCCTGGAATCTCGAATGGTTCGTCGATTGGGATCCGACGGCCACCGACCAAGCCCCGGTCGATCGCGACATCATCCTGACCGATGTCACGACCTATTGGCTCACCGGCACCGCCGGCTCCGCGGCCCGGATCTATCGGGAGTCCGGGGCGTCGTGGGGCAGCAAACCGGCACCGTCGGGCGTGCCCACCGCGGTCGCGAACTTCCGGGGCGATCGGGCCGTTCGCGGCTTGGCGGAGTTGGCCAACACCATCGTGCGCTGGAACGAGTACCCCGTGGGCGGCCACTTCGCTTCCCTCCAGGCCCCCGCGGAACTCGTCGCCGATATTCGCGAATTCTTCCGATCGGTCGCCGGCTAGCCATTCCGCTGCGGTGGGTAGAGCGCTTGTCCCGCAACGGAATCGGCGCACGGCGCGACCGCCCACGCCCCCTCGATCATCGCGAAGATCTCCTCCACCGCGGCTTCGGGATCTGCCGACTCGCGGGCCAGCGAGTAGGCGTCGATCACGAATCTCGCGATCGTCCGGCAGGCCGTCGGAGTGCGAGACAGTTCGGGGTCCGCCCCGATGGCCGTCGCCAGCGACTCGGCGTGCCGCAGCCGCATCGACTCCTCGTACTGCCGCAGAGCGGGCGAGTCGTCGATCATGCGCCAGATCGGATCGGCGCCTTCCGCCGTGCAATGCCGGACCAGCGCGAGAATCTCGCGCCGCAGCACCGGCATGAGCGGCTCGCCCGCCGCCCGGTCGGTCACCGCCCGCGTGAGGCGCTGTTCGAAGTCGTCGTCCCGCTCGAAAACCAGCGCCTCCTTCGAGGCGAAGTGGGAGAACAGCGTGGTCACCGCCACGTCGGCTTCGGCGGCCACATCGCGGATCCCGACCGCGTCGTACCCGCGCTCGAGGAAGAGCCGCAGCGCGGTATCGGCGATCTTCTGGCGGGTCGCGGCCTTCTTCCGCTCACGACGTCCGGTCGGCGCAGTCACCTCTGGATGCTATCAACTATGAAAAACTAACAACTACAAAATACTAACGGTTAGTGTTATCGTCGAGCGCATGAAGAAGGTGAGTTTCGCCGAGTTCGGCGGCCCGGAAGTCCTGCGACTCGTAGACGCCGAGGAGCCGCACCCGGGCCCCGGCCAGATCCGCATCGCGGTGCGCGCCGCAGGCGTGAACCCCGTCGACTGGCGGATTCGCGAAGGCCAGTTCCAGCAGGCCCATCCGCTCGAACTGCCCGCCGGAGTCGGACAGGACGCGGCCGGCGTGGTGGACGAAATCGGCGCGGGGGTAACAGGTTTCGCGATCGGCGACGCCGTATTCGGCGAAGGTTCGAGTACCTATGCCGAGTTCGCGGTGCTGTCGGTGTGGACCCACATGCCCGACAGCCTCGCGTTCGAGGAGGCGGCGGGCTATCCGTCCGTGGTGGAGACCGCGCTGCGCATCATCGACCAGGTGGGCGCGCGGCCCGGGCACACGCTGCTGGTCAGCGGCGCGTCCGGCGGAGTCGGATCGGCCGTGCTCCAGATCGCCCGCGAGCGCGGCATCACGGTGATCGGCACGGCCGGGGCGGCGAACCAGGACTACCTGCGCAGCCTCGGCGCCATCGCCACCACCTACGGTGAGGGCTGGGTCGAGCGAGTGCGCCGACTCGGGCGTGTCGACGCGGCCCTCGACCTGGCCGGCTCGGGAGTCATCGGTGAACTCGTCGAACTGACCGGAGATCCGCAGCGCGTGATCACCATCGCCGACCTCGACGCACCGGAGCTCGGCGTTCGATTCTCGGGTGTAGCGGGAAGCATGCCCGACGCACTCGGTGCGGCCGCCGACCTCATCGCGCGGGGAAAGCTGCGTATTCCGGTCGAGAAGTCGTACACCCTCGCCGACGCCGCCGCGGCGCACATCGACAGCCAGGCCGGGCATACCCGCGGGCGGCGAGTCATCGTCGTGTGAACGTCCCGGAGTCGCATCCGCTCGGACGGTCGGCGGACGTCATCATCTGCGCGGGCGGGCATTACGACGATTCGACGGCCCGAACACGACGGCGAATTCTCGCCAGCAGACCGTCGTATCGACCACCAGGATCGTGGCATGACGGCGGATGTGATGACCACCTTGCGAGCGTTCTACGCGGCCGAAGCGGCCTACCTCACGGAGGGCGCCGAGTTCGGCGAGATGGCTCGGCACCTGGCCGCCGATGTGGTCATGTACCAAGCGGCGAGCCTGCCGTACGGCGGTGAATGGCACGGACACGACGGCTTCCGGACGTTCATCGCCGCGATGGGCGACAGCTGGGACGGTTTGTGGTTCGACGATCAGCAGTTCCTCAGCGACGGCGACCGGGTGGTCGTCCACAGCCGGGGCCGGTTGCGGGCGCGCCGCACCGGACGTGAACTGAAAACCTCACTGCTGCAATGGATCAGCTTCCGAGACGGACTGATCACCGAGCTCCGGCCCTACTATCACGACACCTCGGCCGTCCTGGCCGTCCTGGACGAGCAGGTGTAGGCACCGTCACCACGATTCGATCAGCGGGACATCGTGGTCCTGCCGCTGCCATTCCGCGGTGAGGCGGCCGAGCCGGTGCCGGGCGGCGATGCCGCGCACGCCCGCGATCTTGTCGTCGCGGACCTCCAGGATCAGCACACCCACGACGCGGTCGTCGAGCGTGGCGAGCATGGCCGGACACCCGTTGACCACGGCGGCGTGGATGGCCGGCGACCCACCGGCGAGTTTGCGCTTCGCCGGAGAGGGTTTGAAGCCGGCCCGCACCGCGCCGGCGATCCGCTCGGGCGTCGCGTACCGGATGAGCTTCGCGGCCCATCCCAGGCCGGCACCGTCGGAGACGCCGGTCGCGTCGGCGGTCAGCAACGCCAGCAGCCGTTCGGTCCGGCCCGAGGAGGCGGCGGCGACGAACGCCTCGACGATCCGGCGCGCGGATGCCCGGTCGGTCTCGGTAGTCGTGCCGGTGGCGGCGATTCGGCGCCGCGCCCGGTGCAGATATTGCTGACTCGCCGATTCGGTGATGCCGAGGATGTCGGCCGTCTCGGCGTGGCTGTACGAAAACGCCTCGCGCAGTACGTAAACGCCGCGTTCGATCGGCGACAGGCGCTCCATGAGCATGAGTACCGCCAAGGTCACCGATTCGCGCTGCTCGACGGTGTCGGCCGGGCCCAGCATCGGGTCGCCGTCGAGCAGCGGTTCGGGCATCCACGCGCCGACCGCGCGTTCGCGCCGCGCCGTCGCCGACCGGAGGCGGTCGAGCGCCAGATTGGTGACCACCTTGGTCAGCCATGCCTCGGGCACCTCGACGAACTCCCGGTCGGCGGCCTGCCACCGCAGGAACGCGTCCTGCACCGCGTCCTCGGCGTCGGCGGCCGAGCCGAGCAGACGGTAGGCGAGCGAGGCCAGCCGATTCCGGCTGGCCTCGAAACGCGCCACGGTGGCGGTATCCATGAGCACGACCCTATGCGGCGACCACGTGCGGTGAAGGCGCGAGGGCGGCGACCGCGCGGTACCTGTGACTCGGCTTTCCGAAGGTCGGATGGCTCAGGGCCCAGGCGGCGGTGTCGAGGATCGTCGACTTGACGCGCGCGGCCGCCCGTCCGCACAGGGCCCACGACTTCGCGTGCGCGTCGCCGTCGACCAGCTGGAAGATCCCGTCCCTGCGGCCGAGACTGATGTGGTTGCCGACATACGACAGCGAGGTCGTCGATATCTTGCGCCCCGTCCGGTCTCCGATGATCGCCGCGGTCGCCTGCATGGCGGTGAATCCGGCCGACGCACAGGACATCGGCAACGGCCGGCCGTTCTCGCCGAGGACGAAGACACTGTCACCCGCGACGTAGACATCCGGATGCGAGACCGACCGCATCTGACGGTCGACGGTGATCTGACCGTTGGCGATTACCTCGAGACCGCTCGCGGCGGCGATCGGATGCACGGCGAAACCCGCGGCCCACACAGTCGCGTCGGAGGCGAAAACGGTGCCATCGGTGGCGACCGCGGCGTCCTGCTGGACCGCCCCGATCGTGGTGTGCTCGTGCACCGAGATATCGAAACGCTCGAACGCGCGCAGCAGGTGCCGGCGAGCCTTCGCGCCCAGCCAGCCGCCCAGCTCGCCGCTGGTGACCAGAGCGACGCGAAGCCCAGGGCGGGACTCGGCGAATTCGGTGGCAGCCTCGATCGCGGTCAAGTTTCCGCCGACGACCAGCACCTTCCCCTCTTCGCCCAATTCGTCGAAGCGGGTGCGCAGGCGCAGCGCGGACGGCCGCGCGGCCACGTGGAAGGCATACTCGTGGACACCGGGAACCCCCTGCTCGGCGGCCGTGCTGCCGAGCGCGTAGACGAGGGTGTCGTATCCGAGCCGGCCGATGCCGTCGCCGTCGGCCACCGTGACCGTCCGGTCCTCGACGTCGACCGCGGTTACTCGTGCCACTCGCAACCGGACGCCCGTACCGGCGAACACGTCGGCCAGCGGCCGGTAGCGCAGCTCCTGCCCGGCGGCGAGCTGATGCAGCCGCAACCGCTCGACGAAATCGGGTTCGGCATTGACGACCGTGATCTCGAAGTCGTCCGGGTGCAGTTGGCGGGCCAGGTATCCGGCGGAGAAGGCTCCGGCATATCCGGCCCCGAGAACGACGATGCGGTGCTTCATGGTTCGCTCCTGTCTGGTTCGCGTGCTTCCTGAACGAGACAGGGCGCGAATTCCTGACAGGAACGAAGGTGATGTGGGTCACCGTCGAGGAGCGATCAGCCCTTGCTCGCCGGTTCCGTGAGCTCGGCCGGCCCTCCCGCACGCTGCGCCTTGATGCTCGCCTGCCACTTCTCGAAGTCCGCGCGCATCACGGATATCTGACGCTCGATCGCTTCCTGGGTGTCCGACCACCAGCTCTGCGCAGCATCCCGAAGTTCCGCCGCGGTCTTCTCGAACTCGTGCCCCTCATGTTCGAGAGTCGCGGTCAGCTTTTCCCGCCGAGCCTGCAATGCGGCCCGGCTCTTGTCCCGCGCCCCGGCGGAGGAGTCTTCGAACTGCTTCACCCGGACCGCGAGATCCATCAGTGATTCCGACAACGGTTTCATATTCATGCCCTCTCGAAGCGGTGCGATCCTCGGCAGGATCCCGGTTGTCGCTGTCCAGCGTTGCCGCTTCGCCCGGCCGGACCAAGGGCAGAACGTCCTCTGATGTCCCGTGCTGGAGATGGACTTCGCCCGGCCGGGCTCCTCCCGGAAACACGGGTGGGGAATGCTCCGGCCGGCACCGGGTATGCGCGAGACAAGAACAGTCGTCCGATGAGGAGTAGTCCGATGTCAGCAATTGCGACCCGACTGGGGCATCGAATATCGGCCGCGGCACATTCGGCTTGGGCCATGGTCCACCATCCCCGCGGCGAACCGCACACCGATCTCGCCGCCGAACACCACTCGACCACCAGCGACCCGACCGGCGGCCGCCAACAGGGCGAACCCGAGTCCTCGCCGCGCGGGCTAGGTGGCATGGACTTCTAGCGGTTCTGTCCGGCGGTGGCGTTCGACCGTGTGCACCGCGTGCCGCTGCCGTCAGCGACGCCAGAACAGATGGTGTGTCACGCCACTCGAGCTCGGCACCCGCTCCGAGTGAAAGCGATCGGTGAGCTCGTCCGGGCTGGTCCACAATCTTTCGCCGCCGCCGAGTTCGACCGGCGCGACGGCGATGTGCATCTGGTCGATGAGATCCGCTTCGAGGAAATCGCGGATCGTGGCGACGCCACCGCCGATCCGCACATCCGAGCCGTCGGCAGCTTCGAAGGCTCTTTCCAGAGCCTCTTTCGGCGAGGCGTCGACGAAATGAAATGTGGTGTCCCCCAGTACGATAGACGGCCTGGGGTAGTGGGTGAGAACGAAGACCGGTGTGCGAAAAGGCGGTTCATCACCCCACCACCCCTGCCAGTCGTAGTTCTCCCACGGCCCGCGCTGCGGACCGAATTTGTTGCGCCCCATGATCTCCGCGCCGATGTTGTTGCGATAGTCACGAGTGAAGTAGTCGTCGAGGCCATAGGTTCCACCCGGCTCGGTGCGGGTGGGCCAGTGCGCCGTGGGGCCGCACCACGCGAACAGCGCGCTCGGATCGGCATGCCCGAACGGCCGTTCCGGACTCTGCCCTTCCCCGGCCCCGTAGCCGTCGCTGGAGAGGTTGAAGTTCTGGACACGAACCAACTGTGACATCGAAACCCTTTCCGATTGCAATGCGCAACCAGTGGAGAGTAGCCATACTGCTCTCGTTTTGCAATCAGTTGCCATCCACTGCCGCCGCCCCCGAACCGGTCGGACTGTGGCGACACGAACCCGGCCACCGCGTTCAGGGCAATCAGGCCCTCGGCTTGACGGCCGGGGGTTCCCAGGTGCCATCGAGGATGGTGTGGTCGGGCCAGTAGGCGCGCAGGTACAGGGTGAACTCTTCGGCCGGCGCCGGGAGCCAGTTGCTCAGCTGCTCGGGATCGGTGGGCGGGGGGCCGCCGGCGGTGAGGGTCAGTGAGCCGTCGTCGCCGTAAGCGAGGGTCTTGTTCTTGGTGCCGAGGGAGAACCGCTCGAGGTCGTTGGGGTGGAAGAAGTGGTGGGTGTTGTAGACGGTCAGCGACCAGAAACCTCGCACCGGTGGGACCTGGCCGGCGGTGAAATGCACTGTGTAGGTGGTCGATCCGTGCAGCCGGTTCCCGTCGGCATCGAGATCGAGGTAGTAGTACACGGTCTCGTTCGGAGTGTTGACGAAGATGTTCGACTTCCCGATCGCGGTCCGCGACAGGTAGTCGGTGCCGAAGTCGGCGCCGTTGCGCTGGGTGGTCCAGTTGTGCGCGACCGGCAACCCGATATTGCGGAACTCGAACAACTCGCCCACCACCCGATCGGTGTCGACCGCGGTCCGCTGCAGGGCGTCGGCGATCGCTGGATCGCGTTCGGCCACAGCCAGAATCGAGCGAAACCACGCGTACAGCGCTTCCTCGCCGGGCAGCGCCGGCACCTCGTCGAGCACTTCGCCCAGGGTGGCGAAGAACGTTCCCGGATCGACCCACTGCGTTTCGCCCTCACCGCTGGTGGAGTCCCCTCCCCCGAACGACGGCACCGCCGACCAGTCGATCACCTTGGTGGTGCCGTCGAACTCCGACAGCGGGTACGCGCTGATCCGGTCGACCAGCGGCGCGATCGCGGCCCGGTCCTCGGCGGTGTCGTCGAGGAACACCCGAGGGATCACCACCGCGATCCGGGTGTCGTACCGGAAGACGTCGGTGATGCCGGCGGGGACCTCCCCTTCCCACGATTCGGGCGCCAGCAGATAGAAACCCGGTGCGGTGCCGTACATCTTGCCGAGACGCACGAACGAATCGGTGCGCTGGTCGACCACCTGGTACACCCAGAACCGGTCTCCGAAATCGGGGACCTGCACCACCGACGGGCCCGATGTCGCATCGAGGACACCGAATCCGTAGGCGACGTCCTGGTTCGGGCACGCCACCATCCGTTGCTCCGGGCGGATGTAGTCGCGAAGCATGCCGATCGTTCCGGGTGGGCCCGCGGGCACGATTCCGGCCAGCAGCCCGGGCTCGGGGAGCTGGGCCATGACGGTGCGCCGGTTGTGCATGTTCACCAGCGGCCATCCCCACAGATACGCGACCCGCCCCAGGGCGGCGGCGTAGGCGGCGGTCATCTTCGGGTTGTCGAAAACCGGACCGGACATCAGCACGCCCTCCTCGAACACCGTCGACAGGCCAACTTCCGCGACCCTAGACATCCACGCCCGCCCCCGACTCACCTGCCGCGGGTGATATCGCTCGAACCGCTGGACGGCCCCGGCTCGGAGCTCGGAACCCCTGCGCCGGTACAGCGTAGGGGTCTGAATTCCGGCCACTGTTGCGACCGCTCGTGTGGACAGCGCCGAGCAGTTTTACCGCCGCGCTCGAGGATGTGCTCGCGCGGTCCGGAGCGTGCCGCCCTGCCTCAGCGGGCGCCCTCCTGCACCGGATAGTCGATGACGACCGCACCGCCGGTGGCGTAGTTGACGACATCGGCGGCCGCCCGTCGGCCGTACTCCGACGCCCGCGACGCGGCCAGGGCGTCGGCGTCGGCGAAGTCGCCTTCGAAGACCGCGAAATACGGCGCTTCTCCATTGGTCGCCGCTACGTCGAAGCTGTAGCGCCACGCACGCAGGCCGGGCATCTTCATGACCAGCGGAAGGTGGTTGTTCACGTAGTAGTCGCGAAAGTGGTCGGGGTCGGCGGGCTGGGGATAGAGGACCACCAATTTATGCATGCCTGCCTCCTGCATTCACCGAGGTCGGTGGAATCGTCATATGCGCAGGTTAGGGCTAGATGTGTGGTCGAGGGAAAGACCGGGACGCGATAGACTCAGAACCTATCGTTATCAATCGGCAGGGAGGGTATGTGGCCCCGGATACGGTGAGCCTGCGGTACTTTCTGGTGCTGGCGCAGGAGTTGAACTTCACCCGGGCGGCCGCACGGATCGGTATCGCGCAGCCCGCACTCAGCGCCCGGATGCGCCGATTGGAGGCCGAACTCGGCACGACCCTGCTGGTCCGCACCACGCGTAGCGTCGTATTGACCACGGCCGGTGCGGCTTTGGCCGAGTCCGCGCCGCCCGCGCTGGCGGCGCTGGACCGGGCATGGGACACCGCCCGGAAGGCGGGGGCCGGTGAACTCGGCACGCTGCGCATCGGATACAGCCTCAGCACGGGGGCCGAGACGGCACCGGCATTGGTGGACAAGCTCATTCGCAGCAGCCCGGGGCTCGAGGTCGGCGCGGTCCCGATGGCGACACCGGAGATCTCCCCCGCGGTCGCCGACGGCCGCATCGACGCGGGGATCACCCGCGGGGAACAGCCGGGTCGTGGCGTGCGCCGGTTCCTGCTGCGGCGGGAGCGCGTCGGGGTCCAACTGGCACAGCATCATCCGCTGGCCGAACACTCGGAGATCGAGATCGCCGACGCGGCCGCGTATCCACTGCGACTCCCCGACCGTGTGGCCAACCCCGTGATCCACGATCAGCTGGCCGCGCTGTTCCGCGACACCCAGCCCCGATTCCACACGCCCCCAATATCTTTCGACATGTCTCAGCGCGACCTACGCGACGGGCTCACCCTCGCCCCGGCCGGTGAAGTCGCGGTCACGACACAACCGGCCGGTCTCACGTGGCGACCGCTGCGGGGCGCACCCCCCTTGACCATCCACCTGGTCCTCCCGCGCGTGCAGTCACCACTACACCGCCGCCTCCGCACCGTCGCCAAAACCCTGGCACACGAACTGCACTGGCTGCCGGACTGACGAACAGCTGTTCGACGGCGGCTTCCTGGAGTTCTTGCCGGCGGCGCTGACGGAGCAGCACCCATACCACGGGGACGTCGTCCCCGGCGGGACGAAGCGAGTCGGGGACAGCCGTGCCTATCGTGCTCGAGGTGACTGGTCGGAGCAACTTTGGCAGTGAACCCGCGAGCATGGTCAACCTCCTGTGTCGGGGCCGAGGTCCTGGCCGACTTTCCCGGCCAGCGGACGGTCCCAGCGGAACGACAGAGCCCCCGCCCGGACACCGGACGGAGGCTCCGCAAAGTCTCTACCAGCAGCGCTGCCCTACTTCTTCGCAGACGCCGGCTACACGTTGAAGCGGAACTTGACCGAGTTCCGTAGTAAAATAACCTATGCCTATAGTCCCGGTGCGCGCCGCGATCTACCTACGAGTCAGCCTCGATCAGACCGGCGAAGGACTCGCCGTCGAGAGGCAGCGGGAGGACTGCGAACAGATCGCTCAAAGCCGCGGCTGGACTGTGGTTGAAACCTATACGGACAACAGTATTTCGGCGTTCGATAAGGTCAAGAACCGACCGGCGTACGACCGGATGGTGGACGATTACCGCGCCGGCCGATTCAACGCCCTGATTACGTGGGACCTCGACCGGCTCACGCGACAGCCTCGCCAGCTCGAGGATTGGATTGACGCTGCCGAGAGCCAAGGGCTTCGGCTGGTGACCGCGAATGGCGAAGCGGACCTCCAAACCGACGGCGGCCGGATGTATGCGCGGATCAAGGCCGCCGTTGCTCGCGCCGAGATGGAACGTAAGGGCGCTCGGCAAAGCCGTGCGCAGCAGCAGCGCGCCGCAAAAGGCCGGCCGCCCCGTGGCATTCGAGCTACCGGCTACACGCTAGATGGCGAACTCATCTCCGAGGAGGCCGAGGCCGTGCAGGCTGTGTACAAAGCCTTCGCCAACGGATCGTCCCTCAAAGCAATCGCCGCGGCGCTGTCTGGGGCTGAACCAGCCATCCGCGCTGTCGGCGATCGAAACTGGGTCCAGGATCTTCCTAAGTCGGTGCCGGCACTACCGTCGCGCAGTGGCCGCGCATGGAACCCCACATCTGTGATCGCGATCCTGCGAAATCCGCGCTACGCGGGTTGGAGCATGCTAGCTGGTGAAATCGTTCGCGACAGCACCGGCAATCCCGTTCGCGGCCAATGGGAACCGATCGTGTCCGACTCACTCTGGCTCGAGGTCCAACGTCGGCTGGACGATCCAGCGCGAAAGACGAACCGATCGGGAACCGAACGCCGACACCTCGGATCCGGACTCTTCATCTGCGGCATCTGCGACGCCCGCGTTCGCGCACATGGCCCCCGGTATCGCTGCGCCGGCCACATCATGCGCGTCCGCTCGCCGATCGACGCGATGGTGCTCGAATACATCGAAGGCATGCTCGCGCGCCCCGATCTAGCCGACCTTCTGGTGAAGGAAGACGAAGAGCAGATCAATACGCTGAACGAGCAGCTCCAGGCACAACGAGACCGCATCGAACGCGCTAAATCCGACTACAAACGTGAACTGATCGACGGTGCCCTGTATTTCGAGATCCGGCGGGAGGCTGGCGAGCAGATCGCGCAACTCGACGCACAACGCATGGCATTGACGACAGGCGCCGCAGCCTCCGCGATCCTGCTTGCTCCATCGCCGGTAGAAGCCTTCCGCCGAGCAGATTTGGCGTCCCGCCGCTCCATCATCGACCTACTTTGCGAGATTCGGCTCCTGCCATCACCACGTGGTCACAAGGCGTTCAACCCCGAATCGGTGACGATCACGCCGAAATAGCAACATCACAAGCCTGACACCTAACACATATCCACGCCTTCGGCGCATCTGGAGACGAATATCGGAATGTCTCGGCGCGAAGGTGGACCACTGACCGAGTCGTCGGACCGGTCAGCGGTCGTGGCGAGCTTTGGCTAGGCCGCATCGAATCGGCTACGTATGGCGGCGATCCGATCGTTTTTCATCGCACCCCATCCCAGCCGGATGATGATAGTCATGAAGCCCTCGACGCTGTGGATCAACCCACGCACCTTCTCCGCCTCGGTTCGACTCGCGCTGTCAGAGTGTTTGATGTCTTGCAGATCGTTTCGAATTTTCACCACAACATCCGCGAAGGCATCGAGGATCGATATAGGACCATTCTCGGAGACAGCACCGCCGTAGATGAAGCACAACGCTTCGGCACGCTTGGTCGGCCGTGGCGAGTTGACGGACGGGTAGTGCACATACTCCGGCCCGCTTCGGCCGGAGTCCGCCAACCATGCCAGAACTTCCGCCGGCGGAAACGCTGTCCGCAGCATGCGGTCCAGCAGTTCAACTAGGGAGTTCGCCGCCTGAGAAACCCCGTCGATCGACTGGTCTAGCGCGAACCGGGCACCTTCCAGCTTGCGACTGAGCTGACTACTCAGCTGCCCGAGTGCAACGCGAGTCGGGCCAGATGTGACAGCGCGAAGTTCGTCGACGAATTCGGCCACGTCGGTAATTGGCTCCAAGGCGGCGCGGTCCACATCGACATCGCCGAGACTTTCTGCTCGCAGTTTCGTAGATGCGAGGTGTATCCGCCGAATCAGGTCAAAAGCGGTCACGGCCTCTTCGATTCCGAACAGTTCACACACCCGCTCGGACCCGAGCACAGACATGCAATCGTCGAAAGCTACGGCAAAGGGCTCCATGCGCACCGCAGCCCAATCGACTACCTCAGTGATGACCTTCGCGTCGTCGCGGCCTGCGGCCGCCAGTTTGTCGAAGGCCGCCGCACCGATAAGCCGGCGAAGGAATGCCCGCCACGTACTGCTTTTGACCCTGGTGATCTGCTTCGCGCGTTCCTCTGTGGCAAATTCGGTGAGCCACTCGGCAATCGCATGACCTCCCTGCGGGCCCGGCTGCACCCCGATCTCGGCCATTGCTTGCTCAAACCACCCGAATCGCTCGGCGACTGGCCGATCGTCCTCGCGGTTGAGTACGCAGTGCGCCGAGCAAAGTACGATGTCGAGCAGTCCGATCAGAAATCGATCGATACCGAGTTGCTCTTGCAGACGCGGGGACAGCGATTCAAGTACCCGAGCTAGCTTCGAGCGAGGCATGTCTCGGTATTGGAGCGAAGCTGTTGCAGGCGGGAGAATGTCGACAGATTTGGACACGGACGAGCCGCTGCCCTCTCCCGACTCTTCTGCGGTCACGGTCGGCTCCATTCGGCCCATGAAGGGCATCGTTCGGGACGCCGTAGAGACAACTGTCACCGAGACGCGCAACCCCGCCAGAAATCACCCTGGGTTCCGCGCACGGCGCGGGCACCGGTGACGTAGCATCGGGACTGTCCTACCAAGACACGCCCAAGGCCCTGCTGGGAGTTCCGCTTCCGGCCAGGGCCTTAGCGTCGTTTTCCAGATATTCAGTTCGTGAGGCTGAGCCTGCCCCGCTCAGAACATCCTATATCTAGGGGCAGACATTCGAATGCGACACAACAGCTTGTGTCGCATCCACGGGTGGGAAGCCCTCGAATACAGCTTAGCGACTATGCCCACGCGAAACTACGTACTTGTGATTCCATCGCGCTCGACGGCCTCATAGTTGCGTACACAGGCCGACGACAGTGCAACGGGCTTTTCGCGCGAGAGCGGCCGGAATCGGCGGGACCTCTATGTCCTCGGAGGTTCACCCCCTGCCCCTCTGGGCGGCCCCCGCGCCGGAGGCGATGCTCTTTCGCGGCCTCGGCCGCGCAGTTTTTCGATCTAGAGCGCGCGAGGGTGGTTCGTGCTGTCTGTCCCTCCGGTGTGGCCCGGGGCGACTCGATCACGGGCGCGGTGAGCGTCAAGGGTGGCCGTCAGGCCATCGGCGCAGCCGACGCGTCAGCGCCCTTGATGTTCGCCGTGTTCGTGATAGCCCCGAAAAGGGCCATGGCGGAGGGACAGTCAGCACACCGCGCGCCAGATCGCGCAAGCGCCAGCTTGCGGACCCACCCAGATGACCGGTCACGCCGTGCACACTCTGCGCCGAATTGCCACTCGCGTATCAGTAGACCGCCACGCACGCAGACGACTCCGACCAGCTGCAAGCAGCATCGCCAGGTGCTGAACCGTCACTTACGCAACCACCTCGCAAGCTTTCCGATACCTACCCAACGCAACCAGGTTCTTTTGTCTTTTCACCTCACCCCCGCTTACCTCCCTGACTTGACTTGATCACGACTCTCTCCACCACCCCAGTCCCCCATCTCGCCCCCGTTCACGTAGTGGGGGTGAGATGGGGGACTGGGGTGGTGGAGAGAGTCAACGGCGCGACGCGCCGTTATGACAGGTCAGGGAGGTAAGCGGGGGTGAGGTGCCTCGGTAAAAAGTTGGCACAACTTGTGCAGGACCCGAATGCTCCGTCACCCAACAGCGTGAAGGTGGCGGTGAGTGCACTGGTCCGGGACAACCAGGGCCGGATACTGATGATTCATCGCACCGACAACGGCAAGTACTCGATTCCCGGCGGCGGACTTGAAGCGGGCGAAACTGTAACCAAAGCGGTCGTGCGCGAGGTGAAGGAGGAAACCGGCGTCGATGTCGAGGTGACGGGGATGATCGGAGTCTTTTCAGACCCGCAGCATGTGATCGAATATGACGACGGGGAAGTCAGACAAGAGTTCTCCATTTGCTTCCACGCCCGCCCAGTTGGAGGCGAATTGCGGACGAGCGAGGAATCGAAGGACGTCAAATGGATTACCCCCGAAGAACTTTCATCATTCGACGTTCACCCCTCGATCAGTCTCCGGATCGCCCGAGGGCTACATCCAGAGGGCGAAGAGCCCTACTTCACCTAGGCGTCATGCCCGGAAATCTGACGAAGGCGTTGCTCTGTCCGGTCCACGGCGTCGAGTAGGTCCGGCTGCGCGTCTGCGATCGATCTTGCGACCACATGTTCGGCACCGTAGCGCTCCAGCACTTCTGCAATCCGGTCACGTGCATCCGTATGACCACCCGTCGGCGTCGTCGTGATATCTGCCCACCACAGTGCATCTCGCAGCGACGTCGACTCGTCCTCCCAGTCGATCACCACCCCACGATTCGCTGCTTCGATCCGCGCGCAGGAATGGTGCGCTACCAGCGCGCACAACCGCTCAGGTGCGCCATTCGCGGCAAGAAACCGAGCACCATCAACGGCATGACAGCCGGTCTGAACGAGTTCCGGCGCATATCCGACGTCATGCAGCCAAGCGGCCGACACCAACAGCTCAGGATCGTCGACTATCCCGACCGCTCGCCGCGCCTGTTCGGCGACACCTCGAACGTGTTTCCATCGGCGGTCAAGCGCAGCCAATCGCGTACGCGCGAGCTGCTCGGCCCAATCGGAGAGGCAGCGAGTCATAGTGTCACGGTAGGCCATGCTGGTCATAGGTCGGCGAGCGTCCGCGCGGAACGCCTATCAGGTGGCCAGCAAGACCCGCGACCGCGCAGCGGTTCCCATGTAGGCGGCAGACCTCGTTCCGGCATCGCAAACCGTGCAAAACTGGCCGATTTTTATCCGGCCCGCCTGGGCAGCGGGGATCTACAGCAGGGATACGCGCGTGGTCGACTTCTTTCCTAACGCTAGTCCGCTGCAAATCTATGAACTACTCGCTTCCTCGCGCTTGTCGTCGCTCTCTCCGATCGCGTATAGGTATTGTCTGCGTTGTTCGTCACCAAGATGGGCACCGCGTATATGTAGAGCATCTTTAAGACCCTTCACATCGCTAAGGTCAGGCATTGTCGAGCCAATCTCAGTTGGGAACAGCAGCGCGTCGTTCAAATCTGCCGACTCTAGGTTCGCGTTGTAGACGTTAGCATCACACATATTTGCAGTCATCAAGCGCGCTCCACTCAAATCCGCGTCAGATAAATAGGCGCCCTTGAGGGATGCGCCAATGAACTCCGCGTCCACAAGCGTGGCGCTCTGCAGATTTGCCCCGGCCATTTTTGCCCCGTTGAATTTTGCGCCCGTCGCGTCAGCCGACGTTAATGTAGCGTACTCATTGAACTTAGCAAGCTCAAAGCTTGCACCCGTAATCTTCGCACCTGCGAAATTGGTTCCAGACAGGGTGGCATCATCAAACACAGCGTCTGGAGCTTCAATCTTTTGAAGCGACGAGCAATCCATAGACGCGTATGTAAAATCAGCTCGGGACAAATCGCTGTAATCCAGTGAAGACCAATCGAGGCGAGCGCCTCTAAAGGAGGCCCTACTCAAGTTCATGCCATTCAAGTTTAGCGCTCTAAGGTCTGTAAGCGAAAGGTCGTAGCCGCACTGACCTGCCCATTCGTCATTGCAATCGGCGAGTAGCTCGACTATCGTCCTTCTGACCGGTCCGTCCTTCCCAGGCCGGCCGCGGTCAAAGCTTTCCTTGGGCGGCACAAATAACTCATTGGTCTCCCGCAAGTAGCCGATAAGTACAGCAATGCAAGTATCACGATCGCGCTCACCACCGATGGCGTGCCAGTCCGCCGCAAGGGCAGCGAGCGCAAAGGCACCATATCGACGAACAGAGTAATCAGAACTTGAAAACTGGGCGGTTGCCGACGTAAATCGCTCCCGAAGGTTTCGCGCAGTCTCGCGATCGTGATCTAATTTTGCCTTTTCCGCATCATTGTTACGTTTCCGTTCTGCGCTCCAAAACGCCAGCGAAGCGCCGCCAAGCACGCCCAGCCCTGCACCCGCCGTTGCGAATGGTTGGGCTGCGGTCTTCCAAAAGTCTTGCCAATGCCATACCGTGGCAAGCACGGCAAGCGCGACCATGGATATATACCCAAAGGCGACTACCCCCACCGCTATGGTTAGCGCAGTTCGCGAATAGCGATCCAACTCTCCCCCTCGTTACATCAACTTCGCCAAGACGTCTCCGGCCTACCCGGACAGTCGGTTGGAAGCGCGCTCCCTAGGCGCTACCCGCATCGATACCTAAGCCTGCCTACCTCTTGCCAGAGACTAGCCCAGCACGGTACTTAACTATATTCCCAAAAAGGGTCTCAACATACTTTTGAAGTGTCGACATAGTGACACCGTAGGCCACGAACGTTGTCACGCGGGAGGCGGAGGCTGAAGGTAAGTCAGCGGTTTTCATCGGCAGCCGATCCCCCTCCGCACGCTCTCATGCCGCCTGTGGGTGAGAAGTTACCTCACGGTTGCTCCTGCGCCGCCTTCGTCTGGCCTATCCCGTAGTAGCGACTTTAAAACATCCAGTATCGAATTCAGCAAGTCAAGCTGTTCACGCAAATAGTCGATATTCGGATCAGCATGCCCATGGATCAAACCATTGCGAAAGGTCCGAGAATATCTGATTGCTTTCACCAACTCATCGGACAATATTCCTTGTTCATGCAGCCTACTTAAACGGCGCATAAAAGTTGGCTGCACCCCGTCGGAACCTGCAGTTATTATGCGTTCGAGTTGCGCCCACATCATAGAATATCGGCCGACGAGTCGGTACCACTCCTCTTCGGACGGAACCCAGCCATCACCCACAGCCGGTCTCATCACTTCTCCCGGATGCCTATACATCCTAGAGAGATAAAGGTCGAGATAGTCCGGGTTTTCAGCAATAACAGCGTCCACAATCTGGTCAGTCAAAGGTCGACTTTCGAAATCAGAGTTGATTCGCTCAAGAAACGGGCGCAGGCTATCCGGCGTCGTCAGCTCTACTCGTTTCAGAAAATCGAACAGAACGTCGACGCGGCCCATTTCGGTCTCCGAAATAGACTCTTCACGTAGGCGCTTAACATGACTAAGGAGATACGCAGCGAGCTCATAGTGTGTGACAAAACTCCGCGCACCTTCCTCAATTCTTCGCTGACCAGCCTTCTGGAGAAGCTCAAGAGCCACCTCTCCGGCGTGGACCAGACCGTTCAGCTGGTCAATGAGCTGTCTTTCCTGATCAGAGAGCGACTCCCCTATCGGCTTATAGATTAAGTCGTGCTCGACCTCAGACCAGCCGTGCATAAGAACGGAAGCAACCTGGACCTCAACCCGAGCTCGGGCAAACCGGATATCTTTGCCCTTGAGGCCGTCCTCTCTTACCGTTATCCTATAATGCACTGCGGAATAGCCCGGAAACCTTCGCACGACATGACCAGAGCTCGACTTTTCGCCTTCCTCAGCGCTAACTAAGGGAAACTCTTTTTTCACTTCAATATCGAAGAGCCGAGAAATTATCGTCTCGACCCGACTGCGTTCACCAGGAAAATATAGAGCGATACGAACACCAGCAAGATCGGGTATATCTGCACGTATCTCGTCTGCTGAGGAATAACACTTCTCTGCATGCCTCTTTATACACTTATTACGAAGACTATCGAAATCTTTCGCTCGACTGGTCACATAACAGCTGATCCCCTCAGCTTTGCACGCCTCAGTCACGCGTCGTTCGACTAGCCTCCCGACCTCTTGATAGAAGTCGAACTCCCGTCGATAATGCGCAAGGAAATCCGCAATTACTTCGTCCACCATGCCCCCACTACCGAATGCATCTTGGGCCAAATATCGGCCGATAGGATGCCGTTTACTATATAGGCAAGTCCGCGATCATGGGCTCCGCTAAGCTTTTTTGCCGCCAGACGCTAATCCGCTACGGAACTCGACTACATCCCCGTCGTGCATGACGTAGTCCTTACCTTCCATCCGCACCTTGCCCGCGGACTTGGCGGCGGCCATGGAACCGGCTTCGATCAGATCGTCGTAGGCGACGATTTCGGCCTTGATGAAGCCGCGTTCGAAGTCGGTGTGGATGACGCCGGCTGCCTTGGGGGCGGTGTCGCCCTGGTGGATGGTCCACGCGCGGGCCTCTTTCGGGCCGGCGGTGAGGTAGGTCTGCAGGCCCAGGGTGTGGAAGCCGGCGCGGGCCAGGGCGTGGAGGCCGGGCTCGGTTTGGCCGATGGATTCCAGTAGTTCGAGGGCGGACTCCGCGTCCAGCTCCAGAAGTTCGGCTTCCACCTTGGCGTCGAGGAAGACCGCATCGGCCGGGGCGACAGCGGCTTTCAGTTCGGCGATGCGGGCCTCGTCGGTCAGCACCGACTCGTCGGCGTTGAAGACGTAGAGGAACGGCTTGGTGGTGAGCAGCGACAGTTCGCGCAGGAGGTCGGCGTCGATCTTGTCGCGGACCGCGTACAGGGTCTTGCCTTCGTTCAGGAATTCCTGCGCCTGCTTGGCGGCGTCGGCGACCGGCTTGCGATCCTTTTTGACCTTGGCTTCCTTGTCGAGGCGGACGACCGCCTTCTCGAGGGTCTGCAGGTCGGCGAGGATGAGCTCGGTTTCGATGACCTCGATATCGCTGAGCGGGTCGACCTTGCCGTCGACGTGGACCACGTCGTCGTCGGCGAAGACGCGGACCACCTGGCAGATGGCGTCGGCTTCGCGGATGTTGGCGAGGAACTTGTTGCCCAGGCCCGCACCCTCGGAGGCGCCCTTGACGATGCCGGCGATGTCGACGAAGGACACCGTCGCGGGGACGATGCGCTCGGAGCCGAAGATCTCGGCGAGCTTGTCCAGCCTCGGGTCGGGCAGCGGCACCACGCCGACGTTCGGCTCGATGGTGGCGAAGGGGTAGTTCGCCGCGAGCACGTCGTTGCGGGTCAGCGCGTTGAACAGCGTCGACTTTCCGACGTTGGGCAGGCCGACGATACCGAGGGTGAGACTCACGAGTGCAAGAGTCTACGCGGCGCCCGTTCGGCGACCGAATCTGCCCAGGTCGCGACCAGTGCATGGAGTACCCCGGCCCGCCGACCCGAGCGAACGCCTCATGGGACGGCCAAGCCGCGGCCACCACGCCCGTGCGCGCCTCGTCGTCGGTCCGGACGTTCTGCCCCCTGTGCGCGACCGGCCGCTCAGAAGGTGACGGGGAGCGGAGGGCGCTGTCGATCGCCGCATCCAGAAACGCCGGCGGGTCACGGCGCCGTAGACCTCCACTGCCGCAAGGGATTCGACGCCCACACCGCCGCCGCATACCGTGACGGCACCCGACTAAGGTCGACTCATGGCGCAGATCCCTCGACTTCCCGGATTGGGCTTGGCCGATGCCGATTGGCTGGTGACCGCGGCCCTGGCGGTCGCCTCCGAACGCCGATTTCCGCCGCTGGCGGTGGCGGTGACCGATGTGAGCGGCGCGGTGATCGCGCTGCGCCGGGCGGACGGCGGGATGCCGATGACGAGTCGCCTCGCGGTGGCCAAGGCGCGCACCGCACTCCTGACGCTGCATCCCTCGGGACAGCTTCCGTTGCCGGGTGAGATCGTCGACAGCATTCAGCATCTCTACGACGGTGACTACATCCCGTTCGCGGGTGGCGTGCTCGTCACCGAGAACGGTGTGATCCTCGGGGCGGCCGGGGCATCGGGCGCTCATGCGACCCAGGATGAGGAAGTCGTGCAGGCTGCCGTGGAGCGCTGGCATGAATACCGCTCGCACACAGCCTGATTCGTAGCAAAACGCTTACGCCGCGTCGGGTGTCGATCGAGAAGCAGCGAGCCCGAACTCGGCGCATTCGTCGTCCTGTTCGGGCCGCCCACCAGAGACCGCGACCGCGCCGAGCACGACACCGTCGCGACGAATCAGCCGCGCGCCCGCGCCCGCCACGATCGGTGTCGGCGACAGCTGATCGATGCGGTCGAAGAGGGCGGGCCAAGCCTTCTGGAGTTGCTGCAGTTCACCGCCGTCGCGATGGAACAGAGCGACGCTGGACGCCTTCGCGGGAGCGATCCGGGCCGAGAGCGGTGGCGCACCGTCCATCCGATCCAGCACTCGCACGTGCCCGCCCTCGTCCACGACGGCCACGGTCACCCGCGCACCCAAATCCGCAGCGCGACAGCATATCCGAGCACTGATGGCGCGTGCCTCATCCAGCGTGAGCAACATCTTCTCCACCTCCGATAATCGTTGGCTTAACCAACGGTTTACGACAGCGACGCTACCCCAATTTCGTTGGACCGTCCAACGAATCCACTAGACTTCACGCATGGACGACACACCCGCACGCCTGCGCGGCAAACCGAGCTGGCTGGTCGGCAAGACCGCGGCGCTCGCCCAGCGACATATCGGAGAAACCATGGCGGCGGCCGGCGGCCGTGGCTACCACTTCGCGATCCTGGCGGCACTCGACGAGTTCGGCCCCGCCAGCCAAGTGGCGATCGGCCAGCGGTGCCGCATCGACCGCAGCGATACGCACGCCATGGTGACCGAGCTAGAGGCGCAGAAATACGTTGCGCGGGAACCGGATCCGAACGACCGGCGCCGCCACCTGATCACCCTCACCGCAGCCGGCGAGCGGCGACTGCACGAACTGGACGCCGCATTGACCGGCGCCCAGGACGAGATCTTCGGCGGTCTGACGAAGGCGGAGCGCGACCGCCTGGTCACGCTGCTGACCCGCGTACTGGACCGACACGAGAACGCATAGCAGAACCGGCCGGGCAAGCGAGGCGGCCAGGGGCCGCCGTTCTCGCGAAGGGTGAGCCGCACACTCAGGCGCGCGGGTTGCGGCCCAGGTAGCGCAGCAGGGTGTCGACGGCGGTATCGCCGGGCTCGGCATCCAGCACCGCCGCGTACGCGCCCCACTGACGCAGCGGTTCGATCAGATCCGTTGCGGCAGTGAGCAAATGGGTGGCCAGGGTGTCGGTGAGCGGGGACGGCCGGCCGGTGGCGATCGCGATATCCCAGGCGTGGACGGCGGCGTCGAGGGCGGCCATGACGGCGGCGACGGGGGTCGGGAGGGCGCCGTGCGGGAGCGGGGTGGGGACGGTTTCGGCGTCGTCGGCGACGGTGGCCCAGGCGGTGGCGGTCTGGTCGAGGGCGGCGGAGATCAACTCCGCGCCGGTGCCGTCCAGCGAGCCGGAGGGGGCGAAGGGGTCGTAGGCGGGGCCGGCGCCCACGCCGAGGGCCGCGGCGAAGGCGAGCTGATCACCGGCGGCGTGCTGGACGACCTGGGTGACCGTCCACTGCGAGCACGGGGTGGGCAGGTCCCACTGCGCCGCGCCGATTCCGGCCACCGCGTCGGCGAGGGCAAGGTAGGAATCGGCGAGGACGTCACGCCAGACGGGGGCGAGAGCGGCGGCGGGGGCGAGGGAGGTGGCGTTCATCGGAGGGCCTTTCGTTCTTCGTTTTCGGCGTTGAACTCAGACTATTGGGCAATTAGGCTCGATTCCTTCCTAATAATCCGCCGCCGAAAAGAGCTTCGTTGTGACCTCCACCACAACCCGCGTGCTACGCCTGCTGTCACTGTTGCAGGACCGCACCTATACCGGCCGGGAGCTGGCGCAACGGCTCGATGTCAGCGACCGCACCTTGCGGCAGGACATCGCACGGCTGCGGGAGCTGGGCTACCCCGTCCATGCCGAGCGTGGCGCGGTCGGCGGCTACCGGATCGGGCAGGGTAGGACCATGCCGCCGCTACTGCTCGACGACGACGAGGCGGTCGCGGTGGCGGTGGCGATCGGCCTCGCCGAGGACGGGTCCACCGGGATCGCGGATATCGATGAGAACGTGGCGCGGGCGCTCGCCAAATTGGAGCGGATTCTGCCGGTTCGGTTGCAGCGCAAGGTGACAGCGCTGCGCACCGCCACCGAGATCGGTCCCGCGACGACCGGCTCACGCGAACCCGATGCGCCCGTGCCGGCGCAGACTCTCGCGACCATCGCATCCGCGATTCGCGGCACTCGGGTCCTGAACGTGGACGGTGGCCGCCTCGAGCCGTATCGGCTGATCAACTGGCAACGCCGCTGGTATCTCGTCGCCTACGATCTCGAAACCCATTGCTGGCGTGCGCTTCCCGTGGCCGCCGTCGGCAGCGTCGCGACCGGATCCCAGCACTTCGCGGCCCGCACCCTGCCCGACGCCGATCTCGTGGCGTTCGTGCTGCGGGAAATCGCCACGGCCGGGTGGCGAGTCCACGCCCGCGTCACGGTACTCGCACCGGCCGAGACGGTGATCGCGCGCATCAATCCGGCCGTCGGCGTGGTGGAACCCGTCGACGCACAGTCGTGTGTCTTGTATACCGGCGCGGACACGTTGGAGACGATCGCGATCTACCTGAGCATGCTGATGATGGACTTCCGCGTCGACGGGCCGCCAGAACTCGTGGACCACATCCGGACCCTCGGCCGCCGTTATTCATCGGCTGTTCCGCCCGGCTGAGCCCGAACGCGAGGGATCTGCGCTTCGGCCTCGGATGTAGGCATGCGGTCCGATGAACAATTCCTGAACGGGGTGCGGATCCCACCGTGGGCTCGCCCGATTCGGCGGGATTCCGCTACCTTGAGTCAGTTCCACCTGATGTCCGGCCGGAAGCTCCTCTTCGATCGGACCTAGACCAGCACGGGAGAGTAGCTCGCATGGCGACCATCGAATACCTCCGAACCGAGCCGGAGCTGCCTCCCGTCGGGATCGTCGACCGCCGGCCGATCACGCCCGCCAAGAAGGCGATCTTCGCGGCCATCGCCGTCTTCGGTGCGGTCGCCTGGGCGATCCTCGCCGTCGCCCGCGGCGAGAACGTCAACGCGGTATGGATCGTCATCGCGGCGGTGTGCACCTACATCATCGCCTACCAGTTCTACGCCCGGCTGATCGAATGGAAGATCACCACACCGCGCGACGACACCGCCACTCCGGCAGAGGAACTGGAGAACGGCACCGACTACATGCCGATGGACCGGCGGGTCCTGTTCGGCCATCATTTCGCCGCCATCGCCGGCGCCGGTCCGCTGGTCGGGCCGGTCCTGGCTGCGCAGATGGGGTATCTGCCAGGCACGCTGTGGATCGTGATCGGCGTCGTGCTGGCCGGGGCCGTCCAGGACTATCTGGTGCTGTGGGCATCGGTGAAGCGCCGCGGCCGCAGCCTCGGGCAGATGGCTCGCGACGAGCTCGGTGTGGTGGGCGGTGTCGCGGCGCTGATCGCGGTACTGGTGATCATGGTGATTCTGCTGGCTGTCCTGGGCATCGTGGTGGTCAACGCGCTCGCCGCGACCAAGGGCGCCGACGGGCAACTGCACGGCGGCAGCCCGTGGGGTGTGTTCTCGATTTCGATGACGATTCCGATCGCGCTGCTGATGGGTCTGTACCTGCGCTACGCGCGGCCGGGCAAGGTCGGCGAGATCTCCGTCGTCGGATTCGTACTGCTGCTGCTCGCCATCGTCTCCGGGCGCTGGGTGTCGGAATCCGGCTGGGGCCGTGACCTGTTCACCCTCTCGGGCACCACCATCGCGTGGATGCTGATCATCTACGGCTTCGTCGCCTCGGTGCTGCCGGTATGGCTGTTGCTGGCGCCGCGCGACTATCTGTCGACGTTCATGAAGGTCGGCACCATCGTGCTGCTGGCGCTGGGCGTCGTGATCACCATGCCCGTGCTGCACGCACCCGCGGTCTCCCAGTTCGCCGGGAACTCCAAGGGTCCGGCGTTCGCGGGCAGCCTCTTCCCGTTCCTGTTCATCACCATCGCCTGCGGTGCGCTGTCCGGATTCCACGCCCTGGTGTCTTCGGGCACGACGCCGAAGCTGCTCGAAAAGCAGTCGCAGGCACGGATGATCGGCTACGGCGGCATGCTGATGGAGTCGTTCGTCGCGGTGATGGCGATCATCGCGGCCAGCATTCTCGACCAGCATCTGTACTTCGCGATGAACACCGGCGGCCTCACCAGCGCACAGGCCGCCGCGGACAAGGTGAACGCCCTCGGACTCGGCGGGACACCGATCACCGCGAACGAGTTGAACCAGGCCGCCCACGACGTCGGTGAACAGGCGATCTACTCGCGCACCGGCGGCGCGCCCACACTCGCCGTCGGCATGGCCGAGGTGATGCACAACTTCATCGGCGGCGCCGCGATGAAGTCGTTCTGGTACCACTTCGCGATCATGTTCGAGGCGCTGTTCATCCTGACCACCATCGATGCCGGCACCCGCGTCGCGCGCTTCATGCTGTCGGACACGCTCGGCAACCTCGGCGGACCGGCCCGCAAGTTCAAGGATCCGTCCTGGCGGCCCGGAGCCTGGCTGTGCACCTTCGTCGTGGTCGCCGCCTGGGGTTCGGTGCTGCTGATGGGCGTCACCGATCCGCTCGGCGGTATCTACACGCTGTATCCGCTGTTCGGCATCGCCAACCAGTTGCTGGCCGCGGTCGCGCTGACGGTGGTGCTGGTGATCGTGATGAAGAAGAGGCTGTGGAAGTGGGCCTGGATTCCGGCGTTGCCGCTGATCTGGGACCTCATCGTCACCATGACGGCCTCGTGGCAGAAGATCTTCTCCGGCGACAAGAACATCGGCTACTGGACCCAGCACCGTATATACAGCGACGCGCGTGACGCCGGAAAGGTGCTCGCGCCGGCCAAGAGCATGGCCGATATGGACAAGGTCGTGCGCAACACGTTCATCCAGGGCTCACTGTCGATCATCTTCGCGGTGCTGGTGTTGATCGTGGCCGCGGTCGGTGTGATCGTGTGTGTTCAGGCGGTGCGGCGCGGTGGTGGAGCCACCACCGAGACTCCGGAAGTGCCCTCGAAGATCTTCGGGCCGTCGGGTTTCCTCACCACCAAGGCCGAGAAGGAGGTGCAGCGCGAATGGGAGGAACTGGAACGCACGGGAGCGGTGAAGGCCCCCGGAGCAGCGCACGCGTCGACTCCGGAACCGGCTTCCTAGCAAGCGAATTCGAGGGTTCCGGCGCGGCGGCAGGGGCCGCGCCCGCTCCGTCCGCCGACACGGATGCGGCGAGAACGCACCGTCGGAGCGTCGCGGTTCTCGGGGCGCCGCTGCGTGCGGTCCGGGCGGGAGCCCGCTACCTGAACGCGGTGCTCGGCGGGCAGGACTATTCGCGATATGTGGAGCATCTGCGCCGCCGGCACCCCGATCGGCCGATTCCGAGCGAGCGCGAGTACTGGCGAGAGCGGCACGCGGCGGCCGATCGCCACCCCGGAACCCGGTGTTGCTGAGCTCGCCGCGCCGCCGATCGGTGGCGGCCGGGCCGATCGATGGGGCAGCCGACGGCCGCGATGTTCGCGTGTGATCTGCGACCAACTCCGCACAACTCCTCCGGCGACTCCGGCCGACCCGAAATCCTTGCGACGCTGCGGAATAGGCCCTTGGCGGCGGTTATACGCAGCCGCTCTCAGTTGAACGATAATTGATAGCGCATGGCTATGTCGCTGAAACGTTGTCCTGCGGGGGTAGTTGTCTGATTCCCGCTAGCGCAGGCGGCCTCGGGCTGACAAGGTGGACTGCGTGAGTGTGAACGGTCTGGACTTCGAGCGCTGTTATCGAGCGGTGGCCACCCGCGATGCCCGTTTCGATGGGCAATTCGTCACGGCGGTGCGCACCACCGGAATCTACTGTCGGCCATCGTGTCCTGCTATCACTCCGAAGCGTACGAATGTCACGTTCCTCCCCACCGCGGCCGCCGCGCAGCAGAACGGATTTCGCGCCTGCCGCCGGTGCCTGCCCGATGCCGCACCCGGCTCACCACTGTGGAATACCCGCGCGGATCTGGCCGCGCGAGCGATGCGGCTGATCGCCGACGGCGTGATCGAACGCAGCGGCGTCCCCGGCCTGGCCGACAAACTCGGCTATTCGCAACGGCAACTGACCCGGGTACTCACCGCCGAACTCGGCGCCGGTCCGCTCGCCCTGGCTCGCGCCCACCGCGCTCACACTGCCCGGCTGCTCATCCAGACCACGCGAATGCCCATGTCCGACATCGCCTTCGCGGCCGGTTTCGCCAGCATCCGGCAGTTCAACGACACCGTGCGCGAGGTGTTCGTGGTGAGTCCGACCGTCCTGCGCGAGGAGGCGCGGCGGTTGCGCGGCGACACACTGCCCGCCACCAACGGCGCCCTCACCCTGCGCCTGCCCTATCGCGAACCGCTCGATGCGAGCTGGCTCGAATGGTTCCTGTCCGCCCATGCGGTCCCCGGGCTGGAGAGCTGGGAGGACGGCGTCTACACGCGCAGCCTGCGCACCCCGCACGGGCATGCCACGGTGCGCGCGAGTATCCACCCCGGCCATGTGCGTGCGAGTCTGGCGCTGCACGACATGCGCGATCTGGCGCCGACGGTCGCGCGGATCCGGCATCTGCTCGACCTGGACGCCGATCCGGTCGGAATCGATGCCGCACTCACCGAGGGCTTCGGACCCGGCGCCCCGGCGATCGGCGCGGGCATCCGCGTGCCCGGGTGCCTGGACGGCTCGGAGTTGTTGCTGCGCACCATGATCGGACAGCAGATCTCGGTGTCGGCGGCGACCACGCATACCGCCCGCCTCGTCGACGCGCTGGGTGAGAACGTCAACGGCCCGATGCCGCGACTCTTCCCCACCGCCGAGGCCATCGCCGAACGCGGCGCCGACGTGCTGACCGGCCCGGCCCGGCGGACCGCCTCGATCGTGGGCGCCGCCCGCGCGCTCGCCTCGGGTGACCTGCGACTGCACGCCGGCCGGACCGCCGCCGACGTACGCCGCGATCTGCTCGCCATCGACGGGGTCGGCCCGTGGACGGCCGACTACGTGACGATGCGACTGCTCGCCGACCCGGACATCCTGCTGCATACCGATCTCGTGGTCCGGCAGGGCGCGGCCCAGTACGGGATCGATCTCACCGATACGTCGCGATGGGCGCCGTGGCGGTCGTATCTGTCGATGCATCTGTGGAAGCGCGCGCTGTCCGAACGCACCGCGGTGGCCGGGGGCGCGACTGCGCGAGCGGCATCGGCACGCAACGGCGGATATCCCACCGGGCGCGACGACGCCACCCGGCCCGTGCCCGCCCGCGCCGCACTCGACCGTCGTGGCGACGCCCGTCCCGGAGCCGCGGCCGCCGATGCCGGCCGTCGCACGGCCTATCTGGGCGCGCGCCGATGAGCACCGCGGATTACGCGACGGTCCCGACCCCGATCGGGCCGTTCACGGTGATCGCCGACGCCGACGGCGCGGTCCTGGCCTCCGGCTGGACCGCCGACGCGGAGGGGCTGCGCGGTGTCGTCCATCCGCGCGTGCGACCGGCCGCGCTGCGCCGCTACGACGCCCTCGACGAGCTCACCGACACCGTCGAGCGGTACCACCAGGGCGAGCTCGAGGCCATCGACGGAGTGGCGGTGCGGCAGGTGTCCGGTCCGTTCCTCGAACACGCCTGGTCGGTGCTGCGGGCGGTACCGGCCGGCGCGCCGATCACCTACACCGCGTTCGCGCTCCGGTCCGGCCGCCCGGAGGCCGTGCGCGCCGCCGCCAACGCCTGTGCGCGCAATGCGGCCGCGCTGTTCGTTCCGTGCCACCGGATTCTGCGTACGGACGGCTCGCTCGGCGGCTTCCGCTGGGGGCTGGGCTGTAAACGCTGGTTGCTCGCCCACGAGCGGGCGGCGGCGGACAAGGCCCAGCTCACGCGCTGAGCTCTCGGGTGCCCGGATCCGGCGCACCGAACTCGTGCCGAACAGTCGGTCCGGCGGGCAGAATGCGGAACGACGAAGGAGTTCTGCATGGAAACGATCGTGTCGGTCACAGGTGGCAAGGTCCGCGGCACCACCGAGAACGGGGTGAGCACATTCCTCGGCATCCCCTACGCGGCCGCGCCCGTCGGCCCGGCCCGATTCGACCTGCCGCGGCCGGTTCCGGAATGGGACGGCGTGCGCGATGCGCTGACCTACGGCGCGACCTGTGTGCAATCGCCATATCCCGCGCCGATCCACGCGCTGATCGGCAGCGACGGATTGCCCGGTGACGAATACCTGAATCTGAACGTGTGGACGCCCGATGTCGGCGGATCCGGTCTGCCGGTCATGGTGTGGATTCACGGCGGCGCCTTCACCCGCGGCTCCAACGCCCGCACCATGTACGACGGCAGTACCTTCGCCCGCGACGGGGTCGTGGTGGTGTCGATCAACTATCGGCTCGGGATCTCCGGCTTCGCCGCCGTGCCCGGCGCACCGCTCAACCGCGGCCTGCACGATCAGATCTTCGCGTTGCGCTGGGTGCGCGACAATATCGCGGCGTTCGGCGGCGACGCCGACACTGTGACCGTCTTCGGCGAATCGGCCGGCGGGATGAGTGTGGTCGACCTGCTGACCGCCGCGCCGGCGCGCGGACTGTTCCGTCGCGCGATCGTGCAGAGCGGCAACGGATCCGCGGTCGCCGAAGCCGCCGACGCGGTGAAGGTCGCCGAAAACCTCGCTCGCGCACTGGGCATCGAGCCGACGGCCGCGGCCTTCGGCGAACTCGGACCGGACCGGCTGCGGACCGCGCAGGACGCGGTGGCGCTGGAGTTGATCACCAACCCGGATCCGAACCGGTGGGGCCGCACGATCATCGACAACGGCCTCGGGATTCTGAGTTTCTTCCCGGTGATCGACGGCGAACTCATCGAGGACCGGCCCGTCGACGTGCTGGAGCGTTCCACCGGCCACGCGGTGCCGTTGATCATCGGCTGGACGGCCGAGGAATTCCGGTTCTTCACCTTTCCGACCGGCATCGCGGCCACGCTCACCGACGAGACGCTGGGGCCGGTGCTGTCCCGCTACGGTGTCGACCCCGCCGCGGTGGAGGTCTACGCCGAGCATCGGCCGCAGGCCACACCCGCCGACCTCTTCGCGGCCGTGATCACCGATATGGTCTTCCGCGACGATTCGATGCGCATCGCGGCCGCCAACACCGCCGCCGGGGCGCCGACGCATGTGTACGAATTCGGCTGGCGCAGTGAGGTTCCCGAACTCGGCGCCTGTCACGTGCTGGAGATCCCGTTCGTCTTCGACAAACTCACCGAGGCACATCCGCTGACCGGGCCGAACCCGCCGCAGCCACTGGCCGACGAAATCCACCGGGCCTGGGTCGATTTCGCGACGCACGGCGATCCGGGTTGGGCGCCGTTCGGAACGGACCGGCAGGTGCGCGGGTTCGACTTCCCGAGTTCGACCACCATGCCGGATCCGCACGCCGCGGAGCTACGGGCACTGCGCACATCGGGCAGCCGGTTGCGCCGCGGGTGATCAGGCGACGATGGTGCGCAGCCGGGAGCCGGTCGGTTCCCGGATGACATGAAGGCGGCTGGGGATGCGCTGGCGCATCTCGTCGACGTGGCTGACCACGCCGACCACCCTTCCGCCCGAACGCAATTCGTCCAGCACACCCATCACGGCGTCGAGGGTGTCGGCGTCGAGGCTGCCGAATCCCTCGTCGATGAACAAGGTATCCAAGACCAGGCCACCGGATTCCGCCGCGACCACATCGGCGAGGCCGAGAGCCAGTGACAGCGAAGCCATGAAGGTTTCCCCACCGGACAGCGTCTTCGCGGGACGGACGGCACCGGTGTAGTCGTCGCGGATGTCCAGGCCGAGACCACCGCGGCGGCCGCGCGGACCGGCCGCATCGGAATGGACGAATTCGTAGCGGCCGCCCGACATCCGCCGCAGGCGTGCCGACCCGGCGATCGCGACCTCCTCCAGCCGCGCGGCGAGCACATAGGAGCGCAGAGACATTCGGCGGTTGTTGGCGCCGCGTCCCGCGACCACGTCGGCGAGACCCTCGAGCTCGAGGTGCGCCTGCTGGAGCGGTGCGATGCGGTCGGCCGCGGCCCACAGCTGACTGCCGAGTTCCTCGAGTTGCGCGACGCGGCGGGTGTTTTCGGCGTGCACGCCGACCGCGGCGTCCAGCGCGCGTCGCGCCTCGGCCACGGCCGCCTCGACCTCGGTGAGGTCCACCGCTTCGGCGTCGGCCGCGGCCCGGACCTCGGGTTCGGCGAGAACCGCTTCGGCGTGGGCGCGGCGGCGGTCGGCGGCGACGAGCTCGGCCTCCATCTCGGTCTGCTGCTGCGGGGTGCGGGTCGCGGCCGCGACGACCTTCGCGTAGGCCGCGAGCACCGTGTGGTCGGGTGCGTCCGACGCGGAGCGTTCCGGCTGCGGCTCGGTGGCGATCTGCAGGTCGGCGGCGCGGGCCGTGTGGTCGACGCGGCGGGCGAGGTCGGCGAACTGATCGCCGGCGACCGAGGCATCGGTGCGGGCGGTGAGCAGATCCGTGGCGTCGGCGATGAGCGCTTCCAGGCGGGCGCGGCGACGCTCCACCGTGCCGTCGGCACCGGCGGCCACCCGGACTCGCTCGGTGAGTTCGGCCAGCCGCCGATCGGCCGACAGAATGCGTTCCTGCACTGCGCTGGCTCGGCTTTCGAGTTCCCGCAGGCGCGTGTGCAGCTCGGTCTCGGCAGTGCGCAGCCGCTCCACCTCGGCGGTGCGATCGGCGGCGGCGCTCGCCTTCTGCTGCGCGGACCGGAATTGTTCGGTCGCCGCGTTCACGGCCGCGGCCAATTCCGCGTGATCACCGTCGCCGCCGCGCTCCACGAGCAGTTCGATCCGCCGTTCCAATTCCGTGCGGCGGGTGAGGGCACGGTCGCGGAGCTGTTCGGCGTCGCGTTCCGCCTGAACCGCCGCGTCCTCGTCGGATTTCGCGACGGTGACGGTGGTGGGCCGGGCGGGGGCCGGATGGTCGCCGGAACCGCATACGCTGCACGGTTGCCCCTCGACGAGCGCACCCGCCAGCTCGGCCGCCATACCGGCGAGACGACGTTCGCGAATATCGAGGGTGCGCTCGCGCGCATCGGCGTGCGCGGCGCGGGCGCGCTCGAATGCCTCGGTGGCCGTCGACAATTCCTTCCGCGCGCCGACCAGCTCGACGGCCGCCTCCGCCGCGGCACGCGTGCGCTCGCATTCGCGTTCCAAGCCCGCCAGCGCGGCCCGCGCATCCGCCGCCTCCCGCAGCGCCACCTCGGCCGAGCGGATGGCCTGCGGCAACCGCTCCCTGCGCTGCGACAGCTGTTCCAGCTCCCGGGTCGCGGCGGCGTATTCCGTTCGTAGGCCGGCCAATTCGGTGGTCAGGCGCACGGCGTTCTCCGCGTCGGCGCGGACCTCTTCCAGGGAGCCGATGTGTGCCGACCACCGTTGGACGGCGGCGTCGATACCGCGCGCAGTTGTGGTGTGCACAGTGCCGTCCGCAGGGCGCGGGCTGTCGTCCACCGAATGCGGACCGTCGCCCGCCGAGCGCAGGCAGTCGTCCGTCGAGTGCGGACCATCTCCCACCGAGCTCGGGTTCGAGCTGTCAGCCGTCACACCGGTCGCGCCACCGGGCGTCCCGGTCTCGGCTGCGACAGCACCGCCCGCCGCGTCCGTGCCCGAGTCGTCGTGCGCTCCGGCAATCCGCGGCTCGCCCGACCTGCCCGGCTCGTTCTGCGCGCCGGCACCGGAGCGACTCCGGTCACCGCGTGACTCCGGCGCCGGTGCGGGGCGGACGAGGTCGATGGAGAACAACTCCAATTCGACCGGCTCGTCCACCGCATCGTGCTCCTCCTGCGGAGGAACAGAGAGAGCGAACAGCGTTGCGTCGTCCGTCGTTTCGGCGTGGCCGGGGTCGGTTGCCACTGTGACCGGCGTAACCTGAGGCCTGTCCCCCGCGGACTCCCCGGCATGCTCTTCGCCGGAGCGGCTCCATTCGGCCGCCATCACGTCATCGGTCGACGCGAAGGCGGCTTCTCCGGCGGCGTGTCCGCGGTCGGCGGCCGTGCCGGCCAGAACCGATTCCGCAGCGGATCGGCTGCTCTCACTCGAGCTCACCGAGCGCAGACCATGGCGGCCCTCGCCTGCGGCACCCTCTTCGTCGGCGTCGGCGCGGCCGATCTCCGGAATGGCCGACAGTTCCTCGGCCAATTCCGTGTCCACCAATTCGGCGGCGGCGAGATCATTTGCGGCCCAGGTCGTTCCGGGAAGCTCGGCGGATTCCGGTTCGAGCAGGCGGGCGGCCAGGCGTTCGGCGAGGTCACGGGCTTCATCGGTGCGGCGGCGCAGGGTCATGGCGGCGGTGCGGGCGTCGGCGAGCGCGGCCGCCACCGGTTCGACGCGGCGGGCGCGGTCCAGATCGGTCTGCACCCGCTCGCGGTGGGGCGCGCCGGCGATGTAGTCGTCGAGGTGGCGGCGGGCGATCGCGGCGCGTTCGCGGCGCTCCTGTACGCGGCGATGTTCCTCGGCGGCAGCCTGTCGCAGCGCCGAATCCCGCTGGCAGCGGGCCAGATCCGCCGCCGAACGCTCGGTCTCGGCGCGGGCCTGGGTGAGGAGCTGCTGTGACCATTCCACGGCCTCGAGCGGGCCGACGGCTTCGGTGGCGCCCAGGCCCGCGGTGATCGCGACCTGGGCGATCAGGCGGTCGACGCTCTGGCGGTGAGTGTCCAGCTGCGCGCCGCTGTCCCGCCGCCGCTGGGCCAGCCACTGTTCGGCCGTGCCGAAGCGTTCGGTGTCGAACAGTCGCTCGAGCAGCTTCTCCCGATCCTCGTTGTCCGAGCGCAGGAACCGTGCGAAGTCGCCCTGTGGGAGCAGCACCACCTGGAAGAATTGATCGGCACTCATCCCCAGCAGCCGGCTCACCTCGTCGCCGATATCGGGGATGCGCGACAGATGTTGTCCGCGCCCGTCCAGCCATTCCAGTGTCGCCGCGGCCTGTTCGGTCCGCATACCGATGCCGCGCTTCTTCGGCCGCTCGAATTCCGGCGATCTGGTCAGGCGCAGCCGGCGGCCGCCGAGCGTCGCCTCCAGCACCACCCGCGGCGCGGTCTGCGCATCGGCGTGGTCGGAATGCAGGCGCTTACTCTCACCGCGCGCCCCCGGCACTCGGCCGTAGAGCGCGAACGCGATCGCGTCGAGCACCGTCGTCTTCCCCGCGCCGGTATGACCGTGCAGCAGGAACAGACCGTCGGCGCCGAGCTCGTCGAAGTCGACCCGGGCCGTCTCGGCGAACGGCCCGAAAGCCGTGAGCTCCAGCCGATGCAGCCTCATGCGGCCCCCGCCTGGACGTCGATCATGCCGACAACTCCGCCGAGGCTGCCACCACTTCGGAGTCGGGTTCGCGCCGGGCCGCGGACAGTGCCTGCTCGATCAGCACCATCTCCCCCGCCGTCGGTTCACCGCGCACATCGCTGAGGAAGCTGTGCGCGATCTCGCTGTCGCGGCGGCCGTGTACGCGTTCGCGGTAGCGCAGCTGTGTATTGCCCTCCGGGCGAGACCATTCCACGTGCACCGCGTGCGGGAACCGCTCGCGCAGCCGGCGCAGCGCATCGACGGGGCGGGCGTGATCGGTGAGCACCGCGGAGACGTAATCGTCCTCGGCGTCGGCATATTCGGCCGCGGACAGCAGATCGTCCAGCACGCCGGTCAGCTGACGCAGTCCACGTACCACCGGCAGATCGTGACGCTGCACCGATACCAGCCCGGCGGCGTCCAGATCGACGATCCACACCGCCTTGCGATGCGACCGCTCCGCGAACGAATACGGCAGCGGCGAGCCGGAATATCGCACCGACTCCGACAACGTCTGTGGCGAATGCAGATGGCCCAGCGCCACGTAATCGATGCCCTCGAACGCGCTCAGCGGAACGGTCTCCACCCCGCCCACCGCGATCGAACGTTCCGAACCGGTCGCCTCGGCACCGACCACGAAGGCGTGTGCCAGCACCACGGTGCGCGGATCACCGCGTCGTTGCCGGTCCGCACGGATACGCGCCAGCGCGGCCTCCAGGATCTCGGCGTGCGAACGCGCCTGCGGCACATCCAGTTCCGCGCGGGTGATTTCGGGCTCCAGATACGGGATGCCGTAGCAGGCGACGGGTCCGTGCTCGTCGGTGAGCACGACCGGCCGGTCCACCTCCGCCACCGACGTCCGTAGATGCAGTCCGCCCGCCGCGGCGAAGCTGCCGAGGGCGCCCAGCCGAGTGGGTGAATCGTGATTACCCGAGGTCGCGACGATCGTCGCTCCCGCGGCGCGGATCGCCTCGAAACCCTTGTTGCACACCGCAATCGCGTCCGCGCTCGGAATCGACCGGTCGTAGACGTCGCCCGGTACCACGACCACGTCGACCCGCTCCGCGGCCACCAGCTCCGCCACCGCCTCCAGCGCACGCGCCTGATCGGCCAGCAGGTCGACACCGTGGAAGGTGCGCCCGATGTGCCAGTCCGAGGTATGCAGCATCCGCATGTGGGAAGAGGCTAAGCCATCTCACCGACAAGATTGAATCCCTTCGGCGTGTCGACGGTTGGTGCTGGATGATTGCCGACATCCGCGAACTTTGTCGGTGGGATGGGGCACTATCGGGGCCATGACCGCATCGATGCTGTTCGCGTTGTTGTTGGTGTTCTGCGCGGGGGCCGGCCTCGGGTGGCTGGGGCACGCCGCCCGGGCGGGTCAGCGGGCGGCCACGGCCGAAGCTCGGCTCGCGGCGCTGCGGGACAACGAACAGCTGCTGCGGCAATCGCTCGGCGCCGCGAGTGCGGATGCGGCACGGCACAATTCGCAGGCCATCGGCACCTTGGTCGAACCGCTGCGCGAGGCCCTGGGCAGTTTGAACCAGCACATCCAGCAGGTCGAGCACCACCGCATCAACGCCTACTCCGGGCTGCGCGAACAGGTCGCTGGGATGCAGCGGATCTCCCAGCAGTTGTCCACCCAGACCGGCGAGCTGGTGTCGGCGCTGCGCGCGCCGCAGGTGCGCGGGCGCTGGGGTGAGATCCAGCTCGAGCGGGTCGTCGAACTGGCGGGGATGGCCAAGCACTGCGACTTCGACACGCAGGTCACCGCGAGCGGCCGCGAGGGCCTGATCCGGCCCGATCTGGTGGTGCGGCTGGCCGGTGACCGCCAACTGGTGGTCGACGCCAAGGTGCCGCTGACGGCTTATCTGGACGCCACCGGCGAGACGGATCCGCGCCGGCGCACCGACCATCTGGCCCGGCATGCCAAACACCTGCGCGCGCATGTCGACCAACTGGCCGGCAAGGCGTACTGGGAGGCCTTCGATCCCAGCCCGGAATTCGTGATCCTGTTCATCCCGGGCGACCCGTTCCTCGACGCCGCGCTGACCGCCGATTCCGGACTCCTCGAATACGCTTTCGGCCGCAACGTGATCCTCGCTACACCGACCACCTTGATCGCATTACTGCGCACCGTCGCGTTCGGCTGGCGGCAGGAGGCACTTTCGCGAGATATGGCAACCGTTCAGCAATTGGGTCGTGAGCTCTACACGCGGTTGTCCACCACGGGCAGTCATCTCGACAAGCTCGGCACCCAACTCGGTAAGGCCGTCGACGCTTTCAACCACACCGTGGCCTCGATCGAGTCGCGGGTGATGGTCACCGCGCGCCGGCTGCACGATCTCGACATCGGCGATCGCGCCGTACCGGCGATTGCTCCCGTCCAGTCGTGGCCGCGCGCGGTAGGCTTCTCGGACACCAACGAGTAACTCCGGCAGCAGCCCGGCCTCGACACACGTTCCGGCCGCGGCAGATAGTGTGCTTTACGTGGCAGCTACCCAACGCGAGCGATCCGATGTACCCGCCTCGCACCTCTCGATCATCCCGTCGGTGCCCGGCATCCCCGCCGGCGCCGCGGTGTTGATCGCGGTGGCGTGCACTTTCATCGGATTTTTCATCGACTCCGGAAACAGCGGCAAGGAGCTGACCCATGTGTTCGCCGCGTTCTACATCATCGGATGTGTGATCGCGGCATGCGTGGTGCGCTATCGCGGCCTGTTCACCACCATGGTGACCCCGCCGCTACTGCTGTTCATCGCCGTCCCGCTGGCCTATCAGCAGCTGACCGGGCACAGCTCGACCTCGGTGAAGGACATTCTGCTGAACCTGGCGATTCCGCTGGTGAACAGATTCCCGACCATGGCGCTGGCGACGGTCCTGGTGCTGGGCGTCGGCGCCCTGCGGGTGTGGCTGTACCGCAACGCCGACACCACCGCGCGTCCCACCCGGGAACGCGGCAGCGACAGCTGGAATCCGCGCTCGGCCGCCGGCCGTGCGCGCCGCGCCCGTAGCGAAGCCGCCGGCGGCGGCGAAACCCTGCGGCGTAGCTCCCGTGGTCACAAGCGCGGTGCGGAGGCCACCAAATCCGCCAAGGCGCCCAAGCGTGGCGATTCGGCCGCTCGCGGCTCCGGGGCGGCCAAACGGGCCGCGGAACCGGAACCCGCACGGGCGGCGCGCCGCACGGGCGGCAAGGTGGCCGAACGCCCGCCGCGTGTCGCGGCGGCCGCGTCCTACCCCCGAACGGGTGAGCGCACCCGGACCGCGGAACGCACCCGAGTCGCCGAACCGCAGCCCCGCCGCGGCCGGCCCCAGCCGCCGAGCGATGTGCCCCCGCATCCGCGGCCGAACGTGCGCTACCGCGACCGCTGAGCCGAAGCTGGCGGGCGCCGAACCGGTTACGGCTCCGCCCGCAGCGGTCATCCCCGAAATCCCCACGCCCACTCATCGTCTCGCCGCGGCGAGCCGTTACCGTTCTGCCCCAAGCGTTTCCGCGATCGAGCGCAAACGGGAAATTCAGCGACGGAGACTCAGCGGCGGCCGGTGGTGCGCAGTTCGCGCGGGAGGGCGAAGACCAGGGTCTCGTTCGCGGTGGTGACGGGCTGGACCTCGCCGTAGCCGTGTTCGGCGAGGAGGTCGAGCACGCCGCGCACCAGGATCTCGGGGACCGAGGCGCCCGAGGTGACCCCGACGGTGGTGACGCCCTCGAACCAGGCCGGGTCCACCTCGCGGGCGAAATCGACCAGATAGGAGGCGCGAGCGCCCGCGTTCAGGGCGACCTCCACCAGCCGCTTGGAGTTGGAGGAGTTGCGGGAGCCGACGACGATCACCAGATCGCATTCGGGTGCCATCGCCTTCACCGCGACCTGACGGTTCTGAGTGGCGTAGCAGATGTCGTCGCTGGGCGGGTCCTGCAGGTTCGGGAAGCGTGTGCGCAGCCGCTGCACCGTCTCCATCGTCTCGTCCACCGAGAGCGTGGTCTGCGACAGCCAGATCACCTTGTTCTCGTCGCGCACCTCGACGCCGTCGACCGCATCGGGGCCGTCGACCAGCTGAACGTGGTCGGGCGCCTCACCGGCGGTGCCCTCGACCTCCTCGTGGCCCTCGTGGCCGATGAGCAGGATGTCGAAGTCGTCACGAGCGAAGCGCTTGGCCTCCTGGTGCACCTTCGTCACCAGCGGGCAGGTCGCGTCGATGGTGTGCAGATTGCGGGCGGCCGCGGATTCGTGCACCGCCGGCGACACGCCGTGCGCCGAGAAGACCACCACCGAGCCCTCGGGCACCTCGTCGGTTTCGTCGACGAAGACCACGCCGCGCTCGCGCAGGGTCTCGACCACGTGGCGGTTGTGCACGATCTCCTTGCGCACGTAGATCGGCGCACCGTGCTTCTCGAGGGTGCGCTCCACGGTTTCCACCGCCCGGTCCACACCCGCGCAGTAGCCGCGTGGTTCGGCGAGCAGCACCCGCTTGCCCGCGCCGGCACCGGCCGCATCGGCCGACCGGGCGATTCCGACATTCAGGGGGATAGCCGAGGACATGTTCACAGCTTACGTGCGCCGGCCGACGGGGAAAGTCCCGCCCGCGAACCGCGGGTACGGCGGTGTGGCGGGACGCGCGACAATGGAACACGTGAACTCTGTTCTTTGCATCACCGGCCGTTTCGGGCAGGCTAGGGACATGTTCCGACCTCCCTACCTGGCCCGGGTCGCCGCTGGGGCCGCCGTCTACGCCCTCGAGGAAACTCGCCGGTTACCCACTGTGGCAATCCATCTGCCGATCACCGCGATCAGCCAGTTGCTGCAGACCTCGATGCATCTGCAGCAGTTCGTGACCAGCCTCGCCCTCAAGGGTGACGAGGTCTTCGACCGGCTGGCCAATCGCCCGGTGGAGCAGCCGGAATGGGCCACCTTCGATGAGGACCTCGACGACGAGCAACCGTTCGGCAGCGGCGATTTCGGTGCGCGGGGCGACCGCGATTTCGCCGCGCGGCTCAGCCGCTTCGATCTGTTCGCCGAATCCGACCCGGCCGCGGGCGTCCCGGAACCCACGGCATCGGTCACTCCGTCGGCGACGAACGGCTATGCCGCATCTCACACTGCGGAATCGGACACGGCTGAATCGGACGGGGCGGAATCGGACACGGCGCAGAGCGCCACCGAGGCGACCGGCGAGGACACGGACACCCCCGGAACCGGTTCCGCCGGCGCCGCCGCGCCCGCGGAACCGCGTGGGGTGCTCGAACCCGAGGTCGCCGGGCGGTACGACTACGCGAACATGACGCTGGCTCAGCTGCGGGCCCGGCTGCGCATGCTCAGCGTCGAGGAGTTGGCCGAATTGCTGGCCTACGAGCAGCAGACCCTGGACCGGGCGCCGTTCGTGACCATGCTGACGAACCGGATCGCCACCGTGCAGGCCAAGTGACCGACTCACACGCCGACGCGCCGGCCGCGGGGGCACGAGCCTCCGGGGAACCGGCGCGTTCTGCTGCCCGCCCCGCCAACTCGGCCGAACAGCCGTGGCCGGTGCGCACCATCGCGATGAAGGTCGCGCAGTGGATCGACCGCCTCGGCAGCGTCTGGGTGGAGGGCCAGATCACCCAGATCAATCTGCGCCCCGGCACCCGCACCGCGTTCCTGGTGCTGCGCGATACCGCCGCCGACATGTCGCTGTCGATCACCTGCGATCCGCAACTGCTGCGCGCCTCGGCCGTCCCGCTGCAGGAGGGCAGCCGGGTGGTGGTCTACGGCAAACTGTCGTACTTCACCGGCCGGGGCACGATCTCGTTGCGCGTCACCGAGATTCGCCCCGTCGGCATCGGCGAGCTACTGGCCCGCATCGAACGTCTGAAGGCGCTGCTGGCCGCGGAGGGGTTGTTCGATCCGCGACTGAAGCGGCCGATGCCGTTCCTGCCCAAGGTGATCGGCTTGATCACCGGTCGCGCCAGCGCCGCCGAACACGACGTGGTGACCGTGGCCCAGCAGCGGTGGCCCGCGGTCCGTTTCGAGATCCGCAATACCGCCGTGCAGGGGCCGGCCGCGGTGCCGCAGATCCTCGACGCGCTGGCCGAGTTGAACGATCACCCGGAGGTCGAGGTGATCGTGCTGGCGCGCGGCGGTGGCAGTGTCGAGGATCTGCTGCCGTTCTCCGACGAAACCCTGTGCCGCGCTATCGTTTCCGCGACCACCCCGATCGTCAGCGCGATCGGGCACGAGCCGGACAATCCGCTCTCGGACTACGTCGCGGATCTGCGCGCGGCCACGCCGACCGACGCGGCCAAACGACTGGTTCCCGACGCCGCGGCCGAACTCGCGGGCGTCCGGGAACTCCGCGCCCGCTCGGCCGCGGCATTGCGCGGCTGGGTCGATCGCGAGGCGCGCGCCCTGCAGCAGTTGCGCTCGCGCCCGGTCCTGGCCGATCCGCTGCGGATTCTGGACCAGCGCCACGACGAGATCGAGCGGCTGCGCACTTCGGCCCACCGCGCCGTCGAACACTGCCTCACCAGCCAGGCCACCACCGCGCGGCATCTGCGCGACAAGCTCACCGCGGTGGGCCCGGCCGCCACCCTCGCGCGCGGATACGCTGTCGTGCAACGGGTTACCGGTACGGAGCGCCACGTCGTCCGCACCGTCGCCGACTCCCCGCCGGGCACGCAATTGCGTATCCGGGTCGCCGACGGCGCGATCAGCGCCGCCGCCCTGGGCAGTCAGGCCCTCGCGAATCCCATACCGGCCCAGCGGGTTACGGACCGGCCGGCACCGGCATCCGAACAGGAGGAATCGTCATGACCGAGAGCGATGACACCGAAATCGCGACCTTCGGCTACGAACGCGCCCGCGACGAACTGGTCAACGTCGTGAAGATGCTCGAACAGGGCGGAATGGACCTCGACGATTCGCTCGCCTTGTGGGAACGCGGCGAGGCACTGGCCAACCGGTGCGAGGAACATCTCGCCGGAGCCCGCCGGCGGGTCGAGGACGCACTGTCGCGGCGCGGCGGAGACCAGGACTGAGCATGGATATCCGTCGCGTCGTCCCGGATCTGCGCGTCGCCGATATGGAGCGGGCCCGCGCCTTCTACCGGGCGCTGGGCCTCGACGAGGTGATGGATCTCGGCTGGGCGGTCGGGCTGGCCTCACCGAGCAATCCGACCGCGCAGATTTTGCTGGTCGGTGCCGACGCCGACGACCCGCAGCCGGATATCAGCGTCGAGGTCGCCGATGTGGACGCCGCGCACGAGACGATGGTCGCGGCCGGGGCCGAGGTGGTCTACGCGCTGCGCGACGAGCCGTGGGGTGTGCGGCGGTTCTTCGTCCGCGATCCGGACGGCACGGTGGTCAACGTCGTGAGCCACCGCTGAGCCCGCGTTCAGGGTCGTAACAGGCTCAGGGTTGCGGCGGGGCTCAGGGCCGCAGCGGGGCGGCGGCGTCCACGGCCTGCGCGAGCGCCAGATAGGCCGCCTCGTCGGCCGCGCCCTTGAGCAGCACGCGACTCTGCCCGAAGTCCGAGATCCACGCCGACTCACTGCCCTGCACGTGGTAGACGGTCCACTTCTGGTTGCCCACCATCCGGGAACCCGAGGGGCTGCGGGTGTCGACGACGTGGGCGGCGAGCGCGCTCTCGCTCGCATTGCTCTGGCTCAGCTGCAGGTAGGTGCCTTTGGAGGTGATGAAACCGACCGTGCTGACCGTGCCGCCGCCGGAGCCGGTGACGGTGTCACGACTGCCGGAATTGGCCTTCCAGTCCGCCGGCACCGCCGGGTCGCGAATCGGGAACGGCAGCGCCTTGGCATCGTCGTGCAGGGCCGACTGGACGTCGAAGTTCGGCACCTGACCGGGCGTGGGTCCGTGCGCGGAGAAACTGCACTGGCTGGCCACCGCGGCCAGCACCACGCAGATCAGTACCAGCGGGATCAGTGACCAGATCAGATCCCGGTAGTCGTTGAGGATGCGTGGTTTCTGCGACACGCCCCAAGTATCCACGCGCCACCGAATCCGCCGAGCCTCGCCCTCGGCCCGGGAGGCCGACATCACAGCCGTCCCCACCGGGGCGGACGCTCTTCCCGCGAAGTGGAACAGCAGTACCTGAATGGCGGATCCGACCGTTCTGCGACAATTCACGCAGCAATACACAACTCGAGGAGGCACCGTCATGACGGCACCCACACCCGCAACCAGTCGCCGCCGCGAGGCCCCGGACCGCAACCTCGCACTGGAGTTGGTCCGGGTGACCGAGGCCGGTGCGATGGCCGCGGGTCGCTGGGTCGGCCGCGGTGACAAGGAGGGCGGCGACGGGGCGGCCGTCGACGCGATGCGCCAACTGGTGGCCACCGTCTCCATGCGCGGCACCGTCGTGATCGGCGAGGGCGAGAAGGACGAAGCCCCGATGCTCTACAACGGCGAGGCCGTGGGCGACGGGACCGGTCCCGAGGTCGACTTCGCCGTCGACCCGATCGACGGCACCACGCTGATGTCGAAGGGCTCCCCGGGCGCCATCTCGGTGCTGGCGGTCGCCGAACGCGGCGCCATGTTCGATCCGTCGGCGGTGTTCTATATGGAGAAGATCGCGGTCGGCCCGGAGGCGGCCGACGTCATCGACCTGTCCGCCCCCATCGCCGAGAATCTGCGCCGGGTGGCCAAGGCCAAGAACTCGGCGGTCTCCGACCTGACCGTCTGCGTGCTGGACCGGCCCCGCCATGCCCGCCACATCCAGGAGGTTCGCGACGCGGGTGCGCGCATCCGCCTGATCTCCGACGGTGACGTCGCCGGCGCGATCGCCTGCGCCCGTCCCGAATCGGGCACCGACATGCTCGTCGGCATCGGCGGCACCCCCGAGGGCATCATCGCCGCGGCCGCGCTGCGCTGTATGGGCGGTGCGCTGCAGGGCAAACTGGCCCCCACCGACGACGCGGAGAAGCAGAAGGCGCTCGATGCCGGTCACGACCTCGACCGCATCCTGAACACCGAGGACCTGGTCTCGGGCGAGAACGTCTTCTTCTCCGCCACCGGCGTCACCGACGGCGACCTGCTGCGCGGCGTGCGCTACTACAGCGGCGGCGCCTCGACCCAGTCGATCGTGATGCGCTCCAAGTCCGGCACCGTGCGCATCATCGACGCCTACCACCGCCTCACCAAGCTGCACGAATACGCCTCCGTCGACTTCGTCGGCGACGAGGACGCGATTCCGCCGCTGCCCTGATACTCCACTCGGCGAGTGAGTTCGGCCCCCGGATCGCACGATCCGGGGGCCGAACTGTGTGCCGTCAGGTCGATTCGATCAGCAGATGCCGCAGGCGGGCCGTGTCGTCGGAGTCGTTGTCGACATCCACCACAGCGACGAACTCACGGTCACCCGCGCGGCGCTGCAGCGGACTCCAGGAGTGAGCCAGATACCAGCCCGCTCCGGTGGTACCACGCGGCCCCGAGCCGCCACAGAAGATCCAGTATCGCCCGGGATGCACATCCGGATCGGGCCGCGCCCGGGCGATGACGCCGATACTGCGTTCGTCACTCGAGCCGTACCGGCTACCGTCCGTCAACTCCACCTCACCGAAACGAGGACCCCGCTCGGCGCCGAAGCGTTCGAGACTGAACAGCGGACGGTCGACCGTGTCGAGATACGCACGGGTGCAGGCGTTACCGCTCAGCCCGAAGCTGATGAAGGGCCGGTCGTTGTGCGCGGCGACCTCGCGGTCGCTTCGAACATCGGTCGCGAGCCCGGTGCCACGTTGAAGCATGGACAACACGTACAGCAGTCCGCGAAGTTCCCTCTCCGGCAATGCGGCCGGCACATCCGGGCGACGGCCGGCAGCCCACGCGCGGTCGTGTCGCTCGCGGGCGCCCGGCTCGAGAGTATCGGCCGCCCCGTGCCCGGAGCGACGTGGTGGCTCGAGAGTCGGGTAGACGAGAGTGACTCCGCTGGTGATCATCTCGGCTCCGAGGAAGGCCTCGAGTTCGGCGTCGGTTGCGGGAGAACCCGTTTCGTGCGCTCCCCCTGACGGTGTCGCATCCGCCGCCCGAAACAAATCCTCCACCGTCCAGCCGGGGAACATCGTGGCCAGCACCCGGCAGTGATAATCCCGGGGAAGCCCGACCATGTTGCCCGACAGCCACTGGTAGTACTGGGTCTTCGCAGGCCCGTAACCGGGTGGGATGGGCGGGTCGAGTCGCGCGGCGCAGTGGTCGTATGCGGCCAGGAAGTCCGCATGGCTGGTGAGATGCCGCTCCGCCAGCAGCATCTTCAGAATGGTAGCCAAGTAAACCCCCTTACCCCTGAGACCACCGCCCCCGCGGCGGCTCGATCCGCAATCGCAGCTCATGCGGGGCCGCCGACGCGCGCGGCGGCCACCGGCTGGAAGCCGTACAGCGCCCGCACAGGTGCAGGAGATCCCGTTACCGATCCCGCCCATCACGACCACGATGAGCTGCGCGTCCTCCTTCCGGCCACGGCGGACGCGACGATCCGCGTGCCCGCATACCGGGTGGTTGCCTTACTCGATCGGTGACCCACTTTCCATTAAGCCCCCTAACACCGTTGAGCAGCAACGGATCTCCGATCCGTTTTCGTCCGTTTTCCGCCCCCTCCTCGGATACCCCGATCGATCGACCACTCGGAGCACGCCGCACTCGGCACCGAAAGGCACTGCGGCACAATACCCTTACTGATCTTGGAACAGGATGACGAGTCCGATGACGGACGAAACCGAACCGAGCAGACCGTCCCACGAGGTGTTTCACGGACGTTGATCGAAGTAGCGGAAACACAGAGCAACCCGGGCAGCTATCCGCGCTGCCCATCCCAGAAGTCGGGAGGCAAATCCCGTGCCTACCATCACCTCACTCTCGCCGACGTCCGCACCGGGTCGGGCCTGACGGGAGTCACCGCGGTGAATTTCGGTGCCACTCCGGCGACCTCGTTCACCGTCGATTCCGACACCCAGATCACCGCCGTCGCCCCCGCCGGCACCGGGATCGTGTCGGTGACGGTCACCGGGCCCGGTGGCACCAGCAACTCGGCGACCTACGTCTACGTCGTCGTACCGAGCATCACCTCCGTCTCCCCGTCCTCCGGGCCGGCCACGGGCGGCAACAATGTGACGATCACCGGCACCGATTTCACCGGCCCGCTGACCGTCCGGTTCGGCACGACCGCCACGACGTTCACCGTGAACTCCAGCACCCAGGTCACCGCCGTCGCCCCCGCACATGCGGCGGGTACGGTGCAGATCACCGTTACCGGCTCGGGCGGGACCAGCAACGGTGTCGCCTACACCTTCGTCTGACGTCAGTACGCGCGGCCGGTCGCCGGCGGGCACGTCCTGCCGACGGCCGTGCCGTGCCGGGGGTCCGCCGCACCGCCGGTATTCCGCCGATTCCTGTGCGAAAAGCCTCAGGCGTGGCAGCCCACTCCATCGTTCAACCGGCTTAGTGTCGAGTTATGACCGACGACCAGACGCAGTACCGCATCGAACACGACACCATGGGCGAGGTCCGCGTTCCGGTGAACGCGCTGTGGCGAGCGCAGACGCAGCGGGCGGTGGAGAACTTCCCGATCAGCGGCCGCGGGCTCGAACGCGCTCAGATCCGCGCCCTCGGCCTGCTCAAGGCCGCGTGTGCGGCGGTGAACCGGGATCTGGGGCTGCTCGACGGTGTGAAGGCCGAGGCGATCATCGCCGCCGCGAACGAGATCGCCGAGGGCCGCCACGACGACCAGTTCCCCATCGACGTCTTCCAGACCGGTTCCGGCACGAGCTCGAACATGAATGCCAACGAGGTGATCGCGAGCCTGGCCGCCGCCCGGGGCGTCACCGTGCACCCGAACGACGACGTGAACATGTCCCAGTCGTCCAACGACACCTTCCCCACCGCGACGCATCTGGCCGCCACCGAGGCCGTGGTGAAGGAGCTGCTTCCGGCGCTGGATCATCTGCGGCTGCGGCTGCTGGACAAGGCCACCGAGTGGCGGACGGTGGTGAAGTCCGGCCGCACTCACCTGATGGACGCCGTCCCGGTGACCCTCGGCCAGGAGTTCAGCGGTTACACCCGGCAGGTCGAGGCCGGTACGGAACGCCTGGTCGCCGCGCTGCCGCGGCTGGGTGAGCTGCCCATCGGCGGCACCGCGGTCGGCACCGGACTCAACGCGCCCGCCGGCTTCGGCGCGAAAGTCGTTGCGGAACTGCGCAAGACGACCGGGCTGGACGAACTGGCCGAGGCTCGCAACCATTTCGAGGCCCAGGCCGCGCGCGACGGTCTGGTCGAGATCTCCGGTTCGCTGCGGACCATCGCCATCAGTCTCACCAAGATCGCCAACGATATTCGCTGGATGGGTTCCGGACCGCTCACCGGGCTCGCGGAGATCCAGCTGCCGGATCTGCAGCCGGGCTCCTCGATCATGCCCGGCAAGGTGAATCCCGTTCTGCCGGAAGCGGTGACGCAGGTCGCCGCCCAGGTGATCGGCAACGATGCGGCGGTGGCGTGGGGCGGCGGCAACGGCGCTTTCGAACTGAACGTCTACATCCCGATGATGGCCCGCAACGTCCTCGAGTCGATTCGATTGCTGGCCAACGTGTCTCGCCTCTTCGCCGACAAGTGCGTCGCCGGCCTCACCGCCGATACCGAACGGCTGCGCCGGCTCGCCGAGTCCTCGCCGTCGATCGTCACCCCGCTGAACTCGGGCATCGGCTACGAGGAAGCGGCCGCCGTCGCGAAACAGGCGCTGCGGGAGAACAAGACGATTCGGGAGACGGTCGTCGACCGCGGTTTGATCGGCGAGAAGCTGTCGGAGGAAGAGCTGGATCGCCGGTTGGACGTGCTGTCGATGGCGAAGGTCGAGGATCAGGACTGATCGCACGATCTCCGGATCCGGCCGCCGCGACTCGCTCGCGCCGAGAGGCCGGATCCGGACTGGCGGCTCAGGCCGCCACCAGCGCCGGATAGTCGCGCAGATCGATGTCGTTGGCGGCATTGTCGCTGTATTTCAGCATCAGGTCGAACATCCGCGAGCCGAGGAACCAGTTGCGCATCCGGATACCGCGGGCGGTGCGCGGGGCGAGGAAGCGGCCCGCGTTGCTGTTGCCCGCGATCTTGGCGTAGCGCTTCATCAGTTCGTTGTAGCGCGCGAAGGCGGCGGTGTGGTCGCCGTCGGCCAGCGCCAGCTCCCCCGCCAGTACGTAGGCGCCGACGACTGCCAGCCCGGTTCCGAAGCCGCCCAGCGTATTTCCGTAGGCGGAGTCGCCGACCAGCGCGATCCGGCCCTTGGTGTAGCCCTTCTTCATTCCCACCTGCCCCAGCGAATCCAGGTAGAAAGAGTCCAGTTCGGACAGTTCGGCCATCATGGCGGGCACCGGCCCACGGGCACCGGCGAAGGCCTCGGCCAGGACGCGGCGCTGTGCCGCCTCGTCGTGCCGGTCGTAGGTGAGCGGCTGCGCGGCGAACATGTACATGTGCGCGGCCTTGTTCCCGCCGCGGACCGCGAGCCGTCCGGGTTCGTTGTAGGCCTCGGACCGGTTGCGCTGCCGCGGTCCGCTCGGGTCGTGCCCCCATCCGGCCGCACCCGCGGTGCAGTAGTAGTAGCCCAGATGTTTGACGTAGTCGGCCTCGGGACCGAAGGCCAGCGCGCGCACCCGGGAGTGGATGCCGTCGCAACCGACCACCAGATCGAAGGTCCGCGCGGGGGCGTTCTCGAATTCGACCTCGACGCCGGCGGCGGTCTCACGCAGCGCGGTGACGGAGTCGCCGAACACGTATTCACAGCCGTGCACGGTGCGCTCGTAGAAGATCTCGGCCAGGTCGCCACGCAGGATCTCCACGTCGCCACCGGTGAAATCGCCTGATATGACGGCCAATTCGCCGCCCTCGGCGTCGGTGAGGATCATATCGGTCTTGCCGGTCTGCCGGCGGTGGATCTCCTCCCAGACGCCCATCCGCTCTAGCACCGTGCGGTGGGTCGCGCCCTTGAAGTCGACGGCTTGGCCGCCGGCCCGCAATTCGGGCGCTCGCTCGACGACGGTGACAGCGAAGCCGTAGCGCTGCAGCCAGTACGCCAGCGCCGGGCCGGCGATGCTCGCACCGGAGATGAGAACTGTCGTATTCCGCATGATGACCCCTCGATCAGTAACTGTGTCTGTCGGACGCTAATTAGCGTATGCTGGACGCAGTTTCCCGTCAAGCCGGAATTCGGAGAGGATGGCGTCATGACCGGACCGACTGCCCATGAACTGCTGTGGGGGGATTCGCAGCGCCCCCGGCGCGGCCCCAAGCCGTCGCTGTCGCTGGAACGCATCGTCACCGAGGCCATCGCCCTGGCCGATGCCGACGGGATGGCCGCCGTATCGATGCAGCGGCTGGCCGAGCGGCTGGGCTGCGCCAAGATGGCCCTGTACCGCTATGTACCAGGAAAGGCCGAGCTCACAGCCTTGATGCTGGACTACGGAATGGGGCAGCCGCCGCAGGTCACGGTCGCCGACTCGGATCCCGAACCCTGGCGCGAGGCGCTGCGGCAGTGGGCGCACACGTTGTACGAACGCTATCGAGACCATCCGTGGACGGTCGATCTCACCGTCGGTCCACGGCCGATGGGCCCGAACGAATTGGGCTGGATGGAGGCTCTACTGGCACCGCTGGCCGGCACCGGCCTGCGCGGCTCCGAGCGCCTCGACACGGTGGTGCTGCTGAACGGCCACCTCCGCAGCCTCGTCCAGCAGACGACCGGCCGGGGTCCCGAACAGTCCGAGAGCGAAATAGCCCGCCAGGTCGGCGAGGTCCTGGCCGCCCACGCCGACCGCTATCCCGAGGTCGTGGCCGCCTTCTCCGATACGTCCGCGGACGATCGCAACGCTGCGCTGAGCTATGGCATCGAGCGCATTCTCGACGGTGTGGCCGCCCTGATCGCCCGGCGGCGAGAGTGAACCGCGTCGAACACCCGACGACGAGCCGAAACGACCGCGATCATCCCCCGTCCGCGCCCCCGCGCGCCTACAGTCGGACTATGGCCGAATTACCGGAGCTACAACAGAACGCCGTGACCACGGTGCGCGAGTTCTTCGCCGCGATGGAAATGAGCGCGGTGAACGAGGCGCTGGATCTGCTGGATCCCGACATCGTCTGGAAGAACACGTCACTGCCCGATATCCGCGGCATCCACCGCGTCGGCGCGGTACTGCGCGGGCTGAGCCGCGACGCTTTCGGCTTCCGCGTCGATATGCACCACATCGCCGCGGAAACCGATGGGGCCCCCGCGGTCGAGGGCGAGACGGTCCTGACCGAACGCACCGACTATCTGCGCATGGGCCCGCTGGAAATCGGGTTCTGGGTCTGCGGCACATTCGAACTCGTCGACGGCCGGATCACCCTGTGGCACGACCACTTCAGCTGGGAGAACTTCCTGCGCGGCACCGCGGCGGGGATCTGGAACCTGGTCCGCCGGCGCTGATCACGCGCGGCCCAGCAGCGCCCGGCGCTGCCGGTCGTGGTGCGCGCGCCCGCACACCACGACCGTTGCGACGTCAGCCGCGCAGGTGGCCGATCTCCGCGCGCGCCGCCTCGCCGGCGGTGCCGAAGTCGGTGCGCGAGAAAATGTTCCAGCGGTCCAGCAGGGGCGTGAAGACCAACTCGGCGGCGCGGTTCGGTTCGTAGATACCGGCTTCGGCCAGGACCTCGGTGCTGTTGCGGCCGTCGCGCAGGGTGAGTTCGGGAACCCGGAACTCGGCGATCCGATCGGCGATCGCCCGCATGGCCTGATCCGGCACCAACTCCAGCGCCGCGGCGACCAGATTGCCGAAGAACGCCGACTGCAACTCGTCGTCGAGCGCGATCCGGTCCGCGATGGCGGTCACCATCGAATTCTCCTGCAGCGCGGCGATATTGCGGTGCCGCACCGCGGAGGCGGACTCCTCGAAGGCACACAGCGCCAGCACATCGAGCAGGTGCAGCGGCGGCCGGCGAAAGCCGGTCGTCATATGCTCCATCCGCGCACGCTCGAGTTCCACCGGATCCACCGCCCGCGTCACCATCAGATAGTTGCGGATGAGGATCTCGTGGCGGTTCTCCTCGGCCGTCCAGCGACCGACCCAGCGCCACCACGGACCCGTGCGCAGGTGCTTGCCGAGCTCGCGATGGTACGACGGCAAATTGTCGGCGATCAGTACGCTCACGGTGAGCGCAACCGTGGCAACCTCACCCAGGGTGGCCTGTTCCGGATCCCAGTCGACGCCGCCGAGGAAGCCGAAATTGCGTCCGTCACTGAAAGGCACGTACTCGTGCGGCTGCCAGACCTGCGCCAGCTCGATGTGGCGCCGGAGATTGTCTTCCACCGCATCGGCGAGCGATTCCAGCAGCTCACGATCGGTCAACTGAGTTTGCACCACGACAAGGTACCGACTGTTCGGGCGGAGCGGGGGAATTACGCGCGGACGCCGTGCGATACACAGCGGCGCGGCCGCGAGACCATGAGGATGTCTCGCCGCCGCGCCACGCCCGTCGACTACTTGGTGGTCACCGTGGTCTGCCGGTCGGCGGAGTTCCAGGTGATCGTGCCGCCGGTGAAGTCGCTCTCCTTACCGGCCGGGTTGTCCTTCTCGTCGCTGGTCGGATAGCCGAGCTTGCCGTTCACGCCGCCGTTGCCCTCCCAGGCGGTGCGGATATCACCCCACACCACGTGGGCGTCGGTCTGCTGACTCCAGCAGATCGCACCGCCGGTGAACTCCTGACAGGAACCGCCGTTGGGGCCCTCGACCGCTGCACCGGTGGGCTCACCGAGCGGGCTCTGCACAGCGCCCATCTCGGTGTACTTGGTGAGGATGTGGCCGGCGACCGCGATCTCCTGACCGTTCTGGGTCGCGATCTTGGTTTCCGAGGCCGCGGCACTACCCGACGGCATCTCGCCCGACGTCATGGTCCCTGATGCCATGGTCCCCGAAGCCATGGTGCCCGTAGCCATCGCGCCGGTGGTTTCGGTCATGCCGGCAGGGGTGGTGGTCCCAGAGCTGTTGTTGTCGTTGTCGTCGTTGCTGCAGGCGGCGGTGAACAGCAGCGCCGTCCCGGCGAAGGCCATCACGACGGCGGCGGAACGTCGAGCGAAGTGGTGCATGTTCATCCTCTCGGAAGGTGAAGGCAGGTGGCGCCCCGTATGCGACACCACCGGCCTACAGGCCGGCGCTCGGCAATGGTCCGGCGAACCTATCTGAAACACCGACAACCACGTCGAGCAGGGTTCTTGCGGAAATATACCCGCCACCGTGTGAGATGAACCATATTCCGAATGTTTGCTGGGACACACCTTTTGCCGCCGAGGCGGTAGCGGAACATGTCCGCTACCGCCTCGGGGTTTCGCTCGGCCGGCCGCCTCAGGCGTTCGGCCCGTACTCCTCCAGCATCTCGGTGACCAGCGCGGCGATCGGCGAGCGCTCGCTGCGGGTCAGGGTGACGTGGGCGAAAAGCGGGTGGCCCTTGAGCTTTTCGATCACCGCCGCGACACCGTCGTGGCGGCCGACCCGCAGGTTGTCGCGCTGGGCGACGTCGTGGGTGAGCACCACCCGCGACCCGCTGCCCAGGCGGCTGAGCACCGTGAGCAGCACATTGCGTTCCAGCGACTGCGCCTCGTCCACGATCACGAACGAATCGTGCAGCGACCGCCCGCGAATGTGGGTGAGCGGCAAGACCTCCAGCATGCCGCGGGAGAGCACCTCCTCCATCACCTCCGGGCTCGCCAGGCCGTCGAGGGTGTCGAAGACCGCCTGGGCCCACGGGCCCATCTTCTCGCTCTCACTGCCCGGTAGATAACCCAGCTCCTGACCGCCCACCGCGTACAGCGGCCGGAACACCACCACCTTGCGCTGAGAACGCCGCTCCAGCACCGCTTCCAGGCCCGCAGTGAGCGCCAGCGCCGACTTGCCGGTACCGGCCTTACCTCCCAGCGAGACGATGCCCACACTCTCGTCCAGCAGCAGATCGAGGGCGATGCGCTGTTCGGCCGAGCGGCCGTGCAGACCGAAGGCCTCCCGATCGCCGCGCACCAGCTGCACCCGCTTGTCCGCGGTCACCCGCGCCAGCGCGCTGCCGTTGGCGCCGAGCAGCCGAATCCCGGTGTGGCAGGGCAGATCCCGGGCCTCGTCCAGATCGATGACCGAATCGGCGTAGAGCCGGTCGACGCAGTCGGCGCCGACCTCGAGTTCGGCCATCCCGGTCCAGCCGGAGATCACCACGTCCTGGGCGTGGTACTCCTCGGCGGGCAGGCCCACCGCGCCCGCCTTCACCCGCAGCGGAATGTCCTTGGACACCAGCACTACTCGCTGTCCCTCGGCGGCGAGGTTGAGCGCGCAGGCGAGGATGCGGGAATCGTTGGTGTCGGTGCGGAACCCGACCGGAAGCACCTCCGGGTCGGTGTGATTCAACTCCACCTGCAGCGTGCCGCCCTCGGTCCCGATCGGGACCCGCAGGTCCAACCGGCCGAATTCCAAACGCAGGTCGTCGAGATTGCGCAGGGCTTCGCGCGCGAACCAGCCGAGTTCGTGATGGTGCCGTTTGGCCTCCAGTTCGCTGATGACCACCAGCGGTAGCACCACGTGATGTTCACCGAAACGCGTCATGGCCCAGGGGTCGGACAACAAGACGGAGGTGTCGATCACGAAGGATTTGCGGGGCGAGGTGCCGGCTCCCTTTCCGGAGCCTCCGCTCTTGTCGGAGCGGGCTTTCGAGGGAGCGATGACGGAGCGTGCATCAGTCACGGTGGGCTCCTTTGTTGTCCGTGCCATACCCGCACGGACGTTCTCGCTGGGCCGGTCCGCCCTGGGGTCACACGACCCGAGGGCCGGGTACCGGCCCTCTCGTACTGAGTTGCTCAGCCACGATCAGAACCTCCCGGACGAGCCACAACGACGCGGCTCGCACTTCGACGGTACTGCGATTTCGCGATTCCGGCTCCCGAGATGGCAGGCGTGTCGATGAATAGCTAGTTAACGCCGACGGGTAGCTATCGGTCAGCTACGGAGTTGCCCGGCTACTCGGCGGAACCCGCTAGAGTCGCTACATGAGCGATGTGGCAGAGCTGGAGAAGCTGTCGTCGAAGGAACTGCACGACCGCGCGGTCAAACACGCCGTCCGGCACGGCGACGTCAAGTTCCTGTGGCGGCTGCTGGAGCAGATCCCGGCGGCGGAGGCCGCCACCGGGAACATCGGCGAGAGCGAGGCGGACATCAAATACGTGCTGCCGATGCTCGACGACTACGTGCACTCCGGCGAGGGCAAGATCGCCGAGGCGTTGCGGCCGTTGTACATCGAATACCTGAGCACCCGCGACTGACCGCTCCCGGGCCGGCCGGCGCACGCCGCGGCACTTGCTCCGCACCGTCGAGAAGCGAAAAGCACCCGCGCACAGGGTGACTCATAGATCGACCCCGGCGGCCGGGCGGCTACCGGGGTCGATCGCGCTGCGGTCCGGCTCAGCCGAGCAGCTTCCAGTCCTCCAGGCCGTCGTAGAGCGGGAAGTCCTGGGCCAGCTTGGACACTCGCGCGCGCAGGGCCGCGAGGTCGGCATTGCCCGCCAGCGCGGTGGCGATGATGTCGGAAACCTCGGCGAATTCGGTGTCACCGAAGCCGCGCGTGGCCAGCGCGGCGGTACCGATGCGCAGGCCGGAGGTGACCATCGGCGGACGCGGGTCGAAAGGAACGGCGTTGCGGTTCACCGTGATTCCGACCTCGTGCAGCAGATCCTCGCCCTGCTGGCCGTCCATCTGCGAGTTGCGCAGATCCACGAGCACCAGGTGCACATCGGTGCCGCCGGTCAGCACGGTGACGCCGTTACCGGCGACATCGGCGGCGGTCAGGCGCTCGGCCAGAATCTTGGCGCCGGACAGAGTGCGCTCCTGGCGCTGCTTGAACTCCTCGGTGCCGGCGATCTTGAAGGCGGCGGCCTTCGCGGCGATCACGTGCATGAGCGGACCGCCCTGCTGGCCCGGGAACACGGCGCTGTTGAGCTTCTTCGCGTATTCCTGCTTGGCCAGGATCAGACCCGAACGCGGACCGCCGAGGGTCTTGTGCACGGTCGAGGACACCACATCCGCGTGCGGCACCGGCGAGGGGTGCAGACCGGCGGCGACCAGACCGGCGAAATGCGCCATATCGACCCAGAGGTAGGCGCCCACCTCGTCGGCGATCTCGCGGAACGCCGCGAAGTCCAGGTGGCGCGGGTAGGCCGACCAGCCGGCCACGATCACCTTCGGCCGGACCTCACGCGCCTGCTTGCGCAGCTCGTCCATGTCGACGCGGTGGTCTTCCTTGCTCACCCCGTAGGCGTGCACCTCGTAGAGCTTGCCGGAGAAGTTGAGCCGCATGCCGTGGGTGAGGTGACCGCCGTGCGCCAGATCCAGACCGAGCAGCTTCTCGCCCGGATTCATCAGCGACATCAGCACCGCGGCGTTGGCCTGCGCGCCCGAATGCGGCTGCACGTTGGCGAATTCGGCGCCGAACAACTCCTTGACCCGCTCGCGCGCGAGGTTCTCCACGACGTCGACGTGCTCGCAACCGCCGTAGTAGCGGCGACCGGGATAACCCTCGGCGTATTTGTTGGTCAGCACGCTGCCCTGCGCCTGCAGCACCGCGCGCGGCACGAAGTTCTCGGAGGCGATCATCTCGAGGGTGTCGCGCTCACGGGCGAGTTCGCCCGCCATCGCGGCGGCGAGCTCGGGATCGAGATCGGCGAGCGACTGGGTGTTGACAGAGGGGGCGGTCGTCTGGGTCACGCGCACAGTCTATGTGGTGGTCCCCGGCCGCTCCGTCGTGGCCCGCAACGGCACCGGGCGCGGCGACCGCGCTACCCGCCCGGATGTAATAGCGACCGCACACCAGCCGTGGAGCACCCAGAATCCAGGGCTGCCCGCTTCGTAAAAAAGGCGTAACATTCGCCGCGCTGTCGAAGACTGTGACAGCGTCATCGACTCATTCGATCAAATCAGGGGTTCACATGCTGTTTTTCACCGCGGGTACCGGTAACTCGATTCAGGACATGCTTTTCGCGCTCCTGAAGTCCGCCTGCACCATCTCCTCCGGCGGCAACGCCGGTTGTGCGGGCTGGGGTATGTAGTAGCGCCGATACCCTTCGGCCGGGTTCGCGAGTCGGGGCGCGGATCCGGTCGGTGTTCGAAACCGGAATTCCGGCGAATCGATCGATAGCCCTGAATCGGATAGTGCGATTCCGCTCACTGTCGCCATTGTTTGCGGAGCTAACCATTTCCGCGTGCGGACACGCCCCCGACCGTTCGCGGCCGGATATCCCCCGATTCTCGGCCCGGCGCGTTCCTCACATCCTGCGCAGCGCCGCCGGTGTCAGCGGCTCGTCGAGCAGCCGGCCGAAGCGCGCCACCCGGTCGCCGGCGTCGACCGCGCGATCCAGCCACCCGCCCAGCAGGCGATACCCCTCCACGTAGGTGCTGATGTAGGCCCGCCACAGCGGCGAGGACAGGAAGCGCAGGGACTGCCGCGCGCGTTCGGGTGTGGTCAGACTCCAGCGCTGCAGGAATTCGGCGACCTCGTCGGCGCTGCGACCGCGATCGTGTAGCAACAGCGCCGCGTCCTGGCGGACCGCGAGCAGTTTCGCCGAGGCATTCGAGAGTCGTTGTGCGCGTTCGCCGTCGAATCGCAGACCGAGGTCGGCATAGATTTCTTGCGCCCAGATTCCCCAGTCCGGCCCGACGATCGATTTCAGCGCCAGATCCGCCAGCCCCTCGGCCATCAGACATTGCGGCGTGTTCACCACGAACAGCGTCTGTTCGTCCTGTCCGGCCGCGACCAGCCCCGCCTCTTTACGGCAGTGTTCGGTGTGGTGGCCCGGATACGCCTCGTGCGCGATCAGCGCCGGCAGCTGCGCCATATGTTGTTTGAGGTCGGAATTGATCGCGACCCGGGATCGGAAATTGCCGAGGTAGTAATTGAACCCCGACCACGGCTTGTCGCCGACGATCTCGTATTCCACCCGCTCGTGATCCGGCAGCGGATAGCGTTCGCGCACCAACTCGCGCAGGGCGCCCGAGAATGCCTGCACACATTCGGTGAGGCGGTGCGGCGGAATCTCGTCGGCGCGCCGATGCGCGGTCATCCGGTCCAGCAGCGAGCCGTCGCCGGCCAGCACCTCGTCGAGTTGCCGATGCGCGTCCCGGTAGTCCTCGACGTCGCCGAGTGCGATATCGACGTCGAAATAGGACCGCACCTCATCGATGAAGGAGATGTCGTCACCGGCGAACTTGCGTCCGGAGCACTCCAGCGCCCGCAGGTGCGCCTCCAGGAATTCGGTGCGCTGCTCGCTCAGCCCGGCCTCGGGCAGTTCCTTGCGCAGGGCCGCCGCCCGGTCCGCCAGCTCACGCGGCTGCGGCGCGGGCGCCGACTCCACGGCCCGGCGCAGCGCGGGATCACCGGTGTAAGCGTCGACGAAGCCGGGTTCCAAGCGATCGAATGCCAGTCCCAGGCGCAGATATTCGGTGACGAGCGGATGCGCGTGCATGACATCCGACGATAGCCGCTCTCCTCTTCCCGGCCCCGTCGGCGACCGAAACCCGGCGGTGGGGAGAGAAATGTCACCGGGGGTTACCGGCGAGTAACAACACCCCGCGTTCGGCGCGATGCCCACCCCGAGGAGAATTCGCCTATGCGAGGACTGTCGAGCGCATTTCGCCGCGCCGGGCACGGCACAGGTTCATCGGTGACGTCGTTACGGGTGGTGGCGCGCCCGCCCGGCGGGGGGATTCCGGACCGGGAGTGTGCGTAGGTGGGCCGGATGAGCGAGCCGAGTCCGTATGTCGAATTCGATCGCAAACAATGGCGCACCCTGCGTAAATCGACTCCGCTGATCCTCACCGAGGAAGAACTGATCGGCCTGCGTGGTCTCGGCGAACAGATCGATCTCGAAGAAGTCGCCGAGGTCTATCTGCCGCTGGCCCGGTTGATCCACCTTCAGGTCGCCGCCCGGCAGCGACTGTTCGCCGCGACCGCGACCTTCCTCGGCGAAACCCACCCCGACCACCAGGTGCCGTTCGTCATCGGCATCGCGGGCAGCGTGGCGGTCGGTAAATCGACCACCGCCCGCGTATTGCAGGCGCTGCTCGCACGCTGGGATCACCACCCGCGCGTCGACCTGGTGACCACCGACGGATTCCTCTATCCCACAGTCGAGCTCACCCGGCGCGGCATCATGCATCGCAAGGGTTTTCCGGAAAGCTACGACCGGCGCAAGCTGCTGCGTTTCGTCACCGAGGTGAAATCCGGCGCGCCCGAGGTGTGCGCGCCGATGTATTCGCATATCGCCTACGACATCCTGCCGGACCAGTTCCACTGTGTGCGCCAGCCCGACATCCTCATCATGGAGGGCCTCAACGTCCTGCAGACCGGGCCGCGGCTGATGGTCTCGGACCTGTTCGACTTCTCGATCTACGTCGACGCGCGCATCGAGAACATCGAGCGGTGGTACGTGGATCGTTTTCTCTCCCTGCGGAAAACGGCGTTCGCGAACCCGCAGTCGCATTTCCACCACTATGCGAAATTCAGCGATTCCGAGGCGACCATCGCCGCCCAGGAGATCTGGAACGCCACCAACCGGCCGAATCTGGTGGAGAACATCCTGCCGACCCGGCCGCGGGCAACCCTGGTGCTGCGCAAGGACTCCGACCACAGCATCAACCGGATCCGGCTGCGCAAGCTCTGATCCGATTTCCTCCTCCGATCCGGTTCCGCGTCAAGCCGGCCAGGCCGCGTCGAGCCGGGCGGCGACATCGATATCGCGGACGGCCGCGATATGCGGTTTGCGGATCTCGTTGGCCACATAGCGGGCGACGAACCGGCGTATCTCGTGATCGACGCTGGCGAGCAGCCGTAGCAGTTGGCCGCGCCGGGTCGCGGTGGCCACATCGATCCGCACATCGCCGGGGTGCGGTTCGGCGATGTCGATGACGATCCGCAGCGGCGCCGCGGTGCGGACCGTCAGGTGGATGTGGACGAAGCCGGTGACCTCGAAGCGGTGACGATCGACGGCGAGATCCAGCAGCAGATCGATATCGAGCGGGATGGCGAGCTCGAATCCGATGACCTCGCCGACCGAGCGTTCCAGTACCGGATCACCGAGCTGCACCTGCGCCGAGGCCTTCGCCAGATGCGCCGGGCCCACCCCGATCGGACCGAAATCGAATGCGCTGCCTGCCAATTGGGCGAAAACAGCGGCAATCCGCTGTTCGGAGGCGGCGTAGGCCACGAATCTCCGGCCGAATTCGGCATAGGTGACGTAGGGCACCGGCGTTCCGGCCACCTCCGTCGCGCCGCCCGGCCCGGGCCGCATCTCGCTCATGTTCGCGACGGTACGCGAGCGCGGCGCCGGATCGGGGGATGATCTTGCAATGCAATACATCCTGCGCCGGGCCGTTATCTGCGGCCCGTCCGCTCACACCCCGTAACGGCGATGCCGCGCGGCGTAGTCGCGTAATGCGCGCAGGAAGTCGACCCGGCGGAACTCCGGCCAGTAGGCCTCGGTGAACCAGATCTCGGAGTAGGCGCTCTGCCACAGCAGGAAACCCGAGAGCCGCTGCTCCCCCGAGGTGCGGATGACCAGATCCGGATCGGGCTGGCCCGAGGTGTAGAGATGCTGGCCGATGGCGTTGACCGTGATCGACTGCACCAGATCCTCACCGGTCTCCCCGGCCGCGATCTCCTGCCGGACCAGCGAGCGCACCGCGTCGGCGATCTCCTGGCGGCCGCCGTAGCCGATGGCCACGTTCACGTGCACGCCCGCGCGACCGTGCGTTTCGTCGGCCGCCTTCTCCATGCGGCGCGCGACGTCCTCGGGCAGGCCCTTCAGCGACCCGACGATGCGCACACCCCAGTTGTTCTCCGGTGCGGACAGTTCCTCGACCACATCGGTGATCACCTCGAACAGGGTTTCCAGTTCATCGGCCGAGCGGCTGAGATTCTCGGTCGAGAGCAGATACACCGTCACCATCTCGATGCCCTCGGCCTGGCACCAGCCGACCAGTTCGGCGATTTTCAGCGCACCGACCCGGTGGCCGTGGGTGACGTCGGTGAAACCGTTCTCCCGCGCCCAGCGGCGATTTCCGTCACAGACGACCGCGACGTGACGCGGATGCTGTTTGCCTGCCAGCTGTTTCGACAGCTGCGCCTCGTAGATGCGATAGGGCAGGTTGCGCACCTTACCGCTGAGCACCCGACTAGCAAGCTTCACGGCTGCCAACCTTATCCACCTCTCGCGTGCCGCCCGAGTTCTCCGCCAATTTCTGCTGCGCAGGGATGGCAGCGGACACCACGAATCAGTTCCCCGGTTCCGATCGACCCTATCGCGGCGGCGTCCGGCACGCGGACCCTACTGCCGGTACAGTGACTGGAGAACTAACCTACGCAACCGTAGGTTACTCAGGAGGGAACCAGTGACCGAATCGGTGAGCTCGGCAAATCCGGTCTCCGGGGAGGTGTCCTCGCTCGAGCATCTGGCCAAGGAGGGTCTGCGCACCCTGGCCGTCAAGCCGCGGATGCGCGGCTGGATCCACACCTACGCGGTCGCCGTCGCGGCGGTCGCCGTGGCCGTACTGGTCGCGGCCGCGGCGACCGTGTCCGCTACCGCCGGCTGGTCGACGCTGGTCTACGGCGTGACCGTCTGCGGCATCTTCGGCATCAGCGCGATCTACCACCGGGTGACCTGGCAGTCCGCGCGCACCCGGATCCGCATGAAGCGCGCCGACCATTCGATGATCTTCCTGTTCATCGCCGGCAGCTACACACCGTTCGCCCTGCTGGGACTGCCCGGCCCCACCGGGATCACCCTGCTGAGCGTGGTCTGGGCCGGCGCAGTGGCCGGAGTGGCGCTGAAAGTGCTGTGGCCGACCGCGCCGCGCTGGGTCGGGGTGCCGCTGTATCTGCTGCTGGGCTGGGCCATCGTGCCGGTCGCGGCGACCCTGACCCACAATGTGGGCGTCACGCCGATGGTGCTGCTGCTGATCGGCGGCATCGCCTACAGCGTGGGGGCGATCCTGTACGCCACGAAATGGCCGAATCCATGGCCGGAGGTCTTCGGTCACCACGAATTCTTCCATGCGGCAACGGTTCTCGCGGCCCTGTGCCATTACGTCGCCATCTGGTTGGTCGTATTCTCGTAGGGCAAGATCACCGGTAACCTGCCACGGCCACATGCGCGGGTTCTATGCTCGTTCGTGCTGTACGTCCGAAACCGGTAACACCGAACCACACCACTGCCAGGGGCTATGACCAGTCGACTCGTGCTCTGGGCCCTGCGTGCGCGCTGGGGCCTTTCGACGGTGGTGATGGTCTGCAACCTCGGCGGCCTCGCGGTCATCGTCGTCGAATTGTGGCTGAGCGGATTTCTCGGCAACCTCGGCGAGGACTGGCTCAGTGCCGTCGCCCAGACCGCGATCTATCCGGTGATCGGCGCGCTGGCCGGCATCGTGCTGGCGGTGCGCGACCGGGTGTACTACTTCAGCTGGATCGACCAGACCCGCCGGCCCACCCGGCCCGAGGCCGAGCGGCTGCTGAAACTGCCCATCGCGATCACCGTCCGGGCGCTGGCCATCTGGATACCTGGCGTCGCGATCGCCACGGCACTGTTCGCCCAGGTGGTACCCACCCGGGCCCTGTGGGCGATCGGCGCGATGTTCTTCCTGGGCGGGCTGGAGTCGGCGGGCTTCACCTTCCTGGTCGTGGACCGGCTCATCCGGCCGACGATCCCGGTGATCGCGCGGGTACTCGGCGGTACCTCACACTGGAGTGCCACGGTGCTCAACCGGCTGGTCATCTCCTGGGCGGTGGCCGGGGCGATGCCGCTGCTGATGTTGATCACCGTCCTCGGCGATCCGGTGGCCGACGCCACCGATCGGGTGCGGACCGCGCTGTACATGTCGCTGGTCGGCCTGCTGGTCGGGGCGCTGACCACCGCCACCTTGGCCCGATCGGTGGCTGCCCCGCTGGGGACGCTGCGGCGCGCGCTGGACCGGATCGCGCGCGGCGAACTCTCCGCGCGCGTGCCGATCACCAGCGCCAGTGAGATCGGGCGCCTGGAACTGTCGGTGAACGAGCTGGCCGAGAATCTGTCCGAACGCGAACGCATGCGCGACGTGTTCGGCCGCCACGTCGGCAACGAGGTGGCCGAACGCGCGCTGGCCGGCGGCGTCGACCTGACCGGCGACGTGCGGGTGGTGACCGCGCTGTTCGTCGACGTGACCGGGTCGGTGGAGATGTCCACCGAACTCGCGCCGCGCGAGTTCGTCGACCAGCTGAACCGGCTGCTGGCCGTCGTCGTCTCGGCGACCGAGGACAACGGCGGGCTGGTCAACAAATTCGAGGGCGACGCGGCGCTGTGCATCTTCGGCGCGCCGATCGCCCTGGGCGACAACGCCACTCCCGCCCTGCGCGCCGCGCGACGCATCCGCGACGAAGTGGCCCTGGGCGGCGAATTCGATATCGGTATCGGCGTGGCGCGCGGCAGCGTCTTCGCCGGAGACGTGGGTACCGACACCCGGCTGGAATTCACCGTGATCGGGGACGCGGTCAACGAGGCGTCCCGGCTCACCACCGAGGCCAAGGAGGTCCCCCGCCGGATCCTGGCCAGCCAGGCCGTGATCGACGCGGCGACCGAATCCGAACGTTCGCGCTGGGTGCTCTACGACAAGATCCAGTTGCGGGGCCGGCGGGAACCGACGGCGTGCTGGACCGACCGCAAACCGGTGGGGCTGGGCGCGACCCCTCCGGCCGAGGAGGAGCGGGCCGGTCAGTAGGCCGGCCGCGGACCGCCGGTACGTCGCCGCTGATCCCGTTGCCGGCGAGCCGCTCTCGGCATCACCACCGCCGTGGCGTCAGGAGCCGACGAGCGCAGCGCGCACCTCTCGCGGTTCCGATACCGGTAGGTCGCACACGGTGCCGCGGCAGACGTAGGCCGCGGGGGCGCCGCCCCGGGCGGGTCGGTCCGTGAGCAGTGGGACCGAATCGGATTGCCCCGCGACGACCACCGCACCGCCGGGAGCGAAACGACGTGCGGTGCGGAGCAATTCGGCCGTCGCCGCGATGTCGGGCGATCGCGAGATGGCGACCTGGATCGGCCCGGCCAATGCCGCCTCGGCGACGCTGAGCCACTGCCCGCCGGAGCGTGGCGCGCGGGCCAGCACGATGGCACCGGCGTTCAGGGTGGCATCGGCCAGGGCGCGGTAACGCGCCGCGCGGTCCGGTGCACTCAGGGCCGAGGCGGTGAGCAGGGTTTCGGCGAAGGCGGAAGCCCCGGCCGGGGTCGCCCCGTCGAGCGGATCGCGCGGCCGGGCGACGAGCTCCTCGGCATCGGAGGCCGTGTCGAACCAACTGCCGGGTTGCGCGGGATCTTCGAAAAGGGTTGCGGCGGTGTCGATCAGCTGCTGCGCATGGTCGAGCCAGGACAGTTCGCCGGTGGCCTGGTGCAGGGCCAGCAGTCCGGTCGCCAGCCACGCGTAGTCCTCCAGCACACCGGGCGCATTACCGGTCGCGCCCCCGAGTGAGGCGCGCACCAAACGGCCGTCGACGAGATGCCGGTCCAGCAGGTATCGCGCGCACCCGGCCGCGGCGTCGATCCACTCCGGCCGGTCGTGGGCGGCACCGGCCTCGGCGAGGGCGGTGATCGCGATACCGTTCCACGCGGTGACCACCTTGTCGTCACGCTCGGGTTGCGGCCGCCGGTCCCGCACCGCGCGCAGCCGCTGCCGGATGTCGTCGAAGCGACGGGCGTCGGCGGGGTCCTCCCCCGGACCGGCGCCGGGGTCGGTGTATCGGGTGAGCACGGAGGTGCCGTGCTCGAACGTGCCCTCGGCCGTCACACCGAATTTCGCTGCGGCCCAAGGACCGTCCTCGGGACCGAGCGCGTCGGTGAGCTGCTGCGGCGTCCACACATAGGTGGCGCCTTCGATACCGGGCGCGCCCGGCTCCACATGGGTGTCGGCGTCGAAGGCCGAGGCGAACCCACCCTCGGCGGTCAGCAGATCGGTGAGCAGGAAGCCCGCGGTTTCCTCGGTGATCCGTTGCGGCAGTGGGTCACCCGCCCCTGGAGCGCCGCTCGCCTCCAGCCGCGCCAGATGCGCGTAGGCCCGCAGCAGCTGCGCATTGTCGTAGAGCATCTTCTCGAAATGCGGAACCACCCACGCGGCATCGACCGAGTAACGGGCGAACCCGCCGCGCAGCTGATCGTAGATACCGCCACGCGCCATGGCCGCGCAGGTCGCCGAAACCGCTTGTCGCGCAGTGTCTTCTCCGGTGCGCTCGTAATGGCGCAGCAGACCCTCCAGCAAAGCCGAGGGCGGGAACTTCGGCGCCCCACCGAATCCGGCGTAGCGCTCGTCGACATCGCGCAACACCGTGGCGACCGCGTGTGCGAGCAGTTCGGGAGTGAGGGTCAGCTCAGTCGCGGGCAGTCCGGCGCCCTGGTCCCGCAACGCCTGCGCCACCTGACCGGCGGCCTGGTCGACCTCGTCGCGGCGGTTGGTCCAGGTATCGGCGACCGCGGTCAGCAGCTGGGTGAACGACGGCATACCGCCGCGCGGCGACTTCGGATAGTAGGTGCCGCAGTAGAACGGCTCTCCGGCCGGCGTGAGGAAACACGTCATCGGCCAGCCGCCCTGCCCGGTCATCGCGACGGTCGCGGACATGTACACCGCGTCGATATCGGGCCGTTCCTCGCGATCGACCTTCACACAGACGAAATTCGCGTTCATCAGCTCGGCCGTGGCCGGATCGGAGAACGATTCGTGCGCCATCACGTGACACCAGTGACAGGACGCGTAGCCGACCGAGAGCAGGATCGGGATATCGCGCTTACGCGCCTCCTCGAGCGCCTCGGCACTCCATTCCCGCCAGTCGACCGGGTTGTCGGCATGCTGGCGCAGGTAGGGAGAAGTGGCACTACCCAACCGGTTCATACATCCACCCTACGGTTCTTCCGTCATGAACCGGGCGACGGTGTCGGCTAGGAGCATCGCGCGGTCGTGCGCCACGGACATGATCACTCCATCAGCTCGAATGTAAGGTGAACTCGACAGTGAATTGCACATTGCCGGGAGCGGTGGTGTGGCCATTGGTAGCGGTGAAGTCGCATGTGGCCACCAATTTGTACGTGCGGTCCAGCTGGACATCAGTGACTGCTGAATGCCACCAATAATCTGCCGGGATCGACGGGTGAAAATCGTGGTAGCCGACGTTACCGATCACGGAGGCACCGCACGACATCGGCCCTTGCACAATTTCCTGCACAGAGGGTGACAGGCGCAGCGACCAAATCAACCGATTACCACCCGAAGGGTCCTGGGCAGCGTAGATTGCGTCACCCGTGAAGCTCCCGTGCTGTCCGTCATAGCGATAGCGAATGTCATTCGGGTGATAGTGATAGACGCCCGGCATAGCTCCAGGGTTTGCCACAACCTGCGGCGCTGATACGAGAAACGCTGCGGCGCAAGCAAATAGCGCCGACAGTGTGATGCTTATTCTATATGCCGTCGCACGGAGACAGCTCGACATTCGTAGTCCCCCTGAGGAATATTCTCGATCTCGACATCGACCTCATCGCCGTCCCGCAGTGCGAGAACATCTTCTTGGTTCACAGATGACAAGTGGAACCACGCGAGTGAGCCGTCCGAACGAGTCAGCACTCCGGTGCCGTTACGAACGTTCCAGCGGTAGACCGTGGCACGTTCCACGCGCTGCCTCCCCTTCGCCGCACCGTACGAGTGATCCCGATCATCACACGTCTGAGTACTGCCGTGCAATCGAATTGCGAACCGCGAGATCGCACAACCCGATGACGAGTTCATCCGAACTGCCGTGCACACTCACTGCCGCACTCCTCCCTCAGCCACAGGGGTTGGAAACCGTCCCCGAGTATTGCCACGCCGTGGACCGGGAGGGCCTTCCACCATAAACCCCGCCGCCCCGCGCAGCGGTCCGGTACTCACCTGATGCGCACCCCAATGGATCATTTCGGCTGCGGCGGAATCATTTCCGACTCGCACACCTGCTTGGACGCGCCACAGAGTCCTCCGGTTCCTTTCGACTCGCCGCCTGCTGTCGTGACCGAGTCGTATCCCGCGCTGTGGGGTGTAGTCCATGGCTGCGAGCACGATCGCCGTCGCCGTCCACGAACCGAAGACAGTGACTTGCGCGTCCGTCACTACCGGTCCGCGTACTGCCGATCGAGGTAATGTGCCCGGCAAGCGGCCATGTGACACAGAGTATGGCCGGACTCACCACCGGGTGTGCGAGATAACATCACTGCGACACAACATGTTTGGAGACGCACAGTGCCTATCGAGCACGAGGCCAAGATTCTCGGGATAGATCCTCGGACCGCCGAACGTCGCATCCTCGACAAAGGGGGAAGCAAGCTCGGCGAACGGTTCATGCGGCGCTACGTTTACGACATCACCCCCGGCGACGAATCCACCTGGATCAGACTGCGCGACAACGGGAACGGCATCACGCTCGCCGTCAAGCAGATCACCGACGATTCCATCGACGGCACTCACGAGGTAGAGGTCACCGTCAGCGACTTCACCGCCACCAACGAACTGCTCGAGCTGATGGGCTTCGTCCCCAAGTCGTACCAAGAGACCAAACGCGCGAGCTTCACTCTCGACGGTGCCCAGCTCGAAATAGATACGTGGCCCCTGATTCCTCCGTATCTGGAGATCGAAGCAGCGACGACGGAGGACGTCATCCGTGTCGCCGAACTGCTCGGCTACGCGGAGGCCGACCTCACCGGCGAGAACACGATCAAGATCTACGCCCGCCACGGAATCGACCTGAATACGATTCCCGAACTTCGCTTCTGAGTGACCCTCCGGTCCGCACCACTACTCGGGCGGGGGCAGGAGCGGCCCCAGCGGGCCGAGGTCGATGTTGAGGTCTTCCGGGGTGAGGCCGAAGTGTTCGCGCAATTCCTCCATGCGCTGTTCGAGCAGCATCAGGGTGGTGCCGATGCGTTCGACCTGGGTGTCGGTGAGGTCGCCGGCGTCGACGCGGCGCAGCGCCTGGCGCTCCATCAGCTGGCGCAGCAGCTCCACCAGGGTGAGCACGAGGGTGACCAGTCCGCGCTCCACCGATTCCGGATCCGTGTCGATACGCGGTGGGATACCGCCGAATTCAGTCATCGCCGTGCTTGTCGGGCGGCGCGGACAGGGCCGGCGGGAACAGGGTGCTGATCGAGGAGATGAGGGCACGCAGCGAGATCTGCACCAGATCCACATCGGCGATGGCGAGTTTGATGTCGCCGGTGATGATCACACCGCCGGCCAGCACCCGGTCCAGAAGGTCGACCAGCGCGACACGTCGCTCGGTGTCGACGCCGCGATCGGGCGGTGACGTGCCGGCGCGCGTCATGTCGGCCCTCGTCATGACGGCTCGCGCTGCACGCCCGCGAACGAATACGGGGGCCACGGACCGGTGAGTTCCAGCCTGATGCCGGGGAACTCGGCGCCGAGCGCGGTGACGGTCGCCGTGAAGTCCTCGGTCCGGTCGTCGTCGACGAGGTAGGTGCCGTTGAGCACCATCCAGTCGCGCCGGCCGCTCACCGCCGGATCGGTCAGCGGCTGACATCGTCCGGCCGCGGCCCGGCGCAGCAACCGCTCGTGCACCTGCGCCGCCCGCTCGGCCGCGTCGCGTTCGACGGTTTCCTGCGCGGACAATTGCGCGCGCCGCCGCGCCAGATACGCCGCGCCCGGCGTCATCGTGCCGGCTTCGGCCTTGGCCTCGGCAACGGCGGCGGTGAGGGCGGCGCGGTCGCCGTACGCGCGCACTCCCCACTCGGTGCGCCCGCTCACCAAGTCCAGCGCCGCGGCGAAATCCGCTCGCCGTTCGACGAGCAACTCCTGCACCCGGTCGTCGTCGCGGAAGACGGTGGCCAGCCGCAACGGAACAGCCGGACCTCGGCGGACCACCGCCGAGACCACCGCGTCATGGGCCCGGGCCGTCGCCTCCAGCCAGTCCAGATCCTCGAAGTTCCGGCGCAGCGGCTCCTCGCCGAACACATCCAGCGGCACCGAGCCGACGAAGGCGGTGAGATTGCCGGAAACGAGCGTCCGCACCGGCTCCCCGGCGACTCCGGTGGGCGCGTCGGTCTCCGCCTCCTCGTCGCTGTGGGGCGCGACCGCGTACAGCCAGACCAGGCAACGACCTGTCACGATCGCTCTTTCCTCGACTCACGCCCACGCTCGATGGGTTGCCGGCGTTCGTTCGCCGCCTCCAATTGGGCGATCCGCTCGCGCAGTTCCCGGTTCTCGATTTCCAGGTCGCTGTCCTGCTTTTCCAGCGTGCGAGCCTTACTGCTGAGCCAGGGATCGGTCTCCCACCAGTCGATGCCCACCGCCTTGGCCGTCTCCAGGGACGCGACGACCAAGCGCAACTTGATGGTGAGCAGTTCGATGTCGAGGAGATTCACCTGGATATCGCCCGCGATCACCAAGCCCTTGTCGAGGACTCGCTCCAGGATGTCGGCGAGATTGGTGGAGTGCCCGCCCCCACCCCCGCCCCCGTAGGGCTGCGGCGCGTACGACTCGCCTCCGACCACCGTCATTGCTGTCCCCTCGCGCCGATATCGGTGCTGCCGCGGATGTAGCGCTTGGTTCTGCGGTAGGCCAGCAGGTTCTCGTCGAAATCGATCTCGACCTGATAGAGCGCCATGATGTCGGCCGAGGAGGGGATGCGGCGATCCTCGAGCACCTCGATCTCCACCAGCCAGCCGTCGTCGGTCGGCTCCACGCTCGTGACGCCCTGAAGCGGGTTCGACGTCAGTTCCGCGAGGCATTCGACCGCCACCCCGGCGGCCTGCGCCGCGGTGAGGGGCGGTTGTTCGTCCGATGCCTGGGCATCGTCGGGGAGGGTGTCGCGGGCCACGGGAGTCACTTCTTCCGGTCGGTCGGACCTACCTCGGACCGGTCATCCGATTCAGGATCTCTTGTTGCGCTTGCGCGGCCTCCTCCGCGGACAGTTCGCCGGCGGCTGCGGCACGGTCGATGTCCTCGAGCTCGCGCCGCAACCTCACGGGATCGTGCATTTGCTGTTCGACCTGCTCCTGGATCAATTCACTCAGCCAGATCACGCCACGAACCGGCGCGGCGGGGAGCAGGAGTATCGATGAGATCAGACCCATGCCTCACCCCTCCGGTGCTCGCTTCGTCACGAAGTCGTAGGCCGCCATCGGCCCGAGCAGACTCAACTCCACCCGGCCGTCCCACTCCGACATGAGCCGGCGCAACAACTCCTCCAGTTCGTCCTGCCGGGCCGTTTCGACCAGTGCCGCGACGTGAACCGCATCCTCTTCGTGGGTGGGGTCGCGCAGATTGACCATCGCGTCGAGTTTCTCCAGTTCGGAAGCCACTGCGCGGGTGTCCTCGGCTCGCTTCGTCTCGATGGCCTGATTGATCATCTCGCCCAGCATGATTCGCTCGTTGCGGGTCGCATCCTCCGATTTCCCACGGATCTCGTCTCGGAGGCGGGCGGCGTCGGCATTCTCGTCGAGCAATTCGCGCAGGATCGCATCCTCGACGTAACGCCCTCTGATGACGAACTGCACCCGCCCCTCGAGTTCCACCAGTGCCGCGTGGAATTCGTCTTCGTTCGCCTCGAGCAGTTCATTTTCCACCGCATCGGTGTCGGTCATGACCGCGCCGAACCGCAGCGGCAGCACGGGTGCCACCGCCGCGGACCCGTCGAGGAGTTTCTCGTGGGCGGTGAGGTCCTGGGGTGTGCCCAGGGGCCGATCGGAGGCGAGCGGACTGACCAGCGCGGCGATGTCACCGTGCCGCACGACCGTCACCTCACCCGGCGGATCGCCGACGCCGGTGGCGTCTGGCTGCGGCTCGACGTCGGCGGGCACGATGCCGTAGACGTATACGGCTGTTGTGTCGGCAGCCATCACCGCTCCTCCCGCTTCGAGGGCCGGTGCACCGTCTGCCGCTTGTCCTGCACATCGCCGAGGAAGTCCGCGACCTTCTTGCCGGCCGCGTCGAGGGCGCCCTTCGTCTTGTGCTCGGCCGCGCCCTCGGTGACCTCGCCGACGATGTCGGTCAGGCCCTTCGGCTCACTGGACGAGATCTCGAGCCGGTTCACCGCTTCGGCGAACCGCAGATATGTGTCGACACTGGCGACCACGACGCGCGCGTCGATGGTCACCAATTCGATGCCCACCAGCGACACCCGGGCGAACGCGTCGATCACCAGGCCTTTGTCGAGGATGGTGTCGATTACATCGGCGAGGCTGGACGAGTTCGGCCGGGCCATGGTGCCGGCTCCACCTCCCCCTCCGCCCCCGCCTCCCGCGGGTTCGATCGTCATTTTCTTGCTCCTCCGCTCACACGTGGGCGGCGAGTGACCGAGCTCTTGCGGGCGGCCGTTCGGCGGCGAGGTGGCTCCGGTTCTTCCTCCTCGTCCCGATCCTCGTCCTGCTCGTCCTGCTCGTCCTCGTCTTCCTCGTCTTCTTCCGTCTCATCCGGTTCTTCGTCGTCGAACGCTTCCTCGTCGGCGGTGTCCTCGTCGTGGTCTTCCTCGTCGCGCTCTTCCTCGGCGGCGCTCTCTTCCTCTTCGCGCTGTCGCGCCGTCTCGTCGTCTTCCACGACCTCGCCGTCGCGGATCTCGCCGTGCCAGCCGACGATGTCGTCGCTGTGCAGGACCGCATCGGTCATGACATGACGCTGAAAGTGCTTGAGCTCCAACCGGCATCGGCGACCGGCCGCACGCCACATATTGGCGGTCTTCTCGAACACCCCCTGCGGGTGATACTCGAGCACCACCAGAATCCGCGTGAGGTTCGGGGTGAGCTCATAGAAGCCGACGGCGCCGTCGATATATCCCTTGGCGCCCTTGGAACGCCACACGATCCGCTCGAACGGAATCTGTTCGATGATCGTGGACTCCCAGGTTCGCCTCGACCAGAACACCTTGCCGGTCCAGCTGAGTTTCTCGTCGGAAACCTGCTCGACCTGCTCGAGCTTCTTGGTGAATTTCGGGAAGTCGGCGAATTGCGTCCACTGGTCGTAGGCCAGATCGATCGGCACGCCGACATCGATCTCCTCGACGATATTGGTCAGCTTGAGCTTCTTGCCTCCGCCGCCTTTGCCACCACCCCCGGTCAGCGAACCCTTGACCGACTCGAACGTGTCCTTGGCAGAGTGCTTGAGTTTGCTCAGACCTCCACTCATCATCGCCTGCAGCGGCGAGGCACCGCCGGCCAACTTGTCCACACCTGTCACCGCCGCCAGCAGATTCCCTTCGCCACCCGCATAGTCGTTCAACCGGCCGGCGGTTTTCGAGACCCGGTCCGAGAGGCCGGCCACCGCGCGTTCGGCCACCGTCCCCGCGAGGTTCTGCACGGATTGCTGGAGCAGGCCGGTCGGTCCGGACGACTGAGCCGTTTTCGCCATCGCTCTCATCTCCTCGTGCGGCGCACGGGCGGTTCGCCGGAATCGGAGCGGCTGCGCCGACTGACCGAAACGGGCTTGCGTTCGGCGGATTTGCGGGCAGAAGTCCGAGAAGTCGTCGTCTTCCGCGCTCGCTGGGGCGAGGGCTTTCGTGCCCGCGGTGCCGGCCGCTCGGCCTCCTGCTCGTCCGCGCCGGAATCGACGTCGTCCTCGAACTCGTCGTCGGAGGACGCCGCTCGCGCGCGCCGGGCGGATTTCCGCTTGCCGCCCTCCTTGGGCTCCTCCTCGGGCTCCTCGTCCGGCACCTCGTCCGGCTCGGCCTCCGGCGATTGCTCGCCGCTGTCACCCGACAGCAACGACGAGCCCTGCTGCAGCCTGGTGTTGAGCGAATCGAGCTGGTTGCTCGCGGCGGTCACCGCGGCGGATCGGGCCGCGCCCAGCAATTCGTCGCGAACGGTGTCGGTGAGTTGGGTCAGGTCCGCCGACGATTTGAGCAGCGACGTCCCCCGCTCGAGCAACTCACCGGGAAGGTCCGACGAACGTTTGGCCATCATCGCCCCCGCCACCCCCAGCGCGAAGCGCATCTTCCGCGTGCGCCCCAGCAAATAACCTATGCCCACCCCTATAGCGATACTTGTGCCACCCTTCATGGCCTTCTCCTCGTTTGCTCGACACGCCTGCACGGCCGCACTGCCGCGGGATGGTCGAGCGATGAGACCCCGATGTTTGGAGTAAGCCACATCACAGAATGGCCTTATATCAGCGTATACCCAGCTATCGTCTCTGTCGGCTATTAGCCGGAGGGACTTCCGGCATATGGATCAACGCAGTCGCCGGGTGCGCCGGCGCCGGCGCAGTACTCGCACCGCCCGCCGCCAGCCGCGCGGTGTGGCGACGAATCGCACCGGCCGGTCGAATCGGTCCGTCGGGTCGACCCCGGACGCGGCGGTGCCGGCCCGGCGGGCGGCCTCGTAGCGAGCCAGCCCCTCCCGGAACGCGACCGGGTCACCGCCGACATCGGGATGCTGGGTGCGCACGAATCGGCGGTAGGCCGCGCGGTCGGCAGCCGACCATCCGGCGCGCGCCGTCGGCGTCCGCGCCGCCCGGATCGGTTCGGGATCTCTGCTCGCCATCCCCTCCAGTATCACCACACCCATCGCGCCGAAACCGTGACCGTACGCACTGTCCGAAATGGGTACTCCCCGGCCATGGACGACAGCGCGCAGATTCGACCGGTACCGATGCGGCGGCGGCCCTGGTTCGCGGATCTGGAAGAAGCCGAACGACGTGGCGCTCACGGCAACGCCGGGCTCGGCTATTTCGACTGTGATTGCGAGATCTGCCACCGGCGGTTCCGGCCGGCTGCGGTCTGAAATCCATTGGGCGGGTGGCAGGTTCGAGTCCCGCCCAGGTGATCATCACTCAGTAGCTCGCCGTTGACCGACCCGGCCGGGATCCGTGCTCAGGCGCCTATCCCCCCGGCCAGCACGGGCCACGAATCGTGGAGATCGGCCTCGAACAGTCCCCATGTGTGGGAACCCTCGGGCCGGTCCACGTACACCGCCGGAACGCCGAGTTGTCCGAGCCGGCCGGCGAAGGCGCCGGTGCACGCACTCGCGACCGCCTCCACCGGTGGGAACGGCAGCCCCCGATCGATCCCGCCCGGGATGCCGGACGCCGCCGACAGATAGATGGCCTTCCCGGCCAGCGCACCGGCCCGCACGAACGCGTCGTGCGCGGGCCACGCCCCGGTGCCCGGCATCCCCCACATATTGCCCGGATTGCCGCCGCCCCGCACGACCTGCGCACTCACCATCGCGATCCCGGCCGCATCGTTCGACCACGGACACCCGCTGTAGGAGGCCACCGCGCCGAAGCGCTCCGGCGCCTGGATCGCGAGATCCACCGCCGACGCCGCGCTCATCGACACCCCGGCGATCGCATTGCGGCCGGTGGTACCCAGCCGGGCGTCGACGACATCGGGCAGTTCCCGGGTGAGGTAACTCTGCCAGCGATTACGTCCCATCACCGGATCGTCGGCCAGCCAGTCGGTGTACATGCTGTTGGGCCCGCCGACCGGCATCACCACATTGACATGCTTGTCGGCGAAGAACGCCCGCACATCGGTGTCGTCCCACCAGGAGATGTTGTCGACACCGCCGCCGATGCCGGTGAGCAGATACAGCGTGGGCGCCGGTTCGCCGCCGGCCGCGCGGATCACCCGATTCGTGATCACTCGGTCCATCGATGGCGAATACACGTCCATCTCGACCGCCGCCGGCCCCAGCGGATGTTCGTCCACCACATGCGCCGCCGGAGCAGCCGCGGCCGAACCCGCCGCGAAAGCACCTCCGGCGACGACCGCACACACCATTACGAGAACTCGCGTGATTACCGTCACGACAAGGGACTACCCCATCATGATCATCGCGATGCGGCCGAACCCGTGACCGGCCGTGAGCGGCCGGTCACGGGCAGTGGAATCAGCCGAGACGCGCCTCGATCGCCTCGATGATGCGCGGCCGCAGCTCCCGGGCGCTGATCACCGCGTCCACCGAGCCGACCTCGACGGCGCGGTGGATGTTGTGCACCCGGTCGAACTCGGCGGCGACCTCACCCAGCTTCTCGGCACGCACCTGCGAGCGGACCTCGTCGAGTTCGGCGGACAGTTCCGCACGCTCGGTACCGGACGCGTTCGCGACCCGCGACTCCAGTTCGCGCACCCGCGAATCCGAGGCGGTGCGGGTGTTGACGTCCCCGGCGAACACCACGGCCGCGGCCGGGGCGCCACCGAGCACCGAGGCGAACGAACCCTCGAGCGCGAGCACGGTCATATTCGGGTTCAGCGCCTTCGAGAACACCACGAACGCACCGCCGTGGTAGCGCGAGATCACGCAGAACACGATGGGCCCACGGAAGTTCACGATCGCGCGGCCGATTTCGGCACCGTATTCGAGCTGCAGCTTGCGCATCGACTCCGGCGAGCCGTCGAAGCCGGACAGATTCGCCAGCACCACCAGCGGGCGGTTGCCGCTGGCCGCGTTGATCGCGCGAGCCGCCTTCTTCGACGACCGCGGGAACAGCGTGCCCGCGGTGTAGGTGTCGGGTCCGTCGGTGGACGGGAAGCCGCGCCGCGGCACACCCCGCGATTCGATGCCCAGCAGGCAGACCGGAATACCGCCCAGATGCGCGTCCTGGACGACGGCGGTCTCGGCGTCGGCCATACCCGCCCAGCGCTCCAGCACGGCGTGGTCCTGATCGGCCAGCGCCCGCATCACGGTGCGAATATCGAAGGGCTTCTTGCGATCCGGGTTCGCGGTCGCGGAGAAGATCTCGCCGACGGTCGTGAAATCGCTGTCGGGCACGGCGTGCGGGAAAGTGCATACGTCGCGGTCGATCGGGTCGGTGGTCTGCGCGCGGCGCGGGCCCTGCTCCCCGGGGGCGATGTAGGTGTGATCGTAGTGCGACATCAGCACATCGCGAGCGCCGGCCAGATTCGGCGCCCAATACTGCGCCTGACCGTTCGGGCCCATCACGCGGTCGTAGCCGCCGATGCCGAAGTTGTCCTCGGCCGACACACCACCGGAGAAGTCCAGCGCCTGCTTACCGGTCAGCACCATCGCCGAATCCGGGGTCATCACCAGGATGCCCTTGGTGTGCATGAGCATCGTCGCCTCGGCGTTCCAGTACGGCTGCGCGCCGACGTTGATGCCGGAGACCACGATGTTGATCTCGCCGCCGTCCTGGGTGAATTCGACGATGCGCTTGAGCGCCGCCGCCACCCAGTCCATGTTCTCCGTACCGGACTTCATCGAGATCCGGGCGCCGGACGAGAGCGCGTACCACTCCAGTGGCACCTGCATCTGCTCGGCCAGATCCAGCGCCGCGATCACCCGGCGGCATTCCGGCTCCGACAGTGCGCCCAGCGACTTGGTCGGATCGCCGAGCAACACCACGCGGGTGATGCCCTCCGGATGGCGGTCGGTCGGCGTGGTCACCACACCGGCGACCATCGCCGCGGTGTTGCGGCCCTTGGGCCGGTCGACCGGGACGAGGGCGTGGTCGGCGTCGAGGTCGTATTCGGCGAAAGCCCCGAGCAGACCGGTCAATTCGTACGGATAGACAGTGCCACGACTGGCGGCCCGCAGCACCTTCTGGCGGTACTCGTCGAGCGGTTCGACCGGATCGTCGGTGCGCTCGCCGACGGTCACCTCGGTGCCGCCGGTGGCATCGAAGCGGATGCGCACGACGATCTTGACCAGCTCACCGGTCTGCGCGTCGGGCTGACGGGCGATGAGCAGGATCTCCTCCAGCCCGGCGCCCGCGGTGGCCGGTTCGACGCGACCGACGATCGTGTCCAGTTCGGCCCGGGACACATCCAGCGGCGGCCAGATGTAGAGCACGATCCGGTTGGTGTGGAAGCGCTTGGCCGAGGGCCGCCGCGACTGTGCCCGGCGGATCGAATCGACGCAGGTCGCGACCGTGCTCTCGGCGGTCGGCAGGGACAGCAGCCGGCCCTCGTGATCGCGCAGCGCGGTCAGGTCGCGGACCTGGGCGAAAGCGACCAGCCGCTCGTCGGCGGGGTTCTCCTTCGCGACACCCCGGAACAGGTAGACCTCCTCGTCGGAGGACGGCAGCCGGGTGAGATCGAATTTGCGCAGGCGGCGCATCTGCATCCGCTCGGCGATGTAGGGGTGCAGGCCGCGGATCAACCGCTCCTCGGCCAGACCGGTCGCCGACGGACGGAAGGTGAAGTGGTGGTGCATCACCGCGCCGTTGCTGCCCGCGACGGTGGCCGTGATCCGATTCACCTGGTTGGGCAGCGAGCGGGCGCCGAGCACTTCCTGCAGGGCGGCGGCCATCGCGTCGAAGTCCTCCGGCTGGTTCTCCCAGCCGAGGTAGATGTCGGCCTCGATGGAGGCGGCGCCACCGGCCAGTTCGGTGAGCCCGTTCAGCACCGTGTCGAGCGCGTCGAAACTGACGGCCGCGGAGACCAGATTCACACCGCGGCGTTCGGCGACCACGAAGGTGCAGCCGTCCACGTTCTGGGTGCGAACGTCGGTCAGGCCCTTGTTGCCGTAGTACCGCCGGGTCAGCACCTCGAGCATGACGGTGTTGTCCGGGTTGCCCCGCACCAGGCGCTGGGCCAGCAATCGCACCAGCGGCTCGGTGCTGCGCACCATCTCGGCGATGCGATCGGCGCGGTCGGCGGCATCCGGATGCGCGTCCAGATGGCTCATATGCTTGCGCACCGTGGTGTAGACGCGGGCGCGGTTGCGACGCAGCAGCGGCTGGCCGTACCAGGCGTAGACCACGCCGCGGGTGATGTCGGCGATCACCGGGAAGCGCACCTGGGTCGCGGCCACCAGCCGCTCCAGCGCCAGGCCCACCGGTTCCCGCAGCACCCGATCCGGCACCGGCTCGCCCAGCCATTCGCGCAGCAGCGTGGTGACGACGGTGACCGTGTCGGACGGGCGCTGCTGGGCGAGGAAGATCCGGAAGACCGCGGCCTCGAGTTCCGGGGTGCGTTCCAGGTCGGTGACGCCGTAGTGCGCCAGCGCCTTCGACAGCTTGGCCCGGTAGGACTCCGGCAGTCCGGCCCGCTCGACGTCGAGGCTCTGCAGATAGGTGTGGAAGTACTCGCGGGCGCTGTGGACGTGGCCGTGGCCGGCGTCCTCACCCCAGAACTGGCTCAGCTCGGCGAGGTCGGTGAAGACCTCGATCAGGTCCAGTTCCTCGGCGAGCGGGCGGCGGTTGTCCGCGATCGCGGCGCGGCGCGCGGCCATGTAGTCGGCCAGGACACGTCCGCCGTCGTGCGGGTCGACGTCGAAACCGAGCAGCAGCCCGCGCAGATCCTCCTGGCCGCGAACCGTACGCTCCTGCGCCAGTACCTCGGTGGGCGCGGCGGGCAGGTCCAGTTCGACCGACTCGGCCGCGGCGGACTCGTCGGCCTGCTCGTCGTCGGCGATCGGTTCCAGCCGCAGCAGCGGCGCACCGGCCTCGACCTGTGAGCCGACCGAGACGCTGCATTCCTTGAGGCGCGCCTTGAACGGCGAGCGCAGCACGGTCTCCATCTTCATGGACTCGAGGACCAGTACGGGCGCACCCGCCTCGACCTCGTCGCCGACCTCGAGCGGTTTGGCGACGACCAGCGCGGGCGCCGGCGAGCGCACCACACCGCCCTCGTCACGGCTCACCCGATGCGTCACGCCGTCGACATCCACCACGTGGGTGGGGCCGTGTGTGCCCGTGACCAGCCGGTACCGGGTGCCGTTGACCATGATCTGACCGGTGTGCCGGTCGAAGCGCTCGAGATCGACGTCCGCGGTGGCGACCTCACCGGCCGCCTCGATGCCGATTCGGAATCGGTGCGCACCGACCCGCGCGACCCGCAGGCGGTAGCTCGCGCCGCGCAGCTTCAGATCCAGCGGGCGCCCGCTCTCGTGCTGCACCTGCGGGCGGCCACCGGCGGCGGTGGACAGCAGCCGATGCCGCTCGGCGCGCTCCTCTTCCTCGTAGGCGTCGATGGCCGCGGCGGCCAGGGCGACCGCGGTGTGCCGCTGGGCCACCAGCCGGCCCTCGCCGCGCACGCGATCGATCCAGCCGGTGTCGGCGCTGGCGTCGATGACTTCGGGCTGGTCGAGCAGGTCCAGAACGAAACTCTTGTTGGTCGCGCCGCCCTCGATGATCACGCGGGTCTCGCCGACCGCACGACGCAGCCGGCCCAGGGCCTCCTCGCGATCGCGACCGTAGGCGATGATCTTGGCGATCATCGAGTCGAAGTCGGCGGGGATGGTGTCGCCCTCGCTGACACCGGTGTCGACGCGGATACCCGGTCCGGCCGGCAGATCCAGCAGGGCGATGCGGCCCGGCGCCGGAGCGAAGTCGCGGTCGGGATCCTCGGCGTTGAGGCGGGCCTCGATGGCGTGCCCGCGTTCGGCGGGCGGCTCTCCCTCGAGCCGTCCGCCGGAGGCCACGTGCAGCTGCGCCCGGACCAGGTCGAACCCGGTGGTGTACTCGGTGATCGGGTGCTCGACCTGCAGGCGGGTGTTGACCTCCAGGAAGGCGAACAGCTCGTCGCCCGGGTGGTAGAGGAATTCGACGGTCGCCGCACCGCGGTAACCGACCGCTACCGCGAGCCGCTCGGCCGAGGCCTTCAGTTCGGCGACCTGCTCGGGCCGCAGCACCGGCGAGGCGGACTCCTCGATGACCTTCTGATTGCGCCGCTGCACCGAGCAGTCGCGCACGCCCAGCGCCCACGCGGTGCCCTGCCCGTCGGCGATCACCTGAACCTCGACGTGGCGGGCGCCGGTGACCAGCCGCTCCAGGAAGACGACACCGCTACCGAAGGCGCGGGCCGCTTCCTGGCTGGTGCGCTCGTAGGCGTCGACCAGTTCGGCTTCGTTGGTGATGACGCGGATACCGCGGCCACCACCACCGGCGGTGGCCTTCAGCATCAGCGGATAGCCGATGTCCCCGGCGGCCGAGATGGCGGCATCCAGCGTCTCGACCGCACCGCGGCTCCAGGGCGCCACCGGCACCCCGACCTCCTCGGCGATCAGCTTCGCGCCGATCTTGTCGCCGAGTTTGCGCATGGCGTCCGGGCTCGGACCGATGAAGGTGATGCCGATCTGCTCGCACAGTTCGGCGAAGGCGGGATCCTCGGCGACGAAACCCCAGCCGACCCACGCGGCGTCGGCCTTCGTCGTCACCAGCGCCTTTTCCAGCGCCTTCAGATCCAGATAGGGGCGGGCGGAGGCCGGACCGAGGTCGTAGGCGATATCGGCCTCGCGCACGAACGTCGCGTTCCGGTCGACATCGGTGTACAGAGCGACGGTTTCGATCTGTCGCGCGGTCGCCGCGGCCAAATCTCGGACGGCGTGGATGAGGCGCATTGCGGCCTCACCCCGGTTCACGATGGCGATGCGGCTGAACACTCGCCGACTCCTTTCCACAGCGTAGGCCCGGTGCATGGGCAGAATTCGAGGTATCGCGGCTCCGCGTAGTGTGCACCTTTATTCCACGAATGTGTACGCCGTGCAGGGGTTACCCGCACGTATCGTGTGGGATCCCATAGGAGTCGTCCGGCCGATTTCCGCCGAAGCGCGGTAACGAGACATGCGCGACAGACCACCGGATCGTATGACCCGGACAACATCGAAGCAGATCAGAGCATCAATCGAAGGTACGGCCCGAAGCCGTCGCCGCTCCCGGATTGCGATTGGGCACCGAATTGGCGACGGCGCGGCGAATCAGCGGCTTCAGGAAGCCTTACCGGAGGGCGGCGGCTGGGTGGACGGTCCCGAATCGCCGCGGCCGGATCCGTTGGCCGCCCCGTCGCGCGACTGCCGCGGCGCATCGCCGTCGGCCGCATCGCCATCCTCTCCGGCGACACCGTGTTCGGTGCCCTCGTCGGCCTCCTGGTCCGGTTCCGGATGTTCGCGGGAGAAATCGGCGGGCAGCCGCTTGATGTGCTTGTTCATCGAGCGGATCAACAGCACCGTGCCGGCCAGCAGTACGAGGATGATCACCAGTCCCAGCGGCGACGCCTTGCCGAATTCCGGACCGGTCGGGTTCGTGGTGGTGTTCTGGGCCAGCAGCGCGGTCTGCGCGAACAACGTCGACATCATCGAACCGTGCCCTCGACAGCCCGGTCGGCGACGATATCTTCGGCGTCCGCGTCTTCGGCGTCCCGGATTCCGGCGAACAGGTCGGTCTCCGGGATCGCGGTGCGCACCCGGGTCCTGGCCAGTTCGAATTCCTCCGTCGGCCACAACCGCTGCTGCATCTCCAGCGGAATGGCGAAGAACATGCCGTTGGGGTCGATCTGCGTGGCGTGGGCGCGCAGGGCCTCGTCACGTTGCGGGAAGTATTTGCCGCAGTCGATCTGAGTGGTGACCCGCGACATCACATCGCCGTGTTCCTGAGCGGCCTTGCGGATGCGTTCCATCCAGTCGCGCATCGGGAACGGCTCATCGATCCGGTCGTACTCGTCGGCGAAGGTTTCGAGGCGCTGCAGGCTGAAACCGTGGTTGTAGTAGAGCTTCAGCGGCGTCCACGGTTCGCCCGCGTCGGGGAAGCGCTCGGGGTCGCCGGCCGCCTCGAAGGCCGCCATCGACACCTTGTGGCACATGATGTGATCCGGATGCGGATAGCCACCGTTCTCGTCGTAGGTGGTCATCACGTGCGGCCTGAATTCGCGCACCACCCGCACCAAGGCCTCGGTGGCCTCCTCGAGCGGCACCAGCGCGAAGCTGCCCTCGGGCACCGGCGGCAGCGGATCCCCTTCGGGCAGACCGGAATCCACGAATCCGAGCCAGCGGTGCCGCACGCCCAGCGCCTTCGCCGCAGCCGCCATCTCCTCGCGGCGGACGTCGTCGATGCGGTCGAGAATCCCCGGCACATCCATCGCCGGGTTGAGGATGGAGCCGCGCTCACCCCCGGTCAGGCTCACGACCAGCACGTCGTCACCCTCCGCGGCGTATTTCGCGGTGGTGGCGGCGCCCTTGCTCGACTCGTCGTCGGGGTGGGCGTGCACCGCCATGAGGCGCAGCGGCCGATCGAAGCTGCCGCTCACTTCTCGTTCACCTCGTTGCTCACCGTTTCACCTCATAGCCGTCCGCCGTGCCCGAGCGGCACGCGGGTGTCCGAACTGCATTCCCTATAGTTCCATCCGACGGTCTTTTGTTCCGACCTACCCCCTGATCGACCACGGGAGCGACCACATCATGAGCGAGGCGGCACCGCAGTCCGACCGGACCGATCCGGACGGGCGCACCGCCGACGCCGCCACCGGGGCGACGGGAGCGGGCAGCGATCGGGTGTCGAATCGTTACGGAACCGGTCCCGCGCGCAACCGCCGCTGGGTTCCGATCGCACTCGGCATCGTGGTGGTGATCCTCGGGCTGATCGTCGCCTATGTGGGTTATCGGCAGTACGGCCCCAAGGATATCGAGCCCGATCAACTCGGCTACGACGTCGTCGACGATTCCACGCTGACCGTGCACTTCAAGCTGACCCGCAAGAACCCGCAGCAGCCGGTGGTGTGCCTGGTGCGAGGCATGGACACCGAGGGCAGCGAGATCGGCCGCCGCGAGGTGCTGATCCCGGGCTCGGACAGCGGAACCGTCGAACTCACCACCACGGTGCGGACCACCACCCGGCCCGCCAACGGCAATATCTACGGGTGCAGCGATCAGGTACCGGCCTATCTGAAGGCCGGCTGACACCCCCACATTCAAGCCTTCTACCTGCACATATCCAATTCGTGCTAGAATGGCGCGAACACGGTTCCGAACGCTCGGAGCCGTGTTTGCTGCATTGACGGCCAGCGCTGCCGGGTCCCGGGTACACAATGCCCGCGACACCGTCGGGGTTCGAGGAACATCCCCCCGGATCGCTCTAGCCGTCGACTGTTGCTGTGCGCGGACACCTGCTCGCGCATGCGCGACGGGTATCACGGACCCCGGCACGCCGGGAACAACTACTAGGGAGTGATCGAGATGACTGAGACGCAAGTGACCTGGCTCACACCGGAGTCGCATGAGAGGCTCAAGAGCGAACTCGACGCGCTCATTGCCAACCGTCCGGTCATCGCGGCCGAGATCAACGAACGCCGCGAAGAAGGCGACCTGAAGGAGAACGGCGGCTACCACGCCGCGCGCGAGGAGCAGGGCCAGCAGGAGGCCCGCATCCGTCAGCTGCAGGAGCTGCTGAACAACGCCAAGGTCGGCGTCGCGCCGACCAAATCCGGTGTGGCGCTGCCCGGCTCGGTGGTCAAGGTCTACTACGACGGCGACGAGACCGATACCGAAACCTTCCTGATCGCGACCCGCGAAGAGGGCCTGGGCCGGTCGGACCTGGAGACCTACTCGCCGAGCTCCCCGCTCGGCGGCGCCCTGATCGACGCGAAGGTCGGCGAGACGCGCGAATACCGCCTGCCCAACGGCAACATGATGAAGGTGACCCTGGTCAGTGCGGAGCCGTACCACAGCTGACGCGGGGAAGGTGTCGTCGATGAGCGCGAGCGGCAGCGGTGATACCGCCGCGGTGGCGCTGCGCGCGCTCCTCGGCAGATCCGGCCGGGTCGGCAGCAGCCCGGCCGCACATCTGACATAGCTCCACCGACACGAACGGCCGCACCGATTTCGGTGCGGCCGTTCGTGTTTTCCGAGCTTGTTCAGCGTGTCGGGTCAGCCCAGCGCCCGCTCCACGTCGGCGAGCAGATCGCCGATGTCCTCGATACCGACCGAGAGCCGCACGAGATCCGCGGGCACCTCCAGTTCCGAACCCTCGGTCGAGGCATGGGTCATCGCACCGGGATGTTCGATCAGCGATTCCACTCCACCGAGCGATTCGGCGAGCGTGAAGATCTTCGTCCGCGCGCAGAAGTCGTGTGCGGCCTGCTTACCGCCGCGCAGCCGTACCGAGATCATGCCGCCGAAACGGCGCATCTGCTTCTGCGCCACCGGATTTCCGGCGTGTTCCGGCAGACCGGGATAGATCACCTGCGAAATGGCCGAGTGGTCGGCGAGGAACGCGGCGAGGGTCTCGGCGTTGTCGCAGTGCCGATCCATCCGCAACGCGAGGGTTTTGATGCCGCGCATGGTGAGGAAGGCGTCGGTGGGTCCCGGGACCGCGCCGGCACCGTTCTGCAGGAAGGCGAAGGCCGCGTCGAGTTCGGCGTCGTCGGTGATCAGTGCGCCGCCGACCACATCCGAATGCCCGCCCAGATATTTGGTGGTCGAATGCAGCACGATATCGGCGCCGAGCAGCAGCGGCTGCTGCAGGTACGGGGAGGCGAAGGTGTTGTCCACCACCAGTTTCGCGCCGCCGCCGTGCGCGACGTCGGCCAGCGCCGCGATGTCGCCGACGTTGAGCAGCGGGTTGGTCGGCGTCTCCAGCCACACCAGTTTGGTGTTGGGACGCAAGGCGTTTGCGACCGCGTCCGGGTCCGACACGGGGGCCACCGAGTATTCGATACCCCACTGCGTGAACACCTTGTCGATGAGCCGGAACGTCCCGCCGTAGGCGTCGTTCGGAATCACCAGGTGATCACCCGGACGCAGCGTCGCCCGCAGCACACAGTCGGTGGCCGCCATCCCCGAGGAGAATGCCCGCCCGTAACTCCCCGATTCCAGCGCGGCCAGATTCGCTTCCAGCGCGGCGCGGGTCGGGTTACCGGTGCGGGCGTACTCGTAGCCGCCACGCAGCCCGCCCACGCCGTCCTGGGCGAAGGTCGAACTCGCGTAGATCGGCACATTCACCGCACCGGTCTGCGGATCGGGATCGAACCCGGCGTGCACGGCTCGTGTGGAGAACCCCAGCTGATCGTCGGTCATGCGGACCAGCCTAGATCCGTGCCGTCGCGGCGCTCGAGCCGGGAACCCCCGGCCGTGGATCGATGTGAGCGGGGTCATGCCCGCCCCGCGCGAACACCTCAGGCTCAGTACGCGGAGTTGACGTTGTCCATCGAGCCGTAGCGGTGCGCTGCGTAGTTGCAGGCGGCCACGATGTTGGCGACCGGATCCCAGATGTCCCAGGAGGTGCCCTCGACGTGGTACGCCGCGAAGGTCGGGTCGATGACCTGCAGCAGGCCCTTGGACGGGATGCCGTTCATGGCATTGATGTCGTACAGGTTGATGGCCTGGGTGTTACCCGAGGACTCCCGCATGACGTTGCGGTAGATGCCGTCGTAGCTACCCGGGATGCCGTGCGCGGCCATGATGTCGAGAGCGTTGTGGATCCAACCGTCCAGGTTGTCCGGGTAGACCGGCGCCGGCGGGGGCGGCGGGGGAAGCACCGGCGCGGGTGCCGGAGCGGGAGCCGGCATCGGGGCCGGGATGGCGGCGGCGGGTGCGGCCGGCGCCGGGGCGGCCGCGGCGATGGGCTCGGCGGCAGCGGTGGGCTGGGTCTTCTCGGCGGCGGCGATCAACGTGGACGCCAGCGCGACCGGCTTCACATCGTCGCTCTTGTGGCCACCGGCGGAGGTGATGGCGGCGAAGGCGGCAAGGGCCAGGGTGGCTGATCCGGCGGTACGCGCGACCGCCTTGGCTCTACTGCTTGTCGTGGTCTTCGACATTCGATGTTCTTCCCTACTGTGTGTCGGCCTCGGTGGCCTGCGGCAGGCAGCACTGGACCAGGGCGGGCCCTCTGGGACTCACCTCGCGTACTGCATGCTTTTTTCGGATGACGATCCGGCTACTGACTCAGACTCGACGTCTGACAACCAACGAGGTCACAGGATGATTGCGGTAGGTGAACGTAAACTTAACTCGAAATGAACAAACGGTGCCGCCACTCGCATTTCGCATCGATGGCCACTCGCTATATAGCGCTGACCTGGGCATCTCCCCGTTCCGAGACAGTGCTGCGCATCACAGAAAAATAACGCGTGTCGTTGCAACCAAGGGTGTTTTGTCCGTTTTTCGGACGTTCGGCAACTGTTCGGTAACGATCGACAACGCTCGGTAACCCCCGCCGAGATCTGCTCGATAGACAAAGTTTGCGGACCGACCGCATTCGCCCGGGCAGGCCTGCCGGCACGCCGCGACCGGCGACTCGGTGAACGGCCGGCAGAGGCCACGGGGACCCCGAAACGCGCTCACCCGGCCGCAGAATGCGCGGCCGGGTGAGCGAGGGGGCGAGATCTGCTGTTGTGCGGCGAACGAGTCAGTGCGTGGACAAACCCGACCCGCTGAGGAATCCGAGCAGATCGTGGCGGGTGATGACCCCGATCGGCTTACCGTCCTCGACCACCATCAGCGCGTCCGTCGACTCCAGCTCCTTCGTCGCCGCCGACACCGGCTCGCCGGACCCGATCAGGGGGAACGACGGGCTCATATGCTTCGACACCGGATCGGTCAGATGCGCCCGGCCCTCGAACACCGCCGACAGCAGATCGCGCTCGGTGACGCTGCCGGCCACCTCGCCGGCCATCACCGGCGGTTCCGCGCCGACCACCGGCATCTGGGAGACGCCGTATTCGCGCAGGATCTCGATGGCGTCGCGCAGCGTCTCCTGCGGGTGGGTGTGCACCAGATCCGGCAGCGCGCCGGACTTGCCGCGCAGAACGTCACCGACCGTCGGCTCGGCGGTGCTGCCGTCGAGCCGGCTCTGCAGGAAGCCGTAGGAACTCATCCAGTTGTCGTTGAAGATCTTCGACAGATAACCGCGGCCGCCGTCGGGCAGCAGCACCACGACGACCGCCTCCGGATCGCGCTCGGCGACTCGCAGCGCGGCGACCACCGCCATACCGCAGGAGCCGCCCACCAGCAGGCCCTCCTCGCGAGCGAGGCGGCGGGTCATCTCGAAGCTGTCGGCATCGGAGACGGCGATGATCTCGTCCGGCACCGCCGGGTCGTAGGCCGAGGGCCAGAAGTCCTCGCCGACACCCTCGACCAGATACGGCCGGCCGGTGCCGCCGGAATAGACCGACCCCTCCGGATCGGCGCCGACGATCTTGACCTTGCCGCCGGACACCTCCTTCAGATACCGGCCCGCACCCGTGATGGTGCCGCCGGTGCCCACGCCGGCCACGAAATGGGTGACCTTGCCCTCGGTGTCGCGCCAGATCTCGGGACCGGTGGTCTCGTAGTGGCTGGCCGGACCGCCCGGGTTGGAGTACTGGTCGGGCTTCCACGCGCCCGGGATCTCGCGGGTGAGCCGGTCCGAGACGCTGTAGTAGCTGTCCGGATGCTCCGGCGGCACCGCGGTCGGGCAGACGACCACCTCGGCACCGTAGGCGCGCAACACGTTGCGCTTGTCCTCGCTGACCTTGTCCGGGCAGACGAAGACGCATTTGTAACCGCGCTGCTGGGCGACCAGGGCCAGACCCACTCCGGTGTTCCCGGAGGTCGGTTCCACGATGGTCCCGCCCGGCTTCAGCAATCCCTGCTCCTCGGCGGCGTCGATCATCCTGACCGCGATGCGGTCCTTCGAGCTGCCACCGGGGTTGAGGTATTCGATCTTCGCGGCCACCACCCCGGAGTTCGGGCCCACCACAGAGTTCAACCGAACGAGCGGGGTATTTCCGATCAGGTCGACGACGTGGTTCGCGATACGCATAGCTACATCGTCGCAGAGCCGCGCGGGCGACTTGCGTTTGGTACGGCGAGCGCTGCGTTTGATCCGGCGAGGACATGGCCGTGCGGTTACTATGCCGAACGTGAGGATGCCGAAGACAGCTCGCGCCGCCGCAGCGGTGGCCGCGACCGTCGGGGCCGTGACCGCCATCGCGTCCGCCTCGGCCAGCGCACAGACCGTCGAATTCCCGCAAACGCCGAGTGTGTTCTACGGCGGATTGTGCGGGGGCAATATCCGGACCTGGGTGGATACCAGTCCCGACTGGCCCGGCCGGGCGGTGTTCAACGTCCAGGCGCTGGCGATTCAGGGTGTGGGCCCGGGCCAGTATCCGCTGGCCCCGCTGTGCAACGTCGACACCACCGTCGCGTGGCGCAACACCAACACCGGGGCCGCCGGCGAGTACCGCCTGAACGTCGTCTCCGGCATCTACGGCAGCATCCTGTACGCCGAGTTCCAGAACACCGGGCCGGGTCATATCGAGATCACGGTCACCACGAACAACCTCAACATTCCCGCGCACGGCGCATTCGACGTTTCCTGACGCGCGCCGGCCTCGTCCCTGGTCGGCGCGTCGCACGCATCGCATAATCGGTGGGACCGGACCGGGAGCGCCCCCTCGTGGCCGCACCGGATTCGCACGCCGCGGGCACCGGGCCCGCCGCGGGTGATCCGGTCGGTGGCAGCGTCGGAGTGAGACGGGAGGTTGGCGCGTGGCTTCCAGGACGTGGCGGACGGTCGCGGCGAGCGCGGCCGCCGCGGTGGCGGTCGGCTCCGGGGCGGGCACCGCGGGCTGGGCGACCTACCGCCTGCTGATGTCGCAGGCGCGCGCGGCGCGCACCGTGATCGGCCGCGACACCTCCAAGCCGCCGGAGGCCGACGGCGTGTACACCCGCGACTGCGCGGCCCCGGAATCGTGGCGCGCGGGCGTGCCGTTCGACCTGCACCTGATGATCTTCGGCGATTCGACCGCCGCCGGAGTGGGCTGCGCCGATGCCGAGCAGGTGCCCGGCGTCCTGGTGGCCCGCGGTCTGGCCGATGCCACCGGATGGCGAATTCGCTTGAGTACCAAGGCGATATCGGGCGCCACCTCGAAGGGGCTGGCCGGTCAGGTCGACGCCATGTTCATCGCCGGCCCGCCGCCGGACGCCGCGGTGATCCTGGTCGGCGCCAACGATGTCACCAAGAAACACTCGATCTGGCGTTCGGCGCAGCGGCTGCGGCACGCGGTCGGGCGCCTGCACGAGGCGGGCGCCGTCGTGGTGGTCGGCACCTGCCCGGATCTCGGCACCGTGGCCGCGATCCCGCAACCGCTGAGCACGGTCGTGCACCGCTGGAGCGCGCGGCTGGCCCGGGCCCAGGTCGGTGCGGTCCGCTCGGCCGGCGGCACGCCCGTGGCGATGGGCGATCTGCTCGGGCACGACTTCCGCAGCACCCCGGAGGTGCTCTTCTCCGCCGACGGGTTCCATCCCTCGCCCGCCGGATACGCGTTGGCGGCCCGGCACCTGCTCCCGGCACTGCTACGTGAGCTCGATGAACGGGATCCATCTCGACCGGGTGTTCCGAGCCACACCGCGGCGACGTAGATTCGGGGTTGAATTGTCGTACCCCTGTACCGAAACGGTCCGCTGACCGATTCGGCGACCCCGATATAAGGAGTCCTCATGCCAGAGGCCGTCATCGTTTCGTTCGCCCGCTCCCCCATCGGCCGCGCAGGCAAGGGTTCGCTGGTGACCATGCGTCCCGACGACCTCGCCACCCAGATGGTCCGCGCCGCCCTGGACAAGGTTCCGGCGCTGAACCCCGCCGACATCGACGATCTGATGCTCGGCTGCGGACAGCCCGGCGGCGAGGCCGGATTCAACATGGCCAAGGTGGTCGCCACCCAGCTCGGCTACGACTTCCTGCCCGGCGTGACCCTGAACCGGTACTGCTCGTCGTCGCTGCAGACCACCCGGATGGCGCTGCACGCCATCAAGGCCGGTGAGGGCGATGTGTTCATCTCCGCCGGTGTCGAGACCGTGTCGCGGTTCCCGAAGGGCACTTCCGACGGCTGGCCGGACACCCACAACGAGAAGTTCGCCGAGGCCGAGGCCCGCACCGCCAAGCGCGCCGAGGGCGGCTCCGACGGCTGGGCCGATCCGCGCGAGGGTGGCGATCTGCCCGACATCTACATCGCGATGGGCCAGACCGCCGAGAACGTGGCGCAGTTCACCGGTATCTCGCGCGAGGACCAGGACCACTGGGGCGTGCGGTCGCAGAACCGCGCCGAGGAGGCCATCAAGGCCGGCTTCTTCGAACGTGAGATCACTCCGGTGACGCTGCCCGACGGCACCGTCGTCTCCACCGACGACGGCCCCCGCCCCGGCACCACCTACGAGAAGATCTCGCAGCTCAAGCCGGTCTTCCGTCCGGACGGCACCATCACCGCCGGTAACGCGTGCCCGCTGAACGACGGCGCCGCCGCGCTGGTCATCATGAGCGACACCAAGGCCAAGGAGCTGGGTCTGACCCCGCTGGCGCGCATCGTGTCCACCGGCGTGTCCGGTCTGTCGCCGGAGATCATGGGCCTGGGCCCGATCGAGGCCGTGCGCAAGGCGCTGAAGATCGCCGGCAAGACCATCGACGACATCGACCTCTACGAGATCAACGAGGCCTTCGCCGTACAGGTGCTGGGCTCGGCTCGTGAGCTGAAGATGGATCTGGACAAGCTGAACGTCTCCGGCGGCGCCATCGCCCTCGGCCACCCGTTCGGCATGACCGGCGCCCGCATCACCGCCACCCTGATCAACAACCTGCAGACCCACGACAAGCAGTTCGGTCTGGAGACCATGTGTGTCGGCGGTGGCCAGGGCATGGCCATGGTCATCGAGCGCCTGAGCTGAGCTCCCCCGCCTCTCCGACAATTCAGCGGATGAGTGGGTGCCGCGAGACTTGCGTTGCGGGGTGGCGGTGAGTGCTGAGGTGGCCTCTGGGCGTGCCCGATGAGTTACCCATGTGCTCGCGAAATCAGTCGGCCGGTCCGCATCGAAAGGTGAGGACCGGCCGATTCGCGTTGCGGCCCGGCGGCCATGTTCAGCGCGCATTACCTGGCGGGTAATCGTTCTCCGGCCTCCGGCGCGGAAGTATCAATGGCGTCAACGCCACTCGGTTCGAGGAGTTCGAGATGCCTGCCTACGCCGTGGCCCATCTGCACGATGTGGATGTCAACGCCGAGATCGTGGAGTATCTGCGCCGGATCGACGGCACGCTGGCGCCGTTCGGCGGGAAGTTCATCGTCCACGGCGGGCGGCAACTGGTTGCCGAGGGGCCCGCGAGCGCCGTCGCCATCGTCATCGAATTCCCCGATTACGAAGCGGCGCAGGCCTGGTACGCCTCGCCGGAGTATCTGGAGATCCTGCCGCTGCGCCTGAACAATGCGGCCGGGGTCGCGATTCTGGCCGATCACTGCGGTAACGACCACGTCGCCACCGATGTGCTCCCGGCTGAACTGCTCATGTGAAACCCGCGGCGGCGGAGCGACTCGGGGACCGCGGGGTGCGCGAGTCCAGCGGTTCCAGAGCTCGCTTACCCGAACCGATCGCGGCCCCAACGGATTGGGGCCGCGACGACCGCAGCGGTGTGGGTCAGCCGATCTCGGCCAGCCCGGGCTCCCGCGGTGCGACTGCCCGCTCGGGCCGGGCCGAGCGCAACAGCAGCACGATGGCCAGGCCGAACACCATCCCGACTGCCGTCAGGGCGACGACCACCCGCTCCCCCTGTGCGGCAGCGGAATTCGTTGCCGCCCCGTTGTCCGTGCCGAGTTCGGCGATCACCGTGAAAATGGCCAGACCGATCGCATTTCCGATATTCAACGCCGTAGAGGCGATGCCGTTCGCGACACCCTGCTCCGCACCCGGCGTTCCGGCCGCCGCGGCGATCCACATCGCCGTCCAGACGATGCCCTGGCCGACACCGGACACGATCAATCCGGGCACCAGAGCGCCGTACCCGGCCGAGGCATCGAATCCGATTGCCAGGACCACGGTTCCGACCGCACCGATACCGAATCCGATCAGCAGTGTGGTGCGAACGCCGAACCGGGTCGCCGCCCGTTCCCCAAGCTGGGTTCCGGTGGCGATGGCGACCGACGGGACCAGGAACGCGAGCCCGGTCTGCAGGGCGGTGTAGCCGTGCACAGTCTGCATGAGAACGGTCAGGAAGTACGGCAGCACACCGAAGGTCGCCATATAGATGAAGGTGACCGCCATACCGATGGTGAGGCTGCGATTGCGGAACAACCGGAACGGCATCAGCGGATCGGCACTGCGCGACTCGACCACCGCGAAGACCGCGAGCAGCAGTACCGCGAGAACCAGCGCGCCGACGACGAGCGGACTGCCCCAACCCAGTTCGGGGCCCTCGACGAGCGCGAACACCAGAATGGTCGAGCCGCCGGTGACGAGCAGCGCGCCGGGAAAATCGAACGACCGCCGCTCGGCGCCCGCCCGATCGCGCGGTATGACGCGCAGCGCGGCCAGCGCCACCACGGCGGTCAGCGGCACATTGACGAAAAAGACTGCGGGCCAACCGAAATTCTCGGTCAGCACGCCACCGAGCAGCGCGCCGATGGTCAGCCCGCTGGCACCCGCGCCGCCCCAGACCGCCAACGCCCGGTTCCGCTTCGGCCCCTCGGGAAACAGTGTGTTGATGAGCGAGAGCGTCGACGGAAGCAGCAACGCACCGCCGATGCCCTGAACCGCCCGGGCGATGATGATGACGACGGGACTACCCGCCAACCCGCCCGCGAGTGACGAGAGGCCGTAGAGCCAGAGCGCGAGCAGGAACATCCGGCGCCGCCCCAGCAGGTCGGCGGCGCGGCCGCCGAGCAGCAGGAATCCGCCAGCGAAGACGACGTAGGCGCTGACGACGAGCTGCTGGGTTTGCCCAGGAAAGCCCAAGTCGGAACCGATATCGGGAAGTGCGACGAAAACGATGTTGAGATCGAGCGCGTAGATCGACTGCGCCAGCGCCAACAGCGCCAGAGTCCAGCCCAGCAGTGGGCCGGTCCGAGAAGTGGGGCTGGGCGAGGTGGGGGTGGGCATGGGATGCCTTTCTGCCTGCGGATCGGAGCTGTCGAGGCGGGGCCCACGCCGTCGACTGTACGATATTTCACGTACAGTCGAACTGTACTAATAATTACGTACGGTCTGTCAAGACTTCGTACGTAAGTCGCAGTACTATCGGACTATGGCTCTGAACCACCCCAGCCGCGATCGGATCCGCGTCGAGCAAGTCCTCGCCGCGCTCGGCCACCCGACCAGGCTCGGTGCTGTTCGAGTTCTCGACGGTGGCGGCGAATTCAATTGCACGAGCGTGCTGAACACCCTCGGCATCCACGCCAAATCCACGATGACCCACCACTGGCGAGTACTGCGGGAAGCGGGCGTCATCCGCCAAACCCCCTCCGGCCGCGAATATCTGGTGGAGTTGCGACGCACCGACCTCGACACCCGCTACCCCGGCCTCCTGGACGCCGTACTCGCCGGTGCCCGCGACGACGGCCGGCTATCCGACTGACGGGTCGCCGAACCGCAGCGCCGGCCACCCGAGTCCCCCGGCCGGCAGAACGAGAACGGGTGGCTGCCGAGACGGCAGCCACCCGTATTTCAGATCGCGGAAATCAGTCGTTCTGCAGATAACTCAGCAGGCGCAGGATCTCCAGGTACAGCCAGACCAGGGTGACGGTCAGGCCCAGGGCGACGCCCCACGCGGCCTTCTCCGGCGCACCGGCTCGGATCAGCTGGTCGGCGGCGTCGAAGTCGAGCAGGAAGCTGAAGGCCGCGATCGCGATGCAGACCAGGCTGAAGATGATCGCCACGGTGCCGCCGTCGCGCAGGCCGAAGCCGCCGGGGGTGAAGAAGGCCGCGATCAGGTTGCCCAGCATCAGCACGATCACGCCGATCATGGCGCCGACGAGCATGCGGGTGAAGCGCGGGGTGACCCGGATGGCTCCGGTCTTGTAGACCACGAGCATGCCGAAGAACACACCGAAGGTGCCCAGGACGGCCTGGGCGATCAGGCCGCCACCGCCGACGCCACCGAATTCCACATTGGTGAACATGAACGACAGCGCGCCCAGGAAGAAGCCTTCGGCGGCCGCGTAGCTCAGCACGATGGCCTTGTTGTCCTGCTTGCGGCCGAAGGTGGCGACCATGACCAGCGCGAAGCCGACCAGGCCACCGACGATCACGAACAGCGGGGCCAGCGCGTGATTGGCCGCGGTCGCGCCGTAGGCGATGATCGCGGCGACGGTGACCACGCCGAGGGTGATGCCGGTCTTGGTGACGACATCATCGATCGTCATCGGCCGGGTGGCCGGCGCCTGCTGATACGGCTGCTGGACACCGTACGGGCTCTGCTGGCCGTACTGCGCGAACTGCCCGGCGCCCGCTGCCGCCGAACCGAATCCCGCGTATCCACCGCCCTGTTGTTGCGGCAAATTTTTGAAGATCGGGTTACTTGTGGTGCGCAAGGTCCCGTGCCTTTCCGAAGTAGCGGTCCACGTCCGTCGTGTCCGTTCTGAGTATCCAACGATCCGCTCCGGGAGCAAGTTCCCGAACCGGACATCAATTCGGACATATCAGACTGTACTGCTCGTAACCTACTCCCGCCGGGCGGTGTGCAAGCCGCATACGGACCGAGTCACGGTGAATTTGCGATTACGACTCACCACGTCGGTCGTGCCGACCAGGCGGTCCATGACGCCGCGATAGTTGAGGTGGCTGTTGTATACGGTCCACAGCTCTCCGCCCGGGCGCAGTACCCGCCCGGTTTCGGCGAACATCTTGATCGCCGAGCCGGTGTGCACGGCGGCGCCGACGTGGAAAGGGGGGTTGCACAGCACCAGGTCGGCGCTGTGGTCGCCCACCGCCGCCATCGCGTCGTCGCGGACGACGGCGACCCGGTCGCCGACCCCGTTCGCCGCGGCCGTGGCTCGGGCCGAGGCGACCGCCGCGGCCGACTGGTCGGTCCCGACCACGGTGATGTGCGGGCGCGCCTTGGCCAGGGCGGTGGCGAGGATGCCGGTGCCGCAACCGAGGTCGATCGCCTCCCGCGCGTCGGGCTTCATCCGATCGAGGTGTTCGAGCAGGAAGCGGGTGCCGATGTCGAGCCGCGCCCCGGAGAAGGCCGCTCCGTGCGCGACCACCTGCAAAGCGATGTCGTCCAGTTGCTCGCGCAGCGGGAACTGCGGGGTCCCCGGCATTTTCGGCCCGGTCGCCGTGATCGTCCGCGACTTCTGCCGGCCCCGGCTGGCCTGGACACCGGAAAAGTAGTCCGCCAACACGTCGTTCATCGCCGGTGTCAGATACTTGTCGCGGCCGCCGGCGATCACGGTCACCTGCGGATCGGCGTAACGGGCGACCGCTTCCGCGATTTCGGCGAGACCGGACAGCATCCGGGGTAATCGCAACAGGACGACGGTGACCCCGTCGAGCAGGTCCGGACCCAGATCGTGCGCGATATAGCGATCGGCCAGGTCGATGGCGCGGGCATTGTTGGCCAGCGCCTGCTCGCCGGTCAGCAGATCCTGGTGTACCCGGATATCGCGCAGGTCGTGGGCGGCGGCCGCGCCGAGGGTCAGTGCGCCGTAGCAGTCGTCGATCACCGCTACCCGGCCCGGGCCGGCCGTCGCGAGCAGTTCCGCGGCGGTATCGAGGATCAGGCGATCGGCGGCATCGACGGCGTAGAGGTTCACTGCTTCCACATCCGGATAGCGCCGCAATCGGCTCAGTATGTCGTCGACCTCCAGCATTCCTACAGTGTGCTAGACCGTTGCCGTGTCGTCACCACGGCCCCTGGCGCCCGACGGCATACCATCGGCCCCATGCGTAACAGGCTGGCATTGACGGTGGTCGCCGGACTCGTACTGCTGGCGGGTTGCTCGGACGGCGGCTCGAATCAGACCGGCCGAACGCCGATGCCGCCCACGACCGGGGCCGTGACGGCGGCGCCCGAGCCGAGCCAGGCGCCGCCCTCGGGCACCTCACCGCAGCAGGCCACCCCGGCCCCCGACACCCGGCTCACCGTGACCGATGTGCGCATCGGCCACCACGACGGTTTCGACCGGGTGGTGTACCAGTTCGGCGGCACCGGCGGGGCGCCCGGATGGACTGTGCGCTACACCGATCGCGCGGTACAGAACGGCAGCGGCCGGCAACTGCAGATCGCCGGCACCTCCATTCTCGAGGTCCAGATCGTGGGCACCGCCTACCCGTGGGACAGCGGGGTGACGCCCTACAGCGGCCCGGACCCGGCCACCGATCCGAGCGCGCCGGGTATCGCCGGGGTCTACGGCGCCCAGGATTACGAGGGCACGACGCAATCGTTCATCGGCGTGAACGCGGATCGGCCGCCGTTCTCGGTGACCGCGCTGTACCGGCCCGTACGGCTGGTGATCGACATCGCCACCGGGTGATCGCCGCCACCCATACCGCCCGGGGGTAGGTGATCCGTGCGTAGACTGGGGCCGTGCTCACAGTGGGTCGCCTCCGTCGCGCGCCCGGATTCGTCCGGGCGCTCGGTGTGCTGACCCTGCTGATCGGCGTCGCCGTCATGCACGCGGTGGTCTTCTCCACCGGGCACGCGATGGGCGCCGCCATCGAGCCGGCCGTGTCATCGCCTGCTGCCGTGAATACGCTTGCCGCCCCGGGCATTTCGCCGATCCCGCACGGCAGCCACTTATCGGCGGCCACAGCGTCCGGAGGAGTCGCGGCGGCGGCCGTCCGAAACGAGAAAGCCCCTTCCGCGGACCGATCGCAGGCCGCGCCGATGCGCACCCCCACGGTGGCCGACGGTTCCGACTGTGACGGCTGCACCACCCACGCCGGTATGCACGCCTGCGTTTTCGTGCTGGTGACCCTCGCGCTGGCCCTCGGGCCGGCGGTGATCGCCTGGCTCGGCGCCGATCGGATTCTCGGCGCCGCTCGCCTCGCGCGCCTCGGGCTGCGCCGCCGCACGCGACCACCTCCGTGGACCGTGCTCTCCCTGGCCGAATTGGCGATTCTGCGGATCTGACCGGTCCACCGGATCGGCGTGCGAACGCGCGCGGATACCGGCCCGCCAGGTTTATCCCCATCGCAATTCCCCAGGAGCACACTCATGTTCACTTCTCGTATCCGCATGCTGTCGACCGCCGCCCTCGCCGCTGCCGCCCTGATCGTCGCCGGTTGCGGCAGCGACGACTCCGGCAGTTCGAACACCTCCGCACCGGCCTCGTCGTCGCATTCGCCGATGGCCGATATGCCCGGGATGAATCACACCGGCGCACCGTCCACCGCGACCCGCACCGATGCCAACGACGCCGACGTCAGCTTCCTGACGATGATGTACCCCCATCATGCGCAGGCGGTGGAGATGGCGAAGCTGGTCCCCGGCCGGTCGCAGAATCAGGAATTGATCACCCTCGCCGCGAACGTGGAGAAGGCGCAGGCCCCGGAGATGGAGCAGTTCGCCGCGCTGCTGCGCAGTTTCGGCAAGCCCGCGCCGCAGGCGACCATGAACCATCCGATGGACGGCGTGATGACGCCGGAGCAGATGACGCAGCTGCGGGACGCGTCCGGCGCCGACTTCGACCGGATGTGGCTGCAGATGATGATCGCGCACCATCAGGGTGCGGTCGATATGGCGAATACCGAGATCGCCGACGGCACGAACGCCGACGCGAAGGCGCTGGCGCACAACATCCTCACCGCGCAGCAGGCCGAAATTCAGCAGATGCGCGGGATGCTCGGGCAGAGCTGATCGACCGCGGTCGCACCGTTGCGTGCACGGGCCGACCGGCTCGCACGGTGTCGACCGCGGCTCGCGCACGAGCCCGGAAACCACACGCATGCGGGTGTGCCGGATATCCGGCACGCCCGCGTGGGTGGATCGGTCAGCTACCGATGACGGCGTTCATGATGGTGCCCGCACTGGTCGCGACACCACCGCCGATCATCGCGCCGGCCACCATCTTCGGCGACTCCAGCCCGCCGCCGCTCCACTTCTCCCAGGCGAAGCGGCCGCCGCCGTAGGTGATGGCGGTGACGCCGGACAGCAGGACGAACCAGGTGAAGTAGCGGACCAGCTTCATCAGTTTGTCCGCGGCCGGCGGAGTTTCCGGCGTGGGGTTGCCGACCTGAGCCAGCACGGTGGTGTACATATCGTGTACGGCGAGAACCATGCTCACGTTCGTTGTCCTCTCGGATGCTGAGGTGATGCCGGTACTGAGGTGATGCCGGTTGGAGCGCAGAGCATGCAGTGACAACTCGTCAAACAGAACCAATTGAACCGCACCGGCGCCTCGCCCGCAGCCGGACACACCGCATTCACGAAAGCGGCCACTACCTGCGGTTCCAGGTCAACTGACCGGTCCACCGGCGATCATGCGCGTGACCGGGCGCTCTCGGCGATCGAAGCGTGCGGGGAGCGCGCCGCACCGGCATCGACACCGGCGCCGATGTCCTTCGGCGACGCACCCCGGATTCGGCGTCCGGTCAGCAGCCGCACACTCGAGGCGGCCAGCCGGAGGTGCCCCGCCAGCGCGCGCCGGGTCACCGCCACCGACCACACCGTGCGTGTCCCGGGAGTCGTCGGCCGTCCGGCGAATCGGTCGGCGAGCCAGTCGATCATCACCGGGACGGCCAGGAATTCCAGCGGCAGATGTGCGCTGAGCCGATCGCGCGGATAGCCGATATCCGCTCCCGCCGCTTCGTAGCGCCGCACGAGAGCGTCCACATCCTCGACGGCGATCACCTCGTCGTGGACGCCCTGCACGATCAGCATCGGCATGCGCGGCGCCCTGCGACCGGGCAGGATGTCGGCGAGTACCGCGCGCAATTCGGCGGTGTCCAGCAGGCCGGGCAGACCGCCCGCGGCGTAGCGCCCGGCATCACGGCGGGCGAGGCGGGCCAGCAGCGGAAGGGTCGCCGACACTTCGGCTTCGGCCAGCATCGCCAGATAGCGGGGCTGCAGGGCCGCCCGCAGCGCGGTATCCAGCTCCGGATAGCCCCGGCGCAGCCCCGCGGTGAAGACCATGGCGAATCCGGCGAACACCGTGCCGTTCAGGCGCTCGAACGCCGCTCCGGGGTCTCCCACCGGCGAGCCGGCCACGGCGCCGACGATATTCAGTTCGGGCGCATGGGTTTCCGCGAGTTCGGCCGCCCAGGCAGTGGCCAGGCCACCCCCGGAGTAGCCCCACAGGGCGATCGGCGTGCGCGAATTCAAGCCCAGCGGAACGAAATTCAGCGCCGCTCGGATGCCGTCCAGCGCGCGGTGCCCCGGCTCTCGCGCCACCCCGAATCTGCCCTCGGTACCACCGTGATCGGGCACCGACACCACCCAGCCCCGATCCAGCGCCGCCGCGATCAACGGCAGTTCGAGCTGCGGGATCGCGCCGATCGCGCGGACGCCGCGTCGCAGCGCGTAGGACGGAAAACACTGCGGTGCAACGGCATCGATCGCGCAGTGAAACGAGACCAGCGGCCGCCCGGGCGCGCAGTCGCGGGGCAGCAGCACCGTGGTGACCGCCGCCTCGGGCGTGCCGTTCAGATCGCTGGTGCGATAGAGCAGCTGCCAGGCCGAAATCCGCAGCGGGACAATACCGAAGGCCGCCAGCTCCACCACCCGGCTGCGCAGGATGGCGCCCGCCGGCTGCGCTTCGAACCCTTCCGGCGCGCGATGGAAGGGATCGGCGTCCGGCCGCGGCGGCAGCGGCCGCCGGCCGCTCACAGTCCGCCCCCGCCGCCGACGAACCACGGGGTGAAGCTGCAGCTCAGCGTCGGATATCGCTGCGGATCGAGCGCGTGCAGGGCGATCGAGAGCGCCCGCGGGGAGTACATCATCGTCAGGTGATCGGACAGGTCCTGCTCGCAGCCGTCCTGCAGGGTGATGTCGTTCACCGTGGCATCCGGCCCGGCCCGCAGATACGCCAACTCCACCGGATTCATCACCTCGTCGTAGCGGGAGGCCACCACGGTGTACGCCACACCGGGCACCGTGTCGCCGGCGGAGTTGAGCTGGTTCAGAAACGGCGAGCCGACGGCCTGCTGAATATTCGCCGGGCCGATCAGCGGACGGTAGAAACCGAGAATATCGATACCCAGATTCGTGATGATCCGGCCCAGCGTGGCCATGCCCAGCAATGTCGTTCCGTGATGGGTCCCGCCGAAACTGACCAGCTGCCCGACCTTTTCGGCGCCGCCGTCGAATTTCAGATATTGATCGGCTACCGGCGCCCCCTGGGAATGCGCGACGATGTCGACGCGGTCGGAATGTGTGGTAGCGCGCACCCGGTCGACGAAGGCCGCCAGTTGCCGTGCCGAATCCTCGATCGGCCCGACCGCATAACGGCCGGGAAGTACCGCGCCGAGACCACCGCCGTCGAGCAGACCGGACCGTCCGTAATTGAAAGCGAAAACACAAAAGCCCGTCCGAACGAGTTTCGGGGCCAGATAGGCGAAACTGTCGTAGGCGTTGAGCCAGGTACCGTGCACCAGCACGATCGGTTTCGGATGGTCGGCGCTCGGCACACAATCCCAGCGGTTCGTGCCCGGCGGGGCGGCATCCGGATGAGTGAGCCCGTATCCGAAAGCGGCCAGGTAGGAGGTCATTTCGGGGCCCTCCCCCACCGTTTCGCTCGCGTGGCTGGCGGCCCGGCCGCCGGAACCGGGGCTGCTGCCGGTGTCCAGGATCGGCTGCGGCACATCGCCGTCCGCGGCGGGATGCAGGCCCGCGGCGATCAGTTCGGCCAGCTGAGTTTCCGTGGCGTCCGGCGGCGCCGCGGTCGCGGTTCCTGATCCGATGACGGCCGCGCAGATCAGCGCGGCGAGCGCTGGGATTCGATATCGAAGCTTCATTGCTACCTTCCCTGCCGGCACACCGGAATCGTTCTCGGCGGCCCGATTCCAGCGTCATCGGCATCGACGGGAAAGTCACTGCACTCGGATACACAGATCCGGCGGCGGGATTTGTCGCGGGAAACGAATTCTTGTCGCGGTGCCGCGACCTCTTGCCGCGGCCCATGTCGCCCGCGACAATCGGCGCATGCCGGTTGCCGTCAATTCCGCACCCCCGAGTCTCGCCGCGCGCATGCTCGACCGACTGCCGCAGTTCGCCGAACGCGTCCTGGCCTCCGGCCTGGGTATCTCCGCATCGGCCGCCGATCTGCCCGCGGATCATTTCGCCGAGGTGCTTCCGGCCATCTACGGATGTGCGCACGCTTTCCTGCACTCCATCGCGCAGCAGCGAGAATTCCCCCGTGCGGAGGTCGCCACCTTCGTGCAACCCGTGATCGAGCGGCATGCGGAGGACCGGCTGCCCCTGCCGCTGCTGATGGAGGCCGTGCACCGCTCCGGCCAGCAGGTGCTGCGGGAGGCGGTGGCGGTGAGTGGGCCCGCGGATGTGGACCAGCTGATCGAGTTCGGTTCGCGCGCACTCGAATTGCTCATGCACATCAATCTGATCACGGTCGAGGGGTATGCGGCGGTCGAGCACTCGATCTACCATCCGGAACGGGAGGCCAGGCGCGCCCTGTGCGCGGCGCTGGTGGGCGGACAGCCGGCCGAGGAGCAGGCGGCGCGCGCCGATACCGCACTGGCCGAACAGTATTCGGTGCTCGCCGTGCAGGTGCGCACGGACCCGCAACCGGCCGCCGCCGCGAATCTCGTTGTCCGCCGTCGCATCCGCATCCTGCAACGCGTTCTGGATCGGGTGGTCGGACCGACCGCACTGCATACCTTCGACGGGGACACCGCGATCGTGCTGCTCCCCGGCGTTCGCGAGTGGCCGGAGAGCGCCGGCGCGGAGTTGGCCACCGAACTCGCCGAACAGTTCGGCACCGATGTCCTCGTCGCCGAAACCCCGTGCACCAGGCGAGAATCCGTGCCGGAAGCGGCACACCAGGCCGCGGAAGTGGCCCAGCTGGCGCACATGTCCGGGCGGCCGACCGGGGTGTACCGGCTCGACGACCTGCTGCTGGAGTATCAGCTCACGCGGCCCGGCGTGGCTCGCGACCGCCTGGCCGAGCGGATCGAACCGTTACGCCAGGCACCGCATCTCATGGAGACGCTCGACGCTCATCTGCGCCACGGCTCCGATCGCAAGGCGGCCGCCGCCGAAATCCACATCCACCCCAACACGTTCAGTTATCGGCTGCGCCGTATCGGCGAACTGACCGGCGCCGACCCGAGCGAGCCGAACGGATCACGATTGCTGTCCGCGGCGCTGGTCGCCCATCGATTGCGTCCGGCGCCCGGCCGGCCGGTCACATCCTGAGCAGTGAGAAGGTAGTACGACGATGAACGCCCGCCCCCGCCACGACGTCCGGGTGCTCTCCCGCCAACTGGTCGGGCATTTCGCCGAACACGTAGCACCCTGCTCCACACTGCCCGGTGACGCCCTGCACGGCGACATCACCGCGGTGACCAGGGTCTGCCTGGAACTGACCGTCGACATCCTCGAGGGCCGCGAACCGGACGAGAAGGTCGGGCGCCTGCAGCGCGCGGCCGCGAACTGGGCACGCGAGGGTATCCCGATCGACACCGTGCACCACGCGGTGCACGAGGGTTTCCGGCTGGCCTTCGATCTGCTGCTCACCCAGACCGATCCGAAGCAGCGGCCCGAGAATCCGGCGCAGCTGCTGTTGCGGATTCTCGACACCATCACCCCGGCGGTAGCGCTCGCCTACGTGCGCGAACATCAGGCCGCGGTCACCGAACACCACACCGCGGTGCACACGCTGGTCTCGGCACTGCTGGCCGGGCACCCCACCTCGACCATGGCCCGCGCGAGCGGGATCGAGATCGAACCGGCGTATGTCGTGGTGGCGATGAGCATTCCGCCGCACCCCGACGAATCCCATCCGAACGTGGACGGGAAAGTGGTGGCGCGCCGAAAACTGCGCCGGTTGCAGACCGCCCTGGCCAATCGCGGGGGTGGACGGGTGCTGTCGTTGCTCAGTGTGGACGGCGGCACGATCCTCGTCCCGGAGGCGATGTTCGGCGAGGACGAACTCGGCGAGCTGATCGCCGGACTGTCGGAGGCGGCCCAGGTCGGACTCACCGCCACCGCGCTCGCGACGCCCACCGAGCAGATCTCCGCGGCCGCCGACCGCGTGCACGAACTGCTCGACACGGTGCTGCGGCTGGCCAGCCCGCCCGGCCTGTACCGGTTCGCGGATCTGGCGATGGAATACCAATTGACCCGTCCCGGGCCGGGTTTGGAGCGACTGGGCACGCTGCTGGATCCGCTCGACGACCACCCGGATCTGCTCGAGACGCTACGGCGGCATATGGCCACCGGGCTCTCCCGCCGCCGCACCGCCCGGCAGTTGCAGGTGCACACCAACACCGTCGACTATCGGCTCAAAAGGATCGGACAACTCACCGGGCTGGACCCCTCGCAACCGAGCGGCCTCTGGTATCTGCGGGCCGCGCTGGTGGCGCGCACCTATCGCGACGCCGAGGGACCGCCGGTGGCCGAGGTCGCGGATCATTCGCCGGACGGTATGGGCAAAACGTTTGCTAGGAGGTAGCCTGTGTCGCGATGGCTACCACTGCGCAATTGCGGGCCGCGCTGGCGGTACTGCACGCCGATACCGACGAAGCCGCCGAGCAGGCCCGTATTTCGGAAATGTCCGGAACCGATTCGGCCGGGGTCGAACATGCCCTGCTCGCCGGTTTGCTGTACCGCCTGATGGGCGATGATCTGCGGCACTCCCTGACCGGCGCCCCCGATCTCACCGCACTCGAGGAGCGGGCCCGCGCCGCCGGGCCGGGCACCGTCACCGACGCCACCGAGGATCGAGAACACCGCGAAGAGCAGTGTGCGCAGGCACATTTCGAGGCGTACTGGCTCGCCCATCGGATCGCCGGCCTGCATTTCACCACCGTGCCCTCGGCCCCGGCGCTACAGGCGGCCGCACACACCGCCGAGGCCACCCGCACGCTGCTGCGCATCCATCGCGATCTGCTGCACGCGCCGGACACCGGGCACCCGGCGTGGGAGGTGGTGATCGATCAGCTCGATCAAGCCCGCGCCCTGGCCGTGGCGGCGTATGCGGACACTCAGCCTTCCGCCCCGTGGCCCTCGGACGCCGGCGCGGGAGCGCCGGAGACCGGTGTCGACCGCAGCACCGAATGCCGCACACCGTAGGTGAAGTAGACGACCAGCCCGATCACCATCCAGATCAGGAATCGCAGCCAGGTCTCCACCGACAGATTCAGCATCAGCCACAGGCACGCGAGCACGCCGAGAATCGGAATCAGCGGCACCAGCGGAACCCGGAATCCGCGCGGCAGATCGGGGCGGGTGCGCCGCAGGATCAGCACGCCGATCGACACCAGCACGAAGGCGAACAGCGTGCCGATGTTGACCATTTCCTCCAGCGTGCCGAACTGGACGAATCCGGCCAGCACGGCACACACCACACCCACACCGACGGTGAGCGTCACCGGTGTGCCGAAACGGCTGGTGCGGGCCAGGCGGCGCGGAAGCAGCCCGTCGCGCGCCATCGCGAACAGCACCCGGGTCTGGCCCAGGTAGAGAACCATCACCACCGTCGTCAGACCGGCCAGCGCACCGACGGAGATGATGTTCTTCGCCCAGGTCACCCCGTGCAGGCCGAAGGCGGTGGCGAGGGTCGCATCGTTCCCGGACAGGGCGGTGTAGGGCACCATGCCGGTCAGCACGATGGTGACCGCGACGTAGAGGATGGTCACGATCAGCAGCGAACCCAGAATGCCGCGCGGCACGTTGCGCTGCGGATTCTTGGTCTCCTCCGCGGTGGTGGCCACGACGTCGAAGCCGATGAACGCGAAGAACACCAGGCTCGCCGCGGCCAGCAGCCCGTACCAGCCGAAGGTGCTGTTGCCGGCCCCGGTCAGCCAGGAGAACAGCGACTGGTGCAGGCCCTCACCGGCATCGCTCGGCTGCGACGGCGGGATGTACGGCTTCAGGTTGGAGGGTTTGAAATAGGTCAGCCCGACCACGATGACGACCGCGATCACCGCCAGTTTGATCGCGACCGCGATCGCCGACACTCGCGAGGACACCTTGGTGCCGATCGCGAGCAGCACCATCAGGATGACGATCAACAGGGCTGCGCCCCAATCGAATTCGACGGAGCCGATATGCACTATCGGTGAGCGCGAGCCCATCACCTCGCCCAGATACTGCGACCAGCCCTTCGCGACAACCGATGCGGCGAGGGCGAATTCGAGGATCAGGTCCCAGCCGATGATCCATGCCGCCAGCTCACCGAAGGTCGCGTACGAGAAGGTGTAGGCACTGCCCGCGACCGGGACGGTGGAGGCGAATTCGGCGTAACACAGTGCGGTGAGACCGCAGGCGATGGCGGCGAAGACGAAGGCCAGCGAGACCGACGGCCCCGCCACATTGCCGGCCGTGCGGGCGGTCAGCGTGAAGATGCCCGCGCCGACGACCACGGCGACGCCGAAGACGGTGAGATCCCAGGCGGTCAGATCCTTGCGGAGTTTGGAATCGGGTTCATCGGTATCCCGGATCGATTGTTCGACCGATTTGGTTCGTAGCAGTCCACCCCACCGGGGGTTCGGCACCGATCCGGCCGTGTCCTGCGTTGGCGTCGGCTCAGCCACACCCGTCTCCTCCGTTGTCACCGTTCCCCCGTGACCCGCAGACAGCAACCTAACAGCACTCGGCAGTCAGTCGTCGCAACATGGTCGTGAAGGCCTTGCCCTCGGCCGATGCGGCCCAAACCGAGCGACCGAGAAAGTAGTTACGGTAAGCGATCCGGGCATTGCGCACCTGCCGACGAGGCGGAATCGTAAGAAAGTAATCGATTTCGGACAATTCGTAGACGATGTGCACGAGTGGGAAGAGGTCCGGCAGGACCTCGCGCTCGACCCGGTGCAGCGGCCGGATCTCGCCGTAACCTCGCAGGAACGCGGCGAGCTGAGCGGCCTGCACGCGGGCCGGGCCGCCCGCCGCGACCGAGAGCCAGTCGATCGCGAAGCGTTCGATCGCGGTGGCGATATCGAAAACGGCGACGGTCCGATTCGCGAGACCGAAATCCAGGACGGTGGCGATTCCGCCGTCCGACCAGAGCAGATTCGTGCCGTGCCAGTCGTTGTGGGTCCACAGCACGGGCAGCGTCGCGACCGCGGCGGCCAGCTCGGATCCGGAAAGACGAGCGGCACCCGTCGAGCGCGGCCGAGCCGGCGACAGTCCCGCCCGCGCCGCATCCCGGTGTTGCCCGCTCAGGAAACGGCCGACCACCGGACGGGCGGCGACGTAACGGTCGACGGCGACGTCCGGATCGGTGCACAGCCCGGCCAGCAGCGGATGCGGCGGGCGCTCCGGCGCGTCGAATCCCACCGCGGCGAGATGCAGGCGCGCGAGCATCGCCCCGGCCGCGGTCGCCTCGGCCACCGAGTGATAGGGACTCCACGAGAAGTCGTCGCGGTACCGGTCCTCGCCCGCCCCGAGTTCCTGAATTTCGTAGGTGAACTCGCCGTGCTCCGCCGCCCGCACCCGCGGGATCGGAATGCCTTGTGCGCGAAGGTGATTCATGAACGCATGCTCGGGCGCGAGCGTCGCGGGATCACGCAGCGCCGACGGCATCCGCTTCACCACGACCCGTGTTCCGTCGCCCAGCCGCACCCGGGCCGTGGACGACAGCGGACGCCGGCTGCGCCATTCGATCACGGGTGTCGCGCCAGACTCCGCGAACAGGTCTCCCAGTTCGCCGGGAGTCAGCGGCGAGAAGGCCGGTGCGACGAGCCCACTTTCACCCATCGCGAAGACCTGCTCCGCCGCGGACTCGTCTCCCGCCCTCGCGGGTTCGTCCGAACCCGCGGCGGGTCCCGCGGGCCGGGAGGTCACGCCGCCGCCCAGCTCAGGACGTTCGCTCCGGCTCGGCCCGGTCGGGCACACGCTCCAGACGGGCCAGCCCACCGGTGCACGCGGCCGCGGCCAGGAACGAATACAGCGACGCGGAGGACCACCAGCCCGGGTGCACACCGACCATGTCCTGTACCCGCAGCCAGATCGTCGCCCACCAATCCACCGACCCCGGATTGAGCACCTGGTACACGACGAAGCCCAGCAACCACGGCAGCAGCAGGAGCGGACGGGCCGGAGCGGTTTCGGACAGATCCCACCCGCGGCGGCCGCGGCCGAAGAAGTAGTCGACCACCAGCACCGCGCACAGCGGTACGAACACCGAGCCGATCAGCAGCAGGAAATTCGAGAATCCGGTGAAGTCCCGCACGCCCATCGCCAGCGCGGTCGCGAGCGCACCCACCGCCGCGGCCAGGATGCGCCGATCCACGCGCGGCAACAGATTCTGCAGCGACATCGCGGTGGAGTACACATTGGCGAACGACTGATCCGATTCCCGCAGCACGAGCACCGCGAAGAACAGCCATCCGGCCGCGACGCCGAGGAAGGTGTCGAAGATCCGGTCCGGATCGCCACCGGCTTGCAGCAGCGCGACGATGCCGAGCAGATAACACCAGGTCTGCGCGATCGAATAGCCGACCATCGTGGCGCCGGTGGCGGCGCGGACGCCGCGGGCGTGCCGGGTGTAGTCGGCGGCCAGCGGCACGAACGACACCGCCACCGCCAGCGCCGTGTCGACGCCCGGGAAGAATCCGCTCCACGAGGTGCCCGTCACCGGCGGCAGCGGTTGGCGCAGGAACTGAATCGTGAACCAGCCCATGGCCACGGCCACCGCGGCCGTCACGTACTTGCGCAGAATGTGCAGCACGTTCAACGGCCAGATCGCCATCGCGGTACACAGCACACCGGCACCGATGATCACCGCGATGTGCGGCAGCTTCCCGTGGGTGAGGGCCGCGACCCCGCCCGCGATCACGGTCAGCTCGAACACGCCCCAGCCGATGCACTGCACGATGTTGGCGACGGTCGGCACGTAGGACAGCCGGGTGCCGAACAGTCCGCGGAAGTTCGCCATCGCGGGCGCGCCGGTGCGCGCACCGACCGCGCCGGCGGCCGCCACCATCGCGGTGCCCAGCACGGTGCCCACCGCGGTGGCGAGCACGGCCGCCGCGACCGGCAACTGAGGATGGCCGGCCGGCCACAGTACGTAGAAGGCGCCGGTGAAGCCGATCAGGCTCACCCCGAGATTGGCCCAGAACGCGGCCTGGTCCCCGAAGGACAAGGTGCGTGGCGGCGCGGTGGTCAGCAGCAGCGGGGCCTCGGCCGAGCGGTCTCCCGGCTGCTCGGGCAGAGTCGTCATAGCGGCATTCATGCTATCGGTGTGTCCGGTGGAAATTCGCCCCCAGCTTCGCTCCGGGGCCCGGAGTCGGTAACCTCGTCCCGGATGGTTAGCGTCTCCACACCCGCCCGGCCGCTGCCGGAGCCTCGCATGCCGGGAGCCCACCGCATCGGTCGGCTCGTCTGGCTGGTTCCGGTACTGCTGGTCACCCTGAGCGTGTTCTGGCTGTTGCGGCCCAGCTGGCCGCTGCTGCCGATCAAGCGCGAATTCATCGACCTCCAGGTCTATCGCCTGGGCGTGCAGGCGATGTGGGACGGCGCCGATATGTACGGCAGTCTGCCGAAGACCACGCTCGGGATCAGCCTGCCGTTCATCTATCCGCCCTTCGCCGCGGTGGCGCTGGGCCCGTTCGCGCTGCTGCCGTGGAATGCCGCGGCGATCAGTTTCTTCGTGGTTTCCACACTGGCGCTGGCGATCACGCTCTATCTGGTGGCACGCCGGGTCTGGGGCAGCGGCGGCACCGAGGTGGTGCTGTGGGCGAGCGCCTGCGCGATTCCACTGGGCATGCTGCTGGAACCGGTGCATTCGACGCTGGACTTCGGACAGGTCAATCTGCTGCTGATGGTGCTGGTCGCGGCGGACTGCCTGCCCAAACGCACCCGCTGGCCGCGCGGCATGCTGGTCGGCATCGCCGCGGCGATCAAACTGACCCCGGCCGCGTTCGTCCTCTATTTCCTGGTGCGGCGTGACTATCGCTCGGCGATCACCGCGGCGATCACCGGTGCCGTCGCGAGCGGTATCGCCTTCGCCGTGATGCCGCGCGAATCGGTGAAGTACTGGTTCGGCGGTATGGGCAATGTCTCCGGGCTCAGCGGTTCGGCCTTCCGGACCAATCAATCGATTCAGGGCGTGCTGTCGCGCTTCCAGGTCCCCGAACCGGCCTTCACCGCCCTGTGGGCGCTGCTGAGTCTGGCGCTCCTGGTCCTGGTGGTGGCGGCGATGCGGCGCGCGGTCGCCGATCCGGCGCTGGCCCTGGCCTTCAATGCCGTCTTCACCCTGCTGGTTTCGCCGATTTCGTGGTCGCACCACTGGGTGTGGATCGCGCCCGGCCTGCTGGCCGCCATCGGTGTGGCGACTCGGCTGCCGCGACGGACGGCGATGATCTGGTACGCGATCATCATCGCGACCGCGGTCGTGTTCACCATCGGCCCGCAGAACTGGGAACCCGGCGACGACAACCGCGAACTGGCCTGGACGCCGTGGCAGCATCTGGTCGGCGACACCTATGTGTGGCTGAGCGTGCTGCTGGTCGCCCTGTACGTCGTGACCGGACCGCGGCCCACGACGCAGGAACCGCTGTTGCCCGCGTCGCTGCGTTCGCTGCGGACCAAGGTGCCCACCGAGTCCTGAGCCGACACGCCAGGCGCAATCGATCGGTAAATCTTCGACGCACCGTCCGCCAGCTGCGACCCGGTGACGGCGACACACCACCGGTGTTTCTGCAACACCCCGGTCACGCTGCACTTTCGTCGTACCGTAGATAAATATGGACGACACCACGCCGACCGCGGAAGGTGATGCCACCCGCCCGGATCGGCAGCTGATCCAGCGGCGAGAGCAAGCCTGGAGCAACTACCAGCAGGCGTGCGCCGAACTCGCCGGTACCCGGATCCGCGCCAATCTCGACGGATGGAAACGCTGGCTGCGCATCCTGCCGGGCGCGGCGGTCGATCAGGCCGAACGCCGCCGCGACGAGATCCGCGCCGAACTGGCCCGCCATTGCGTCGGTGCCGACGACCATGTGTGGGGCGTGCTGTCGGGCGGCGACACCGGAACCTTCGGCGGCTGTTTCGGCCTCGAGCACACCATCGGTCAGCTGACCGAGGTCTACGGCAGGACCGACTCGCACTGGGTGCGCGCACTGCGCGAGACGGCCCGCCGGACCACCGACATCCGGCCGCTCGCCGCCGACGGGGACCGTTCGGCCGTCAGCGACCTCACCGAGCGCGTGGTGCAAGCCGTCCGTATGGCGCCCGACGAGCAGGCCCGGCGCCGGCTCACCGTCCACCTGCCCGGCGAGGTGCGTCCGGTGCCCGCGGATCCGGCGACGCTGGCCGAGAAGCAGGGACCGGCAGCGGTCCAGTTCGAAATCTATGCGAGCACGATCAAAATCGACCACATCGACGTGATTCCACCGCTGCGCCGGATGGGCCTGGGCACCGCGACGCTGCGCCATCTGTGCCGGACCGCCGACGCGCACGGCATGCATATCGTCGCGCAGCTGGTGCCCACCTTCCGCGACGACGATTCGGCGGTCCCGATTCTGGCGCGCTGGTTCCGCGAACAGGGTTTCGAGGTGACCGAACGGCTGGGCGGGCGGGTCGTCCGGGCCCCCGCCAGCATCCGCTAGCCGGCCATCGCGAACGTCGTGCTGAGCCCGATCACCGTGCGCGCGTGAGGAATTCACCGATCGCCGGGGCGAGTTCGGCGGCGACCGGATCGTTGCTCACGCCGGGCAGCTCCCGCAATTCGGCATTCGGGAGCACCTCGGCCATCTTCTTGGCTCCCTTGGTGAGCGCCGGAGCGGAACGATCGCCGATCAGCAGCAGCGTCGGCTGGGTGAGCGCGGCCCAATCCTCCGGCTGGATGGTCTCGCCGCGCGAAAACGGTTTCAGCACAGCGAAATCGTGGGCCGTCGAATCGGCGGTGGCGACCAGCTTCTTCCACACCGACGACATCCGCATCACCGCGACGACCAGACCCGGCACGCCCATCACCTTGGTCATGTAATACCGGACCGCACCGCCACGCTTGCCCGCCGCGATGCGCTCACGCAATTTCTCCTCCGCGTCCTTGGGCGGCACGTGATCCTTCGGGTCGACCACGAACGGCGGTTCGAAGGCGACGACATCGGTGACCCCCGTGATCGCGCCCGAGCGCGCGGCCAGCAGCGCCAGGATCGCGCCCGAACCCCAGCCGAACAGGGCGGCCGAGCCGCCCTCGGCCTCGACCAGGGCACGAATGTCGGCGATCTCGTTGGCACTGTCGTAGACACCCGGGGAGTCCGCGCTGTCGCCGCGGCCGCGCCGGTCGTAGTTGAGCACGCGCAGGCCGTAGTTCTCGGCCAGCGCCCGCGCCAGCTCGACGGTGTTGGGGACCTGCCGATAACCGAATGCGCCGCTGATCAGCACGACGGTTCCCGCACTGCCGGAACCGATCCGGTCGAACGCGATGGTGGTGCCGTCCTGCGACGTCACGGTCTGCATGTCCTACTCCTTCGCGGGCCGGGGTTCGGTTCGAAAGTACGCGATGGGTTCGCGAGCACCGGCAGGGCCGGTCGGTAGGCTCGCACGGACAGTATTCACGGGCGAGGGGGTGCAGTGGTGACGATCATCGCCGGACCGCACGGACTGCCGCGCATCAGCGGATTTCCGAGTTCGGATTTCGATCCCGGCTCGGACAAGTGGTCGGGTGTCGCCATCGGCGAGGATCGCATCCGGGCGCTGGCCATCGGCGCGTACTACGGCCGCAGCTGGAGCTCCTACAACGACACCGTCGCCTTCCAGCCCGAACACCCCGGAAGTTCGGAGACCCGGCGCGAATCCACCATCGAGGGCCTGCACGAATCGTGGGGCGTCGACAACGCCGAGGATGCGCGCGACACCATCGGCCGGCTGCTGAGCGGGATGCACGCACCGCTGTTCGCGATGGTGCACCCGCTGGCGATCGCGGCCGCTCAGGACACCACCCGCGTCGACCGCACCGGCCTCGCCGACAGCCACCGCGAATTCCTGCACACCGTGTCCGAGGTGCGCGGCTATCGCGGGGTCAACGGCATCGACCGCGACTACGACGCCTGGTTGCAGGCCATCAAATTCGGCATCGTCGACCGGCTGCCGCAACCGCTGAACACCGACGCCACCGCCTGGGACCTGTCGCGCATCGTGTTCATCGCCCGGGCCGCGCACACCGCCGGATATCTGGACGAGGACGAGGCGTGGACGCTGCTGGGCCGCGCGCTCACCAAAGCCCAGCAGCACTACCGCAATTGGCGGCAGTTCGCGGCCGGCTTCCTCACCGGCGCCATCTTCTGGGCGGCCACCCAGGACCTCGCCGCGGCCAAGGAGCAGGTCGACGAGCGCCGCTGGATGATCCGCGGGCTGCTGATGCGCCCGTCGAGTCCGTGGCGGCGAGTGGCGCTGCATCCGGGCGCGCCGGTCTTCGGCCTCTCCCCGTTCCACTGACAGGCGGTTACTGCGGCATCGCGCGCAGAATGCCGACGCCCTCCCACTTGAACTGCTCGGTGTCGACCATGCCGAGTTTGCGCCGCTCCACCAGCAACTGCCATTCGCCGAACAGGTCCAGCGAGGACGGGCGCGCCATCACGATGGAGCCGTCGACATGTTCGATCTCGCAGGCCAGCCGCACGGCGCCGTCGACGCGCAGCAGATCCTCGGCCTCGGTGGAGACGAATTCCAGATCCGTATTGCCGTCCGAAATGCGCAGCGTCGCCACCGATCCGGGCGGCGCCGCGACATCTGTGCGATCCAGTGCGGCCACCGGGAACTCGTAGGTCGCGCCGGCCGAGACGAACAGCAGCCGCAGGGTGGTGATCACGACCAGTCCCGGCGCACCGCGATGGCCGCACGGCGCGCATTCGAGGACGTATTCGTCCGGGCGGGCGTAGGCGTGCAGGGCCGCCAGCTCCCGCGCGCACAGTCCCGGGGTGCGCATCCGCTCGGCCGCACGCGACACATCGGGGCGGATCGGGCCGTAGTGCCCCGGAACCGGCCGGGGTGGAGCGAGATTCGGCCGCTGCCGCACGATCCGCCGCATCTCGAGCAGATCGTCGCCGATCGCGCGGACGAGTGTGGCCGCCTGCGTGAACACCTCGGGTTCGAGGAAGATCGTCGCCGGATTGCGACGGGTGGCAACGCCTTTGATCACATAGTCCGGCGCCCGGAAATACAGCAGGATCAGCAGGTCACCGCTGTCGGCTTCGGCGAGGCAGGCGTCGCGCAGATCGCAGACCCGCACATCCATGGCGACATCGTCGTCGACGCCCAGCGGTGTGGTGGTGATCCGCCCGTCGGCATATCTGACCGCGGCCCGACGCCCCCACACCTCCAGCACTGCCGCATCCTCCCCACTCCGACCCGGTGAGACCTCATCGGGGACGGATTCTACCGAGAGACCCCCCTCGGTCCGGGTATCCGGGGAACGCCGCTCAGAGGTTACCGGCGAACATGCTCGCGAGTCCGGTGGCGGTCGCCACGGCGGCGCTGCCCGTGCTGAGTGCGGCGATGAGAAGTGCGATGATCACGGCCCCGACCTTTCGTTATGGTGTATACGCTCGAAACGTACTGCGGCCCAACGGCCTTCACCACCGTGCGGGCGCGATTCACGGCAACCTCTGCGCCGATCGACAGCACATTGCCAGCAAGGCCGGCGCGGCGGTGTGTCGTCCGGGATCGCCGGTCCGGCGCGACACGCGAACCGGATGAGCGTGTCCGGCCCGTGAACTGGAGTGGCACACTGGCCGAATGCTCGGTGTACATCCGGAGACCACCGAAATCGCGGAGCCGACCGTCCCACGGCGGGTGATCCGCTACGCCGTACGGTTCGCCTACCTGGCGGCCCTGGCCGTGGCCTTGATCACCGGAGCACTTCCCGGTGGCCGCGTCCAGGAGGCGGCGTGGATGATCGGCGGGGTTCTCGCCTTCACCATCGACCGGCCCTGGCGCCAGCACATCCGGGTGCTGACCGACTGGCTGCCGCTGATCGCGGCGCTCATGGTCTACGACTACACCCGCGACCTCGCCGACAAACTCGGCATGCCGCTGCGCATGCACGAACTCGTCGACATCGACCGCTGGATGTTCGGCGGCACCCTGCCGACTATCTGGTTGCAGGACCATCTGGCCGGCGACGGTCAGCCCTGGTGGACGCCGATCATCGGCGTCGTCTACACGACCCACTTCATCCTGCCCTGGGCCGTCGCGGCGATCTTCTACGTCTACTCCCGGCCGCTGTGGGTCCGGTATATGCGCCGGATTCTGCTGCTGTCGTATCTGGCGCTGGTCACCTATGTGCTGGTGCCCGCGGCGCCGCCCTGGTACGCCGGGCGCGAAGGAGCCATCCCGGAACACGTGCGCCGCATATCCGGTTTCGGGCTCGGCGTGGTCGATCCCGATGTGAGCGCGCAATGGCTCGAGGATCACGGCAACTACGTCGCGGCCGTGCCCTCGCTCCACACGGCGTTCTCGGTGCTGGTGGCCGCGACGCTGTGGCCGCTGACGCGACAGTGGTGGCTGCGCGCGATCCTGGTGGTCTATCCGTGCGCGATGGGCTTCACCCTCGTCTACGGCGGCGAGCACTGGGTCTTCGATGTGCTGCTCGGCGGTGTGTACACCGCGTTCACGATCCTCATCACCCGCATGTGGGAGAACTGGCGGGCCGGGCGGGCACTGCTCGGTCCGCTCCCCGCGGTCGGCCGCGGTGACGATTCGGAGGCGGCGATCTCCGCGTCATCGGAGGCGGACGGAACCGGAGCGGCCGTGGCGGTGCCGGCCGGTCCGACCGGACCCGCGAGTCCGCGATGAACCGACTGTGACGAGCGTCTCTCCGATCCGCACCGCACGGATCCGCCGCAGGTGAGCAGCCGTTTCTCGCGACTATCAGTGCACGTCGGGGCGGAAAATCGGGTGCTCGCCTGCCCGCTCCACCGGAATACTTGCGCGGCACCGATGAGTTGAGTGGGTCACGGTCGTCAGGTCTGGTGTGACGTTCGAGGCACTACAGGGGTGACTCGGCGTCGGTCAGACATTCTGCGTTCGCGACACCCGGAGGTACAGATGCCCGCCGAACCAGTCCATCGCCCGGCCGGGCGAAGAACCCCCGCGGTGATCCGGCTGCTGGTCCTCGCGACCTTCGTGGTGATCCTCAACGAGACCATCATGATCAACGCGATCCCCCGCCTGATGACCGATCTGCACGTCACCGAACGGTCCGCGCAGTGGGTGTCGACCGCGTTCATGCTCACGATGGCGGCCGTCATCCCCGTCACCGGATGGTTCCTGCAACGCGTCACCACCCGCCGCGCCTATGCGCTCGCGATGGGCGTCTTCCTCGCCGGCACCCTCTTGTCGGCCGCGGCGCCGTCGTTCGCGATTCTGCTGGTCGGGCGCGTCGTGCAGGCCGGCGGCACCGCCGTGATGATGCCGCTGCTCATGACGACCCTGATGACCGTGGTCCCCGAACACGACCGCGGCCGCGTCATGGGTAACGTCACCCTCGCCATCTCGGTCGCTCCCGCCATGGGTCCGGTCATCTCCGGCCTGGTGCTCCAGATCGGTTCCTGGCGTTGGCTTTTCCTGCTGGTGCTGCCCATCGCCGGTGCCGTGACCTTCTTCGGCCTGCGCAAACTGGAGAACGTCGGCGAGCCCCAGAGCGGTGCGATCGATTGGGCCAGTGTCGTTTTCGCGGCCCTGGGCTTCGGCAGCCTGGTCTACGGCCTCAGCCGGTTCGAGGTCGGCAACATCGTGATCCCGGCGCTGATCGTTGCGGCCGGTGTGGCCTTCATCGCGGTGTTCGCGGCCCGGCAGATTCGCCTGCAGCGCACCGGCTCTCCCCTGCTGGATCTGCGAATCCTGTTGTCCGGCACCTACACCAAGGCGCTCGTGCTGATGGCAGTCGCCTTCCTGGCGATGATGGGCTCGATGATCCTGCTGCCGCTGTACCTGCAGAACCTGCGATCGCTCTCGCCGCTGGAAACCGGTCTGCTGGTGATGCCGGGCGGGTTGGCGATGGGCCTGCTGGGCCCGACGATCGGGCGGCTGTTCGACCGCTTCGGCGGGCGCCTGCTGGTGATTCCCGGCGCGATCGGCATCACCGCGGCCCTGGCCGGTTTCACCCGCATCTCGCTGACCATGCCGTACTGGCAGCTGCTGGCACTGCACATTCTGTTGATGGTGTCGCTGGCCGCGGCCTTCACCCCGGTCTTCACCCTCGGCCTGGGCGCGCTGCCGCAGCATCTGTACTCGCACGGCAGCTCGATGCTCGGCACCCTGCAGCAGGTAGCCGCGGCCTTCGGCACCGCCCTGGTGGTCACGGTGATGACCGCCCGCGCCACCACGCTCACCGACCGCGGGATCGAACCGCTCGTCGCCCACCTTTCGGGTATGCGGCTGGCCTTCGCGATATCCGCCGGCCTGGCGGTGATCGTGATCGTGATGGCGGTGCTACTGCCCAATCGCTCGGCCTCGTCGGAGGCGGTCGTCCTCGATTCCGAGGATGTCGAGGACACCGAGATGGTCCGCGGCTGACCACGGACCGAAACGCCCGCGAGACCCTCTGCCGGTCTCGCGGGCGTTGTCGTGTTCAGCCGCGATCAGGACCCGGACGAACCGGCACCGACAGCGGACCCACCGTGAAGAACGAAGGGGTATAAGGGATTTCGGCCGGATCGACGGCCAGCGTCAGATCGGGGAACCGGCGATACAGGCTCGACAACCCGAGACGTCCTTCCAGCCGGGCCAGCGGTGCGCCGATGCAGTAGCGCGGTCCGTGCCCGAATCCGAGATGCGGCCGCGGCGGGCGGGTGATGTCGAATTCGTCGGCGGTCTCCCCGTGCTGCGCGGTGTCCACTCCGGTGGCTTGATAGACGACGCCGACCGCGTTCCCCTTCGGAATCGGAACCCCGTCGATCGTCACGTCCGCCAGCGTGAATCGGAAACTCGTCATCATCACCGAGTGCCGATAGCGCAGCGTCTCCTCCACCACGTCGGCCCACCGATCCTCCGCCTGCACCAAGGCCAGCTGATCGGGATGCCGGCCCAGAGCGACGACCGCATTCCCGAGCAGGTACACGGTGGTTTCGTGGCCGGCGATCAACATCAGCCACAGAATGGCGACCAGTTCGTCCGTGGTGAGCCGGTCGCCCTCGTCGCGTGCCCGGACCAGATCGGAAGTCAGATCATCCCCGGGCTCGTGTTGTTTGCGTTCGACCAGCTCGTAGAGATAGCCGCGCAGCGCCACCTGCGTCGAGAACGCCTCCTCGGCCGAAATCTCTTGCGACAGGGAGGTCAGCGTCCACTGCCGCAGCTGCGCCCGCTCCGATTCGGGTACGCCGAACAGCTCGCTGATCACCGCCATCGGCAGCGCGTCGCAGAACGCCGGCACCAGATCGACCCGATCCCCAGCGGCGGCTATACCGTCGAGCAGGCCGTCGATGATCGCCTGGATCCGCGGCTCCAGAGCCCGGACCCGCGCCGGAGTGAAACCCTTGCCGACCAGGCCGCGCAGTCGCCGATGGTCGGCGCCGTCCTTGGTCGACAGATGATCACCCTGCACGATCGCCCGGAACGGCCAGTCCTCGGGGATCGACCCGTCGTAGAGCGCGGGCCAGTGTTTCGGATCCCGGGCGAAGGTCTTGTTGTCGCCGGCGAGGATCTCCTCGACCGCCCGATGGGAGAGCGCGAGGTAGGCCGGAACCCCGCCCGGGAAGTCGACTTCGACCACCGGAGCGGTCTTGCGTAGGCGTAGGCAGGTATCGAGGGGACGTTCGTTCGCATCGGGAAAAGCAGGTCGGTTCGTCATCACGGAACCCTTCGACTGTCGACGTGACTGCGCACGCGAGGGATGAGACCTGTTGCCCGCGAAATCATCTCAGAGGACCGTCGAAGCCGGGCCGAGTCGAGCACCAGCCGTGGGGAGAGTGTGCACCGGCGCGCGATGGCGCGCAGCGCGCCGGGAAGCCGACGCGGCAGCCGTCCCGAATTAGAACGTGTTCTATATTTGAGGGAACCGTTCCGGCCATCCTCGGGAGTTGACGACATGTACAAGTGGTCCGACGAAGATCTGATGCTTCGCGACGCCGTGCGCGGCTTCATCAAGAAGGAAATCGAACCGCATGTCGACCGGCTCGAGAGCGGCGAGCTGCCACCGTTCGACATCATCCGCAAGCTGTACGCCACCTTCGGTCTCGACGAGATGGCGCGCGAGGGGCTGGCGAAATCCCTCGCTCGCGAGGAAGCCGGAACACCGGGGAAGTCCGGCGGGTTCAGCGGGTCCGGCAGTATGGGCGTCATCCTCAACAGCGAGCTGGCCGGAGTGAGCCTCGGCCTGGTCGCATCGATGGGCGTGAGCCTGGGCCTGGCTGTCGGCACCATTCGCAGCCGCGGCACTCTCGCGCAGAAGAAGCGCTGGCTGCCGGAGCTGGTGACGTTCGAGAAGGTCGGGGCCTGGGCGATCACCGAACCCGATTCCGGCTCCGACGCATTCGGCGGTATGAAGTCCTATGTGCGCCGCGACGGCGAGGACTACATTCTCAACGGCCGCAAAACCTTCATCACCAACGGCCCGTACGCAGACGTGACCGTCGTCTACGCCAAACTCGACGAGGAGGACGGCACCGACCGGCGCGACCGCAAGGTGCTGACCTTCGTCCTCGACAGGGGTATGCCCGGTTTCGTGCAGAGCGCGCCGTTCAAGAAGATGGGCATGAATTCGTCCCCCACCGGCGAGCTGGTCTTCGACAACGTCCGCCTGACGCCCGACCGCCTGCTCGGCGAGACCGAGAATCCCGCCAAGGGCGACGGCAAGGACAGCGCGAAGGAATCCTTCGCCGCCGAACGCATCGGCATCGCCTCCCTGGCACTGGGCATCATCAACGAATGTCACCGGCTCTGTGTCGATTACGCGAAATCGCGCACCCTGTGGGGTAAGGAGATCGGCCACTTCCAGCTCATCCAGCTCAAGCTCGCCGAAATGGAAATCGCCCGGATCAATGTGCAGAACATGGTCTTCAACGCCATCGAGCGCACCGCCGCCGGCGAATCCGTCTCCCTCGCCGAAGCGTCCGCGATGAAGCTCTACTCCTCCCGCGCCGCCACCGAGGTCGCCATGGAAGCGGTCCAGTTGTTCGGCGGCAACGGATACATGGCCGAGTACAAGGTGGAACAGCTTGCCCGCGACGCGAAGTCGCTGATGATCTACGCGGGCAGCAACGAGATCCAGGTGACGCATATCGCCAAGGGCCTGCTGAACGGTTAGTCCGCCAATTCGAGTCCGCGTCGGCCGATCCGTCCTGTTCAGATGCGCTGATCCGCGAGCTGCAATACCAGGCAGGCGACAGCCAAGGGCAGGAACAACCCCACAGCCAGATAGAAGGTCTGCGCATAGTCGGCGACCCGGATATGGGTATAGGCCGCGCAGACGAAGTAGAGCACCAAGCCGATCGCGGCGGCCGTACCCACGTACGGCACCCCGAGCACACCCAGCAGCAGCCCGGCAGCTCCCGCGAGTTTCAAGGTGCCGATCGGGAACGTGAGCCACGACTGGGGAATTCCGGCGGTCTCCATCGCGGGCGCCAACGTGGCCATGACCGGGGCGAATCGGGTGACGGCGGCGACCCCGGAGAAGGTGTTGGCGGCGATGGTGACGAGCATGACGGTCAGATAGGCGACGTACATCAGAGCCTCGCTCGATCGATAACTAATACGGTTTCCCAACTATATCGTTTTCATACGATATGAGATAGAGTGAAATCGCACACCACCACGACATACTCGGCCGGTTGGCTGCGCATCGCCCGATGCTCGCGAAGGGGGTTCGGATCGAAGAGGACCCTCGCTCAGTGGGAGTCACGGGCAGCCTGTTCGATCACCCCGGCCACCACATCGGGGTGGGAGACCGCGACGGAATGCGATGCGGCTACCTCGGTGACGTGGGCGTGGGCGCGTTCGGCCATGAACCGCTGCGCCGCGACCGGGATGTTCTTGTCCTCGGTTGTGATCACATCCCAGCTGGGCTTCTCCGTCCAAGCAGCCGCCGTGGCCCGCTCTTCCAGCGCGGACTGCGCGATCGGCCGTTGCGTGGCCGCCGTCAGGGCCGCGCGGTCCGAGGCGACATCGGCGGCGAACTGGTCGCGGAACTTGTCCTGCTGAATGTAGAGGTCTGTGCCGGTGCTGCCGTCGATATTCGTGACCGGCACGGCATCGAGCATGCCGGGCAAGGTGGACCCCGGGAACTGATTGGTAAGCCCCAAAGCCGTCTCCCCCGGTGCCGGCAGGAACGCCGCCACATAGACCAGGCCCTTGACCTGATCGTTCCCAGCGCCCGCCGCACTGATGACCGATCCGCCGTAGGAGTGCCCGACCAAGATCACCGGGCCGTTGATATGGCGGATCAACCCACGCAACCCGGTGGCGTCCGCGGCGGGCCCGCGGAGCGGATTCGCCGCGGCCACAACCGGATAGTGGTCGCTGCGCAGCTTCTCGATGACACCGTCCCAACTGGACGCGTCCGCGAACGCGCCGTGCTCCAGCACGATCGTCGGCTTCGGCGCATCCTCGCCGGGCCCTGCCTGGGATGCCGTTTCGGCGGCGCAGGCAACGGCCACACTCCCCGCGACGACAACCGCCGCGACCGCCGAAACCGTCCGTACAACGCGCCGCCGCGTGCGGCCACGTCCGACTACGACCATGTGATTACGCCCTTCGAACAAGTGGTGCGGATACGGATTCCACTGTGCGAGGCGGACCCGTCGCCAGGCATCCGTCGGATGACGCTGTCGGCGACGTAATCGGAGCCGGCCTCCCTGATTACGTCGTCATCAGCGTCATGCGACGGATGTCGCGATCGGATTCCCGGACGACAGTGAGGTTCTGTCGTTCCAACCGAGGAGAATCCGATGAGCACCCCCACCCTCGCTACCGTGAAAACCGAACGCGCCGCGCTGATCCGCCTGTACGCGAGCCGCGGCGTGCTCGCCCTCGCGTGGGCCGCCGCCTTCGCCGCCGCACACGAACCGCTCGATGCCCTCGCCGTCGCCTTGCTGGTGGCGTACCCGTTGATCGATGCCGTCTCGTCGCTGATCGACTACAAGGCGACCGATGCGGGCCCCGAACGCCGGGTAACCGCCTTCAACGCCGCCCTGAGCACCCTGGCCGCCGTCGCGGCCGGTATCGCCGCGATCACCGGCGGCGTAGCCGCATCCCTCGCCACCTTCGGCGCGTGGGCGGTCCTTTCCGGTGCGGCCCAGGTCGCCGTCGGCCTGTACCGCCGCGGCCCCGAACTGGGCAAACAGTGGCCGATGTTGATCGCCGGCGGCCTGTCGTTCCTGGTGGGCCTGTTCTACATCGGCCAATCACTGGGCGCCACACCGACATTGGATGTGCTGTCGGTATACGCGACCGGCGGCGGCGTCTTCTTCATCGCCGAAGCCGCGCTGCTCGTCTGGAAGGGACGATCGACTCCGGTTGCCGCCGGGTGATCCTCCACGACAACAGCCCATGCCCACGTATCCGCACCTGTCGCCCCGGATACGTGGGCAGACCCGCGTGCGGATGCCGACGAGGACGACGAAAACGACCCGGGCACAAGATGAAAAACGAAGCCCACCTGCACCTTCTCGGTGCCCCCGGTCGGACTCGAACCGACACTGTGCGGATTTTAAGTCCGCTGCCTCTGCCAATTGGGCTACGGGGGCGGCTGGGATAGCGTACCTAAGTCGTACGTCCGTCTCGGAATTGTCCGGGGATTTGCTCAGTGCACGCCTTCCATCAAGCGGCTGACCTGCGGGGCTAGGAAGTAAACGACGATTCCCACTGCGATCGCGACCAGGCCGGTGATGCCGAAGTAGGCGACTTCGTGGCTGGTGTCGTAGAACTCGGACAGGACGCCGGACATCGAGGTGCCGATGCCGACGGAGAAGAAGTAAAGGGCCATCATCTGGGCTCGGAAAGCCTCGGGGGCGAGCTGAGTGGTAACCGCGAGGCCGATCGGGGACAGCAGGAGTTCGGAGATGGCGAAGCCGGCCAGGATGACGAAGACGAGCAGGGCGGGAACGGTTTTGTCGTCGAAGCCGGCCAGGGGGACGAACAGGAGAAACGATGCGCCCATCCCCATCACGCCGTAGGCGAACTTTCGGGGCGTGGTGGGGGCTCGGGTGCCCAGGCGGGTCCACATGAGCGCGAACAAGGGCGACAGCACGATGACCCAGATCGGTTCCTCCGAGCCGATCCAGCTCGCCGGCGCGGTCCAGCCGAACAGCGTCCAGTTCATCCGCTCGTCGGAGTAGACGGCCAGCACCGTGAAGATCTGCTGGAACAGCGACCAGAACACGGCGTTGGCGATGAACAGCGGTATGAAGGCCCGCACTCGGACTCGTTCCACCGCAACCACTTTCGGACTGGTCAACATCAATCCGAAATAGAGTATCGATACCGCCGCGATCACGCCGGTGGTTACCCACGACAGATTCGACAACCGGACCAGCCCGGTCCACATCGCGAGCGCCACCACCACCGCGACGACCAGCAGGAAGGCGATCACCGTCCCGATCTGGCTGCGCGGCAACGGGTTCGGCACTTCCCGCCCGTGGGTACCCAGATTGCGCCGGAAGATCACGTACTGGGTGAGTCCGAGCGCCATACCGACCGCCGCCGCCCCGAATCCGTAGTGGAATCCGAGGTGGGTCTGCAGCAGTCCGGTGATCAGCGGGCCGACGAACGCGCCCAGGTTCACGCCCAGATAGAACAGCGTGAAACCGCCGTCGGCACGCGGGTCACCCTTCTCGTAGAGCGTGCCCAGCAGTGAGGACGCGTTGGCCTTCAACGCGCCGGAGCCGAGCGCGACGAGCACCAAACCCACCCCGACACCGGTCAATCCGGGCAGCACCGCCAGCGCGATATGCCCGGCCATCACTACGACGCCGCCGTAGAAGACGGTCCGCTCCATCCCGAGCACCCGGTCGGCCAGCCAGCCGCCGAGCACGGTCGACAGATACACGAGCCCGCCGTAGGCGCCGACGATGCCCGTGGCGGTGGATTTCTCCAGCCCGAGCCCGCCGTCGGTCACCGAGTAGTACAGGTAGTACCCGAGGATGGTGAGCATGCCGTAGAACGAAAACCGTTCCCACAGCTCCACTCCGAACAAGTTGACCAGCCCGATGGGATGGCCGAATATCGTGCGTGTCTCCGGTGCCGCCTGCTCTCCCGGGACGGGTTCCACCCTGCTCATGAGACGCAATTGTCCAGCAACGGGGGGCACCGATCGCGCAAAACGCCGATCACGCGGGGATGTCGGGGAGCTCCCCTCAGGCGATCGAGAGCGCGATACCGTCGAGAATGTCGTGCTCGCTCACGATCAACTCGGCGATCCCCGCCCGGCGGGCCAGTTCGTCGGCCAGCACCTCGGTGATCACCGCGCCCCCGCCGATCACGTCGACCCGGCCCGGATGCATGGGACCGAGGGCGGCGCGTTCGTCGTGGTTCATCCTGATGAGGCGGTGGCAGACCTCGCGGAGCTGATCGAACGTGAGCCGGGTCAGATGCACCCGATCCGAATCGTATTCGGGCAGATCCAGCGCGACGGCGGCGATCGTGGTCATGGTGCCGGCCACACCGACCCAGGTGCGGGCCCGCTCGACCGGAACCACGCCGAATGCCTGGGCCAGCTGCTGCGAGGCGAAGAAACGCGCGGAGGCGACCTCCTCGCCGGTCGGCGGATTGCCGTGCAGGCAGCGTTCGGTGATCCGCACGCAGCCGATGTCGGCCGAGTAGGCATCCTGTACGCCGGAGCTGTCGCCGAGCACCACTTCGGTGGATCCGCCTCCGAGATCGACGACCACGAACGGCCCTTCGGCACTGGACAATTCGCCGACCGCGCCCGCGAACGAGAGCCGCGCCTCCTCGTCGCCGGTGATCACCTCGGCCTGGGCGCCGGGCACGACGCGGCCCAGTTCCACCCCGGTCATGGTGAAGAAGTCGTCGCGGTTGCGGGCGTCGCGGGTGGCGCTGGTGGCGACCATGCGCACCCGGCTCACTCCGGCATCGATCATGCGGTCGACGTAGTCGTGCAAGGCGACGCGGGTGCGTTCGATCGCCTCCGGATTCAGTTCGCCCGTGGCGTCGACGCCCTTGCCGAGCCGAACGATCCGCATCTCGCGGTGCACGTCGGTGAGGTGGCCGTCCGCGCCGACATCGGCGATCAGGAGCCGGATGGAATTGGTGCCGCAGTCGACGGCGGCAACCCGGTCACTCATCACTGTCTCCCGCATCGGTATTCGATTGATACTGCTCGTATTTCGGCCAGTCCTGCGGAATCGCGGTGCCGCGCAGTCCGGTATCGGCCGCCAGCGCGACCGCCTCGTCCCCGAGGGGATTCAGGCCCGGGCCCTTGGCCAGCGAATGCGCGATCAGCACGTGCAGGCATTTGACCCGCTCCGGCATCCCGCCACCGCTGAAATCCGTTCCCAGCGACTCGATTTCGTCGCGTTCGGACAGGTAGCTCTCGTGCGCGGCGCGGTAGGCGGCGGCCAGTTCCGGGTCGGCGGCCAGGCGTTCGGTCATCCCCCGCATCAGTCCGGCGGCCTCCTGGCGACTCGCCTCGGCGGTCAGGCGCGGATCGGTGAGGTAGTAGAGCGTGGGGAAGGGGGTGCCGTCGGGCAGCCGCGGCGCGGTCTTCACGACCGCCGGTTGGCCGTCGGGCGTGCGATAGGCGATGGCGAGGACCCCGCGCGGCTCTCGGCCGAGTTGACGGGCCACGATCTCGAGATCCGCCGCGGCGGGCGCACCCTGCTCGGCACGCGCCTCGCCGGACGAGGGCTCGGGCGTAGCGGGGTCGGTCACCGGGGTTCTCCTTCAGGATCGGGCGGGGGTGGTGGCGGAGGTGGTGGCGGCGGCGGGGGCGCCGGCGCGGGGATGGGCTGCGGGTTGGACATGCTGCGCCACAGCTGGGTGTACCAGGGGTCGGGGCGGCGGGCCTGACTCGTCGGCACCGGCACCGCGGGCTGTTCGATCCCGGGGACCTGCACGATGTATGCGGTGTCGCCCGGCATCACCAGCCGCAGCCGGTCGCGGGCCTCGGAGCGGATGTAGGCGGGATCTTGCTGCTGTGCGCGACGGTCGCGCAACCGCGTCAGATCGCTTTCCAGATCGCGGCGCTGTTCGGCCAGCTGCGCCGATTCCGAACGCTGGCTGAAGTAGGTGCGCATCGGCACGGCGAGCGTCAGCGCGAGCGCGCACAGCACCGCCGCCAGGATGACGGCCCGCCCGGTGGACAGCCCGAGAATCCGGCGATCGTGGCGATCCTCGGACTTCTTCGACTTCGCCCGCGTGGTGCGCGGCTCGGACTTCGTGCCGGCCGGACGTCGTTGCGCGGCCCGTTTGCCGGCGGGCGTGCGCGCGGAGCCGTTCGCGGACCGTTCGGGCCGGGGAGACCGCGTCGAGCGGCGGTCACCGCGTCCTGCCGGACTGGTACCGCGCGCCCGTCGCTCCGTCATCCCCACACCTCGAAATCGCCTGCCTCCGCAGCGGTGCTGCGAATCTGTGCAGCAGCGGTGCTGCAAATCCGTGCCGTAGCGGCGCTGCGATTCGACCGCACAGCGCAACGGTTTCGCGCGGTGACCGGCCGCTGTGTCGACCGGCCCCGCGCGCCACAACCGTTGACGAGGCTACTACCCCTCGAAGACGAACCGGGGGAATGCGACGTCACCGGCGTAGCGAGCCGAATCGCCGAGCGCGTCCTCGATGCGCAGCAGCTGGTTGTACTTGGCGACGCGCTCGCTGCGGGCGGGGGCACCGGTCTTGATCTGGCCGCTGCCGACCGCGACCGCCAGATCGGCGATGGTGGTGTCCTCGGTCTCGCCCGAACGGTGGCTCATCATGGTCTTGTAGCCGTTGCGGTGGGCCAGCTCGACCGCGTCCAGCGTCTCGGTGAGGGTGCCGATCTGGTTGACCTTCACCAGCAGCGCGTTGGCGGCGCCCTTGGCGATGCCGTCCTCGAGCCGCTCCGGGTTGGTGACGAACAGGTCGTCGCCGACCAGCTGGATCTTGTCGCCGATCAGATCGGTCAGCGCGACCCAGCCGTCCCAGTCGTCCTCCGACAGCGGGTCCTCGATCGAGACCAGCGGGTACGCGCCCAGCAGGTCGTTGTAGAACTCGGCCATCTGCTCGGCGGTGCGCTCGGCGCCCTCGAACTTGTAGCCCGTTCCGGCGGTGTAGAACTCGGTCGCGGCGACGTCGAGAGCCAGCGCGACATCGCTGCCGAGGTTGTAACCGGCCTTGCCGATCGCCGACGCGATCAGGTCCAGCGCCTCACGGGTGCCGCCGGACAGATCCGGCGCGAAACCGCCCTCGTCGCCGAGACCGGTGGACAGACCCTTGGACTTCAACTCGGCCTTGAGGGCGTGGTAGACCTCCGCGCCCCAGCGCAGCGCCTCGCGGAAGGTGGGCGCGCCGATCGGAGCGATCATGAATTCCTGCACGTCGACACTGGTGTCGGCGTGGGCGCCACCGTTGAGGATGTTCATCATGGGCACCGGCAGCACGTGCGCGTTCGGGCCGCCCAGATAGCGGAACAGCTCCAGCCCCGAGGATTCGGCGGCCGAGCGGGCCACGGCCAGCGACACACCCAGCAGCGCGTTGGCGCCGAGGCGGGACTTGTCCGGGGTGCCGTCCAGATCCAGCAGCACCTGGTCCACGGTGCGCTGCTCGACCGCGTCCAGGCCGATCACGGCCGGTGCGATTTCGTCCAGCACGCCCTCGACGGCCTTGCGGACACCCTTGCCGCCGTAGCGGTCGCCGCCGTCGCGCAGCTCCACGGCCTCGTGCTCGCCGGTGGAGGCGCCGGACGGCACCGCCGCGCGGGTCAGCGTGCCGTCGTCGAGAGCGATCTCGACCTCGACGGTGGGGTTACCGCGTGAATCCAGGATCTCGCGAGCTCCGACCTGTTCGATGATGGCCACGAAACGACACTCCTTCGGCTGCTGGCGATCAATTCAGGGCCCTGCCCACCGCCGTCCATGAGCAGGTCGCACGGCGGGCCCGTGCGTCTGCGAGCCTAATGGGTGCGGTCCGGGACGCACGACACAGGTGGGCGCGGTCACGGTCGTCGGGCACACGGGCGTCAGGCGCGACGGCCGACGCTGTAGGCCGCCGCCTTCGTCCGCACGGTCGCCATATAGGTAGTGGACTGGTTGTAGGTCAACACCGCCTTCTGCCAACCCTCCGGGGTGCGCAGATCACCGCCGCTGGCGCACAGGTAGCGCGCGGCGGTCAGCGAGGCGTCGTCGATGCTGTCCGGATCCGCGCGGCCGTCCCCGTTGGCATCCACACCCCAGTGCTGCCAGGTTTCGGGCAGGAATTGGAACGGCCCCTCGGCGCGCACGTAGACCGGAGCACCGGCGCGGGCGGTGGCTTCGTCGTCGAGAATCCTTGCGACACCGGGTGATCCGTCCAGCGGGATGCCTCGGATGGGCGGGCGGACCTCACCGTCGGCATCCAGGTCGGATCCGCCGTGGCGGCCGTGCTTGCTCTCCACCCGCGCGATGCCCGCGATCGTGGTCCAGCCGATTCCGCAGTCGGGACGCGATTGGGCCATGACCTCGGCCGCGTATCCATAGGCCTCGAGCGCGACCGTCGGAATGCCGAGCGCGTCCGACTGCCCTCGCGCCCAGTCACGCAACTGTTCGGCACTACGGCCGGGCGCATCGAGGTCGATCAGCGGAACCGGGCTGCCCGCACCGGGCGGGAAACCGTCCGGAATCGGGGGCAGGTTATCGGTTCCCGCACATCCGGACAGCAGTGCGACCGCCGCGACAGCGGCGAACGCGAGGGGCCGGAATCCGGGGATGGTCGAACGCACCTCTCCATCATCCAGATTCGCGCGCGGATGGCACGCACCGTGACGGTGCGCTCCACCCGACTCGGCATACGATCAGCTACCTTTCCTCGCAACCTTTCGATACCGAAACGCTATGTCCAACGGCGTACTTTAGGTAAGCCTTGCTTAAGATCAACGGAGCGACTAACTTCGCAGTCCGAGTCTTCACCACCTGCTTCATCCCCATTGCGAGGAAGGGAACTCCTGGTGAAAAACGTTCTCCGCGAACGTAAGACACCCCAGCACGAAGAAACCGAACCGATCGACCGCCGTACGCTTCCGCCCGAGGCCGCGGCGGCCGTGTTCTGCTCAGCCGAAGAGATCGCGATCACACTCGACCACACACCCGGCGGTTCTGCACCGGTCCGGCGCACCCTCTCCGATCCGGCCCTGATCCGGCTCGTCGACGCCTACGCCGCCGACCTTCCGGCGGCGGTGCGAACCGCGTTGCGACCGCCCGACACCGCCGCCGGCGCGACGATCATCGGCCGCCTGCCGGTGCGCGACGACGAGCTCGGCCCGACGCCGCCCGACTGGACCCATGCCGCCAGACCGGCGTGCCCGGCATCGTTTCGCCTGGATATCGCACTGTTACTGCTCGCCCGCTGCGCCGGCGAACCGTTCGGCTGGCAGGGCCAGCAGGGCGGACGGCTGGTCAACAACATCCTGCCCACGCCCGGTCACGAACACGAGCAGTCCGGCGCCAGCAGCACCACCCTGCTGAGCCCGCACACCGAGGACGCCTTCCATCCCGAACGCGCGCATCTGCTTCTGCTCGGTTGTCTGCGCAATCCCGATCGGGTCGGCACCACCGTGTCCTCGGTCCGCCAGGTGAGCCTGGACGCGGACGGGCGGCGGCGGCTTGCCGAACCGACGGTGCCGATCCTGCCCGACGTCTCCTACGGCGAGGATTTCAGCGGACATCGCCCCGCCCCGGTGGCCACCGTCGCCGCCGGTGACGGTGGGCCGACCCTGCGCTACGACCCCGCCTACACCCCGCTCGACGAGGCCGGCGCCGAATACCGTTGCGCCTACGCCGATCTCGGTACGGAATTGGAACGAGTCTGTCACCGTGCGGTGTTGGAGCCCGGCGAGTTGCTGCTGATGGACAATGATGTCGTCGTGCACGGCCGGGTTCCGTTCACGCCCCGATACGACGGGACCGACCGCTGGCTCAAACGGGTCAACATCCGGCTGGCACGCCGCCGCGCACCGGCCGAGGCCGGCGAAAGCGGATACGGGCAGCGGACGGTGCGGCCGTTCGCGCCCGACCCCGCTGCGGCACCGAAGATCTCGCACCGATGAACCGACCAGTGAACCGAGGAACGCAGTGAGCAGCCGCCCCACCCCGTTGCGCGTACTCAGCCGCAGCGATCTCGCCGATGTCCCGATCGCCCCCAACGAGGTGGTGCGCGCCGTCGAGGACGCCTATCTGGCCTTGGCACAGGGTGATTCGGACAACCCCCGCAAGCTGAGCGTGGCGCATCCGGACGGCTGGTCGGTGGCGTACGCGATGCTGGGGCGCGACGGCCGCCGCCGGGTGGTGGCGATGAAGACCTCGTACAAATTCGATCCGAGCCACGACCGCAGCACCAAGCGCTACTACACGACCATCACCCTCTACGACGACGCCACCGGCACGCCGATCGCGATGATGGACTGCGCGCGGGTGGGCGCACTGCGCACGCCGGCGGTGTCGGCGCTGCTGGTGCGCGAAACGGTGCGGCCGGGCGCGCGCAGCGTGCTGCTGATCGGCACCGGTACCCAGGGCCGAAACGCGCTGCCGCACTTGCTCGCCGCGAATCCGCAGCTGAACCGGCTGATGGTGTACGGCACCCACCCCGAAGGGCTGGAAGCGGTCGGCACCCACCTGCGCGCGCACGCGCCGCACCTGGATCTGGACGTGGTCGAGGATCCGCGCGCCGCGGCAGCGACGGCCGATGTGGTGCTCGCGACCGCCGGACCGGGCACGCGGGTCGCCCTCGAATCCGATGATCTGGCACCAGGTTCGGTGGCGGTGCTGGTCGGTTACGGACTGGCTCCTTCGACTCTCGCCGACGCCGACCGCGTGGTCGCCACCAGCGCCGAGCAGATGGCGTTGACCGGCACCGACATGGCGGGACCGGACGGGCGGCTGCGCTCGGTCGACGCCGAACTGCCGGCGATTCTGGGCCGCCGCGCGACCGCGCGCACCAGTGCCGAGGAGCGGCTGTTCGTCTACAACAGCGGCCTGGTCCTCACCGATATCGCCGTCGCGCACGCGCTGGCCGAACGCGCCATCGCCGAGGGCCGGGGCACGGAGGTGCCGCTGTGGGACTGACCGGGACGCACACCCCTGGCGCTACGCGGTCGTCCCGGCCGACCGCGAACCGGACGACGATCCGGCCGCCCACTACACCACGTGCGGGCCGACCGGCGACACCGCGGCGAGCGCGCCCATGGGGTATGCCCACTGCGCAAACAACTTTCGGTGACTCGAAGCGGTCGTCGGCCTCGGAGACGAGGCGGTGACCGCGAGCCGGAGTACGCAGGCGCCCAACGATACGTTGACCCCTCCTTCGATCACCGCGCCTCCCCTCCCCGCACACCGGGACGAGTGGGAGCGCCGGCTGCTGGCCGACACCTGTCTGCTCGACGACATCGCCTATGCGGTCGGCGGCCCGTTCCACGTGCTGTATCCGGAGCGAGTGGGCGTGAATATCGCCGGCTTCCGCGAGCAGTTCCGGCGCCACGGCGTGGACGGCGCGATCTATTACGGCAAGAAGGCCAACAAGTCCGCGGCCGTGGTGCGGGTCTGCGCCGAACACGGCGCCGGCGCCGATGTCGCCAGCGTCGGCGAGCTGAGTTCGGCTCTGGCGCACGGTATCCGGGGGCACGACCTGGTGGTGACCGGCCCCGCCAAATCCGATGAGCTGCTGTGGCTGGCCTCCCGGCACGGCGCTCTGATCGCCATCGACGAACCGGGTGAACTCGACCGGCTCGCCGGCCTCGGCGCCACCGCCCGGGTGCTGCTGCGGGTGCTGCCGCCGGATTCGAGCAGCCGATTCGGCATGACCGACATCGAGCTCGACACAGTGCTGCACCGCACCGATCCGGCGCCGATCAAGGTGGAGGGCTTCAGCTTTCACCTGACCGGCTACGACCCGATCGCCCGCTCGGAACTCGCCGCGGCGCTGGTCGACCGGTGCCTGCACGCCCGCGCCCTCGGGCATCCGGTCACCACCGTCTCCATCGGCGGCGGATTCGGTGTGGACTATCTGCCGGACACGGCCTGGCGCGCCTTCATCGAGGACCACGATCCGCACTGGTTCCACGCGGACAAGACCTTCGACTCGTACTATCCCTACCACCAGCGTCCCGCCGGACCGGCCGCGCTGGCCGCCGTCCTCGACCACGACGACCTGGCGAAAGTGTTACGCGCCCATGCCATCCGGCTCGCGATCGAACCCGGGCGCGCGCTGCTGGACCGCGCCGGAAGCACGGTGTTCCGCGTCCGAGGCGTGAAAACGCGCACGGCACAGTCACTTCCCTACCAGCTGCTCACCGTCGACGGCACCAGCCTGAGCCTGTCCGAGCAGTGGTTCGACAGTGAATACCTGCCCGATCCGGTGCTGTGGCCGATGCGGCCGGGTGCGGTGACCCCGGCCTGCGTCGGCGCGGCGACCTGCCTGGAATCGGACATGCTGAGCTGGCGGCGCATTCCACTGCCGCGGCCGGCGGTCATCGGCGATCTGCTCGTCTATCCGAATACCGCCGGTTATCAAATGGATTCGAACGAATCGTCGTTCCACGATCTCCCCCTCCCGCCGAAGGTGCTGCTGTCGAGCAGCCCGGACGCGGATCCGGCGCGGCCGCCGCGGCTGCGCTGGACGCTCGAACGCTGACTCCCCTTCCCATCACACTCCCGAGGAGACTCGCATGCCGATCGTCACGCGCGTGACGGACCTGATCGGAAACACTCCCCTGTTCGAGCTGGCCGTCACCGAGGGTGGCACCCGGCTGCTACTCAAACTCGAACAGTTCAATCCGACCGGCGCGGCGAAGATCCGGATGGCCCGCGAAATGGTGCTCGACGCCGAACGCCGAGGTTTGCTGAGAGATGGCGGGCATATTATCGAGTCCACATCCGGGAATACCGGACTGGGACTGGCGGTGGTCGCGGCCGAACGCGGCTATCGATTCACCGCGGTCGTGGACCACCACGCCTGTAAGGACAAACTGCGCGCGATGCGAGCCATGGGTGCCGACCTCGTCTATGTCGCCGCCGAGGGCGACGACAGCCTGGCCACCTCCGCCCGGGAGGACCTGGCCGAGGCGATGGCGGCCGCGCGGCCGGACGCCTACTTCACCGAACAGCACAACAACGAGGCCAATCCGGTCGGCTACTACGCGGTCGCGGAGGAGTTGCTGGCCGATCTCGGACATGTCGACATTCTGGTGTCCGCGGTCGGCACCGGCGGATCGCTGTTCGGCACGGCGCGGCGGCTGCGCGACCTGGGCCGTCCCGCGCGGGTGATCGGCGTCGAACCGGTCGGGTCGATCGCGTTCGGCGGGCCGGGCGGACCGTACTGGCAGTCGGGCACCGGCACCCCGCCCGGCGCGACCGTCGGTACGGCCGTGGACTACTCGCTGCTGGACGAGGGAGTCACCGTCTCGGATGTGGACGCCTTCGCCACCGCCCGCGCGGTCGCACAGCGTTCCGGTCTGCTGATCGGCGGGTCTGCGGGCGGTTCGGTGTACGTGGCGCTGCAACGACTCGAGGAATTCGAACCGGGCTCGACGATCGTCACCATCGTTTGCGACGGCGGGGAGAAGTACCTCGACACGGTCTTCGACGACGAATGGATGAGCGACCGCGATCTGCTCGACCGCGCCGCCGAGCACGCGGTCACCGACCTGCTGGACCGCTACGCGCCCGCGGCCCCCGCGGTGTCCGAGACACGAAATCTGGTGGGGGCCCGATGAATCCGGCCGTTGTCGCGGAGGCCAGGGCGTGACCGCCGTCGCACCCCGCGGCGACGGACGCCGGCTGACGGCGCTCGCGACGCCCATCGCGCTGACCCAGCTGGCCCAGGTCGCGATCTCCACCACCAATATCGCGCTGATGGGCAGCCTCGGCGTCGACCAGGTGGCGGCCGGCGGGCTGGCGCTGGTGCTGTTCAATCAGATTCGCACCATGTGCGTCGGGTTGATCACCGCCAGTGGCAATCAGGTGGCAACCGTGGTGAGCCGGGCCGAAAAGCAGCGCCGCGACCCCGAGCACGAGATCCGCGACGTGGTCCGATCGAGCTTCCTCATCGCCACGGCAGCAGGGGTGGTCGGCGGTCTGATCCTGGTCGGCCTCGGCTGGTCGCTGCAATGGCTCGGCCAGGACGCGGCGGTGCTGGCCGAAGCGCGGCCGATGATGGTGGCGCTCGCCCCGGGTCTGCTGCCCTGCCTGTGGTTCCAGGTGCTGCGCCAATACACCGTCGGCATGCAACGGCCGCAGGCGCTGCTGGTGGTGACGCTCGGCTCGGTGGCCGTCAACGCGGTGGTCGCGCTGGCCCTGATCCACGGCTGGGCCGGGCTGCCCGCCCTGGGCCTGACCGGTGTCGGCGTGGCATCCTCGGTCGTCTTCCTCGTCACCTTCGCGGTGTTCTGGGTGATGGTGCGCCGTGACGCGGCGCTGGGGCCGACGCTGCCGGTGCGGATGTGGCCGGTACGGCGGCGAACGGTCACCGCGGAACTGCGGCTCGGCGCACCGATCGCGCTCACCTACGGCTCCGAGGCCGGCATGTTCTCGGTGCTGGCCCTCGCGATGGGCACGCTCGGCCCGGCGGCGCTGGCCGCGCACAACGTGGTGTATCAGCTCGTCTACATCGTGTTCCAGGTCGCGGTGGGGCTCTCGCACGGGGTCTCGATCCTGGTGAGCCGGGCCGTGGCTCGCGAGGAGTTCCGCCGCGCCCAGAACCTGGCCTGGCTGGCGTTGCGGCAGGCGGCCGTGGTGGCCGCGGTCGTCGGCGTGCTGTACGTCGCGGCGCCCGATCTGGTGTTGCGGCCGTTTCTCGCGGGCCGCGACGGCGCCACCGTCGCGCTCGCGCACAGCCTGCTGCTGATCGCCATCGTCGGGCAGTTCTTCGATGCCGCGCAGAACATCGGCAACGGGCTGCTGCGAGGGATCAAGGACACACGGGCCGGATTCCGGTTGTCGCTGGTGGGTTATTGGATCGTCGGTCTGCCGGCCGCGTTGCTGCTCGCCTTCCCGCTGGGTCTGGGGGCGAGCGGCGTCTGGTGGGGTCTGACCGCGGGCCTGGCCGCGACGGCGGCGCTGATGCTGCGGCGCTATTTCTCGCTGCTGCACCACCACCGGGCCGCCGAACCCCGCCAATTGGCCGACAGCCTCAACTGAACCGTCCGCACCCCTACCACCAGCGCAGTTCACGTCGACGGCTCGCACCCCAGCAAGTAAGCGGCACAACGGTTTACACTGGGGTGCCAGTCGCGGCCGACGCCGCCGCGTGAGCCGACCGTGAGGTGACGAGATGGTAGCCAGCGCCGGAGAACGTCAACAGCCCGCGACCGAGCATCCCGAACTGGACGTCCTGCCGACCTGGCCGCTGGACACCATCGCCGTCCTGGTGACCACCGATCCGTCGCCGCACGCGATTCCCGTGAGCTGGCCGGTGCGTGCCGACGATCGGCGAATCCTGTTGAGTCTCAAGTTCGATCGCGGTTCGCTGGCGCGGCTGCGCAAACGTCCCGATGTCGCGCTGCTGATCCTCGGTGGCGGCAATGTGGCGCTGTGCGCCCGCGGTCGCGCGCGCGTCATCGCCGATCCGATGCCCGGCGCCGAGGACTATGTGGCAGTCGCCATCGATGTCGAGGTGATCGACGACCACCGCCAGGGCGCGTTCGAGGTCGAGGCGGGCATTCAGCGCACGGTCCTCGACGAACCGGAACTCGAATACCTCCGCTCGCGTGTCGCCACCCTGCAGGAGATGGTCGACGCGAAGAATTGACCCCCATGATCGCCGCCTTCTCGGTCACCCCGCTCGGCACCGGCGCCGATGTGGGACGCGCCGTCGCCGAAGCCGTCCGCATCGTCCGCGCCAGCGGGCTGCCGAACGAAACCAACGCCATGTTCACCACACTCGAGGGCGAATGGGACGAGGTGATGGGGGTGATCAAACAGGCCTCCGACGCCATCCTCGCGGTCGCGCCGCGCTGTAGCCTGGTGATCAAGGCCGACATCCGCCCGGGCGTTACCGGCGCACTGACGTCGAAAGTCGAGACCGTCGAACGCTATCTCGCGCAGGAGTCCTGACCCGGCAGACGGTGCGCCCTCTCACGGACGGCGCTGCCGCTCCCCCAGCGAGTCGGCGAAGGTCTCCCAGTGGGCGCGCCACTGCCCGGGTCCCAGCGGTCCGCGTTCGCCGCGGGACCGCTCGGCCGCATCCTCGGCGGCCCGGATTCGCGCCGCGAAGTCGAGCGCGGCCTTGCGCAACCGCTCCTCGGCACTGTCCGGTCCACCCAGGTGAACAACCCGCAGTTCGTCCGGAACCAGATCCTCGGGTAATCCCGCCTTCGCGCTGCGGGAGCGAATCTTCTCCGCCAGCGCCAGCGCGGGCTGCGCCATCGCGATCCCGTCCAGGCAGGAGCGGCGCGCCTTCTCGGCGAGTTTGCGTTCCTCCCAGGCTCGTTCCTGCGCGGCGACCTTCGCGGCCACGTCCGCTCCGGCGTCCACCGCCGGATCGGACAGATGCGGACTGCGGTGCACCAGTTTGGTGACCAGCGCGGCGGCCACGTCGTCGACGGTGAATTCGCCCGCGGCCTCGGCGATCCGGGAATGGAACAATACCTGTAACAGCAGGTCGCCGAGTTCCTCCTTGATCGTCTCCGCATCACCGTGCTGGATGGCGTCGAGGAGTTCGTAGGTCTCCTCCAGCAGATACGGCCGCAGCGAATCGTGAGTCTGGGTGACCTCCCAGCCGCCGAAATTCCACAGCCGGTCCATGACTTCGACGGCCTCGGTCAGGCCGTGCGCGACCCGTGCGGAATCAGCCGCGGCGTCGTCGGTTCCACCCGACGGGCGCGCACCCCGGTCCTCGCTCACCCGACCGCGACCTCCGCGCGCACCGCGAGATCGACCATGCCCTTCGGCTTCCCGTCCAGCGCCAGCAGCAGATCGGCGACGAACTGCAACAACCGCACATCGCGCACCCGCGCCGCGCCGACGCTGTCCTCCACCCGGGGCAGCGGTAGTTGCACGATGCCGGTGGTGGGGCGATAGCTCGCACTGGGATACAGCCGCTTGAGCCGCATCTGCTTCGAATCGGGCAGTTGCAGCGGTGACACCTTCAGCGTGGTGCCGGTGACGCCGACCTCCTGGATGCCGTACTCGCGGCACAACAGTCGCAACTTCGCGACCGACACCAACCGGCCGACCTCCACCGGCAGCGGGCCGTACCGATCGACGAGCTCCTCCACCACGGCGGCGAGCGCCGAATCATCCTGTGCCGCAGCCAGTTTGCGGTAGGCCTCCAGCCGCAGCCGGTCGCTGGCGATGTAGTCGGGCGGAATGTGCGCATCCACCGGCAGGTCGATCCGCACCTCCTTGACCTCTTCCTCGGTCGTGATCGGGCGGCCGTCGGCGGCGGCGCGATAGGCCTCCACCGCCTCACCGACCAGTCGCACATACAGATCGAAGCCGACGCCGGCGACATGGCCGGACTGCTCAGCGCCGAGAACGTTTCCGGCGCCGCGGATTTCGAGGTCCTTCATCGCCACGGCCATACCGGCGCCGAGATCGGAGTTCTGGGAGATGGTGGCCAGGCGGTCGTAGGCCGTTTCGGTGAGCGGCTTCTCGGCCGGATACAGGAAGTAGGCGTATCCGCGTTCCCGGCTGCGCCCGACCCGGCCGCGCAGCTGGTGCAGCTGCGAAAGTCCCAGCGCGTCGGCCCGTTCGACGATCAGCGTATTGGCGTTGGAGATGTCCAGACCGGTTTCGATGATCGTGGTGCACACCAGGACGTCGAATTCACGCTCCCAGAAGCCCTGCACGGTCTTCTCCAGCGTGTCCTCGTTCATCTGGCCGTGCGCCACCGCGACCCGCGCCTCGGGCACCAGATCGCGAATCCGCTTGGCGGCCTTGTCGATCGAGGACACGCGGTTGTGCACGTAGAAGACCTGGCCGTCGCGCAACAGTTCGCGGCGCACGGCCGCGGCGACCTGTTTGTCGTTGTAGCCGCCGACATAGGTCAGGACGGGGTGACGCTCCTCGGGCGGGGTGAGGATGGTCGACATCTCCCGGATCCCGGCCAGGCTCATCTCCAGGGTGCGCGGAATCGGCGTGGCCGACATGGTCAGCACGTCGACGTGGGTGCGCAGCGCCTTGATGTGTTCCTTGTGCTCGACGCCGAACCGCTGTTCCTCGTCGATGATCACGAGGCCGAGTTCCTTCCACCGCAGACCGGTCTGCAGCAGCCGGTGTGTACCGACCACGATGTCGACCTCACCGGTGGCCATACCGTCGATCACCGCGCGCGATTCGGCCGGATCGGTGAAGCGCGACAAGCCCTTCACCGTGACCGGGAAGCCAGCGACGCGTTCGGTGAAGGTCTGCAGATGTTGCTGTGCCAGCAGCGTGGTCGGCACCAGCACCGCGACCTGCTTACCGTCCTGCACCGCCTTGAACGCCGCCCGCACCGCGATCTCGGTCTTGCCGTAACCGACGTCGCCGCAGATCACCCGGTCCATCGGCACCGGGCGTTCCATATCGGCCTTCACCTCGGCGATGGCGGTGAGCTGATCGTGGGTCTCGGTGAACGCGAAGGCGTCCTCCATCTCCTGCTGCCACGGCGTATCGGAGGCGAACGCATGACCGGGCGCGGCCTGGCGCGCGGCATACAACTGCACGAGCTCGGTGGCGATCTCGCGAACGGCCTTGCGCGCCTTGCGTTTCGTATTCGCCCAGTCGGATCCGCCGAGTTTGGACAGACTCGGCATCTCCCCGCCCACGTAGCGGGAGAGCTGATCCAGCGAGTCCATCGGAACGTACAACCGGTCACCGGGCTGGCCGCGCTTACTGGGCGCGTACTCGATGACCAGGTATTCGCGCCGCGCGCCGCCGACGGTGCGTTCGATCATCTCCACGAACCGGCCGATGCCGTGCTGATCGTGCACGACCATATCGCCGGAACTCAACGCCAGCGGATCGACCTGATTGCGCCGGCGAGCGGGAAGTTTCTTTCCCTCACCGGGCGCGGTGACGCGGTTGCCGGTCAGATCGGATTCGGCGATGACGACCAGTTTCGCGTCGTCGAACACGATGCCGTCGTGCAGCGAACCGCACAGCACACCCACCAGCCCACGCACCGGGTCGGCGCCCGGCTCGAGCGCCGCGGCCGGAACCTCGGCGTCGGCGAGCCGCTCCTGAATGCGTTGTGCCGTACCGTGTCCCGCGACCACGATGACCGCGCGTCCACCGGTGGTGACATGCGCGCGCAGCGAGGCGAAGACGGTCGCGACCAGTTCCTCCGAGCCGCGGGCCGCCGGCGCCGACAACACGGGCAGCACGACTTCCGCGGGATCGTCGGCGGCCAGCGGGCTCAGCGTCCACCACGGCAATCCGCGCGACTCCGCATCGGCCCGCACGACGTCCAGACCGCGATACGCCGAGGACGCCAGATCCAGACCGTGCGCGCCCAACGGAGCCGCACCGCCGAAGGAGGCGGCCGTCCACGACGCCTCGAGGAATTCCTGGCCGGTGCGGACCAGGTCGGCGGCGCGGGTGCGGATCTTCTCCGGATCGCACAGCAGCACATGCGATTGGGTCGGCACCACATCGGTGAGCAACTGCAGCTCACCCGGCCGCAGCACCGGCAGCAGCGCCTCCATCCCCTCCACCGGAATGCCCTGCGCCAGCTTCTCCAGCATTTCGACCAGCGCCGCGTCGGCCGGGTTGTCGGCGGCCACCTTCGCCGCGGATTCGCGCAGTTCCTCGGTCAGCAGCAGTTCCCGGCAGGGCTGCGCCACAACGAGATCCACCTCGACCTCGGTGAGTGAACGCTGATCGGCGACGGAGAACGCGCGCAGTTCACTGATTTCGTCACCCCAGAATTCCACGCGCACCGGGTGATCGGCGGTGGGCGGGAAGATGTCGAGAATGCCGCCGCGCACCGCGAATTCGCCGCGCTTGCCGACCATATCGGCGCGCTCGTACGCGAATTCGACCAGCCGCGTGGTCAATTCGTCGAAATCGAATTCGGCGCCGACGCGCAGCACGATGGGTTCGATCTCGCCCAGCCCCGGGGCCATCGGCTGCATCAGCGACCGGACCGTGGTCACCACCACCTGCAGCGGTTCCGGATGGCCCGGATCCTCCGGATGCGCCAGCCGGCGCAACACCTGCAACCGCCGGCCCACGGTGTCGGCACTGGGCGACAGCCGCTCGTGCGGCAGCGTCTCCCAGGACGGGAACAGCGCGACCCGATCGCCGATGATCTCGCTCAGTTCGACGGTCAGATCGTCGGCCTCCCGCCCGGTGGCGGTCACCACCACCAGCGGCCGCGCGGCCGCGACGGTCGCCGCCACGAACGGCCGGATCGCCGAAGGCGCGACCAGCTGCACCGAGGAACGCCCGATCAGGTCCCGAACCTGGCTCAGCGCGGCATCGGCACCGGCCACCTCGGCCAGTCCCGCAAGAGGTGGGCGATGGCTCGGCATGAAAGAAACTCCCGCTGCACAGATCGGCGATTTTCAGAGCGACCAATCGAGTCTAGTCACGCGAATGTGCCGCCGGCACGGTGGTCCCCGCCGCAGCGAAGCGGAGTTCAAAATTACGGCACGTAGCGACGCAACCGCCGCGCGGCGAACTCCCGGAAGTATGCCACCTTCTCGTCCGGCACGATCGAGGGCAGCAGGAAGTACCACATGCGTTCCATGCGCACCGCCATCTGGTCGATGGATTCGGTACCGACGGCGGTGATGTGGACTCCGGAGGTCATCTCCTGCAGGAGAAGACCGATGGTTTCGGGGTCCAGGTCGGGTTTGAGGTCGCCCTGGGCGATGGCCCGCTCGGCGAGCAGGATCTGGGTTTCCCCCCAGGTCTTGGTGATGTTCTCGCCGGAGGCGCCGCGGTAGTCGCCGATCTGGTGGGTGAGTTTGAGCATCGCGCCGACCATCGGATCGTTCATGGTGAGGTCGGCGACGACGTAGGTGATGCCGATGGCGGCTTCGAGGGCGGGGACGCGCGGGTCGAAGAAGCCCTGACAGGCGCCGCGCAGTCGTTCGTTGCCCTGGTCGACCACGGCGCGCGCCAGTTCTTCCTTGGATCCGAAGTGGAAGTACAGTGCGCCCTTGGTGACGTTGGATTGCGAGATGATCTCGCTGAGGCTCGCATTCGCGTAGCCGAGTCGCAGAAAGACGTCGGCCGCGCCCGCCAGCACCGAATCGCGGGTGATTTCCGCACGCGCTTGCCTAGCCATCAGATCCGCCTGTCCTCAAACCAGCCATCCTGAAGTAGACCGATATCCCGAAGTTGACCGACATCACAGCTCGAACAGCACTTGAAGGATGGGGGAACCGTACCATCCGACCGGCCGTCGCCAGCGGAATCGAGCATTAAGACCAGTCTCCTTCGCAAACATTGGGCTAACCGTCCAGTTCGGTCCCCTATTGCCCCCAACATCGCCATCGCGAGTCAGCCGGGTGTCGTGCTCGGCCATTCGGAGCCCAGCTGCGGGTCGGCCTCGAGGTGGGTGAGCCCGTTCCAGCACAGATTGACCAGATGCGCGGCGACCACCTCCTTGGACGGTTGCCGCTCGTCGAGCCACCAGGTGGCGGCGGTGGCGACCATGCCGACCAGGGCTTGCGCGTAGAGGGTGGCGAGACTGGTGTCGAAGCCGCGGCGCTCGAAATCGCCGGCGAGGATGTGCGCGACCTGGTTGACCGCCTCGTTCAGCAGGCTCGAATAGGTACCGGCGGCCGCCGAGGCGGGTTGATCGCGCATCAGGATGCGGAAACCGTCGGTGCGTTCCTCGATATAGGTCAGCAGCGCGAGGGCGACCTGTTCCAGCCGGACGCGGGAGCGGTTCTGGGTCAGCGACGAGGTGATCATGTCCAGCAGCGTCGACATCTCGCGGTCGACGACCACCGCGTAGAGGCCTTCTTTACCGCCGAAGTGTTCGTACACAACGGGTTTCGACACCTGGGCCCGCTGGGCGATCTCCTCGATGGACGTGGCGTCGTATCCTCGTTCGGCGAACAGCGTCCGGCCGATCTCGATCAACTGCTGCCGCCGCTGTGTTCCGGTCATCCGCGGGCGCGGCGCCCGAGTCGCATCACCCGAAGTCATCTCCCCCGCCTCTCTCCCCCGCCTCTCCGGGAATCTTGCCGGTCGTAGGTGCCTGGAGATTTCTCGGCCGGGCTGGCGGTCGGCGACGACCCGAGGTCAGGGCGTGCCCGACGAGTTACCCATGTGCTGTCGAAATCAGATGTTGCGTTGCGCAAATTTACCCGACCGCGACCGGGCCCTCTCGCAGACCCGCGACCCGCGCGGGAAAATCTGCCCGCAATTCGCGGAGATGCGGGGAAACGTGCGAGGATATTGCGCGCATGCCGTGGCGTAGCGGTGGGCCCGTCGGGTTCATCGGTGCGACGATCCGCCGTAGTGTAATGGCAGCACCACTGATTTTGGTTCAGTTAGTTCAGGTTCGAGTCCTGGCGGCGGAGCTGGCGATGGGGCTGTGACCTGCGTGAATATCGGGCGAAGCCCCGAGCCGGCGCTCAGGCCCGGGTGGACTAGGGTGTGGGCGGACGGCCAGCCGCCGAGCCCGCCGCAGACCGAACCTGCGAAGGCCGGCGCAGGCAGAGTCAGCCGCAGGCCGAAGACAGCGCAGACCAGCACGATGAAGGCAGCCGAGGGAGATCCATGCCACAGCAGACCGCCGTCGTCGTTCTTGCCGCCGGTGCCGGAACTCGAATGCGGTCCAAGACACCGAAAGTGCTGCATTCGCTCGCCGGGCGCAGCATGCTCGAGCACGCCCTGCACGCGGCGAACGAGATCGACCCCACCGACCTGATCACGGTGATCGGCCACGACCGCGAACAGGTCGGCGCCGCGGTGAATTCCGTTGCGGCAGAGCTGGGTCGCGAGATCACCTCGGCGGTACAGGAACAGCAGCTGGGTACCGGGCACGCGGTGCAGTGCGCCCTGTCGGCACTGCCCGCGGACTTCACCGGGGACCTGCTGGTGACCTCCGCCGATGTGCCGCTGCTGGACGGGCACACCCTCTCGGCACTGCTGGACGAGCATCGCAGTTATCAACCGCGGTCCGCGGTCACGGTTTTGACCTTCGTCCCCGAGGATCCGAACGGTTACGGCCGGATCGTGCGCGATCCCGACGGCGGCGTCCTCGAGATCGTCGAACATGCCGATGCCACCCCGGAGCAGGCGGCTATCAACGAAGTCAATTCCGGCGTCTACGTTTTCGACGTCACCGTGCTGCGGACGATGATCAGCCGGCTGACGACCGCCAACGCCCAGCACGAGCTGTATCTGACCGATGTCCTGAAGCTGGCGCGCGAGGCCGGCCATCCGGTGCACGGCGCGCGCCTGGTCGATGCCGCCAAGGTCACCGGCGTCAACGATCGGGTGCAGATGGCTCAGGCGGCCCGCACCCTGAACCGCTACATCCTCGAGCGCCATATGCGCGCCGGAGTCACCGTCATCGATCCGGCCACCACCTGGGTGGACGCGAGTGTGCGCATCGGCCGCGACGCGGTGCTGCGCCCCGGCGTACAGCTGCTCGGCAACACCGTGATCGGCGAGGATGCCGAGGTAGGACCCGATTCGACCCTGACCGATGTGCTCGTCGGCGAGGGCGCGAAAGTGGTCCGAACCCACGGCGAGGGCGCCACCATCGCCGCCGCCGCCACAATCGGGCCGTTCGCCTATTTGCGACCGGGGACGATCGTCGGCGAATCCGGCAAGATCGGCGCATTCGTGGAGACCAAGAACGCCTCGATCGGCTCGCATTCGAAGGTCCCCCACCTGACCTACGTCGGCGACGCCACGATCGGCGAGTACAGCAACATCGGCGCATCGAGCGTGTTCGTCAACTACGACGGAGTGAAGAAACACCACACCGTCGTCGGTTCGCATGTGCGCACCGGCAGCGACACGATGTTCGTCGCGCCGGTGACCGTGGGCGATGGCGCGTATTCGGCAGCGGGTACTGTGCTGCGTAGAAACGTTCCGCCGGGAGCGCTGGCGGTATCCGGCGGGGCGCAGAAGAACATTGAGGGCTGGGTGCAGCGGTATCGTCCCGGGACGGCCGCGGCGCAGGCGGCGGCGGAGGCGATCTCGGCCGACGACAGAGCGAGTCAGGCAACCGAGCAAAAGGATGGCAACACAGAGTGACCGCGTTCTCCACCGATAACCAGAAGAACCTGATGCTGTTCTCGGGGCGCGCTCACCCCGAGCTGGCCGAGCAGGTCGCGAAGGAACTCGACGTCGCGATCACGCCGCAAACCGCCCGCGAGTTCGCCAACGGCGAGATCTTCGTTCGCTTCGAAGAATCGGTGCGCGGCTCCGATGCCTTTGTGCTGCAGAGCTTTCCGGCTCCGCTGAACCAGTGGCTGATGGAACAGCTCATCATGATCGATGCGCTCAAGCGCGGTTCGGCCAAGCGGATCACCGCCGTCCTGCCGTTCTACCCCTACGCCCGCCAGGACAAGAAGCACCGCGGTCGCGAGCCCATCTCCGCCCGCCTGGTCGCCGATCTGCTCAAGACCGCCGGCGCGGATCGCATCATCACCGTCGACCTGCACACCGATCAGATCCAGGGCTTCTTCGACGGCCCGGTGGACCACATGCACGCCCTGGTCCAGCTGTCGGAGTACGTGCGCAACCACTACAGCACCGAGAACGTCACCATCGTCTCCCCCGACGCCGGTCGCGTGAAAGTGGCCGAGAAGTGGGCCGACGCACTCGGTGGCGCGCCGGTGGCGTTCATCCACAAGACCCGCGACCCGCTGGTGCCGAACCAGGTCAAATCGCATCGTCCCGTCGGTGACGTCGCGGGCCGCACCTGCATCCTGATCGACGACATGATCGACACCGGTGGCACCATCGCCGAGGCCGTGCGCGTGCTGCGCGAGGCCGGGGCCGGCGATGTGGTCATCGCCGCCACCCACGGCGTGCTGTCCTCCCCCGCGGCCGAGCGCCTCGCCTCCTGCGGCGCCAAGGAAGTCATCGTCACCAACACCCTGCCGATCACCGAGGACAAGAAGTTCCCCTCGCTGACCGTGCTGTCGATCGCCCCGCTGCTGGCGCGGACGATCCGCGAGGTCTTCGAGAACGGATCGGTCACCGGCCTGTTCAACGGCTCCGCGTAGGAGTAAAGCCTCGTCACTACCGCGGAGCTGCGCTCGAGTGGAGAATGGGGGCAGGTGGACCTGGTCCTCGCGAAGGAAGCCGACGTATCGACTGATTTCGCGAGGACATGGGTAACTCACCGGGTACGCCCACAACTTCATAACGTCGTGAGGTGAGACCGACTGCCGAGTCGAGTGGCTCTCACGGCACGCAAAATCCCCGGAGAGGCGGGGAGCCTGCGAGAGAGGTGGGCTGATGGCCGACGACGACACTTACCCGTTGATGGACGAGGTGTTCGAGATGGGCGATGACGAGCGCGAAGACCTGGACTACGACCTCGGTGACGATGAACAGGCCGACGAGATCCGCGAATATCAGCGCTACATCGACGATCCGCCCGCCGATCTGGAAATCCGGTATCACGAGAACGACGACGACGGCCGCCTCGGGATCCGCAGCGAGCTGGACCAGGAATGGACGCGCCGCCGGCATCGTCAGGAATTGCGCGACGAGGACGAGCGGCCCGCCGAAGTCGCCGCCATCGAGGTGGTCGACGAACCGGGCGACTGACCGGCGGCCGGTCGGGCCGGGCGCCGCGGGACATGTCCGCGGTGGTCGCTAAGTTGGCGGTATGAGCGGATTCGCGGGGTTCCCGTTCGCCGGACTCGACTTCTACGAGGATCTGGAAGCCGACAACTCGAAGGCTTTCTGGACCGCCAACAAGCACGTCTACGAGCAGTCCGTGCGGGCGCCGATGGTGGCGCTGACCACTGAACTGGAGAACGACTTCGGACCGGCGAAGATCTTCCGGCCTTATCGCGATGTGCGGTTCTCCAAGAACAAGGCGCCCTACAAGGACCATCAGGGCGCGGTGGTCCGGACCGCCCCGGGAGCGGGGTGGTACGTCCAGATCGGCGCGCCCGGACTGTATGTGGCCGGTGGGGTGTACGCACCGACACCCGAGCAGCTCGCGCGGCTGCGCACGACCATCGACGACGAGGTACGCGGTCACGAACTGCGGGCGCTGCTCGACGGTGTGGCGGCGGCCGGCTACGTGATCGGCGGGGAGCAACTGAAGACCCGGCCCAAGGGTTTCCCCGCCGACCATCCACGCATCGACCTGCTGCGCCACAAATCCCTGGTGATTCACAAGGACTTCGGCGCACCGCCCTGGCTGGAAACACCACGCGCCGCCACCGAGGTCCGGGCCGCCTGGGAGGACCTGCGGCCCGTCGTCGAGTGGCTGGCCGCGGTCATCGGCAACTGACCTCGGCGGAAGACCGGTGCCGGGCAGTCAGCGTCGTTCGGCCAGGACCAGCACGAAACGCTCGTCCGGATCGGTCCACACCTCTTCGGTGGCGAACCCGGCGCTGTCCAGTTCCCGGCCGAGTCCGTCCACGCGGAACTTGGCCGAGATCTCGGTGCGCATCTGCTCACCCTCGGCGAAGTTCACGACCAGGTCGAGATCGGCGACGGTGACCCTCATATCCCGGGTCGCCGCCAACCGCATCTCGATCCACTCGTTCTCCGCGTCCCAGTGGGCGATATGCGCGAAGGCGTCCGGGTCGAAGTCGGCATGCAACCGAGAGTTCAACACGTGCAGCACATTTCGATTGAATTCGGCCGTCACGCCCGCGGCATCGTCGTAAGCGGGCACCAGCACCGCCGGATCGGTGACCAGGCCGGCGCCGAGCAGCAGCTGCTCACCGGGTTCGAGGACCTGCTGAATGCCGGCCAGGAATTCGGCCCGCTCCTGCGGGACCAGATTGCCGATGGTGCCGCCCAGGAATGCGATCATCCGCCGACCACCGCGCGGGAGATTGTGCAGGGTTTCGGTGAAATCGCTGACCACCCCGTGCACCGCGAGATTCGGGAATTCGGTACCGATCTGCTCGGCGGCACCGCGCAGCGCCGACACCGACACATCCTGCGGCACATACGTTTTCAGTGGGCCCTCGGCCAACAGGGCCGACAGCAGCAGCCGCGTCTTGGCCGCCGAGCCGGCGCCCAGCTCCACCAGTACCTCGGCCTGGGCGGTGCGCGCGATATCGCCGACCACCCGCTCCAGCAGTGCGCGCTCCGTGCGGGTCGGGTAGTACTCCGGAAGTTCGGTGATCGCTTCGAACAGTTCGCTACCGCGCGCATCGTAGAACCACTTCGGCGGCAACGTCTTCGGATCAGCGGTGAGTCCGGTCCGAGCGTCCGACCGCAGGGCGGCGTCGAGATCGTCGTCGGTGAGGTGGATATCCAGCGTCGGTTCGCTCATGAACGGGCCCTTTCGGATTCATCAGGTCCTGCGGAGAGGGTGGGTTGTGCTGCGTCCAGCGGCTCGACCACGAGAAGACCGGGCCGCACCGTCACCACCTGCCGGTCGGTGATCGGCTGCCAGCGTGGATCGTCGTCGTACGGTTCGGAGGAAACCACCGCGACCTCGTCGGTGACGAGCACCGACAGCGAGTGGTGAACAGTTGTCGCCCACAGCGTTTCGCCGTCGCCGAGCAGCAGGTTCAGCCGGGCGCTCGGCGCCTGCGCCAGGACGGCGCGAACCGTCGCCGTCACCGCGGCCGCGACGGCCCGCAGCCGGGCGGCGGACTCGCTGCGTCCCTCGAACGCCGACGACAGCGCGCCGATTCCGTCCAAGGCGGCGCGCAGCACCACCCACAGCGCGGCGGAATCGGTCGCCGATTCGGCATCCAGCAGGTCCGGCGACCCGAATTGCTTGGCCACCGTGGGCAACACCGTGCGCCAGTTCTGAATCACGCCGTTGTGGCTGAACCCCCACCCGCCGTCGGTGAACGGAGCGCAGGCGGTCCGTTCCACCGGCATGCCGACCGTGGCCGAACGCACCGCGGCCACCACCGCCGGCGAGGACAGCTGCGGCAGCACCTCCTCCACCGCGGGGTCGGTCCAGATCGGCGCGGAATTGCGGTAGCGGCTCGCGGCCCCGTCCCCGGTCCACCACGCGACCCCGAAACCGTCGGCGTTGACGGTTCCCCCGTGGCGCATATCGTTCGGCGCCCACGACTGGGTGCGCAGCGAATGCGGTCCGCGGGTGAGTAATTCACCGACCGGAGCCGGTGGTCCCAGATAGCCGAGATGTCGGCACATCAGCGCTCGTCCGGTCGCAGATCGCGGGCGAGACGGAAGCCGGAGAAGATCTGCCGGCGGATCGGGTGGTCCCAGTTGCGGAAGGTGCTGCGGCAGGCGACGGGGTCGGTGCCGAAGGATCCGCCACGCAGGACGCGGTAGTCACCACCGAAGAACACCTCGGAATATTCGCGGTAGGGAAAGGCGGCGAATCCGGGATACGGCTCGAAACCCGACGCGGTCCACTCCCAGACGTCGCCGATCAACTGATGCACCCCGAACGGTGACGCACCGGCCGGGTAGGCGCCGACATCCGCCGGTTCCAGATGGCGCTGCCCCAGATTGGCGGTGGTCTCGTCGGGATCGGCGTCGCCCCACGGATACCGCCGCGACCGCCCGCTGGCCGGATCGAACCGCGCGGCCTTCTCCCATTCGGCCTCGGTGGGCAAACGCTTCCCGGCCCAGTTGGCGTAGGCCTCCGCCTCGAACCAGCACACGTGCACCACCGGCTGCTGCGGGCGCACCGGCGCCGGCGTGCCGAAAACCCTTCGCCACCAGCGGTTGTCGCTGTCTCGCTCCCAGAACTGGGGTGCGGACAGATCGGCCTCCACGCGGTGGGCCCAGCCGCGCCCCGACCACAGCTCGGGCCGGTGATAGCCACCGTCCTCGATGAACGCCACGTATTGCGCATTCGTCACCGGTGCCGCATCGATCGCGAATCCGGACAGCTGGACGCGATGTTCGGGACGCTCGTTGTCGAGGGCCCACGGGTCCGATGAGGTGCCCATGGTGAATTCGCCTGCGGGAATGACGACTTCGTCGCCGACCGCGACGCGCGCGGCCGGTGCCGGCGCGGCCGTCAGCACCGCGGCGCCCGCGCGCAGCTGATGGGTGGCCAGCATGGTCTCGTCGTGCTGTTGCTCGTGCTGGGCGATCATCCCGAAGGCGAAACCGCTGTGCACCAGCCGGTTTCCCCGCAGCGGACTGGAATTCAGGACATCGAGCACCTTGTCCCGCACGGTGCCCACGTACCCGCGTGCCTGCACCGGGTCCAGCAGCGGCAGCGCCGGACGGTCGGCGCGGGCATGCCGGAAGGCGTCGTAGAGATGGTCGATATCGGCCCGCACCGGCTCGCGCCCGCCGACATCGCGGACCAGCCACAGTTCCTCCTGGTTGCCGATATGCGCCAGATCCCACACCAGCGGGCTCATCAGCGGCGAATGCTGGGCAACCAGCTCGGCCTCGTCGACCGCCTCGGTCAGCACCGTCGTGCGGGCGCGGGCGCGAGTCAGGACCTCCGCGATCTGTGCGCGTAATCGCTCGGTCGCGGCGTGATCGGTTCCGGTGTGAACGGTCATCAGTGCTCTCCCAAGGGTCGTGCCCGGCGGCCTCGTCGCACCGAAGCGCCGGTCGTACTCATTCGGCCGTCTCGGCGGGTGCGCAGCGGGCAACCTCCCCGTCCGGAATGCGCCCGCTGCGACATCGCCGTACCGCGGCCCACACCTGCTCGGCGGCCTCGTCGCTGCGGGCATGCTCGGCGGCGAGGGTCAGCAATTCGACCGCGACGGAACGGATCTGAGGGTCGGCCAGGCCACAGCGGGCGGCCGAGACCCATTCGTCGGCGACCGGTTCGGCCAGCGCGGTCGCCTCCGCGACGACCGCCGGCGCCGACATCAGCGCATCGACGACGTGGATCGGCACGGACCACTGATCACCCGGCTGTGCGTCCAGATAACGGACCTCCAAATGTCCGGATGCCCGCACGGGAGGAAAGACCGTGGTCAGGTGGTAGTCGAGATCCTCGACGTCCGGGCGGCGGCCGATCTCGTCGTCGAGTGCACCGCACAGCCAATCCGCGAAGGTGGCACCCGGCGGTGCCGTCCAATCCGCCTCGGCGGGGCCGCGCCGCACGCACAGCAGCGGGGTGTCCAGTGCCCAGCGGCCGTAGTCGGTGACCGGATCGGCCCAGCTCCGCACCGGCGGCCGGGTGCGAGCGTGATCGAGCCGCAGCCAGGTGCGCATCCGCTGCGACGCCCAGCCACCGGTGGGAGCACCGTGCAGATCAGGGGAACAGGCGAAGGCCGCCACGAGCGCCGGCCCGACCGCGTACAGCGCGTTCCAGCGGGCCGCGATCTCGCCGGGGTCGGCCCCCGCGTCCACGCTGACCTGCGTGGCGGCGGTATTGCACATCATCAGCTTGCCGTACGGGCCGACGCCCGCGAACGCCCGTTCCATCGCGCGATAACGCGGCAGGCGAAGCACCCGGCGGGCCTGCCGACCGGCATCGGCGGCGGCAGAATACGTTCGGATGGATCGGGTTTCGAGCAAGTCGGAGAGAAAGCGAGAATCCTCGAGCAGCCGGGCGCAGAGTTGCGCGGCATCGGCGAAGGGGGCGCTGGACAGTTCGATCTGACCACCGGGTTCGAGGGTGATCCGGCTGCCACCGGGAAGCGCTTTGGCGGGTGAATCGGGCGAAACAGACTGTGGAGCATAAGGACCCAGCGCATCCGCGAGCATCGACAAGCGCGGACGCGAATCCGGCGCCGACAGCTCCCCGCGAGCGGTGAGCCACTCCAGTTCGGCACCGATCAACGTGGGTGGGCCCTGTTTGAAACAGACACCTCCCACATATGCCTCCGCCGCGGCGCGCGAGGATAAACCGGCACCCAATCCGGCCGGCGCCTTGTCCACCGTTACCGCCATGCCAACCTCCGCTCGAGCCTGCGGGGGATCACCCACCGCGTTCCGCCCACCCTGAACCGATATCGGCGACAGTGCCGCATCGACCGGGTGCCGGTATTGCGTGTAGCAGTGCAACGAGAGACCGCGCCCGGTTCTTCCGTCGCTCGAACCAGGGTAGCCGCGTCCACCGACACAGAATCCGTCGAAATGGTGAACATGCCGGTCACGGCAGTATCACCAGCACCACCGCCCCCACCGAACGCCGCTGTTCCAGCTCTCGATGGCGGCTCGCGGCCCGCGGGGACCGCCGGGTGTCGCGCCTGGGCGCGCGGTGGCTCGGCGACGACCGGCCGTGCCCACCGGGACGGAGGGCCACGGAGTCCGGGCAGCTGATTCGTGCCGTTCCCGAGACGCCCGGCGCCGAGAGCCGGTGATGGCCTACGGTCGACAGGGTGCTCGATACCGACCTGCTGCGCGCCGATATACCCGCCTACGACACCGCCGGGACTCCGCCGGTCTTCCTCGACAGCGCCGGGTCCTCGTTACCTCCGCGAATCGTCGTCGACACCGCCGTCGCACATCTGCGGCGCGAGGCGGAGATCGGCGGATATCGCGCCGCCTCGGAGCGGCTCGACGATCTGGCGGCGGTCAAGACCGCGATCGCCACGCTGATCAACGCCGACGCCTCGGCGATCGCCCTGAGCGACAGCGCCTCCCGTTCCTGGTCGGATTTCTTCTACGCCGTACCGCTGCGGCCGGGCGATCGCATCCTGGTCTCGGGGTCGGACTACGCCAGCAATGTGATCGCGGCCTTGCAGCGAGCGCGGGCGGCGGGCGCGACCGTCGAGGCCATTCCCAGCGACGAGACCGGGCAGATCGATCTGGTGGCTCTCGACAGCATGCTCGACGACCGGGTGAAGATCGTCTCGCTGTTGCACGCTCCCACCAACGGCGGGCTGGTCAACCCGGTCGCCGAGGCCACCCGCATCGCCCATCGCGTCGGTGCGCTGGTCCTGCTGGACGCCTGCCAATCCGCCGGTCAGATCGGCATCGACGTCGCGGAACTGGGCGTCGACGCGATGTCGGCCACCGGCCGGAAGTGGTTGCGCGGTCCGCGCGGCACCGGCTTCCTCTACATCCACCCGGACGTCTGCCGCGAACTCGAACCCAGCCGCCTCGATCTGCACAGCGCCGCGTGGACCGGGCCCCAGGACTACCGCGTCGCCTCCGATGCGAGCCGCTTCGAATTCTGGGAATGCGACGTGGCGGCGCGACTGGGCCTCGGCGCGGCGGTGCGGTACCTGCTGGATCTGGGACCGGAGAACGTCTACGCCGATGTTGCCGCCAAGGCGCGGCATCTGCGCGAGAATCTGCCGTCGATCCGGGGAATCACGGTGCGGGACCTGGGCACCGAACATTCCGGCATCGTCTCGTTCACCGTCGACGGCGTCGATCCGGCCGAGGTCCGCGAGACGCTGCGGGCCGCCGACATCACGGTGACGGTCAGCTACCGTAGCTCCACGTTGCTCGACATGTCCGCGCGGCGGCTCGAGTCGGTGATACGAGCCTCGCCGCACTGCTTCGTCACCCGCGAGGAGCTCGATCGCTTCCTCGAGGCCGTCGACCGCCTCGCGGGTTGAGGCGGCCGAACCGAGTTCCGATTTTCATCGTGTCATTCGTAGTGCGACGCTGAAACGATCACGCTCCGGCGCCGGCTAACGCCGCGCCCGCGCACCGAGATAGTGCAGATGTGCCGACCGCCGGTCGGGTGGAGACGGGAGTTCGAGGGTGAGCCGGTTCACCGAGGAAATGTTCGCGACCGCACAACGTTCCCGCCGGGGGCTGATCACCGGGGAGCCGGAGACGCCACTGCGCCGGGGTTGGGACGAGATCCACCGCCTCGCCCGGCGCATGGCCGGCGGGCTCGCGGCGGCCGGAATAGAGCACGGCGACGCCGTCGGTGTGCTGGCGGGTATGCCCGCCGATATCGCGCCGGCCTGCCAGGCGATCTGGATGCGCGGTGCGTCGATCACCATGCTGCATCAGCCGACGCCGCGCACCGATCTGCAACTGTGGGCCCGCGACACCGAGACGGTGCTGCGGATGATCGAGGCTCGTGCGGTGGTGCTGGGCGCGCCGTTCGAGGTGGCGGCACCACTGCTGGTCGAGCGCGGTATCACCGTGGTCCTGACCGACGACCTGGCCGCCGGACCCGACACCGATCCGGTGCCGACCGTGGAATCCGATATCGCGCTCCAGCAGCTGACCTCCGGTTCCACCGGGTCGCCGAAGGCCGTGCGGATCACGCACGAGAACTTCTATGTCAACGCCTACGCCATGTTCGATCGGGTGAAGTTCCAGCTCGATCAGGACGTGATGGTCAGCTGGCTGCCGCTGTTCCACGATATGGGCATGGTCGGATTCCTCAGCGTGCCGATGCAATTGGGCGCCGAGGTGGTCTGCGTGACGCCGATGGACTTCCTGCGCCGGCCGATGCTGTGGGCCGAACTCATCTCGAAATACCGTGGAACGGTCACGGCCGCACCCAATTTCGCCTATTCGCTGCTGACCCGCCGCTTGGCCCGCGCCGAGGACGGCATCGTGGATCTGAGCAGCGTGCGGTACATGTGGAACGGCGCCGAACCGGTCGATCCCGACACCATGGACGCCCTCGCGGCGGCCGGGAAACGTTTCGGGCTCAGCGCGGCCGCGCTCACGCCGGTGTACGGCATGGCCGAAACGACACTGGCGGTGTCGATTCCGGATCCGGGCGTCGGGCAGGTCGTCGACATCGTCGACGCGGATCTGCTCGAGGCGCTCGGCAAGGCGGTTCCGGCGACGGATCAGGCGGCCCACCACGGCAATCTGCGCCGCCTGCCGTTGCTGGGCCGTCCCGTGGACAATCTCGAGATCCGGGTGGTCGACGACGAACACCGGCCGTTGCCGACCCGAACGGTGGGCGTGCTCGAGGTGCGGGGACCGGCGGTCACCGCGGGATATGTGACCGTCGAGGGCTTCCGGCCCGCTCGCGACGCCGAGGGCTGGCTCGACACCGGCGATATCGGCTACGTGACCGAGGACGGGTCCGTGGTCGTCTGCGGCCGGATCAAGGACGTGATCATCATGGGCGGGCGCAACATCTTCCCGACCGATATCGAACGCGCCGCGCTGCGTGTGGCCGGGGTCCGGCCGGGTAACGCGGTCGCGGTGCGTCTGGACGCCGGGCAGAAGCGCGAGAGTTTCGCGGTCGTGGTGGAGAGCAACGACTTTCAGGATCCCGAGGCGGTGCGCCGGATCGAGCACGAGGTCGTGCACGAGGTCTTCACCGCGGTCGGCGCCCGCCCGCGCAGCGTCACCGTCCTCGGCCCGGGCGCGCTGCCGAAGACGTCCTCCGGGAAGCTGCGCCGCTCAGCCACCGCGGCGCATCTGAACTGATCGGCACGAGAGTTACTGCGGTACCGGATCTTCCGACGCGTCCAACGGGTAGCGGTCGCCGAGGGGGTTGCGGTCCCGGTACACGAAAGCCGCGACCAGATCGTCGGCGACGCGGGCCAGATCGTCGCGGCCTTCGACCGCGCCGCACCAATCCAGCGGCAGCGCGTCGAGGCCGTGGCGGGCACCGAGAATATTGCCGGCCACCGAACCGGTGGAATCGGAATCACCGGAGTGGTTGACCGACAACAGGAATGCGCGGCGCAGGTCACCCGTCCGCTCGGCATCCAGCGCACAGTAGACCCCGACGGCCAGACATTCCTCGGCCACCCAGCCCGCGCCCACCTGTTCCACGCCCTCCGAGGTTCCGGTTCCGGCGTCGGCGGTGGCCACGGCCTTGCGCAGGGCGGCGGCGGTTTCCGCGCCACCGGCCACCGCCTCCACCTGACTCGTGGTGTCCTGCACGGCCGTTCGCAGATCGGCGCCGTTCACGAGCCGGTCGATCAGGGCGGCGAACGCCCCGGCGGCCAGATATCCGGTGGGATGGCCGTGGGTGAGCTGGGCACACCGCGCCGACGCCTGGAAGGCGGCCGCGGGTCCGAGGGCGGCCAATCCGAACGGGGCGGACCGCATGACCGTGCCGCATCCCTTGGAATCCTCGTTCACCGGACCCGCAACGCCGAAGGCATGTGGTTCGCGATAGCTCTGCGCCTGCCGGTTCAGCCCGCGCATACACGCGTTGCCCGGTGCGCGCACCGCGTACAGATACGGCAGACTCGCCAGCCAGCCGTCGGGGCGCGCGTCGGGTGCGTGTTCACGTTGCGTCCGCAGCCAGCGCAGATAGGCGCGGCGCAGGACCGGCGCCGGATCCGCACCCGGCGCACACCGCAACAGTCCCTCGGCGGTGAACAGGGTCATCTGGGTGTCATCGGTGATCTGCCTGGCCGCGGATTCGTCTGCCGCCGGGGCGAATCCGGTGAGCCCGTCGGGCCCGAACCAGTCGCGGATCTGTTCCAGCTTCAGGAATTCGATCGGCCAGCCCAGCGCATCACCGACCGCCCCGCCCAGCAACGTGCCCCGATACCGATCGAAAATCGTCGTGTAGTCCCGCACAGCACCGATCTTCGCACCAGATCACTCAATGCAGTTGATTCTGAGCGGTTTCCAGACCTACGCGCAGCAGCAACTCCACCGCGTCGGCGGTCTGTTCGACCAGCACCGGAACCTCTTTGCGTTCGGGCGCGGAGAACGGTTTGAGTACGAAATCGGCCGGATCCTGCCGGCCGGGCGGGCGGCCCACCCCGAACCGGACCCGCAGATAGTCCTTGGTGGACAGGGCATTCGAGATCGAACGCAGCCCGTTGTGACCGCCTTCGCCGCCGCCGCGTTTGAGCCGGATGCTGCCGAACGGCAGATCGAGTTCGTCGTGCACGACGATGACCTCGGTGGGCGGGACCGAGAAGAACCGGGCCAGCGCCGCGACCGGGCGGCCGGACAGATTCATATAGCTACGCGGCTTGGCCAGCAGCACCTTGCGCCCGTCGAGCCGGGCCTCGACCAGGTCGGCGCCCGACTTCTTGTGCACGGTGAACCGGCCGCCGATGCGCTCGGCGAGCACATCGGCGACCAGGAAACCGGCATTGTGCCTGGTGCGCTCGTATTCGGGCCCGGGATTACCCAGCCCCACCACGAGCGCGGGGGCGGTAGATTCCGTCATCGAAATCCGTTGAACGACCGAATTATTCGGCGCTCTCGGCCTCGCCCTCGGCCTCGCCTTCACCCTCGCCCTCGACGGCCTCGGCGGCCGGAGCGACGATGATGTTGACGATCAGCGCCTCCGGGTCACCGGACAGGGCAGCGCCCTTCGGCAGCTCGACCTGACCGGCGGTGATCTGGGTGCCGGCCTCGGCGCCCTCGATCGAGACCTCGATGGACTCGGGCACGTTCAGCGCGTCGACCTCGATGGACACGGTGGTGGCCTCCTGGGTGACCAGGGTGCCCGGGCCCGCGTCGCCGGCCAGCGCGACCGGCACGTCGACGACGACCTTCTCGCCACGCTTGACGATCAGCAGGTCGGCGTGCTCGATGTAGCGGCGGATCGGGTGCACGACCACGGACTTGGTCATCGCCAGCTGCTTCTTGCCGTCGATCTCCAGGTTCAGGACGGCGTTGGTGCCGTGCTCACGCAGGATCGCGGCGAAGGCCTGAGCGTTGACGGCCAGGTGCTTGGGCGCCTCGCCGTGGCCGTACAGGACGGCGGGAACGTTGCCGTCGCGACGGGTGCGGCGCGCGGCGCCCTTGCCGAATTCGGTGCGGGTCTGAGCTGCGAGAACGCTGACGTCGGACATGACTGAAATACTCTCCTACGGCTTTCCGGGGCGGACGGTGTGCTGGCCAGGTACTGTCCTGCATTCGGACGGCCCTGGCGAAAGGGTCTGCTCGTCGGGCGATGACCGCACGACAACGGCCGGAAGCCGAGCCGCGTCGATCACGGTGTGCACTGGGTGCGACACCCTCGCCGAGACAACCTGAGAACAATAGCATGTAGCGAAAAACGCTTCCGCGCAGCACCCCGATGCGGTAATGCACACGCGACGGGCAAACTCCCGCACGCCCGGCCCCGGGCCGGTTCAGGCGGATTCGGCGCGGAAGTGCGCCGCGTAGCAATCCACATAGCGGCGACCCGAACGCATCGCCAATTCCACCATGAGGTCGTCGGTCGCGGTGCGGACCGCCGCCCGATCGACCGGCGGGAAGGTGCGAGGCGCACCGAAGACGATGCGAACCTTGCCGAAGCGCAGCAGCCGCCGCCCACGCCGATTCACCCGGTCGGTGCCGCTCAACGCCACCGGCACGACCGGCGCGCCGGTCTGCATCGCCACCCGGATCACCCCGGTGCGGCCGCGATAGACCCGGCCGTCCGGCGAACGGGTTCCTTCCGGGTGAATGCCCCACACCCCGCCCGACTCCAGAATCCCGGCCGCCGCGGCGAGCGCATCCGCCGAGGCGGAGCCACCGGAGCGATCGACGCGCACCTGTCCGGTGGCCGTCATCACCCAGCGATTGATCCGCCCGCGCCACCCGGGCTCGTCGAAATACTGACTCTTGGCCAGGAACGTGATCCGCCTCGGCAGCACGAGCGCCAGATAGAGGGAGTCGATAGCGGCCAGATGATTCGCCGCGATGATCACCGGACCGTCGTCCGGAACATGATGCAGCCCTTCGACTTTCGGTCGCCCCAGGATCCGCAGGACCGGACCGATCAGGACGAACTTCAAAAGCCGGTACCACATACACACCCTCCGTGGTCGTTCGTAGACACTGTCTACCGACCAGCCTAGTAGACAATGTCTACGCGGTCACCTTGCCGCTCGTCACACTCCGCTCCGGTGGGGAGCGATCCCCCTGCGAGCGGTGCCGTGCGGTGGACCAGTCACCCGGTCGACGCACCCACCTGCGAATGGCCGAATCGCCTGCGACCCGCACCACTGCCGAACGGACGCGGCACCCGCACGCGACAATGTGCGGCATGGGTGTGGACGAACCGGTGCGCGAACGGCTGGTGAGTGCGGGTGTGGGGTTGCTGGAGGAGGTGGGTGCCGCACAACTCGGACTGCGGGCCATCGCCCGGGAGGCCGGGGTGTCGCACGGCGCGCCGCGGCGGTACTTCCCGACCCACAACGCACTGCTGGCTGCCGTCGCGGTGCACGGGTTCGCCGATCTGAGTGGGCGTTTCGCGGCACACGAGAGCGAGATCCCGCGGGTGCGGATCGACCGGATGGCGGGTGAATACATCGACTTCGCGGCACGACGGCCCGAGATGTTCACCCTCATGTTCCGTCACGATCTGCTGCAAGGCTCGGGAGAGAACCTGCGCCGCAAGACGATTCCGATCTACCGGGCGTGGGCGGAGCTGGTGGCGAGCTGCGTGCGCGACCGTGCGGAAGAACGCGCCTTCGGACTGTGGACGAATCTGCACGGCATCGCCACCCTCGTGGCGAACCGGAGTGTGGAACTGATCGCGCCGGGAGTCGACCTGGACCGGCTCGTCCTGCGCACGGTCGACCGGCACCTGTCCGACTGACCGAGGCCGCAACCCGGTCTGTGCACCCGCCCTGACCGGCGGTTTCCCTGGACCGCCGCTGTCCCCGGTGCGAGCCGAAGCCCCTCACTCACGTATTCTGATGCTTTGCCCTGTCCCGCGAAGAGGAGCCGATCGGTGAATTCCCCCTCAGCCAGCACGACCACATCCGGGCGGGTGGCGCAGGAGGCGGAACGGCGGCGCACCTTCGCGGTGATCTCGCATCCGGACGCGGGTAAATCGACGCTGACCGAGGCCCTGGCCCTGCACGCGAAGATGATTTCCGAGGCCGGCGCCATTCACGGGAAATCCGGCCGGAAATCCACCGTTTCCGACTGGATGGAAATGGAGAAGGCGCGCGGTATTTCCGTCAGCTCGACGGCGCTGCAGTTCGAATACGGCGAGTGCGTGATCAATCTGGTCGACACGCCCGGTCACTCCGATTTCTCCGAGGACACCTACCGGGTGCTGACGGCCGTCGACGCCGCGGTCATGCTCATCGACGCCGCCAAGGGCCTGGAGCCGCAGACGCTCAAACTGTTCCAGGTGTGCCGCCATCGCGGCATTCCGGTGATCACCGTGATCAACAAGTGGGATCGTCCCGGACGGGCGCCGCTGGAACTGCTCGACGAGATCAGCGAGCGGATCGGCCTGACCCCCACGCCGCTGTTCCTGCCGGTCGGCATCGCGGGCGATTTCCGTGGGCTGCTGCGCCGCGGTCCCGAGGGCGCCGCCACCGAATACATCCACTTCACCCGGACCGCGGGTGGCGCGACCATCGCGCCCGAGGAGTCGTACACGGCCGACCAGGCCGCCGCCCGCGAAGGCGAACCGTGGGAAACCGCGGCCGAGGAGAGCGAACTGCTCTCGGCCACCGGCCAGGACCACGATCAGGAACTGTTCCTCGCCGGGCAGACCTCGCCGGTCATCTACGCCTCGGCGATGCTGAACTTCGGCGTGCGGCAACTGCTCGACACACTGGTGGCGCTGGCCCCGCCGCCCGGCTCTCGCGCGGATGTCGACGGCTCCCCGCGGGAACCGGCCGACCCGTTCAGCGCGGTCGTGTTCAAGGTGCAGGCAGGTATGGACGCCGCGCATCGCGACCGGCTGGCGTTCATGCGCATCGTCTCCGGGGAATTCGAGCGGGGCATGGTCGTCACGCACGCGCAGACCGGACGTCCGTTCGCGACCAAATACGCGCTCACCGTCTTCGGCCGCGAGCGCGCCACCGTCGACACCGCCTATCCGGGCGATGTGGTCGGTCTGGTCAACGCGACCGCACTCGCTCCCGGTCACACGCTGTTCGTGGACAAGAAGGTGGAGTTCCCGCCGATTCCGTCCTTCGCGCCGGAACATTTCGCCACCCTGCGCGCTCGCAGCGCGGGCAAGTACAAGCAGTTCCGCAAGGCCATCGATCAGCTCGACTCCGAGGGCGTGGTGCAGGTGCTGCGCAACGACCTGCGCGGCGACGCCTCGCCCGTCCTCGCCGCGGTCGGCCCGATGCAGTTCGAGGTGGTCACTGCCCGGATGCAGGCCGAATTCAACGTCGAAACCCAGCTGGACTTCCTGCCCTATCAGCTGGCCCGGCGTACCGACGCCGCCTCGTCGCCGGAGCTGGATCGCCAGCGCGGAGTCGAGGTCTTCACCCGCACCGACGGCGTCATCCTGGCCCTGTTCAGCGACAAGTGGCGGCTGCAGTACATCGAGAAGGAAATGCCGGAACTGACGCTGGAACCGCTCGTCGCGACCGCGGACTGACAGGGTTCGTCAGCCGACTGACGGGGGCTGTCAGCCGATCGCCTCGTCCGGTTCTTCCTCGGCCCGCCCGCCCGGAGTGTCCTCGATATTCGACACCACGGCCGGGATATCGGGCACCGAACCCGGCTCCCCGGTGATCACGCCCCACCGGCTGGCGGTCAGGCGCAGACTCGGGAGGTCCGACAGCGAGAGCACCACCTCGTAGGTCCGCTCGTACCCGGTGTGAGCGATGCGCCAATGGCCGTCGTCGCAGCGCACGTACCGGTCGTTGTAGAACGCCGCCCCGCGCAGCAGCATGTTGTGACCGGGGATGAGTACGGTGTCGGCCAGGTACCAGGTGCCGGTCGCCGCATCGCCGTCGATATCGATCTCGGGATGGTCGCACCGATGTTCGGTGATGACATGGGGCCCGAGAGTATTGCGCATGAACGCCAGAAACGCATCACGCGACTCGAACTGCAGGTACTCGCTGTAGGTCGCCGTCGCCTCCGGGATCATCGTGTCGGCGAAGTCTTCCCACGATTTGGTGTCGAGCGCTCTCAGGTACCGGAACTTCAGCCGGCTGATCGCGGAGACGGCATCGGAATCCATACCTCAACAATCCCACCGGATCCGGCGAATCTGCGCAGATCGGAAAATAGGTATCGGATCGCTACACACCGTTGACCGGCGGTGGCGGGTCAGGACCCGTTGATGGTGAAACAGGTCTTGCAGAAGTCCTCGCCGAATTCGGTGAGGCGCAAGCTCTTTCGCACGATCTTGGGCACCCGGCCGGCCTGCTTGAGCGCCGATTCGACGATCGGCTGCACCTCGAGCACCATATAACGGCTCAGCACCACCGGATCGTCGGAGGTGGTCAGCAGACCGAGCCGGTTCAGATTGATCAAATACAGCCGCGACCGGTCCGGATACCGCACGCCGGCCTGCTCCGGGACCGAGGTCAGATCTCCCGCGACCAGCTCGGAACCGATCCCCAGCGGCCGGTTGGTGCGCACGTCGACCGAGGGCTGCGGCCCGTTGATGGCCATGAACCGCAGAATCCGCGCCTCGTCCGAGGACAGCTGATCGAGGATGCGGTCGTAGGCCGGATGCACTTCCTCGGTGAAGTACACGTCGGCCGAACGCGCGAGCAGATTGTCACCGCGGCGGCGCAGATCGACCAGGGTCGACGAGCGGACCAGCCCGCCGGCCGACGGCCCGGGCGCCTGGCCGTTGGTGGGGACGTAGCTGACGATCTCGCGCACCGAACCCTCGGTGACGCCGAGGACGCTGCGGGCGACGGACTGCAGTGCGGCGCCGGTACGTTCGGCGATCTCGGTGGAGGATTCACCGTCCAGCGCGGCCTGGGCGATCTGCTTGGTGACCTCGAGGCCGGTGCCGACGGCCCACTGGCCGCCGCGGACCGCGGTCCCGGCAGCCAGGCCGGCAGCCCGGAAGACGCCGCGGATCATGCGGGCTTCGTTGCTGATCTGCCGCTTCTCCACGTCCGAGCTGCGTTCCACAGCGCGGGAACCGGGTCGGACCACATCCTGTCCGGTCCTGTCGTCTGTCACGTCATTCTCCGAATATCGCCAGGTGAACGAGTCCGCTCACATATTCTTACCGCACCCCGAAGGCCACCGGCCATGTTCGGCGGCTCTCGGCCATGAGCGCCGACACCCGCCCAGCGAAAGCGGCATGAATGTGGTTCCGGTCATTCTTGCGGCTGCCGCTGTCCGGTGCGACATTCCGATCGCACGATGTGATCGAAGTCTCCGCCATACGCTACCGTGCAGCGGCTTCCAACCCGAATTGGATAGCGACTTCCGCGGCGGCCTCCGTGGTTGCGCACACTGCTGCCTCCGGCCGCGTCGCTACAGCCGCAGAATCCAATGCGACTTCCGCGGCGGGCTCCGTGGTTACGCTACGCTGCCGCCTCCGGCCGCGTCGCTACAGCCGCAATTGGACCCGTTTCCGGAATTCACAGTAAGGTTCGCCTGGCCGACGGGGTACGTTGTAGTGCCGGTGTGACGGCGGTCACCGGTAAGGGGTCGGCAGGAGGGTGTCGTGCTGGATAGTTTGCTGGGTTTCCACCCGACGATTTTGCTGGAACTGATCACGATCCCCCTCTTCACGGGTGTCATCGGCTATATCACCAACTGGACCGGCATCCTGATGCTGTTCAAGCCGCTACGCTTTCACGGGTTTCGGGTACCGGGTCTGAAATGGTTGTTCCCCTATCTTCCCAAGCGCATTCAGGTGCTGCCGTTGCTGCAGTACGACGGGCGCATGGGCTGGCAGGGAATCGTGCCCTCGCGCGCGGACAAGATGGCCTCGATCGCGGTCGACAAAGGGCTGTCGAAACTCGGTAGCGTCGCCGACTTCTATCGCGAACTCGAGCCCGATGAACTGGCCGCGCACCTGACCGATATGGCGCAGTCGCAGATCCGCGACATCGTGGAGGAGATTGCCCGCCGCGAACATCCGCAGCTCTGGTACAACCTGCCCGCGCAGGTCCGGGAGTTGGTGCACGAGCGGGTCCGGGAACAACTCCCGGAGATCCTCAAGGAACTGACCGACGAACTCGGGTCGAACATCGAACAGCTGCTCGATGTCAAACAGATGGTGATCCGGTATTTCCAATCGCGCCCGCAGTTGCTCAACACCGTATTTCAGGTGCTGGGCGCCAAGGAGTTGCGGTTCATGCAGAACTTCGGCTTCTATTTCGGCGCGCCGATGGGTCTGGTGCTCGTCGCGGTGCTGCATCTGACGCATTGGTCGCCGCTGGTGGTGCTGCCGGTCGGCGGTGTGATCATCGGCTGGGTGGTCAACTGGATCGGGCTCAATATGATCTTCGAACCGGCCTATCCGAAGTGGTGGTGCCCGTGGCGGCAGGGCTTGCTGATCAAGCGGCAACCCGAAATCACGGAGGGCTACGCCGAATTGGTGGCCACCCAGATCATCACGATCGCCAATGTCGGTGACGAACTGCTGAACGGGCCGCGCTCGGACCGCACCATGCAGGTCCTCGAGGACACCCTGCGCCCGGCTACCGACCGCGCGCTCGGGCCGATGCGCGGGGCGCTGAAGTTCATGATCGGCAGCCGGGACTACGCGACCCTGCAGACCCGCTTCACCGACGAGGCCAAATCGCTGGCTCCGGCCGCCTTCGCCGATCCGGGGTTCAACGCCCAGCAGAGCCGGCAGGTCAGCCAGTACATCGCCAAGCAGATGGCGGCGCTGAAGCCGCCGGACTTCGTCGACATGTTGCGCGCGGCGATCAAACAGGACGAGTGGCTTTTGTTCGTCCATGGCGGTGTGCTGGGGCTCATCGCCGGTTACGCTCATCTTCTGATCTTCGGAACGGAAGTAGCGAACGTATGGCTGTGAGCGGATCCGCACCGGAAAACGGTGACGGCGCCGAGTTTTCGATCCAATACGCCGAGGTGGTCGCCGAATCCGGCGACGCGGCGGCCGGTTCAGGTGTGACCGAAATCGAGACGGTCCTCCCGGAACCGGACGCCCGCTCCACCGACCTCGTCGCACGCCGGTCGGCCGAATTGATGCTGCCCGAGGATGCCCGCCCGGGCTGGGCCGGTCCCGTGCGCACCACGACCGGTGTGGTGCGGGTGGCGCTGTCCGCCGTCACCGAGGCCGCGGCCTGGAGCCTGGGCACCGCGGTCGGCGTGACGGCCACGGTCGTGCGCGGCAGTATGTCCGGGCAACCGCCGCGGCATGTGCTCTCCGAGGCCGGTGACCAGGTTCGCGACTCACTGCGGCGGGCCCTCGGCATCGATGCCACATCCGGCGGCGCCCCCGCCCCGACGGCGCCGAGCCTGCGCGATCGCGGCGCAGAACTGCTGCGCCGCTCGGCCGATGTGCACTGCGAGGACAGCGACCATCCGGCCTTCGCGCGCATTCTCGCCGAACTGGCTCCCGACGAGGCCCGGATCCTGCGCTTCCTCTACCTCGACGGGCCACAGCCGGCGCTCGACATCCGCACCGGGCGGCCGCTGAGTTCGGGCACCCAGCGCATCGAGGTCGGCATGTCGCTGATCGGCGAGACCGCGGCGCTGCGCTTCGCCGACCGTGCGATCACCTATCTGACGAATCTGCGGCGCCTCGGACTCATCACCGTCGACGGCGATCAGCTGGACAACCCGGTCCGCTATCAGCTGCTGGAATCACAGCCGGAGGTGCGGCGGTTGCTCAAGCGCGGATTCGGCACCAAGGTCGCCTACCGCAGCATCGCGCTCACCTCGTTCGGCACGGATTTCACGTGTGCGTGCCTGCCGGTGCCGCCCCTGGGCCACGCCCTCTGACCGCCGCCCCGAGACTCCGGCAGCCGGCCCCGAGATCCCCCGCTCAGCCGACCTCTTCGGCGAGTTCGAGCCAGCGCATCTCGGTCGATTCCTTCTCGGCCTGCACCTGCTTCAGTTCCGCGCCGAGGCTCACCAGCTTCTCCGGGTCGGTGGCGGCTTCGGCCAGCGCGGTGTGCAGGCGTTCCTCCCGCTCGGTGAGTTTCTCCAGCGTCCGCTCCAACCGGCCGAATTCCTTGCGCGCGGCGCGATAGGCGGCGGAATCGGTTGCGGGAGTGGCGGTTTCGGTCTGAGTGGTCGTTGTGGACGGGCGGCGCGCGGTGTCGGCGAGTGCCGCGCGGCGGCGCAGGTATTCCTCGATGCCGCCGGGCAGGTTGGTGAGCTTGCCGTCGCCGAACAGGGCCCAGGTGGAATCGCTGATGCGCTCGATCAGATACCGGTCGTGGGAGATCACGACCAGAGTGCCGGGCCAGCCGTCGAGCAGATCCTCGAGTTGCTGCAGGGTGTCGATATCGAGGTCGTTGGTGGGCTCGTCGAGCAGCAGCACGTTCGGCTCACCCATCAGAATGCGGGTCAGCTGCAGACGGCGGCGTTCACCGCCGGACAGGTCACCGACCGGAGTGCGCTGTTTGGCCGGTGTGAACCCGAGCCGCTCGGCAAGCTGCCCGGCGCTGATCTCCTTGTCTCCCAGCATGGTTCGCTCGGCGACGTCGGCCACCGCTTCCAGCACCCGCATATCGGTGGGCAGATCGTCGAGTTCCTGCCGCAGCCAGCCGATCCGGACCGTCTGGCCCTGAATCCGCTTTCCGGCGGCCGGTTCCGCGTCACCGGCGAGAGCGCGCAACAGTGTGGTCTTGCCCGACCCGTTCACCCCCACCAGGCCGACTCGCTCCCCCGGCGCCAACCGCCAGGTCAGGTCGCGCACCAGTTCGCGGCCGTCGGGAGTGGTGAGCGTGGCGTCTTCGAGTTCGATCACGACGCGGCCCAGGCGTTTTCGCGCGAAGGAGGCGAGCTGCACGGTGTCGCGGGGCGGCGGCACATCGGCGATCAGCGCCTCGGCGGCCTCGACCCGGTAGCGCGGTTTCGAGGTGCGGGCCTGCGGACCGCGACGCAGCCACGCCAATTCCTTGCGGGCCAGATTGCGCCGGCGCGCCTCGGTGGCATCGGCCTGGCGAGCCCGTTCGGCACGGGCGAAGATCCAGTCGTTGTAGCCGCCCTCGTAGCTTTCGACCTTGCCGCCCACCACTTCCCACGTGCGGGTGGCGACGGTGTCGAGGAACCAGCGGTCGTGGGTGACCACCACGATTGCGCTGCGGCGCGCGAGCAGATGTTCGGCCAGCCACTGCACGCCCTCGACGTCGAGGTGGTTGGTGGGCTCGTCGAGCACCAGCAGATCCAGTTCGCGCACCAGCGCGGCGGCCAGCGCGACGCGGCGACGCTCGCCACCGGACAGATTCGCGACCGAGGCGTCCATTCCCAGATCCGCGATGCCGATACCGTCGAGCACGCTGCGGATGCGCGGGTTGGCGGCCCACTCGTGCTCGGCGACGCCGTCGGTGCGCGCGTCTTCGGCGAGTCCGGCCAGTACGACCTCCCCGACCGTGGCCCCCTCCGGCAGCACACCGCGCTGGGTCACCACCGCCATGCGCAGGCCGTTGATGCGGCTCACCCGCCCGCTGTCGGGCTGTTCGAGCCCGGTCAGCACCTCGAGCAGTGTGGTCTTACCCCCGCCGTTGAGACCGACGACCCCGATCCGCTCACCCTCCTGCACGCCGAGGGACACCGTGTCCAGCAGCGGGGTGATTCCGAAGCTCTTGTGGACCTGCTCCAGATTGATCAGATTCGCCAAGGGGTCAGTCCTCTCCGAGTACGGCCGGGCCTACGGGTGTGCCACGAGCTCGGCGCAGGTCCGGCCGCGTCGCGCGCGCCGGCTGCGCTTCCGCAGCGGCGGGACCACGCCCGTCGGCTTCACCCGTGAACATTACGGCACGAGGATGCGCCGTTCCGGCGCGGGTGAACCGGGCCCGGGGCGTGCGCGCGCCCGGGATCGCGCCGTCGCTGTGGCCGGACAGCCGGTTGGGCGTGAGCTCCATGGAACTCCCGGCTGAGCCGGACCGCACGCGCATACCGACGTCCGAGGTCGCCGGGGCCATGACCGTGCGCATGTGCCGGTCACCTCATCTGTGACCGGGGGATCATCCGGTGTGGGACGACCGCGCGGTGGCGGAAAAGCACTGCGGTTGCGAAACGCGTTGAGGCATAGGTAGTCTGCTTGCAATCCAGATGGGCTCTCCAGAAGTATGGCCGTAGTGCGGGAGCCCCGCCTCATGAGGCGCGGAGTGGGCGGCGTTGATTTGTCGAACCCACATTCGGAGGATTCTCATGACCGACTCGTCATCTGCCATCGCTGCGTCGTCATCCGTGTCGGCGTCGCACGACCGTGCCGCCGTAAGTTCCGGGCTGCCGGACGCGATGCGCGCGGCCCACGGCGTCAAGGTCGGCATCGGGCTGCCGATCGCCGACCCACCGTCACTCGTCGAATGGGCCGAACGGGCCGAATCGGGCCCGTTCTCCACTCTCGGACTGCTCGACCGACTGGTCTACGACAATCCGGAACCCCTTGTCACACTTGCCCTTCTGGCCGGCGCGACGCAGCGGATCCGATTGCAGACCGAGGTACTCATCGCGCCGCTGCGCGAGACGGCGCTGCTCGCGAAACAAACCGCCACCCTCGACCGGCTTTCGGGCGGCCGGTTCACCCTGGGTCTCGGTGTCGGCGGCCGTGCCGACGATCATGAGGCATCCGGCACCGAATTGCGCACGCGCGGAAAGCGATTGGACGAGCAGGTCGCGACGATGCGCAGGCTCTGGTCCGGCGAACCCTACAGCGAGAGCTGCCCGGCGATCGGCCCGCGGCCGCAGACCCCCGGTGGCCCGGAGTTGCTGTTCGGCGGGTTCCGGACTGCCGCCTTGGAACGCGTCGCGCGCTGGGGCGGCGGATTCCTGGCCGCCGCCGCACCGTCGTGGGCGCCGGGCCTGTTCGAGACCGTGCATCGCTTCTGGCGCGAATATGATCGCCCGGGCGAACCTCGCATCGTCGCGCAGGTCAACGCCGCCCTCGGCTCGGACGCGGTGATCGACGAGGCACGCTCGGCCATCACCGCCTACTACGAATTCAGCGGCCGCGCCGAGTTCATGGTCGAGGGCATGATCACCACACCGGACCAGATCCGCACTGTCACAAAGCAATTCGCCGATCTCGGCGCCGACGAAGTGATCTTCTACTGCTACGGGCGAGACCCGGAACAGGTCGACCGCCTCGCCGACGCTCTCGGCTGAACGCCGGCACGGCGACAGGGCCGGGCGAGATCTGCCGTCAGTGACGCCCGTCGGCCAATACGCGCGCACCCGGCACCGGCCCGGTCGCGGTGCGGACGCTGCGGCACACGCCCGCGCCGGAGAGTTCGGCCGATACGGCCACCGCATCGGCTTCGCCGGCGCAGAGGAAGGCGCAGGTGGGCCCCGAACCGGAGACGATTCCGGCGAGGGCGCCCGCCTCGACGCCGGCCCGCAGGGTGCGGCGCAGCGCCGGATTCAGCGACAAGGCGGCGGCCTGCAGATCGTTGCCGAGCAAGGGTGCCAGCTGGGTGGCGTCTCCGGAGGCCAAGGCTTGCAACAGTTCCTGCGGATCGCCGAGGCGCCGCGGTTGGCCGTTCTCACGCAGCCGGTCCAGTTCGCCGAATACCTTCGGCGTCGACAACCCCTCCTTCGCCAGCGCCAGAACCCAGTGAAAGGTGTTGCGCGACAACACCGGAAGCAGTTTCTCGCCACGGCCGCGCCCCAGTGCGGTGCCGCCGTGCAGGGCGAAGGGCACATCGCTGCCGAGTTCGGCCGCGACATCGGCCAATTCGTCGCGCGACATCTCCAGACTCCACAACTCGTTGAGTCCGACCAGCGTCGCCGCGGCATCCGCGCTGCCGCCGGCCATCCCCCCGGCCACCGGAATGCCCTTCTCGATCTCGATCTCCACCAGCGGAGCGCGGCCGGCCAGATGTCCGAGCCGGACCGCCGCCTGCCATACCAGGTTCGTACGATCGGTCGGCACCTGTGCGGCGCCCTCTCCGTGCACGCTCACGGCCAGCGATCCGGCCGGGGCGATCCGCACGTCGTCGGCGAGCGACAGCGCCTGGAAGACCGTGGTCAGTTCGTGGTATCCGTCGCTACGCAAGTCATCGACCCCTAGATGAAGGTTCACCTTGGAGGGGGCGCGCACAACCACGGAACTGGGTACTACAGACAGCACGGGGCTAGGTTATCCGTCCGCGCGGCAAACGGTCGGTTTGCCGCGCGACGCGGGGCTCCCGCGGCTGGGGACTCACCGGTGCCGGGTGGCCGCCGCGGACCGGCGGCGCCGGGCCACACGCCGATGAGAGGCCCGCTACCAGGGCAGACGGGTTTCGCCGGAGATGCGCGTCACCGCGGCCGAAATTCCTCGCCCTCACCCTTGCATCGGGTACCCATGGGGGGTATGTTCAGTGGTGTCAGGGGATACCCCCGCACCGTATAAGAGCGAGCGAAGGAAGCGATCATGGCTACCAGCACCTACACCGTCACCGGGATGACCTGCGGCCACTGCGTGGCGTCGGTGCAGAAGGAGATCGGCAAGATCGACGGTGTCACCAGTGTCGACGTAGACCTCGCCTCCGGCCGCGTCCAGGTCGAATCCGCCGCACCGCTGACGGACGCCGAGGTCGTCGCCGCCGTCGACGAGGCGGGATATCAGGTGGCGAGCTGAATGAACGACAGACTGAAGTTCGCGGCATTCGGCGGCGGACTGGTCGTGTTGTTCGGGGCCGCGCTCGGCATCGGCGCCCTGGTGGGCGATCCGGCCGAGCCGGCCCCCGGCCACGGCACCGGACTCCAGGCCACTCAGGAGGGTTACACCCTTTCCGAGGTGGCCGCACCGACCGATCCTCGAACCCCCGGCACCCTCCGATTCCGGATCACCGGCCCCGACGGCGCACCGGTCACCCGATACACCGATCTGCACGAGCGGGACCTGCATCTGATCGCGGTCCGCTCCGATGCCACCGAATACCGGCACGTGCACCCGGTCCGCGACGACACCGGCACCTGGTCGATCGATTGGCAGTGGGCCCAGCCGGGCACCTACCGCATCTTCGCCGATTCCCGGCCCGCCACCGCACCGGATGAACTGGTGCTCAGCCGCACGGTCACCGTGGCCGGCGCGACCGCCGATCGGCCCCTGCCGCCCGCATCTCGCACCACCAGCGTCGACGGCTACCAGGTCCGCATGGACGGCGATCTGTCGACCGGCGGCGGCGAGGTGGGATTCACCGTCACCCGCGACGGACGGCCGGTCACCGATCTGCAACCCTATCTGGGTGCCTACGGGCATCTGGTCGCACTGCGCGGGAACGATCTGTCCTACCTTCATGTTCATCCCGAAGGAGAGGTCGGTTCGACTCCCGCCGGGCCGCGGGTCGCCTTCCATGCCCAAGCGCCCAGCACCGGCGCCTTCCGGCTCTACCTGGACTTCGCCCACGGTGGCGCGGTGCACACGGCGGAATTCACCGCCGAGGCGGTAGCCGGGCAGCAGAGCGGGCACCACGACACCGAGCACGACAACGGACAGCACGGAGGAGGTCACCAATGAGCGCGCCCACGACAGAGCGCTCCGTCGAGCTGGATATCGGTGGGATGACCTGCGCCTCGTGCGCCGCACGCATCGAGAAGAAGCTGAACCGGATCGAGGGCGTCACGGCCACGGTCAACTACGCCACCGAGAAGGCGAAGGTCAGCTTCCCGAAAACAGTGACGCCGGACCAGCTCATCGAACGTGTCGTCGACACCGGCTACACCGCCACCGTCCACGACACTCGCCCCGCGGAAACGGCTGCGGCCGACGAGGTCTCGACCGATTCACCGCTGCGGCAGCTGCGGCATCGGCTTCTGGTCAGCCTCGCACTGGCGCTTCCGGTCATCGCGCTGGCGATGATTCCGGCACTGCAATTCCGTAACTGGCAATGGCTTTCACTGACACTGGCCACGCCGGTCGTGTTCTGGGGCGGCGCCGCGTTCCATCGCGCCGCCTGGATCAACGCGCGGCATGCCACCGCCACCATGGACACCCTCATCTCGCTGGGCACCCTGGCGGCCTACTCGTGGTCGGTGTACGCGCTGTTCTTCGGTGATGCCGGAATGCCGGGAATGAAGCACGGCTTCAGTTTCGCGGTCGAACGCTCCGCCTCGGCGTCGAATATCTACTTCGAGGTCGCGGCCGGAGTGATCGTGTTCATCCTGGCCGGGCGGTATTTCGAGACCCGGGCCAAAGAACGCGCCGGTTCGGCGCTGCGCGCACTGCTGGAACTCGGCGCCAAGGATGTGGCGGTACTGCGCGACGGCGCCGAACATCGAATCCCGGTGTCGGAGTTGCGGGTCGGCGATCTGTTCCTGGTGCGTCCGGGCGAGAAGGTCGCCACCGACGGCGTGGTCACCGACGGTAATTCGGCCGTCGACATGAGCATGCTGACCGGCGAATCGGTGCCGGTCGAGGTCGGTCCGGGCGATCCCGTGATCGGCGCGACCGTCAACGCCGGCGGTGTGCTGACCGTGCGGGCCACCCGCATCGGCGCCGACACCCAGCTGGCCCAGATGGCCGCACTGGTGGAGGACGCGCAGAACGGCAAGGCGCCCGTGCAGCGCCTCGCCGACCGGGTCGCCGGCGTGTTCGTGCCGATCGTGATCGCGATCTCGGTTGTGACGCTGGGCTTCTGGCTCGGCAGCGGCGCCGCGGTGGCGGTCGCCTTCGGCGCGGCGGTCGCGGTGCTGATCATCGCCTGCCCGTGTGCGCTCGGCCTGGCCACGCCCACCGCACTGCTGGTCGGCACCGGCCGGGGCGCGCAACTCGGCATCCTGATCAAGGGTCCGCAGGTGCTCGAATCGACGCGGCGCATCGACACCGTCGTGCTGGACAAGACCGGCACCGTCACGACCGGCACCATGTCGCTGGCCGAGGTGATCCCCGCCGAAGGTCAGGATCGCGACGAGCTGCTGGCCGTGGCCGCGGCGGTGGAACACGGATCCGAACATCCGGTGGCCCGGGCCGTGGTGCGTGGCGTCGCCGAACAGGGTCTGGCCGAGGAGCCGGTGCGGCAGTTCGTGAGCCACGGCGGTAAGGGTGTGCAGGGTCTGGTCGGTGAGCGCGCGGTCGTGATCGGCCGCACCGAACTGCTCGCGGACTGGTCGATCACGCTGCCGGAATCGTTGGCGCAGGCCAAGTCCGAGGCCGAGTCCGCCGGTCGTACCGCGATCGTGGTGGCGTGGGACGGGCAGGCGCGCGGCGTGCTGGTGATCGCCGATGCGATCAAGGCCTCGAGCGCCGAAGCCATCGCGGATATGCGGTCGCTGGGACTGACGCCGGTGCTGTTGACCGGTGACAATGCCGCCACCGCCCGCACGGTCGCCGATCAGGTCGGTATCGACCAGGTGATCGCCGAGGTGCTGCCCGCCGACAAGCTCGACGTGGTGAAGCGCCTGCAGGATCAGGGCAAGGTCGTCGCGATGGTCGGCGACGGCGTCAACGACGCGGCCGCCCTCGCCCAGGCCGACCTGGGTCTGGCGATGGGCACCGGCACCGATGTGGCGATCGAGGCCGGCGATATCACCCTGGTCCGCGGCGATCTGCGGACCGTCGGCACGGCCATCCGGCTCTCCCGGGCCACCCTGCGCACCATCAAGGGCAACCTGTTCTGGGCATTCGGCTACAACGTGGCGGCGATCCCGCTGGCCGCGGCCGGACTGCTCAACCCGATGCTCGCGGGTGCGGCCATGGCACTGTCGAGTGTGTTCGTGGTCAGCAACAGCCTGCGCCTGCGGCGCTTCCGCTGAACGAATCCGCCGAATGTCCCGTCCGATCGGACGGGACATTCGGCGTTCCCGCGCCGGTCCGCCATACTTTCCGTCCGAAGAGATGAATGCGCCGCCGCGTCGGCCGGATACCCGACGCCGCGCACGAGGACAAGGCAGGGACCACATGAGCATCCTGTTCGGGATCGGTTTGGTGATCTGGTTCGTCAGCATCGCCGCGATGTTTCTCGCTCGCGCTCTCGACGACCTCAGACAGCAGGCCTTCCGAGCGAGCCTGGGAATGTGCGCGCTGGGGTCGCTCCTGCTCGCCATCGGCACGCCGTTCGTCAGCGGCAATTCGATAGATAAGAACATCCTGGTCAGCGGCGGATTCGTCGTGATGGCGACCCTGTGCGCCTACTCGGTGGTGATCACCCGCCACCGCCCCGCCACTCCCCCGATACCGCTGCCGATCCCGTTCACCCCGCCGAGCGACAACCCCGCCGCCACCGCCGCGCCGGCACCCCGGTCACAAGACTTGCCGACCCGCACACCGACCACAGACTCCCGCCCACACGATCCGAGTCGCATGTGACCACCACACCTTTGCCCGGGTCCGCTGCCTGACCTTGACGTTAACCGCGGTTCAGGTTTTAGCTTCGGAGGCGACCGTTTCCCACCGAAGGGCGCCGCGATGAAGATCCTCGAAGTCGAGCTCACCACAACACATCTCGCCGCCACAGCGGAGTTCTACCGCGACGTGCTCGAGCTTCCGCTCATCGCGCAGCCTGACGGTGTTGTCGTCGAGATCGGCTCCAGCAGATTGAGGGTGACCGCGGGCGCTGCCTTCGACGGCGTGCACCATCTCGCGTTCGGCATCTCGCCACACGACTTCGACCTGGCCCGCCGTTGGTTGCGGCAGCGGACCGAATTGCTCACGGTCGGCGGCTCCGACATCATCGACGGCCCGGAAGGATGGGATTCCCGATCGCTGTATTTCCGGGGGCCGGACGGAATTCTGCTGGAACTGATTGCGCGCCAGGCCGATCGAGCGACCCCGGGCAGCCCGGGCGAACCCCCGCGCCTGTTGTCGGTCAGCGAGGTCGGCATCGGCGTGCCGGACGTCCGCCGGGCCGTACGCCACCTCGCCGAGGCCTTCGAACTCCCGCCCTTCCCGCCACAACTGTCCGAATTCGCCCCGATCGGCAGCCACGACGGGCTGCTCATCCTGGCACGGTCGGGCCGAATCTGGTTCCCCACAGAGGAAGACATCCCCGCCACCGGACCGGTATCGGTCCGCATCGAATCCGCCGGCCACAGCGAAAAGATCGCTCTGACCGACGAAGCCGTCGTCCAGTGCGCTCAGACACACCCTGCATTCAATACGTACGGATAGACCTTGCCGTCGAATCCGTGCACGTACAACACCCACGGTTCAGAATCACAACGCCGCGATGATTCCTCGATCCGGAACGGAAGCGGCCACCGGCGCCCGCTATCGAGCGGTTTTCCGTACCTGTTCTGCAGTTTGTCGAGCTCGGCGCTGTCGGCCGGCGCGGCAACGCGACCGTAGTCGGTGCCGTCGATACGAGGCGGAGGCGTGAACATCCATGTCCACGCCTCGTACCGGACCGTGGAGTAATAGAAGTCCACCGCACCGAGGACGACGACGACGGCCACGCAAACAGCAAACACCAAATTCCGACGCATACCGATTCGCCTTCAGTCTCCGGGATAGTTGACTTTGATCATGTGATATTTGACCGGGAACGACGTCCAATCGCCCTGCTGCAACGACCAGGCGACCTGCTTGTTCTCGTGCGAGTGGTAGTCGACGACATCGGCCATCACCGTTTGACCGTTGGGCAAAGTGACAGGCTTCTGTCCCACATATATGACGGTGTGGTTGATCTGTCCCGAGTGTTCGCCACTACTCAGCTCGTACTGGACGATGTCGCCCGGCTTCAAACCGGCATGACTGAGCGCCAGCGGGTCGGCCTGCGAGGTTGTCGAATCGATGGTGCCGGTCTGTACCTCCGTGCCACTGGGCGTGCCCGGTGCCGGATTGTTTCGCAGAAGATAGTCGTGGAGATTAGGGGCGCCGCTCCATGAATACGAATTGTCATCAGGCATATCGTCGTGGTGGTTGTAGTACCATCGGCCGGATTCGTCGTGGTGCATGTACGGCACCCCACCGTCGCCTTCGTCCTTGAACCCACCGGCACGCAAACACTGCGAAACGAAGTTCGTGCAGTCGGCGTCGCCGTGGTTGTCATACTCCGGATTACGGCCCAGCGCCCATTGATTCGCGTAGGCGACGGCTGCTGCCCGTTCCGGTGAGAGGCCTCCGCCCGCAATCGCTGCGTCCTGCGAGTTGGCCAGAGGAACCATCTTGCGGATCTCGTCGATTGCGGCTTCGATCTTCGGCTTCCACTGCGCATCGGCATTCGCGATCGTGGTCGCGTATCCCACGAGAGTCCGGCTGATCTCGGCAGCGTCATCCTCGTCTGCCATGTTGTGAACGGTCCACGCTGCGTCGTTTCCGATCACGACGGGCTCGACCTCGTACAGCCGTACCAACGACTTGATTTGCGCGACCGGGTATTCGATCGCTTGATAGACCTTCTTGTACACGTCTTCCAGGTCGTAGTACGCGGTCGCCACCGCACGCATTTCGCGCTGTTCGCGATCTGCCCGATCGTCGGCTGCGTTCTTGGCGTCACCCGACCAACGCAGATCATCGTGGATCGTGGTGTGGACGGTGTCCGATGCCGTCTTGATCGAATCAGCGATAGCGGCGGCGTTGGCGGCGACGGTCTGCAGGCCTTCGATATCCCAGGACGTGACCTGATCCCGCGTGGGAAGCGTCGGCTCGCCCGGCTGGCTCATCGCTGGGCCCCAGCGTGTGGATCTCCGGAATTCAGATCGCCGAGTTGGCTCAGACGCGCAGCGATATCGGTGTCCGTATCACTGTATTCGGTTGCCGAAATGCTCAGTACCAGAGAAATTTCCCGCATCCGAGCTTGCAGGACAGCCTTCGCCTGCCGGCTGGCATTGTCTGCCGAGTCGAGCAAAGACGCAGCGGTGAGGCCTGTGAGGTGAGCGGCCGCTGCGTTGCCGCCCAAACGACACCAGTTGTCGACGTCGTCAGCGACCTTGTTGATCTTACCTGCGGCTTGACGCAGGCTTTCCGGGTCGACATCCATGACCCGCCCCCTTCGTGAGTATCGAACCGGCTGAATCTAGCACCGTCGGAGGGTGGCGCGGCCTCGTGCGCTCGACGCCCTCGCAGTCCGCTGCGAGCTGGTCACCCCTGCTCGGCGAGGCGTACGAAGGCTGCCGTGTCGAGCGTTTCCCCCCGCGCGGTAGGCGCGATTCCCGCCGCGACCAATCGCCGCTCCGCCTCGCCGGGCGATCCGGCCCAGCCGGCGAGTGCGGCGCGTAATGTCTTGCGGCGCTGCGCGAATGCGGCGTCCACCACCGCGAACACCCGCTCGCGGTGGGCGGTGTCCAGCGACCAGGGTGGTTCGGTGAATCGTTCGATGCGGACCAGTCCCGACTCCACCTGGGGGACCGGCCAGAACACCTGGCGGCCGACGGCTCCCGCGCGGCGGACGGTGCCGAAGAAGCCGGCCTTCACGCTGGGGACGCCGTAGATGCGGGAGCCGGGTTCGGCGGAGAGGCGGTCGGCCACCTCGGCCTGCACCATCACCAAAGCCGTTCGGATGCTCGGCAATTCGGCGAGCAGGTGCAGCAGTACGGGTACCGCTACGTTGTAGGGCAGGTTCGCCACCAATGCTGTCGGCTCGCCCGGAATATCGGCGGCCGACACGCGCAGCGCATCGCCGGGGACCACGGTCAGCCGGTCGGCGAGCTCGGGGGCGCGATCGGACACGGTTTCCGGAAGATGCTGTGCGAGAACCTGATCCAGTTCCACCGCGATCACCCGATCCACGACGTCGAGCAGCGCCAGTGTCAGCGACCCGAGCCCGGGGCCGACCTCGAGCACCACGTCGTCGCGTCCGACCCCGGCCGTCGCGACGATTCGCCGCACCGTGTTCGCGTCGTGCACGAAGTTCTGTCCGAGCTGTTTGGTCGGGCGCACGCCGAACCGCTCCGCCAGCACCCGCACTTCGGCGGGGCCGAGCAGTTCGGCCAGGCCACGGGCTTCGCTCACAGGTTCGGACACGCCCGACAAGGTATCAGTGCGGTCAGGGCACGTACGGCGTGGACTGCACCCGCGCGACGAACGCGTCCATCGCCGCCCACATCTGCGGATTCAGGTCGCAGTGCTGCCCGGTGCCGACCACCGACTGCGCATCCACGCCGTTCGCGGCCAGTTGGGCGGCCAGCGCGGCGTGCAGCGGCGACGGCACGGTGCGGTCGGTGGCGTTGAGCAGCAACAGAATCGGCGCGTCGTAGCCGCTCGTGGGCACGGCCAGATAGTCGGTGAGGGCGGCCGTGAACCGCGGATCACCCAGCGGTCGCGACAGCAGATCGCCGAGGGAGGCGCCGTTGACCTGTTCGATCATCCCGTCCAGGCACAGGGTGCCGATGCTGTCGAGCAGTTGGCGCCCACGCGGGCTCAGATAGCTGTCGACATCGACATCCGGCCGGGTCTCCCGCATCCCGACGAGCACCCCCGCGATGAAGGCGGTACTGCCGTCGCCGAGCTGCGGGATATTCCGCACCCACGGCCCGGCGACGGGCAGCACATGTTCCAGATCCGATTCCGGGTCGACCGCGATGGTCCCGCGGAAGTCCAGCTCGGGCGCATAGCTCTGCTGGAGATGGCCCGTGCCCAGCGCGGCCTGACCACCCTGCGACGCACCGACGGCGATCCACATGCGCGACAACTGCGGATAGGTCGCCCGCGCCGCCCGCAGCAGATCGATGGTGGCGGTCGCCTCGGACTGCCGCTCCAGATACGGATGCGGACCGGTGTCGAACGCGCCCAGCCCGAGATAGTCGGGCGCGACCACCGCGAATCCCTTGGACTGGAAGTACTGCATGATGCGGTCTTCCTTGGCGCGACCGGACGGGTAGGGCGCGGTACCCGGATTCGAGATGCCGCTGCAGCCCATGCCGAGTCCGCTCGTGCCGTGGTCGTAGGCGACCACCGGCCAGCCACCCGCCGGCGGCTCACCCGGCGGGAGGAACACCGCACCGCTGGCCGGGACGGGCGCCCCCTGCGAAGTCGTCGTCCGGTAGTCGAGCAACGCCCCTCCGGTCATACCGTGCCAGCCGTCCGGCTGCGCGGTGACCGACATCGTCGTTCCGGTCGGCACGGCCGTGGCTTCCGGCACCGCGACGACCGAGGCGGCCGCCAGTGCGGTGAACAGGGCCGCGGCCAGGAGTGGCCGACGGATCCGGGCCGGACATTTCGACAACCGCATCAAGCCACCTCACATCGTCGGGGATCTGCTGATTTTACGGTGCGCACACCGCACGGTCCGGAAATCCCCAGGCCGGAGGCGTCACGGAGCGTTGACGTCAATTGATACACGTTCTAGTTTCGGTGTACTCGCGGAACAGGCGGTGACACATCCGGTCTCACCGCGCGCGACGCAGCAGGAGAGGACGGCCGCAATGATGCGCAGGCACGAGGGACGACGGGTGGTGGTGACCGGGGCGGGCTCGGGCATCGGGCGGGGCATCGTGGTGCGCATGCTCGCCGAGGGAGCGCACGTGGTCGGCGCCGACATCTCCGAACCCGGACTGAAAGAGACTGTGGCAGAGGTGGGTTCGGACCGCGAGCGACTCCATACCGTCACCGTCGACGTGGCCGATCCGGAATCGGTGCGCCCCGCCGTCGCCGCGGCCGTCGACCATCTCGGCGGACTGGACGTGCTGGTCAACGCGGCCGGGATCATGCGCACCGCGCATACCCACGAGATGGCGTTCGAGAGCTGGAATCAGGTGATCGGCATCAACCTCACCGGCACCTTCCTGATGATGCAGGCGGCCATCCCGACCCTGCTGCAGTCCGATCATCCGGTGATCGTGAACTTCTCCTCCACCGCGGCCCTGGGCGCGAACCCGTACATGGCCGCCTACGCCGCCTCCAAGGGCGGCGTGAACGCGATGACCCATGCGGTCGCGCTGGAGTATTCGCAGAAGGGCCTGCGCGCGGTGAATATCGTCCCGGGCGGCATCACCAGCGGTATCACCAACAACCTGCAGACCCCCGAAGACGCCGACTGGAACCTCTTCTCCCGGCTGACCGGCTGGCTCAACGGCGGCGCCTTGGGCGAACCCGCCGACGTCGCGGGCGTGGTCGCCATGGTCGCCTCCGAGGACGGCCGCTACATCACCGGCTCCGAGATCCGCGTGGACGGCGGGGCCTTGATGTGACTAGCTGATCCCGAGACGACTCGTGCACGCGGGCCAGGCACCCCAGCCCTGCCGGGCCCGCGTCACCTCGGCGATCGCGATCTGCTCTTCCCGGGTGGCGAGATCCGGCCGCTCGGCGTATTTCAAACCACCCTGCCGGGACCAGGTGCTCTGGTCGAACTGAATGCCACCGAAGTACCCGTTGCCGGTATTGATGGCCCAGTTGCCGCCCGATTCGCATTTGGCGAGCGCGTCCCAGACCGCACCGTCGCGCACGGGCGGCACCTCGGTGCCGGGCTTGGCGCCCTTGCGGACCGTCTTGGGCTGGGCGGGCACGACGACGGTATGCCCCACGGCCTCGCGCGACTCCTCCTTGCCGTTGACGATCGAGACCGCGTAGGTGACGTCCTGCACCCCGGCCTTGCCGGGATTCTCGATGACGGTCCGGCTCATGTTGAGGTCGGTGTCCTCGATGACGTTCTCGGTCGGGTCGAGCGGTTCGCGTTCGGTGACCTTCTCGGTGTGCTTGCGGGTGACGGTGATCTTCATACCGTCGTGCAGGGGCGTGACGGCCACCGGCTCCACGGTGTCCTCACCGGTCAGCGGCACACCCTGCACCTGCAGCAGTTCCCCGACCGTCGGTGCGGCCAGCCGCACGTAGCTCATCGGTTCGCCGTTGTCGGACAGTTGCACGGTGCGCGGGCTGGTGACGGCCAGCGCGGCGCCCTGCAGCGGCAGCGGGGTGGGGCGTGCGGGCGAGACGAAGACGTCGCCGGGCAACTGCAGTTGAGTCAGTGCGTCGGCGACGGTGTACGCGGTGGTCCACACCTGTTTCGTCTTGCCGTCGAAGGTCAGCGAGATCTGCCGGGCGCGATTGAGCGTGATGGTCGCACCGTTGATGACGTCGGCATCCCCGGACGGCGAGACCGAGTCCTTACCGGCCAGCTTGTAGCCGCCAGCCTTGAGGACACCCTTCACACTGGCGGCCATGGTGGTGACGGTCGTGCGCTGCCCGTCGACGACCAGGGTGACGGTCTTGCGGCTGACGATCGCCAGACTCGCCCCGATGATCAGGGTGATCAGCATCGCGGCGATCGCCGCATACAGCAGCGGCGAGCGCGATGCGTTGATCCGCTGGAGAGCGGATATCCGAAACTCCGGCATGGTCACAATACGATAACGAGGGGGTCAGTCCCTGGCAACTACATGCCGTGGAACAGGGGATTTCCACATCACGATTCGATATCGACGATCCGGAAATATCACGACCGCGCAATCGTAAGTGAACTGGAGCACACCTCGCATTCCGGTCGCGTTTTATGTGACGCACCGCACGCGTGCGGGCTCAGCCTCGCGGCAGGCGGTAGACCCGCTCGGCATTGGCGGTCGTGATCTCGGCCAGTGCCGCCGGATCCTGTTCGCGCAGTTCGGCCAGGGCCCGCACGGTGTAGGGCAGGCAGTACGGCTCGTTCGGCGCGCCCCGGAACGGGTGCGGGGTCAGGAACGGCGCATCGGTCTCCACCAATATCAGCTCGTCCGGCACCAGCTTGGCGGCCTCGCGCAATTCGTGCGCGTTCCGGAAACTCACCGTCCCGGAGAAGCTGAGCAGATACCCCTCGGCCACGCAGGCCAGCGCCATATTGGCGTCGGAGGAGAAGCAGTGGAAGATCACCGTCTCCGGAGCGCCCTCGTCCAGCAGGACCGCCAGCACGTCGTGATCGGCCTCGCGGTTGTGGATCATCAACGGCTTACCGAGTCGTTTCGCGAGGTCGATATGCCAGCGAAAGCCCTCGACCTGATCCTCGATATCGGCGCAGCCGTCGAGTTTGCCGGGCCAGTAGTAGTCGAGCCCGGTCTCACCGACGGCGACCACCCGGGGGTCGGCGGCCAGCTTCTCCAGTTCGGCGCGGGCGGCATCGTCGAGGGCGTTCGCCCGGGTCGGATGCAGTGCGACCGCCGCGAACACGCGCGGATCCCAGTGCGCGGCGTCGACGGCGAAGCGGGCGGCCTCGAGGTCGTCGGCGATGGTCACCACCCGGCCGACACCCACGGCGGCGGCCCGATCCACCATGGCGGCAACCGATTCCGCGTCCTCGGCGCCGCAGGCATCGAGGTGGGTGTGCGCGTCGATCAACGGCGACAGCGGTTCGGGCGGCTCGGGTGCGGGTCGTTTACCGGGCATCGGACCAGATTAGACACACCGCGCCGACGGCAGGTGAACCCGGCGGGAGCGACGAGCGGACGACGGGATATCGACGCGAGGGATTATCGGCGGCGGATTAGAGTGGACACACCATGAGCGCACCCGAACGCACATCACCGGCCTTCTACATCACCACGGCGATCGCCTATCCCAACGGCGCGCCGCATATCGGCCATGCCTACGAGTACATCTCCACCGATACGCTCGCCCGGTTCAAGCGGCTCGACGGCTACGACGTGTTCTTCATGACCGGCACCGACGAGCACGGCCAGAAGGTGCAGCAGGCCGCGCGCGCCGCCGGCGTCTCCGTGGAGGAATACGCCGCGCGCAATTCGGATGTGTTCGAACGCATGGACAAGGCGCTCGACATTTCCTACGACCGCTTCATCCGCACCACCGACGAGGATCACCTCGCCGCCAGCATCGCGATCTGGGAGCGCATGCAGGCCAACGACGATATCTACCTCGACACCTATTCGGGCTGGTACTCGGTGCGCGACGAGGCCTTCTACACCGAGGAGGAGACCACCGTCACCGAGGACGGGACGCGGCTGGCGACCGAAACCCGGACCCCGGTGGAATGGACCGAGGAGTCGAACTACTTCTTCCGGTTGTCGAAATATCAGGACCGGCTGCTCGAACTGTACGAGACCACACCGGATTTCATTCTGCCCGCGACCCGGCGCAACGAAATCGTCAGCTATGTGAAGGCCGGCCTGAAGGATCTGTCGATTTCGCGCACCACCTTCGACTGGGGTGTGCCGGTGCCCGGTGATCCGGCGCATGTGATGTACGTGTGGGTGGACGCGCTCACCAACTATCTGACCGGTGTGGGATTCCCGAATACCGATTCGGCCGCCTTCCAGCGGTTCTGGCCGGCGAATGTGCACATCATCGGCAAGGACATCACCCGGTTCCACACCGTCTACTGGCCGGCCTTCCTGATGTCGGCGGGTATCGAATTGCCGAAACGCGTTTTCGTGCACGGGTTCTTGTTCAACAAGGGCGAGAAGATGTCGAAGTCGGTCGGCAATGTGGTGGATCCGCTGGCGCTGGTCGAGCAATACGGTCTCGACGCGGTGCGGTTCTTCCTGCTGCGTGAGATCTCCTACGGCCAGGACGGTTCCTACAGCCACGACGCCATCGTGGGGCGGATCAACACCGATCTGGCCAACGAGTACGGCAATCTGGTGCAGCGCAGCCTGAAGATGGTGGCGCGCGATTTCGATTCCGCCGTACCGACTCCCGGCGAATTCACCGACGCCGATCGGGAACTGCTCGATCGCGCGAACGGCCTGCTGGAGCGCTGCCGCACCGAATTCGACGGGCAGCAGCTGCATCTGGCGCTCGAGGCGATCTGGCTGACCCTCGGCGAGACGAACAAGTACTTCTCCGCACAGCAGCCGTGGGCGCTGGCCAAATCGGGCACGCCCGAGGACGTGGCCCGCGAGGCGACCGTGCTGTACGTCACCCTCGAGGTGCTGCGGATCGTGTCGATCCTGGTGCAGCCGGTGATTCCGGGTTCGGCCGGGCGGATTCTCGACCAGCTCGGCCAGACCGCGCGCACCTTCGCCGATCTCGCCACGCCGATCGAGGCCGGACTGGCCCTACCCGCACCGGAACCGGTGTTCCCGAAGTACATCGAACCGAAGTAGAAGTAGGCGACCGGAGCCGGTTATGGATGCGGATTTCGCCGAGCGCCACCGCAGCGTTCGCGCCCACGCGCTCGGCACCCCCCGGGGCCGGCTCATCGGCGCGATGGTCGAATGTGTCGGCGCCCGAGGCTTTTCCACGGTGACGCTGACCGATATCGTCGGCCGCGCCCACGTCTCACGCAGTACCTTCTACGAACACTTCGGCAACAAGGAACACTGCTTCCTCGAGGCGGTGCACACCGGCGTCGAGATCATCCGCACCCGGATCGCGGAGGAGCTGGCGCACCTGCCCGAGGACGCCGATCCGCGGCAGCGCATCGCCACCATGATCAGCACGTTCTGCTCGGTGGTGGCGGCCGAACCGGATTTCGCGCGGCTCATCCTGGTGGAATCGCTGCTGGTGGGCGACGCGACCGCGGAGTTCCGCGATCGGGCGGTGGACCGCTTCGCCACCCTGTACCGCGCCTTCCACGATCAGGCGCGCACCGCCGATCCCGCGATCCCGGAACTACCGGACGAGGTGATCGCCCTGATCCCCGATGCGATCGGGGAACGTACGCGGCGGGTCCTGGTCCACGAGGGTGCGCATCGCGTTCCCGACATGGCGCCCACCTTCATCGAATTCGCGAATACCGTGCTGGGGCTGGCGCCGGTCGTCGCGCGCGTATAACCGAATCGTCGTTCCCGCCTCGCAATCCCCTCACCCGGCTTCCGGTCGAGGGGATCTGCGCTACTCCGCGCGCGCGGCCAGGACCGCATCGTAGAGTTCGCGGCGCGACACCCCGCCCGCACGCGCGGCGACCCGCGCGCACGCGTCCTTGAGGCGGGTGCCGTCGGCGACCAGTTCCTCCACCTCGTCCACCAGATCGACCGGATCGGCCGAAACCGGTTGTGCCCCTTCGACCACCACCGTGATCTCTCCGCGCGCGCCCTCGACGGCCCATTCCGCCAGCTCGCCGAGTCCGCCGCGCACGACCTCCTCGTAGGTCTTGGTCAGCTCCCGGCACACCGCGGCCCGGCGTCCGGGGCCCAGCACCTCGGCGGCATCAGCCAGACAGCCGGCGAGCCGGTGCGGTGCCTCGAAGAACACGACCGCGCGCGGCTCGGTGACCAGCGTCGCCAGCCACTGCTTGCGCTGCCCGGACTTACGCGGAGCGAAGCCGTCGAAGCAGAACCGTTCCATGGGCAGACCGGACAGGGCCAGGGCCGTGGTGACGGCCGAGGGACCGGGCAGACAGGTCACCGGCAGGTCCCGCTCGATACATGCCGCGACAATGCGGTAACCGGGGTCGCTGACCGACGGCATCCCCGCGTCGGTGACCAGCAGGACGGTCCTGCCGGATTCGATCTCGTCCAGCAGCAACGGAATTCGCGCGGCCTCCACGTGATCGTAGAAACTCACCACCCGCCCGGTGATCTCGACCTCGAGCGCCTTGGCCAGCGCCCGGGTCCGGCGCGTGTCCTCGGCGGCCACGACGTCCGCGCTCGCGAGGGCGTCGCGCAGCCGCCGCGACGCATCACCGATATCGCCCATCGGCGTCGCCGCCAGCACCAACCGTCCGCCGTGCTCGCCCATCGCCGTCCTTTCCACCGCCGGCCGACCCATCCGACCGGCCGCCACCGCGCACCTGCGCCCGGTCCGGGCAAACGCTACCCCTGGGGCCGGACCGCGCCCGAGTCCGCAGGCCGGCTCACCGCCGCGCGGCCCACCTACGCACACCGCATACGATCGGAGCGTGACCCAGCTGACCGATACGCGACCGGCGATCGGCGCGGGCCCGGCCTTGTCCAGTCCGGCGCCGCTGCGCCCCGCACCCGATTTCGGACCGACCGACCGGGCCCGGGGCTGGCTGGTCACGCTATTCCTGACGGTGGTCGCCGCGGTCACCCGGTTCACCATGCTGAACTATCCGACCGACGCCGGCACCCCGGTCTTCGACGAGAAGCACTATGCACCGCAGGCCTGGCAGATGCTCACCGGCGGCGGGGTCGAGGACAATCCGGCCTACGGGCTGGTGGTGCATCCGCCGGTCGGTAAGCAGATGATCGCGCTGGGGGAAGCGCTGTTCGGCTACACCAGCTGGGGCTGGCGATTCACCGCGGCGATCTTCGGATCGCTGCTGGTCCTGCTGGTCATTCGCATCACCCGCCGGATGACCCGATCCACCCTGATCGGCGCGATCGCGGGTGTGTTGTTGATCGCCGACGGCCTGACCTTCGTGTCCTCGCGCATCGGCATGCTCGACATCTTCCAGGCGGTCTTCGTCGTCGGCGCCTTCGGCTGCCTGATCGTCGATCGCGACGAGACGCGGGCCCGCCTCGCCCGGGCCGACGCCGAAGGCCGGATAGCGCTGAGCGTGTTCGGCCCGCGACTGGGTGTGCGATGGTGGCGGTTCGGGGCCGGTCTGCTGCTGGGGCTGTCGTGTGGAACGAAATGGTCGGGCCTGTATTTCATCCTGTTCTTCGGGCTGATGACGGTCTGTTTCGATGCGGCCGCGCGCAAGGCCTACGGGGTGGCGCGCCCCTGGGTCGGCACGGCGGTCCGCGATATCGGGCCGGCTCTGTACGCGCTGGTGGCGATTCCGCTGCTGGTCTACCTGGCCAGTTATTGGGGCTGGTTCGCCAGCGAGGACGGTTACGACCGCTATTCGGTGGGCAATGCCGTGGGCACCGGCGGCACCTGGTCGTGGGTTCCGGACGCGTTGCGTTCGCTGTGGCACAACCAGGCCGAATCGCTGAAATTCCATCAGAGCCTGACCAATTCGGCCGGTAATCATCACCCGTGGGAATCCAAGCCGTGGTCGTGGCCGATGGGCCTACGCCCGATGCTGTACTACTACGCCGACAACGGTGTCACCGGATGCGGGCAGGCGGTCTGTGTGAAGGCCGTGATGCTGATCGGCACGCCGGCGATGTGGTGGTTGTCGCTGCCGATGCTCGCCTGGGCGCTGTGGCGCACCACCACCCGCCGCGACTGGCGATATGCGGCGATGCTGGTCGGCTACGGCGCCGGGCTGCTGCCGTGGTTCGCGGATCTGGACCGGCAGATGTACTACTTCTACGCGGTCCCGATGGCGCCGTTCCTCGCGATGGGCCTCGCCCTGACGCTCGGCGATATTCTCGGCCCCGCACCCCTCGTGCGGGCCCGGTCGGGGCGGTGGTTCGCGCTGGCCGGCGAACGCCGAAGTCTCGGACTACTTCTGGTGTGCCTGTATCTGGGGCTGGTGATCGCCAACTTCATCTGGCTGTGGCCCATTCTCACCGCCCTGCCGATCACGCCGTCCAACTGGCACGACCACCTCTGGCTACCCAGCTGGCGCTGAGGTTCGACGCGGCTAGGGGGTCTCGCCCAGCGCCGCCCGCACGTAGCCCAGCGCCGCCTCGTCGTCGAGCCCCAATCGGCGCACCGCCGCAACGTATTCCGTGGCCGCGCGCCCGGCCGCGTCGCGAGTCGGATCACCGGAGGAGGCGATGAACGACCCGAGCCGGCCCCTGGTCTCGAGCACGCCGTCCTGCTCGAGTTCGCGGTAGGCGCGCGCGACGGTGTTCGGCGCCAAGCCGAGCTGAACGGCCAGCGCGCGCACCGTCGGAATCTTGGTTCCGGCGGTGAGTTCGCCGGATTGCACCCGGGCGACGATGCCCAGCCGCAGTTGTTCGTACGGCGGAACCGTCGATTGATGGTCGACCGGGATATCCAGCATCGGCTTTCACACCTCGTCACGCGACAGCGGGCAGGACAGGCAGCGGGGCCCGCCACGCCCGGAACCCAGTTCGGATCCCGGAATGGTCAGCACCTCGATGCCCGCATCGGCCAGCCGTGTATTCGTATTCTCGTTGCGTTCATAGGCCACCACGACCCCGGGCGCCAGTGCGAGGGTGTTGTTGCCGTCGTCCCACTGTTCCCGTTCGGCGGTGACCCCGTCCAGCCCGGTGTCGATGACCCGCAGTTTGTCGATCCCCATCGCCTCGGCCGCGGCGGGCAGGAACGGATCCGGACCGCTCATCCGCACCGAATCGCCGTCGGCTCGAATGGTGAACGCGCGCAACGAATTCTGCACACCCGGGTACATCACCACCGCATCGCGGTCGACCATGGTGCACACGGTGTCCAGATGCATGGTGGCCCGGTTCTGCGCGATCGGCACCACCAGCACGGTGTGGGCCAGCGCATCGTCGAAGAGACTGCGCGCCAACGCTTCCGCACCGGCCGGCGAGGTGCGCTCACCCACCCCGATCGCGACCACACCGGGCGAAAGAAGCAGGACGTCACCGCCTTCCATCGGCGCGGTGTGCGATTCGTAGGCCCGTCGCACGCCGAGGAATCGCGGGTGGAACGCGTATACCAGGTCGGTGAGCGAGGTTTCGCGAGCGCGGGCCGGCAGCGCGAGGGAGGTGATGGCCACCTTGGGCCCCACCCAGAACGAGGAATCGCGAGTGAACAGCAGATTCGGCAGCGGTTCGATGACGAAATCGGTGCCGTGGTGCATGCGCCGCACCAGCGACGCGGCATCCGGTTCGAACGGCAATTCGTCGAAGGTCATGCCGGCCATGAGGATTCGCGCCAGATCCGGCGCGGGCACCGCGCGCAGATAGGTCTTCAGTTCCTCTGCCAGGGCGTAGCCGATGCGGCGGGCGTCGACGGCCGCGGTGATGCCCATACTGCGTCCGGCGCCGCTGACCGCGAGCGTCTCGGTCAGCAGATCGGCGAGTAACAGCACCTCGACACCGCGACCACGCAGCACATCGGCGAAGATCTCGTGCTCCTGCTGGGCGCGCTCCACCCAGGGAATGGCGTCGAACAGCAGTTGATCGTTGTTGCGCGGCGTGAGTCGGCGCAGCTCATCGCCCGGGCGATGCAGCAGTACCGCGCGCAACGTCCCGACCTCGGTCGTCACGGAAAACGGTCGCGCCGGGGGCACAGCCTCTGTTCCCATATCCCGACCGTAATGGGCCGCCGCCGGGTTGGCACGAAATTGTTCGCCGACCACGCCGGATCCGGCGCCGGACGCTATCACCGCTGCGCGGCGGCGAAGTTCCCGGTTCTCGCCCGGCCGCCACGAACCTGAAGTATCGTTGAGGTATGCAGCATACGACATGGCAAGCCAAGGAGCTCACCCCCGGCCAACTGTCGGAACGCAGCGGCGTCGCGGTGTCGGCACTGCATTTCTACGAACGCGAGGGCCTGATCGCCAGCCGACGCACCAGCGGAAACCAGCGCCGATACTCCCGGGAAACGCTGCGCCGGGTGGCATTCATCCGGATCTCGCAGCGCGTCGGAATTCCGCTCAGCGAAATTCGCAAGGCTCTCGACACCCTACCGGAGGGGCGTACCCCCAATCGGAAGGATTGGGAACGATTGTCGGTAACGTGGCGCACCGATCTCGATCAGCGGATCGAACAGCTCACCCGGCTGCGCAACAGTCTCACCGACTGCATCGGCTGTGGCTGTCTGTCACTGGGCAGCTGCCGCATCGTCAACTATCACGACCGGCTCGGCGACGAGGGCCCCGGCGCGCGCACGCTGGATGTGAACATCGACTGCACCCGGGCCGAGGGATGCGAGGAACCGACCGCGCGCGATCACGTCACGGATGCCGATGTGGCGGCGTGCGCCGAGAAGATGTGCGGGTGAATCCGCGCCGAACTCAGCGCAGGAAGCGGTTGAACTGGTCGTTGGCGCGGCGCATCGTGAACTCGTAGGGCCAGGCGAACTTTCGCGCCCACCAATACCCGAACCGCACGTCGAACGACGTGTAGACGAGAAAGCGATTCTTCTCGATACCACGGAAGATGGCCCGCGCGGCCTGATCCGGCGATGCGGCGTGCGACTGGAACCGCTTCACATACCGTCGAATTCGCGGATCGTCGCGATCCACACCGGCGATCTCGACGGTCTGCACCAGATGGGTGTTCACCGCTCCCGGCACCACCAGATGCACCGTGATCCCGTGCCGGGCCAGGTCGAAGCGCAGCACCTCCGATACGCCGCGCAACCCGTATTTGCTCGCGCTGTAGGCCGCATGCCAGGGAAAGGCCAGCAGCCCCGCCGCCGAGGACACGTTGACCAGCGCCCCGCCACGCCCGGCCCGCACCATCTCCGGCACGAAGCTCTCGATGACGTGGATCGGGCCCATCAGATTCACGTCCACCATCGAGCGCCAGTGCCGGTGCTCGAGATTCTCGACGGTGCCCCAGGCCGAGATGCCGGCCACGTTCATCACCACGTCCAGGCTGCCGTGCCGACCGTGCACGTCCCGGGCGAAGGCGGCGACCGCCTCGTAATCGCTGATGTCGAGAGCCCGCGATTCCAGCACCTTGCCGCCGGTGCGCCCGATCTCCTCGACGGTGTCCGCGAGCCCGGCGGCATCGATATCGGTCAGAACGAGTTCGGCCCCCTGCGCGGCGGCGGCGATCGCGGTCGCCCGACCGATTCCGCTGGCCGCGCCGGTGACCAGAGTCTTCTTGCCGCTCACGGACTTCAAGCGATCACGCACGCCGTTCCTCGAATGCTCTGCGGTGTGATGTCGGTGCTGGGCCGGCATCCGGACTGACTATCTCCGTTGCCCTGGAGCATACGTGTTCCCCGACACACCGCATCCGTACCGGGCCGCACGGGCACGTCGCGGCTACGACAATCCGCGCAATACCGACAGCATCCCGGCGACCGCGACCGGCCACGGGAATTGTTCGGCTCGCGAGCGCGCCGCACGCCGTCGCTGCGCCGCCGGGCGGGCCAGCACATCGGTGACGGCCTCGGCGAAGGCGGACGGGTGATCGGCGGCCACGGCCCCGCATTCGGCGGTCACGATGTCGGCCAGCGCCGAGGAACGACTCGCCACCACCGGGGTGCCGGCGGCCAGCGCCTCGAGCGCCGCCAGTCCGAAGGTTTCGTGCGGACCGGGCGCGAGGGAGATGTCGGCGCTGGCCAGCAGGGTCGCCAAATGTGTTCGGTCGTCGATGAATCCGGCGAAATGGACGCCGGGACGCCCGTCGGGCAACGCCGCCACGCCGCGTGCCTGCCGGACCAGCGCGTCGCGGCGCGGCCCGTCCCCCGCGACCACCAGGCGCACGTTCACCCCGCCCCGGCGCAGGTGATCCACCGCCTCGATACTGCGGTCGACCCGCTTCTCCACCGACAGCCGCCCGCAGTGCACCACCAGATGCGAACCTCCGAGCCGCGCCCGCAGGGCCCGATCGTGACGATGCGGCGCGAACAGCTCCAGATCCACACCCAACGGGACGAGCGCGACATTCGGGGCATCGATCCGGTCGAATTCCGCGCGGGCGAACGCGGTCGTGCAGACCACCATGTCGTAATCGGCGGCGGTGCGGCGATTGGCCACATCGGCGGCTCGCCGCGCGACCGAGGTGGGTAGCACCTGGCCGAGCAACCGATCGAGACGCTCGTGCGAGATCATCACCGACGCGATATCCCGGCGGCGGGCCCACCGTCCGAATCCGCGCAGAGTCAGCCGGTCCGACACCTCGAGCGCATCCGGCGCCAGCCCCGCCAGCAGATCGGCGACTCGGCGCGGATCGGCCGCGCGATACCCGCCCGTCCACGGAATCCCCAACGCCGGCACGGTCATCCGCAGCACACCGTTGGGCAGCATTTCCTCGCCCCGGCGCGCGCCCGGCACGATCAGCACCACCTCGTGCCCGGCGGCCACATATCCGGCGCCGAGGTGATGCAGTGCGGTGCGAAGTCCGCCCGAACGCGGCCCGTAGAAGTTCGCCAGCTGAGCGATGCGCACGCGCCGATCGTCCCCGTCGCGCGAACCGGCGGGACGAACACGGGATGAATGCTCGCCGAAGGCTGCGCCAACCGCGCGCACCGGCATCGCCTCTCGACCGCGGCACTCGCGTCACCGTGCGGCAGGCCGGACCCGGATCATGCCGTGGGCGCGCTCGGACCCCAGGCGCGACAGCTCGGCGCGCACCGCGATCCATTCGGTGTCCTCGAATCGGAGACGAAACACGAGTTCCCTTGCCGGCGCATCGATCTCATCGGCGAAGACAGCCGCGAACGCCGCCCGGTAATCCCGCCGATCATCGGGATGCACGAGCGGCCGTTCGGTGCTCCAGCGTTCCAGCGGCGGTGGTGGCGGGCTGGCCCACTCGTACACCAGCCCCAACGCCAATTCGACGAATCCCACACCGGCATCGGGCGACCGCGACACCGCGCGGGTGATCGCCAGATCCGTATCCGGGCGCGGCGGGCTGACGTCGGTGATCTCGTGCAGCAGCGCGCGGGTGACGTGTGCCGTCCGGGTCGAGACGGCCAGATGCGGATCCTCGCGATGCACCCGGATGACCAGCTGGAAGTTGCGCACGATCTCGTCGTCACCGCGAATCGCCAGTTCCCCCTGCCAGCGACCGGCCGGATCGGTGCCTGCCACCACCGCGGTATAGCCCATCCGCTCGTCGAAACGCACCATCCGCCCGAACACCTCCGGCGGCGTGCGCACCACCCGCACGTGTTCGCGGGCGCGGGCGAAGGCGAGTTCCTCCAGGCCGGGGCCGTGGTGGGCGAGTTCGGTACCGGAATCCCAGTCCCATGCCGCGACCGCGCGCCGGGGCGGCGGCTGCCGGCCCGCGGCGCCCACCCACAGCTGCACGCCGTGCACAGCCCCGAACGAGCAGAAGACCGGCACCGCGATCGCGGTCCAGCCGCCCTCGGAGACGACGATCCGGCCGTCGGCCGACTCCGCGGCCGAGCCGGACGGAACGGCCGCCGCTGCTATCTCGACGGCGGCGGCCGCCAGCGCGGAGGCACCCGCCCCGAGCGAGCGTCCGGCGCGCGAAAGACTCGTCCATTCCCGGACGCGAGGCCCGTCGGCGACGATCGTCGGCCCACTCGCGGGCGCCAGCGTTTCCACCAGCAGCCATGGCGAACCCACGGATTCGGCGACCGCCATACCGGGGAATCAGATCCGATGCGCCCCACGGGAAACCCGCGGGAGTTCCAGGTCGAGCGGGATGCGCCCCTCCGCCAGATGCGGTTCGGCCTCCTCGGCGGGCATCGGCCGCGCGATGAGGAAACCCTGCGCCCGGTAGCAACCCAGGCCGACCAGGGTGCGCGCGGCCACCGCCGTCTCCACCCCTTCGCCGACCACTCCGAGGCCGAACGAACCGGCAAGTCCCACAATGGATTTCACGATCGCCAGATCGTCGGTGCTGGCGCCGAGCCGCTGCACGAAACCGCGGTCGATCTTCACCGCGTCCACCGGCAGCGCCTTGAGATGCGACAGCGAACTGTAGCCGGTGCCGAAATCATCGATCGCGATCTGCACACCCATGCGCTTGAGTCCGCGCAAGGTCACCTGCGTGCGGGTCAGATCCGAGACCACGACATGTTCGGTGATCTCCAGGCACACCGAACTGCCATCGATTCCGTGCCGGCGCAGCACATCCTCGACGCATTCCACGAAGTCCAGGCTCACCAACTGCACCGGCGAGACGTTGATCCGGATCACCACGTTCGAGGCCAGCCCGGCGCGCCGCCATTTCGCGAATTGCGCCAGGGCCGTACGCAATACCCAGCGACCGAGTTCGCCGGCCAGATTCGTCGCCTCGGCCACCCCGACGAACGCACCGGGCGGCAGCAGTCCGCGGGTGGGATGCTGCCAGCGCACCAACGCCTCCAGCGCCACGATGCGCCCGGTCCGCAGATCCACCTCGGGCTGATAGTGCAGCAGCAGCGAACCGTCGGAGACCGCGCCGCGCAGATTCAATTCGACGTCGTCCTGCAGTTCGAACTGCGCGCGCATGGCATCGGTAAAGACCGCGACGCCGTTGCCGCCACCGGATTTCGCCGACAACAGCGCGTGGTCGGCCCGGCGCAGCAGATCGGCGACGGTGGTCTCCCCCGGCATGCCCAGCGCCACACCGACACTCGCACCACGACTCACCGTTTCTCCGCCCACCGACACCCGGCGGGTGATCAACTGCTGAATCCGGGTGGCCTCGAGTTCCGCCGCGACCGGATCCACCGGTTTGGCCGGAACGATGACGAATTCGTCGCCGCCCAGCCGCGCGATCATGTCGTTCGGATCGAGATGTTCCTTCAGCCGCGACGACAGAGTGCGGATGAAATTGTCACCGGCGGTATGACCCAGGAAATCGTTGAGCGCCTTGAGCCGATCGAGATCGAGGAAGAAGGCGGCGACCGGCCCCGAACTGCCCGGACGCAACCGCTCCTCCATATGTTCGAGCAGGGCGCGACGGTTGGCCAATCCGGTGAGGTCGTCGTGCAGGGCGATGTAGCGCAGCCGTTCCTCGGCCACCACCCGGGCCTGCAATTGCGCCAGCAACGCCGCGATCGCCTTCAGGACGTTGATCTCCCGGGTGCTCCACTGCCGGTCGCCCCGTTTCATGAATCCGAGTAATCCGGTCGGCTCACCGCGTGACATCAGCGGAACGGTCGCGGTCGTCACGTCGGTCAGTCCGGAGCGGCGAATCGTCTCCTGATAGTCGGAGAATTCCGGGGTGGGGCGGGCGATCATCGGTTCGGTGGCGTGCTCGACGGCGCGGAACACCGAATCGGCCTGTTCGAAATACACCACACGCAGCGGGTCGGGGTCGGGCACGCCTTGGCGCGGCGGCCATTCCGCGACCAGCACCGTCGCCCGCCGTTCCCGGTCGGTATGGCGGACGAAACTGAAATCGACGTCGAAGTAGTCGACCAGTTTGGCCAGCACTCGTTCGGTCGCCGCCACCATCGTCGTGGCGTCGACACCCATCAACTCCGCGGCGACCTGGGTCACCAACGAGTCGAGCGTTCGCCGAGGCACCTTATCTCCGATCGCGCTATCCACGGCATGTCGAGGGAAGGACGTCCACGCCCCGAGCGTCGATGAATCCGCCCTGAACCGACGCTAGTGTATCGACGTATTGCGATGAAATCGCGGCGAGTTCGCGGAGAGGTGCGGCGGAGAATTCGCCGAGGGCCGGCAGGGGGGCCGTACGGCGGGGTCGCACACGGTGGTCAGCAGCCATATCGTCGCAGCGCCTCCGGTGCGACATCCAGCCCAGTCATACGGTTCCTACTCTGTTGCTGCGCGGCGCGGCGCGATCGTTCGGCCACCTCCGCTCGGCAGGCGGTACCGCCGGTGTCGGGTATGGCCACCTAGGGAAGTATCCGTCATCCCTCCGAAATTGACCAGACGTCCGGCAAATCTTCCGAAACCCGAGCGTGCCGCGCGGTATCGATCGAGGTCATCCCGTCGGTGTCGTGCACCACACAGAACAAAAAGACCGCCCGGTTCACATTTGGTTACCCGTTGGCAACCAAATATCACACCAGAATCGAGATGAACAACTCCAACCGGTCGGGACCACGCCACACCTCGATCTCCTCGCGATACGCGCGGGTGATCTCGGCCGACGCGGTGGCGTCGTCGACCTGAGCCCAGACGTCCTCGACCGGATCGTGATAATCACCGTTGGGTTCGAATCGGGCGTATACGCCCTTCGGGACGCGAATCATCACATCGCCGACCGGCACCTCTTTGGGCGCGTGATATTCGTAGCTGACCAGCACGTTGTAATTTCCGGCCGGATCGGGCACGTACACGGTGTAGAGCGGGCCGCCGATCTCGCGATCACGCAGCCGCTCACGCAGGAATTCGATCAGCTCACTGTTGCTGACCTTGAAACTCGGCCGGACCCGCGGCACCACCAGGCCGCCGTAGATGGCCGCGTCGCGGACCACGATCGAATACGTCATCGGGGGTCTACCGCCAGGTACAGATCGATCTTGTACGCGTGCGGATAGCATTCGAAATCCCCGGTGAAGGTGCGTTTGATCTGGTTGTGTTCCTCGGCGTAGGCGATCTGGGTCCACAGGTCGGTCATGATCTGCGGAAAATTGCCGACCGCGGAGAAACGCGCATAGGCGCCGGCGGGCAGACGGGCCACGATATGCCCGCGGGTCACCCGATCGAAAGAGGTGCATTCGTAGCCGACGATCTGCGTGTTGAACGTGCCCAGATCGGGTGCGTAATCGGTGTAGGAGGAGGCCAGCGGGCCCCCCAATTCCTGATGCAGCACCGCGGCCCAAGCGGCCTCGAGATCGCGGTCGCGCAGTTCTCCGAGCGCACGTTTCGGACTGCGCACCGGTAGCCCGGCGACCCACGTCTCGTCCCGCTCGACGATTTCGAACTGCATGCAAGAACTCTCTCGATGTGATCGCGTTGGGCCGCGCAACCGGTGCTGCGGCGGACCGTCCGGCTGGAAACGCCATGCTATCAACATCGAAAGCTACGGACCTGCACGTCTGCCGGCCGGACAGCTGATCATCCGACCGGTCCGATTCCAGCGACCTGTCGGCTTTTCGGCCGACAGCCGCCCCCATCCCGGAAATCGGCGACTCTCCTCGCCACCGCGAATACCTCGCGCCGGACCGAACGAATCGCCCACAAGGCACGAATCGACATGTACCGGACGGTGCGCCGAGTCTCGCAAACAGACAGCTATCGACAGCGGTCGGTGTGACACGATCACCGCGGAACGGGCAGACTCGCAAGGGCACCGACCGAACGGAGGGACCGATGGTGCGTCGCACCGCCCACAGCGAACCACCGAAAACCGCCGCGACAGCATCGGCCGACTATCCCGACCTCGACGCGATGGACATCGCGCTCACCGACTGCCGCGCCTGCCCGCGACTGGTCGCCTGGCGCGAACAGGTCGCCCGCGAGAAGCGCGCCGCCTTCCGCGACGAAACCTACTGGGGCCGCCCGGTGACCGGTTTCGGCCCCACCGACGCCGCCATGCTGCTGGTCGGCCTCGCCCCCGCCGCCCACGGCGGAAACCGCACCGGCCGGATGTTCACCGGCGACCGCAGCGGCGACGTACTCTTCGCTTCCCTCTACACGATCGGCGCCGCCACCCAGCCCACCGCCACCCGCCGCGACGACGGCCTCCGGCTGATCGGCACCCGCGTCACCTCCCCCGTGCACTGCGCGCCCCCGGACAACAAACCCACCATCGACGAACGCGACCGTTGCCGGCACTGGCTGATCAACGAACTCGAATTGCTCTCCCCCACAGTCCGTTCCGTCGTCGTCCTCGGCGCCTGGGGCTGGCAGGCACTCATGCCCGCCCTCACCACGGCCGGCTGGCAGGTTCCCCGCCCCCGCCCGAAATTCGGCCACGGCGTCCACTACACGATCGAACCCGCCCGCCCCGGCCGCCACCGCCTCGAACTGTTCGGCAGCTACCACGTCAGCCAGCAGAACACCTTCACCGGCCGCCTCACCCCCGCCATGCTCGACACAGTCCTCGCCGAGGCCGCCACCGCCGCCGGTCTCCACCTCACCCCACCCGCCCCCGAACCCACCTGACCCCGCATTTCCCCACCCGGACCAGCCGATTCGGAATCTCCCGTCCCCACCTGCTAAAGTTCTCCTCCGTTGGCCCGGAAACGAGCCACGGGGCTATGGCGCAGTTGGTAGCGCGTCTCGTTCGCATCGAGAAGGTCAGGGGTTCGATTCCCCTTAGCTCCACCCACCGAAGCAGCCGCAGGTCATCGACCTGCGGCTGCTTCGCTGTGTGGCATTGCCCGAACACGTTGCGTGGTTGACATCGGGGTGGCCGTGTCGTGCAGGTCTACAAGGTCGGCGGTGACCTGGATCCTGTGATCCCGATGACGCACAACGGGCTCGAGATCATTGCGGAGTCAAGGCTCGGCTAGTGCTCCGACCTGGGTATTCCGCCCTTGATGGGGTGGCTAGTCTGGAGAGATGCGAGGAGTCGGAACCCGGGGTGGTTCCCGTACTCGGGCGCGGGCGGCATCAGTGGTAGCAACAGCGAGCCTCATGTCCAGGACTACTGGGGCTTTCTTTTTCGTCGGCGGACTGCTCGCTGCCGTGGTGACCGCATTGACAGGCGAGGGGCCGGGTAGTCGCGCGGTCGTGTTCGGGGCAGCGCTGGTCGCGGTGCTCACCGGCATCCTGGTGTATCTGGTGGGTGCGCGGATGCCGGTGCGCGCGCACCCGATCTTGGTATCGCTCGGGACCGTGCTGATCACCATTGCCATTCATTGGCTCCCCGGCGACACCGCCGCGGTCACGCTGTCGTCCATATACGTGTTCGTTGCGTGCGATGCCGCGTTCTTCTTCAGCACGTACGTCACCGGCCTGGAGATCGGGTTCGCCGTGGTGTGCTGCATGGCGGTGTTGGGCACTCGCGAGCACCTGCAATGGTGGACCGGGGTGATCGCGGCCGGGGTGACCGTGATGGTCGGTGTGGTGGTCACGATTGTGGCCCGCAGAGCCGCAGAAGCCGACATCGATGTGCTCACCGGCCTGCTCAATCGGCGCGGTTTCGATCGATTGCTGAACGCCGAGATCGCCAAGGCCGGGCGGCTCGGCCAACGCCCCGCGCTGGTGTTGGCCGACCTGGACCGCTGTCAGACGGACGACGACGGCCACCTCGACCAGCCCGCGGGCGATGCGGTGCTGCAGCACGTCGCCGACACCTGGAGTGAGCTGTTGACGCCGGAACAGACGCTGGCCCGGCTCGGTGGCGACCTGTTCGCGGTGCTGCTGCCCGACACGACCGAACGGGCCGCGGTCGGGCTCACCGACCGCATGCGCGCGGCGACAACTACCGGCTGCTCCGCCGGCGTCACGTCATGGCAGCCGCGTGAACCGGCGTCGATGCTGGTCAGCCGGGCCGATGTGGGCCGGTATCGGGCCAAGCAGGCAGGTCCCAACCAGACCAGGCTGGAATCCGGGCAGCGCGTTGCCCTGGCTGAGGAAATGCGCCGGGCCATCGCGGAAGACACCAACCTGGAAGTCCTGTACCAGCCGATCGTCAGCCTGCCGCTCGGCGACAAGGTGGTCGGTGTGGAGGCGTTGCTGCGCTGGTCTTCGGCCACCGAGCCTGGCCTCAGCACGATCGAGGTGATCCGCGCCGCGGAGGAGTACAACTTGATCGCCGACCTGGACCAGGCCGTACTACGCCGGGCGTGTGTGGACGCAGTCACGCTGCGGAGAACTGTTGCGGATCTCGACCTCACGCTGAACGTCAATGTCAGCGGTCTGGAGCTGGCCGACAGCGATTACGGCAATCGGGTACGGAGTACTCTGCGCAGCACCGGCTGGCACGCTGGGCAGCTGGTGCTCGAGGTCACCGAGACGCAGTTGGAGGCCGAGTCACCGAACGCGATCCACAACCTGAGCGCCTTGCGGAACGCCGGCGTACGCATCGCTATCGACGACTTCGGCACCGGTTACTCATCGTTGAGCAGGCTGGCGGCCATTCCAGCGGACATCCTCAAGGTGGACCGGTCCTTCGTCGCGGCGATCACCGCGGACTCGCCCGCGCCACCGCTGCTCGGGGTGATCAAGGCGCTCAGCACCGCGCTCGACATGGAGGTCATCGCCGAAGGGGTCGAGACCGCGCACCAAGCGGCAGTGCTCACCGACCTCGGCTTCTCGCTGGTGCAGGGCTACCACTACAGCGGCCCCCGAACCGTGCAGGCGATCCTCGACGAACTCATCACGCAGCGCGGCAGAGCCGTGCACAACGAGCAGTGATCACCGGCACCTGCACCGACCGGGTTTCCGTTGCGCGCACACGCGCCCATTCGCCGGCTTCCACAACTCGACAACGAGCACAGCACGCCAATGGCCGCCACAATAACCACAGGGGTGCCGCTGCGTCGGCATCGTCGGTGTCGCCGAACAAACTCGGACTCGCGGATCCGGGTGCCGTCGGTGAGGGTGTCCATACACGTTCGGGCACAAGGCCTCTGCCCTCCGCCGTGAACGCCCGGATCGCGGAGGGCACCGCTGCCTGTACCAGTGGGTGTTCAAGCTCTGGCGAGTACCAGACCGAGTGACTGCTCGAGGCCCGCGGCGCCCTGGTCGGTCAGGTGGACCAGGCGCGGGGCAACGCCCCAGCGCACCCAGTCCAGGTCGAATAGTCGGGCGGTCAGGGCTGCGCCGAGGCCGCCGGCCAAGTGGTGGCGGTGCTCGCTCCAGTCGACGCAGTAGCGGATCGCGGGCCGGCGCGGTGGCAAGCGGTCGGTATCGACGCCGAGTTCGCGGAGTTGTTCCCGGCCGGTGTCGGTGAGTTCGTAGCGGATATCGCGGCCGTACGACGACAGGCGGTCGCGCACCGCTTCCGCGGGGCGGTGGAAGCCGTCGTGCCCGGTGAGCACGCCACGGCCGAGCAGCGCCTGCATCAGGGCGACACCGAGCTGTCCGGCCAGATGGTCGTAGCACGTGCGGGAGCGGTACAGGGCGTTGGTGCGGTTGCTCTCCTTCAGGGAGTTGATGGGCAGCGCCGGCGCGACGAGTGCCAGCGCCTCCAAGGCCGCGCTGATCTCAGGGCCCGCGAGGCGGTAGTAGCGGTGCCGTCCCTCCTGCGCGACCGTGACGAACCCGCCCTCCACCAGCTTGGCCAGGTGCGCGCTGGCCGTCGCCGCGCTGACCGCGGCCTCGCCCGCGAGCGCACTCGCGGGCAGAGCGCGGCCATCGGCCAGGCATTTGAGCATGACGGCCCGGGAGGGATCGGCGATCAGGGCGGCGGCGCGGGCAATGTCGGTCTGGTGCTTGAGCGGGTGCGGATCCGGCATGACGACAGCGTAGGACAGCGACACTTCGATGGCTGACGAAGCATCCGGGGTCGATGATTTTTCCCATGACCTTCACGGACTTCGCCGCTCGACCCGGGCGCGCCGCCGGAACACCCCGACCGGCGGCGCTTTCCGGCACGGATAACCCGCGACCCGCGCTCGCGCCGGCCCCGCTGGTCGCGCTCAGCCTCGGCTACTTCCTGGTGATGCTCGACGTGACGGTTGTCAATGTCGCCCTCCCGGACATCCGCGCCTCCCTCGGCGCCCGAGCCTCCGCCCTGCAGTGGCTCGTCGACGGCTACAGCACCGTCTTCGCGGCGCTGCTCCTGCTCGGCGGCGGCCTCGCCGATCGGTTCGGGCACCGCCGGGTCTTCCTGACCGGCCTCGGGATTTTCACTACCGCGTCGGTGGCATGTGGCCTCGCCACATCTCCCGGCCTGCTGGTCGCCGGACGGCTCGCCCAGGGTGCGGGCGCCGCGCTGCTCGTGCCGGCCTCGCTCGCACTCTTGCAGGCCACCTACCCCGATCGCACGATGCGGGCCAGGGCAGTCGCCCTCTGGGGCGCGGTTGCCTCCGTCGCCTTCGGCGCCGGTCCGGTCGTCGGCGGGGTCCTGGTCTCTGCCCTCGACTGGCGCTTCGTGTTCTGGCTCAATCTGCCCGTCGGCGCTCTCGCCATGCACCTCACCCTGCGCCACCTCCGCGCCTCCGCCCGCACGACAGGAGTCCGCCGGATGGACCCGCTGGGACAGATCCTCGGCGTCGTCGGGCTCGTCGCCTTGGCGTACGGCTTCAACGAGGCAGGCACGCACGGCTGGACGTCCGCGTCGGTCCTGGCTGCCTTCGGCCTCGGCGCCGCCGCGCTGGTCGCCTTCGCCCAGGTCGAGCGCGCTCTGGAGAAGCGGGCGGCGGGCGGCCGCGGCGAGCGCGCGCCACTGCTCCCGCCGTCGCTGTTCTGCTCCCCGGCCTTTACCGGCACCGCCGTGATCGGGTTGCTGATCAGCCTCGGCTATTACGGCATGCTCTTCCTGACCACTCTGTACTTCCAGCAGGAGCGCGGCCTCGGCGCCCTGGCCACCGGCTTTGCCCTGCTGCCGTCGGTGTGCATGGGGTTGATCGCCGCCCCGCTGTTCAGCCGGATCGTTGCCCGCACCGGCCCGTACGTCCCGATGGCCGCGGGCTTGGCGCTGGGCACCACCGGCTTCCTCGGCTGGCTGGTCGCCGGGTTGCACACTCCTTATTACGCGCTGCTGTTCGCCCTGGTTGCCACAGGCCTCGGCCAGACCACGACGGCCCTGGCCGCTACCGCCGCGATCATCGACGCAGCCCCGGCGTCGGGGGCGGGCATCGCCGCCGCCGTCTTCAACGTCTCCCGGCAGGTCGGCAGCACTGTCGGGGTTGCGCTGTTCGGCACGCTCGCCGCCTCCGGCGATTTCATCCCCGGTCTGCGACTGTCGGCAACCCTTGCTGCCGCGGCCTTCGCCACCGGCACCCTGCTGGCACTGTTCGTCTCGAGGAAACGGGGCACGACCGACGGCCAGTGACCCCCTCGATTCCCCTCCACTTTCGCAATCCGGCTCCGCCAGAAGGGATCCCACCCATGACCACTCCGACCACCACCGACGTCCTGCACTACACCGCCTTCGCAACCAGCCCCCACGGCGGCAACCCCGCCGGCGTCATACTCGACGCCGCCGGACTCGACGACGCCGCGATGCTTGCGATGGCCGCCGAGCTCGGTTACTCGGAATCCGCCTTTCTCACCCCCAACCCCGACCCTGACGACCTCAGGTCCTTCACCCTCCGGTTCTTCAGCCCCAAGGCGGAAGTGGACTTCTGCGGCCACGCCACTGTGGCCACCGCCGTCGCGCTCGGCGAACGATTCGGAGCCGGGAACTTCGACCTCCACACCCAGGCGGGTCGGGTGCCGGTCGCTGTCCACGAGGTCAACGGAACGCTGAAGGCCACGCTCACCAGCGTGCCACCGCGGGTGTACGAGGCAGACCCGGCGGATGTCACGGAAGCCTTGGCGGCGCTCGGCTGGACGAACCGGGAGTTGGATGCCGCGTTGCCCCCGAGGATCGCGTACGCGGGGGTGCACCACCTGGTGCTGGCGGCCGCCACACGGGAGCGACTGGCCGACCTGGACTACGACTTCGACCGCCTGCTCGCCCTGATGCGCCGGCTCAACCTGACCACGGTGCAGCTGGTCTGGCGCGAAACCGCGACGGTCTACCACGTCCGCGACCCATTCCCCGTGGGCGGCGTCGTCGAAGACGCCGCCACGGGCGCCGCCGCTGCCGCCTTCGGCGCGTACGCCCGCCAGCTCGGTCTGGTCCCGCCGCACGCCGAGCTGACCCTCCACCAGGGCCACGACATGGGCCGCCCCTCGCTGCTGGAAGTTGCGCTGCATCCGGCCGAGGAGCAGATCCGGGTGTCAGGCACCGCAGTCCGGCTCTGCCCACCGCTCCGGTGATTGCGGCGGTCCATGCCAGTTCATCGGCCTGCAACGAGGCCAACCCGGTGATCATCTGTTCGGCCATCACCGATCACCTTCCGGTGCCGCCCGGCGGGTGCCGACAGGTTTGATCCGGGTCTCCGGACCTTCCACCGTGAGAGTGTTCGGGTTGTGGAGCGTTGGGCCCACTTTGATCGCAGGTCAGGGCGGGTTTCCTCCGCCCGAATACCTACCTCGTTGGTCGGATCTTCCAACAAAGTCCCAACTAATTCGCTGCGCGTGGTGCGTCGAACCGACATGTCAGGCGAGCCGGTCTGGTTCGGTCTCCTCGGGTGCGCCGGAGCTTGTGATCGCCGGGCCGCGGGCCTCGAGCCGTAGGCTCCGGCCCAGGCTTTCAGCGCGGACGTCCACTCCGGGTCACGCCACGTCCGCATGCTTTCCGCGCGCGTACCGTGTGCGGTGAACAGCCGCGAGAGCTCGTCGAACTGCGTCGGCGTCACGAATATCAGTTAGTGGTCTTCGCTGGAACTCAGCGATCCTGCTCGGCATCCTCGGCGTCGAAAGCGGCGAGCCAATCCCAGGGCAGCGCAGCGGGGTAGCCCTGCAGCGATGCCAACTGCTCGCGTATGGAGTGGGGATCCTCCTCGCGGAAGAGGATCACCATACCCGGCATCCCGTCGGGGGATTCGGCGTTGCGAACCCATTCGGCGACTAGATCTGCCATGCCCGAACCATAACGGCAGGGGGACGACACACTCCGGTGTCAGTTCCCGCCGATACCAACCGATCTCGGATGCACGCAGCGACTCCGGTGGGACAGCCCGACCAACCCGACCGGACCGTCCCCGTCACGCACAACGCGGCTACCGGCGGCTGGGTGCCACCGGTAGCCGGGCGTTATGCGCGGGTCATCGCTTGATCAGCGCGCCCAGGGCGGTGATCGAGTCCCGGCGTTCGTAGGCGATCCAGGCGAAGATCGCGGTGAGCACCAGCGGGAAGGGAGCCAATTCCGGCGCGCCGGCCAGGAAGGCGTTGAAGCCGGCGGCCAGGAAGGTGACGATCGCCAGGCCGATCGCGGCGGCCGCGGTCAGGCGGGGCACCATGAGTCCGATCCCGCCCGCGACCTCGGCCAGACCGATGAAGACCAGCAGCGCCAACGGGATCGAGAAGGCGGTGGCGTTGTTTTCCATCAGGGTCTGCGGGATGACGAGCTTCGGGCCGCCGGAGGCGATGACGAAGAACAGGCCGAGCACGATCTGCAGGGTCCACAGGACGCGGTTGCGGATCTTGCCGGGGTGGACGGCGGCGGTGGTGGTCCGGGTGGCGGTGACGGCGGTCATTTCTCGTTCCTTCTGGCTCGGTCGCACCGGGTTGGTGGCGCGTTCACCAGTAGGACGGGGACGGTCCGGAAAACTCATCGCCGGGGTCGAAAAAAACTTCACCGCGCATGAATCTTCAAGGCCACCACTAGTCCTCGGAGCTCCATCGGCGCACGGCCTCCGCTCGTGTGGTGCGATCTCGTCGTTCTCCGGGGCTGATCATCAACAGGTCGTCCACGGTGGAGACGTCGCCGGTGGCGGATGCGGTGTCCATTGCGGCGACAGCTCGATGGTCGTCGGTGTAGGGCGGGATCACCAGGAGGTCCAGTCGGCGGTCACGGGTGCCCAGCATCTGGATCGTGTTGACGGCGCCGGTGCGGTGGCCCTCGAGGCGTATGGCCAACCCCTCGATGACCAGATCGCTGGGCGCGCTCGCCCACTCACCGAGACGGTAGGTGATCCGGCGGATCGGGCCCAGCCGGCCTGTCACGGTTGCCAGCAGCGCGGGCAATTCGACCATGAGATTGTCACTGCGCGGCCACCACGCGCCGTCGACGTAGCCGGTCTTCGCCGAGTCCGGCTTCAGCCGCAGTCGCGGTATTCGGTCGTCGGCCGGGTCGGAGCTTCGCCGATGCGTGCGGTCGTTGGCCTCTGTCATAGCGACGGTCCTGCCTTGGTCGGTATCGGCCGCGTCCCGGTGTCACGGCCCGGGCGGCGGGCTGAGGTGTCCTGCCACCGCGAGGCGCATACGCTCGCGTGCGACCTCGGGTGCCGTGCCGGCTGGGATCACGATCAGTGCCAGTGCGGTGTTGTGTGCTCCGTAGAGGCGCATCACGTCGGGAGGCTGGCTGCCACTGGCGCCGTGCACGCGGATGTGGTCGTCGGTGTCGATGCGCCGCTGGGCGATACTGGTCGCATTCCATTCGAAGCCGACGCGCATCGTGGGCCCGAGGCGGGGGGTGACCGCACTGATCAGGTCGTGGAGTTCGGACGTGAGGTTCGTGGTCCACGGCCACCAGGCGCCGTCGACGTTTCCGGGGAGGGCACTTCGCCCACGTAGCATCAAACGCGGTGTGCGCGTAGGTGTTCGGAAAGGCTGAAGCTCGTCGGGTGCGGACGTGTCAGCTTCGAAGCCGCTGACGACGGGGCGGCGTACATGCAGGCGAGGCATGATTTATTCCTGACGCAGGGTGACGGCGTCCACCATCGCGGAGTGGGCGGTACGTCCGTCGGTGGATGGAGGGATCACGCGTAGCACCGTGACCGCGGAATCGGTGCCGACGACGTACATCGTGTTCCGCAACTGGAACCGGTACGGCTCTAGGCTGATCGCATGTTCTGCCGCTGTCACCTGCCGTGGCGGCGGCGTCCAGCCGTCTGGATCGTAGACGATCCGATCGACCGGACCCAGCCGAGTTGTCAAGGCAGCCACCAGCTCTGGAATCTCCGTCGCGAGATCGGTAGATCTGGGCCACCACGCGCCGTCGATGTAGTCGGAACGGCGGTCTTCCGGCTTCAGCCGCAGTCGCGGTGGGCGGTGGGTGACCGCAGGTTCGGACAGTCGGGTCGAGGGCTGAGCCGGGGTGCGTTCGGGCACGGGGTCGAGATAGCGCCGGATCGCCTCCGGAAAAGCCTTGGTCTTGTGCGCGAATGTGTGAGCGATTGCCATGGTGACCGATCCTTTGCTCGTCGAGATGGAGCGTGGCGGCCGAAATAGTCGGCACTCGACCTGTGCCCGATTCCGCATCGACAGCTCAGGACGCAGGGGTCGGTGCTGGAAGATGTGCGGTTCCTCCAGTACACGCCAATGTCGAGGTAATGTCAACGTTGTAGGTCTACACTGCATTGCTACAGTGTTTTCCGGCAGTGAGAGAGGCTGCGCCATGGACGAATCGTCACCGGACCGCCCGGGTTTCGCGGACATCGCCGACGCTGGTCGTGCCGCGAACGGCCGGGGCGCCGGCCAGGTCACGCGTGCCGGAGTGCTGGCGGCAGCACTGGCGATCATCGATAGCGACGGCGTCGAGGGGCTATCGATGCGCCGTTTGGCCGACGTGGTGGGCCGGGACCCGATGGTGATCTACCGGCATGTACCGAACAAGGCGGCGGTGCTCGACGGTGTCGCCGAACTCGTCTTCGGGCAACTGCGAGTGGACAGTTCGGACCCGGATTGGGGCGGCCGGTTGCGGATAATCGCTCGTGATTTCCGCGAACTGGCGCTGTCACATCCGCGGGTGGTGCCGTTGCTGGTGACGCGACCACTGGCCACGCCGCTCGGGCAGCGTTCGCAGGCGATGCTGCGGCCACTGGAGGATGTACTGGCGTTGCTCACCCGTGCCGGTTTCTCCGGCGCCGACGCGCTGCACATCTATCGCGCTCTGTTCGGTTTCCTCTACGGCCATGTGCTCAATGAGCTGCAGGAAGTGGTGGAGCGTCCGGAAGAATCCGACGAAGTGTTGCGACTCGGCCTGCATCGGCTGCCGGTCACCGAGTTCCCGTTGCTGCGCCGACTCGCCCCGGTGCTGGCCGACTACGACGGTGAGGCCGAGTTGGAACGCGGGCTCGACATCCTGCTGGCCGGCCTGACGGCCACGCTGCCGCACCCCGGCGCGGCGCTGTAGCCGTAATCCACGCCGATTCCCGGGTTGAGTGACGTGGGTATGGGTAAGACGAGGGCAGGTAACCGCGTCTCCCGGGAGACCGCAGTGCCGAGAGCGCGCCAGTTCAAATAAGCAGCTGGCGCGGTCGCCTCTATACGGCCTGCCGCTCACGCGCGGCCGGGCCCTCTCGCTCCGGTCGGGCCATCCACCGCTTCCGCTGGCGCCGTGAGCGGCACATGCGGGGTGTAGGCTCGAGTCATTCGGCGGCATCACGGGCGCTGACCAGCAGAGGTAGCGCCCTTCCCGAATTCGACATGCGCCCTTTCCCGAGGTCGCGGCAGGAGCGTCCGATGACGCCACTATCGATGAACGTGCCTTCGGTGGCGCGTGGGCGCACGCGCGATGACGCTCCCCGGTTACGCCTGCGTCCGGACACCGAGGCGAGCGGCTACGTCGATGCGACCTGGTGGCCCCGATCGAACAATCTGGTCGCCGAAATTCCGAGGCTGATCACCGCATTCCGTGCGCGAGCAGGGCCGATAGGGCGCATCGTCTACGATCCGCGCGCATGGTTACCGACCGGCGGGGCGCACTTTATCCTGGCCGGCCGCAACATACGGCTGGACCGGTATCCGTTCGAACTGTTCGGCACCATGTACCTGTGCGGAACCGACGGTACGGTGATCGTGCTGCGAGCCATTGCCTCTGGCACCGACCCACTCCTGGCACGGTCCGCGCTCGCGGCGGCGGGGCCTGCTGCCTCGATCGTCCCGGTCCGGAAATGACCGTCATGAAGTGTGCCCCGCAAGGCAGAGTCAGGAGTGTGGATATGAAGCGGCCGACAGGACGTGCCGGGTCATGACCGCGGGAGAACCCGATCCCGCGCCCGGCAGCTCGGACCGCACCGGGCCACTGCGCGCCCGGATGCACACCGAGCCCCCGCACACCGGCTGGTTCGACGGCGCTTGGTGGCCTTACGGTGAGAATCTCACCGCCGAACTGCCGTCCCTGCTCGCGGTGGTGGAGCCTCTGGTCGAGGCGGTGCACCAGGTGATCTATCACCCCGGCGACTGGGCCGGCGCGCCACCCGGCTTCCGATCCGGCGGAACGTGGGTGCGGCTCAACGGATTCCGTCGTAAACCAGCCCACACCCTCGACGTACTCGGCATCGCCGGTGCCAGGATCGGCTTACTGGTCGTACCGCCGCACACCGACCCGGCAACCGCGCACGCGATCCTGGCGACCGCGGCGACGCCCGGCGACGTCTCCCGGATCCAAGACCTGCTCGCACCGCCGGACAACCCCGCCCCGCGCGAACCCGCATTCGACAGCGATCGGGACCACTCCTGATTCCATTCACGCAGGTCGCCGGAGGTGTCAGCGAGTAGGCTGGGCAGTATCCAGAGACACCTCGCATGCCGGCCAGCCAAGGTCGCGTCGTCTCCGATTCGAATTCCGGCTTCTCGCGGAGGCTGTGACAGGAGCGTCTCATGACGCCACGCTCGACGGGCTCGCATCCCGCACAAGCTCGTCGCCTACCGCTCTGTACACCCCGATTGCGTGTGCGCCCGCGCCGCGACGGCACCGGCCGTGTCGACGGTGTGTGGTGGCCTCGCACGCATGACCTCGCCGCCGAACTTCCGGGACTGCTCACCGTTCTCCGGCCGCACCTGGGACCGGTACGGCGAGTCGTCTACGACCCCACCGGATGGTCCCCCTCCAGCCGGCACCTCCAGCTCGGCAGTCATCGAATTCGCTTGGATCCCTATCGGTTCGAGCTGTTCAACACGATGTACGTGTGCAGTGCGCACGGCGCCCTCGTCATGCTGCGGGTAGTCCTCTCCACCACCGATGGCACCGTGGCGAACGCGGCGCTGGCAGCGGTACCGGACGGGAAGCCCGCGCCCGAGCGACAAAGCCCGGTCACCACGGAGCAGCGTTTCGGAAAGCGGCAGCCGGCGTTCAAGTAGTGGGCGGCCTCTGATCTCTTGCGCCACAGGGAAGTTCAGACCTCGCGGCGATATCCGCTCATGCCGCCCGCCGCGTCGATCGAACCGGCTGTGCTCGCGGATGATCGTCGACGACCTCAGCGAACAGCGTAAATCGCAGCGCCGCAGCGTGAATGCCGTCTCGATGTCGACAACTCCGCAAAGTAGTGCGGCGATCGGGAGGGAGAGCGTCAGCCCCTTCACGTAGCATCGAATACGGAGGGGAGCGGACTGGTGCTGACACTCGAGGGCATCGAGGGCGATGCCATGGCAAGGTTGAGCCGACTGTGGCGGACTGTCACCGGCGATCTGCCGCACCCGCCGCACATCATGCGGCAGTGGTTTCGTGGTGCGCATCCGGGGGAACCGGTGGTGAAGGTGTGTCTGGTCACCGGTCAGGAAGCACCTCACGCCGTTTTGGCGCAGGCTGCCAAGGTGATACGGCGCGAGGGCCTCGACGAGCGCGGACCGGCAGCCGGTGACGTCGTGCACGGCAAAATCGGCGACGACGACCTCCTCGTGCAATGGCGTGACGGAATTGTGCTCGTGATCATGACCAGCGAGTACAGGCCGGTCACCGAAGCGCTGCCGGCCGGTCTCGATCAGTTGGTCCCGTATCGCGAGGGCGATGCGTACTCCGATGATGTCGGTCCGTCCCCGCGCGTCCACGATTCCGCGGCTGCTACGGCTGCGGTGCTGGAGATGGCGGTGCGGCTGCGGGATGCCTACATCCGAGGACGGTTGGAACAGATCGAGCAGACGGACAGGCGTTCGGCAGATCGTTTCCGCGGGGTGCGGACCGACGATTTTCTGGATCGTGGCGCGCAAGTCCTGGGGGCATCCGGTTTCGGATTGCTCATCGGCGGCGGCGTCGCACTCTTCGATCCGGATCACGCACAGGCTGCTGTGAAATCTCTCCTGTTCGGCGTGACGCTTCTCCTGTGTTGCGCCCAGATCCTTCTCGTAGAACGCCGCTTCTGGCCGATTCTGGGTGCGGCAGTGGGCGGAATCATCGCTTTCATGATCATCCATTGGCCTGGGTTACAGATCGCCGGATACGCGTTTCTGCTCGTGGAAGCGGCGCTCTACGCGTGGCTGCTACCGCGGTATCGCGCCGAATTCCGGGCAAATCAGACCTGACTTCGACCTCATCGGATGCACTGTCGAAGCCGCGGGTTATCGCCTGCGGCTCTTCTCGTTGTTCGGCGCGTCGAAGGCAAGGGCCACGAAACGGGTGATCACCGTGGATGCTTCGCTGGGGGCGACGTCGCCACGGGCCAGTTGCAGTAGCAAGCCCTCGACGAGGGACAGCAGTCCGCGCGCGGTGGACAGCGCGTCATCTCGCGAGTATCCGGCTGCGGGGAGGGTGGCGGCGATCGCGTCCGCGAGCCGGTCGGAGCCGGCGGAGAGGCGGGCCGACATCTCCGGATTTCGGGCGGCTCTGTTGACCACGGCCAGCCATGCCATCACCTGGATGCGCCAGCTGTCGTCGCGGTGTCGTTCGGCCGCGGGATCGGGGACGGCTCCGGGGATCATGCTCCGAAGTACTTCGCACACAGTCGATTCGGCGTCGCGCGGGTCGGCGAGGGTGGTGAGTTGATCGACGAGCCGCTCGTCGAGCATGTCGACCACTCCCCCGACGGAGTAGTCGAGAAGATCGTCCAACCCGGCGAAGTAGTGCTGCAGCGAACCGAGCGACAACCCCGCCTCCGCGGCGACCCGGCGCAGGCTCACCGCGTTCCAGCCCTCGCGGTAGGCCAATCGCCACAGCGCGGCCGCCACATCGTCGCGTCGTTGTGTCCGATCGACGATCTTCGGCATCGCACCTCCTTTTTAGTACAGTGACTTATATCAGATTTCTGCCGAAGCAAGGGAGGGGCACGATGGATGTGGTCGTTCGCACGGCGTGTGGGGCGGTCCGTGGCGAAGCGCGACAGGGGTATTCGGTCTTCTTCGCCATTCCCTATGCCGCACCCCTGGTCGGTGTCCGCCGCTTCCAGGCCCCGGCTCCGCCGCGGCGATGGAGTGGTGTGCGCGACGCGCGGAGGTTCGGATCCTCGGTTCCGCAGCCGATT
>NZ_BDCM01000007.1 GCF_001613505.1 Nocardia mikamii NBRC 108933
CGACGGGGGTATTCGGTCTTCTTCGCCATTCCCTATGCCGCACCCCTGGTCGGTGTCCGCCGCTTCCAGGCCCCGGCTCCGCCGCGGCGATGGAGTGGTGTGCGCGACGCGCGGAGGTTCGGATCCTCGGTTCCGCAGCCGATTCTCTGGCATCCCGGCGACGATCCGGAATGCCTCACCGTGAACGTGTGGACTCCCGATGCCGGCACCTCCGGGATGCCGGTCGTGGTGTGGCTGCACGGCGGCGCGTGCATGGGCGGCACCGCGGCCACAGCGGATTTCGACGGTGCGGCCTTCGCCGCCGCAGGGGTCGTTCTCGTCACGATGAACTACCGAGTGGGCTACGAGGGCTTCGGCTGGGTCGACGACGCGCCGTGCAATCGCGGCGTACTCGACCAGATCGCCGCGCTCGGCTGGGTGCACGACAACATCGCCGCCTTCGGTGGCGATCCGGACGCGGTCACCCTGATCGGACAGTCGGCAGGTGCGTCGTCGGTCGTGGGCCTGATGGCCGGCGATCGCGCACCCGATCTGTTCCGGCGCGGGATCGCGCAGAGCCCGGGGAAGATCTTCGTTCCCGCCGACGAGGCGCGTGCCGTGTCGGCGATGATCACGTCGCAACTCGGCGTCCACCCGACGGCCGGCGCATTGGCAGCGCTGCCGTCCGAAGCGATACACGCGGTACAGATGGCGCCGGTGGCCCTCATGGCGGCGGAGCCGGGCCGATGGACCCATCCGAACGCGCCGTACTCGATGATCATCGACGACGAATTGTTCGACGCCCCACCGTGGTTCGATCAGCGAGCGTCCGGAACGAGCCGGGAACTCGTGTGCGGATTCACCACGGACGAGGCTCGGATGTTCACCGCGGATGTCGACCTGTCCGGCTCCGACCCCGTCGAGACCGCCCGTGCCTGCGGGCTCGACGCGAACGCGGTCCGGACCTACCGCACGGGGAGTCCGGGCATCCGCGACGAGGAACTGCACGCTCTGATCCTCTCCGACGCCCTGTTCCGGATGCCCGCGCTGTGGTGCGCCGAGGCCGCCGCCGAGGCGGGAAACGACACCTACCTCTACGAGTTCGCATGGCCGAGCCCGGCACGCGACGGCGCACTTCGGGCCTGCCACGGCCTCGACGTCCCCTTCACCTTCGATACCCCCCACGGCCCGCTCGCCGCGCAGCTCATCGGGCCGGAGATCCCGCCGGACTTCGCCGACCTCTCGGAGGCGATGCGCAACGCCTTCCTCGGCTTCGTCGCGACCGGCGACCCCGGATGGCCGCGTTTCGACATCACCGAACGGATTCGCCGAATCTGGGCGACCCCGCCGGAGCTGGGCAGCGACACGCTGCCGACGTCCCGCCGGATCTGGCAGCGCCACCGCATCCCCGGCCGACCGAGCTCGGACGATGTCTGAAAATTGAATAACTCGAAAGGCATACCCATCCGGCGCCGAGCGAGTTTGATGGAGATGTGGACGGCACCACGATGTCGAGGCCGGTGAACCTGATGGTCGGAGCCGCCGCGAAGGCCGGCGGAGCTGCCGGGCGCGTGCTGGGATTCGGATTGGATGTCGCCCAGCGGGTGCCGGGTGTCGAGCCGGTGCTCGCGGAGCTCGGACAGCGGGGTGCCGAGACGCTGGAAGCCGTCGACGATCTCACCGAGCGGCTGCTGCGGGCGGTGATCGGCCGGATTGTGCGGACCGCGGTCGGCGCCGTCGATCTCACGGCGATCGTCGTCGACAATGTGGATCTCGACGCGGTGGCCGAACGGATCGATGTCGACAAGATCATCGGGCGGGTCGACCTGGTCGGGCTGGCCGACACCGTGATCGACGGCGTCGATCTCCCCCGGATCATCCGCGAATCCACCGACTCCATGTCCGCGGAGGCGGTTCTCGGCATCCGAAGCCAGGGGATGCATGCGGACGACGCGGTCGCGGGGTTCGTCGGGAGATTGCTCCGGCGAGCACCGTCCGAATCGGGCGCGGAGTGAGCGCCCCTGCCCATGGCCCCGCCGGAATCGTGACCCGGTCGATCGCATCGGGGGTCGATATCGCCGTCGTCCTGGCGATCATGGCCGGGCTCTACCTGTGTCTGACGTTCGCTCGACTGCTGTTCTCGCCGCAGGACTTCGCGTGGCCGGCCACCGGCGCGGTCATGTCGACGAGCATATTCATCGTGGTGTCGGTGCTGTACCTCACCGGATGCTGGGCCGTGAGCGGTCGCACCGTCGGCGCCGTGATGATGGGACTGCGGGTGGTGAGCCGCGACGGCGAACTCGTGGGATGGCCGCGGGCCTTCCTGCGTGCGGTGTTCTGCGTGATGTTCGCTGTCGGATTGTTCTGGGTGGCGGTCGATTCGCGCCGGCACTCACTTCAAGACATCGTCCTGCGCACCACAGTCGTCTACGACTGGCAACCGGAGTCCCATCCGGCGACGTAGGTGCGGGCCGCGGATGATCCGCCGACAACCCCGGAGGTTCGAGTGCGCCGTGGCCCTCGACCGTGTACCTGCTTATCCCCCTCCGACTTTCGGTGCCGTGGACGGTGGACGTGCGGTCGACGGAGCCTCCGGACGCGCCGACCTCGATTGCGGCGGGGGCGCGGTCGTCTTCGGTGCCGCCGTCGTCGCAGATCGCGTCGATGGGGTTGTCGGTGACCCGGATGTCGTCACGACCTCCGGCGACGGGGACGGCGTCGCACCCCCCGCGATCGTGGTCGTCGGGGTGGGTGTGGACATCGTCGTGGGCCTGGTCGGAGTGCGAGTAGGTGCCGTCGTCGCGGTGTCGGCCGGTGCCGTCGGCCTGGTGGTCCGCCGTGTGGTGGTCGGCGCTGTGATGGACGGCGCCGTCGTAGTCGGTGCTGTCGTAGTCGGTGCCGTCGGCGTGGTGGTCGGCAGTGTCGTGGTCGGCAGTGTCGTGGTCGGCAGTGTCATGGTCGGCGCTGTGGTGGTGGGCACTGCTGTGGTCGTCGTAGTCGGGTCGGCCGTCACCGTGACCGTCGATGTCTCCGCCGGGGCCGTGGACATCGGGGGTGGGACGACGAGGCCCGAGTCCGGCACGCCGGGCATGATCTGGATCGAAAGACTCGCGGTGGCTGAGAAACTCGCGCCCGCCGACTCGGCCCCCGAGGTCGGAGCCGAGGGATCAGTCGTCGTGGGCGGCGTGGATTCCGTCGCAGTGGCCGGGCCGGAACCCTGGTCGGTGGGATCGGCGGTCGCTGGGGCGGTTCCGGGATCGGCGGCCGCGTCGGTATCGCCCGAGACGTCGACCGGGACGGGGAGCTCGCTCGCGGCGTCGAAGGCCGTGCTCGCTTTCGCCGCGGCGATTTCGCTTCGCGTGGCACCGCCGTCGAAAGTCTGCACGGTGGCTTCGCCCGAATACGCCTGAGAATGGTCCACACGCACCGGCGGACCCGAATCCGCTCGCACCACGAGCGTTATGCCGATCGCCGTGGTCACCAACGCGGTGACCACACCCGCGCGCGAGAGCTGTTGCCGGAACCGATCTGCCGCAGGCTCCGCGGACGGCCGCCCGCACCACCGCGGAAATCGAGCCCGCGGCTCACCCACTCGGTTGTCGCTGTTGTCGATGGTTCGCATCCTGCTACCGCTTTCTTCCTCCGGATGCTCCGTCCGCCGGGAAACGGTGATCACACCGTCTGCACCACCGAAAAACACGCCCGAGATTCGGACAGCGAATTGCGGCAGTTCCGCGAACACCGAAACGCCGGCATTACGGTGTCGCCTCGCCGAACAGCTCGAGCGGGGCATCAATACGTCAATGTTGTGCCGAGAAGAACAGCGCGCCCGGATTTCAGGCCCTGGAGTAGGGATCCACGTCGCGCAGCCGTTGCCGGTGGATTCGTTGCAATTCACCGGCGCGGGTGAGAAAGTCGGCGATTATCTCGAGTTCGGCGGAGTCATACCAGCTCAGCAACATCTTGTAACTCTCGACGATCATGGGTACGACGAGTTGCTGTATGCGATAGGCCGCGAGGTCGGTCGCCATCACGATCACGCGACGACGATCGGTCGGATGCAGCGAACGGGCGATATAGCCCTGCTTCTCCAGCCGGTTCAGCATGATCGTGACACCGGCCGCGGTGATGCCGAGCCGTTCGGCCAGCATCCCCGGCGTCGTGGACTTCTCGTCGTCGGCCAGGACGATCTCCAGTGCCCGCCGGTCGGTCTCGTTCACGCCCAGTACCCGGATCAATTCGCGGGTCAGATCCTCGACGGTTCCGTGGTAGAACCCCAGGGCCCTTTTGAGTTCGGCCGAGATCCGGGCGGGTTCGATTGGTCTCGGGCACACGAGCTTTCCCCTCGATCACTGTGAAACATGAAACCGCTCAAGAGAAGTCGCCGATCAGGGTGTGTGCACCATCATTTCCCCTGCGTACGGTAGGAATCGCCGCCGGTCGCGTGAAGCGGGCATATGTGCTCCTGTCAATCGATATGGCCGACAACCCGAACGCGGCCGCCGAACATCGCGAAAGCTGGCACAGCCGCGGCCGCCGAAACGACCGTGGGCTGTGTCGGACATGCACTGTACGACACACCGACCCATGCGATACGGTGCATCACAGAATTCGGTCCGAGTGGCTGCCCTGCCCAAACGTGAAGCGGGGCAATCACTATGAGGAACCGTGGCCACATCGTCCGACCCGGGTGAGACCTGGGCCGGGTTGCTGATACAACCCGGTCCAGGCATGTTCACCACCGGCCGCCGGTGCGGACACCGGCCGTCACGCCGTGGCGCCTGCCCGCGAAATCAGCTGACGGCAGTGGTGGTGAGGGTCGGCGACGGGTTCGGGTAACACGAGGTCGCGACATTGCCGACCAATGCGACGTTGGTCGTCATGGTCATTCCGGGACTGGTGTAACTGGTCCCCGCGTACTTGCTGGTGATCGGCGTTCCGGGGGTTCCGGCGGTGACATTGATGGTCACCGCCGGCGGCGTGAAGCTGGTGCCGCCGGCGATCGGACCCGGCACGGTCAGAACGACATTCCCACCCGACGTGGCGACGGTGCCGGCCACGGTACCCCCGGAGGCGGTGGCGGAGACCAATGTCGAATTCGCGGGAGTCGGAAAGGTCATCTTCAGGTTGCTGATGTTGTTCACGGTGAAGCCGGACGCCGAACTGGGCACCGACGACGAACCCGGCGTGAGGGTGATGGCCACCGCGGAACCCGACGCCGCCGAGCTCGGCGCGGTGCCGGTGACCGATGTGGTCATGCTCGAGGTCTGGCCGATCCCGAAAATGGTGCCCTTACAGCTCCAGTTCACGCTGACCGGGGCGGCATTTGCCGGGGCCGCCATACAAAAGACGGTGGCGACCGCCACCGGGGCGAGAACGCCGGCACGAACCAGGGAAGAGATGGATCTCATGACTGACTCCAGAAAATGTAGAGCAACGTTACGACCGAATACCGGACCGCAACACCGAGTTTCTAAAATATAGCCTCTTCTCATCTTTCCATGGCCGAAATCGCGCAATCGAATCGAAAAGAAGATATCGTTATCCGCAATTAATTATTCAGTCTGGAAAGTTAATTCCGGCAAGATTCTTTTAATAAAGTCATCCATTTCCGTGCCACCTATCGGCCGGAGCGCCGACAGGACCGTTCCTGCAATTCCCCCGAATACAAGGCTCGACCTGAGAATATATCCCCGCGCACCGATCGTCAGCTTTCGGGTGGTTACCGTTCGCGACATTCACCCCCACCGGGCCCGCATGCCAGTGGGACGTCAGGGCGATGCAAGAGCGCCGAGGCAGGGTTGCCGGTATGACATGGCACAGCGGCTGTCGAGCCGAGGGGAAGACGATTCTGGTCACCGGCGCCAGTGCGGGCATCGGATACTTCGTCGCGGAGCAACTCGCGGCCGTGGGCGCGACCGTTGCTCTGGGGTGCCGGGACACCACCAAGGCCGACCTCGCGATGCGGGCGATCCGAGCACGAGTGCCGGCCGCTCGAACGATGTCGGTGCGTGTGGACCTCGCGGAGCCGTCCTCGCTGCCGGCGACGGTCGACGCGCTCGGCGTCGAGTGCCTGGACGCGGTCGTGCTCAACGCCGGAATACTGCTCTCGGGCCCCGAGCGTCAGGTGAACGCGCGGGGATACGAATCGATGTTCGCGACGAACCATCTCGGGCATTTCGCGTTGGTCGCACATCTGGCGCCGATGCTGACGGCCGCCCCGCACGGCCGGGTGATCACAGTGGGCAGCTTCGCCGCGCGGTCGGAACGGCTGGATCTCACCGATCTGCAGTCGGAGCGCGATTACCGGCCGAAGCGCACCTACGGACGATCGAAACTGGCGCAGACGCTGTTCGGCTTCGAACTGGATCGCCGGCTGCGGGCATGTGGCGCCGCCACCGCGAGCATCGTCGCCCATCCCGGTGGCGCGCTGGACTCGCTCACCCCGTCGCGGCCACCGCTGTTCGCCCACACCCCCGCCCAGCGCCTGCGCGGGCTGCCCGCGGGCGTTGTGCTGCACGGCAAACACGCCGGGGCCGACAGCATCGTCCGAGCCGCCCTCGACACCGCGATCACCGGCGGTGAGCTGTGGGGGCCCCGGGTTCTCGGCCTCCGCGGCCGGCCACACCGCGAAACACCTCACGCGCATATGACCGATCCGGACGTCGCGGCCGAGTTGTGGGCGGCCAGCGCCGAGCTCACGGGCGTCGATCCCCTCGTGTGTCCGGCTACGCCGATCCGGTGACCGCGGGCGGCGTTCGCCGACCTCAGCGGGCGGAAACGCGGTCGGCAATGTGACGGCAAACCCCGGATTGCTCCCCGCCCTGTAGTAGCTTGACTGATTACCGTTGCTCGCCCGAGAAGAGCGGAGGGGCCGATGCCCAACCAGCCCGCGGGAGGTTTGCGGTGGCTCGATCGCACGGACGCGGCGGCGTTCTCCGCCGGCCGGGACGTGAATCTCGTCCTGGTGCCGGCGCGGATTACTCTCCGGCCCAAGGCAACTCACGCATGGGGGTATCGGCAAGACACCCTGCACGATTCGTGGCCGATGTTCGCGGCCGCGCTCGGCGCCGAGCAGTGAAGGCGCTATGAACAATTCGGTTGAAAGGCGACAGATCAGACAGCAGACCACCGCTTTCCCGGACACCTCGTTTCACTTTCGCGAGCCCCCTCGGGCAGCACAGGATTGTCACCTGAAATTCCGCGGAATGTATTGCGGGAAAACGCCTTCTACTTTACCCTTGCCGGCTTTGCCGATTTGTTTGCTGAAAATTCGGCCGGGGTACTCGCGCACACAGAACGCACCTATTGTCAGCGCCGATCGATTCCGAGTGGTGATGACCTGCGCAACTTAGGCAACTCGAGGAGAGGATTGATTGCGATGACGGTTGGTCTCGACGTTCGGTCCGAGCGTGAGCGGGTCGCCCGCGCGTGCCGCCCGGGGCAGCCTCTGCCCGAATTCGTCTACAGCAGTGACGAAGACATCCTGTGGTCCCGCGTTTTCGTGACACTTCGCGCCATGCACGAACAGCTCGCGTGCGCGGACTATCGTGCCGCGGCTCGCCTCGTTCAACTGCCCGCCGAGCGAGTACCGCAGATGAGCGAGGTGTCGCGCATGCTTCGTTCGCTGACCGGTTTCGCGTTGGCGCCGGCCATCGGAAGCCAACCGGGCCGCCTGTTCTACGGGCCGATGGCCGACGGCATCCTGCACGCCACTCCGGACGTGCGGCCGGTGACCGAGCAATCGTTCTCGCCCGATCCGGACGTCATCCACGAACTGGTCGGACATGCGGTGATACTGGCCGATCCGGAATTCGCGGAGCTGTATCGCTGCTTCGGCCGCGCCGCCAACCGCGCCACCTCCGACGAGGAGCGCGCCGCGATCGCGCGGTTGTTCTGGTTCACCCTGGAGGTCGGCGTGGTCGCCGAAAAGGGGCACCCGCGAGCGTACGGAGCCGCGATCCTGTCCTCGGTGACGGAGATGGAGTCCTTCGTGAACGCGGAGCTGCGAGAGTTCCGGGTGCAGGACATACTCGCCGCCGATATCGACGACAGCATTTGTCAGCCTCTGCTCTTCGTCGCCGATTCGGTCAGCCGGATGATGGCGGAGGTAACGAGCTTCCTCCGGACGAGGGTCGGTTCGTGAGGCCCCCGTATCGCACGATCCCCCGGACGACATCCGCGCCGGCGACGATGAAGGAATTGCGGTGGTAGACCTTTCGAGCGCCACGCGTCGTCACGACGACGCGACTCCGGACGCGCACTTCTTCGAATTATCGGTGGCGCAGTACGAACTGTGGCTGGCTCAGCAATTACATCCCACGGTTCCGTTCTCCATCTCGCAATACACCGATGTGCAAGGCGATCTCGACCTGGAACTGCTCCAGCGGTGTGCCCGCCGCGCAGCACGCGAATTACAGTCGCCCCATCTGCGATTCGCCATCGTCGGTGGTCGGCCGCGCCAATATCTCGACCACGATGTGGATGCCGGATTCGACTGCGTAGATCTCAGTGATCACCCCGATCCCGAACGCGCCGCACAGGAGTGGATGAGCCGGGATCATCAGGCGGGCCTCGATCTGACCGGAGACGACGTCACGAAGACGGTGCTGTTCACCCTCGGTCCCGGCCGGTATCGCTGCTACGCGCGCAGCCACCACATCGCCGTCGACGGCTTCGGCGCCGCTCAGGTGTTGCGGCGAACGGCCGAATTGCATTCCGCCGCAACCGAAGGACGACCCCCGGCGGCGTGCCGGGCGGTATCGCTGACCGAGATCGTGGCGGCCGAGCAACGGTATCGGTCCTCGTCGCGGTTCGCGGCCGACCGCGAGTACTGGGGACAGCAGCTCGCCGGCCTCGACCACACCACCCGCCTCAGTGAGCGGTACGCCGCACCCTCGGCCCGGCCGCATATCGCGCACACGACCGTCGACGCGGAGGTCATGGCGCGGCTCGGCGACGCGGCCCGCCGGTACGGCACCGGGATGGCCGAGGTGCTGGTCGCGGCGGTGACCGCGTTTCTGGCGCAGATGACGGGTGATACCGATGTCACGGTGTCGCTGCCCGTCGCCGGGCGCACCACCGGAGCCCTGCGGCAGTCGGCGGGCATGGTCTCGAACGTGGTGCCCTTGCGGGTGCGCGGCGTGGCCGAGAGCACGGTCGGTGAGCTGGTTCGCGAGGTTCGCCTGAGCATGATCGGCGCGTTGCGCCATCAGTTGTACCGGCACGAAGACCTGCTCCGCGACCACGGCGTGGGGCAGGCCGGGCGGCACGGCTACGGCCCGCTGATCAACGTCCTCAGTCTGCCCGACAGCATCGACTTCGGCGCCGTTCGCGGTCGGACGCAACTGCTTTCGGCCGGGCCGGTGGAGGATTTGGCGATCAGTTGTTACCGATTCGGCACCGAGCCGTTCGTCATCGACTTTCATGCCAACCCGCAGCTGTACCGAGCAGACGAAGTGGAAAGATATCGGCAGCAGTTCGTCGACTGTCTGACTCGATTCCTGCAAGCCGACGGGGCGGACACGGTGTTCGCGGCCGTCGCCGGCACGCAGACGATCGCCGCCCCGCAGCGGCGCCACCACCAGCGATTGCTGCCGGACCTGCTCGCGGGCGGAATCGATGCCGGTGACCGGATCGCGCTGAGCGGGCCTGATCGTTCGGTGACCTATCGCGAACTCGACGAGACGACCGCGCAGTGGGCGCGTGAGCTGATCGCGCACGGCGCCGGACCGGAAGTCGTTGTCGCGGTGGCATTGTCGCGGTCGGTGGAATCGGTCATGGCGTTGTGGGCGGTCGCCCGGGCGGGCGCGGTGTTCTTCCCGGTCAATCCCACCGACCCGCCGGCCCGCGTCGCGAAGCTGCTCGCCGATTCCGGTGCGACGCTGGGCATCACCCTCACCAGGTGGCGCACACCCCGGGAGACCACGACGGTCGACTGGTTGATGCTCGACAGCGACGATTTCACCCGCGCCGCGGCGTCCCGGTCCGCCGACGCGGTGACCGACGCGGATCGGATACGACCGTTGCGGGCCGCGCACCCGGCCTATCTGATCTACACCTCCGGATCCACCGGCGAACCCAAGGGCGTGCTGAGCACCCACGAGGGACTGGCGGCCCTGACCGACGACCTGCGCACCCGCAACGGCATCGGCCCCGATGCCGTAGTGCTGCAAGCACATTCGCCGTTCTGCGATGCGTCGATGCTCGAATACCTCTCCGCGTTCGCCCCCGGCGCGAAACTGGTCGCCTCGGCACCGGACATCGTCGCGGGACAACGGCTTTCGCAAGTGATGGAGGATGAGTCCGTCACGCAGCTGATCGTCACGCCGGCCATCCTGGCCACGCTCGACCCGGATCGACTGCCCTCGCTGCGGACGGTCACCGTCGGCGGAGACAAATGTCCGCCCGCACTGGCGCAACGCTGGGCGGGCCGGTTACCGATGTTCAACTCCTACGGGCCCACCGAAGCCACCGTCGTGGTGACCCAGACCGAACCGCTCGCCCCCGGCTCGCCGATCACGATCGGGCGCGGACTGCCCGGCGTGCAGACTCTCGTCCTGGATGCCCGGCTGCGGCCGGCTCCCCGTGGCGCCCGTGGCGAACTGTATCTCGCCGGTGACGCGTTGGCGCGTGGATATCTGGGGCGGCCCGGAATCACCGCGCAGAGCTTCGTGGCAAATCCCTACGGGCAGCCGGGAACCCGCATGTATCGCACCGGTGACATGGTCCGCGAGCAACCCGGCGGCACGCTGGAATACCTCGGCCGAGGCGATGTTCAGATCTCGCTGCGCGGACAGCGCATCGAGCCGTCCGAGGTGGAGCGTGCCCTGGCCGCCGACGCGACGGTCGATCAGGCCGTGGTGCGGGTGTGGACGTCCGAGACACTCGGCGATCGGCTGATCGGCTATGTCGTGCCCGCGGCGGCCGGGGAAGAGTTCGACCGGGCCACCGTCTTGGCACGATTGCGGACCGTGCTGCCGCCCGGCATGGTTCCGGCGATGCTGGTGCCGTTGCCCGAGATCCCGATCAATCCGAGCAGCGGCAAGACCGATCGATCCGCCTTGCCGGATCCGCGGACGCTGCCGCGCCCGGCGTTCCGCGCGCCGGCCTCGGAGATCGAGCGCACGGTGGCGGAGACGATCGCCGAGGTGACCGGGCAGTCTCGAATCGGCTTGGACGACAACTTCTTCGAACTCGGCGGCAACTCGTTGCTGGGTGTCGAACTGTGCCGGCAACTGTCGGAGCGGACCGGAACCACGGTGACGATCTCGTCGCTGTTCACCCCGACGGTGCAAACCTTGGCCGCCGCCATCGAAGCCACCGCGGCCGGCGGCAACAGCGATGCGGCAGTCGGCGGTTCGGCGTTGCAGCCGGTTCTGCCGTTGCGGGGCAGCGGTTCCGGGACGCCGCTGATCTGCCTGCATTCGGCGGTTCCGCTGTCGTGGTGCTATTCGGGCCTGCTGCGGTATGTCACCGACCGGCCCGTCTACGGGCTGCAGTCGCCGGCCGTCTCCGGGCAATCGCGCAGGTACCGCAGCGTCGACGAGCTCGCCGAGGTGTATCTGCGGGAACTCACGCGCCTGCGACCGGAAGGGCCTTACCACCTGCTGGGCTGGTCCCTGGGCGGCCAACTCGCGCATGCGCTCGCCGCCCGGCTGCGCGCCCGGGGGCACGACGTGGGATTGCTCGTCATGCTCGACAGCGTGGCCTTCGGTGAGGGCGCGCCGCAGCCGGAGCCGCCCACCGTCCGTGATCTGGTCACCCATCTGCAGGGCAATGAGTCGGCCACTCCCGACACGCGGCCGCTCACGCTGGACGAAGCGGTGGACCTGCTCGCCGACAGCCCCGGCCCCGGGCGCGGGCTGACCCGCGAGCAGCTCGAACGCCTGCATCAGGGCTATGTCGACAGCGTCGCCATGTCCACCAGCTACCGGCCGGCATCCTATGACGGCGATCTACTGTATTTCTCGGCGACCGAGGGCATCACCGGCGAACTGACCGGCGAGATGTGGCGGCCCTGGGTTGGCGGACGGATCGCGGAACACCGCGTCGACGTCACCCACGCCCAGATGACCAACCCCGAGGCGCTCGCGGTCATCGGGCCGATCCTGGAGGCCGAACTGAATCGGCACGGCGAAGGGAAGAGCATGTGAGCAAGCATTCCGCTGCGATCGCGGCATCCGCGGTGTCGGTTGCGTCGTCGATCATGCTGGCCGCACGACGGCCGGCGGTGTTCGGTCTCCGTCTCCCCCGCGCGGTACTGGCCGCTGTCGCCGCGATCGCCCTGGCGATTGCCGCCAACGAGAGCGCGGGAAAACCGGTGATGTTCCTGCGATGGTCGTATGTGCGGTTTCTGTTCGGCCTCCGGCATATGGGCGCCACCTGGCAGGTCGGTGACGGCCGCGAACAGGCGCTGGCCGACTATGTGTGCGCGCATGCCCGACAGAACGACATCGACGACGTCATCCGGGCGATCGACGAGTTCTGCTACACCAAGAGCTACCTGATCAACATCGGTGACGAGAAGGGCCGGATCCTCGACCGGGCCGTCGCCGCCGCGCAGCCGCGCCGCCTGCTCGAACTCGGAACCTATTGCGGCTACAGCGCTTTGCGCATAGCGCGGGTCATGCCGGCCGATGCCGTGCTGTACTCGATCGAGTTCAACGCGGCCAATGCCGCTGTGGCCCGGCGGATCTGGGACCACGCGGGCGTCGGCGACCGCATCGTCGTCATCGTGGGCACATTGGGCGACGGCGGAAGGACGCTCCGAACATTGCGCGAAGACCACGAATTCTCACCCGGCGCACTGGATTTCGCCTTCCTCGATCACGAGAAGGACGAATATCTTCCCGATCTGCACCGAATCCTGGACCGGGCCTGGCTGCGCCCCGGCGCGGTGGTCGTGGCGGACAACGTGAAATATCCGGGCGCCCCGGAATATCGAGCGTTCATGCGTCGCCACGAGGGCACCCGGTGGACGACCCGCGAGCATCGGACGCACGCCGAATACCAGAAGGTTCTCAAGGACCTCGTGCTCGAATCGACCTATCTCGGCTGAGCGGATCGAGCCCACCCGGCGATCCACCCGGGCCCCGTGTCCGATTGCGGCGTCTCGAAGATGTTAATCGGCGGTAATGGCGGGTAGTCGCAGATATGGTGCAGCGTTGCGCCCCGACCTGATGCTGTCTATATGCCGAAGGACGAGATTCGCATGAGCACTCTTGATACGTCCACCTTGCTGGCCCAGCTGCGAGCGCTGCTGACGTTGACCAATACCGAGATACAAGTGGCCGAGACCCGGATCGCGCAGGCGAGGACCGAGGCTGTCCGTAAGGAGCTGTCGGAGAACGCCGACAAGGGCCGCGCCCGCGCCGAGGCGATCGAGGCCGCCATCCGCGATCTGGGCAGTGTGCCCGAGGTGGTCGGCCCGTTCCTCGGCCGCGCGGTCGCCGCCATCAAGGCGATGGCCGAACAGGCCCAGCCGTTCGACGAGGCCCTGCTCGGCGATCTGGCGCTGGAGCACCAGTTGCTCGACCGCTCCCGCTACATCAAGGCTCTCGCGACCGCCGCGGGGCTGCGGGAGATCGTGACGTTGGCCGACCGCCTGATCACCGCGCATTCGGCCACGGTGGAATGGCTGACCACCGTCCTGGCCGAGGACGCCCTCGGCGGACCGGCCGCCTTGCGTCGCACTGTGCTGCAGGCGGCGACCGGCACCGCGGTGAAACTGTTCAACCTGCCCGTCACCTGGTCGGCTCGCGGCCTGGACCGTGCGCTGGACACCGTCCGCACCACCCCGCCCGCGCTCGGTGAGCTGCTCGCCCGAGGCGCCCACGCGGGTGATGTCGCGGTCAAGACGCTGTCGGCCTCTCGGGACGCCGCGCTCGAGACCGCCGAACAAGTGACGCGCCACGAAGGCGCCGGCGCAGCCGCCGACGCGCTGCATTCGATCCGCGCGACGACCGGCGTCCTCGAAGCCGGTGAGTTGCCGGTTCGCGACTACGACGAACTGAACGTGTCCCAGGCCGTCGCCGCGGTGAAGGACCTCACCGAGCCGGCCGACATCCGCGCGATCGTCGCCTACGAGGAAGCCCACAAGAAGCGCCACGGCGTCGTGTCGGCCGCTCAGACCCGGCTCGCCGCGATCGCCCAGGAAGTGACCGGCCTCAGCTGACCGGTGGTTCTTCGACCGGCCGGTCCCGATCCGGGGCCGGCCGGTCGCGGTCGTCCGGATCAGCCTGACGATCTCGACGGTCTGACGATCGGCGATACCTTCGTTCTCGCTTCTACGAGGCGGTTCACCAGCCCCCGTGAGCGGCTTCGCGCTTCTCGGCACAACTCGGTTGCCATATACCCCCAGGGGGTATATGTTCTTCGGTGTCGGACGCGAACAGATCGGAAAGGCCGGAGCGATGACCACGCACACTGACATCGATCACCATGGGGCACAAGGCAATCACGGAACTCATGCCCCGCATACGCAGCACGGCGGACACGAGGGTCACGGCGGACACGGGGGCCACGGCGGACACGAGGGCCACGGCGGGCACGCCGCGCACGAGGGCGGGCTGCCGGGAGGGCTCCAGATCACCCAGGACGGGTACACCTTGGCGCTCGCCGAGCCGATCCTCACACCGGGTGAGGTCGACTTCCGGTTCCGGATCCTGGGTCCCGACGGCGCACCGGTCACCGAGTACACCGCGATCCACGATCGCGAGCTGCACCTGATCGTGGTGCGGCGGGAGCTGACCGGGTTCTGGCACGTGCATCCGGAACTCACCGCCGACGGCGTCTGGACGGTGCGGCTGAATGTGCCGGAAGCGGGCGCGTATCGCGTGTTCACCGACATCGCCCCGCGGGCCCTCGGCAAGACCATCACTCTCGGCGCGGACGTGGCCGTCGCCGGCACGTACGCACCGCGCCCGGCACCCGCGGCCACCCGGACCGCCGACGTCGACGGCTACGAGGTGACTCTCGACGGCGATCTGGTGCCCGGCGACGGCCGCCTGCTCACCCTGACCGTGCGGAAGAACGGCGAGCCGGTCACCGACCTCCAGCCGTACCTGGCGGCCTACGGACATCTGGTGATCCTGCGGGCGGGCGACCTGGCCTATGTGCACGTCCACCCCAACGGCGAACCCGGTGACGGCGTCACCGCCCCGGGCCCGGACGTCACCTTCCACACCGCCGTCCCCGGCCCCGGAACCTACCGGCTGTTCCTGGATTTCAAGCACGGCGACGTCGTCCGCACCGCCGCGTTCACCCTGCCGACAACCCGGTGAGCGGTCTCGCGTGCCGCGGCCATCCGGGGGCCGCGGCATCGGGGGCCGCGGCATCGCGGATCTCCTCGACGTGGCGGAGCAGTGTCACGAGCGCGGCGAATCTCGGTCACCCCACGGCAACGCCCACGGCCGGAACACACTGTCCCCTGGGGCAGCCCGGATCAATCACCGAGGGAGTATCGCGGTGTCAGTTCGTGTCTGTCCGGCGGGCGGTTCCGTTTCGCGACTCGGCCGAGGTGTCCGGCGCGGCGGAGAAGTTCGGTCGCAGGTCCCCTCGCGCCACGACACCGGTCGGGCTGTCGGTGGCCGCGTCTCGGTGACTGAACAGTTGGGGTCCCAAGGGTTGTGTTTCGCTCACAGGCAGCTTCTTTCGATAGATGAATGGATGCGGCCGGCGACTGCCGGCTCACGGCCGGTCGCGCCGTTGCGCCACCGGCGGAGGGCGGCGGCCCGCCCGGTGCGGCCGGGTAATTGGGCCAGGAGTTCGTCGACCGTCGATTCGTCGTTCGCACGGCACGCGAGAGCCATGACAGCGCAGGCGCGATGGGGATCGGTGCGCGGCGGGATGATCAGCAGGACTCGACGCCGGTCGCGCGCCCCGAGCACCTCGACGGTGTGGGGTGTGCCGTGCCGGGTCCCGTCGAGACGCACCGCCCCGCGGCCGGCGACCGGGTTCCATTCGGCGGCGTTGTACACGACCCGGTGGATCGAGCCGAGCGCGGGCGATACGACCGCGAGCAGGCCGGGAAGTTCGGTGGCGAGATCCGGGCTACGGGGCCACCAGGCGCCGTCGACATATCCGGTTTTCGTCTCGTAGTCCTTGAACTGGACGCGTGCGGCGGGCTCGACATCGGGCCGCGCGGGGTTGTGCACATGGTGGTTCGGTCGGATCATGCCGACGCTCCTGACTCGGCCGAAGATCGGCCGTGTAATGACAATTTCCGGACCTGCGGAAACAGGTGCCGGGCCGGCATCGCCGGTGGACGACACGTCCAGATCTGTGTCTGCGTCGACTGCGATACGTTCGTATCGACATGATCGAGAACACCGGCGACTCAGCCTGTGCAGCTCGCGAAATCTTCGTCGCAGCGCACTCGTATCCGGTTGCCTTCGCGGCGTTCGAGGGATCGTTTCCCGAAACGAAAGAACGGCTGTTCGCGCTGCCATTCCGATGGCAGCCGTACGCCAGTGGGACCGGATATCTGTCTCGACTCTACGCGACCAGGCCATCCGTGTCCATGTGACCTCGCGCGGCGGTGGGAGAGCCGCGGCGGGAAAGCCGCTGAGAAAAGCACGAAACCCGCGCCGCGGGCGCGGGTTTCGCTGATTTGTCGGCTCCTAGATGGCGCGGACGTTCTGAGCTTGGGGACCCTTTTGGCCCTGGCCTACCTCGAACTCGACACGCTGTCCCTCATCGAGGGACTTGAAGCCGGAACCGGAAATCTCGGAATAGTGGACGAAAACGTCCGGGCCGCCCTCATCCTGGGCGATGAATCCGAAGCCCTTTTCGCCGTTGAACCACTTCACACTGCCTTGCGACATTCTTATTTTTTACTTCCTGTTGCGAGCCGGGCGATCACTGCAACAACCCGTGCTCACCGTCCAGTCTGGCACACTGTCGCGGTTCCGGCACGAACAGCCTGCCGGAAACGCCACTATCCGCCGGTGAACGCCGCGAGGTCGGCGTTCTCGTCGTTCGCGTCACCGTGGGTGAAGGCGGCGATCGCGAAGCCGGGACCGAAGGACGCCGAGGCGACGTAGGACCCGTCGTCCGACCACCCCCATTTGGTGCCGACGGTCGCCGGGACGTGCGCGGTCCCCCAGTTCTGGGCCGTACCGTCGGCGGCGATCGGACTCGCGGTGGCCATCCACCACAGCAGCAGCGAGCCGGGATCGGTGCGCTGCTTGGCCACGAGGAAATCGGCGACGTCCCGGGCGCTGGTGTAGGAGTCGCCCCAGAACGAACCACGCCGGGTGTCGGCCGAACCGAATTCCGCGGCGGTGGCATCGATGGCGTGCGGATACTTGGTGTCCAGCTCACTCGCGGCGGCACTGTCGGAGAGCTGGATCGCGCGCTGAGCCGCCTGCCGATCCGAGCGGGATCCGTCGCCGTGGCGCAGCACGTAATCGACCAGATACAGCTTGATGATCGACAGGGCCGGCCGCGGTTCGCCCGAATTCCCTGTGCCGGTATCCGTTCCGGGAATCAGCGAGACCATCGCGAACGATGTCCGCGGGTTCATCGGAATCGGCTCGGATTCCGCGCGGGCCGGACTTGCCGTCGCGGCACCGCCCGCTATCAATAGAGCAAGCACGGGCGCCACAAGAGATGTTCGCACGAATGAGTCCTCCCTCTTCGGTCCGAGCCACAGTGCTGCGCATCGATTCCACTACGGCCGGCGTACGCGGGCGCCACGCCACGCCGGAGACGAATCGGCTCCGGCGCGCCTACCGCGAATCGTCGCGCGCGAACCGCACAATCGCTGGTCATGGCGTTGGGTCGCAGATCTGCACTCGCATTGCTGACGGGTCTGCCCCTGCTGGCCCCGGGAACGGCCCGCGCGCAGTCGGCGCTACCGGGAATCGGCGCCGATCCCCAGCGCGCGCCCACCCGCTACACGATGGCGGCCTTTCGTGCCGACAGCGACTCCACCGTCGCCGTGTACGAATCGGTGGACGGGACGCGGTTCACGCCGGTCGCCGAACACGCCTTCACGCGGACCGGGCTGGTTCGCGATCCCAGCGTGATGCTGCACACCGACGGCTGGTACCACCTCACCTACACCAGGGCCCCCGACGCGACCTCGATCGGCCTGGCACGCAGCCGGGACCGGATCGCCTGGACGGAGATGGCCCCGGCGCCGATGCTGGTACCGGGCCGTCCGGAAGGGACGTGGGCCCCGGAGTGGTATGTCGATGCGGCGGGCCGAGTCGGCATCATCGTGTCGCTGACCTGGGGGCATGGCTTCACCCCGCATCTGCTGTTACCGATCGGCGCGGGTCTGTCCACCTGGGCGCCGCCGATTCCGCTGCTCGGTGTGGGCCCGAGCGGTCCGGGTTCGCTGGGATTCATCGACACGCAGCTGGTGCGGTGGAACGGGCGGGTGTACGCGTTCGTGAAGAACGAGGACACCAAACTGGTCGAGCTGGCGGTCGCGGACAACCCCGTGGGCCCGTATACCTTTGTCGCCAGGGGTGATTGGGCCGGGTGGGGCGGTCCGCGGGAGGGTCCGTCGGTGGTGCCGCTCCCCGGCGGCGGACATCGCATCTATCTCGACGCCTACACCGAGGGCCGTTATCTCTACAGCGACAGCTACGACGGCTTCCGCACCTGGTCGGCGCCCACCGAGCTGCCCGGACTCTCCGGAGTCGTCCGGCACGGCACGGTGCTGGCCGAATACGGTTCTGCCCCATGAGTTCCGGAGGCCGGACGAATCACTCGCCGTCGTTCGGCGCCCAGTTGTCGGCGGTTTCGCCGGTGGTGAGGAAGATGGTGCGACGTCCCACTTCCACCGCGTTGTCGGCGAAGCGCTCGTAATACCGTCCGAGCAGCGTGAGGTCGACCGCGGCCGTGATTCCGTGCGCCCATTGGTGGTCCAGCACCGCGGCCAGCAACTGCTCGTGCAGATGGTCCAGTGCGTCGTCCTGCGCGTCCAGCCCGGCCGCGTCGTAGGGGTCGCCGGTCTCGAGCACCGCCGCGGCGCTGGTGGCGATCGCGCAGGCGGTGGAGCCGAGACGCTCGACCAACGGTCGCACCGGTTCGGGAACGACGTGTTCGGGATGGCGTCGACGGGCGCTGGTGGCGATATGCCCGGCGAGGGCGCCCATGCGCTGCAGGTGTCCGGTGAGCTGGATAGCGGTCACCACGCGCCGCAACTCGCTGGCGACCGGGGCTTGCAGTGCCAGCAGCCGCAGCGCTTCCTGTTCGGTCTGCTGCGCCATCTCCTCGACCTGGCCGACGATGTCCAGCGCGGCCTCGGCCTGTTCGATATCGGCGTTCACCACCGCGTAGGTGGCCGCCGAAATGGCGGTCCGGTCCTGCTCACACATGGCGTGCAGCAACTCGGCGAGCTGCCGCAGATTCGCGTGATAGTCCGACCGCATATCCCGATTCAACCCCAGCGGGACCCACATTGCGAATCCCTGCCCGGAACGGATCGATCGCCGCGAAATAGCCGGTAGCGGCGTCCGCACGTTCGATCGGCGCGATCTGCCGCTCACCCGAGCCGATAGTTGTAACTCGCGTAGCGGTGCGAATCGGCGCCCGCTTCCTCCCAGCTGTAGCTGTAGGTCCCCACATGACCCAGCCGGAACGAGCTGTCGGCCATGATTCGGTAGCCGCTGCGCCGCGCCCGCTCACAGAACGCGTAGTCCTCGCCCAGGTACCAGGTGTGTTCACCGTCGGGCACCAGCATGGGCAGGAAGTACGGGACGGTCGGGCGGTCGAAGCGCAGGTTGCACACCGGAAGTTGTTCGTGTTCGGCGACGGTCTCGTAGACGTCGCGGTGGGTGAAGAGGAATCCGGTGGCGGCGTATTTGATCTCCAGCAGTCCCCCGCCCTCGCCGAACAGGATGTTCCCGGTGCCGGGCAGCACATGGCAGGCCAGGCCGCGCACCCCTTTCTTGGCGTAGATCCCGCAGACGACCGGTAGATCGTGTTCGCGTAACCGATCCACCGAATCGACGTCGAACGCGATATCGGAATCGATCCACATCAGCCCCTCGAACCCGTCGCGCAACGCGTCGGTGGCCATCTGACTGCGTCCTTGATCGATCGCGGCGAATCCCGTGACGGTCCGGACCTCGTAACCCCGATGCTCCAGCCGGGCCAGATTGCGGGCGAAATCCGGCGCGATCGATCCGTGGGTCGGGACCAGCACAACACAGCGCGAGGGCTCCATGCCCGCAGCCTGCCATGCCCGCGCGGGGACCGCCCGGCGTGGGACGGACCTGATCGCCGGTCCCACGCCGTCACCGATCCCCTACGCGGGCAGTGGGTTCTGCCCCAGGAAGCGGTGGCCGTTCGCGGCCCCGGTGCGGACCGCGGCGAATCCGTACTCGACCAGGCGTTGTTCGTAATCGTGCAGCGCGGTGCGCAGATCACGGCCTGCCACCACGGAATCGATGGTTTCGGCCAGATCGGCCGCGTCCCGGAGCGCGGTGCAGGCGCCGGATCCCGCCGCGGGACTCATGGCGTGCACCGCATCTCCCAACAGGGTTGCCGGTGTGGTCGGCCAGGCCGGGATCGGCACACTCGTGCGCAGCGGGAGTGCGAACATGGTGCCGGGATCGCAGGCGGCGACGATCTCGCGAATCCGTGGATGCCAGGTCCGGACCGCCGCCGAGACGATGTCTTTCAGGCGGCCGCCGTCCAGGTCGCCCAGTGCCTGTTCCGTGGCGCCGAACCACTCCGCGCGAGCACCGAACGAGCAGGTCATGTAGTCCGGAACGGACGGCAGTTCCACAGCCGGAACGAGGCGGGCCGCCGCGGTCGCCGGGTCCTGCGGAAATTCGACCGGCGCGACACCGACGAAACTCCCGTCCGGGCCTGCGATCACGGTGAAGATGCCGAACATGCTGTCGTCGAACAAGTTCCGTGTCCGCGCGTTCAGCGGTATCGCGCCGTAGAGCTGACGCACCCCGGTGTCGACGATGCGCGCGTGCGGCAGATACTGCTGACGCACAACGGAATTGATTCCGTCGGCACCGACCAGAACGTCGGCGCCGGCACTGTCGCCCTCGGCGAAGTGAACGACGATGCGATCACCCTCGGTGCGGAAACCCCTGACCGCCCTGCCGAATACGACGCGGTCCTCGATACCTGTGAGCAGGATGCGGCGCAGCGTCATGCGGTCGACCGCGAAGGCCGGTTCCGCCGAATCCAGGGTGAACCGTTCGTTCAGCGCACTGTCCAGCACGGTGAATCGAGGTTTCGGGGTGCCCGCGGTGGCGTCGAACAGTGCGCGCAACGGCGCGGGCAGCACCCGCTGGAGCGCCTGCCGTGCCGTGGCGTCCAGGTGCAGGCGATAGCCCTGGCGACGGGTATCCACCGCGGAACCGCGCTCGTACACAACGACATCGATGCCCCGGCGGCGCAACCCCTGCGCCAACGCCAGCCCGCCCAGCCCGGCGCCGGCGACGATGACAGTGAATCTCGACATGACCAAGTCCCTTCGCATGCAACATCATCGGAAGGGACGTACAGGTCACACCCGCGGAAGGTGCGGTGTTCAACGGTTCTCGTCACCGGGACTAACCCATACCCGGCCGGGTCTTCGCACGTCCGGAAATCAGTTTACGCGGATTCGGCCGGGCGCAGTCCGGCTTCCGCGGCGGCGGCGGTGAGCGCGTCCAGGCCGAAGGCTTCGACCGGGCCGAGCGCGCCGGTACCGAGGAGCCCGCCGGCGAGCGTGGTCTGCGCACCCCAGGCGAGGATCTCGGCGGTGAAGTCGTAAGGGTCGACGCCGGTCAGCGTGGCCGAAGACACGATGCGGCCGGTGGCGTCGCGGGTTTCGGCGACCGCCCAGGTGCGGGTGCGCGCCCGGGTCGCCGCATCGGGTCCCCCGGTCGAACCCTTGACCAGGGCGTTCAACGCGCTCTCGGCCAGCCGCTTCACGGGCGCCACCCGTGCGACGGTGTCCGCGACGAGCGAGGTCGCCTGCAGCGCGCGGGCGGCGTTACCGGGCATGCCGAGGTAAACGTCGACCTCGCGCAGGTTCGGGTGGGCGCGGTGCAGGACGAGATGTTCCGACCCCGGGATCGAGGCGCCGGTGAGCGCGCGGCCCGCCACATCGAAGGTGTGGGTCCGCGCGCCGGTCCGCTCCGGCACGATGTCGCCATCGCGGAGGGCGAAGCCCCGTTCGAACACCATTCCGACCATGGACGCGCGGGTACCGCCGCTGGTGCCCGGGGAGGCGATGAAGTAGCCGATGTCGACGCGGGCGGCGTCCGGCGCGTCGCGCAACGCGAGGGCCGCGGCCACATTGCCTGGGACGTAATCGAATCCGAAGGCCGTCAGCAGACCGGTGCCCGCCTGGCGTGCCTCGGCGTCGCGATCGAACACCCGTCGGATGAACGGGCCCTCGCCGGTCGAGTCGAAGTAGTGCGCGCCCGCCTCGAGCGCCGCGCCCAGCGCCGGGCCGCCGTACCGCAGGAAGGGCCCCACCGTCGTCACCAGCACATCGCCGCGCCCCAGCAGGGCGCGCAGCGATGCGGGATCGGCCACGTCGGCCACGGCGGTCTCGACACCGCCGAGGTCGGCCGCGAGCTGCCGCAGCGCGGTGGCGTTACGGGCGGCCAGTACCGGCTCGGCGCCACGAGCCAGCAGAGCCCGAGCCGTCAGGCGGCCCGTGTAGCCGGTAGCTCCGAACAGCACGATCTTTGCCATTGCCATCACCTGTGTTTCGTTGGTCGCCGACGGTCCGCGCCGGTTCGTGTCGAGGTCGCACCGTATCCGACGATAGGGCCGTCGAGCCGCATCTCGCCACGGTGCGCAGACCTAGCCGCCGGCGGGGCCCTGGTCCCGGAACTGTGCCAGCGACTCCCACGACCAGGTGAGCGTGCCGTCGGCGAGGTCTGCGACAACCCCTTCCAGCCACCGTATTTCGGCCGCCGTGACAGCGCGCTGATATTCGTCCTCGAGCATGGTGACCCGCGGCAGGCCGAACCGGACGGCCTGCGCGATGCCGGTCTCCAGCTCGGAATGCGCGGCGCGCAACGCTGTCAGCCGGCGTTCCAGTTCTTCCCGGGCGCCGTCCGGACCGAGAAGCATCAGAAACGACAGGGCCGCAGGGAATTCGGGAAATTCGTTGCGAGGCACGGCGAGCATGTCGGTGATCCAGGCCGTGCAGGCCTCGCGGCCGGTGTCGGTGATCTCGTAGACCGTACGTTCCGGATACTGCTGGTCGCGCCCCGTCGCGCGGACCGTCACCAAACCGGCGTCCTGCAATCGCGCGATCGTCTTGTACAGCTGGGCGCGCTGCCCCACGTTGACGACCTTGTCCTTTCCCCACTCCTTGATGCGCCGCTGAATGGCGTACGGGTGCATCGGCTCCAGGTGCAGGATGCCGAGCACCGCCATCGCGAGCGGGGATCGCTTGAACCGGTCGGGGGTGGGCACGCGACTCATCCTACTAGGTGCCACACAACTAGTTTTCAGATAACTAGTTGCTTGGATACTAGTTCATGTGCCACTATCGAGGAGCAGGCGAACCCGTCCACTGCGATCCGGAAGGACCAGAACAATGACCGTCACGACCGATACCGTCCGCATTCACGCCGACCACGAGACGACCAAGCGTCTCGGCGATTGGACCCACGCCACCGACTTCGCGGTGAAGGCCCGCTATGCGAGCGTCGTCATCGATCTGCGCTCGCCGTGGATCGAGGGTGACGACCCGATCGTGGTCCACGCCGACCTCGACCACGCCATGGTCAAACTCCTCGTCCCCGACGACGCGGTCGTCGAGCACAGCGACCTGGAGTGGACCGGGCGTGGCCGGGTGAAGGATTTCGCGCGGCCCCAGGACGCCGCCGGCCGGCTCGTCCGGCTGACCGGGTTCAGCGCCAAGAGCGAGTTCCGCGTTCACCGCGGCGGCATCGCGATCCTCTCGGCACTGCTCAGCCGTGAGTTCTTCGACGACGCCAGGCAGGCGCACCGGCAGGGACGCACCCCGACCCTCGCCGATCCGGCCAACGCGCCGCGCTGATCACCGGTGGCGCCGGGCGGCGGCAAACGCCCGGCGCAGCTTCTCAGCGAGCGGGCAGCGGTTCGATCCGCGCCACTGTGCGGGCGCTGCCGTCGACTTCGAGCTGCACATGCAGCGCGTCGTCGTCCCGCCGGACGCGGATCAGCACCTCGTCGGCGCCCAGCACCGGCCCGGCGTGTTCGAGAATCACCCGATAGGGCGGCGCCGGTGCGTCGGGGAATCGCGCGAGCGCTTCCTCCACGGCCACCCAGTGCACCGCGTTGTTCACATGTCCGTAGCGGTCCACATCGGTGACCCGCAGCGGGAACGGCCGCACATCGCCGCCGTCTCCGGACTGTTCGCGCAGGGCGGCGCGCCACCGCAAGCGGTGCTCCTCGGTGGTGGCGCGCATCGGCGCCATGAACCGTTCGGTCATCCGCGCCGGCCGCCCGGCTTCGATATCGACGTGGATGAGGAACATCTCGGTCTCGATCAGACCGCCGTTCTCGCTGCGCACCTGAATGCGCATGTTGCACCACCGATTCGACAATGCCGACGGCCAGCGCCGCAGATGGACCTGATCCCCGAACTCGATGGGCCGCAGCACGTCGATCACGGTCCGGCGCACGATCCACCCCGGATGCAGATCTCCGTCCTCGACCACCTTCAGATGGTCGTAGCCGATGTCCTGCAGATACCGCGCGACCGCATCGAGCCGCAGCCGGCCGTCCCCATCGGTGTCCCCGAGCCGCACCGGCCACTGTTCGTGAAACGCCCGGCTCTCGTCCGGACACGCCGGCAGCGGAAACGCGATCTCGGCCAGCCGATCGACAGCGGCACTCATGAACGCTCCTTCTCCCGGGGTCCGCGCCAGCGTAGCGACCCAGCACCGGACCACCGGCGTCGACACGGCGAGCGCGTACTCGGCGCCATCGCGGGCGGCCATTCGGCACGCGGCGGGATCGCCACCGCGATCGGCCCGGGCCGTGCGCGAGAGTTTGCGGGGTCGCCCGCACGGGCGACCCCACCTGGTTGATCGACGTTATCGATCGGCTTGCCCCGGCGTCGGCGTGCGCGCGTTGCCGAGTTCCTCGGCGAGGATGGGTATGCCGAGATTGCAGGCGTGGATGCCGAGGACGCTGACCATCTGGAGGACGGTCAGGATCTGTTCGGGCGGCACACCCAGATCCAGTGCCGCACGGATGTGGCGGCGTACGCCGGGAGCGTACATGTGGGTGCAGGCCGCGTCGATGGCGATGCTCAGCAGTTCGACGAATTCCGGCGGAAAGATGTGCCGCTCGATCGGGGTGGCGTTCACGGCCATGAACCGTTCGGTCCATTCGGGGTCCCATTCGTAGAGCTGGTCCCACAGCGGGTTCCAGCTTCCGCCGGCCCGCATGCCGTCGACGACCGGCGTGGAAACCGGTGCGGGTGAATCGAACACGATGCCTCCTGAGATGTGGGCGAAGAACCGGTCGGCCGATTACTTGGCGGGTGCGGGCTGGGCGGGGTCCTTGCAGTACGGCAGCTCGGGCGGGCACGGCGCCAGAACGGTCGAGAAGTACTGGATGGCGGAGAACAGCGTGATCGGACCACCGGCCAGAATGAGGCCGGCCATCGACCCCACGGCGCCGAGCGTGGCGGCGCCCAGGACGCAACCGGCGACGGTCGCTCCGACGAACGGCGCCAGCAGCACGATCACCGGACTGGAGATCGCCGCGCCGACGGCGCCGCCGACCAGGCAGCCGATTCCGCCGCCGATGACCGCGCCGAGGACCGCGCTGACTCCGGCCGCGATGGCGACCCGCTGACCGAACGCGCCCAGCGCTTGCGAATCGCGTGGCGTGAACGATTCCGCGGCCTGCCGGACGGAGACCACGTCGCGCCGCGCCTCGGTGGGCCGCCCGTGGGCACGGTCCGGAGTGAGTGTCGCGGTATCGCCGTCGACGCGGGCGGTGATCGGATACGCGGTGTCGTCGACGGCGAAGGTCAGCGGCACGGCGGCGACCGGCCGATCGTCACGGGTGGTGATGATCAGTTGTTCCGCGACGACTTTCAGCTTGCCGTCGGGTGTCGTCACCAGGGCCGAATCCGCGCGGCGCCCGATCTCGTAGTGCACCGCGGTGCCATCCGGCTCCGCGTGAGCGGTACCGGTGGTGACGGCGGCGGCCGTGACTCCGAGAGCTGTGATCAGTGCGGGTGTCATGAATTTCATCGGATTCCTCATCATCGGTGGTGAACAGCGGCGAGTGCGCGAAGCCCGGCCGGGTACAGGCAGCGACCGGCCACCAGGGCGGCGATCGCGACCAGATAGGCGAGCGGGGCCAGTCGGAGTGCGGCGGTCAGGCCGTAGTGGTCGGCGAGCACGCCGACGACGAAGGGGCCCAGCGCCATTCCGAGCAGACTGTTGGACAGCGTCAGGGTCCCCATCGCGGAGGCGCGGACCGACGAATGGGTGAGGTTGGCCACCATGGCGGCGGTGGGTCCCGAGGAACCACCCGAGAACCAGGCGCCGACGCCGATCAGAATCAGTTGCGCCGCACCGTGTTCGACGCTGAATCCGAGCGTCAGGCAGATCAGCGAGATCGAGCAGAACGCGATGGCGGCGAGCCATTTGCGCGACAGGTCGCGGCGGCCGATCCGGTCGGTGAGGATGCCGCAGCACACCATTCCGGCGCCGACCAGCAGGACGACACCCGCGGCGGCGACGGCCGCGGTATCGGCCGCCAGACCGTAGACCCGATTGAAGAAGCTCGGCGTCCACGCCAGCAGCACCGCGGCGGCGAACAGCTGTACGCCACCACCGACATAGGCGCACAGCACCGCCGGATTGGTGAACAGCGACGACACCGGTGCGCGAAATCCGTTGTGCGTCACGGGTTCGGCGGACTCGGGGTCCGCGTGCCGAGCCAATCTCCGCTCGTCGACCAGCGCCGCGAAGAGCGCGGCGAGCAGCAGGCCCGCCACCGCCATCGTGACGAACGACCACCGCCACCCGAGGTGTACCGCGATCGCGCCGCCGGCCGCGACGCCGAGAACCGAACCGAACGACCCGCCGGCCATGAACGCACCGCTCAGCGCCGCATGGATTCGCGGCGCGAAGACACCCAGGACCACCGCGATCCCGACGCTGCCGTAGGCCGCCTCACCGACTCCCACCAGGAACCGCGCGCCGAGCATCTGGTGATAGTTCGACGCCAGCGCGCACAGCAGCGTGGCGATACTCCACAGCGTCGCCATCAGCACCAGGCTCCTCACCCGCCCCCACCGATCGGCCAGTAGCGAGAGCGGGAAGGTCAGCAGCCCCACCATGAGCGCCACCACGCTGTTCAGCGATCCGAGTTGCGAATCCGTCAGACCCCATTCGGTTTTCAGGAGGGGAAAGACCGCGCTGAGGACCTGCCGGGACATGTAGTCGGCGAGCAACAGTCCGAAGGCGAGGGCGAAGACCAGCCAGGGGTATCGCCGTGTCCGGCCGGGCAGACCGGCCGATGCGACCGAATCCGGCGCCGCAGGGCGCTCAGGGGTGGTGTTCAACTGCATGGGTGCTCCTACGAACGCGGCGGGCGATGGACCGCCCGCCGGAGCTGGGAAGGTAGGGCGCCGGAACGCTCGGGCCCGGTGGCCGCTCGGGGAAATCGGGCGCCTACCTCGATGTGATGCAGACAACAGTAGGGTCGGCGCCCCTCTGATGCTTTACTCTCGGGGACACGGATGCGAACAATCTGGGACAGCGAGGCGCTGATGAAACCCTTGGCGCGGTATGCGGCACTGAACGATTACGTCGACCTCGGCCAATCTCTCGGACTCGATCCGGCCCGCCTGATTCGCGAGGCCGGGCTCGATCCCGCGGGCCTGAGCCTGCAGGACCGCTGGGTGCCCGCCGCGGCCGTCACCGAACTTCTCGAGCGCTCGGCCGCCGAGTCCGGACGGCAGGATTTCGGCCTGCTGCTCGCGGAACGGCGGCGGCTGTCCAATCTGGGGCCGCTGAGTCTGGTGATCCGCGAGGAACCCGATGTGCGCAGCGCCCTCGAACTGATGGTGCGCCATCAGCACACCTACAACGAATCCCTGCATATCCGGCTCACCGAGCGCAACGGCATCGCCCACGTCCGTCTGAGTCTGGATATCGGCGAGCACCGCAGTACCCGGCAGGCCACCGAGCTGGCCATGGGAGCGATGCAGGGAATTCTGCGTGGATTCCTCGGCGCGGCATGGCAACCGGCGGAGACCGCCTTCACCCATTCCGCGCCGCGGGACCGCAGCACGCACCTGAGATTGTTCGGGCCCCAGTTGAGATTCGAGCACGAATTCAGCGGAATAACGCTCTACACGAGCGATCTCGACACCCCGAATCCGATGTCGGACCCGTTGATGCGGCCGTACACGCAACAATTGCTCGGCGCCGTGGACACCGCCCACGAAACGGCCATGCGCGACCGGGTGCAGGAACTAGTCGACATGCTGCTGCCCACCGGTCGCTGCTCCGCCGACCAGATCGCGCGCAGTCTCGGCGTGGACCGCCGCACCGTCCACCGCCGCCTGGCGGACGAGGGGCACACCTACTCCGAGATCGTGAACACCACCCGGCTGGATCTGGCCCGCCGGGTGGTGGGAAATCAGGGGCGTTCACTCACCGAGATCGCGGATATGCTCGGTTTCTCCAGCCCCGCCAGTTTCACTCGCTGGTTCCGCAGCCATCACGGATGCAGCCCGAGCCAATGGCGTCGGGCCGCATCGAAGAACAGTGGCGAACAGAGCGATACCGCTCGATGATGCGGGCCCGCGGACACCGCCGTCAGTGTCCTCCGATGTCGATCCGGACGGGTGCGCCGGTCGCGGCGACGACGTCGTCCACGGACACCCCCGGTGCGCATTCGCGCAGCACCGGACCGGATGCGGTGATGTCGAGAACGGCCAGGTCGGTGATGACGCGATGAACCACACCCACGCCGGTCAGCGGTAACGTGCAGCGGCTCACCAGTTTCGGAGCGCCGGATTTGTCGGTGTGCTCCATCAACACGATCACGCGGCGGGCGCCGTGTACCAGGTCCATCGCCCCGCCCATGCCCTTGACCAGCTGGCCCGGCACCATCCAATTGGCGAGGTCACCGGTCGCCGACACCTGCATACCGCCGAGGATCGCGGTATCGATGTGGCCACCCCGGATCATCGCGAAACTGGCGGCGGAATCGAAGAAGGACGCACCGGGAAGCACCGTGACGGTCTCCTTGCCGGCATTGATCAGATTCGCGTCGACCTCGGCCTCGGCCGGATAGGGCCCGGTACCGAGGATGCCGTTCTCCGAGTGCAGGGTGACCCGGATACCCGCGGGCAGGTGGTCGGGAATCAACGTGGGCAGGCCGATGCCGAGATTGACGTATTCACCCGAGCGCAGTTCTCGCGCCGCCCGCGCCGCCATCGCGGAGCGATCCCACCCGGAACGGACGATGCCGCCGCTCATTTCCTCTCCTCGCCGCGCACGGTCCGCTTCTCGATGAGACCCCGCGCCGGGCCGGTCGCCACGATGCGGTCGACGAAAATTCCGGGCAGGTGGACGCGGTCGGGATCGAGATCGCCTGCGGGTACTAGTGTTTCGACCTCGGCGATACAGATCCGGCCCGCGGCCGCGACGAGTGGATTGAAGTTGCGCGCCGATTTGTCGAAGACCAGATTGCCGGCGGTGTCACCGATGAGCGCGTGCACCAAGGCGAAGTCGGTGGTGATCGCCTCCTCCAGCACATAGCGCTTCGGCCCGGCGGGACCGGCGAAGGTGGCCACCGGCTTCGGCGGCGACGCGACCGCCACGCTGCCGTTCGGCCCGAAGCGCCACGGCATACCCCCGTCGGCGATCAGCGTGCCGACGCCGGCCGGTGTGTAGAAAGCGGCGATACCGGCTCCGCCGGCGCGCAGTCGTTCGGCGAGGGTGCCCTGCGGAGTGAGCTCGACTTCGAGTTCGCCCGACAGATACTGACGGGCGAACTCCGTGTTCTCACCGACATAGGAGGCGGTGACGCGGCGTACCCGCTTGTCCGCCAGCAGGATTCCCGTACCGTGCGTCGCGGTGCCGCAATTGTTGGAGACGAGGGCGAGTTCGTCCGCTCCCGCGGCGGCGAGCGCCTCGATCAGCGTGTCCGGGATGCCGCACACTCCGAATCCGCCCACCGCCACCGACGATCCCGACGAGATATCGGCGACCGCGGCGGCCGCCGACGTCATCACCTCGGTCATCACCCCTCCTGCTCGGCAGTGGACGGGCGGCCCAAATCGACGGCCTCCCGCAAGAGATCCCGGGCGCGGGCCCAGGGGCCGAAACCCGAGGCCGGATTGAGATGTCCGACGTCACCCAGGTCGATCAGCCGGCTGCCCCACGCCTCCGCCATTCCGGCCACCCGCCGGAAGGATGCCAGCGGATCGGTGGTGCTCGCCGCGACGATGCTCGGAAATGGCAGTCTGCGGCGCGGTATCGGCAACCAGCCCTCGGCGTCCAGTTGCTCGGTCGTCGGATAGCCAGGAGGAAAGGGCTTTTCGATATCAGCCGGAGTGGCCAGCAGCGCACTGTGAACATCGCGGGTCGGTTGTTGTGCCCAGTGCACGGTGATCATCACGCCCGCACTGTGGGCCACCAGCACCACCGGCCCGGCCACGTTCGACAGCACCCGATCCAGGGCTTGCACCCGCGCCGCGAGACCGAGTTCGTCCTGCTCGGGCGGTGGCACGATACGTACCCGCTCCAGCGTCGCGGCGAGTTTCGTCTGCCAGTGATCGGGAACGTGATCACGCAGCCCGGGCACGATCACCACGGTCGGGTCGAGAGCAGTGTGCACTGTGCTGCAACTCCTTTCTGCAAGTCGGCGTGGCCGAGCACGGCGGCCCGACAGGCGGAGACGGTGGACCACTCAGGCGTGGTGGGTGAAGCCGACCTGGCCGGGCCTGCGATTGGGGGCGTACCCGAGCCGGGCGAGGGTTTCGTCGGCATCGGCGAACGTGGTGCCGATCTTGTAGATTTCACGCGCGTCCTTGGCGGTGGCGACCTCGCGGCCCAATTCACCCGCGATGCGGACAAGCTGCTGGATCTGTTGCACCGAGGTGAACTTCTCACCCTTGCGCCCCCAGATGGTGTCCTCGTTACCGCAGCGGGTGTGCAGGCCCATGGCAATCGCCATCGCGTTGACCGGCAACACCGAGCGCATCAACGTCTCGAGGGTCAGGCACGCCCCGTCGGGGACGCGCTGGATGAAATTCATGATGTTGTACGGGTTCGGTCCGTCGAAGCCGCCACCGATGCCGACCCACGTCAGATTCAGCGGACCGGTGTACACGCCACGACGGATCAGCCGCTCGACCGTCTCGAGCTGTGGAATGCTCGACAGCTGGAAATGCGGCTGGATCCCCGCGGCCTGCAGGCGACGCAGATGTTCGGCGACCCACGCCGGTCCGGCCGGGACGGTCATCTCCCGGTAGGCCTCGGCCAGCTCCGGCCGCTGCATCGAGGTACCGGCGATATCGTCGGCGGTCATCAACTCCATGATGTTCATCTGGCTGGTGTTGATCGCGATCGTCACCTGATCCGGTGCGGGATCGAGTTCGGCCAGCATGTGACGGGTGTCGTCGGACAACCACTTCGCCTCGGCGCCTTCGCCTTCGGGCGCGAACGAAATCGATCCGCCCACCTGCAGGATCATCTCCGGGACGGCCTCGCGCAGCCCGGCGAGCAATTCGTTGAACTTCGACAGGCGTTTGGAGCCCTTACCGTCGAGTTCACGCACGTGGATGTGCAGTACGGTGGCGCCGGCCTCGTAGCAGTCGACCGCCCGCTGGATATGTTCCTCCATGGTGAGTGGCAGATCTTCGCGGAAATCGTCGGGCTCCCATTCCGGCCCGTACGGCGCGCTGGTGATGACCAGCTTGTCCTGGCTCTCCGGGAACAAGGCGTCGTCGTGAAAGAACATGGCTGTACTCCTATCGAAATAAATTGTGGTGAAACAACTTTCAGAACGGCTTGTCGCCGATGATTCCCGCGCGCTCCATCTTGCGAACATCGGGAAAGTAGTCCTGCACGGCGTAGTGCTGGGTGCAGCGGTTGTCCCAGATGGCGAAGCTGTTCTCGGTCCACCGCCAGCGGACCTGATATTCGGGGACACTCGCCTGCCGGACCAGATAGTTCAGCAGTTCCGAGGCGCCGGGCGCGTAGTCGATGCCGAAGCGCACATTCTCCGGCGTGTGGTAATTGACGAAATGTGTCGTGAAGGCGTTGACGAACAACACTTTTTCGCCGGTTTCCGGATGTGTGCGCACCACCGGGTGCTCCGCATCCGGGAACTGCTCGTGCAGCCGCAGGCGTTCCTCGTCCGGACGCATCGCGCCGAAGCTGGCCTCGATGGAATGGCGAGCCCGCAAATTCGCGATCCGCGAGCGCACCGACTCGGGCAGCCGTCGATACGCCTCGGCCATATTCACCCAGATGGTGTCGCCGCCGACCGCGGGCGTCTCGACACAGCGGAGTACACACCCCATCGGCGGGGCCTCGCGCCAGGTCGCGTCGCAATGGAAGGCGTTCTCGTAGTGTTCCGGCGCGCTGTCGAGATCCTTGTAGATGCGAACCAGACCGGGATGTTCGGGGTCACTGCCCAGAACGGGGTGGTCCTCCAGCGGCCCGAAACGCTGTGCGAGAGCGACATGTTCGGCGCGACTGATGTCCTGATTCCGGAAGAACAGCACCTTGTGTTCGAGGAGGAGTTCCTTCAGTGCGGCGAACAGCGTGTCGTCGCGTGCCACCTCGGCCAGGTCCAGATCGAACAACTCCGCGCCGATGGTGCAGGTGAGCGGTCGCACGCCGAACGGCGCCGAGCGCGCCGAAAGACGCACGGGGGCAATGCTTGTCATGACTGTCCTTCCCGGCCCACCGTGAAGACCGACGAGCCGATGCTCGTGCCCTGTTCCAGATCGCGGTGTGCGGTCACCGCGTCCGCGAGCTCGTAGCGTTGATTGATGTCGATGCGGATGCGGCCCGCGGCGACGTGGGCGAACAACTCCCCGGCCAGTTCGGCGCGCTCGGCCGGATCGGCGATGTAATCGGCCAGCGCCGGCCGGGTGACGAACAGCGAACCCTTGACGGCCAGTGTCATGGCGTCGATCGGCGGCACCGGGCCCGACGCCGTGCCGAAACACACCAGCAGCCCGCGTCGCGCCAGCGAATCCAGCGAGGACTCGAAGGTGGTCTTGCCGATGCTGTCGTAGACCACGCGGACACCGGCGCCGTCGGTGAGTTCGCGCACGCGCTCCGCGACGTTCTCCCGGGTGTACACGATGACGTGATCGCAACCGTGGGCCCGCGCGATCTCGGCCTTCCGGTCGGAGGAGACGGTGCCGATCACGGTGACGCCCAGCAGCTTCGCCCATTGGGTGAAGATCAGCCCGACCCCGCCCGCGGCGGCGTGCAGCAGCACCGTATCGCCGGAACGCAGCGGGTAGATCCGGCGCAGCAGATACGCCGCCGTCAGGCCGCGCATGGTCATCGCCGCCGCGGTGTCGAAGCCGATCCTGTCCGGAAGGGCGATCAGATGTTCGGCCGGCATCACGCGCTCCGTGCTGTAGGCACCCAGCGGACTGCCCGTATAGGTCACCCGGTCGCCCGCGGTGAAGCCGGTGACACCGGGCCCCACGGCCTCGATCACGCCCGCACCCTCGACGCCGATACCCGCGGGCAGGGCCGCCGGGTACAGCCCCGTACGGAAATAGGTGTCGGCGAAGTTCAGGCCCACCGCGCGGTGGCTGATCCGCACCTCGTTCGGACCCGGGTCGCCGACTTCCACGTGCTCCCAGCGCAGCACCTCGGGCGCACCGGTCTCGTAATAACGAAAGGCTTGTGGCACAGGACATCTCCTCTTTCTGCGGGGCCGGAGTATCGCTCCCGCACCGGGTGATGCACTCAACGGTAGGCACAGAAGGACGCGATTGCTTATCTTCAAGGGACTTGAAACTTGATATTTCGGGACATCGTCCTTATCGGTGCGCTCGCCGGCAGCCCCGCCGGACCCGGTGGCACGGGGTCGCTGGTTTCGTTCGCGGGAGCGGGGAATTCTCCCCTCAGAGCGACCCGGATGCCGAGGCGACTCTCGACATCCGGCCGATTTCGATGGATCGACCGATGGGAGCCGGACCATGAATGTTCGACGTGCCGCGGCCGGAGCCGCACTCGCCGCCGCCACCCTTTCCGTGGTGCCGGCCGCCGCCTCTGCCGATGACCCGGAATTTCCTCGCGATGGGATCATTCCGGCCGGGACCTACCACATCACCCAGCACCCCGACAATGTGATCGGCTCACCCGTGCACAACTGCGACCTGCGGGTATTCGTGGACAGCGCGACCGTGACCCTGCTGTGCGGAAATTCCTCGAAGACGGGGCGGCAGAACGCCGCAGGCCCCGATGAGACCTACGTGACGTTCGACGGCGTGCCGGTCGGATTGGATCTGCGGGATATCGACGCGCGACAGGGGTATTGGGAAGGCACCCTGAACGCCGCCGCAACCTCGATCGACGTCCCGTATCCGATCGCGGGAATCACCCTTCAGCGGCGCTGACCAGGCATTCGCGCCGGCATGTCACACTTCGGGCGGCGGCGTCGTCGCACCCGTATGAATATCGCGTACTACATCGTCGGCACCGCAGCGGCCCTGTGGATCGGGTTCTCCGGCTATTCGCTGTTCAACAAGAGCGAATTCGTCGTGGAACCGTTGAACCGATACGGGGTGCCGCGAAGCTGGTGGAACTGGCTCGCTCTCGCCAAATCCGCCGGGGCGCTGGGGCTCCTGGCGGGCTTCTTCGTCCCGGCGGTCGGAGTGGCGGCGGCCGCGGGATTGATTCTGTACTTCCTCGGCGCGATGGCGACTACCGTGCGCGCCCGTTCCTACGGGACCACGATCTTCCCGGCCTTGTATCTGATTCCGGTCGCGGCGACGCTGGCATTGCAATTGGCCCGCTGAGCAGCGGAGTCTGCGTGGGTGCGGTACCGTACCCACTTACGAACACTGATGTTCGTAAATGTGAGGAGTCGTCGTGGCGGAATTCGTATATCGAGGGCGGCGCGTGGTGTACGACCGCGCGGGCCACGGCGATCCGATCGTCTTCCTCCACAATGCGGGCGCCCAGCGGCGGATCTGGGACGACCAGGTGGCGTCGCTGCGAGGCCAGTCCGAGGTATTCGCACTGGATCTGCCCGGATACGGGGAATCGGAACAGCCGCAGGGATATCGGCTCGCCGACTACAGGGCGATGCTTCGGGCCTTTCTCGACGAGCTCCGGCTGAACCGGGTGGTGCTGGCCGGAAATTGCCTCGGCAGCGCGATGTCGCTGAGTTTCGCGATCGGCGATCCGGCAGGGGTGCGCGGATTGGTGCTGATCAATCCGCTCACCTGGAATACCGTGCGGCACGGGGATCAAGCGCCGCTGATGTGGTTCGACCGGATCGCGCCGCTCGCGCCGTTGGCCCGGCGGCTCGCACTGCCGAAGGCCCTCGTCGAAATGATCGTCGCCCATCAGCTGGGCCCGCGCGGGCGCGACCGGGAATTACACAAAGACGCACGCCTGCAGGCGCATTGGACCGATCGCGGCCGGCTGCTCGCCCTCGACCGGCTGGTGCAGGACTTCCCCGCCTTCGCCACGCTCGACGAGTTCGCTCCGGGTCCCGAGTTTCCGCCGATATGTACGGTCTGGGGTCGGCGCAATCGGATCCTGTCGGCGGCGGCCGGTGCTCGGCTCGACGAAACATTGTGTCCCCGTGAGCGTCTCGTGCTCAGTGATTGCGGACATCTGCCGATGGTCGAGGATCCGGAGACGGTGACGTCGGCGATCACCACCTTCCTGGCCGGACTCCCGGCCACGAAGGAACATGTGTCTCGCTGAGCGAGACGCCTTCGGACGCTTCCGAATCCGCCGCGCTACGGTCCGGCTCCCCGCACGTCGCGTGCGACACCGCACCCGAACCGGGGCCGGGCGGCACGAGCGCCCGGTGGATCGAGACCAGGGGGCGCCCCATGAAGATTCGGATCTCGACGATCGCGGCAGTCTGCGCCGCGACACTGGCCGCGGCGGGGACGGCAGCGGCCGATCCGGCCCCGGCGGTCGTCACCTATCACGCCGAAACAACCGACATCGGTTCGGTGACAGTCGAATTGACGCACGCCACCTTCTCCGTCGACACCGCCGGCACCGCGGTCACCATCCGGGACGAGGCGGGACGCGTGCTCGACGCCCTGCCGCTGGCGTACGCGATCGGCGACCAGCGCATGCCGATCCGCGTGCAGATCGGCGCGGATGCGACGACTCTCACGCTGACACCGGACACCGCGGGCGTGCGCCGCGATGCCCTGACCCCGGTCGCCTCCCCACTGGAAAACCAGCTCGCGATGAACGACCTGGTCAACGCGGTCAGTATCGGCACCTCCGTCGGCGCGCTGATCGGCACGGCGGTGGGCGCGATCCTCGGCGTCGGGCTCGGAATCGCGCTCGCGGGCGCCTCGTGTGCGGTGCTGAGCGTCGCGTGTGTGGTCGCGGTGCTGCCGATCGTCAGCCTCGCGGGGGCCGCGGGCGGCGTCGCGGGGCTGGTGCTGGGCGGCGGGCCCACCACCGCCGTGGGGCTCTACCGCTACGTCACCACGCTGCTGGCACCACCGGGAACCAGCGAATACGCCCCCGATCTGCGTGGCCGGCCCGGCGTGCCGGACACCGGTCGCTGAGCGCGGGAGGCGAGGATGTCCCCCCGTACGATCGCCGCGCTCACCGCGGCCACCGCGGCCCTGACCGCATCCGTCACCGTCGCCACCGCGACCGCCGAGCCGCCCGCGCCGAGTATCGAAACCGTCTCGGGCGTAGTCGTTCTCAGCGGCTTCGCCGTCGGCGCGTTCAGTGCGGATGCCGACGGTTCCGTCCGCGTGACCGTGGACGGCACTCCCGTCGCTACGCTGCCCGCGAGCTTCACCGTGGACGGCATCGCCCACCGCGTCGACACCCGCATCGAGGACGGCGGGCGAACCCTCACGATGACACCGGACATCGCCAGGCGCCCCGCGGCGTCCGCGATGGAGAACCAGTTGGCGCTCAACGATTTCGCGACCATCATGTCGCGCGGGCCGGTGATCGGGACGGTCGTCGGCACCGTGCTGGGCGCGCTCGTCGGCGCCGCGGTCGGCGCGAGTACCTGCCTGGTGGTCGGGCCCGGCTGTCTGGCGACGATTCCGGCGGCCGTCCTGGCATTCGCCGGCGCGGGCGGTGTCGCGGGGACGGTGCTGGTCGGCGGCGGTGCGCTCGCGGCGGGATTGTGGAACTACCTCACGGTCCTGCAGGCCCCACCCGGACAGAGCTCCTACGCCGGACAGGGCGGGATGCTCGACCCGAACGGCACCGGCGCACCGGACGCACAGCTGCAACTGCCCAGCGGATCCGCGAACGGCCTCGGTGCGGGATCGGCGTCCGGATCCGGCGGGTGAGCCCGGCGTACCGAATGGGTAACTTGGCCGTCGCGCACCACGGGCGACTCCTACCATCGGTACATGTCCGAGGTCGCCGCAGTTCAGCTGCCTCTGACCATGCTCGAGCGCGCCACCCTGGTGATGGACCTGTTCCAGGCGCCGGACCGGCATCTGACGCTCGGCCAGATCGCCGTCCGCACCCGGCTGCCGCGCGCCACCGTGCATCGGATCGTGCGGCAGCTCATCGAACTGGAGTGGCTCACCCACGGCACGGACGGTTACGCGCTGGGCCGGCGCGTCCGCACGTGGAACGCCGATACCGCGCGACTGTCCCGGTTGCGTGCCTGCGCGGCGCCGATACTGCACGAATTGCTGCTGGCCACGGCCGCCGTCGTCCACCTCGGGGCGCTGGACGGCGGGGAGGTGCTCTACCTGGACAAACTCGGCGGCCGGGCGGCGACGGCGGTGCCCACCCGGGTCGGGACCCGGGTGGCGGCCCATCGCAGCACCCTCGGCCGGGTCGCGCTGGCGCAACTGCCGCCGGAGGATGTCGAAGCGCGGGTGACCGATGTCGAGCCCGGGTTCGATCTCGCGGACCTGCATCGGCGACTGCATCGAATAGGCTGTCGCGCAACCGATTACGACGACGACGAATTCGGATCCGGACTGGCCGCGATGGCCGTGGCCGTCGACGCGTCGGCGGCGGTGGGTGTCGTCTGTGATCGTCCGGCGGCGCTGCGGCGGATCGCACCGCGGGTGCGGGCAGCGGCCGCCGAGATCCGTGGCGGGCTGACGCCGCGGCCGCGGCAGGTGAGCGATCACCATCGCCCGCGACCGTCACGATGACGGAGTGGTCTCGATCGCGCCGACTCGCCGCACCGCCGCTAACACACACCGGCCGGGCGCGGATCACACGATGACGGCACCGATCGCATCAGGAGACCGCCCATGCGCTCCCACACTCGACTTCCTCATTCTTCCGGCCACCAGCGGATCCGGTTCCCGGATGTACTCCGCGTCGTCGCCGTCGCGACCGGCGTCGCAGTCGCCGCCACCCTCGTCGCCTGCTCGACCGACTCACCGGCCTCCGAAGGACCGAATACCGTCGGCTATCGGTCGATGACGCAAGCGCCCGCCGTGCACACCTCCGGCGACACCGACGACGGCTCCGGAGGTATCGAGCCGACACCGTCCGGACCCGCCGAAGTACCCTCCGCACCGACCGACTTTCCCGTCGTCTCTCCGTCCAGCCCGGCCGCCGGCGACCGTCCCACGGCCGGCACCGCCTTCCCCGGCGAAGGCATCAGCGGCGAGGCGGCCGAACAATTGCAGCAGTCGGCCGATGCCGGTCACCAGCCGTGGCGGCTGGACGAGGACGCCGTCGCGCGCGCCTTCGTCTCCGGGCGCTTCGGCTGGTCGCGGCCGACGATCACCCACGACGGCGCCTACCTCGCCGTCGTGACCGGGCCGAACGGACAACGCGTCTCCCTGCAGTTGTCCCAGCCCGCCCGCAAGAACAACGGCGGCGTGTGGGCCGTCGAATCGGGCATCTGGTTGTAGTGCCCGCGTCGGGGATGCTGGGGAGATGCGTGTGCTGGTGGCCGAGGACGAGCCCGGCTCGCCGTGACCCTGCGGCCATTCCCGGCGTCGCCTACAGCCATGCGAAGGCCGCCCGGACCGCACCGGCGCAGGCCGGCGACGATCTGGTCCGCGTCATCGGATAAGCCCTGGGAGAACATCGCGCCCGGGCTCGTAACCTGGATTCATGCCCGAGCTCGCGACCCTGCCGACGACAACCGGCCTCGATCGTGCGGTGGAGGTGCTGGCGGGCCGGCGGATCGTGGTTCTGACCGGGGCCGGTATGTCCACCGACAGCGGTATCCCCGACTATCGGGGGCCGGATTCGCCGCCCCGCAATCCGATGACCTATCAGCAGTTCGTCGGTGATCCGGTATTCCGGCAGCGCTACTGGGCGCGCAATCACGTCGGCTGGCGGCGTATGGACGCCGCGCGGCCCAATCTCGGGCATCGCGCGCTGGCCCGGCTCGAACGTGCGGGCGTGGTCGGCGGGCTGATCACGCAGAACGTGGACCTGCTGCACACCAAGGCCGGCCACCGCGCCGTCATCGATCTGCACGGCAGCTATGCGCGGGTGCGCTGCCTGTCGTGCCACGGCCTGATCTCGCGCATGACACTCGCCGACCGGTTGGAGGCGGCCAATCCCGGCTTCGCCGAACTGGCGACGGCGACGGGTATCGAGGTGGCGCCGGACGCCGATGCCGTGGTCCGCGAGACCGACAGTTTCCGCATGGTCGACTGCGCCGGCTGCGGCGGCATGTTGAAGCCGGATATCGTCTACTTCGGCGAGAGTGTCCCGAAAGATCGTGTGGCCGAGGCGTTCTCGATGGTCGACGCGGCCGATGCGATGGTCGTCGCGGGTTCCTCGCTGACGGTCATGTCGGGGCTGCGATTCGTCCGCCGCGCCGCGAAATCCGGTAAGCCGGTCGTGATCGTGAACCGCGGCGCCACGCGAGGTGACGAATCGGCCGCCGTCCGTATCGATTCCGGCTGCTCACCCACCCTCGCGGCGCTCGCCGACGCGCTGATCCCGGCCGCCACCGTCTCCGTATGAAACGAGTAGCCGGTGGACCGTGGTCCACCGGCTACTCGCACACGATGTTCAGTTCCAGCCCGGTTGGGCCTGCCGTTTGACCGACGACGAGTTCGCCAGGATCTCCAGGTCCTCGAGGAACCGTTCGATACTGTCCGACTTGGCCTCGGGGGTGGCCACCTGGTCGCGCACCTTCTCCTCGGTGATCGCCAGCATCGCGGCCGCCAGATCCGTTTCCAGATCGCGCACCATCTGGCGACGCAGCTGGGCGACCTGATCGCGCCCCTGCCGGCGCACCCGTTCGACCTCCGCCGCGGCCGCTTCTCGCATCTGCGCCACGATGTACTCGGCGTCGGCGCGCGCGTCGGCGCGAATCTGCTCGAGTTCGGTGTGCGCTTCGGTGAGGGCGTTCGCGTAGGAGCGCTTGGCCTCCTCCAACTGCTGTGCGGCGTGATCGCTTTCGGTGAGCTGCTTGGCGATCGCGTCCTGGCTCTTGGCCATCAACCTCTTCACCGGCGGGACGACCCATTTCCAGATGATGTAGATGATGACGGCGAAGCCGAACAGCTGACTGAAGAAAACCGGCCAGTCGAAGGTGATCTGGTATCCGCCTGCGGCAAGCACACCGCCGCTGGTGTCAATCATTACGAATCCCTGCCCCTCCTACGCCCGGCGGTGCCGGCGTGGCGACTGTCACCGATCACCTGATCGGCGAGCGATTGGGCCAGCGGCTCGACCTCGAGTCGCAGCTCGGACTTGACGCGGTCGGCCTCGGCGCGCAGATGGGCAGCGGATTCGGCGACGATGCCGTCGACCTCCTGCTGTGCCTGCGTCCGCAGGTCGTCCATGATCGCCCGGCCCTGGGCCCGTGCCTCGTTGCGGATGTCGGCCGCCTCGGTACGGGCCTGTTCCAGCGCCGTCTCATATTTCGCCTGGGCGTCGGCGAAGACCTGTTTCGCCTCTTTGGCGTTGGCGGCGGTCGCCTCCACCCGCTCCTCGCGTTCGGTCAGCACCTTGCGGATCGGCGGAACGACGAAGAACCAGATGACTCCGAGCACGATCAGGAAAATGATCAGCTCGACGAAGAAGGTGCCGTTGGGGATGAGGAAGTTCCCCTCGGCCACCACATCGGTTCGCGCGGACATCTCGCCGATTACTTACCGGGAGTTGCGAATACGAACAGCGCCATGAACGCGAGGTTGATGAAGTACGCGGCCTCGACCAGACCGACGGTCAGGAAGAAGTTACCGCGCAACCGGCCCTCGGCCTCGGGCTGCCGGGTGACGCCGTTGATCAGTGCCGAACCGGCCAGACCGTCACCGATACCCGCGCCGATGGCGCCACCGGCCATGATGAGGCCGCCGCCGATGAGGGCACCCTGGACGATTGCTGGATCTGCTGCCATTTTCTCTTCCTGTTCTCCAACGTTGACCGATCGGTGGGGCCGATCGGGACTGCCGTTCAGTGGTTTTCGTGCTCCAGCGTCATGGATTGGCTGAAGTAGAGGACGGTCAAAAGCGCGAAGATGAACGCCTGAATGGCGCCGACGAACAAGTCGAACAACTTCCAAATGGCGTTGGGGCCCCACGCGATCCAGTACGGGAACAGTGCGATCACCGCGACCATGACGCCGCCGGCGAACATATTTCCGAACAATCGCAGCGACAGCGACAACGGCTTGGCGATCTCTTCGATGATGTTGATCAACACCATCGGCCCCCACCCCGTGTGGCCCTTCAGCAACTGTTTCACGTGCGTCACCGGACCGCGGCGTCTGACACCCGCGGCGTGGTAGAAGACGAAGACGAACAATGCCAGGGCGTAGACGAAATTGACATCGGAGGCCGGCGGGAAGATGAATTCGCCGCGGCCGTACTGCATCGGCAGCACCGATATCCAGTTCGACAGCAGGATGAAGGTGAAAAGCGTTACCGCCAATGGCAATACGAAGGGCGCGATACGCATGCCGATCGCGGACTCCACCTGCCCGCGCATCTGCACGGTGACGGTTTCGAAGAACAACTGGACGCCGTTCGGTACGCCCGAGGTGATCTTCATGCGAAGGAAGAGAGCCAAGGCGATGACGATCACCGCGGCGACCGCCGTCGAGAGGATGGTGTCGACGTTGAACGTCAATCCCCAGAGTTCGGTGGTGGCGTGGTGACCTACTTCGATCTTCGGCTCTTCATCGGCCAGGATCATCGTCGCGATAGTGCTGCTCATGACTGCTGACGGAGCCCTCTCCACTCGGGCACGACGGTATGCAAGACGAGGATCACCTGGAACAACGCGAGTCCGAAGAAGATGCCCACACCGTTCGGGCGCGTCAGGAACGCCACGATGATCGCCAGCACGGTGACGATGATCAGCCGCGCGGCCGTGGACAAGGCCAGCGTCTGCTTATTAGGCGATTCCGAGCGGGTGATGCCGGTGACCGATCGCAATGTCAATTGCGCGTTCAGCCATCCCAGCCCCAGTCCGATACAGATGAAAACACCCAACATCAACCGATCCAGCGGACCGGTCACCACCAAAGCCAGCACACCGAATGCGGCTACCATGTAGCTCGCACGGCGCAGCCGGAGTTTGTCGATACTCACTGCGACACCACCATCGCCGCCATCCCACCTCGTAGTAGGTCGTGATCGAGGTCAGCTTACACAGACCAACCTTCTTGCGTAGCAACATTTTTGATCTTCATATACTTGATCTTGAATTTTGCGCCGGACACTCCGGGCGAATAGGCTCAGTCATCGACCGGCTATCGCCTTCTACGCCGTACGACCTGCAAATGAGAGCGCTTTCCGGAACATTCGGACGCCGCTCGCAGCGGCGCGGCAATGGTAAATCAACGGTCAATACTCTGCCGTGAAACGGTAAAATCATCGGCGCGTCGCAATTGCAATTTGTCTATATTGCCCGAATTGCCGAGATTTCGATTCGTCGATCCATCTATGCCTTATATATGTGCGCCCCGGGCGGCCGAGGGCGGTGCGGCCGAGGCCCGCCGCCGACCCCGGACACCCCGGCAGGGGCGGCGACACGGTCCGCCGCGATGTCCTACCGCTCGGCAATCCGACCCGTCGGCCCAGGTCGGGTCGCACAAATTTCGCGTTCTACCAGGCATTCCCGGACAATTTACTGCCGAGGGGTTACCGTGACGTCTGCTGGGTACATCACCCACCGGGTCGCTCCGGCCCGCCCGATGAGGGAAACCGAAGTCCCGAGAGACGCCTGGTGGTTTCTGGTCTCTCGCCATGCTTGGTCGCAGCTTCACACGTTGAGGAGGCAGTACCATGAGCAGTAACCCGTCAGGCTCGGATTCCTCGGGTCCGTCCGGCTCCAGTCCCGTCGAGTACGACGACTCCCTGCACTACCCGGAATCGGCGTACTCGGCCTCGTTGGAGGACGCTTCACTGGCGGACTCGGAATCCTTGATCTACCGGCTCCACGAATCCGGCGCGCCCTTGCACATCGTGATGGTCGCACCGCCGTACTTCGAAGTGCCGCCTGCCGGTTACGGCGGCGTCGAAGCCGTGGTGGCTCAACTGGCGGACGCACTGGTAGCGCGTGGGCACAAGGTGACCCTGCTGGGCGCCGGCCGCTCCGGGACTACCGCCCGGTTCATCCGGGTATGGGACGACATCCTCGCCGATCGCCTCGGCGATCCGTTCCCGGAGGTGCTCAACGCGCTCAAGGTTCGGCGCATCATCACCGAACTGGCGCAGACCGAACGGATCGATGTCGTCCACGACCACACCTTCGCGGGGCCGCTGAACGCTCCGATGTACACCGCCCTCGGCATTCCGACCGTGGTCACGGTGCACGGTCCGGTCGACGGGGAAGCACAGGAGTACTACACCTCGCTGACCGATACCGCGCAGTTCGTCGCGATCAGCGATCGGCAGCGCTCACTCGCGGAGAATCTCAACTGGGTCGGCCGCGTCTACAACACGGTCCGCCCGGCCGAATGGCCGTTCCAGACCCGCAAACAGGACTTCGGCCTGTTCCTGGGGCGCTACGCCCCGTACAAGGGTCCCGATCTGGCCCTGCACGCCGCGCACGAGGCGGGGATCCCGCTGGTGCTGGCGGCGAAGATGAACGAGCCTCCGGAGAAGGCCTACTTCGAAAACGCGGTGCGGCCGCTGCTGCGCGACACCGATTTCGTCTTCGGTGAGGCCGATCAGATCGCGAAACGGCTGCTGCTCGCCTCGGCGCGCTGCCTGCTGTTCCCGATCCGCTGGGAGGAGCCGTTCGGCATCGTGATGATCGAGGCGATGGCCTGCGGCACCCCGGTGGTGGCTCTGCGCGGCGGCGCGGTCGAAGAGGTCGTCGACCACGGGGTCACGGGCATCATCTGCGACGATCCCGCCGAACTGCCCGCGGCCATCGCCGCGGCCGAGGAGATCGACCCGGCCGCCTGCCGGCGCCGGGTGGTGGAGAAGTTCTCCGTCGACCAATTGGGCGCCGGATACGAATCCGCCTACTACGCGGCGATCGACAAACTCGCCGGTGTCCCGGTACCCGTCGCATCCGACGGTGTTCCCCTGATCCGCCCGCTCTCGGCCGTCGGAAACGGCTGATTCGCAGGCGAATCCACCCGCATCCGGTCCGCGTCTCGCACGACCGGATGCGGGCGTCCTCGCCGACCGAGCAGCTGCGGGCATCAGCGGGGCAAGCCGCCGAAGCGCCCTTCCCACCGCACCAGCACATCGGCCAGGATGCGGGCGAGTTCGCGCTGGTCGTCGTCCGGTAGTCCGGACAGCAATCCCGCCTCGTAGGCCAGCTGTCGCGGCATCAGCCGATCGATCAGCGCACGGCCGTCCGCGCTCAGCGCGATATGGGAGACCCGCCGGTCCCTGGTATCGGCCCGCCGGCCGACGAGCCCGCGCTCTTCCAATCCCCGCAGCCGTTTGGTGACAGCCGCGGGCGAGGCGAACGTTTCGCGTGCCAGCCGGCCCGGCGTGAGTTCACCGCCGACGCGCCGCAGCGCCAGCAGAATGTCGAATTCCGGTCGGGCCAGGTCCTCGTCGCCGAGTGGTGCGTCGGCGACCTGTTGCAGCAGCGCCGCACAGCGAGTGATACGGCCGATCACCGCGATCGGACTCAGATCGAGCTCGGGCGCGGCCCGCGCCCACTGCCGCATCACCTCGGCGACGGCATCGTCTGCGATGTCGGCGACGGCGCCGCGCGTTCCGGCCGGAGTCCGCGCGGTCATCACGACACCGCCGCGAGGGTCCGGACCGGCAACCGATCCAGCAGCTGATGTCCGGTGCGTTCCGCGGCGACGATGCGTTCGTCGGGAAGCGGCGCCCTCCACCACTCCCCCGCGGCGGTGTCGGCGCAGGTGCGCACCTCGATCAGGGCGGCCGCGAGCCGAGCCCGGTCGGCGGGGCCGCCGGTACCGGAGTCCACCGCCCGGCGGGCGCGGCCGATCGCGGCATCGAGTTCGCCGAGCGCCGCCGCCACCCGGTCGGTGACCCGGCGATTGGGTACGGCGAAGCAGATCAGCACGGCGATCACGGCACCCACGCAGGTGTCGAGCCAGCGATCGAGTCCGAGTTCGGAGGCCGGTCGCGGCGTGGCGAACTCCACCATCGCCAGGGCCATCGGTGTGATGAACACCGAAGCGATCCAATAGTTCCGGGAGATGGTGGCCTCGACGACGACCTGACAGACCAGAGCCATCACCACCAGCGCGACGGCGCTGTGCGCCCACGGCGCCACCGCTGTGAACAGCGCGACGCCCACCAGATTGCCCAGCACGCGTTGCACAGTACGCTGCCACGACTGCGCGGTGTTGGCGACGATCAGAACGGCGGCGGTCATCACCGCCCAGTACGGGCGATTCACGCCCAGCGCCAACGAGATCCAGCCCGCGGCCGCGGAACCGAGGGTGACGCGGGCGGCGAGCGGCAGTCCGGCGGCGCCGGGCAGGAAGGCACGGCCCACGCGCCGAACCGCCGCACCGCGGGCGCCACCGGTTCGGCCGAGGCCGATACCACGAATCTCGGACTCTTCGGCAGCGGCGCAATGGATCCGGGGTATCTCGCGGCCACGGCGCAGGGTGCGGGCGTATTGCTCGAGGGTGCCGGCGCCGGACTCGGCCTCGATTCGGGTTCGCTCCCGTGTCGTGAAATCCGTTTCCGCCCCGGAACTTCCGGCATCGGAGGGATACCGGGCCAACCCGGAATCGGCGGGCCTGGTTGTCGCGGCGAGGGTTTCGGCGCGGGCCAGCAGACCGGCCAGCGCGGTGCGTTGTGCCGCGGTGCGGGCGGTCGCGGGCACCCGGGTCAGCGCGGTCCATCCGGCCTGCACGGCGACCGCCGCGTCGTGCCGGGCACGCGGTACTCCGGCATCGCCGAGCGGCACCCGCAGCAGCCGAGCGGTCGATTCGAGGGCGCGCGCCACGGCGAGACGCTGTGGCCCGTGCGGGCGGATCAGCGCCGGGGCCATACAGACACACCACGCCAGGACGCCGCCCAGCAGGATCAGGGCGAGGTGGCCGGGAAGTTGCCCGGCACGCTGCGGGATGAAGGCCGCGCTGGAGACCACGAAGGTGAAGATGATGTTGCCGGGCGGCCCCATCCGGGAGGCATCGCACACCAGCTTGTACAGCCCGGCGAGCACCGCGATCACCAGGACCCGCGCCGCCGCGGATTCGATCAGCGCCGACGCGGTCAACGCGACGGCGGTGCCGGCGAACATCCCGAGCACCACCCAGGCCAGCGTGCGGCCGCGGGCGGCATACGGCAGGCCGTGCCCGTACAGGGCGCACAGACCGCCGGCGCTGGTGTAGAAGGCCAGCTGCACCTGCCCGGTGGCCAGCAGCACGACCTCCGGCCCGCCGATGGCGATCACCGCGCACAGCGCCGCCTGATACCAGGTGTCGGCGACCGGGCGCATCCGGAACACGCCTCGCAGCGACAGCATCCGCAGGGTGGTACGGAGACCGGCAGCCGAGGAGGAGGGAGCACGATGCGACACCCGATAAGGTTAACAGGTATTTTACTAGGAAACTATATGACAGGCAGCACTCACTCCGGGAGTGCGGGCGACCAAGGGAACATGGACGGACCCGATCGCCCGCCGGGATGGACGCGGACGGCGGCGGCCCGGATTCCCGGCGGAGCCGCTGTGGAAGCCGGAGGGGCACCGGGTGGTTTCCCGGCGAGCGGCCCCCACGCCACCCAGCGCAATTCTTCGGCATTCGGTCGCCATATTGCGAATGCAGAATGTGGACGGCGAAAAAGGCCGCAGCGAGTTATCCGGAACACGGTGCCACACATTGTTCCGGGCACCGGAAATCACGGATTCCCGAAATCCGAATACGGGTCAGGACACGATTCGCTATCGATTTCGAGTCAGCGACTGGCGGTATGCCCGCGGCGACATCCCCATCCACCGGGTGAAGGCATGAGTGAAATTGGCCGTTTCCGCATATCCGAGCCGGCGGGCCACATCCTCGACCGTCGAGCCGGCGCGCAGCAGTTCCGCCGCGGTGCTCTCCCGCACGGTGTTGAGCAGTCCGCGGAAGCTCGCGCCCTCGGCGGCGAGCTGGCGGCGCAGCGTTCGGACGTTGATGTGCAGCTCAGCGGCTACCTCGGCCATCGACGGCACCGAACCCGGTTCGCGCAGCAGGCGCTCGCGCACCAGCGTCGACAACTTCCAGCCGCCGTCCAGTAGCACCTGCAGCGCCTCACGGCACTGCCGTTCGATCAGGTTCGCGGTATGCGAATCGGCATGTGGCATGCGCAGATCCAGGAACGAACGCGGCAAGACCAAAGCGGTCCGCGGACAGTCGCTGAGGACGTTGTCGACCGAGGCGAACTCGGCCAGCGCGGCGGCCCGATCGGCACCCAGTTCCAGTTCCAGGCGTACGGCGGGGATGGTCACATCGAGCGCCCGCTCCGCCACGAAGATCAACGCCACCTCGCGTTCGACGAAGTATCCGCGCAGGTCCGCGGGTATCGCCGAGCCGTCGGCAACCAGCGCGACCTCGTCGCCGCCGGACTCCTCCAGGTGATAGCGCGCCGCCACCGAGACCAGATCCTGGTAACGGACCGCGATGTTCAGCACATCGCGCATGGTCGCGCTGGCCAGGGCCGCGAGGCCGACCAGACCGGCCTTGCCGAGGGATGCCTGGGCGGCGGTCTGCACGCCGAGACCGGGCCGGTCGCCGACCGCGCGAATCAGATTGCGCGCGACCGCGAATTCTTGATCCGGCCAAATTCGCACCTGTTCATCGGCCAGATCCGCGGGTTCGATTCCGGTGCCCGCCAATAACAGCGGTTCGTCCAATCCATGCGCGACCCCGACACTCACCATCATGCGCACACTGACGCTGCCGTGCGGCAACACATCGGACGGCGTACCGATCCCAACCACAGTCCGAAATTACCAATATTCGGTCCGTTCGGCACATTCCGGCCCCGAAAGCAGGGGCATAACCTCGACAGACCGACATCGGCACGGGATGGCCGATGGGCAGGCAGGGATCGAGGAGGGCGACTACACCGTGGATATGTTCAGCACTTGTTGGATGGAACCGCTCGACCTCACCCCGCAGAAGGCCCATCAGATCATGCAGATGCACCGGGGCTGCCGCACCGACGAATGCCCGCGCCGGCGCGCCGCGTTGCGAGTGCTGGTCGAGGAAGGCCGGCTGATCCCGGATTCCTCACGGGTGCACTGACGACGGACCAGCGGTGGTCGCTAGTGCGCCCAGCGATCGGTCCAGCCACGCGCGATCCGGCGCGCCCGGGCAGGCGGCATGCGATCGGGTTCGGTGAGGACCGCGAGCGTCAGCCCGTCGAGCAGCGCCAGCAGTTCCGCTGCGGCATCACCGGATTCGGTGGCACGTTCCGGATGCACCGCGACCAGCGCCCGGGCGATCAGATCCTCCGTGCGCTGCCACTGGGCGCGATGCAGCGCCGCGATCTCGGGGTCGTGGGCGGCGCGCGCGACCAGCGCGAACCACACCCGGGCGAGGCGATCCTCGCTGTCGGGGGCGATGAGCAGGTCGACGAGGCGGGACAAACGCTGCGCCGGCGGGAGTTGCGTCACCGCCGCCGCATCGAAACGGTGGGCCGCATCGTCCCGCACGTACTCCCAAACCCGTTGCAGGAGTTCGTTTTTCGTCGCAAAGTAGTACTGCACCGTACCGATCGACACCTCGGCGCGCGCGGCCAGCGTGCGGATGCTGACGCCCTCGATACCGTCCTCGGCGATGACATCGGCCAGCCGGTCGAGCAGGTGGCCACGACGGTCCGTCGCGGTTCCGTCCGCCCCGGTCCGCTCAACGCCCACCGCGTCGACTCCTCTCCCGCTGATCGCGAGCCCGATAGTAGCGCCACGCCCGCGCTCCCACTCGACGCGCCAGCACCCCCGGTTCCCGGCGGCCGTCGCCCCGGCAGGTCCGCTCCACGACGGCCGCGAAGAACAGCAGCAGCACTCCGGCACCGCCCAGACCGAAGTAGACGGTGTCGCCGAGCAGGGTGACGAGCATGCGGGCCGATTCGTGCTCCGGCCCCGGCAGGGCGGGCAGGACAGCGTCGAGTTGCACCAGGCGTACGCCCTCGGCAACCAGCCACACCACCGCCGCCGCGGCCAGCGACCATCCGGCGATGCGATAGCTGCGCGCCAATCGGGACGCGGCCACCAGCGAAACCCCTGCCAGCACAACCATTGCCAGTTCCCCGGCGCCGAACACCACCTGCGCGCCGCTCATCGCATCTGCTCCGGCCGCGCCGGACGGCGCAGGATGGCGACCAGCAACAGCGCCCAGGCCAGCACCAGCAGGAGATTGCGAACGCCGCCGCCGAACTCCATGCGATGCGTCAGGCCCTCGGCGCCACCGGAACCGAACCACATCGCCCGGCTCGTGACCAGCCCGACCACCGAACCGATCATTGCCACCACCCCGCCGAGTACCGCACTGCCGAAGGCGCGGCCCAGTCGCCGGCGGTAGTACAGCACGATCGCCACACCCAGTACCGGCGCGCACAGGCCGAGCAATTCCACGAGACGAAACACCGCCGCCCACCCCTTTCATACGTTCGTATGAGACCTACCATACGAACGTATGAGGCGTCGGTCAATACGACCGTATGAGATCGGTCAGGGTCTGGCGAAGCTCCATTCGTCGCCGTCTGGCCAGACGACGCGGGAGCCGTCGCGGCGGCGCATGGTCCCCGACGGGTCGACGATCCAGTCCGCCGGGTCGAAACCCTCACCGCCGGTGGCCGGGTGCTCGACGGCGGTGTGGTCGCGGCGCATATAGGCGCCGTCCTCACGCGGCGTCCAGACGGCCGGATCGTAGGTGCGCAGCGCGTTGTCCGCCGTGATCACCGCCATCGGGCCGTAGCGACGCAGTCGCGAGCCGTCGGAACGGGTGGTCCAGGCCGCGTCGGTCATCGGCTCGGCTTCGTCGGTGCCGGCCCACACGATCTCGGAGGTACCGGGCGCGTACAGGTCGCCGCGGTCACCGTGCTGCCAGTACCCGGGCTCGTGCCGCAGCCACGGCCGGTCACCGAGGAGGTCGACGACGGCGTCGAGATCCCGCGGCTCACCGAAATGCGCTGTGCCGATGGCTTTTTCCGATCGGCGCAGCATGGATGTGAGACGCGCGCCTGGCCCGGCTTCGATCACGTACCGAACACCGCGCGCCGCCAGTCCCGCCATCACCACATCCCAGCGCACCGGTGCGCAGATCTGCGCGGACAGCGCGTCGACCGGGTCGGCGTCGGTTCGCCACCGCCCGGACGTGCCCTCCACCACCGGAATTCGCGGCGGCGTGAATGCGGCGCGAGCCAGTTCGGATCGGAACGCGGCGGCGGCCGGTGCCATGAGCGCGCAATGGAACGGCGCGCTGACGTCGAGCGCACGGGTGATCGCCCCGCGTTTCTCGGCGAGTTGCCGGGCCCTGCCGACCGCGCCGGTGTGCCCGGAGAGCACCACCTGACTCGCGCCGTTGTAGTTGGCGACCGCGACGACCTCGGATTGCGCCGCGGCGGTGCAGATCCGGTCGACCTCGTCGGCCGCGAGACCCATCACCGCCACCATCGCGCCCGCACCCGGCGGCACCGCTTCCTGCATCAGGGCGCCCCGGCGACGCACCAGGCGCACCGCGGTCTCGACGTCGAGGGCGCCGGCACAGACGTGGGCGGTGATCTCACCGAGGCTGTGCCCGGCCACGACCATCGGATGAACGCCGGTCTCCGACACCAGCACTCGATAGGCGGCCACACTGGTGGCCAGGATCGCGGGCTGGGCGTATTCGGTCCGGGCCAGCTCCACCGGGTCGCCGCCGAAGCACAACTCGCTCAGGCCGAAGTCGATCGCCGCGTCGGCACGGTCGAATATCTCGCGCGCGACCGGATAGGCGTCGGCCAGCGCCTTGCCCATGCCGGGGAATTGCGCGCCTTGACCGGGAAATACGAATGCGAGCATGTCAGCCGATCCTCAACAGTGCGACGCCCCAGGTGCCGAACCCGTGGCTGATGGTCATGACGATCTCCCCCGGCGCGACGCCGTCCTCCAGATACGTCTGCAGATTGATCAGGTTGTCGGCCGAATGCACATGCGCATAGTCCGCGATGTTGTCCAGGTAGCACAGGCCGTGGTCGAGTCCGGCCGAGTCGGCCATGAATCGCACCGCCTCCTCGTTGACGTTGTTGGCGATGATGCGCCGCACGTCGCCGCGGTCCAGGCCGGCGCGGTCGAGCATATCGGCGACCGCACGGGACAGGCCACGCTTGGTCAGCCCCGCCAGCGCCGGCATCTTCGCCACGCGGATCAGCTGGTTGGTGCCCTGGTTCGAGCCGAGCACCTCGATCCGCGACGGTTCGGCGGAGGTGATCAGGCAGGCGGCGGCGCCGTCGCTCAGTACCGAGAGCGCGTCGCGCAGAATGCGGGCGTGCGGGTCGGGGCACGCGTCGGAGGTGACCACCAGGACGTTGCGGGCCGATCCGGCGGCGACCAGGCTGTGCGCGATGCGCAGGGCACTGCCGAAATTCGCGCATTCGGCCAGCGTGACACCGATCGGAGTGGCGCGGGTGAGACCGAAACGCTCACAGAACCGCAGGAAGTCACCACCGGCAAGAGCGCCGGTTTCGGGGCTCGACGACGCGTAGACCAGCAGGTCGATCTCGGCGGCATCCACCGGGATCCGATCGAGGGTGCTCGCGACCACCTCCGCGGCCAGTTGCAGCGGCGTCTGTTCGGTGCGGCAGTAGTGGTACAGGCCGAGGCCGTGCATATCGCGCAGCATGGCCGGATCCTCCCGCAGCGGTTCGAGTCCCGCGATCGGCTCGCGGGCGCCGACCGCGTAGGAGATCCCGTGCAGGTAGACGCTCATCGGGACTCCTCCTCGCGTAGGCGGCCGGACAGATAGCGGTGCATCGCCCGCACGGTCGGATGTTCCCAGTGCACCGCACCGGGCAGGTCGATGCCCAGGGCGGCCGACAGCCCGTTCTTGAATTCGAGCAGCGCCAATGAGCTCATGCCGAGCTCCAGAAACGGTGTGGCCGGGTCGATTTCGTCGGTATCGATGCGCAGAACCGCAGCCGTCCTGCTCAGCAGCAGCTCCCACAGCGCGGCCTCGCGCTCCTCGGCCGGGAGGCGGCGCAACTCGTCCGCCAAGGCCGAGGCGGCGCCGGAACCCATGGCGCGCAACGGTTCGTACAGCGGAACGGCACGCGAGAAGGGGTGCGCGCCGAGCCAGGCGTCGGCATCGAGACCGATGATCGCGGCGCGGGGGCGGCCGTCGTCGAGCAGCGTCTCCAGCAGTGTGTATCCCGCCGCCGGTGGCAGCGAGCGGATTCCGCGGCCGGCCAGATACTCCTCCGTCGCGGTGCTGCGCGCGGCGAGTCCGGTATCGCGGAAGGGACCCCATGCCACCGCGGTGGCCGCCAGCCCCTGGGCGCGCCGATAGTGGGCCAGGCCGTCGAGAAACGCGTTGGCGGCGGCATAGTTCAATTGACCGCCCGAGGGCAGCACCGTCGCGGTGGAGGAGTACATCACGAAGTACTCGACGGGATCACCCGCCACGGCGCGGTGAACATTCCACGCTCCCAACGCCTTCGGGCGCAGCACCGGATCGAACTGGGCCCAGCTCTGATTGGTCAGTACGGCGTCACGCAGCACGGCCGCGAGATGGAACACACCGCGCACCGGGCCGACCCGGGAGCGCAACCGCGCGACGGCGGCGCCGACCTCGGCCGCATCGGCGACGTCGGCGCGCTCCACCCGGACCCGTTCTCCCGCGGCATTGAGTTCGGCGATGATCGCGCGTTCCTCGGCATTCGGCTCGCGGCGGGCCAGCAGCCCGATCTGCGCGCCGCCGCGTTCGACCAGGGTGCGGGCCAGGTCGAGACCGAGCCCACCGAGGCCGCCGGTGATCAGGACGCAGCCGGGTTCGGCCAGCGCCTGTGCGGCGCCGCGCACGATGTCGGTGGTGGCCGCGTCGTCGGTCACGAGCACCAGTTTCCCGGTGTGCGCGCCGGTGCTCATGAGACGAAAGACCTCGGGCGCCGCCGCGATCGGATGGGTCTGCACGGGAAGCGGTCTCAGTTCGCCGGAGATCACGCGGTCGAGGGTGTGGTGCAACAGTTCGGCGAAGACGGCGGGACGTTCGCGGTGCAGTCCGGCCATATCGACGGCGGTGTAGGTGATGCGGCGTTTGAAATGTTCCAGCGGGAGCCGCCCCGAGCCGTAGATATCGCGTTTGCCGAGCTCGAGAAAGATTCCGTCGGCGGCGACCGTGCGCAGACTCGCCTCGGCGGCCGCGCCGGTGAGGGAGTTGAGCACGATGTCCACGCCCGCACCGGCGGTGACGTCGAGGACCTGCTGCTCGAATTCCGCACTGCGCGAATCGAAGACGTGCTCGATGCCCTGCTGCCGCAGGTAGCGGCGCTTGTCCTCGGTGCCCGCGGTGGCGATGATCTCCAGCCCGTGCCGCTGTGCCACCGCGATCGCCGCAGAACCCGTTCCCCCCGTCCCCGAGTGGATCAGGATGCGCATGCCCGGGCGCACCCGGGCGAGATGTTCGAGCGCGTAGCACGCGGTGGTATAGGCGGTGGGCAGCGCCGCGGCGTCGGTGAGGGGGAAGGTCTCCGGTAGCCGATGGACCAGCGCCGCGTCGGCGACGGCATGGGTGGCCAGGCTGTTCAGCGCCACCGCCACCACCCGGTCGCCCACGCGCACCGCGTCGACCTCGGTGCCCACGGCGACGACGGTGCCGGCGCATTCCGATCCCAGTGGCACCTCGTCGAGATCCGCGAAGAAGCCCATGGCCCACATGACGTCGGCGAAGTTGAGACCGGCCGCGGCCACGGCGATGACGACCTCGCGCGGGCCCGGTCGCGGCAGGCCGCGTCCGCGCAGCGTCAGTGTCTGCAATCGGCCCGGCTCGTCGATATCCACCCCGAACCCGCGGGTTCCGGCGGCGACCACGGGGGGATGCGGGTTCAGCCGGACCCGGTCGAGGCGTGCGACCCAGCGCATTCCGGCGCGCAGCGCGATATGTCGCTCGCCGCCGTCGGCGAGTTCCGCGACCAGGTCGGCCGCATCGTCGCCGTCCACGCCGGCATCGGCGGCCAGGTCGATGAGCGTGGTCCGCAATTCGGGGTGTTCGGCGGCCAGGGCCGTGCCGAAACCCCACAGGCCGGCCTGCCACGGGTCGACGCATTCCTGCGCCACCGCCTGTCCGCCGCGCGTGACCACCCACAGGCGCGGCGCGGAGGTCATCCGCACGAGGGTGCGCGCGAGGCCGAGCAGGGCGGCGAGATCGGCGAACGCCGTCGCGCCGTCCTCGGTTCCGGCGAGGTAGAGGATGTGGTCCGCGGGTTCGTCGAAGGTCGCGGCCTCCGATTCGCCCTCGCCGGTACTCGGCGCGACGGCAGCGGTGGCGGTCTCGGCGCCCGCGGCGACGAGTTCCCGGATCAGCGTCGCGGATCCCAGCGGTGCGTCGTCCTCCGCGTCACCGCCGACGACCACCCAGTGCCCCGAGAGCCGTCCGCTCGTGCGCGGGTGCTGTTGCCAATCGACCGCGAGGACCGCGGCCTCGGCGGTATCCGCGCCGTCGACGCGGGTCGCGGTCAACTCGCGCACCGTGGCGACGAGCGAACCGTCGTCGGCGTAGATGTCGAGATCGGCGGTCTGCAGGCGGCCCGCGCGTGCGTAGCGGCGCACATGGGCGTGGACCTGCGGCGGAATGTGGTCGGCGACGGACAGGGCGCCGATCGCGGACGGCAGGAACAGTTCGTCCCCGGCCAGGGCGCCGACCACCTGGAAACATCCGTCGAGCACCGCGGCCGCCGTCACCCCCTGCTCGGGATCACGCGCGCCGGTGACCGCGCTCACCCGGCCGAGCGCCTCGCCGTCGCCGACCGACAGTTCCGTCACGGTGCGGAACGCGGGCCCGTAGCGGGTGCCGTTGCGGGTGTAGGTGGCGTAGAGATCCTGCGGGTCGACCGCGGTGAGGCAGCGTCGCTGTGCCGCGCTCAGGCCCGGCGCCTCGGGCAGGTGCTCGCCCGAGACGATCCGTCCGCGAGCGTGCTCGGTCCACACCGTGGCCGCGCCGCTCGGCTCCGCCGAACGGGCGCTGATCCGAAATTCGTTGTCGCGCAACACCACCTGAACTCGGCGGCCGGACTCGGGCAGGGTCAGCACCCGTTCGAACCTGATATCGGCGAAATGGCATCCCGGTCCGAAACCGTGCTGCAGGCGTGCCGCGGCGGCGAGATTGACCAGCCAGGCACCGGCGGCGACCGGGGTGCCGCCCACGGCGTGGTCGAGCAGCCAGGGCGAGCGGGCGGGATCGACCACCCGCTGCAGGAGGCGTTCGCCGCTGACGGACGATTCGACCACCGCCTGTCCGCCGTGCTGTTCGGCCGCCACGTCCCAATCGGAGCGCGCCCAGAACCGCTTGTGCTGCCATGGATACGACGGCAGGTCGACGATCCGGCCGCGCACACCGGCAGCCGCCCAGTCCACGGGAAGTCCGTGCACGTACAACCGGGCGATCAGCTCCAGGATGTCGCGGCGCGCATAGCCGTTGCGTTTCAGGGAACCGGCCACCGCGCCCCGGTCGTTCGAGGCATCGATGCGGGCGCGGATACCGTCGACCAGGACCGGATTCGGCCCGATCTCGACGAAGGTCGCCGGGCCCTCCGCGAGCACCCGCTCGACCGTCTCGTCGAGTCGGACCGTGCTGCGCAGATTGCGGGCCCAGTAGTCGGCGGTCAGCGCACCGGTGGGGACGTAGTCGGACTCGACGGTGGACAGGAATGCGGCCCGGCCGCCCGGGATCGCGGTGATGCCGGCGATCCGTTCGATGAAGGCGTCCAGGTGCGGATCCAGCTGGCGACTGTGCGCCGCCGACTCGATCTTCACCCGGCGAGGGTCGTATCCCGCTGCGGCAAGCGCCTTTTCGAGCCGGTCGAGATCGGCGACCGTACCGGAGACGACGACCTGCGCGGGACCGTTCACCGCGGCGAGGTCGAATTCCCCCTCGATCCGTTCCAGCCAGCCGTCGAGCTCGCCGACGCTCATCGGCACCGACAACATGCCGCCGGTTCCCTCGATCGCCCGCAACGCCCGGTTGCGGTGGACGATGACCGCGGCCGCGTCCGCGAGGCTCAGCGCCCCCGCGACCCGGGCGGCCGCGATCTCACCGACACTGTGGCCGATGACGGCATCGGGGCGGAATCCGTTCGCCGCCAGCAGCTCCGCCACTCCGATCTGCACGGCGAAGGACATGGGCTGGGCGAGATCGATACGGCCGCCGTCGGATTCGCCGGCGGCCAGCAGTTCCGCGATATCGATGCCCAGATGCGGTTCGAACGCGGCCGCGCATCGCCGTACCGCCTCCGCGAAGACCGGATGATCGGCCATGAGCTGGGCGCCCATCCCGGCCCAGTGCCCACCGAAGCCGGCGAAGACGAAGACCAGGGCGCCCGGTTCGCCGCGGCGTCCGCGAATCACGCCCGCGCGGTCACGGTCCTCGGCGATGGCGGTGAGGCCGCGTTGCAGTGCGGCGGCGGTTTCCCCGATCACCACGGCACGATGGTCGAGCGCGGCGCGGCGCGACGCGGTGAAGCACAGGTCGCGCGCCGGAGTACCGGCCGCCGATTCGTCGCGTAGCCGAAGTGCCGTCTCTCGCAGGGCCTGACCGGTCGCCGCCGACAGCGGTAGGACCAGCAGTTCCCGCGCCGTTTCGGCGGCATCCTCTGGTGCCGGTCCGGTTCCGGGCGCCGCGGTGATGATCGTATGCGCGTTGGTCCCGCTGAATCCGAACGCGCTGACCCCCGCGTACACCGCTTCGTCGCCGGGGATCTCCTGCGCGTCGGCGGGGACCACGATCGGCGTGGCATCCCAGTCGATGAGCGGATTCGGTGCGTCGAAATGCAGTGTGGGCGGCACGATCCGGTCGCGGACGACGGTGATGGCCTTGAGCAGTCCGGCGATCCCGGCGGCCGGTTCCAGATGCCCCAGATTGCCCTTGGCCGATCCGACGAGCAGCGGACGGTCACGTTCGGTGCCGAAAACCGCGGACAGCGCGCGTAATTCGATGGGATCGCCGAGCGGGGTGCCGGTGCCGTGCGCCTCGATGTAGTCGATGCGGCCGGCCTCCACCTTGGCCTCGCGCAACGCATCCCGCAGCACCTGTTCCTGGGCGCGGCCGTTGGGGGCGGTGAGGCCGTTGCTGCGGCCGTCCTGATCGACGGCGGTGGCCACGATCGAGGCCAGCACGCGGTCGCCGGCGGCGTGGGCGGCGGATTCGCGTTTCAGCACGACGACACCGCACCCCTCGCCGCGCACCAGTCCGTCGGCGGCCGCAGAGAAGGGTGCGCAGCGATTGCTCGGCGAGGGCGCCCGCAGTTTCGACATCGAGATCATCGACTGCGGGGAGACGATCAGATTCACCCCGGCCACCACGGCCAGATCGCACTCCCCCGAACGCAGGCTCTGCACCGCCAGATGCAGCGCGACCAGCGCGGACGAACACGCGGTGTCGACGACCAGGGCGGGGCCCTGCAGTCCGAGGTGATAGGCGATCCGCCCGGCCGCCACCGACGGCGCCAGACCGGTCGCGGAGTAGATGTCGATCGCCGCCGGGTCGGTGGCCGCGGCGCCGTAATCGTTGGGGCACATGCCGACGAAGACGCCGGTTCGGCTCTCGCGCAGGGTTTCCGGTGGGACAGCGGCGTGTTCGAGCGCCTCCCAGGTGACCTCGAGCAACAGTCGCTGTTGCGGGTCCATGGCCTCGGCCTCGCGCGGTGAGATACCGAAGAAGGCGGCATCGAAATCGCCGATATCGGTGAGGGCGCCCATCTTCGCGATGAAGGACCGGCCGGGTGCGTCGGCATCGGCGTCGTAGTAGTGCTCGACATCCCAGCGGTCCGGCGGGATGTCGACCACACCGTCGCCGCCCGCGCGCAGGAATTCGGCGAATCCGTCCAGCGAATCGACCCCGCCGGGCAGGCGGCAGCCCGCACCGATCACGGCGACCGGCTCACTGCGCTGCGCCAGCGCCCCGCGGGCGGTACGCAAGGCGGCGATGGCGCCGCGTAAGGCCTCGCTGCTGTCGCCGCCCTCGGGCAGCGCACTCGGATTCGTCGCGGTCGGGGTCAACGCAGCACCTCTTCCAGGGCGGCCACTTCCGCGCGAGCCAGCGCGATGAGATCGGATTCGCTCAGCCCGTCGAGCGGAATTCGGGTCGTGCTGACGGGGATGTCGAACGGCGCGGGGTGCGGGTCGGCCGCGTCGTCGTGGTGCTCCGGCTCGGTCGTCGTCGGTGCCGCCGCCGGTGCCGACATCGCCGGTTCCGCAACCGGTGCGGGCGCAATCGTCGGCGCGACGGCCAATCGGGCGGTGAGTTCGGTGATCTGCGCTGTCGCCGTGGGGAATTCGAAGGCGAAGGCCGCCTCGATCGGCAGCGCGAGGGCGCGGCCCAGGACGGTGCGCAATTCGATCGCCATCAATGAGTCGAAACCGAGTTCCTGCAGCGGGGTGTGCAGATCGACGGGATCGGACTCCGGCATCTGGAACACCTGCCGGATACTCGCCACGACGACGGCGCTCACCCGGCGGCGCAGCAGGAACAGGTCCGCGTCCGACCGCGCGAATTCTGCCGCCGCGTCCGGCACGGTCGCACCTACTTCAGCGCGCGCGGGCAATTCGGGGACGGTTGAATCGGAGGCAGCTCCCCCGACTTCGCCCGATGCTGTCGTGGCCGGACGCGACGCGGCGGGCGCACTCGGTTCACCGAGGGCCGAGCCCGCTTCCACCCAGTACCGGCGGCGTTGGAACGGATAGGTGGGCAGCGTGATCCGGGTGTAGTGGGTGCCGTGCAGGTCACGCAGGTCGTCGACGGCTCCGGCCGCGAACAGTCCGGCCGTGCACCGGGTCAGTTCGCCGCGGGTGGTACCCGTGGTGAGCCGGCGGTTCTCCGATTCGGTCAGGCGGTTGCCGCCGAGGTCGGTGAGCGTCGCCCCCGCGACTTCGGCGACGACGGTGCAGTCGAGTTCCCGCAGCGTGCCGAAGGCTCGGTCCAGGTGTGCGGGCCACAGCGGGCGGCTCGACCAGTAGGCGGGATCGGCTGCTTCGCCGCCGAGGCGCATCCCGGTGTGCGCGGAGACGACGGTGAGTTCGGGATCGCCCGGCTGCCCCGGGTCGGGCACGGCCGTTCCCAGGTGATCGCGCAGTTCGGCATGGGTCGTGACGGCGATACCGGCGGCGCGCAGGCGGTGCAGCAGCGGCTCGCGGCCGCCGGGACCGGCCTCCAGCAGGTAGCGGTCGCCGGTCTGACCGCACCGGCGCGCACCGGTTTCGCGCAGCACCGCCTCGAGCAGGACGCCGTCGCCGGTACGTGCCACCGCACGCTCACCGAGCAGGGCCGCGGTCGACACCGAAGCACGCAGTGCCACAGCGGGTTCCAGAATTCCGGTGATCGCGGCGACGACGTACTCGCCCACCCCGACGCCCAGGACGGCAGCCGGGCGCAGTCCGAATGCCAGCAGTTGGCGAGTGATGGCGTAGCGGTGTACGAAGGCCAGCGCATCCGCCAGGCCGGGGACCCGCTGCGCCTGATGGGGTGCGAGCCCCGTGAACAGGGCGGTGCGGAAACTGTCCCGGGACGAGGTCGCGTCCAGGCATTCGTCGACCGCGGCGCGGAAAACGTCGGAGCCGGTGTAGTTCTCGCGGTCGAGCGGCTCCACACCGGGTTCTCGGTGGCCGATCAGCAGGGCGGTGCGCACGGTGCGGCCGCGCGGCACATGGCCGGTCACGACCGCCGGCTGCCACTGCCCTGCGGCACGGGCGTCCAGGGCGGCCGCCATCGCGGTGGTACTCCCGGCCACCACGGCGAGCCGGTGGTCGAACGTATTCCGTCCGAGATTCGCTGTCGCGCAGACCGATTCGAGCTGCTGCGGCTCGGCGGTGCGCAGCGCCAGCGCGAACCGCCGCGCCTGCGCACGCAACGCTTCATCGGTCCGCGCGGACAGCGTCAGCAGGCCCGAGGGCACGGCGGTGCCCGATACCGCGGCCACCGGCGGTTGTTCGACCACCACGTGCGCATTGGTCCCGCTGAACCCGAACGAACTGACACCCGCGATCCGCGACCCCGCCGGCCACGGTGTGGTCTCGGTGACCACCCGCGCCGAACCGGACGCCCAATCGATGCGCGGATTCGGTTCCCGCACATGCAGGGTCGGCGGCATCACGCCGCGTTGTACGGCCAGGGCCGCCTTGATCAGGCCGGCGATCCCCGCGGCCGTCTCGGCGTGCCCGAAATTCGATTTGATCGACCCGACCCACAGCGGCGCGCGCGCGACGCCGAAGACGGAATTCAGCGCGCCGATTTCGATCGGATCGCCCAGGGCGGTGCCCGTGCCGTGCGCCTCGATGTAGTTCACCTGCGCCGGTTCGACATTCGCCGTCCGCAGCGCGGCCCGCACCACCGCCTCCTGGGCACGGGCACTCGGCACGGTGAGCCCGCCGGTGCGGCCGTCGTGATTGACCGCGGAGCCGCGGATCACCGCGTAGATCCGGTCGCCGTCGCGCTGTGCCCGCGACAACCGCTTGAGCACCACCAGACCGGCTCCCTCGGCGCGGCCGTACCCGTCGGCGGAGGCATCGAAGGTTTTGCAACGGCCGTCCGGCGACAACGCGCGGATGCGGCAGCAGAACATCGTCGAGAACGGCGAGAGGATCAGATTCACACCACCGGCCAGCGCGGTCGAACAGTCGCCGTTGCGCAGGCTCTGCACCGCCTGATGCACCGCCACCAGCGACGACGAGCACGCGGTGTCGACCAGCGACACCGGCCCGTGCAGATCCAGCGTGTACGCCACCCGGCCCACCGCGATACTCGGTGTATTGCCCAGTCCCGCATAGGCGTTCATGGCCTCGGGGTCATCGGCGACGGCGACGCGGTCGTAGTCGCGCCAGCTGAATCCGACGAACAGCCCGGTATCGGATCCGCGCAGCCGCTGGGGCGCGATACCCGCGTTCTCCACCGCCTCCCACGCGATCTCCAGCAGGAGCCGCTGCTGCGGATCCATCGCGTGCGCTTCGCGCGGCGAGATGCCGAAGAAGTCGGCGTCGAACATGTCCACGGCGTCGAGGAATCCGCCGCGGGTGGTGTAGATGGTGCCGGGCTTGTCCGGGTCCGGATCGTAGAACCGCCGCACATCCCATCGATCGCCGGGCTGTTCGCCGGTGGCGTCGACACCGCCGGCGACGACGTCCCACAGGCTGTCCGGATCGGAGATACCGCCGGGGAACCGGCAGCCGATGCCGACGATCGCGATCGGTTCCGCCGGGCGCGGTTCGGCCAGCCGCTCGCGGGCCGCGCGCAGGGCCGCGGCGATGCGCTGTTCACGGTCGGGTGTCGCACCGCCGGTGCCGGCGGATTCGGAAGGTGCTGCGGACATATCCCTCACCACTGTGCGTCGCTGTGTAATGCCGCCTCCAGCAGAGCCAGCTCGGCGGCGATCGGATCCTCCGACGGGGGCGGCACGGGCCGGGCCGAAGCCGCCGGTTGCGACTCGGCCGAAGGCGGACCGGTCGGAGTCGCGACAGGGGGGGTCGGCGCGATCGAATCCGCAGCCGGAACCGCAACCGGCGAATCCGGCGCGGACGGGGACGGGGCCGAGGCATCCGAATACGGCCCGGCCGGAGCCGACCCCGCGAGCGGTACGGCGGCGGCGCGCGGTGGTCCGTCCTGCGTCGTCCCGTGTGGCGGACGAGGGGCAACGGCAGCCGTGGCCGGGGACGACGCGCCGACCTCCCCGGAAACGATTGCGGCCGAGAGATATTCGGCCGCCTTCTCGACGGTCGGATAGTCGAATCCGAAGGTCGCGGGCAGCGCGAGTCCGAAGCCGTCCTGCAGGCGTGAGCGCAGTTCGACGACCGCGAGGGAATCCATGCCGAGCTGGGTGAACCCCTCCTCCGGGTCGATCAGATGCCGGTCGTCGAGTCCCAGTACCGCCTTCACCTCGGTGGCCGTCAGATCACGGACGAGGGCCGGCCGGTCGGTCCGGGCAGCGGCCAGGACCCGTTCCCGCAGCGAGGCGGCTGGTCCGGCAGCGGCGGGGGTGGCGGCGATGCTTCCGTACCACGGGTCGCCGCCCGCGGCCGCCGCCAGTTTCGGCCAGTCGAGATCCGCGGCGACGACGGTCGGTCCGGCGGCGACCAGATTGCCGGCCAGCAACCGCAGCCCCTGTTCCGGCGAGAGCGGGCGATAACCGCGCAGCCGGGCCCGCTCGCGCTCCTCGGCGTCGAGACGGGCCGCCATCCCGATCTCCGCCCACGGGCCCCACGCGATGCTGGTCGCGGGGATGCCCTGGGCCCGCAGCACGGACGCGTACCCGTCCAGATAGGCATTGGCCGCGGCGTAGTTGGCTTGCCCGCCCGCACCGACGGTGGCCGTCAGCGACGAGAAGGACACCACGAAATCCGTTTCCGCGCCGATGATGTCGCGCAGCGAACGTATCCCGCCGACCTTGGGCGCGAGGACCTTCTCGAATCGGCCGGCGTCCAGCCCGGCGATCGTCGCATCGTCCAGCACCCCGGCCGCGTGCACGATCCCGCCGAGCGGATGCGGCGCGGCGGCGACCACGCCGGCGAGCGATTCGGCGCCGATATCGGCGGTGTGCACGGTGACCGGGCAACCACCGTCGCGGATCTCGTCCAGCAGCTGTGCGGTCTCGGGATCGGGGGCGGTGCGGCCGACGAGTACGAGGTGGCCCGCGCCCTGTTCGGCCAGCAGCTGCGCCACGCGCGGGCCGATGCCCCGCAGACCGCCCGTGACGAGATAACTGCGATCGGGCCGGATCCGCGCATCCGTTCCCGGCTGTGCACGGCGAAGCCGCGCGACATAGCGATCCTGCCCGCGATGCGCGATTCGCATCTCCGGCGACCACCGGTGGATCTCTTCCGCCAGACGTGCCAGCGACGAATCGGCGTCGTCATCCAGATCGACTGTGCTGCAACGCAATTCCGGATACTCGCGACGCACGACCGTGGCGATACCCCACAGCATGGTCGCGGCCGGATCGGTGACGTCGGCGTCGCCGGTCACCGGCTGAGCGCCACGAGTCGGCCACCACACGCGGACGCGTTCGGACGCCAGTGCCGGTAACGGTCGCACAGCCGCGGCACACCGCTGGGCGCTCTCGCCGACGAACTGCGCGCTCTCGTCGTCCGTCGCGGACAGGCCGCGTAGGTCGACGAAGCCGCGACGATCCGCCGCGGCGAATTCCGCGGGCCACGACCCTATTTCGGCATCGGTGGCGGCGTGGCGGGTGATGCCCGATTCCGGCGGTACCTCCGCGCCGATCAGCACGGTCGCGGCCGGAATCGACCGCTCGCGCAGCACCCGCGCGAACCGGCTCAACCGGTCGGGGTCGTCGTCGACCACCAGCAGCGACACCGGCTCGGCGCCCGCCCCGGCCGCCTCGGTGCGCTGCCAGTGTTGTTCGTGGGTGATATCGGCCGTCTTGTGGGCGAGCGCCCGCTCCACCTGCGCGCGGCTGATGCGCCGCGATTCGAATCCGTCCACGGCGACCACCAATTCGCCGGTGACGTCGTACATCCGGATGTGCGCGGTGAATGCCTCGTCCCCCGCGCCATGTCCGCCCGCCAAGCGGGCGTGGATCCACAGCGGGCCCTCGGTGCGGCGACCGGAGAAGTAGTAGCGGTCGATACTGAACGGAACGTAGATGTTCTCCTGTGCCCGCAGCAGAGCGTTGTCGTATTTCCAGCAGCTGTTGAGCACCTGGAACGCGGCTTCGACCAGCCCGGCGTGCAGCGGTTCCGGTCCGATCTCCACCCCCTCGGGGCGGGTGGTCAGGCACAGTGCCTCGTTGTCGCCCCGCCAGATGGTCTCGATCCAGTGGAAGGAGTTCCCGGTGTCGAGTCCCGGCACCCAGACGTCCCGATAGAACTCGAGTCCGGACAGCTCCTGCGGACAGCGAGCGAGAACATCGCCGCGAGCGGCTTCACCGAAGGTCGAATCCGATTCGGCGGGAGCGCTGTCCAGGGCGGTACGGAACAGCGCCGGCCAGGCCGCGCCCGCACCGGATTCCTCCTCCGCGACGAGGGTCACGTCCCAACCTGAACCGTTCGGGCGCAGCACCAACTGTGCGCGGCGGCTCCCGCCGTCGGACACGGCGAACGGATGGAGGAACAACGTGTCCCGCAGCGCGTACGGCCCGTCGATGTGGTGCGCCGCCGCGGCCAGCGCCATCGCGATATGCGAGGCACCCGGCACCACCGCGGTGCCGAACAGCCGGTGATCGGTCACATACGACGGGGAGTCGCAGGCGAAACTCCGCTCGTAGCGGATCTCCTCCGAGAGCGGCAGATCCACCGGACGGCCGGGCAGCCCCGCGTCCTCGGCGGCGCCGACGGTACGGCGCAGCGCACGTTCCGGTTCGACCCAGAAGCGGCTGCGCTGGAAGGCGTAGGTGGGCAGCGGGATTCGGCGCCCCAGGGCGAACGGCCCCCACGGCGTCGGGCAGATATCCGTACCGACCGCATAGAGTTTCGCCGCAGCGATCAGCAGGGTTCGCTGGAAATCGTGCGGCCCGTCGGCCGCGAGTACGGTGTGCACCCCGTGCCGATCGGCCGCGAGCCGCAGCCGGGCGCGTTCCTCACTGCGCCGGCCCAATACCAGCATCCGGTCGCAGCCCGCGGCGGTCACACACGACTCGACGTCCGAGGCTTGCGACACGAGCCACAGCTCGCGGCGGCCACCATCCGTCGTCAGCGGTGTCGCAGCGGCGGCGTGTCGCATCGCGGTCGCCAGATCCATCAAGCCGGATATCGCCGCCGCCACGTATTCGCCTGTGCCGTAACCGATCACAGCATCCCACTGCAGACCGCACGCCCGCCACACCTGCACCAGGACATACAGCCGGGCCAGATCCGCTTGTACTCCGGTAGGTTCGGCGTCGCCGAGCGCGGCGGTCACCTCCGCCCGCGCCCTCCGCACCACCGAATCCTCGGCGTACAGGTCGAGGAATGCGTCGACGCCGGCTTCGGGAGCCTCGCCCAGGACCAGGCACAGCCGCCGGTCCGCATTCTGTTCCGCCTCGGTGAACAATGCCGCCGCGGGTTCACCACGCAGGTACGCCGCCAGCGCCGTCCGCAACTCCGGCAGCGAGGAGACCACCGCGGCCACGCGACGCTCGTGCTGCTCGCGGCCGAAACCTGTTGTGTAGCAAATATCTTCGATGGCGGTATCGTTGGTCAGCCGATCGAGGTAGCGGTGCGCGAGGTCACGCAGGGCCGCATCGGAACGCGCCGACAACCGGAACAGTCCGGCCCAGCCCGCGGGCACGGCGGTGGCGGTGCGCGGCGGCGCGGCCTCGAGTACCGCGTGTGCGTTGGTGCCGCCGATGCCGAACGCCGACACGGTGGCGATCCGCGGCCGACCCGACGGCCACGCCCGCGACCGCGGCGAAACCTGGAACGGCGTCTCGGACCACGGGATCCGGCTGCTGGGCCGGTGCAGATCGGCCAGTCCCGGCAGGACCGCGTGATCCAATGCCAGTACGGCCTTGACGAATCCCGCTACTCCGGCGGCGGTATCGAGATGGCCGATATTGGCCTTCACCGACCCGACCTCGCACCGATCTTCGCGCGGGCCCCCGAAAGCTTCGGTGAGCGCGGCGATCTCCATCGGATCACCCATCGGGGTGGCCGTACCGTGCGCCTCGACGTATCCGATCTCCGCGGGCGCGACCCCGGCCACCCGGTGCGCCCGGCGGATGACTTCGACCTGGCCGTCGACACTCGGCGCGGTGAAACCGACCTTCGCCGCGCCGTCGTTGTTGATCGCGGTGCCGCGCACCACGGCGAAGATCCGGTCACCGTCGCGCACCGCGTCGTCGAGCCGTTTGAGTACGACCACGCCCGCCCCGTTGCCGAAGATGGTGCCGCCGGCCTGCTCGTCGAAGGCGCGGCAGTGCCCGTCCGGTGAGGCGACCATCCCCTCCTGGTGCAGATACCCGACGCGATCCGGCACTCGCACGGCGACACCACCGGCCACCGCCATCTCGCATTCGCCGCGGCCGATGGATTGGCAGGCCAGATGAACCGCGACCAGCGAGGTCGAACACGCGCTCTGCACGGTGACGGCAGGTCCGTGCAGGTCGAGGCGGTAGGCGATCGAGGTGGGTAGGAAGTCCGGTTCGTTGCCTACCTTGATCTGGTAGTGCTGGGTGGAGGGCAGCCGGGTGAAGTCGTCGGCGAAATAACGATGGAAGTAGCTGCTGGGCAGTCCGCCCACGAACACCCCGGTGCGCGGCCGCTGCGGCGCACCACCGTAACCCGCGTGTTCGAGCGCCTCGACCGCGCATTCCAGCAGCAGCCGGTGCTGCGGATCGGTGACCTGCGCCTCGCGGGCGGTGAAGCCGAAATAGTCGGCGTCGAATCCGGCGATATCGTCCAGGACCGCCGCGGCGCGCACGTAATTCGGCGCGGCGATGCGCTCGGCCGACTCGCCCGCGGCCCGGAGTTGCTCGTCGTCGAGTTCGGTCATCGTCGTGCGGGCACCCGCGATGACATCCCAGAATTCGTCGAGATCGGCAGCGCCCGGCACGCGCACGGCCATCCCGATCACCGCGAACGGACCGCTGTGGTCGGCGGCCTCGTCGGCCAACTCTCGGGCGGCCACCGAGCCGGCGAGGGCCGCGGCCAGCGAGGCCACGGTCGGGTAGCGGAACAGGTCCGTACGCGCGATCGAGATGCCCAGTGCCTCTTCCAAGGCCAGGTGCACCCGGGCGACGAGCAGTGAATTGCCGCCGAGATCGAAGAAATTCGCGGTGGCGGGGACCGAATCGCATTCGAGCACTCGCGCCCACACCGCCGCTATCGCGTGCGAGAGTTCGTTCGGCGACGCCGTGGTCGCGCTGCGCACCGCCGCGACGGGCGCGGGCAAACTCCCGCGGTCGATCTTCCCGGCGGCGTTGCGCGGAAACTCCTCGAGTACAACGATTCTCGCCGGCACCATATACGCCGGCAGCAGAGCACGGGCATGCTCACGCAACACATCGGCCTCGACCATCGCCGCCTCCGCGAGGGTCACGTAGCCGACCAGTTCGCTGCGCTGCGGATCATCGCCGAAGACCGTGACCACGGCCTCGCGCACCCCGTCGGCGGTGCGCAACGCCGCCTCGACCTCACCGGCCTCGATGCGCAGGCCACGCAATTTCAGCTGATGGTCGGCCCGGCCGAGATATTCCAGGCGTCCGTCCGGCAGCCGCCGCACCCGATCGCCGGTGGCGTACAGCCGTTCTCCGGTCCGCCGGTCGGCCACGAAGCGGCCGATCTCGTCGGCGGGATCGACATAGCCACGCGCCAGGCAGACGCCGGCCAGATGCAGCTGACCCGGAACACCGACGGGCACCAGCTGTCCCGCCGTGTCCAGGACGACGGCGCGCACGTTCTCGATCGGCCGGCCGAGGGTGACCCCCGCTCCCGGAAGTACCCGTTCACAGGTGACGTCGACGGCCGCTTCGGTCGGTCCGTAATAGTTGTGGAGCGCGGTATCCGGCAGCAGCCGATGGAATTCGGCGGCCACATCCGGGGGCAGCGCCTCACCGCTGGTGGTCACATAGCGCAGCGAGGTGCACGCCTCGACTCCCGGCTCGGCCAGCCACGTGCGCAACATCGAGGGCACGAAGTGAGCGACGGTGATCTCGTGCGCGCGAATGGTTTCCAGCAGGTAGCGCGAATCCCGATGCCCCTGCGCATCGCACAGCACCGACTGCGCACCGTGCACCAGCGGATAGAACAGATCCCACACCGACACGTCGAAGGTCAGCGGCGTCTTCTGTAGCACCCGATCCGATTCGCCGATGCGAATCGCGTCGTGCAGCAGGCGATTACAGATCGCCGCATGCTCGATCAGCACACCCTTGGGCCGGCCGGTCGAGCCGGAGGTGTAGATGACGTAGGCCAGATCCGTCGGCGCGCCGGCCCGCGCGGGCGCGGGCTCGGCCTGTTCCAGGTCTTCCCAGACTTCGTCCAGATCGATCGCCGCGACGCCCTCGGCCGATAAGCGCCCGGCGATGTCGGCGTCGTCGCACAGCACCACCGACGCGCCGGAATCCGCGAGGATCGTCGCCAGCCGCGCATCCGGATCCGCCGGATCCAGCGGCAGATAGGCCGCACCGGCCTTCATGACGCCCAGCGCCAGCACCGGTACGCGGGGCGAGCGCCGCAGACACAGCGCGACGATCTGCCGGGGCCGCACACCCACGGCGCTCAGATATCCGGCGGCCCGCGCCGCGCGGTCGTCGAGTTCGCCGTAGCTCAGCGAGCCCGCCTCGGATATCACGGCGGGACTGTGCGGCCGGCGCGCCGCTCGTTCGGCGATCAGTGCGTGCAGGGTCGTCGCCGGCCGGGCCGCCGGCGGTCCGGCCGACCACTCGTCGAGGGCCGTCCGGTCGTCCTCCGCCAGCATCGGCAATGCCGCGAGCGCGGTAGCCGGATGCGCGGTGAACGCCTCGATCAGCAGCGCCCACTGCGCGAGAAGCCGGCGCACCGTACCCGGTTCGAACAGCTCCGCATCGTATTCGCAGCGCAGTTCACCGGCGCCGCGATCGTCGACGAAGACCAGATCGCAGCCGACGACGGCCTCGAGCGCATCCTCCGCCGCGTCCGGATCGTGGTCGCCGCTGAGCTCGCAGTAGGCGATCTGGAACAGCGGATGCCGATCGAAGACCGGTGTGGGGCAGAGTTTCCCGATCAACTCGTCGATATCGAAGCCGGCGCGCGCGGCCACCAGCTGCGACCGGGCGGCGTCGACCTCGGTGGCCAGCGCTTCCGCCGTGCGATCCGGTGCGACCGCGATGCGCAGCGGAATCGGCGAATCATCCTCTGGCGCAATCACGCCGAGTGTGACCTCGGCGTGTTCGGAGTACCTGTGGATCAGGGCGATCAACGCCGCCACCGCCGGACCCGGCGGGCCGGGACGATACTCCTCCCGGGCACGCAGATATCGCTGCACCGGTGCGCGGCGGAAATCGGTGGCGATGGCGAGGACGCCGGGAAGAAAGTCGGCTTGCACAGTAACTCGATCCCACTTATCCGGCGCGAACCGGCTCTACCAGGTAATTGCCGATGGCCAGCACATCCAGTCCGGCGGTGACGAAGGTGTCCAAGCCCTCGGCGGGCGTGCACACGATCGGCTGGCCCTTCACGTTGAACGAGGTGTTCAGCAGGATCGGCGTTCCGGTTTCCTGCCGGAAGGCGTCGATCACCGTCCAGAACCGTTCGTTGCGGTCGCGCGACACCGTCTGCACCCGGGCCGATCCGTCGACATGGGTGACCGCGGGCAGACCCTCGCGGAATTCCGGCCGCACCGAGGTGATGAACAACATCCAGGCGTAGGTGTCGACCTCGGCGTCCTTGATGTCGAAATACGTGGTCGCGTATTCGTCGAGGACCGCGGGGGCGAAGGGCCGGAAGCCCTCCCGCTTCTTCACCTTCGCGTTGATGATGTCGCGCATGCGCGGATGGCGGGGGTCGCCGAGAATGCTGCGATTGCCCAGGGCGCGCGGACCGTACTCCAGGCGTCCCTGGAACAGCGCCCCGATCTGCCCGGCGGCCAGCCGGCGGCCCAGTTCGGCGGCCAGCGCCGCGAAGTCGTCGAACCGCGTCGCGGTGCAATCGGTGCGGCCCGCCAGTGCCGCCGCGATCTCGTCGTCGGAGTATTCCGGGCCGTTCAGCGGGGTCTCGATACCCGCGATCGGGGCCGCCTGGTCACGCTGATGGTGGACGTACAGCGCGGCACCCAGCGCGGTGCCGTCGTCGCCGGCCGCGGACTGGATGAACATGCGCTTGAACTGGCGGCTGCGCAGAATCACGCCGTTCGCCGTGCAGTTGAGCGCGACCCCGCCGGCCATGCACAGATTCTTCGCGCCGGTCTGTTTGCGGAAGTGCCGCAGCGTATGCAGCAGCGTCGCCTCGAGGGCCGCCTGCAGGGCGGCCGCGATATCGCGGTGGTGGGCGGTCAGTTCGTCCTCGGGGCCGCGGGCCGGCCCGAAGATCTCCTCGACGGCTTTCAGTGTGCCGCGGTAGGTTTCCCGGTCCAGATCGGTTTCGTTGCGGTACAGGATGGGAATCGTGAAAGTACCGTCCGGCCGCAGATGAATGAGATCCATCATCGCCGCGAAGTGTTTGCGGTGGTCACCGTAGGGCGCCAGCCCCATGATCTTGTATTCGTCGAGGCCGAACGAGAAGCCCAGATAGTAGGTGAAGACGCCGTAGAGAATTCCCAGGGAATTCAGCTCCGAGACCGTCGCGATCGGTTCGATGCCCGCATCCGTGCCGAGCGCGACGGTCGCGCTGTGCTGCTCCCCCATGCCGTCGGCCACCAGGATCAGCGCCGATTCGAACCCGCTCGGGTAGAACGTGCTGGCCGCATGGGCCAGGTGATGTGGCACCTGCACCAGCCGGTCGTCCCAGTCACCGCCGAAGGTTTCCGCGAGTCTGTCCAGCAGCACTTGGCGGGCGAAGACCTCGCGGAAGCGCGCACGCCCGAGTTCGCTGTGGTCGAATTCGGCTCGCAACGGCTCGTAGGAGAAGCCGTGCGCGAGGACGTCGAGCGAATCGACCGAGATTCCGGCCCGCTCGCAGCCGAAACGGATGGCGTGTTCGGGAAAGGCGCCGGTCGCCTTCTCACCGGTGAACCGCTCCTCGGCGACCGCGCTGACCAGCTCACCTTCGTGCAGCAGCGCCGCCGCGGAATCGAAGCCCTGGGTGATGCGATAGTCCCGCCATTCCAGTCCCGGGAAGCGGGCCTGTTTGAACGGCACACTGTTGTGCAGACCGCTGATTCCCATGATCGACTTCGGTTGCGCGGCTGGTGTTCTCACCATGGCGGAGGCTCACAATCTTCGTGCCCGCGGACGTTTGCGGGCGAAATACTGGCTGGTCGCATACAGTTCGACGGCGATGTCGGTATCCGGGACGACGCGCTGCAGGAAGGCGCGATGGGCATCGATGGCCGCCGGGTCGGCGCCGGCGTGTTCCAGGTAGGCGGGCACGCACTGTTCGAAACCCAAGGCGTGCAACATCTTCGCCTCCGGCATGGCCGACACCGGCTGGAAGCGGTCGCGGCGCGCGATGATGAAACCGGCCTCGGTGAGCAGTCGCGGAGTGCGATCGTAGATGTCGTGCGCGGCGCCGCGGGCCCGGCCGAGGGCGAACCACCACTCCCGCCACAGATCCGCGGCCGGATCGTCGGCGGGGACGAATCGCAGTGCCCCGACGTCGGACATCTCGAGCAGCAGCGCACCGTCGTCGGCGAGCATGCGCTCCATCGCGGTGAGCGCGGCAGCGGCGTCGGCCACGTGCATCAGCAGGAAGCGGCTGTACACCCAGTCGACCGAACCGGGTTCGAGCGGTGCGTCCTCGATCCGCGCGTGGACGTAGCGCACCTGCGGCAGATCACCGACCAGCCGGCGGGCGATCTCGAGCTGTTCGGCGGAGGCGTCGACGGCGTAGACGATGCCCTCCGGCCCGACCCGCTCGGCCAGCCAGGCCGTCATCGCGCCGTGCCCGCAGCCGATATCGGCCACCGTCGCACCGGCACAGACACCGACCGACTCGAGGAAGGCCCGGGAACTCGGGTTGTAATGCTGATCCAGCAGGGCCAGGCGCGCCGCGTCGCGATCGCCGACGGCCATGCTGTAGGTCATCGCTGCAGCCATATCGGATTCGTCTCTCTACGATCGCGCGGCCGGTTCGTGCTCGAGCGTGGAGGCCCATTGCAGGCTGTGCGCCCGCTCCGGATCGGGCAGCAGATAGGCCCCGTCCTGGCGCGGCCGGCGGCCCGGTGTCACCAGACCGACCGGCGGCCCGGCGCCGAAATCCAGCCAGGAGGCGGGGATTCGGGACAGATTGCTGACCAGGAAGCCCGACTGCGGCGGATATCCCCACACCCGGTCGAGTCCCGCGATGCCGTGCACCTGCAGGAACGCCTCGAGTTCGGCGATCGCGTCGTCGATGCGTTCGGGCGCGGTGGCGACCGCGTCGCGCACCCAGCCGGCGATCTCGGGAACCGAGGCGTTGCGCACCCGCTCGGTGTCGACATCGACCAGCACCTGCACGAAGGCGTTACCGAAATACGTGGGGCCCAGCTCGCGGACGAAGCGACGGATGTCGACCGGGCAGGCCAGGGTCACCCGGTCGGTGTCCTTGGTCGCCGCGTAGTCGCGAAACAGGCCCGCCGCCACCAGATCCGCGGTCGACAGCCCCGAAACCTCCGCCTGCGCCTCGCATTCGGTCAGGTCGAGCCGTCCGGTGTGGACGTCGAGTTCGGGCAGCTCCAGATCCGGCTCGACGGTGACGAAACCGGCCCGGCGCAACGCATCCGGATCGACGCTGTCGCGTTCGCGGGCCTGCGGCCGCGTCAGCACCTCGCGGTCGCAGCGCGGCGACAGGAAGCGAGCACCGCGTGCCCGAGCCGCCCACGCGGCCAGGAAGAAGAACATGCCGTAGCCGTCCGCCAGGCCGTGCGACATCGACAGCCCGACGGCCGTGCGGTCGCCGCGGGTCACCACCCGGCCGCGTGCGAGCACATGACCCACCCCGATCTCTACCGGGTCGAGGCATTCGCTCAGCGGCACGGTGGATTCGGCGACCGTGGCCCGGATCGCGGGACGCGGGTCGTCGACGTCGAGCGCCAGGGTGCGCTCGTCGAGTTGCACCAGTGCCGCGTCCGCACCGACGAATTCACGGGCGGTCTCGACATAGGCCTCGACGATCCGATCGGCGTCGAGCACCTCGCCGAACTCCACGACGAACTGCAGCGGACCGGCCATATTCGCCGTCCACATGTGGTCGACGGTCGACAGTGGTACCGGCGCCATCGTCAACTCCTCTCCAGGGCGTCGAATTCGCCCTGCAGCAACTGGTTCCACATCACCCGCCGCCGCGGCTTACCGCTGGTGGTGCGCGCGATGAGTCCCCGATCGCCGATGAACAACCGCAGCGACGTCTCCGCTCCGAGCTGCCCGGCCAGGACCTGCCGCAGCCGCACGGCCTCCACCGGCTTGTCCTCGACCAGTACGGCGACGCGAGCGGCGCCGAAGGCGTTGCCGGCCAGCGCGACGACTCGATTGGCGGGCACGCCGAACGCTTCCACCACCGCCGCCTCGATGTCCTCGGCATAGACCGTGCGCCCGCGCACCTTCACCGCGTCGCCGACCCGGCCGATCGGATACACCTGCCCACCCACCAGCAGGCCCGCGTCACCGGTCGCCAGCGCGCCGTCCTCGGCTCGCGACAGGTCGCGAGTACCCTCCGCCGTCCGGTACTCCCGAGCGACGCTGGGACCACCGACGATCAATTCGCCCGGCGCTCCGGCGTATTCGTCGGTCGACGCGGCCCGCACCGTCACCCCGTCCAGCGGCGCGCCGCAGCCGACCAGCCAGCGCCGGCCGTCCTCGAGCGGGGCGGACATCAGGTCGAACGGACCGTCCACGGCACCGGTGTCGGGTGTCACCGCGGCGACCTGCACCGGCTCCGAGGGGCGCAGACCGGATACCGCGAGCGTGCCCTCGGCGAGCCCGTAGGCGGGACACGGTGTGCGCGAATCGAATCCGTAGGGCGCCAGCCGCTCGGTGAAGCCGCGCAGAATCGCCGGATCGATCCGCTCGGCGCCCACGATCATCACCCGCCAGGGATCGAAATCCATTCCCGCCAAGGCTTCGTCGGTCATCTTTCGCAGCAGATACGCCAGCGCGAAGTTCGGTGTCGCCGTGATCGTCGCACCGTCGCGGCCGAAACAGGACAGCCACGACAGCGGATCTCGAATGAAATCGATCGGCGTCATGGCTTGAATGTCCAGATTCAGAATGGTCGGCGTGATGATGCAGCCGATCAGCCCCATATCGTGATACGGCGGCAGCCAGGTGGCGATCCGGTCCGTCGGCCGAAACTCCAGCCACCGGTCGATCGCGGCGCAATTGGCCTCCAGATTCGCCACCGACACCCGTACCGCTTTGGGCGAACCGCTACTGCCGGAGGTGAATTGGAGCAACCCGATCCGGTCGGGCTCGCAACCCGGCAGTTCCGCCACGGCGGGAGTCTCATTCGACGTCCCGACAATCGTGATCCCGCCCAGGGATTCGAGCAACGGATCAACCACCGCGGCAAGTTCTTCGGCCACGATGATCGCCGACGGCGCGGCCGCGGCCAGCAATGCCGATAGTTGCTGCCGATACGCCGACTCGTTCTGCAGCGGTAGCGGCGGCGCCAGCGGATTCGGTGTCGCCCCCGCGGCCAGCACGCCGAAGAAATTCGTCATGAATCGTTCCGGAGCCGATTCCACGATGGAAACCACCGCACCCGGACGCACCCCGGCGTCGATACAGGCCGCGGCCACCCGCCGCACCTGCTCACTCAGCCGGGGGTAGCCGACGCGCCGCCATTCACCCTCGTCGGCGATGGTCCAGCCGCGGTCCTCGCCGTCGTAGGCCAGCCAGTCGAGCAGGCCCGTCACGGCTGTTTCGCCCGCAGCGCGTCGCACACCATCTGCTCGATATCGCCGACGGTCACCACATTCGTCGCACCGGAGTCACCGCCGGCATCGATTCCGAAACGCACCTGCAGGCCGAGCGCGAGTTCGATCAGGGCCAGTGAGTCGTAGCCCAGCTGTTCGGCCAGCACATCATCGGAGGCCAATTCCGCCGAGGGCTGGGGGGCGTGCCGACGGACCAGTTCCCGTACCTGGTCGCGCACTTCATTTTCGTCCACGAAATGCTCCCGAATTGTTTGTGTTCACCGCACGAGGTACGTGATCGGATGTGGTTCGCCGTGTATGTCGGCATATTCTCCGGCGGCCGCCGCGCAGGATTCCCGCCAATTTCCCGCGAGTTCCGAGATGACGTCGCGCGGTATTCCGATCGACGTCATTCTGCGACCGAGAGAACTCTCCGCGAATTCCCATTGTTCGTGAAGTATCTCGGCGCGTTTCTGCAATACCGGAACCAATCGCGGAAACGGATCCCGGGTTTCCGGATCGACCAGAGTCCGGGCCGCCGCCGGAAGATGTCTGCGAATCGTCTCGACAATATGATCGCGATATCCGCCTCGGACTCCGTTGCGCAACGCCAGCACACCGAAGGAAATATGCCGCGATTCGTCTCGGGCGACGTTCGTGATGCCGGTCCGCAGGATGTCGAAGCGCGGCAACGCCCGCACGGTGCCCAGCACGGTGTGCAGGCCGGTCATCGCCACCGCACCTTCGACCAGCAGGTGGTAGACCACCACCCCCTCGTACCAGGCAGCGGTGTCGGCCGGGTCCGCACGCACCCGCTCGACCGCGTCCACGAGCGCCTTCTCGAACAGGTCACCCACCTGATCGACGCCGCTGACCTGCGATAACTCCTCGTTGCCGAGCGTTTCGGAGAGAAAGGCCAGGTAGCGCCGGAAGAAGACGGTATGGCGCGCCTCGTCGGCCAGCTGGGTGGCCAGATAGATCGTGTAGTCGACCTCGGGCGCGGCGTAGGCCAGCGGCGCCAAGGTCTCGGTCACGGTCGTCTCGCCGATCAGGAAGCGGGCGAGGGTGGCCAGCAGCGGCAACCGCGCGAACGCCGGCAGCTGAGTCCACCCCTCGGCATCACGCTCGTATTCCAGGCTCTGCGCCTGCCATTGCTGCATTTCCCAGCGGCGATAGAGATCGAGCGCGGTGACCCGTTCGGCAAGATCGATCTCGATCTCGTCGATGACCGTTGAATTGTTCATCGCGATTTCTCGATCTGTTACGACGGCAGGCCGGTGAAAATCGATAGCAGAATGCTTCCATACACGTCGATCAGCCCTTCCAACCGCCCAGCTACCCCACGCGCAGCGTCCTCACCTGCTGCGGCGTGTCAATACCCGTGACCACGCATCCGTACCGGAAGGATTAAATCCTTCGATCTTGTGGACAGCGATTCTGCACGGTGCCCGAGCTTACTCCCGAAATAGCCCGCGAGCCACTCGTAACGAGCAGATCACAACGGCAAAAGGTTATCTATGAATTTGCCGCCTTCTCGGCACTCCCGGTGAGTGGACACGGACGTTTCACATTCCGGCTGACAGCTCACCACCCCCCACCCCTCGAGTGGGATGCGGGAAGTTAGCCAAAGATGCCTATCCGCCCGCTCGCAGCGGTGGAAAAATCGCCCCATCACGCCGAAACGGCCGCCGCCCGCAGCCCCTGGCTACGATGCGGCGGCCGTCGATGACCGGCTGTCCGCTCCTATTCGCCTGCGGCGCGGCGGATTTCGCCACCCGCGGCCCGGTTCCGGGTGGCCCGGGCCGCGGCGGCGTCGAAGTGCTCCAGATGGTCGAACAGTGGGTCCTCGTCGTCGACGTCGAGCACCACCGCGCGGCGGCGCAGAGCACGCGCGGCGTCACGGTCCATACCAGGGCGCCGCTCGGCCCGGACCTGATCCTGCGCAACGGGTTCGGCCTTGCCGGCCGGGCGCTGCCGCGCCCCGGGCAGCCGCGCGGCGCGACGACGGCGGATGTCCTCCTCGAAGCGCACCTGCCGCCGCAGATACGCCAGATAGGCCCCGAACGCCACCACCGAGAGCGCGCACCCCCACCACAGGGTCGCGCTCACGACGATCGCGAAGGCGCCGAAAAGCAGTGTGCTCAGGATCAATCCGAGCGCGGTGCGCTGCCGGAAGCGATACCGGGCCGCGCGCGCGATCGCGTCGGCCTCCGGATCGAACCCGCCACGACCACGCCGGGACGGGACGAAATCGCGTGCTCCCGAAGCGGGTTCGCCGCCGGCGCGATCGTCGAGATCGTCGGAGTCGTCGAGATGATCGGGGTCGTCGAGATAATCGGAGTCGTCGAGATCGTCGTCGGCATCCACATCGCCGCGCCGGGCCGGAACCGCCGCGCTCGGTGCGGGTGGGATGCGGGCCATGCTGGCCTGCGGGCGATCCTCGGTCTCGGCGGCGGCCGGTACCTCGTCGGCCTGCTCACGATCGTCGGCATCGTCCGGACCGCCGGTGTGGGCGGCTCCGGCGAGGTCACCGTCGCCCTCGCCTCCGGCTGCGCCGTCGACGTCGTCGCGTTCGTCGCCGCCCGGCTCGGCATCGGCGTCGACGGGGGTTTCGGGGGTGTGCTCCTCACCCGCGTCGGCGCGACCGGGCGGATCACCGGCACTCCGGCGGGCCCGCGTCACCTCCGATTCGGCGCGCTCGGGTGCGTTCCGGTCGTCCTCGATGACGGGCTCATCGGCCGATGTCGTCATCCGGTCCTCCGCATCATCGCCGTGGGAAAGCCTTTTCTGCCGAGGGGCCGGCACCCAGTCCGGATCGGTCTCATGTCCGGTGGCCGGCCCTTTCTTCGCACGTCGTCTGGTACCGCCTCGATGCAGCACCCGGGTTGCCAGGGCCACGTCCGTGGTGCGGCGGATCCGCGGATGCCGACCCGCGAGCATCGGGAACAGCACGAAGACCCAGAGCACGACCAGCGCGATCCACAAGATCGAATTCGGCATCGCGCTCCCACCTCCGTCCCCGCCTGACCACTGTCCCTTCTCGACCACTGGGCAGGTTCTCGCCACCTGTTCCGTCCTGGCACCGGACGCACCACCGACGTCCGTAGGTTAATGCGGCGTCACAGGAATATCCCGCAGGCGCGCCGCCCACACCCGTCCCACCCGTCACAAGCCGGTCATCACTCCGCCCGGGCGCGTCGACGCGGAACACGCCGTGTGACAGGGCCACTCACGGCGGCGTGGCACGACCGGAGCGGATAAGGCGATCGACGACCGTGCCGGATACCTCCTCGACGGTCATCGCGACCAGCAGATGGTCCCGCCATTCGCCGTCGACGTCCAGATAGCGTCGCAATGTGCCCTCCTCGCGGAAGCCCACATTGCGCAGGACCGCCTGGCTGGCCAGATTCTCCGGGCGCACCGTCGCCTCCACCCGGTGCAGGCCCACCGGCCCGAAACAATGGTCCAGACCCATCGCCAGCGCGGCGGTGGCGACCCCTTGGCCGCCGACGTCCTTGGCGACCCAGTAGCCGATCCACGCCGAACGCAGGGCCCCGCGCACGATATTGCCGATGGTCAGCTGGCCGCCGAAGGATCCGTCGACCTCGATCACCAACGGCACCATCGCACCCCGCCGCGCCTCGGCCTTCAGACTCGACCACAGCGAGGGCCAGTTGGAGGCGTGATTGCGCGCCTCCCAGCTACCCCGGCCGGTCGGCTCCCACGGCTCCAGATGTTCGCGGTCGCGCAGGCGGATGCGCGACCAGGCGGCCGCGTCCCGCAGCCGGATCGGGCGCAAGGTCACCCGTCCGCCCGCGACGCGAACCGGACCGAGATGTGCGGGCCAGCCGGGATGCTGGGCGGCCCGGAATACGTTCATGTCCACCGATCACCCGCGCTGTGCGAGAAATGCGACCTGGACCTCGTCACCGGTGCGAATATCGGTGACCTCCGGGTCGATGACGATCAGGCTGTTGGCCTCGGCAAGGGTCGAGAGCAGATGCGACGAGCCGTTGACACCCAACGGCTGAACCAGGTACTCGCCGGTCTGCTCGTCACGCATCAACTGCGCGCGCAGATAGCCGCGGCGGCCCTCCATCGAGGTGATCGGCATGATCGTGCGGGCCCGCACCACGCGGCGCATCGGATGCCGGCGACCCAGCGCGATCCGGATCAGCGGCCGCACCATGATCTCGAAAACCACCAGCGCGCCAACGGGATTCGACGGCAGAAGGAACGTCGGGACCTCGTCGCGGCCGAGCCGGCCGAATCCCTGCACGGAACCCGGATGCATCGCGACCCGATCGATGGTCAGCTCACCCAGTCCCTCCAGGGCCTCACGGATCTGATCGGAGGCCCAGCCGCCGACCGCGCCCGCGATCACGACCACCTCCGAACGCACCAGCTGTCCCTCGACCACATCGCGCAGGCGCTTGGGATCGGCGCTGACGATACCGACCCGATTCACATCGGCGCCGGCGTCGCGGGCGGCGGCGGCCAAGGCGTAGGAGTTCACGTCGTAGACCTGTCCCGGACCGGGCGTGCGGTCGATGTCGACCAGTTCGCCACCGATCGAGATGACCGACAGTCGCGGCCGCGGATGCACCAGCACCTTGTCCCGGCCGACCGCCGCCAGCAGGCCGACCTGCGCCGCGCCGATGATGGTGCCCGCCCGGACCGCGATATCGCCGGGCTGCACATCGTCACCGATGCGCCGCACGTAATCGCCGGACCGGACCGGCTCGTAGATCTTGATCCGGGCCCGGCCGCCGTCGGTGAAATCCAGCGGCAGCACCGCATCCGCCAGCGTGGGCAGCGGCGCACCGGTGTCGATGCGCACCGACTGCCGCGGCTGCAAGCGGATCGGCTGGCGCGAACCGGCGGCGACCTCGCCGACCACCGGCAGCGTCAGATCGATCGGATCACCGTCCTCGGTGCGGATGTCGGCGCCGGCGCCCTGCACATCCACGCTGCGCACGGCATATCCGTCGATGGCGGCCTGATCGAAGCCGGGCAGCGGACGCTCGGTGACCACATCCTCGGCACACAGCAGACCCTGGGCCTCGGAAATCGCGACCCGGACCGGCCGCGGGGCCACGGCCGCCGCGGTCACCTTGATCTGCTGGTCCTCAACCGAGCGCATGCCGCCCTTCCCCTTTACTCCGACTGATCACCCGGTCCCGCGGTGACGGGACCCGGCCGACCCCGCCGTCACGACGAGATCAGCTGCGGGTTCCAATCCGGAGCAAGCCGACGCTGCAACCACTCGCGCAAGGCGGGGCCGTATTCGTCTCGCTCCAAAGCGAAATCGACCGCAGCACGAAGATAACCGCCAGGGTTGCCGAGGTCGTGGCGCGACCCACGGTGGACGACGACATGAACCGGATGTCCCTCCGCGATCAGCAGCGATACGGCGTCGGTGAGCTGGAGTTCACCACCCGCACCCGGCTCGATGCGGCGCAGCGCGTCGAAGATCGCGCGATCGAGCAGATACCGGCCCGCGGCGGTGAAGGTCGACGGCGCCTCCTCGAGCGCCGGCTTCTCCACCATGCCGACCACGCGCAGCACGTCGGGGTTCGTGCTGTCGGTCACCGGCTCCACGTCGAAGACGCCGTAGGCGCTGACCTCCCGCTTCGGGACGTCGATCGCGCAGAGCACCGTGCCGCCGCGTTTGCGCCGGACGCGACTCATCACGTCGAGGACGCCGCACGGCAGCACCAAGTCGTCGGGCAGCAGCACCGCGATGGCGTCCTCGTCGGGATCGAGGGCCTGCTCGGCCTGGGCGACGGCGTGGCCCAGACCGAGCGGCTCGTCCTGGACGACCGAGGTCACATCGAGCAGGCCGGGAGCCTTGCGCACCTTCTCCAGCAGCTGGAACTTCCCGCGTTCGGCGAGCGTGCTCTCCAGCACCAGATCCTCGACGAAATGGGCGACGACCCCGTCCTTACCGGGCGAGGTCACGAGGACCAGCCGTTCGGCGCCCGATCCGGCGGCCTCGGCGGCCACCAATTCGATACCGGGCGTGTCCACCACCGGCAGCAGCTCTTTCGGCACGGTCTTGGTCGCGGGCAGGAACCGTGTCCCGAGTCCGGCCGCGGGAACCACCGCGGTGCGGAAGCAGGAACTCACGGCCTGCGTCGCGTCCGATCCGGCGTCAGCTGTCATAAGTGCACACCCTATCCATCGCTCTTGTCGTCGGACCGGCTCAACACCGGCCCGGCATCTGGGAAGCCTAGGCGGCCGCGGCGGCGCCGTCGCACCGAAACGGTGCGGCAGCAACCCTTCCGTGGTCCACCGCCGGCTCTCTCGACTACCCGTCGGAGAACCGGCCGCAACCGTCGTTTCACCGCGTTACCAGCGAGTTCGTGATACCGCGTCGGGTCAGCGATTCCCCGTCGAGGGCATCTGGAAACACGGGAGCGGGCAAACTCACCGTTCGCCCCACCTAGGGTGAGGCCTGTGGAGATCGCCGGTCAGCGGGACAAGGGGCGGTGGCGAGCGGAATTGCTCGCCGCCCGGGCGGCGGTGCCGCCGGAGACCAGGGCCGCGGAGGCCGAGGCGCTGAGCCGGTCCGTGTCGCGGGTACTGGACCTCGGCGCGCGGATCATCGGCGGTTCCGGCGTCCCCCGGCCTGGGGGCGAAGACGGATCGGGCCCCGCTTCCGGATGGGTGGCCGGGTACATCCCGGTCGCGGGTGAGCCCGGTTCGGTGGCGATGCTCGAGACCCTGCGGGCCGCGGGGGCACGGGTGATGGTCCCCGTGACAGGGCCGCCCGGACCACTGGACTGGGCGGAATACACCGGCGTCGACTCCTTGCGGCGGGCCCGCTACGGATTGCTGGAACCCGACGGGCCCACCTTGGGTGCGGCGGCGATCCGGTGGCCGGAGGTGATCCTGATCCCGGCGCTGGCGGTCGATCGACGGGGTGTGCGACTCGGTCGGGGCGCGGGCTATTACGACCGGACGCTACCCGCGGCGCGGCCGGACACGCGCCTCGTGGCCGTGGTCCGGGACACGGAACTGCTGGATGTGCTGCCGGAGGAACCGCACGATCGCCGGATGGGGTGGGCGTTGCTGCCGGAGGCCGGATTGTGCAGGCTCGATGCCGGCGATCGCGAGATCGGCGCCCATCGCTGACCGTCCGTAGCGGACGTCGGGTCCGCCCGGGCTCCGTGCGCCTCGCCGACCTCACGGGCACCATGGGAATCAACACCGGATTGGCACTGTTGGCACTGTCGGCTGTAGAGTGCTAAAAGACGAAAACCGTGGAGGTTCGCAGGTGCCTACTTACTCGTATCAGTGCACGCAGTGTGGCGACAAGTTCGACATCGTGCAGTCGTTCTCCGATGACGCCCTGACCACCTGCGAGAAGTGCAACGGCAAGCTGCGCAAGCTGTTCAACTCGGTCGGCATCGTCTTCAAGGGCAGCGGCTTCTACCGCACCGACAGCCGCAACGGCTCGTCGTCGGCCAGTGAGCCCGCCGCGAAGTCGAGCGAATCCAAGTCGAGCGATTCGGCCGGCTCCAGCAGTTCGTCCAGCTCGTCGAGCAGCTCGGGTTCGTCGTCGAGTTCCTCGTCGACCAGCACCGCCGTCGCCTGACCCCATTCACCGGGCGGCCACGCACCGCCCGGCCGGTCATTCCCTCCGCCCGCGCCGGCCGCAGTTGTCCACAGTCATTCCGTTATCCACAGAAAAGTTCTGACCTGCTCTTTCCCGGATGACCGAACGGCCGTGCGCCCTACGGTGGCCGGTATGGCGACCTTGCGATTCGATCGGCTACGCGCCGTCGATACCGATCTCGGCCGGGCACGGGGCACCGAATTCCTGTCTCGAATACGGCCACCCTGGCTCGACCTGACCCTGATACGCCGGCTGTCGGCCGTCGGACTGGCCGCTGCGGCAGCCGTCGTCGCCCTGCGCGGTGACCCCGCCGGGCATCGCACACCGGTGGTGGTCGCGGCCCGGGACGTGCAACCAGGGCAGGTGCTGGCTCCCGCGGATCTGCGGTACGCGGATCTGCCGCCGGAGGCGGTACCGGAAGGCGCAGTCACCGATCCCGCGACGCTGCTCGGCGCGACCTCGACCGGCGCGGTACACGCCGGGGAAATACTCACCGATCTCCGGATCGTCGGCCCACGCCTGGCAGCCGCGGCGACCGGCACGCCGAATGCCCGGATCGTGCCGATGCGGCTGGCGGACAACGCAATTGCCGACATTCTGCGACCCGGCGACCGGGTGGACGTGGTCGCCGCGGAAGACACCGAGGCACACGGCGATCCGGAGGCGATCGCACCACGAGAGCGTTCGCCGTCCGCGCACACGCTCGCCACCGATGCCGCGGTCGTCCTGATTTCCGGTGCCGCCGACACCGGCGCCCGGACTCGCGCGTCCCCCGAACGAATCGTGCTGCTGGCACTCGATCCGGGGCATGCGACCACCGTCGCGGCCGCCTCGTTGCACACCGCCCTGACCGTGGTGTTTCACTGACGTTCGCCGTGTTCGCCAAGCATTTGCCGCAACTGTCCGTTAGCATCCCGAGAACCTCATTCGATAGCAGAAAGCAATCGCATCGAATGCCACGACCAGACCGAACGGCGAGGCGCGGGCACGCCGGATGAGACAGGAGCCGCAATGCTGAAAGGTTTCAGGGATTTCCTGCTCCGCGGGAACGTGATCGATCTGGCGGTCGCGGTCGTCATCGGTACCGCGTTCACCGCGGTCGTCACCGCCATCGTGACGGGAATCGTCAATCCCCTGTTGGATTTGTTCGGCGGGGCGAACGAACACGGCTGGGGCTTCTATCTGGATTCCAGTAAACCGTCCACATTCATCGCACTCGGCCCGATCGTCACCGCCGTGGTCAACTTCATCCTCATCGCGGCGATCCTGTACTTCATTCTGGTGCTGCCGGCGGGCCGGCTCATGAAGCGCTACGGCACCGAGAAGGAAGCCGTGATGACCGAGGTGGCGCTGCTCACCGAGATCCGTGATCTGCTCTCGGAGGGCAGCAAGAGCGCCGACGGCCGGCACGAGTTCGCCGACGTCGATTCCCTGCGCCGACAAGGGGATACGCAGCGAAGCCGGTGACGGCAGCAGCCCTTGCCGCGTATCCGGAACAGCTCAGCCCAGGCTGAACGGCTTCCCCCACAGCGTCACCCAGGAAATGACATTGTCGGTCTCGACCTCGACGCTGACGAATGCGCGCGCCTGCGCGTAACCGCCACATCCGGTCAGGCCGATGGTCTCGTCGGACCAGGACACCGAACCGCTGTCACCCTGGAACTTGTTGCGGGTCTTGCGCACGTCCTGTCCGAAGTCGTCCTTCTCCTCGATGTCGAGGACGTAGAACGACTTCGCCTGGCCCGGACCGAGAGTCAGGTTGCCGCCGATATTTCCGCCGGCATCCGGCTTGGCGTTCTCGCCGTCGCTCCAATCCATGCTCGCGCTGGGGCCGCCGTCGACGCCGCCGCCGGAGATATCGACCTGGCAACCCACGGTGTATCCGGGGTAGATGCTGCCGCCCACGGCGGTGGTGTCGCCGGACAGTTCCACATGGGCGTCGCCGGAGACCCAGGCGTTGCGGTGCACCGGCGTCGCGCCCAGCGACGGATTGATATTCGCGGATTCGCCGTCCAGCCACACATGCACGACGGTGCCGTCGGACAGCGTCTTGGACAGGTCACCGCCGGGCAGCGCGACGAAGGTGTCGGCGTTGGCGGCGCCGGTAGAGCACAGGCCGAGCGCGACGGCCGCCGAAGCGCCGAGGCCCGCGATGCGCGCACCCCACCGCCGACCGTTCGCACGGTTCGTATTCATATGTCCCCTCATCAGGTTCTTGCGGTCGGCCTCGACCTCCGAGACCGAGACCCGGGCGGCGCGACGCGCGCGCCTACCCGGAGCCTTCGAGAACCGCAGGTAGATCAGCCCGAACGGGACAATAAACGGCCCGCATCACCGCTGCCAACATCAGACGGTGAAATGTCTCGTGATCCGCCGGGCGATCACCCGGACGACGACGGTGACGGGCTATCCGTGATGAGGGGGCACCTGCGCGCGCAGCCAGTCGTCCGAGGAGCGGGGTAGCTCACCGTCGGGGGCGCGCTCGTCGCTGCTGGTGCGCGGCAGCGTCTCGCCGAAGACCCGCGCCAAGCGCGCGGCCTCCGCGGCCGATCGGGCGCGGCCCTTCGCCGGGCGATCCGCGGAGTGCGAATCGCCCGGACGCTGCGCCCCCGCCGGCCGGTCGGTCATACCGTGATCATTCCGCCAAGCCGGACAGTTCGTCGACGACCCGGCTCACCAGCGGGCCGAGCGTCGCCATACCGTCGCGCACGGCATCGCGGGTGCCGGGCAGATTGACCACCAGGGTGCTGCCCGAGACCCCGGCCAGACCACGCGACAGACCGGCGTCGAGCGAACCGGCCGCGAGCCCGGAGGCACGCAGCGCCTCGCTGATACCGGGCAATTCGCGATCGAGCACCTCGAGGGTCGCCTCCGGGGTGACATCGCGCGGCGACATACCGGTGCCGCCCACCGAGATCACCAGGTCGACCCCGCCGATCACGGCGGTGTTGAGGGCGTTGCGAATCTCGATCTCGTCGCCGGCCACCGACACCGTGGCGTCGACGAGGAAGCCGAATTCGGTGAGCAGTTCGGTCACCAGCGGCCCCAGCGAGTCCACCCCGCCATGCGCGGTTCGATCGTCCACGACCACAACAAGTGCCCGGCCCGCCACGGGAGCATCGATTTCCATATTGCTCACCGTAGCGTCCGTGGGCGACAACCACTCCGGTCCCCCGGGCTCGTCGGCGTCGGGTGTCGGGAGCACTGTCAAAGGACGCGGTTCACGGATCATCGGCCACCCTCCGCCGGTGCGGCGCCGAGGGTCACCTCGACGGTTTTCGGATTCTGTCCTTGTGGATCGGTGTAGGTGACCTTCACCTTGTCACCCGGTTGGTGCGACCGCACGGCGGCGATCAGCGAATTGCCCGAGTCGATGACCTGATCGTCGACCCGGGTGACGATCACACCCGACGGAATGCCCGCCTTGGCGGCCGGACCGTCCGGTGTCACGTCCAGGACCCGGGCGCCGTTGACGTCGTCCTGCGCGCGCACCGAGATCCCGATCTGAGCATAGGTGGCATGGCCGGACTTGGTCAGCTCATCGGCGACGCGACGGGCCTGATCCACCGGAATCGCGAAGCCCAGGCCGATAGAACCGCTCTGCGAACCGGGCATCTCCGAGGCGCCGAGGGTGGCGATCGCGGTGTTGATGCCGATCAGCTTGCCGTTCGTATCGACCAGCGCGCCACCGGAATTGCCGGGGTTGATCGCGGCATCGGTTTGGATCGCGGAAATGACGGTGCCCTGCGAGCCGGCCTCACCACTGGTCGACACCGGGCGGTTGAGCGCCGACACGATGCCGGTGGTGACGGTTCCGGCCAGGCCCAGCGGCGAGCCGACGGCCACCACGGGCTGGCCGACCATCAGGTTGCGCGAGGTGCCGAGTTCGATCGGCGTCAGGTTGGTCTTGCCGGCCGCTTTGATGACGGCCAGATCCGATACCGGGTCGACGCCGACGACCGAGGCGTTGGCGGTCGTGCCGTCCTGGAAGGCGACCTCCATCTTGGCGTTGGGGCCGGCCCCGCTGGCCACGTGGTTGTTGGTCAGGATCAGCCCGTCCGAGGACAGCACCACACCCGACCCCTCGCCCTCCGCGCGGGCGCCCGCGACGCGGATCATCACGACGCTGGGCAGCACCTTCTGCGCGACCGCGGGCACGGATCCGGGCGGTGCGCTCGCCGAGGCGGGATCGACCGGCGCGGGCGCGTTCAGGGCGTTGCCGACCGGAGCGTTGTTGTCGTCCGAGCGCGTGGCGAGGGTGCCGACCGCACCGCCGACACCACCCGCGACGAGCGCCAGGACGACGGCGCCGGCGAGCAGGCCCGCGCGGCCGCGGCGGCGCGGAGCCCCGGCGTACGCGCCGGTGGGCTCGGCGCCGGGACCGGCGGGATACGGTTCATCGGCGCGGTGCTCGCCGGTGGCGTAGGGCGTCCCGGAGGGGTACGAGCCGGGCTGCTGATAGCCCTGCCCCACGCCGTACGGGTTGTACGGCGGCATCGGCGCGGTGTGACCGGCCGCGGGATCGGTGGCCGCGAACCCCGGATGCTGTCCCGGTCCATACCCTTGTCCCGGACGGTCGGACCCGCCCTGCTCGGGATTCGTGAACTGCTCGGTCCGATGCTCGCCGGACGAGTGCGCGCCGGGCTGTCCCTGCGGTCCCCCACTCGGCCCGGCCGGTCCCGATCCCGGCGACTGCGCACCCGCGCCGGCCTGCGACGACGGCCCCGCCCACTGCGACGGCTGCCCCCACCCGCGCGAGGCGTTTCCGGCATCCCCCTCCGGCGAAGCGGTTCCGGAACCTGTCGACGGCGGAGTCGGCTCGGCCCCGCCCGACTGGGGAGTCGAACCGGTCGGCTCGTCGCGCCTGTCCCTCGAATCCTCGGTCATATCTCTCGTTTCTCCTCGAGTCTGTCGCCCAGCCTGGTGACAGCGACTGAGAGCGGACTGAGACCGTGCTTTCAGTTCTCCGTGACTCCGTGTCGTATCCGGGGTTTCCGCGGTGTCGTATCAGGGTTTCCGCGGGAGCGGGACGCCGCACGGGTCACAGTTTATGGGGCGCCCCTGCCCGCGCTCGGTGATTCGGGCTCGGCGGTGATCACGCCCGGCGCTCCTCGGCGACCGGCGGTTCGCCGGGAAGGACGATGCGCACCAGTGTGCCGCCGCGCTCGGAGGTGTCCACGGTGATCGTGCCGCCGTGCTTGGACACCACCTGTTTCACGATCGCCAGCCCCAGCCCGGAGCCGGGCATCGATCGCGACGCCGTGGTGCGGTAGAAGCGTTCGAAGACCAGTTCCCGTTCCTCCGGCGGAATGCCCGGCCCGGCATCGTCGATGGCGATTTCCATGAGCCCGGGTCCGGTTTCGCGCATGGTGAGGATGACCTGTGCCTCCGGCGGACTCCACTTCGCGGCATTGTCGAGCACGTTGAGGATGGCCCGCTCCAGCCCGGCATCGTGACCGTAGACGAACCACGGCCGCAGCCGCGCCGAGAATTCGACGTCCACACGCCGCCGCCGCACTCGTTCCACCGCGCGCTCGGCGACCTCGCCGAGATCGACCCGCTCGTAGACGGTTTCGGGCGCGTCCTCGCGCGCCAGATCCACCAGGTCTCCCACCAGCGTGGACAGTTCCTCGATCTGGGCGATCACATCCGCGCGCAGCCCGGCCATGTCTTCCTCGGGAATCGGCGGCGCATCCGGTCGCGAGGAGGCGATGAGCAGTTCCATATTGGTGCGCAGCGAGGTCAGCGGGGTGCGCAGTTCGTGTCCGGCGTCGGCCACCAGTCGCCGCTGCCGATCGCGAGATTCGGCCAGCGCCCGCAACATCAGATTGAAACTCTCGGTGAGCCGCGCCAGTTCGTCGTCACCGGTGACCGGAATCGGCGCCAGATCGTCGGTGCGCGCGACGCGTTCGGTGGCCGCGGTCAATCGCGCGATGGGCCGCAGGCCCGTTCGCCCGACCGTCGCACCGGCGGCTCCGGCGACCAGCACGCCGCACCCGCCGATCGTGAACAGCAGCCACGCGAGCCGGTCGAGCACTTCACGGGTGGGTTCCAGCGACCGCGAGATAACCAGCGTGGCACCGGATTTCGTGCGCCGGGCGAGCACGCGCTGATTGTTCGCGGTCCGCAGCGAGACATCGGCCTTACCGTGCGCCACCGCCATCTCCGCCGGGCCGATCGGCGGATCCATCGGCTGCGGCGGGGCATAGGGCACATCGACGTCGGGATAGATCAGCGCGATGCCGATATCGTTGGAGTACAGGCTGCTGAACATGATGATCGCCTGAAAACCCTGCAGGTCGATGTTGTTCTTGACCATCACCTCCGAGCGGCTGCGCAACTGACTGTCCACATCGGCGTACAGGGCGCGGGCGACCAGTGCGTAGGCGGCGATCGAGGTCACCGCGACGGCAATGGCCACCACCGAGGCGGCCAGCAGCGTCACCCGCCAGCGCAGCGACACCGATCGGGTCAGCGGCATCGGCGGGCGCATTTCGTGCGGATCGGGACGCGGCCCCAGCCGGGCCACGCGATCGGGACGGCCACCGTGCCCCGGATGAGCTCTTGCCACGACGACCCGGCCTACGGAGGTGTCTCGCGCAGCACGTAACCCACCCCGCGCACGGTGTGGATCAATCGTGGCTCCCCCTCGGCCTCGGTTTTGCGGCGCAGATAGCCGATATAGACCTCGAGCGCATTACCGGAGGTGGGAAAGTCGTAGCCCCAGACCTCTTCCAGAATGCGGCTGCGCGTCAACACCCGGCGCGGATTCGCCATCAGCATTTCCAGCAGCGAGAATTCGGTGCGGGTCAGGCTGATGGCGCGCTCACCGCGCGATACCTCGCGCGTCACCGGATCCAGGGACAGATCCGCGAAACGCATCGTCTCCGAGGAATCGGCGGCCGGGTCGGCGGTGGTGCGGCGCAACAGCGCGCGCAAACGGGCCAGCAATTCCTCGAGCGCGAACGGTTTGGGCAGATAGTCGTCGGCGCCTGCGTCGAGGCCGGCCACTCGCTCCGACACCGAATCCCGGGCGGTGAGTACGAGAATCGGCAGATCATCACCGGTGCTGCGCAGGCGGCGGCATACCTCAAGGCCGTCCAGCCGCGGCATCATCACATCGAGCACCAATGCATCGGGCCGGGACGCGCTGACCTTCTCCAAGGCGTCGACGCCGTCGACCGCCAGCTCGACGGAATATCCATTGAAGGTGAGCGACCGGCGCAGCGACTCGCGCACCGCGCGATCATCGTCGACTACCAGAATGCGCATGGCCTCCAGTTTGACCGGATCGACTGAGAGTCGACTGAGAACCGACCATTCGACACGCCGCACATCCACAACAGGTGACCTGCGGAATCATCGAAAATACTTCCGAGAAGTATGTGTTGCACACGAAAGTTGTTGCGCCGAGCCGATTTAGACTGTTGTCGCTGGACCCCTCCAAATTGCCGCGAACGTGTTCTCGCGGTATGTTGCCTGCGGTAAAAGTAAACCTCTAGTTGGTTCTCAACCCGTTGGACCCGAACGGCCAGACGCGGGCGGCGGCCGGAACCCGGGGCACGTGCGCGAGCGGAGGCGACGGAAGCGGGATGGGCACTGCACCGCGGCCATGGCAGAGGAGTCTGTCCAATCTGTCCGTGACTAGCAAGGTCGGCATCGTGCTACTGCTGCCGGTCGTGCTGGCATCGGCATTCGCCGTTCTTCGAATCAAGGACGAACTCGGCACCATCTCACAGCTGAACACGGCCAGTGAGCAGGCGCGGATCATTCGGCCGACCCTCGACTTCGGTTCGGCGGCCAACAATCTCGCCGTCACCCTCGGCAACGGCGAACACGTTCCGCAGTCGGCGCTGGACCAGGCCGCGGCCCGGTTCGACCAGGCCGCTGCGGATCTGCAGACGGCGCTGCAGAATTCGGCGGCCGACAAACGCGTCGCCACCGAACTCACCGAGGCGCTGGCGGCCGGGCGCACCCTGCGCAACAGCCTGCACGGCGGTGCGCCGCAGGAGGTCGTCAAACAGGCGAGCGAGGTGAACGGCCACGTCAGCAACGCCGTCTCATCGCTGGCGACGCCGAAGGAGACCACCCTCGAGCGTTATTACGTGCAGATGGGTGTCATCGCGATCGCGCGCCAGATGTTCACCCAGCAGCAGCTGGCGCTGGAGAGCGGCGAGATCGGCAACAACCCGGCCGTGCTGGCCCAGGTCCTGACGGCCACCGGCGCCGAGCTGACCATGATCAACCAGTACGCGGTCGTGCAGCCGGAATCGGCGCTGAAGCCGGATGTGCTGCTGGGCGCGCTGCAGACACGTATCGCGGCGATGAGCCAGAACGCGGTCGAGCCGATCAACGTGCCCGGCGTCGTGCAGTCGCTGCAGACCAGTACCGACACCTACAACGAGGCCACCAACCATCTGGTCGACCTGATCGACTCCGGACTGTCGGACCGCTCGGTCGACGCGCGCGGCACGGTCCTGCGCGATGTGGCGCTGGTGGTCGTGACCCTGCTGGCCGGTCTGGCCCTGGCGCTGGCGGTCGCCCGCTCGCTGGTCGTCCCGATTCGCCGTCTGCGCCGCGATTCGCTGCAGGTCGCGCACACCGACCTGCCCGCCGAACTCGCGGTCGTGCGCGGCGGCGGCGCGACCCCGGAGATCGTCCCGGTCGACGTGCAGACCACCGAGGAGATCGGTCAGCTGGCCCGAGCGGTCGACGACATGCACCGCCAGGCGTTGTTCCTCGCCGCCGAACAGGCGCGCCTGCGCCTGCAGATCAGCAATATGTTCGAAACGCTCTCGCGGCGCAGCCAATCCCTGGTCGAACAGCAGCTGTCGCTGATCGAGGATCTGGAACGCGACGAGGACGACTCCGATCGCCTGCAGAGCCTGTTCCGCCTCGACCACCTCGCCACCCGCATGCGCCGCAACGGCGACAACCTGCTGGTGCTCGCCGGCACCGCGCTGCGCCGCGGTCATCTGCCGCCGGTGCCGCTGTCGGACATGCTGTGGAGTGCGGTCTCCCAGGTCGAGGATTATCAGCGCGTCGAAATCGGTTCGGTGCCCGACGGTATCGTCGCCGGTGAGCCCGCCGTCGACATCGAACACCTGCTGGCCGAGCTGATCGACAACTCGCTGCGCTACTCGCCGCCGAACACGCCGGTGGCGGTCTCGGTGTCGCGCGCGGTGGACGGCGGATATCTGATCGAGATCACCGACCGCGGACTCGGCATGTCCGCCGACGATATGCGCGCGATCAACGAGCGCCTGGCCTCCGGTGGTGAGGTCACCATCGAAACCGCCCGCCGCATGGGTCTTTTCGTGGTGGGCCGCCTGGCGGCACGGCACACCATCACGGTCGGCCTGCGCCGCACCTCCACGATGGCACAGCAGCCGGGTATCACGGCCAGCGTGCATCTACCGGGTGCGCTGGTCTCGCCCACCGAGGCCGTAGTCCCGCCGGCCATCTCGACGTTCACCACACCGGCCGCGGACTTCCCCTCCCCGGTCACCGAATTTCCCGCTCCCGGCCGCACCCTCACCGCGGTGCCCAATCCGCCGGAACGGTTCGGGGAGACTTCGGAGCCGGCCCGATTCACCAGCGCCGGATTGCCGCAGCGCCGCCCGGCCGGCCAGTCGGATTCCGAATCCGCGGCCCCGGTCACCCGGCTCACCCCACTGCCGGACGTCGCCGAGAACGACAACCGCGCACCGGAACCGCTCGACGACGGCGTGGCGCGCGGTGCCGAGACCGTGCGCGAGAACGCCTTCCACGACGACCGCGCCGAGGAGAATCACCGCGACGATCGCGCCGAGGCCGAGGAGGCCGAGAACGCGAGTCGCGGCGAGAATTTCGCCCCGGCCTCCGATCCGTGGAACCCGGTGACCGACCGCGATCTGGAACAGATCGTGCCGCCCCGGCGTCTCGCCCCGGCCGATCCACGGCCGCAACCCCAGCCCCAGCCGCAGCCCCAGCCCATCGATATCTGGGCCGAAACGGCGATCATGACCCCGGCACAGCGCACCCCGGACCGCGAACCGGCTCCGCTGTCCCGCCACGGCGCGACTCTCGCGCCACCCCGGCCCGATGCCTATCAGCACGATGCTCCTCAGCAGGATGCTCAGGCGCCGGCCAAACCGGAATCCCCCACGCCGATCTATCAGCGCATGGTGTCCGAATGGCTGGTCGAACCGTCCTCGAACGCGCCGACCGGCGCCTGGTCGTCTCCCGCCGACGAGGGCTGGGCGGCGGCCGCGGACGCCAGCACCCCGACCGCGACCACCCGTACCACGGGTGGCCTGCCCATCCGCCGGCCCGGTGCGCAGCTGGTGCCCGGCGGAGTGACGCAGGACGATGCCGTCGAGGCCCGGGATCCGGAGGAAATCCGCAACAACTTGTCCAGGCATTTGAGCGGCGTCCGCAGCGGACGCGTCAGCGTCCGAGACAACACGGCCCAGTACGACCCTGCCGACACGGCCGGGTACGACCGGGCCGAGCGGAACAACGCTCAGCAGAACGACGGAGGCTTTGCATGACCGACACTGCGCAGAACAGTACGGACGAGAATTTGAACTGGCTCGTCACCCGATTCACCAGAGAGGTGCCTGGGGTCTCGCACGCGGTGCTCGTCTCGGCCGACGGCCTGCTCCAGGCGACCAGCCCGCACCTCCCGTCCGATCGAGCCGAACAGCTCTCCGCGGTGACCGCCGGTCTGGCGAGTCTGTCGGCGGGGGCGGCGCAATTGTTCAACGGCGGCAAGGTGATGCAGTCGATCGTCGACATGCAGCGCGGCTACCTGCTGGTGATGAGCGTCGGCAACGGCTCGCATCTGGCGGTCCTGGCCAACAAGCAGCACGACATCGGCCGCATCGGTTACGAGATGGCCCTGCTCGTCGATCGAGTCGGATCGGTCGTGCAAGCCACGGCCCGTTCGGCGGTCTGACGATTGCGATGTCCAGTTCGTTCGGAGCCGGGTCCGGCCGGCCAACCACTCGCGTCCGTCCTTATGCGCTGACCGCTGGGCGCACCGAACCCGCGGTCGAACTGCCCCTCGAGGCGGTCGTGGAAACACTGCCCTACGCCAATCAATTCGATTGGCCCGCAGGCGATATTCGAACAGATATTCTGCGTCTGGGCGCGGGGCGGCTCTCGGTCGCCGAAATCGCCGCCCATCTGCAACGTCCCCTGGGCATGATCCGGGTGGTGATCGGCGATCTGGTGGTGGCCGGCACACTGCGGGTGCACACCACGCTCAGCGAGGACGCCACATTCGACGAGCGGCGATCCCTGATGGAGAGGACCCTGCGTGGACTCCGTGCCCTTTGACACCGCGGCACCGCCCCTGCACACCGCGGCACCCTCGACGGCCGAGCGGTATCCGCCCGCGCCGCAGCCCGATTCCGCGCAGATCGGACCGCTCGGACCCAATTCCCCGGGCTCGCACCCGCAATCGCCGCTTCCATACCAGAATCCCCCCATGCACTTTCAGAATTCGACGGCTCCGATGCCGCCCCACCCGGAGGTCGACAGCCGCACCGCCTCGACCAAAATCGTGGTCGCGGGCGGGTTCGGCGCCGGGAAGACCACCTTCGTCGGCGCGGTCTCGGAGATCGTGCCGCTGCGCACCGAGGCCATGGTGACCGGCGTATCCGACGGCATCGACGACCTGTCCGCCACCCCGGGCAAGGAAACCACCACGGTGGCCATGGATTTCGGCCGCATCATCCTGCCCGGCAACCTGACGCTGTACCTGTTCGGCACGCCCGGGCAGCGCCGGTTCTGGTTCATGTGGGACGACCTGATCCGCGGTGCGATCGGCGCCGTCGTGCTGGTCGACACGCGCCGGATCGAGGACAGCTTCGCCGCGGTCGATTTCTTCGAGGCGCGCGGGCTGCCGTTCCTGGTGGCGGTCAACAGGTTTCCGAGCGCACCGCGTTTCCCGGTCGCCGAACTGCGAGAAGCGCTGTCGATCCGCGAGGGCGTGCCGGTGGTCGATATCGACGCCCGGGACGCCGGGGAGGTTCGGCGGGCGCTCGCCGCGGTCACCGAATACGCGATTCAGCGGTTGACCGCCACCCACGCGACGGTGGGACAGAGCTGAGCGGTGCGAGCTGAGGGGAAGCGATGAACTACTTCACCATGGGGTACTGGGTGCTGGGCCTGGCACTCGGGGTTTCCGCGGCCGGCGCGGTCGTCGGACTGGCCTGTGTTCGCCAGTCGACGCTCTCGATCACCGCGCGGTTCCGGATGGTGTGGCTCACCGCGGCGGCAGTGTCCATCGGCGGCGTCGGCACCTGGCTGGCGGTGTACGTCACCATGCTCGGCGTCGGGGTGTCCTCCGGTGAGATCCGCTACGACATCGCACGGATGGTCGTGGCGACGGTCGTCGCGGTGGCGGGGGTCCTGGCCGGTCTGGTGATCACGGGCAAGGTGAGCACGCTGGTGCGGGTGATCAGCGGCGGCGTGGTGATGGGCCTCGGCATCGGGATCATGCACCTGCTCGCCATGGGCGCGATCCGGGTGCAGGGATCGGTCGACGTGAACATCTGGATGTCGCTGAGCGCGGGGGCGCTGGCCGTCGCGGCCTCGATCGGTGTGCTGTGGGCCACCACCCGCTTCCACGCGATGCTGCCGCTGGCCGGGGCGGCCGCGCTGTATGCGCTGGCGGTCACCGCGGTCCACTACCTCGGCCAGGCCGGGGTGCACGTACATCTCGACTCCGCGGTCGGCCTGCCCGACGGTGACGATCTGTTCACCCTCTTCGTGCCGGTGTTCGTGATGGGGACGCTGTCGCTGGCGGTACCGATCACCGCGGTCCTGGTCGCCCCCGACCGCACCGGAACCACCCGCTCGCGGCAGTTGGCACAGGCCGCGAATTCCCCTGCCGGACAGATCGCGTCGCCGGCCGGCAAGGCGCGAGCGGCCGCTCGGGCACCGCAGCCGGTGAGCTGAGCGGCTTCGCGGCGGCGGGGCCGCGCACAGACGAGAATCGGGGCGGGCCGTGCGGCCCGCCCCGATCGCGTTGCGCTACTGGTGATTACGATTCGGCGGGCGCGTTGATCCGGTTGAAGTACTCGATCGCGACGAGCACGCCGGAGATGCCGCCGACACCGACCAGACCGGCGGCGGCACCCAGCGGGGCGCCCAGGGCGGCACCGGTCAGGCAGCCGCCGATCCAGCCCGGAACGACCAGGAACGGGGTGCCGAGGACCGCACCGAGCGCACAACCGCCGGCCAGGCCGATGGCGGTGCCGACGAGGGTGCCGATGCTGGTGGCGATACCGAGCTCGTTGATCGCGCTCTGGTTGGCCGCGTCGAGATCCGAACGGCTGGCCACATCGTGCAGCATCGGCGCCGGGTGGGCGGCGGCGCGGTCGGTGCTCGGAACCAGGGTGGCCTGGTTACCGTCGATCTGCGCGGCGATCGGGAACTCCAGACCGTCGTGCTGATAGCTCAGCGGAAATCCGGCTACCACCTTGCCCTGGTTATCGCGGACCTGGAACTCGTTGCCTTCGGTCGTCAGCGATCCGGCGTCGGTCTTCACCACCACAGATTTGTCGACAACGTTTGCCGTGTAATGAATATCGGGGTTGGCGGCCGGAGCCGGAGCTGCGAATGCGGTGCCGGTGGAGATCCCAAGAGCAGCGATGACCAGAGCCGATGTTGCGGCGAACTTCCTGAGCTTCATTCCCTCATACACTTTCTTCAGCGGTTTGCGGCGCCGATACCCTGGCGCCTGAGCTCGAAATCGAAACCCTTAGACAGGCTGTCGTGCACCCATTACGAACACGTAACAAAGGCCGTTAATAAGCCGCCAAGAAGATGCCAGGAATGTTAAGAAGCTGAAAATTCGGACATTTTCCGGTCGATGAGCACGCGTCGGCAAACCTGCAGCCTTCCACGCATCGACGTCTCGGTCCCCCTGATTCGCGGCACCCGCGAACCGACCGGCAGCCGCACGGAAATCGCTTCCCCGGGCGTCACCGCCCCGATCTCGGCGCACACGGGAAGGGCTCCGCGAATTACAGTGTGGAGCAGGCATTTCGGCCCGCGGCGGGAGCGATGAGAGAGGTACCGGATGTGACTCCGGAGCAGGAAGCGATATTGCGCGATGTACAGGTTCAGCTGCGCGGTCCCGGTTTGGCGGGCTGGCCTCAGCTGGGCGACGACGACGGCGCGGACGGCGGCGCCATATCGGAACGGACGGTCGTGGAGGCGCTGGGCGCCGCCCTGCGGCAGATCGCCGAGCTGCGGACCGAGATCGCCGACCTGGAGACGACCGTGCTGGAATCGACCCGGCAGGCGCCGCCGGCGGCCGAACTGCCGTGGCCGCTGTCGCTGGTGGCCGCCCTGCTCGAGAACCCGGCGGCGGTGATCGGTGAGCAGATCGCACGCTGGGAGTCACTGCTCGAGACGTTGCGGCCGAGGCCGGACGATGCGCCGCAATCCGGACAGCGAGCCCTGGAAGCGCCGCGCCTGTCGCACGATAGGAGTGAACAGCCCTGAAAGTGGCGATGAGCGGGTTCTCCTGTTGCCAGGAGAACCCGCCCTCAGCCCCGAGGGTACCTGGGCCGACTCGGGAAAACAGCGTTTCCGCTGGACTTTTTCCGGCGCCAAAAACCAACCAGCAGTTGGCAATTCACATTCCAGCTACCACCTCGCAAGCGCGATGACGCTGATATCCCTGCTGACTCCGATTTATTCGATAACCAATTGGTCGCTCGATTCAGGCAAACGCCACATAATTTCGGCGACCGAAACCCGTGTCCTACAGCCGGGTCGGGTCGATCAGGCCACGCTGGACGGCGGTGACCAATCGGCGCGGGATCTTGTGGACGACGCCCCCGACGCTGACCGGCACCAGGTCGGGGGGAGTCGCCTTCCAGTTCGAACGCCGGCTGTGGGTGTTGGCGCGCGACAGTCGTCGCTTCGGCACCGCCATCTCAGTTCTCCCCTCGCACAGAACCGGGACGCGGTGTGCGCCTGCCGTATTTGCGTTCGAACTTCTCCACCCGGCCCTGGGTGTCGAGGACGCGATGCGCCCCGGTCCAGAACGGGTGGGAGTCCGCGGTGACGTCGACGGTGATCAGCGGATAGCTGTTGCCGTCGGACCATTCGACGGTGCGGGTGCTCGTCACCGTCGATCGGGTGAGAAAGCGTTTGCCGGTGCTGACATCCTCGAAGACCACCGGGTGGTACTCCGGATGGATCCCTGATTTCATCGCCCTACCTTTCGTTCGGCCGGGATTCGACGCCGCGGCCGCCTGAGTTGTCGGATTCGGTTGTCTCGCAGGGGTCCTCGTGGAACTCGCCGAACGGATCGCCCCAGTGCGCGACCAGATCCGGCGCGTTGCGCAGCACGATCATCTCGGCCTCGTCGAGCAGCGCCCAGTGCAGCGCGGTACGGATCTCGTCCGGATCGGCACCGCAGGTGAGGATCACCAGCGAGATGTCGCGGTCACCGAAATCCTCGTCCCAGCGCAGCGCCGCCAGGGCCCGCCGATCGGGGTCGACCGATTCCCGTTCCGCGGGACTCATCGCCGCCAGCCAGGTTCCGGCGTCACCGACCCGCACTCCGCCGCCGGCGGATTCCAGCCACACCACACGCTCGGGTTGAGTCGCCAGCCAGATCCGCCCGCGCGCGGTGACCACGCCGTCGAACAGCACATCCATCGCTTCGTGCAGGCGGGTCGGATGGAACGGGCGATCGGTGGCGAATTCGATCAACGCCACACCGTTCTCCTCCGCCAGCGGTGGCCGGCCGCGCAACAACGGCGCGTGCGCGTCGAAGATGCGGCCGCGCCGGGAATCGGCGGGAATGCGGTCGAGCAGCATCTCGATGCGCGCCGCGCCGATATCCCGCCCGTCGCCGGCCCAGATCGACGGAGCCCTGGGCGCCAGCCGCTCCACGACCGACCGCACCACGTCGCGCTCACCGTCGCCCACTCGGTCCGCACCGAAAACCACGAGCGCGTCGGCGAATTCAACCTGTCCGACGGCGAGTTGCGCCACCGTACGGTCGTCGTCACCGGGGCCACCCGCCCGTTCGTCGATCGTCTCGTCGCTCAGCGCGTCCGGCAACCAGCTGCGGGCATCGAGCCCGGTCACCACCGCCTCGATGCGCACATCGCGAGCCGCCGGGCCGTCCACGCGACCCACCAGGTCGACCACGGGCACATGGCCGATCGCATGACACACGGCTTCCGCCTCGAAGGCCGGATCGAGCGCGATCACGATGCGGTGCACCGAATCTCGCGCCGCCAACCGGCACAGCAGCGGCAGCAGATCGGCGCGCAGCGTGCAGGAGACGCAGCCGTGCGCGAGTTCGTGCACGCTCGCCGTCTCCCGGCCGTCGAGGCGCACCCGGCGGCGCACCACACCTTCCCGCAGTGAGCTCAGATCGTGACGCACGACGACGGTGCCGGGCGCCGTGCCCAGCAGTCGCGCGAGGTGATCCATACCGTCCGCGACCGGCCCCTGGAAGCCCGCCAACAGCACCACGGGCGTGCGGCGGTCGGGATGTGCCAGCACCGGAACCCCTTTCGACAATGATTTTCATTTGCTCCAGGCACACGGTACAGTCTGCGACGACCGTTGTCGAAAATGATTTTCAGAAAGGAGCCCCATGTCGGCCCACTGCCAGGTCACCGGCCGCAAGCCGGGCTTCGGTAAGTCCGTGTCGCACTCCCACGTCCGAACCAACCGGCGCTGGGACCCGAACATCCAGCGCAAGACCTACTTCCTGCCCAGCGAGGGCCGGCGCATCACCCTGCGCGTCTCGGCCAAGGGCATCAAGACCATCGACCGCGACGGGATCGAAGCGGTCGTGGCTCGCATCCGTGCGCGCGGGGAGAAGATCTGATGGCGCGCAGCAACGAGATTCGCCCCATCGTGAAACTGCGCTCGACGGCCGGCACCGGCTACACCTACGTGACCCGCAAGAACCGCCGCAACGACCCCGACCGCATGGTGCTGCGCAAATACGATCCGCTGCTGCGCCGGCACGTCGACTTCCGCGAGGAGCGGTGATGGCGAAGAAATCCAAGATCGCACGCGACGAGCAACGACGCGCCGTCGTGGCCCGCTATGCCGAACGCCGGGCCGAGCTCAAGGAGTTGATCCGCGATCCGGCCACCGCCGACGATCGCCGGGCGGCAGCACAGCTCGCGCTGCAGCGACTGCCGCGCGACGCCAGTCCGGTACGATTGCGCAATCGGGACGCCACCGATGGCCGCCCCCGCGGTCATCTCCGCAAGTTCGGACTATCCCGGGTACGTATGCGCGAGCTGGCCCACCGGGGGGAGCTGCCCGGTGTACACAAATCGAGTTGGTAGACCATCGCAGATCTCGTCGGAAGGAACCGGCAGGAGCGGTCGGGGCGCCCACGCGGCAGCGTAGGACCAGAGCTCACGCCGAGAAAGGATGGCCCACATGGCAGTCAAGCGAGCACCGTCGAAGCGGGTCCGCGCCGAACAGGCCCGGCGGCCCAAGAAGAATCCGCTGATCGCGGCCGGCGTCGAAACCGTCGACTACAAGGATGTGAACCTGCTGCGCACGTTCATCTCCGACCGCGGCAAGATCCGCAGCCGCCGCGTCACCGGGCTCACCCCGCAGCAGCAGCGGCAGGTGGCGGTCGCGGTGAAGAACGCGCGCGAGATGGCGCTGCTGCCGTTCACCAGCAGGTAGCGAACGAACACGAACGCCCCCGGTGCCGCGGCGCCGGGGGCGTTCGGTCTTTTCCGGTCACGGAATGGTCAGCAGCTGACCCTCGTTGATGACATCCGGGTTCTCGATGCCGCTCGCCCCGGCGATCTCCAGATAGCGGTTGCCGTCGCCGTAGAACCGTTCCGCGATCGCCCACAGCGTGTCGCCGGACTCCACGGTGTAGGTGCGAGGTTCCGGCGCCGGCGCCGGCGGCGGCGGCACCTGTTCGGCGGCGGGTGCGGCAACCGGCTCCTCGACCACGATCGGGTTGTCGGTATTGGTGCCCGACGCCCACAGCGAGGCGCCGTCGCGGCCGTACAGGACGAGGTTGCGGTCCGGTTGCACGATCAGATGATCGGCAGCCTGTCCGTTGGTGTCGGTGGCCCACACAGGTCCACTGCCCGAGTACAGCACGAAGTTGCCGTCCTCCTGCAGGACGGCACGCTCGACGCCACGCTCATGCGTCATGGTCGCCCACACCACCGTGCCGTCGGGCTCGGAAAGCACCAAGTTGCCGTCGTTTTGGAGAGTCAGCGTGTACGCGCCGCCCTGAAGGGCCTGACCCAGGCCCAGTTCCTCGCCTACCTGCAACGTGTCGCCCACGCGGTGGATCCTTTCGAGAAGAGGTCGTGTCGATCGGTGATTCGATGGCGCAGAACCGCATTCGCTCATCGTTTGCGAACACTACTTGCACTGCCGCGGATTTCGCAGCTGTTACGCGCCGGCGTTCGCAGAATGTTCACTGGGACGTGCATCACAGCCGCCTCACCCCCGCAGATAGGGTGAGCCTTATGGACTCCATCCCCGGACGACGCCGCATCACAACGGCGGCAATCGCGCTACTCGCACTACCGGCCCTGCTGGTCACCGCATGCGGGAACTCCGACGACGGTGGGGCACAAGGGAATACGACCACAGCGGCGGTCAGCACACCGACCGAGCAGAACCCGCCGCAGCCGGGCCGGATGTTCACCGCCAACTCGACGATCACCAATCCGCACCCGCTGCCGTTCGACAGCTGGAGCCGGGTGGCGCCCGACCGGATCGCGGTGAACTTCCAGATCGGCTCGCCGGAGTGCTACGGCGTGGACGCGACCACCACCGAAACCGACACCACCGTGACCGTCGCCCTGAAGGCCGGCACCCTGCCCGAGGCGGCCGGGCGCATGTGCACCATGATCGCCGTCTTCGGCACCCTGGAGATCCCGCTGAAGAAGCCGCTGGGCGATCGGAAGGTGTTGAGCGCGAACTGATTCGCGGGGCCCGCGACCGGACCCGTCGAACGACGTCGCCGCCCGCCGGCGCACCGGCGGACGGCGACGTTCGTGATCACCGATCAGTGCGCGAAGTGGCGCGCCCCGGTGAGATACATCGTGACCCCGGCCTCCCGGCAGGCATCGATGGTCAGCTGGTCGCGCACCGAACCACCCGGCTGCACAATGGCTTTCACGCCCGCGGCGATCAGCTGCTGCGGACCGTCGGGGAACGGGAAGTAGGCGTCGGAGGCCGCCACCGACCCCTTGGCGCGGTCACCGGCGCGCAGCACCGCCAGATGTACGGCGTCGACGCGGTTGACCTGCCCCATGCCGACACCGACCGAGGCGCCGTCGTGGGCCAGCAGAATCGCATTCGATTTCACGGCACGGCATGCGCGCCAGGCGAATTCGAGATCGGCGAGGGTTTCGGCATCGGCCGGCTCACCGGTGGCGAGCGTCCAGTTGGCCGGGTCGTCACCGTCCGCGTCGACGATATCGGTCTGCTGCAGCAGCGCGCCGCCGCTGATCGGGCGCAGTTCGACGCCACCGCGGCGCGGTTCGTCGGCGATCAGGATGCGCACGTTCTTCTTACGCTGCAGCACCTCCACCGCGCCGTCGGCATAGCCGGGGGCCACGATGACCTCGGTGAAGATCTCGGCCACCTGTTCGGCCATCTCGACGGTGACCTCGCGGTTGGCCGCGATCACGCCACCGAACGCGCTCACCGGGTCACACGCGTGCGCCTTGCGGTGTGCCTCGGCGATATCGGCGCCGACCGCGATGCCGCACGGATTGGCGTGCTTCACGATGGCCACCGCGGGTTCGGCGTGGTCCCACGCGGCCCGCCAGGCGGCGTCGGCATCGGTGTAGTTGTTGTACGACATCTCCTTGCCGTGCACCTGCTTCGCCTGCGCGAGCCCGGCCGGGGCGGAGTCGTTGCGATACAGCGCGGCGGCCTGGTGCGGATTCTCGCCGTAGCGCAGCACCGCGTCGCGGGTCCACACGCCGCCCATCCACGACGGGAACTGCTCGCCCGCAGCCGAATCCGCGGCGTCCTCGGCGGTCAGCACGTTGGTCATCCAGCTCGCGACCGCGACGTCGTAGCTCGCGGTGTGCTGGAAAGCCTTGGCGGCCAGCACGGTTCGCTCGGCCAGGGTGAAACCGCCGCCGCGCACCGCGGCCAGCACCTCGTCGTAGTCGCCGGTGTCGACCACGACCGCGACCGAGGGATGGTTCTTCGCCGCGGCGCGCACCATCGACGGGCCGCCGATATCGATCTGCTCGACGCATTCGTCCGGAGTGGCGCCACTGGCGACGGTCTGCGTGAACGGATACAGGTTCACCACCACCAGCTGGAACGCCTCGACGCGCAGCTCCACCAGCTGATCGAGGTGCTCCTGCTTGCGGGTGTCGGCGAGAATGCCGGCGTGCACGCGGGGGTGCAGCGTCTTCACCCGGCCGTCGAGGGTCTCCGGAAAACCGGTGAGGTCTTCGACCTTCGTCACCGGAATGCCGGCGTCGGCGATGCGGGCGGCGGTCGAGCCGGTCGACACCAGCTCGACGCCGGCGTCGTTCAGCCCGGTGGCCAGCTCGATGAGCCCGGTTTTGTCATAGACGCTCACCAACGCCCTGCGGATCGCCCTGCGTGCACCCGTGTCTTCGGGTCGTTCGCTGCGCTCACTCACCGGGGCCTCACTCATCTGGGATTACTGCCTTTCGTCCGTCGCAGACAATGCCTCGCGTGGCGACGGCGGCGACGGTGTCCGCCAGCAGCCGACGCTCCACAACTTTGATGCGCTCGTGCAAGCTCGCCTCGTCGTCGCCGGGCAGTACCTCGACCGGCTCCTGAGCGAGGATCGGTCCGGTGTCGACGCCCGCGTCGACCAGATGCACGGTGGAACCCGTCACCCGCACGCCGTAGGCCAGCGCGTCGCGCACGCCGTGCGCGCCCGGGAACGCCGGCAGCAGCGCGGGATGGGTGTTGATGATCCGGCCCTCGAATCGCTCCAGGAATTTCGGGCCGAACAGGCGCATGAATCCGGCCGACACCACCAGGTCGGGTGCGTAGGCCGCGACCGCGTCGGTGAGCGCGATATCCCAGGCGGACCGATCGGGATGGTCGGCGGGGGCTACCCGGAAGTCCGGGATACCGGCCCGGACCGCGTGCTCGGTCGCCGCGCAGGTCCGGTCCACGCCCACGGCCGCGATCCGCGCCGGATAGTCCGGCCGCTCGGTCGCCGCGATCAGCGATCGCAGCAGCGATCCCGTGCCCGAGGCGAGAACGACGAGGGTCGCAGGCGCGGTCGGAGGGACCAACTGGGCGGGCGGGGTGGTCAGCGCTCTACTCCCTGTGCGTCGGGGCTGCCGGAGGGCGGCGAACCCGAGGTCCGCCGGGTTAGAGCCTAACGACCGCCCCTGCCGGGGCTCTCCGGCAGGTCACCCTCTACCACTTCGGCGTCGACGATGTCGGAGTTTCCGGCGACGAATTCGGCGTCCGGATCGGCGCGCGCGGGCGCGAGGTCGTCGTCGAGCAGTTCGCCGTCGACCTCCACGACCTCGGTGGAGGCGTTGCGGCGGTAGGCCGGCCGCGGATAGTCGTCCTCGACGGCGACATCGTCCTCGAATTCGTATTCGACGTAGCGTGGGTCGTCGTACAGCTGGTCGATGTAGCCCGGTTCCGCGCGGTCGCCGCGGTCGTCGTAGTAGTCGCGATCGGCGGCGGGGTCGTAGCCGTGATCCCCGTACTCGTCCTCCTCGTATTCGTCACGAGAGTAGTCGGTGGGAAGGTACCGGCCGCGACGTCCGGAGCGCCCGCCGAGATCCACCTCGACCACAGCGGGCGGAATTCCGAGAAACCGTCGCCCGCACAGCAATCCGAGATATCCGGCGACGGTCAGCCAGGCGAAGGTGAGCCCCGCGGTGACCAGCACGCCCGGTCCGATCTCCCCGAACGATCCGACCGTGCCGCCGGCGAACAGACCCAGCAGCAACAGAGCGAGCGCGGCGAGCGCCGCCGAGAACACCGTCGCCCACGGACTGCGCACCTCGTCGGCCGATTCGCGCGCGCAGTCCAGGCCGCCCCGCACGCCGACAGCCGCCGGCACCAGCAACAACACCGGCCACCAGCCCGCCGCGGGCCCGCTCGGCACCGACGCGAGCACCGGCAATGCGGGCACCGGCGCCCCGGCGACCGAGAAGACGCTCAGCGCCCCGGCGCCGATGTGTACGTCCGCGCCGATCAGCACGCTGGTCGCCGCGATCACGACATTCGGCAGATAGGCCAGCGACAGCACGGTCAGGCCGACGAAACCCGCGATATCGCCCGCGGCCGCGTAGGTGTCACCGATCACCGACCAGTGCAGCACGAACGACACCAGCGTGAGGATCGCCCCGCCGAGCAGCAGGCGCCACAGCGCCCGCGCCGCCGCCCGTGCCCCGGCGAAAACCCAGTCCGGCAGAGCGGAGGCGATCCGGTCGCGCAGCGCATTGGGCCGGGTGGCGATCCCGGTGACCGCCGCGAGCAGGTGCAAGCCCCCCACACAGCAGAAGGCGGTGAGCGTCTCGGGCGACTGCAACGGCACCGCCGTCGCGGCATCCTCGGCCACGGCCAGGCACACGGCGGTGACCAGCAGCGGGCCCGCGAGCGCGGCGCCGACGATCCAGCCCAGATCGGCCCGCGAGGAGCGCGGCGAGACGGCATGCGCACAGTCGCGCATGGTCAGCCACAACACGCCCGCGGTCGGCAGCAGCGGCAGCAGCCCGAGCGAGGTCTTGCCGACCACGACCGGCACCTGATGCACGGCCAGCCAGCCGGCCGCGATCGCGCCGGACGCGCCGGTCATACCGCTGCCCGCGGCCATCAGTGTGATCAGCACGAGCGCCACGATGGCGACCACGGTGAAACTCGACGCCCGAGCCGCGATGACGAGCAGCACCTTGGCCCGCTCGGGACTCAGTGAGAGGAATACCGGATCCTCGGGTCCGTCGGCGCCCGTGCCGCGGTGACCGCTCCGCTGCTGGGACGCATCCGGGTTCGGGCGAGCCTGCGCCGGTCTCGTGCCGGCCCGCTGTTCGCGAAGGTCGGCCCATCGGACCAGTGCGGACTTCATAGAACTACCTCGCGGGATCCTGGTTGACTCGTCCGGTTGACTCGCCGAAGCACGACACGACCACCGACATGACAGGGTCTCAGCTGAAAAGGGATCGGCGAGTCAGGCGCGCCGTGAAAAGCGCCTGACTCGCCGATCGCCGCGTCGAGCGGATCTACTTCTGGTCGTCCTCGGGACGGAAGGCCTTGGTGGCATCGGCGGCCGGGTTACCGGTCTGCTCGCCACCGAACGGCTGCGCGCCGGGCTGGCCCGGCTGTCCTTGCTGGCCCTGCTGTCCGAAGTTCAGCGAACCGTACTGCTGACCGGACTGGCCGGGCTGCTGGCCCGCGGCGCCGAAGTGCTGGGTCGCGGCCTCGTCACCACCGGTCTGCGGGCGCTGACCGTAGGGAGACTGCGCACCTTGCGCGCCGTAACCCTGCTGCGCCTGCTGACCCTGCTGGCCGTAGGGCTGCTGGCCGTACGCGGAGGGCTGCTGACCGTACTGGCCCTGGCCGTACTGCTGACCGTACTGGCCGTAGGCGGCCTGCTGCTGACCCTGCGCCTGGGCCTGCCCCTGCGCCTGGCCGTACTGCTGGCCGTACTGGCCGTAGGCGGCCTGCTGGCCGGCCTGGGCCTGACCGTAGGACGGCTGCTGCCCCGGCTGGCTCTGGCCGTAGGAGGACTGCTGACCGTAGGCGCTCGACCCGCCGGCGCCCGGAGCGGCGGCCGCCGCGGGCTTCGCCTCGGGCGCGGAGACGATTCCGCTCTCGAACAGCAGCGCGACCACGGCCGCGGCGACCTGCACCAGCGCCAGGAAGACCAGGACCCAGGCGGTTCCCGCGGTCTTGTACAGCGTCGGCGTCACGAACGCCTGGAACAGGACACCGAGGAAGCCGGCCGCCGAAGCCGCCGCGACCACCGCGTTCTTGGCCTCCTGCTTGGGCAGCAGGGCGATACCGGCCACCAGACCCGCGAACAGCAGGAGCAGCAGCGGCGCCGTGCCGCCTTCCTGGAACAGGCTCATGCCCTTGTCGGGCTCCTTGGAGCTGTTCATCGCGCCCTCGTCGAAGGTCGAGAAATCGAGGAAGCCCAGGAAGAAGTTGATCACGCCCAGCGCGGCGATTCCAACGGTCAGGTAGAACGTCAGCCCCTTGGCGCTCAACGCCGAAAGCCCCGAACCGCCGCCGGTGCTACCTGTCGGCTGCTGGCCGAAGCTGGGCGCGGACGAGGGTGTGGGCGAGGGCGTCTGATTGGGCGCGTTGTACCCGGATCCCCCGGTCGGGTAGGACATGTGGTCGTCTCCTATCGAGTCCTTCATCGGCTTTCAGGCTGAATGCCCTTGACGCTACTGCACTCGAGCGCACCGGTCACGGCCACGACGCCACTGGCGGCAAGCTCGAGAATTCACTATGAACCGCATACCCGTCTCGACCGTGTTGTCACCGAAGACGATCGGAGGTATCGGATGGACGTTTCGGAAATGTTCTGCACGGTGGTGCGTGCGCTGGGCCTGTGCCACCTGTTCCCGGCACCCTGAACGACGGTTGTTCCCTGCCCACGACAACCGCTGCTGACCTGCCCGCCACAGTGAGCTGTGACCTGCCCACCTGACCTGCCCGTCACGGCGAGCTGTGACTCCCCAGCAGCGAGCTGCTGACTGCCCAGCAGCACGTCGTTCACCTGCCGAGATGAAAGAAGGCCGCCTTGTCGAGACAAGGCGGCCTTCGCAATACCTGCGATCAAGCGGTGATCGAAGCCTTCTCCAGGATCTCGCGCGCCAGGGCGGCGGTCTCGGACGGGGTCTTGCCGACCTTCACGCCCGCGGCCTCGAGGGCCTCCTTCTTCGCCGCGGCGGTGCCCGAGGAACCGGAGACGATGGCGCCGGCGTGGCCCATGGTCTTGCCCTCCGGCGCGGTGAAGCCCGCGACGTAGCCGACGACCGGCTTGGTGACGTTCTCCTTGATGTAGGCGGCAGCCCGCTCTTCGGCGTCGCCGCCGATCTCGCCGATCATGACGATGAGCTTGGTCTCCGGGTCCTTCTCGAACGCCTCGATGGCGTCGATGTGGGTGGTGCCGATGACCGGGTCGCCACCGATGCCGATGGAGGTCGAGAAGCCGAAGTCACGCAGCTCGTACATCATCTGGTAGGTCAGGGTGCCCGACTTCGACACCAGGCCGATCGGGCCCTTGCCGGTGATGTTGGCCGGGGTGATGCCCACCAGCGACTCACCCGGGGTGATGATGCCGGGGCAGTTGGGGCCGATGATCCGGGTCTTGTTGCCCTTCTCCACGTTGTAGGCCCACGCGTAGGCGGTGTCCTGCACCGGGATGCCCTCGGTGATGACCACGAGCAGCGGGATCTCCGCGTCGATGGCCTCGATGATGGCGTCCTTGGCGAACTTCGGCGGGACGAAGGCGATCGACACGTCGGCGCCGGTCTCCTTGATGGCCTCGGCGACGGTGCCGAACACCGGCAGCTCGATGTCCGAGCCGTCCTTGGCGGTGTGCGAGACGGTGGTGCCGGCCTTGCGGGCGTTGACGCCGCCGACGACCTGGGTGCCCGCCTTCAGCATCAGCGCGGTGTGCTTGGTGCCCTCACCGCCGGTGATGCCCTGGACGATGACCTTGGAGTCCTTGTTCAGGAAGATAGACATGTTCTTCTTGTCCTTACTTGGCCGCAGCCAGTTCGGCGGCCTTGTCGGCGCCTTCGTCCATGGTCTGGGCGAGGGTGACCAGCGGGTGGTTGGCATCGACGAGGATCTGGCGACCCTCCTCGACCTTGTTGCCGTCGAGGCGGACGACCAGCGGCTTGTTCGCCTCCGACCCCAGGATCTCCAGGGCCTTGACGATGCCGTTGGCCACCGCGTCACACGCGGTGATGCCGCCGAACACGTTCACGAACACGCTCTTGACCTGCGCGTCGTTGAGGATGACATCGAGACCGTTGGCCATCACCTCGGCCGAGGCGCCACCACCGATGTCGAGGAAGTTGGCCGGCTTCACGCCGTTGTGCTTCTCACCGGCGTAAGCGACGACGTCCAGGGTCGACATGACCAGACCGGCGCCGTTGCCGATGATGCCGACCTCACCGTCGAGCTTGACGTAGTTGAGGTCGTTCTCCTTGGCCTTGAGCTCCAGCGGATCGGTGGCGTCACGATCGGCGAACTCGGCGTGGTCGGGGTGGCGGAAGTCGGCGTTCTCGTCCAGGGTGACCTTGCCGTCCAGCGCCAGGATCTCGTTCTCCGGCGTGCGGACCAGCGGGTTCACCTCGACCAGGGTCGCGTCTTCGGCGACGAAGACCTCCCACAACTTCTGAATGGTCACCGCGGCGGCGTCCAGAACGTCGGCGGGCAGGTGGCCCTGCTCGGCGATCGAGCGCGCGAAGGCCAGGTCCACACCCTTGACGGCGTCGACCGGCACCTTGGCCAGGCGGTCGGGCTTGGTGGCGGCGACCTCTTCGATCTCCATACCGCCCTCGACCGAGCACATGGCCAGGTAGGTGCGGTTGGCGCGATCGAGCAGGAAGGAGATGTAGTACTCCTCCGCGATGTCCTTGGCCTCGGCGACCAGGATCTTCTTGGTGATGTGGCCCTTGATGTCCAGGCCCAGGATGTTGTTCGCGTGGGTGAAGGCGTCGTCCGGGGTGGCGGCGTACTTCACGCCACCGGCCTTACCGCGGCCACCGACCTTGACCTGCGACTTGATCATCACAGGCTTGCCGATTTCGGTCGCGATGGCACGGGCGTCCTCGGCCGAGTCCGTGACGCGGCCCTCCGACGAAGGCACTCCGTGCTTCACGAAGAGTTCCTTCGCCTGATATTCGAAGAGATCCATGTACTCACCGTCTCGTCTGCGTTGTTGTGACAACGACTTTGTTGGCGGCCCGTCGTCGGAAGCGGGTCGAGTCGGACTCTAATCAGTTCGATGTCGCCGAAATCAGCCGCATACAGCCTAAGTGGCGCAGGTCACGAGCGGGCATCCGGCCGGGCAAAACCGCTGGCCAAGGCTACTGGCGAGTAGCTTGCTGACACGCCGCCAGGTAGGGCGGACGATGGCCCGAATTGCCAGATTGACTACTACATAGTGTAGTTGTCTGTTCTCACTCGCGTGCCCAGTGGAACGTGAGATATTCCGCGTGCCAGACGTGATCAATGTCACAAGTACCCCCTTATCGAGCGGAGCGCTTGCCCACCTGCAATCGTTTCGTTACCGTCGATGCGGTCGATGTCACAGCCAGATCACAGGCGCGACGGGAATACTCGTCACTCGGTCACGAGGCCCAGCTGGTAGAACACATCGACAGACCCACCCGGATGAGGCCGCGTACACCGCACCGATCAGGAGGACGGCAGGCTTGTTGCAGCACAGTGCTCCGCAGGTAGCGAGCCGTCCTACCGGCGCACCGCGTCCCGCGTCTTCCGGATCCCCCGCGTTACCCGGTCTCGGAGTCCGCCGATGAGCCACGGTCGCCTACAACCTGGGCATCGGCCACAGTCCGCTCGCCGTTACCGCGGCGACGGAGAATCCCTCGACCAACATCCGTACTTCGGTGGTAACCAATCTTTCGGCGGTTACACCGGTTCCCGTTCCGAGGAGCCCGCAGCCCCGCCCGCGCACAGTATGCCGGGACGTGCCGACAGCTGGATGTCCGCCGGCGCCGGTGCGGCGGGCGCGACCGTCGTCGGCCTCACCACGACCGCCGGGAATGCCTGGGGGGCAACCGGTTCGGAGGATTCCGGGCAGTGCCGGCCCTGGGGAGCCCAGGCGCAGCCCGACGGTGACTGGACCGCCGATCCGCAGTGGCCGCGGACCGACGAATGGGCCGCCGCCGACCCCGGTTTCGACGACGGCCGCGGTGTGCACTACCCCGAGGGTCCCGCCGACTACGACGCCGCCCACTACGACGCCGCCGGCGAATACGACGAACCCACCGGCAACGAACCGTTCAACCTGGCCCGGCTGCGCAGCTCCTGGAAGCGTGACAGCGCCGAGGCCGACGAGGCCGGCACCGACGCGGAAGGCCCCCGGCGCTTCAGCGGTGCGCACCGCGTACCGACCCCGCCCGCCGCGCTCAAGGGCCGCGCCGCCGTGGTGGCGGTCGCCGCCGGCGCGGTGGTCGCCGCCGGACAGGCCGGAATGGAGTCCGGCAGTCAGCACCACACCGCGACCGCCGACTACGACGCCGCCGGTCAGGTCCACGAAATCGCGGCCCAGGCGGTCAGTACCCAGGCGGGTAATCCGCAGTCGCCGCAGGTTCTCAATGTCGCGCCCGTCGCGGATCTCAGTCAGTTCCAGGACATCCTGCAGCACGGTCAGGAATTCGCCGCCGGACTCGCGGCCCAGGAATCGGCGAAACTGCGCCCCCTGTTCTCCAAATTCGCCAACGGCACCTTCACCTCCGGCTTCGGTAGCCGCTGGGGTGTGCAGCACCTGGGTGTCGACATCGCCGCCCCGATCGGTACCCCGATCTACGCGGTCGAGGACGGAGAAGTGATCAGCGCCGGCCCGGCCTCCGGTTTCGGCATGTGGGTCCGCCTGCGGCACGCCGACGGCACCATCACCGTCTACGGCCACGTCGACACCGCCACCGTCTCGGAAGGCCAACACGTGCTGGCCGGCGACCAGATCGCCACCGTCGGCAACCGCGGCTTCTCCACCGGCCCGCACTGCCACTTCGAGGTGTGGCTCAACGGCCAGGACAAGATCGACCCCCTCCCCTGGCTCGCCTCCCGCGGCATCTCCCTCGGCCCCGAACGCGACTGACACCCTCGAGCGGTGAGCTGCCGAGAGCCGCTACACCGCTCTGCGACTCGACGTCTTCACCGACAACCGGCATGCCATCGCGCTGTACCGCCGCAACGGATTCGAATTCGAGACTGGGCCCGGCGACGGCGCCGAAGGGTTCCAGCGCACCGATCTCGACTCGGACGACCGCGTGGAACTCGTCATGGTCAAGGCCGTGGTCCCGGCACGCCGCTGAGCGCGAGCCCGCCGGGACGGCCGCTCAGAGCTTGACCAGGGTCCGGCTGTACTGCGGGATCAGGCGGATCTTGCCGGCGGTGCCGAAATCGATGGTGACCGTGGCGAGGGCGCCGAAGCCTTCGGCCGCGACCACGCGGCCGAGGCCGTACTTGTCGTCGCTGACGCGGTCGCCCACGGCGAGGACCAGGCCGGAGTTGTTGTGCTTGGCGGCGGGCCGCGCGGGGCTGCGGTCGCGCAGGCCGGGGCGCTGCTGGGACCAGCCGTCACCGCGGGTCCAATCGCGTTCCAGGCCGTCGTCCTCACCGCGGCGGCGGAAACCTCGTCCGCCGGACGGCGGAGTCGGTTCCAGCCGCTGCCAATCCATCAGATGCCCCGGAATCTCCTGCAGGAAGCGCGACTCCGGATTCGACACCGCCTGTCCCCAGCCGGAGCGCACCACCGCGCGGCTCAGGTACAGCCGCTTCCGGGCACGGGTGATGCCGACGTAGGCCAGGCGGCGTTCCTCGGCCAGTTCGGCCGGATCGCCCAGCGCGCGCATGTGCGGGAACTGGCCGTCCTCCCAGCCGGTCACGAACACCACCGGAAATTCCAGGCCCTTCGCGGTGTGCAGGGTCATCAGGGTGACCACGCCGGAACCCTCGTCCGGGATCTGATCGGTATCGGCCACCAGCGAGACCCGTTCCAGGAACGCCGCCAGGGAACCGGGGTCCGGCTCGCCGTCGGCCGCCTCGGGCAGCAGGCCCTCCTCGCGGGCGGCCTCCACATTGTTGCGCGCCTCGGAACTGAATTCCCTTGCCACGCTGACTAATTCGTTCAGGTTGTCCAGCCGGGCGCCGTCCTGCGGATCGTCGGAGGCCTCCAATTCGGCGCGGTAGCCGGTCTTGTCCAGGACCGCCTCGACCACATTGCCCACATCGGGGAATTCGGTGTCGTCGGTGACGCCGGCGGCGCGGATCTCGTCGAGCAGATCGAGGAAGCCGGCGATCGCGCGCTGGGCGCGGGTGTTCAGCAGTGCCACCTTGCCGTCGGCGGCGTCGCGCAGCGCGGCCGCGAAGCCGATGTCGCGCTGTTCGGCGTGCACCGCCACACACGCCTCGGCGCGGTCACCGATCCCCCGGCGCGGAGTGTTGAGAATGCGGCGCAGGCTCACCGCGTCGTCGGGATTCTCCAGCACGCGCAGGTAGGCGACCACATCGCGGACCTCCTTGCGCTCGTAGAACCGAACGCCGCCGACCACCTTGTAGGGCAGTCCCATGCGGATGAAGATCTCTTCCAGCGCCCGCGAGTTGTTGTTGGTGCGATAGAACACCGCGACATCGCCGTAGTTGTAGTCGCCCTGTTCGACCAGCCGGTCGATCTCGCGCGCGACGAACGACGCCTCGTCGTGTTCGTTGTCGGCGACGTAGCCGACGATCAGATCGCCCTCACCGGAATCGGTCCACAACTTCTTGTCGCGCCGATTCTCGTTGCGGGAGATGAGCGCGTTGGCAGCCGAGAGGATGTGCTGAGTGGAGCGGTAATTCTGTTCCAGCAGAATCGTTTCCGCGTCCGGGAAATCGCGCTCGAACTCCTCGATATTGCGGATGGTCGCCCCGCGGAACGCGTAGATGGACTGGTCGGCGTCACCGACCACACACAGCTCGCTGGGTGGCACCGCATCGGCGCGGCGTGCCGGGCTGAATTCCGGATCGGCCGCCGCGGCACCCGCGTCGGCGTCGGCGAGTTCGTCGGCCGCCGGTCGCACATGATGGCCGACCAGTTCGCGCACCAGCACGTACTGGGCGTGATTGGTGTCCTGGTACTCGTCGACCAGCACATGCCGGAAGCGACGGCGGTAGTACTCGGCGACCTGCGGGTGGCTCTGCAGGAGCGCGACCGTCTCGCCGATCAGATCGTCGAAGTCGAAGGCGTTGGCCGCGCGCAGCCGGCGCTGATATTCGGTGTAGACCCGGGCGACGATGCCGGGCAGTTCCGTCTCGTCGGATTCCGAGTCCGCCGTGGCCGTTTCGGGATCGATCAGCTCGTTCTTGAGATTGGAGATGGCGGTCGCGAGCAGTCGCGGCGAATACTTCTTCGGATCCAGATTCTGGTCGCGAATGATCATCGCCAGCAGGCGGCGCGAATCGTCGGCGTCGTAGATGGAGAAGTTGGAGTTCAACGCGCCGGGCAGCAGATTCGCCTGCATCCGCAGGATGCGCACACAGGAGGAGTGGAAGGTCGACACCCACATGGCGGCGGCGCGCGGACCGACCAGGTCCGTCACGCGCTCGCGCATCTCCGCCGCGGCCTTGTTGGTGAACGTGATGGCCAGGATCTGCCCGGGCGTGACGCCGCGTTCGGCCAGCAGATAGGCGATGCGCCGGGTGAGCACGGCGGTCTTCCCGGAGCCGGCGCCGGCCACGATCAGCAGGGGCGAACCCGCGTGCACAACCGCCGCCCGCTGCTGCGGATTCAGGCCCTCGAGCAGGCGCTGCGCCTGTTGATCGGCCTGCGCGGACCTGTCCGCACCTCGCGTTGCCGCCGTACCCACCGTTGCCGTCCCCGCCGCTGTTCCCGCCACCGTCGTCTCCATCGTCCATCCACGCTACCGGCGGCCACCGACATGCTGTAGTCCGGCGCGATCTCAGCGCATTCTCACCGACGAGAACTTTGCCTCACTTGCCCCACGTGGCAGACTGGCCACATGACCAGCGCGCTCACGACCTCTGCTGTTCAGGCGTACGAAGGTATTCGTAGTCGCCGATTTCGCACGTGAGCGCATACTCGACGGGGGACAATTCAAGGCCGAACAGGTCTGTTTCACGGTGGAGGAATCACATCGGTAACGGGGCAGGGCCGCACGCCGATCGAAGTTCTGACACGAGGAGAAGAAAGTATGAGCACCTCTACTGAGCCGATTGATCAGCCGGCGACCGGTTCCGATGCGACGTTGCCGAGTAGTGAGGCGGAGATCGAGAAGCTCCGCAAGGAGATCGATCGTCTCGACGCCGAGATTCTCGCGGCCATCAAGCGGCGCACCGAGGTCTCGCGCATCATCGGCCGCACCCGTATGGCCAACGGTGGCCCGCGCCTGGTGCACTCCCGCGAGATGAAGGTGCTGGAGCGGTTCAGCGAACTGGGTCAGGAAGGTCACACGCTGGCCATGCTGCTGCTCCGCCTCGGCCGCGGCCGGCTCGGCCACTGAATGCCGCATCGGCAGACTCACCGAGACCACGCGGCGATCGTCTCGACGAACTCCGCGACCCCAGGCCGCCCCGGGTGCTGATCCCCCGGGGCGGTCGTTTCGCATCCGGGGCCGGCCGGGTCAGGGCAGGGCGATGTACTTCGTCGACAGATACTCCTCGATCCCCTCGAAGCCGCCCTCGCGGCCGAATCCGGAGGCCTTGACCCCGCCGAACGGCGCCGCCGGATCGGAGATGACGCCGCGGTTGATGCCGACCATGCCGCTCTCCAGGCCCTCCGCGATACGCAGCGCACGATCCAGGTCGCGGGTGTAAACGTAAGCGACCAAACCGAATTCGGTGTCGTTGGCGGCGGCGAGGCCCTGCTCCTCGGTATCGAATCCGATGATCGGCGCGACCGGTCCGAACACCTCTTCGCTGAGAATCCGGGCCTGCTCGGGCACCTCGCACAGCACGGTCGCCGGGTAGTAGTACCCGGTCCCGCCCGGCGCTTTCCCGCCGATGCGCACCTCGGCGCCGCGTTCCACGGCGTCGTCGACCAGTTCGCTGACGGTGTCGAGCTGGTCCTGGTTGATCAGCGGGCCGAGGGTGGTCGACGGGTCGTCACCGGGGCCGAGTTTCACCTCCTGCATGGCGGCGACCAGTTTGTCGGTGAACTCCGCGCGCACCGAGTTGTGCACATGGAACCGGTTGGCGGCGGTACACGCCTCGCCGCCGTTGCGCAGCTTCGCCAGCATCGCGCCCTGCACCGCGGCATCGATGTCGGCGTCGTCGAAAACCACGAACGGGGCATTGCCGCCCAATTCCATCGAGGTGCGCAGCAGGCCGTTCGCGGACTTCTCCACCAGTTTCTTGCCGACCCCGGTCGAACCGGTGAAGGTGAGTTTGCGCAGCCGCGGATCGTTGATCAACGGCTCGGTCACCGCACCGGAACGGCTGGAGGTGATGACCGACAGCACCCCGTCCGGCAGCCCGGCCTCACTGCACAGTTTCGCCAGCAGCAGCATGGTCAGCGGCGTGGCCGAGGCCGGCTTGACGATCATCGTGCAGCCCGCGGCCAGGGCCGGGCCGATCTTACGGGTGCCCATCGCGAGCGGGAAATTCCAGGGTGTGATGGCCAGGCACGGCCCGACCGGCTGTTTGTGGACGACGATGCGGCCGGTCCCGGTGGGCGCGGTCTGGTAGCGCCCGTGCACCCGGACCGCTTCCTCGCTGAACCAGCGGAAGAATTCGGCGCCGTAGCGCACCTCGTTGCGGCTCTCCGGCAGCGCCTTACCCATTTCCAGGGTCATCAGCAGGGCGAAATCCTCGGTGCGCTCCACGATCCGCTCGTAGACCGCGCGCAGGATCTCGCCGCGTTCGCGGGCCGGGGTGGCGGCCCAGCTGTCCTGTGCGGCCACGGCCGCGTCGAGGGCGCGCACGGCGTCCTCGGGCGTGGCGTCGGCGACGTGCGCGAGGGGCTCTCCGGTCGCCGGATTCTCGACCGCGAAGATGGCGCCACCGGTGGCATTCACCGGCCCGCCGATCCAGAGTTGAGTGGGAACGGATTCGAGTAACTCGGTTTGCGACACCATGTGCTCAGGGTAGGCCGCGGTGGACGCGAGCGCGGGCAACTGCCGGTGGGCCGGGACTACCTGCGCGTAGCGGAACCGGTCTGTAATCTCGCGGGGGTGAGCAGCGACATCACCGCGACGGCGGCCTGGCGGAAACTGCACGATCACTATTCGGCCGTGGCCGACCGGCATCTTCGCGAGTTCTTCGCCGAGGATCCGGAGCGGGGACGCGAGCTGACCGTCGAAGTCGGCGATCTGCACATCGACTACAGCAAGCACCGCATCACCCGCGAAACCCTGGATCTGCTGCTCGATCTGGCGGAGACGGCGGGTGTGACGCGGCGCCGGGACGCGATGTTCGCGGGCGAGCACATCAACACCTCCGAGGACCGCGCGGTGGGCCATGTCGCACTGCGTCTGCCGCCCGGCGCCTCGATGACGATCGACGGCGCCGACGCGGGTGCGCAGGTGCACGAAGTGCTGCGCCGGATGGGCGATTTCACCGATGCGGTGCGCTCGGGGCAGTGGCGCGGCGCGAGCGGTGAACGCATCACCACGGTGGTGAACATCGGCATCGGCGGCTCGGATCTGGGACCCGCCATGCTGTATCAAGCCTTGCGCCACTACGCGGATGCCGGTATTTCGGCGCGATTCGTCTCCAATATCGACCCGGCGGATCTGACCGCGAAGCTCGACGGTCTCGATCCGGCGCACACCCTGTTCGTCGTTGCCTCCAAGACGTTTTCGACGCTGGAGACGCTCACCAATGCCACCGCGGCCCGACGCTGGCTGGTGGCGGCGCTCGGCGAGGACGCGGTCGCCAAACATTTCGTGGCGGTGTCCACCCATGCGCAGCGGGTGGCCGATTTCGGGATCGACACCGCGAACATGTTCGAGTTCTGGGATTGGGTCGGCGGCCGCTATTCGGTGGATTCCGCGATCGGGCTGTCGATGATGGCGGTGATCGGCAAGGAACGTTTCGCCGAATTCCTGGCCGGAATGCACAGTGTCGACGAACATTTCGTCTCCGCGCCGCCGGAGCGCAATGCGCCGATCCTGCTCGGACTGCTCGGGGTCTGGTACTCGAATTTCTTCGGCGCCCAGTCACGCGCGGTGCTGCCGTACTCCAACGATCTGGCGCGCTTCCCGGCCTATCTGCAGCAGCTGACCATGGAGTCGAACGGCAAATCGGTACGCCTGGACGGCAGTCCGGTGACGACCTCGACCGGCGAGATCTTCTGGGGTGAGCCCGGAACGAACGGCCAGCACGCGTTCTATCAGCTGCTGCATCAGGGCACCCGGCTGGTGCCGGCCGATTTCATCGGATTCGCCCGTCCCACCGACGATCTCGCGACGCGCGACGGATCCGGCAGCATGCACGACATTCTGATGAGCAATCTGTTCGCGCAGACGAAGGTGCTGGCCTTCGGCCGCACCGCGGCGGAGATCGAGGCCGAGGACGGTGGCACTCCCGATTTCGATCCGGCCCTCGTGCCGCATCGCGTGATGCCCGGTAACCGGCCTTCCACCGCGATCCTGGCGCCGCAGCTCACCCCGTCGGTGGTCGGACAGCTGATCGCGCTCTACGAGCATCAGGTCTTCGTCGAGGGCACCATCTGGGGGATCGACAGTTTCGATCAGTGGGGCGTGGAGCTGGGCAAACAGCAGGCGCTCGCGCTCGAGCCGCTGCTCACCTCCGCCGAAGATCCGGCACCGCAATCGGATTCGTCGACCGATGCGCTGATCCGGTGGTATCGCGGCCACCGCTGACCCGCCACCACGGAAAATACCTCGCCCGGACGCGTAATCGATCTCATGCCGGGAATGTGAGCAGGGCACTGCCATGGCCCGATGCCCCGTTGTAACGTCCGGAATATGACCTCGGTTGCACAACATCTGCTGTGGTTCCTGCCGATGCTGTGGCTCGGCATGGTGCTGGCCATCTCCTTCCTGGAAGCGCCGCTGAAGTTTCGCGCGCCGGGAGTGACGCTCGCCCTCGGGCTGGGTATCGGCCGGCTGGTGTTCAAGGCGCTGAACATCACCGAGGCCGTCTTGGCGGCGCTGTTGCTGATTTCGGCGGCCGTGGTAGGCCCGGACGGGGCGACCTGGGGATGGCTGATCGGCGCGGCGGTCGTGCTGGCGATACAGGTGGTGGCGGTCCGGCCGCCGCTGACCCGGCGTTCGAACCAGGTCCTGGCCGTGAGGACGGACCGCGCTCGACGGCGCACTACTGGTACATCGGGCTCGAGCTTCTGAAGGTGGTCGCGCTGATCGGCCTGGCCATCGCCGCCGCGCGCTGACATCGGCAATGACCACCGCGGCCGTATCTTGGCCTGCTCACCAGACCCGTTGACTTATGCAGGTAAATGCCTGCATAATTTTCCCGTGCAACCCGAACCGGATTTGGACGTGGCCTTCAAGGCGTTGGCCGACCCGACGCGGCGGCTGGTGCTGGATCGGCTTCGCGAGCAGAACGGGCAGACTCTGCGCGAACTGTGCGAGCGGGTGGAGATGGCGCGCCAGTCACTGACGCAGCATCTCGACATCCTGGTGCGAGCGGGACTGGTCACCGTGCTGCGACGCGGGCGGGAACGGGTGCACTACATCAATCCGGCACCTATCCACGACATCGAACAACGATGGATCTCCGTCTTCGACAGGCCGCGACTGGATGCGATCCGGGCCATCAGAAACCAGGCTGAGGAGTACGCCATGAGCACGACCGTGCCCACCTACGTCTACGTCACCTACATTCACGCCAGTGCCGAACAGGTCTGGAAGGCGCTGACCGACGCCGATCTCACCGCCCGCTACTGGGGACACGCGAATGTGTCCGACTGGCAACCGGGTTCGAGCTGGGAGCACCGCCGCGTCGACGGCTCGGGCGCCGTCGACGTCGTGGGCGAGGTGATCGAATCGGATCCGCCGCACCGCCTCGTGGTGACCTTCGAGGACATGCCGGATGCCGACCGGTCGCCGTCGCTGGTCACCTTCCTCGTCGAACCGCACCGCGATATCGTCCGGCTCACCGTCACCCACGAGAATCTGCCGAATCAGGAGATGCTGCAAGGCATTTCGAGCGGGTGGCCCGCCGTGCTGGCCAACCTCAAATCCCTCCTCGAGACCGGCGACGTACTGCCGCAGGCCCCGTGGGAGATGTCGAGCGAACCGGTGGGCTGAGCCGGATCGGGCGAATCCGGATCAGACGACGGCGCGCTGCAGGATCGCCTCGGTATCCACCCCGACCGGGAGGGTGCCGAAGGCGATCCCCCAGTCACCACCGAATCGGCTGGCGCAGAACGCATCCGCGACCGCGGCATGTCCGTGCCGCACCAACTGCGCGCCCTGCAGTACCAACGCCATCAGTTCGACCACGCGCCGGGCGCGGAACTCGATATCGCTGAGGTCGGTGAGCTCCTTGCCGATCCGGTCGATCGCGTCGTCGAGGTGGTGGTTCGCGCCGCGGGCCAGCGAAACCTCGTTGAAGTAGGCCTCGACCGTCTCCGGCTGACGGCCCATGGCGCGCAGGGCGTCCAGCGCCGCCACATTGCCCGAGCCCTCCCAGATCGACATCAGCGGCGCCTCCCGGTACAGCCGCGGCATACCCGATTCCTCGACGTAGCCGTTGCCGCCGAAGCATTCCAGCGCCTCGGCCGCGTGCGCCGGGGCACGCTTGCAGACCCAATATTTGGTGACCGCCAACGCGATTCGGCGCAGTGCCGCCTCGGCCGGGTCGGCCGCGGCGCGGTCGGTGGCACCGGCCAGCCGCATCATCACCGTCGTCGCGGCATCGGATTCGATTACGAGATCGGCCAGCACATTGCGCATGGCGGGCTGGTCGATCAGCTTGGCGCCGAACGCTTCCCGATGCCGTGCGTGGTGGGCGGCGTAGACCACACCGGTGCGCATGCCGGTCGCCGAACCGATCACACAGTCGAGCCGGGTCATGTTCACCATCTCGATGATGGTCTTCACACCCGCCCCCTCGGCGCCGACCAGCCAGCCGGTCGCGTTCTCGTACTCGATCTCCGACGACGCGTTGGACTTGTTGCCCAGCTTGTCCTTCAGGCGCTGCAGCCGCAGCGCGTTGCGGGTGCCGTCGGGCAGCACCCGCGGCAGCAGGAAGCAGGACAGGCCGCCGGGCGCCTGGGCCAGCGTCAGGAACATGTCCGACATCGGCGCGGAGGTGAACCACTTGTGCCCGACGATGCGGTAGGTGCCGTCGGATTGCGGTGTGGCCGTGGTGGTATTGGCGCGGACGTCGGAGCCGCCCTGCTTCTCCGTCATCGACATCCCGGCGATCAGCCCGGCCTTCGACGAGGGTTCGCGCAGGCCGAAATCGTAGGTGCGCGAACCGAGTAGCGGCTCGAAGCGGGCGGCCAGTTCGGGATTGTGACGCAATGCCGGAACCGCGGCATAGGTCATGGAGATGGGGCACATATGTCCGGCGTCGGCGATGCCCCAGGTGTAGAACTTCGCGGCGCGGGCGGCGTGCGCGCCGGGCCGCTCGTCGAGCCAGGGGCTGCCGTGCAGGCCGTGCCGCACCGCGACGTCCATCAGGTTGTGCCAGTAGGGGTGGAACTCCACCTCGTCGACCCGATTGCCGTAGCGATCGTGAGTGTGCAGCACCGGCGGGTACTCGTTGGCGAGCCTGCCCCACTCCTGCGCCTCGAAACTACCTGCCAGCGCGCCCAATTCGCGCACTTCGGCTTCCGCCCAGCCGGCGCCCTCGCGGTGCAGGCCCTCGATCAGGGCCGGATTGCGGGAGAAGTCGAACGGGGTGATCGGCGGGACCTGGTTGAACACTTCGTGGGTGGCCATATGAGTTCTCCTATTCGTGCGCGCCGAGGGCGCGCAGGGCGAAGGCGACGAGTTCGGGCACCACGGATTCGCTCTGCAACTGCTCGGCCAGCGGTCCGACCAGCACCTCACCGATGGCGCCCACCAAGGCGGTGGCGGTGGTGCGCGGATCCTGGGGCGGCAGTTGCCCGGCGCCGACACCGTCAGCGATCGCGGTCTCGAAGGTTTCGGCGAACGCCCTGCGGAAGCGCAGGCGTTCGGTGTCGACGCTCGCGTCCACGGGTTCGGCGAGCAGGACGTAGGCGAGTTTGGGATTCTTCAGCGCGCGCCCGGCGAAGGTCTCCACCGCGGCGGTGACGCGTTCGACCACACCACCCTCCGCCCCGGCCTGCGCGACCGCGGCGACCTCCCGGGTGACGACGTCCCGGAACACGGCGGTGACCAGTTCGGCCTTACCGCTGAAGCTCTTGTAGACGGTTCCGGTGGCGACCCCGGCCTCCGCGGCGACGGTGGCCATCGACAGCCCGGCGAAGCCCTGCTCCGAGAGCACCTTCATGGCCGCGTGCACGATGGCGCGCGACTGGGCGTCCAGTCGCGCCTGCACGGCGGGGGTTCTGCGGTACGCCACGCAAGAAGTGAATCACATATTCATTTCTTGACGCAAGGGCCGGGGCGGGCCGTATGGTCGAATTCGTGAGCGTACGAATCGAGCGCAGCGGGCCGGTCTTCACGGTGATCCTGGATCGTCCCGAGGCACGCAATGCCGTCGACGGACCGACCGCGCAGGCCCTGGCGGCGGCGTTCCGCGAATTCGATGCCGACGACACGGCGGCGGTCGCGGTGCTCTGGGGCGCGGGCGGCACCTTCTGCGCCGGGGCGGATCTGAAATCGCTGGGCACCGAGAAGTCCAACCGGGCGGCCGAGGACGGCGACGGGCCGATGGGCCCCACCCGCATGACGCTGTCCAAACCGGTGATCGCCGCGGTATCCGGCTATGCCGTAGCCGGTGGACTGGAACTGGCGCTGTGGTGCGATCTGCGAATCGCCGAGCAGGACAGCACATTCGGCGTGTTCTGCCGCCGCTGGGGCGTTCCCCTGATCGACGGTGGCACGGTGCGACTGCCGCGCATCGTCGGCCACGGCCGGGCGATGGACATGATCCTGACCGGCCGTGCGGTCACCGCACCCGAGGCACTGCAGATCGGACTGGTCAGCCAAGTCGTGGCCCCCGGCGAATCTCGGGCCGCCGCGGAGCGGCTCGCCACCGAACTGGCCGCGCTGCCGCAGACGTGCCTGCGGTCGGATCGGATGTCGGCACTGGAGCAGTGGGGGCTCGACGAATCGGAGGCGATGACTCGCGAGTTCCGCTACGGCTTCACCGCGCTGGCCGACGGCGCGCTCGAGGGTGCGCAACGGTTCGCCGGCGGCGCGGGCCGGCACGGATCGTCGGCCTGAGCGGCGATGGGCCGGCTCACCGTCGTCGACGAGATCTTCCTGCGCGCCCATCGCGGTCTGGGCACTCCCAGTGCGCTGCAAGGATTGTGGCGCACCGCCGATTCCATCGACCGCCGGCTGCTGGAACAGATCCACACCGCCCTGCGCGTCGGCCCGCTCGGCCGCCGTGTCGTCCGGCCGCGGGTGCCGGGGGCGCGGCCGTACTGGCGGCGCAACGACGGCGCTCATCCGTTGCGCATCGCCGGCGGCGGTATCACCACCGCTGATCTGCTGAGCTGGGCCGACGAACAGGGTTACGAGCTGGATCCGGAATTCGGACCGGGATGGCGGCTGTCCGCGGCGGCGCTGCGTGAGGGCGGTTCGGTGGTGGCGCTGACGTGTTCTCACGCCCTCGCCGACGGACGCGGCCTGGCACTGGCCGTCGACCACGCACTGTCCGGCACGCCGGTCACGGATTATGCCGCCCCACAGTCGGATTGGGCCGATGCCGCCCGGCAGTGGTCCACCGTGGCGTCCGGCACCGCGCGCGCCCTGCGCCACGGGGTACCGCGGGACTCCGGTGGCGGCACGGGCCGCAGCGCCGAGACGGCGGCGACCTCCGATGCGGTACTCCAATTTCCGGCGGCCGACTGGGAGCTGGCCGCGGCGGGGCGGGGCGGAACCGCCAACAGCCTTTTCCTTCATGTCGTCGCGAAAATACTGTGGGACAGCGGCTTTCCCGTTCCGACCATCACCGCCGCCGTGCCCGTCGACACCCGCGACGACCGCCGCGTCAACAACGACATGGCCATGACCGAAGTGACGGTCGAGCGCACCGACACACCCGCCACCCTCCGCGAGAAGTGCCGTGCGGCATACGAATACCGGATGTCCGGCCCGCCGGGCATGCCCGCGGAACTGCTCCAGGTGCTGCCCGCACGCGTGGCGCATCGGGTCTCCCGCGGCGCGGGCGAACGGGACATTTTGTGCTCGAATATCGGCACCCTCCCGGCCTCGCTGGCACAGCTGGGCTCCCATCGCTGCACCGGCGTCGCCGCCCGGGCCATCCATCCCGGACTGCAACCGACGGCGCTCCCCCGCACCCGACTCGCGGCCTATCTGTGCCGGATCGGGCACACGTACACCCTCGCACTGGTCGGCCTGGATCAGGAGCGGATGCGAACCTCCACTGCGCTGGCGGATTTCGCGCGCACGGTGATCGAGCGGCTGGAGGTGCCGGTCACCGTCTGGTGAGGACGGCGGACGTGAGCCCGAATCTCCTCACACCGACTGTGGAGCACGCTCGGTCCGTGCCGGATCCTCGCTCGGAGAATCCGTGCGCGCCCGCACGTGCGTGGGGATCCCACCCTCGCGTACGAGGTCGGGCGCCGGGATCGGGGTGCCGAAGGCATGGCGGACCGGAAGCAGACCCGCCCACGCGTCGCTGTTCAGGTCGGCGGGATCGTCGGAGGGATCGCCGGTACGGGTCTTCACCGAGGCTTCGGTGAGGTCGAGAGCCAGAACCAGGGTGGCCGCCAGTTCCTTCTTGTCGGGCGCACGCACGGTGTCCCAGGCGCCGGGGGCGGAATGTTCGACGATGGCGCGCAGCGCGCGCAACCGCTCCTCGGGATCGGTGACCTCGACCGGGCGCCCATGGATGACGGCCGAGCGGTAGTTCATCGAAAAGTGCATGGCCGCACGGGCGTACACGATCGCATCGACCAACGTCACCGCCACCGAGATCTCGCCGGTGAGGGCGGCGCGCATATTGCCGGCACCGGTCGATCCGTGCAGGTAGAGCGTGTCGTTCACCCGCCCGTAGGTGGTCGGCAGCACGACCGGGGCACCGTGCAGCAGCACGCCGATATGGCAGATCAGGCCGGCGTCGAGAACGTCGTCCAACGCCGCGCGGTCGGTCGCCGCGCGGTCCCGGTAACGACTGACCGTACTGCGGCGGGTGGGAGAAAGCGCAGGTCTGGGAACTGGCATGGCGGTCATGTGAACAGCATCGCGCGGCGAATGGCATGATGAAATGGCCAATACACCGGCTTTCGAGCAGTCCACTTCGAGCGGATCGGAGGGCAACCGTGGAGGAGCTGCCGCTCGCGATCGATCGATCGGACCGGCGTCCACTGTCGGTGCAGGTCGCCGACGAGCTGCGCAACGCCGCAACAGACGGACGACTCCGCGGCGGTGACCGAATGCCCTCCTCGCGAGCCCTCGCCGCCCGGCTCGGCGTCAGCCGCACCGTGGTCACCGCCGCCTACGACCAATTACATGCCGAGGGCTGGATCTGCGGGCGGCACGGATCCGGGACCTACCTCACCGCGGCACCCGATCCCGCCTCGAACCACGCGGCCGTTCAGGCGGATCCGGATTCCGCCGGGGAGCTGCTGGACCTCGCGCCCGGCGCCCCCTGCGCGGAGGCGATGGACACCGCCGCATGGCGGCGGGCCTGGCGCGCGGCCGGCGATCGTGGCCCCTCGGTGCGCAAAGAGCGCGCCGGCGATCCCGGCTATCGGGCCATGGTCGCCGAACATCTGCTGCGCCATCGCGGACTGCGCGTCGATCGACCGGCGCGAATCATCGCGACAGCCGGAACCAGTTCCGCCGTAGCCGAATTCGCTCGCGCGGTGCTGCGGCCCGGCGATGCCGTCGCCATCGAAGACCCCGGATACCAGCGCGCGGTCGGCGCCTTCCGTTCCGCCGGAGTCGAGGTGGTGCCGGTGCCGATGGACCGCGACGGAATCCTGGTCGAATCGATTCCCGCACATGTCCGCGCGGTGTATTGCACTCCGGCACACCAATTTCCACTCGGGGTACGGATGCCCGCCGGTCGCCGGGTCGAGCTCGTGGACTTCGCGCGGCGCACCGGCGCGGTGATCATCGAAGACGACTACGACGGGGAACTGCGCTACGACAGCGCACCGCTGCCCTTACTCGCCGGGCTCGCGCCCGACCTGGTCGTCCACCTCGGCACCACCTCGAAGATCCTTTCTCCCACACTGGGCGTCGGATGGCTGGTCGCCGCACCCTGGATCGTGGCGGCCGTACTGGAGCACCGCGAATCGACCGGCGCGTGGCCGGCCCCGGCCGGGCAGCTGGTGCTTGCCGAACTCGCCCGCCACGGCGATCTTGCCCGCCATCTGCGCCGATTGCGCCGGGAAGTGCCGCCCCGGCGCACCCTCACCGTCGCCGAACTCCGGCGCCACGGTCTCGATATCCGCGGTGACGACGCCGGATCACACCTGGTGGTTCCCCTCCCCGATGCGGTCGCCGAAAGCCGCGCGATCGAGCTCGCCCGCCGTCGCGGTGTCCTCCTCGACGGTCTGGCCCGCCACCACGCCGGACCTCGGCAGTCGTTCGGCATCGCGTTGGGATATACCGCCGTGCCCCGCGATGAACTGCCCCGCGCCCTCCGGATCGCCGCCGAATGCCTCGCGGCCGCCGCGCACGGAACGAACACCGATCCGAATCACTAGGCGAGTGCCCTCGGCGAACTCCGGATCCCGTGCGGCCCACTTACCAGGGCTGGCAATAGCAGCCCGGTTGCATGCGGGCCTCGGTTACGAAATTCTCGATCCGAATGCGGCCCTGACGAGCGATAGATCGAGGCGGTGGTGGGAATTGCTTCTGCTCCTCCCGAGGTCGAGGTGCGCAGCCGCGTACCGGTATTTCGTGGATCAGGGAGTGTGTGGTGATCGGGGCCGGGGCTGAGGATCTCGCGGACTCGGTGGACCGGATCACCGCGGGCTTGCGCGAGCTCGCGCCGCCGGGATGGCAACGGTTGGAGGCATCGTTCGCGGTGACCGTGGTCACCGAGTCGGCGTTGTTCCTGGTCGATGACGGTAGCGAACCGATCAGGTGTCAGGTGTCGGACGAGGTGTGGGCGTCGGTGCGGCGCCACCGGCAGATTTCGGCTGAGCTGACGAGCGAGCCGTGGTGGCGGATAGTGGTGCGCGCCGACGCGGAGGAAGCCGAGGTCGTCGTCGATCACGGGGCCGAGCCGTTTCCCGGTGAGCAACTGTTCGCACCCCAGGCGTATCTGGCCGACCTGGAACAACATCCGCGCCGTCGGCTGCCGGTGTGGTTGGCGGCGTACATCGGGCGCGGTGCGTCCCAGTCGAGGCCACCGCGCGCCGCCTGGGACGGAATGCGGGCGGACCGGAGTGCGAGCGTGCGGGCCGTGCCGGTCACCGGAGAGTTGCCGGACCTGCGAATACTGTGGGCACGGTGGGCGGTGCTGGCCGCGGCCTTCGTAGCGGTCGGCTCGGAACGGGGGCCACGAATCGGCCCGTCCGTGGGCATCTTCGAAAGCGCGGCCCACAGCGGCTCGACGTTGACGTTGCTTCCCGGGGATCGGGCGGTGCTGTCGGGCGGAGTATGGGAAGCCCCCGCTTTGGACGTCGCCTACAACGGGGGTGGCGCGATGCCGAATGTGTTTGCGGGAGCACCGGACTGGGTGGCCGACCCAGTGCTCAATCCGCGGGTGCTCACCGGCATGCTGTCGTTTTGTTACTGGTGGGAGGAGGGGCAGTGGTACCGGGGCGAATCCGCTCCGGTGCCGGAATGCGCGGCGGCGCTGCCCGCGGTGTGGACGGCCGACACGGTGGCGCGAGTAGTCGCCGATGTGGCGGAGAACCCGTCGCCGGATGCCGCCGAGTTGCTGGTATCGGCTGCGCAGGCCGGCGCGGTGACCCGTGAGGCGATCGTGCAGGTGGTCGGTGACGGCACCGGAGTCGACGTCGCCGGTGCGCTGTTCCAGTTCGTCCTCGCGGATCTGGTTGCCGGCGAGGTCGCCGGGATCGGCGAAGCGGAGGCGTTGAACCTGGTCCGCGATCACATCCGTGAGCGCGGGTACGACACTGCGGACTACCCCCTCTCGTCCTTGCGCGCCGACCGGGTCAGCGTGGGCTGGATGGTGCGATCGCCGGTGCCGGACAACGACATTGCCCTGGACCGCGCGGTCTTCTATGTCGCCGACGACGGTGTCGTGGAGCGCTCGAGTTCGTCCGTGCCCTTGTCGGTTTTCGTAACCGACTTCGAGCGACGGCTCCGCCTGCGGGTCGGCGGCCGGCGCTGACGGTTCGAGGCGGGATATGAGCGGCGAACTTCGGCTGGACCTGGCCGGCCTGCGCGAACGGGGTGCACGGCTGAGCGAACTCGCCGACCGGGTCGGGCAGACCTATGCGGGACTGCGGGATTGCCTGGATCAGGCTCGCGGTAGCTGGGGCGACGACTATATGGGCCGGCAATTCGCCGAGCAGTTCACACCGCACGCCGATCAGATGCTGGCCAATGTGCGGGCGATGGAGAAGGGCTTGCACAGCACGGCGTCCGGAATCATCGGTGTCGCAGATGAATTCGACGCCCAAGATGCCGGCAACGCCGCCCGGCTGACCGACGCGGCGGGTGATCAGGCTCCGGGAAGCGGGAGTTCGTCCACGCTTCGACCGGATGATGCGGCCGGCCCGCCGTCGCCGGCTGATACCGGCACCCAGGTCCCGTACGACCCCGCCGCGTCCTCCCCGGCGCGCAACCCCGCGGTCACCGACGGTCCCGCGCAGCGCGCCGGCGGGGCGCAGCGCGCCGAACAGCCTCCGGCCGGTGGCTCGCAGTCACCGAACGGTTCTCCGGGGCGGACCGTCCCGCAGGAGGGGGCGCAGTCCCGCTCGCCGTGGAATCAGGATCGGCCGACGTCCGATCCGTCCGGGCAGGACGGGCGGCGCCCGGCCGGTGACGCCGGTCGCCGGTCCTCCTCCGTTTCGGCGCCGCCGCCGTCCTCGTCGGCACCGCCTCCTGCCGACCGCCGCGCCGCGCCGCGAGCCACCGACGCCTCCTCCGGCGGCCGAGCGGCACCGACGAGAAGGGGCGACACCCCGTGGGGAGGGCAGCCGCCTCGCCCTTCCGGCACACCGGGAAGGACCGAATCTCCCGGAAAGCCCGGATCTCCCGGCCGGCCGGAGTCGAATCCCCGGCACGGTTCCCCGCCACGATCCGACCGTTCCTCCCGCGACAAGGAGCGTGGGAATGATCGGCGCCGCTCTCGCGAGCAGGGGGCGTCCGACCCGATGATCGGCTGGCTGGCGCGGACCGTGGCCGAGCGCCACGGTGTAGAGGTGACCGGGTTCGACACACCCGGCCTCCAGTTGTCGCCCATACGTGACTTTCTGGCAGCGGTGGACCGGGTTCTCACCGATTACCCGATGATCCAGCTGAATTCGGTCGCGGTGGCGGAGCTCGATGGTGAACACGGCACGGTGCGATGGAGTCGTGAACCGGGCGACGAGGGTGCCACCAGCTCGATGACGCTCGACCTGCGCACGGCGCAAGAGCCGGCGGCCGTCCCGGCCTCGGGACCCGGCGGCGAGCCGGTGCGATCGGACCTGTATCCGGCGACGCTCCGCGAGTTCGGCCGGGCCCTCGACGACGTCGGTGGCGGCGTGGCGCGCAAGCAGGCGCAGCGTGTCCTGATCGGGGAATACCTGCGCCGGGAGCCGCAGCCGGATCGCACGCTCGCGGAAGTGGTGAGCGGTTACCGGGACTGGCGAGCCGGTATAGCCGGGAAGTCGGCGGCCCCAGGCGAATTCGATGTGGGCCAGGCGCTCGGAACCGCGTTCGCCGAGGTGGTGCAGCACGGTGCGGAGGCGGGCATACAGGCGAGATTGCTGCATGCGGTGCTGGTCGCCGCGGCATCTCGACCGGCATAGGTGGTGCCGGTGGACGGTTCGTTGTTCAGCCCCGTCGTCGAGCTGCGGAACACTTTCGAAAGTCTGCCCGACATGCTGCGGCGCCCGATCGAGATGGTGGTCTTCGGCGGAGAACTCCCCCGCGCCGACATCTCCGAGATGCGCCGGATGGCCGCCGAGCTCCGGGCTCGCGGCGACGAGCTGGACGCGCATTCCAGGGAAATCAAAGCGGTTCTCGCGCAAGAAGATTCGGTGGGCGAGCTGGCCGACCGGCTGCGCGAGGCGTTGCATTCGTACGGAAAGGGCGCGGCCCAGCTCGGGAGCGACGCCGCCACCCTGGCCGACCAGGCGCAGGCGGCGGCCAACGACGCGGAGAAGTGGCTGTGCGTGATGTTCACGTTCGGTATCCACTTGGCGTGGCGCATCTTCGGTGTGGTGAGCAGCGCCGCGGCGGCGGGACCGGCCGGCTCGGCCGCCGCCGCGCCCACCGTGGATGCCATGCTCGTCGAGGGGCGCGGCGAAGTAACGGCCATGCGGGCGAGCCTGGAACGGGCGATCCAGGCCGGTGCGGCGAAGGCGGCTACTCGGCTGGCCGCGGCGGGACCGTTGCAGTTCGCCACCATGCTGGGCAAGGCGGCCGCGCTACCCGTGGGCGTGGACGCGGGGGTGCAGGCACTGCAGGTCGCCACCGGCGATCGCAGCGCCGACATCATCGGATCGGACGGTTCGAATCCGACCGGAATCGACCTGAAGTCGATCGAAGTCGCGGCCCTGGCGGGAATGGGTGGGGCGGCGGGCGGCATGCTCGCCGGAAAGTTCGCGCCGATGGTATTTCCCAAGATCGGCAGCAGTCGCCTGGCCATGGGCCTGGTGCACGGTACCGCCGGTGCGATATCGGGTCTGGGTGCGGCGTCGATGGTGGCCGGTTGGCCGCAGCATTACGACCAGGTACTCGCGCCGCTGCTCAACGGCGCGTTCGCCGGGGGCGTGTATTCCCGTGGCGGCGCCCCCGCGAGGACCGTCGACGGCGGCGGGGCCTTCACACCACCCGACGCGTTCTCGGCAGGCCGCGACGGGAACCCCGCGACGCCTCGACGGCCGGTCGAGGTGCCGGCGGAATCGAAACGGGCGTGGGAGGACGCGCAGAAGGCATGGGGCCCGGCCCCGGAGGCCACGAAGACCCCGGGTGAGCGCGGCGGGGCTCGCGCCGAGGTCAAAGAGGAGACCCCGGCAGCGGAACCACGCTCACGCAGCGAACGGGGTACGCCGACCGCAGCGGACGGAGCCGGTGGCCGCCAGTCCGGGCAGCAGGTCCGTCCCGCATCCTCCGACGCCGCCGCGGCCCGGTCGGGCTCGCATTCCGAGACCGCCGCTCAGGGCGAGCGGCCACCCGCCGAGAAAACGGCCGCCGCCGGGAAGGCGACCGCGCCCCGATCGGTGGAGGCGGTGGACGAAACCTCGCCGCCGCCCAAGCTCCCGGCAAGCCCCACGCCACGCCCGGTCGGCGAGGTCCACGAAAGGGCCGCCGCCCCAACCGAAAACCGTGCACCCGCGAAAGCCGGGCTGAACCCGACCGGAGAACACACCGCGGTCGCGGACGGCGCCGGCAACGAGACATCGGCACGACCCCATCCGGTAGCCGAGGGCGAAGCCGGTTCGCCGCCGGGCGCTCGCGACGAGCACGAATCCTCGGGTGGCGGAGAGCGTTCGGCCCCGCAGCGGGATGCGACCGCCGAGCAGTCCGGCGCGGAAAGTCCCGAGCACTCGGGCCGGACCGAGACGGACGGTGCCGAACCGCCAGTTGCGGAGGAACATTCGTCGTCGGTGCACGAGAAGCAGAGCGTTCCGACCGCCGATCACGACAACCCCTCCGATACCGCCGGTATGCCGCGCAGCGACCGCGACAAGGCGGTCGATCTGCTGATCGACTTCCACCAGGCCTCCGCCGAGCATGTTCCGGAGAGTCAACGCCTGTCCAACCTGCCGGACGACGTGCTGATGGCCGGCCTGCACAGCGGCGACGAGCACCAGTCGTTGCTGGCGACGATGGAGATCATCCGGCGCGGCACGATCAGCGAGAAGGTGCCCGGCGGCATGGTGCTGCGGGTCGAACAGGCCGAAGCCGTCTACGCGATGAAATCGCGTCCGGTGGAAATGAAACCAGGCCAGGGCAAATCGCTGGTATTCATGGCCGCCGCAATGCAACGGGCGGTGCAGCACAAATCGGTTCTGCTCGTCACCACGACCGATGGGCTGGCCAATCGCGAAGTCGACACGTATCGGAAGTTGCTGACCGACGATCGAGACGTCGCCGAAGTGCAGAAGTTGTTGGGCGACTTCGGGATCGACGTGTTCCGCGCCGATCAGCAGAACGGCTTCGGACCGATCACGGAGGGCCGGCCGGCGATCGTGGTCGCGACCGGCGAGACGGTCGGGCATCTGTGCAATGCCGGTATCAAGCCACCACGGCATGTGTTGATCGACGAGATGGACGGCATCATCGACCGCGGCGAGCGGCAGTTCCTCCGGTCGGAAGGTGCCGAGCAGGCGGCGCCGGAGGCAACCGCCAAGCAGGTATTCGATGCCCACGATTTCCTCACCGAGGCATTGGCGAAAGGGGCTCTGTCACACGAGGATTTCGGCCTCCGGCGCATCTCGGAGGAGATAGGACAGCATGCCGACGGGACACCGGAGGTCATGTACTGGTACGACGGTCAACCCGAACTCACGCCCGAGGGCCGGGCCAAGGTCGAGGCACTGCCCGGCGGAAAAGACTGGCTGGACGGAATGGGCGCCTCCCGGCTGGAGACCGCGGCCCACGCCGAATTTCTCGTCCGTGAAGGCGTCCACTACGAAATGGACGCGGGCAAGATCGTCATCATCGACCAAGCCGAACACGGTCTGCAACGAAACCCCAAGACCTCCAGCGAATCACGGTGGAGCGCGGAGCCGGGCAAGGCGAGTCTCGCCCAAGCCATCGAAGCCAAGGAGTTCCGGGCGGCCGAGGCCCGAGGAGAGAAGGCCGAGGCGCATCGGATCGTGGTGCGCGCGGATGCGGAGTCCGCCAAACGTATCGATTCGGTCGAAATCTACCGTGTCGGAGGCGAATCCTTCTTCGATGAAGTGACCGGTGCATCCGGCACGCTCACCGACCTGAACCCCGTACTGAACAAGATCTACGGTCTGCAGGAGGCCCACGAGGTCGCACGGTCGCAGACACATCGGCTGGTGGAGGGCCAGCATGATGTGGTCGAGAGCACCCATGCCAAACTGCGCGCGATCGCCGAATACGCGAACGAGATGCGGGCCGGAGGCGAGGGCCGGTTCCAGGAGATCCTGTGTCACCGCAACGATCTGGTTGCCCGGCAGGTCGAGGCACTGGTGCGCGCGGGAGTGCCCCGAGAGGCGATCGAAGCGGTCGACGCCAAGCGGATCATCGGCTGGGGCGCGGACTGGGAAGCCCAGTTGCAGAAGGTTTTCGACGAGGCCGGTGAGCAGGGCAAGATCCTGGTGATCAACCGGCAGGGCCAGCGCGGTGTCGACATCTCGGTGTCGGAGGCGGTGAAGGCCAAGGGCGGCATGCACGTCTGGATGACCGAGGCCCCCGAGCAGTCCTACATCCACGAACAGGCCAAGAATCGCACCGCGCGCAACGGCGACCGCGGTAGCGCGCAAGTGGTGATGTCGACGCAGGACGCCCTGATCCGCAATGCCATGCACCTGCGCGGGGTCCGTGAGGCGGTTGTTGTCTACGAACAGGCCGTGGCCGCCCATCAGGCCGATCCGACGCCCCAGACCCACGATGCGGTCGTCGCGGCGAGCCATGCCGTCCGTGAGATGGCGCCGGAACTGCAGCAGCGTGCGCTGCGGCACTCCACCGCGGAGTTCATCCGGCATCACGCCTTCTCGACCGGCAACGTCACCCTCACCCTCGCCGAAGCCGACACCGGGTCGTACGGCCAACCCGACTTCACCCGCCCGGATGAGTTGGCGGACCAGGCGACACGGCTGGCCGGATTGCTGGGAATCCCGGCTCCTGCCGTCACGAACCAGATTGCCGAACTCGAACGCAACGGTGTCACCGATCCGGTGCGCGAACTGCTGAATCGGGCCGGTATCGCGCCCGCCACGGCGGAGGCGCTGCAGCAACAAGTCGAGGCCACCGCCCCTGCGAAGGCGCGCGATCGTGCGGGCCTCAGCGATGTGGACGCGCTGATCGAGACGATGCCGTTGCGAAACCGGCTCGCCGACGAACTCCGTGTGCCGATCGCGGATATCAGCGGGGCCGAGGGCATGCGCGTGCTCGATCCGCTGCTGACCGAGGCGAGGGACACCCTCGCGGCAGCAGTGGGTTATCCGGCCGCCGGGATCACCCCCGTCATCGCCCGCGACATCCTGGGCGAAGCGGTCGCCGATCACTTGACTGCCACGAACGCCGGGCGATTCGCCGCCGGAAACGATATCGATTCCGCTGCGGCAGTTTCCGGACCCGTGAGCCGGGACGCCGAGAATACCGACACCCAAAGCGCGGACTCCCAGAATCCGGACATCCAAGCGACAGCCGTCCGGAATGCAGACGCCGCGAACGCGGATACCAGGGACGTCGCCGCAGGGACGGACGCCGACATCATCGCCGCCGCGTCACAGTATCTGGCCACCGCGGCCCTGCTCGATCTGGTGGTGCAGATCCACCGCCGCAGCCCTAACAGCTGCGTCAACAATGCGGTGACCGGCATGCGAGTGTTGTGTCCCGACAACGCCCGCCGTTTCGAAATGCCCGCCACCAGGCTGGGGGGCCACGGACGCGATGTGGTGCGAAAAGTGTTCGGCGCCGGCCTCGAGAAGGCCGAATCGCTGGAGCAGGTCGCCGAATCGTTGAAGTCCCGGCCGGGTGGGATCAGTGTCCTGGTCTACAAATGGAAGGACACCCGGGCGACCGGCAGCGCCGACGCCGACGACCATATGGTCTTGCTGGTCAACGACAGCGACTCGGTCGACGAACCGAACCTGGTCGTCGTCGACCTGGCGGTCTCACGGGACGGTGACACCGCAAACGACTACGGTCCCAGCGACCTGCGAAACCGCCGTGCGTTGCTGAACAAAGCCGTCGGATTCGATGAATGGCGCCGCGAGCAGAAGAAGTTCATCGATCGGATGCCGATGGAGAAGCGGCTGTTCGAAAGCATTGAGTTCGACCACGACGGCAACCTCGTCGCCGGTTCGCGCATGGGCGCCCCGGCCGCCGAGGCCCGACAGCCATCCCGGCAAGTCGTCGTTCCCGACACAACGATGGACGAATTCGATGCGATAGTCGCAGGGTTATCGGACCCGGGCGCGGCGATGCCGATCCGACTGGATGCCGCAGAGACCGTATCGAACGATCCGCGCCGCGACGAACGCGTAGAGGTCGGTCGTCGACCCTATGAGGGTCCGGACCCCATAGCTGCCGAAGACCAGACCGGTGCCGCACTGGGGAGCATCGGCAGCAGGCCGTCGGACAGCGCGGCAAATCAGCCGGCACCGAGCACCCGCAAGCAGTACATCGTGCGGGAGACCGGCACGGCAGTGGGCCCGTCCGGCCGAGAAGGCGAGCGATCCCGCACCAACGAAGTCGCAGCGGAACGTCACCGCCTCGAGGAACTGCTGAATCAATCGTTCGGCTGGCTGGACTCCGACGGCGTCGACATCGCGGTTATTCTGATGTCGGAACTGATGGCGAACTCCCTCGCCGATACCGACGGCAAGGTCGAGGTCGTCATCACCCAGACCGACACCGAGGCCGCGCGGAAACTGCGTTTCGAAGTTCTCGACGAGAGCACCTTCGCCCCTCAAATCGGCGATATGCCGGATGAATTCGCCGAACGCGGCCGCGGCCTGCCGATCATGGCGGCCGCCGCCGACGAGTCCGGCATCACCGTGTTCGACGACGGCTCAGGCAAATCGTCCTGGTTCGAACTACACCGGCCGCTACCGGCGAGTGATCAGGCCGCGCCGGCCGCCGGCACCGACACGAGCCGGACAGGGGCGGATCCGACCGACGACCGTATCGAGTCGATGGCCGACTGGCTCAGCGCCGACCGCGAACTTCGTGGTATCAGCCGACCGGATCTCGCGGCTCGCATGGGTCGTAGCAAGTACAGCGTGCAGAGCATCGAACTCGGGCGACGCCCTGTGACAGTTGCCTACCTGCGGGAATATGCTGCGGCTGTTGAAGTCCCGGAAGAGGTTTTGCGTTCCGCGGTTGCACGCTTCGAGCCCAGATTCGCAGACCATTTCGGTGAGTCGATCCCGCCACCGACCGACGACCGATTTCGGACCGTCGGCGAGTGGCTCGTCGCACTGCGCAACCACCGCGGGTGGACACCGCAGACGGTTGCGCAGCGTATCGGCTTCGAGGTCGAAACCGTTCGCAGGACGGAGAACGGGCGCTACCCGGTAACTCTCAATTATCTGCTTGCGGTGGGCACTGCATACGGATTGTCGAACGACGCACTGCGCACGGCTGCTCTTCGCTTTGCGCCCGACTTGGCGGACCATCTGGCCGATTCGGTTCCAGAACCGAACGATCCCCGATACCGCACGTTGAACGCGTGGATGACGGCGGCCCGGAAGCAACGGGGCTACACGAAAGGACAACTCGCCGAACGTATGAGTCGGTCCAGCGACACCGTACGAAAGGTTGAGGGCGGCGAGACGGTAACTCGGGACTATCTGCGTACGTTCGCGACTGCTCTTTCCCTGCCCGATGAGACGGTCCTGGTCGCCGAGCGGCGCTTCACGACCCCCGACCCGGCGGAGTTCGAGTCGATCGGCCACTGGCTCAGAGCTGTTCGGGAACGCCACGATCTGGATCAGCCACAGCTCGGCGCTCGTATGGGTCGCCATCGAACAGTGGTATCGATGGTGGAAACCGGAAATCGCCGCCCCGGTCTCGGTTATCTACGTGACGTAATCGATGTGCTCGGCATATCGGACGCCGAACTGTTATCCGCTCTCCTCCGTTTCGAACTCCCGCTGGCAGATCATTTCCGGGAACCTGTTCCAGATCCTGCCGAGCCGGAGTACCGGACACTGGGTGACTGGCTGCGCGCGGTGCGAGAACACCACGAGTGGACCCAGAAGAAGCTAGGCGCCCGAATGGGCTGGAGCCGTATAACAGTTTTGAAAGCAGAGAACCACCGTACGGTCGGGCCGAAGTATCTGCAGGACTTCGGCCGGGCGCTAGGAATTCCTCGCGTCACACTTCACGCAGCGGCACTTCGATTCGCGCCGCACCTAGCCGACGCAGTCAGCGCCGCCGCCCCTGACCCGAGAGACCAGCGGTTCGAGACGATCGGAGATTGGCTGACAGCCAACCGCCAGCGTCGAATCTGGACACAACAAGAAGTAGCCGACCGCGCCGGCGTTCACAAAACGCGTGTGTGGCGCGCAGAGCACAGTGAAAGCCTGCCCGAGGAGTTGTTGCGGCAGATCGCCGGCGCACTCGGCATTCCCGCGCAGATGATCGCGATCGCACAGCGGCGGTTCGCGGTGCCTGATCCGAACGATCCCGCATTCGATACCTTGGGCGACTGGCTCTGCGCCAACCGCGAGCGGCTCGGCTGGAACCGGCAGGAACTGGCGAACCGAACAAATGACCATCGCGTCGCAATTTGGGACGCGGAGGATACCAATCGCCCCATCGGTCCTCGGCTCCTGCGCGATCTGCGGGTAGCGCTGGGGATTCCGATCGAGACGATGCAAGCTGCCCTCCGCCGCTTTGCTCCCGAACTGCAAGACTATTTCGGCACATCGATACCTCGCACGCGCGACCGTGCATCGATCGGAGAATGGGTCACGGCGGTCCGGCAATATCACGGGCTGACCAAGAAGGACCTTGCCACCCGGATGGAACGTCATCAGCGGACGGTTGCCGACGTGGAAAACGGTGGTCGGGCAACGCTCGATTTCCTTCGAAGACTGCGCGATTCGGTCGGCATGCCACGGGAAATACTTCGCGAGGCGGTCGAGCAGTTCTTGGTTCGTGGCGCCCCGGAGGAAAAAGCGGAAGACACGCTCTTCTGGCAGCTGATAGACGCGCCGGTCGGGTCCTCGGATGAGATGCGGATCCGAAACGCGATCTTCGAGCAGTTCGACTGGATCGCCATCGCAGCCGCTCGACGCTGGAGTTCCCTGCCGGAATCTGCGGAGGATCTCACACAGCGGTTCCGAGAGGCGATACTCGGTGCGATCCGCAATCATGTGCCCGGTGGACCGCCGTTCGCCGCCCACGCCTGGGGCAGTGTCCGCGGCGCGATGCTTACTTCATACTTCGAATCCAGATTCCCCAACCTCGACAGACCGACACGACTATTGGTGGTCCGGGTCTACACGTTCGTCAATCGCCATGACGAAAAGACCAGTGGCCGTTTAGAAGTCGACCAGATCGCGGCGGCGCTGGATCTCGCACCCGCTGAGGTCAGAAGTGCACAGCAGCTCATCGCGGGAAAGACGTCATCGCTCGATGCCAACGCGCCTGGGCTGGATCGGCCGCGGCAGGTTGCCGACCCGACCCTTGCCACAGCCGACGTCGAGTTCGCGACCACCGTACGCGCGGCGCTGCAAGGCTTGCCGGACCCGGCAACCGCCGAACTCGTGGTGGGCGCTCTCATGCAAGGGCTTTCGCCCGACGAGGCGCAAGCACGACTGAACATCTCGCCCGAAGCTTTCCAGCAGCTGACGCTCGAAGTGAGTGAGGTACTCCGCACTGTCTTCGCCCGGCCCACCGAGGCGACCGGGGACGATCCGGTTGATCCGATCGGCAGTAGACCACACGACTCGGAAGGGGCGAACGCGGCCGGACCGGACATTTCCCGTTCCGCGACAACAGCACCCGACGGTTTCCGTACTGCGCTGATAACGAAGCTGTGGGGGCCGGGCTCGTCCATCTCGTCCGCCGACGCGGTGACGTCCGATTCGGAACCGGGCAACCATTCTCCGCGAGAGCGCAGCATGCTGGCGGTCCTCGACTACGTTGCCGGGGCAGCGTCCGGCTTCGTCGCCTCCGCAGTGAGCGAGGGTCTGGAAGCGTCGGCGCTCGAGGCGATTCGAGGGCTGGACCCGGCGGACCTCGAAGCCGTGCTTGTCGATCTCGGTGCGGCGCGCTCCGACGTCGAAGGCGTTGTGGCGCGGTTTATTCGGATCCAGATCCAGGGAGCGATCCCGGGCGCGGCACCGTCCACAGTGCCCGACGTCGACGACTATCTGGTGCGGGTCAGCGCCCCGGACGGTTCGGACAGCTGGCGAACCCGCCGGCTGGTGCGCCGGATCATGGAGAACTGGTCACACGCCGGCGAGGTGGGCTGGCCGGACTCCCGTCAGGTCGACTCGGCCGAGTTGCTGGTGTCGGAGTTGGCGGGCAACATCCCGCGTCACGCCGGAACTCACGGGTTCGTCATCGCGACGGTGACCGAAGACCCTGGCGGCCCGGTCATCCGGGTGGGAGTTCGCGACTACAACCGCACGCTCCCGGGGTGGCGCAACCCGGACGGTAATGCCGAGTCGGGCCGGGGTGGCCCGTTGTTGACGATGCTCGCGACCGAATACGGTGTCGTCGAGCATGTCGACGGGAAGACCGTGTGGTTCGAGATCCGCGGTGAGCGACCCGGCGGTGAAGACGGTCGAGCCGGCGACGATGACTTGGACCGTCTGAGCACACTGTTCCCCGACCTCGGCGACGATTCGCCAGACCCACCTTCCGGCGGCCCGGACGGCCGAATCGGGAGCGCGCCCCACAGCCCGCCCGCAACCAGGTTTCCGGCGCTTCTCACCGCGGGTCTGAACGCCGGTGTGGTCCGCCGGGAAGCGCTGACGAAAGCGCAAGGGGTCAGCGTCGAGCGGGTCACGTTCGGTAACGGCTACCGGAGCGACCGGGAGGTCTACGACAACGCCGGCGATGCCGCGAAACAATGGCTGACATCGCAGATCGGCGCTGCGATGGGCGCGCCGGTCACCGCCACCCACCCCGCGACCGACGACCCCCAGGTGCTGTACCGGGAAATCGTGCCCGGGGGCGCGGCGAATACCGTTCTGCCGCAGAGGATGTCACGTGCATACGATTTGGGATTGGTCGGCGACGATCCGGCGAGCGAAGGATTCGCGGCGTTCGGTCCGGTCGATCGCAGCTATCTGGATTCGGCTTCCGGGGAGCTGCTCGGCCTGCTGGATGCGGTAACCGGGACTCGGCGCAGCACACAGCACTGGAATATCGGCCCGGACGGCGAAGTGACAGGCGGGCGGACCGCACTCGACTCCGAGCAGGCCGTGCCGAGCCCGTTCGCCACCAAGTTCGTTCGGTATGTCGATGGTCGCCCGGTGTGGCAGGGCCACGGCTTCCCCCGCGCCGACATCACAGAGATGCGGGAACAGGTGTCCTACCTCGAAGACCGGCTGCGGGACTTCTCGAGTGAGCAGGAAGCCATGTTGCTCGACACGCACTCGCGGGTGATGACTGAGCTCGGCCGAGCCGAACGGTACGCGGTGCACACGCCGGAAGAAACCGCGCACATCGGCGGCTTGAGCGCTGACGCGCAGGCCAAAGCCCGGTTGGTCGAGGAGTTCAACCTCAACCATCCGTACTTCGTCATCGCCGGATTCGACCATCCCCGCGTCCCCGTCGACGCGGTGCGGGAAATTCTCGAGACACTGGACGACCTGCTCACCCGATACCGGCACGCCCCGGATCTGGTTGCGCACATGAGCAATATCCGTGAACTGCGCATCGATTTCCTGGCGGATCCCGGGGTCAACGCCGCGACCCTCAAACGGGGCACCCGGAGCAAGTGGATGACGCTGAACCTGTCCCGGGTGGCCGACCGAACTCAGGCACTCGAGGACGATCTGTACGACCGCTCGACCGGGTTTCACCCGGCCAGCGGACGGTCCTACCACGACGATGTCATCCATGAGTTCGGGCACGCGATCGACCACGCCGCGGGCAACCGGTTCAGCCAGGAAATCGAGGCCGTGCTGCGGCGCGCATGGAGGGCGCTGCGAATCACCGGCCTGATCGCCGAATCGTACGAAGAATGGCTACAGCGCCTTCCGGAGGCGGCCTTCACCGACGAAACGAAAACCACGCTCAGGCCGGCGGAGGCGGTCGCGGTGGGGTTCGCCGCTGTGGAGATCGACGGCCCCGACGTCGGCAGTCCGGAATGGGTGATCCATCACTATGTCACCACCGTGCGCCTACCGGAGATCTCACCGGACCTGGTCGTGAATCTTCCTCCCGGCGAAGCGAAATCGGGAACCGCCACCACAGCGGATCAGCCGGGATTCGGACCCGACGACGTCATCGGCAGCAGGCCCTCGGAGAACGAGGCAAATTCGCGATTCGACCCGATCGGCGCGAGACCGGCCGAAGCGGGGGCGGCATACGAGCGTTATCGGCATCGGCTCGGTGAGCAGTACCGGGACCTGGCCGGACAATTCGGTGCGGTGGCGGGCGGACGGCTGTGGACGGCCTTGCGGCCGGAGTTGCGGCCGGTGCTCGACCGCGCCGTCGATGTGAACGGGGACCCGAGTGTGCTGGCCGACGCCGACCGGCTCGTCCGGCTTGCCTGGCGTCTGCAATGCCTCGACGAGCTGGCGGGTCGCGTGTGGGCCGAGACGCGGGGCCGGTCCGGCGCCGACATTGCGGGCGCCGAGAGCCGACGAATACCGGTGCACCGCGTGGAATCGCTGACCGCGGCGCTGATCGCCCACGACGACGCATCGGCCGCGTTCGACAACGAATCCTCCGGGCTCACCGCACAACTGGACGATGAGCTGGCACAGCTCTTCGGTACGCCGCCCGGCTCACTGGCGACGGACTTTCCGCGCGACGCCACCGTCCGGGATATCGCGGGAATCGATATTCGCAGTGTGTCCGCCGTCCTGCCGCCCGACGCGGGCGCGCTGGTCAGGCATGTCGATGCGACCGGTGTCGAACGGTTTCTGATGGTGCGGGAATCTCCCCGTCCCAGTGGTATGCCGGGCGACTGGCGGTCGCCGACCGTAGCGGAGGCGGTGGCCTTGAATGTGCGGGCCACGGGGACTGCCGAATTCACCGATGCCGGCGTCGCGGTGATCGAAGCCGCCGTGCGTTTCGCCGCGGGGATCGGCGAGGGCCGGATCACCGACGCACGGTGGCTCACGGCCGGTGAACTGAAGTTCGAAGAAACCGAAGATCGGCTGCACTCGTGGTTCGTGGATACCTTCCCGGCCGCGCATCACGTATACGAGGAGGTGCCGCCACCGACCGATGCGGCCGACCGTATTGCGCGATCCGCCTCCCGGCTGTCGTTGGGCGCGAACGACATCGAACGCCTGGCCCGCATGGTGACCGCACGGCCGGTGACCGAGCACGACGATATCGTCGAGTTCTTCGATCAACTCGTCGAGTGGGTCGAGGCGATCAGGATGGCCGACGCGTCCGCGGCGACCGGCGATACCGAACTCCTCGACAGCCCGCACAAACAGCAGGTATGCATTACCCTCGCCACCCATCCGGACATCCTGGACGCGCTTTCCACGCCGATAGGCTACGAGACCGTGTCCGATTTCGTGCACACTCCCGGTTGGAGTATCGCCGGAATCGGTGCCAGAGTGGAGTTTTTGGCGAAGCCCGAGATCCGTGCCGCTCTGCGGCGTGTCGACGCGAATAATCCGGATTTCGCCCCCGTCACCCGCGGCAGTTTCGGACGCCCGCAGCTGGACGATCTCGACAGGCTCGGCCGGGAGTTGCGTCGCATCGCCGAAATACCGGCGGGGGTTCTGGATCAGAACTTGCTGAGCACGATCCGCCGATATGCGATGAAGAGTGCGGAATCCGAACCGACGAAAACAATTGATCCCCGCAGCGCGGCGATGGCTGCCGATTATCGAACCTGGAGTTATCTGGTCGCCCTCGACGACCATTCTTCGAGCGCAATCCGGCACAGCATTGCGAACGACTATCTGCGTTCGGGCCGGATCGCGGAATTTTCGAAGGAAATGCTCGGTGAAGTAACATTCACCGAGCAGCAGCTGCGCGCGGTCGAGGACCTCTACATCGACCGCGCGGAGGGTCTCGCTTTTTCCCGATATTTCACTCTGGCAGCTGCCCTGTCACCGAGGCACCGGCCGCCGACGATTCGCGCGGCCATGGAGTTGGTCGATGTAGTGCCAGTCGAACTCGCCCGATCGGTGCGAGCCATCATGGCCGATAACGGGTCCGATGGAGAGCGAGCAGTACTCGACTTGCAGGGCACCGGCGCGGCAGTGCTGCCGGAGTTGAAGGCTGTCGTCCGGGCCTTCGTGACCGAGGTGCAGGGGGCGCATCTCTCCCACGAGACGCTGGCGAAAGTGCAGTCGTCGGAGCTTCTCGCCGGTGTGCTCATGGCGCTTACCAATTTCACGACATCCGAGTGGCATCGCGGCGATATCGTGTCTTTGCGGACGTTGCTCGAGTATTTCGACCAGGCACAGACGGCGGGGCGTATCGCGGAGATGCCCGCGGCGTATAAGCCGAGCGAGGTAGTGAACGTCGCCAAACTGCGGACCGGAACCGCGCCGCAGTGGACCGAGGATCTGCTGACACGTTTTGCGCGGCTGGCGGCGAATCTACGCGAAGCGCATTCGGCGATGACGAGCACCCGGCGTCCGATCACCCATCTGCTCGGTGAGCTCGGGCATGGCATTGCCGAACACATCTCGGCATTGGAGCGGTCACTTGCCTCGGGCAGGCTTGCCAACGGTCTCGTCATGAACGACGTGGCGCGTCAGAAGATAAAAACTCTCACCGAGCAGCTGCGAAAGCTCGTCGCATCGGAGCCCGGCAGCGCCAACCCTTTTCCGGCGTTGCGTTCACTCGGGGACTTCGAGAACAATTTCCAGCTCCTGGCCGGAGTCGGTGAATTGCATGACCACTTGCGAACGATTTGTTTCGCTTGGGCGATGCAACAGTATCCGGAATGGATCGATCGACTGCGGGACATCGGCGCGGGAGAGCCGACTCTCGATGATATCGTTCTGGTCCGGGAATTTGTGGATCACATTACGAATCACGAGGTGTTCTCCCAGTATTTCTCGAGCAGGAAGGCAGCACGCGCGTTCCGTCGGATGACCAGCGCTATAGCACTGGAGGAGGCGATATCGCGCGCTCAGGGCGTCGGTGTCGCGAGCGAGACGACTCCGCTGCGGTTCATTCCGACACGAGGTCCGTTGCTCGAACTGTCCGGACATATCGCCAGCGCCTGCTGGGCAGGGAAATACCCCTCGGTCGCCGAAGCGATGCCGAATATGACGGCAGCTGTCATCGTCCGTAATCCCGACGAGCCGGGCCGTGCCAGGCTGGAGGGAGCCGGTCTGCTCATCGAAACCACCAGCACATCCGGTGTGCCGCTGCTCCTCATTCGCGGTCTCAACCCTTTGGAGACCTATATCAATCACGTGTCGGTCGATGATTTCTATCGAAAATTCATCGACTGGGCACAAGGCATTGCGGCAGCTCGCGGACGTCACCTCGCCATCGTCATCGACGGCCGCAGCGGCGCAGCCGCGACCAATCGCCCCGCCCTGTTCCGGTATCTGGACGAAATACGCGTGAAGCTGACTCCGGTCCAAGTGGAGATGGCCGACACGACTTTCAACGGCTACGACGTCAGCCGAGCGGCATACCTTGTCGGGCCGGCCGGTAGCGCCGACCAGCAGATGCCGTCCCAGCACGGCGACCGCATCGGCAGCAGACCGGCGGAGGAGCCCGGATCGCCGGACGGTGCTCTGCGATCGCTGTCGGAACCCGAGGCGGTTCTCGGATGGGTCCGATCCGCGCTGCCCGCCGCGGACAGCCGAAACTCCGATCGCCGGGCTCTCATCGATCACCTGCGCGACCGTGCCGCCTTCGCACATCCCGCCACCGGGCCGCGGGCACCGGACGGGTGGCTGACGGACAACCGGGACATGCGTCGCGACCACGCCGCGAAGGCGCGGGAACTCGCCGACCGATTGGAGTCCGATCCGTCGTATGGGTCGGCCGAGGCTCACGACGATGCTCGGTTGCACGCGGCCGAGATGCGCGAGGAGTACGACGGTTTCCGCTGGCAACTGGTCGTATCGGGCGCTGACGTATCGAATCCGGGCGCCCTGGCCGCCGCGGTCGCGTCCCGACTACCCGACGAGGACTCGAAGCCGACGCACCGGGACATCCTCGCCGCGGCGGCACGCCTGGCCGAACTCGCCCGGACCGCTGCCGGGGACGATGCCGCATTCGTTGTCACGTCGTCCCAGGACCCCGATGGCCGACACCGCTTGGTCGCCCAACTGGATTACACCCGAAGCGATCCCACCGATTCCGATCCCGGGCTGGCCGTCGAGGAGTTGCGTCGCGGACTGTCCGATGTGGACGGCCGTATCGATCTCGACACGGCCGAGCCCCTGCCGGAGGGGCAGGTCTGGCATCGGGCCCGGCTCGACCTCACCAGACAGCGAATTCTGGTGTGCTGCGCTCTGTGGGGGCGGGGCCGGACGGGTATGGGCACGTTGAACCTGGCGCTCTGCGAGGGCCTGGTAGCGGCCGGGCACGAAGTGACTGTCCTACCGGGACAGGTCGATTCCGAGTTCCGGGTTCCGGGTGTGCGGGTCTACCTCCGCGAGGAGTGGATGCGGGATCTGCACCCCGAGCACGTGAGAAGTTTGCCCGACTCGGTCGATATGGTGATCGTGCACGTCGAAGCCGGCGGCCTCCGGGCCGCGGTGAAGGCCGAGGAGGCTTATCCCGCAGCGAAAATCGTCGCTGTCCATCATCTGATTCCGATGCTGTGGGAGAGCCTCACGAGCGATCCTGCGCAGGGTCGCGGCAGCGTCGCGGCGGGCATCTATCTTTCGCGGCGGGCGCATCTGGTGACGGGCTTGGGCCCGGCATTGGCGACGGACGCACTGTTGCAGGCCGCCTTGGCGGGCCACGGTTCGGTGCACGAACTGCAGCCGGTCCTGGACATGGCCGAACAGCCGCCGCAGCCCGCGCCCGGCAGTCCGGTACGGGTTCTGCTCTTCGGCCGTGTGGACGACGCGTTGAAAGGTGGCGCGGAGATCGCCGAGGTGGTGTCGCGGCTGCGCGCGCACGGCCATGATGTCCGGTTGGTGGTCCGGGGTTTCGAGAACGACCTCAGGGCGGCCCACACCGAATTGACGCAGATCGTCGGTGACCCCGATGTGGTCGAGGTGCTGCCGCACACCAGGGATCCTGCTGAGATCCGGGCGGACATTCGCGCGGCTACCGTGGTCGTGATGCCCTCGCGGGCAGAGGGTTTCGGCAGCGTCGCTACCGAGGCGACCGAACAGGGCGTGCCGGTCGTCGTGCCGTCGACGAGCGGGGCGGGTAGATACCTCGCCGCACTTGCCGGTCACCGCGCCGCGGCGGAACGATTCAACCTGGTGAAGCAGGACCAGGGTGCGCCGGTGCCGATCGACGACTGGGTGGCCAAGCTGCAGGTCGTCATCGACGATATGCCCGGCGCATGGGCGGCGGCGCGTCGATTGCAGGAGCTCATGAGGCCCCTGACACGTGAGAACAGCGCCAGGATGCTCGTGCATGCCACGGTGAATACCGAACCGCACGCTCGTCCCGAGACCCGGCCGTCGCGGACGCGCGTGTCGTTGGCGCACGGGCGAGTCGTGGCTCGTGGGGAGGAAGAAGACTACCTGCGGATACTCGCCGTGGCGGACGCGATGGAAACCGATCCCGCCGTGCGCAGTGCGATCATCGGTCGCAAGGGCATCGAATTCGCGCCGTCCTGGGAGCCACTGTCGATCCGGCTCGCCGCGACGGATCCCGACGAGTGGATGTTCGCGCCTTGGACAAAACCGGCGCAGCAGGACGATTCGCTGGCCCGCATCCTGGGTGCGACGGTGGCGACGGTGGCCGAACAGGGATTCGCCGCAACGACGATCGACGAAATCTGCCGGCGTGCGGAAGTCACTCCGGAGGAGTTCGACGAAAGCTTCCCGCGCACCTACGACGCCTTCGCCGCAGCGCACAAGGCGGCGCTGGACGATCTGCGGCAACTGATCATCGACGAAGTGAGTACCACCGCCCGGGGAGCCGACCGTACCGCCCGCACGGCGACCGTGGTCCACACCTATGCGAGTGCCCTGGCCGCTCGACCGGTCACCGCACGAGTCGTACTGGTAGAGAGATCCGGCCTCGATCTGGTTCAGCGCGCTGCCCGCGCGATGACCGCCACGAAATCGATTGCCGCCACCCTGGCGGAGGCGCTCGACGAGCCGGCCATGTCCGTCGAGGGACTGCGCGCTCTGGGGGCCGCGGTCCATGGCTTACTGGCGAACTGGGCCGCGACCGGAGACATGGCCGCGGTACCGCGGCTGCGACAGGATCTCGCCGACCTCCTCCGCATCGGTACCACGTCACCGGAGGTGAAGCCCGTCGCCGTCGCGCGACCGCATTCGCCGGCGCCGGACGACGGCTCGACCGAGCAGGCGAAACCGGATGAGCGCGAACGAATTCTGACCGAGTTGCTCGCCGCCGCCGCCCGTGACGGTTACGCCAAGTTGTCGCTGGACATCGTCCGGCAGCGTGCCGGTGTGTCCGCCGAGACCTACCAGGAGTTGTTCTCCGACAAGGAGTCCGGCTTCGAAGCGGCATGCGCTGCGGCGATCGAGCGCCTGCGGACCTCCCTTCGAGCGGCGTTGCCCGACCCGGTCGCCGGTGAGCTGCGACCGCGGCTGGAGACCGCGTTGCGCACCTATCTGACGGTGCTGGCCGTACACGGGGACGAGACGCGGGTGCTGCACTTGGAGCTGCCCGCGACCGGCCCACTGCGCGATCGGTTCCTCGCGATGGTGGCCGATCATCTCGCCGAGGCCGTCGACGAGATCGATGCGCGCGCCGGCCGGACCCTCGCCGCTGCCGTCACGGGCATTGTCGCCGACCGGATCGCCGCACGGCAGTACGCCCGGTTTCATGGTCTGCCGTCGGCCGATGTCGCGGCCGGAGCGCTGACGCCGCTGCCGGGAGATGTTCCGATCGTGGCGGCGTGGGCGCACGCACTGGTAGCCGAGGGGCCCATCGGCTCGCGTCCAGGGCGTCCGAGTCGACCACGTGCCCCGCAACAGAATTCGGGCACCGAACGGGCACCCGACACACCGTGGCGCCGCGGCGGCACCTCCCGCCCCGGGACCGACCCCGCTGCCGCCGGCTTCGGCGAGGACGGCGATGACACGGCTATAGGGGCCACCCCGAAGCAGCGCCCCGACTCGACCCCGCCCGCCACCCCCTGGGCGCGACTCGCCGAATCACGCAGCGGTACAGCGAGTTCCGATTCGGGACAGCTCCTCGAACGGATCAGGGCGCATATCGATGAGGGGGCGCGCGATCGAGCGGTCGCACTCGTCCGCGCGGAGTTGGATACCGAATTACGCGCACTATCCACGCATTTCGGACTGCAGGCGGTCCCCGGTGTGCTCGACGAGATCTGCGATGCCGCGGTCGCGCGAATCGCCCAGATCGGAGACCGGAGCCTGGCCGAGTGGGTGGAGCTCGTCGCCCACAACGTTCTGTCGCAGCAACGCGGATTCGCCGACATGTGGTGGCGAATCCGCGAACTGCTCGTCAACGGCGCGCATCTGACGGAATCGGATCCGATGGTGCAGGCGTGGAACCACGCGCGGTTGTCCGAGGTACGCCGGGCGCTCGACGCGCTGCCGCCTCATCGCCGCGAGCGCCTGATCGCCGCCTTCAACCCTGCCCGCCGCGGCGTCGGGCGGGCGCCTGTCAATCCCCTTGCCACCCAGCCGCAGGCGCTGTGGTCCGCTGCCCGCCACCTGGGATCTGCGATCGCCGCGGCCGCTGGTGTACAGGCCGAACTCCCGGCCGAGCCCCGGACAGAGGTCGACGACGTCGGCGCGGACGAGATCGACATGTACGGCGCGTACACCCGCGCCCAGGGTGGGCCTCGTCACGAAGCGATCCATGCGCTGGCCGAGGCCATACGCAACGGCGAGATGGCCCCGCATCCCAATGCGGTCTCCGATATCACCACGGTGCTGACCCAACGACAGACGCAGATACTCCGGCTTGTCGCGAGCCGTAAGTCGCGCCAGGAAATTGCAGGACTGCTCGGCGTTACTCGAACAACCGTCAACGTCACCGTGCGGCAAATTCTGCTCGGACTCGGTGCCCGCAGCGACGCCGAGGCGGTGGCGATGACTCTCGGCGCGCTCGATCGCCTACCGGCGGAAACACCGGCCCGGGCACGAAAGTCCGCCGACGACGATGCGGTCTACATCGTCAATCCCGGCCGAATCACCGATGCGCTTCGATTGCTGCCCGGTCTCGAGCGGGAGTTCAACCGGGCAGGTTTGGCGGATCCGCTCGACGAGTTCGCCGCGGCCGGGGCCGATTACCTGCGCACCTTGATCACGGTCGCCGCCTACGAGCTCTCGCTCGGCCAATCCGCGACCGCACGCGCACACCTCTCGGCCGCATTCGACGCAGGTGTAGCACTACTCAACCGGTTCACTGCGGACACGGAGATCAAAGCCGTCCTGGCGCCGCTACATCGGCTGCGGCGCACGCTCATCGAAGACCCGGCGTCGGCCGTGACGCTGGCCGACGAGCTCGCGGACAACACTCCCACCCGCCGGATTCTCGACCGAACCGTGTCGCATCTGGAGACCATCGGCCGAGCCAACCCCGCCTACCGCCCCCTCGACACCACCGCGGCCGAACTTTCTCACACCGAGACTGCTTCGGCCGAGGAAGCTCCGGCACCGATCGATCGGAACGATCCGCAGCCGGCCCGCCCGCAGAATCCCGAGGCACACCCCGACGAGCCCGTGGGAGCCCGCCCCGCCGCCGACGGCGCGGTCGGGCCGGCCGCCCGGCAGGTTCTGGCCGAATTGCTTTCGGCGCCGGTGCCTGTCGTGGTCATGGGAGCGGTTCGCTCCGCCGTGGACGCCATCCGGCAGCGCATCGCCGAGGCCCCCGACGACGTTCTGGTGGCAGTGAACACCTCGGAGCTGATCGCCTGGATCGCGGAGTCGCTCGACCTGCACCGCCGCATCGAGGCGATGACCAGGAAATCCGCGAGCACCGATGACCTACCGGCGGACCAGCAGGATCAGCTCGACCACCTTCGGCGGGCGTTCGTCACAACGAGCGACGCGCTGGCCCGGCGGCTGGACCGGATGTTCGGCTCCGACCCGTCGGCACCGCTCGCCACGCCTGATGCCGACGATCCCCTGCGTGAGTTGCGACGGTTGGCCGACGTGTCGAACTCGGCGCATGCCGCCGCCCTCGTCGATGCGCTCACGCACTACTTCGCCAACGCTCGCGTCGGCGATTCCCTCACCGGCGAACTCGCGAATCCGGAATTGGCCGCTGCCGCAGCCCGATACCGCGACCTGCGGGCAGCCGGATTCACCGGACGAGCGGCCCAGAAAGATGTCGCGAAGGTCGCGGGAACGTCGCAGACGAAGGTCAGTGTGGTCCTGCGCCGACCGGCCACCGATATCACCGCCGACCAGCGAATCATCCTCATCGCCGCACGCTGGCTCGACTATCCGATGCCGGAGGATCTGGTACGCGCCGCCGCACAGTACGAATCGGAAATGCGCGACGGCAGTGACGGGACACAGCCCGGGTCGGCATCGGCGGACCGGGCAGCGGAGATTGTTCCTTTGCGCGACGAACTGGTTTCCGCATACCGAGAACTGGAGAATGCCGACGACTCGGACCCTCTCGTCGAATCGTTCTCCCGCGCCACCCCATCACAGTTCGATGAGCACTTCCGCGCCCTGAGTCCGATTCAGCGGCGCATCCTGAAGTTGCGCTACCAACAGGGCCTGGGGCCCACCGAGGCAGCGGCGGAGCTGAACGCGCGGGGCTGGGCAGCCTCGACAGTGACGCCCCAGATCGTGCGGGCGGCGGAGGCCGGTGCATTGCGCCGGCTGGCCGGATTGCTGGCCCCGAACGCACCGCAGACGGTCAGCGATCGTTCGCGTGAACGGCAGCAGACACTCCTCGGACTGATCGCCCGTGGGGTGTCATGGTCAGGAGTCCTCGAACAGACCGGCTGGTCGCGAGCCACGGGGCGCACAACCTACTCCCAGCTCCTGCGGACCCTCGACGTCACGAAGCGCACGTCGACGGTGCCGGAGGCGGTCCGCCGCGGCTTGCTGGACATCACCGAACTTCCGGCGGTACCCCGGCAGACTCCCGCCTTGTCCCCCGATGAGCGCGCCCTGCTGTTCCTGGTAGCCACCGGATTGTCGAACCGCGCGATCGCCGAGGCGCTCACTGCCATGCGTGGTGTGCCCGTGGGGAAGGACGCGGTGAACAAGCGCGTGCAAGCCCTCGGGCGGAGGATCGGAATCGGCGACCGCGCCGGGCTGGTGGCCGCCGCCATTCGTGCGGGATGGGTGGATGTCAATGCCGACGACTGGCCCTCCCACTCCGACATTCGCGGCACCGCTGTTCCCCTGAGCGCGCAGGAGCTGCGGACCCTCGGTCTGATCATCTCCGGTCTTACCGACGATCAGATCGCGGCCGAGCTGAACACGACTCGGCAGACGGCCGTGACCTATCGCAACCGGATTTTCGGCAAACTAGGTGTTCACTCCCGTGAGGACGCGGTCATCGCCACGTACACGATGCCGGAACTCGTGGCGGCACTGCCCGATTCGGGCGGCGCCGATCTTCGGGCGATAGTCGACATTCTGCGGATGGTCGAGCACGCTACCGAAGGCCGTGAAGCCGGCCAGCCACAGTGGCGTCGGACGCTCGTGCATCATCTGCGTGACGCGATCCTCTCGGGCGACGTAGCCGCAGGCCGGGCGCTGCCCTCGGCCCGTCTGCTGATGCGGCGGCTGGATCCGGAGAAGATACAGGCGTCCACGGTCCGAGCGGCGTACCGGCAACTACGTGATGAGGGCTATCTTGCCCTCGTCAGGGGGCGACCGACCGTCACCTCGCAAGACAGCTGGTCCATCACGACCGACACACTCCGAACCCACTTCGCCGACAAGGTTTCCGACCTGGCTACCAGAACTGTCGGGCCCGCCTCGGCATCGGCGATTGTGGCGGAAGTGTGCGCACGGGCGGTGCGCGGCGCCGTAAACGGTGGCCACACGGTGGCGGAATGGGTTGATTCCGTCGCACGCAATGTGATCGCCGAACACCGCCCGGCCGCCGAATTCCTGCGGCGGCTCGGTGATTTCGTGCTGCGCGGCGCCGGCTTGTCCGGTGACGACGGGCTCGCTCTGGTACTGGCGAATGTCTCCACCGACGAAGTGCGCCACCTACGCGCCGAACTCCCCCTCAATCGACAGCTACGGCTCGACAGGTTCTGGCCGGCGCGGCGCGGCTCGGCACCACGCGACGTTCCCGTCGATCCGCTCGAATTGTGGTCGACCGCAAGGGATTTCGTCCTCAGGCTGGCCGAACTCCACGGCGTCACCGTCACTCTGCCGGCGGAGCCCACGGGGCACCAGCCTTGGCGGATCCTCGATACCGGGGCACGCAAACCATCCGGCCGCCCGATCGCGGATCTCCGCCTGACGCCGAACCAACGGATACTCCTCCGTTTGCTGGCACAAGATCTGACGTATCGGGAGGTCGCTGCCGAGCTGGGCATTTCGGTGGACTCGTTGAAGTCACGAGTGGCCGATGTGACCCGCGAGCTCCACGGCGAAGGCCGCGCGGAGCTCGTCGAGATCGCCCGTCGCTCGGGCCTGCTCGACGACACGTCATCGGCTGCCGGCGCCGCGAAAGCCCCGCCGCGCCGCACCGCCTCTCCGGTCGCGGCCCCATCGGACATAGCGCGCCGGGCGGTTCTGTCGAATCGTGAGAGCCACGTGCTCGCGTTGTCGGAACAGGGTCTGTCCAAGCGGGAGATCGCCGCTAGGTTGGGCATCGCTCCGCATACCGCGGAGGACCACCTCGGCAGCGCACGCCGCAAGGTCCGGCGGACAGCCGACCTGGCGAATCCGAATACCGTTGTGGCCGAGAGCAACTCAGAACAGACCGCGGCGACGGACGACACAGGCCGCGAGAAGAGGATCGGCCGCACCGCCCCGGGGGCCATCGCGTCGGCCGACGAGCTGCCGGATACCGAGCGACCGGACCCGGGCGCGATCGGCGCGAAGCCGGCACCGACCACAACCGGGGATGGCTCGGAGATGAACTCCGCCGTCACCCCGGACCCTTTGTCGGCCGACACCGATCCCACCCCGTCCGAGAAGAGCCTCGCCGACGCGGCGCTGGCCGGACTGCAGGCGCACTTCGGCTCCGGCGCGGACGAACGCACACTGCTGCAGGAGGTCGACACCACCGACGTCGTCGGCACCTCCCGCGCCCACACCGGCAAGGTCGCGCCGTGGTGGCATGCGATGAGCACCGGCCTCCCCGACCGCCCGAACGTGCCGCCGCTCCAGGTCGAACTCGGACTCTCCGATCGGCAGTACGCGCTGCTGCGGGTCTATCCATACGCGATCGGCAACGCCGACGGTATTCCGTTCACGGTGCGGGACAAGGCGAACCGGCTCTCGATCGCCCGCGACATCCGGCGGTTCCTGCAACGGCGGCCCGAAGTCGCCCCGCATGCCGTCGCCGAGGGTGCGGTGGGTCTCGCGCGCGCTCGCACCCTGGTGCGCCGCGCCGGTGCCGAACTGCAGGCGAGGGTTCCCAATCCGGTTCTGACCAGAGCCGAATTCGAGGAACTGCGCAACCTGCTCGCGACGCGTCGGCAGCTGCGCGACATCGAGGCCGAGGCCGCGCGCCTCACCGGTCGACCGCCGGTACAACTGCTCGCATACGATGCCGCGGCGCACGACGGTAACGGCCGGGTGATCCTGTCCATCGGCGACGCCGACCGCGCGGCGATCGTGAACCGGATGACCAACGGTTTGGGTTCGACGATGCGGAGACTGCAACACCGCTCGCAATATGCGCAGAGCCTCTACGAGATCACCGCGCGGCGCGCGGACGGCGCCTCGGTGGCCGCGATCGTCGATATCGGCTATCACTGCCCCGTCGATCTGTCCGTCGCCTCACCGCAGATGGCCGAAGTCGGCGGCGACATCGTGGCCCGTGACATCACCGCCTTCAACGCCACCCGCGAGTTCTACGCGGAGCAACCCGGCGGGGCATCCGCGCCGCGATTGCGCAACGTCATCGGCCACAGTTACGGCTCGACCACGCTGTGCTACGCGGCGCAGGACATGCGGCTGGCCGGCGAGGTCGACCAGGTGATTCTCACCGGTTCCCCCGGAGCGGGCCGTCGGATGCGGCATGCCGACGATTTCGGTGTACCGGTGTTCGTATTGAGCGAAAAAGCCGACCCGGTCGCCAATCTGGGTGCCCACAAACAGGGGCGGAAGGGGCGCTACGCGAACGCGGGCCTGGGCATCAGCCCGGCGGCGGCCATCTTCGGCGCCACCGTGCTCACCACCGAGGTACCGGTGGGTGGCGGATACTTCGCGGAACGCCCGGGGCTGACCCACCGCCTGGTAGTGAAGCCGCACGCCTCCTACTATCTCTGGGCCGACGAGACCGAGCGGGTGCCGGGGCGCGGCCTCGACAATCTGGGTTGGGTACTCATCGGCCGCGCCGAGGCTGCCGAACGCGCCGAACGCCCTGTCGGGCCACGGCCGCGCGGTAAGCGATGGCGGCCGCGGGAGGGCGATGGGGCACACACAGTCGGACCCGACACCCCGATCGGGCGCCGTCCGGAAGACCTGTCCGCCACCATGTCCGGTGCGCCGGGCGCTCGAATCGTGCGTCTGACGGCAACCGATCCCGCGACCGGCCGGACCGATGAGTTCGAGGTTCGGGAGAAGTTCGCCCTGGCGGCGGCCGTCGTGGCGGAAGCCGGACGGCTCGGGTCGACCGGTCCGATCCAGCCGGGTGATCCCCGTTCGGGTCGGCCGGTCGCGTACCCCGATCGTGCGGCATTGGAGGCCGAGCTGCGGCGGACACGCGAATCCTGGGTGTGGGTGGTCGAGCATCGTGCCGACGGCCCGGTGGGATACGAGATCCATCGGCCGAACGGCATGCCGGTGCTGGTCGATTCCCGGACCGGTGCCACACAACGATTCAGGGACTACCCATCCTCGGATTCTTCGCGCTGGCACGCCATCTCGTTCGACAGTGCCGGCGAGCCCCTGCATCCGACCGCCGACTACGTCCGCGAGTTGCGGCAGCGACGCACGGCGATATGGGAGCGGCTCGGCTTGGAGACCCCGGACGACGCTTCCCGTGCCGCGTGGCGACGACTCGTCCGGACGCACCGCGAGATCGCCCGGACCGAAGTTGCCGAAATCGATGCTTCCCTCGCCGGGCTGCATTCCGACGATCCGGCCACTCAGGCCGCACTGGCCGAGCCGCTACTGGTTCGGCGTGGTGCGGCGACTGACCGGCTGAACGATCTGGCGGAACTGGACGCCCTGGTGGTGCGATACGACAGGGCAATGTCTCGCCTGATCATCCCGGCATCCGAAGAACTGTTCACGCGTGAGTTGGAACGCCGCGCAGGGACGGTCGTCACACCACAGGTGGTTCGCTTCGCGTCGAAACCTGGTGAACCGCAAGAAATATGGGTCGTCGCCAACGAGGGCGGGCACATGCGGGCGCTCGAAGCTGCGATCCAGGCCGACCGGAGTCTGGCTCCTGCGCTGTGGCGCGGCTGGCGAATCCGCTACATCGAATTGACCGCCGGGCCGTCGGGACTCGTGGATTCGACACTGGATCCCACGGATGTGGAACGCACCTACCGGGCGTCGTTCCGCCGGGAGCTGGAGAAGCATCTGATGGCCGCGTACCTGAAGTACCGGCGCGGAACCGAAGCGCCCGAACACATTTCGAAGTGGTTGAAGCCGCTGAGTCCGGACCTTTCCTCCGTCCCGGACGACGGGAACACGACTGATTCACCGGCACCGATCCGGGTTGCGGTCGACCTGATGCGAGCCGGGATCCCCGGCTGGGAAGACGCGGCACCGGTCACCGCGCCGGCGGCGAAGCAACAGGTGATTCCGATCCGCGCCGGCTGGTTGGAAACCGTTGTCGTCCCGGTGGAGTTCCAGGAAGGAAACGAGTTCGAGCCCAAGTCCGGGTGGCGAGTCGCCCAGCCCGGCGGCAACGAGATGGCCGACGTGTTGGCCCGGGAATTCACCCTGATGCGACCGTCCGAGCGCAAGTTGCGCTCGACCTTCCGGTCCACCGCACAGCTCAAACGTGCGATCGAGAAGACCCTGGCCGGCACCGGCCGACTCCCGATGGTGATGACCGGAAGCGCCCCCATCGAGCTCACGGCCCCGGACTCGACGTCCGAGTTGCCCACGGCCACAGCGGTGACGCGAGTTCACGGACTGCCCACCGTCGAGGAATTGGACCGCCACGAGGCCGAACGAAGCCATACCGTCCTGGGCTCGATGTTCGAGCTGTGGCAAGCGCACGCTCTGTGGCAACTGACCACGACGGGCCCGGCCCAGTCCACGCTCCGCGAGCTCCCGCTGTCGGCGCTGCGGCAGTTGCGGGAGCAGCTGACAGATTCGGGCCCGCGGATACGTGCCGCAGGTCTGGGCCACCGGTACGAGCGGATGAGCACGGCGCTCGATCGACTGCTGCGGGAGGTCGCAGCGTATTCGCCGTCGACCGTCGCGGATTCGGACGCCGACGCGGCGGTGGATTCCGCGGTGCGTTCGGCACTCGAAACCGCGTCCGTACGAGGCACTTTCACGCCGGCGAGCTGCGGAATCGGTGAGCTCGCTTTCATCCGTGCGCATTTCGGCACCACACCCGTCCAACTCCCCGATGCCGACACGCTCGCCATCCTCGAATACACCGGCTTCCATCCCCGTGAACTGGCCCAGTACGCCCACGGCCGGTGGACCGAAACCAGCCTCGACGGCCTCACCGCCCGCATCACCACCGCCGCGGACCCCGCTCGGCTGGCACTGGTCAGCATTCAGAAACCCGGTGCTCGCGAGGACCACATCGACGGGCACGTCTTCACGCTCACTACCGACAGCGACGGCGACCTCCTACTGCACGAACTGCGTCCCGGACCGAACGGCGAGATCGTCGAACACGACCTGCGCGGTGACCGAGCACGCGCACGCCTGGCACAGCTGGAGCAACAACAATCACAGGGCGCCGGCTTCCACTGCATCACCTATGACGCCGACGGCGCCGCCGAGAACCCACTCGGCCCGCAGGACCGGTGGATCGGCGAAGACGCGCAACGCGCGCCGTCCACCCGGCTGGGCCGGGCCGAGCCCGGCGGCGACTCCGACGTGAACACCTCCGCCGATTCCGATGGCGGTCAACCACACTCGCGTCCAACTCAGCAGTCGGCTGAATCGGGATCCGCGAAACCGGGCGCCTCACCCTCGCTCGCCCGGCTCGTGATCCCTGGACCGCGCCACACCGCGGCGTCCGCCACTACGGCCGAAACCCCCGGCGATATGGAACTGACGGCCGCCGTGCGCAACGGCGACGTCCAGGCCTTCGGCACACTGTTCGAACGACATATCGACGCCGTTCGACGATACGCGCGGACCCGCTTCCCGCACGCGGACGCAGAGGAACTGGTGTCGCACGCTTTCGAGGCAACGCTCGCCGCCCTCATGAATGGTTCCGGGCCGGAGTCCGCGTTCCGGGCATATGTGCTGACCGCACTGCGTCGCCGCGCGGCAGCGATGAATGCCTCGTACAACGAGCGAGTCACGTTGAGCGACGACATGACTCGCTACGACGATCCGGTCAACTTCGTCGATACGGCGCTCGAAAACCTGGACCGAGACCTCCTCGGACAGGCGCTGACCACCGTGACCGAACGCGCACGGTTGGTCCTGCGCAACATCGAGTTGCCGGCGACAGAACTGGCGGCGCTCATCGGTGCGCCCTCCGCCAATGCCGCGAATGTGGCCCGACACCGGGCAATGGAGGAACTGCGAGCGGCATACCTGCAGGCGCAGCTTCCGCAGGAACCGAACGAAACATGCCGCGGCACTGTCGAGCAGCTCGGAGCCTGGGTGCGAGGACCGCTGCGTAGCAAGCGCGCCGAAAACCGGGTCAACACCCATTTGCAGGACTGTGCTTCGTGTCGCGCCATGCTTCGGCAATTGATCGACGTGAATGGCGGGCTGGCCGTACGCAGCCGAATTCCGGCTCCGCGCACCGGCGGTCGAACCGACAATCCGGCAGACGAGCAGGGTTCAGCAGACAACGCCGCCGGCCGGCCGGCCGACGAAACCACCCCCCAGGGCACATCTGGGAGAGTTCGCCCGCAGCGACGTGGCTCCGCTGCGCGTGGCGAAGAAAGGTTCTACCGGCTCGGGGAGCTCGACCACGATCGGGCTCCCGCCGTCCTCCCCGGACAGCTGGGCAATCCCTGGCTGGTATTCGCCGACGATCCGCGGGGCGGCGAGAATATCAGCGCCGTCCGCCCGCAGGCCGATGGCCGGGTGTCGCCCACCCGGCCCGCCGCCCGGTCCGAGTCGCAGTCGCGGCTGTCGCGGATCCATGCGGCGATCACCGAAGAACTCCGTGAGGCCGACGATCCGCTGCGCGCACACCTCGCCACCATCCTCGCCCAGCTGGACAAACTGATGCCGGGTGCCGCGCCGGTCACGCCGGTCCAGCGCACCGAGTTGGAGACATTTGCCCGGGCGGTGGACCGCTGGCTGCGGGTCGCCCAGACCGATCTCGGTGACGATCTCCCCGCCGGACAGGTCGCTCACAGTGCCACCGCGCGACAACACCACCTTGCCGAAGCGATCGACAGATACCGGACCGCCACCGAGGCCCTCGCCTTCCATGCGGCGAACGTAGATGCCGCGCCGACGAATACGTCACCGTGGGCGCGGGACCCAGCGTTGCTCGACGGCGTCGACGTCGCCGATCTGGCACAGACCATAGCGGGACTCGCCGCCGAATCGGCTCGGCTGGAATCCGATTCGGCGCGGGCCGCCGAGGTCCAGCGGATCCGGCACGCCTGGACCGCCGCCTACGAGCTGTGGAATCTCGCGCAGAATCCGCGATCAGTGCCCGCCACTCCCCGCGTCGAAGCACTGGTCTCCTATGCCGATGCGGCACGGCACTGGCTGATGGCCCTGATGGACCGGAACAATTCCGCCAACATTTCGGCGCAGGAACAGCGAATCGCTCAGACTGTCGACGAGTTTCGCCAGGCCGATCGCCAGGTCCGCGAGCTCCTGGAAGCCTTGGAGGTGCAGGCGGCCGCGCCCAGCACACCGGGCGCATTCGCATCGGCCGACCGTCGAGAGCCGTGGCTCGACCTGCCGCCTCCGGCGCCGCACAAGGACATCGACCTCGGCCACGCGGCCGGTGTCACCGACGTCGGTCGCCGGAAAACGAACCAGGACGACTTCGCCATCGCGACCGCGGTGATCAACGGTGAACGGGTGACGCTTGCCGCGGTCTGTGACGGCGCCTCCGGGGAGGCGATCCGCAGCGACCGTGCTGCTGCCGTCGGCTCGGCCGCGGCATGTGCGGTCCTGGAACGGGAGGCCGCCGCTGTTACGACGGGACAGACCTGGGATCCGGCCACCGTACTGGCGAAGGCGAGCCAGGCGGCCCAGGATGCGGTGCTGGACCTGATCGCGCGGGAGTTCCCCGGCTGCGCTATGCCGCCGGTGAGCACGATCGTGCTGTCACTGGTCACTCCGACCCAGGTCTTCACCGAAGGCGCCGGCGACTCCCGGGCCTACTGGATTCCACTCGACGGCGGGCCCGCGATCCAGCTGACCACCGACGATTCGGCTCTGCAGAGCTATATGGACCTGATGGGCGTGAGTGCGGAGGAGGCCGCACGCATGCCGCGCGCGTCGTCGCTCACCCGTGGCCTCGGCATGAAATACGAATGGCGCGAACCGAATCCGACCGCCCACCAGATGACCGGCCGCGGCGTGGTCGCGCTCGTTTCCGACGGTCCGATCAAGAAGATCGGCTCGCCGGATGCGATCGCCGACCAGGTGCGGGCGCAACTCACGCGAACAGCGGGCAATCTCCTTGCCGCCGCGCAAGGATTTGCCACCGCCGCCGTCGAGGCCGGTACTCGCGACAACGTCACCGTGGTGCTGATCTCCGCGCCGGACCGCTCGGGACGAGGCGATATCGCGCCGGGTGCCGTGGAGGCTTCACCGTGGAAATCAGCGTCGGGCACGGACGTATCCACACCCGTGGACCCGCGCACTCTACCCTGGACCCGACGATCGCGACAGGGTCTCGCTCGCACGACGCCTTCCGGCGAATCGTGGATCGGAAAGCTTTCGGGCAACCGCTTCGCTCCCGAAATGGTCACCGCCGTCAACCCGGACGACCCTCACGGACCCAATGCGCGCATAGACCCCCACCGGAAATCCGGCCTGCCCACGCCGCCGGCGGCGGCCGATCGCGGCTCGGCGACCACGCTGGCCGCGAACCCGGTGCTGCGCGAAACCGACGAAGCGACCGGCCGAGCGGACCAGGGAGAGGGGAGCGTATCCGAGTCCCGATCCGAGGAGACGACCAGCGACGTTCCCGCCCCCCTTCCGCGTGCGCTGGTCGCCGGATCGGCGGCTCGAATGTACGCGGCAGCGGCCAGTGAACCACCCGGTGAAACCACCGGATACGGCGCGGCACTCGACACGACAACCGACCCGGCCTGGATCGAAGCGCACAACGGCAGCGACCGAATGTCGGCTTCCACCAATGCATTTCACGACCTTCCGAGCGATGTGCTGTCCGAACATCTGCGATTGGCGGACATCGCAGTGCGATTCGTGCATGCCGCGCTGGATTCCGGGACAGATATCTCGGCCGACGACTTCCTCGACGACCTGGCCGGCCGAATTCACAACGGCCGGCTCCAACGCCATTGGCGTATCGCCACCCCAGAACAGCGTCTGCCGTTCGACGATCCCGGCTACCCGGAGGAATTACGTGAGCAACATCGGCGTCTGGCGCGTGCGGCACGCGATTCGGTGGTCGCGGCCGGTGCTGTCGATCGGGCCGTGGCCGACCCGTTCGCATCCTGCACCACGGCCGCCGCGGTCGCCGCCGAGTTGTGGGACAGAGACGCCGTCCACATGTTCGGAATCGACTTACCCGGCGTAACAGTCGAGCTCGTTCGCGATCTAGCCCGGGCGATACACCGACTGCTGACGAAATACCCGCACGTCCAATTGCTTCAGATCGGATTCGGCCCCATTCCGCAGACGCATCTGCTCGCCGTCAGCGACCAGGTCGCCGGAACCGGCACCGGTTACCCCTTCACGCGGTCGATCACGGTGTCCGACACCGTCGCAGCCCATCGAGGGCAATTCGCTGCGGAATGGGCCGCGATGATAGACAGCGGGCGAGCTGTGGGTGCCGTCGAGGAGCCGGTGCTCGGGCTCGTCCGCCGTGAGTTCGGCTACGCCCTCGATGTAGCGACTCGGCGGACCGCACAACGAGATGCCAAGACAACGCTCATCGACCACCATGCGGCCAGTCATGAGGGGCCGACGCCGTGGTTTCCGCGTGACGCATACGCCTGGTCGACAAGCCAGTTCCGCGCTTACGGACCCGACGCACACGGAAGATTGGATAGTGCCGACGCACTGGCGGGAGCCTTCGCGGCCATGGAACACGCTCCCCAGGACACATCGGTCGGAGAGCAGGTGCTTCATCACCTGCTGACCACGCTCGCGCCGCAGCGCCGGGTCGGGAGGGACCGGCTCCGGCAGCAACTCACGGCCGAGTACCGCCCGGTGACGCCGGCGGAACAACAGGCCAAGGCGGCCATGGCCGCGGCGCTACTGGCCGACCACGACATCGCGATCATCGGTCTCGACAACCCCGGCATCACTGCGGCCACCGCTGGTGAGCTCATTGCGGGCATACGGCACATGATCGCCCGATTCCCGATCCTCGCAGACGTGCCCGAAATCAAGATCGTTCCTGAGGACATCGGTATATTCGGCCAAACTTCCATCACCGGCATCGAATTCAACGAATTGTGGTTTACCGCACCGGCGCGAATGCACGCCGACGCGATAGAGCAGGTGGCTGCCCGACGGCTGCGAGTCGATCTCGATCGGGTGTACTTCTGCCTGGCTGTTCACGAATTGGCGCATCTGCTGCGCAGGCACCTGCCCGACGACGCGCCGGGACCGTACGAGGTGGTCAAACAGTACTTTCGAGAGAGTTACGGTTCCAACGACATTCCAGCTTTGCGGGCTTGGATGGCAGAGCAATTCAGCTCGTACGGCATCCGCCAGGAGGACGGCGCCCTCGATACGCAGGAGGCCGAGGCGGAATCGGTAGTGGCTGCCGAGGTCGACACCCTGACACCGACCGAGGGTGAAGCGGTGCTTCACAACAAGATCAGCGAGCTGGCCGCAGCCGAGGCCGAACGACGCGGCCTGGCATCGACCGAACCCACGATCGGGGCGCGGCCGTCGTCCGCCCCTGCAGGTTCAGCCGGACCCGCCAATGCCGAAACAACAACGGCTGCGAGGGAAGGCACCGACGAGGAGAACACCGCACCGAATACGGCCCGGCCCAGCGCGACTGCGGCCGAACCGGCGTACCCGGCCATAGAAAACAGCCGGGTCTACCACCACCTCATGGCCCAACTCGGCGACCCCCGCACAGCCCGCGACCTCGCCGCCAAAACCCACGCCCGCGCCGAGCAACAACAACCCACCGACCCCGGCATTGCCGCAGAACACCTGCTCCAGATCGCCGACACCATCCTCGCCGAACACCGGGCAGCCATGGCACAGCTCACCGACGTTGTCGGCGACCACCCCGCACTCCGCCCACAACGCCTCACCCGCTTCCAACACGGCGGCGTCTTCTTCCACAACCAACCCGACAACCCGAACGAACCAGCGGCGCCGGCTCCCAAGGGCGACGCGGCCCCCACAGCGGGCTCGACCGCTGAGGAGATCGCCGCTTCGAGGCGACGGGAGTTTCTGCGCTGGATTCGCAAGCGCCGTCCTCAGTCGGCAACCGAGCCGGCACCGCAAGAAGGCCGGACGGACGCGACGGTGTCGAAACGCGAACTGCTCACCGTCAACAAGCCGTTCACGAAGTTGTTGTTCGGCGAGAAATTCTTGCCGGGCGAGTTCGTGAACCAAATCGGCACCGCCGCAGCGTCCTCGGGACTCACCTATGTCTTGCTGGGCCGGGGGGAATCGACGACGACCACCGCCATGGCCGCCGCCGCGCTATGGGTCCCGGGCGCACTCGAACTGCTGGCCGGCTATGGAGCCGACTTCTGGGATCCGAAGAAGGTGGCGACTTCCGCGCTGTGGGTCGGCTCGGCAGCCGCGACCACTGCTACCGGGCTGGTGCTGGCCAATGCTCCCCATCTCGGCGCCGCTTTGACCGCGGCGACACTGGTCGAAGCCACCGCGGCCACCTTCTACGCAAGCACCTTCCTCAACGAAATGCGGAATCTTCTCACCAAATCACAGCTCGATTCCGGAAACCGCCTGATAACCAGCACCGGATCCGCCGCGGGTATCTCCGGCGCAGCACTGGGCGCGGGGCTGGCCGACGTCGCGCCCGCAGCCCCGTTCGGCCTGAACGCTCTCAGTTATTGGGGGAACCTGGCGAACATTCGGGGGTTCGATTTCCCCCCTCGGGCACGAAGGGATCCACGCAACCTTTTCCAGGAAATCGGCGAAGGAGTACGCGCCCTGCGGCGGGAGAAATTCCTCACCCAGCACACCGCTTTCGCCACGATCAACAATGCCGCGGTTGCCATGATGGGGCTCCGCACCGCCACCGTTCTGACCGACGCGGGCCTGCCGGGTTGGGCGAAGAGCGCGGCGGTTACCGCGCCTGCTGTCGGCGGGATACTCAGCGGCTTCCTGCCGAAAGCGCTCGACCGGATAGACGCCACCACCTTCTATCCGGCTGCACTCGCCAGTATGGCCGGCTTCTTCACGCTGATGGCATCGACGACCGATCCTGCTGTGATCGCGTCCGCGTCGCTCGTGGACGCGATGGTGATGGCGGCGGCGGGCAACCGGGTCACGAAATACGCACAAGACGCCTTCCCCGAGGACCTTCAAGGCCGGGCGATGTCAGCGCGCCGGCTGTTCCTGAAAAGCGGACCGGCCCTCGGCTTCTTGGGGGCTGCCGCCGTGGCGAACGCGCACGGAGGCCAGGGCGGTGACGCCATCGCCGGTATCGCCGCGGCCGCTACCGCGCTCACCGCCACGGGTTACAGCGCTCTTCTTCTCGTCAGGCGGGGCCGCGTCTCCCTTCGGGTCATCACACGAGGTCGCGGCTGGCTCGGACGGTTGTCCGGCGCGCATCGAGCCGAACCTACTCAGGAAACGGTGGGTCCAGGTTCAGCCGGACCCACCAATGCCGAAACAACAACGGCTGCGAGGGAAGGCACCGACGAGGAGAACACCGCACCGAATACGGCCCGGCCCAGCGCGACTGCGGCCGAACCGGCGTACCCGGCCATAGAAAACAGCCGGGTCTACCACCACCTCATGGCCCAACTCGGCGACCCCCGCACAGCCCGCGACCTCGCCGCCAAAACCCACGCCCGCGCCGAGCAACAACAACCCACCGACCCCGACGCCGCCGCAGAACACCTGCTCCAGATCGCCGACACCATCCTCGCCGAACATCGCGCAGCCATGGCACAACTAGACGACGCCATGGACCACAAACCCGCCCCCACAAGGCAACGACGCCTTACCCCCTTCCAACACGGCGGCGTGTTCTTCCACAACCAACCCGATGAGCCCCGGGCCGGTGTGGGCTCGGACGATGTTCCGGCGGAACCGAATCCAGGCCGCCCGACCGGCCGCGAGATCGAAATAGAGCACGAACGGAGCGAAACCGACCGTGCGCGTGTGGATCTCGCGAGGGCACTCGGAGTGGACCCACGCATAGTGGGAATGCGAGGGGCGTTGTTACAGGTCCTCGATCAGGTGCAAATGGAGTTGCGCCTCCTCGACGACGAGGACTGGCCTCGGGTCCGCGCCGAGAAGCTTCCCAGCTGGCTGGGACGAGCTCTCGACCGTGAGTACCGCGCCCAGCGCGCAATGAGCGATGGAGCCACCGCGGAAGAACTCGCCCGGTTGGATGCGGATACCCGCCAACTCGAAGCAGATCTCCCCGCGATTCTCGGACAAGATCAATCAACCCCCGGTTGGCGCGCCGCCGACAGCGACGACAAGCTACACGAACTTCGGCGACTGGCCACGCGCGCCAACGCTCCACAGGAGATCGCGGATCTCGTCGATGCCGCCGCACGCTTCCTCGGCCTGGCCCGGCCGACACCGCCTGCCACGGATTCGCCGGCCTTGGCAGCAGCGCGAGCGAGCGCGATCCGTGCCGATGGCGCTGTGACGACCCCGTCACGGTGGACGAAGCGAGCGGTCGGGAGTGCTGCCGACCACGATCTTGCCGCTCGCTCGCCGAGAGATCACGCCGATACGGATGCGCAAGCGGAGGCTGAAATACAACGCGCAGCCCGGACCGAGACAAAGTCCGAGCGCACTTACCCGGGCGCCGTTTCGTCGGCCGACGAGGTACTGGTTACCGAGCAACCGGACCCGGGCGCGATCGGCGCAAAGCCGGCACCTACCACAAGCGGGGAAGAACAGGCGGGCAGCGCGACCCCGTGGGCCTCGAGCGGCGCCACACCGGCAGCCGGGCGATCGGAGCGCACGGCGGAAGCGGAGATTCTGCGCAGGTCCGCGGCGGGAGCGCCGAATGCCGCCGGACAAATCCCCGAGATCGAGGATGCCCTCGACCTGCCTCGCGGTACGACCGCTCGCGCCGACCGCACCGGACTCGTCGCACACCTGAGCAAAGACCCCACCATCGTCTTCGCCGACGATCCGCGGGCCGGCGACGATGGCCACGCCAATCCGGCACGCCGGAAGGGCGAGCAGCCGAACCCCGGCACCGGCGCCGCCGAGCGAGCGACAGCCGCTGCCGAAGCGAACGGATCGCTGCTCCGCCTGGTCCGCAACAGTGCCGAGGCGCGAACCCTCTTCTCCGGCCAACTGGTAGCCGGGATAGGAACCTCGGCGTCCCAGAACGCCCTGACTCTGCTGATGATGGGCATCGATCCGCAAACCGCGGCCATCGTCGCAGGGCTGTCGGATGTGCCGAGGCTCGTTCTGGCCCCCTACATGGGCTACCTCGCCGACACCATAGAACCCACCAGGATGATGAAGAGGGCCAAGTGGGTCATGTTCGGCGCCTCCGCCGTAGCCGCTGCCACATCCGGATTCCACACGCCGTACCTGGTTCCGACCCTGATCGGCGCGAATCTTGTGAACACCGCCGCCGACACGCTGTACGGTCCGGCCGCATCCCGGGTGAACCGCGCGATCATCGGGTCCGACGACCGGTTGCAGCAGGGATTGAGCCAATACAACTCCTTCGTGACCCAGCTCTCCCGGACGATCGGCAACAGTTTCGCGGGGGCGTTGGAACCGTGGTTGCTCTTCGGATTCGACTCGGCGGCCTCGGGCGTCAACGTGGCAGGGATGCGTAGGGTTCGCGAGCTGCCGCCCGCGCCGAAACAGACTGAGCCGCAATCGTTTCGAGACCGACTGCGCAAGGTGTTCGTACCCGGCTTCGAAGCGCTGAACCAAGACAAGGTCCTGCGCAACTACACCTGGAATCTCGTCGTCACCAACGGATACCTGGGCGCACAACATTTCTTCTTCATCCACTCGCTGACCGCGGCCGGACTTTCCGGCGCGCAGACCTCCGCCGCATTCATCCTGCCGTCGATCGGCGGCATCATCGGCAATTTCTTCCCCAAACGATGGTTGAGCAAGGTCGACATCCACAAACTGCTGGCCGCCAGGTACGTCGGTTTGACCGGCATGGCGGCCAGCGCCTTGATCACCGCGGTCACGAACGACCCGTACATCGGCGGGGCCGGTTACGCGGCGGGCTGGGTGGCCCTGGGAGCCACCGGCGTGCGGACCAACGCCTACTTCAACCAGAACGTGCCCGAGGACCGGCTCGGGCGCGCGAGTGCCTTCCTCAACGTCAGCCGAATCGCCGCCTACTCCCTGGCCGGTCTCGCGGGCGGCACGCTCATCGCCAACCAAGGAGCGACACCCACCGCGATCGGAATGACGGCGGCCATGGGCACCATCACCGCCGGATCGGTGGTCACACGCCGATTCGATGTACTGGGCAGGGCGAGGTACCTGGCCGCATCGCTGGGGGGCACCTACGAGACACCGGCTCCACCGATCCACCACCAAGTCCCGACCCGACTCGCCGCCGAACAAGGCACACGAGAACTACTCGGCCGAGCGCACGTCCGGGCCGTCGACGGCACATTCGTGGTGGATCCGGCAGGCCGACCCGCCATCCCGGACGGCACCTACACGGTGACCTTCCCCGCCGGTGAGTCGCCCGAACGCCAACCGCTCGAGGCCGCGCCGGGCCCGAGGACACCGAGGAGATCACGCTCGGCCACAACTGATTCCGACGATCACACCCACCGGTCGGACGAGACCGCGCATCCGGCCGAGGACAGCCGGGTCTACCACCACCTGCTGGCCCAACTCGGCAACCCACGCACAGCACGCGACCTCGCCGCCAAAACCCACGCCCGCGCCGAACGAGAACAACAACCCACCGACCCCGGCACCGCCACACGACACCTCCTCCACATCGCCGACACCATCCTCGCCGAACACCGCACCGCCATGGCACAACTCGACGACGCCATGGACCACAAACCCACCCCGACACGACAACGCCTCACCTCGCTTCAACACGGCGGCGTGTTCTTCCACAACCAACCGGACATACCCGAGGACCCCGACGAACCAGCCACACCCGACACCGCGGGTGTGGCCACACCTGAAAACTCGGGTTCGGCACCAGCGCCCCGCGACGAAAACCCGCCTTCAGCCCGGAACCCTGACGAAAGCCCCTCGCACGCGGTCTCCCGTGAAGAATGGGCGACTGGGCAGTGCGATATCGAGGCCCTCCTGCCTGGACACTGGCCCCTCGCGGCTCGTAAGCCGCTCGCGATGCGGTTGATCTCCGCATTGCTGGACGATGCATTCGACACCGGCGGCGCCACGCGGGCCACGATCGCCCTGTCGTCGGAACTCGGCTCGCTGGTCTGCACCGTCACCGCCGCGGACGCCGCAGGGCGGCTGCCGGGTGTGCCTGCGCCACAAGATCCTTGGGTCGTGGAGGTGAACCGGGCGGCGGTGTCGTGGAGCTTCACATTGCACCAGAATCCACCCAGCCGGGAAGTCCGTTTCAAGCTGTGGGATGCCGAGGAGGTGCCGCGGCCGGCGCCCGATATGTGGGTTGTGCCGCAGACCGAGGGTTTCGAAGAGAACGAACCGGCAGACCTGGCGACCGGCGTACGCATCAGGCGAGGCCAAACCGAGCTGATCGCGGCCACCCGTGCTGCCATCGTCCAGCTTGCGGGCGCAGGTCCGAGCCAGACGCTGCTACCGGAATTGGCTTTCTCGGCGCTGCTCGACGCGATATTCCGGACCACAGAGGCACACGCACGAGTACGCGCAGAGATATCGGAGCAGAGCACCCTTCGGGTCGAAATCACCGACCCCAGCCGCCGCCTCCTACCGCTGGACGCCACGCGGTTTCCGACCCACGGGCTCGCCGCGATCTATGGGACCGCCGATCGCTGGGGCGTGGCACTGGACCAGCGCGGAAAGACGGTCTGGTTCGAATACACCATCGATCCGGCAGCCGCTACGCCCGAGTCCGATGTGCGCGCCACTTCCCTGATGCAGGTTCTGGACGAATCTCACGACTGGCCGGTGGAACTGCTGCGCGGCTCTACGGTCGAGGAAGTTACGGGATGGACGAACCATACCTGGCACGCCGAAATGGCCGGCTTCACCGACCCGGACTCGGCTTGGTACGTGTCGCGGGCCCTGCACGACATGCTCATCGAGCACCCCGCAATCGGAATACGGAATGGAGCCGCCATCACCGTCGGCAAGGTGGCCGGCGGAAATGGCGTCGCTGTCGTGGCACGCGGCGACAAGCACGGTCGTGTGCTGATCGAATCCATCACAGTGGATCGGCGGCTGCTCGCCGCGGCTGCCGCGACTACAACCGAACTCCTGTACGCAGCGACGGCCGGCGCGATCGGTGCCGCCGCCGACGTCGGTGTCGGCGTCGTTGCGGCGCGTGGATTCCAGTACCTCTTCGCACACTTCCTCGGCTCTCTGCCCGAACCGGTCGACGACGCCGAGGCTGCGTTCGAACAGTGGATCGGCGATCAACTCGGCGACGGAGTGATCCGGCCGCGCACGGTGTTTCGACGTACGAAATTGTCGAAGCGCTTCGACGCGGAGCGGGCCGCTCGTGCGGCGGTAGCCGACGTGCAGGTCAACGGATGGGATAACGCATCGGAGGCGGCGCGGACGCTGTACCGGCTGCTGTTCGCCCAAGTACGCATCGATCCGGAGTCGCGAGATGTTCTCGACCACGTCGAACCGCAAATCCACCTGGAGGGGTGGTCCCGGGACGATGACGACCCGAATGATTTGCCGGGCATGGCGAAAGCTTTCGAGCGACAGCACGGTATTCCCGTAGTAGGGACCGATATCCCGGATATCGAGCAGCGCGACGTCCTCGCATTCCTGCGCGGAGTCAAGGCCATGTGCAATCTGTTTCCGGATATCCGGATCAGCGCGGCGGGTGCGCGGCGGATGGACGAATCGATAAAAGCTGTGCCGGACGAGAACGGCGCAGATGGCGCGACCGAAGTAATACTCAACGCGCATTACACGGGCCGTGATTTTTCCACGTTCTATGTCAACGATTTCAGGTTCGGCGGCACAAACCATTACCACGAGGCCCAATACCGCTTCGCGTTGGCCATGGTGGCCGCCGCCGGCCCCGCTCTTCTGGACGATGTCTTTCCCGCTCTGCTCGCCCGTTGGCTCCGCGGCAGGGCCAACCGCGAGTATCGGTACGACGAGGAATTCGGAAGATGGCTGGGAAGTCAGTTCACCACGCATGCTCGTCCGAAAATCTATGGGCCGATATCGCCGGAGCAACGACTGCAGTTCGATGAGAAGGCGGCCGTCGCAGAATCATTTCTCAGGGTCATCGGCGGCCACATAACCTCAGGCCGGGGAGATACGGGCGACCGTCGACTCACCGATGGCCAGCGAGTGCTCGCTTCGCTGTTGATGAAACATCGAAATACGCTCTCCGGCGACCGACTCGAGGAAAGCGTTGGAGCGCGAGAGTCGATTCCGGACCTGCCTGGACAACTCGCTGTCGCAGCAGCTGCAGGCCGGGAGTCCGGCCGTGCCGAAGCGATCGCGGCTCCAGCGCCGGCCGCCGACGAGAAACGTCCCGCCACAGATTCCGACGATCACACCCACCGGTCGGACGAATCCACGCACCCGGCCGAGGACAGCCGGGTCTACCACCACCTCATGGCCCAACTCGGCAACCCACGCACAGCACGCGACCTCGCCGCCAAAACCCACACCCGCGCCGAACGAGAACAACAACCCACCGACCCCGACACCGCCACACGACACCTACTCCACATCGCCGACACCATCCTCGCCGAACACCGCACCGCCATGGCACAACTCGACGACGCCATGGACAACAAACCCACCCCTGGAAGACGACAGCGTTTCACCCTCTTCCAGCATGGTGACGTCTTCTTCCACAACCTCCCCGACGAGCCCCGGCAAACGTCCCGAATCGAGGAAGCTGAGCCACCGGCAAACCCGTATGGGAGTACTCCGAGGTCCGAGCCGGCCGCACACACGGTCGACATCGGATCGCGTCCGACAGACCCCATCGGCAGCAAGCCGACCCTGTATGTGCCCGAACCCGACCGGCTCGCAGCGGAACTACTCGGTTTCGGGCCGAGCTTCGCATACATCGAGGACCTGATGCGGATCGCGGCAGGCGAACAGCATGGTCCCGACTGGATCGACAGCCAGGATTACTCGGATTGGCAACTGAACTGGGTGGCCGAGCGTGGGCCCCGGCTGAGTGTGCTCGCCGCCTTCTCCGCCGCCGCCCTCGAAGCCGAAGCCGTTCTCGGTCTTCCCAATACGAGTGGCCGAGCGTTGTTGCTCGCACAACCGCGGCCCCGGACACCGGGCGAGATGAAGGCGATCTACAAACTCGAAACGATGCGGGCAGACGAGCCGGACCGGCCGAGTGGCCCGGAGACCGCGGCGCACGCCAGCGCCATCGGCCGTGTCGAACGCGAGCTGTCGCTGGACGAGCTTCCGCAGTATGCGTACCTCGCGATCGTGGCGGCGCGACCGATCCTCCAGGTCGATCGCGACCTGACCAGGAAGTACCAGACACTCGCCGAGTTCGAATATTTCGATCCGATCCCGCGAGAGGGGGTGTTCGGGGCGAACTACCCGGGCTGCCGGGCCCTGGACCGACAGTCACCGGCGTACCACCGAGCACGTTACGCGGGCGACAGCCTGCTTCCGATGATCGCTTGCCGCGCGGTCTACGACCGCTTCCTGAACCACTGGATCGAGCCGTATCAGCTGCGTCACGCCATGCGGTTGCGCGACGGATTCCAGGGCACGACCTCGGCGGAGGGGCGAATCGCCCAGTGGTTCACATCGGTCGTCGCGGATGTGCTGGCCGCCCCACCGGATGCCGCTCCCGAGATACTCGACGACGCCCTGCGCACGCACCTGCGCCGAACCCGTCCGTCCACACCCGACAACGAGAGGCTGCGGCTGTTCGCGGGGACAGTGCACGAGTTACTGGGCGAAGACTACGACTTCGGCCACTACCTGCGGCGCCGCGATCATCCGGAGACCGAAGGGTATATCCGGACCGTGCGCGAGACCGTCCTGCGCCGCCATCGCGCGGCGGCGGTCGCCCGAGTTCCGTTCCTCGCCAATATCATCGGGGTGGCCGGTACCGGCGCGGCTCTCGGCGCACCGGAGGGTGGCCCCGCGCCTGCCACACTCATAGGAGCACGCCCCGGCCCAGCAAGGCATGTCGCCCCCGAATTCGATCCGGCGATCCTCGACCGTCCCGACCGCGGCGCCGACCGACGACCGGTCGACCATGTTCCGGCAGAACCGATGTGGGCGATGGGTTTCCATCATGGGCCGAACGGGCGACCTTGGGACGCACCGCAGGCCGCGGACGAGCAGCCGGTCACGAGCCGGGTGGCCGCCCCGCCCGCCGCACGGCCCGAGAACACAACGAGCACTGCCCCGGTACCGGCGTTCCCGAGCCGTCCGAGTGACGAGGCGATCGAGCTGTTCGAGCGAATTCTCGAGGCGGAGAAAGCCGGTAATCGACCGGCGACAGCCCTGCGGGCCGAGGCGCACCGACTCATCCCCGACGAGATCGACCGTGCCTATGCCGAGCGATATACCGGGAATGCTCGCCGGTCGGCGGCACTGGCCGCAGAACTGGGGATCACACCGGAACAACTCGACGCGCTGACGGCCGAGGAGCTGAAGCAAGCATTCGAGGGTGAGATCGTGCATCGCGCCAAATCCTCGGATCTGCTGAAAATCATTCGAGACGGCAGGTTCAAGACCCTGTTCGAAACCGCAGGGCGAAATATGCGTTTTCTCGGACGAGGTCCGCTGGACGACAGGCAGAAACTCGAACAGGTCCTGTTCGGGTACGGTCCGGATCTTCCGGGGGAGCTGCGACCGATCCACAGCCGGATTCGCAAGACGTCGCGCGCGTGGATCGACGAAGCCGATTTCGCGCCGGTGCAGGACTACGGCGACGCGGACATCGTGTTCAAGTCTGCGGTCCGGGAGCGAACCACGGCCTGTCTCGGTAGTCCGTCCCTCACCGCGGTCACACCGAGCGCACTCTCCGATCCGCGGCCGGAATCCTTCGGTGCGACGCCGACCGGGCACGGCGAGTTCGGTTATGTCGGCCTCGAAGGTGTCGGCCGTGATTACGAGGGCAACCGTTTTCACCGAAGGGTTCTGATCCAGGCCCAAACTCACGGCGGTGTGCGAGTTTCCGACATCGCCTACGTCGTATTCCACGGCGAACGCCCCGATCAGGAATTGCGGGAAGCGCTGGCGGCGGCCGGCATCGCCTGGATCAGTTCGATCGACAATCCGGGCCCGACGCCACCGTCGCTCGCAGCCGCCGTCCGACCCGCCGACCACAATTCCGACGCTCTCCGCGGCGCGAACGCGCAGGCCGGTGCGGAAGCGAGCACGAACCCGCTGCTCACCGCCGCGGACCAGCCGTTCGGGTTACCGCCGCTCGATCGGATCACCGTGCAGCACATATGGGAGGCGGCCGAATTCGCGGGAAGGACCGATCTGGCGGCGATGGAGGCGATCGTCGCGAATCCGGAGGCTGCGACATTCGAGAACACTGTGCGTCCCTACGCGGAGTTGGGTCACACCTTTGCACTTGTCAATACGATTTCGAAGGTTGTCGCCACGGCCGATCCGGAGATAGACGCGATTCTGCCGGAGCTTGCGAAATGGGCCAGCCGGCATCTGCACGACTTGCGATCGAACGAGAAATTCCGTGCCAGAATTCAGGACCTGCACGACCGTCTCCGACGCAACGAACTCGAGTTGACACCTCGGCAGGCAGAGCATTTGGAACGGATCCATCGGGATTCGACCCCGGAGCGACGAGTTCTGTCCGACGCGGACCGCGACCGGCTACTCGCCATCGAGGACGAGTTGATCGAGTTGTACGACACCTACGGCCACAACCAGCGCGAGGCAACCGAACAGGCCGCACTGCACTTCGACGATGCGGCGGCACTCGACGGATTGTCGGAAGGTGAAATCGCCAGAGCTCGAGCGGCTGCCGAGGCACAGGGACGGCCCGGCTACATATTGAAGCTCGCCGGCAACCGGAGCGGCAGCCGGCAACTCGTCATCGACCGGCTGAACGACCCCGATACCCGACATCGCCTTCACCAGGCGACGACGACACTGTGTGTCGGCGGCGAATTCGACAACACCCGGATTGCCGACCGGATCTTCGCCCTACGGGCCGAGAAGGCCGGACTGCTGGGTTATCCCAACTTCGCCGAATACGCGAGTGTCAACGAGCCCATCAGCCCGGCACGATCGTTGGAATTGATACGGAATGTCGCACCCCTGGCCGCTGCGACGGCCGCACGGGAGTACCGCGACGCGGCAGCGAAGACGGGCCGCGACCAACTCGAACCGTCCGACTACTACAACGCGCGATCGCAATCCGCGGTGGCGTCGGTCCCGTCAGCCGCCACGACCGCCGACGACGTGCGCGATCACCTGTATTTGGGCATGACCTCCGAAGACAACCACGGGATCGTTCACGATGGCTTGTTCTTCACTGCGCGAAAACTGTTCGACCTCGATTTCCGTCCTCGTCCGGACATCCCCACCCATCATCCCGATATCCAGGCATTCGAGGCGGTCGACGCCCACGGCAGGACACTCGGCCTGCTCATGCTGGATCTCTTCGCCCGGCCCGGAAAACGCGGCGGCGCCTGGACCGAGCAACTGATCACGAAATACGAACCCACCGGACAGGTCCCGGTGATAGTTCTTTCGATGAACCACGCCAAACCAGCTGTGGGTAAACCCGATTCCATCGAGTGGGATCAGGTCCGCCTCCTGTTCCACGAGTTCGGGCACGCGATCAACATCATCTTCGGTGACAGCGTGCTCGAGCGCACCGGTACCCGCATTCCACGCCACTTCGGCGAGGGGCCCGGAAAAGTCATGGAAATGTTCCGCGACCACCCACTCGTGTTCGCCAACTACGCCAAACATCACCGAACGCGCCGGCCCATACCGGCAGATCTGGTCGAGACGCTGCACGCAAACACCACATCTCGCGGCGACAAGACCGTCGCGGACCTGACACTGTCCCTGCTGGACCTGGCAGTGCACATGCAGCCGGCCGGAGCCCGAATTCCCGGCACGACTCGCGCAGCCCTCGAACAGATGGGGGCGCCGGTACTCGATCTACCGTGGTTCGAGAACATCTGGCGCAAACAGTTTTTCGGCCATATTTGTGCGCCACCGACCAAGGAATACAACTACGAAGGAACCTACGGCTCCTACGTGACCACCGAAATGTTCGCCGCCGCCGCACGTGAGGCGTATAAGCGTGAGTTCGGAGACGGAGCGGAGGCTCTGGGCCCCGAGGGCGGACGCTGGCTGATCGACAAGATCTACCGGCACCACGAATCCAATCTCCGTCCCGTCGTCGAGGCTTGGTTCGCCGCCGACCCCCACGGTCTCGCCTTCGCCAGAAGCCGAGGCCTGTACCGTTCCGCTGCTCCGGCGAATCCGTTCTCCCCGGAGGAGGCGCTCGACCTGCCGCGGAAGAAGAATCGGAGACGAGCCCCCGATCCGAACGCGTATCACCACCGCCCGGCTGACGGCATGCCATGGGATCCTGTAGTGCCGCAACACAAACCGGCGACACCGTCGCCCTGGAGCGGTACGAACACCAGTACGCCCGACGCCGAACGCGCCACACCGTCGCCCGACACGCGCTCGGATGCTGCCGGTGCGAAGACCCGGACCGAGAAGGCCGGCGCAACACCGCGCGCGGCCGATGAGCGGGAGACGGACCCGGTCCGGCGACGGATCGATGATCACCTCTCGCAGGGCGAGGTCCACAAGGCAGTCGCGTTACTCCGGGAACGATTCGCGCACAACGTCTTTCCGTGGGTTCGACAGAATGTGCGTTCACCTGAGGCGGCGCGAGAGATCTTCGAGGCGGCGTGTCGGCGCGCGATAGGGGATATCGGCCGGATCGGAGACCGGGATCTCGAACGATGGCTCGTCGTCAACGCCAGAGAGCTCATGTCCCAGCACCGCGCCGAGACTCGGCCGGCAACGACCGAACCCGGCCGGTCCGCAGCAGCCCAGCCCGGCACGCGGCGCGGCGCGATGCCCATTCACGGCGGAATACCCGACGGCGCAATAGCTTTCCATCACCAGCCCGACGGCACACCGTGGTCCGCCAACCCACAACGGCGACAGAACGAACTGGATCGACAGCATTCGGGTACCGGTTCCGAGCACCCTACCGATGATGGCTCGCAACTCCCGGCCCCACCGCATGCCGACCTGCCCAGTTATGACGCCGAGACGGCGCGCGGCATCAAGCAGGCTCTGGCCTGGGAAATTTTCGATACCTACCACATCGATGTGGTCGGTCTCGAGAAACTATCGGTTGCCGGGGCGCTCTCGGTGCGGAACGCGATCATCGATGAATACGACGAGATATTCGAACTGTACAAGCACGGGATCACCCTGGATTCTTCGCTTGCCGAGCGAAAATCTTTACTCGAAACACTGCCCGCGCCATCGGGGTTCAGGATCGATGTGTTGGCCGTCGCCCCGATCAACGCAAAAGCCGACGGCGTCGCCATACAACTGAAGATGGTGCCCGGTCTGCGTCTGTTCGTTCTCAGCGAGCAGTTGTTCCAGGAAAGATACGGACAAGAAGCTTTGGTCGCGGCGAGCAACGGCTTCGTACACCATCCGACAGGCGACCCTCTCTACACCGTAGTGCGGCACGAAATCGCGCACCTCCGAGACCCGAAGGGGCGCAGTGACGACCGACAGCAAAAGCTCGAATCAATCGAGGCGAAGACATTCGGGTATCTCCTGACATATTTCGAATGTCTGAAGAACCCGGAGCGATCGCTTCGGAACGAAGAACTCGGCCACTGGACCGAGAACGATTCGAAAATCCTCGGAGAATTCCCTTCCATACCTGCGGACACCAGTTTCGAAGACTGGTTGAACCAGCTCGACGGATACAGCAGAGTAAAAAAGACCACATACCCGAACGACCGCATATTCGAAGTATTCCGGCATTGGCTGAATCAACCGAAGAGCAAACCCGGATTCGATATCGATATGTCCGAACTGGACCGCGCCTACCCGAACGGAGACATCCCTCTGCCGGAAGTCTTCGCCAGGTGGTGGGGAAAGATCTCCGCGGACCCTGCGCGGCAGTCACTACTTCTCGCGGACCTGTCACGCCACAAACAGGCATCGCGCGGCCGAAACTCCGAGCCGCCTCCCGCATTCGGTAGCCGCGAGGTTTTCAACCCGATCGAAGCCCTGGCGGAGGCGAATCTCGCTTTCGGTAGGAGCGCGCCGGCGGACTTCACGGATCCGGCCTACGCCCTGCAAGCGCTGCTGCGCGGACTCACACCGGTAGAAGTGTGGCGTGATGCCGCCCGACGCAATGAGGTTGCGCGCCGACGAGCCGCGGACCGCGGGCCTGTCCCCGCGGCATCGAAATCACACCCGACCATAGCCGCCGACGGCCCGGCAGCACGGCTCGCACGTGCCTGGCGTGCGGGCCCGGACCCCGAGCAACAGGCGATACGCGCCGAACCCGGATTCTTTCAGGTGCCCCCGGGCACGCCGTTCGTATACGACGAAATGGCGCGCCTTGTGGATCGACAGCGCGGCCTGTGGCTGGGTGTCGAACCGGACGCGGTCGTGACAGCCGCCGAACAGCCGGCATCACAATTCATCGAACACCACCATGTCCCGACCGGTGAGCTGGCGCAACAGATTCAGGAAATGGGGGACCTGGCCCGAGAGCGCATGCACCGCCTGGGTTCGATCCACGACGCACTGACTGCCGCCGGTATCTCCGACATGCTGGGGCTCGGCGAGTGGGCACGTGCGGGAGCCACCGCAGCCGAACTGGACCTGCCGCTACTGCGGCAGCGAGTCGAGGACATGGTGGCTCGCGGCGCCGAGCAAGGCTTCGAGATGGCTGCGATCCTATCCACCGCGAACATCGACGCGGTGGCTCGGATCGAGGCCGATCTGAGGCAGGCCAAGGCTCGGGCGGAGGAGTTGGCGATCAGGGCCATCACGAAGTCCTCCGACGGCACCCGATACAATTATGACAAATTCCGCACCGAATTACTCACGCGTGCAGATGATTACGACCACCCCGCAGAGTTCCCTCGAGTACTCCTGCAAATCGATCTATCCGGTCGGATACTCATAGAGCAATAATCGAGCAGCTCACCCAGCACACCACAGCACCTTGCCTCGACCTCACGCTGTTTCGGCATATGTTGACGGCCGACACCCGCCCCGGGGTCGCGCAGGATGCCCGGGAGACCTTCGAGACGGCGTGCCCGCGCGATCCGTCAGGCTGCATCGGGAGGACCGCATCACACCCCGCCGCGCGCCGTACCATGGCCTCATGACCGAACAGGACATCCTTGCCCGCATCCAGGACCTGGTGAAGCAGGAGCATCAGCTGCGGTCCAAGGCCACCAGCGGGGAACTCGATCCCGAGACCGGGCGGGCCAAGCTGGCCGATCTCGAGGTGATGCTCGATCAGTGCTGGGATCTGCTGCGGCAGCGGCGGGCCCGCATCGAGCAGGGCGGCAACCCCGACGAAGCCCAGGCCAACCCCGTGAAGCAGGTCGAAGGGTACCTGCAGTAACGGTTACCATCGGGAAATGGTTGACATCACGACCGCCGACGGCGTTGTCCGCGGTCTCCGGCGGCGTCGTATCGCGCAGTGGCGTTCGATTCCCTTCGCCGCGCCGCCCGTCGGCGATCTTCGTTTCCGCGCGCCGCAGCCCGTCGAGAGCTGGTCCGGCGTGCGCATGGCCACCGAATACGGATTCGCCGCGATGCAGCAGCGCGACGGCGCCCGCATCGGCCCGCGCGGCCCGCAGCCGACGAGCGAGGACTGCCTGACCCTGAACGTCACCGCGCCCCTGGAACCGGCCACCGCGCCCCGGCCGGTCATGGTGTTCATCCACGGTGGCGGGTACGTGCTGGGTACCTCGGCGCTGCGGCTGTACTCCGGCGCCCGGCTGGCATTGCGCGGCGATGTGATCGTCGTGTCGTTCAACTATCGGCTGGGCGCCTTCGGCTATGTCGACTTCAGTGAGTTCTCCACGGCGACACGGCCGTTCGAATCCAATCTGGGTCTGCGCGACCAGGTGGCGGCCCTGCGATGGGTGCAGCGCAATATCGCGGCCTTCGGCGGTGATCCGAACAATGTGACCATCTTCGGCGAATCGGCCGGCGCACACGCGGTGGTCAGCCTGCTCGCCACCCCGGCCGCGGCCGGGCTGTTCCATCGAGGCATCGCGCAGAGCGCGCCGGCGGACTGGTCGCTGACCGCCGAGGAGGCGCGGATCTTCGCCCGGCGCTGCGTCGACAATCTCGGCGCCACGTCGGACGACGCGGCCGAGGCGCTGAGCAGCGCCGGTGCGAACGACATCCGCAAGGCCGCCGACCGCGCGATCGGCGACGTGCTGTGGCGCCAGCCGGGCAGCTTCCCCGCCGCCCCGGTCGTCGACGGCGACTTCCTGCCGATGGATCCGATCGATGCCATCGCCGCCGGGCGCGCCCACGCCGTCCCGCTGATCATCGGCACCAACCGCGACGAGGCGACCCTGTTCAAACGCTTCGACCGCACCCTGCCCACCACCGCCGAACAGCTGCATGTGGCGCTGTCGCGATGCGGCGACGCCGACCTCGAAAAGCGGGTCGTAGCAGCCTATCCCGGCTATCCGTCGCGGCGGGCCGCCGTGCGCATGGGCGGTGACTTCGTCTTCTGGCGCCCCACCGTGGAGGTGCTCGAGGGCCACAGCCGCCACGCCCCGACCTACGCCTATCGGCTCGACTACGCACCGCGCGCGGTCCAGCTGGCCGGTTTCGGCGCCACCCACGCGTTCGATCTGATTCCGGTATTCGGCGGCGTGGACAGCGCGATCGGACGTAGCCTCACCGCGGCCGGCGGCTATCGGGACTTCCTCGCGGTGCAGCGCGAATTCCAGGACAACTGGCTGTCGTTCGCCCGCAAGGGCGAGCCGCTGCCGTCCTGGCCGCAGTACACCGAGCAGCGGCGCAGCACCCGCATCATCGACAGCCCGGCGCGGGTGGAGGTCGATCCGGATCGCGCGAAACGGCTCGCGTGGCACGGAGTCCGGGTTCCGGCGCTGGTCTGAGCTATTTGAGCAGCCGGGACATCCGCCGATCGGCGAGGATCTTGCCGCCGGTCTGGCAGGTCGGGCAGTACTGGAACGATTTGTCGGCGTAGGCGACCTCGCGCACGGTGTCACCGCAGACCGGGCACGGCAGTCCGGTCCGCGCGTGCACCTGCATGCCCGACCGCTTCTCCCCCTTGAGCCGCGCCGCGTCCTGACCGACGGAGCGGGTGATCGCGTCGGTGAGGATGGCGCGCATCGCCCGGTACAGCTCGGCGGCCTTGTCCGCGCCGAGTGTGGAGGCGGTGGCGAAGGGTGAGAGCCGGGCGGCGTGCAGGATCTCGTCGGAGTAGGCGTTGCCGATGCCTGCCAGCACGGTCTGATCGGCCAAGACGGTCTTCAATCGCTGCGAGGTGCCGGCGAGGAGTTCGGCGAACTGGTCCTCGGAGATCTCGAGCGCGTCGGGGCCCAGGCGGGCGATTCCGGGCACCGACCGCGGGTCCTCGGTGATCCAGACCGCGAGGCGCTTCTTGGTCCCGGCCTCGGTGAGATCGAAGGCGGGCGTCGCGCCCTCGGGGGTGAAGAAGTGGACCCGCAGCGCCAGTGGGCCTTTTCCGGGTTTCGGTGGCGCGGCACCGGGTTCGTCGATCCAGCGCAGCCAGCCGCCGCGGGACAGATGCGTGATCAGCCACAGCCCGTCGCAGTCGAGGCCCAGATGCTTACCCCAATGCCCGGCGCCCGTGACGTCACGCCCGGACAGCGCGGTCACCGGCGGATCGAACGTCTTGAGCACACTCAGTGCCGCGACGTCGACCCGCCCGACAACCGCGCCGACGGCATGCTCGACCAGAAACTGTTCGAGCGCCATGATCTCCGGCAACTCGGGCATTCCCGCAGCCTACCGGCGCCCACCGACAACCGGCCGCATTCGCGCGACGGCCGCCGGCCCGGCCGACGCGGACGGCCGCGTTCCCACGGGGAGAACACGGCCGTCGGCATCACGGAACGCGCGAATCACAGCCGAACGCGATGCGGATCACATCTGAGCGGGAGCCGCCTGCGGCGGTGTGGCCACACCGGGGGCGACCGCACCCTCGATCGCGCCCACTCCAGCGCCGATCGCGGCGCCCGCGGCAGCGGCCGGCGCCGCGATCACCGCGTAACCGATGGCCGCGCCGACGATCGGCATGACGACCAGGCCTGCGGGCAGGAACGGGATCCCGGCGATGAAACCGGCGACCGCGCCGACGACCGCGCTGGTACTCGCGATGGGGCTGCTGACGATATTGCCCACGCTGGACCCGATCACCGCGCCGCCGAGGGTGTCCGCGGCGATGCGGTCCGAGCGCGACGGCTCGAACCCGGCCGAGTCCAAGGTCTGGGCCAGCCCCGCCTCGGTCTGCGCGGCCGAATCGTTGATCTGCGCGGACAGCTGCGGATCGATGAAGTCGGGCCGGGGCGTGACGACCGAACCGATCCGGATGGTGCCGTCGGGCGCCTTGATCGGCGCCACCTGCGGCGCCGGATGGGCGAAGTCGGGCAGATGCAGCGCGCCCGGATTCACCATGGCCGGCGCGGTGAGATCGGGAACCGCCCGAGTGCTGTTGGCGGCGTTGCGGTTCGACGAGACGGCGCCCGGGGCGGGTGCGGCGGCCGGCGCTGCGGCGGAGGCATTCGGTTCGGCATCGGCGACCGCCGCGGCGAACGGCGGTACGGCCGGGTCGGTCGCGGCACTCGGCTGGAACTGCCACGGGTTGGCCTGGGTGACTACGCGTGCCACGGCATCCGCCGCGCTCGAGACGCCGGCCGCGACGGTTCCGGCGTCCGGCAGCATCCCGGCGGCCGGCGCCACACCCGCATCGGCGGTCGGTGCGGCCGCCCCCGCCACACCCGTCTGCCACAGCGCCACGGTCAGTGGCAACGCGCCGATGACGAGTGAGGAACCAACGCGCCGGCACCACTGCCCCGATGCCGCCGAATGCTGCCCTGCCATGAAGACCTCCAGTCGGATTTCGATCGAATGACAGTGATTCGACACCGGCCGGTGGTCTGGATCACATTCGTATCGATTTATTCCACAGCAATTTTGGGGCTATTTCGGACATATCTGCGGCACGAACACCCGCTAATCGGCTCTGCGCAAGAGGTATATGTCCATCACCCATCCTTTGGCTTCCCGAAGTTCGTTGCGGCGCCGAACGATTCGATCCTCGACCGCGCGCAGCGGACCCTCGATCAACGTCTCGTCCGGCATGCCCAGGTAGGCACCCCACCAGATGTGCAGATCGTCGCCGGGTACCTGCGTGAACGAGCACTCGCCGTCGAGCATCACCAGTGTCGACCCGTCGGCCGCCGCGCCCTCGGTGCGCAGGCGGCGGCCGGTGGTGATGTGCACCGGTTCGCCGATCTCGTGCAGCACGATGCGATGGGCCGCCGCCAGCGCCTGGGCGCTGGTGACGCCCGGGATCACCGCGTACTCGAATCGCGTTCCCGCGTCCAGCACTCGCCGCACCATCCGCAGGGTGCTGTCGTAGAGCGAGGGATCACCCCAGACCAGGATGCCGCCGACCCCCTCGGTGGCATCGAATGCCTCGGCCAGCAGTTCGGCGCGGCGGCGATGCCAGTCCTCGACCACCTCGCGGTAATCGGCGGCGCCCTCGACCGTGCGTTCGCGCGGCGGATCGGCGATGGACACCACGCGATGCTCCGGATCGGCGTGTCCGGCGAGGATCGCGGCGCGGACCTCGGTCAGTTCCCGCTTGGTCCCGCCCTTGCCGATGACGAAGAACGTGTCGACCTGCCGAATCGCCTCGACCGCCTGCACGGTCACCTGCCGGGGATCGCCCGCGCCGATTCCGATCACATAGAGCATGCGCACGGTGCCCCAGGCTAGCCAGCGGACCACCGGGCGATGAGGGCGGTGGTCGCCCGAAGGCTAGGCTTGCGGATATGGACGGCGCGCCCGGAAACGACACTCAGTACGAGGATCTGCTGCGGCTGGTACTCGAGCGCGGTACGCCGAAATCCGACCGCACCGGGACGGGTACGCGTTCGATCTTCGGACATCAGCTGCGCTACGACCTCTCCGCCGGATTCCCGCTGATCACCACGAAAAAGGTGCATCTGAAGTCGATCGTCTACGAATTGCTGTGGTTCCTGCGCGGCGATTCCAATATCCGCTGGCTACACGAGCACGGCGTCACGATCTGGGACGAATGGGCCGACGCGCACGGTGAACTGGGCCCGGTCTACGGGGTCCAGTGGCGCAGCTGGCCCACGCCGGACGGCACCCATATCGACCAGATAGCGCAGGTTTTGCAAACCCTGCGCACCGACCCGGATTCCCGCCGGATCATCGTCTCGGCCTGGAATGTGGCGGAGCTGGACAAGATGGCGCTGGCGCCTTGCCACGCGTTCTTCCAATTCCACGTGGCGGACGGAAAACTGTCCTGTCAGCTGTACCAGCGCAGCGCCGACCTGTTCCTCGGGGTGCCGTTCAATATCGCGAGCTACGCCCTGCTCACCCATATGGTCGCGCAGCAGACGGAATTGGAGCCCGGCGATTTCATCTGGACCGGCGGCGACTGCCACATCTACGACAACCATCTGACCCAGGTCCGCGAACAGCTGAGCCGCGAACCGTATCCGTTCCCCCGGCTGCATCTGCGGCCCGCGCCGAGCCTGTTCGACTATGCCTTCGAGGATGTGGAGGTGCTCGACTACCGCCATCATCCGGCGATCAAGGCGCCGGTGGCGGTATGAGCCGCATCGGGCTGATCTGGGCACAGACCCCGGCGGGCGTGATCGGCGCCGACAACGCCATTCCGTGGCGGGTGCCCGAGGATATGGCGCATTTCAAAACGGTCACCGCCGATCATCCGGTCCTGATGGGCCGGCGCACCTGGGATTCGCTGCCCGCGCGCTTCCGGCCGCTGCCCGGGCGGCGCAATATCGTCATCACGCGGCAATCGCAGTGGTCGGCACCGGGCGCCGAACGCGCCGATTCGGTGGCCGGCGCCATCGCACTGGCCGCCGCCGACACCGTATGGATCATCGGTGGCGGCGAAATCTACCGGCAGGCAATGGATTACGCGACCGACCTGATGGTCACCGAAGTCGACACCGATATCCCCGGCGACGCCTACGCACCCGCGATCGAGGGCGAGTGGCAGGTGGAGGACGCGCCGTGGTCGCAGTCGCGGTCGGGTCTGCGTTACCGGATCCGGCGCTTCGCCCGCGACACCGCCCCCGCGACCGTCGGCTGAACGGACCCGGCAGGTCTCGAACCCGAATCGCATCGGCGAAACGCCCGACCGGGCGAGGTGGGTCCGGCATACTCAGCGATATCCAGCCTGTGACCACAGCCCCGATCCCGGCTGAACCGCGAGAGGCAGATCATGGACAAGAAATCGCTGACGGCGGCGGCTCGCCAGCAGCTGAAACTGGCCGCATCCGCCACGAGTGGACGCAGTTCGCAAACCCTCTACGGCGGCCACACCCACAGCCTGCGCCAGACCCTGATCGCGCTGACCGCCGGCCAGAGCCTGGCCGAGCACGAAACTCACGGTGAAGCCACCCTGCAGGTTCTGAACGGAACCCTGATTCTGATCTGCGGCACCAACGAGTGGAAGGGATCGCCCGGCGATCTGCTGGTCATTCCGTCGGCCCGGCACAGTGTGAAAGCGATCGACGACGCGGTATTCCTGCTGACCGTCGCGAAGTGAGGCCGGTCTCGCCGGCCCGGGCCGTCCGCACGCCCTGTCGGGCGAGCACCGTACCCTGTTGATCATGGGTGAGCCGCAGCCGATCCTCGATCCGCTCTCGCGCGCCGCGATCTTCCTCGTCGCGACCATCGACGAGGGCGGTGAGCCGGTGGTGCGCGAGCTTCTCGCCGATCTGGCGGGACTGCGGCGCTCGATCGGATTCCGGGTGCCGCAGACGCGGCTGTCCTGCGTGACGAGTATCGGTTCCGCCGCCTGGGATCGGCTGTTCGCCGGCCCCAAACCCGCTGAACTGCACGAATTTCCGGGCTACGCCGGGGCGAAGCATCAGGCTCCGGCCACGCCGGGCGATCTGCTGTTTCACATCAAGGGCGAATTGCCGGACGCCTGTTTCGAATTGGCGATGTTGATCGGTTCCCGGTTGAAGGGCGCGGCAACGATCATCGACGAGACGGTCGGATTCCGCTATTTCGAACAGCGCGATCTGCTCGGCTTCGTCGACGGCACCGAGAATCCCGAGGGCCCCGCCGCGGTCGCCGCGGCACTGATCGGTGACGAGGATCCAGCCTTCGCCGGCGGAAGTTACGTCGTCGTGCAGAAGTATCTGCACGATCTGGAGGCGTGGAGTTCGCTGACCGTCGAGGAGCAGCAGCTCGTCATCGGCCGTACCAAACTCGAGGATCTGGAACTGTCCGACGAGGACAAGCCGGCGGATTCCCATGTGGCGGTCAACACCCTGATCGACCCGGACGGCACCGAACGTCAGATCCTGCGCGCCAACATGCCCTTCGGCAGTGTCCGCGAGGGCGAATTCGGCACGTACTACATCGCTTACGCGGCCACCCCGGATGTCACCGAACGGATGCTGGTGCGCATGTTCCTCGGCAGCGACGAAGCGCCCTACGATCGGATTCTCGATTTCTCCACCGCGATCACCGGCACCCTGTTCTTCACCCCGGCCAACGATTTCTTCGACGACCTTCCCGACGCCCCCGAGCAGGAGGCGAAGCCGGAACAGGACCTGGAACTCGGGGCAGCAGGTATCGCCGAGCTGCCCGTGGCCGCGCCTTCCGGCGACGGCTCCCTCGGTATCGGCACGTTGAAAAGGATTCCTCAATGAACAATCTGCACCGTGAACTCGCGCCGATCACCTCCGAGGCGTGGTCGGCCATCGAGGAGGAGGCGACGCGCACCTTCCGGCGTCATATCGCCGGTCGCCGGGTGGTGGACCTGTCCGGTCCGCACGGCACCGACTACTCCGCGGTCGGATTGGGACGCACCACCGTCATCGACGCGCCGGATCAGGGCGTGCAGGCCCGCCAGCGCCTGGTGGCGCCGCTGGTCGAGTTGCGGGTGCCGTTCACGCTCTCCCGTGAGGAGCTCGACAACGTCGAGCGCGGCGCCGAGGACGCCGATCTGGATCCGGTGAAGGATGCCGCCCGCAAGATCGCGTTCGCCGAGGACCGCGCCGTCTTCGAGGGCTACCCCGCCGCCGGGATCACCGGCATCCGGGCGGCCGTGTCGAACACCCCCGTCACCGCGCCGAGCGATCCGCGCCTCATCCCCGAGGCCATCGCCCAGGCATTGAGCAAGTTGCGACTCGCCGGTGTCGACGGGCCGTATTCGGTGCTGCTGAGCGCCGATCTGTACACGGCCGTGAGTGAGACCTCCGACCACGGCCATCCGATCCGCACGCATATCGAGCGGTTGATCCCCGAGGGCGAGATCATCTGGGCACCCGCCATCGACGGCGCCTTCGTGCTGACCACCCGCGGCGGCGACTTCGATCTGCAACTGGGTCAGGATCTGTCGATCGGCTACCTGTCCCACGACGCGGAGAGCGTGCAGCTGTACTTCCAGGAGAGCTTGACCTTCCTGGTCTACACCGCCGAGGCCGCAGTCCCGCTGCGCGGCTGAGCACCGCGCGAGCGATCTTCGAGGTATCACCATGAGTGACGACGTCCCGCCGGTTTCCGAACCCGATATCTCCCGCCGGTCCCGCGGGCCGATGCGTGCGGTGCGGGCCGGTGTCGTCACCGGCCGCCGCACTCTCACCTACAGTGCGCTCGCCGCGCTGTCGGTGCTGGTGATCTGTGGTGCCGTGGTGGTCCTGTTCGGGGTGAACCGGATCTTCACCGGGCTGCTGGCCGGGGCGGTGGCGGGCATCGCGCTACTGGTGGCGCTGTTCGGTCGCGATGTCGTCGTTCTCACCGACCGCGCGATCTATCGGCGCACCCCGTGGGGCGAATCGCGGCTGGAGTGGAATCGTGTGGTGGCAGGCCGGTTCGCCCTCGACGAGCGCGCCCGCTGGTCGCTCGCGCTGGATCTGACCGGCGGCGACGAACCGCACGACGAGCTGGTCCTGCTCAGCATTCCGCCGGTGCGGCATCCGGTGTCCAACGCCTACGAACATCGCAAGCGCGAACAGGTCGCCGAGATTCGCCGGATCCTGCGGGAGAAGCGGATACCGGTCACCCTGCTGCCCGAGATCGCCTCGGCCCTGCACGAACACTGGAAGCTGGCACCGGCCGCCCAATGAGCTCCGCGCCCGCCCGTACCGACCGTATCGTGAAGGCTCCCTCCATGATTCGCACCGCCGCGCTCGCCCACATCCGGGATCGTCGTCTGCTGCAGACACGGTCGACCGGCAAAGAGGTGTTCTACATGGCGGGCGGGAAGATCGACCCCGGCGAATCACCGGTGCAGGCGTTGTACCGCGAGGTGCGGGAGGAACTGGGTGTCGAGGTGACGGCCCATGACGAGCTCGGTGTCTTCGAATGTGAGGCGTACGGGCACACGCCGGGCACCGCACTGCACATGACCTGTTTCACCGCGGATCTCACCGGCGAACCGACGCCGACGAGCGAGATCGCGGAACTGCGCTACTTCACCGTCGGCGAGTACGCGGCCATGCCGCATGTCGCGCCCGGCTCGATGCTGGTGTTCCGGCGGCTGCACGAACTCGACCTGATCGACTGGTGACGGCGACGGGCGATCCCGTGCGGTGACCGCGGGATCGCTACGTCGCGTCGCCGCCTTCGACCGGCGCGGCGCCCTCGCCATCGGTGGTCGGGCGCGACTCGGGTCGCTCCAGGTCTCGGTCGCGGGCCACCGCGCCGGGCGGTTCGCCATCGATCCGCCCGGCGCCGGTCTGCTCGGTGCCGGTCTGCTCGGTGCCGGTCTGCTCGGTGCCGGTCTGCTCGGTGTCGGACGGAATGCGTGTCGCGACCACGAACGCGAGGAGCAGCACGACCGCGACGCCGAGCAGGGCCACGCGGGTCGCGTCGGCGAATCCGTTGGCCAGCGCGTCGGTGACCGCGGCCGGTGCGTGCTGGGCACGCAGGCCGGCGATCGCGCCGCCCGCCGAATCGCGGGTGGCCGCACCCACGGCCCCGGCGGCGCGGGTGGCCAGGCCCGGGACGTAGCTCAACCGGTCCGGCAGGAAGTGGCCGAGACCGATCGAAAGGGTACTGCCGAGCACCGCCACACCCAGCGCGGCACCGGCGGGCCGGGCCGTGGCCGCGGTGATCGATCCCGGATCCGATGCCACGGCTCCCGCGCCGCCCCGCATACTCGCCGTGAGCGGGGCGGCGGCCAGCCCGAGACCGATGCCGTAGCAGGCCAGTAGCACGGTCGGCACCCACACCGGAATCGTCGAGGTCAGCGCCAGCGCGGTCACCGCCATCGCGAGCAACGCGATCGCCAGGCCGATCCGTACCAGCCACAGTGGAGGTACCGTTCGCAGTGGTCCGGCGGTCAGGACCGCCGAGATGAGCGCGCATCCGGTCAGTACCACGAGAATCGAACCCGTTCGCAGCGTGGACAACCCGAGGCAGTTCACCAGGTACAGCGGCAGCACGAAGAGCAGTCCGAACTGCGCCGCCGCGATCAGCAGGGCCGCGCCGTCGCCCCAGTGCCGGGGATCGCGCAGATGCGAGAAGTCCACCAGCGCGGCATGTTCCACCTTCACCCGATGTCGTTCCCAGAAGACGAACAGCACCAGCAGCAGCACCCCCACGCCGAGTACGAAGGGTATGGGCGAACTCGCCGATTGGGTCGACCAGGTCACGCCGAACACGGTGAACTCTCGCCGCGGCCGCAGCCAGCCGTAGCGCTGCCCCTCGATGAGGGCGAAGATCACCAGCGCGAACCCGGCGGTACTGAGCAGCCATCCGTCCACATCCGGTCCGGTGGCCGCGGCGCCGATGCGGGTTTCGGGCACGAGCACGGTCCCGATCAGTACGACCACCGCGATCGGCACGTTGATCAGGAAGATCCACGGCCAGGTGAAGGAGTCGACGAACCACCCGCCGAGCGCCGCGCCGACGACCGCCGCGGCGGCCGGGGCGACCACCCACGCGGTGAACGCGATCACGCGTGCGCGACCGTGGAACGTCGCGGCTACCGTGCCCAAAGATCCCGCCACGACCGCCGCACCGCCGATGCCCTGCACGAGCCGGCCCCAGATGAGCGGGCTCGCGGAATCGGCGGAGGCGGCCAACAGGCTGCCACCGACGAAGATCAGCACTCCGAGCGCGAAGAGGGCGCGGCGGCCGAAGCGGTCGCCGATCCGGCCGGCGGTGATCAGCAGGACCGCGAGCACCACCGAGTACACGCAGAAAACCCACTGCGCCTGGGTGAAATCGAGTCCCAGATCATCGATGATCGCCGGCAGCGAGACACCGACGGCGGTGCCGTCCAGTGTCACCATCGCGAGCCCCAGCGCGAGGACCGCGAGGGCGTACCACCGTCTGGCACCGGTGGGTGGCGAACCGAGCTCAGCGTCTGTTCGAACGTGATCAGCCATGCGCCGCTCCCGTCGTCGACCGATGTCGCTGGGAAGTAACTCGTATCGGTCGAGTCTACGAGCCGAACCGGGCGAATCTCGGCAATAGGGACCGGGCGATACCGGACCGTGCGGTGAACGCGAGCATTCGGCTACCCCGGCACCGGATCAGTCGGAGAGCCGGCCGGCTTCGGGGAAGGTGGCGTCGCGGATGATCCGGAGTCCGCTGATCAGCGCCTCGCACTGCTCCGGGGTGAGCTGACCGTAGAACCAGGTGTCGAGGATCTTCAGATATTCCGGCAGCACCTTCGCCAGGCGCGTCGCACCGGCGGCGGTGAGGGCGGCATAGGAGCTGCGGCGGTCGTTCGGGTCGGACTGGCGACGGGCGAATCCGTTGCGTTCGAGCCGATCCACCAGGCGGGTGACACCACTGGTCGACAGCTGGGCCTGATCGGCCAGATCGGTCATGCGCAGCCGACGGCCCGGCGAGCGGCTCAGACGCATGAGTGCGGTGAAGTCCAGCACCGACAGCCCGTTGGCCGACCAGGTCGGTTCGAGTTTGCGGCGGATGCCGCTCGTCGCCTCGAACAGCATGCCGATGTCGGAGAGGCGCGGGTCGTCGAAGACGTCGGCGGCGTGCGTGTGCTCCATGCGGTCAGCCTAACGCACAGTTGTTGCGCGGATAGTTGACATGAGGAATATCTTCCATATTATTGCTGCGGGGATATTCCTCGCAGCAACTAAATGGAGATGTCATGACCAGCACCTGGCTCGCCGGATTCCGCTCCGCGATCATCAGCCCCTACGAGCAGTTCCAGTTGACCGAACCCCGGGGGTTCACCGATCGGACCGTGCGCCAGGTGCTGCACATGGCCGGCGGCGGGCGGCAGCTTCGGGTGCGATTGAGCAATCGGTACGGACGCGACGCGCTCGAGATCGGTGCCGCTCGAATCGCGTTGCGCAAGAGCGGGTTCGCGACCGTCGCCGAGACCGATACCGTGCTGCGTTTCGACGGAGCCGACCGGGTGCGCATCCCGGCAGGTGGCGAACTGGTCAGCGACGCGGTCGATCTCGCGGTGGACGGCGGCGACGATCTCCTGCTGAGCCTGTATCTGCCGAAGCCGACCGGACTCGCGACCTTCTCACATCAGCCGATGGAGATCGCCGCCGTGGTCGCCGGTGATCACACCGCCGATCCGGACCTGTCCCAGGTCGAGGAGGTTGCCTCGCGCTTCTATGTGACGGGTGTCGACGTGCTCGCCGACGCCGACACCCCGGTGGTGGTGGCGTTCGGTGACTCGTGGTTCGACGGCGCCGGCACCACGGTCGGCGCGAATCGCCGCTCGGTCGACGCGCTGAATTCGCTGCTGACCCGCGGCTGGGTGGTCAATCAGGGCATCGGCGGCAACCAGCTGCTCACCGACGAGGTCGGCGAACACGCGCTGGCCCGGTTCGACCGCGATGTGCTCGCGGTGCCGGGCGTCACCCACGTGGTGGTCAATCTCGGTATCAACGACCTCGGGCTGGGCGAGGTGGCCGCCGCCGACGATCTGATCGCCGGTTACACCGAACTCGCCGCGCGGGCACACGCCGCCGGACTGCCCGTCTATGCCAATACGATCGGGCCCTTCGCCGGGGTGATCTATCCGGAGGTGAATGTGGATCCCGCACTGCCGGTGCGCGTCGTCGTCAACGAATGGCTGCGGACCACAACGGTTTTCGACGCCGTCTTCGATGTGGCGACCGCGGTGGCGGACCCGGAGCGACCCGACTTCATCCGCCCGGATCTCGACAGCGGCGACGGACTGCACCTCAACGACGAGGGCGCCCGCATCATGGCGGAGACGATGCGGATCCCCACGCTGCGCTGACGGATCCGCCGGAACCCTACCCGGCCGGCCTCGGCGAACTGCCGGCCGCAGGCCTCGGGTTTCCGGCGGATCGCCTCGGGATCATCGCGGCTTCACCTCGGCGAGCAGTTCCGGCCCATGGGATTCGATGCGCCGGGTGGCGAGGTGCGCACCCAGTACGGCCGCGCCGAGGCCCAGTGCCAGGCCCACCGGAAGCGCACCCCATTCGACGAGCGCGTTGCCGAGGTACGTGCCGAGGACGAGCAGGCCCAGCACCGGCAGGCCGACGATCAGCTGGCCGAAGGCGACCGCGAGTTGTATCAGTGCGCGCGCACAGCCCGGATTGCCACTGTTGCCGGCGAACGGGTTACCGCGTTGCTGCGGAAGGGGATACGCGGCGTAAACCGACAACAGCATCGCGGCCGCGACGCCGACACCGAGTACCACCGGCAGCATCGACACCACCCACGGATACCACCGCGCCGCGCCGACCGCACCGGGCAGCACGAGGGTGAGTACCACCGCCACGGGACCGACCAGCACCAGCCAGCCGATGATGCGGCCCCGCACATCGGCACGCACCGCGCCCGGAATCACCAGGGTGTGCCACAGTGCGGTGCCGTCGAAGGCGTACATGTTCGCGCCGGCCATCGCGGCCAGCCACACCACGAACAACCCGGCGAACGGCACACTGGCCCCGCCGTTCTGCAGGCCGAGGAAGATCGGCAGCACGACACCGACGAGTATCAGCGGCAACAGCGCAGCACGTCGCCGGCCGTCGCGCCACCACGTGCGCAACTCCTTGAGGACGACCGCGCCGACGGGAGTCGGGCGGATCATCCGCTCCAGCCGGCCCGAACCCGCCTGTGCGCGAACGGGACCGGCCGCAGCCGCAGCGGTCGTGAGGCGCCGGCGCAGCAACACCGCCCACGCCTGCCACAGCAGCGCCGACAGCGCGGCGAGTCCGGCCAGTGCCGCCACACCGAACCACCACCGGCCCTCCTCGGCAGCCTGCACGGCATAGGGCGCCCACCCCGAGGGCAGGATCCGCAAGGTCGCGCCCAGGCCCGGCGACACATGTTCCAGGCGCGGGCCCAGATACGACAGCAACAGTTGCAGCGGGTAATAGGCGAGTCCGGTCAGAGCGGCGAGGACCACTCCCAGATCGCGACCGCGTCGCGACCGCATCGCGGCACCGATCCACGCGAGCAGGGCGCGGGACAACAGCACCACGAAGACGAGCTGCAGACACATTCCGAGGACGGCGAACACCGCTGGTACGACGCCCAACTGGATGCCGAGGGCGAGCAGCCCGGCGAAGGCGATCAGATTCACCGCACCGGCCGGGCCGGTGAAGGCCACCGCCGCGAGACCTATCGACAATTGGCGGTAGCTCAGCGGCAGCAGCCGGAAATGTTCGGGCTGCAGGGTTTCGTCGCTGCTGCCGGTGAGGATGGGGCCGGCCAGCCAGCCGAGTGTCCACACCGCGTACAGGGTGGCGGCCACATTGATCGCGGCCCGCGGCTCCCAGCCGTGCCCGGCGATGGCCATCAGCACGGCCGTGCCGACGGCTGCGACGAGGCCGACGAACAATCCGATCCAGAAGCCGACCGCGGCCCGGCCGCTGGTCATCGCGCGGACGGTCAGCCGCCAGCGCATCCGGATCAGGACGCCAACCACGACAGCCCCTCGTCTCCGCCGATGCGGCCGCCGACCAGGCGGACGAACGCCTCCTCGAGACTGCCCTCGCCACGCACCTCGGCGACCGATCCGGCGGCGACCACCCGTCCCTTGTCGATGACGGCGAGGTGATCGCACAGATTCTCCACCAGCGCCATCACATGACTGGACAACACCACCGATCCGCCGGCGGTGACGAACCGCTGCAGAATCGTGCGAATGGTACTGGCCGACACCGGATCCACCGCCTCGAACGGTTCGTCGAGCACCAGCAGCTTGGGCCCGTGCAACAGTGCGGTGGCGAGCCCGATCTTCTTGCGCATCCCGGCCGAATAATCCACGACCAGAGTGTGTTCCGCCTCGGTCAGTTCCAGCACCGAGAGCAATTCCTGAGCGCGCTCGGCCACCGTCCCCGCCGGCATACCGCGCAAAAGCCCGGTGTAGGTGAGCAATTCGCGACCGGTGAGCCGCTCCGGCACGGCCAGACCGTCCGGCAGCACGCCGACGATCGTCTTGGCCCGCACCGGATCCGCCCACACATCGGCGCCGAAGATCTGCGCCCGCCCCGCATCCGGCCGCACCAACCCGACCGCCATCGACAACGTGGTGGTCTTACCGGCGCCGTTGGGCCCCACCAGTCCGAAGAACGACCCGGGCGGCACGGCCAAGCTCACCCCGTCGACCACCCACGGTCCGCCGAATCGCTTGTACAGACCGCTCAATTCCAGCGCAGGAGTGTTATCCGGTGGCATATCCCCTCCTCTGCGAGCCTGGCCCGCCTCACGATACGGATATCGCCCGTGTGCGACACCCCTGCGAAAGATGTCGCCGTCCGGCATCCGGTTCGTTATCGCCACACAGCGACCGGATCCGGTCGGCCGGTGCCGAGCCGCGACCGCGCACCGTATGTGCGGCCGCACCCCGTGCACCGGCCTCGCTCACTCCGCGACGATCACCCGGACCTCGTCGCCGGCCGCCTCGGTCGACTCGCCCACTGGGGCGAACCAGTGGCTCACCTCGCCCTCGGCCAGGTCGCTACCGATATCGCCGGTGGGCAGTACCGACAGGGCACCGGCCGTCGCGGCGACCAGGAATTCCGCCAGCGCCGCCGGACCCGCTGCCGCGGTGGTGTACGTGGTCGATTCGTAATCGATCTCGTACTCGTCGCGCAGGGTGTCCGCGTGCTGGAGGGCCTGCTCCTGGGTCAGGGTGCGCAGTGCGCCATCCGCCGCGCGGACCACGAACGCCGGGTGGTCGTCCTGCAGCGTCCGTACCCGGTCGGCGTAGGAAACCGGATGCGCTTGTGCCGCATCGATTTCCGCGCGCACCTTGGGGTCGGTCGGGACCAGCCAGCGCACCGACTTGGCAGCCGGCTCCAGCGCGATCCCGAATCCGGCTCCGGCGGAAACTATGTCACCGAAGGAGAGCCCTGCGGCGAACAGCGCCGCCGCACCGGCCTTTTGGACGGCCCACAAGGCGATCACCGCGTCCACCGAATGCGGTAGCGCCACCGCGACGATGTCGCCCGGCCCCACACCCCGGCTGATCAGCACCCGCGCCAGCTTCGAGGAGCGGGAATCGACCTCGTGGTAGGCGGTTTCCGCGTCGCCGGCCAGCAGTGCCGGTGCCTGTGGGTCCGCTTCGACCACCTCGGCCAGCGCGGCGGCCACCGTCCGGGCACCGATCCGGGTCGGCTCGGGGTCGGGTGCGGTGGCGACCCGCGACTCCGCGAGGATACGGGCGCGCTCCGCCTGATCGAGGATGTCGACCGCGCCCACCGACCGCTGCGGATCGTCCACCAGCGCGGTGAGTACCCGGACCAGTCGTTCGGCGAGTGTGCGCACGTCCGATTCGGAGAAACGGCTGGTCAGATACTCGAGGTTCAGACCGATGGTCGCTTCCGCGGTGACCCACAGGGTCATCGGATAGTGCGTCGCGCCGGCGAAGTCGACACCCGTCACCGACATGCCGTCGATCGAGGTGACCGCCTCGATCGACTCGCGATCGACCGGATAGGACTCGAAGACCACCAGCGAGTCGAAGGCCGCGGCCGGCCCGCTCACCCGCTGGATATCGGTGAGGCCCACATAGTGGTGGTCCAACAGGGAGGCCTGTTCCCGCTGCAGAGCGGTGAGCATTTCCGCCACCGTTGCCCGATCATCGAGATGCACCCGGACCGGCAGGGTGTTGATGAACATGCCGACCATGGACTCCACCCCGGGCAACTCCGGTGGACGACCGGAGACGGTCGCACCGAAGACCACGTCTTCACGGTTGGTCAACCGCCCGAGCAGCAGACCCCACGAGGCCTGCACCAGGGTGTTCACCGTGATGCCGAGGTCGGCGCAGAACTTGTTCAGCCGCCGCGTCAACGCGGTGTCGAGTTCGGTGAACCACTTGTCGGAACCGTAGGTTTCCGCCGACTGCGCCTGGTGAGCCAGCTGAGTCGGCTCGGTGACCCCGGCCAGCGCCTGCTGCCACGCCCGCAGCGAATCCTCGATATCGCGGGTCGACAACCAGGCCAGGAAGTCGCGATACGAGTTCACCGCGGGCAGCGCGGTCACGTCACCGGCGGTGGCGTACAGCACCAGCAGATCGCGCATCAGCAGCGGCATCGACCAACCGTCGAAGACGATGTGATGCGCCGTGATCGCCAGTTGCCACTGCTGCGCCTCGGTGGAGCCGACCCGGTACAGCGTGAACCGCAACAGCGGTGCGATCGCCATGTCGAAGCGCGTGCTGCGATCCTCGGCGAGCCGCTCCCGCAGTCTCGCCTCGCCTTCGGCGGCCGGCAGACCGGTGAGGTCCACTTCCTGCCACGGGACGTCGACCTGGTCGAGCACCAGTTGCACGGGCAGGCCGTCGTGGTCGACGGTGAAGGCGACCCGCAGGTTGTCGTAGCGGTTCAGCATGGCCTGGGCGGCCGCGCGCAACCGCTCGACCTCCAGCGCTCCTTCGAAGGCGATGATCGCCTGCTGTCCGTACACATCGACCGTGGACTGGGTCATCATCGCGTGGAAGTGCAGACCCGACTGCAGCGGCGACAGCGGCCACACTTCGACCAGGCCCGGATACTCCCGTTCCCAGCGACTCAAATCGTCCGGATCGACCTCCACCAGCGGACCGGTCGGCAATTCGAGCGGTCCGCGATCGCCGAGCTCGGCCGCGGCGGCGAGTGCGGCGATGGTGCGACGTTCGAAAACGTCTCGGGCACCGAAGTGCACGCCCCGCACCTTCGCCCGCGCCACCAGCTGGATCGAGAGGATGCTGTTTCCGCCGACGGCGAAGAAGTCGTCGTCGACACCGATCTCGTCGTTGCCGAGCATCTCGGTGACGATCTCGGTCAGCACCTGCTCGGCCGGAGTCGACGGAGCCCGGTACGCCGTGGTCTGGAATTCGGGTTCCGGCAAGGCCTTACGGTCGAGTTTGCCACTGCTGTTGAGCGGCAACTCGGGTAGCACCACAAAGGCCGACGGCACCATGTACGACGGCAGGGCCTCGGTCAGCGCCGCCGCGATCGCATCCGGATCGACACCGGTCTCGGCGTCGGCCGGGACCAGATAGGCGACCAGCCGGTCGCCCAGCCGCTCGTCCGTCTTCGCCAGCACCGCGGTCCGCGCGACGGTGCCGAGTGCGAGGATGGCTGCCTCGATCTCGCCCAGCTCGATGCGGAAACCACGGATCTTGACCTGGAAGTCGGTGCGGCCGCGGTAATCCAGTTCGCCGGACGCGGTCCAGGCCACCAGGTCACCGGTGCGATACATCCGCTCTCCCGCGACGAACGGGTCGGCGACGAACCGGTCCGCGGTCAGATCCGGGCGGGCAAAATAGCCACGCGCCAACTGCACGCCGCCGAGATACAGCTCACCGGCGACGCCGTCCGGCACCGGACGCAGCCGCGAATCCAGGACATAGACCCGGCTGTTCCACTCCGGCCCGCCGATCGATACCGAGAGCTGGTCGGCCTCGGTCACCCGATGGTTGGTGATCGACACCGCTGCCTCGGTCGGACCGTACACGTTGTACAGCCCGGCCCGGCTGGCGCCGAGGAAACGCTGCGCGGTCGCCGCCGGCAACGCCTCACCGATGGTGAGCACCTGCCGCAGCGAATCCGGCAGTGCCCCACCGGAATCGATCAGCAGCGCATCCAACAACGACGGCACCAGATGCAGACTGGTCACCGCTTCGGAGGCCATCAGCTCGTTCAGGTAGGCCGGATCGCGCTGACCACCGTCGCGAGCGATCACGACGCGGCCGCCCGTGACGGCCGGGGACCAGTACGCCCACACCGAGATGTCGAAGGTCGCGGGTGCCTGCAGCAGCACCACATCGTCGGCCCCGAGCTCGAATTCGTCGGCCAGCCAGAGCATCTGGTTGACGATGGCGGCGTGCGGGACCGCGACACCCTTCGGGCGGCCGGTCGAGCCGGAGGTGAACAACACGTAGGCCGTGTTGTCCGGGCGCAGCGGCGCCGTCCGGTCGGCGTCGGTGATCTCGGCGGCGGAGTACGCCGACAGGTCGAGTTCGTCGATCGTCAGCACCGGTGCGAACTCGGTGGCGAATCCGGTCTCGGCATTGGTCAGCACGCGCACCGGCGCGGCCGTGTCGAGGATGTAGCCGATGCGGTCGACCGGCTGATCGGGGTCGATCGGCACATAGGCACCGCCGGCCGTGGCCACCGCGTACACGGCCACCATCAGGTCGACAGAGCGGCGCATGGCCAGCGCCACCCGGGTCTCCGGACCCACGCCCAGCGAAATCAGGTGCCGGGCAAGGGTATTCACCCGCGCCGCCAGTTCGCCGTAGCTGACCTGTTCGCCCTCGGGCCCGGTCAACGCCACCGCTTCCGGTGCCGCCGCCATCGCCTGCCGCAGCAGCGACACCAGCGTCGCCGTGCGATCGGTCTCGTGGGCGGTCTCGTTGCGGGCCGCCAGCTCACGACGCTCGTCCGCATCGAGAATTTCCAGCTCGCCCACGGCCAGCTCCGGCCGGGCGACGATGCCGCGCAGAATCCGCACGAACCGGTCCACGAATCCGCGCACGGTGGATTCGTCGAAGACGGCGGTGGCGAAGGTGAGCGCACCGGTGATGCCGGTGGGCGCACCCGAGGTGTCGTAACCGTCGGTGACCAGCAGGTTCAGGTCGAACTGCGACACCTCGGTATCGAGTTCGACGCCGGACAGCCTCAGTCCGGGCAGCTCCAGGCTCGCCTGGCCCTGGTTCTGGAACGACAGGCCGACCTGGAACAGCGGGTGGTGCGCCGTCGACCGGACCGGGTTGAGCACCTCGACCAGCCGCTCGAACGGAATGTCCGCATGGGTGAAGGCCTGCAGGTCGGAGTCGCGCTGCCGGCCCAGCAGCGCGGCGAACGACTCACCGCCGTCGACCCGGGTGCGGAACACCAGGGTGTTGACGAACATACCGATCAGATCGTCGAGCTCGCGCTCGCCGCGACCCGCCATCGGGGTACCGATGGCGATGTCGTCGGTACCCGACAACCGCGCCAGCAACAACGCGAACGCGGTGTGCACCACCATGAACAGCGTGGCGCCACGTTCGCGCGCCAGCTCCACCAGCGCCCGGTGCAGCTCGGCGTCGATCTCCACCGCGACCGATGCGCCCAGATAGGACTGGTTGGCCGGCCGCGGGCGATCCAGAGGCAGATCCAGCTGATCCGGCAGATCGGCCAGGGCCTCGGTCCAGAACGCGATCTGCTTGGCGGCCAACGACTCCGGATCGTCCTCGGAGCCCAGCAACTCCCGCTGCCAGACGCTGTAGTCGGCGTACTGGACGGGTAGCGGCTGCCAGGTGGGCGCCTCACCGATCGAACGGGCGGCATAGGCGGTCATCACATCGCGGGTCATCGGTCCCATCGAGGAACCGTCCCCGGCGATGTGGTGGACGACCATCGACAGCACGTACTCACGTGCCGCGGGCTGATCACCCTCGGGCCGCACATCGGTCAGTTCGAACAGCACCACTCGCAGCGGCACCTCGGCGGTGATGTCGAACGAGGTCGACACCACCTCCAACAGCGCCGCCTCCAGGTCGGCCGAGGTGACCGTCCGCAGCTCCAGTTCCGGCACCGCGTGACCCACCGGCAGGATCTCCTGCACCGGATCCATCGTGGCCACACCGGATTCGTCGGTGCCGAGCGGATAGATCGTGCGCAGCACCTCGTGACGGGCCACCAGATCGCCGATCGCCGCGCGCAGCGCCGCGACATCGAGCACACCGGTCAACCGCACCGCGATCGGCATGTTGTAGGCGGCCGAATCCGGATCGAACCGGTTCAGGAACCACATGCGCTGCTGCGCCGGCGACAACGGAATCCGTTGCGGCCGTGGCAGACTGCCGAGCGCGGGCGCATCGGAGTCGCGAGCGTGCGATTCGATCGCCGCGGCGAAACCGGCCACCGTCGACCGCTCGAACAGCGCCCGTACCGCGATCCGCGTACCGACCGCCGTCGACACCCGGGCGATAACCTGGGTCGCGATCAGCGAGTTGCCGCCGAGTTCGAAGAAGTCGTCGTCGGCACCGATCCGCTCGACACCGAGCACCTCGGCGAACACGCCGGCCACGATCTCCTCGATCGGGGTGGCGGGCGCCCGGAACTCCCGGCGGCTGAACGTCGGCGCGGGCAGCGCCTTGCGATCCAGCTTGCCGCTCGGGTTGAGCGGGAACGCCGCCAGCTCGATGACCTGCGACGGCACCATGTAGGACGGCAACTGTTGGGCCGCGGCCTCGAGCAGGACCGCCTGGTCGAGCCGCTCGCCCGGCTTCGGCACCGCGTAGACCACCAGCTGGTCGCCCAGCTCCGAATCCACCACCAGCGCGGCGGCCTGGCTGACCGACGGCTGCGCGAGCACCACCGATTCGATCTCACCCAGCTCGATGCGCTGACCGCGGAACTTCACCTGGAAGTCGGTGCGGCCCAGGTAATCCAGGACACCCACACCATCGATCTCGCGCCACCGCACCAGGTCGCCGGTGCGGTACATCCGCTCACCGCGCCCGAACGGCGCGGCCACGAACCGCTCGGCGGTCAGGTCCGGGCGCTGCGCATAGCCGCGAGCCAGCTGATCGCCGGCCAGATACAGCTCACCGACCACGCCGGCGGGCACCGGCCGCAGCCAGCGATCCAGCACGTAGACCCGAGTATTGCCCTGCGGACGGCCGATCGGAACGCTCACCGCCTCCGCTCCGGTGGCGGTCCAGTGCGTCACACTCACGGTCGCCTCGGTGGGCCCGTAGAGGTTGTGCACCTGCGCGTCACCGATCGCGTGGACGGCCGCCACCGTTTCCGGCGGCAACGCCTCACCGGCGGCGAAGATCGTCCGCAGCGACGGAATCGATCCAGCCGGGGTGTGCGCGGCCAGCACCGTCAGCATGGACGGCACGAAGTCGGACATCGTGACCCGCTGCGCGGCAATGGTTTCCGCCAGGTACAGCGGATCGCGATGACCGTCCGGGGTGGCCACGACCAGCTTCGCGCCCACCCGCAACGTCATGAAGTAGCCCCACAGCGAGATGTCGAACGTGGTGGGCGTCTTCTCGAGGTAGACGTCGTCGGCGGTCATCGGATACTGCGCCAGCATGACGCTGATCTGGTTGTGGATCGTGGCGTGCGAAATCACCACGCCCTTCGGCCGGCCGGTGGAACCCGACGTGAAGATCACGTAGGCCGGGTTGTCCGGACGGATCGGCGCCACCAGCTCGCCCTCGCGGATCGGAGTGGTGTCGAAGCCGTCCAGATCCACGGTGTCGAGGTTCATGACCTCGACACCCGCGGGCACCGGCACCGCATCCGCGGTCCGGGTCAGCACGCAGACCGGCTGCGCGGTTTCCAGCACGTGCGCGATCCGCTCGGCCGGATGATCCGGATCCAGCGGCACGTAGGCGCCACCGGCGGCGACGATCGCGTACATGCCGACGACCTGATCCAGCGAGCGTCGCAGCGCGAGGCCGACCAGCGATTCCGGGCCCACGCCCTGCCAGATCAACCGGCGGGCGAGCAGATTCACCCGCTCGTCGAATTCCCGGTAGGTCAGTTCGTCGCCCTCGTAGGAGACCGCGACCCGGTCCGGATAGTCGGCGACCGCGCGGCGGTAACCGTCCAGCAACAGGCCGGGTTCGACCGGTACGCCGGTGTCGTTCCACTCGACGAGGATGCGGTGGGCTTCCTCGTCGCCGAGCAGCACATCGACATCGGCCACGCGGGCATCGGCGGCGCCGGCGAGTGCGGTCAGCACCCGGACCAGCCGCGTCCCCAGATCGGCCACCTCGTGTTCGGTGAAGCGGCTGGTCAGGTATTCGAGCCCGATCTCGATGACCGATTCCGCGGTCACCATCAGGGTCAGCGGATAGTGCGTGTTGCCGACGAAGTCGACACCCGCCACCGACATCCCGTCGATCGCGCTGGCCGCCGCGATGGCGTCCTTGTCGACCGGATACGACTCGAAGACCAGCAGCGAATCGAATTCGACCGCGTCACCGGCGGCCTGCTGGATATCGGCGAGGCCCAGGTAGTGGTGATCGAGCAGAGCGGCCTGCTCACCCTGCAGGCGGGTGAGCAGTTCGCCCAGGGTCGCCTGACCGTCGACGCGCACCCGCACCGGGAGCGTGTTGATGAACAGACCGACCATCGATTCGATACCCGGCAGCTGCGCGGGGCGACCGGAGACGGTCGCGCCGAACAGCACGTCGTCACGCCCGGTCATCCGGCCCAGCAGGAGGCCCCACGCCGCCTGCATCACGGTGTTGACGGTCACCCCGAGTTCGGCCGCCCGCCGGCTGATCCGGCCGGTGGTCTCGGCGTCGAGCACGACACGGTGCTTGCCCACCTCGTAGGTTTCGGCCGTCCTGGCCTCGCCCGCGAGCAGGGTCGGCTCGTCGACGCCGGCCAGCGCCTCGCCCCACACCCGCATCGACTCGTCGCGATCGCGAATCGACAACCAGGCCAGGAAGTCCCGGTAGGAGGTGAGTTCGGGCAGGGCGCTCCGATCGCCGTGCACGGCGTAGAGCACCAGCAGATCCCGCATCAACAGCGGCATCGACCAGCCGTCGAACAGGATGTGGTGGGCGGTGATCGCCAGGCGCCACAGCGGCTGCGCGCCGTCCGCGGCGACGGTCCGGTACAGCGCGAAGCGGACCAGCGGCGCGGTCGCCATATCGAAGTGCCGGGACCGCTCCTGCTGAAACTCCCGCTGCAGTTCGGCTGCCCGCTCGGTGTCGGGCAGTTCGGTCAGATCGACCTCGCGCCACGGCACCCGGACCTGGTCCAGCACGATCTGCACCGGCCGGCCCTCGGCGTCCGAGGTGAAGGCCACCCGCAGGTTGTCGTAGCGGTCGAGCAGGCCCTGCGCCGCGGCCCGCAGCCGCTGCGCGTCCAGGGCACCGGTGAAGTCGATCACCGCCTGCTGGGTGTAGATGTCGACCCCGGACGAGGTCAGCATCGCGTGGAACAGCAGGCCGGACTGCAGCGGCGAGAGCGGCCACACCTCGACCAGGCCGGGGTAGGTCTGCTCCCAGCGCCGCAGATCGGCCGGATCCGGCTCCACCAGCGGCCCGGTCGGCAGCTCCGGCTCGTCCAGATCGGTTTCCACCGAGGCCGCGGCCAGACCCGCGACGGTGGGACGTTCGAACACGTGCCGCGCGGTGAACCGCACGCCGCGCGCCTTGGCCCGCGACACCACCTGGATCGACAGGATGCTGTTACCGCCGAGACCGAAGAAGTCGTCGTCGATACCGATGTCGTCGCGACCCAGCACATCGGCGAAGACCTCGGCGACGATCCGTTCGGCCGCCGTCGAGGGCGCCCGGTACGGCGTGGCCTCGAACTGCGGATCCGGCAGCGCCTTGCGATCGAGTTTGCCGTTCACGTTGAGCGGCAACGCATCGAGCACGACGAAGGCGGCCGGCACCATGTACGACGGCAGCGCCTCCTGCAGAGCCGAATTCACCTGCGCCACATCGAGATCGGAGCCGACGGCCGGCACCAGATAGCCGACCAGCCGATCGCCGAGGCGCTGATCGGACTTCGCGATCACCGCGGCCGCGCCGACCTGCGGCAGGGCCAGCAGAGCGGCCTCGATCTCCCCCAGCTCGATGCGGAAGCCACGGATCTTCACCTGGAAGTCCACGCGACCCCGGTAGTCCAGTTCACCCGCGGCAGTCCAGGCCGCCAGGTCACCGGTGCGGTACATCCGGGTGCCGGGCTCGAACGGGTTGGCGACGAACCGCTCGGCGGTCAGATCCGCGCGACCGAAATAGCCCCGCGCCAGCTGCGCGCCGGCGAGATACAACTCGCCCGCGACACCGCGCGGCACCGGCTGCAGCCGCGAATCCAGCACGAACACCCGGGTATTCCACTCGGGAGCGCCGATCGGCACCGAACCGGTGTCGGCGGCGGTGACCTCGTGACTGGTCACCGAGACCGCGGCCTCGGTCGGACCGTAGAGGTTGAACAGCCCCGCGGTGTTGGCGCGGCGGAACCGCTGCGCCGTCGCACCAGGCAGCGCCTCACCGATGGCCAGCACCCGCCGCAGCGAATCCGGCAGCGCCCCACCGGATTCGGTGAGCAATGCGTCGAGCATCGACGGCACCACATGCAGTGTGGTGACCGATTCCCGGCGCATCAGCGCGTTCAGGTACTCCGGATCCTGATGTCCGTCGGCCGTGGCGACGACCAGTCGCCCACCACAGACGACCGCGGTCCAGAACTCCCAGACCGACAGGTCGAAGGTCGCCGCCGTCTTCAACAGCACGGCGTCGTCGGCACCGAGCTCGAATGCGTCGACCGCCCAGAGCAACTGGTTCACGATCGCGCCGTGCGACACGGCCACACCCTTGGGGCGGCCGGTCGAACCCGACGTGAAGATCACATACGCGGTCTGCTGCGGTCGCACGACCGCGGTCCGCTCGTCGGCCGACAGCGGCGTCGTGTCGAGATCACCGAGTTCGTCGATGCGAACCAGCGGCGCCACCTCGGTGTCGAACCCGATTTCGGAGCCGGTCAGCACGCAGACCGGTGCCGCGGTGCGCAGGATGTAATCGGTGCGCTCGGCCGGCTGATCCGGGTCGACCGGGACATAGGCGCCGCCGGCCATGGTGACCGCATACATCGCCACGACCAGATCCACCGAGCGGCGCAGGGCCAGCGCCACCCGCGATTCCGGTCCGACACCCAGCGAGATCAGGTGGCGGGCCAGCCCGTTCGCCCGTGCACCGAGTTCGGCGTAACTCACCGTGCCGCCGTCGGGCCCGACCAGCGCGATCGCGTCCGGCGTCGCGGCGATGCGGTCGGTGAGCAGCGAGACCAGCGTCGCGTCCGGATCGACCGGGTGATCGGTGGCGTTGTGACCGGCGATCAGTTCCCGGCGTTCGGTCGCCTCGAGCAGGTCGAGATCACCGACCGCGGTGCGCGGCGCGGCGACCATCGCCGCGAGCAGACGCACGAACCGGTCGGCGAAGCCCGCCACGGTCTCGGCGTCGAACAGATCGGTCGCGTACGTGAAGTGTCCGCCGATACCGGCCGGCGCGCCGGACTCGTCGTAACGGTCGAACACGATCAGATGCAGGTCGAACTGCGACACCTCGGTTTCGGCGCCGAGTCCGGAGACCGTCAGGCCCGGCAGTTCCAGACTGGTCTGCGCCAGGTTCTGGAACGACAGGCCGACCTGGAACAGCGGATGCCGCGCCGTCGACCGCACCGGGTTGAGCACCTCGACCAGGCGCTCGAACGGCACGTCCGCATGCGCGAAGGCCTGGATATCCGATTCCCGCTGACGCGCGAGCAGATCCGTGAACGCGGTGTCGCCGTCGACCCGGGTCCGGAAAACCAGGGTGTTGACGAACATACCGATCAGATCGTCGAGCGCCGCCTCACCACGGCCCGCGACCGGCGTACCGATCGCGATGTCGTCGGTACCGGACAGGCGAGCCAGCAACACCGCCAGCGCCGTGTGCACGACCATGAACAGCGTCGCACCCTCGGACCGGGCGAGGTCGACCAGCGCGGCGTGGGTATCGCTGTCGATCTGCACGTCCACGCTGCGACCGGCGAACGACTGCACCGCCGGGCGCGGCCGGTCGGCCGGTAGGTCCAGCTGATCGGGCAGGTCGGCCAGCGTCTCGGTCCAGTAGGAGAGCTGCTGTGCCGCAATCGATTCCGGATCGTCCTCGCTGCCGAGCAGTTCCCGCTGCCAGATGCTGTAGTCGGCGTACTGGACCCGCAGCGGCGCCCAGTCCGGCACCTCGCCCGCCGACCGGGCGGCGTAGGCGGTCATCAGGTCCCGCGTCATCGGTCCGGCCGACGAACCGTCACCGCTGATGTGGTGGATGACGATGGCCAGGACGTGATCGCGCTCGCCGATCTCGTAGAGCGCGACCCGGATCGGCACCTCGCCGGTGACGTCGAAGGTGGTACCGAAGAATTCGGTCACCGCGTCGACGACCGCGTCGGCGGCGATCACCCGCTGCTCGGGTTCGACCACGCCCGACCCTGGCGGCAGGATCAGCTGCACCGGTCCGCTGTCGGTCTCCGGGTACATCGTCCGCAGCACCTCGTGCCGGTCGACGAGATCGCCGAGCGCGGCACGCAGCGCCGCCACGTCCAGCTCGCCGGTGAGCCGCAGCGCCATCGGCACGTTGTAGGCGGTCGAATCCGGGTCGAAGCGGTTGAGGAACCACATCCGCTGCTGCGCCAGCGACAGCGGAATGCGATCCGGCCGGGCGAGGGTGCCCAGTTCGGCCACCTGCGCACCGCGCGACTGCTTTTCGATCGCCGCCGCGAGGGCGCCGACCGTCGGCATCTCGAACAGCGTGCGGATCGGCACCCGGCTGTCCACCGCGGCGCCCAGGCGGGCGACGACCTGAGTCGCGATCAGCGAGTTACCGCCGAGGGCGAAGAAGTCGTCGTCCACACCGACCCGGGCGACGCCGAGGACGTCGGCGAAGATCCCGGCCACGATCTCCTCGATCGGTGTACTCGGGGCCCGGAATTCGGAACGCGTGAACGTCGGCGCCGGCAGGGCCTTGCGGTCCAGCTTGCCGCTGGTGTTGAGCGGGAAGGCGTCGAGTTCGACGATCACCGCGGGCACCATGTAACTCGGCAGCACCTGCGTGATCGCGGCGAGCAGCTCGGCCTGATCGATCCGCGCGCCCGGCACCGGCACGGCGTAGGCGACCAGCTGATCACCCAGCTCCGAATCCATCACCAGAGCCACCGCCTGGCTGACCGACGGCTGCAGCAGCAGCGCGGATTCGATCTCGCCCAGCTCGATGCGCTGACCGCGGAACTTCACCTGGAAGTCGGTGCGGCCCAAGTACTCGAGCACACCATCGCCGCCGCTCGCGCTGCGGTCGGCGCGCCAGCGCACCAGGTCACCGGTGCGATACATCCGGGTACCGGCGCCGAACGGGTCGGCGACGAAGCGGTCCGCGGTCAGGTCGGCCCGGCTCACATAACCGCGAGCCAGCTGGTCACCGGCCAGATACAACTCGCCCACCACACCCGCGGGCACCGGCCGCAGATGCGAATCCAGCACGTATACCTGCGAATTCCACTGCGGGCGGCCGATCGGCACGACGCCGGTTTCGGCGCCGGTGGCCGGCCAGTAGGTGATGGACACGGCGGCTTCGGTCGGGCCGTAGAGGTTGTGCACCACGGCATCGGACACCGCGCCCACGGCCGCGACCGTCTCCGGCGGCAGGGCCTCACCGATCGCGAAGATGTCGCGCAGCGTCGGGATCGACCCGGCCGGGGTGTGCGCGGCGAAGACGGTGAGCATCGACGGCACGAAGTCGGTGACCGTAACCCGTTGCGCCGCAATGGTTTCCGCGAGGTAGAGCGGATCGCGGTGACCGTCCGGCGTGGCGACGACCAGGGTCGCACCCACCCGCAGCGGCATGAAGTAGCCCCACAGCGACACGTCGAAGGTCGTCGCGGTCTTCTGCAGATACACGTCGTCCGCGGTCATCGGGTACTCGGCGAGCATCCAGGTGATCTGGTTGTGGATCGCCGCGTGGGACACCGCCACACCCTTGGGGCGGCCGGTCGAGCCCGACGTGAAGATCACGTAGGCCGGGTTCTCCGGCCGGACCGGACGCAGCATTTCGTCCGCACGCACCGGCGACGCGTCGAAGGCGGCGAGGTCGGCGGAGTCGATGGTGACCACGTCGAGTCCGTCCGGCACCGGCACCGCGTCGGCGGTGGTGGTGAGGACACAGACCGGTTGCGCCGTCTCCAGCACGTGCCCGATCCGCTCGGCCGGATGATCCGGATCCAGCGGCACGTAGGCACCGCCGGCCGTGATGATCGCGTACATCCCGACGACCAGGTCGAGCGAACGCCGCACCGAGAGCGCGACCAGGGATTCCGCTCCGACACCCCGCTCGATCAGCAGGCGCGCGAGCCGGTTGACCCGCTCGTCGAATTCGCGATAGGTCAGTTCGACGCCCTCGTGGGAGACCGCGATCCGATCCGGATGCGCGGCCACCGCCGCGCGGTAACCGTCGAGCAGCAGCTGCGGCTCGATCGGGTGGGCGGTGTCGTTCCACTCCACCACGATCCGTTCGCGTTCGGCCGCGTCGACCAGGATGTCGAGCTCGCCCACCTGCGTGGCGGGATCACCGAGCAGCGATTCGAGCACCCCGATCAGCCGGTCCGCGAGCGTCTGCGCCTGTTCGGCGGAGAAGCTGCCGACCTGGTACTTCAGCGCGAGCTCGATCGTCGACTCCGCCGTCACCAGCAGGGTGAGCGGGTAGTGGGTGTTGTCGTCCACCCGGACACCCGTCACGGCCATACCGTCGATGGCACTCGCCGCGGCGATGGAGTCGCTGTCGATCGGATAGGACTCGAAGATCAGCAGCGTGTCGAACAGCGCGCCGGCGCCCACGGCCTGCTGGATCTCGGTGAGCCCGATGTAGTGGTGATCGAGCAGATCGGCCTGTTCGCCCTGCAGCCCGGTCAGGAAGTCGGCGATGGACCGGTGGTCGTCGATCCGCACCCGCACCGGGAGCGTGTTGATGAACAGGCCCACCATCGACTCGATATTCGGCAGGTCTGCCGGACGTCCGGAGACGGTGGTGCCGAAGACCACGTCCGAGCGCCCGGTCAGACGGCCGAGCAGAATGCCCCACGCCGCCTGGACCAGGGTGTTCACCGTGACACCCAGCTCGGCCGCCCGGCGGCCGATGTGCGCGGTGCGCTCGGCGTCGATGGCGACGATCAGCTTGCCGATCTCGTCCTGCTCGTCGGCGCTGCGCTTGGCCTGCGTGACCAGCTGGGTCGGTTCCGTCACGCCGGACAGGGTGCGGGTCCACATCCGCAGCGATTCCGCGCGGTCGCGCTCGGCGAGCCAGACCAGGAAGTTGCGGTAGGACGGGATCCGCGGCAAGGCCGCCTGATCGCCACGAACGGCGTACAGCACCAACATGTCTCGCATCAACAGCGGCATGGACCAGCCGTCGAGCAGGATGTGGTGGGTGGTGATCGCCAGCTGCCAGGTGTCGGCGCCGGTCCGGTACAGGGTGAACCGCATCAGCGGCGGCTCGGCCAGATCGAAGTGGTGCTCACGATCGGCCGCACCGCGCCGCTGCAGTTCCGGAATTCGTTGCGGCTCCGGCAGATCGGTCAGATCCACCGACCGCCACGGCACCTCGACCCGATCGAGGACCACCTGAACCGCACGGCCGTCCGCATCGGTGACGAAGGCGGTGCGCAGGTTCGGGTACCGATCGAGGATGGCCTGGGCGGCGGCACGCAGCCGCTGCTCATCCACCGCGCCGGTCAGTTCGACAGTCGCCTGCATGGTGTAGACGTCGACCGTCGACTGGGTCAGCAGCGCGTGGAACAGCAGACCGGACTGCAGCGGGGACAGCGACCACACGTCCGACAGCGACGGGTATTCGCGTTCCCACTTCACGATCTCGGACTGGCCGACTCGGACCAGCGGCAGATCCGACGGAGTGAGACCACCGGCCTCCGGGCGGCGGGCATGCTCGGCCAGTGCGGTGAGCGCGGCCGTCCACAGATCGGCGAACTCCTGCACCCGCTCCCGGCTCAGCAGCCCGGACGGATAGGCGAACGAGGCACCGAGCTGCGGACCGTCCGGACCGTCGGTGACGATCGCGTTGATCGACACGACGCCGTGGGCGGGCATATCCGCATCACCGGCGGCTTCGAACTGACCCAGATCCGAGACCGGTGCCCAGCCCAGTTCGCGCAGTTGCGCGGCGAGGTCGCCGGTTTCCGCGGTCGCACCTGTCGCGACCCGGCCCAGGTAGTTGAAGCTGATCTGAGCGCTGTCGCCGAGGTGCGCGGCCGTTTCGGCGTTCAGATACCGCAGCAAGCCGTAGCCGATGCCCTTGTCCGGCACCGCGAGCAACTGCTCCTTCACCGATTTCACGATGTCGCCCAGGGCATTTCCGCCCGCGAAGGCGTCGTTCAGGTCGGCGCCGGCGAGGTCGAGCCGCACCGGGCCGGCACTGGTGAACCAGCCGATCGTGCGGGACAGGTCGGCGCCGGGCGCCACCTCTTCCTCACGACCGTGGCCTTCCAGGTGGACCAGCACCTTGTCGACCGATTCCCGGCGCCAGCGGGCAACCGCCATCGCCAGCGCCGACAGCAGGCCGTCGTTGACGCCGCCGTGGTACAGGGCCGGTGCGGCGGTCAGGACCGCATCGGTCACCTCGGCGGAGACGGAGACCTCCACCTGCTCCACCGTGGCGATGGTGTCGACCGCCGGGTCGAGGGCACGAGATCCGAGCAGCGGATCCGGAGTCGCGCAGACCTCCTGCCAGAACGGCAGTTCCGCGACCCGCTCCGCACTGTGCGCCGCATCGACGAGGGCATGCGCCCAGCGCCGCATCGACGTCCCGTTGGCCGGCAGTGCCACCGGCTGCCCGGCGATCAGCTGCGACCAGGCGGTGGCCAGGTCCGGCACCAGGATGCGCCAGGACACACCGTCGACCACGAAGTGGTGGGCGACGACCAGCAGCACATCGCGATGGCCGGCGGCCCGGCCCTCGGCGTCGAAGGCGAACCAGACGAACTGCAGCATCACCGCGCCGGCGGGATCGAGACGATCGAGCGCGGCGTCGGCCTCGCGGCCGGCCAGGGCGGTCAACGCGGCGGCGTCGACGTCCGCGGGGACGTCGATCCGGTGCACCAGGGCATCGACCCGGACGGCACCGGGCTCGAGCGCCTCGAAAACCCACCCGCCGGGGGCCGATTCGCCGGCACGCAACCGGGTGCGCAGCACGTCGTGGTGGTCCACCACGGCCGCGATGGTCGCGACCAGGGTGTCGCGGTCGATCCCGTCGGGTAGCCGCAGCGCCACCGACTGCGAGAACCGCCGGTAGGACGCGCCGCTCGACAGCACCGAGGCCATGATCGGCGTGAGCGGGATCTCGCCGACCCCGCCACCGGGCAGCTCCGCCAACCGCGGCACATCCGAATCCCCACCGCGGGTGGCGATTTCGGCCAGCGCGGCGACCGTGCGACGCTCGAACACATCGCGCGGGGTGAAGACCACGCCCCGTGCCTTGGCCCGCGACACCAGCTGGATCGACAGGATCGAGTCACCGCCGAGGGCGAAGAACGAATCGTCCAGACCCACCTGGTCGACACCGAGCACCTCGGCGAAGACCGCCGCGACGATCGCTTCCACCTCGGTGGCCGGTGCCCGGAATTCGCGGGGCGCGAGCTGCGGTTCGGGCAGCGCCTTGCGGTCGAGCTTGCCGACCGGGGTGAGCGGAATCTCGTCGAGTACCACGATCGCGGCCGGCACCATGTGCGGCGGCAGAGCCGCGGCCACATGATCGGTCAGCCGTGCCGGATCCGGCGCAGTGCCCGGCGCGCCGAGCACATACGACACGAGAATCGTTGCGCCCGCGTCGGTTTCGCGGCCGATGGTGGTCGCGAATTCCACGTCCGGATGCTGACCGAGGACCGCGTCGATCTCGCCGAGTTCGATACGGAAACCGCGAATCTTGACCTGGAAGTCGCTGCGGCCGACGTAATCGAGCTCCCACGCCACCGTGTCGCGCGCGATATCGTCGCCCCGCACCCCGGGGGCGGCATACCAGCGGACCACGTCACCGGTGCGATACATCCGGGTACCGGGCGCACCCCACGGGTTGGGAACGAACCGCTCCGCGGTCAGACCCGGCCGGCGCTGGTAACCCCGGGCGAGGGCGCCACCGGCCAGATACAGCTCACCCGCGACACCCGGCGGCACCGGGTTCATCCGAGCGTCCAGCACCAGCGCCGACATGCCGTGCACCGGCGAGCCGATGGTGATGTGCTGCCCCGGGAACAGCCGGGCGTAGGAGGAGATGATCGTGGTCTCGGTCGGACCGTAGGCGTTGAAGTACTTACGCCCCGGCTGCCACTTCGCCAGCAGCTCCGGCGTGGTGACATCGCCACCGACCGAGGTGACCAGCAGCTGTTGCTGACCCTCCGGATCCATCGTGCCCAGCACCGCGGGCGTGATGATGGTGTGGGTCACCTGCTCGGCTCGCAGCAACTGCGCCAACTCCGGACCACCGATGATCTCGGCGGGCACGATGACCAGCGTCGCGCCGGTGTAGAAGGCGCACACCCATTCCAGCACCGACGGGTCGAAGCTCGGCGAACAGATCTGCAGGAACCGATGGTGCGGCTCCAGCTCGTACAGTCCCGTCGCCACGTCGGCGAGACCGCCGAGACCCGCGTGGGTGACCGTCACGCCCTTGGGCATACCGGTCGAACCGGAGGTGTAGATGACGTAGGCCGGATGCGACATGCGCAGCGGCTGCAGCCGGTCGGCATCGGTGATCGGGGTGGCCGGCTGCGCCGCGCACAACTCGGCCGTGGTCTCGGCGTCGAGGACCAGCCAGTCCACGTCCGCGGGCAAGGCATCGACATGCCGCGACCCGGTGATGCCCAGAACCGCACCGGAATCGGTGAGCATGTGCCGCACCCGATCCTCGGGGTAGGTCGGATCGACCGGGACGTGCGCACCGCCGGCCTTGGTTACCGCGAGCACGGCCAGCACCATCTCGAACGACCGCGGGAACGAGACCGCGACCAGCTTCTCCGGTCCGACACCACGCTCGATCAGCACCCGCGCCAGCCGCGAGGACCGCTCGTCGAGTTCGCCGTAGGTGATGGATCGGCCGTTGTAGCGCACCGCGATGCGATCGCGGCCCAAGCGCAGGCCGTGGCTCATCAGATCCGGCAGGAGGCCGGTCGCCATGACGTCGTCACCGTGGACGTGGGTCAACAGCTCGTATTCGGCCGCGTCCAGCAGCGCCAGATCGCCGACCGGCGTCTGCGGCTCGGTGGTGATCGCCGCCAGCAAGCGGGTGAACCGACGGGCGAATACGGCGACCGTCTCCTCGTCGAAAAGGTCACGCGCATAAGAGAATTCGGCATACATACCGCCGCCGTGGCCGATTTCGCGGACGGTCAGCGACAGGTCGAACTTCGCGGTGTCGACATCGAAGTCGACGGCCGAGACCCGCAGGCCGGGCAGTTCGAAGGAACCCTCGGGCAGGTTCGCGAACGACAGCGCCACCTGGAACAGCGGGTGCCGGGCGGTGGACCGCTCCGGGTTGAGCAGTTCCACCAGCCGCTCGAACGGGATGTCGGCATGGGCGAATGCCTGCAGATCCGCATCCTTGGCGGCCGCGAGCAGTTCACCGAACGTCGATCCACCCGGCACGTGGGTGCGCAGGACCAGCGTGTTGACGAACATGCCGATCAGGTCGTCGAGTTCGGCCTCGCCGCGACCGGCGATCGGGGTGCCGATCGCGATGTCGTCGGTCCCCGACAAGCGGGCCAGCAGTACCGCGAGGGCGCTGTGCACCACCATGAACATGGTGGCGTTGTGCTCGCGCGCGATCCGCTGCAACTGCTCGTGCAGTGCGGGATCGATCTCGAAGGTGACCTTCCCGCCGCGGAACGACTGCACGGTCGGCCGGGGCCGGTCCGCGGGCAGGTTCAGCTCGTCCGGCAGGCCGGCCAGAGCCGACCGCCAGTAGTCGGCCTGAGCCCGCAGCAGGCTCTCCGGATCGTCCTCGGAGCCGAGCAGGTCACGCTGCCAGATGCTGAAGTCCGCGTACTGCACCGGGAGCGGCGCCCAGGCCGGCGCCTCACCCTCGGCGCGCGCCGCGTAGGCGACCATCAGATCGCGGGTCAGCGGACCCATCGACCAGCCGTCGGCCGCGATGTGCTGGGCCACGAAGACCAGGACGAAGTCCTCGGCGCTCAGCTGCAACAACCGGATCCGGAACGGGATCTCGGTGGTCACGTCGAATCCGGTCGCCACCGCATCGGCGACCGCGCCCATCACCTCGTCCTCGGTGACCGAGACGATGTCGAACCGCACCGAGACCTGCGCCGGCGACAGCACCTGCTGCACCGGTCCGCCGGCCGTTTCGGGGTAGACGGTACGCAGAATCTCGTGCCGGGCAACGAGATCCGCGACGGCGGCACGCAACGCCGGGATGTCCAGCGCACCGGACAGCCGGATCGCGGCCGGGATGTTGTCCACCGCCGAGGTGGTGTCGAACTGGTTCAGGAACCACATGCGGGTCTGCGCCAGCGACAGCGGGACCCGATCGGTGCGGTGCTGCGCGGTCAGCGCCGGGCGGCCACCGCCACCCGCGTGCTGGGCGAGTTTTGCGGCCAGACCGGCGACCGTCGAGGCCTCGAACAGAGTCCGCACCGGCACGTGGGTGTCCAGCAGTGCGCCCAGGCGAGCGGCGACCTGCGTCGCGAGCAGCGAGTTACCGCCGAGCGCGAAGAAGTCGTCGTCCAGGCCGACGCGCTCGACGGACAGGACCTCGCCGTAGACGGTCGCGACCGCCTCCTCGATCGGCGTCTCCGGCGCCCGGAAGACCGCCGCTTCGAACTCCGGCTCGGGCAGTGCGCGCCGGTCCAGTTTGCCGTTCACGTTGAGCGGCAGCTCGGCCAGCTCGACGAAGGCAGCCGGGACCATGTAGGACGGCAACGTCGAATGCAGCTCGGCACGAACGCTTTCCACGTCGATCGGCGCGTCGGCCGGCACCAGGTAGGCGACCAGCCGGTCGCCCACGCGCGGATCCGACTTGGCCACCACCGCGGTCTGCGCGATCTGCGGCAACGCCAGCAGCGCCGACTCGATCTCGCCGAGTTCGATGCGGAAACCGCGAATCTTCACCTGGAAGTCGATGCGACCGCGGTATTCCAGTTCGCCCGCGGCGTTCCAGGCCACCAGGTCACCGGTGCGGTACATCCGCTCGCCGGTGCCGAAGGGGCTCGCGACGAACCGCTCGGCGGTCAGATCGGCCCGGCCGAAGTAGCCGCGCGCCAGCTGAGCGCCCGTCAGGTACAGCTCACCCGACACCCCGGCCGGCACCGGGTGCAGCCGGTCGTCGAGCACGTACACACCGCTGTTGAACTCCGGGACGCCGATCGGCACCGAGGTGGTGTCGGCGGCGGTCACCCGATGCGTGGTGATCGAGACGGCCGCCTCGGTCGGACCGTAGAGGTTGAACAGCTCGGTGCGCGGCGCCTCGGTACGCAGCCGCTGCGCCAGGCTCGCGGGCAGCGCCTCGCCGATGGCCAGTACGCGCCAGACCGAATCGGGCAACCCGTCGGCGACCAGGGCGTCCAGCATCGACGGCACCACGTGCAGAGTGGTGACCCATTCCCGTTCCATCAGCTGGTTCAGGTAGGTCGGGTCGCGATGCCCATCGGGCGCCGCGATCACCAGGCGGCCACCGCAGACCGCGGCACTCCAGAACTCCCAGACCGACAGGTCGAAGGTCGCCGCGGTCTTGAGCAGGACGGCGTCCGAGGAATCGAGGCCGAATTCGGCTGTCTTCCACTGCAATTGGTTCGCGATCGCGGCATGCGACACGGCCACGCCCTTGGGGCGGCCGGTCGAACCGGAGGTGAAGATCACGTACGCCGTGTTCGACGCGCGCAGCGGCGCGATCCGATCGGCATCGGCGACCGGGGCACTCGCGTAGCCGGACAGTTCCACCTCGTCGATCCGCACGACCGGCGCCAGGGTGGTGTCGAACGCGGTCTCGGCATCGGTCAGGACACAGACCGGTGCCGCGGTACCGAGGATGTAGTCGGTGCGCTCGGCCGGCTGATCGGGATCCACCGGCACATAGGCGCCACCGGCCGCGGCCACGGCGTACATGGCCACCACCAGATTCACCGAGCGCCGCAGCGCCAGCGCCACCCGGGCCTCCGGGCCGACGCCCGCCTCGATCAGCTTCCGGGCCAGCGTGTTCACCCGGTCGCCCAGCTCGGCGTAGGTCAGCGTCTCACCCTCGGGGCCGACCAGGGCCTCCGCCTTCGGCTGCGCGGCCACGGTCGCGGCCAACAGGGAGGTGAGGGTCGCCTCCTGATCGACAGCGTGAGCGGTGGCGTTGCGGTCGACCACCAGGGCCCGGCGCTCGGCCGGCTCGAGCAGGTCGTAGTCGCCGACCGCGGCCCGCGGCGCGGCGACGACGGCGGCCAGCAGCCGCTGGAACCGCTCGACGAATCCGACCACCGTGGCGTGGTCGAAAAGGTCCGTGGCGTAGGTGAGTACGCCACTGAGGCCTTCCGGTGCACCGGATTCGCTGTAGGTGTCGGCGACGATCAGATGCAGGTCGAACTGCGACAGCCGCGTATCGAAGTCGATGCCGGAGACCGTGAGCCCCGGCAGTTCGAGGTTGGTCTGCGCCAGGTTCTGGAACGACAGGCCGACCTGGAACAGCGGATGCCGCGCCGTCGACCGCACCGGGTTGAGCACCTCGACCAGGCGCTCGAACGGCACATCGGCATTGGCGAACGCCTGGATGTCGATGGCGCGCTGGCTGGCCAGCAGATCAGTGAAGGATTCGCCGCCGGCCACCCGGGTCCGGAAGACCAGGGTGTTGACGAACATGCCGACCAGATCGTCGAGCGCGGCCTCACCACGGCCCGCGATCGGCGTACCGATCGCGATGTCGTCGGTTCCCGAGAGCCGGGCCAGCAGCACCGCCAGCGCGGTGTGCACGACCATGAACAGCGTCGCACCCTCGGCCCGCGCCAAATCGGCCAGCGCGGCGTGGATGTCGGCGCCGATCTCGACCGGCACCTTGCCACCGGCGAACGACTGCACGGCCGGGCGCGGGCGGTCGGCAGGCAGATCCAGCTGATCCGGCAGATCGGCCAGGGCCGAACGCCAGTAGTCGATCTGCTTGGCCGCGGGCGATTCCGGATCGTCCTCGTCGCCCAGCACGGCGCGCTGCCAGACGCTGTAGTCGGCGTACTGGATCGGCAGCGGGGCCCAGCCCGGCGCCGCACCTGCGGAACGTGCCGCATAAGCGATCATGAGATCCCGGGTCAGCGGCCCCATCGAGGAACCGTCACCGGAGATGTGGTGCACGACCATCGCGAGCACGTACTCGCCGGTGTGCGGCTGCCCCGGTTCGGCGGCGATCTCGAACAGCGTCACCCGCAGCGGAACCTCGCGCGTGACGTCGAAGATGGTCGAACTGAGTTCGACGACGGCGGCTTCGACCTCGGCCGCGGTCACCGTGCGCACCTCGAGTTCGATGCCGACCTGCGACGGCGCGAGGATCACCTGCACCGGGCCGCTGTCGGTCTGCGGATAGACCGTGCGCAGCACCTCGTGCCGGATCACCAGATCGTCGATCGCCGCGCGCAGCGCGTCGATATCCAGGGTGCCGGTCAACCGCACCGCCATCGGCACGTTGTAGGCCGCGGACTGCTGGTCGAAGCGGTTGAGGAACCACATGCGCTGCTGCGCCAGCGACAGCGGAATACGGTCCGGCCGCGGCCCGGCCACCAATTCCTGGCGGCCGGAACCGGCGCGGCCCTCGACCCGGGCGGCCAGCGCACCCACCGTCGGCGCCTCGAACAGCAGCCGCACCGGGATGCGGGTGTTCAACGCGCTGCCGAGGCGGGCCACCACCTGGGTCGCGATCAGCGAGTTGCCGCCGAGTTCGAAGAAGTCGTCGTCGACGCCCACCGCGCGGGTGCCGGCGTCGAGGCCGAGCACCTCGGCGAAGGTGTTGGCGACGATCTCCTCGATCGGCGTGGCCGGGGCCCGGAACTCGCGGACCTCGAAGGCCGGCTCGGGCAGGGCACGGCGATCGAGTTTGCCGTTGGGGCTCAGCGGCAGCCCGTCCAGGACCACGATCGCCGACGGCACCATGTAGGACGGCAGTGCGCCGGCCAGCCGGGTGCGCAACTCGGCGTCCAGCTCACGCGGCTCGACGGCCGGATCGGCCGGCACCACGTACGCGACCAGCCGCTCGCCGGTGCGTTCGCCCGAACGCACCAGGACGACCGCCTGCGCCACCGAATCATGTTCCAGCAGTGCGTATTCGATCTCGCCCGGCTCGATGCGCAGACCGCGCAGCTTCACCTGGAAGTCGCTGCGGCCGCGGTAGAACAGCACGCCGTCGCGGTCCCGGGCGACCAGGTCACCCGTGCGGTACAACCGCGTTCCAGCGGCGCCGAACGGGTTCGCGACGAACCGCTCGGCGGTCAGGCCGGCGCGCCCGACGTAGCCTCGGGCCAGCTGGTCGCCCGCCAGATACAGCTCACCGGTAACCCCGGAGGGAACCGGGTGCAGACGTGAATCCAGTACATAGGCCTGGGTGTTCCACACCGGCATGCCGATCGGCAGGGTCGCCGGGACGCGGTCGCCGTCGGACGGCGCGACCGAATAGGTCGCGTTGACGGTGAATTCGGTCGGGCCGTACAGGTTGACCAGCGTCACGTCGGACAGTCCGAGTCGCCGGAACGCCCGGATGGTGTCACCGGTGAAGCTCTCACCACCGACCAGCAGCGCCCGCAGCGAGCCGAGTGCCTCGGCATCGGCGGTACCGGCGAAGACGGTCAGCAGCGACGGCACGAACGAGGCCCGCGTGATGCGCTCGGCGGCGATGACTTCGCGCAGGAAGTCGGTATCGCGGTGACCGTCGGGGCTCGCGATCACGACGCGCGCGCCCACCGCCAGCGGAGCCAGCGGCTCCCAGACCGAGGCGTCGAAGGTCGCCGGGGTCTTGTACAGCACCACATCCTCGGCACCGAGACCGAATTCCGTGATGAGCCAGCGCATCTGGTTGTACAGGGCGCCGTGGCTCACCCCGACGCCCTTCGGGCGGCCGGTGGAACCGGAGGTGAAGATCACATAGGCCAGATGCTGCGCCCGCAGCGGCGCGATCCGGTCCGCATCGGTGATCGGATCGTCGGCGAACTCGGACAGATCCAGCTCGTCCACGACCAGTGCCGGTACGTCGCCCACGGTGAAGGCGTCGCGAGAAGTGGTCAGCACACAGCCGGGTGCCGCGGTCGCCACGACGTGCGCGATGCGCTCCTCCGGCTGGTCGAGGTCGAGCGGCACGTACGCACCACCGGCGGCGAGCACCGCGTGGATCGCGACCACCAGATCGACCGAGCGGCGCATACCCAGCACCACCCGCACATCCGGGCCGACACCGGCGGCGATGAGCCGGCGCGCCAGGCGATGCACACGACCGGTCAGTTCCGCGTAGGTCAGCGTCGGCGCGATCGATACGGCCGCCACCCGGTCGGCGGCCGACCGGTCAACGACCGCGACGACCTCCGGGGTCGCCTGCGCCTGCGCGTCCAGCAGCTCGGACATCGAAACCGGTGAGCCGACGGTGACCGCGGTGGAATTCCAGCCGCGCAGCTGCTGGGCCGCCTCCCGGGTGTCCAGGACCGGCAGATCACCGACCGGCCGATCCGGAGCAGCGGTGACGGCCCTCAGGATGCGCACGAAACGCTGGGCGAAGCCGACCACGGTCTCGGGGTCGAACAGGTCCGTCGCATAGACGAACTTGGCGGTGATGCCGGCCGGTTCCATCCCGCCGTGGCCACCGGCCTCGGCCGGGCGCAACCGCTCGGTGAGCTCCACCGCGAGATCGAATTTCGCTGTCTCGGTGGGCAATTCGACGCCACCGACGGTCAGGCCCGGCAGTTCCAGGGTGGTCTGGCGGGTGTTCTGCAGCGACAGCAGCACCTGGAACAGCGGGTTGCGGGCCTGCGAACGACGCGGGTTGAGGATCTCGACCAGTCGTTCGAACGGCAGATCCGCATGCCCGAAGGCCGCGATATCGCCGCTGCGCACCGTCTGCAGCAGATCGCCGAAGGTGGTGGCGCCGTCGATCTCCGTGCGCAGCACCAGGGTGTTGACGAACATGCCGATCATGTCGTCGAGCGCCTTGTCACCGCGACCGGCCACCGGCGTACCGATGTTGATGTCGGATTCACCGCTCAACCGGGACAGCAGCACGGCGAGCGCCGCGTGCACCACCATGAACATGGTGGCACCGCGATCGCGGGCCAGATCGGCGAGGCGGGCCTGCACCTCCGCACCGATCTCGAAGGTGTGGATCCCGCCGCGTCCGGACGCCACGGCCGGCCGCGGCCGATCGGAGGGCAGATCCAGCTGTTCCGGCGCGCCGCCGAGGGTCTGCTTCCAGAACGCGATCTGCTGGGAGATCGTCGAATTCGGATCGTTCTCCGACCCCAGCACGGCGCGCTGCCAGAGCGCGAAGTCGGCGTACTGGACCTCGAGCGGCCGCCAGCCGGGCTCACCGCCCTCGACTCGCGCGCCGTAGGCGATCATCACGTCCCGGGCGAACGGTCCCATCGAGAACCCGTCGCCGGAAATGTGGTGCACCACCACGGCCAGCACGTGTTCGGTCGGGCTGATCTCGAACAGCCGCGCTCGGAACGGCGGCTCGGCCGTCACGTCGAATCCGGTCAGGACGAGTTCGGAAAGCCGCAGCGGCAGTTCGTTCTCGCTCACCTCCACCGGGGTCAGATCGGGAATCACTCCCCCGGTGGGCATGATCTCCTGGTACGCCGCGCCGTCGACCTCGGGGTAGCGGGTCCGCAGCGATTCGTGCCGGGCGATCACGTCGGCGACCGCGATGTGCAGCGCCTGCCGATCCAGCAGGCCGGACAGCCGCACAACGATCGGGATGTTGTCGACGGCCGATTCCGGATCGAAGCGGTTCAGGAACCACATCCGCTGCTGTGCCAGCGACAGCGGGATGCGTTCCGGACGCACCTGCGGCACCAGCGGCATCCGCGCCACGGTCCCGGCGCCGGATTCCGCACGGGCGGCCAGGGCCGCGACCGTGGACGCTTCGAAGATCTCACGCACGCCCAGCTGCGCGTCCAGCGATGCCGACAGCCGCGCCGCCACCTGGGTGGCGATCAGCGAGTTGCCGCCCAAGGCGAAGAAGTCGTCGTCCAGGCCGACCCGGTCGACGCCCAGCACCTCGGCGAACGTGGTGGCGACGATCTGTTCCACCGGCGTGTTCGGCGCGCGGAAGACCGCGGCCTCGAAGACGGGCGCCGGCAACGCGCGGCGATCGAGTTTGCCCGAGGCGTTGAGCGGCAGCTCGTCGAGCACCATCACCACGGACGGCACCATGTAGGCGGGCAGACGCTGCGCCAGCTCGTCGCGCACCGCCTCCGGCTCGACCGTACGGCCCGGTGCCGCAACGACATACGCCACCAGGTGATCGCCGGTGCGCTGATCGCTGCGGACCACCACGACCGATTGCGAGACCTCGTCGAGCGCGGCGAGATCGGCCTCGATCTCGCCGAGTTCGAGGCGCTGACCACGCAACTTCACCTGGAAGTCGGTGCGGCCCAGATAGTTCAGTTCGCCGTCGGCATTCCACATCACCAGGTCGCCGGTGCGGTACATGCGCGCACCGGCCTGCCCGAACGGGTTGGCGACGAAGCGGTCCGCCGTCAGCTCGGCGCGCGAGACGTACCCGCGGGCCAGCTGATCGCCCGCCAGATACAGCTCACCCGCGACACCCACCGGCGCCGGGCGCAGACGCGCGTCGAGCACGTAGACCCGGGTATTGAACACAGGCCGGCCGATCGGCACGGCCTCGACATCACTGTCGACCACCCGGTGATAGGTGACGTCGACCGCGGCCTCGGTCGGACCGTACAGGTTGTGCACCTCGGTCCCGGTGAGTTCACGCAGGCGATGAGCGGACTTCGGCGTCAGCGCCTCACCGGAGGCGAAGACCATGCGCAGCGAAACACACTGCGCCACCGCCGGTTCCATGACGAACACCGACAACATGGACGGCACGAAGTGGGTCACGGTGACCCCTTCGGCGGTGATCAGCTCGGCCAGATAGCCCGGATCCCGATGTCCCTCCGGCTTCGCGACCACCAGCCGCGCACCGATCTGCAACGGCCAGAAGAACTCCCACACCGACACGTCGAAGGTGGACGGGGTCTTCTGCAACACCACATCCGCGGCGGTGAGCTCGTACTGCGCCTGCATCCAGACCAGGCGGTTGACGATCGCCGCGTGCGAGACCGCCACGCCCTTGGGCCGTCCGGTCGAGCCGGAGGTGAAGATCACGTAGGCCGTGTTCTCGGGACGCAACGGCGCCCGGCGTTCCCGATCGGTCACCGGCTCGGCCGAATAGCCCGACAGATCCAGCAGATCGATCCGGACCTGCGCGGTGTCGATCTCGAGATCGGCACCTGAGGTCAGCACGCACATCGGATCGGCGGTGGCGAGGATGTAGCGGGTGCGCTCGGCCGGGTGGTCCGGGTCCAGCGGCACGTAGGCCGCGCCGGTCGTGGCCACCGCGTACATCCCGATCAGCAGATCGAGCGAACGCCGCATCCCCAGGGCGACCAGCGTCTCCGGGCCCACGCCGCGCTCGATCAGCCAGTGCGCCAGGCTGTTGGCGCGTGCCGCGAACTCGCCGTAGGACAGACTTGTCCCCTCGAACGTCAGCGCGGGCGCGTCCGGGGTGCGTGCCACCTGAGCTTCGAACGTCGCGACCAAGTCGGGCCGGGCGATGTCACGCTCGGCCAGGGCGGCGGCGGTGTCGAATTCGGTGCTGTTCCAGCGCGAGACGAGCAGGTCGCGCTCGCCGGCCTCGAGCAGATCGATGTCACCGAGCGCGATATCCGGAGCGGCGGTCATCGATTCGAACACCCGCACCAGCCGATCCGCGATCCGCCGGACCGTGCTCTCCTCGAACAGATCCTGCAGGTAGCCCGCCCGGATCCGCAGGTTCTGCCGCGGGCCGGTCGCATTCTGCTCGTCCGCGAGCGTGTCGAGCTGCACGATCAGCGTCAGCGGATAATGCGTGGCGTCGGTGGCGTCGAGGCCGGTGACGGCCATACCGTCGATATCGGCGGCCTGGGCCTGAATTCCCTCGGCATCGACCGGATACGACTCGAACACCACCAGGGTGTCGAACAGATTGCCGACACCGGCCGCGGCCTGGATCTCCGCCAGACCGACGTAGTGGTGGTCGAACAGATCCGCCTGTTCGCCCTGCACCCGCCGCAGCAGATCCCGCGTCGATTCCGATTCGTCGAAGCGGATCCGCACGGGCACCGTGTTGATGAACAGGCCGACCATCGATTCGACGCCGGTCAGCTGCGGCGGCCGGCCGGACACGGTGGTGCCGAACAGCACGTCGTCGTGGCCGGTCCACCGGCCGAGCAGGACGCCCCAGGCCGCCTGCAGCACGGTATTGACCGTGACGCCGAGCTCGCTCGCGAGCGCGGTGAGCCGCCCGGTGGTCTCCGCACCGAGATCGAAGACGTACTCGCCCGCGAGCGCGGTGATTTCCCGGCCGGCGTCCGGACGGGTCAGCAGAGTGGGCTCGTCGACCCCGGCCAGGGCCTGCCTCCAGGCCTCGATCGAAGCCGAATGATCCTGCTGCGCAGCCCATTCCAGGAAGTACCGGTACGAGCGCACCGGTGCCAGCGCGGCGGCGTCGCCGTGCGTGGCGTAGAGCACCAGCAGATCCCGCATCAGCAGCGGCATCGACCAGCCGTCCAGCAGGATGTGGTGGTTGGACACCGCCAGCCGCCAGCTGTCGTCGGCGACCTGGATGAGGGTGAAGCGGATCAGCGGCGGCGCCGCCAGATCGAAGCGATCCATCCGATCGGCTTCGATCAGGTCGGCGAAATCGCCACTGGCCCGGCGGTCGTGCTCGATCCAGGCCAGGTCGACTTCGTCGAGGACCACCTGCACCGGGTTGCCCTCGGCATCGGAGACGAAGGCGGCCCGCAGGCTCTCGTGCCGATCGACCAGTGCCTGTGCGGCCGAACGCAATCGGGCCGCGTCCACTCGCCCGGTCAGGATGAGGACGGCCTGCGCGGTGTAGACGTCGACCGAGGCCGAGGCCAGCTGCGCGTGGAACAGCAGGCCGGCCTGCAGGGCCGACAGCGGCCACACGTCGGTGAGGGCCGGGAAGCGCCGCTCCCACTCGTCGATATCGCGCTGCGTGCTGGGCACCAGCGGGAAGTCCGACGGCGTGTGGCCGCCGGCCTGCGCCGATTCCGCGTGCTGGGCAACGGCTTCCACGGCCGCGGCCCACAGGCGACCGAATTCGGCGACCGCCTCGGCGTCGAGCAGGGTGCTCGGATAGCCGATGGTGGCGATCAGCTCGTCACCGACCACGATGGCGTTGATGTCCAGCGGCGCCATCACCGGCATATCGGCGTCGTAATCGCCACCGAGCGAACCCAATTCGGGCGCGGGAATCCAGCCGAATCCGCGCAGCGCGTCGGGAATCGCACCGTCGGCGACCCGGCCCAGGTAGTTGAAGCTGATCTGGCCGGGCAACTGATCCGGCAACCGCTGCGCGGTCTCCTCGTTCAGGTAGCGCAACAGTCCGTAACCCAGACCCTTGTCCGGGACGGCCCGCAACTGCTCCTTGACCGCCTTGATCGCGGCGCCCATCGCCGGACCGCCGGTCAGCGCGGCCTCGACGTCGATATCGGTCAGATCGAAGCGGACCGGGAAGATCGAGGTGAACCACCCCACGGTCCGAGACAGGTCCGCACCCGGGACCAGATCCTCTTCGCGGCCGTGGCCCTCCATCCGCATCAGCAGCGAATCGGACGGGGTGGTCCGGCGCGCCCGCCAAGCGGCCGCGGCCAGCACCAGTGCGGTCACCAGGCCATCGTTCACCCCACCGTGGAACAGTGCCGGAACCGTGGTCAGCAGCGTCCGGGTCACCTCGGCGGAGGTCTGCACCCGGTGCCGCTCCAGCACCGCGGAGACATCGACCAGCGGGTCCATCGGGCGTCGGGTGAACAGCGGGTCCGGACCCTCGACGACCTCGAGCCACCGCTCGAGTTCACCGGCGCGCTCGGCCGCCACCCGCTCCAGGGCATGAGCCCAGGTGCGCATGCTGGTCGCCGCCGGGGCCAGCTCGGGGGTCTGCCCGGCCGAGATCTGTCCCCACGCCATGACGAAATCGGGGACCAGGATGCGCCAGGAGACGCCGTCGATCACCAGGTGATGGGCGACGACGACCAGCCGGCCGGCGCGTTCACCGGACCGCGCCGGATCCAGCCAGAGGAACCGGATCACCACGCCCGCTTCGGGATCCAGGCGATCCAGGGTCTCGTTCAGGGCGGCGGTCGCGAGGTCGAACAGGGCGTCGTCGTCGATCGCCGGATCGAACTCCACCCGGTCGATCAGCGCGTCGACATCCACGGTGCCGGGCTCGGCGGTCTCGACGATCCACTCCGCACCCGCGTGCCGGCGCAGCCGGGCCCGCAGCATGTCGTGGCGGTCGATGACGGCACCGGCCGTGGCGGCGATACCCGCCCGATCGATTCCCGCCGGAAGTTCCAGCGCCACGGTCTGGTTGAAGCGCCGGATCGAACCCGGCCGCTCCATCATGAACCGGACCACTGGCGTCAACGGCATGGTACCGACGCCACCGCCGGGAAGTTCGGCCAGCCGGACGGGCGCCGCCCCCTGGGCGTCGCCGGTCCGCGCCACGGCCGCCAGCCCGGCGACCGTCCGCTGTTCGAACACATCGCGCGGAGAGAACACCACGCCCCGGGCCTTGGCCCGCGACACCAGCTGGATGGACACGATGCTGTCGCCACCCAGCGCGAAGAACGAGTCCTCGATACCGACCCGATCCAGGCCGAGCACTTCGCAGAACACCTCGGCGATGGTGTGCTCCAACGGCGTACGCGGGGCCTGGAACGCGACGTCTGACGCGAAGACCGGCGCCGGCAGCGCACGGCGGTCCAGCTTGCCGGCCGGGGTCAGCGGAATCCGGTCCAGCACCATGATCGACGCGGGCACCATGTACCCGGGCAGCCGCTCGGCGGCGTGGTCGGTGATCGCCCCGACGTCGATCGAACGCCCTTGCGCCGCAGTGACATACGAAACCAGCGAGACGGCGCCGGTGCTGCTGCGGTGCCCCACGGTCACGGCGAAGTCCACCGCCGGATGGGAGGCGAGCGCGGCGTCGATCTCGCCCAGCTCGATACGGAAGCCGCGGACCTTCACCTGGAAGTCCGAGCGGCCCATGTACTCGATGCGGTTCTCGACGTCGCCGTCGGGCAGCTGGCGCGAGGTCCAGCGCACCACGTCACCGGTGCGATACATGCGCTCACCCGGAACGAACGGGTTCGCGACGAACCGGTCGGCGGTCAGACCCGGGCGGCCGAGATAACCGCGCGTCACCGCCATACCGGAGACGTACAGCTCGCCGACGACACCGTCGGGCACCGGCTGCAGGAGGTTGTCCAGCACCAGCGACCGCACGCCGCGAATCGGACCGCCCATGGTGACCGAATCACCGGGCAGCAGCGGTTCGCCGATGTTGACCACGATGGTGGCCTCGGTCGGACCGTAGATGTCGTAGAAGCCACGCACGCGCCGGTCGTGACCGTCACCGATCGGGATCGCCCACTTGGCGATCAGATCCTGGGTGAACGACTCACCACCGACGGCGATCATCCGCACGCTGTCCAGCCCCGCGGGTTCGATCGTGGCCAGCACCGCCGGGGTGCTGAACAGATGCGTCACCCGCTCGCGCCGGATCAGGTCGTACAGCTCGGATCCACCGAACACACCGGCCGGAACCACGATCAGGGTGCCGCCCGGGCCGAGTGCGTACAGCAGCTCCATGACCGAGGCGTCGAAACTGGGGGACGAGAAGTGCAGGGTGCGCGACTCGGTGTCCAGCCCGTACCGCTCGATCTGCTCGGCGTTCAGGGTCGCCAGACCGGCGTGCGGCACCACGACACCCTTGGGCACACCGGTGGAACCGGAGGTGTAGATGATGTAGGCCGGATGCTGCGGGTGCAGCGGACGCACCCGATCGGCATCGGTGATCGCCTCGCCGGCGAAAGCGGCCAGCTCGGTCTCGGTGATCCGGTCCAGGACCAGCCAGTTCACCGAATCGGGCAGATCGTCCACCGCCTCGGCGGTGGTCAGGCCGATCCGGGTCCCGGAATCGGTGACCATGTGCAGGATGCGGTCGGCCGGATAGGTGGGATCGATCGGCAGGAAGGCCGCACCGGACTTCGCCACCGCCCACTGGGCGAGATACGAATGCGCCGAACGCGGGGCCGCGATCGCCACCAGGTCCTCGGGGCCGACGCCCTGCGCGATCAGCAGGCGCGCCAGGCGGTTGGACCGCTCGTCGAGCTCGCGATAGGTGAGCCGGACGTCACCGTGAACCACGGCCTCGCCCAACGGATTACGGGCTACCGAGGCAGCCAGCAGGTCCGGCAGGCGGCCACCCGGCAGGGCGGAACCACCGGTCCGGGAGACCAGATCGGCACGCTCGGCCGCATCGAGGATCTCGATCCGGCCCACCGGCACATCGGGGTCGGCGGCGATCGCCTCGAGCACGCCCAGCCAGCGCACCACGATCGCTTCGGCGGTCGCCTCGTCGAACAGATCGGTGGCGTAGGTCAACGCCAGCGCCATCCGCGACGCGTCCTGTTCCGCGAGCGTGAACTGCAGATCGAAGCGTGCGATGTGCTCGTCGAGTTCGAGCGCGGACACGGTCAGGCCGGGCAGCTCCAGCGTCGCCCGCTCCATGTTCTGGAACGACAGCGCCACCTGGAACAGCGGGTTGCGGGCCTGCGACCGCTCCGGCGCGAGCACATCCACCAGTCGCTCGAACGGCACGTCGGCGTTGCCGAAGGCCTCGAGGTCGACGTGGCGGACCCGGTCGAGCAGCGCGGCGAAGGGTTCGCCACGGTCGATCTCGGTGCGCAGCACCAGCGTGTTGACGAACATGCCGACCAGATCGTCGAGCGCGGCCTCACCACGGCCCGCGATCGGCGTACCGATCGCGATGTCGTCGGTACCCGACAGCCGGGCCAGCAACACCGCCAGCGCACCGTGCACGACCATGAACAATGATGAACCGCGTTGCCGCGCAACCTCTTCCAGCGCCGAGATCAATTCCGGCGAGAGGGTGCGGCGCAGCGTCGCGCCACGATGCGAGGCCGCCGTCGGGCGCGGCCGGTCGGTCGGCAGGGACAGCTCGTCGGGAACACCGTCGAGCGCCTGCTGCCAGTAGGCGATCTGCCGGGCCAGCACCGACCTCGGATCGTCCTCCGTGCCGAGGACCTCGCGCTGCCAGATCGCGAAGTCGGCGTACTGCACGGCCAGTGGCGCCCAGCCCGGAGCACCACCCTGGGTGCGCGCTGTGTAGGCGGTCATCACGTCACGAGCCAGCGGCCCCATCGAGATACCGTCACCGGCGATGTGGTGCACCACGACCACGAGCACGTGCTCGTCCGGATGCACCTCGAACAGGCGCACGCGCAGCGGAACCTGCTCGGCCACATCGAATCCGATGGCGGCGAACTCTGCCAGCGCACTGGTCAGCTCGGCCTCGTCGATGCGGTAGGCGCGCAGATCCAGCGGGATCCGTTCGGCCGGAACCACCAACTGGGTGGGGGTGCCGCCGTGCTCCGGGTACCGGGTGCGCAGCGACTCGTGGCGGCGGATCACATCGAAGATCCCCAATTCGAGTGCGGCGGTGTCCAATTCACCGGAAAGCCGGATCGCCAACGGCAGGTTGTAGGCCGCCGCGGAGGTGTCGTACTGGTTGAGGAACCACATCCGCTGCTGGGCGTAGGACAGTGGCACCAGCTCCGGCCGCGGACGCGCGACCAGCCGCTGCCGGGCCTCACCACCGGTATGCGATTCCACCTTGGCGGCCAGCGCCTCCACGGTGGACGCCTCGAACAGCGCCCGCACCGCGACCGGGACGCCGAGCGCGTCGGAGATCCGGGCCGCGACCCGGGTCGCGATCAGCGAGTTGCCGCCGAGGTCGAAGAAGTCGTCGTCGAGCCCGACCCGGTCCAGGTCGAGGACGTCGGCGAACACCGCGGCCACCGTCTCCTCGACAGGGGTCTGCGGCGCCCGGAAAGCCCGGGCCTGCACGGCCGGGGCGGGCAGCGCCCGACGATCCAGTTTCCCGTTGACGGTCAAAGGAATTCGATCGAGCACCACGAATGCCGCGGGCACCATGTAGGACGGCAGCAGCTCGGCCGCTCCGGCGCGGACCGCGTCCAGATCGGGTGCGCCGCCGTCGGGCACCAGATAGGCGACGATGCGCTGATCGCCCGGCTGGTCCTCGCGCACCACCACGGCGGTCTGCGCGAGTCCCGGCTGGGCCAGTATCGCGGCCTCGATCTCACCGAGTTCGATGCGGAAACCGCGCACCTTGACCTGGTCGTCGGCGCGGCCGAGATATTCCAGTTCTCCGAACCGGTTCCAGCGCGCGACGTCACCCGTGCGATACAGGCGGGTTCCGTGCGCACCCAGCGGATCGGCGACGAACCGGGCCGCGGTCAGATCGGGCCGGCCCAGGTAGCCGCGGGACAGCTGCGGTCCGGCCACATACATTTCGCCGGCGACGCCGACCGGTACCGGATGCAATCGGTCGTCGAGCACGTACACGCGCAGCCCGGCGATGGCCCGGCCTACGATCGAACCCGTTGCGGTGGCGATGGTTTCGGCATCCAGCACGCGATGCGAGACGTGCACCGTGGTCTCGGTGATGCCGTACATGTTGACCAGCTTCGGCGACCCCGGACGGGCGTCCGGGCCGTGCCCGTCGCCGTGGCGAGCCACCCAGTCGGCGAGCCGGCGCAGTTCCAGTGCCTCACCGCCGAACACCACGTACCGCAGCGCCAGCGGCGCCACCACGTTCGGGCGCGGCTGAGAGACCGCGGGCGCGGCGTTGCGATCGGCCTCGGCCAGTTGGTAGAACGCCGACGGCGTCTGGTTGAGCACCGTGACCTGTTCGCGCCGCAGGAGTTCCAGGAACTGTTCCGGCGAGCGCGAAGTGTAGTAGTCGACCACCACGAGGCGGCCGCCGTAGAGCAGCGGGCCCCACAGCTCCCACACCGAGAAGTCGAAGGCGAACGAGTGGAACAGCGTCCACACGTCGTCGGCGCCGAAACCGAATTCGCGATCGGTGTTGGCGAACAGCCGCACCACGTTCCGGTGTTCGACGGCCACACCCTTCGGCCGGCCGGTGGACCCGGAGGTGTAGATGACATAGGCGACGGTGTCGGCCGTCAGCGGCGCCAGGCGATCGGCATCGGTGATCGGTGTCTCCCCGGCGTCGACCATATCCGGGACGTCGATACCGTAATCGTCCATCAGGACGGTCGGCAGGGCCGCGACGATCTCGGCGGCCGGCCCGGCCGGATCCACGGTCACCGAACTGTCGACGACGAGCGCCGCGGGCCGCGAGTCCTCGAGCACGTACGCGATGCGTTCGGCGGGATAGGTCGGATCGACCGGCACGTACCCGGCGCCGGATTTGACGACGGCCAGCAGCGCGACCACGAGATCGGCTGAGCGCGGCAGCATCACCGCGACCAGGCTGCCCGGGCCGGCACCCTCGTCGATCAGGCGGCGGGCGAGCTGATTGGCGCGCTGATCCAGCGACGCGTAGGTCAGCCGGTCACCGCCGAAGGTCACCGCGACCCGGTCCGGATGCGCGGCGGCGACGGCGTCGAACAGATCCGACAGGGTCACCGACTCGTCCGCGAACCGTCCGGAGACGTTGTCCCGGCCCGAGGAGACCCAGCGATCGGCGACGTCGATGCGCTCGGCCTCGCCGAGCAGATCGATATCGCCCACGACGGCCGCGGGGTCCTCGACCACGGTGTGCAGAATCCGCACGAACCGGTCGGAGAAGGCGGCGACCGTCTCCGGGTCGAACAGATCCGTGGCGTAGTTCCACAGCAGGTCGAGGCCGCCGGTGACGTTCTCACCGACGGTCAGCTGCAGGTCGAATTTCGCCGTGCCCGCGTCGAATTCGACGACGTCGAGGTTCAGTCCGGGCAGGGCGACCGTGGTCGCGTCCGCCTGGCCGGCGGCCTCGAAGGTCAAGGCCACCTGGAACAGCGGATGGTGGGCCTGCGACCGGACCGGGCTGAGCACGTCGACGAGCCGCTCGAACGGCACGTCCGCGTTCGCGAAGGCGGCCAGATCGGTGCGACGCACCTCGTCCAGCACGTCGGTGAAGCTCGCCTCCGAACGCACCGGCGTGCGCAATACGAGCGTGTTGACGAACATGCCGACCAGATCGTCGAGCGCGGCCTCACCGCGGCCCGCGATCGGGGTACCGATGGCGATGTCGTCGGTGCCCGACAGCCGCGCCGCCCAGGTAGCCAGCACGGCGTGCACGAGCATGAACAGCGTGACGCCCCGGGCACGAGCCAGTTCGGTCAGGGCGGCGTGCAGCTCCGCGTCGATCGAGAAGCCATGGGTCGCACCGGCATTGTCGGCCACCTCCGGGCGAGGCCGGTCGGCCGGGAGCTCGATCTGATCCGGCAGATCGCGCAGCTGCGCGCTCCAGTACGCGATCTGGCGCGCGGCCGGGGACTCCGGGTCGTTCTCGTCGCCCAGGACCTCGTGCTGCCACAGCGCGTAGTCGGCGTACTGCACCGGCAGCGGCGTCCACGCCGGCGCCTCCCCGCGCGTGCGTTCGGCGTAGGCCGAGACGACATCGCGCAGCAGCGGCCGCAGCGAGAAACCGTCGCTGCTGATGTGGTGCATCACCAGGACGACGACGTGCTCGTTCCGATCGAGCTCGAGCAGCGTCGCCCGGAACGGGATCTCGAGGGTGACGTCGAAGAACACACCGACGAGTTGTTCGATGCGCGCGGGCAATTCGGCCGCGGTCACCGGTTCGGGCGTCAGATCGAGAGCGACCTGCGATACCGGCAGCACCTGCTGGTAGCCGACACCGGCGACAGCCGGGTACACGGTGCGCAGCACCTCGTGGCGGGCCAGCACATCGGTCACCGCGGCGGTCAGCGCCGCGACGTCGAGTTCGCCGGTCAACCGGATCGCGACCGGAATGTTGTTCACCGCGGTGCGGTTGTCGAACCGGTTCAGGAACCACATCCGCTGCTGCGCCGGCGACAACGGAACCAGCGCCGGGCGGGTGCGCGGCGCCAGCGGAACCCGGCTGCCCTCTCCGGCATGGGATTCCACCCGTGCGGCCAGTGCCGCGACCGTGGTCGCCTCGAACAGCGTCCGCACGGCGACCTGGGTGTCCAGGGCCGCGCCCAGGCGGGCGGCTACCTGGGTGGCGATCAGCGAGTTGCCGCCGAGTTCGAAGAAGTCGTCGTCCAGGCCGACCCGCTCCACACCCAGCACCGCGGCCAGGGTGTCGGCGACGGTTTGCTCCACCGACGTGGTCGGCGCCCGGAACACCTTCGCCTCGAAGGTCGGGGCGGGCAGGGCACGACGATCGAGTTTGCCCGAGGCGTTGAGGGGGAGCTCGTCCAGCACGACATACGCGTTCGGCGCCATGTAGGACGGAAGCTGCTGTGCCAGACCGGATTTCACCGCGTCGATATCGATGTCGGCACCGGACGGGACCAGATAGGCCACCAGTTGATCGCCGAGTCGATCGTCGGAGCGCACCACCACGACGGCCTGCGCCACCGCGTCCATCGCGGTCAGGGCGGACTCGATCTCGCCGAGTTCGATGCGCTGACCACGCAACTTCACCTGGAAGTCGGTGCGGCCCAGATAGACCAGTTCGCCGCCCGCTCCGGTACCGCCGTTGGCGGCCGCCGGGCTCCAATACACCAGGTCACCGGTACGGTACATCCGCTCACCGGTGCCGAACGGATTGGCCACGAAGCGATCCGCGGTCAGATCCATCCGGCCGACGTACCCGTGGGCGAGCTGCGCGCCCGCCAGATACAGCTCACCCGCGACCCCCGCCGGCACCGGCCGCAACCGCGAATCCAGCACGTAGACCTGGGTGTTGAAGACGGGAGCGCCGATCGGCACGACCGTGGTGTCGGCGTCGACCACCTCGTGATAGGTGACGTCGACCGCGGCCTCGGTGGGCCCGTACAGGTTGTGCAACCGAGCGCCGGTCACGGCACGCAACTGCTGCGCCGTCTGCGCCGGCAGCGCCTCACCGGAGGCGAAGACGTGGCGCAACGCGCTGCCCGCGCCGGCCTCGGAGCCCAGCGCGGTCAGGTAGACCGCCAGCATCGACGGCACGAAGTGGGCGACGGTGACACCCTCGGCCGCGATCAGCTCCGCCAGATAGGCCGGGTCCCGATGCCCGTCCGGCTTCGCCACCACCAGCCGCGCGCCGATCTGCAAGGGCCAGAAGAACTCCCAGACCGACACGTCGAACGTCGACGGGGTCTTCTGCAGCACCACATCGAAGGCCGCCAGCCCGTACTGGGCGTGCATCCATACCAGGCGGTTGACGATCGCCGAGTGCGGTACCGCCACACCCTTCGGCCGACCGGTCGAACCCGACGTGAAGATCACGTAGGCGGTGTCGCCCGGGTGCAGCGGCGCCAGCCGATCCGCGTCGGTGAGCGGCTCGGCCGAGTGCTCCGACAGATCGACTTCGTCGACGGCAACGACGGCCGCACCGGCGGGCAACTCGGCGAAGGCATCCCCGATCCGGTCCGCGCTCGAGGTCAGGATCATCGCCGGGCGCGCGGTCTCGACGATGTAGCCGATGCGCTCGGCCGGATGATCGGGATCCAGCGGCAGATACGCGCCGCCGGCGGCGGTCACCGCGTAGATTCCGACCACCAACTCGATCGAACGCCGCATGCCCAGCGCCACCACCGACTCCGGCCCGACACCGGCGGCCACCAGGTGACGCGCCAGACGGTGCACCCGCTCGGCGAATTCGGCGTAGGACAGACTCGTCCCCTCGAAGGTGATCGCGGTCGCCTCCGGCGTGCGCGCCACCTGCGCCTCGAACAGCGAAATCAGCGTCTGAGCGGCGTCGCCGGACGTACGCGGCAGCGCCGCGTCGATTTCGAACGCCGTCTCGTTCCAATGCCGCACGAGCAGCGCGCGCTCGGCCGGATCCAGCAGTTCGATCTCGCCGACCACGATCGCCGGATCGGCGGTGACCGTCTCGAACACCCGCAGCAGTCGCGCCGCGAAAGTCCGGGCGAAGGCGGCGTCGAAAAGGTCGGTGGCATAGACGAGTTCGGCATCCATGCCGGTGGCCTCGGCACCCGGCTCGGTGCTGTCGGTCAGGGTCAACTGGAGGTCGAACTTCGCCGTGGGCGGATCGATGCGCAGCTCGGAGACCGCCAGTCCGGGCAGCTCCAGCGCGCTCGGACCGGTGTTCTGGAAGGTCAGCATCACCTGGAACAGCGGATGCCGGCCCTGCGAGCGGGCCGGATTCAACACCTCGACCAGCCGCTCGAAGGGCACCCCCGCATGCGCGAAGGCCGCCAGATCACGTTCGCGTACCAAGGCCAGCAGGTCGGTGAACGAGGCGGTCGTATCCACCTCGGCGCGCAACACCAGCGTGTTGACGACCATGCCGACCAGATCGTCGAGCGCCTGCTCACCACGCCCCGCGACCGGGATACCGATGGCGATGTCGTCGGTGCCGCTCAACCGCGACAACAGGGTGGCGAACGCGCTGTGCACCACCATGAACAACGTGGTCTGCTGGGCGCGGGCCAGCCGGTTCAGCGCCTCGACCAGATGGGCCGGGACCTGGAAGCGGTGGGTACCGGCCGCATTGGACGCGACCGCCGGCCGCGGCCGGTTGGACAGCCGCAGTTCGTCGGGCAAACCGCCCAGGGTCGTGCGCCAGTAGTCGAGCTGGGTGGAGATCAACGACCGCGGATCGTTCTCCGAACCGAGGACATCACGTTGCCACAAGGCGTAATCCACGTACTGGATCGCCAGCGGTGGCCAGTTCGGCACCGTACCCGCGGTGCGGGCCAGATACGCCGTCATCAGATCGCGCACCAGCGGACGCATGGAGAAGCCGTCCGCGGCGATGTGGTGGGCGACGACGACCAGGACGTGGTCGTCGTCGCTGCGGCGGTAGAGCCGCATCCGTAGCGGCGGCTGGGTGGTGACGTCGAAACCGCGTTCGGCGAAGTCGGTGACCGATACGACGAGCTCAGCGGCATCGTGCTCGTCGTGCAGCTCGATCGTCTCGATCTCGGGCACCGCGTGCGCGGCCGGCAGCACCTGCTGATAACCGACGCCGTCGTGCGACGGGTAGATGGTGCGCAGCGATTCGTGACGGGCGACGACATCGGCGACCGCGCCGCGCAGGGCGGCCGGATCGAGGTCACCGCGCAGCTGCACGGCGATCGGGATGTTGTTCGCCGCCGAGTCGGTATCGAACCGGTTGAGGAACCACATCCGCTGCTGCGCCAACGACAACGGCGGACGTTCCGGCCGCGGCTGCGGCGAAAGCGCCTGCCGGGCACCGGAACTCGTCTGCAGCCCGACCAGCGCGGCCAGTCCGGCCACGGTCGACGCCTCGAACAGCGCGCGCACACCGACCTCGACGCCCAGCGCGGCACCGAGCCGCGCCGTCACCTGGGTGGCGATCAGCGAGTTGCCGCCGAGGGCGAAGAAATCGTCGTCGGCGCCGACTCGTTCGACGCCGAGCAGGTCGGCGAAGGTGTTCGCGACCAGTTCTTCGATCGGACCGGCCGGAGCCCGGAATTCGCGGGCGGCGAGTTCGGGCGCCGGCAGCGCCCGGCGATCCAGTTTGCCCGCCGGAGTCAGCGGGATCTCCTCGAGAACCACCAGCGCGGTCGGCACCATGTAGGCCGGAAGCCGTTGCGCCGCATAGGCAGACACCGCATCGACGTCGATGGCCCGACCGGGCACTGCCCGCAGGTACGACACCAGCATGGTCACACCGCTGTCGGCCCGATGACCGATGGTGACCGCGAAATCGACCGACTCGTGGCTGGTCAGGGTGGCGTCGATCTCGCCGAGTTCGATGCGGAAGCCGCGGATCTTGACCTGGAAGTCGTTGCGGCCCACATACTCCGCCGCTGCCGCACCCGTCGCGTCGCGTCGCCAGCGCACCACGTCGCCGGTGCGGTACAGGCGGCTGCCCGCGGGACCGTACGGATCGGCGACGAATCGCTCGGCGGTCAGGCCGGCCCGCGCGTGGTACCCGCGGGCCAGTTGAATGCCGGAGACGTAGAGCTCCCCGGTGACGCCCTCCGGGACGGGGCGCAGGCGGCTGTCGAGGACCAGGGCCCGCATTCCGCGGACCGGGCCGCCGATGGTGACCGGGGCACCCGGCCGCAGCGGAGCGCTGATGTTGGTGGCAATCGTCGCCTCGGTGGGACCGTAGGCGTTGTGGAAGCGCCGTTCCACCGGCGGATGCGAACCGTTTCCGGTATTCGAAAGGCGCGGCAGTACAGACCATTTCGCGACCAGATCGGCCGACAGCGCTTCGCCGCCGGCGATGATGACCGACATTCCGGCCAGCGCCGCGGGGTCCAGCGACGCCAGCACCGACGGCGTGATCAGGCCGACGGTGACCCGCTCACGCGCGATCAACGCGCCGAGTTCGTCACCGCCGTAGGTACCCGGCGGCACCACCACGAGACCGCCGGCCGAGCCGACGGCGAGCAGCAACTCGAGCACCGACGCGTCGAACGACGGAGAAGCGAAGGCCAGCGCGCGCGTGTCCCGATCGAGCCCGTAGTGCTCGACCTGCAGCGCGCTGAAGTTGGCCAAGCCCGCATGGCTCACCACCACACCCTTGGGCAGACCGGTGGAGCCCGAGGTGTAGATGACGTAGGCGGCGTTGTCCGGTCGCAGCGCGGCGCGCCGATCGCGGTCGGTGACCGGATCGGCGGAGCACTGCGCGACCTCGGCCGCGAAGGCCGGGTCGTCGATCGCCAGCCAGGTACCGCCGACCGGCGCGGGCAGCGCGTCGAGTTCGGCGTTCACCGTAATACCCAGCAGCGCACCGGAATCGGAGACCATGTGCGCGATGCGATCCGCCGGATAGGCGGGATCGACCGGCAGGAAGGCGGCACCCGTGCGGGTCACGGCCCACAGCGCCAGCACCGATTCGACCGAGCGCGCGACGGCGATCGCCACCACGACTTCGGGTCCGGCGCCGTGTGCGATCAACGTGCGGGCGAGACGATTCGCCGCGGCATCCAATTCGGCGTAGGTCAGCGACCGGCCCTCGAAGATCACGGCCTGACCGTCGGGGTTGGCGGCTACCGCGGCCGACATCAGCTCGGGCAGAGTCGAGGGCGCGACGGGCGCGCCGCCGGAACGCTCGAGCAGCTCCGCCCGCTCCCGGCCGGACAGCATCTCCAGATCGCCGACGGGCGCATCCGGGGCGGTGGTGATCGCCTCGAGCAACCGCACGAACCGCTCGGCAATGGTCGCCACCGTCGACTCGTCGAAAAGGTCACGGGCGAAGGAGATTTCGGCGAGCATGCCGGTCTCGCTCACCGTGCCGGCCTCGCGCAGGGTCAGGGCCAGATCGAATTTCGCGGTCTCGACATCGAAATCGACCGTGGTGACCCGCAATCCGGGTAGCTCGAAGTTGCGTTCGGGCAGATTCTCGAACGACAGCGCGACCTGGAACAGCGGATGCCGCGACTGCGAGCGCGCCGGGTTGAGGACCTCCACCAGCCGCTCGAACGGCACATCCGCATGAGCGAAAGCCTGCAGATCGGTATTGCGCGCATCGGCCAGCAATTCGGCGAAACTCGCCCCGGCATCGACATTCGTCCGCAGCACCAGGGTGTTGACGAACATACCGATCAGGTCGTCCAGCGCCGCCTCACCGCGACCGGCCACCGGGGTGCCGATCGCGATATCCGAGGTACCCGATATGCGGGCCAGCAGCACGGCCAGGGCGCCGTGCATGACCATGAACAGCGAGGCGTTGTGCCGCCGGCCGAGTTCGGCCAGCCGCGACTGGATCTCGGGCGAGATCACGAAACTGTATGTACCGCCCCGATAGCTCGACACCGCGGGACGCGGCCGATCCGAAGGCAGCGTCAACTCGTCCGGTAGCTCCGCCAGCTCATCGGACCAGTACTGAATCTGCTTGGAGATCAACGAGTTCCGATCGTCTTCGGAACCGAGCGTCTCGCGCTGCCACAGCGCGTAGTCGGCGTACTGGACCGGCAGTTCGGTCCAGGCCGGCTGCTCCCAGCTGGTCCGCGCGGCGTAGGCCACCATGACGTCGCGGGCCAGCGGACCCATCGACCAGCCGTCGGCGGAGATGTGGTGCACCACCATGCCGAGCACGTACTCGGTCTCGCTGATCTCGAAGAGACTGGCGTGCAACGGCACTTCGTTGGTGACGTCGAAGGCCATCGACGCCAGCTCGACCAGATGCTCGATCAGATTGGCCTCGGTCACCGGTACCGGAGTCAGGTCGGGAACGATCTGCGCGGCGTCGAGCACCACCTGCACCGGTGCGCGACCGGTCTCCGGGAACACCGTACGCAGCGATTCGTGCCGGTCGATCACGTCGATGACCGCGACCTGCAGCGCCGCCACGTCGAGCTCACCGGACAGCCGGATCGCGACCGGAATGTTGTTGACCGCCGATGTGGTGTCGTACCGGTTCAGGAACCACATGCGCTGCTGCGCCAGCGACAATGGCACCTCGGCGGGCCGCTGCCGGGCCACCAGCGCCTTTCGAGCGCCGTCACCGGCCTGGGATTCGACGCGGGCCGCGAGCGCGGCCACGGTCGGCGCCTCGAACAGCACCCGTACCGGCACCCGGGTGTCGAGCGCGATCCCCAATCGCGAGGCGACCTGGGTAGCGACGAGCGAGTTGCCGCCCAGTTCGAAGAAATCGTCGTCGACACCGACCCGCGGCAGATCCAGCACGTCGGCGAAGACCTGGGCGACGATTTCCTCGATCGGCGTGGACGGCGCGCGGAAGGCACGGATCTCGAACAGCGGCGCGGGCAGCGCACGCCGGTCCAATTTGCCGTTGACGGTCAGCGGGATCGCGTCCAGCACCATGAACGCGGACGGCACCATATAGGCGGGCAGCAGTTCTCCCGCACCATCGCGCACGATCTCGGGATCGAGCTCATGGCCCGGCTCGGCCACCAGATAGGCGACGATGCGCTGGCCGCCGGGCTGATCCTCGCGCACGATCACAGCGGCCTGCGCCACCCCCGGCTGTGCCAGGACGGCGGCCTCGATCTCGCCGAGCTCGATGCGGAAACCACGCACCTTCACCTGGTCGTCGGCACGACCCAGATATTCCAACTCGCCGAAGCGGTTCCAGCGCGCGAGGTCACCGGAGCGGTACAGCCGCGAACCCGCCGCCTCCGGACCGGCCAGCGGGTTCGCGATGAACCGAGCGGTGGTCAGATCGGGACGACCCAGATAGCCGCGGGCCAGTTGCGCACCGGCGACATACATCTCGCCCACCACGCCGACCGGTGCCGGACGCAGCCGGTCGTCGAGAACGTACACGCTCAAGCCGCCGATGGCGCGACCCACGACGCTGCCCGCCGCGTTCGCGATGGCCTCGGCGTCCAGACGCCGATACGTCACGTGCACGGTGGTCTCGGTGATGCCGTACATGTTCACCAGGACCGGCGACGAATCACCGTGCCGGGCAACCCAATCGGCGAGCCGGCGCAGTTCCAGCGCTTCGCCGCCGAACACCACGTAGCGCAGCGCGAGCGGTTCGGCCGGATCGGCGCTCCGCTCGGCCTCGGCCAGCTGGTAGAACGCCGACGGGGTCTGGTTGAGCACCGTGACGCCTTCGCGCCGCAGCAGCTCCAAGAACTGTTCCGGGGCGCGCGAGGTGAAGTAGTCGACCACCACGAGGGAGCCACCGAAGGCCAGCGGACCCCACAGTTCCCACACCGAGAAGTCGAAGGCGAACGAATGGAACATCGTCCACACGTCCTGCGGCCCGAAGCCGAAGTCGGCGTCGGTGTTGGCCAGCAGCCGCACCACATTGCGATGCGCGACCGCCACGCCCTTCGGCCGACCGGTCGAGCCCGAGGTGTAGATGACGTAGGCGATATTGTCCGGCAGCAGCGGCGCCCGCCGGTCGGCGTCGGTCACCGCGGCGACGGCGCCTGGATCGGCGGTGTCGAGCTCGGACAGTTCGGCGAGAGTCACCACCGGGACGTCGGCCGGCGGTTCCACCTCGGCCGACTGGTCCACGATCACCCCGGACAGCCGGGAGTCGGACAGGATGTAGGCGATGCGGTCGGCCGGATAGGTCGGATCGACCGGTACATATCCCGCACCGGACTTCACCACCGCCAGCAGCGCGATCACCATCTCCAGCGATCGCGGCGCGATCACCGCCACCAGCGATTCCGGCCCTGCCCCGGCGGCGATCAGCCGGCGGGCCGCTGCGTTCACGCGGCGATCGAGCTCGGCGTAGGTCAGCGATCGGTTTTCGAAGATGACCGCGGTGCGGTCGCCGTGTTCGGCGACGACGGCGTCGAACAGATCCACCAGAGTCGCTTCGGAATTCGCGAACCGGCCCTCGGCACGGTCGGGCCCCGAGGACACCCAGCCGTGCGAGACATCGGTGCGCTCGGTCGCACCGAGCAGATCGATATCACCCACCGCGACCGCCGGATCGGCGGCGACTCCGCGCAGCACGCGCAGGAACCGCTCCGCGAAACCCTCGATCGTGACGGCGTCGAACAGATCCGTCGCAAAGTCCACCGCACCCGCGATGCCGCTGGGTTCGCCACGGCCCCCGCGCTGTTCGGTGAGCGTCCACTGCATGTCGAACTTCGAAATCGGGATTTCGAGTTCTTCGGCGGTGATCGACAGCCCCGGCAGTTCCAGTGCCGCGTGCGACATCTCCTGGAACGACAGCATCACCTGGAACAGCGGATGCCGCGCCTGCGAACGGGCGGGGTTGAGCAGTTCGACCAGCCGCTCGAACGGAATATCCGCATGCGCGAAGGCCGACAGGTCGTTGTCCCTGGTCCGGTCGAGGAAGTCGGTGAAGGACTCTGCGCCGTCGACCTCCGACCGCAGCACGAGGGTGTTGACGAACATGCCGATCAGGTCGTCGAGGGCCTGCTCACCACGACCGGCCACCGGGGTGCCGACGGCGATATCGCTGGTGCCCGACAATCGGGCCAGCAGCATGGCCAACGCGCCGTGCAACACCATGAACAGCGAAACGCCTTGGGCCCGCGCGAGATTCGACAAGCGAGCGTGCAGCTCCGCATCGATCTCGAAACCGATCCGGCTACCCTGGAAGCTCTGCGTCGCCGGCCGGGGACGGTCGGTGGGCAGATCCAGCTGATCCGGAAGTCCGGCCAGCGCGGAACGCCAGTAATCGATCTGGCGCGCGGCGATCGATCCCTGATCGTCCTCGTCGCCGAGCACCTGACGCTGCCACAGCGTGTAGTCGATGTACTGCACCGGCAGCGGCGCCCACTGCGGTGCCCCACCTTCGGTGCGGGCCAGGTAGGCCGCGGCCACATCGCGGGACAGCGGACCGAAGGAGAAGCCGTCGGCGGCGATATGGTGCACCACGAAGGCCACCGCGTAGTCGTCGACCTCGGCATCGGAATCGGAATCGATGATCCGGTAGATGCGGACCCGGATCGGCAGTTCGCGCGAGACATCGAATCCGATCGCGGCGAATTCGGTCAGCGCACCCTGCAATTCGGCCGCGGCGATCGGTGCGACCGGGATGACGAAGTCGACCTCGTCGATCGGCACTACCTGCTGGTAGCCACCGTCACCGGATTCCGGGAAGACGGTGTGCAGCGACTCCTGCCGCTGCATGACGTCCAGCAGCGCCTTGCGCAGCGCTTCGATCTCGATGTTTCCCCGCAACCGCACCACGAACGGCAGGTTGTAGGTAGGCGCACTCGGATCGAACTGGTTGAGGAACCACATCCGCTGTTGGGCCGGCGACAGCGGCACGATATCCGGCCGCCGCTGCGCCACCAAGGGCGGGCGAGCGGGGACATCGTCGTCCGCGCCCGACTCCGCGGCCGCCTCGGCACGGGCCGCGATCCCCGCCACGGTCGGGGTCTCGAACAACGCCCGCACGCCCAGCGCGATCCCGAACGCGGACGAGATCCGCGCGACCACCTGCGTGGCCACCAGGGAGTTACCGCCCAGGTCGAAGAAGTTGTCGTCGGCACCCACCCGCGGCTGGCTCAGCACATCGCCGAAGATTCCGGCGATGATCTCCTCGGCCTGGGTCCGCGGGGCGCGGAACCCGGCGGCGTCCGCGCTGAATACCGGTTCCGGCAACGCCTTTCGATCCAGCTTGCCCGAGGTGTTGAGCGGGAAGGCGTCCAACACCATGATCGACGCGGGCACCATATAGCTGGGCAGATGCTCGGCGACGAAACGACCGAGTTCGGCCGGATCGGCCGAAAATCCCGGCGCGGGAACCACATACGCGGCCAGCTGCTGCCCGGTCGCGGTGTCGGCGACCAGCACCACGGCCTGGCTGACCGCGGGGTGGGTCAACAGATGGGTCTCGATCTCGCCGAGTTCGATGCGCTGACCGCGGAACTTGACCTGGAAGTCGGTGCGGCCGATGTACTCGAGAACACCTGTTCCGTCTTCGCCGGCCACCCAGCGGACCAGGTCACCGGTGCGGTACATCCGTTCGCCGTTGCCGGAGAAGGGATTCGCCACGAAACGATCCGAGGTCAGATCTGCACGCCCGCGATAGCCGCGCGCCAGCTGCCGGCCGGCCAGATACAGCTCGCCCGGGGCCCCGATGGGCGCGGGCCGCAGCCGCGAATCCAGCACGTGAACATCGACATTCCACTCCGGAACACCGATCGGAACGGTGAGAGCGTCGGATTCGCCGACCTCCCATGCCGTCACCGACACCGCGGCCTCGGTGGGGCCGTAGAGGTTGAACAGGCGCGCACCGGGATTGACGGCCCGGAACATCGCCCCGGTCTCCGGCGGCAGCGCCTCACCGATGACGAAAACCGCTCGCAGCGAATCACATTGACCGGCGCTCACATGCGAGAGGAAAACGGTCAGCATCGAGGGCACGAAATCGGTGACGGTGACCGCGTGCCGTTCGATCATCTGCGCGACATAGACCGGATCGCGATGTCCGTCCGGATCCGCCACGACGAGCTTCGCGCCCACCAGCAACGGCAGGAAGTAACCCCACAGCGAGACGTCGAAGGTGGTCGCGGTCTTCTGCAGGTAGACGTCGTCGGCGGCGATGCCGTATTCCTGCAGCATCCACAGCTGCTGATTGACGATGGCGTCGTGGGTGACCGCCACGCCCTTGGGACGTCCGGTCGAGCCGGAGGTGTAGATGACGTAGGCGGTATGCGCCGGGCGCAGGGGCGCGCACCGATCGGCATCCGTGATCGGAGTGTCCGCGATCCCGGTCGTGTCGAGCGTGTCGATCCGCAACTGCCGCACCGAATTCGGCAGTTCCAGCTCCACCCCGGCGGTCGTCAGCACACAGACCGGATCGGCACTGTCGAGGATGTAAGCCGTGCGCTCGGCCGGATGATCCGGGTCGATCGGCACGTAGGCGCCACCGGCGCGCAACACCGCGTGCATGCCGACCACCAGGTCCAGCGACCGGCGCATCCCCAGCGCCACCAGCGACTCCGGGCCGACGCCATCGGCGATCAGCACCCGGGCCAGCCGGTTGACGCGGGCGGAGAACTCCCTGTAGGTCAATGCCTCGCCGTCGAATTCGACGGCGATCCGCTCCGGGTACCGCGCGATCGCGGCATCCAGGAGGTCCGGAAGTGTGGTCGAGACGACCTCGTGCGGATTCGAGCTCCACGTGTCGACGGTCGCGTGCAGTTCTGCTGCCGTCGTGATGGGCAGTGTCCACAGCCGGTCGTCGCCGCCGGCGGCCAGCAGCCGGTCGAAGAATTCCAGAAAGCGCGAATGATGCTGCTGCGCTTCGGCTTCAGTGTACAGGTTGGGGTTGACCTCGAAGTCGATCCGAGTGTTCGCCCCGCCCTGGCTCTGATAGAAGTTGACGCCCAGATCTTCGATCGAGCCGGTGGACAGCACGTGCACCCGGCCCGGGATCTCACCCAGCACGATCTCGTCCTGGAACAACATGATGTTGATCCACGGACCGAAGAATTCCTTGGTGACGACACCGTCACCGGTCCCGGCCGACAGCGCGGCCGCGGCGCTGTCTCGGCGGATGTCCTCATGGCGGTACCGCTGATGACGCAGTGCGCCCGAAACCTCGACCTGGACCGACTTCAGCAACTCGTCCACGGTGGACTCATGTCCGACACGCAGACGCAGCGGCACGATATTCGAGGCGGCACCGCCGGAACGGCGCATCGCGGCGGTCGTGCGGGCGGTGACCGGCAGGCTGAGAATGACGTCCTCGACGCCGGTCCACTGCGCCAGATAGGCGGCGAAGCCGGCGATGAGCAGGGCCGCCGGCGATGAGTCGTGCCGGTGGACCGCGTCGGTCAGCAGGCTGTTGCGGGTCTCCGACAGCTCCGCGCCCACCACGGTGTTCAACGGCGCCGGGGCGGCGTTACGGCCGGTGAGGCTGGAGCCTTCCTCCAGGCCCGCGACGCGCTGCGCCCAGTACTGCTTGTCGTTCTCGAAGCGAGCGCTGTCGCGGTAGGCGAATTCGGATTCGACGAGCGTCGCCAGAGCCGTCGCCTTGCCAGGGGCGGGCTCGGCGCCGGACCGGTACGCGGTATAGAGCTCCGCGACCCGGTTCATGTTGTTCATCGCGCCGAAACCGTCGAGCACGATGTGATGGGCGCGCGAGTACCAGAACCAGCGATCCTCGGCCACCCACAGCGCGGCCGAGCGGATCAGGCGGTCGGCGACGATGTCGAGTGGGCGGCCGTAGTCGGCACGCATCCAGCGGTGTGCCGCGGCCACCGGGTCGGCCTCGGCACGCAGATCGACCAGTTCGACCTCGTCGGTGGCGAGGTCGTGGTCGACGAACTGCATCGGTTCCCCGTCGCGTTCGACGATGCGAACGAAGCCGGACCCGAGTTCGTGGGAGGCGTCCCGGCTGGCCCGCGTCAGCACCTCGACGTCGATCTCACCGGGAAGGTCGACGTATTGGGCGATCGTGATCGGCACCTGGGGATCCAGGTGCTGGGCATACCAGATTCCGAGTTGCGCGGGCGACAGCGGAAACAATTGCTCCCCGGACCCTGCCGCAGGCGTTACCTCGCCGCCAGCTTCGCCGTTTCCGCCGAAATCCAGCCGGTCCAACCCGTAACCTCACTTCCGGAACGCCACGCAGCGCTCCCCGATGGCACACCGATGCGGACGCTCACCTCATCCGAGCGTGGCGTCCGGCAGTCGGGGCTCACTTCGATTGCAATCAGACAAAAATGTTCATAGGACCTATCCGTCCGTCGGGCCGATCTTGTTACATGGGCCCGACCACACCCACCGGCCACGGATCGGCCTCGTTTCGAGATTCGCTGATGAACACCGAACCAATCTACCGCCAGGTACCGACAATGAGCCAAGAAGGGCGATAGCGCTCCGACATCAGCACTGGACTCCGTTGCCCCCGCCACCTCGCGGTTCGGTCCGGCACTGGGAAGCCGCTGGGAATCATCGGTTCCGAGTGACGGAAATCGCGATGCGCGCGGTGGGTCACGCGCCGGGCCCGGACACCGGGTGCCGCTCCCGCCCGGGGTCGTAGAGATGCGACTGCGCACAGTCGAGCGCGGGGGTCAGCGCCCGCCCGACCAGTATCACCGCGGCCTGCCGCAACCCCGCCGCCTCCACCCGGCCGGCGATGTCGGCGAGCGTCCCGCGCAGAATCCGCTGCTGCGGCTGACTGGCCCGGTAGACCACCACGGCCGGACAGTCGGCGCCGTACTCGTCCGCCAGTTCCGCGGCCAGTTCCCGGATCCGCGTGATCGCCAGATGCAGCACCAGACTGGCCCGCGTCCGCGCGAAATTCCCCAGCGCCTCGGACTCGGGCATCGCGGTCGAACGCGCCCGCGTCCGCGTCAGCACCACCGACTGCGCCACCTCCGGCACGGTCAGCTCACTGCCCAGGACCGCGGCCGCCGCCGCATACGCCGGCACCCCCGGCGTCACATCCCAGGAGATGCCCAAACCGTCGAGCCGCCGGGTCTGTTCGGTCAGCGCCGAATAGATCGACGGATCCCCCGAACACAGCCGGGCCACATCCTTGCCCGCGGCATCGGCCCGCGCACAGTGCGCGACGATCTCGTCCAGGTCCAGTCCCTGGGTATCGATCAGTTCCGCCTCCGGCGCGCAATGCGCCAGCACCTCGGGATCCAGATACGTCCCCGCATACAGGCACACCGGAGATGCCCGCAACAGCATCACCGCCCGCAGCGTGAGCAGATCGGCCGCCCCGGGCCCCGCCCCGATGAAATGCACGGTCATGCCCGGAGTCTAGGTGCCCGGCCGATCCCGGAAAGTTCAGCCCGGCCGCCCGAGTTCGACGCTGAGCGGGGGCAGGGTGGTGATCTCGTTGCCGCGCAGCTCCACCCGGGGCTGCGCGGCGTAAAATCATGCCCGGGGTCATCCACAACTTCGAAGGTGACCACGATGACGAAATTCGTTCAGACCATCGAGTTCAAGACCTCGCAGCTCGACGAGTTCAATCGCACGCTGGACCGGTGGCTCACTGCCACCGAGGGGACGCGGTCGGCGACGCACAGTATGGAAACCAGGGACCGCGACCACCCGGACACCTACCTGCAGATCGTGGAATTCCCCTCCTACGAGCAGGCCATGGCGAATTCCGCACTGCCCGAGACGACCGGATTCGCCGAAACCCTCGCCGCCCTGTGCGACGAGCCGGCGGTCTTCCGCAACCTCGACCTGGTGCGTGAGGACGACATGGACGGGGCAGCGAGGACATCGTTGCTGGTGAAGAACTTCGATGCCGCCGACGAGACGCGGGAATTCGAATCCGGCAGCGGGCGCCTCGAGGTCGTGCAGGCGCCCTCCGGCGCGGTCGGCCGGGCCGTCTTCGAACCGGGCTGGCGCTGGTCCACCCACGTCAAGCCGATCGCGGGTACCGACAGCTGCCAGGTCGCGCATATCGGCTACTGCGTGTCGGGGCGGATGCACATCCGGATGGACGACGGTACCGAGTGCGAGATCGGCCCCGGAGATCTCATGGAGTGCCCGCCCGGCCACGACGCCTGGACCGTCGGTGAACAAGCCTGCGTGGTGATCGACTGGGCCGCGGCCGCGGAGTACGCCCGGCGCCGCTGAGTTCTTCCGGCTACCCGGTCATATTCAGCCCACCGAGGATCTTGTCGGGGCGTACCCGTACGACCAGCTCGCCGGGGACGGCGTTGCGGCGGCCGAATTCCTCGGCACGGTCCGGGCCCATGTACCGCGCGGCGATGGCGGTGGCGGTGCGCAGGAGTTCGGCAGGGTCCTCGGAGAGCGTGGCGACGCCTTGCACCTGGAAATAGGCGTACGGCGGTTCGTCGAGGTCCACGCAGAGGGCGACGCGGGGGTCGCGCGCCAGCGCCTTGCCCTTGGCGGTGGTTGTGCCGGTGTTGAAGACCAGGTCGTCGCCGTCGAGGATGAACCAGACCGGATTGACGATCGGGCGGCCGTCGGAGGCGACCAGAGCCAATTTGCCGGTACGGGTTCCGGCGGCGAGGAATTCCCGCACTTCGGGATCGGTGATGGAAGGCATGAGCACACCCTAGGAAGAGGCGGCCGGTGGCGGGCCCCGACACGCGCCGACGGCCCCGGCCGCGATCGACATCGGGGCCGGGCGCGCTCGTCGCCGTTCAGATGGCCCCGCGCTCGCGCGCCCGCGCCACCGCCGACGTCCGCGATCGCACGCCCAGCTTCGAATAGATATGCACCAGATGGGATTTCACCGTCGTCTCGCTGAGGAACAGGTGTTTGCCGATATCGCGGTTGGAATGGCCGTCGGCGACCAGGCGCAGCACCTCGATCTCGCGGGCGCTCAGGGTCGTGTCCGGTTTGCGGACGCGGGTCATCAGCTTGGAGGCGACCGAGGGCGAGAGCACGCTCTCCCCCGCCGCCGCTCCGCGCACGGCGGCGAGGAGTTCCGGTGGCGGCGTGTCCTTGAGGATGTAGCCGCAGGCACCCGCCTCGATGGCGCCGAGGATGTCGGCGTCGGTGTCGTAGTTGGTCACCACCAGGACGTTCGGCGGCTCGGGCAGGGCGCGCAGGGCCAGGGTCGCGTCCACGCCGGATTTGCCGGGGCCGAAGCGCAGGTCCATCAGCACCAGATCGACGTGCGTGGTGGTGCAGAAGGCCACGGCCTCCTCGGCGGTGGCGGCCTCCCCGGCCACCGTGATGTCCTCGCCGGAATCCAGCAGGGCCCGCAGCCCGGCGCGGACGATGGCGTGGTCGTCGGCCAGCAGCAGATGTATCACGGCAGGTCCTCCCGCGAGATGAGCTCGGCGGCAGCGGTTTCCGAGTCGTGCAGCGGAAACGACACGGTGACGGCGGTATGTCCCGGTTCGGATTCGACGTCCATGACACCGCCCTGCTGTTCGACGCGGCTGCGCATGGCGTTGAGGCCGAAGGTGCCGCCCCCGAAGACCGCCGGATCGATACCCACACCGTCGTCGACCACGTCGAGATGGACGGCGTCGTCACCGTAGGTGAGCGTGATCCGCATCCGGTCGGCGCGGGCGTGCCGGACCACATTCGACACCGCGCCCTGCGCCACCCGCACCAGCGCGGCCTCGATGGGCATCGGCAGCCGCATCGGGGTCCCCTCGACCACCGTGCGGGCGCTCAGCCCGGGGCCCTCGGCACGCCGGGCGATCCGTTCGAGCGCATCACTCAGCGATTGCCCCTCGAGCACCGCCGGGGTGAGGTCGCCGATCAACTGCCGGGTCTCGACCAGGTTGTCCGCGGCGGTCTCGCGGGCGAGCCGGATCTGTTGCAGCGCGGGATGATCCGGCGCGTCGCGCTCGGCGGCGTGCAGCAGCATCTGGATGCTGGACAGTCCCTGGGCGACGGTGTCGTGGATCTCCTGGGCCAGCCGCTCCCGTTCGGCGAGTTTGCCGGCCGTGCGTTCACGTTCGGCGAGAGTGGCGCGGGTGGAGAGCAATTCGTCGATCAGCTGCTGACGGTCGGCGGCCTCCCGGAACAGCGCCCGATAACCCAGGCCGATCGCGATCGCGACGATCGCACCCAGCACCGGCCCGGCGATTCCCGGAACCGTCCACCCCTCGTGTAATCCCCACCCGACCACCGAGACGACCGTGGCGGCGACGACCGCGGCCAGCCCCCACAGTCGCGGCAGCAGATGCAGATAGAGAAAGAACAGCCCGAACACCAGGTAGACGGCCTCCGGAACCAGCACGATCAACGCCAGCCACAACACCGTGAGCCCGCCCAGCCACACCCGGGCGGCGACCGGACGCCCGCGCAGCAGTCCGCCCGCGAAGTACACGACCAGGAACAGCGCCGCGAGCACGATCACCGCGGCGGTGGGCCGGGTGCCGTCGTCACCGGGCACGGCCGCCCGCACCATCACCACGACCACCAGCGCCGTCATCAACACATGCAGTCCTACCTGCAGCGCGGCGAAAACCGGGGTGAGTGGAGAGCGGTGCACGCTGCCAGCTTATGCGCGGTTATCGGGGCGGCATCCATCGAAAGGTGGAATCGGCACCCCACCGTCGGGCGGTCGCGATGTGTCCGCGAAGGCGATGCCCACCGGCGGATTCACCGCGAGGGTGGGGATATGTTCGTCGCACTGCGAGATCTGCGGGCCGCCCGCGGCCGATTCCTGCTCATCACCCTGGTCGTCACCATGGTGGCCCTGCTGGTGAGCTTTCTGAGCGGACTCACGGCCGGGCTCGCCCATCAGAATATTTCCGCCCTCGAGCGGCTGTCCGGCGGCAGCGTCGTGTTCGCCGATACCGGCGCCGACCCGTCGTTCGATTCCTCGGCGTTGACCGGCGAACAGGTGCAGCGCTGGCAGCGAGCCGGGGGAACCGTCGATCCGGTGGGCATCGGCCGTAGCCAGGCCGTCCGTGACGGGTCCGCGCCGACCCAGGTGGCGATATTCGGCGTCGACGGCACGGCATTCGGCAATGAGGTGGTTACCCGCCCCGGCACCGTCGTGCTGAGTAAGGCCGCCGCCGTAGACCTCTCGGCCACCGCCGGTGAGCGCGTGTCGATCGGCGACCGGACCTTCACGGTCGCGGGGATCGGCGGCGACGACTGGTACGCGCACACCCCGGTGGTCTGGACGACGCTGTCCGACTGGCAGCAACTCGATCCGCGCGGCGGTGCCGCCACGATTCTGGTCGCCTCCGGCGTGCCCGGCGCCGATGCGGTGAACAGCGCCGCGCACACCCGCACGACGAGCGTCGACGGCGCACTGCAGGCGATCGGGTCCTATCGGGCCGAGAACGGTTCGCTCACGCTGATGACCGTGATGCTGTTCGTGATCTCGGCCCTGGTGATCGGTGCGTTCTTCACCGTCTGGACCATCCAGCGCACGCCGGATATCGCGACGCTGAAAGCACTGGGCGCCACCACGACCGCGCTGGTCCGCGACGCACTGGGGCAGGCGCTGATCGTGCTGCTCCTCGGTGTAGGCGTCGGGGTCGCAGTGACCGCACTGGCCGGGGCGTTCCTCGGCGGGGCGGTGCCGTTCGTGCTCAGTGCCGCCACGACCGTGGTACCCGCACTCGCACTCATCGGGCTCGGGCTGCTCGGCGCGGTGTTCGCCCTGCGCTTCCTAGTCACCACCGACCCGCTCACCGCGCTCAACAACTCTCGTTGATTCGATTACCGCACAGGAGCTTTCGATGACCACCACCCTGACCGTCTCCGATCTCACCCTCACTTTCCCCGACGGCGCCGGCCGCGTCACCGCCCTCGACCGGGTGGCACTGACCGTGCGCGGCGGCGAGATCGCGGCCATCACCGGGCCCTCCGGTTCGGGCAAATCCAGTCTGCTGGCGACGGTGTCGACGCTCGTGCGCCCGGATTCGGGCCGGATTCTGCTCGACACCTATGACGGCGGTGTCGACCTCGCCCTAGTGTCGCGGCGCGAGGCCACGACCCTGCGCCGGGAACGCATCGGGATCGTCTTCCAGCAGCCCAATCTCATTCCCGCCCTCACCGCGGTCGAACAACTCGAGGTGATGCGCCACCTCGGTGGCCGCGGCGTCGTCTCGCCGCGACTGCGACGCCGAACGAGGGACAAGGCGATGGATCTGCTCGATGCCGTGGGGCTGCGCGGTCACGAGAAGAAGCGCCCGGCACAGCTGTCCGGCGGTCAACGACAGCGCGTCGACATCGCCCGCGCTCTCATGCACGACCCCGCGCTGCTCGTCGTCGACGAGCCGACGAGCGCTCTCGACCAGGAACGCGGGGCCGCCGTCATCGACCTCATCCTCGGCGTCGTGCACACCCACGCCGCCGCCACCCTGCTGGTGACCCACGATCGCACCCACCTGCACCGCATGAACGCGGTCTACCGCATGGTCGACGGCCGGTTGTCGGTGGACGAGGCGGGAGAGCTCGCCGCCTGATCGACACCGCCCGGCGCGGGCTACGTCGCTCGTTTCCGCGCCGGCACCGCCGCATACCAGGTCAGCAGGTCCGGATTGTCCACCGCACTGCGTTCGACCACGCGATCCGGGTCCGCGCCCTGGAACAGTTTCTTGATCGGCACCTCGAGCTTCTTGCCGGTGCGGGTGTGCGGAATACCCGGGGCGGCGATGATTTCGTCGGGGACGTGACGCGGCGAGACCTCGCTACGGATCGTCGCGTTGATGCGATGTTTCAGCTCGTCGGTCAGTTCGGCGCCCGGGGCGAGGGTGACGAACAGCGGCATCCAGTAGCCGCCGTCGGGCTGTTCGGTGCCGATCACCAGGGCCTCGGCGATCTCCGGAAGCTGTTCCACCGCTTGGTAGATATCGGCCGAACCCATCCGGATGCCGTGCCGGTTCAGCGTCGAATCGGAGCGGCCGTGCACGACGACGCTGCCGTGATCGGTGACGGTGATCCAGTCACCATGTCGCCAGACACCGGGAAACATCTCGAAATACGCTGCGCGATACCGGCTTCCGTCGGGATCGTGCCAGAACGACACCGGCATGGAGGGCATCGGGGCGGTGATCACCAATTCTCCGACCTCGTCCCGCACCGGCCGCCCCGAATCGTCCCAGGCATCCACCGCGGCGCCGAGGAACGGCACCGACAGCTCACCCGGCCACACCGGCACCGTGCGCACACCGCCGAGGAACGCGGACACCACATCGGTGCCACCGCTGATGGAGTTCACGTGTACCCGCTCGCCGATGTTGTCGCGCAACCACAGTGCCGACGAGGGCGGCAGCGACGATCCGGTGATACCGACCGTGCGCAGCGCCGAGAGATCGTGGTCGCGCCGCGGCACCACCCCGGCCTTGATGCAGGCGAGCACATAACCCGGGCTGGTCCCGAGCACAGTGGTGCCGGTACGTGCCGCCAGGTCGAACAGCGAATCGGCGTGCGGGAAGGTCGGACTGCCGTCGTAGCAGACGATCGTCGCGCCCACCAGCAGGCCCGCGACCTGGAAGTTCCACATCATCCAGCTGGGGCTGGTGTACCAGAAGAAGACGTCGCCGCGTCCGATATCCGATTGCAGCGCAGCGGCTTTCAGATGTTCGAGCAGGACGCCGCCGTGCCCGTGCACGATCCCCTTCGGCAGACCGGTGGTCCCCGAGGAGAACAGAACCCAGAGCGGATGCGCGAAACCGACCGGCTCGGTGGACAATTCGGCGCCCTCGGGCGCGGCGACCGCATTCCAGTCCAGGGCGTCGGGCACCGCACCGCCGAGACGCGCCACCACGACGGTGGCGCGAACGGTCGGCAGCCCGGCCCGCAGGGCGGCGATATCGTCGCGCTTGTCGTGCGGCTTCCCGCCGAAGTAGTAGCCGTCGGCGGTGACCAGTACCACCGGCTCCAACTGCCCCAGCCGATCGAGCGCCGCCTTGGCCGAATAGTCCTGCCCGCAGGCACTCCACACCGCGCCGACACTGGCCGTGCCGAGGAAGGCGATCACGGCCTCGGGAATGTTGGGCAGATAGCCGACGACCCGATCGCCGAGTCCCACCCCGAGTTCGCGCAGCGTCGCCGCGAAGGAAGCGGTGCGGCCCAGCAGTTCCGCCCAGGAGATCTCGGTCAGACCGCCCTGTTCGCCGGCGTAGACGATGGCGGGCCGGTCGGCGCGGGCATGGCGGGCGATCTGATCGACGTAGTTCAGCAGTTGCCCCGGAAACCATTGCGCCCCCGGCATGTCGGCACTCGCCAGCACCGTGTCCGGCGCGTCGCCGAGCTCGAAATACTCCCACAGCGCACCCCAGAACCCGGGCAGATCGGTGATCGACCATTCCCACAGCGAGTGATAGTCGTCGAATTCTCGTCCGGTCCGGGCCCCGACGAATCGGGCGAAGTCGGCGACCCGCGCCGTTTCCAGGTCCCCGGCGTCGGGTTCCCACTGTGGCTGCGTCATGACTCTCCTAGGTCTGCCGGGCCCCGGCACGCTGCAGAATGCGCTCGGCGTGCCGGATCACCGGGCCGTCCACCATCCGTCCCTCGAAACTGAACACACCGCGATTGCTGGGCACCTCCGCCAGTACCCGGCGGGCCCAGTCCACTTCCTCGTCCGCCGGCGCGTAGGCGGCCCGGATCACCGCGAGCTGCTTGGGATGGATGGCGACCTTGACGTCGTAGCCGACCGCCACCGCCTCGTCCGATTCCGCGCGCAACCCGTCGAGGTCCGCGATATCGAGGTACACCGAGTCCAGCGCGATCTTGCCGTACGCCTTCGCCGCCAGCAACGCGGTCGAGCGCAGCTGCCGCGCCACATCGCGATAACCACCGTCGGCGCGGCGGCTGGAGTTGCCGCCGAGCCCGGCGACCAGATCCTCCGCCCCGGCCATCGAGGCGATCGCATTCGGTGCGGCCATGACCTCTTCGGTGCGCAGCGCGCCCAGCGGCGATTCGAACAGGGCGAGCACCTCGTAGTCCGACAGCAGCGAGAGCTGTTGTGCCGATTCGCATTTCGGCAGCATGACGCGACGATAGGGCGTCGAGGCCAGCGCGGTCAGGTCGGCGTCGAACTCGTGCGTACCGGCCGCGTTGACCCGGACCACCGTCCGCTCCGGATCGAGCGGCGTGGCCATCAGCACCTCACGCGCGGCCTCCTTGTCCCCGGCCGCGACGCCGTCCTCCAGATCGATGATCACGACGTCGGCCGCCGCGGCGGCCTTCTCGTAGCGTTCGCCCCGGTCTGCGGGACAGAACAGCCAGGCCGGCCCAGGGAGTTCCCAGTTCATCCGCTCTCCTACTCGCCGTTCGGGCGCATCCGCATCAGGGTTTGACGGACCGCGGTGGCCACCACATCGCCGTGCTGGTTGCGTCCGGTGTGCGCGAAGGTCGCGATCCCCTCACCCGGACGGCTTTTCGACTCCCGCTTGGCGGTCACCAGGGTTTCGGCGTACAGGGTGTCGCCGTGGAACATCGGCTTCGGGAAGGCGACCTCCGAGAAGCCCAGATTGCCCACGATGGTGCCCTGCGTCAGCTGCGTCACCGACAGGCCGACCAGCGTCGACAGCGTGAGCATGGAATTGACCAGTCGCTGATTGAACGGCGGCAGTCCGTCGGCGAAGGCCGCGTCCAGATGCAGCGCCTGGGTATTCATCGTCTGCGTGGTGAACGCGACGTTGTCCGCTTCGGTGATGGTGCGCCCGGGCCGGTGTTCGTACAGCACACCGACTTCGAGCTCCTCGAACCACAGTCCGCGCTGCACCACCCGGCGCACCGGCTCCATCGGCTCGCTCACAGTCCCAGCTCCCGTCCGATCAGCATCAACTGCACCTCGGTCGTGCCCTCGCCGATTTCCAGAATCTTGGAATCGCGATAGTGCCGGGCCACAGCATATTCGTTCATGAAGCCGTAGCCGCCGAAAATCTGGGTGGCATCGCGGGCGTTGTCCATCGCGGCCTCACTGGCGACAAGCTTCGCGATCGCGGCCTGCTTCTTGAACGGTTTGCCCGCCAGCATCAACGCCGCCGCGTCGTAGTAGGCGGTACGTGCGGCGTGCGCCCGCGCCTCCATTCGCGCGATCTTGAAGGCCACGGCCTGATTGCGGCCGATGGTGCGGCCGAACGCCTCCCGCTCACCGGCGTAGCGCACGCTCTCGTCGACACACCCCTGCGCCGCGCCGACCGACAGCGCCGCGATCGCGATCCGGCCCTCGTCCAGGATCCGCAGGAAGTTCGCGTAACCGCGGCCGAGTTCACCGAGCAGATTCGACTGCGGCACCCGCACGTCGGTGAAGCTCAGCGGATGGGTGTCCGAGGCGTGCCAGCCGACCTTGTTGTAGGCCGGTTCGGCGACGAATCCGGGAGTGTCGGTCGGCACCAGGATCGTGGAGATCTCCTTCTTGCCCTCCGACTCGCCGGTCACCGCGGTCACGGTCACCAGCCGGGTGATATCGGTGCCCGAGTTGGTGATGAACTGCTTGCTGCCGTTGATGATCCAGTCGTCGCCGTCGCGCACGGCGGTGGTGCGGGTACCGCCGGCATCGCTGCCCGCACCAGGTTCGGTGAGACCGAACCCCGCGAGCGCGCGCCCGGAGGTCAACTGCGGCAACCACTCCTGCTTCTGCCCCTCGTTGCCGAACCGATAGATCGGCATGGCGCCCAGCGACACCCCGGCCTCGAGCGTGATCGCCACGCTCTGGTCGATCTTGCCGAGTTCCTCGAGCGCCAGGCACAGCGCGAAGTAGTCACCGCCCATCCCGCCGTACTCCTCCGGGAACGGCAGGCCGAACAGGCCCATATCCGCCATGCCGGATACGACCTCGTACGGGAACGTATGGGCCGCATCGTGTTTCGCCGCCACCGGCGCGACGACCTGATTCGCGAAATCGCGGACCGTCAGCGCCAGCTCCCGGTACTCCTCCGGCAGCGTGCCGGTGGACAGGAAATCGCTCATGCCTGTGCCTCTTTCTGCTCGGTGTCCGATTCCTCGGGGCTCTCGGCGGGTTCGGCCGCGATCCGCGCCAGGAGCTGTTCGACCTGCACCTGGTCGCCCGCGGCGACCAGCAACTCCACCTTTCCGGCGACCGGCGCGGTCAAGGTGTGTTCCATCTTCATCGCCTCCACCACCACGATCGGGATACCGGCTGCCACCTCGGCGCCCGGCGCCACATGCACCGCGATCACCGAACCCGGCATGGGGCTGAGGATTTCGGCGTCGGTGAGCTGTTCGTCGCCGCCGCGCAGACTCGGTTCGGCCACCTCGCGCACGGCCGCGACACCATCGGCGCCGGCCACCCAGATCGGGCCGGCCTGTTCGGCGACGCGGTAGCGCAGCCGGATGCCGTCGAGGACGAGCGTCAGCACCGCGTCGTCGAGCTCGGCGGTCAGCGAACGTGGCAACCCGGTGTCCACCGCCACCCACGCGTCGGCGGGTGTGCCCGTAATCGCCACGTGCACAACGCGATCGCCACCTTCGAGCCGCAGCACCGTGGGCGCCGCGGTGCCGATGCGCCAGCCGTCCGGGATTTCCCAGGGGCCTTGCGGTGCGGCCGGCCACGCCCGCAGCCAGCGCGCCACCGCCGCGGCGACGAACTGGTCGTCGGTGACCGGGGCGGGCCGGAAATCTCCGGCGCGCCGATCCAGCAGCCCGGTGTCGAGATCACCGCGCAGCACATCGGGATCGGCCAGCAGGAACCGCAGGAAGTCGGTATTGGTTCGCACGCCGAGCACCTGGGTGTCGGCCAGCGCCTGATCCAGCCGGGCGATCGCGGTTGCGCGATCCGGGCCGTGCGCGATCACCTTCGACAGCATCGGGTCGTAGTCGCTGCCGATCACACTGCCGGTGCCCAGCCCGGAATCCACTCGCACCCCGGGCCCCTGCGGTTCGGCCAGCGCCAGCACGGTGCCGCCGGTGGGCAGGAAGTCGCGGCCGGGATCCTCGGCGTAGACGCGGGCCTCGACGGCGTGCCCGGTGAGCTGGATGTCGTCCTGTTCGGCGACGATCTTCTGCCCGCCCGCGACGCGAACCTGGCATTCCACCAGATCCACCCCGGTCACAAGTTCGGTCACCGGATGTTCGACCTGCAGCCGGGTGTTCATCTCCATGAAGAAGAACTCGTCCGGCCGGTCCGCGGAGACGATGAATTCGACCGTGCCCGCGCCCACGTAGTCGACGCTGCGGGCGGTATTGCAGGCGGCGGCGCCGATCCGGGCCCGAGTCTGCTGATCCAGCAGCGGCGAGGGCGCCTCCTCGATGACCTTCTGATGCCGGCGCTGCAGGCTGCATTCCCGCTCACCCAGATGCAGTACGTTGCCGAACCGGTCGGCGAGGATCTGCACCTCGATATGCCGGGGCGTGGCGACGAACCGCTCCAGGAACAGGGTGTCGTCGCCGAACGCCGCGGCGGCCTCCCGGCGCGCGCTCACCAGCGCCGCGGGAAGATCGGCGGGGTCGTCGACCCGGCGCATCCCCTTGCCACCACCGCCCGCCGACGGCTTGACCAGCACCGGATACCCGATTTCGGTTGCGGCCGAGATCAATTCGTCGTCGGTGAGGCCCGGCCGGGCGATCCCGGGCACGACCGGAACGCCGAAATCGGCGACCGCGGTCTTGGCCGCGATCTTGTCGCCCATGATCTCGATCGCCCGCACGGGCGGACCGAGGAAGACGATGCCCGCCTTCTCCAGCGCCGCGGCGAAGGCCGAATTCTCCGACAGGAAGCCGTAACCGGGATGCACGGCCTGCGCACCGGACCGCACGGCCGCATCGACCACCCGATCGATGTCGAGGTAGCTCTGCCGCGCCGGCGCCGGGCCCAGCCGCACCGCGACGTCCGCCTCGGCCACGTGCCGGGCGGCGACGTCGGCGTCGCTGTAGACCGCCACCGAGCGAATACCCATGGCGCGCAGCGTGCGGATCACGCGCACCGCGATCTCGCCGCGGTTGGCGACCAGCACGGTGTCGAAGGGCACCGGGTGAGATTTGTTCAGCATGGTGATCACATCCGGAATACGCCGTAGGAGACAGGTTCGAGGGGCGCCTGCGCGCAGACCGACAAGGCCAGGCCGAGCACGGTTCTGGTGTCGGCGGGATCGATGACCCCGTCGTCCCACAGCCGGGCGGTGGAGTAGTACGGATTGCCCTGGCGCTCGTACTGGTCCCGGATCGGCGCCTTGAACTCCTCCTCCTGCTCCGCGCTCCAGGCATCGCCGAGCTGATCGCCGCGCACCGTGGCCAGCACCGACGCGGCCTGTTCCCCGCCCATCACCGAGATGCGGGCGTTCGGCCACATCCACAGGAAGCGTGGCGAGTAGGCGCGCCCGCACATCGAATAGTTGCCGGCGCCGTAGGAACCGCCGATCACGACCGTCAGCTTCGGCACGCGCGCGCAGGCGACCGCGGTCACCATCTTCGCGCCGTGTTTGGCGATACCGCTCGCCTCGTAGTCGCGACCGACCATGAAACCGGTGATGTTCTGCAGGAACACCAGCGGAATGACCCGCTTGTCGCACAATTCGATGAAATGCGCGCCCTTCTGGGCGGATTCGCCGAACAGCACGCCGTTGTTGGCGACGATGCCGACCGGGTGCCCGTGGATGCGCGCGAAGCCGGTGACCAGGGTGCGGCCGTACTCGGCCTTGAATTCCTGGAATTCACCGCCGTCCACGACGCGCTCGATCACCTCGTGCACGTCGTAGGGCGTACGCAGGTCCACCGGGACCACGTCGTAGAGTTCCGACTGCGGGGCGACCGCATCGACCGGCGCCGCGATCTCCCACGGACTCGGCGACTTCGGTGCGAAGGTCCCGACGATGCGGCGCACGATGCGCAGCGCGTCCTCGTCACTGTCGGCCAGATGGTCGGTGACACCCGATGTGCGCGAATGCAATTCGCCGCCGCCGAGTTCCTCCGCGGTGACCACCTCGCCGGTGGCGGCCTTCACCAGCGGCGGGCCGCCGAGGAAGATCGTGCCCTGATTGCGCACGATCACGGCCTCGTCGCTCATCGCGGGAACATACGCGCCGCCCGCGGTGCAGGATCCCAGCACCGCCGCGATCTGCGGAATTCCCTTGGCGCTCATGGTCGCCTGGTTGTAGAAGATCCGGCCGAAGTGTTCGCGGTCGGGGAAGACCTCGTCCTGATGCGGCAGATGCGCGCCGCCGGAGTCCACGAGGTAGATGCACGGCAGATGGTTCTGCAGTGCCACCTCCTGGGCGCGCAGATGCTTCTTGACCGTCATCGGGTAATAGGTGCCGCCCTTGACCGTCGCGTCGTTGGCGACGATCACGCATTCCCGGCCGGACACCCGTCCGATACCGCCGATCACCCCCGCGCCGGGGCAGTCGTCGCCGTACATTCCGTCGGCTGCCAGCGGCGAGAGTTCCAGGAACGGGCTGCCGGGATCCAGCAGCCGGTCCACCCGCTGGCGCGGCAGCAGCTTGCCGCGCGCCAGATGCCGCTCGCGGGCCCGCTCGGGTCCGCCGAGCGCACTCGCCGCCAGCTTCGCGCGCAGCTCGTCGAGCAGCGCCAGATGTGCGGCACGATTTCCGGCCTGCACGTCCTGCGTCAGGGTCATCACGCCATCCTGCCCATTCGGTTAGTGGCCAATAACTGGAAACTAAGATAATCTTCGTTAACTGAAATGTCCAGGCGTGCCGGAAACCGGACCCGCCGAACGCCCCCGACCCGCGGAGAGGAGCCCGATGAGCAGCAGTGAGGCCATCGCCCCCACACGCCGGGAGCAGCTCAAGGCGCAGCGGCGGCAACAGTTACTGGAAGCCGGGGCGCGACTCATCGCCGACCGCGGCTTCCCCGGCGTGCGGCTCGACGACCTGGGCGCGGCGGCCGGCATAAGCGGCCCGGCGGTCTACCGGCACTTCCCCAACAAGGAAGCCGTCCTGGTGGAATTGCTGGTCGGGATCAGTACCCGGCTGTTCGAGGGCGGCAAGGCGGTCGCCGAACAGGCAGAGTCCCCGCGCTCGGCACTGTCCGGGCTGATCGAATTCCACCTCGACTTCGCCCTCGGCGAGCCCGAACTCATCCGCATCCAGGACCGGGACCTGGAAAGTCTGCCGGAATCCGCGCGGCGGCAGGTGCGCCGCCTGCAGCGGCAGTACGTGGAGATCTGGGTGGGGGTGCTGCGCGGCCTGCACCCGGAACTGGACGAGACCGCCGCACGGGTCACGGCGCACGCCACCTTCGGCCTGATCAACTCGACACCGCACAGCGCCTCCCCCACCCTGGCCGGACGGGCTCGGCCGATCCTGCGGGAGATGGCCTGGGCAGCGTTGAGCCGAGGCGCCGACCGGAGGGCCGAGCCGGCCTAGTCGCGACGCAGTTCGGCCTCGGCGGTGGACAGGACCGCGCTCACCCCCAGATAGACGGCGGGGATCAGCGCCAACGTCCACGCGGCCGCGAAAAGCGGTGTGGCGACCTCGAATTGAGAATGCCAGCGCACCCGGGTGCCCGACGGATGGTCGTCGAAGGTCACGGTTCCGTCCTGGCGGCGCAGCGGCGGAAGCGATTTCAGCACTCGATAACGGAACAGTCGCGGCGGGTCGTAGTCGACGACCTCCTCGGTCAGCCGCACCAGCGGCGTCACCAGCAGCCGCACCGCCCCGACCCCGTGTTCGGAGACATTGCCCGGACGGACCGGAGTGACCCGCCGGATCGCCGGAACGCGCTGGTAGTTGGTGGCGTCGGTGATCCAGTCGAAGACGTCGGCGCGAGGTGCCCGGATGATCCGTTCCAGGTCCAGCGTGCGCATCGAGAGTCCCTTCGCTACCACGGTGTCGTATGAGTTCCCGACCGGCGGGGATGCCGGTTGGGTGCCGAGTGCCAGCGCAGCGTACGGCGCGGCGGGCGCCCGCTGCCAGAGTCGAGAGTCGAAACGATGCTATTTCGATACGAGCAAGCGATCTGGTCGCACGCCCAAGCCGGGCGGCCGCCGTGAAAAGATGAATCCGGTCGGTATTTCATTGCGACAGAATGCCTTTCATTCATTCCTTCGCACCCCGCAGCTCGCGAGTCGGCGGCGATAGGACACAATTGTCCCGATCCGGCCCGGCATCGGTCTTCGCCGACGCACCGATTCCCCGTCGGCCTCCCGGAACCGGCGGTAACACCGGGCAGCCCGAAATCACCCGGTGACTACCATGGCATTCATGAGTGCCGAGGAGTGCCGCCGCACCACAGACAGGCCGGAACCGTGAGCGCAGAGCGCGGCACCGCGAGCCCCGCAGAACAGCCGACAACAAAGCCGCAGGAGCGGGTGATTCGCCGACGCCCGAAGAATCGGCGCGCCCAGATCGCCGCGACCTCGGCGGCGGCCTTCGGCTCGCTGGGGTATCACGGCGTCAGCATGGAAGACATCGCCTCCCGCCTCGGCATTTCCTCGGCGGCCCTGTACCGGCATTATCCGAGCAAGTACGCGCTGTTCCGGGAGGAACTGCTGCGCCTCGGCGCGCTGACGGTGGAATCGACCACGGTGGATCCCGAAGCCGCCGAACTTCCGGCGCAGCAGCGGCTGGCCGGCGTGCTCGATGCCATGATCGCCGCGACCATCGCCAATCGCCCGACCGTGACGCTGGCCCGGTGGGAAGGTCGCTACCTCGACGACACCGATCGCGCCACGCTGGACGAGCAGTTCACCACCTCGATCCGCGCCCTCGCCGGCCTGCTCGGTGAACTGCGCCCGGAGCTGACCCGCCGCGATCGGCTGGTCAGGGCGGTGGCCTTGCTCAGCATCGTCAGCAGCATCGGCGACCACCATGCCACCCTCCCCGTGAAATCGCTGACCGCCGTGCTGAATTCGGCCGCGTGGGCGATCATCGGCGCCGAACTTCCGGACGCCGCGCCGTCGGCCGCCACTGCCCGGCCGGCGGAGATCCCGCAGTCGTTCAAACACGAACTGCTGCTGAAGAAGTCGGTCGAGCTGTTTCATCAGCGCGGCTATCCGAATGTGAGCGTGGAGGATATCGCCACGGCCGCGGATCTGTCCGCGGCCTCGGCCGTCTACCGGTATTACCGCAGCAAGAGCGACCTGCTCGCGGCCGCGTTCCGGCGGGCGGCGGATCGGGTGTCGGGCGCGATCGGCCCGGCCACCGCCTCGTCGAAATCCCCGGCCGAGGCACTGTCGAAACTGATCGACCTGTATGTCACCGGGTCGTTCGAAGAACGCGAATTGACCTTCGTCTATTACGCCGAGTTCAGTCACGTCCCGCCCGAGGAACGCACCGTACTGCGCAATATTCAGCGGTTGATCGTGGCGGAATGGGTGAAGTTGCTGGTCGCGGTGCGGCCGGAGTTGTCCGAGGCGCAGGCGCGCATTCTGGTGCAAGCCGGATTCGGACTCGTGGTCGATCTGGGCCGGGTCTTCGGTGACGACGAAAGCCTCTGCCCGCCGGAGCGAGTCATGGCGCTGATGGAGGTCGTGCTGTTCGGGTCGCCGCGCCGCGAGTGATCGGTCAGCTGTTCATCCGCGGCCACGGGTAGAGCGCGAGGTGGATGAGCAGGATCGCCAGCAGTCCGAGCAGCAGCGCGGCGACGAATCCCGCGCGATGGTCGAGATAGCCGATGGTGCGAAACAGGGTGGGGAACGGCACTTCCCGCTCGAAGAACATCGACAGCACGCTCGGCACGATCACCCACATCACCGCGATGGTTCCGTAGAGCACGTACGCCCCGGTGAAGGTCCCCGGATCGACCGCGCGGGCCCCACCGGCGAAAGCGACCGCCGCGGCCAGTGCCGCGCAGGCCAGTACCAGATAGCCGCCCATCCCCTCGGTGCGCACGGCGTCCGGGTCCGGGGTGAGCCGGCCGTTGGCCGTGGTCTGCCGGCCCGATACCTCGGCCGGTCGCTGCGGCGGCATCGCCAGCTGCGGTAGCGAATAGTAGGCGAGCACGACGATCACGAAGACGACCACGAGCCGCACCCACGAATGCGCGTCCTCGAGGTGGCCGATCGTCGCCGAAATCGTCGGCCAGTCGGCCAGAGCGAAGACCGCGGCCAACTCCGGGACCGCGATGACGATGCCCGCCAGCCCCCACATCAGATATCCCCAGAACTCCGCCGAGCGCCCGGCGACCGTCGGCGCGCCGGTAGTGACCTCCGTCATACTCCCGGTGTACCACCCTGCGGGCACACGGCGGCAACGACGGGGAATCAGCTGGGCCGCAACATCGGTGGGTGCAGCACCTGCGCGGGACCGGCGCGATAGAGCTTGGCGGGTCGACCGCCGTCGCGGGTCGTGGTGGCGCCGGTGGCCAGGACGAAACCCGGTGTGGTGGTGACCTTGCGGTGGAAATTGCGGGGATCGATGTCGGTGCCCCACATGACCTCGTAGACCCGGCGCAGTTCGGCCACCGTGAATTCGCGGGCACAGAAGGCCGTGGCCAGCGGCGTGTATTCCAGCTTCGCGCGGGCCCGCTCGACGCCGTCGGTGAGAATTCGGCGATGGTCGAAGGCGATGCGGCCGCGCTCGGCCAGCAGTTGCTCCACCGACCAGATGCCGGCCGCGGTGGCCTGCGAACCCGCTTGCGGCGCGGGCAGATTCGGCGCCAGCGCCAGATAGGCGGTACTGATGACCCGGCCGCGCGGATCACGGCCGGGTTCACCGTAGGTCGCCAGCTGCTCCAGATGCATGCGGTCGCCGCGAATTCCGGTTTCCTCGCGCAACTCCCGTACCGCGGCGGCGGAAAGGCTTTCCTCGGGACGGACGAAACCACCCGGCAGCGCCCATCGCCCGCGATACGGGGCGTAGAGCCGCTGGACCAGCAGCGCGCAGAGCGTGTCGTTGGCAGTGTGGCGGGCGCCCAGGGTCAGAACCACCAAATCGACCGCGACCGCTGCATTGAGGCGAAAACCACTGCCCATGACGGGCATTGTAATCGTCAGTCTGACGATAAAAACTCCGGCGGTGAATTCCTCAGCTCGCCGCGACGAAAGTGAACGGGCCGAATTCACCCACGTGGCCGAGGATCCAGTCCCAATGTGAAACCGGGTCGACCACCACGCCGGCCTGCAGCAGCAACCGCCATCCGAGCTCGTCGTGCTCCCATACGTCACCGTCGGCGTCGACATAGAGACCGCGGGTGACCGGTTCCGGTTCCGTGACGGAATTCTCGCCCGCGTCTCCGAAGGCGCCGAGCGTTCCCTCGTCCGGCCGGTCGGCGTGAATTCCGCCGCCGACCAGGGCGCGGTCGGCCAGTTGTGCGACAGCGCGGGCCATGGCCACGAATTGACCGGCCGGTACCGCGATCACCTCGTCGGTCCGCATGAACAGTTCTCCCGCCTGATCGTCGTCGTGAAAGAGGGCCACGATGTCCGGCACGGTGGGCCGGGGACGGATCCTGTTCTGACTCATGATTTCTCCTGCCCTGCGCCACCGAATTCCGTTACCGCGTTCTGTGACGTTCGAACCATTCGAAACCTCCCCATCCATCAGGTTTGTGAACGTCAGCCTCGCCCATCCCACTTCTGGTTCACTTCCGGTCGAATCGGGTGACAAGCAATTGGACCGATATCGAGAGCAATTCCGAAGTTGCGATGAAATATACGAGCCGAGCGGGGCCGTCCGACCGCGAAACCACGGTTTGCCGAAAAAGTCACAATTGCATTACAAGCCGCTCACCTCGCCACTCAGGATCGAACCACGTGTGTCGCAACCCGGAACGGCCGGATCGCGATGCACAACACGCCCACACCGGAACTACCACACGGAATGGATATAACGATTTGGCAACCATGAAGCTAACGACAGACAGCGTCGAAAATTTATAGTAGAGATTCTGATTTAAAACAGATGTCCAGCGTTTTGGCCGTCCCGTCGGCGCACGGACGGGGCGGGCCATTGGGGAAGGTGTCCGGGATGTCGCGGTGGCAGGGGGCATGGTATGGCTGATCGGCGCATCCATGTCCTCGGGCCGATGCATATCGCACTCGACGGAACTCCGATCCGCCTCGCGGGCCGGCTCACCCGAGCCCTGCTGGCACGCTTGGTGATCGCGCAGGGCCGGGCGGTGTCCACCGATCGGCTGGTCGACGAGTTGTGGGACGGGGAACCCCCGCCGAAGGCGACGTCGGTACTGCAGGTGCACGTCCACAACCTGCGGCGGGTGTTCGAACCCGAACGTCCCGCCCGCGCGCCGGCGACGGTGGTGGTATCGGAGGGTCTCGGCTACGCGCTGCGGTTGCGCGACACCGAAGTCGACGCCTGGCAGTTCGAATCGCTGCTGCACGAATATCTGCGAGTCAGTAGCGGTGCCCATGCCCCCGAGGCGGCCACCCGCACCCGCATGCTGGATATCGCGCTGGCCTGCTGGAACGGACGGGCGCTGGAGAGTTTCGCCGATTGCGGCTGGGCGGCGGCCGAGGCGGCGCGGCTGACCGATCTGTATCTGACCGCCGGTGAATTGCGCGCCCAGGCCGCGCTGGAACTCGGCCGCACCACCGAGGTGATCAGCGGCCTGCGGCGCACCGTCGAGGACCGGCCCGACCGCGAGGAAAGTGTGCGACTGCTCGCCCTCGCGCAATATCGACTGGGGCAGCAGACCGAAGCGCTGGCCACGCTGCGGCGCACAGCGGAATTCCTCACCCGGGAAATGGGGCTGGATCCGGGACAACGCATTCAGGAGCTGGAGACCGCGATCCTCAACCAGGCGGTACCGGTACTCGACTCCACCGTGCCGAGCGCGCCCGTCGCGGTACGCGCCGACCTCATGCGCGACATCACGCGCTCGCCGACCGAGCCGGGCGAGCGCGCCGCGACCACGACGGTGCCCGGCTATCCGGTGCAACGCAAGGTCGTCCTCGAAGCCGCCTGCGAGGCCGCCGAACACGGCGCCCGGGTGGTGTGGGTCTGCGGCGGCGCGGGTTTCGGCAAGTCCACCCTCACCGAGACCGTCGCCGCCGAATTGCGCCGCCGCGACTGGGTGGTCGCGACCGGACGCTGCCCGGAGGTCGACGGAGCGCCGCAGGCGTGGGTGTGGGCGGAGGTCGCCGCGCGCTTCGGCGCCGATCTGACCTCGCGGCCGGTGCTCGGTGGGGCATTCGAGATCTCCCGGGTCATCGCCGACCGTTGCCGGAAGGCCGTCGCCGAAGGCCCGGTCGCGTTGATCCTCGAGGATCTGCACCGAGCCGACGACGCCACGCTGCAGATCCTGCGCCAAGCCATGGCATGGCTGCACGATCAGCCGCTGCTGGTCATCGCCACCCTGCGCGAGACAGAGGCGCCGCCACCGGTGCGAACGGCCGTGGCCGCCCTGGCCGACCCGACCGCCGCGCATATCGAGCTCACCGGCGTCGATCTGGACGGGACCTGTGCCATCGCGCGCGCCGCCGGACTGTCCGGACTCGACACCGATCTGCTCGCGCTGCTGCACGAGCGCACCGGCGGTAATCCGCTGTTCCTGCGCGAACTCACCGCCGCGATGGCGGCGGGCGGCGACGTGCACGCGCTGCCGCCCAGCACCCGGGGTGTGATCGAACAACAACTGGCGCGGATGCCGGATCCGGCCCGCGAGGTACTCGAGTACGCGGCCGTGTGCGGCGAGCGGGTGGAACCGGCGACGCTGGTGGCGTTGACCGGACGATCCGAGCACGAGATCGTCGAACTCGTCGGCACCGCCGAGGTGGCGCGGTTGGTGATCATCGATCCGGCGGGGCGAATCATGTTCGCGCACCAGCTTATTCGCGACACCGTCTACGCGGGGATCGCGCAACTGCGGCGGACCCGGATGCATCAGGGTGTGCTGGCACTGCTGGGCGGGTGCCGCCCCGACGACACCCGGGCCGTCGAGGTGCTCGCTCATCACGCCGTACGAGCGGCCACGGCGAGTACCGCCGATTCCGCGGTCGACTACATCACGACGGCGGCGCGGCACTGTGTCGAACGCGGTATGCGCGCGGACGCGGCGCCGCTGTGGCGCACGGTGATCGAATTGCGGCGGCTGGCCGGGCACGAGGAGGGCGATGCCCCGCCCGCCGATCGGATCGCCTGTGTGGACGCCTACTGCGAACTGGTCACCGCCTCCGCCTACGCCGGACGGATCGTCGCGGCACGCGACGCGCGGGAACAGGCGCTGCGATTGGCCACCGACCTGGGCGACGGGGAATTGGTGGTGCGCGCGCTGACCAGTTGGCGGGCCCCGGTGGTCTGGGCGATGCGGGACTGGAGATGGTCGAATCCGCGGCTGCGGCGGGCACTCGCGGTGGCCTCCGCACGCGACCAGCCGGTGGCGACCCAGGCGCGTCTGCTGATCACGGCGGTCTTCGAAGCCGGCCCCGCCGCGCACCGGCTCGCCCACACCCGCGCCCATGCCGCGCTGAAATTGGCGCGCGGCACCGGCGACGCCGAATTGCAGTGCATGGCCTTGAACGCGCTGACCCATCTCGTATTGGACGGACATTCCGGCGACGGCCTGGGGTACTGGACCACCGAGCTCGAGCGCATCGCTACCGCCGCCGAGCTGCCGCAATATCGTGCCCTCGCACACTATTTGCACTTCCGCACCGCCTGCCGGAACGTCGACCTGATCGAGGCCGGACGGCAGGCGACACTGGCCCTCGAGTTCGCGGCGACCGCGCAGGTGCGCCCCCTGACGACGATCTTCGGTTACTTCCGCGCGGCCACCGAAATCCTGCGTGGCGATATCACCCGGGCGGCGCACTACTTCGACGAAAGTATCTCGGCGGCAAAAGATTCCGGCTTCCCGCACGGCGACGAGGCCGCTCTGATCGCGCTGCTTCCGCTCGGCTGGGCTCGCCGCGACCTCTCCCGCGCCGCGGACGCCCTCGCCGATATCGAAGCCGCCCTGCCCGGGATGCTCACCCAGATCTACATCGTCGCGCTCCTCGACGCCGGCCAACGCGCCGAAGCCGCCGCCCTGTTCCACCACGGCCCCGAGGTCGACGAACACTTCTACCCCGTCCTGATGCGAGCCCACCGCGCCCGCGCCGCCATCGCCCTCGGCTCCACCGCCGACTGCGCCGAACTGTATCGCCGGCTCCTTCCCGCCGCCGGCACCGTCGCCGGCCTCGAAACCGGCTTCACCCCACTGGATCCGGTGGACGAGATCCTCGCCGACCTGGCGGCGGCCTGCGGCGACGGCGTCACCGCGGCCAAGCACCGCGCCGCAGCCACCCGGCTCCGCGAGCGAATTCGCAAGCAGCTCAAATCAACTCAGCTGATGAACACCGACACCATCGGTCCGGCCGCAAGGGACTTCACGGCGCCGTTCTGATCCCGCGGCCAACTCAGCACTCGGCGAGTGTAAAGCGCGGGCGCAGAGCCGATCTCGGATCAACCGACGTCACCCCGTCGCCCGCTTCTCCTCGCCGCCGGCACCTCGGACTCCGGATTCGGCATCCCGCGTCCGTTTGCCGCGAGCGATTTCGGTGGCGAGGGCATCGAGAGGGTTCGCCAGGTGGTGCAGGGGGTCGAGCAGGGCGGTGAGCCAGGTTCGGGCGATCTCCACACCGTCGGGGTCGAGGCGGTAGTACCGGCGGGTGCCTTCGGCGCGGACGGTGACCAAACCGGTGTCGCGCAATATTTTCAGGTGTTGCGAGACCGCAGGCTGGGAGATCGGGGTAGTGGCGCGGATCGATTCGACCAGGGCGCCGGCGGAGTGTTCGCCGGCGGCCAGGAGTTCGAGGATGTGACGGCGAACGGGGTCGCCCAGTGCATCGAAGATGCGGGCGGGTGGAGCGGTCATCGAGGTTCCGGGGTGTCCTCTGGTTCGGTGGTGTAGAAGGCGAAGGTCTGTTCGGCGGCGGTGCGGGCCGCGGTGGGGTCGTCGCCGTCGGCTATCGCGGCCTCACCCCACGCCGTGGCGGCGGTGCGGATGAATGTACGGCCCTCCGGCGTGGTGTGCAGCGTGAGCGCCACGGTCGGATCCACCGGCTCGCCGCTGTCCAGATGCATCCCCAGGCCGAGGAGGGCGAGGTCCCAGCCGACACCGACCGCACCGGGACCGAATTGCGTCCACATGGCCGGATCGATCGGCGCCTCGTGCTCGAGCTTCAGTTCGGTACCGTCGCCGACCGGGCCGAGAGTGACCTCCAACCAGGAGATCTGCGGGCCCATCTCCCACGTGACGGCGAAGTGTTTCGGCGCGTCACAGCGTTCGACCACGCCGTTGGCGTTGCCCTCGAGCTGGTATCGGCCGCCGACCTCCAGTGAGCCGCTGATCGGCAGGAACCAGCGCGGAATGCGCTCGGGATTGGTCAGCGCGTCCCACAGATCGGCCTGATCGGTGGGATAGCTGCGCCGGGCGACGGCGATTCTGGTGGTCGCCCCGTCGCGGGAGCCGGTGCGGACCTCGCGGGTGACCAGGCCGGCGAGGGCGGCGGGGTCGGACAGCAAGGGCATGACATACCTCCTTTATAAGTGTGAACTTATATTAGCAGGCATCCACCGCCCATGCGAGGAGGACGTGAACGCCGCGACGTGCCGGGTGCAGGGGGTTCGGAGGGCACGCCGCGGCGCGACGCATTCAGTTGGCTTGCAGACGCATGGCCTCGATCAGTGATTTCGGGCGCATATCGGTCCAGTGCGATTCGACATAGTCGAGGCAGAGCTGACGCAGACAAGGGCCGTGAGCGATCGTCCATCCGCTCGGCACGGCCGCGAACACCGGCCACAACGAGTGCTCGCCTTCATCGTTGGTCAGGACGTAGAACTCGGCGTCGTCATCGTCGAATGGGTTGCTCATTCGAATACCTTTCGTGCGGAACTGTTTCCGGTGCGGTGGCGCCGCCACCGCACCGGGGGTGGTGCGGGCCCGCGGTGTTCGAGCCCGCACCGCGATCAAGCGCCCGGTGTCACCGACACCGCCGATCCGGTGGAGAGCAGGTTCGCGAGGGCGGTGAAGATGCTGCCGAGGCCGGAGCTTCCGGTATCCATCAGTCGAAAATCCTTTGCTGGTGCGGGTTTACTTCGGGGTGTAGGCGATGCTGGAACCGGAGCTGAGGAAGCTCAGCACCTGAGTGATGATCGCGGCGTAGTCGACAGTGCCGTCCATACTTTCTTCCTTCTTCCTTTCACGGTCGCGAACCTCGGACGCCGGACCGGCGCCCGAGGGCCGCACGGAACCTGATCGGCTCCGGGCTGGTGAGGCGACAAGCGAGGCGGGTCAGGCCGTTTCGCTCTCGTCCGGGTGTTCGCCGACCACCGCGCCGATGCGTCGCAACGATTCCGCGGAAGTCATGCGCCAGTGGGTGGTGGGCAGATGGTGGCGCCGCACCGTTCCGCTGACCGCCGGTCTCCACCGTTCGGCGGCCGGCTCGCTCGAGGCGTCGTGGGCGGCGACGAAGTACGTCAGATCACCGCGGTAGATCCGGGGCCGATAGGCGGCGGCCAGATCGACCGATCCCAGCGCCGCGTCGAGGACGGCGGTGATCCGCTCCCGGCCCAGCGACGCGAACGGTTCGGGCAGCGCGTCCAGGATCGCGGCGGGATCGTCCGGCACGGCATCGCCGAACTCCTCGAACCGGTCTCCCAGCAAGCCGCCGAGCAGCTCCGCCGTCGCGACCGGCTCGGACTCGCCGGCATCCGGTTCGCCGAACCGGCTGTCCATCACGGCCAGCAGGTCGACCCGCTCACCCTCGTCCTGCAGTTGCACCGCGACGGCATGGGCGAGCACGCCACCGAGCGACCAGCCCAGCAGGTGATAGGGCCCTTCCGGCTGCACCGAGCGGATCGCCTCGACATACCGCCGCGCCCACTGTTCGACGGTGCCGGGCAGGTTCTCCCCGCTCAGCGCCGGCGATTGCAGGCCGTAGAGCGGCCGCTCCACCGAGGCGGCCAGGCCGGCGAACGACCAGGCGACACCGCCGACCGGATGTACACAGAACAGCGGCTCACCGATACCGTTGCGCCGCAACGGAAGCAGCACATCGAAGGCGGCATCGGGATCGATCTCCCCCGCCCGGTCCAGTTCGGCCAGTACTGCCGCGGGCGTCGGCGCGGTGAACAGCGTCAGCACCGGAACCTGGGGCCCGAGGGCCACACTCAGCCGCGCCGCGAGCGTGGTCGCCGAGAGCGAGGTGCCGCCGAATTCGAAGAAGTTGTCCTCCAGGCCGATCCGCTCCACACCCAGCACCTGCGCGAAGGTGGTGCAGACCAGCGCCTCGGCCGGGGTCCGCGGAGCGCGGAATTCGCGCGCCGCGCGCGGCGGCGCCGGCAGGGCGCGACGGTCGAGCTTGCCGGACGCGTTCACCGGAAGTTCGTCGAGGACGACCACGGCCGCCGGAACCATATAGCCGGGCAGACGCCGTGCGAGTTCGGTCCGCAGCCGATCGGCGTCGACGGCGCGACCGGTCTCGGCGACCACATAGGCCACCAATTGCTGGTCCGCACCCTCGTCACCGCGCACCAGTGCGACGGCCTGAGCGACCTCGGGCCGAGCGACCAGCGCCGCCTCGATCTCCCCGGGCTCGATCCGCAGCCCGCGCAGCTTCACCTGGAAGTCCGAGCGGCCGCGGTACTCCAGTTCACCGTCGGCGTTCCACACCACCAGATCGCCGGTGCGGTACATGCGTTCCCCGGCCGCCCCGCCCATGCCGGCGAAGGGGTCGGCCACGAACCGGTCCGCGGTCAGATCGGGTCGCGCGAGATATCCGCGCGCCAGCTGGGTCCCGGCGAGGTAGAGCTCGCCGGTGACACCCGCCGGTACCGGGCGCAGTCGCGAATCCAGCACGTAGACACGGGTGTTGAAGACCGGCCGGCCGATCGGCACCACATCGGTGTCGGCGTCGGTGACCTCGTGGTACGTCACGTCCACCGCGGCCTCGGTCGGCCCGTAGAGGTTGTGCAACCGGGCGCCGGTCAGCGTCCGCAACCGCTGCGCCACCGCCGGCGGTAGCGCCTCGCCGGAGGCGAATACCCGCCGCAGCGAGCTCACCGCCGCGGCCGCCGGCTCGGCGACGAACACCGCGAGCATCGACGGGACGAAATGCACGGTGGTGACCGATTCGGCCGCGATCAGGCGGGCCAGATATGCGGGATCGCGGTGTCCCTGCGGTGCGGCCAGCACCAGCTTCGCCCCGGTCTGCAACGGCCAGAACAACTCCCACACCGACACGTCGAAGGTGACGGGCGTCTTGTGCAGCACCACATCGTCGGTATCGAGCCGGTATTCCGACTGCATCCACACCAGCCGGTTCACGATCGCCCGGTGGCTGACCGCCACCCCCTTCGGCCGGCCCGTCGATCCGGAGGTGAAGATCACGTAGGCGACGGTGTCGGGACATACCGGGCGCACCCGGTCCGCATCGGTGACGGCGGCGTCGCCGTATTCGGTGAGGTCCAGCCGATCCAGGGCGAGCGCGCCGCTGATCGTCGAATCCGCGAGCGCCAGAACGCATTCCGGCTCAGCAATGTCGAGGATGTGCCGAATGCGCTCGGCCGGCTGATCCGGATCGATCGGCACGTAGGCGGCGCCGGCCTTGAGGACCGCGTAGACGGCGACCAGCAGTTCGACCGAGCGCGGCAGCGCCACCGCCACCCGCTGCTCGGGGCCGATCCCCCGGCCGATCAGATACCGCGCCAGCCGGTTGCTCCGGGCGTCGAATTCCGCGTACGTCGCAACCCTGTGCGCCACAGCGCTTCCCGCGCGGTCCTCGGCGAGTGCCACGGCCTCCGGATGTGCGGCCACCGCGGACGCGAACCGGGCGATCAGCGTGTCCGGATCTTCGCTGCCCGGCAGGGGTGGTAGCTCCCGCACGGTGTCGTTGTAGTCGACGAGAACGCGGGTGCGTTCGGCGTCGTCCAGCAGGTCGATATCGCCGATCGCGACCTCCGCGTCGGCGGCGACCCGGTCGATCACCCGCAGGAAGCGCCGCACGAAGTGCCGCACCGTGGCCGCGTCGAACAGGTCGGTGGCATAGGTGACGGCGGCGGAGATGCCCGCCGGGGCGCCCTGCTCGTCGTAGGTGTCCGTCAGATACCAGTGCAGATCGAATTGCGATGTGCGCGTGTCGATCTCGAGTTCGCCGACCGTCACGCCGGGCAATCGCACGTCGGTCCGATTCAGGTTCTGGAACGACAGACCCACCTGGAACAGCGGATGCCGTGCCGTCGACCGGACCGGATCGAGCAGTTCCACCAGCCGCTCGAACGGCACATCGCTGTGGGCGAAGGCCGCCAGATCCGTCTCGCGCACCTGGTCGAGCAGTTCGGCGAACGATGCCTGCGGCGCGACCCTTGCGCGCAGGACCAGGGTGTTGACGAACATGCCGATCAGGTCGTCGAGTTCCGCCTCGCCCCGGCCCGCGATGGGCGCACCGACCACGACATCCTCGGTGGCGGCGAGCCGGGCCAGCAGGATCGACAGCGCGGCGCGGACCACCATGAACAGGGAGGCGTGCCGGGTGCGCGCCAACCGGTGCAGGGCCGCATGCCGCTCGGCGCCGATCTCGAACGTCAGCGCCCGGCCTCGCAGCGACTGCACCTTCGGGCGCGGCCGGTCCGTGGGTAGCGCCAACTGTTCGGGCAGATCCGCGAGGGCGGATCGCCAGTGCGCGAGCTGATCCGCGATCAGCGACCCCGGATCGTCCTCCGCGCCGAGCAGTTCGCGCTGCCACAGTGCGTAATCGGCGTACTGCACCGGCAACGGGGTCCACTGCGGCGCCGCAGCGGCCGTGCGCGCCGCGTAGGCGGTCAGCAGATCCCGGGTCAGCGGCGCGGCCGAGGCGCCGTCGGCGCAGATGTGGTGCATCGACAGCACCACGATGTGCTCGGAGGTGTCGGTGACCCGCAGCAGTGCCGCTCGCACCGGAATATCGCGCGTGACATCGAACGATCGCGAAAGCATCTGCGCGACCGCGTTTTCCACCTCGTCCGAGGTGACCGATCCGACCGTGAACTCGGCATCGGCGCGGGACAGGATCTGCTGGAACGGTCCGTCGTCGGCCTGCGGGTAGACGGTCCGCAACACCTCGTGCCGCTCGACCACATCGGCGAAGGCGAGCTCGAGTGCCGCGGCGTCCACCACACCGGTCAGGCGGACCGCGAACGGCACGTTGTAGGCGGCGGAGGCGGGATCCATGCGGTTGAGCAACCACATCCGCTGCTGTGCCGGTGACAACGGGATCCGTTGCGGCCGGGGCCGGGCGGTGAGCTCGACCCTCGCCGTACCGGCGTGGGCGGCGAGCCGTCCGGCCAGCGCACGCACCGTCGGCGCCTCGAACACCGTGCGCACCGGGATCCGGGACGCCGTCCGGGCGCCCAGGCGCGCGACGACCTGGGTGGCGATGAGCGAGTTGCCACCGAGTTCGAAGAAGTCGTCGTCGGCGCCGACCCGTGGCACACCGAGCGCCTCGGCCAGCACCGCGGCGACCAGACGCTGCTGCGGCGTGGCCGGTTCGCGATACGGCCGTGCCTGGAACTGCGGTTCCGGCAACGCCTTTCGATCCAGTTTGCCCACCGGGGTAAGCGGCACGCGGTCGAGGACGACGACCGCGGCCGGCACCATATGCGACGGCAGACTGCGCGCGGCATAGGCGGTCACCTGCCGCGGATCGATCGAACGTCCGGGCACCGCACGCACGTACGACACCAGTGCGGTGGCACCGGCCGGGGTCTCGCGGCCCAGGGTGACCGCGAAATCGATGTCGTCGTGGCCGGTGAGCACCGCGTCGATCTCGCCGAGTTCGATGCGGAAGCCGCGCACCTTGACCTGGAAGTCGGTGCGGCCCAGATATTCCAGCTCCCACTCGCCCGTGCCGCCGACGATCCAGCGCACCAGGTCGCCGGTGCGATACATCCGGGTGCCGGGCGCCCCCCACGGGCACGCGACGAAACGGTCGGCGCTCAGCCCCGCCCGGGCGTGGTACCCGCGGGCCAGGGCCTCGCCCACGACGTACAGCTCACCCGCGACACCGGGCGGCACCGGCTGCATACGCGCGTCGAGCACGAGCGTGGTCGTGCCCGGCACCGGTGTGCCGATGGTGATCGGCACACCCGCGACCAGGATCGCGTAGGCGGAGGAGATGGTGGCCTCGGTCGGGCCGTAGCTGTTGACGAAGCGGCGGCCGGGCTGCCATTTGGCCAGCAGTTCCGGCGTGGTCGCGTCGCCACCGGCACCGACGACCTCGAGGTCCGGCAATCCGGACGGATCCACGGTGGCCAGCATGGCCGGGGTGATCATGGTGTGGGTGACCCGCTCGTCGCGCAGCAGATCGGCGAGTTCCTGGCCGCCCAGCACCGACGGCGGCGCGATGACCAGGGTGGCACCGCTGCCGAAGGTCAGCAGCCACTCCTCCAGCGACTGATCGAAACTCGGCGAGCAGACGTGCAGGAAGCGATGCCGCGGTTCCACCCGGCACAGCCGGGTGGCATGGGCGGCGAGATTGGCGACCCGCCGGTGCGTGACCGTCACGCCCTTCGGCAAACCGGTCGAACCCGAGGTGTAGATGGTGTAGGCGGCATTGTCCGGGCGCAGCGGACGGAGGCGGTCGGCGTCGGTGATCGGATCGGGCGAGCGGCGCGCGCAGGCGGCGGCGGTGGCCTCCTCGTCCAGTGCCAGCCAGCTGGTGGCCGCGGGCAGATCGGCGGCGAATTCACCTGTGGTGATACCGATTACGGCGGCGGAGTCGACCACCATGTGCCGCACCCGATCGGGCGGATAGCTCGGATCGACCGGCACGTACGCGCCGCCGGCCTTCGCGACCGCCCAGACGGCGGCGATCATCTCGTAGGAGCGCGGCAGCGCGATCGCCACCGACCGCTCCGGCCCGACGCCCGCGTCGATGAGCACGCGGGCCAGCTGCGAGGACTGCCGATCCAGCTCCCCGTAGGTCACCGATCGGCCGTCGATGCGCACCGCGACCCGGTCGGCACCGTGCCGCAGGCCGCGCGTGAAGATCTCCGGTAGTAGTCCGTCGGCGAGGACCGGGCCGCCGTCCATCCGGGTGAACTGCTCGTACTCCGCGTCGGACAGCAGCGGCAGGCTGCCGACGGCCCGCTCCGGAGTAGCGGCCACGGCCGCGAGCAGTCCGGTGAAGCGACGGGCGAACGACTCGACCGTGGTGTGGTCGAACAGATCACGCGCGTACGAGAGGTCGGCGAGCAGCCCCTCCCCGGTCTCCTGCACGGTCAGCGACAGATCGAATTGTTCGGCGTCGAAATCGAAATCGACGGCCTCCACCCGCAGACCGGGCAGTGCGACATCGCGCTGCGGCAGGTTCTGGAAGGTCAGCATCACCTGGAACAGCGGATGGCGTGCCGTGGAGCGCTCCGGATTCACCAGCTCCACCAACCGCTCGAACGGCAGATCGGCGTGCCCGAACGCCTGCAGGTCGGTATCGCGCGCGGTGCGGAGCAATTCGGCGAAGGTCACCTCGCCCGGTACCCGGGTGCGCAGCACGAGGGTGTTGACGAACATGCCGACCACATCGTCGAGTTCGGCCTCGCCGCGGCCCGCGATCGGGGTGCCGACGGCGACGTCGTCGGTACCGGCCATCCGTGCCACGAACAGCGCCCACGCGGCGTGCACCACCATGAACAGTGTCGCGTTGTGGGCGCGGCCCAGCTCGACCAGATCCGCGCGCAGCTGCCCCGAGAGGGGGAACACCACCCGTCCGCCACGCGCGGACTGCACCGCCGGACGTGGGCGATCGGCGGGCAGATTCACCTCGTCCGGCAGACCGGCCAGCTGCTCGCGCCAGTAGCGGGCCTGCGTCGAGATCAGGCTGCGCGCATCGTCTTCCGAGCCGAGCACCTGCCGCTGCCACAGCGCGTAATCCGCGTACTGCACCGGCAGCGGAGACCAGCGCGGAGCCTCGCCCGCGCGGCGGGCGGTATAGGCGAGCATCACATCGCGGGTCAGCGGCCGCATGGACCAGCCGTCGGCGGCGATGTGATGCACCACGAACACCAGCACGTGTTCTTCAGACGAAAGCCGCAGCAGCGCGACGCGGATCGGCACCTCGGCGCTCACGTCGAACCCGGTCGAGGCCAGCTCGGCGATGCGCGCCGCGACCTCCTCCGCGCCGACCGGTCGCGGCGTGAGATCCGGGCCCACCTGGGACGCGGGCAGGATGTGCTGCACGACGCCCTGGGCCGTCTGCGGATAGACGGTACGCAACACCTCGTGCCGGCTCAGCACGTCGAGCACCGCCTGCTGCAGCGCGTCGACCCGCAGCTCACCGCGCAGCCGCACGGCGGCGGGCACGTTGTAGGCCGCGGATTCGGGTTCGAACTGGTTGAGGAACCACATCCGCTGCTGCGCCAGCGACAGCGGTAGCGCCTCGGGCCGCGGTCCGGCCGTCAGCGCCGTGCGGCCGCCGGAGCCGATGTGGCCGTCCACCCGCACCGCGAGCGCCGCCACCGTCGATGCCTCGAACAGCAGCCGGACCGGAATCCGGGCGTCCAGGGCCGCGCCGAGGCGGGCCGATACCTGGGTGGCCAGCAGCGAATTGCCGCCGAGGGCGAAGAAATCGTCGTCGGCACCGACCCGGGGCGACCCCAGCACCTCGGCGTAGATATCGGCGATCGTCTGTTCCACCGGGGTGGCCGGGGCGCGGTAGGCCGTCGCCTCGAAGGCGGGGCGGGGCAGCGCGGCCCGGTCCAGCTTGCCGTTCACCGTCAGTGGCAGCGCGTCGAGGACGACGAACGCCTCGGGCACCATATACGACGGGAGTGTCTGTGCCAGTGCTTTTTTCACGTCGGTGACATCGATGTCCGCGGCGGACGGGACGAGGTAGGCGACCAGCCGGTCGGCGGTACGCGGATCGGATACCGCCAGCACCGCGACCTGTGCGACCGCCGGCAGCGCGAGCAGCGCCGCCTCGATTTCCCCGAGTTCGATGCGGAAGCCCCGCACCTTGACCTGGAAATCGGTGCGGCCCCGGTATTCGAGTTCGCCGGCCGCGTTCCACGCCACCACGTCGCCGGTGCGATACATGCGCGTTCCGGGCTCGAACGGATCGGCCACGAACCGTTCCGCGGTCAGGTCGGCGCGGCCGTGATAGCCGCGAGCCAGCTGCGCACCGGCGAGATACAGCTCACCGGGCACGCCCACCGGCACCGGCAGCAGCCGCGAATCCAGCACGTACACCCGGCTGTTGGCCTCCGGGCGACCGATCGGGACCGCGACCGTATCGGTGTGGTCGACCGCGTGGCTGGTGATCGAGACCGCGGCCTCGGTCGGGCCGTAGAGGTTGTACAGCCGGGCGGAACTGTCGCGGCGCACGCGCTGCGCAGTGGTGGCGGGCAGGGCCTCGCCGATGGCGAGGACGCGGCGCAGCGAGGCCGGCAGGCTGCCGCCGGAGGCGGTCAGCAGCGCGTCGAGCATCGACGGGACGACATGCAGCGTGGTCACCTGCTCGCGCCGCATCAGCTCGTCGAGGTAGGCGGGATCGCGATGGCCGTCCGGGGTGGCGACCACGAGCCGGCCGCCGGAGACGGCGGCCGACCAGAACTCCCAGACCGAGAGGTCGAAGGTGGCGGCGGTCTTCAGCAATACCGCGTCGTCGGCGCTCAATCCGAATTCCGCTGTCTTCCAGCGCAATTGATTGACAATCGCCGCATGGGAGACGGTGACTCCCTTCGGGCGGCCCGTCGATCCGGAGGTGAAGACGACATAGGCCGGGTGCTGCGGCAGCAGCGGAGCGCGGCGGTCCCGATCGGTCACCGGCGCGGTGGACAGATCCGGCACGGTGTCGACGTCCACCACTCGCACCGTCTCGTCCCGCAGCGTCGGTGCGATATCCGAGGTGGTCAGCACACACAGCGGAGCGGCGGTCGAGAGGATGTAGCCGACGCGTTCGGCCGGCTGGTCCGGATCGACCGGCACATACGCACCACCGGCGACACTGACCGCGTACATGGCCGCGATCAACTCCCTGGATCGGCGCAGCGCCAGCGCCACGCGCGTCTCCGGGCCGACGCCCAGCGCGATGAGATGCCGGGCGAGCCGATTGACCTGCGCCGACAACTCGGCATAGCTCACCGGTTCACCGCTACCGTCGCGATCGATGATCAGCGCCGGTGCCGTACCGGCGGCGGTCACCGTCGCGTTCCACATCTCAGGAAGCGTTGTCGCGCAACCGGGTTCGGCGGTGTCGTTCCAGGTGCGCAGAATCCGCATCCGCTCCTGCGGTGCGAGCAGATCCACCGAGCCGACGGCCCGGGCCGAATCGGCGCACACGGCGTCCAGCAGCCGCAGCAGCCGCTCGCCGAAGCCGGCCACGGTGGGGGCGTCGAACAGCGCGGTGGCGTAGGTGAGGGAGGCGGCCATGCCGAGCGGCGCACCGGACGCGTCGTAGCGGTCGGTGATCACCAGATGCAGATCGAACTGCGAGACGGCGGTGTCGAAATCCGCCGCGCTCACCGTCAATCCGTCCAGCGCGAACTCCGCGGCGGCCTGATTGTGGAAGGAGAATCCGACCTGGAACAGCGGATGCCGGGCGGTGGACCGGACCGGGTTCAGCACCTCGACCAACCGCTCGAACGGGATGTCGGCATGGGAGAAGGCGGCCAGATCGCCGTCGCGCACGCCGGCGAGCAGTGCGGCGAAGCCGGCGCCCGGATCGACCTCGGTGCGCAACACCAGGGTGTTGACGAACATGCCGACCAACTCGTCGAGCGCTCGGTCACCACGGCCCGCGATGGGCGTGCCGATCGCGATATCCGTCGACGCGGCCAGCCGCGACAGCAGGGTCGCGAAGGCGGCGTGCATCACCATGAACAGCGTCGCACCGTGGGTGCGGCCGATCTCGATCAGGCGGGTGTGTGTCGCCGCGTCCACCGTGAAGTCCACGGTGCCGCCGGCGGTGGAGACCGTCGCCGGACGCGGCCGATCGGTGGGCAGCGCCAGCTGGTCGGGCAGCCCCGCCAGCGCGCGCGTCCAGTAGCCGATCTGGCGGGCGGCCAGCGATTCCGGATCGTCCTCGGAGCCGAGTACCTCCCGCTGCCAGAGCGCGAAGTCGGCGTATTGGACGGGCAGCGGTGTCCAGCCGGGCGCGGTCCCGGTGCGGCGGGCGGCGTAGGCGGTCATCACGTCCCGGGCCAGGGGTACCAGCGAGGAACCGTCGGCGGCGATGTGATGGACGGCCACGACGAGCACGTACTCGCTGCGCGGTGCGTCGGTGACGACGAACAGCCGGGCCCGCAGCGGCACCGCGGCCGTCACGTCGAACGGCTCGGTGACGAACTGCGATACCGCATCGAGCATGTCGGCACCGGGCAACGGCACCGGCGCCAACCGCGGCGCCGAGCCGTCGGCGACGGGGAGGATCACCTGCACCGGTCCCGCCTCGGTCTGCGGATACACCGTGCGCAGCACCTCGTGCCGGGCCACCACATCGGCGAACGCGGCGTTCAGCGCGGCCACGTCGAGGTCGCCGCTCAACCGCATGGCCAGCGGGATCGTGTACGCGGCGGAATGTTCGTCCATACGGTTGAGCAGCCACATGCGCTGCTGCGCGAGCGACAGCGGTACCGGCCCGTCGACAGCGCGCGGGGCCGGCGCCACCCGGGCCGGCCCGCCCTCCGGCGCCGCGGCGGCGGACGCCAGGTCGGCCACCGTGGGGTGTTCGAAGACGGCGCGCACCGGCACCGTCGTGTCGAACGCCGCGCCGAGCCGCGCGGCCAATCGGGTTGCGGTGAGCGAATTTCCACCCAGCGCGAAGAAGTCGTCATCGAGGCCGAGGCGACGGGATTCGCCGAGCCCGAGGACCCCGGCGACGATCTCGGCGACCGTGGATTCGGCGGCGGTGCGCGGGGCACGGAATTCGGCGACCCGGAAAACCGGCTCCGGCAGTGCCTTGCGATCCAGTTTGCCGGTCGGCGTCAGCGGAATCCGGTCGATGACCATGATCGCGGCCGGCACCATGTACGCGGTGAGGCTGCGGGAGGCATGGGCCACCAGTTCGTCCACGTCGACGGTGTGCCCGGGCGCGGGGACCACGTAGGCGACCAGCGACGTCTCCCCCGTCGCGTCGAGATGTCCCAGGGTGGCGGCGAATTCGACCGACTCGTGCGCGCCGAGCACCGCGTCGATCTCGCCCAGTTCGATACGCAGACCGCGCACCTTCACCTGGTGATCCGAGCGGCCCACATATTCGACGACGTATTCCTCGCCGCTCACGATCCAGCGCACCAGATCGCCGGTGCGGTAGAGCCGCTCGCCCGGCGCGCCGTGCGGATCGGGGACGAAACGCTCGGCCGTCAGCGCCGCCCGCGCGTGGTAGCCGCGCGCCAGACCCGGGCCGCGTAGATACAACTCACCGGTGACGCCGGCCGGCACCGGGCGCAGTCGCCCATCGAGTACCACCGCCGACATCCCGGCGATCGGAGCACCCATATCCAGCGGGTCACCCGGACGCTTCACCGCGCTCACGGTCGCGAAGACGGTGGTTTCGGTCGGGCCGTAGGTGTTGTGGAATTCGCGGTCCGCGGCCCAGCGGGCCATCAGGTCCGGACCGTAGGCCTCACCGCCGACCGTCAGCCGCCGCAGCCGAGGCAGTGCGGCGGGGTCGAGGGTCCGCAGTACGGCGGGAGTGATGAAAGCGTGCGAAACCCGCTGGGCTGCCAGCAATTCCGTCAGTTCGTCGCCACCGTAGACGCCGGCCGGCGCGATGACGGCGGTCGCCGAGCCCGCGAAGGCCATCAGCAGTTCCAGCATCGAGGCGTCGAAGCTCGGCGAGGAGGCGTGCAGGACGCGCGCGCCCGAGTCGATCCGATAGTGGCGGCGATGCGCGGCCACGATCGCACCGATACCGCCGTGGGTCACCACGACGCCCTTCGGCTTCCCGGTCGTGCCGGAGGTGTAGATCATCCATGCCGGATTCTGCAACCGGACCGGGCGCGGCAGTTCGTGCGCCTCGATCGGCTCCGCAGAGGTAGTGCGCAGGCGCGCAGCGATATCCGGCGCGTCGACGGTGATCGCGCGCACCGTGCCGGGAAGGGCGGCGGCGTCGGCGACGGTCGTGATGCCCACGGCCGCACCGGAATCGGCGAGCATATGCGCGATCCGCTCCGCCGGATAGTCCGGATCGACCGGCAGGAAGGCGGCTCCCGCCTTCGCCACCGCCCACCAGGCCACCACCCACCGCACCGAGCGAGTGATCGCGATCGCGACGAAATCCTCGGCGCCGACCCCGGATTCGATCAGAACCCGCGCCAACCGGCTGGACTCGGCATCCAGTTCCGCGTAGCTCACGTCCCGGCCGTCGCCGCACAGCGCGGTACCGGTGGGGTTGCGCCGGGCCGCCTCGGTCAGGAACTCCGCCAGGGTGCGGGCGGCGACGAACGGGGTGGGGCGGGCGTCGAGCAGGGCCGCGTGTTCGGCCGGGGACAGTAGGTCGATATCGCCGACGGCGCGCTGCGGTTCGGCGACGGCCGCGCCGATCACCCGGCCCAGCCGTCGCAGCAGTCCCGCCGCGGTGGCCGGGTCGTACAGATCGGTGGCGTAGGTGAGTTCGAGCGGCAGATGCCCGTCGGCGTCGAGGTCGTCCGATACGGTGAACTGCAGATCGAATTTGGCCACGGGGCGGTCGAATTCGACCGGTTCGAGGATCAGGCCGGGCACGGCGTGGGTCTGCGAGCCGAGGTTGAGATAGCTCAGCGACACCGTGAACAGTGGGTTGCGGTCGGCCGTGCGCGCCACGCCCAGGGCGTCGACCACGCGGTCGAAAGGCAGTGCCGCGTGGGCCAATGCGGCCAGATCGACGGCCCGCGTGTGGTCGAGTACCGCATCGAAGCTGTCGGTGTTCCGGAGCCTCGTCCGCAGCGTCAGGGTGTTGACGAACATGCCGACCAGCTCGTCCAGTGCGCTGGCGCCACGCCCGGCGACGGGGGTGCCGACGGCGATGTCGTCACCACCGGACAGCCGGCCCAGCAGCACGGTCAGGGCGGCGTGCCAGACCATGAACGGGGTCGCGCCGTGCGCCTTGGCGAGGCGGTGGACCGCAGCGGCGACGGCGCCGTCGATGCGACCGCGCACGACCGCCCCCCGGCGTGAGGCCACGGGCGGGCGCGGCCGATCGGCGGGCAGGGCGAGTTCGTCCGGCAGATCCGCCAGCGTGCGGGTCCAGAAGTCCAGGTGTTCGGCCTCGGCGGCGTCCAACGACTCCTGTTGCCACAGTGCGTAATCCGCGTACTGGACGGGCAGTTCGGGCCAGTTCGGCGCGGTCCGGGTACGGCGGGCCAGATAGGCGGCGATCAGATCCCGCAGCAGCGGATTCAGCGAATAGCCGTCGGCGGCGATGTGATGGACGACCACCACGAAGACGTGGCTGGTCTCGGATTCCCGGATGAGCAGGGCCCGCACCGGCGGTGCGGCGGTCACGTCGAAACCGCATCCGGTGAAGTCGGCGATCGGCTCCGCCGCGGCGCCGGAGCGGGTCTCGAATTCGATGGGCGCCTGGCCGGGTGGCAGGACCACCTGGCGGCCCGCGCCCTCGGCATCGAGCGGATAGTAGGTGCGCAGTGCCTCGTGACGGGCGATCACATCGGTGAAGGCGGCGAGCATGGTCGGCTCGTCGAGGTCGCCGAGGATGCGGACCGCGACCGCGATGTTGTCGGCCGCCGAATCCGGAGCCAGGCGGTTGAGGAACCACATGCCCTGCTGCACCGGCGCCAGCGGAACGACGTCGGGCCGTGCGGCGGCGACGGGGCCGGGCAGATCGATTGCGGCGCCGTCGGTGTCGGCGATCATGGCGGCGGCCAGACCGGCGACGGTCGGGTGTTCGAACAGCATCCGGACCGGAATGCGGCGACCGTGGCGTTCGCCCAGCCGGGCCAGCACCCGGGTCGCGACGAGCGAATTGCCGCCGAGGGCGAAGAAGTCGTCGTCGGCGCCGACCCGTTCGATGCCGAGTACCTGTGCGAAGGTCTCGGCGACCAGCCGCTCGGCCGGTGTGCTCGGCTCGCGGTATTCGTCACCGCCGAAGACCGCCGCGACCCGCGGATCACCGGCATCGGGCAGTGCGCCGCGATCGAGCTTGCCGGAGGCGTTGAGCGGGAACGCGTCCAGGACGACCACGGCCGAGGGGACCATATATCCGGGCAGTTGGGCGGCGGCCGCGTCGCGCGCCCGGTCACCGAGGCCGGGGGCGGCGGATCCGTCGCCGGGCGGGGTGACGAAACCGATGAGGTGGTCGCCACCCGCAGCCGCCACGATTCGCACGGCCGCCGCGGCGACGCCGGACACCGCCGCGAGGACCGCCTCGATCTCACCGAGTTCGATGCGCTGGCCGCGGAATTTCACCTGGAAGTCGGTGCGGCCGAGGTAGATCAGCTCGGGTGCATCACCGCTGACGTCCCAGCGCACCAGATCACCGGTGCGGTACATGCGGCAACCGGGCTCGCCGAACGGGTCGGCCACGAACCGGTCTGCGGTGAGGTCGGCGCGGCCGTGGTAGCCGCGCGCCAGCTGGGTGCCGGACAGGTACAACTCGCCCGCGACGCCGGGCGGGGTCGGCTGCAGCCGCGAATCCAGCACGTAGACGCGGCTGTTCCATTCGGGCCGGCCGATCGGCAGGGCGGGGCGGTCGGTCACCCCGGTGACATCGCGGTAGGTGATGGAGACGGCCGCCTCGGTGGGCCCGTACAGGTTGTGCAGCCGCGCCGGGCTGATCGCGCCGAACGCCCGCACCGTCTCGGCGGGCAGTGCCTCACCGATGACGAACACCTGCCGCAGCGACCGCACCTGCGCCGGGTCGACCTGGGCGGCGAAGACGCTGAGCATCGAGGGCACGAAATCGGTGACGGTGACGCCGTACTCGCCGATGGTTTCGGCGAGATAGCCCGGATCGCGGTGGCCGTCCGGGGCGGCCAGCACCAGGGTGGCGCCGATCCGCAACGGAAGGAAGTAGCCCCACAGCGAGACGTCGAAGGTGGTCGCGGTCTTCTGCAGGTACACGTCCGCGGCGGTGAGCCGGTATTCGGCCTGCATCCATGTCATCTGATTGACGATCGCGGCGTGGGTGATGGTGACGCCCTTCGGCTTTCCGGTCGAACCGGAGGTGAAGAGCACGTAGGCCGGATGATTCGCGTACATCGGGCTGTGGCGTTCGCGCACCGCGATCGGATCGTCGCGGTAGGCGTCGAGCGCGACGGTGTCGACCGTGACGGTCGGGCCCTCGAAGTCCACCTCGGCGCCGGTGGTGGTGAGCAGCACCGCGGGCCGGGCCGTATCCAGAATGTGGGCGATGCGCTGGGCCGGATGGTCGGGATCGATCGGCACATACGCACCGCCGGCCTTGAGCACGGCGTACATCGCCACCACCAACGCCGGTGAGCGCCGGATCGACAGGGCGACCAGCGATTCCGGGCCCACCCCGGCGGCGATGAGGTGGCGCGCGAGGCGGTTGCTGCGGCTGTCGAGTTCGCCGTAGGTGAGGACGGCCGGCGCCGAGCCGTCGTCCGGGACATAGCGCACCGCGGGTAACTGCGGTGCGGTCGCGGCCTGCGCTTCGAACTCGTCGAGCAGCAGTTCCGCCCCGAAACCGATATGCGCCGAGTCGTTCCACTCGGTGAGGACGCGCTCGCGCTCACCGACGGCGAACAGGTCGATATCGCCGACGACGCGTCGCGGGTCGGCGACGACGGACTCGATCACCCGCAGGAACCGCGCGGCCAGGTGCTCGACCGTCGCGGCATCGAAAAGCTCTGTCGCATAGGTGAACCCGATCTCCCGTTCGGTGACCGTGACCTGCAGGTCGAACGGATTCACCGCGGTGTCGAGGCGCACCTCACCGACGCTCAGCTCACCCAGTTCGACCGTCACCGGGTTCAGGTTCTGGAAGAACAACGCCACCTGGAAGAGCGGATGGCGGGCTTGCGAACGCGGCGGGTCGAGCACCTCGACCAGCCGCTCGAACGGGATGCCGGCGTGGGCGAAGGCGGCGAGATCACCCTCACGCACCTGCCGCAGCACGGCCGAGAACGGCTGCGCCGGCCGGATCTCGGCTCGCAGCACGAGAGTGTTGACGAACATGCCGACCAGATCGTCGAGGACCGCCGCACCGCGGCCGGCGACCGGTGTGCCGATGGCGATATCGGCGGTGCCCGACATCCGGGCGAGCAGCACCGCCAGCGCGGCGTGCACCACCATGAACGGCGTGCTCTCGTAGCGTCCGGCCAGTTCGTCCACGCCGGTTCGCAGCCGCGCGTCGAAGTCGACGGTGACCGTGGCCGCGGTGTGACCGGCAACCGCCGGGCGCGGCCGGTCCGTGGGCAGGTCCAGCCGGGCCGGGAGTCCGCGCAACCGATCGCGCCAGAACTCCAGTTGCCGCGCGGCCGAGGACCCGGGGTCGGATTCCGCGCCGAGTACCTCGCGCTGCCACAGCGCGTAGTCGGCGTACTGGATCGCCAGCTCGCGCCACCGTGGGGCGGTCCCGGTGCTGCGGGCCGCGTACGCCGTGGCGATATCGCGGGCCAGCGGTCCCATCGAGAAGCCGTCCGCGGCGATGTGGTGGACGACGAGGACCAGAATATGTTCGGGCGCACTGCTTTCCGATCGCACGGGCAGCAGGGCCACGCGCAGCGGAACCTCGGTGGTCACATCGAACGATTCGGCGATGAATGCGCCGAGGGCCGTGGCGATGTCGTCCCCGTGCAGCCGTGAGAGCACCGGTACGTGGTCTGCGGGCCGGATCTGCTGATAGCCGATGCCACCGATATCCGGATACACCGTGCGCAGCGTTTCGTGCCGCGCGACGATATCGGCGAGCGCGGATTCCAGGGCCGCCGTATCCAGCGCACCGGTGAGGCGCAGCGCGACGGGAATGTTGTGCACGCTCTGCCCGGGGTCGAACCGGTTGAGGAACCACATGCGCTGCTGCGCCGGCGAGAGCGGCACCAGATCGGGGCGCGGACGCGCGATCAACGGCACCGTGGCGCCGCGGCCCGCGAATTCCGCGGCGCGGGCGGCCAATTCACCGACTTCCGGAGCGTCGAAGATCAGGCGTACGGGCAGTTCGGCATCGAGTTCGGCGCCCAGCCGGGCGGCGACGCGGGTGGCGGTCAGCGAATTGCCGCCGAGGGCGAAGAAGTCGTCGTCGAGTCCGACGTGGTCGAGCCCGAGCAGTTCCGCGTAGACGGCGGCGACGGCGAGTTCGGCCCGCGTACCGGGAGCGCGGAAGGCGCGTGCCCGGAAAGCCGGCTCCGGCAGGGCTTTCCGGTCCAGTTTGCCCGACGCGTTGAGTGGCAGCGCGTCCATGGTCATGACCACCGCGGGGACCATGTATTCGGGCAGCCGCCGGGCACAGTCGGCGCGCAGCCGCTCGGCGTCGAGGTCGCGTCCGGATGCGGCGACCACGTAGGCCACGATCCGATCGCCGGTGTCGCGGTCGTCGCGCACCACGGCCACGGCCTGGGCGACGCCCTCGGATTCGCGCAGGGCGCTTTCGATTTCGCCGAGTTCGATGCGCAGGCCGCGCACCTTCACCTGGAAGTCGGCGCGGCCCACGTATTCCAGTTCGCCCGTGGCCTGCCAGTGCGCGATATCGCCGGTGCGATACATGCGTTCGCCGGCGCGGAACGGGTCGGCGACGAAGCGGTCCGCGGTCAGGGCGGGGCGGGCGATATATCCCTCGGCCAATTGTGTTCCGGCCAGGTACAACTCGCCCGCCACGCCGACGGGGACCGGGCGCAGCGTCGAATCGAGCACGTAGACACGGGTATTGGCCACCGGACGACCGATCGGCACCGTCACGGTGTCGGCATCGCTCACCTCGTGGAAGGTGACATCCACCGCGGCCTCGGTCGGACCGTACAAGTTGTGCAGCGCCGCACCACCGAGCTCGCGCCAGCGCGCGGCCGTATCCACCGCCAACGCCTCACCCGAAGTGAATACGCGACGCAGGCTCGCAGGCGCCATCGCGGAGGTATCGGCCAGTGCGTCGACGAAGACGTCCAGCATCGAGGGCACGAAGTGCGCGGTCGTGATCGTTTCCGCGCTCATCAGGTGCGCGAGGTAGGCCGGGTCGCGATGCCCGTCCGGACGCGCCACCACCAACCGCGCACCCACCTGCAACGGCCAGAAGAACTCCCACACCGACACATCGAACGTCGCCGGAGTCTTCTGCAACACCACATCATCCACCCCGAGCCGATACTCGGACTGCATCCACACCAGACGATTCACAATCGCCCCGTGACTCACCGCCACACCCTTGGGACGACCCGTCGACCCCGACGTGAAAATCACATACGCCACATGCTCCGGCCGCAGCTTGCCCAGCCGATCCACATCCGTCAGCGGACCGTCGGCATAGCCGGACACGTCCAGCCGATCGAGGTCGAGCACCGCCGGCGCCGGCTCCGCCCGCACCGGCGCATCGGTGGTGGCCAGCACACAGGCCGGTCGCGCGGTGTCGAGGACGTAGCGGATGCGTTCGGCGGGATGGTCGGGATCCAGCGGCACGTATCCGGCGCCCGCGGCGACGGTCGCGTACATGCCGACCACGAGTTCCAGCGAACGGCGCATATGCAGCGCCACCAGTGATCCGGGGCCCACTCCCGCTGCGATCAGGTGACGGGCGAGCCGGTTCACACGGGCGCCGAATTCGGCGTAGGTCAGCGTCGTCTGCGCGTAGGTGATCGCGGGGGCCTTCGGCGTGCGCGCGGCCTGGACGTCGAACAGCACGGGAAGAGTCGCGGTGCGGTCGATTTCGGTTGTGGTCGCATTCCAGATGTCGAGGACCTGCGACCGTTCGGACAGTTCCAGCAGATCGATGTCCCGGATGCGGACGTCGGGGTCCGCGGTCACCGCGGTGAGCACGCGCAGCAGCCGGCGCCCGAGGGCGGACACCGTCGACGCGTCGAACAGATCGGTGGCGTATCGCAGCACCGCCCGCAGTTCGCGCCCCTGCGCACCGTCGATCTCGGCCAGCGACAGCGCGAGATCGAATTGCGCCACCGGGTTGGCGAGCGGGTAATCGGTCACCTCCAGGCCGGGCAGCCGCAGGTCGGTGCCGGAGCGCTGCTCGAACGACAGCAGCACCTGCACGATCGGCGCATACGCCTGGGAGCGTTCCGGATTCACCTCCTCGACCAGCCGGTCGAACGGCAGGTCGGCGTGCGCGAAGGCCCGCACGTCGGCGTCTCGGACCCGGGTGAGCAGCTCGGCGAACCGCTCGTGCGCGCCGATCCGGATGCGCAGGACCAGTGTGTTGACGAACATGCCGACCAGATCGTCGAGTGCCTGCGCCGACCGGCCCGCGACCGGGGTGCCGATCGCCAGGTCGTCGGTGCCGGACAGGGTGGCGAGCAGGGTGGCGTAGGCCGCGTGCAGCACCATGAAGGTCGACACGCCCGCGCGGCGGGCCATGGTCTCGACCGCTGCGGTCAGCTCGGCCGGAATGCGGAATTCGATCGCCGCACCCGCGCCCGACGCCACCGCCGGCCGCGGCCGGTCGCCGGGCAGGTCGATGACGGCGGGCAGGCCGGCCAGCTCGGCGCGCCAGAATTCGATCTGGCGGGCCAGGCGGGATTCGGGATCGTCGGCGCGTCCCAGGACCGCGTGCTGCCACAGCGCGAAATCGGCGTACTGCACCGGCAGCGGCTGCCAGTCGGGAACCGCCGCCGCACGGCGCGCGGCGTAGGCGGTCACCAGGTCACGGGCGAGCGGCGCGGTGGATATGCCGTCGGCCGCGATGTGGTGCACGACCACGAGCAGGATGTGTTCGTCGGGCGCGACCCGGAAAGCGCTGATACGCAACGGGAGTTCGTGCCGCAGGTCGAAGCCGCGCGCCGCCGCGCCGGCGAGTTCGGCATCCACCTCGCCGGCGTTCACGGTGTGCAGCGTGAGCGCGGTCGCGGCGCAGTCCTCGGCGGCGCGAATGTGCTGGCGCGGGCCCTCGGCGTCCTCGGGGAAGATCGTGCGCAGCGATTCGTGCCGCGTCAGCACATCGGCGACCGCCTCGGAGAGGGCGAACTCGTCCAGATCACCGCGCAGGCGCAGCGCGAACGGGATGTTGTACATCGCCGAATCCGGTTCGATGCGGTTCAACAGCCAGATGCGAGTTTGCGCGAGCGACAACGGAATTCGATCCGGGCGCGGGCCCGCCGTCAGGGCCGGCACGGCCGCCTGGGGTGCGTCCTCGGCCAGGCGGGCCAGCAGGGCGGCGGTGGGTGCGCCGAAGATTTCCGCGACGTCGAGATCGCATCCCAGGGCGGCATTGACCCGCGCGACCACCCGCATCGCCAGCAGGGAGTTACCACCGGCGGCGAAGAAGTCGTCGTCGGCGCCGAAGGCTCCGGCACCCGGCGAGTCGAGGCCCAGCAGTTCGGCCATCACGGCGGCGACCACGGCCTCGGCCCCTTCGGCCGGGGCGCGGTAGACGGACTTCTCCCCGTGATCGACGGCCGGCAAGGCGGCGCGGTCGAGCTTGCCGGAGGAATTGACCGGCAGTTGCGGCAGCACCGTGACTCCGGCCGGGATCATGTACGCGGGCAGGGCTGCGCCCGCGGCGGCCAGCACGGCGGCGGGATCGACGGCAGCGCCCGCGGCCGCCACCACATAGGCGTGCAGCCGCGCGCGCTCCCCCGCTCCCGCGACCACCACGGCCGCCTGCGCGATGCCGGCCTGCGCGGTCAGCGCGGCCTCGATCTCACCGAGTTCGATGCGCAGCCCGCGTAGTTTCACCTGGAAGTCGTTGCGGCCCAAGTATTCCAGTTCACCGGCGCGGTTCCAGCGCACCAGGTCGCCGGTGCGGTACATCCGGGCTCCGGCCGGGGCACGACCGGCGGGCCCGGAGGCGGTAGCGGAGCGTGACCCCGCAGGGCCCTCGGGAGTGCCCCTTGTGGACACAGCGAACGGGTCGGCGACGAAGCGGTCGGAGGTCAGCTCGGAACGGCCGACATAACCGCGCGCGAGCTGGTCGCCCGCCAGGTAGAGCTCGCCGGTGACGCCGACGGGGACCGGGCGCAGCATCGAATCGAGCACGTAGACACGGGTATTGGCCACCGGACGACCGATCGGCACCGTCACGGTGTCGGCATCGCTCACCTCGTGGAAGGTGACATCCACCGCGGCCTCGGTCGGACCGTACAAGTTGTGCAGCGCCGCACCACCGAGCTCGCGCCAGCGTACGGCCGTATCCACCGCCAACGCCTCACCCGAAGTGAACACGCGACGCAACGAGGCCGGCGCCGTCGCGACCGAGCCGACGAATACGGCCAGCATCGACGGGACGAAATGCGCCGTCGTCACGGCCTCCTCGTCCATCAATCGCGCGAGGTAGGCCGGGTCGCGATGCCCGTCCGGACGCGCCACCACCAACCGCGCACCCACCTGCAACGGCCAGAAGAACTCCCACACCGACACATCGAACGTCGCCGGAGTTTTCTGCAACACCACATCATCCACCCCGAGCCGATACTCGGACTGCATCCACACCAGACGATTCACAATCGCCCCGTGACTCACCGCCACACCCTTCGGGCGACCCGTCGACCCCGACGTGAAAATCACATACGCCACATGCTCCGGCCGCAGTGGCGACACCCGGTCGGCATCGGTCACCGCGTCGTCGGCACAGCCGGACAGGTCCAGCCGGTCCAGCCGCACCACATCCACTCCGGCCGGTAGGACGGAATCGTCGGTCGTGGTCAGTACACAGGCGGGACGCGCGGTGTCGAGGACGTAACGCACGCGGTCGACAGGATGGTCGGGGTCCAGCGGCACGTAGGCCGCCCCGGTCGCGACGATCGCGTGAATGGCGACGACCAACTCCAGCGATCGCGGAATACGCACAGCCACAGCAGTTTCCGGGCCGGCCCCGCGGGCGATGAGGTAGCGCGCCAGGCGGTGCACGCGCCGGTCGAATTCCCGATAGGACAGACTGGTGCCCTCGAAGGTCACCGCCTGCGCCGCCGGGCGCTGCGGCCGGGCGGCGAGAAGTTCGGGCAGGGTGCGCGGTTCGACCGGGTAACCGGTGGCGTTGTGCCCGCCGATCAGCCGGTCGCGTTCGGCCGGCGACATCAGCTCGACGTCGGCGACCCGGGTGGTGCCCTCGGCCGTCATCGCCGCCACGATGCGTTCGAATCCGTCGAGCAGCGCCGCGACGGTCTCCGGGTCGAAGAGGTCGGCGGCATAGTGCACGTGCAGGTCGATACCCGCGGCCGTACCGTCCGCGGCGTAGGTCTCGTTCGCGGTCCAGTGCTGGTCGACCTGGATCGGCGCCGCCGCCGGCTCGACCGCGGCGATCTCCAGCCCCTCGAGCCGCAGCTGCGCGCGGGTCTGGTTCTGCAGTGTCAATGACACCTGGTACAGCGGCGAATGTGCGCGGGAGCGAGTCGGGTTGAGGGCTTCGACGAGCTGTTCGAACGGCACCGCGGCATGGTCGAAGGCGGCGAGGTCGACGGCCCGCACATGATCCAGATGTTCGACGAGGCTGTCCCCGCCGTGCACCGGGGTGCGCAGTACCAGCGTGTTGACGAACATGCCGACCAGATCGTCGAGCGCCTGATCACCGCGGCCGGCGACCGGGGCGCCGATCACGATGTCGTCGCTGCCGCCGAAGCGGGCCAGCAGTACCGACAGGGCGGCGTGCAGCACCATGAACGGTGTCACCCGATGTGCGGCCGCCAGGTCGTGGATGCGCTGATGCAGTGCGGAATTCAGCCGTGCGGTGCGGGCGCCGCCACGCTGGGAGGCGATCGCCGGGCGCGGGCGATCGGTCGGCAGCGCGGACAGCTCCGGCGCGCCGGACAGTTGCGCACGCCAGAATTCCAGCTGCCGAGCGGATTCCGATCCGGAATCGGCGACCGAACCGAGGGTGCGCTGCTGCCACAGGGCGTAATCGGCGTACTGGATCGGCAGCGGCGACCACCGCGGCGCCGCACCCGCGGTGCGGGCCTGATAGGCGACGGCGAGGTCCCGGGTCAGCGGGGCGAAGGACCAGCCGTCGGCCGCGATGTGATGCACGACGAACAGCAGGACATGGGTCTGATCGGTGCGATCGGCGTCGGGCGCGCGGCGCACCCGCAACAGCCGGATGCGGACGGGAACCTCGTCCGCGACGTCGAAACGACTGTGCGCCAAGCTTTCCGCCATGGCGGCGACCTCGGCGGCATCGACATCGGTGACCGTGAGATCCGGTACGGCGGCGGGTACGACGCATTGGGTCGCCACCCCGTCCCGCTCGGGATAGCGGGTACGCAGGGTTTCGTGCCGCTCGATCACATCGGCGATCGCGGCGCGCAACGCGGCGATGTGCAGATTGCCGGTGAGCCGCAGCGCGAAGGCGATGTTGTAACTGCCGCCGCCGGTGTCCAGGCGGTTGAGCATCCACATGCGCTGCTGCGCGATCGACAGCGGGACGATATCCGGGCGCGGATCGACGGCGATCGGCCCGTTGTCCCCGGAACCCTTGTCCGACACAGTGATCCGGGTAGCCAGCGCGCGCACGGTCGGCGCGTCGAAGACCGCGCGGACCGGCACCGTGTCCGCGGTGGCCTTGTTCAGGCGGGCGGCGAGCTGGGTGGCGATGAGCGAGTTGCCGCCCAGGGCGAAGAAGTCGTCGTCCGCACCCACCTGTTCGACGCCGAGCAGGGCGGCGAAGGTGTCGGCGACCAGCACCTCGGCCGCACCGACCGGCGCCCGGTACCGCGTGGGCGCCGGCACCGGCGCGGGCAGCGCCTTGCGGTCCAGCTTGCCGACCGGGGTCAGCGGAATCTTGTCGAGGACGACCAGTGCGACGGGCACCATATGCGAGGGCAACCGGCGGGCCGCGAAATCGGTGAGCTCGACGGGATCGACCGCGCGTCCCGGTTTCGGCAGGACGTAGGACACCAGCATGGTGCCGCGGGTGTCGTGGTCGCGTCCCAGGGTGGTCGCGTAGTCGACGTCGGGGTGGGCGCCGAGCACCGCGTCGATCTCGCCGAGTTCGACGCGGAAGCCGCGGATCTTCACCTGGAAATCCGAGCGCCCGACGTACTCGAGTTCCCATTCCGGCTGCGCCTGGCGCACCGTCGGCGCGACCGCGCGCCAGCGCACGACATCGCCGGTGCGATACATCCGGCTGCCCGGCGTCCCCCACGGGTTCGGCAGGAAGCGTTCGGCGGTCGCGCCCGATCGGTTGCGGTATCCCCGGGCCAGGCCACCGCCCGCGAGATACAGCTCACCGGCCACACCGGGCGCCACCGGCCGCAGTCGCCGGTCGAGCACCAGCGCCGACATGCCGTGCACCGGCGTGCCGATGGTGACCGGCTGTCCGGCGGTCAGCCGTGCGTACGAGGAGATGATGGTGGTTTCGGTCGGACCGTAGCCGTTGAAATAGCGGCGGCCGGGCTCCCAGGCCGCCAGCAGTTCGTCGGTGGTCACATCGCCGCCGACCGAAAGTACCTGCAGCTGCGGCTGTTCCGCCGCGTCCAGGGTGCCCAGCACGGCGGGGGTGATGATCGCGTGGGTCACCGCTTCCGCGCGCATCAGCGCGCCCAGTTCGGGGCCGCCGATGATGCGCGCCGGCACGACCACCAGCGTCGCGCCGGTGGCGAAGGCGCACATCCATTCCAGGACCGAGGGGTCGAAGCTCGGCGAGCAGATGTGCAGCATGTGGTGTTCGGGCCGCAACCCGTACCGTTCGATCGCGTACTGGGCCAGCCCGCCCAGGCCCGCGTGCGTCACGGTGACACCCTTGGGCCTACCCGTCGAGCCCGACGTGTAGATCACGTACGCCGGATGTGACATCCGCAGCGTGGCGAGCCGCTCGGCGTCGACGATCGGCTCGGCGGGCAGTGCGGCGAGTTCGGTCTCGGTCGCGGGCGCGTCGAGGATCAGCCAGCGCACGTCGTCGGGGAGGGCGTCGGCGTAGGCGGCGACCGTGATGCCGACCCGGGCCGCCGAATCGGTGACCATGTACCGCACCCGTTCCGCGGGATAGGTGGGGTCGACCGGGACGTGGGCGCCGCCGGCCTTGGCCACCGCGACGGCCGCGGCGACCATCTCGAACGACCGTGGAAGTGCCACGGCCACCAGCTGTTCCGGGCCGACGCCGGCCGCGATCAGCCTGCGGGCCAGCCGGGAGGAGTAGTCGTCGAGGTCGCCGTAGGTGATCGAACGCCCCTCGTAGCGCACCGCGATCCGGTCGCGGCCGAGGCTCAGCCCGGCGGTGAGCAGTTCCGGCAGCAGCGCGGTCGCCATCGCCTCGTCGGGCCGTACCCGGGTCAGCCGGACGTATTCGTCGGCGCTGAGCAGCGACATGTCACCGACCGCGGCGTCGGGATCGGCGACCAGCTGCCGCAGCAGTCCGAGGAAACGGCTCGCGAAACCCTCGATCGTGGCGTGATCGAAAAGGTCGCGGGCATAGGCGAACTCCGCGGCCAGCCCGTCGGGTGTCTCCCGGATGTTCAGGGCCAGATCGAATTTCGCGGTATCGGCGGCCTGCTCGACCGTTCCGGCCCGCAACCCCGGTAGCTCCAGCTCGCCGGTGGGCAGGTTCTCGAAGGCCAGCGCCACCTGGAACAGCGGATGCCGCGCGGTCGACCGTTCCGGATCGAGCAGTTCCACCAGGCGCTCGAACGGCAGGTCGGCGTGCGCGAAGGCACGCAGGTCGGCGTCGCGGGTGCGGTCCAGGAGTTCGGTGAAGCTCGCGCCGCCGGGCACCGCGGTCCGCAGCACCACGGTGTTGACGAACATGCCGATCAGATCGTCGAGTTCGCGCTCACCGCGCCCGGCGATCGGCGAGCCGATCGCCACATCGTCGGTGCCGGCCATGCGGGCCAGGAAGATCGCCAGCGCGGTGTGCACGGCCATGAAGGTGGTGGCCTGTCGCCGCTGGGCGAGCTCGCGCAGCCCATCGCGGATATCGCCGCCGACAGCGAATCGCACTCGGCTCCCGGCGTAGGAGGGCCGCATCGGGCGCGGCCGGTCGGTGGGCAGGTTCAGCTCGTCGGCGAGTCCGGCGAGGGTCGCGCGCCAGTAGGCCGCCTGGGCGCTGAGGACACTGTCCGGATCGGACTCCGAGCCCAGCACCGCGTGCTGCCAGATGCTGAAGTCGGCGTACTGCACGGGCAGCGGTTCCCACTGCGGTGCGGTTCCGGCCGCGCGATGCGCGTAGGCGGTCATGAGGTCGCGGGTCAGCGGGGCGATCGACCAGCCGTCGGCCGCGATGTGGTGTGCCACGAAGACGAGGATGTGCTCGGGCTCGACACCCTCGGAGCCGGCCACGTTGCTGTCGCCGAAGTCCCCGCGCAGCAATGCGAGTCGCAGTGGCGGTGCGGCGGTCACGTCGAAGCCTCGCGCCGTGAGCTCGGCGATCCGGCTCGCGATCTCCGCCGCCGGGACGCCGACCGGCGTCAGGTCCACATGTACGTCGGCGGCGGGCAGCACCTCCTGGGCCGGACCGTCCTCGTATTCGGGATAGCGCGTGCGCAGGGTTTCGTGGCGTCGCACCACATCGGCGACGGCGGCGGCCAGCGCCGCGACGTCCAGTTCCCCGCTCAGCCGGACGGCGACCGGAATGTTGTGGACGCCCGAATCCGGATCGAACCGGTTGAGGAACCACATCCGCTGCTGCGCCGGTGACAGCGGAATGCGCTGTGGCCGTTGCTGTTTCACCAGCGCCGGACGGGGTCGCTCGGCCACCTCGCCGCCGGCGGCGGCCGCGAAGGCGGCGACGGTCGAGGCTTCGAACAGGGCGCGCACCGGCACCCGGGCATCCACGATCCGGCCGACACGGGCACTGACCTGGGTGGCGTCGAGGGAGCTGCCGCCGAGGGCGAAGAAGTCGTCGTCGCGGCCGACCCGCTCCAGCCCGAGGACATCGGCGAACACCTCGGCCACCCGCTCCTCCAGCGGAGTGCGCGGTGCGTGGAATCGCGCGGCCTCCAGCACGGGCAGCGGTAACGCCGCGCGATCCAATTTGCCGCTGCTGTTGAGCGGGAATTCGGCCAGTTCGACGACGGCGGTGGGAATCATGTACGCGGGCAGCACCGCGCCGAGTCCCTCCCGCACATCCCGCACATCGAGTTCGGCGCCCGGCGTACGGATCACGTATCCGGCCAGGTAGTCGCCGCTCTCGCCGGTGACCAGGCGCACCGCGGCCTGGCCCACACCCGGCGCGGCCAGCAGCGCGGTCTCGATCTCCGGCAGTTCGATGCGCTGGCCGCGGAATTTCACCTGGAAGTCGATGCGGCCCAGGTAGTCGAGCTCGCCCTCGGGAGTCCAGCGCACCAGATCGCCGGTGCGATACATCCGTTCGCCGCCGAAGCCGAAGGGGTTGGCGACGAACCGGTCCGCGGTCAGATCGGAGCGCCCGCAGTAGCCGCGCGCGAGTTGCGTTCCGGCCAGGTACAACTCGCCCGGCACGCCGATCGGCACCGGATGCAGCCGAGAGTCCAGCACGAAGACCTGCGAATTCCATTCCGGCTCGCCGATCGGCACACTGCGCACATCGTCGGCGGTGACCTCGTGGCAGGTGATCGACACCGCCGCCTCGGTCGGGCCGTACATATTGTGCAGGGCGCCGTCGCACTTCTCGGCGAACAGGGCGGCGGTTTCCGCGGGCAGCGCCTCTCCGACCACGAAGGCGGCCCGCAGGGTGGTCAGTTCGTCCGCCTCGGCGTGGTTGAGGAAGACGGTGAGCATCGAGGGGACGAAGTCGGTCAGCGTCACTCGCTGCGCGGCAATGGTTTCGGCGAGATAGCGAGCGTCGCGGTGGCCGTCGGGAGCGGCCACGATCAGGGTGGCGCCCGCGCGCAGCGGGAGGAAATAGCCCCACAGCGAGACGTCGAAGGTGGTCGCGGTCTTCTGCAGGTAGATGTCGCCGGCGCGCACCCCGTATTCGGCCTGCATCCATTCGAGCTGATTGGCGATGGCGCGGTGACTGACCGCGACCCCCTTGGGCCGCCCGGTCGAGCCGGAGGTGAACAGCACATAGGCCGGATGGTCCGGATGCAGCGTGCCGTTGCGCTCCCGGTCACCGATCCTGGCCGCGGAGTATGCGGTGAGGTCCAGCTCGTCGAGATGGTGCACGTCGACCGTATCGGCCGTCGCCGCCGGTAGTGCGAAGCCGGCGGCCCGCGTGGTCAGCACCGTATGCGGCCGCGCGGTGGCGATGATGTGGCCGATGCGCTCGGCCGGATGGGACGGGTCCACCGGAACGTAGGCGCCGCCGGCGTGCAGCACCGCGTACATGCCGAGCACCAGTTCGATCGAGCGCGGCATGGCCAGGACCACCAGCGTCTCCGGCCCGACGCCGGATTCGATCAGCTTGCGCGCGAGCCGGTTCACCCGCTCGGACATCTCGCCGTAGGTGAGCTCGATGCCTTCGAAGACGAGTGCGCGGTGGTTCGGCGTGCGGCGCGACTGCCGATCGAAACCCTCGTGCAGGAAATGGTCGAACACCTTGTGGCCGCTGGCATTCCAGCTGGAGGTCACATAGTCGAGTTCGCCGGCGTCGAGCAGTTCCAGATCGCCGACCGGCAGATGCGGGTCGGCGATGGCGCCCCGGAGCAGGCGCAGGAATTTGGCGGCGAATTCCCCGACCGTGGGTTCGTCGAAAAGGTCGGTGGCGTAGGTGAATTCGGCGCGATATCCGCCTTCGGCGGCGGGCGGGGTGGAAATGGTGAGCTGGAGATCGAATTTCGCGAAGCCGGGATCGAAATCCACGAGCTCGCTTTCGAGACCCGGCAGTTCCGGCGCCCCGACCCCGATGTTCTGCATGAACAGGCCGACCTGGAACAGCGGATGCCGCGCCTGCGAACGCGCCGGATTCAGCACCTCCACCAGGCGTTCGAACGGAATCTCGGCATGGGCGAAGGCATCGAGGTCGACGGCGCGGACGCGGCGGACCAGGTCGGCGAAATCGGTGTCGCCGGCCACCCGGGTCCGAAGGACCAGGGTGTTGACGAACATGCCGACCAGATCGTCGAGCGCGCGCTCACCGCGGCCCGCGACGGGCGTGCCGATCGCGATATCGCTCGTCCCGGACAACCGGGCCAGCAGCAGCGACAGCGCCGCGTGCAGCACCATGAACGGCGTGGCCCGCAGCTGGTCGGCCAGCTCGTCGATCGCCGCGCGCAGGGCGGCGTCGATGGTGAATTCGACGGTCGCGCCCCGGTACGAGGCCGTGGCCGGGCGCGGACGATCGGCGGGCAGATCCAATTGCGCCGGGAGCTCGGCCAATTCGTGCTGCCAGAAGGTCAGCTGCCGGGCCGCCTCGGAGTCCGGATCGGTGTCGTCGCCGAGCACTCGCTGCTGCCACAGCGTGTAGTCGGCGTAGTGCAGCGGCAGCGGCGTCCAGTTCGGGGCGGTGCCGCGGCTGCGGGCGGTGTAGGCCTGGATCAGGTCGCGTAGCAGCGGTCCCATCGAGACCCCGTCGGCGGCGATGTGATGGACCACCAGCACCAGGGTGTGATCGTCGGCGCCGGTACGCAGCAACCGGACCCGTACCGGGATCTCGGCGGCGACGTCGAAACCGGTGGCGGCGACCTCGCGCACCGCGGCGACCAGATCGGTCTCGGCGATCTCGACCGGCGTCAGATCCGGCTCGGCGACGGGCCGGACGACCTGCACGGCCCCCGCCGCGGTCTGCGGGTACACCGTGCGCAGCACCTCGTGGCGCGCGGTCACGTCGGCGACGGCCGCACGCAATGCCGCGGTGTCGAGCCGGCCCCGCAGGCGCAGCGCGACCGGAATGTTGTCCACCGCCGCCGCGGAGTTGCCGGTGGCGTCGCTGTTGGCCAGGCGGTTCAGGAACCACATGCGGCGCTGCGCCGCCGACAGCGGTACCGCCTCCGGACGGGGGCCGGCGACCAGCGGTGGCCGCACGCGGGCGGTGGTGGCCAGGGCGGCGAGTCCGGCCGGAGTGGGGCGGTCGAAGAAGTCCCGCACGTCGACCGCGATATCCAGGGCGGCGCCGATGCGCGCGATCGCGCGGGTGGCCAGCAGCGAATTGCCGCCGCGGGCGAAGAAGTCGTCGTCGGCGCCCACGGCGTCGATGCCGAGCAGGCCGGCGAAGATCTCCGCCACCGCTCGCTCGCCCGGCGTCTCCGGCGCACGGAATTCACGTGCGGCGCCCGCGAACTCGGGTTCGGGCAGGGCCTTGCGGTCCAACTTGCCGTTGGCGTTGACCGGCATGCGGTCCATGCCGACGAGCAGGGTCGGCACCATGTATTCCGGCAGCCGCCGCGCGGCGTCGCGAAGAATCGCGCCGGAATCGAGCTCGCACCCGCCGGCCGTCACGACGTAGCCGATCAGGTGGTCGCCCGTGCTGTGCCGGTACAGCACCACCGCGGCCTGGGCGACCGATTCGTGCGCCAGCAGCGCCGCCTCGACCTCACCCGGTTCGATCCGCAGACCGCGCAGTTTCACCTGGAAGTCGCTGCGGCCCAGATATTCCAGTTCGCGCGGGCCGCCGTCGATCCCGCTGTTCCAGCGCACCAGGTCGCCGGTGCGGTACATGCGGTCGCCCGGGGCGCCGTGCGGGTTGGCGACGAACCGTTCGGCGGTGAGCGCCGCGCGGCCGAGGTAGCCGCGGGCCAGCTGCACACCGGACAGATACAGCTCGCCCACCACACCGTCCGGGACAGGCTGCAGGTTGTCGTCCAGGACGTGCAGGTCGGTGTCGTCGGCCGCCGCACCGATCGGGACCGAGACCGTATCGGCCGCGGTCACCTCGTGCGCGGTCACGTCGACCGCGGCCTCGGTCGGGCCGTACAGATTGTGCAGACTCGCGCCGCTCACATCGCGGAAGGCGGCGCCGGTCGCGGCGGGCAACGACTCACCGGAGGCGAATACCGCACGCAGGGAGTCGATATCGCTCATCGCCTGCGCATCCGCGACCGCGGCGGCGAACACCGCCAGCATGGACGGTACGAAATGCGCGATGGTGACGTGCTTGGCGGCGACGGTCCGGATCAGATACGCCGGATCGCGATGACCGTCCGGTGCGGCGAGTACCAGCCTGGCGCCGATCTGCAAGGGCCAGAAGAATTCCCACACCGACACGTCGAAGGTGAACGGCGTCTTCTGCAGCACCACATCCGCGGCGTGCATGCGGTAGCAGCGCTGACGCCAGCGCAGATTCGCCACGATGGCGCGGTGCGAGACCGCGACCCCCTTGGGCCGCCCGGTCGAGCCGGAGGTGAAGATGACGTAGGCGGTGTTGTCCGGGCGAGCCGGCACCACCTCCCCGGACTCCAGTACCGACGGCCGATCGCCTGTCTCCCCATCGAATTCGTCCACCCGCAAAACGGGCACACCGTCGAACGCCGGGCTTGCGGCATGGGTGAGAACGACGACGGGCGCGGCGATCTCGAGCACGTACGCGATGCGATCGGCCGGATGCTCCGGGTCGATCGGCACGTAGGCGCCGCCGGCCTTGTGGATGGCGTACATGCCGATCACCAGTTCCAGCGACCGGCGCATCGACAGACCCACCCGGGCGTCCGGGCCCACGCCCAGCCGGACGAGCCGCCACGCCAGCGCGTTCGCTCGTGCGTCGAGTTCGGCGTAGGTCAGCGTCCGGCCGTCGAACTCCACCGCGACCAGACCGGGCGTGCGCGCCACCTGCTCGGCGAACAGCGTGGCGAGCGTATCGGCGGGAGCCAGGCCGGGTTCGAGCACGTCCGCGGCCGCGGTGAGCGCGTCGTCGAGCAGATCGGAGACGGCGGCGGCCAGCGCGCCCTCCCCCGATTCCAGCAGCGCCGGCAGCCGGCCCGAGACGACCACCTGCACGAGCGCATCGGGGGTCAGCGCGTCACCCATCGCCGCGGCCAGCGTGGTCAGCTCCGCGCCCAGCTCCGCGTAGGTGAGCGCGGTGTCCTCGTGGCGGACCGCGACGCGCTGCGGTTCCAGGTCGGCGACCACCTCGACCAGATACGGCAGATCCGCGATGCCGTAGGCGCCGCGCAGCGCGGGGTGCTCGGTGGACCGGACGGGTGTAACCGACTCTGCATGCGTCATCAGTGGGTTCCTTCCGTGGTGATCACGCCCTGTGCGCGCAGATGCAGGGCCTCGAGCATCGTGGTGAGTCCGCCGGCGCCGGCGGCGAGAACGCCGGGCAGCAATCCGGCCAGCGCGACATTGATCAGCGCGTCGGGCGTGGCGCTCGCGCCCATCGCCCGGCCGACGGTGACCACCTTGTGGTGCAGTTCCGCGAATCCGATACCGCGGCCGCCGAATTCGACGGCCAGCGAATCGGGTGCGGTTCCGGCCGCGGCGGCGATGAGATCGACCAGATCGCCGGGCAGTCGGGTGGATGCCGCGCGACCGGTGCGGCGGTCGCGTTCCTCGGCGGTGCGAATGTCGATCGCGCGCACGGTGATCGACGGATCCGCCGCCACCGCCCGCACGATCAGCTGTAGTCGTTCGGCGAACAACCGCACCGTGCGCTCGTCGAAGATGTCGGTGGGATAGCAGAATTGCATCCGCAACCGCTGCAGTTCGCCGTCCGCGCCGAATTCCTCCAGCGCGGTCAGCTGGAGATCGAATTTCGCCTCCGGCAATGCCGGTTCGAGGGTCTCGACCCGCAGCCCGGGCAGTGTGACCGCCGTGGCCGGCAGGTTCTGGAAGGTGAACAGCACCTGGAAGATCGGCGTGTACGCGCTGGTGCGGGTGCGGCCCAGCGCCTCCACCACCCGTTCGAACGGCACCTCGGTGCGGCCGAGCGCCGCCAGGTCGCCGTCGCGCACATTCCGCAGCAGTTCGGCGAAACTCGTCCGGGCGTCGATCTCGGTGCGCAGCGCCACGGTGTTGACGAACATGCCGACCAGATCGTCGAGTTCACGGTCCCCGCGTCCGGCCACCGGTGCGCCGACGACGATGTCGGATTGTCCGGACAGCTTCGCCAGCAGCACCGCGAACGCGGCGTGCATCGTGGAGAACAGTGTGGTTCCGTGTGCTCGCGCGACGCCGGACAGCTGCGCGACCAGCGGCTGTTCGAAGGCGAAATCGACCGTCGCGCCGCGCATCTCACGGCGGGCGGGACGCGGGCGATCGGTCGGCAGTGCCAGCTGTTCGGGGGCGCCGGCCAGCCGGTCGCGCCAGTAACCGAGCTGCTCGGACAGCACACTGCCCGGGTCGGTGTCGGCGCCGAGCACGGTCCGCATCCATTCGCTGTAGTCGGCGTACTGGACGGGCAGCGGACGCCACTGGGGCGCGGCTGCGGCCAGCCGGCTGGTGTAGGCCGCGATCAGGTCGCGGGTCAGCGGCGCCATCGAATAGCCGTCGGCACTGATGTGGTGGACCACCACGACCAGGATGTGCTCGTCGTCGGCCACCCGCAGCAGCCGCACCCGCACCGGCGGGGCGGCAGTGACGTCGAAACCGAGGGCGACGATCTCGGCGATACGCTCGTCGATCTCGGTGCGCCGCACCGGAATCGGCTCGATGTCGACCGCCGTGGCCGGCAGCACCTCCTGCACCGGTTCCGGTTCGGCGGAGGTGGTGCGGACTTCCGGATACCGGGTGCGCAGAATCTCGTGCCGTCGCACCAGGTCCACGAGCGCGGCCCGCAGTGCGTCGAGGTCCAGCGCACCGGTCAGACGCAACGCGACCGGCACGTGATACGCCGCCGAATCCGGGGCGAGCCGGTTCAGCACCCACATCCGCTGCTGGGCGAGCGACAGCGGCACCGCTGCGCCGGCGGTCCGCGGGCGCAGCGGCGGACGGACATCGCGCTCGGCCGCGTCGATCCAGGCGGCCAGCGCCGCGACGGTCGGCGCGGTGAAGACAGCGGCCACCGGCACCCGCACGCCCGAGGCCGCACCCAGCCGGGCGGCCAGGCGGGCGGCCGCGAGCGAATTGCCGCCGAGTTCGAAGAAGTCGGTGTCGGCGCCGATCGGCGACTCGCCGTCGGCGGGCCGTCCGGCGATATCGGCGAATTCCGCCGCCACCAGGCGTTCGGTATCGGTGCCCGGGGCCCGGAATTCGGTCTCGGACAACACCGGAGCGGGGAGCCGATCGCGGTCGACCTTGCCGTTGGCCGTGAGCGGCAGCGCGTCCAGCACCACCACGGCCGCCGGCACCATGTACTTCGGCAGTTCGCCGCCGAGCGCCTCGCGCAGCGTGCTCGCGTCGACCTGCGCGCCGGGCACCGCCGCGTAGGCGATCAGGCGCGGTCCCGCGCTGCCGTCGGTGCGGGCCACCGCGACGGCGGCCTCGACGCCGGGCCGGCGCAGCAGGGCGGCCTCCACGTCGCCGAGTTCGATCCGGAACCCGCCGATCTTGACCTGGAAGTCGGCCCGCTCCAGATATTCGAGCAGCCCGTCGGTCCGGCGGCGCACGATATCGCCCGTGCGGTACATGCGGCCACCGTGGAAGGGGTCGGCGACGAAACGCCCCGCGGTGAGCGCCGGTTGTTCCTGATAGCCACGGGCCAGCTGGTCACCGGCCAGATACAGCTCGCCGGGGACACCCGGCGGGACCGGCCGCAGCCGCCGATCGAGCACATGGGCCCGGCTGTTCCACACCGGCGCGCCGATCGGCACCCCCGGTTCCGGATCGGCGCCGACCCGGTGCGAGGTGATCGACACGGCGGTTTCGGTGGGGCCGTACAGATTGAACAGCGTTGCGTCGCTGCGGCTTCCGAACTGCCGCGCCGTCGACTGCGGCAGCGCCTCACCGATCGCGAGGACGGCTCGCAGCGTCTGCGGCAGGGCGGTCTCGTCGGCCAGCAGCATGCCCAGCAGCGAGGGCACGGTGAACAGCACGCTGACCCGGTGCCGCCGCATGAGCTCGCGCAGGTGGTCGGGATCGCGTTCGCTGCCCGGCTCGCTGATCACCAGGGCGCCACCGCTGACCAGCACAGACCAGAACTCCCACACCGACAGGTCGAAGGTCGCGGGCGTCTTGAGCAACGTGCGATCGGTACCGTCGATACCGAATTCGGCACGCAGCCAGAGCAATTGGTTGACGATGGCGCCGTGCGGGACCGCCACGCCCTTGGGGCGTCCGGTGGAGCCGGAGGTGAACACGACATACGCGGTATTCGACGGCCGCAGCGGCGCGACCCGATCGGCGGCGGTGATCGGCGTTCCCGGATAGTCCGACAGATCCGTACCGGGATCCACCACCGCTATGTCGTCGCCTACCCCCGGCACCGCAGCGTTGCCCAGCACGCACACCGGCCGCGCGGTCTCGACGATATGCGCGATCCGGTCGGCCGGATGGTCGGGATCGATCGGCACATAGGCGCCGCCGGCCTTGGTCACCGCGAACATGGCGATCACCAGATCGGCCGAACGGCGCAGCGCCAGCACCACATTCGTCTCCGGACGCACACCGAGGCAGATGAGGTGGCGGGCCAGCCGGTTGACCCGGGTGTCGAATTCGCGATAGGTCAGTTCGCTACCGCTCTCGTCGATCAGCGCCACCGCCGCGGGATCCGCGGCGACCCGGGCGTCGACCAGATCCACCAGCGTCGCCGCCGGAATTTCCCGCGCGGTCCGGTTGCAGTCCTCGATCACGAACCGGTACTGCTGTTCGCCGAGCAGATCCAGATCGCGGATCCGGGTCGTGGGGGCGGCGGCCACCGTGTGCAGGACCCGGCTCACCTGAGCGGCGATCCGCTCGGCGGTCTCGGCGGTGAACAGATCGGTCGCGTAGCCGAGTGCCAGCTCGATGCCCGCCGGTGCGCCGGACTCGGTGTGGTGGTCGACGGCGAACAGGTGCAGGTCGAATTGCGCTGTCTCGCTGTCGGATTCGACCTCGTCGACGGTCAGTCCGGGTAGTCGCAGGGTGGCGCGATCGTGGTTCTGGAACGACAGGCCCACCTGTACCAGCGGATGCCGGGCCGTCGAGCGACGCGGATTCAACACCTCGACGAGGCGTTCGAACGGCACATCGGTATGCGAGAGAGCGGCGATATCGGCCGCCCGCACGGTGTCGAGCAGCGTGTCGAAGGAGGCGTCCACATCGACCGCGGTCCGCAACACGACGGTATTGACGAACATGCCGATGACCTCGTCCAGCGCGGCGTCGTTGCGTCCCGCGACGGGCGTGCCCACCGCGATGTCGCCGGTGTCGCACAGCCGGGCCAGCACCGCCGCGAACGCCGCGTGCACGACCATGAACACCGTGGCACCGGCGCCGCGGCCCAATCCGGCCAGCCGCCGGTGCAATTCGGCGTCGACGGCGAATGCGACCCGGCGGCCGTGCAGGCTCTGGCGGGCCGGACGGGGTCGGTCGGTCGGCAGATCGAGCTGATCGGGCAGGCCGGCCAATGTTTCGCGCCAGAACGCGATCTGCCGGGCGGCCACCGATTCGGCATCGTCCTCGGCGCCCAGCAGGCGCTTCTGCCACAGGGCGTAGTCGGCGTACTGCACCGGCAGCGGCGACCAGTCGGGCCGGGCGGAGCGGATCCGGGCCTCGTAGGCGCGCATCAGGTCGGCGACGAACGGCACGAGCGAGGAGCCGTCGGCGCAGATGTGATGCAGCGCCGCCGCCAGCACATGCTCGTCCGGGGCGAGTTCGAACACCCGCACCCGCACGGGCACGTCGGCGGTGACGTCGAATCCGGTACCGAACAACTCCCGGATGCGATGCGGCAGTGCCTCGCCGGTGACCGTTTCGGCCGTGGCGTCGATGTGGACCCGTTCCGCCGGCAGGATCACCTGGGCCGGTTCGCCGCCGATCTCGGGGTAGACGGTACGCAGCGATTCGTGCCGGGCCACCACATCGTGCAGCGCCGCGCCGAGAGCCTGCCGGTCCAGGTCACCGGACAGGCGCAGTGCCAGCGGAATGTTGTAGGCGGCCGAGGTCCGGTCGAACCGGTTGAGGAACCACATCCGCTGCTGGGCCGGCGAGAGCGGCAACCGGGCCGGACGCTCACCGGCGACCAGGGCGGGCCGGGCGCCGCCGGACAGCGCCGCCACCGCGAGATCGGCGACCCGCGAATTCTCGAACAGCGTGCGCACCGGGACGTTCACACCGAGCGCCGCGCCGATGCGGGCGACGGCCTTGGCCGCGGACAGCGAGCTACCGCCGAGAGCGAAGAAGTCGTCGTCGGCCCCCACCGCGCGCTCGGTGTCGATATCGCCGAGCACCTCGGTGAACACATCGGCCACGATCTGCTCGGCGGCGCTCGTGGGCCGTCGGTAGCCCACCGTCTCGAACACCGGCGCGGGCAAGGCGCGCACATCGAGTTTCCCGTTGACGGTCAACGGAATTCGATCCATCGCGACCACGGCGGCCGGAACCATGTGCTCGGGCAGCCGCTCGGCCACCGTGCGGCGCACCGACAGCACGTCGAGGCCGGCGCCGACCACATATCCGACGATCCGGGCTTCGGTTCCGTCGTCCGCGCGCACCACGACCGCGGCCTGGGCCACCGAATCCACGGCGAGCAGGGCGGCCTCGATCTCGCCGAGTTCCACCCGGAAGCCGCGCAGGTTCACCTGATGGTCGGCGCGCCCCAGATATTCGAGGTCACCGGTCGCGGTCCACCGTGCCAGGTCGCCGGAACGGTAGGCGAGCGAACCCGCCGTCCCGTAGGGGTCGGCCACGAATCGCCCGGCGGTCAGCCCGGGCCGCCGCAGATATCCGCGGGCGAGCTGTCGGCCGGAGACGTAGATCTCGCCCGGCACGCCCACCGGGACCGGCCGCAGCCGCGAATCGAGCAGTCGCACCGTCAAACCCGGCAGGGCGGCACCGATCACGCCGGCCGCGCCGGTGCGCGCGTCGATCGGCCGGAACGACACGTGCACCGTGGTTTCGGTGATGCCGTACATGTTGATCAGCCGCGGTGTGTGCGGATACCGCGCGAGCCAGTCCCGCAGCCGCGCCGGCTCCAGCGCTTCGCCGCCGAAGATCACGTAGCGCAGCCGATAGCCGGCCGGAGCTTCGGCCAGATCCGCGCTCATCAGCTGGTAGAAGGCCGAAGGGGTCTGGTTGAGGACGGTCACGCCCTCGTCGATCAGCAGGTCCCGGAACTGCTGCGGCGACCGGGAGGTGAAGTAGTCGACGACGACGATCCGCCCGCCGTGCAGCAGCGCACCCCACAGCTCCCACACCGAGAAGTCGAAGGCGTAGGAGTGGAACAGCGTCCACACGTCGGAGCGGTCGAAGTCGAATCGCTCGCGGGTATTGTCCAGCAGCCGAATCACATTGGCGTGCGGCACCTGCACGCCCTTGGGCCGGCCGGTGGAACCGGAGGTGTAGATGACGTAGGCGGTGTTGTCCGGGCGCAGCGGCGAGCGGCGGTCGGCATCCGTGATCGGCGCGGTGTCCAGCTCCTGCCAGGACACCGCGTCCAGGTCGATCACCGGTCCGTCGAACCAGCCCCGGGCCGTACCGTCCGCATCGGTGATCGCGCACACCGGCCGGGCGTCGGCGAGGATGTACTCGATCCGGTCGGCGGGGTAGTCCGGATCGATGGGCAGATACCCGGCGCCGGATTCGACGACCGCGAGCAGCGCGACGATCAGGTCCGCCGAACGCGGAAGCGCCACGGCCACCAGCGTTTCCGGGCCGGCGCCGGCCGCGATCAGGCGCCGGGCCAGGCCGTGGGCCCGGTCCTCGAGTTCGCCGTAGGTGAGGGTGACGTCGCCGGCGCGCACCGCGGTCGCCGTGCGGTCCACGCGCGCGGCGGCCGCGAAACGCGCGGCGATGGTGGTCGTTTCGGCACGGTCGGCGCCAGTGACGGACCATTCGTACAGCGCGCGATGCTGTTCCTCGGCACTGAGCAACTGGATGTCGCCGACCACGACGGTGTGGTCGTGGCTGACCGCGGCCAGCACCTGCTCGAAGCGCCGCGCCAGCTCCGCGATCGTCGATGCGTCGAAAAGCTCTGCCGCATAGGTGATCTCGACCGACATCCCGCCCGCGCGGCCGTCGGCGTCGATGGACTCGACCAGCGTGAACTGCAGGTCGAACGCGACCGCTGCCGCGTCGACCGCCTCCGGCGTGACATGCAGTCCCGGCAGCTCGACCTCGGGCAGGGTGAAGTTCTGGAAGGTCAGCGCCACCTGGAACAGCGGATGGCGGCTCGCGGTGCGGGCCGGCGCCAGCATCTCCACCACCTGCTCGAACGGCACGTCGACCTGTGACAGCGCCGAAATATCCTGTGCGCGAACGGTGTCGAGCACGGTGTGGAAGTGCTCGCGACTGTCGATCTCGCTGCGCAACACGATGGTGTTGACGAACATGCCGACCATCGGGTCCAGCGCGGCCTCGCCGCGACCGGCCACCGGGGTGCCGATCGCGATGTCGGAGGTGCCCGACATGCGCGACAGCAGTACCGCCAGCGCGGCATGCACCGTGCTGAACAGGGTGGTCTCGTGTTTGCGGGCGAGTTCGCCCAGTTCACTGTGCAGATCGGAGTCGATCTGGAAGCGGTGGCTGCCGCCGCGATACGACGGCGTCGGCGGACGCGGACGGTCGGTGGGCAGTTCCAGCTGTTCCGGCAGGCCGGCCAAGCGGGTGCGCCAGAATTCGCGCTGACGGGACAGTTCGGATTCCGGATCGGCCGGATCGCCGAGAACCTCCGCCTGCCACAGCGTGTAATCGCGGTACCGCACCGGTAGGTCCTGCCAGCCGGGTGCGTGCCCCGCGCGGCGTGCGGCGTAGGCGGTCGTCACATCGGCAGCCAGCGGGGCCAGCGACAGGCCGTCGGCGCAGATGTGGTGCAGGACCAGCAGCAGTACGTGATGATCGCCGGACAGCGCGAAAAGCGCTGCGCGCAAGCCCGTCTCGACGGTGAGGTCGAATTCGGTGGCGCAGATCCCGGCGATGCGCCCCGCCAGCGCGTGCTCGCTCACCGCGGCCACGCGCAACGCCGGGATGTGCGCCGCGGCGGGCTCGACGACCTGCACCGGTCCGTCCGCGGTATCGGGGTAGCGGGTGCGCAGCGTTTCGTGCCGCTCGACGACATCGGCCAGGGCCGCGCGCAGGGCGTCGACATCCAGATCGCCGCGCAACCGCAGTGCCAGCGGGATGACGTCGACCGCGGCCGCCGTTCGTTCGTCGGCGCGGTAGCGGTTGAGGAACCAGATCCGCCGCTGCGCCGCAGAGAGCGGCACCTGTTCGGGGAGGGTGCGCGCGGTCAGCGGGGCACGTGCCCCGGTGCCGGCGCGCAGCTCGGCGCGCGCCGCCAGGGCGGCCACCGTGGTGGCCTCGAACAGCAGGCGAACCGGCAGCTGGGTGTCCAGGGCGGCGCCGATGCGGGCCAGCACCTGCGTGGCGAGCAGCGAATTGCCGCCGAGGTCGAAGAAGTCGTCGTCACGGCCCACGCGCTCGGCGCCGAGCACCTCCGCGAAGACCTCGGCGACCACGGCTTCGGCCGCCGTCGCCGGCGCGTGGTATTCGCGCGCCTGCCAGACCGGATCGGGCAGGGCGCCGCGGTCCAGCTTGCCGGAGCCGTTGAGCGGGAACGCGTCGAGGACGACATACGCCGCCGGGAGCATATAGGCCGGTAGTCGCCGCGCCAGTGCGGCTTTCACCGCGTCGACCTCGATGCCGGCGCCCTCGGTGGGCAGCAGGTACGCGACCAGCCGGTCGCCGGTCTGCGGGTCGTGGCGGACGACCACCACGGCCTGAGCGATCTCGGGCACGGCGGTGAGCGCCGCTTCGATCTCCCCCAGTTCGATGCGCAGCCCGCGCACCTTGACCTGAAAGTCCGTGCGGCCCAGATACTCCAGCTCACCGCGAGGATTCCACGTGACCAGGTCGCCGGTGCGGTAGAGCCGCTCCCCGGTGCCGAACGGATCGGCCACGAAACGTCCGGCGGTGATGCCGGGGCGGCCGACGTACCCTTCGGCCAGCTGCGTGCCGGCCAGGTACAGCTCACCAGCGACACCCACCGGCACCGGACGCAGCCGCCCGTCCAGGACGTACAGCCTCGTGTTGAACACCGGGCGGCCGATCGGCACGGTCGCGGTGTCGCTGTCGACGACCTCGTGGTGAGTGACGTCGACCGCGGCCTCGGTCGGCCCGTAGAGGTTGTGCAGTCGCGCACCGGTGGCCGCCCGCAGACGCTGCGCGACCTCCGCGGGCAGCGCCTCACCGGAGGCGAACACCGTGCGCAGCGATCCCGGCCGCGCGTACGCGAGGAACACCGCGAGCATCGAGGGCACGAAATGCGTCACCGAAACGTGTTCGGCGCGAATCACTTCGGCGAGGTAGGCGGGGTCGCGATGGCCGTCGGGCCGGGCCACCACGAGCCGGGCGCCGACCTGCAACGGCCAGAACAACTCCCACACCGACACGTCGAAGGTCACCGGAGTCTTCTGCAGCACGACATCGGCGGCGGCCAGTGCGTATTCGGACTGCATCCACACCAGCCGGTTCACGATCGCCCGGTGGCTCACCGCCACACCCTTGGGCCGGCCCGTGGACCCGGAGGTGAAGAGGACGTAGGCGGGATGGCCCGGCAGCAGCGGTCGCAGGCGGTCGGCGTCGGTGAGCGGTGCCGACGAGTAGTCACCGGTGTCGAACAGGTCGATATCGAGGACGGCGCAGTGACTGACCAGACCGCTCGTATCGAGATCGAGTCCGTCGGTGGAGCGGGTCAGCACGCACACCGGCCGGGCGGTGCGCAGCACGTCACCGGTGCGGTGGGCCGGGTGGTCGGGATCGAGCGGCACGTAGGCAGCGCCCGCGGCGACCACCGCGTACATGGCGACCACCAGGTCGTCGCTGCGGCGGATACCCAGTGCCACGGTGCGCCCGGGCCCGACGCCGATCGACACCAGCAGCCGCGCCAATTGATTCACCCGCGCCGCGAGCTCGGCATAGGTCCATGCGGCGCCCTCGAAACGCACGGCGACGGCATCCGGGCTGCGGCGCGCCTGCTCGGCGAACAGATCGGCCAGCGTGGCCGCCGGCACCTGGTGCGCGGTGTCGTTCCACGTCACCAGGATCTGTTCGCGTTCGGCGGCCGACATCGGTTCGATATCGCCGACCGGCCGTTCCGGCTGCGCGACCAGCGCCTCGAGTATCAGGCGGAACCGGCGCGCGAATCCCGCGATCGTGGACTCGTCGAACAGGTCCGTCGCATATTCGAAGACCGCCGTCAGGCTGCCGTCGGCCTGTTCCTCGGCCGTCAGGTGCAGGTCGAATTTGGCTGTGCCGGAATCGAGTTCGAGCGTCGTCGCGCGCAGTCCGGGCAGCCGCGGTGCACCGGCGGCGGCCTGGCGCAGATCCAGCATCACCTGGAACAGCGGATGCCGGGCCGCCGAGCGCACCGGGTTCAGCACCTCGACCAGACGCTCGAACGGGACGTCGCGGTGGGCGAAGGCGCGCAGGTCGCCGTCGCGCACGGTGTCGAGCAGTGCGGTGAACGAGGACTCGGGCGCGACGTCGGCGCGCAGCACCAGCGTATTGACGAACATGCCGACCAGATCGTCGAGCGCGGCCTCACCCCGGCCGGCGATCGGCGTACCGATCGCGATATCGCGCTGCCCGGACAGTTTCGCCAGCACCACCGCGAAGGCGGCGTGCAGCGCCATGAAGAAGGTGGCGCCGGTCCGCTCGGCGCGGGTACGCAGCGGGGAGACGGTCTCGGCGGGCAGCGCGAAGCGGTACCGGGCGCCGCGGCCCGTCGCCGCCGCCGGTCGCGGCCGATCGCCCGGCAGGGCCAGCACGTCGGGCAGGCCCGCCAGTTCGCCTGTCCAGAATCGGATCTGCTCGGCGATGGGCGAATTCGGATCGTCTTCGGACCCCAGCACGGCCCGCTGCCAGAGCGCGTAGTCGGCGTACTGCACCGGCAGCGGCAGCCACTGTGGTGCGCGACCGGCCGTACGCGCGGCGTAGGCCCGCATCAGATCCCGCGTCAGCGGCGCGATCGACCAGCCGTCCGCCGCGATGTGGTGAATCGAGACGACGAGTACATGCACGTCGGCGGCGCAGTGCAGCAGCGCCGTCCGGATCGGCGCCTGGTCGCGCACCACGAAGGCGACGGCCGCCTCGGCCCGCAGACGCTGCGGCAATTCGTCCTCGTGCACCGGCTGCGGCGTCAGATCGACCACCACGTCCGCCGGATCCAGCACTTCCTGGAAGGGCACCCCGTCGACGGCGGGATAGCGGGTTCGCAGGGCCTCGTGCCGGGCCAGCACATCGCGCACCGCCGCGGCGAGGGCGGTGATGTCCAACAGCCCGTGCAGCCGGATGGCGGTGGTCAGATTGTCGACCGCGGATTCGGTGTCGAACTGGTTGCGGAACCACATCCGCTGCTGCGCGTAGGACAGCGGCAGCGATTGCGGCCGCGGCCCGGCGGTCAGCGCGCGGTGACGGCGCGGAGCCGAATCCCGCAGTCGCCGCGCGAGATTCGCGACGCCGGGGTGCTCGAACAGCAGGCGCACCGGCACCTCGCGGTCCAGCGCCTCGGCCAGCCGTGCCGAAACCTGAGTCGCCACCAGCGAATTGCCGCCGAGGGCGAAGAAGTCGTCGTCGAGTCCGACCTGTTCGACACCCAGTACACCGGCGAGGACCGCCGCGACCGCCTTCTCCTCGGCGCTCTCCGGCGCCCGGAACCGTTGTGCGGCCAGCACCGGATCGGGCAGGGCCGCGCGATCGAGTTTGCCGGAGGCCGTGAGCGGCATGGCCGCCAGCGTGACGTACACGCTCGGCACCATGTACGAGGGCAGCCGATCCCGCAGCCGGTTCTCGGCGAGGGTCTGCGGATCGCCGTCGCACACGACATACGCCACCAGCAGATCACCGGCCCGATGCCGGTACACCCGCACCGCGGCGGCGTCGATGCCCGGCGTGGCCAGCAGGGCCGCCTCGATCTCACCCAGTTCGATGCGCTGGCCCCGCACCTTCACCTGGAAGTCGCTGCGCCCCAGATATTCCAGCTCCCCGGTGCGGAGGCGGCGTACCAGGTCACCGGTGCGATACATTCGCGCGCCGGCGGGTCCGAACGGATCGGCCACGAATCGCTGCGCGGTCGCGCCGGTCCGCCCCTGGTAACCGCGGGCGATCTGCGCACCGGACAGGTACAACTCGCCGATCACCAGATCGGGAACCGGCCGCATCTGCCGATCGAGCACGAGAATACGGCTGTCGCGCACTGGTTTACCGATCGGCACCGGACCGGTGTGGTCGGGCGCGATCGGCGCGTGGGTGGCGTGCACGGTGAATTCCGTGGGCCCGTAGAGATTGTGTACCGCGGCATCGCTCACCGCGGCGAACGCGCGCACCGCCGCACCGTTGAGCGCCTCCCCCGCGACGAGAACACAACGCAGCGTGCGGATATCGGCCGGCGCCACGGTGTTCGCGAAGGTCGCCAGCATCGACGGTACGAACGAGGTCATGGTGACGGCGTGCCGGGCGATGGTCGCGGCCAGATAGGCGGTGTCGCGGTGCCCGTCGGGGGTGGCCACCACGAGCCGCGCTCCGCTGCTCAGCGGCGCGAACAACTCCCATACCGAGACGTCGAAGGTGGCCGGGGTCTTGAACAGCACCACGTCCCGCTCGTCGATCCCGTACTCGCCGGTGATCCACGCGATCTGGTTGTCCAGCGAACCACGCTGGACAGCAACACCTTTCGGCGTTCCGGTGGATCCGGAGGTGAAGATGACGTACGCGGTGGCGGCCGAGCGCGCCGGGGCGAGCCGGTCGGCGTCGGTGAGCGGGCGGTCGGACAGGCCGTCCAGTTCGAGCGCATCGATCGCGATCTGCGGGACGTCGAGATCGGGCGCGTCCCCGGCGGTCAGCATGCACACCGGCGCGGCGGTCTCGGCCATCTGCCGCAATCGGGCGGTCGGCTGATCCGGGTCGACCGGCACGTAGGCACCGCCGGCGGCCAGGACGGCGTAGGCGCCGATCACCAGCTCGGCGGACCGGCGCATACCCAGGACGACCAGCGATTCCGGGCCGACGCCCGCGCCGACGAGATGCCGCGCCAGGCGGTTGACCCGGGCCGACAGCTCGGCATAGGTGAAGTGCCGCTCGCCGTCGACCACGGCGACCGCGTCGGGCCGCAGGAGCACCTGCCGCCCGAATGCGGTGAGCACGTCGGGGGCGGTTCCCTCGGCGCCGCGACGGCCGGATTCGATCGCGCGCCGCAACTCGGCCGCATCGAGCAGCGGCAGCTGCCCCACCGCGCGGGTGGGCTCGGCGACCACATGGACGAGCAGTTGCCGCCACCACCGCGCATAGGCCGCGATGGTGTCCGGCTCGAAAAGATCTGTGGCGTAGGTGAACTCCGCCGTGATCCCCGCCGGTGCCGGACCTTCCCCGGGACCGGCACCGGCGAAGCTTTCGGTGACCGTCAGTTGAAGATCGAACTTGGTCACCGCCGTGTCCAGGGTACTCGTCCGCACGGACAATCCGGGTAACTCGACGGCGATGTCCTGAGTGTCGGCCACACCCAGCATCACCTGGAACAACGGGTGCCGGGCCTGCGATCGGACCGGATTGAGCGCCTCCACCAACTGTTCGAAGGGCAGATCGGCGTGGGCGAAGGCGCCCAGGTCCACGGCCCGGACCCGTTGCAGCAGAGCGGTGAACGGTTCGTCGGCCGCCACTCGGGTGCGCAGCACCAGCGTGTTGACGAACATGCCGATCAGATCGTCGAGTTCGCGATGGCCGCGACCGGCGACCGGGGTGCCGATCACGATGTCCTCACCACCGCAGATGCGCGCGAGCAGCGCGGCCAGCGCTGCGTGCAGCACCATGAAGGTCGAAACCCCCTGGGCGCGGGCGAGTTCGGCGATGGCCGCATGCAGGTGCGCGGGAAGATCGAAGCGGTAGCCGGCGCCCGTGCCGCCGGCCACCGCGGGCCGCGGCCGATCGGCGGGCAGGTCCAGCTGATCGGGAAGCCCCGCCAGCGTGTGCGACCAGTATCCGAGCTGCCGGGCGGCCAGGGAATCGGGATCTTCGGAATCACCCAGCCGATCCCGTTGCCACAGCGCGTAATCGGCGTACTGCACCGCCGGCGGCGCCTCGACGGTGTCGGCTCCCGACCGTCGCAGGGTGTAGGCCGCGGTCACATCCCGCGCCAGCACCGGCAGCGACAGTCCGTCCGCGGCGATGTGGTGGAGCACGACCGCCAGCGCGACATCGTCGGCGGCCGACTCGAAAATTACCGCGCGCAAAGGGATTTCGGTCGTCAGATCGAAGCCGCGCGCGGCCAGCCGGGCCAGCTCGGCGTCGAGCCGCTCCGCGGCAACGGTTTCCACCGCGAAGGTTTCCGGGCCGACCTGCTCGGCGGGAAGAATATGTTGCCGCGCCACGAGGGCGTCGTCCGCGGGAAAGACCGTGCGCAGCACCTCGTGCCGGGCCACCACATCGGCGAGGGCCGAGCGCAGGGCATCGGTATCGACCGCGCCGGTCATCCGGACCACGAACGGCATGTTGTAGCCGGCGCTGCCGCGCTCGAGCCGGTTGAGGAACCAGATGCGCAGCTGTGCGGGAGAAAGCGGCAGCACCCGCGGACGCGGCCCCGCGACCGGACCCGCGCTCTCGTGCATGTCCTCGGTTTCGAAGGCGCGGTCGATCAGCTCGGCCAGCGCCTCGACCGTGGTGGCCTCGAACAGTTCGCGCACACCGAGCGCGCAGCCGAGATCGGCGTTCAGTCGCGCCGCCACCTGCGTCGCGACCAGCGAATTGCCGCCCAGGGCGAAGAAGTCGTCGTCGAGTCCGACGCGCTCCCGCCCGAGCACCTCACCGAACACCTCGGCGACGGCCCGCTCCGAGACCGACTGCGGCCGGCGGTACTGTCCGGCGGTCCGCTCGGGCGCGGGCAGCGCGGCCCGATCGAGTTTGCCGGAGGGGTTGACCGGCAGCGATGTGAGCATCACGTAGGCCGCCGGCGCCATATATCCGGGCAACTCCCGCGCGGCCGTGCTGCGCACCCGCGCCACGTCGACCGCGCCGGCGGTGGTTTCGACCAGATAGGCGACCAGCTGCGCACCGGTCCCGGCGTCGTCGCGCACCACGACCACCGCGCGCGCGACCCCGGGCACCGCGCCGAGCACCGCTTCGATCTCGCCGAGTTCGATCCGCAGTCCCCGCAGCTTGACCTGGAAATCGGTGCGGCCCAGATAGTCGAGCTCGCCGTCGGCGGTCCAGCGGACCAGGTCCCCGGTGCGATACATCCGCGCCCCGGGGCCGGCCTCCGATTCACTGTCCGCGAACGGATCGGCGACGAACCGTTCTGCGGTCAGCTCCGGCCTCCCGACGTAGCCCCGGGCGAGCTGAACCCCCGACAGATACAGCTCACCCGGAACGCCGACGGGCACCGGCCGTAACCGTGCGTCGAGCACGTACAGCCGGGTGTTGAAGACCGGTGCGCCGATCGGCACACCGGTGGTATCGAGCGGACCCACCTGATGGGCGGTGACATCGACCGCCGCCTCGGTGGGACCGTACAGATTGTGCAGCCGCGCGCGCGGCGCGACGGCGAGCAGTCGCTGCGCCAGCGGCCCGGGCAACGCCTCACCCGATGCGAAGACCGCCCGCAGCGAATTCAACGCGGAGCTGTCGACCACGCCGCCGAGGAATGCGGCGAGCATCGAGGGTACGAAATGCGCGATGGTGACACCGAATTCGGCGATCACCGCACGCAGATAGGCCGGGTCTCGATGCCCGTCGGACGTGGCCAGCACCAGGCTCGCGCCGGCCTGCAACGGCCAGAAGAACTCCCACACCGACACGTCGAATGTGGCGGGGGTCTTCTGCAACACGACGTCGGCGGCGGTGAGCCGGTAGGCGCTCTGCATCCAGACCAACCGGTTGACGATCGCGGCGTGCGTGACCGCGACGCCCTTCGGCCGTCCGGTGGAGCCCGAGGTGAAGATGACGTACGCGGGATGCTGCGGCCGCATCGGCGAGATCCGCTCGGTATCGGTGACCGGCCGATCGGACAGCGCCGACAGGTCCAGTTCATCGATATCGATCCATCGGCTGTCGCCGTCACCGTGATCGGCGACGGTGGTCAGCACGCAGACCGGCTTCGCGGTCTCGAGCACGTACCCGATGCGTTCGGCGGGATGATCGGGGTCCAGCGGCACATACGCCGCCCCGGCCGCCAGCACCGCGTACATCGCGACCACGAGCTCCGGCGAACGCCGAATATGCAGTGCCACCGTGGTTTCGGGGCCGGCGCCGCGCGCGATCAGATGGCGCGCGAGCCGGTTGACCTCGGCCGCGAATCCGGCGTAGCCGAGGGTCCGCGAGCCGCGCAGCGCGACGGCCTCCGGGGTCCGCGCGACCTGACGCTCGAACATCGACACCAGGGTCGCGTCCGCCCCCGCCAGCTCGGCGATATCCACCTCGGTGGCATTCCAGATCCGGAGGCTGACCTCGCGCTCCAGATCGGTGGTGACCGCCACCGACGACAGCGGCCGCTCGGGATCGAGGTCGACCAGCCGCTCGAGGAACCGGACGAAGCGCGCGTGATGGCGGGCGATGTCGTCGGTGCCGTACAGATTCGGGTTGGCCTCGAAGTCCACGTGCACCCGGTCGCTGTCGCCGTAGTAGACGTTGAGGCTCATATCCTCGACCGGCCCGGTCGAGAGCACGTGATAGCGGCCGACGGTATCACCCAGGGTCAGATCGCTGCGGAACAGCATGATGTTGGCCAGCGGCCCGAACAGCGCGCGCCGTGTGGCCAGACCTTCCATTCCGGCGTCGCGGCGGATGTCCTCGTGCCGGTAGCGCTGGTGCCGCAGGGCCCCCGCGACCTCGATCCGGGTCTGCTGCAGCAGCTGCGCCCAGGTGGCGTCACCGACCTGCAGCCGCAGCGGGACGATATTGGAGAGCATGCCGGCCGAGCGCCGCATCACGGCGGTCGTGCGGGCGGTGACCGGCAGGCTCAGCACCGCCTCGTCGCGTCCGGTCAGCCGGGCCAGATAGGCCGCGAAGGCCGCGAGCAACACCACCGCCGCGCTCGAATCATGCGCTGTCGCAAGGTCGTTCATCCGGGTGACGACCTTGTCCGGCAGGCGGCGGCCGTGCACCAGATTCCCGGCCGCACGGGGTGCGGTGCGGCCGTTGAGTGTGGTCGCGCCGTCCAGGTCGCGGACCCGCTCACCCCAGTACTGCCGGTCCGAGCCGAATCGGGTGCTGTCGCGGTAGCCGCGTTCGCCCTCCACCAGCGATTCGAGACTGCCCGCCTTGGCCGGTTCGGGTTCGATGCCGCGCAGTTCGGCGGTGTAGCGCTCGGCGACGCGCATGGTGTTGGTCAGGGCACCGAATCCGTCGAGAACGATGTGGTGGGCGCGCAGATACCAGAACCATCGCCGCTCGCCGACGCGCAGCACGGCCCCCGCGAACAGCCGGTCCGTCAGCAGATCCACCGGCCGCGTGTAGTCCGCGCGCATCCAGTGGTGGGCGGCGGCGACCGGATCGGGAGCATCGCGCAGATCGACCGGCACGATGTCGACGGGAAGGCGCGGGTCCACGCACTGATACGGCTCGCCGTCGGTTTCGCCGAGCCGCACCACCGTGGACCCGAACTCCCGCGCCGCGTCGACCGAGACCTTTTGCAGGACTTCGACATCGAGGTCGCCGTGCACGTCGACGTACTGGGCGATATTGATCGGAGTCCCCAGGTCGAGCAGCTGGGCGTACCAGACTCCGAGCTGCGCCGGTGTCAACGGGAACGGCGACGGATCCGACGTGGTCTCGGTCCCGCGACTTTCCCCCGGACCGAATCCGCTCAACTCCGAACCCTGCACCAGAGCCTCCTCGATTGACGAAATACCCAGCGACCGAACGCTTTTCGGGCAGCACGAAATAAGCCCCGGGCACCACGCGACGACGCGGACCCTGGCTTTGCCACGGTTGGTTCGGCGAATACACCTCACGCGATCGCGAAGGTGTGAAAGAGCGAAATGGTTTGTGTCTCAGTAATTTCGGTGAACCGGTGCGGTCACCAACTCATCCTCGAACTCGACTTCCTCCAACATCGCGGCCCCGAGCTCCCGCGGCCTCATCTCCGGCATCGGCCGGTGGCGACTCACGCCACCGATGCAGCGAACACTAGGCCGAAGACTAATAAAAAGGAACGAGATCCTTCAAAAAAACTCGGACTAGCGTCCAATTCGGTCGATATCCAGGCAGAGATGTGCCCGAAACCACACTGTGACCTGTTTGTGTGAGTCAGGACACTTTCAGACGCGGAGCCTACGAGCCGAAACGTTGCATCTGCGTTGCATCGGCACCCATCCGGCGGTCGAGCACCCGAATTTTGGCCTCGATCTGGGCATACAGGGCGGAATCGCGATCCGCTGTGGCTCGATAGGCCACCCACGCGGCGGCATCGTCGCGCCCCTCGGCGCCCGAGGTCCACCGGCCCAGCACGGCAGCGTCACCGGAACGTAACACCGCGGTCCGCAGCCGCACCCGCAATTCATCGCGTATGTCTATAACTCCGGGAGCGGTCGAACGGGGCAGCACCGGTCCGGTGTAATGGCGGACCGCACTGTGCACATCCCCCGAATCCAGCGCCGCGCGCAGCGCCTCCACATCCGTGGACACCGGCACCCGCAGCCGATACGGCCGCGAGCCGAAGACGTCCGGGCCGACCACCGAGCGCAGCCGCGACATGGCGGCCCGGATGGTGGCGTTGTCGAGGTCGGTGTCGTCGAGCAGCAGCGCCAGATGGTCGGCGGACAGACCCTCACCGTGTTCGGCCAGCAACAGCAGGATCTCGGCATGCCGCTGCGACAACGCGATACGCTCCCCGTCGACCGACAGCTGCGGCTGGCCCAGACCCAGCACCTCCAGCGCCAGCCGGGCGGCGGTCCGCGGCGGCGACGAATGATCCACGGGCGCACGACGATCCGCGCCTCGCTGTTCGGTGCGCACGGCCGCGAGCACCAGGTCCATCTCCGCCGCGGTCGCGGCCGCCTTCACCAGCGCCAGAATCTCCGGGCGGGCAACGCGCACGCCGCCGGCGATCATCAGCACGCCGACCAACCGGCCGTCCGGATCGTGCACGGGCGCGGCCGCTCCCGTGAGCTGATGCATCCGGTGCAGGAAATGTTCCGGGCCGTGGATCCAGGTGGCGCGACCGGTGCGAACCACCAGCCCGACCGCATTCGTCCCGATGCGGCGTTCGGACAGATCGTCGCCCTCGCGCAGGCCGACCTCGGCGGCGGCCTCGACCCGGTCGGGATTGCCGTGCACCGAGAGCACCCGGCCGAACTGGTCGGCGACGACCACGATCAGCCCGATGCCGGTAGCGTCCTGCAGGAGCAACTTGTCGACCAGTGGCATCACCGCGGCAATCGGATGGTTGTCGCGGTAGCGCTGCAGATCGGCACCGCGCAGACCGCGGCCGTCGAGTACGTCCATGGGATCGACCCCGCCGCGCACACTGCGCAGCCAGGACTCCAGAACCAGTGGACGCAGCAATCCGGGCAGCTGATTGAGCTGATCACCCCCGACACTGAGGTAACCGTGGGCCTGAGCGGCATAGGCTTCCAGCGCACCGAGCTGTGTCCCGGGCTCGACCCTGCCCTCGGGACGGTTATCGCCTGTGAGATTGCTGACCATTTGCCTTTCTTTCCCGTCCCACACTGTACCGGCGGGTCAGAAAGGGCATGGGCGAAGCATACGGTTTGTCCGACAGGTCACATCGGCGCCGGATCCCGGCGAAATGTGAGGTAGACGGCATATCGGGGCCACATGTGACCCCGGCCATCAATGCCGGGGAACGGCCGGCCGCAGCGCGGCCACATTGCGCGCACGCAACGCACCCGACCAGAGGCCGGTCCCGTAGGCGACGTCGTCGAGCCGCTTGCACATCAGATATCGCACCGGATCCAGGCCGCCGGAATCGCGGTGGGTGAACCAGTCGGCCAGGCCGTCGGCCACCGCCAGCGCGACCGCCAGCCGGCGGATGCGCCGGGAGGCGATCATCGCCAGCACCGTCACCGGCCAGTAGTGCCGGCACAGCGCCGAGACGATCCGCCACACCCCGGCGGAGAAACCCCGGGCCAGATGGATGGCCGCCACCCGCGTCGGATTGTCGAGTTCGGCGAACACCCGCCGCAGCCGGATCAGCGCGGCGAGCAGGGTGGCGAGCCCGCCCAGGATTCCGGCGCGCGACGCGGTGGCCAGCAGCGCGGTCGCGGCGATGGTCCAGAACGGCACCGACAGCGGAGCGACCATCCCGGCGTGGCGGCGGGCCAGCGGCGCCGCCCCGGCACCGTGAGAGACCTTGCGGCCGAACCACTTACCGAACGAGGCCGGTTGATCGCAGGCGACGTGCGCGGCCGGCTCGTACCGCAACCGCCAGCCGGCGCGCTCGAGCCGCCAGCACAGATCGACATCGGCGGCCGAGCGCATCTGCTCGTCGAATCCTCCCTCGGCCAGCAGAGCGTGGCGCCGCACCAGCAGCGCCGCGCCCGGCGCGTACGACACCGAGCCGCGTGAGCTGACCGCGGTTTCCCGGCGCCCGAAATCCAGGGACGACCGCGCGCTCTCGTAGCGGCCCAGCACACTGGCATCCGGCTCGCGCGCCACGATGCGCGGAGCGACCAAGGCGACCTCGGGATCGCTGAAATGTCCGAGCATGACCTCCAGCCAGCCCGCGCGCGGGACCACATCGGAATCCAGAAATGCGACGAATTCGGTTGTCGCCGCCTGCAGTCCGGCATTGCGTGCGGCGACCACGCCCTGCCGCGAATCGTGGCGCAGCACGGTGACGCGGCAACGCCCCCCGGTGCGCGGAATACGGACCGGTCGATCGGACCCGTCGTCCACGACGACCACACTGTGTCCCCGCAGAGTCGACAGCAACCGCTGCAGCCCGGCGGCGTCGTTGCAATGCGGCACCACGACCGTGACCTCTTCGGGCGAGGGCAGCAGGCGCGGACGCGGGTTGGCCACCCCGGAGTCGAGCAGCCGTCTGGCAACCACCGCGGACTGGGGATCCGTCACTTCGAGATACCCGTCACCGATCAGGGCGGCCGCTTCCGGAGCAAGTTTCAGCAACCTCGTCGGCGAGCCGCCGACCAAGAGCCGTCCACCGGAATAGGTGCGCACCCGAGGATCGATTCGCACCCCGAACCCATTGGGCAGTCGATCATGGCGCATTCCAAGAATGCTATGCGCTAACCGCCCGCCGGGCATCCCGTGTCGAAAAAAACGGATCGAATTCGATACGAAACCGGCGGCAACGCACCGGCTCCGGCGTTGCGCGGTTGTCAATGACCGTCGACGCTATCTAGCTATCTCACGGCAACATTCACTTCATGATCAACGAGATACCGCGCGGGACGCGGTAGTTCATCTCCCGCTACTACCGCATGACGCGCGGCGTGAGAGTGCGTGCCGATCTCCACCACGTACCGGGCCGCGACCACGAACGCGCACTCTAGACTGCGGAAGGCAAGCACGTTGAACAGCAGGTGACGGGTGGCCGTCGGGCGGGCTGCGCAGGTCTAGAGGTGGCATGGGAGTCGGACGGATGCAGACGAGCGGGGGCGGCAACACACTCTCGGAAGCCGAGATAGTCGAGGCCGCATTGCGTGTGGTGCGCGCCGACGGCGTGGAGAAGCTGTCGATGCGCCGGCTCTCCCGCGAACTCGGCGTCTCGCCGATGGCGCCCTACTACTACGTCGCCGACAAGCGCGAACTGCTGGATCTGGTGGCCAGCGCGGCCCTCACCGGAGTGCGGACCCCGCCGCCGGAATTCGGCACCTGGCAGCAGCGCCTGCGCGAACTCATCGATCAGATCGACGAGAAGCTGCGCAAACATCCAGGCCTGGGCGATGTCCTCATCGAACAGACGCTGGGCAAACAGCTCGATCTGATCGCCGCTGTGATGGAAATCCTGTCCGATGCGGGATTCGAGGATCGCAATGTGCTCGCCGCCTATGCCACCATTCACACGTATCTGTTCGGCCGCGCCCGGGTCAATCCACGGGACCGATCCGCGCTGGTCGACATGCCGCTTCCCGAAGCCGTCGAGCGGGCCGTCAAGCACATGGGCGACCTGCGCGGCAAATACTCCTACGACTTCGGCATGGATGTGCTGATCGCCGGGCTCGAAGCCCAGCTTGTCCGGCAGCGGGACGGCCACGTATCATAAATTAGAACACGTTCTAGTTTGCCTGCTCCAGCGCCCGGCCCCGAGAGGACACCATGACCACCGTCGATCCCGACGTACCGCACAGCTCACGATCGGCCGTGCTGCGGGTCGCCGCTGTCGTCAACGAGACGGCCGATGCCTGCTCGCTGGTCTTCGACATGCCCGAAGATCTGCGCGAGCGCTTCGCCTATCAGCCCGGCCAGTTCCTGACGCTGCGCATCCCGAGCGAGCGCACAGGTTCGGTGGCGCGCTGCTATTCGCTCGCCAGCTCGCCGCACACCGATGTGCAGCCGAAGGTCACCGTGAAGCGCACGATCGACGGATACGCGTCGAACTGGGTGTGCGACAACGTCAAAGCCGGTGACGAGATCGAGGTCCTGCCGCCCTCCGGCGTCTTCACGCCGAAGGATCTGGACGAGGATCTGCTGCTGTTCGCCGCCGGCAGCGGCGTCACCCCGGTGATGTCGATCCTGAAATCGGCACTCGCCCGCGGCAACGGCCGGATCGTGCTGGTCTACGCCAACCGCGATCCGGAATCGGTCATCTTCGCCGACGAACTGCGCGAGCTCACCGACAAGAATCCGCAGCGGCTCGTGGTGGTGCACTGGCTGGAGACGCTGCAGGGCCTGCCCACCGCCGACGGACTGGCCACGCTGTGCGCGCCGTACACCGGTTTCCGCGCGTTCATGTGCGGGCCGAAGGCGTTCATGGACCGGGTGCACGATGCACTGGCCCAGCTGGAGGTGCCGCGCAACCGCACCCACGCCGAGGTCTTCAATTCACTGTCCGGCGATCCGTTCGCCGCCGGCGCCCCGGTCGAGGTCAGCGAGGAGGACGCCGCCGACGCGGCCACCGTGGAGGTCGAACTCGACGGCGAAACCCATTCCATGCAGTGGCCGCGCCGCCAGACCCTGGTCGACATCATGCTCGCCAAGGGTTTGGACGTGCCGTACTCCTGCCAAGAGGGCGAATGCGGATCCTGTGCCTGCACCGTGCTGGAAGGCAAAGTGGAGATGGACAATTCGGAGATTCTCGATCCGGAGGACATCGAAGCCGGATACATCCTCGGCTGCCAGGCGCATCCGGTCACCGATCATCTGAAGATCCAGTTCTGAGGACCGTCGCCGCCGTGGCCGGCCTGGAGACCGGGCACGGCGGGCGGACCTACGGCGACTGCCGTTGCGCCCGATAGGCCACGCGCGCCTCGGGATCCAGATGTTCGGTGGCGTAACTCAGCGCCGTGCGGCCCATATCGTGGGCACGACGGTCCAGGAAATCGGTGAGCAGCGCGCGGTCCACCCGTTTGCCGACTTCGCGCAGCATCCAGCCGACCGCCTTCTGAATCAGGTCGCGCCTGTCGTCGAGCAGCCGTTCACACAGGGCGAATGTGGTCGAGGCGTCGCCCGCCTTGATGAACGCGAAGGTCGTCAGCAGCGCGACCCGGCGTTCCCACAGCGAATCCGACTGTGCCAACTCGTCGAGCAGATCCCGGGGCCGTCCCAGTAGCCACGGCCCCAGGATGTTCTCGGCCGAGACGTCGACCAGATCCCAATTGTTCACGCGCCCGCCGCGCACCGCCGCCAGATATATGTCAACGATTTCCTGTTGTGCGGCACCGTCGTACGTGCGTGGTTTCCCCGCCTTCGCCATGGCATTGTTCGCGATCACCAGCGCCGCGAGCCGATGCTCGTGTACCGGACTCCGCAAAAGTTCAGCTATCTCCGAAATCGGCAGGGCGGAAAATGCTTTCGCGACCTTGCGGGTCTGCGGCACGGAGACGCCGATGAAGACGTCGCCCTCGCCGTAGTCCCCGGGCCCGGTTTTGAAGAACCGCCGTAACTCGACGGCGCGCGCGGGATCACCCAGTTCGTCCACCGCACGTGCCACGTCGGCTGCGGTCGGCGCGGGCGTCATGCCCACACTCCACCGAAACCGCCCGACGCCGAATACTGGTCCTGCGGAAAACGCGCAACGGTCATATACGGCAGTATCACTCACCATTCCTCCGACTACCGGCGACAACGCGGCCGGGGCCGGACACCTGCCGTGGGACTACTTGGCGAAGGTGCGCTCCACTCGTGCCGGAGCGTGGGCGGACACCTCGCCCGCGGGGATGACGATGCGCCAGCTGGGTTGCTTCCGCGCCGGGAACCGCGGGGCGCCGGATGCGCGCGGGGCGGGCTCGTGCTCGGCGGTGATATCCGCCAACGCGACAACGGGCGCCGGATGCGGTGCGGTCGGCACATGTGGCTGCGCGGCCGGGGCCGCGGACAGTGGCGTCGACGCCGGCGGCTGCGCGACCGGAACCAACGGCTGCGCGACCGGGACCGACGGCCGCGCGACCGGCGCCGACGGCCGCGCGACCGGAGCCGACGACTGTGCGGCCGCCGCGAGGGGTTGCGCGATTGGGGCCGAAGATTGCGCGGTCGCCGCCAACGGCTGCGCGACCGGGACCAACGGCTGCGCGACCGGAGCCAACGGCTGCGCGACCGGAGCCAACGGCTGCGCGACCGGAGCCAACGGCTGCGCGGTCGCCGCCGAGGGCTGCGCGTACCGCGCCGCGGATCGCGCGGTCGGGGCATGCGCCGGTGCGGCCGGCATCGACGAGGGTGCGGCGGCGGCGAATGTCGTCATCGGCCGGGCGACGGTCCGCGCGACCGGGTTGTCGCGCAGATGGTTGGTGAGCAGGCATGCCGCCGCGCCGAATGCGGTGATTCCGGCGAGCATCGCGGCGATATCGAGGTGGGCGCCCGCCAGCTGATGCGCGGCGTGGGCACCCCCGAAGAGACCACGGAGGATGCCGGAGAAACTGCTGTCGTCCGCGACCGCCGCCCGCAGCTCGGATTCCTTGTTGTCGAGGTACAGCACGTCCGCGAGAACGAACAGCGCCACGCCGCTCCCCGCGACCGCGGCGGCGGTGGAGAAGATCGCGGCGCGAGTCCGCAGATACGCCGCCGCGGCGAAGATCGTCGCGAGGATCGCGACACAGGTCAGCACCGCCCACGTGCCGCTGATATCGGTGTTGTGCAGACCGGCGCCTCCCCAGTCCTGCTGGGATTCGGTGCCGGCCAGCCTGCCGAAGGCATCCGAACGGATCGCGCCACCCGGCCCGGACGCAGACAACCAGGGCTGGAACAACAGAACGAGAGTCGTGGCACTCAACCCGGCACCGCACAGGTATCCCCACACCGGACGGCGACCGCTCGGCGGCGTCGGTAGTGGGCCGTACGACGATTCGGTGTCGCCGGTTCCGGGATGAACATCGCTCCAAGGCGTTCGGGTAGCCATAACTCCGGGTCTGTCTGTTACCGATGCGCCGGCGCCGTGGCGGCCGGCCCGGTAGGGGTGGTTGCGGAAATGCGTCGACGACCGCGCTGTACGTCTGCGGAAAATCACGGTAGAACCGCGCCCGGTCACGGACCACCAGACCTCCCACGAGTGGCTGGGGCGCAGGTCACAGCACCATCTCCGGTTATCCGCCACAGCGGCGCGGCGGTATCGAAAGAAGATGTCCCGGAACAGGATTCGCTCGGCGCCACCGGACTCGGCACGGCGCGGCCGACGGGAGACACGGGCGGAATCGTGACCGGTTCAACACGGTCCGCCCGGCGTTCTCGCGCGACTAGACCGTGGGGCAGGCGGTAGCGACCGCCCCGAGCACCCGGCCCGATTCGAAGGCCGCCGCGCTCGCGGGCAGTTCACCGGCGCGGCCGCTGTTGTAGACGGTCACCGTGCCGGCCCCGGCGGTCGGCCGGCCCAGCGCGTCGATGCGCCGGAGTGTCTGGCCCGCAACGGCTTCCGCGCTGTCGAACAGCCGGACGCCGGGGGGCAGTGCGGCCACGATGGAATCGAGGACCAGGGGGTAGTGGGTGCAGCCCAGTACGACCGCCTCGGTGCCGGCGGGGGTCTGTTCGGCGGCGCGGGCGATGGCGTGCTCGACGGCCGGGAGATCTCCGCGGTCGATGGCGTCCGCGAGGCCGTGGCACGCCACACCCGTCACATCGGCCTCACCACCGAAGCGGGCGATGAGATCGGCCTGGTAGCGGCTCGCGGTGGTGGCCGCGGTCGCCCACACGGCGACCGAGGCGCAGGCCGCGGCGGCGGGTTTGATCGCGGGGACGGTGCCGATCACCGGCACCTCGGGCCCGACCTCGGCTCGCACCTGTTCGAGTGCGGTGACGCTGGCGGTATTGCACGGCAGCACAATGGCCTCCGCGCCGAGCCGCAACGAGCGGCGGGCCGCATCCAGCACCCGATCGATCACCCACTGCTCGGGTTTGGGACCCCACGGCGCACCGTCGGGATCCAGTTGCAGCAGCAGATCGAGGTCGGGACGCAACTTGCGCAGCCACGCCCCCGTCGGCAGCAACCCCAGTCCCGAATCGATGAGCGCAACGATCACCCAGCCACTGTATTAGCGTCGCCACGCGCCCTTGCGCCCGACCGGGGTATCGGCCGGACATGTTTTCCCATGCCGGTGGCGGACCGACCGCACCGGCCGCGACGACCGATCCGAGCGGGAACCGGTCGGTCCGGCGACGTGAGCGTTCAGCTCAGGGGTGCGGCGGACCGGGCGTTGGCGGCGAGTTCGGCGCGCATCTTCATGACCTGCGCGGTGCGTCCGCCACCGACCACGGCGGTCAGAACCCCGCCGTCGAAGTAGTGCGCCAGGAATTTGCGGCCGTCGTCTTCGATCACCCGGATCTCGTCGGCGCCCGCGGGAGTGCCGAGCACCTGGATCTTCAGGTCGTACTGGTCACTCCACACGTACGGCACCCGGGCGGCCGCGGGGACGTCACCGCCGAGCAGGGCCGTGGTCACGAGCCTGGCCTGTTCACCGGCGTTGGTCCAGTGCTCCACACGCTTGTGCCGGCCGTTGTCGTGGCGCCAGGCCGCGACATCGCCGACCGCCCACACACCCTCGACCGAGGTGCGGCCCACCTCGTCGGCGAGGACACCCCCGCCCGCCTGCGGTTCCGCCAGCGGGATACCGGATCCGGCCAGCCACTCCGTGATCGGTGCGGAGCCGACGCCGATGACGACCAGATCGGCGGCGACCGTACTGCCGTCGGTGAGCGTGGCCCCGGTGACCGCACCGTCTTCGACCCGCAGCGAGCTCAGTCCGATTCCGCAGCGCAGGTCCACGCCCTCGTCGCGATGCATCCGACCGACCAGGCGGCCGACCGTCTCACCCAGCGCGGCAGCGAGCGGGGTCGGCTGCGGTTCCACCAGCACGACGTCGACGCCCCGGGAACGGAAGCTCGCCGCCAGCTCGCAGCCGATGAAGCCCGCACCGACCACCAGCGCCCGCCGTGCGGTGGCCAGGCCGTCGCGCAGGGCCGCCGCGTCCTCGTGGCGTCGCAGGACATGGACACCGGCGGCATCCGGCAAACCGGGAATTCGCTTGGGCCGCAGGCCTGTTGCGATGATCAGCTGTCCGTACTCGAGGACGGAACCGTCGTCGAAGGTCACGGTGCGTGCCGCGGTGTCGACTCCGGTCGCGGCCAGTCCCAGTCGCAGCTCGATGTTCTTCTCGGCGAAGAATTCGGCCGGGCGCAGCGTCGTATCCTCGGTCTCGCCGCGTACGAACTGCTTGGACAGCGGCGGCCGATCGTAGGGCAGTCGCTGTTCGTCACCGACGAGGATCAGTCCGCCCTCGTATCCGGCGCGGCGCAATTCCTCCGCGGTGCGCAGGCCCGCCAGACCGGCGCCGACGATCACGATCGGGGCTGTCATCGCCGCCCTCCTGGTTCGGTTCCCACTGCCTGCACGTATTGCTGCACCAATCCACCATAAACTAGAACACGTTCTAGATTGTCGTGACGGGCGCCATATCCGACACGAATGCAGGAAATTTCCGGTCGAAGTATTGATCGGGCGGTCAATCAGAGCTATACCGAGATCAGAACGCAATTCCGCCCCCGAGGAGGCCCCCATGCTCACCGAAAACCGCACCCTGAGTTTCGTGGCCGTGGCCCTGGGCGCCTACACCGCCCTGTCCCCCATCTGGACCGACCACAGCAACCGCGCCATGTGGACCCTGATCGTGCTCGGCGTGCTGATCGCCCTGACCGGCATGATCCAGTTCACCCGTCCGGGAATCGCCGGAACCGATTACGCCATGGGCCTGTTCGGCGTCCTGCTGTTCATCTCGCCATGGGTGATGAACTACAGCGGCTACAGCGCGGCGTCGTGGACGGCGTGGATCGTCGGCGTGCTGACCGTCGTGGTGGCCCTCGCCGCCCTTCCGCAGGTATCGGCGCGGATGCATACTGCTCACTGATGCAGATGCCCACCCCCCATCGAGCGGGGCGTCGCCGCAGCCGGAAGGTCGACGGCGACGCCCGTGCTCTGATTCTGGATGCCGCCGAAAGCCTGTTCGCGGCACACGGATTCGACGCGACCGCGACGGCTGCGATAGCCGCCGCGGCCGGCGTTCCGAAGGGACTGGTCTTCTACTACTTCCCCACCAAGGACTCGATCCTCTCGGCGCTGATGGCCGAGCGGGTTCCCGCACATCCGATCGACGACATCGCCACGGTGGTCAGGCCCGGCGATCCGGCGACCAGCCTGGTGAACCTCGACGCGGCGCTGAATCTGCGCGACCACCACTCCTCGGTGCTGCGCGTGATCATGTGGCGCGAGGCCGATACACATCCGGATGTACGCAAACAGGTGCGCCGCATGCGCGATCAACTCCTCGACGTCACCGCCCGGGTACTGCAGGCGAGCGCGCCCGGGCAGGTCCAACCCGGGACCCTGCGCGCCTGCGCGGCCGCATGGGTGTCGGCCATGCTCACGATCGCGAGCACCGACCGGTTGCACGCACTCGACGGATTGACACTCGCCGGCGCCGAGGAGATCACGAATCTCTCCCGGGTCGTCGCGGCCGGTATGAGCAGCCTGGGCTGAGTCGGCGTCGCCCGTTCAGCGAGCCGGCAGCAGGCCGTCGACCAGCGCGCGCAATCCCTGTTCGTAGGTATCGGCCGCGGTGAGCGCACTCCATCGCCCGGCCACGGCCGCCAAGCGCGGAAGCTCCTCGGCATCGATATCTGCGAAGACGCGCTCCCGGAACACGGGCCGGTCGTCGTCGCGACGCCGGCGAGCCGCGGCGCGAATCAGAATTTCGCCGGCCGTGTAGTACCAGACGGCCCGGTAGGCGTGCACCGCGCGATCGGCATCCAGCCCGGCGTCCATCGACGCGTCCAGAATCGCCTCGGGGTACCAGAGCGCGGCCGGTGAGAGCAGGTCGTCGGCAGTCAGCACCTCGGTGATCCACGGAACCGGGGCCAGGACGTCGTGCATCGCGCGGGCCGCGACGATCAGACGCTCCCGCGGGTCCTCCGGCAGTTGTGGACGCACCGCACCCGTGGCCACCTCGTCGAGCAGGAGCAGCAGCAGCGCGTCCTTGTCCGGTACGTGGTGATAGAGCGCCATCGGCGTCGCGCCGAGTTCGGTGGCCAGGCGCCGCATGGTCAACGCCTGCACGCCGTGGGTTTCGATCAGCTCGCGGGCGGCGGCCACGATCTGCGCGCGGGACAGCCGCGGCGGACGTCCGGTTCGGGTGCTCACCCGGCCATCTTGACACGAGGTCTCGACAACGAGCACTACGGTCGGTTACTTTTTATACATGTATAGAAAGTATTCGCCCGGACTCGCGCTGGCCGCGATCACAGTGGCGCAGTTGATGATTGCGCTGGACATGGCGGTGGTGAACGTGGCGCTGCCCGCCGTTCGCCGCGAGCTGGGCTTCGCGCCGATCGATCTGTCGTGGGTGGTGCACGTCTACGCCCTGACCTTCGGCGGATTCCTCCTTCTGGGCGGGCGGGCCGGCGATCTGTTCGGCCGCCGGCGACTGTTCGCGCTCGGGCTGTGCGGATTCGCCCTCGCCTCGCTGGCCGGTGGGCTGGCCCAGCAACCGTGGCAACTGATCGCCGCACGTGCTGTGCAAGGTGTGGCGGCCGCGACCGTCGCACCGGCCACCCTCGCGATGCTGACCGTCCTGTTCCCGCACGGCCCGGCGCGGGTAAGGGCCTTCGGACTGTGGAGTGCGGCGAACGGCGCCGGTGGCGCGCTGGGCGTACTGCTGGGCGGCATCCTCACCGAGTACGCCGGATGGCGGTGGGTGATGCTCGTCAATCTGCCGATCGCCGCGATAGTGCTGGGACTCGCCTTCTTCGGCATCCCCGCCGACCGCCGCGACGCGACGCGGCCGCCGCTCGACATCGCCGGAGCGCTCACCGCCACCGGCGGCGCCGGATTGCTCGTTCTCGCCGTCGTCCGTACCGATCGCTACGGGTGGTTCTCACCCGCGACCGTGGGAACGGTCGTGGCCGCACTGCTGCTCCTGGCGGGCTTCGTATGGTTCGAACGGCGGGCCTCGGTCCCGCTGATACGGCTGTCGCTGCTGCGCAACCGGTGGGTCGCCGGGGCGGATCTGTTCGTCGCTCTGGCCGCGGCGGGACAGTTCTCGGCCTTCTACTTCGTCTCGCTCTATTTGCAGCAGTCGCTCGGAATGTCCGCGGCGGCAACGGGTCTGGCCTTCGTTCCGTTCTCCGCCGGGGTCGTCGCCGGGACCGTGGTCGCGACTCGGCTCGGCCACCGGCGTTCACCGCGCACCCTGCTGATCTCCGGCTCACTGCTCGCCGCCGCCGGCCTCGGATGGTTCGCACTGCTGGATGCCGGTGGCGACTTCGCCACCGCGGTACTGGGTCCCTCGCTCGTCACCAGTATCGGATTCGGCCTGTGCCTGGCCCCGCTCGCGGCCGCCGCCACCACCGGCGTCGCCCCCGCGGAAGCCGGCATGGCGTCCGGCCTGATGAACAGTGCCCGCCAGATCGGCGGCGCGATGGGATTGGCCGCCCTGGCCTCGGTCGCCGCACAACGCACCGGATCGGTGGAGACACCCGAGGCCGTCACCGCGGGATATGCCACCGGGCTGGCGATCGGCGCGGTCCTGCTCCTCGGTGCCGCGGTCGTCGCGGCGGCGATCATGCCGCGCCGGACCGCCGGCCGATCCACCTCCGCACCCCTGCCCGCCCCGGCTCCGGTCGTGGCCGAATGAAAGGAAACACCATGTCACTCGCACCTGTCGACCTGTTCGCACGCGGCATCCGAATGCTGCCCGACGGCCGGGTTTTCGATGAACAACGCCGCATGTCCGGAGATGTGGACGGATGGACCCTGGCCGCCTTCCGGGTGGCCACCGACGCCGACGTCCACGGTGATCACTGGGAAATGCATCCGAGCGGAGAGGAACTGGTGGCGGTGCTCTCGGGCGGGATACGAATATATCTGCGCGAGACCGGCGACCCGGCGGCATCGGTATCCCTGCGCGCCGGACAGGCGTTCATCGTGCCGCGCGGGCGCTGGCATCGAATCGAAGTGGACGAGCCGAGCGAACTGATGTCGCTCACCCTGCGCCGCGGCACCGAACTCGAGAAACGGGCGGATTGAGCTGCGGCGCAACGGTGGCGGGAGCCCTCGCACACCCCGCGAACTCGCACCCGGAAAGGCGAGCGATAAGAATGGGGTGTATGACGGATCCCGCCAATGCCCGTTTCGGAGAACCCCATACTGCACGAGAGGGGCACCGACTGACCCGCTCCGAGGAGGAGCCGGGTCAGCAGGCGGGCAGCGGCGGACCCGCGCACGGCGGCGCCGAGAAGTTCGGACTGCGCTGGGACAGTGCCGAATTCGAAGACTCCGGATCGGGCGAGAGCGTTTTCGGCCCGCCCCCCGGCGCCTCGCCCACCGATGTTCCGTCCTATTCACCCGACTACCTCAGCGGCAGCGCGGTTCCGACGCCTCCTGCCGCACCGCCGCTGCCGGTTCGCGACACGTCGGCCCGCACGGCCATCCCGCCGCTGCCCACCCGAGAACCCGCGCAGCGCAGCATGTTCGCCTCGCCGTTCGATGCGGACTACGAACAGGGTGCGGGACCGCACGGCCGTCCCACGCCGGCCGGTGACGAATCCGCTCCCACCTCCAGTTTCGCGGTGCGCGCAGCGGAGATGCCTCCCGTGGATCCGAGATCGGGAGCCCTGGGATCGGCCACGGCTCCCACCGAGATCGAGACGCCGGAAAAGGCAAGCTGGGCAGACCAACTCGACGCCGGATCTCAGGATCCGGAGGACACGGTCCGCCGCATCGCGGAGAGCCTGGGCATCGACCCCGGGCGGCAGAGTCGCTCCCGTAGCGCCGAGACCCAGCCCGCCGAGTCGTCTGCTGCCGAGACGTCACCCGCCGATGCGTCTCCTGCCGAGGCTGCGTCTGCTGGGACCTCTCCCGCCGAGCCGGCGGAGCCGCGTCGGGCCGATTCGGCCGATTCGGTTGCCTCGTCCACCAGATCCGTCACCCCGCCGAAACTGCCGACGCGACTCCCCACTCCCGCCCACGGCATCGCCCGGTCCGAAACCGCGGATGCCGGAACGGAATCCGCTGCGGCATCGGCGAGCACGGATACCCGCCCGGAAGCCACCCGCCGCCCCATCCCCCGGGCGGCCCGGCGGGCACGCGACAACGAGCAGCCCGCCGCGAGTACCCCCGCGTCGCGGCTGTCCGGTGAGATCCCCGCAACCACGGCAGCCGAGCCCGCGGGCGAGGGGCAGCACGGCACCGCACGCCCCGCGAGCACGGAGTCGCGGGCCACCACAGCCACGCCGGCCGACGAAGCTGGGACCCGCCGCACCACGGCGAGCGATGACGAATCGGCGACCGCACGCGCGACGTCACCGGGCGGCGAGGCCGATCCCGCGCCGGCGCCGTTCGCAACGACACCGCCGGCCGGACAGCCGGGCGACGACGCCCGTCGGCCCACCACCGCTACGGAATCGGCGACCGACGGCGACCACACCCCACACAGCACGCGCGCCGCATCGGTCGCCGACAGCGCGCGAATCGCCGCCGAACACACTGTCGCCGAAGCGAATCCGACGACGGACACCACCACTGCGGAGGACGAGAAGTCGCGCCCCGCGGCTCGGCTTCCGCATCGGCATTCGAACGAGCAGCCCCGGTCCGACCACGCCGAAACAACCGGCCCGGCCCATTCCGGCCCGGCAGACGGTACGGACCCAGCCGACTCAGCAGACCCGCAATCCTGGCAGAACACCGACACGCTGCCGGCCCTTCGCAGCCGAGTGGAGAGCGCCGACGCCACCGCGCGCCCGTTCCCCACCCGCAACGGGGCGACGGTGGGACTGCGCTCCGCCCCGAGCGCCCTCCTCGAACAGTCCGATACCGACATCCTCCGACGACGCGCAGCGGAAGCTCCTGCGGCGGAATACGTTCCGACCAGCCGGCACCGGTCGCCTGCAGAGGAAACCAGAGCCGACGACCATCCGGCGACGGGGTCGGCGGAAGCAGTTGCCACATCACACGATTCGGCGATCGACGCCGCTCGCGCCGAACAGGCAGCGGGTACCGGTGGCCGCCGAAACCGCCGCGCCACCAGTGATGATCACTCCGGCGACACACCGATCGACATCGCGTCCCGCACCGGCGTGCCCTCGACCTCCCGGCGCGCGGCCCGCCGCCGAGCCGAAACCACCGGCGAACCCCCGGCCATCGACGTCGGCCTGGTGATGCAGTTACTGCTGGCCAGCCACACCCTGGAGAATGTGGCTCGCAACGCCGAGGCCGGCGACGTCGATCTCAACGGGCTCATCACCGCGGCCCACCGAACCCGCACCGCCGCAGTGGAACTCGTCACCACATGGTTCGGCGGCGCCGACCAGATGCGCGAATTCGCCGAAGCCCTCCTGGCCGCCACCGAGAACTGAGAAATCGGCCGCCTGGCCGCGGGCCCGGCACACCGCGATTCAGGTCGAACCCTGTGCACCTCCACCCGCTGAACTCCCGCCCCGACAACGCGAAAAGGGCCGTCCCCCAAGGGGAACGGCCCTTTTCATGCTGTCACATATCGTGACGGCCGATCACAAAGTCACTTGATGACCTTGGTGACGCGGCCGGCGCCGACGGTGCGGCCACCCTCGCGGATCGCGAAGCGCAGGCCCTCTTCCATGGCGACCGGCTGGATCAGCTTGACGCTCATCTCGGTGTTGTCGCCCGGCATGACCATCTCGGTGCCCTCGGGGAGGGTCACGACGCCGGTCACGTCGGTGGTGCGGAAGTAGAACTGCGGGCGGTAGTTGTTGAAGAACGGGGTGTGGCGGCCACCCTCGTCCTTCGACAGGATGTACGCCTGGCCCTCGAACTCGGTGTGCGGGGTGGTGGTGCCCGGCTTGACGACGACCTGACCACGCTCGACGTCGTCACGCTTCAGACCACGAACCAGCAGACCGACGTTGTCGCCCGCCTGGCCCTGGTCCAGCAGCTTGCGGAACATCTCGATGCCGGTGATGGTGGTCTTCTGGGTCTTCTCGCGGATACCCACGATCTCGACCTCTTCGTTGACGTTGATCACGCCACGCTCGACACGACCGGTGACCACGGTGCCACGACCGGTGATGGTGAAAACATCCTCGATCGGCATCAGGAACGGCTTGTCGGTCTCACGAACCGGGTCCGGGATGGACTCGTCGACAGCGTTCATCAGCTCGACGACCGACTCGACCCACTTCTCGTCACCCTCGAGGGCCTTCAGGCCGGAGACGCGGACGACGGGGGCGTCCTCGTCGAACTCCTGGGCGGCCAGCAGCTCGCGGACCTCCATCTCGACGAGCTCGAGGATTTCCTCGTCGTCGACCATGTCCGACTTGTTCAGCGCGACCAGGATGTAGGGCACGCCGACCTGACGGGCGAGCAGCACGTGCTCACGGGTCTGCGGCATCGGGCCGTCGGTGGCGGCGACCACGAGGATCGCGCCATCCATCTGGGCCGCACCGGTGATCATGTTCTTGATGTAGTCGGCGTGGCCGGGGGCGTCGACGTGCGCGTAGTGACGCTTCTCGGTCTGGTACTCGACGTGGGAGATGTTGATCGTGATACCACGAGCCTTCTCCTCCGGAGCCTTGTCGATCTGGTCGAACGCAAAGCTCTGGTTCAGGTCCGGGTACTTGTCAGCCAGCACCTTGGTGATCGCCGCGGTCAGCGTGGTCTTGCCGTGGTCGACGTGACCGATGGTGCCGATGTTGACGTGGGGCTTCGTCCGCTCGAACTTCGCCTTCGCCACTGTTGTCCTCCTGGACTAGTTAGTGCGTGCTTTTGTGCAGCAGTGCGGTTTGTACTTACAGGGGGTCGTGCGCGACCGAACGGGGCGGATTCTCACAAACCCGCCCCGACTGCGATTACTCGCCGGTCGCCTTGGCGATGATCTCCTTCGCCACGTTGGCCGGAACCTCCGCGTACGAATCGAACACCATGGAGTAGTTCGCCCGGCCCTGGGTCTTCGACCGCAGGTCACCGATGTAACCGAACATCTCCGAGAGCGGAACCAGCGCCTTGACGACACGGGCACCACTGCGTTCCTCCATGGCCTGGATCTGGCCACGGCGGGAGTTCAGGTCGCCGATCACATCGCCCATGTAGTCCTCGGGCGTGATGACCTCGACAGCCATGAGCGGCTCGAGGATCACCGGACCGGCCTTACGGGCCGCTTCCTTCAGCGCCATCGAACCCGCGATCTTGAACGCCATTTCCGAGGAGTCGACCTCGTGGTAGGCGCCGTCGAGCAGGGTGGCCTTCAGGTTGACCAGCGGGTAACCGGCGAGGACACCGTACTGCATGGAGTCCTGGATGCCGGCGTCCACCGACGGGATGTACTCGCGCGGAACGCGGCCACCGGTGACCTTGTTCTCGAACTCGTAGGTCGCGCCGTCCTCGCCCGTGAAGGGCTCCAGGCCGATGATGACGCGGGCGAACTGGCCCGAACCACCGGTCTGCTTCTTGTGCGTGTACTCGAGCTTCTCGACCGGCTTGGTGATCGTCTCGCGGTACGCGACCTGCGGCTTACCGACGTTCGCCTCGACCTTGAACTCGCGCTTCATCCGGTCGACCAGGATGTCGAGGTGCAGCTCGCCCATACCGCCGATGACGGTCTGGCCGGTTTCGGCATCCAGCTTGACGGAGAAGGTCGGGTCCTCTTCGGCCAGCTTCTGGATCGCGGTACCCAGCTTCTCCTGGTCGGACTTGGTCTTGGGCTCGATCGAGACCTCGATGACCGGGTCCGGGAAGGTCATGGACTCCAGCACGATCTGGTTCTGCGGATCGCACAGGGTGTCACCCGTGGTGGTGTCCTTCAGGCCGATGACCGCGTAGATGTGGCCGGCCGACGCCGAGGGAACCGGGTTCTCCTTGTTGGAGTGCATCTGGAACAGCTTGCCCAGCCGCTCCTTCTTGCTCTTGGTCGAGTTGATGACCTGAGCGCCGGAGTCGACCTTGCCCGAGTACACGCGGACGTAGGTCAGCTTGCCGAAGAACGGGTGCACGGCGATCTTGAACGCCAGCGCGGCGAAGGGCTCGTCGGCACTCGGCTTACGAGTGATGACCTCGTCTTCCTTGCCGGGGACGTGGCCTTCCACGTTCTCGACGTCCAGCGGCGAGGGCAGGTAGTCCACGACGGCGTCGAGCATGGGCTGCACGCCCTTGTTCTTGAACGCCGAACCACACAGCACCGGGTACAGCTCCGAGGCGACGGTCAGCTTCCGGATGGCGCCCTTGATCTCGTCGATCGAGAGCTCCTCGCCACCGAAGAACTTCTCCAGCAGCGCCTCGTCCGACTCGGCGACGGTCTCGAGCAGCTCCTGGCGGTACTGCTCGGCCTTCTCCTTCAGGTCGGCCGGAATCTCGGTGACCTCGTACTTCTCACCGAGCTTGGTCTCGCCGGTCCACACCTTGGCGTTCATCTCGACCAGGTCGACGATGCCCTCGAAGGTGTCCTCCGCGCCGATCGGCAGCTGGATGACCAGCGGCTTCGCACCGAGACGGTCCTTGATGGTCTGGACGGTGAAGTAGAAGTCGGCGCCCAGCTTGTCCATCTTGTTGACGAAGCAGATACGCGGCACGTCGTACTTGTCGGCCTGACGCCACACCTGCTCGGACTGCGGCTCGACGCCCTCTTTACCGTCGAACACCGCGACGGCGCCGTCGAGCACACGCAGCGAACGCTCCACCTCGACGGTGAAGTCGACGTGGCCGGGGGTGTCGATGATGTTGATCTGGTTCTGGTTCCAGAAACACGTCACCGCCGCCGAGGTGATGGTGATGCCGCGTTCCTGCTCCTGCTCCATCCAGTCGGTGGTCGACGCACCGTCGTGGGTCTCACCGATCTTGTAGTTCACACCGGTGTAGAACAGGATTCGTTCGGTTGTGGTCGTCTTGCCGGCATCGATGTGGGCCATGATGCCGATGTTGCGGACCTTGTTGAGGTCGGTGAGCACGTCCTGTGCCACGGAAATCTTCCCCGCTCTGCTCTGTTAGCGATCAGCTAGTTGGGATTTTCGGGAACGGCCCGGGCGGTTCCGCTGCGATGCGGGCCCCTGGCCATCACTATGTCAACGTCGGGTGCGGCTGATAAGTGCCCTGCTGAGAGCACGTGCCGCACCCGACTGTGACTCGCCTCCCGGCGCCGTTCCTTCACCGGCGGACCGGGTGACCAATCACCAGCGGTAGTGCGCGAACGCCCGGTTGGACTCGGCCATCTTGTGGGTGTCCTCGCGACGCTTCACCGAAGCGCCCAGACCGTTGCTCGCATCCAGCAGCTCGTTGGCCAGACGCTCGATCATGGTCTTCTCACGACGCGCGCGCGAGTAGTTGACCAGCCAGCGCAGCGCCAGGGTGTTGGCGCGACCCGGACGAACCTCGACCGGAACCTGGTAGGTGGCGCCACCGACACGACGCGGCTTCACCTCGAGGGCGGGCTTCACGTTGTCGAGCGCACGCTTGAGGGTCACGACCGGATCGGTGCCGGTCTTCTCGCGCGCCTGCTCGAGGGCACCGTAGACGATGCGCTCGGCGGTCGACTTCTTGCCGTCCAGCAGGATCTTGTTGACCAGCTGAGTGACCAGCGGCGATCCGTAGACCGGATCGTTGATCAGCGGACGCTTGGGTGCGGGGCCCTTGCGTGGCATATCAGCTCTTCTCCTTCTTGGCGCCGTAGCGGCTGCGGGCCTGCTTGCGGTTCTTCACACCCTGGGTGTCGAGCGAGCCGCGGATGATCTTGTAGCGCACACCGGGGAGGTCCTTCACACGACCACCGCGAACGAGCACCATCGAGTGCTCCTGCAGGTTGTGACCCTCGCCCGGGATGTAAGCCGTGACCTCGACCGCGCTGGTCAGGCGAACACGCGCGACCTTACGCAGCGCGGAGTTCGGCTTCTTCGGGGTCGTGGTGTACACGCGGGTGCACACGCCACGACGCTGCGGGCTCCCCTTCAGGGCCGCAGTCTTGGTCTTGGCGACCTTGTCGCGACGACCCTTGCGGACCAGCTGGTTGATGGTTGGCATATACCGGCTTTCCTTATTCAGTAACCAGGTGTCTGGAACTCTTCGATGTCTGTTTGTCGGCGGCGCTGCCCCGATTCCCCGGAGTTCACGCCGCCGTCATAGAGCTGTCACCACTTGCCCGGATCGCGTTTCCACGCGCCCCGAGGTCGGGCGTGTCGCGCGCAGTACATGCCTACTTTTCCGGGCACGCTGAAACGGTCGGCCGCTCTCGCTGGCTTACGTTCTACGCACAAACCTGCCCGCACGCTTCCGGGCACAGCGATCCACGATACCCGTCGGCGCGGCGAGGGGCAAAAGTGGGGTCCGCAGGCCCCGGCCCACCACCGACTATGCGATTTCACTATCTCTCGAGGTCCGCCGACCGGCGCATCCGGGGTGGCGCTCGCCTCAGCGCGCCAGATTCAGGGTCAACTCGGCCAGCTTCTTCGCCCCCGCACACGGATCCGGATGACCGCCCGGCCGGTAGTTCACCCACCAGCCGATGATCCCGGTGTCCGCGGCCGGCGCCATCACGCCGCACGAATCCGGATCGCCCGGCCGCTGGACCTGCAGCGAGCGCCGGCCCTGCACGTTCACATCCGTGGTGGTGTAGCCGAGCCGATCGTTGTTGGCCTTCTCGTTCGGCAGCGAACCCATCTCGTACCAGTTCAGCGTGGCCATACCGTCGCCGCCGGGCGTACCCGACAGATCCCACATGCACACCGCGCCGTTGAACGAACCCTGCGCGTCCTGAGCGCCGGTCGACTTGGCGATGTCGTCCTGCTTGACGACCTCGCATTCGCGCAGCAACTTGTCGAAGTTCATGTTGACCCCGCCGCCGCTACCCGCCGGCAACGCGGTCCCGGAAACGGTGCGGCCGCAGCCGCCGACCGTCACCCCCACCGCGAGGGCGAGGACCGCGATCCCGCCCGCCCGCGCGCCGCGCCGGACGCGGCCCCGATCACGCATGCCGTTGCTCATTTCAGCCGTCCTCACTTCAGACGCTGCACGGTCAGTTCGGCCAATTTGCGGTTCTTGTCGCACGGCGTCGCCGACACCTGCCCGAACGCGCCTGGCGCGGTGGACCATTCGAAGAAGTCGTCGTCCAACTGGACCGCCAGGTCACAGATTCCGTAAGTAGGGTCCACAGCCTGGAAGCCCTTCTTCCCCCCGACATCGATCGTTTCCGGGTTGCGCCCCTGCGCCGTCACCCACGCCCGCTCCCGTTCGATGGGACTGCCGCGGTACGACGCGAAAGTCACCGACGGCCCCCCGATTCCGCCGGCCTGCCAATTGCAGCCGACCGAGTTTTTGAACACCTGCGAGATCTGACCGAGCCCACCCAGATTCCGGACCTCGTCATCGGTGACATGTCCGCACTCCCCTGCGAACGGACCCAGCGCCGCCACCTTCGCGGGCGGGCGGGCCACAGGCACATCGTCATCGGACTTGTCGCTCGAACACGCCGACAGCGCCAGCATCAAGGCCATCGCAGCAAGGAGGGCCGAGCAGATCCGCATGCCAGTGACTCTACCGATCGGGCGATGATCCCACAGAGGTCGTCACCACGCCGCGCGGCATCGACCGGCCCTTTACATCGCGTTCCCGGCCGCTGTACTATCGCCCCGTCAATCGGGGGAGATCGCGATTTCGTTCGCACAGACAGTGTCCCATTCGGGACTTGGGGGAAATCATGAACAAATTACTTTCGTCGATAGCTACTGCGACAATCGTTTTCGGAGTCCTTCTCACCTCCACCGGAACAGCTTCCGCGATAGGCACCATCGTGGCCACTTTCGACAGATGGGATCAATGCGTGGCATACGGGCGGTCGTATTACAACCGCCCGGGGGACCCGAACGACCACTTCACGTGTGTGCCCTTGACCGACGGTCGAACCGGACTGAGCCCGACAAACCCCTGATCACAGGGCTGTAGCGCCCTTTCGGGGCACCTTGGACAGCGAACGACAGGAGCGGTTCGAGATCGACGCCGAACCGAACTGCCATGATCTCCCTGAACGCTCGGAGACTCCCCGCGCCTGTTGTTCCGTCTTGAACCCGGAAATGGGTTCGCTCTACTCGACGGTCGGGTCGGCCAGGCCGTGGCGGTAGCCGTAGCGGACGGCGTCGGCGCGGTTGCGGGCGCCGATCTTGGCGAAGGCGTTGTTGATGTGGGTCTTCACCGTCGCCGGCGAGACGAATAGGTGGGCGGCTATCTCGGCGTTGCTCAGTCCGCGCGTGATCAGCGCGACAACCTCCGCCTCCCGGGCGGTGAGGCCGTCAGGATTCGGCGTAGCGACGGCGGACACCCCCTCGGAACGAGGAGATTCGCCGATCAGTGCGTCCACCAGCCGCTGGGACACCGTGGCGTCGAAGGTGGACTGCCCGGCCGCCGCGGCGCGGAGCGCGGCGACGATCTCCACTCGGCCGGCGTCCTTGGTGAGGTAGCCGCGCGCGCCCGCTCGCAACGCGCTCACGATCGAGGTGTCGTCGGCGTAGGTGGTCAGCACCAGCACCGCGGTCCCGGGATGATCGGCCGCGATCCGGCGGGTCGCCTCGACGCCGTCCAGGACGGGCATCCGCAGATCCATCAGCACCACGTCCGGATCTGTCTCCGCCACCGCCCGCAGTGCCTGTTCCCCGTCCGCCGCGGCGCCGACCACGCTCACCTCGTCGACCAGTCCCAGCAGTGCGACCAGACCCTCACGCATCACCTGCTGGTCGTCGACCACCAGCACCCGCAGCGGTTCCCGGCGCTCACTCAATCGGAACCTCCGCCGTCACAACCCATTCGCCGTCGGCCACACCGGACGACAGTGTGCCCCCGGCCAATGCGATCCGCTCACGCATCCCGGTCAGACCGTACCCGCCGGGCAGCGGATCGCGAGTCCGCTTTTCCGCGACCGTGTTTCGCACCGACAGTCGCACGTCGGCGGCCGTGAAGACGAGCGCGACGCGCACCGGCCGTCCCGGCGCGTGCTTGGCGGCGTTCGTCAGCGCCTCGCGCAGAGTGCGCACCAGCGAGACCGCGGCCCCCGATTCCACCGGCCGGGCGGGACCGTCGCAGCGCAACTCCACCGTCATCCGGTGATCGCGGCGATAGCTCTCGACCAGTTCACGCACGGCTTCGGGCAGCGGCGGCACGTCGCCGCGCAGCGCGGCCACCGCACCGCGCGCCTCGATCAACCCGTCGCGGGCCAGCCGGTGCGAGCGCCGCACATGCGCCAACGCGCCCGGTATATCGCCTCTTTCGTCGAGCAGCAGTTCCGCGACCTCCAACTGCATACTCAGCGCACCGAGCGAATGCGCCAGGACGTCGTGCAACTCCCGCGCGATCCGCGCGCGTTCGTCGAGGGCGGCCGCCCGGGCGTGTTCGTCCTGCGCGCGCCGGGTCTGCTCGAGCAGCAGCTGGGTCTGGCGGACGCGCAGTCGATGCAGACGCCGATACAACCCGAGCAGCAGCAGAATGACGAGCACGCCGACATAGGTGAGCGTATCGCCGATGTCCTTCCCGGCCACCGCGCAACCGGCGATCAGGACCGCGACCTCGGCGGCGAACCCCAGCAGGATCATTCGCGTGCCGGACCGGAACTGCTGGGCGAGCACACTGGCGGCCGCGCACAGCATGATGAACGCGGAGATGTCCGGGGCCGGTCCGACGACCGCGGCGCTCAGCAGCGCGCACCAGGTCAACGCCGGCGTGGCCACCCGCGGATACCGGGATTCGACCACCGCGAACACGAGCCACCCGGCATAGGCGGCCACCAGCACCGCCCACACCCACCCCGGCACCGGATCGCCGTGGTCGAACACCAGATTGGCCGCCAGCAACGTCGCGCCGATGACACGCATCAGCGGGCTGGCGTCGGGATCGTTGCCGACCAGCCTTCGCCCGAACTCCCGCAACCCCTCTCGCATGACCCTCCTGGTGACATTCCGCGCCGGTACCCCGACGGTAGGCGCGGCCGGATCGTCGCCGGAAGGACCGCCGGGCCGAGATGGGCCGCGGCCGCTCCACCCGCGGGTGGAGATCCCACGATCCATCTCCCGGCCGAGGCGCGCGCAGGCCCGAAATCCCTAGCGTTGCAACGACATAACGCCCAGTACTCGCAGGGAGATTCCGATGACCGACACCGCCACACGCACTCTCGACAACACGGGCAGCCGCCTCCGCAGCACGCGGCGGATGCTGGGACTCGCAGCCGATATCGGATTGTCGCCCGCGACCTACTATCTGCTGATCGCGGCCGGGTGCACCAGCTATCGCGCGCTGGTCTGTTCGACGGTCGTCGCGGGCATGTGGGCGCTCGGGGTCGCCGCGGCGCGCCGCAAGGCCGACGGCGTCGCCGTATTCGTTTTTTTGCTCAACGTGCTGGGTCTCGTGCTGGCCGTACTGGGCGGCGACGAGCGAATGATGCTGGCGAAGGATCCGATCACCTCCGCGGTGATCAGCGCGCTGCTGGCGGGCAGTTGCCTGCTGGGCCGGCCGGCGATGTTCGCGGTCTCGCGGCGCATGCACGCACTCGGACCGGATTCCGCAGCACGCTGGGAAACATTGTGGCACAACGACTCCGATGTCCGCCGCGCGTTCACGGCCGCCACGGTGGTGTGGAGTGCCGGACTCGCGGTCGACGCGGTGGTGCGGCTCCTGCTGATCTACTCCCTGCCCATATCGGCATCCGTCGCGCTGATGAACCCGGTGCAATGGGCGATCATCGCCGCGCTGGCGGTCTACACGGTGCGCTCGCGACGGCGCCTCGATGTCAAGGCGCGGCTGCGCGCACTGCCCGGCGCCGAGTGACGGTGCCCGGTCACAGATTCCCGCGCGCGTGCTGTTCCCGCTCGATCGCCTGGAACAAGGCCCGGAAATTCCCCTTTCCGAAGCCCAGCGAGCCGTGCCGCTCGATCAATTCGAAGAATACGGTCGGGCGGTCGGTGAGGGGTTTGCAGAAGATCTGCAGCAGGTAGCCATCCTCGTCGCGGTCGACGAGAATGCCGCGCGACTGCAGGTGCCGCACCGGCACCCGGACGTGGCCGATGCGGGCGCGCAGTTCGGGATCCTCGTAATAGGTGTCCGGGGTGTCGAGGAATTCGATGCCTTCGCGGCGCAGAGCGTCGACGGCGCTCAGGATGTCGCCGGTGGCGAGGGCGATGTGCTGGACACCGGGGCCGCCGTAGAACTCCAGATACTCGTCGATCTGTGAGCGTTTGCGCCCGGCCGCCGGTTCGTTCAACGGGAATTTCACGCGATGGTTGCCGTTGGCCACGACCTTGCTCATCAGCGCCGAATAGTCGGTCGCGATATCGTCGCCGACGAATTCCGCCATATCGGTGAAGCCCATGACGCGGCGATAGAACTCCACCCACTCGTCCATCCGCCCGAGCTCCACATTGCCCACGACATGGTCCACGGCCTGGAACAGCCGATGCGGCGCCCGCGGCTGATAACCCGACCGGCGCGCGACATATCCCGGCAGATACGGACCGTGATAGCGCGACCGGTCGACGAGGGTGTGGCGGGTCTCGCCGTAGGTGGCCAGGGCAGCCGTGCGGACTGTGCCGAATTCGTCCGATGTGTCGTACGGCTCGACCAGGATCCGCGCGCCCTGCCGCCGGGCGTGGGCGATGCAGCGGTCCACATCGGGCACCTCGAGCGCGATGTCGACGATGCCGTCCCCGTGCCGGTCGTGGTGGCCGACCAGCGGGCTGGCCGGATCCACCGCCCCGCACACCACGAATCGCGCACTGCCGCTGCGCAATACGTAGGACTTGTGGTCGCGATGGCCGGTCTCCGGTCCGGAATAGGCTTCCAGCGCCATCCCGAACGCCTGCAGATAGTGCGCGAACTGGGTCGCGTTGCCGACCACCCACACCAGCGCGTCCCAACCGAGGACGGGGAAGGGATCGGCGCCGGGATCGTGGTCGACCAGACCGACCAGCCGGCGCAGCTCCGCATCGCCCGGCGCCGCGGGCCGGGTGGTACGGGAGAGGTCCTCGATTGTCATGCCTCCAGATAATCTCCGAGCCGAGGTTCTGAGCAATATCGAGGATTTCGAGTAGACACCCTGGAGTAATTGGTCACCACAGACCGCCGAGTGCTGGACAATTTGAATAGCTGCGCCCCGGCCGTGTCCCGTGGGGCCGCCGGGCCGAATACAGGAGACGACGATGACGCGCACCCACGCCAAACTGGACGAACTGGATCTGGCGATCCTCACCGCCATGCACGAGTACCAGAAGGCGGGCGTCCTCGAACTGTCGCGACGCACCCGGGTGGCTCGGGCGACCGTACAGTCGCGCATCGCGCGCATGGAGGAGGCCGGGGTCATCGCCTCCTACGATCCGCAGGTCGACGTCACCGCCGCCGGATTCGACGTGCAGGCTTTCGTGAGTCTGGAGATCGCTCAGGGCGCCCTGGACGCGGTGACCACCGATCTGGAGGCCATTCCCGGCGTGCTCGAGGCCTATGCGACCACCGGTTCCAGCGATGTCCTGTGCCGCATCGGCGCCGATTCGCATGCGGGCCTGCAGGCGGTGCTGCTGAGTATCGACCGCAGCGCCGCGGTGGTGCGGTCGCACAGTGTGATCGTGCTGTCCACGGTGGTCGCCCGGCGCACGCTGCCGCTGCTGCGCACGCTCACTCCGGCGGGGACGAGTAAGGCTCCGGCATACCGGAATTCGACGCCCTGAGCGCGCACCGGCGGCGCGTGGCTACTTCCCGGTTCTGAGATTCGCTCCGGGCGCGAGAATGTCGACTTCCGGCCGCAGGCTCGGTTCCAGAAAATTCAGCAGGCTGCGGGCTTCCGCTTCCACCTCGGCCGCTTCCCGCGCCGACCATTCCCGGCTCGGGGCGATGCGCAACCGCGCCGCCGACTTGTCGGCGAAGATTTTGTAGATGCCGGCCAGAAACCCGTCGATGAGCACCGGGCACACCTGGGCGGCCATATGCTGCAGCGGCAGCGGGGCGTTCCCGGGAATGATCCGGCTGCGATCCCGATGCGACAGCAGGACGTTGTCATACCAGCCCAGCAGCCGGACAGGTGCGGGCAGATCGGGATCGGCGAGTTCGGCGTCGGCGGCGTCGTAGAGGACGCGGCCGCGCTCGTCGGTGTAGGTGCGCACCCGGTCGCCCAGTGCCGCCAGGATTTCCTTGATACCGAGCAGCCGCGACCAGGTCTGCACATCCATCGTGGTCGCGGGGCCGAAGGCGCGCAGATAGCGAACGACCAACTCCTGCACCGGATATGCCTCGTCCAGGGGCGCGTCCAGCCATGGTTCGATGCGCGACCACACCGGCCGGCTGTTGTTCCGCCACAGCCCGCGCGGCGGGGTCTGCAACACCGGGAGCTGGTAGAGCCAGGTCTGTGTCACGGCAGTGGGCTCGCGGTCGGGATATTCCTCGACGGCGCGGGACCGCAGCTCTGCCGACGACATCGGCTGCGCCCCCAGCACCTTCTCGCCCCGGGCGCGGACCTCCTCGGGATCGAGCCCGACCATCGCACCGTAGAAGAAGCCCTTGCGGAACGGGATCTTCTCCAGTTCCGGCTGGATATGCGGCGCGATGCGCAGCGCATCCGCCGCCGTCACCAGGTGAATCGTGGCGCGCATCAACGTGATTCGCACCAGCGAACGATTCTCGAGGCCGGCCGAGACCATCGCCGGGTCGAAATCGCCGATCCGGCTCCACAATCCGACGTACGGCGGCGTCACATCCTGGGCCTGCAGCCCGACCAGATGTTCACACAACTGCGGGACCGGCATCGACGACCGTCGCAGCAGGTGCTGCCGGGCCAGCAGGGTGCGATTCAGAATCCGATCGGACAGTTTCATGATGCGCTCACCCTACGGCCCGGCACCGACATCGAACGCCTGCCGGACGGGGGCCGTCAGCGCACGGTGACGACGACTTTGCCCTTCGCCGAACGGTTGTCGAGTGCGGCCACGGCGGCCGCGGTCTCCGTCAGCGGGTACAGCACGGGCTGCGGCGCCGCGATCTTGCCCGATGCCAGCAAGGGCGCGACCTCGTCCCACTGCTCCTGCAGATAGCCCGGATGGGTCATCACCCATTCACCCCAGGCCGCGCCGACCACCTCGACGTTCTTGAGCAGCAAGCGATTCACCTTCACGGTGGGGATTTCGCCCGCGGTGAAGCCGACCACGAGCAACCGCCCGGCCGGAGCCAGCGAGCGGATGCTGTCGGTGAACCGGTCACCGCCGACCGGATCGAGCACGATGTCGACGCCCCGCCCGCCGGTCAGTTCCTTCACCGCGGCCAGCCAGCCGTCGGTGAGTACCACATCGGACGCGCCGTTGGCGCGCGCGACCTCGGCCTTCTCCTCGGTACTCACCACGGCGATCACCCGGCCCGCGCCCAGCGCCTCGGCCATGCGCAGGGTGGAGGTGCCGATGCCGCCGGCGGCGCCGTGCACGAGCACGGTCTCACCCTCGGCCAACCGGCCCCGGTTGCGCAGGCAGAAGTGCACCGTCAGATCGTTGAACAGAATTCCCGCACCCGCTTCGAGGGAAATGTTGTCCGGCAGCCGGAACACCATCTCCTTGGCGGTCACCGCGGTTTCGGCGACCGCGTTACCCAGCATGGTCAGCGCCACCACCCGGTCGCCCGCCCGGACCCGCGCATCCTCGGGCGCCGAGCGCACGACCCCGGCCACCTCGCCGCCGACCACGAACGGCAGTTCCGGTTTCATCTGATAGAGCCCCCGAGTCATCAGCACATCCGGGAACGCCACCCCCGCGGCATGGACGTCGATCACCACTCCACCGGGGAATTCCGCCGGTTCGGGAATGTCCACGACCTCGATGGATTCGGGCCCCTCGAGCTTGCTCACCTGGGCTGCGCGCATGAAACGACCTCTCTGTCCGCGGCTGCTTTCCCACAAGTTAACCGGTCTTCGCACACCCCTGTCCACAGGTCCCCGATTTGCTACGCTTGGGCCCGCTGAACTGAGCGAAGAGGGGGATTTCTCATGGCCGGTCCCAACGATCCACCCGCTAACGCGATGAAGATCGATCCCGCGGCCCTGCAAAGTTTCGCGAAGACCCTGCGCGACGAGTCCGATGCCATCGGCAAACTCGACTCCGGGCTGGCCGGCGCCGCCGGTGCGCTTCCGGGCACCGGCTGGGACGCGGCCTGCAACGGCGCCAAGGATTCGGTCGAGAACGCGTTGAAGCGAATCGGTTCGCGCGTAACGCATATCGCCGACAGCGTCGAGCAGGCCGGCAAGGTCATCATCGACACCGACCAGCAGCTGCGCGACGATCTGAACAAGATCGGCATCCGCGCATGAGCGGCGCGGCGTTGACCATCCCCGACGTCGAGAAATGGGACCCGGACAAGCTGGGCACCGCCGCGACCGCCGTCGGCAAACTCTCCGGGGACCTCGATCAGGCCGTCGTCGCCGCCGTGAACAGCACGCAGAAACTCGGTCAGGACCAGAAATGGGGCGGCGGCGCCGCACAGGCCGCCGACGGCCGGATGCAGGTGGAGAAAGGCCGGGCTTCGACGGTGAGCCAGGCGGTTCTGGGATTGCAGACGGCACTGAACCAACAGGTCGAGAATCTGAAGAACGCCAAGCTCGCGGTGCTGCAGATGCGTGATCAGGCGACCTTCGTACCCGCCCCCAGCCTGATGCCGGCGTTCGAAGTGAATCCCGACGGCACGGTGAATCCGCAGAAGCGGCTCGACTGGCTCGACCAGCACCGCGACAAGCTCAACGACATCGAGTACACGGCGAAGGCCACCGAGATCAAGACGGACGCCGCCGCGCACGAGTGGGCGATCGTCAACGCCCTGAAAAACGCGCAGACGGTCGCGGATTCGGCGATCACGGCCCTCAACGGCGCCAAGGCCCCGGTCGATGCCGCGTTCGCCGGACTCGGCGACCCGGTCACCGGCGCGGGCGCCGCACCTCCGGCGCCGCCCGCTCCCACCGCACCCGCCGCGGCGGCGCCACCCGCCGCCCCGGCCGCCACACCGGTCGCGAGCCATCCGGGCAGTCCGGCGTCCTCCAGCCTGATGGGCAACTCCCACCACGGCGGCGGCACCAGCTCCTACAGCGGCGGCAGCTACGGCGGCGGCAGCTACAACGGCCCGACCAGCGGCCCGCCGCCGACCGCCCATCCGTCCGGCGATGTGCAGCAGTGGATCGCCCAGGCCAAACAGGTCCTGATCGAGATGGGCTATCCCCCCGAATCGATCGACGAGAACGCCATCGCGCTCATCATCGAGCACGAATCCGGCGGCGATCCGAACGCGATCAACAACTGGGACAGCAACGCGGCGGCCGGTCATCCGTCGAAGGGGCTGATGCAGTGCATCGACAGCACCTTCAACGCCCACGCGGCCCCGGGCCACACCGATATCTGGAACCCGGTCGACAACATCGTGGCCGCCACGCGCTATTCGATCGACCGCTACGGTTCGCTCGACAATGTGCCGGGCGTTTCCGCGGTCTCCGGTGGTGGCGGCTACGTCGGCTACTGATCGGCGGCAGGAAACGACGGCCGCCGGGACACAACTGGACATTTGCTACGTGTGAGTAGAGCCATCTCGGCGTAACAGTGTGACCTGCGCCCCGTAAAGTCATGTCACAAGAAGCACCGCATGAAGTACGCGGCACACCGTGCAGCGCGAGGAGCACCAGTGTCACTCGATCAGCCACTCGCCCCGCTTCCCCAGGAGGGCATGGGCTTCGCCTCGGCGTGGCCCATCCGGGCTGGCGATGTAGATCCCTACAGCCGGCTGCGGCTCGATGCCGTGGCTCGATATTTGCAAGACATCGCGTGGGAAGAGTTGCACACCACCTTCTTCCACCGCACCGACCCGGCGTGGATCGTGCGCCGCACCGTGATCGACGTGGTGCGTCCGATCGTCTGGCCGGACCGGGTGCAGTTGCGGCGCTGGTGTTCGGCGATGTCGACCCGGTGGACGAATATGCGGGTGCGGATCACCAGCGACAGCGGCGGCCTGATCGAGACCGAAGGTTTCTGGATCAATATCAACGAGTCGACGAATATGCCGACCCGGATCAGCGACCAGGGATTGGCGCATCTGGCGCGTACCACCGACGAACATCGGCTGCGCTGGCGGCCGTGGCTGACCGACGCGGTGCCTCCGGAATCCGACACCGATCTGACGTTTCCGGTGCGCGCGACCGATATCGACCAGTTCAACCACGTCAACAACGCCATGTACTGGCAGGCCGTGGAACACTTCCTGGTGGACTACCCGAAGTTGGTGGCCGGACCGCATCGCGCGGTGATCGAATATGTCGCCCCGGTGCTGGCCCGCCAGCACGTCAGCGTGCGCAGCCGCTACGAGCCCGGCGACCGCAACGGCCAGCCGGTGCTGCGGCTGTGGTTCATGGTCGGCGGCACCATCACCACCACCGTGCGGATCGGCGCGCTACCGACCTGAGTGCGGATAGCGGAGAGTTCGCGAAGGAGCCCCGCCGACTTCCGGACCCTCACACGGGGAGGGTCCGGAAGAGCCGGCGTTCAGCCGCGTGCGGCTTTGAGCAGATCCTCGATGGTGGTGAATTTGACTCGCGGCCGGCCGCCGGTTTTGCCGGCGCTCTTCTCGGCGGCGTCGATGGCTTTCCAGCCGTCGCGGCCGACGGCGTCGGGCTGACGCTGCGCGAGCAGGGCCTCGAGCGCGGCCCGATCTCCTTGCGGGGCAGCCAGTTTGCCGGAGGTGAAGTCCTCGAGCAGCTGTTCCACGGTTTCGGTGGCATCGACGCGGTTGGAACCGATCACGCCACGCGGACCGCGCTTGATCCAGCCCGAAACATAGACACCGGTGACGTGCGCGCCGTCGGCGACGACGCGGCCGTGCTCGTTGGGCACGATCCCGGCGCGCTCGTCGAACGGCAGATCCGCGATCGGAACACCGCGATAGCCGATGGACCGCAACACCATCGACGCCGGCAGCGTCTCGCGGCGATCCGAGGCCCGCGCCACCACGCGCCCATCCTCGGAGACGAGTTCGTTGTGCACGAACTCGAGCTCTTCGACGTGACCCTCACCGCGGATCTCGGTCGGTGAGGCCAGATAGCGGAACACGATGCGCTTGTTGTCCGGATTCGGGGCCTTGGCCGCGTATTCCTGGGCCAGTTCGTACTTCAGCCGCAGCGAAGGCTCGATATCGGGATCGTCGAGCAGCGCCTGGCTGGCCGGATCCAGCTCCAGTTCGGCCGGGTCGATGATCACATCGACGCCCTTCAGATGTCCCAGCGCCAGGAATTCCGCCGAGGTGTAGGCGGCTTGGAGCGGGCCGCGCCGGCCCAGCACCACGACCTCGCGGATAGTGCTGTCACGCAGCGCGTCCAGGGCGTGGTCGGCGATATCGGTCTTGGCCAGCTCGTCGGGCGACAGTGTCAGCACGCGTGCGACGTCGAGGGCGACGTTGCCGTTACCCACGATCACCACACGCTCACCGGACAGGTCGAAGCCCCGCTCGGCGTAGTCGGGGTGGCCGTTGTACCAAGCCACGAACTCGGTCGCCGAATGACTGCCCGGCAGATCCTCACCGGGCACGTCCAGGCGGCGGTCGGCCGACGCACCCACGGCGTAGATCACCGCGTGGTGATGCGCCTGCAGCTCCTCGTGCGAGATGTGTTTACCGACCTCGACATTCAGCCGGTACTGCAGGGTGTCGCGACGGAACGCGCTTTCGAACATGGCGGACACCGACTTGGTCCCCGGATGATCCGGAGCCACACCGGCGCGCACCAGACCCCACGGGGTGGGCAGCCGGTCGAACATCTCCACCTCGACATCGGCCCGGCGCAGCAACTCGTCCGCGGCGTAGCAGGCCGCGGGCCCGGCGCCGACGATCGCCACCCGCAGCGTGCCCAGCTCCTTGGGCGGGCGCGCCGGGGTCACCAGCGGGTCGAAATTCGACTCCAGCGGGTGCCGCTGGAAGTAGGCGGCGTTGATATCGCGGAAACGAGCCAGCGACGCGGTCAGATCGTCCTCGGAGAAGATGGCCTCCACCGGGCAGGCATCCACACACGCACCACAGTCGATACAGGTGTCGGGGTCGATGTACAGCTGCTCGGTCGTCGCGAACTCGGGTTGCTCCGGAGTGGGACGAATGCAATCGACCGGGCACTCGGGAACGCAGCTGGCGTCGTTGCAACAACGCTGCGTGATCACGTAGGCCATATCTCGCAGATCCTCGAAACATCATGGGACGTCCCCACCCGGGTTTGGACAGGGCGTGCGTCACACCGGTTGCCGGTCGGCCCCCACTGTGACACTACCTTCAGTGTGCCTCGAGAGTGAGGTACATCTCCCATCAGGTAGCGATTTAGATAACACCGTTTACTTTCTACGGCGCTACGGTATTGCTCATGGCGCGGACGCTGATCCTGATGCGACACGGTAAATCCGCATATCCGCCGGGTGTCGACGACCACGACCGGCCGCTGGCACCCCGGGGGCGGCGCGAGGCGGCGCTGGCGGGAACCTGGTTGCGCGAAACCCAGCCGGCGATCGACGCGGTGTGCTGTTCGGACGCGGTCCGGACCCGCGAGACGCTGGCCGCGACCGGAGTCGAGGCGCCGGTCGTCTACGAGCATTCGATCTACGAGGCCACGCCGCACACCCTGATCGAATTGATCCAGCTGACCGGCGACGAGGTGCAGACGCTCCTGCTGATCGGCCACTCGCCGGGGATGCCGTGGACGGCATGGGAGCTGGCTGCCAATCGCGCCTCGCTGCCGGCCGAAGAGCTCAGCCGCAAATTCCCGACCTCCGCACTGGCGGTGCTGGAATTCGACCGGCCGTGGTCACGCGCGGACCCGGGCACCGGCGAATTGGTCCGGTTCCACGTGCCGCGCTGACGCGCTGTTCGCGAAAAGGCTTGTCAGCGTAGGAATTTGCCACGCACGACGACGACCGCGCCGAGCAGCACGAGCACCAGCAACGCGACGAACCAGTTCGTCAGCGCCCAGACGACGCCCAGGACGACGATCACCGGGACCGCCGCGACGAGAGCGATGAACGGGCTTTCCTTGACCGTCTCCAGCGCCGACCGCGCCCGGACCCGATCGATTTCCTTGGCCATGTACTCAGAGTAGGTGGTCGGCGCGAGATGCGCCCGAATCGTCCGGCAACCCGGATTGTCGGTGGTCGATGAGATGCTCCTCACATGGATTGGAAAATCGAACTCGTCGCCATCCCCGTCACCGACGTCGACCGGGCGAAAGCCTTCTACACGAGCATCGGATTCAACGCCGATCACGACGCCGGCCCGACGGACGACATCCGGTTCGTGCAGCTGACTCCGCCGGGTTCGGGCTGTTCGATCTGCATCGGCCGGGGCATCACCGACGCCGCGCCGGGCAGCGTGGTCGGTATGCAGATGGTGGTGGCCAGCGCCGAGGAGGCCTACCGGCAGCTGGTGGCCGCGGGTGTGGAGGCCACGCCGGTCAAGGACGAGGGCTGGGGTCTGTTCACCTATTTCGCCGATCCCGACGGCAACAAGTGGGCTGTGCAGGAACTGCCGAAGCGGGGCTGAGGCACGACCGCGCCGAGCCCGGGCGATGCGCTCGGGCTTGCGTGGAGTGCACTCCAGGTCGGTAGTGTCGAATCGCGGGCCCGCGCGCCGGGAAGCGGGTCAGGAAGGCGAGTGGCGATGACGGCAACCACGGCGAATCCCCTCGAGCACACCGAGGACTACGAGCGCCCCAAGTATTCGATCGGCGATGCCGCGGAGAAGTCCGGCCTCACCCGTGACACGCTGCGCTGGTACGAGCGAATCGGCCTGATGGACTACATCGGCCGCGATTCCAGCGGTAAGCGCCGGTTCAGCGATCGCGATCTGAACTGGCTGCATCTGATCGGCTGTCTGCGTGCTACCGGGATGTCGGTCGCCGATATGGTCCACTACGCCGAATTGGTGCGCGCCGGTGACGAAACCACCCCGGAGCGGCTGGAGATGTTCCGCAAAACCCGCGAGGGCGTGCTCGCCCAGATCGAGGACCTGCACAGCACGCTCGCCGTGCTGGATCGCAAGATCGGCCTCTACGAGGGCAGAGTGGCTGCCATGCAACAAATCTGAACTCGCGTGACGTCGCATACATCCCGCGCATGGTGACGCAGCGCACGGTTAGGATGCCTGCGCTATGCAAACCCCCGCCGCCGATGCCCGCATCTGGATCGACAAACAGAGTCCCGAGCCCTTCCGTGCGCTCAACAGCGTCGCACTGGCCGTCCGTAACGCGGCCGCGGCCGCCGGTCTCGACCGTTCCCTGGTCGAGCTGGTCAACGTGCGCGTCTCGCAGATCAACGGCTGCGCGTACTGCCTGGACCTGCACTCCCAGGCCGCACTGAAGGCCGGCGTGACCCGACAGCAGCTCGACGTGTTGCCGGCCTGGCGGCGTACCGAGTTGTTCACCCCGTCCGAATGCGCCGCCCTCGCACTCGCCGAGACGACCACCACGTTGCCCGATGAGGACACCGTGCAACGTGTGTACGCCCATGCGCGGAAACAGCTGTCGGACGAACAGGTTTCGGTGATCGTCTGGGTCGCGACGACCATCGGCGCGTTCAATCGCGTGTCGATCATGAGCAGGCATCCGGTGCGGGAACGGAAGGAGTAACCCGATGATCGATCAGGCCGCGACCGCAGCAGTCGTCCGCAACGACGCGCAGCACCGCTACGAGGTGTGGTACGGCGACAAACTCGCCGGATTCGCCGAATATCGCGACAACGGCGAGGACACCACCTTCATCCACACCGAGGTGGATTCGGAGTTCAGCGGGAAGGGCCTGGCCGGCACGCTGGCACAGCATGCGATCACGGATGCGATCGACCGCGGCCGTGCGATCGTGCCCCGCTGTTCGTTCATCAAGAGCTGGCTCGACAAGCACCCCGACTACGATGCTCACGTAGTGGGCAAAGGCATTCAGCGGTAACCGCGCCCGGCATCAGCGGTGACCCCGGACCGGAGGTGGCCGATGAGCGATCTCGAGGCGAATCCCGCCGAGGCGCTGTGCGAATCGTCGCCGGCGCCCGGCCCGCGGGCGGATTTCTATCCGGCACGGGAGGTGCCACTGGGCGGCGTGCGCGGCGTCACGGTGATGCGGGTCCTGCCTCAGCGTGATCTGCCGACGGTCGGCGCCTGGTGTTTCCTCGACCACTTCGGTTCGACCGAGACCTCGCATCGGCTGCCGCCGGATATCGACCCGCATCCGCATATCGGATTGCAGACGGTGACCTGGCCCTTCGACGGCCGGATCCGTCATCGCGACAGCGTCGGATCCGATGTGGAGATCGAGCCCGGCCAGCTGAATCTGATGACCTCCGGACACGGCATCGCGCATTCGGAGTACACGGTGCCCGGCGCGCCCGCCGGGCAGGGACTGCAGTTCTGGATCGCCCTGCCGGATGCGCACCGCGATATCGCACCGCATTTCGAGCAGCATCGCGAGTTGCCCGTGCTGGCCCGGCCGGGACTGCGCGCGACCGTGCTCATCGGCTCGCTCGGGGACGTCCGCTCACCGGCGATCACCTACTCCCCGATCGTCGGCGCGGACATCACCGTCGGCCCGGGCGCGGACGCGCATCTGCCGCTGGCACCGGAATTCGAACACGCGGTCCTGGTGATGTCGGGCGAGGTGCGCATCGACGACGTACTCGCCGAACCCGGTCCGCTGCTGTACCTGGGCAGCGACCGCGCCGAACTGCGGCTGCGCAGCGAATCCGGTGCGCGGGTGGTGCTGATCGGCGGCGAGCCCTTCGGCGAGGATCTGGTGATGTGGTGGAATTTCGTCGGTCGCAGTCACGACGAGATCGACGCCGCCCGCACCGCGTGGGAGAAACACGACACCGAGCGCTTCGGCGATGTCGCGGGACACACTCCGCGGCAACGCATTCCGGCGCCGCCGCTGCCCAATCTGCGACTGCGCCCGCGCACCCGCCGCACGTTCCCGCCCCGCTGATCAGCTCCGGTCGAAAACCGCACTGCCCGAATCGGTGTCATCGGTCATGGACTGGGTTCCGATGACGCGCAACAGTTCCAGCCGCTCCTTGGCGTCGGTTCCGGGCCGCGGATAGTAGACCAGCAGATGCTGGGCGGCATTCGGCGTGACCAGCGTTTCGCAGACCAGGTCGAGCAGCCCGACCTGCGGGTGCCGGATCCGCTTGGCATCGCTGACCCGGACCGCGACCTCGTGCGCCGACCACAGCCGTTCGAATTCGGGACTGACCGCCCGCAGCTTCGTCACCAGTTCGGTGACGTCGGCGTCGCCCGCCCGCCGCGCCGCGGTCGCGCGCAGATCGGCGACGTGCCGGCGGGTCAGCCGGTCCCAGTCGGCGTCGGGAAACGTCTCCCGGCCGGTCGTATCGGTGAACCAGCGCCACAGCAGGTAGCGGTCCATGCCGGTGAAGCGGGTGTGGTCACCCATCATGTTGATGTGCATGCGGTTCTGGGCGAGTATTTCGCCGAGATCCGACACCACACAGGCGGGCGTGTCCTCCAGCTTGTCCAGGAGGTAGAGCAGCCCGGGTCCGACGTGCCGGTCGCCGCCGCCGCGATGCGGCGCCGCATGCCCGCACAGGTGGTAGAGATGGTCGCGCTCGTCGTCGCTGAGCCGCAGCGCGCGGGCCAGCGCGCCGAGAACCTGCACGGAAGGCCGCGGGCCCCGCGACTGTTCGAGGCGGGTGTAGTAGTCGGTGGACATCCCGGCGAGCAAGGCGACCTCGTCGCGACGCAGGCCGGGCGTCCGGCGGCGGCTGCCGGGCAGCAGCCCCACATCGGCGGGCTGGAGTTGCTCGCGCCGGCGCCGCAGGAAATCGGCCAGTTCCTCGCGATTCATCACTCCACTGTGCCCCGCGCGAGCGGCCACAGCCAGGGATCGCCGATCCCCCGATAAACGATCTCTGCCGAGGCGGCGGATCGCGGCGCAGGATTCGACCATGACTATCGAGCAGACACGGACTACCGAGCAGACACAACTGGGTGAGACGGGCCCGAAGGTCGGACGCATCGGTCTGGGCGCGATGGGGATGTCGGGCGCCTACGGGGCATCCGACGAGACCGAATCGATCGCCACCATTCACGCCGCCCTCGACTCCGGCGCGACCCTCGTCGACACCGGCGACTTCTACGGCGCCGGCCACAACGAGATGCTGATCCGCCGTGCCCTCGCCCAGCGCCCGCGCGAGGACTACCAGCTGAGCGTGAAATTCGGTGCGCTGCGCGCTCCGGACGGCAGCTTCGGCGGCGTCGACACGCGACCGGAGGCGATGCGCAACTTCCTGCACTATTCGCTGCAGCGGCTGGGAGTCGACTACGTCGACATCTACCGTCCCGCCCGGCTGGATCCGGCGGTGCCGATCGAGGACACCGTGGGGGCCATCGCGGAGATGGTGCAGGCCGGCTATGTGCGCCACATCGGACTGTCCGAGGTCGGCGCGCAGACCCTGCGGCGCGCGGCGGCGGTGGCGCCGATCGTCGATCTGCAAATCGAGTACGCGCTCATCACTCGGGGCATCGAACGCGAAATCCTGCCGACGGCACGGGAACTCGGCATCGGGATCACCGCCTACGGTGTGCTCTCGCGCGGATTGCTGAGCGACTCCCTGCGCGCGAACCAGACCTTCGCCCCCGACGATTTCCGCGCGCACAGCCCGCGATTCCAGGGTGAGAATCTCACCACCAATCTCCGGCTGGTCTCGGCACTGGCGGAGATCGGCGACCGGCACGGCGTGAGTGTGGCACAACTGGCGATCGCCTGGGTGCTGACCCGGGGGGCCGATATCGTTCCGCTGATCGGTGCGCGCCGTGTGGATCGCTGGACCGAAGCCGTTGCCGCACTGGAGGTTCGGCTCTCCGAAGCGGAGCTCGCCGCGATCGAGGCGGCGGCGCCCGCCGAGGCGGTCGCCGGTGACCGCTACGCCGCCCCGCAGATGGCCATGTTGGACAGCGAGCGCTGAAACCCGTTCGTCGCCCGCTTATTTGCGCCGCGGCCGGATCACCGCGGTGAACGTGGCCGCGGCGACCGACTTACCGGTGCTGTCGGTGATGTCGACCGGCATCGCCAGTTCCACCGGCTGCTGCGCGGCGATATCGGCGCGGGCCTGTTCCAGTTCGGCCGCGGTCAAGGCCGAGGTGGCACGGAACGGGCCCGCCTCGCCTTTGGCCCGGGCCAGATATTCGATCCGGCCGTCGCGCGCGACGATGAACGTCTCGCCCATCAGGTCGACGATGCCGGAAATGGAGGCGCCCATCGCGGCCGTTTCGGCCAGGCCGAACAGAATGGCGGCATGCACGTCACCGTTGTGGTTGAGGTGTTCCGGCTTCGGCGCCATGCTCACCACGTTGCGACCGGGCAGATATTCCACCCCTTCCACCCCCGCGAACTGGATGAATCCCAGCTTCTGAAATCCGGCCATCACCAGCTCGCCCATGGCAGCGTGGTCCATTGCGTCTCCCGTCGCGCACAGAATTGAAACGTGTTCCACTTTTTTACTCTGCACGAGGAAACCTGTCCACAGCGCACCGCACCACCGGCTCGGCGGGATGTCCGAAAAATCCGAAAAGAAGGTGGTTCAGATTTGCCGGATTTTGGTTAAGCTTCATTCCACTGCGCTGAGCACGGCAGGACAACCAACCGGGTCCGCGGACCCATGATGCACGAGGAAGCAGTTTATGAACGCCTTTATCGCCCTGATCGACTCCAACTCCGCCGGCACAGTGAACTCGAACACCGTCTTCACCAACATCATGAACCTGTTCGTGACGGGGTCGGCCGGGTCCGCCACCCAAGGCGGCGGCGTCTTCAACTGACCCGCGCTTCGCACCCTCCGGCCCGCCCCCGACCCCATGCACGGAGGCGGGCCGTCGGCATTCCGGCGGACAACCGGGATATTCAGGCGCGCAGCTGACCGGGAGTGGTGTCGAAGCGGCGGCGGAACGCCTTGGTGAAGCTGCTGGCCGAACCGAATCCCAGATCCGCGCCGATATCGGCGACGCTGCGCTGCCGATAGGCGGGGTTGCGCAGCCGGTCGCGGGCGATCTGCAGGCGCTGCTCCCGGATCACCTCGCTCGGCGTGGTCCCGGCCTGACTGAAGGCCAGTTGCAGCTGACGCAGCGACCAGCCGAGAGCCGCCGCGACGCGCGCGCCGGTGAGCTCCGGATCGCCCGCATGCGTGCGGATGTAGCGCCGCGCGCTCGCCTCCACCTGCGCCAGCTGGGCGGGCGCAGTCGGCGCCTCCCCGAGAATCTGCATGCACAACAGATCCACCAATTGTTCTGCGACGGTGTCGAATTGGTGGTCGGTGAGCGCGGCGCGCTCGGTGTACAGGGTGCCGGCCACCGCCCCCGCGACCCCGCCGATTCCGGTGCTCATGTTCAGCGGCCGCGGTGGCGGCTCCCGGCGGTTGAGACGGTGCCGGATGTCCTCGCGCGCAATGGTGACGATGAGCCCGTGCGAGCCCTCGCACATCGACATCTCGAAGGGTTCGTCGGTGGAGACCAGGCACGCACTGCCGGGCGGCAACGCACCGGTGTCGTCGCCGTGGCGGAAGGTCAGGGTGCCGGTGATCGGTACGAGCAACCGATAGTCGGAGTCGGGGTCGGCGCGGATGAGCCGCGGACTCCGGAAATAGGTGACCGCGTCGGATTCCCAGCCGACCAGTTGATACGACTCGGTACGCCGCAGCGAGGTCCGGCCGCGAAAATCCGCGGAGGTCGGAAACCGGTAGCCCAGGGTGCACTGGTACGAGCTGATCAGATGAGCCCAGTAATCGACCCGCTCGTGCGGCTCGATCGCACTCGTCGTCTCCGATTCGGCAGTGGTCATCGCGGATATCATCGCCGGTTTTCCGATTCTGCGCACCTGAACAATGTCCGTGCGTTCCAGGACACGTGGGCACGGCCCGGCCCTCGCTACCGTGCCGGAGAGCTGATATCCGGAAACGGGCTGTACAACGGCGGAATACGAGTCCGGATCGGCGCGGAATGGATGAGGATCAGGAGGTTTCCATGCGCAGGATCGTGGTCGGGGACGACGGCACCGGACAGGGCAGAGTACTTTCCGACGAGAACGTCGAGCCGCTGACGCTGGCGCTGCTGCCGGGGGCGCAACTTCATCGGATGTGGGAGGTCGACGAACTGCCCGCACTTCCGGTCGGCCGGATGCCGGACGACGTCGACACCAGCTACTTTCCCGGGCCCGGCGGAGTGCGCTTCGGCTTCATCTCCGTCCCGCCGGGCCTGAGTTACGAGCCCGACGCCGAGTTGTCCGAGGCGGAGATGGCGGTGGTGGCGGCCGAGGCGGAGCAGAAGTTGCCGGGCATGATGGCGGCCTTCGACCCGGCTCGTCCCGGCGTGCACGCCACCGAGAGCGTCGACTTCGTGGTGGTGCTCAGCGGCGAGGGCCGGCTGCGGATCGGCGACGACGTGGATGTGGCGCTGCGGCCGGGCGATTGCGTCGTGCAGCACGGCGCACCGCATGCCTGGTTCAACGACGGCACCGAACCGTTCGTGTTCTGCTACACCCTCTGCGGCGTCGAGCGGAACGCGCCGGCCGCACCGTGAGGCGAACAGGGCGATGAGAATTACCGGAAGTCGTTGGCGTAGTTTCGAATACACGCCCGTCGATGCCGGTCCGTGCGCGGTGGAACTGCCCACCGCCGCCGTCGGCGTACCGCGGCGATTCTTCGATTGCCTGCTGGTGCGGATCGTCGTCGAACCCGGCGACTGCCCCATCAGCGGCGACGCCGTGCGCACGGTCCGGCGGCTGTGCGCCGACAGCGACGCATCCTTCGTCGTACTCGCCGGCAGCCCGTTCTGCGTGGCGAGCGGCAGCCGTCTCACCCTCGGCTCCGATCAGGCCGACGTGCTGACCCATCTCGCCGACACCCTGGACGTACTCGCGGAATTCACCGATCGCCTGGAAGAACACGGCGAACGCGCCCATGCGATTCCGTTCGGCTGGAATGTCGCGTGCCGGATGGAGATGCCGGCCCAGCCGTGGACGTCGACGGTCACGCTGCGCGCACCGGCCCCGCCGCCGCGGTTCGACGGTTTCACACCCCCGCCTCGCGCCCGGCCGCACTGCCCGCACGCACTGGTCTCGGCGCATTCACGCACCATGCGCCACTGAGGCTCGGCCGTCACCGCCCTTGACCTTCAGGTCGGCTGAAGCTTCATGATGGGGCGGTGACGGAATCCGGAATGGTGACGATCGGAGCGTTCGCGCGGGCCAGCGGGCTCACGGCGAGCGCACTGCGGTTCTACGCCGATTCCGGGCTGCTACCGCCCGCGATCGTGGATCCGATGTCGGGTTATCGGTATTACGCCGACGACCAGCTGGAACGGGCGGTGGCGATTCGCGGTCTGCGCGAGATCGGCATGCCACTGGACACGATCGCGGCGGTGCTGGCGGCCGAGAGCGAGAGCGCTGGACAGCTCATCGACGAGCACGTCGCCGGGCTGGAACAGCACGTGCGGCGGGCTCGGGGACGGGCGGCCGAGATCAAGGCGGCCCTGGGCACCGGGCGCGGGTGGGCGGTCGCGACCGTCAGCGGTCCCGTCTTCGCGACGGCGGTCGAGCAGATACTCGCCGCGACCGTGCACGAACCGGAGCATCCCGTTCTGAGCGGGGTCCACGTCGAGGTCTCGGCCGAGGCGCTGACGCTCACGGCCACCGACCGCTACCGGCTCGCCACCCGCACCCTCGTCCCCGAGCGGCCGAGTTCGACCGAGTGGGCCGCCACCGTCGACGGTGACGATCTGCGGTTGGCCGTGCCGCGAATCCGCCGCCACCACCAGGTCCGGCTGGAGTCCGGACCACAGTCCGTCCGGTTCCGGGCAGGCGAGTCGCCGGCCGGGACGTGTCGCATCCTGCCGGGGCCGTTTCCCGACCATCGCATGCTGCTGGGGTCCATCGAGACCGCCCGCACGCGCGTCGTGGCACCGAGGGACACCCTCGTCCGGGCGCTGGAATCGCTGCGCGCCCGGCATATCCGGCTGTGCGTCCGCGCCGGGGCGGTGGCGCTCGCAGGCGCTGGTTCCGGTGCGAGCGAAGCGGTTTCGGCCACGGTCACCGGAGCGGACGTCGAGCTCACCTTCGACATCACCACCCTCTATCCGGCGATCGGCGCGGCCATCGGCCCCGACGTGATGATCGACATCGCCGGTCCGAAGCAGCCCGTCGTCATCCGATCCGCGGACGACGGCGACCTCACCACCGTGGCGATGCCCGTCGCCCCTGGCCACATCGAGGAAGCATGACCGAGACCGTTGCCCACGACCCCACCATGGCGGCCATCGGCGCGGCCGTGGAACGCGGTCGCAACGGCGAAACCGACTCCGCCCGAACGCAACTCGTCGAGTTGTGGGAGGACATCGGGCCGGCGGGCGATCCGCTGCACCGATGCACACTGGCCCACTATCTGGCCGATCTCCATACCGATCCGGCCCAGGCACTGGTGTGGGACGTGCGGGCGCTGGACGCGGCCGATGCTCTCACCGAGGCGCGCGTGCAGAGCCATCACGCGAGTCTGCACATCGCCGGCTTCTACCCCTCGCTGCATCTGAACCTCGCGGACGACTACCGGCTGCTCGGATCGTTCGTGGCCGCCGCGGAACACATCGAGGCCGCGCGGCGGCATATCGGCGCACTCGCCGACGATGGTTACGGACGGCTCATCCGCAGGGCGATCGAAGAGGTCGCCGCGGCGATCGAGGACCGATCGACCCGGCGGCGGGACTCGGCACCCGGCACGTCCGGGGCGTGATCGGGCACTCGCACAGGGGACGGCTCATCGCGACGCGATGAGCGGGACGAACTGTTCGTCGGCGGTCCGGGCACCGTGATGGCCGAGCATCGTCGATTCCAGCGGTTCGCGGGCCGGGCAGACCAGCACGGCCTGCTGCTCCGCCACCGCGATGACGTCTCCGATCCGCGCGGTGACGACCGGGTCGGGTGGCGTCGGGCCGAACCAACGCTCGTCCACCGCCTGTTCGCGAGTGACAACCGTTGCGGCCGTGGACAATTCCTCGGACCAGGCGGCGAGCACATCGGACCGTGCCGCCTCGTCCTCGAGATAGATGTGGCGCACCCGGGCCTCGCCGGCGATCGCCCGCACGCCGCGATGCAGATGCGGGCGGGCGTCGAGGTCCACGACGGTACCGGCGTGGATCATGCCGTGATCGCCGGTGACCAGCAGGGTGCATTCGGCCGGGAGGTCGGTCAGGAGATCGGCCACCGCGCGGTCCACCTCGGCCAGTACCCGCAGCCACTCCGGTGATTCCGGGCCGTGCAGGTGGCCGGCGACATCCAGGTCGGCGAAGTAGGCGTACGCGAACCGCCGGTCGGTGCCGGAATGGCATGCGACGGAGAGGATTCCGGCCCGCACCTCGTCGAGGTCGGCGGCCGGATGTACCGTGCCCGGGGCACGGAAGGCCGCGCGGGTCAGCCCCGAATCGCGCTGATAGCCGGGGATCACGTAGTGCACGCCGACACCGTGTGCGGCGAGGTCCTGGATCCGGCTGGTCGCGCGCTGCACGACTTCCGGCGGAAGTTCGGCGAGGGCGTCGGGGCCGGTTGCGGAGTCGAGCCGCCAGCGCAGCGCGTTGAATACCCGCGATGTTCCGGCGTGTGGCACGGCGAAGCTGTAACCGATGATTCCGTGCGTGGCGCAGGGCGCACCGAGGGCCAGGCTCGTGATGCTGACCGCGGTGGTGGCCGGGAAGCCGGCCGCGAGCGTGGTGGCGACATGCGCGGACAGCGTCGGTGCGATGTCACGGTGGCGGGCGAGCAGTTCGGCGCCCAGCCCGTCGATCAGCAGCACCACGACATCACGGGCGGCGGCCAGGCCCAGCGAGTTGTCCACATCCATCCCCAACGATGCGGCGACGGACGGCAGGACGTCGGCGAGTGTGTACGGCATCGCCGCCCATGCTGCCGGATCGAAGCGTCGGGCACGACCGGATTACCCGCGAACTCCGCATGCGGCCCGGCGCGCCGGTGCTCAGGTGCGGAGCTCCCGGATCAGCACGCGGCCGTCACGGTCGGTCGTGATGGCGGTGTAGGCGTGGTAGAGGAACCCGCGGTCGGGGCGGCGTTCGAACACCTGCACCCGAAAGCGGTCCGGGATATCGCCGCCGGTCACGTGCACACAATGCTGGGTGCCGACCGGCACCTGAGCGATCCGGGCCTGCAGGGTTTCGGCAGAGGGCACCGCCGCCGCTTCGTCCACGACGTATTGCCTTGCCGCCGAACCACTTCGGGTGGCGTACTGCGCGTATTCGTAGCCCAGCACGGCATCCGGACCGGATCCGGTGCCGCCGGGCGTGTCGTCGTTGACGTCGGTCGCGGTCCTGGCGGCGTAGCACCACGGAACACTGTCCGGCGCTTCGACTTTCGCCTCCGGCGGGGTTTTCGCGTCCGGCGGGGCGACACCCATGGGCAGCTGCCGCCACCAGCGATCGTAGACCTCCAGCGCCGCATGCTTGGTCCAGCGCAGGCCGACGACGAATCGGGACCGCCGCACATCCTGCGGGAACAGCGTGTAGAGGTCCTGCGGCCCGGCCGCATCCGGCGTCGGCAGGACGACGTCCAGCGGATCGGTGAAGCCCGGATGCCTCGCCAGCAGATCTCCACTGTGCTTACTCGCGTCCGCGGCGAATTCCACCGCGGCATCGGCCTTTTCGAGATCGACGAGTTCCACCCGCAGATCGCGGTCCGGGTTCTCACAGGCTATCGCCGCCCGGTCGCCCGTCGCCGGATCCACCGCGCACCGCGTCCCCAGCCATCCGGTCTCTCCGGGACGCGCGGATACCACCTGCGGAAAATTGTCCACGATGGGCTGGTACTTCGGCCCCCAGCCGCCGTCGGCCGTCGAATGCCCACCCGTCCATCTGTCGGCCGCCACCCCGGCGCCGGCCAGCACGATGACGACACCCGCCGCAGCCGCACCCCGCCGGATCCACACTTTCCGCCGCGCTGCCCCGGCGGGCACCGCCCGCGCAGCCGTCGGCGACCGCCCGGAACCGCCGCCGTCGGAGGGCGGGGGCGGCCCCTGCGCCGGCCGATACGCGGATCCCTGTGCATCGAACGCGGACTGTGCCCGGGACTGTGTCGGTGCGGCCGCCGATGTCGGGTACCGCTGCGCGAACCGCGCCGCCGAGTGTTGCCGCGGTTGCGAGGCGGACTCCCACGAAGGGGACGAGAGGTCGGGGAATATCGGCGGCGTGACAACCGGACGACCCGGAACCGAACCCGCTTGCGGCACAGAGACGTGGACATCCGCACCGGTGGCGTCCTCGGAGGCAGGAGCACGGTACCCATCGCTCACCGCACCGAACCCGGTGCCGGACAATGCTTCCCGCACGTGTGTGACGAATTCCGTACAGCTGCCGTACCGTTCGCGCGGCTGCTTCGCCATCGCCCGCGCCAGCACGGGATCGAGGGCGGGCGGCAGGTCCGTGCGCACCGCGGTCGGCCGGGGAATCGGCTTCGTGACGTGCCCGGCGACCACCTGGCCCGGATTTGTTCCGGCATAGGGCGGCCGGCCGCACAGCAGCGTGAACAGGGTGCAGGCCAAAGAATACTGGTCGCAGCGATGGTCGAGCGGTTCGCCGGAGAGCTGCTCCGGAGAGGCGTAGGCGAGCGTGGCGGTGAGGGTTCCGGTAACGGTGAGTTCGGTGTCGGCGTCCTGCAATCGGGCGATGCCGAAATCGGTGAGGACCGTCCGTTCGGCGCGGCCCGCCTCGGGTGCTTCGAGGAGCAGGTTCGCCGGTTTGATGTCGCGGTGCAACACCGCCTTGCTGTGCGCATAGTCCAGTGCCGCAGCGGTTTCGGTGACGATGCGCAACACCCGTTCGGTGGTGAGGGCGCGCCGGTCCAGCCGCGCCGCATCGGTGCCGTGTACATAGTGCATCGATATCCACAGGTGCCCGTCGTCGGCACCGCGGTCGTAGACCCGCACGATGCCCGGATGTTCCAGGCGGGCAACGATATCGGCTTCCTGGTCGAAGCGGCGGCGCCGCTCGTGATCGGCGCAGACCTCGCGGTCGAGCAGTTTCAACGCCACCCGGCGGGGCAGCCGGGGATGGCGGGCGAGATAGACCGTTCCCATTCCGCCACGGCCGAGCACGCCCTCGATGAGGTAATCGGCGAACGTCTCGCCGATCGCGAGTGCGGCCACGGTCCCCCTTCTCGTCGAGCCCACCGAGGCGTCAGCAGCTTACCGGACGGATCCGGCGTCCTCACCGCGCGGATTCGGCGGCCCTCGCCGGGCGCCGCCTCCTCCGATACCGTGGATATCCAGCGCCGCAGATGTCGACGAAGGTGGTGAGATCGCAGTGTTCGACCCGTTGGCCGATATCGACCGGGCCCTCGCCGACCGGGCCGGATGGACGTGGTTCGACGACCACCTGCTGTACACGTGCGGGGTGCTCGACCTGCTGCGCCGCGAGGAGTTGGCGCGCATGCCCGTCAAGTCGACCCGGATCCGGATCGATCCGGGCGAGGTGTGTATCGCCGAGGGCCCGGCGACCTGGTCGTTCTGGCGCTCGCCCGGCAACGGCAGTTGGACCCGCAACAATGTCTACGTCGCGGGCAGCGCCTCCTTCGTGGCGGCCGCGCAACTGGGGAATGCGCTGGTGAACCAGGCTCGGCGCCAACGTGCGGAGGCCGCGTCCCAGCCACGCTGGATCGCCGAACGTCCCGGTTCGGTGATGATCTCCGACCGCCGCATCCACCTCACCAATCCCGACTACTCCTTCCGCATTCGCTGGGCCTCGCTCGAGACGATCGACCTGACCGCCGCCGACCACGTGGTCGCGCGCTACGTCGACCGCGACAACGCCTTCCATCAGTGGCAGGTCCGAACCCCCTGGGCCGTACTGATATTCGTCGTGGCCGCCCATCTGCACTTCCCGAATCATCCGCTGCTGCTGTCCGGAAATTGGCTGCCCGCCGGATTCGAGGACAAATGCCATCTCGCGGGGAAGACATGCCCACCGGTCCGAGAGCGCTGACCTCGCCTTGCGCACCCCCTCATCCCGCTCGTGGTGAGGGTTGCTGGGCAATGTCGGTGCCACGTGGCACCATCGCGTTGTGAGCAGCACACCTGCCCCGGACCCGCGCCTGCGCGATCTCGCGCGGTTGCGCAAGGTCCGCGACCGCATCGACCGGGAGTATGCGAAACCGCTGGACGTGGAGGCCCTCGCCCGCGATGTGCACATGTCCGCGGGTCATCTGAGCCGGCAGTTCCGCCTCGCCTACGGAGAGTCACCGTACGGATACCTCATGACGCGGCGTATCGAACGCGCGATGGCGCTGCTGCGGCGCGGCGATCTCAGCGTCACGGAGGTGTGCTTCGAGGTCGGCTGCCAATCGCTGGGCACGTTCAGTACCCGCTTCACCGAACTGGTCGGAGTACCGCCGAGCGTCTACCGGCGGGAGGCCGCCGACGCCACCCTGGGCATGCCGTCGTGTGTCGCGAAACAGGTGACCAGACCGATCAGGAATCGAGAAGCGCAGGTTACGGAGTAGGAATTAGCGTGAGCGACATGAACATCACCATTCACGACACCTTCCTCCCGCAAGACGATCCGGAGGCGGCGGTGGCCTTCTACCGCGACACCCTCGGCTTCGAGGTGCGCAACGACGTCGGCTTCAAGGGCATGCACTGGATCACGGTGGGCCCCGCCGGGCAACCGGACATCTCGATCGTGCTCTACCCGCCGAACGCCACCCCCGGCGTGACCGAAGAAGAGCAGCGCACCATCTCCGAGATGATGGCCAAGGGCACTTTCGCCAGCCTCAATCTGGCCGCCGAGAACGTCGACGAGGTGTTCGAGCGGCTGCAGGCGAACGGGGCCGAGGTCGTGCAGGAGCCGACCGATCAGCCCTACGGACTGCGCGACTGCGCGTTCCGCGACCCCTCGGGCAATCTGCTGCGGATTCAACAGGCCTCCTGAGCCGACCCCGACAACCGAGCCGGTCGGCGGACCGTGCCGCCCACCCGACATTGGAGAAACCATGAGCAAGGCCTCGACGCCGGGCCGGCACGTTGCCGACACCCACGACCTGATCCGCGTACACGGTGCGCGGGTCAACAACCTGAAGGACATCAGCGTCGAAATCCCCAAGCGGCGCCTGACCGTCTTCACCGGCGTCTCGGGATCGGGGAAGAGTTCGCTGGTCTTCGGCACCATCGCCGCGGAATCACAGCGGATGATCAACGAGACCTACAGCGCCTTCGTACAGGGCTTCATGCCCACGCTGTCGCGGCCGGAGGTCGATTTCCTGGACGGCCTCACCACCGCGATCTCGGTCGATCAGGAGCGGATGGGCGCGAACCCCCGCTCCACGGTCGGCACCGCCACCGACGCCAACGCGATGTTGCGCATCCTGTTCAGCCGCCTCGCCCAGCCGCAGATCGGGTCGCCGAACGCGTATTCGTTCAATGTGCCCTCGGTGACCGCCAGCGGTGCGATCACGGTCGAGCGTGGCGGTAAGACCAAGGCCGAGAAGGCGACCTTCCACCGCCTCGGTGGTATGTGCCCGCGCTGTGAGGGTATGGGCTCGGTCACCGATTTCGACCTGACCGCACTCTACGACGACAGCCTGTCGCTCAACGAGGGTGCGCTCACCATCCCCGGTTACAGCATGGACGGCTGGTTCGGCCGCATCTACCGCGGTTGCGGACTGTTCGACCCGGACAAGCCGATCCGCCGGTACAACAAGCGCGAACTGCACGATCTGCTCTACAAGGAGCCGACCAAGATCAAGGTCGAGGGCATCAACCTCACCTACGAGGGCTTGGTCCCCAAGATCCAGAAGTCGATGCTGTCCAAGGATGTCGACTCGCTGCAGCCGCATATCCGCGCCTTCGTCGAGCGTGCGGTGACCTTCACGACCTGCCCGGAATGTGAGGGCACCCGGCTCAGCGCCGAAGCCCGGTCCTCGAAGATCGGCGACAAGAGCATCGCCGACGCCTGCCGGATGCAGATCAGCGACCTCGCCGCATGGGTGCGCGAACTCGACGAGCCGTCGGTCGCGCCGCTGCTGAAGGGCCTTCAGCACCTGCTCGACTCGTTCACCGAGATCGGCCTCGGCTACCTGTCGCTGGATCGGCCGGCGGGCACGCTCTCCGGCGGTGAAGCGCAGCGCACCAAGATGATTCGCCACCTCGGATCGTCGCTGACCGATGTCACCTACGTCTTCGACGAGCCCACCATCGGCCTGCACCCCCACGACATCGAGCGGATGAACAACCTGCTGCTGCAGTTGCGCGACAAGGGCAACACGGTGCTGGTGGTGGAGCACAAACCGGAGGCGATCGCGATCGCCGACCATATCGTCGATCTGGGTCCGGGAGCCGGAAGTCAGGGCGGCACAGTCTGTTTCGAGGGCGATCTCGAGGGCCTGCGCGCCAGCGACACGATCACCGGCCGCCACCTCGACGACCGGGCCAAACTCAAGGACGCACCGCGGAAGTCGTCCGGCGCGTTGGAGATTCGCGGCGCCTCCACCCACAACCTGAAGAACGTGGATGTCGACATCCCGCTCGGCGTGCTGTGTGTGGTCACCGGCGTGGCCGGATCCGGTAAGAGTTCGCTCATCCACGGATCGGTCGCCGACCGCGAGGACGTCGTGGTGGTCGACCAGGGCGCGATTCGCGGTTCGCGGCGCAGCAATCCGGCCACGTACACCGGACTGCTCGAGCCGATCCGCAAGGCATTCGCCAAGGCCAACGGCGTCAAGCCGGCACTGTTCAGCGCGAATTCCGAAGGCGCGTGCCCCACCTGCAACGGCGCCGGCGTGATCTACACCGATCTGGCGATGATGGCCGGCGTCGCGACCACCTGCGAGGAATGCGACGGGAAACGCTTCCAGGCGGCCGTCCTGGACTACCACCTCGGCGGGCGCGACATCAGCGAGGTGCTGGAGATGTCGGTCGCCGAAGCCGAGGAGTTCTTCGGCGCGGGTGAGGCGAAAATCCCGGCGGCGCACAAGATCCTGCAGCGCCTCGACGATGTCGGACTCGGCTATCTGAAACTGGGCCAGCCCCTCACCACGCTCTCGGGCGGTGAACGCCAGCGCATCAAGCTCGCCACCCACATGGGCGAGAAGGGCGGGGTCTATGTTCTCGACGAGCCGACGACGGGCCTGCACCTCGCCGACGTGGAGAATCTGCTCGGCCTGCTCGACCGCCTCGTGGACTCGGGCAAATCGGTGATCGTCATCGAACACCACCAGGCCGTGATGGCACATGCCGACTGGATCATCGACCTCGGTCCCGGCGCCGGCCACGACGGCGGGCGCGTCGTCTTCGAGGGCACGCCGGCCGATCTCGTCGCCGACGCCTCGACCCTCACCGGCGAACACCTCGCCGCCTACGTCGGCGGATAGTCCGGGACAAAGCCGATCGGCCCCGAGCGCCTGCCGGTTCCGGTCGACCGGAACCGGCAGGCCGGATGCGTCGGCGCGGGCGGCTCAATGCTGCGCCGACGCGGTCTGTGGTCGCCAGGATCAGCGAGCGGACCGATGGGTGGTCATGCGGTATTCCCGCCGGGGGGATCGGCCAGGCCGCGTTCGTAGGCGGCGCGGGCGGTGGAACCGCGGGTCGCGGCGACCTGATCCGGAACCATGCGACGGAAGGTCAGATCCCGCAGGCGTTGGGGAAGCAGTTCGGCGAGCCGGACGAGCGGGCCGATATACCGCGGCACGGTGACCTCGAAACGAGGGCGTTCGATGGTCCGCAGCACCGCGCGGGCGACGTCGGCGGGCTGGAGCAGTTTCGCGGCGCCGGTGTCGGTACCCGCGGCCAGGTCGGTCGCGACCACGCCCGGCATGATCACCGAGATCCGCACGCCGCTGCCGCGCAGCTCCTCGCGCACGCCGGTCAGGTAGCCGAGCACCCCGTGTTTGGTCGCGGCGTAGGTCGATTCGCCGGGCGGGGACAACCGCGCGGCGGCCGAGGCGATGGTGACGATGTGGCCCTGCCCGCGTGCCCGCATACCCGGCGCGACCAGCCGCACGCCGCGGATGACGCCGTGCAGATTGACCTCCAGCATGCGCGCGGTCGCGGTCTCGGGCTCGGCCTCGAACGGGCCCACCCACATCACGCCGGCATTGTTGACCAGCACATCGATCGGACCCCACAGCGATTCCACGGCAGCGAGGAAGGCGCGGAAAGAGTCCGTATCGGTGACGTCGAGAGCGAATCCGCGCACGGTACCGGACAATTCGGCCGCGGTGGCGACGGCTGCCGGTTCGTCGCGGTCGCCGATGGCGAGGCGGGCGCCGGCCTCGGCGAGCACCCGCGCGATATCCCGGCCTATGCCCCGCGCCCCGCCGGTCACCGCGACGACACGACCGGCGATCGGTGAGGTCATGGATGGTTCTCCATTCTGACATGCCTGCGTGTCAGCAACGATGCTCTAGTGTGCCATAGGCCGGGACGTGAGGACAGGGGCATGCCAGGACGGAAGTATCAGGGACTGATGCCGGACGAGCGCCGGGAGCAGCGGCGCGCGGCGATCCTGGACGCCGCACTGGAGGTTTTCGGCACCAGCGGTTATGCGGGCAGTTCGGTCAAACAGATCTGCCGCGCCGCACGGCTCACCGAACGCTACTTCTACGAATCCTTCACCGACCGCGAAAGTTGCCTGGCCGCCCTGTATTCCGAGATCGTGGACCGGGTGCGCGGCGCCACCATGGCCGCGATGATATCGGCGGGCGACGACATCGACGACCGAACCCGGGCCGGAATTCAGACGTTCATCGACTATCTGACCGAGGATCGGCGACTTGCCAGAGTGGCCCTGATCGAGGCCGTCGGCGTGTCCTCCGCCATGGAGGAACGCCGCCACGCGGTACTGCGCGAATTCGCGGAGATCGTCACCACCACCTGGGCCGCCGCCCGCCCCGAACCCCTGTCGGCCAAACAACATTCGGCCGCGGTCGCCCTCGTCGGCGGCGTCAACCACCTGCTGGTCGACTGGCTGATGAGCGGCACTCCCCAGACCCCCGCCGCCCTCACCGACGTCTGCACCACCCTGTTCATCTCCGCCCGCCACACCCTCGAGGCGGAGACCTCGACCCCGGAGACACCATGGCCGACGATCCCCTGATCGACTTCACCCGTGAATCGTTCACTCATGCGGGCATCAGCCACCCGATTCTCCGATCCGGAGCGGGTCCGGCGGTCATCGTGATGACCGAGGTCCCCGGTATCACGCCGAAGGTGGCCGAATTCGCCCGCCGCGTCCGCGATCTCGGCCTGACCGTGGTACTACCGGATATGTTCGGCACGGCCGGGCGCGACCCGGGGCCCGCCGGTCACGGCCTGTTGCGCAGCGCGGCCTACGAGGTCGGCACCATCGCCCGGCTCTGCATCGGGCGGGAGTTCAGCATGCTGGCCGGTCCGCGTAACTCACCCATCACCACCTGGTTGCGCGCACTGGGCGCCGCCGAACACCGGCGCTGCGGCGGCCCGGGCATCGGTGCCGTCGGAATGTGCCTGACCGGTGGATTCGCCCTCGCCATGGCCGCCGACGACCATCTGCTTGCGCCGGTGCTGTCGCAGCCGGCCACACCGGTGCCGCTGCCCCGCCGTCGCCGCGGCGGAATCGGCATCGAGACAACGGATCTCGCGCGCATCCGACAGCGATGCGCGCAGGGCCTCGCCGTCGTCGGCCTGCGGTTTCGTAACGACCGACTGGTCCCGGAGGAGCGATTCGCCTACCTGCGCCGGCAACTGGGCCCGGCCTTCGTGGCAGTGGAGCTGGATCCCGAGGACGCGAATCCGGACGCGCCGATGCCGCCGCATTCGGTACTGACCGAACACCTCGTCGACACGCCCGGACATCCCACGCGGCAGGCGCTCGACCTGGTTCTCGAGCACCTTCGCACGCGACTGCTCGATCCCCGCGGCGACCGGCCCGCGCTCGACGGTCCCTGACTCACCCAGCCGGCGGACTCTGCCAGACCGGCGATCGGATCGCGGAGCGCACTAATAGCCCCGGCCAGCGCATTTGGCCCCGTCCATTTCAAAACGGGCCCAATGTGGTCGTCTCACACTACATCCCGATACAGCCGACCGAGGAAACTCAGGCACTGCGCCGATCATAAACGACACACCTTACAGCTATTATTTAGGAAGACTCCGGATTCGCTCCAAGGCACGCCGCAAACTCTCACTATTGGATGCCGCGTTTTCTACGTTCCATTTGCTGGCCGCAAACTCATTTACACGTACCACATAGCGTGGCCCAGCACGCTCTCCGAGCGCCACCATGTCACGAGTGATGCTACGTGAACGAGATTTTGAACAAAGCTGCAAAACAGTTCGCTTGGGATGCACCAAGGATTCAGGATTGCGAGGAACCTCCGCGACCCGGACATTGAAATATTCGGCGAACCCTTCTCGATCTGCGAGCAGCCACCCTTCCGACATGGGATGAACTACACGAAGCAGAAAGAGTGGAGACAGTGGAGCGACAGAATCTGTCAGCTGTTTGTACAATTCGACTGGACAATGGGTGTCCGAGTCACGAAAAATGACCCAGGGCAACCTCGCAGCTGCCTGGTTGTATTTACCGATCAAAGGGTCGATTTTAGCTTTTCCGCCACGCACGATAACTTTGCCAATTTCATGCCCAGCCGCACGAACAACCGATGATACTACACCTTTGTCAGACTCACCCTCGACGACTACGTTGATCATCTACTCCGCCCGGACCGGGTGGTGCCAACCTCGACGAGACCATGTAGATCATGCGGAGAAATTAGCCCCTGAACAATGTCCGACATCGGCAATTCTGCATCCACCTCATCTGCAACCTCGTCAATGTCAGAAAGCAAAGTCGCGACCGTACCGTCGCCCGTTACCATCAAAACCAGGACCTCGTCTGCAAGGACGCCTTCGTCATCTAAGAGTTCCGGCGCGTGGGTTGAAAGTACAACTTGAAGATCACGGTCTCGCTGAGTCATGGCTAGAACCGTAGGAAGCGTTCTAACGACGGCCGCATTTAGCGACAATTCCGGCTCCTCTAAAAGCAAGATACCACCGTTCGCGGGCGCGCTTACCAGCGTCCATAGTAAACCGATCAAGCGCAAAGTTCCGTCCGAGAACTCCGCTTCGGTATGCCGCGCGGGCGTCGCGCGCCAATTCCGATAGCCCGCAATAAGGTGGGGACGACCAGTAGAATCTACCTCGATCTCCAAAGAATCAAATTGCGGCACCGCAGCCTGGAGCGCCTTTTGCATCCGCTTGAACCAGGCATTTCGGGTCCTCGCCTGGACGCTATTCATCTGGGCGATAAAGTCGCCACCGAAAGGATCGTCAGCGCGTCCGGCACGGGCAGGGTCGCGGATCACTTGCGGGACAAGGTGAAAGTACCGCACCTTAGCGAAGTATTCTGCTATCGTACGGAAACTTTGGTTGGCCGAAATTTGCTCAAGATGCGTTTGAGTCAGGCGTTCGGGGTCCGATACATCGGCTCGATCAGGCCGACGAAGTAGAACTTTGCCGTTGCACTCGACGAGCTCTTCGTCCACAACAGGTCGATTCTTCCCCTTGGCCTCGCCCTTTACAGCCAACCGGTATCGCCAATTGTCATCGCCATCCGACAGACTTACATCGATGATTAGCCGGCCCTTTTGATTGGTCCGAGCGAACAGACTGCGTACTTTGCCGAGCCCTGAACGCTTATCCAATGCAGACGCAAGCCCCCCTCCGGGCCCCGCAACGTCGCCTATAAAACGGAAGAGATCGAGGAGGTTCGACTTTCCAGCCGCATTCGGGCCGACAATGAAAAGCCTGTCCCGTATAGCGAAGTCAAGGGTTTTGAAGTTCCGCCAGTTGCTGGCTTGCACATGTGTGATTCGCATTTGTCTCCGCACATCCTAGGTCGCAGCAGCCGGGACTTCTGATCCTACAATGCGCATTCGGCTCCCGTTCCAAATGGAACGGGAGCCGAATCACGTTGCCTGGTGAGGGATTACCGGTAGTCGCTGAAACCGTAGTCGTCCAGCGGGACCGCGGCACCGGTGGTGGTGCCGAAGCCCTCCGGGCTGTAGTAGGTGTCGTCGTAGGACGGCACCGCGTACGCCGCGGCACGGGCCTCTTCGGTCGGCTGCACCTGGATGTTGCGGTAGCGGTTGATACCGGTACCGGCCGGGATCAGCTTACCGATGATCACGTTCTCCTTCAGGCCGATCAGCTTGTCGGAGCGGCAGTTGATCGCCGCGTCCGTCAAGACACGAGTCGTCTCCTGGAAGGAGGCCGCCGACAGCCACGAATCGGTGGCCAGCGACGCCTTGGTGATACCCATCAGCACCGGGCGACCCGACGCGGGCTCGCCACCCTCGGCCACGACGCGGCGGTTGGCCGCCTCGAACTCCGAGCGCTCCACCAGCGAACCGGGCAGGAACTCCGTCGCACCCGAGTCGATGATGGTGACACGGCGCAGCATCTGGCGAACGATGACCTCGATGTGCTTGTCGTGGATGGACACACCCTGCGACCGGTACACCTCCTGGACCTCGTGCACCAGGTGGACCTGCACCTGACGCGGACCCATCACGCGCAACACCTCGTGCGGATCGGCCGAGCCCTCCAGCAGCTGCTGGCCGACCTCGACGTGGTCGCCGTCGGCGAGCAGACGCTCGGAGCCGTCGTCGTGCTTGAACACCCGCAGACGCTGACGCTTCGACAGCTTGTCGTAGACCACCTCGTCCGAACCGTCGTCCGGAATGATGGTGATCTTGTAGAAGCGGTCGTCGTCCTCGAGCCGGACCCGGCCCGAGACCTCCGCGATCGGCGCCTTGCCCTTGGGCACACGAGCCTCGAACAGCTCCTGCACGCGGGGCAGACCGCCGGTGATGTCGTCACCCGCGACACCACCCTGGTGGAAGGTGCGCATGGTCAGCTGGGTACCGGGCTCACCGATGGACTGGGCGGCGACGATACCGACGGCCTCACCGATGTCGACCAGCTTGCCGGTCGCCATCGAGCGGCCGTAGCAGGTCGCACACACGCCGGTGCCGGTGGTGCAGGTGAGCACCGAGCGGACCTTGACGTCGGTGATGCCGGCCTCGAGCAGCGCCTCGATGGCCGGGTCGCCGAGGTCGTGACCCTTCTCCACGATGACGTTGCCGTCCGCGTCGACCGCGTCGGCGGCCAGCGTCCGAGCATAGGTGCTGGTCTCCACGTGCGGATCGCGGATGAGCAGACCGTCGGGCTGCTTCTCGGCGATCGCGACGAGGATGCCACGCTCGGTGCCACAGTCGGTCTCGCGCACGATGACGTCCTGCGACACGTCCACCAGACGACGGGTCAGGTAACCCGAGTCGGCGGTACGAAGCGCGGTGTCGGCCAGACCCTTTCGCGCACCGTGGGTGTTGATGAAGTACTCCAGAACGGTCAGGCCCTCACGGAACGAGGACTTGATCGGTCGCGGAATGAACTCACCCTTCGGGTTGGTCACCAGACCCTTCATGCCCGCGAGGGTACGAGTCTGGGTGAAGTTACCCGTGGCGCCCGAATCGACGATCGTGATGATCGGGTTGTCGGCCGGGTAGTGCGCACGCAGCGCCTTACCGACCTCTTCGGTCGCTTCCTGCCAGATCTTCACCAGGGCGTTGTTGCGCTCCTGGTGGTCGAGAGCACCACGCTGGTACTTCTTCTCGATCTGGTCGGACTGCGCCTCGTAGCGCTCCATGATCTCGGCCTTCTCCGGCGGAACGAGAACGTCCGACATGGAGACGGTGACACCCGAACGCGTGGCCCAGTAGAAGCCGGCGTCCTTGAGCTTGTCCACGGTCTGCGCGACCACGATCATCGGGTAGCGCTCGGCGAGATCGTTGATGATCGTCGCCTGCCGCTTCTTCGGCATCTGCTCGTTGATGAACGCGTAGTCCGCGGGCAGCAGCTCGTTGAAGATGACCCGGCCCAGGGTGGTTTCACACAGCCACGCGTCGCCGCGCTGCCAGCCCTCGGGGAACAGCTCCGCCTCGATATCCTTCGGCGGGCGCTGATCGGTCAGGCGCACCTTGATCAGCGAACGAACCGTCAGCTCGCCGCGGTCGACGGCCATCTGGGCCTCGGCCGGCGACGCGTAGACGCCCTGCTCGGGAGCATCCGCGGTGGCAGGCCGGTACTCGCCCTTGGCGCCCTCTTCCAGGCGGGTCAGGTAGTACAGACCGGTCACCATGTCCAGACGCGGCATGGCCAGCGGGCGGCCGGACGCCGGGGACAGGATGTTGTTCGACGACAGCATCAGGATGCGGGCCTCGGCCTGCGCCTCCGCGGACAGCGGCAGGTGCACGGCCATCTGGTCACCGTCGAAGTCGGCGTTGAAGGCCTCACAGACCAGCGGGTGCAGCTGAATGGCCTTACCTTCGACCAGCAGCGGCTCGAAGGCCTGGATACCGAGGCGGTGCAGCGTGGGCGCACGGTTCAGCATGACCGGGTGCTCGGCGATGACCTCTTCGAGGACGTCCCACACCTGGGCGCGCTGCCGCTCGACCATCCGCTTGGCGGACTTGATGTTCTGCGCGTGGTTCAGGTCGACCAGACGCTTCATCACGAACGGCTTGAACAGCTCCAGCGCCATCAGCTTGGGCAGACCACACTGGTGCAGCTTCAGCTGCGGACCGACGACGATGACGGAACGGCCCGAGTAGTCGACGCGCTTACCGAGCAGGTTCTGACGGAAACGACCCTGCTTACCCTTGAGCAGATCGCTCAGGGACTTCAGCGGGCGGTTACCGGGGCCGGTGACCGGGCGACCGCGACGGCCGTTGTCGAACAGCGCGTCCACGGACTCCTGCAGCATCCGCTTCTCGTTGTTGACGATGATCTCGGGGGCGCCGAGGTCGATCAGTCGCTTGAGGCGGTTGTTGCGGTTGATCACGCGGCGGTACAGGTCGTTCAGGTCGGAGGTGGCGAAGCGGCCACCGTCGAGCTGAACCATCGGGCGCAGCTCCGGCGGGATCACCGGAACGGCGTCGAGCACCATGCCCATCGGCGAGTTGCCGTTGGCCTGGAAGGCCGCGACGACCTTCAGCCGCTTGAGCGCGCGCAGCTTCTTCTGGCCCTTACCGGTGCGAATGGTTTCGCGCAGGTTTTCGGCCTCGGCGTCGATGTCGAAGGTCTCCATCAGCTTCTGGATGGCTTCGGCACCCATCGCGCCGGTGAAGTACTCGCCGTAGCGGTCCTGCAGCTCGCGGTAGAGAACCTCGTCCACGATCAGCTGCTTGGGAGCCAGCTTGGTGAAGGTGGTCCAGATCTCGTCGAGCCGGTCCAGCTCCCGCTGGGCGCGGTCGCGCAGCTGGCGCATCTCGCGCTCGCCGCCGTCCTTGACCTTGCGGCGGACGTCGGACTTGGCACCCTCGGCCTCGAGCTCGGCCAGGTCGGCCTCGAGCTTCTGGGCGCGGGCCTCCAGGTCGGCGTCGCGCTGGTCGGCGATCGTCTTCTTCTCGACCTCCATCTCCGCCTCGAGCGTGGACAGCTCGTTGTGGCGCAGATCCTCGTCGACGGTGGTGATGACGTAGGCGGCGAAGTAGATGATCTTCTCGAGATCCTTCGGCGCCAGGTCCAGCAGGTAGCCGAGACGGCTCGGCACACCCTTGAAGTACCAGATGTGGGTGACCGGCGCGGCCAGTTCGATGTGGCCCATCCGCTCACGACGCACCTTGGCGCGAGTCACCTCGACGCCACAGCGCTCACAGATGATGCCCTTGAAGCGGACACGCTTGTACTTGCCGCAGTAGCACTCCCAGTCCCGGGTGGGACCGAAGATCTTCTCGCAGAACAGGCCGTCCTTCTCCGGCTTGAGCGTGCGATAGTTGATGGTCTCCGGCTTCTTGACCTCACCGAAAGACCAGTTGCGAATGTCTTCGGCGGTAGCCAGGCCGATCCGGAGTTCATCGAAGAAGTTGACGTCTAGCACGTAACTTCCTTTCCCCTGTTCGGGTTCAGTATCGAGCAAAGTTCGCTAGTTCTTCCGCCGGAGCGGAGTACTGCCCCGGCGCCCGAATGCGGGCGCCGGGACCGATCACTCACTGCGCGAGGTCGTCGACCGTCGCAGCC
>NZ_BDCM01000008.1 GCF_001613505.1 Nocardia mikamii NBRC 108933
CAGCACCGGCAAGGCCCTGATGCCCGTCGCCGTGCACCGTAAACGAATTGACCTGGCCGCTCCTCGAATCCGTACGGCCATCGAGTTGCAGGGCCCGGACTACCCGCGATCGCGAACCTTTTCACTCACCCGGCTCGCCACTTTGACCATGGCGATCGGCGAACCACGCGAGGCAGCAGCTCTCGGCATGCGAGCAGCCAACGAAGCCGCACGCTACGATTCACAACGAATCCGAGACGAGCTTGCGACCCTAGCCGGCGCCGCTGCGCCCTATCGCCGGATCACCGAAGTCGCCGAACTCGCCCACGTCATCGCCTCCACCGGAAACTTTCAGGCGAGGTCATGAATTCATCAGGGATGACCTCAGCAGAAGAAGTCTTGTCCCAGGCAGCCGCGTTAGCCGGAGCCGAGGCCACCGGAGCGATCTCAATCCGCACAGGCGCCCATGCGATTTACCAGCTGCGCGGCGGCATTATCGCTCGAATCGGCAAGCCGGGCAGCGTCGATGCCGCTACGCGAGAACTGTGGATCTCTAGATGGCTCAACGAATCCGGCATCGACACGGTTGAGGCAGTCTCCGCACTGGACCAGCCGATCGTCGTCGACGAGCGTCCGGTCACCTGGTGGCGGCTCATTCCGGATCATCGCCCGGCCACCCCGGCAGAGCTCGGCAAGGCCCTACGGCGCTTGCACTCCATTGCCGCTCCAACTGCTTTCACCTTGCCGGAATACGATCCATTCAGTGGCCTGCTCGAAAAGCTCGACTCTGCAACAACTCTCGACGCCGACGATCGCGAATGGCTCCTGCAGCATGAACGAGACCTGCGAAGCCGCTATCAGCTTTTGCCAGCTCCTCGTCGCCATTGCGTGATCCATGGGGATGCCTGGCAAGGCAACCTCGTCGTACCACTCGCCGGACCACCGACATTCCTCGACCTGGACAAAGTCTCCACAGGACGCCCCGAATGGGATCTGATCCAACTCGCGGTCGACCACAGCGACTTCAACCGCCTCACCACCGCTGACTATCAATCCTTCGTGATCGCCTACGGTGGAATGGATATGACAGCGACCTCCGATTTTCGGGTATTCGCCGACATCCAAGAACTTCGTTGGACGGCCTTCGTAATCAGCCTCAGCAATCGAGTGCCACAAGCCAAAGCCGAAGCGGCCCACCGCATTGGTTGCCTACGCGGACAGATCGAACCGCCCTGGACCTGGCACGCCTTCTGATCGAACACGGTCACGCCCCCGGAACGATGTGACAGTTGGCAGATTGAGAAGCCCGTGATGGGCGAGTTGCCGAGTACCGCCATATCAACCGCTGCGAGTCGGTCGCGGTGCCCGGGCTGGGCACCCTGGGGAGGATTCACCCCTGCGCCGGAACCCGTCGCGCACGTTGTCATCAGCATGCGGGTAAACACCTTGAGCATTCCAATGGGTCGGCGTTGGCAGATGTGGTTTGCGGATTCGACGGCGGTCAACACTATGTTCCGGCCTAGTCGGCCTAGTCGGCCTGGTTCCGGCGGGCCGTTATTGCTGTTCGCCGCCGGAACTCGACTTGCGCCGCACCGGCGCAGAAGGAGGATACGTGCGCATCATCACCACCGGGCTCGCCACCGTGGCGTTGACCGTCGCGGCGGTGGCGGGGGCCGGCGCCGCCGCGGCCGATGACGATTCCGGGTTTACCCCGCCCAAGGAGATCGTCACCGTCGACATCAATCTTCTCGGATGTTCGATCGGCGCCGGACTCGGCGCGCAGCTGGTTCCCACCCTGAGCGCCGGCGGGTTCGGCGGACCGGTGGGCATCGACGGGGGACTGGCCGCGCGGCTGCGGAGTGCGGGCTGCCTGCCCTGGCGCTGACGGCGCGAATTATTCGGTCGCGCTGTCGATTTCGGTGATGGCGTGCACCGGGCAGTCCAGGAGTGCCCGGTGCACGCCGGCGCGATCGGCGGGCGGGACGGCGCCGTCACCCTCGAGGGACGCATACCCCCAGTCGTCGAGGGAGAAGTACTTCGGCGCGTGTTTGGCGCAGGTGCCGAAACCGTCGCAGACGGTGCGATCGAGTCGAATCCTCACAGCGAGGTCACCGCTTCCACATCGAAGGGCCGAACCGCGGCGAACGGTGTGGCCGCGCAGACCGCGCAACCCCCGACGAGGTGGCGCGCCACCGCGTCCGGGAATTCGTCGAGCAGGGTCCGGGCCGCGTTCGTCGCGGCATCGAGCGTCCCGCAGGCGCCGCGCCCGCGCAGGACGGTCGACCAACGGCGCAGCCGGTCCAGATCGGCGGCCTCGGCGCCGCCGTCGCGCAGCGCGGAGGCGACCGCGCTCATCGCCGCGGTGCCGTTGAAACACGAGCCGCACTGGCCGGCATTCTCCCGGTCGAAATATTCGAGTACCGACGCCGCCACCGCGACCGGGCAGTCGTCGGGCGTGAGCAGCGCGACCGCCCCGCAGCCCAATCCCGTCCCCATCGCCCGCAGCGTGGCGTGATCGAGCCGGGCGTCGAGGATGCGGCTGTTGGTGAGGCCGTTGAAATAACCACCCAGCAGGGCACCGTGCACCCGATTCGCGGCGACGCCGTGCACCTCGAGTAGTGCGCGGAACGAATAACCGTGCGGCAGTTCGTAAATGGCCGGTTCGCGTCCGGCTCCGGTGACGGTGGCCAGGAAGGTGCCCGGCGAGTCCGCGGTACCCGCGGTGCGGAAGGCCGCCGCACCGAAGCGGTGAATCCAGGCCAGCTGGGCGAGGGTCTCCACATTGCTCACCATTGTCGGGCGTCCGCCGACACCGGCCGTATACGGACGCGGTGGTTTGTCGGTGGGCGTGGCGGGCCCGCCGTCGATCGCGCGCACCGCCGCGGTTTCCTCCCCGGCCACATATCCGGCGGCGACGGTGACGATCTCCGGCGGCACCGGCAGTTCGCCAGCGCCGAGCTCGGCCACCGCGGCGGCGACGGATTCGGCGGCCCAGCCGTCGGAGACGTACACCACGGCGCGGTGGGCGCCGAGAATCGCTGCGGCGGCGCGCAATCCGTCCAGTACCAGATGCGGGCGCCGGCGCAGCAACCAGCGATCCTTGCCCGAGGCCGGTTCCCCCTCCTCGCCGTTGGCGACGACCACCGGACGCACCCCGGCGCCGCAATGCCGCTGTACCGACAGCAGTTTCGCGCCCAGCGGAAAGCCCGCGCCGCCGCGCCCGCGCAGACCCGACTCGACGATCTCGGCCAGCAGCCGCGCCGGGTCCTCGATCGGCGCGTAACCGCCGCTCGCCCGGTACGCCGCCGCCGATTCGGTACCCGCGTCGCCGCCGACGATCCGCGGGGTGGTCCCCGGTGGTGCGGCGACTATCGGATTCGCGATCGCATCCATCAATCCGTCCTTCGGAATATCGTCCGCCGCCGAAAAGCGTCGGTGCCGAAATTGCTGTGCCTACAATCGGCGGCATGCGTACCGCAGTAATTCGCGTCGATGTGGATCCCGCCGGTGAACTGTCGCCCGCGGAATTCGATGAAAGAATATCGGCGCTCACGTCCTTCGCCGCGGAATCCGGAATGGCCGTGACCGCGCCCGAAATCGATCGGTTGCCGGCGCGGCGGCGCGAAATTCAGCTGCTGATCGACGGTGCGGACACCGCCGCGATGCGCGAACACGCGGTCGGGATCTGTGCCGAGATCTTCGGCTCGGCCGTGCGGCCGGGGCCGGTCACCTTCGTCAGCCGGGGAACCGATGACGACGCCCACGGCGTCCTGGCCGGCTTCGGTATCACCGGGGAGATCGACCGCACCCACGACGAGGACGGCTTCGACACCCTCACCGTCCGCCTGGCGTCCACCGATCTGGAGCGCATCCCGGAAAGCCGGATCCAGACCGCGCTCGAGGCGGCGACCAACGCCGAAGTGATCATCGTCGCGCGGTGAAACGACCGGTGGGCGGCCCACGAGCGGCCCACCGCCACAACGGGATTCGACGCGTGCCATCGCTATCGCGCGACGAAGTCCAGGATCGCCGGGGCGGCCTGTACCCAGCAGTCGAACGGATGCCCCTCACCCCGTGCGCGGGCCCGCTGACCCTGCTGCCAGGCATCCTCCGGCCACGGCGGATCGATGAGGATCGACCCCTCGATCAGGCAGTGCACTTCCATCGAGGTGCGCTTGGGATGGTCGATATCGTGCTCGCCGCCCCGGATGATCAGGGTCGGGATCTTCAACTTCGAGAACTCGTAATCGGTCACACCAGGAATGGTCTGGCCCGGTTTGGGAACGTAGGCGTCGAGCCAGCGCAGCATCTGTGCCTGGAATTCCTCCGCGTCCCATGCCAGCAACCGGTCCTTGTTCTTCGGATTGTCCTGAATCCGCTCCTGCCATTCCGGCAGTTCGATCAGGCCCTCGATGCCCTTGATCTTCGCCGCGGTGATGTTGGGAATGATGTAATGCGAACCCAGTGCGATCGATCCGTAGTTGCCGCCGACGATATTCCACACGATCAGCTTCGTCGCGATCTCCGGATACAGCATCGCCGTCAGAATGGAATCGCGCGCACCGCCGGAACCGCCGGCGATGATCACCGGACCCGTGTCCAGATGCGCGAGCAGATCGTGCAGGACCTCGGCACGCATATGCGATTCGGTAGGGCCCCAGAACGCGACTTCGCTGCGCCCGCAATTGGGCCGGTCCCACAGCAGGACGCGGTGGCCGCCCGCGACCAGGGCCTCGGCCAGCGGGCGTAATCCGGGAATCTCCGTGCTGAACCGGCCGCCGGGAGTGAGCACGATCAGGGGACCGGACTCGCCGAGAATTTCGTAATAGACTTCGCCACCGCGGATTTCGGCGATCGACATGGACAGACCTCCTCGTCTGTAATCAGGCGGTGACCAGGACGTCGTTGCCGACCACCCGCACCGGATACGTGCGGATACTCCATTCCGGTTTCACCGCGGTGGTGCCGGTGGCCAGTTCGAATCCCCATTGGTGCCACGGGCAGTAGATGTATTCGCCGCCGCGCACACTGACCGCGTCGCCGGGCACCGATTCGTCGACCGCGGTGAGCCCCCGGGTGCGGCCCGCGCACAGCGGCCCGCCCTCGTGCGGACAGTAGTTGGCGATGGCGTAGAAGGTGCCGTCGACGTTGTAGACGCCGACGCCGTGGCGGCCGATGGGTACGAGTTTATGTGTGCCGGGAGGTATTTCGTCGACAGTGGCGACGGCGTGCTCACGTCCCTGCGGCAGCCGGGGTGTGGCGGCGAGATCGTCGGTCATCTCAGAACACCCGCACTTGCCCGGGCAGTACCGGCACGGTATCGGGCAGCGTGGCGTAGGTCTTCAGACCGTTGCCGAACATCACCGCCTCGCGGGTGTGCTCGGGCAGGTGTTTGACCAGCCAGCGCGGATCGTCGAAGGTCCAGTGCGGATAATCCGAGGAGAACAGCAGAATCTTCTCCGCCTCCATCCACTCCAGCGCTCTGGTCAATTCCGTCTTGTCGTCGGGATAGTCCAGCGGCTGGGTGGTGAACTTGATGTGTTCCTTCACGTACTCCGAAGGCTTGCGCTTGATCTCGACCCACGGTGTGCGCGCTTCGTAGATCGCGTCCATCCGCCACATCAGCGGCAGGATCCAGGTGAACGCGTGCTCGACCAGGATGATCCGCAACGCGGGGAAGCGGTCGAAGACACCGTCGAAGATCAGGCTCATCACCTGATTCATCGCCAGCAGCGAGTAGGTGACCATGAAATCGTGGTTGTAGCTGGGATATCCGACCGGCGGCATCGGCAGCGTCTCGAAGTATCCGCGCGAGAGGTGGCAGGCCACTGGTATGTCGTGCTTCACCGCGGCCGACCAGACCGGGTCGTACATCGGATCGCCCCACGCCGGACGGGGTTCCGCGCGGATGAGGATCTGCGCCATATACGGATGGCCGGCCCATTTCTCGATCTCGCGGACCGCGCCAGCCGGGTCCTCGGCAGCCGCGCTGATGGAACCGCGATAACGCTGATGCCAGTTGTTGTGACCGTCGAGCCAGTCCTGATCCAGCCAGGTGTTGACCGCCGCCGCGGCCGCCGAGGTCGCCTCGGGCAGCCGGGCCTGGTACAGGCCCGGCTCGAGGATGGCGATATCGGATCCGGCGCCCATGATGAGCTGCCGGAACAGGGTGTCGGGATCGCTGCCCGGGAAACCGCCGTCGGGCGTGAACGCGTCCACGCGCATCGCGTAGGCGTAGGCGAAGTCGGGGGCGTCGTAGAAGATGGTGCTGCCGACCTGACGATTGAGAAAATACTTGCTGCGGAACGGTTCGGGGTACAGTTCCGCGAGCCGTCCCGGCCGGGGCACCGGGTGGACGTCGGAGTCGACCACCCGCACCGCGACCCGATCCGAGCTCGGAACCCGCATCCGTACGTCGATATTCGCCTGTGTCATGGGTATCCCTTTCGATTCCGAGACCGGTTACCGCGTCGTCGCCGCGGCGGGAATGTCGATGCCGTACAGGCCGGCGGCATTGCGCCACAGCACCTTCTCGCGCTGGGCGGGAGTCAATGCCGTCGGCAGCCGCGCCGGATCGTCGAGTTGCCAGTGCGGATAGCTGGAACCGAACATCACCATGTCGTCCTTGCCGGTGAATTCCAGCCAGTCCCCGGCGAAGTCGGCATCGCCGGGCCCGTCGAGCCGGCCCTGAACGAAGTAGATCGAACCGGGGAGGTAGTCGCTGGGCATGCGCGGCGCCCACGGCGTCTGCTCGAGGTGCGGACGGCCGAAGGTGTCCATCCGCCACATCATGGGGGTGAGCAGGTCGGCGGCGCCGTCGGCCCACACGAAGCGCAGATCGGTGAAGCGTTCGAACACACCCTCGGCGATCATGTTCATCTGGTGGTAGAGGTAGTTCAGCGCCATGAAGCCGAGGTACTGCTCGTAGGTGCGCGGATGTCCGGACGGGGTGGGCGGATAGGCCACGCCGGAACCGGATTCGATGTGCACCGCGACGGGGAGATGCGCGGCCGACGCGGCCTCCCACAGGGGCCAGAACTGCGGCTTTCCGTACAGTTCGCGGGATTGCAGCGGAATGCCGATCTGCACGACGCGCGGATGGGAACCCCAGCGTTCGATCTCGCGGACCGCCCCGGAGATGTCCTCCGGATTGACCCGCAGCGTGCCGCGGTAGCGGTCGGCGTAGGCGCCGGAGTCCAGCCAGCGCGAGATCATCATCTCGTTGTGCGCGCTCGCGATCGCCGTCCCCAGGTGGCGGTCGGGCATGATGCCGCGGGTCATCGGATGCAGGATCGCGATATCGGCGCCGCGCTCGCCGAACAGCACCCGCCCGACGGCGTCGGGCTCGGAGCCGGGATATCCGCCCTCGGACAGGACGGCGCCCGGCGCGTATTCACCGCCCGGCGCGCCGTACCAGTCCATCTCGACATCCGGATAGCCGCGGGCGCTGTACGGTTCGCGCAGCCAGCTGCGCAGTTCGGCATTGCCCTGGAAGAAGATGTGCACGCTGGCGTCGATCAGCGGACTGGTGCTGCCGTCGGAGAGGGTGATCATCGGCTCTCCCGCGGGAGATGCCGGGGCGCTGAGGGATTCGGTCTCGGCGAGACGGAACGGATCGGCTCGGGATGGTCGGTCATGCGGGCTCCGTTGCGGGAAGTCGGCGCGTTCGCGGGCTGCCGTCGGTCCGGCGGTCGGGGAGAGTGCCCGGAAAGCTGTGCGAACGGACCGGTGCGCAGTCGCCCGGGCGAACTCGTGGGCGAACGTGCGAACCAAATATTTGTTCCGCAACTGTACGTCGAAAACCGGTCGGCGCACAAGGGCCGGCGTCAGGCGGCGGGAGCGGTGCGAGTGGCGCCGCACAGCAACGTCGCGCGGGAATGCGCGTGTGCGGCACGAATTCCCACGCGCGCGACCACCGGCGGCGGCATCCAGATCAGGTCGCGAACACAGGCCGACAACCGGCTCTTGGTCATCCCCTCGAGCGTGATCTCGCCGTCGGCGCGGCCCTGATCGACGACGCTCGCGATCTGCCGGGCACGCCGGCGCAGAACCTCGATCACGTCGCTGGTGTCGGGGGGAGTGGAGCGGAACCAGGCGCGCTGGATCGCGAACTCGAGGTCGAAACGCCGCAGCGCGTTGAGATTGATCCAGGTGAGCGCGTCGAGCTTGGCGACGGCGGAGCTGTCGGTGGTGACCACGGCGGCGTAGGCGCGCGAGATCTCGTCGTGGAACGACCCCATGATCGAATCCAGCAGCGCCTGTTTCGATTCCACGGTTCGGTACACGCTGCCCGCGCCCATTCCGGCGGCGGTGGCGATATCGCGCATGGTGGTCGCCTCGTAACCGCGGCGGGCGAATTCCACTCGCGCCACCGCGCGCAGCCGGGCGGTGCGGTCGTCGTCGCCGGTGTCGTCGGGAGCCGCCCAGGTGGCGATGGTGTCGTGCGCGGCGCGCAGGGCCGCCGAGCGATCGAGTGCGGCGGGAGAGGCCGGCTCGGCGGGCAGGCCGTCGAGCAGCAGGCGGCACACCACGGTCGCGACGCGGTCGGCGGAATTCTCGCGATGCAGGACCGACAGGCCGATGTGCAGCATGGTCTGGCACAACTGTTCGGCCAGCACCGACCGATCCACGGTGGCGGCGAGGTATCCGTGCGCGGCGCCGGCGTCGAGCAGGGCGCGCATCGCCGCGATCGGGGCGGTCGGCGGATCGGCGGCCAGGGCGATCAGCGCGGTCCCGGCGCCGGTGTGTGGTTCGTAGATCGACAACTGCAGTGCCGCACGGTGTTCCAGGGCGCAGGCGGCGAGGGCGGTGGCGTACCCGTTCACGACATCGAAGGCGCCGTCGGCGCTCGTGATCGCAGACGGCGGCGGTGCGGACCGGGCCACGGCATCCAGTGCGGCGTGATAGCGCTCGAGCAGTTCGACCGCGATCGCTTCCTTCGAATCGAAGTGGTGGTACAGACTGCCGGGCAGAATGCCGGAGGCGTCGGCGACATCCTTCACGTTCGTCCCGGCGTATCCGGCCGAAGCGAACAGGTCCGCGGCCGCGCGCAGGATCTCCGACCGTCGTGCGCTGTCGGCGCGGGCGGCGGCCGGCGCGGCGGGGGTCCGGGTTCGGGGCATCTGCTCAGTGTGACCGATATGCCCGCGTGCGGGTGGTGGTGACCCGGTCCGGGTGAGCTGGGCGCGGGGCCTCAGTCGTTGCGCGGGAAGCCCAGATTCAGCCCGCCGTGGCTGGGATCGAGCCAGCGGCTGGTCACGGCCTTGGTGCGGGTGAAGAAGTGCACGCCCTGCACGCCGTGCGCGTGGGTGTCACCGAACAGTGAGTTCTTCCAGCCGCCGAAACTGTAGTAGGCCATGGGAACCGGGATGGGCACGTTGATGCCGACCATCCCGACCTCGGCCTCGTACTGGAAGCGCCGCGCCGCGCCGCCGTCGTTGGTGAAGATCGCGGTGCCGTTGCCGTACGGATTGCCGTTGATCAGGTCGAGGGCCTGCTCGTATCCGTCGACCCGCACCACCGAGAGGACCGGTCCGAAGATCTCCTCGCGATAGGCGGCCATCCCCGGAGTCACGTGGTCCAGCAGCGTCGGTCCGAGCCAGAAGCCTTGGGACACATCGATATCGGCGTCGGCGGTGCCGATCGCGCCGCGACCGTCGACGACGACGCGGGCGCCTTCGGCCTCGGCCGTGTCGATGGCGGCCGCCACCTTGTCGCGGTGCGCGCGGGTAACCAGCGGACCCATATCGGCGTCGCCGTGCCCGTCGCCGAGGCGCAGGCCGCGCGTCCGCTCGGCCACCCGGGCCACGAGATCGTCGGCGATATTCCCGACCGCGACCGCCACCGAGATCGCCATGCAGCGTTCCCCGGCCGAACCGTATCCGGCATTGACCAACGCGTCCGCGGCCAGGTCCAGATCGGCGTCGGGAAGGATCACCGCGTGATTCTTGGCGCCGCCGAGGGCCTGCACCCGTTTACCGGTCGCGGCGGCGGTGGCGTAGACGTACTCGGCGATCGGAGTCGAGCCCACGAAGGAGACCGCCTTGATCGCCGGGTCCAGCAACAGCGCGTCCACGGCCTCCTTGTCACCCTGCACGACAGTGAAGACGCCGGGCGGAAGTCCGGCCTCGTCCCACAGCTTCGCCAGCCACAGCGCCGCCGACGGATCCTTCTCACTCGGCTTGAGCACGACGGTATTGCCGGTGGCCACGGCCAGCGGGAAGAACCACATCGGCACCATGGCGGGGAAGTTGAACGGCGAGATGATCGCGACCGGGCCCAGCGGCGCCCGCACCGAGTACGCGTCCACGCCGGTCGAGACGTTCTGAGTGAAACCACCCTCTACCAGATGCGGTATGCCGCAGGCGAATTCGACCACTTCCTGACCGCGGGAGACCTCGCCGAGGGCGTCGGAGAACACCTTCCCGTGCTCGGCGGTGATCAGTCCGGCCAGTTCGGATCTGCGGGCGTCGAGCAGTTCACGGAAGCGGAACATGATCGAGGTGCGCCGCGTCAGGGAGGTGTCGCGCCAGCCGGGGAAGGCGGCCGCCGCGGACTCGACGGCGGCGCGGACCTCCTCACGTCCGGCCATGGCGACGGTCCCGGTGACCCGGCCGGTCGCGGGGTCGGTCACCGGAGCGGTGCGCGCGGCGACGCCGGGCCGGATCCCGCCGTCGATCCAATGGCCGATGTGCGCGACGTCGGTGGTGGTGGGTTCGATCGTGCCGGTCACGACCGCACCCCCGCGTGCACACCGGTCATGGTGGTCAGCGGCGCCGCGCCGTACCAGCCGCAGGGCAGGCCGCAGCTGGCGGTGATCTCGATCTCGCGGCGGTGATCGGCGAAAGTGCGGACGGTGCGGACCGCCTCCGCGGCATAGCCGCAGCGCGGGCAGGTGCCGAAATAGTCCAGTATCTGGCGGACCGCGATATCGACGGGCGGCTGCATCGGTACCTCCGGGGTAACGAGTCGAGTTGTGCGGGGCGGGAAAGAATCTCGGCGGCATCGACCCTGCCGCGCGGATCGCGCGCCGAGTGGGGCAGTGCGGACCCGCCGGCCGTATTCGCCACCGCGGTAGGGACGGTGCCGGGCAGTTTCGGATGCGGTTGCGCGATCTCGGCCAGCAGCACGATATTCGCGCCCCGGGCGGCCGGCGGTGACCGCGACGGCGAGGCCGATCCCGCGGCTTGCGCCGGAGACGGCCACCGTGCGGCCGGCCAACGGAGATGCGGGCATGACGCTCCTCGAAGTCAGTCGTTCACCTTCGATGGTATTGGCATTCTCTTTTTTTGCAAGTAACGTATTCAAAGATGAACGACGACGTCCAGACCTCTTCCGGCATCCCGCTCGCCCCGGTCTACGGCCCGGGCGATCGCGTCGCCGAACCACCCCCGCCGGGCGAATATCCCTTCACCCGCGGCAATTTCGGCACCGGCTACCGCGGGCGACTGTGGACCTTCCGGCAATACTCCGGTTTCGGCACCGCCGAGGAGTCCAACCGCCGCTACCGCTATCTGCTCGGTCAGGGCGGCACCGGACTGTCGGTGGCCCTGGATCTGCCGACCCAATGTGGTTACGACTCCGACGATCCCGAGGTGAGCGAGGAGGTCGGCCGGGTGGGCGTGGCCGTGGACACTCTCGCCGACGCCGAGATCCTGTTCGAGTCGATTCCGCTGGACGAGATCAGCACCAGTTTCACCATCAACGGCACCGCCGCGATCCTGCTGGCGTTCTACGTGGCCGCCGCCGAACGCAAGGGCGTCGCCCGCGCGCAACTGACCGGCACCATTCAGAACGACATCCTCAAGGAATACGCGTCGCGGGGCACCTGGATCTGGCCGGCGCAGCCCTCACTGCGGCTGATCGCCGACACGATCGAATTCTGTGCCGCCGAGGTGCCGCGGTTCAACGCGATCTCGGTGGCGGGGGCGCACTTTCGCGACGCGGGCGCGACCGCGGTGCAGGAGATGGCGTTCACCCTCGCAGACGGAGTCACCTACTGCGACACCGTGGTCGAGCGCGGCCGCATGAGTATCGACGAGTTCGCGCCGCAGATCTCCTTCTTCTTCTACACCCACGGCGACTTCTTCGAGGAGATCGCGAAATACCGTGCCGGACGGCGTCGCTGGGCCACGCTGGTGCGGGAACGCTACGGCGCCACGACCGACCGCGCGTCGATGTTCCGGTTCGGCTGCGTCTCCGGCGGCGCCTCGCTGTACGCACCGCAGGCGCAGAACAATCTGGTGCGCGTGGCCTACGAGGCGATGGCCTCGGTCCTGGGCGGGGTGCAGTCGATGTTCACCGCCGCCTGGGACGAACCGTTCGCCCTGCCCAGCGAGGAATCGGCGACACTGGCGCTGCGCACCCAGCAGATCCTGGCCTACGAAACCGGCGTCACGCGGGTGGCCGATCCGCTGGGTGGCTCCTATTTCGTGGAGGCCCTCACCGATGCGACCGAAGAGCGGATCGCCGAGATCATGGCGGACCTCGACGCGCACGGCGGCATGGTCCGCTGCATCGAGGACGGCTATCTGCAGGGCCTGATCGCCGACGAGGCCTACCGCGCACACCAGGACATCGAATCCGGGGCGCGCCCGATCGTCGGGGTCAACCGATTCACCTCCGACGAACCCGCGCCCGAAATCGGCACCTACGAATTGGATGCCGCCGGAAGGGATCTGCAATTGAAGCGACTGGCCGAGGTCAAGGCCGACCGGGATTCCGGGGCGGTCGCCGCCACGCTGTCGGCGCTGTCGCGCGCCGCCGAGGGAGACGAGAATCTGATGCACCGGCTCATCGATTGCGCCAACGCCTACTGCACGGTGGGAGAGATGACCGCCGCACTGAAATCGGTGTGGGGCGAATTCCGCCAGCCGGTGGTGTTCTGATGCCCGCGCGCGTCCTGGTCGCCAAACCCGGGCTCGACGGCCACGATCGTGGCGCGAAGATCGTCGCGCGCACGCTGCGCGACGCCGGTTTCGAGGTCGTCTACACCGGTATCCGCCGCCGCGTCGAGGAGATCGTGTCGATCGCGGTGGCCGAGGATGTCGCGGTGGTGGGATTGAGCATTCTCTCCGGCGCACATCTCGGGCTCACCACCAAGGTGGTGGAGGGACTGCGCACCGCCGACGCCGCCGATATCGCGGTCGTGGTCGGCGGCACCATTCCGCAGGCCGATGTGCCCAGACTCCTCGAGGCGGGCGCGGCCGCGGTGTTCCCTACCGGCACCCCGCTGGATCAGCTGGTGAGTGAGATACGCGCGCTCACCGCGACGGTGGCGGGGCCGCCCGAGCCGAGATGACCGCGACCGCCCGCGCAGGTCACGGCCGGGCGAAGCGCCGGCGTCACACCGGTCACGGACACACTCGCCCATGCGATCAGAGACGGGCGTTTCGGGCATTTCGGGCACTGAAGGTGGAGGATAACCACCACGATGTGGCCCGGGACGGCGGCCTGTGATGAACTCGTGCCCGTATTCACAGGTTGAGCACGGTCCCGGCTGACATAGTCTGAGCAGGCGAGTTCTGTTCAGGGCAGTTTCGGCGCCGGTCGCTGTCCGGGCGATCGCCGGCGAGAACGAACGGAACCGCAGTCGGCAGGGGCAGTCGAGGAGGTCGGCCGTGCACACAGCGGTGACGACGGCAATCACACGGCGTGAGTTGATGCGGCTCACGGGAATCACAGCGCATTCGGTCAGCCGGCGCGGCGGCCGATCGCTCAACGCCGACGCGGTGTCGGGCTATATCGACTCCGCGGTCGGGCGCAGCGCCTTCGCCGTCGCCGACGGCATCGGCGATCATCTGCTGGCCGCGCGGGCGGCGCGCACCGTGGCGCAGGTCGCGGCGCGGGTGGCCGTCGGTGGCAGTGCGGCCGCCGGAATCCTTGCCGCGCAACAACAATTGCTGCGCGAATTTCCCGAACCCTCCGCCGACAGCGTGGTGGTCGTGGCCGTGTGCCCGACACCGGACCGCATCGACGGACCGTGTGATATCGCCTGGGTCGGCGACTGCCGGGCCTACCACTGGAATGGGCGAGTGCTGCATCAGATCACCAGCGATCACACCGTCGCCGAGATGATGAACGCCCGCGGCGTCACCGTCGCGCCCCGGATGCACCACATGGTCACGACCTCGGCGCGGACCGTGCGGCCGGACGCGGTGGGCCACGGCATCACCGGCACGGGCACCGGCCGGTGGCTGCTCAGCACGGACGGGGTGCACAAGACCCTGGCGATGACCGAGATCAAGCAGATCCTCGCCGACGCCGACTCCGCGTCGACCGCCGCGGACGCTCTGGTCGAGGCGGCGATCACGGCCGGTGCCACCGACAACACCACCGCACTGGTCTTCGATCACGGCTGACCGGCGGGCACCCCGGCCGCGGCTGCGGCCAGGACCCGGCGCAGCGGCCACGGCAACTCGCGAAACAGCGCGGCCATCGCGGCGGCGGTGCCGCGCAGATCGGTGCGCCCGGACAGGTAGGCGCGCTGCAGATGCGGTGGCAGGGCGAAGAAGGCGTCGAAGAACGCCGGAAGCTCGTGTGGCGGCAGCGCCAGCAGCGCCCGCAGTCCCGCCCTGCGCAGGGCGAACACCAGCCGCGCCGAAACCGGCCAGAGAGTCCGGCCGGTGGCGACGGCGTCGGCCGCGGCGAGGGCGGCGCCGACGCTGTAACCGGTCGCCGGATGCAACAGTCCGCCCGCCGCCCCGAAGACGCCGTCGCGGGCCCGGCCGCCCTCGACCGGGAAGCGCACCCGTTCGACCGGGGCGTCGGCACCGAATTCGATTCCCCGGCTGTGCAATCGCTGTTCCAGCCGGCGCCGCAACTCGTCGAGGCCGATCGCCGGCCGCCCGGCCAGGCAGGTTTCCTCGAACAGCACTCGGCCCCCGCCCAGCGGGATCGTGTACAGGAACGACGCCGGTTCGGCGGCGCCGGCGCCGTTGTCGCGGGACCAGTCCATGAAGACGGCCGGTTCGCGATCACGGTGCAGCACAACGCCGTACGCGGTCTGCTCGGCTCGCCGCGCATCGCGGGCCAGTCCGCGCGCATCGACCACGCGGCGCGCGGTCAGGATCCGGCCCGAGGCCAGTCGCACCCGCTCGCCTCGGTCGATAGCCAGCACCCGGTCGGCGATCACCCGCACCCCGGACAGGTCCAGAGCGTCCTGCAGGGCGGCGGTGCCGAAAACCTGGTAGGCGCGGGGTATGCCGACTTCCCGCGTACCCCGGGCGAGCGGTCGCTCGACCGTCGCGGCCACGACCCGGGCCGGTAGCCAGTCCGGCAATTCGTCGGCCCAGCCGGCGTAGGTCGCGGGCCAGCGGCGCCACGGATGCGGATCGATCGCGGTCACGGTGAGTCCGTGGACGGCCGCGCGATGCGCCAGCGCGCGCCCCGCCGGGCCGAGCCCGCAGACGATGAGATCGGCACTCATGCGGCCATTGCAGCAGATCGACCGGCCGCGGTGTGCCCGCCCGTCGCATCACCGCAGGTGTGTCGGGTCCGGTAGGGTCGACCCACGATGCCCGGGGGGAGACCACGACCGCGGAGGGCGCTGCCCCGGGACGCGGAAGGTGGCAGCAGATGACGTATCCCCCCGGACCCGGGCCGTACGGTTACGGCCCGCAACAACCCCACGACGCGGGGTGGGGGCGCGACCCGAACCAGCCCGGCCCCGGCTGGGACGCGGCGCCCAGCGGGTGGGAGACACCGGCGTGGGATCAGCAGATGCCCGCCCCGAACTGGGGGCAGCCCGCTCCCGGTGGCTACCCGCCGCCACCGCCGCCGAAGAACAACACCGGACTCATCGTCGGCATCGTCTTCGGTGTGATCGCGCTCCTGGTGATCGCGGGCGGCATCGTCGTGGTCGCGACCCGCGACTCCGGCGGCGACAACCAGGCCGCCGGAACCAGCACTCCCGCGCTCGTTCCCGCCACCACCGACTCCCGGAGCACCACCGCCGCACCCAGCACCAGTGCCAGTCCCGGGACCTCCGGTCACCTGAGCTATCAGGAATACGGGCACGACTGGAACTTCAAGGCCGGCGATGTGGAATTGCACGCCGACTGGGTGGAGGGGCGCGATCACCCCAGCTGCGCCGATATCGAGGTCGGCGGCAAGCTCACCTCGCTGGGCTGCCAGTACGCGGCGGAGATGGTGTACAAGGCCGAGGGCGGCTCGCTGATGCTGACCCAATTCATCGTCGGTATGTCGAGCAGCGAGAAGGCCGCGGCCGCACCGGACGCGTACACCGACGACGACCTGAAACTGCGGCCCGGCACCTACATCTCGAACTTCGCGACCGGCAAATGGAAGGACGACGCCGAAAAGCAGTTCCTGGTCATCACCTTCGCCACCGCCACCAGTTCGGTGGACGAGGACACCGTGAAGAAGTACCTGAAGTACCGGCACGGCGACATCCTCGGCGCCCTCGCCTTCCGCTGACCGGGGGCGGCCGTCCGGCTCAGATACCGCCGGTCGCGAGCAGGCCGCCGTCGACCCGCACCACCTCGCCGGTGATCCACGCGGCCTGATCGGAGACCAGGAATCCGACCAGCGCGGCCACATCCTCGGGCGTGCCCAGGCGCCGCAGCGGATAGGTCGCGGCCACGGCCTCCTCGTTGTCGGTGACCAGCGCGTCGGCGAATTTCGTCTTGACCACGCCCGGCGCGACGGCGTTGACGCGGATCGACGGACCCAGCTGCCAGGCCAGTTCCTCGGTGAGCCGGATGAGGGCCGCCTTGGACGCGCCGTACGCGGCGATCACCCCCGTCGAGCGGATGCCGGCCACACTCGCGAGGTTCACCACCGCGCCGCCGTGCTCACCCATCCACGCCCGGTAGGCCTGCTGCACATAGCCCAGCGCCGCGACCACGTTGACGTCGAAGATCTTGCGGACCGCCCCGAGGTCGGCCTCCATCAGCGATCCGTAGACCGGGTTGATGCCGGTGTTGTTGATCAGGATGTCCAGGGATCCGAATTCCGCGACCGCGGTGTCCACCTGCTCGGCGCGCGCCGCCTCGTCACCCGAATTGCCCGCCAGGGCGACGACCGTGCCCGGATGGCCCAGCGCCCGCAGCCGGTCGGCCGCCTCGGCCAGCGGTTCCGGCTTGCGGGCGGTGATCAGCACATTCGCCCCGCGCCGCAGCAGTTCCGCCGCCACCGCGTACCCGATGCCGCGACTCGCGCCGCTGACCAGCGCACCCTTACCCAACAGATCCTCGCTCATGGGTCGCGACCTTACGTCAGGTCGGCGCGGGCGGCGCCGCGGACCCGGGGCGGGGTGCTGCGCAGCACCTGGAAGCCGGCGCCGGCGACCATGACCGGAATCCGGCGCGCGGCCTGCAGGTAGCGGATCCGCGCGGATCGGGGAAGGTCCGGCCACGGCAGCGGTTCGGCGTCGTCGGCATCGGGGTGTGCGGACCCGCCGAGCAGTGCGCGCCGAGCCGCGATCCGGCGCTCGTAGTCGAGCCGGGCCAGCAGCCCGATCTCGTCGTCGTCGAAGGTGACCGCGAAGGCCGGGTCGAAGGCGGGCACCATGAAGCAGCCGATCGCGGCCAGATCCTCGCCGATCCCGCGGGCCTGCAGCCGATAGGTCCGGCGAGCGTGGTCGCTGAGCTCGTTCCAGTGACGAAGTGCGGCGGCGTCGGCCGGCGCTTCGCCGGTGGTCATGACGGTGTGGGCGCGGGCCTGATGGTCGACCCGTTCGCTGGTCTCGTGCAGGGCTCTGCCGAGTTGTTCGCTGACCCGGTCGGTGACGTATCCGGTGAGGCTGTCGATGACGCGGTCCTGTGCGGTCAGCCGGGCCTTCATCCGCCGGCATTCGTGCAGCACCGCCTGGGCGTCGAGGAAGGTCTGCTCGGAACGGCGGTCCCCGGTGCGCCCGAGCACGTCCTGACCGACCATGATCACGATCATGAACACCAGTTGGGCGAGCGTGGACAGAAACGCCATGAAAGCGAAGGGGTACGGATCCACGCGCTGAATTCCCGCCTGCGCCAGCACAACCCACAGAATCTGCGAACCGAGCGCGAGATAGAAGCCCCAGACGCTGCCGAGCCGCTCGGTCAGCCACACCGCGATCCGATCGTTGGTGCTGACCGCCTGGTCGGCGGCCTGCGGCGGCGGCTGCACCCGATGGCGTTCGATCCACGGGTGGGGCGTCGACTCGAGCAGGCTCAGGCCCCGGCTGAGCGCGCGGTCGTGGTGGTCCAGATGCGCCTGCAAATCGGCGACCTGGGCGAAGATCGCCTCGGTGTTCTCGTAGGTCTGCACCGACCGGCGGTCGGCGGCGGCGCTGAGCACCCGCTGACCGACCAGGATCACCAGGCACAGAATCAGCTGCGCGACGTTGTCGACGAACAGCAGGAACGGGAACGGATACGGGTCCACCGGACGCAACGGCCCCCAGGTTGCCAGCGCCATCCAGATGCTGAACCCGAGCAGCACCAGATACAGCGCGGGCATCGACCCGATCCAGCGGGTGAGGGCGGCGGCGACGGCATCGTTGACACCGATGCGTTCGTCGGCCATCGTCACCGCGCCGGCGCGCGTATCGAAATCGAGAACGGTATCGACATCGGCGTCGGTGGGCGCATCGGCCGTCGCGCCGCTGTGCGCGTTCGGTTCGGCGCCGCGTATCTCGTCGGCCCGGCTGTCGCTGCTCACCTCTACGGCCCCCTCGCTTGCGCTCGTCCGATATCGCGCACTGTACGTGCCCGATATGGCGAGTACGTATCCGATACGCGGGGGCGCGGGGAGCGTGGCGGTGAAACCTGCAGTGGTGCAATGGTTTCGGTCCTGTGGGGCGTCAGCTCGCCCGGGACGGCAGCGTGGCGACCAGTTCGTGTGCGTAGTCCGCGGTCACCGGGCCCGTTCCGAAGAGAGTGCGAATGTACATGGGCGCCAACAGATGATCGAGGATGTCGAGGGCGCTGGGAGCCCGCTCGCCGCGGGCGTGGGCCCGATCGAGCATGCCCTGGATCTGGCGGCCGCGTTCGGCGAGGAAGGCGTCGCGCGCGCGCAGGCCCGCGTCGCCCGCACTCGACAGCGCGATCATCAGGCGCAGCACCGCCACTCCGTCGGGGCCGCTGAGGTCGTGGGCCACCCCGGCGGCGTAGGCGCGCAGGTCGTCGGTGAGGTTGCCGGTGTCGGGAATCGGTGACGTGCTGGTCAGCCAGCCGAGGGCGACATCGGCGGTGAGCTGTTCGAGCGTGCCCCAACGCCGGTAGATGCTCGTGTCGGCGACTCCGGCGCGCGCGGCGACATCGGCGACGGTGAAGGCGCCGTAGCCGCGTTCGGCCACCAGTTCCATTACCGCCCGGTGCGCCGCCGCCGCCACGCGCGCACTGCGACCGCCCGGACGCCGCGCCTTACCGGTGTCTGCCATGCCCCGATCCTAACGCAGCGCACACTTGCGTTTAGCCGCACAGCCGCTTACGGTTAAAACGCAGCCGACAGCTGCGTTAGGTATCCCGGTGTCACGCCGCACGAATCCGCATGGAGTCGCCATGACCACTCCCATCGACCACATCGACGCCGCCCTGGACGCGACCACGCGGATCGTCGCCGGTCTGCGCGCCGATCTGCTCGCGACCCCATCGCTGTGCCCGGGCTGGGATCTGCGCTTCGAACTGAATCACCTGGTCGGCGGGATGCGGATCTTCGCCGCCGCACTCTGCGGAACCGAGGCGGAACAGGATCATCACGACGAGTGGCTCGGCTGTGATCCGCACGCGGCTTTCGCTACCGCCGCCGAACTCGATCGCGCGGCCTGGCATCGGCCCGACGCCCTGTCCGCGACCGTGCGGCTGGGATTCGGTGCGGTACCCGCGCCTCTGGCCGCGCAGATACATCGCACCGAAATCCTTGTCCACGGAATAGATCTCGCCGTCGTCGCGGGCCTGACGGACCGCATCGACGACCGGCAGAGCGCCGAGCTGCTGGCCACCATGCGGGCGATGGACTTCGACACGTTCCGCCGGCCCGGGATGTTCGCGGCGGCGGTCCCGGCCCCCGCGCAGGCGCCGCCGCATCGGCAACTGCTGGCCTTCCTCGGCCGCGACGTGCCCGGCGTGCCGCTCAGCGGCGCAGCAGATCGGTGATCACGTCGACCACCGCGTCCGGCGCCTCCTCGGCCATGAAATGCCCGAGCGCGAGAGTGCGATGGTCGAGATCGGTCGCCCATTCGTGCCAGACCGCGGCCGCGTCGTATCCGAGTGCGGCGCCCCAATCCTGTTGAATCACCGTGACCGGCATGGTGAGTCGCCGTCCGGCGGCCCGGTCGGCCCGATCGTGGTCGAGATCGACGGTGGCCGAGGCGCGATAGTCGGCGACGATCGAATCGACCGCGCCGGCGCACGCCCGCAGATATGCCGCGCGGACGTCATCGGGAATCGCGCCGGGATGCAGGCACCAGGCGTCGAGGAAGTGGCCGAAGAAGTCGTCGGCGCTCGCGCGGATCATGCGCTCGGGCAGACCGGGCGGTTGAGCCATCAGGTACAGGTGGAAGGCCACCGCGGCGGTGTGGCCGTGCAGGACCTCCCACATGTCCGGCGTCGGCAGCACATCCAGCACCGCGAGATGGGAGATCCGGTCGGGTCGGTCGAGTCCGGCGCGAATCGCGACCAGGGCGCCGCGGTCGTGCCCGGCCAGCGCGAACCGATCGAATCCGAAGTGGTCGGCCAGTGCGATCACATCCGAGGCCATCGTGCGTTTGGCATAGGTGTCCGGGCCGGCCGCAACCGGTTTGCCGCTGTCGCCGTAGCCGCGCAGATCCGGGCACAGCACCGTGTGCCGGCGGGCCAGCGTCGGGGCGACGTGGCGCCACATCAGATGCGTCTGCGGGAAGCCGTGCAACAGCACGATCGGAGTTCCGGAGCCGGCGTGCGCCACGGACAACGCGACATCCTCGGCGACCGGGATCCGGTCGTAGTCGAAACCGGGGATGGTGGGTGCGGACATGCGGTGACGATCCCTTCTCTAGGCTGGTGCGGTGCGCGATCGATACTCGGCGGCGGGAATGAGCAACCGATGAGTGCGCAGCTCAGCGACCCTGATGCGGCACCCTCGGCCGGTGTGCTGGGCCCGGTGCGGGCCGTCGCCGCGGACGGGACGCCGCTGCCGCTGCACGGCCCCCGCCACGCCGAGGTGCTGGCCCGTCTGATCGCCGCGGGCGGACGGGTGGTGCCGGTACCGGTATTGGTGGGAGACCTGTGGGAGGAGCCGCCGGCGGGAGCGGTCGCCGCCGTCCGCACCTTCGTCGCCGCGTTGCGGCGCGCCCTGGAACCCGCCCGCGCTCCGCGCACCCCTTCCCGCGTGATCGCCACCGAGGGCACGGGATACCGGCTGATGTTGCCCCGCGACCACGTCGACGCCTGGTATTTCGACGATCTGGTCCGCGCGGCGGCGAATCAGGCCGGGCCCCCGCGGATCGAGACGCTGGAAACCGCCCTCGCGCTCTGGCGCGGAGACGCCTACGGCGACTACCGGTGGGCGAGCGGAGAATCCGCGAAACTCGGCGAACTCCGTTCGGCCGCAGTGGAAATGCTCGCGGAGGCGCGGATCCGGCAGGGGCGGCCGGAACAGGCCGTCGCCGAACTCGAAACGCATCTGCACGCCCATCCCGCACGGGAACGAGCGTGGTTGCTGCAGGCGCGCGGGCTGTGGCAGGCCGGGCGGCGGGAGGACGCGCTGGCGGCACTGCGGCGGGCGCGCACCCGGCTCGGCGAGGAGGCCGGACTGGATCCCAGCGCCGAACTGATCGCCCTCGAACGCGAGATTCTCACCGGGGAGCCGGAATTCGGCGAGCACCGGTTGTGGCGCGAGACCGTCGCCGCCCACAGTGCCATCGGCCCGCGCAGCCGCCTCACCTCCTCCGCCGACCTGCTGCGCGGCCTGGCCCTCACCGACGCGACCGGTCTGACGACCGCCCAGGACCGCCGGGCGGGCGCCATAGACGATCTGTTCGCGATCGACGATCCCGAACTCACAGCCACCGCGCTGACCCGCATGGAGGTCCCCGGGGTCTGGTCGATACTCGACGACCCGGCCCGGTCCGCGCGCGTGGCCGAGGCCGCCCGCACCACCCTCGAACGCTTGGACGCCGAGGCCGCGCCCGCGCTGCGCGCCCGGCTGCTCGCGTTGTTCGCCATCGAAACCCGCGGCCGCCGAGGCACTTCCGGCGCCGACGCCGCGCGGGCCGCCGAACGCATCGCCCGCGACCTGGGTGATCCGTCCGTGCTGGTGCTCGCTCTCGACGCCCGATTCTTGCAGTCGTTCCACACCCCGGGCCGATGGCCGATGCGGGCGCGGCTCGCGCGCGAACTCGTCACGGTGTCGAGCCGGCACGACCTGTCGACCTACCTGATCCTGGGGCATCTCGTCGCGATGCAGGCCGCGGCCGCTCTGGGCGAGGTGGCCGCGGCCGACGAGCACGCCGACGCGGCCGACCGGCTCGCGGCGCGCTACGAGCGCGACCTGGTCGGCGTGTTCACCACCTGGTACCGCGCGCTGCGCACGGTCCTCACCGACCGGCCGGAGCCGGAGGTGGCAGACGCCTACGACCGCGCACTCGCCACCCTGCCCGGCTGCGGAATGCCCGGTGTGGCTGCCGGTCTCGCGCCGCTGACCCGCCTGTGCCTCGCGCTGCGAGCCGGCCGCGACCCCGCCGAACTCGCCGCGGTCGACTTCGGGCCGAACACCCCCTTCGTCGCCGCCCTGCTCCAACCCGAGCACGCTCACGAGCTGCTGCGTGCGGCGCCCGCGCCGCCGCCGGACCATCTGGCCGAATTGCGTTGGGCGCTACTGGGAATCGCCGCCGACCGATTCGCGGACCGGGAGACCGCGCGCCAGGTGCACCGCGCGCTGACCCCGGCGCGGGGAGAACTGCTCGGAGCGGGCACCGGCATGCTGAGCCTCGGTCCGGCCGGTGCGCTCCTGGATCGTTCGGCGCCGTAACGAAACGTCCGGCGTGGCGATCCCTCGGGTGTGAGTATCAACGGCCTCTCGGCCGCCCAGCAGCGCGCCGCGTTGCGCCGCCTCGTGGTGGCCTTCGGTGAACTGAACACCATCGTCGAACTCGCCGCGGCCGAGGCGTCTCCGGATCTGCGCGAACATGCCGAAATCGCGCGGGACATGCTCGGCGCCCTGGTCACGGAGGTGGCGCAACCCTCTCGTGACCGCCGATGCTATCTGCCATTGACAAATGGCACATAGGTAGCTGATGCTCGGTACATGGAGACGAGAAGGTCAACGGAGACCTCGCCGTCGGCCACCGCACCGGTCCCGTCGTCACCGTCGCTGCGTGCGCGGCTGGCGCTGACCGCGGGACGGTACGGGATACGGCCGATCAACCGCCTGCTGCCGGCCAATCCGCTCGGCATCGCCGCCGCCCGTGGAATGGTCGCGTCGATCATGGCTCTGTGCGGACCGGTGCTGCCGGGAACCCATGTGACACAGGTCCGTTCGGGTTCGCTGCGCGGGGAATGGGTGCGCGCGGCCGGAGTCGGCCACGGCGATCGAGCCCTGTACTACGTGCACGGCAGCGGGTATGTCATCTGCTCGGCGCGCACCCATCGCGGACTGGCGTCGCGACTGTCCCGCGCGACCGGACTTCCGGTCTTCGTCGTCGACTATCGGCTCGCGCCCGAACACCCCTTTCCCGCCGCGGCCGACGATGTGGCCGAGGGCTACCGCTGGCTGCTGGCTCACGGCTACCGAGCCGCGGACCTCGTGATCGGCGGTGACTCGGCCGGCGGGCATCTGTGCGTGGACCTGCTGCTCGACAATGCGCGCACCGGAGTTGCGCAGCCGGCCGGCGCGGTGCTGTTCTCGCCGCTGATCGATCTGTCCTTCGAACTGGCCCGCGGCTGCGAACGCCGCGCCACCGACGCCATGGCCTCCGCGCGCACCGGTCGCGCCGCGGTGCGGTTGTACACCGGCGACGAACCCGAGGATTCGCCACGGCTACGGCTGCGCATCCCGCCCGGTACCGCGTTGCCGCCGTTGTTCGTTCAGGTGAGCGGCGCGGAAATGCTCGCCGACGACGCCCGCCACCTCCGCGATCTCGCCCATACCGCCGGCGTGCCGTGCGAGCTGGAGGTGTGGCCCGGCCAGATCCACGTCTTCCAGGCGCTGCCGCTGGCCGTACCGGAGGCCGGCCCGGCACTGCGCCGCGCGGCCGCCTTCATCACCGGTGTGCTCGCGCGATCCCGTGCGGCACAACCGGTATCGAGTGCCCGAGAGGCGGGGTAGCGATGTGGATCGTGGATGCGATGGCCGGGGCGAATGCGGCGCTGCGATCGGTGATCGGCGGTGGTGACCGCACCTACGAAGCCAAGGCGGTCGTCACCGGAGCCGGCAGCGGCATCGGGCGCGCCTTCGCGCTGGAGCTGGCGCGGCGCGGGGGAGAGGTGATCTGTGCCGATATCGACCTCGGCCGCGCCGAGGAGACGGTCGCGCTCATCGATCGGACGCACGGCCGTCGCGCGCACGCCGTGCGCTGCGATGTGGCCCAGCGCGCGGAGGTGGAAGCGCTGGCGCGGCAGAGTGCATCGCTTTTGCACGGGCCGCCGACCCTGGTGATCAACAACGCCGGCGTCGGAATCGGCGGAAAGCCGGTGGGCGACATCGGCTTCGAGGACTGGCAGTGGGCGCTCGGCATCAACCTGTGGGGTGTGGTGCACGGGTGCGAACTGTTCGTGCCGCAACTGCGCCGCGCCGGACGCGGCGGCATCATCAACGTGGCCTCGGCGGCCGGGTTCGCCGCCGCACCCGCGATGGCCCCGTACAACGTCTCCAAAGCGGCCGTGGTGTCGCTGTCGGAGACCCTCGCCGCCGAACTGTCCGGCACCGGCGTGGCCGTGACGGTGCTGTGCCCGACCTTCGTGCGCACCAACGTCGCCCGCGACGGACGCATCACCGCCGGATCGGCCCGGCTGGCCACCGAACTCATGCGCTGGACCGGCTTCTCGCCCGACCACGTCGCGCGCATCACCCTCGACGCCCACGAGCGCGGCCGCCTGCATGTGCTGCCGCAGTTGGACGCCATGGTCGTCTGGCATCTCAAACGACATTTCCCGGCCACCTACACCCGCGCCCTCGGCGTGCTGAACCGGGTTCTGCCGCAGGACGATTCGGCTCCGGCACCCGCCGGCAGCGACAAGACAGGAGTCTGACATGTCCTTCGACTTCGACGATATGCTGGGCAAGATCAAGTCCCGGCAGTGGGCGCTGGCCGATATCGACTGGGACGCACCGGGTGCGGAACTGATCGACCCCGAGCTGCACGCCAAGCTGACGCCGTTCATGGCGGATCTGATGTGGATCGAGAACGTCGGCGCGCGCGGCTTCGCCGCGATGGCGAAGAAGGCCCCGACGCAGACGCTGCGCGAGATCTACCGATATTTCCACGCCGAGGAACAACGCCACGCCAACGCCGAACTGGCCCTGATGCGGCGCTGGGGCATGCTAGACGGCGACGAGATCCCCGAGCCGAATATCAACGTCAAGCTGGTCATCGACTTCCTCGACAAGTACGCCGACGGCATGTCGCTGTCGTTTCTGGGCACGGTGATTCCGATGCTGGAGGTGGCCCTCGACGGCGCGTTGATCAAATTCGTCACCGACGAGATCGCCGATCCGGTCGCTCAGGAGGTGTTTCACAAGATCAACTCCGACGAATCCCGGCATCTGGCCACCGATTACGCGGTGATGGAACTGCTCGGGCACTCCACCGCCCGCAAACTCGCGATCGACCTGGTCGGCGGCTGGGTGAAGCCGTCGCTGATGATCGGTGTGCTCAGCTATGTGCCGCTGCTGAACAAGATGCGCGACAACATCGTCGCGATGGGCGTCGACGAGGACAAACTGTATGCCGCGATGCGCCGGTTCAAGGCGGTCGGGGAGCGCACGCCCGTGGTGAATCGGGTGCCGATGTACCGGATCGTCAAGATGCACAGCGATTGGGTCATCAACCGCGACCACCCCTACCACCTGCTGGCCGACACACTGGTGAAGGTGACCGCCCGCATCCCTTCCCGGGTGCTGCCCGCGCAGCCCACCTGGTCGAAGGAATTGACCTACGAGCCGGTCGCATGACTACGGGCCGATATACCGTGCTGGACGTCGCGATCGTCGGAGCCGGATTCGCCGGGATCGGGGCCGCGATCCGGTTGCGGCAGCGCGGAATCACGAATATCGCACTCTTCGAACGGGACCGGCGCGTGGGCGGCACCTGGCGCGACAACACCTATCCGGGCGCGGCCTGCGATATCCCGTCGCGGCTGTACTCCTACAGCTTCGCGCCGAATCCGGACTGGTCGCACACCTACTCCGGTAGTGCGGAAATCCTCGGCTACATCGATACGATGGTCGAGAAGTTCGCACTCGGCGGTTCGATTCGCTTCGGGCACACCGTATCCGGCCTGGCCTTCGACGAGTCGGCGGGGGAATGGGAGATCGTCTTCGCCACCGGCCACGCACCGGTGCGGGCCCGTTCGGTGGTGGTCGCGTCCGGGCCGCTGGCCAATGCGAGCCTGCCGGACATCCCGGGACGCGACAGCTACGAGGGTCATATGATCCACTCCGCCCGCTGGGATCACGACTACGACTTCGCCGGCAAGAAGGTGGCCGTGGTCGGCACCGGCGCCAGCGCGGTCCAGATCGTGCCGGAACTGGTGGAGCGGGCCGAGTCGGTGAAGGTCTTCCAGCGCACGCCGGGCTGGGTCCTGCCGCGGATCAACCGGCGCACCACCGGCCTGACCCGGCAGCTGTACCGGCACCTGCCGCTCACCCAGCAGCTTGCCCGGCAGGCATGGTTCTGGGGGCACGAATCGGTGGCGCTGGGCGTGGTGTGGAATACCCCGCTGACCCGGATCGTGGAATCGGTGGCATCGGCTCATCTGCACAGCCAGGTGCGCGACCCGTGGTTGCGGCGGCAGCTGACTCCCGACTTCCGGGCCGGATGCAAGCGGCTGCTGATGAGCAGCGACTACTACCCGGCGCTGCAGCGCGACAACTGCACGCTGGTCACCTGGCCGATCGCGGGAATGTCGCCGGCGGGGATCCGCACCGCCGAGGGGATCGAGCACCGGTTCGACTGCATCGTGTTCGCCACCGGTTTCGAGGTGTCCAAGGCGGGTGCGCCGATCCCGATCACCGGCCGGGGCGGCCGCGTGCTCGACGACGAATGGCGCAGGGGCGCATACGCGTACAAGAGTGTGACCGTCGCCGGTTATCCGAATCTGTTCTTCACCTTCGGACCCAATTCCGGCCCCGGGCACAATTCGGCGCTGGTGTACATGGAGGCGCAGATCGACTATCTGGCCGCCGCGATCGGCATGCTGCTCGAGCGGAATCTGCATTCGCTCGAGGTGCGCCGCGACCGGCAGGACCGCTACAACCACCGCCTGCAGCGCAGGCTGCGGGCGACCACCTGGAATTCCGGGTGCCGCAGCTGGTATCTGACCGAGGACGGGTTCAACGCGACGATGTTCCCCGGCTTCGGCAGTCAGTTCACCGGTCAGCTCGCCACGGTCGATCCGCGCGACTATGTGCTGATCCCCGGGCGCGGCGGCGGGCGCGCGCCTGTCGCCGATCAGGCGGTGACCTCGTTGGGCTAATGTCGACACGATGCGTCGCGCCCGGGCTGCTCACACGGGCCGGGGGCGGGTGCGACGCGGGTCGGCGTCCGGCACGAGGAAAGGGTGGGCGAGAACGGGATGGCGGAGTACCGCATCGATGAACTCGCCCGTGCCGCAGGCACAACCAGCCGCAATGTGCGCGCCTACCAGGAACGCGGCCTGCTGCCGCCGCCGGTGCGCCGGATCGGGCGAGCGCTGATCTACGACGACTCCCATCTGGAGCGGTTGAAGATCATCGACGTGCTGTTGCAGCGCGGCTTCACCACCGCCCATATCGCCGATTTCATCACCGGCTGGGAAACGGGTAAGGACCTCACCGAGATCCTGGGACTGCAGCATGCGGTCACCGCCGCCTGGGGGCAACAGGACGAGACGCTGCAGGTACCCCGCGAACTGATCGACACCTTCCTCGGCGAGGAGGCGGCCGATCCGGAGATCCTGGACCGTCTCGCCGAACTCGGGCTGGCCCGGATCGGCACGGAGACAGTCGAATTCACCGACCCCCAGCTGCTCGAGAACTTCGCCGAACTGCACGGTTACGGGTTCCGGCTGGGCCGGCTGGCCGATCTGCAGGCCGCCGTCAGCGGACGCCTGGACGAGATCGCCCACGACATGATGGCGGCCGCCAAGGAACATATCGTCGACACGCACGGCCCCGGCTGGCTGCCCGACACCGACGACGAAATCGCCGAAACGGCCAAGATGCTCAATCATTTGCGTGGTCTCGCCATCACGGCGGTGAACAACACCCTGGCACGGTCGCTGGACCGCGTGCTGCGGGAGGAACTGGGCGACTATCTCGCCGAGGCCGTGGACCGCCGCGCCAAGGAGAACTGACCCGCGCCCGCGCGGTCAGGACCGGCCGGGGCCACTCCCGGGCGCCGCCGCCGCGCTCGCGCCGCGCCGGATTTCCAGCCGCCGTTCCAGTCCGTCGATGATCAGGGCGAGATCGAATTCGAACTGTTCACCGACACGCCCGTCGGTCTCGCGAGCGGCGGCGACCGCACGCAGCAGCGGGAATCCGGACTCGTTACCCAGCGTGCGCCGCACTGCGGCCGCCTGCGGGTCGATCGGCCCGCCGCCGGCGTCGAGGGCTTCGCGCGCGGCCGAATAGGACACCGCCGCAACGAGTTTCAGCGTGCGACCGGCTTCGCTCGCATCCAGTCCGGCACGGACCAGCGCCGCCATGGTCCGCTCGACCAGGCGCAGCGCCGACAGCCCCGCCTTCCCGTCGAACCGGACGTAGGCGATGAGCGCGCCGACCTGCACCAGGGCGTCCACGACCGCGTGGCCGAACAAACCCAGCAATTCGCGCCAGTCCGCACGCTCGGGTAGATCGACCCGGCCGAAACCGGTGTCGAATGCGTCGAACGCGACCAGCTCGAGCAGGCCCTGGCGATCGCTGACGTGATAGTTGAGCGATTTGCGATGCACGCCCAGCGCATCGGCCACCGCCTGCATGGTCAAATTCTCCGGCTCCAGATCGCGTGCGGCGGCGAGGATGCGGCGGCGGTTCAGGCGGGGTGGGCGCCCGCGACGACGCCCCGCGGCGACCACGGCCTCACCGGAATCTGCCATGGGTGGCCTCGCTGTTCCTCGGAAGGCGGCGGTCGGCACGACGCGTCGCACAACACTGGGCGAGCGCGCCGCATGTCGAGCGTAGCCACTTTTTCCCGGCCGGAGAAAAGAATGTGGGAACTTTCCCGGTCTCGGCGGGGTCGTGCGCCGGGCTAGGATCGACGATCGGTCCTCGGGCGAAGACCAGGCAGGAGTATGTGATGGCGTCGAAAGCCGCCGGGCAGCGTCGCCGGCCCACGCAGGAGCGGGCCAAGGCGACCCGGGAGCACATACTCGACACCGCCGCCCGGCTGTTCGGCGAGCGCGGCATCGCCAACACCTCGACCAACCGGATCGCCGCCGAGGCCGGTATGAGCATCGGCACCGTATACCGTTACTTCTCCGATCGCACCGTCATCGTCGAGGAGCTGCTCGCGCGCCTGCTCGAGAACATCGAAAAGCGCGCCACCGAAAGCATTTTCGACCGCTCGGACGCCACCATGCACGAGTTGACCGCGCGCCTGCTGAACTCGATCGCCGAGGAACTGGTGGCCAACGCGCTGCTGGTCCGCGCGCTGGTCGCCGGGGTGCAGTTCTACAGCAGCGGCATTCCGGAGTTCGAGCCGCGGCTGCGCCTGCTGATCAAGGTGCTGCTGATCCAGGTGCTCGGCCCCGGCGACGATCACGAATACGACGTGATGACCTTCGTGGTGATCAACACCGGCTTCTCCGCGGTGCTGCGGGCCTCGGCCATCGAATTCGACGAGCAGCAGCGCCGCGAGGCCATCGATATGACGGCGCACATGATCGGCGACTGGATCGAAGCCGAGGCCGCGCGGCGCAGCGGCGCCGGTGCCCCGGCGCCGCGCCTCAGATGACGGTGCCGATATCGGCGGCGACGATGCGGTCGAGCGCGCGTTCGGCGACCGCGGCGATGGTCATCGACGGATTGCAGGCCGCGGTACTGCCGGGAACCAGGGCGCCGTCGAGAACGTAGAGACCGCGTGTGCCGTGGACTCGGCCCTCCAGGTCGCAGACCGTGCCCATCGGCGCGCCACCGAGTGGATGCCAGGTGCTCGGGGCCGCGGCATTGGTGTCGAGCACGGTACTGCCGGGTCCCGCGATGGCATGGACGCGTGCGGCGATGCGCTGCTGCAGTGCGGCGTCGGCGTCGGCGGGCCAGTACAGTTTCGCGTCGTCGGTGGCCGCGTCGTAGGCGAGATGTCCACGGCCGCCGGTGATTCCGAATCCGACCAGCATGGTCGAATGCGCGTCGACACCGGCCGGTGGAATCGACGCCTGGATCACGGTATTCGCGATGGCCGGGTCGTCCCACTCCTTGCTGCCGTAGACCACCGGCCCGCCCTGGGCGGTGCCGAAATCGTCGGTGGCGCTGGTCCAGGTGAAGATCCGGTCGCCGTTGTTGCCCCACTGACCGCCGAGGCCGTCGGGTAGATCCGGGATCTGTCCCTTCGCGCCGGCCCGCAGCAGCAGCTTGGTGGTGTTGATACTGCCCGCGGCCATGATCAGCGCGTTCGAGGTGAGAACGAGTTGTTCGACGACCCGTCCGGCGGTATCGATCCGATCGACGCTGATCTGCCAGCGGCCGTCGGGCTTCCGCGCCACATCGGTGACCTCGTGCTGGGTTCGCACGGTGGCGCGGCCGGTGGCCTCGGCGCGCGCGAGATACGTGACGTCGACGGAATGTTTGCCGCCGTTGTTCACCCCCAGCGCGCAGTCGCCGTTGATGTAGGAGGGTTTCATCTCGCCGCGCACCTCGCGCAGCGCGAAGTTCCAGTCGATCGGCATGGGGATCTTCGACAGCTCGTAGCCGGCCGCGCCGACGTTGCGCGCGAACGCCCGGGAGGGCAGATAGGTGGGGCTGTCGATCAGTTCGTCGGGGGCCACGCCCGTGCCCAGCATCCGCGCCACCCGCGGATAGTGCTCCCGCGCCATCAGGGCGTAATCGAGTTCGGCGGGGAAGACCTCGGAGAAGGTCGCCTCGGTCGGCTGCAGTGTCATGCCCTGGTACACCAGCGAGCCGCCGCCGACACCCGCGGCGCAGACCGCGGTCATGTTCTCCCCGACGACGGCCTCGAGCAGGCCGGTGTACGGCTCGAGCGCCACCGGCACGCCCAGTACCTCGGGAGCGGAGCGGTACCAGAGCATGCGCCGGTCGGGCCGGGACGGGTGCGGGAAGGTGTCGGCATTCGGGCCGGTCGGCCAGCGCATACCGCGTTCGAGGACCAGGACGTCGACGCCGGCTTCAGCCAGCCGTAGCGCGCTTACGCCGCCGCCGAATCCGGAGCCGATGATGACGACCCGATGATCTTCCCTGGTCAGCGGGACCGACGTCTGCCGCCGTCCGGTTGTCATCCAGGGCTGGGCGCTCGCGGTGGCCGCGGTGGCCAGAGTCAGTCCGGCGGCGGTGGCGCCGAGCAGAAAGGAGCGTCGCTTCATCGGGGTCATGCACTCTCCATCAAGACCTACAGGTACGTAACATCGGTCGCGGGGTTCGCCTGGGCCGCGAAAACAGGATGCGTGCCCGGGGTGTGTGACCGAAACCAACCGGACAACTGTCTCCGGTTGCTAGGGCAGTGTGTACGACCGGGCTCGTCTCGTCAACCGCACCGTGTTCCGATCGAGGTGGCGGAGGGTTCGGCTTCGTGAAATCGGCACGCGCCGAAGGACACCGGGTGCGGGTGGCGGCATCCGTCCGCGGTGTCGAGTCGTGGAACGCGTGCGGTAACGTCGATCAGATGACCTCGTCACCCCGGGCCAATCGAGGGCCGAAGGCCGCTGCGGCGAACCGACGGGCATTGGTTCGCGCGGCGCGGGAGGTGTTCGCCGAGAACGGCTTCGACGCACCGCTGAATTCGATCGCCCGCGCGGCGGGAGTGGGCCCGGGCGTGCTGTACCGGCATTTCCCGACCCGCGAATCGATGATTCTGGCGGTGTTCGACGACAACGTCGTCGCCATCGAGGAGGTGGCGAATCGGCCGGGGACCACGGCGGTGGATCTGCTGGATTTCATCGTCGACCAGATCGCGGTGTCGGCCGGATTCATCGCCACCATCGACCCCACCGGTTTCGACGATCCGCGGCTGTTCGAGGTGTCGCGCCGGCTCGTCGACCTGATCGGCGCCAAACTGGCCGATACCGATCTGCGCGGCTCGCTGCGCCCGGAACTCACCGCCGAGGATGTCGTGACCGCACTGGCCATGCTGGCGGCCGTGCTCATCAAAACCGAACTTCCGGCGCGTCAGGCCACCGCCCGGCGCGCCTGGACCCTGCTGATGCGCGGGCTCAGCCGCGAATCCGGCAGCTGAGCCGGGTTCAGGCGGCCAGGTCGGAGGGTTCGAACGGTGCGAAGAAGGCGCCCATCCCGCCGGCGGCCAGCACATCGCCGAGCGCGATGAAATCGTAACTGCCGCTGGACTTTCCGGCCACCGCGCGCACCTCGGCCAGGATATCGCCGGTGTCGTGGCGCAGCAGCCGGTGTCGTGCCCGGATCAGATCCTCCGCCGGCACCCGCACGTGCGCGTGGGCCAGCATCAGATGCAGGCACAGCTGCTGAGCAGGGGTCGCCGGGCCTAGCGGGCGACCCGAGGACAGGTCGGCCTCGAGCTGGTCGAAGGTCTGAGCCAGGTAGAACAGGAATACCGGGCGCGGACTGTGCAGCAGGACGGCACGCACCTCGTCGCCGAGCAGTCGCGCCGCGCTGCACAACGCCGCGGTGAGGTGCTGGTTCGGTTCGGTGCTGTCGAAGTCGCTCATCTGTACTCTCCCAACCACGCGATGTCGACGGCGATGATGTCGGCGCCCTGGCGCGCCACCCGTACCGCGCGGGCACGGCCCGGCCCGGGGGCGGACGCGGTGACGAATGCGACCCGGTCGGTGCCTGTGCCGGTCATATGCCCTCCTGTGACCCGGTGCGGAAAATTCACGGCGCGAACGGGTTTCGATTCAGTGGGCAGTACCTCCGGTGCTCGGCCGGTTGTAGTGGCGCAGCAACAGCAGTGCCAGGACGAAGGCGACGGCGGATGCGCCGGCGAACACGGAGAAGATGTTCGTATACGCGGCGCCGTCCGGCAGCTGCGCCAACGGGCCGGTGTTCAGTTTACGTTCCTCGACGTGTCCGGGAGCGTTGATGTGCAGAATCAGCGGATTGGCCGACATGACCGCGGCGACGGCGGCGGTGGCGGCAGCGGTGCCGAAACTGTTGAAGGCGCCGTACATTCCGGCGCTGATGCCCTGCTGTTCCTGGGGCACCGCCTCCACCACCATATTGGGCAGGGTGCCCAGATACGCTCCCGCGCCGACACCGATGATCAGGGCGATCAGTGCCATCTGCCACACGCTGTCGTGGAAACGGGCGAACAGCAGGCAGCCGATCACGAACGCGACGGTCGAGGCGAGATAGGGCTTGAGCAACCCGATCCGGGTCGACATCCAGCCGCACAGCGGGGCGACGAGCACGTACACCAGCGCCAGGCCCAGCATGGCCTGCACGGTGAACTGCAGCAGCGTCAGACCGAAACCGGGCAGGGTGCCCTCCACCGAGAAGTACGGGGTGACAGCCGATGTGGGGACCTGGATGTGCATCTGCTCGGAGGCCTGTTTGGCGGCTTCGGCGGCCGCGCCGTCGACGATCTGCTTCTTGATCGCCTCGCCCTCGGCCCCACCGGGTGTTTCCGCGAGATAGCCCATCGCGTAGGACAGGCCCTGCATGACGCCCACGGACAGGAAGGCCGCGGCGAGAATTCCGGCGAAGCGCGGGGCGCGCAACAATGTCGGATCCATGATCGGTTCCGGGGTGATCAGCTCCCAGACGTAGAACGCCACCAGCAGCACCACGCCGCCGATGAGCCAGGCCAGCGCCGACAGTTCACCCCAGCCCCAGGTGGCGCCGTTGCTGAGATAGATGAGCACACCGGCGATACCGGCGCCGAGCAGCACCGCACCGAGCAGGTCGATCTTGACCGCGGCGCGCAGTTTGGTCTCGGGAACGAACAGCGCCAGCGGCAGAATCGTCACCACGGTCCAGATCACGCAGAACCAGAACAGCGAACGCCAGCTGTAGTGGTCGGTGAGGAGGCCGCCGATCACCGGGCCCAGGATCGCGCCGACACCGGTGCCACCGCCCGCGAGTGCGATCGCCATGTTCAGATGGCGGCGCGGTGCGAGATCGCGGATCAGGCCGTAGGACACGAAGATCGCGGGGAAGGCCAGCCCCTGCAGTCCGCGCCCGAGCAGCATCAGCGTCCAGTTCGAGGTCAGCGCGTCGATGAGGCAGCCCAGGATCGACAGCAGCAGGCAGAACAGGATGATCTTCTTCTTGCCGACCAGATCGGACAATTTGCCGAAGACCGGTACCGCCACGCCGCCGATCAGTGAGTACAGCGTGGTCAGCCAGGTCAGCTGGCCGGCGTTCTGCTCGGGGAAGGATTCACCGATGAAGCGGGCACTGAGACTGATGAACGTGAAATGGAACGGGACGATCTCGGTGCTCGCGACGATCGCCACGATGACGAGAACGACACGAAGCGTGGAGGCGTTTTCCAGGCGTCCGGTGTCGTTGTCATCGGGGCTTTCGACGCTGGTGGTCGCGGTTGCCATGGGTAGTTCTTCTCCTTCACCGCCACCCGTGCGTCGGCTCCCTGCGGCCTGAGTGCGGTGAATCACATAATAGACATGTGAGAATCCAGTTTCCAATAAATGAGAAGTAGATTTCTGGCGTTATCGCGAGGACTGCAACAAGGCCACGAATTCGGCCACGTCGTCGGGCGCGGGGTCGTAACCCGGGAAGTAGCAGCAGATGTCGCGGGCGTAGTCGCCGAAGCGAGCACGAGCCTGTGCCGCGCATTCGGTGGGCGACCCGACCAGAGCGATGGTGCGGACCATCGGCTCGGTGATCAGCGCTCGCATCTCGGCGTAGCGGCCCTGCTTCGACAAGGCGTTGAGTTCGGGCTGCACCTCACCCCAGCCCTCGGCGTCGAGAACCGGGCGATAGGCCGGGGTGGAGGCGTAGAAGGCGATGAGCCGCGCGACCGCGTCGACCGCGGTGGCCAGTTCGCCGGCGGTACGGCCGAGCGCGACCATCGCCTGGGCGACCACCTCGAATTCGTCGAGCGTGCGGCCCGATTCGGCCAGCCCGCGCCGCAGCGCCGGCACCGTGCGCCCGGTGAAATGCGTGGCGCTGTTGAACGGCATGACCAGCAGCCCGTCGGCCACCTCGGCGGCGGTTCGGGTCATCACCGGTCCGAGCGCGCCCATCAGCACCGGCGGCGGCCCGAACGGATTCGGGCCGGGATCGAAGGTCGGCGGCATCAGCGTATGGGTGAAGAATTCGCCCCGGAAATCCAAGGGCGCGTGACCTTCCCAAGCGGCGAGGATGGCCTTCACCGCCGCCACCGATTCGCCGGTGCGCCGGGCCGGGCGTTCCCACCAGCTGCCGTAACGCTTCTCGATGTGCACCCGGATCTGCGACCCCAGTCCCAGCCGGAACCGTCCGCCGCTGAGCGCCTGCAGATCGTAGGCCGTGTGTGCCAGGTGCAGCGGACTGCGCGGCCCGGCGATGGCGACATTGGTCATCAGGTGCAGATCGATCTCCGCGGCGGCGAGAACCAGCGGCACGAACACGTCGTGCGGGCCCTCGAAGGAGAAGAGGCCGTCGGCGCCGAGCGCGGCGATCGCGCGAGCGCTGTCCCGGGCGCGCAGCGGCGAACCCTCCACCTGCAGATGCACTTTCACCGGTGATCCTTCCGTTCGGTGGCATCACGCTAGCGGAAGGTGCGGCGGCTCAGTCCGGATGCGCGGCGGTGAGACGTTCGGCGCACTCCCACACGTCGCGTTCGCGCGCCGGATCGTAGGACTCCGGGGACGATTCGGCGACCCGGTAGCGATCGATATAGCTACCGGAATCGGCCGGAACGGATCCGGTGACCACTTCCGCGAGGCGCCGGCCCGCCGTCTTCGGCGTGCTCGCCAGCGGCGTCCAGGTGAGCGCGGGTGCGAGGCGGCGGACGGCGAAGCGCTCCCACTGCCCGGCATTGCGGGTCAATTCGGTGCCGGGGACGAAACCCGGGTTGTAGGAGAGGATGTCGATTCCGGCCGGAAGCCGGCGCGCGTATTCGTGGACCAGGTAGATCATCGCCAGTTTGCTCGTCGAGTAGGCGGTGCGGCCCGCGGCCGTACTCGACGGATCGGCGAAGGCGCCGGGGTGGGCCAGCACATCGGGGGAGTGCCACACCGGGCCGGGCACCATGCCCAGGTTGTGCCGCAGATCGCCGAAATGGGTGTCGCTGACGGTGATCACGACGCGCGAGGGCACCACGAAGCGGTCGCCGAGCAGGCGCAGCAGCAGATGGTTGGCCACGACGTTGACGGCGAAGGTGGCCTCGAGCCCGTCCTCGGTTGCGATGGTCGCCTCGGTGTACTGCATCCCGGCATTGCCGACGAATCCGGCCAGCGGCGGCACCTCACCGCGATCGAGCAGTTCGTGGATCCGCCGCGCCGCCGAACGAATACCGGTCAGCGAGGCGAGGTCGGCCTCCACATGCGAGGCCGCGTAGCCCGCACCGGACAGTTCCGCACACACCTGCGGTCCGGACCCGCCGCGTGCCAGTATCAGCAGTCGCGTATCCGGTGCGATGCGCAAAATCTCCCGGGCGGCGATCCGGCCGATTCCACGTGTCGCGCCGGTCATCACGAGAGTGTGCATGTCACGACGGTAACCCGCGCGCGGTCCGCACGCCCGGCAGGCCAACGGCGCAGCCGCGCCGGGCGAACGGCGCAGCCGTGTCAGGCGAACGGAGTCTGCAACGGCGGGGACGGCGGGAAGGTGACCGGCAGTGCGGCCAGTGCGTGGTTGAAAGGGCCTGGGCGCCAGTGCAATTCCGACACCGGAACCGCCAGCTCGATATCGGGCAGCGCGTCCAGAAGCTGATCCACGGTGTCCTGGGCGATCAGGTACGCGATCCGGCGGGCCGGGCAGGCGTGCGGCCCGGCGCCCAGCGACAGATGAGAGCGGTTGCCGTTACGGTCGCCCTCGCGCACCTGCGGATCGTTGTTGCAGGCCGCGATGCCGATCAGCACGGGCTGATTTGCCGGCAACCACACATCGTCGATGAGCATCGGCTGGCGCGGGTAACTCGCGCAGTAGTTCGCCAGCGGCGGGTTGTTGAACAGCACCCAGTCCAGGGCATCGCGCGTGGTGAGCGTGCCACCGAGCAGATTTCCGGAGAACCGCTCGTCGGTCATCATCAGCAGCAGGGCGTTGGCAACCAGATGCAGCTGCGGTTCGATACCCGCGCCGTACAGGCTCACCAGCTGATTGATCACCTCCTCGTCGTCGAGGGCGCTCTCGTGCGCGATCAGCCGGGAGGTGATGTCGTCGCCGGGGTGGGCACGCTTGCGGTCGGTATGCTCCTGCAGGGCGGCCGCCAGCATCCGGTTGCCCGCCGCCGCGTCGCCGGTGACATCGAAGATGGGTGCCAGCCCGGCCGCGACCCGCTCGGCGATATCCGGTTCGATGCCCAGCATCGTGTTCAGGCTGGTGAACGCCAGCGGGCGAATGTACTGGGTCAGCAAATCGGCACGGCCGTCGGCGCTGAACGAGTTGATCAGCGGGATCGCGACCCGCTCGACGACGGTGTGCAGCGTGTGCAGGTCGACCCCGTCGATGGCGGCGACATTGGCCGCGCGAAACCGCGCATGCTCGGGGCCGGTGCTGCGCAACGCATTCGGGCGCCAGCCGAGCATCGGCAGAATCGGGCTGTCCGCCGGTACGGTGCGCTGCCAGGCCCGCGGGTCGGCGGGGAAATGCTCGGGATCGTTGAGAATCCGCAGGGCGGTCTGATAACCGATCACCAGTGTCGCCGGCACGCCGGGAGCGAGTTCGACCGGAGCGAACGAGCGGTGGTGTGCGCGCATCTGCTCGTATCCGCCGCGCGGGTCGGCGGCGAACTCCTCGGTGTAGAGCCGAACACGCGGTCCGTCCGCGGCGATCGGTGAACTGTGCGCCACGGGACACCTGTTCGACGACGATTCCAGCGAATGCGGCGTGGTCACAGCAGACAACTCCAAACGGTCGTGGTGGACGACGACGGCGGTAGCCGTCACCAATCGAAACGCGGCGACAGCCGTCACCAGGCGTGATGCCAAAAGCGTTGGGCCGAACCATGATCTGAGGTCCGGAGGCCGATGATACCTACCCGCGTGCCGGTTGCGCAGCGGAAGCCGGGCATCGGCCGCATGTCCGACGCCCGGCTTCCGGGCCAGTGATGTGGTATTGGCTCTGTCGCTTCGTGGCCGATCGTCGCAGACTGACCGATATGACAACTCTGCTGATCATCGCGGTCGTGGCGGCGGTGGCGGCCGCCCTGTTCGATACCGTGGCGCCTCGCGGTGACCGTGCTGAGTTCCGGTGCGCCCTACGGCACGCCAGGCATTCGCTGACCGATTGGGGTGCCGCCCGCGAATGACCTATCCGTCGTCGCCCGAACGGCGCCCGGGCAGGAACTCTTGTGCCTTGGTCTTCATGCCCTGAGTGACCAGATGCCAGGCGTTCGGGTCGCCGCGCAGCACGGCCTCCGCGGTCGCCTTCATCTGATCCCAGGTGGCGTGCGGTGGGATCGGCGGAACCTCGGGATCGCAGCGTACGTCCAGCAGGGTCGGGCGGTCCGCGGTCAGCGCCCGTTCCCAGGCCCCGGCCAACTGCTGCGGGTCGTCGACCTCGATCGCCGCGATGCCGAAGCAGCGCGCCGCGTCCGCGTACGAAATGTCCGGAAGTGACTGTGAATCCTCGAATTTGGGCGAACCGCCCATCGATCGCAGCTCCCAGGTCACCTGGTTGAGGTCGTTGTTGTGGAAGACGCACACCACCAGACGCTTGTCGCTCCACTGCTCGGCGTAGCGGGCGATGGTGATCAGTTCGGCCAAACCGTTCATCTGCATCGCGCCGTCACCGACGAGCGCGACCACGGGGCGATCCGGATGGGCGAACTTCGCGCCGATCGCATACGGCACACCGGGCCCCATGGTGGCCAGCGTGCCCGACAGCGAGCCGCGCATGCTGCCGTGGAATTTCAGGCAGCGCGCGTACCAGTTGGTGGAGGAGCCGGAATCGGCGGTGACGATGGCATTGTCGGGAATCTGCTGCGACAGCTCCCACACCACCCGCATCGGATTGACCGGTTCGGCGGCCAGCAACGCTTGGCGCTCCACGGTCTCCCACCAACGCGAGACATTCGACTCGATCGTCTCCCGCCAGGAACGGTCGCTCACCGGCTTCAGGAGCGGAATGATCTCGGCCAGTGTGGCTTTCGCGTCCCCGACGAGATTCACCTCGGTCGGGTACCGCATCCCGATCATGGTGCCGTCGATATCGATCTGCACCGCGCGGGCCTGATCCAGCGGCGGCAGGAACTGGCTGTAGGGGAAGTTCGAACCGACGATGACCAGAGTGTCGCAATCACGCATCAGCTCGTAGCTGGGGCGGGTGCCGAGCAGCCCGATCGGTCCCGTCACGAACGGCAGATCGTCGGGCAGCACATCCTTGCCGAGCAGTGCCTTCGCGACGCCGGCGCCGGTGATCTCGGCGAGCTCGGTCACCTCGCGCGCGGCCGAGCGGGCGCCCTGGCCGACCAGGATCGCCACCTTGGAACCGGCGCCGATCACCTCCGCGGCGCGCTCGATCTCCGCGCGCGCCGGAACGACCACCGAATGCATCTCGGCGGGCGGGCTCGACGGCACCTGTTTGAATTCGTGCTGCGGCGGCTCGTAGGTCTCCTCCTGCAGATCCGCCGGAATGATCACCGCGGTGGGTGCGCGCCGGGTCCAGGCCGTGCGGAAGGCACGGTCGAGAGCGTTGGGGAGCTGTTCGGCGACGTTGACCTCGACGAGATATTCGGAGGCCACATCCTTGTACAGGCTCTGCAGGTCGATTTCCTGCTGATAGCTGCCGCCCATCGCGCTGCGCGCGGTCTGGCCGATGATCGCCACCACCGGGACGTGGTCGAGTTTGGCATCGTAGAGGCCGTTGAGCAGATGGATCGCGCCCGGACCGGAGGTGGCCATGCACACACCGACGTGACCGCTGAATTTCGCGTAGCCGGTGGCCGAGAACGCCGCCATCTCCTCGTGGCGGGCCTGAACGAACGTCGGCCGGTCGTCGGTGCGGCCGAAAGCGGCGACGAGACCGTTGATTCCGTCGCCGGGGTAGGCGAAAACCTCTTTCACGCCCCACTCGTTGAGCCGGGCCACGACGTAGTCCGCAACCTGTTGCGCCATATCTCTCCTGTCCTCTCCGTGTCGAGCCCGCGGGGGATGCGCTGCGCGCCCCTGGTCGCGGGGCGGGTACCCGCGGATCTCGTGCTCAACCGCGGCCGGGGGCGCCGGTGGTCGGTCAGTGCCGGGCCATCCGGGCGACCGAACCGGCCACCGATTCGACACAGCGCGACATCCACGCCTGCGGACTGTGCCGGTGGGCCCGCCCGTCGAAGTCACCGTGGGCGCCGAAGTCGTGGCCGTGTTCGTCGTCGAGCGGGCGCCACAGGTTGTCCGGCCGGTCGGTCTCGTCGGCGTCGGTCTGCTGCGAGTCGTAGCCGGTGCGTGCCAGATAGCGATCCAGCACCGCGGGCGCGAGCCGCTGCGCGACGACGGTGCCGACCGTGCTCGCCCCGACCCAGTACTGCTTGCGCTCCGGATGCTCGGCGGCGAAAGCGATCGTGTCGGCCACCACCTCGGGCTGGTAGATCGGCGGCACCGGCTGCGGCTTCTTCGGTAAACGCGAACGCACCCAAGAGAATTGGGGTGTGTTGACCGCCGGCGCCTGCACGATCGTCACGTGCACGCCGCTGCGCTCGTGCATCAACTCCACCCGCACCGCCTCGAGGAAGCCGTTGACCGCGTGCTTGGCGCCGCAATAGGCCGATTGCAGCGGAATCGCGCGCTCGCCGAGCGCCGACCCGACCTGCACGATGGTGCCCCGATTGCGCGGCCGCATCCGGGCCAGCGCGACCATCACCCCGTGCACCGACCCGAGATAGGTCACCTCCGTGACGCGGCGGAACTCCTCCGGCTCGATCTCGGTGAAGGGCGCGAAAACCGAGGTGAACGCCGAATTCACCCAGACGTCGATCGGTCCCCACCGCTGCTCGACGCGGTCGGCGGCCGCCTCGACGGCGTCGTGGTCTGCGACGTCGGTCGGAATCGGCAGTGCCTCCCCACCGGCCTGCTCGACGTCCTTCGCCGCGGCGTCGAGTCCGGCGCGCCCGCGGGCCAGCAGCGCCACACGCGCACCGTCGGCGGCGAAGCGCCGTGCGGTGGCGCGCCCGATTCCGGCGCTGGCTCCGGTGACCACCACTACCGGTGACTGTGCGCTCACTCGGTCTCCTCTCCTCGCGCGGTTGTCCGGCGCCCGAGGGCATATCTCGTGGGCGTCGCACCTGCCGCGTACCCGGGACGCGCGGCGTTATGCGGCGGCGGATCGCGTGGCAGCGTGTCCGATTCGGCGGGTGTGACCTGCGGTCGGCCGGGTATTCGCGCGGTGTCCGGCCGCCCGCTGGCGGGTGCGGCCGCACGGCAATCGGCCGACCACGACAGGGGTGCGCGAATGACGATTTCGGATCGAGCGGCCCGCCCGCACCGCGGCTCGAATCGAGACCGATGGCCGCTGCAGGCGCTCGAGACCGCGCTGAAGGAGGCGGTGGACGGGGAGGTCCGTTTCGATTCGGGAACTCGCGCCACCTATTCCACCGACGCCTCCAACTATCGCGCCCTGCCGCTGGGCGTGGTCGTTCCGCGCACCCCGGAAGCCGCCGCGATCGCGGTCGGCATCTGCCGCGACCACGACGTCCCCTTGCTCTCACGCGGTGGCGGCACCAGCCTCGCCGGGCAGAGTTGCAATACGGCGGTCGTCATCGACTGGACCAAATACTGCCATCGGCTGCTCGCCGTGGACGCCGAAACCCGCACCGCCGTAGTCGAACCCGGGATCGCGCTCGACCCGCTCAATCAGCAGCTGAAGCCGTCCGGGCTGATGGTCGGGCCCAAGCCGTCGACCCACGTCAGCTGCACGATCGGCGGGATGATCGGCAACAACTCGTGCGGTGCCACCGCGCAGGCCTACGGCAAGATGGTCGATTCGGTGCGCCGGCTCGAGATCCTCACATACGACGGGCTGCGGGCCTGGGTGGGTGCCGAGGATCCGATCCCGGGCACGAATCCGGAGGCCGACGAACTGGTCCGACGGCTGCGGGAGATCCGGGACCGCTACGCCGACGATGTCCGCGCGGCCTATCCCGACATTCCCCGCCGCGTCTCCGGGTACAACCTCGACGCGCTGCTGCCGGAGCGGGGATTCGATATCGCGAAGTTCCTCGTGGGCAGCGAGAGCACCCTGGTGACCGTTCTGCGCGCGGAGATCGAGCTGGTGCGGGTGCCGGCCGCCAAGGCGATGGCCGTCCTCGGCTTTCCCGACGTCTATCACGCCGCCGACGCGGTCTCCCGGATCCTGCCGCACGACCCGGCAACCCTCGAGGGGCTCGATCATCGGCTGGTTCAACTGGAGCACAGCCAGCACCTGGCGGCGACGGCGATCTCGCAGTTGCCCGACGGGAAGGCCTGGCTGATGGTGCAATTCGACGGTGACGACCAGAAGGAGGCCGACACGCGGGCGAAGACGATGATCGCCGACCTCGAGCGCGCCACCGGGGCGAGTTCCACCATCCTCGACGATCCCGACCGCGAGGCCGAGGTATGGGCCGCCCGCGAGGCCGGACTGGGCGCCACCGCCTATCCGCCCGACGGCCCGGAAACGCACGAGGGCTGGGAGGACGCCGCGGTCCCGCCCGAGCGACTCGGCGACTACCTGCGCGACTTCGACGCGTTGCTCGACGAGTTCGGCTACGAATCCAGTTCGCTCTACGGACATTTCGGCCACGGTTGTGTGCACACCCGCATCCCGTTCGACCTGCGCACCGCCGACGGCATCGCGCACTACCGGCGCTTCGTCGAGCGTGCCGCGCGCCTGGTGAGCGGCTACGGCGGGTCGCTGTCCGGTGAGCACGGCGACGGCCAGTCGCGCGCGGAACTGTTGCCGATCATGTTCGGCGACAAGGTGGTTCGCGCTTTCGGTGAGGTGAAGGCGCTGTTCGACCCACGTAATCGGATGAATCCGGGCAAGGTCGTCGAGCCGCACCGGCTGGATTCGGATCTGCGCCAGGGCAGCGCCTACCGGCCGTGGGAACCGGTGACGCACTTCGCCTTTCCCGCCGACGACCACCGATTCAGCGAGGCGGCCGGACGCTGTGTGGGTGTCGGCAAATGCCGCGGCGAGAGCAGCGGGGTGATGTGTCCCAGCTACCGGGCCACGCGGGAGGAGGAGCATTCCACCCGCGGCCGGGCCCGGCTGTTGTTCGAAATGCTGCAGGGTGAGGCGATCACCGACGGCTGGCGGTCCACCGAGGTCCGCGACGCGCTCGATCTGTGCCTGGCCTGCAAGGGATGTCGCAGCGACTGTCCGGTCGATGTCGACATGGCCACCTACAAGGCCGAATTCCTGTCCCACCACTACGAACATCGGGTCCGCCCGATGGCCCACTATTCGATGGGCTGGATTCCGCTGTGGGCCCGGCTGGGCACCTCGGTGGCTCCGCTCGCCAACGCGGTGACGCACACCCCCGGCCTGCGGCGCCTGGTCGCGGCCGCCGGCGGCATCGCGCGGCAACGCGAGATGCCGCGCTTCGCCCGCGCCCGGTTCACCCGGAAATTCCGCAACCATACGAGCTCCACGACGGGGGAGCGCGGCACGGTGCTGCTGTGGCCCGACACTTTCACCAACAATTTCGAACCGGGAATCGCCGAAGCCGCGGTGACGGTGCTGGAGGCCGCGGGCTTCTCCGTGATCGTGCCCGAGCGCACGGTGTGCTGCGGCCTGACCTGGATTTCGACCGGGCAGCTGCCCACCGCCAAACGGGTGCTGGGCCGCACGCTGCGGGTGCTGGCGCCGCAGTTGCGCGACGGCACACCGATCGTCGTGCTCGAGCCCAGCTGCGCGGCCGTGTTCCGGGCCGATCTGCCCGAACTGCTCTACGGCGACCAGGATGCCGAGCGGTTGTCGAAACAGACCTACACGCTGGCCGAACTGCTGGCCGAGCGGGCGCCGGACTGGAACCCGCCGCACGTCGACACCGCGGCGATGGTGCAGCCGCACTGCCACCACCACGCGATCATGCACTACGACACCGATCGCGAACTGCTGTCGTCGACCGGCGCCGACGTGGCGGTCCTCGATGCCGGATGTTGCGGTCTGGCAGGCAATTTCGGCTTCGAACGCGGCCACTACGACGTCTCGGTGGCCTGTGCGGAGGACAAGCTGATGCCGGTCGTGCGCGAGCGCGAGCCGGGCACCGTGGTGCTCGCCGACGGGTTCAGCTGCCGCACCCAGATCCGGCAACTGCAACCGGACGCCGATCCCCGCCACGCCGTCGAACTGCTGGCCGAAGCGCTGGCGGCGAAGGGCCGGAAGTGACGGCGGCCATCGACGAGGCGGTCCGGGTGGGGGTCTACCGCTTCCCCACGCCGGAGCCGGAAGCCGACGGCACCTTGCGGTGGGAGGCGACGACCGCGGTGACCGTGGAAATCGGCGCGGGCGGGCAGACCGGGCTGGGGTGGACCTACAGCGGCGGCGCCACCGCCGCGATCGTGCGCGAGGTGCTGGCTCCGGTGCTGGCCGGGCGTTCGCCGTTCGATATCGGCGACTGCCGGATCCGGATGCAGCGCGCCTGCCGCAATCTGGGCACGGCCGCGGTCGTCGCCCATGCGCTCAGCGCGGTCGATATCGCCCTGTGGGATCTGAAGGCGCGTCTGCTCGATGTGCCGCTGAGCCGGCTGTTCGGTGCCGTGCGACCGGCGACACCGGTCTACGGTTCGGGGGGTTTCACCACTCTCACCGACGACGAGCTGGGCGAGCAGATCGACGGCTGGCTGTCGGCGGGATGCCGATGCGTCAAGATCAAGATCGGCGAGGATCGCGGCGAGCGGACCGATCGGGATCTCGAGCGGGTGTCCTTCGCGAACGGGCTGCTCGGCGACCGCGCCCGCCTGATGGTCGACGCGAACGGCGCCTACTCCACCGCCCTGGCCCGCCGGGTGGGCGCGGAACTGGACCGGCACGGTGTGATCTGGTTCGAAGAGCCCGTCACCAGCGACGATCCCCCCGGTCTGGCCCTGCTGCGCGCGGCGCTGCGCTGCGACGTGGCCGCCGGCGAATACGTCTACCGCCACTACGACGCGGCCGCGCTGATCGGCTCGGTGGACTGTCTGCAACTGGATGTGACCCGCTGCGGTGGCTACAGCGGTTTCCTGGAGTGCGCCGCGCTCGCCGCCGCGCACGGCCTCGACATCTCCGCTCACTGCGCGCCCGCGCTGCACGCGCCGATAGTGGCCTCGTTCGCCCACCTGCGCCATGTGGAGTGGTTCATCGACCACAGCCGCTTGGAACCACTGCTGGCCGACGGTGTCCCCGAGGTCCGCGACGGTGCGCTCGCGACCGGCCGGGACGCCGGGCACGGTATGCGGCTCGCGGGCTCGGCCGGAAAATATTCGGTCGAGGGTGCCGGTCACCGGTGAGATGGTGCACGGGGCGGCCGAATACCGTCGCGACCGCTGGGTAACCGCGGAACATGGCAGCCATCGGATATTTTCTCGCCAGCGAACAATTCGGTCCGAAGGAACTCGTCGAGCAGGCCCAGCGCGCGGAGCAAGCCGGTTTCGAGCGGCTGTGGATTTCCGATCACTTTCATCCCTGGAACGACGCCCAGGGGCACAGTCCGTTCGTCTGGGGCACGATCGGAGCGTTGTCCCAGGCCACGTCGCTACCGATCACCACGGCCGTGACCTGCCCGACGGTGCGCATCCATCCCGCGATCATCGCCCAGGCGGCCGCCACCGCGGCCGTGCAGCTCGACGGCCGCTTCGTGCTCGGTGTCGGCAGCGGTGAGGCGCTCAACGAGCACATCTTCGGCGATCCGTGGCCCCCGCCGGGGGAGCGGCTGCAGATGCTGGCCGAAGCCGTGGACGTGATCCGCCGCCTGCATCGCGGTGATCTGGTGACCTACCGCGGCGAGCACTACGAGGTGCAGGAGGCGCGGATCTACACCCTGCCGGAACAGCCGGTACCGATCTATGTGTCCGGATTCGGCCCGCAGGCAACGGAATTGGCGGCGCGCATCGGCGACGGCTACTGCACGAGCATGCCCGACGCCGAGCTGGTCGGCCTGTTCCGCGACAGCGGGGGTGGCACCAAGCCGGTGCAGATGGGCACCAAGGTGAGCTGGTCGGCCGACGAGGAGTCCGGTGTCGACGCCGCGCATCGGCTGTGGGCCAACGAACTGCTGCCGGGCCAGCTGGGCCAGACCCTGCCGCGCCCCGCCGATTTCGAGGACGCGATGTCGTTGCTCGATCGCGAGGCGTCGCGGCGGCACTTCGCCGCCGGACCGGACCCGCAGCGCCACATCGACCAGGTGCGCAACTGTGTGGAGGCGGGCGCGGACGAGGTCTATGTCGGCCAGATCGGCCCGGATCTGGAGGGCTTCTTCACCGCATACGAGAAGGAAGTACTGCCGGCCCTGCGCTGAGCGGTACCCGATCACCAGCGAGACGACGAGAGGCGAACTTGATGGACCATTCACGGGCCCCCGTGCTGGACGCATTGGCCGAATACCGGCAACTCGGCCGGTACGGCTTCACCCCGCCCGGGCATCGGCAGGGCGCGGGCGCCGATCCGCGCGTGCGCGAGGTGCTCGGCGGCGCGCTGGCGGTCGACATCCTCGCCGCGCCCGGCCTCGACGACCGGCTCTCGCGCGGCGGCTATCTGAGCGAGGCCGAGAAACTCATGGCCGACGCGGTGGGCGCCGACGCCGCCTTCTTCTCCACCTGCGGCAGTTCGCTGTCGGTGAAGGCGGCGATGCTGGCCGTCGCCGGAGGCGCCGACGGCGGGCTCATCCTGGGGCGGGACAGCCACAAGTCGATCGTCGCGGGCCTGGTGTTCTCCGGCGTCCTGCCCCGGTGGGTTCCGCCGCGCTGGGATGCGCAGCGGCATCTGTCCCATCCGCCGTCCCCGGAGCAGGTCGACCAGGCGTGGCAGAAATATCCCGATGCCGCCGGCGCGCTGATCGTGAGCCCGAGCCCGTACGGCACCTGCGCCGACATCTGCGGGATCGCGGAGGTCTGTCATCGCCGCGGCAAGCCGCTGATCATCGACGAGGCGTGGGGCGCGCATCTGCCGTTCCATCCCGACCTCCCGACCTGGGCGATGGATGCCGGCGCCGATGTCTGCGTGGTCAGCGTGCACAAGATGGGCGCCGGATTCGAACAGGGTTCGGTCTTCCACGTCCAGGGCGATCTGGTCGACGTCGACAAGTTGAAGCTGTGCGCCGAACTGCTCACCACGACGAGCCCCAACGTGCTGCTCTACGCGGCCATCGACGGCTGGCGCCGCCAGATGGTCGAGCACGGCGAGAAATTGCTCACCGCCGCGCTGCACACGGCCGAACGGGCCCGGACCGCGCTCGACCGGATTCCCGGCATCTCGGTGATGGAGGACGAACTGCTCGGCGCGGAAGCATCCCACGACCTCGATCGGATGCAGGTTCTGATGGACGTATCGGGCACCGGCGCAACGGGTTTCGAGGTCGCCGACTGGCTGCGCGAACATCGCCGCATCGATATGGGCCACAGTGACCATCGCCGGATCCTGGCCACACTGTCCATGGCCGACGACGCCGACACCGTCGACGCGCTGGTCGACGCCATGACGGCCTGGCGTGTGCAGTACCGCGGCGCCGGTCCGCGTCCCGCCGATATTCACGTTCCGGCACCGCGCGAGCTCCAGCTGGAATCGGTGATGAACCCGCGTGACGCCTTCTTCGGCCCGGAGGAGACGGTGCCGTTGGAGAAGGCGATCGGCCGCATCGCCGCCGAACAGGTCACGCCGTACCCGCCGGGGATTCCGGTGATCGTGCCCGGGGAACTGGTCGACGCCGCGGTCGTGGACTACCTGCGGTCCGGAGTGGAGAACGGGATGAATGTGCCCGATCCGGCGGATCCGACGCTGCGCACCCTGCGGGTGGTGGCCGGGTGACCGTCGACGGCCGGTAAAATGGGTGGTTCTGGTGTGTCCGAGGGATGCACAATCGAACCGTTTGCCCCCTTACCGTGCTAGGAGACTGTTGTGATCACCGCGACCGACCTGGAGGTCCGGGCCGGAATCCGCACCCTGCTCACCGCGCCGGGTTCGGCGCTGCGGGTGCAGGCCGGTGATCGGATCGGTCTCGTCGGCCGCAACGGCGCGGGCAAGACCACCACGCTGCGCATCCTGGCCGGTGAGGGAGAACCCTACGCCGGCAAGGTGATTCGCTCGGGGGAAATCGGCTATCTGCCGCAGGATCCGCGTGAGGGAAACCTCGACGTGCTGGCCCGCGACCGGGTGCTCTCGGCGCGCGGGCTCGACAAGCTGATCCGCGATATGGAGAAGCAGCAGGCCCTGATGGCCGAGGTGGTCGACGACGCCGAACGCGAGAAGGCGGTGCGCAAGTACGGCCGGCTCGAGGAGCGATTCTCGGCGCTGGGCGGCTATGTCGCCGAGAGCGAGGCCGCCCGCATCTGCCACAGCCTCGGTCTGCCGGATCGGGTACTGGGCCAGTCGCTGCGCACCTTGTCGGGCGGTCAGCGCCGCCGCATCGAGCTGGCGCGGATCCTGTTCTCCGCCTCCGACGGCTCCGGCGGCAAATCCGATACGACGCTGCTGCTCGACGAGCCCACCAACCACCTCGACGCCGACTCCATCACGTGGCTGCGCGGCTTTCTGCAGAACCACGACGGTGGCCTGATCGTCATCTCCCACGACGTCGACCTGCTCGCCGACGTGGTGAACAAGGTGTGGTTCCTCGACGCCGTGCGCGGTGAGGCCGACATCTACAACATGGGCTGGAAGAAGTATCTCGACGCCCGCGCCACCGACGAACAGCGCCGCGTCCGCGAACGCGCCAACGCGGAGAAGAAGGCCTCCGCGCTTAAACAGCAGGCCGCCAAACTCGGTGCGAAAGCGACGAAAGCCGCTGCGGCACACCAGATGGTCAAGCGCGCCGAGCGCATGCTCTCCGAGCTCGACGATGTGCGCGTGGCCGACAAGGTGGCTCGCATCAAGTTCCCCGAACCCGCTCCCTGCGGCAAGACACCGCTGATGGCCACCAACCTCACCAAGCTCTACGGATCGCTGGAAATCTTCACCGGCGTGAATCTGGCCATCGACAAGGGCAGCCGAGTCGTGATCCTCGGCCTGAACGGCGCGGGCAAGACGACCATGTTGCGTCTGCTCGCAGGCGTCGAGCCGCTGACCGCCGGACAGATCGATCCGGGACGCGGGCTGCGCATCGGGTATTTCGCCCAGGAACACGACACCCTCGACGACAACGCCACCGTCTGGGAGAACATCCGCCACGCGGCTCCCGACGCGGGGGAGCAGGACCTGCGCGGGCTGCTGGGCGCGTTCATGTTCACCGGCCCGCAGCTCGAACAGCCGGCCGGCACCCTGTCGGGCGGTGAGAAGACCCGGCTCGCGCTGGCCGGCCTGGTCTCCTCGGCGGCCAACGTACTGCTGCTCGACGAGCCCACCAACAACCTCGATCCGGTCTCGCGCGAACAGGTCCTCGACGCGCTGCGCAGCTATGCGGGCGCGGTCGTTCTGGTCACCCACGACCCGGGCGCGGCCGAGGCGTTGAATCCGGAACGGGTGATCATGCTGCCCGACGGCACCGAGGACCACTGGTCGCAGGACTACCTGGAACTGATTCAGCTGGCCTGAGCGTGGCGAATGCTTCCTGCGACGCGCCGGGACACGCCGAAAGATCCTCGCAATCGGTGAGTTTCATCACAGTGAGGCGTTGATCACTGCGGATCGAGTGTCTAGCCTGGAATGAGGCTGCACGGCGACCGGAGGAAGCCATGAGTGACAGGCCCGCACAGGGGAAGTCGATGTTGGGTAAGGGCACGCGCGTCACGGGCAAGTCGCGCGACCGGCTGCAAACCCAGCTGAAGAAGCAATACGAGGCGGGCGCCAGCATTCGTTCGCTGGCGCGGGAGACCGGCCGCTCGTACGGATTCATTCACAACGTGCTCGTGGAGTCGCATGTGCAACTCCGCAGCCGGGGTGGTGCCAACCGGCGCAAAGCGGTCAGCAAGGCCTGATCCGCCCGCTCGCCCGATACGGTCGACCGGCTTCCGCGGCCGCCGGCGTCTCGTGCCGCCGCGCGCCCGAGTTCACGCGCGGTGGGCGTTGCGTTCGGCCCACCAGTTCGGCGCGTCGACGAAATGGTTGTCGTACTCGTCCTGGGTGGCGGCGAGCTCGGCGAGGGTGGCCTCGCCGGAGGCCACCCGCTCGAGCAGCCGGAAGTAGCCGAAGCGCTGCACGGCCGGAGTCAATGCGATCAGGATCCGCGCCGGTGAACCCGGTGCGGCGCCGAACGCGTGCGGCATGAACCGCGGCACCGTGATCGCGCCGCCCGCGGCGACCGTCGTGATCTCCTCGCCCGCGAGCACCTGCAATTCGCCCTCGGCGACGTAGAACAGTTCGTCGGACAGCGTGTGGTAGTGCGGCGTCGCGCCGTCGGCGCCGGGCGCCATCGTGACCTCGAGCGTGCTGACGCTGCCGCCGGTGCGGTCGGAATCCAGCAGCAGGCGCATGGTCACCGCGTCGGTCTTGCGCACCTCGGCCTCGGCGGGCTGGACGACGGCGGCGGGAATGCGGGGTTCGGTGGTCATCGGATCTCCCAAGTAGTTCGCTATCGGATAGTTCGCTACCGAACTATATCCCGTCGAATAGTATGTGTCCATGGCTGGACGACGGACCGATGCGGTGGATGCGATCGTGGCGCAGTGGGAGCGGGAGCGGCCCGACCTGGATCTCACGGCGATGGCGGTGCTCGGCCGCCTCGGACGCCTCTACGTCCTCGCCGAGCGCGAGATCGACGCGGTGTTCACCGCGCACGGACTACAGCGCGGCGAGTTCGATGTGCTTGCGGCACTGCGTCGTTCGGGTGAACCGTTCGAACTGACCCCGTCGGTCCTGGCCGACACGCTGATGTTGTCGCGGGCCGGCATGACCGGCCGTCTGGACCGTCTGGAATCGGCCGGACTGGTTCGGCGCATCGCCGATCGCGCCGACCGCCGCGCGGTCCGGGTCGCCCTGACCGAGGCCGGTCGCGCCCGCGTCGACGAGGTCGTCACGGCACACACCGCCAACGAGACGCGGCTGCTGTCCGGCTTGTCGGCGCGCGACCGCGGCGAACTGGACCGGATCGCGCGCATCCTGCTGGCCGACCTCGACCGGCCGTGACGCCGCTCAGTCCGACACCATCGCCTCACCGTGGACGAGGAACTCGGCGAGACTGGCGAAGATCGGCAGCCCGGTCTTGATCTCGAGATAGGCGAACTGCCCCTGCGGGTTCACCTCGAGGAAGTAGTACTCGCCGTCGAGCCCGAGCCTGATGTCGAGCACGCCGAACACCAGCCCGAGCGCGCCCATCAGCGTGGTCAGCGACTTGCTCACCGAGGCGGGCAGCCGCTCGGGGGTGAAGGCCACCGAGGTGTCGAGGCGCGAATCCACCCATCCCGCGCCGGATTGCGAGTCGATCCGCACCGCCCACTCGACGCCGTCGATCCATACCACCCGCAGATCGCATTCGGCTTCGACATAGTCCTGGAAGGTGGTCGGGGCCGAGCGGATGGTGTCGAATCGGCCGAGGTCCTCGCGGCTCACGATGCGCGTTTCGGAGAATTCCGCGCGGCCGGTACCCGTTCGCTTGTAGATCACCGACCCGCCGCGGGAATCGACGAAACTGCGGGCCTCGTCGGGATCGTTGGTGATCAACGTTTCCGGGATCGCGAAACCGCTACGCCGGGCGGTGTCGAGCTGCACGATTTTGCGGGTGGCGGTGCGGTCGGCGCCGGGATCGTTGACCCAGACCGCCGGTATCGACCACAGCAGGCCCTGCAGGAATCCGTCGCATTCGGCCTGCCGGAAATCGTCGTCGCCGTCGAGGAAACCGCTGGGCACCCGGCACGGCCGGGGACGGCGCCACCAGACGGCGGTCACGTCGTCGAGCCCGGCGATATGCGACATCGAGCGAGCGGCGCCGGCGCGGTCGAGCCGGAAACTGCCGCATTCACGCGGAAAATCGCGCATATCCAGACGAATCGGATTGAGTCCGTACCTATTCCGCAGCAGAGAGGCCATCGCGTCGGCGTGCAGATCGTCGCTCTCGGCGACGATCAGCACGGCACCCGGCGACCGGGCACTCATCGAAGGGCCCCTCAGTCCAGGCTGTCGCAGGCGGTGCCGTCGTCGCTGCCCCCGCCGCTGCGAGTCTGGCTGTAGCTCACTGTCGCGCCGGCGGCCCCCGGGGCGGGCGCGAGGTCGAGCTTGCGCGCCCACTGGTCGGTCAGGCGGGCCAGCAGTTCGTCACCGACGGCGGGGCTGGGCCGGGGCGGTAGTGTCAGCGGGCGTTCGGTGAGCTGAATGCGGCGGCGCTGCGTGAAATCGGCTGTGGCGCCGGGGCGTATCCAGACGAGGACCGCGCGTTCCGCGGTGCCGGTGCCGGAATCCGGCGATTCGTCGCGCAGTTGGAGGACGTCGTCGCGATCGAGGGTCCAGATGCCCTCGGCGACCCGGACGCTGATGGTGTCACGGGATTCGGCGACCAGGCGGCCGGACAGCGGTAGTGCCGGGTGGCGTGGTTTCGGGCGCGGCCGGGTGTGTCCGGGTACCTGGCGGCCGGCATCGTTCATGGGCTGGACTCCGATCTGCTCGCGATTTGCCCCGGAAGTCGAGCGTGAACTGGATCATAGCTCGCCGGGGTGCCCGGACGGTTCGCAACGAAAGAATTCCGGTGCAAACCCGGTGCCTGGGCCCGGGCGCGGAAAGCGCTATCGCCGAAAGCGATTCGGTTGAGCTGTCAACGCCTCACAGACCGAGCACACCGGGGGATTCGGCGAGTTCCAGGAACCGCTGACTCGGGTTCGACACGAGTTTGCGCGCGTCGAGATCCATCAGCCCGAGCACGACGGAGAACTCCGCGGACACGGTGCCGTCGAGCTTGCGGATCTGCTGGTCCATCCAGAACGCCTTGCCCTCGCCCCAGCGGCAATCGCAGGTCACGGTGATCTCGTCGCCCAGATGCAGTTCCCGCCGATACTTGACCGTCGATTCCAGGACCACCGGGCCCAGCCCGGACAGTCGCATCTTGTCCGGGACCAGACCGGCCGCGCGCAACACCTCCCAGCGGGCGTGCTCGGCGTACTGGTGGTACACGGCCTGGTTGAGATGGCCGTTGACGTCGAGTTCGTATCCGCGGACGGTGACGGGCACAGAAAAGGTCATACCGGGGCGAACCACCACCCTGTTCCGGGTATTTCCGGATCGGGCGTGGGATCGGTCACCGTGTCGCGGTGGCTACGCGGAAGCGGGACGAATTCGCCCCCCATGACGGCGGCGTCCACGCTCCACAGTGTGGTCCAGTTGGGTTGCGGCACTTCGTAATCGGCGGCCGGAGTGGGGTGATCGCACCACCGCCGGTATGTCCGTCTCGTCGTCCCCGCTCCGTGAGCATCGGCACATGCTACGACGAACCCGGCAGGGGCGGATATCGTGGGCGGTTCAGTCGCGGCGGCGGACCGACGCCTCCACGAGATCGAGTACGGCCGTGAGGTTTTCGTTGACGTGGCCGGAGGCGATGCGGGCGATGAGCCCGTCGAGCACGAGATCGAGATAACCCAGCAGCACGTCGGTGGGCACGTCGTCGCGCAGCGCGCCCGCCGCCTTGCGGCGTTCCAGCCGGGCCAGGGTGGCCGCGGTGAGTTCGGCCGAACGCTGGGTCCAGCCGGCGGCGAATTCGGGATCGGTGCGCAGGCGCCGGGCGATCTCGAGGCGGGTGCCCAGCCAGTTGTACTGCGCGGGATTGTCGAGCATCTCCCGCATGACCTGCACGATGCCCTCGTTGGCCGCGACCTCGGCCATCCGTCCGGCATCCTCCTGGGCCAAGGCGAGAAACAGGGCGTCCTTGTCCCGGAAATGATGGAAGATCGCGCCGCGAGACAGGCCGATCGCCTCTTCCAGACGGCGGACGGTCGCACCCTCGTACCCGAATTCGGCGAAACACCGCCGCGCCCCGTCCAGAATCTGGCTGCGCCGGGCGGCGAGGTGATCGTCACTGACCTTGGGCATGGGCTCCTCCAGCGGGGAATGCACGGACCCCCGCGCCGGGACGATCCGGCGCGGGGGTTCTCACAGTACGAGCATGGACGCGTCGATCCTGCGGCGGCGCAACGCTGTTCGTGCCGGCCCGGCGAGCCGAACGGTCGCCGGGCGCGGCACGACGCCGCACCGCGTGGTGCGGGCTCTCAGCCGCGAATCATGTTGCGCAGCACGAACTGCAGGATGCCGCCGTTGCGGTAGTAGTCGGCTTCACCGGGGGTGTCGATGCGCACGACCGCGTCGAAGGTGACCTTCTCGCCGTTCTCCTTGGTCGCGGTGACCTTCAGGGTCTTCGGCGTGGCACCCTCGTTGAGCTTGGTGATGCCCTCGATGTCGAACACCTCGGTGCCGTCCAGGCCCAGCGACGCGGCCGACTCACCCGCCGGGAACTGCAGCGGGATCACGCCCATGCCGATCAGGTTCGACCGGTGGATGCGCTCGAACGACTCGGTGATGACGGCCTTGACGCCCAGCAGTCGGGTGCCCTTGGCCGCCCAGTCGCGCGAGGAACCCGAGCCGTACTCCTTACCGCCCAGCACGACCAGCGGGATGCCGGCCTTCTGGTAGTTCTGCGAGGCGTCGTAGATGAACGCCTGCGGGCCACCGTCCTGAGTGAAGTCGCGGGTGTAACCACCCGAGACGTCGTCGAGCAGCTGGTTGCGCAGCCGGATGTTGGCGAACGTGCCGCGGATCATCACCTCGTGGTTGCCGCGCCGCGAACCCAGGGAGTTGTAGTCCTTGCGCTCGACGCCGTGCGAGTCGAGGTACTGCGCGGCCGGGGTGCCCGGCTTGATCGGACCGGCCGGGGAGATGTGGTCGGTGGTGACCGAATCACCCAGCAGGGCCAGCACGCGGGCGCCCTTGATGTCCTCGACCGGGGCCGGCTCGAGTTCCATCCCGTCGAAGTACGGCGCCTTGCGGACGTAGGTGGAGTTCTCGTCCCAGGCGAAGGTGTCACCGGACGGGGTGTCGAGGTTGCGCCAGCGCTCGTCGCCCTTGAAGACGTCGGCGTAGGACTTGCGGAACATGTCCTGGCTGATCGCCGACTTGATGGTGTCGTCGATCTCCTGCGCCGAGGGCCAGATGTCGCGCAGGAACACGTCGTTGCCGTCGGTGTCCTGACCCAGCGCGTCCTTCTCGAAGTCGAAGTCCATCGTGCCCGCGAGCGCGTAGGCGATGACCAGCGGCGGGGAGGCCAGGTAGTTCATCTTCACATCGGGGGAGATGCGGCCCTCGAAGTTGCGGTTACCGGACAGCACCGCGGTGACCGACAGATCGTTGTCGTTGACGGCCTTCGAGATGGCCTCCGGCAGCGGGCCGGTGTTGCCGATGCAGGTGGTGCAGCCGTAACCGCCCAGGTAGAAGCCCAGCTTCTCCAAGTACGGCCACAGGCCGGCCTTCTCGTAGTAGTCGGAGACGACCTGCGAGCCCGGGGCCATGTTGGTCTTGACCCACGGCTTGCTGGACAGGCCCTTCTCGACCGCGTTGCGGGCCAGCAGCGCCGCGCCGATCATGACCGACGGGTTGGAGGTGTTGGTGCAGGAGGTGATGCCCGCGACCACGACCGCGCCGTGATCCAGAACGAACTCACCGCGGTCCTCGGACACCACCTTGACCGGCTTGGACGGCCGTCCTTGGGCACCGTTGGCCGCCGAATGGGCGGGGGCGTAGCTCTCGCTGGCGGCACCGGCCGAGACCGAGACCGGATCCGAGGCGGGGAAGGTTTCCTCCACGCCTTCGTCGAGGCCGTTGTAGTCGCCGGTCACGTAGTCGGTGATGTCGGAGCGGAACGCCGCCTTCGACTCGCTGAGCAGGATGCGGTCCTGCGGGCGCTTCGGGCCGGCGATCGAGGGCACCACGGTGCTCAGGTCGAGCTCGAGGTACTCCGAGTAGGCGGGCTCGTGCGCGGCGTCGTGCCACATGCCCTGTTCCTTGGCGTAGGCCTCGACCAGGGCCAGCTGCTCGTCGGAGCGACCGGTCAGACGCAGGTAGTTGATGGTCTCCCCGTCGATCGGGAAGATCGCCGCAGTGGAACCGAATTCGGGGCTCATGTTGCCCAGGGTGGCGCGGTTGGCCAGCGGCACCTCGGCCACACCGGCGCCGTAGAACTCGACGAACTTGCCGACCACACCGTGCTTGCGCAGCATGTCGGTGACGGTGAGCACGACGTCGGTGGCGGTGACGCCCGGCTGGATCTCACCGGTGAGCTTGAAGCCGACGACCCGCGGGATGAGCATGGAGACCGGCTGGCCCAGCATCGCGGCCTCGGCCTCGATACCACCGACGCCCCAGCCCAGCACGCCCAGGCCGTTGACCATCGTGGTGTGCGAGTCGGTGCCGACACAGGTGTCCGGGTAGGCCTGGCCGTTGCGGGTCATGACGGTCGGCGCCAGGTACTCGATGTTGACCTGGTGCACGATGCCGGTGCCCGGGGGAACGACCTTGAAGTCGTCGAACGCGCCCTGGCCCCAGCGCAGGAACTGATAACGCTCGCCGTTGCGCTGGTACTCGAGGTCGACGTTGCGCTCGAGGGCGTCGGCGCGGCCGAAGACGTCGAGGATCACCGAGTGGTCGATGACCATGTCGGCGGGGGACAGCGGGTTGACCTTGTTCGGGTCGCCACCCAGGGCGGTGACGGCCTCACGCATGGTGGCCAGGTCGACCACACAGGGCACGCCGGTGAAGTCCTGCATGATCACGCGGGCGGGGGTGAACTGGATCTCGATACTCGGCTCCGCCGACGGATCCCAGTTGGCGATGGCGCGGATGTGGTCGGCGGTGATGTTGGCGCCGTCCTCGGTGCGGAGCAGGTTCTCCGCCAGGACCTTCAGGGCGTAGGGCAGCTTCTCGGTGCCGGGCACGGCCGAGAGGCGGAAGATCTCGTAGGAGTTGCTTCCGACCTCGAGGGTGCCCTTGGCGCCGAATGTATCGATACTTGTCATACGTTCAGCTCCACTCGTCGGTGTTCCGATCGGGGCGCGTGCGGGCCCCGTGGGGTGGCCACCGGCGGGGCTGCGCCGGCGGCTGTCGTCGAGGGCGCGTTTCGGGCTGCGCGCCTCGTACTTCCGAACTCTAACAGTACGCTTGTCCTATGAAGCATGCGGGGCGCGTACGGCGCGGCGTGCCGCAATCCATGATGCCCCCGTCGCGTACTGTGCTCGAAGGCCCCGTCGGAGTTGTCGCCTCCGGTGTGCCGGCCAGGTGTGTGTGTTGATCACGTGAATGTGTTGGACGTCCGTCGCTGGAGTCGGCGGCTCGACAAGACCGGATGGAAGATGACCGTCTCGTATGCCTCGGTTTTCACCCCCATGGCCGCGGAGCTACCGCCGGATACCGACGTCGACGCCATCGTGCTGGATCTGGCCGACAACCACGTAGCCGCCCCCGAATCCAAGAATCAGGACAAGCTCGCCGAGATCGCCGATCAGGCCCGCGCGCACGGCATCGAGCTGAACATCGTGGTCGTGAAGGGAAATCCGGGCCGCGATTCGGATCTGCGCGACCTGGCGACGACCCTCGGCAAGAGTGAACACGGCACGGTCGTGGTGTTCAGCGACGACTGGATCGGCACCTACAGCGATTCGATCAACCGAGCGCGGCTGGAATGGGCCGAGGACAAGGCCAAGTATCAGGGCGGGCACACCGCGACGGCCGCGCAGATCTTCGTCGACCGGCTGGAGACGCCGGAAAAGGTGTCGTGGACCGCGATCACGGGAGTTGTGCTGGCCGGCACCGTGCTGACCATCGGGGGCCTGTACTACCTCAAGTCCCGGCGGGCGTCGCGGGAGCGGGCGGCGGTGGCCGCCGAGGCCCCGCCGCATCCGCCGGTGCCGTCTCGCTAGCGGTCTCCGGCGGCCGTCCTCGGCGTGTCGCGCGGCGACTCCGGATGGTCGCCGGAAACTAGCCACCACCTCGGCAAGCTGCCCGATTCGAGTGATAAGTCGCGATTCGCGGGGCGAAACTGAACGACCGGTTTGGTTTGCCCCGGAACCCCTATTCACGGTTGGCGAATTTTTAGCAAACCGGAAATTACTCCCCTGTGATTTGTCGTCCGATGTTTCCTCTGTGAAAGAAGTGTCGTACGGTTTCGAGGTGACACTCTTGGGGAAGAAGTGTCACATGGGCCTCCAGCGTCCCTCGAGGGCAGATGGACCGTTGGTGCTCGTGCGGCGACGCCTCTATCGGTCGCCCAGCGCAGTCCTGGCGAATCTGGTGCTCGCCGGGAGCCGCAGCGGGATCAGGGAGGTGTGATGCGAATATCGGCGAGGCGGTCCGGGGGTGCCGCGAAGGTCGCTGTGGGGTTGCTCTTATGTGGGATCGCGCTGACGGTGACGGCTCCGCTGGTGGCCGCGGTGCCACCGCCACCTCCGAATCCGAGCGACGGCGATATCGCCGCGGCGGGTGCGCAGGTCGACGCCGGGGTGACTCAGGTCAGTGGCCTGATCAATGAGGTCGCCACCGCCGACCAGCAGCTGGCCCAGCTCGACACCGAGGTCGCCGGCAAGCGGGAAGCCGTGAACAAGGCGCTGGTCGACCTGCAGAATGCCCGTGACGCCGCCGACGCGGCAGCGGCGACCGTCGCCGCCACCCAGCGCGATCTGCAGTCCGCCGGAACTCAGCTGGACCAGGCGCAGGGCAAGTTCGACGAATTCGCCGTCGACGCCTACACCCACCCGGGCTCGACGTCGATGGTGAACTACCTGTCCGGCTCCGATCCGGCCTCCGCGCTCGACCGCGCCGATCTGCTCGGCATGGCGTCGAAGAACCAGCAGGCCGCCATCGACGGCCTGCGCCGCGCGCAGGTCGAACAGGCCAACAAGGATTCCGCCGCCCGCCAGGCCAAGAAGGCCGCCGACACGGCCGCGGACCAGGCCGATCGGAAACGGCAGCAGGCGCAGGCCGCGGTCGCCGCCGCCAAGGCCGCTCTCGACGAACAGGCGCAGAAGCGCGATGCGCTGATGGCGCAGCGCGATTCGGCCCAGCAGCAGCTCGACCAGGCCCGGGCCACCGTGACCGGACTGCAGGGCCAGCGCGACGCCTACCTGGCCTGGGATCGCCGGCGCCGGGCAGAGGTCGCCGCCGCCCAGGCGGCCGCGACCGCCGCCGCGGCGCGCGCCGCCGCCGATCAGGCCGCGCAGGACCGCGCCGCCGAACTCGGCGCGGGCAAGCGGCCGCACACCCAGCTGGACAACGCCCCGCCGCCGCGCCGGTCGATGTCGACCCCCAGCCGGCCCAGCGGTAGCCGCTCCGAACTGATCGAGACGGTCGTCGACCGCGCGATGTCGCAACTCGGCGTCACCTATGCCTGGGGTGGTGGCGACGAGGACGGGCCCACCAAGGGCATCCACGACGGCGGTGTGGCCGATTCCTACGGCGACTACAACAAAGTGGGCTTCGACTGCTCGGGCCTGATGATCTACGCCTTCGCCGGTGTCGGCATCTCCCTGCCGCACTACAGCGGCTACCAGTACACGATGGGCACCCGGGTCAAGGTCGCCCAGCGCGAGCGCGGCGACATGCTGTTCTGGGGGTCCAACGGCAGCGAGCACGTCGCGCTGTACCTGGGCGACGGCAAGATGATCGAGGCGCCCGAATCCGGTGACGTCGTGAAGATTTCGCCGGTGCGCGAGGGCGGGATCATGCCGTACGCGATTCGCCTGATCACCTGACGCACCTCCGAATGATCTTGGCTACCATGCGAATCGGCACACATCGTGCCGGTCCGTTCGGCACGAGCCGAGAGTTCGGCAGTAGTTGGGGTATTGATGAGGCAGATCCTGTTCTCGGCGGCGATCGCACTCGCGGTCTCGATCACCGTGACGCCGTTGCTGATCAGGTTGTTCGCACGCCGGAATCTCGGCCAGCAGATCCGCGTCGAGGGACCGCAGAGTCATCAGGCCAAACGGGGCACGCCCACCATGGGCGGCATCGCCATCGTGGCGGGGTTGTGGGCCGGTTATCTGGGTTCTCACCTGATCGGCCTGCGCTACGACGCCGAGGGTCCGTCGGCGTCGGGACTGTTGGTGCTCGGCCTGGCCACCGCGCTGGGCTTCGTCGGCTTCCTCGACGATTTCATCAAGATTCGCAAGCACCGCAATCTGGGGCTGACCGCGACGGGCAAGTACATCGGGCAGATCGGCTCGGCCGTGGTCTTCGGAATTCTGGCGCTGCGCTTTCCCGGCAATACCGGGCTGACCCCGGCCAGCCGGCAGGTGTCGTATGTGCGCGACTGGCCCACGGTGGCCTTCCCGCTGGTGGTTTTCCTGCTGGCGGTGTGCTTCGTGGTGGTCGCCTGGTCCAACGCCGTGAACATCACCGACGGTCTGGACGGCCTGGCCGCGGGATCGATGGGTTTCGCGCTGGGCGCCTACGTCATCGTCACCTTCTGGCAGTACACCAATTCCTGTGCCGCCCACGCACTTCCGGGCTGCTACAGCGTGCGTGACCCGCTCGACCTGGCCGTGGTGTGCGCGGCCGGTGGCGCCGCCTGCATCGGATTCCTGTGGTGGAATGCCAATCCGGCCAAGATCTTCATGGGCGATACCGGGTCGCTGGCCCTGGGCGGGCTGCTGGCCGGAATCTCGATCACCACCCGCACCGAATTGCTGATGGTGGTCGTGGGCGCGTTGTTCTTCGCCGAAATTCTGTCCGTGGCGTTGCAGATCGCGGTTTTCCGCACCACCCGCAACCGGTTGTTCAAGATGGCGCCGTTCCATCACCATTTCGAACTCGGCGGCTGGCCCGAAACCACGGTGATCATCAGATTCTGGCTGCTCGCGGGCATCGCGGCCGCGGTGGGCCTGGCCCTGTTCTACGCCGAATATCTGGCCGCGGTGGGTTGATCCCGCCGCGACCACCCGCCGCGACACGGCAATTCGGAATCAGCGCATTCCGGACACCGTCGAGTGCCTTCCGATCCGCCCGGGAGGCCTGGCCCGCGACATTGTGCGAGCCCAGTTGCGGCAATCTTGCTCGATACCTGGAATAGTTGGGGCGGCACGCATGGAGACCGAAGCGAAAGCGGGGAGTTTGGTGACTTCGACGGACGATGTGAGCGCTGGGAGTGCGGTGAAGCAGGCGGAGGCCGCCTCGGGCACTTTGGAGCGTGACGTCGCGACCCTGGAGAAGGCGATCTACGAAGTCAAACGGGTCATCGTCGGTCAGGACCGGTTGGTCGAGCGGCTGCTCGTCGGCGTTCTGGCTCGCGGGCACGTGCTGCTCGAGGGTGTGCCCGGTATCGCCAAGACGCTGGCGGTGGAGACCTTCGCGAAGGTGGTCGGCGGCAGCTTCTCGCGCGTGCAGTTCACCCCCGACCTGGTGCCCACCGACCTGATCGGTACCCGCATCTACCGGCAGGGCCGCGAGGAGTTCGACACCGAACTCGGTCCGGTCGTCGCCAACTTCGTCCTCGCCGACGAGATCAACCGCGCGCCCGCGAAGGTGCAGTCGGCACTGCTCGAGGTCATGGCCGAGCGGCACGTGTCGATCGGTGGCAAGACCTACCCCATGCCCGATCCGTTCCTGGTCATGGCGACTCAGAACCCGATCGAGAGCGAGGGTGTGTACCCGCTGCCCGAGGCGCAGCGCGACCGCTTCCTGTTCAAGGTCGTCGTCGACTATCCGACGGTCGAGGAGGAGCGCGAGATCATCTACCGGATGGGTGTGACCCCGCCGGAGCCCAAGCGGATCCTCGAGCCGGCCGAACTGATCCGGCTGCAGAAACTGGCCGCCAACACCTTCGTCCACCACGCGCTGGTCGACTACGTCGTGCGCGTCATCGCCGCGACCCGCAAGCCGGCCGAATTCGGGCTGGACGACGTCGCGGGCTGGATCGCCTACGGCGCCTCGCCCCGTGCCAGCCTCGGCATCATCGCCGCCGCCCGCGCGGTCGCGCTGATCCGTGGCCGCGATTACGTGGTGCCGCAGGACGTCGTCGAGGTCGTTCCGGATGTGCTGCGCCATCGTCTCGTGCTGTCCTACGACGCCCTCGCCGACGAGGTCAGCCCCGACGACGTGATCCGCCGGGTGCTGCAGACCGTGGGCCTGCCGCAGGTCGCCACGCAGGCCAACGCACCCGCCCAGGGCGGTCCCGCGCCGATGCCGGCTCCGGGCCCGCAGGCTGTCGCGCCGCAGCCCATCGCCCCGCATCCGGCCGGTCAGCCGCAGAACGGTCAGGGCGCCGGGCAGCCGCAGCGCCAGTGAGCGGGGCATCGGATTCGGTTGCGCCAGTGACGAACTCAGCTCACATCCCTGCCCATCCCGACAGCGCCCCACCGTCGTTCCGGTCCGGAGATCTGCGCGATCCGCGATTGTCGGCCGCACTGAGAACTCTGGAGCTGACGGTGCGCCGCCGCCTCGACGGCGTGCTGCACGGCGATCATCTCGGCCTGATCCCCGGCCCCGGGTCCGAACCCGGGGACGCGCGGATGTATCAGCCGGGTGACGATGTGCGCCAGATGGATTGGTCGGTCACCGCCCGCACCACCCATCCGCACGTGCGGCAGATGATCGCCGACCGGGAGCTCGAGACCTGGCTCGTGGTCGACCTGTCGGCCAGTCTGGACTTCGGCACCGCGCTGTGCCAGAAGCGTGATCTGGTGGTCGCGGCGGCTGCCGCGGTGACACATCTGACCAGCGGCGGCGGCAACCGGATCGGCGCGGTCGTCGCCAACGGCGAACGGCTGTACCGGATTCCGGCCCGCACCGGCCGGGTGCACGCCCAGTCGCTGCTGCGCAGCATCGCGACCACCCCCCATGCGAGCGACGGCGTGCGCGGCGATCTGCGCGGCGCCATCGAATCGCTGCGCCGGCCGCAACGCAAACGCGGTCTGGCCGTTGTCATTTCGGACTTCCTCGGCGAGATCGACTGGCAGCGTTCGCTGCGCGCGATCTCCGGCCGTCACGATCTGCTCGGTGTGGAGATCCTCGATCCGCTGGATCTGGATCTGCCCGATGTCGGTGACGTGGTGCTCCACGATCCCGAAACCGGCCGCACCCGCGAATTCACCGTCACTCCCACCCTGCGCGCCGATTTCGGCCGTGCTGCCCAGCAGCATCGCGAACAGGTCGAGGCGGCGTTGCGCAGTTGCGGCGCGCCGGTGATGACGCTGCGCACCGATCGTGACTGGATCGCCGACGTGGTCCGTTTCGTGTCCACTCGGCGCCACACCTTCGGCGCCCCGACCGGGCGGGTGCCCCGACAGTGAGTATTTCGCATTTCACGTCCGCGATCTGGCTAACATTCCTGATCGTCGTCGCCGCGATCGCGCTGCTCTACGTGCTGGTCCAGCGGCGGCGCAAACGCCACATGCTGCGCTTCTCGAATATGGAGACCCTCGAGCAGGTGGCGCCCAAGCGGCCCAGCGCCTGGCGGCACGCGCCGGTGGCGTTGATGCTGGTGGGCCTGGCGTTGCTGACGGTGGCCGCGGCGGGCCCGCAGGCGGCGAAGAAGGTGCCGCGCAACCGGGCGACGGTCATGCTGGTGATCGACGTGTCGCTGTCGATGGAAGCCACCGACGTGCCGCCCTCGCGCATCCAGGTCGCCAAGAAGGCCGCCACCGACTTCGTCGACGGGCTCACCCCCGGGATCAACCTGGGCCTGGTGACCTTCGCCGGCACCGCGTCGGTCCAGGTGTCGCCGACCACCAACCGCGAGGCGATGAAGGCCGCCATCCAGAACATGAAGCTGGCCGAACGCACCGCCACCGGCGAGGGCATCTACAGCGCGCTGCAGGCCATCGACACACTCGCCTCGGTCCTCGGCGGTGCGCAGACGCCGCCCCCGGCGCGGATCGTGCTGATGTCCGACGGCAAGCAGACGGTGCCCGACGACAAGGACGTCGACAATCCCCGGCACGGCTTCGTCGCGGCGCGGGTCGCCAAGCAGAAGAGCATCCCGGTGTCGACCATCTCCTTCGGCACGACCTGGGGTTCGGTCGAGATTCCGGATCAGGACGGCAAAGGGTCGCAGCGCGTCCGGGTTCCGGTCGACGACGACTCCTTGCGCGAGATCGCCAAGATCTCCGGCGGTGACTTCTACACCGCCTCCACGCTGGAAGAACTCAGCGCCGTCTACGACACCCTGGACAAGCAGATCGGCTACGAGATGCAGATGGGTGATGCCAGCCGGCCGTGGCTGCTACTGGGTCTGCTGCTGACCGCCGCGGGTGTGGTGAGCGGTTTGGTCTATCGTCAACGCCTGCCATAACGGGTACCGCGCAACCCGGCCACGACAGTCGAACTCGAACAGATAGGTTGACATTCATGTCGAACTTCACTTCCCGATCGGTCCTGGTGACCGGTGGCAACCGCGGTATCGGTCTCGCGGTGGCCCAGCGGCTGGCCGCCGACGGGCACAAGGTTGCCGTCACCCATCGTGGATCGGGCGCGCCGGAAGGTCTTCTGGGCGTGAAATGCGATGTGACGGACTCGGATTCGATCGACTCGGCGTTCAGTGAGATCGAGGCCAAGCAGGGCCCGGTCGAGGTGCTGGTGGCCAACGCCGGCATCGTCGACAACACGCTGCTCATGCGGATGAGCGAGGAGCAGTTCACCCGCGTCATCGATGCCAACCTGACCGGCGCGTGGCGCTGCGCCAAGCGCGCCAACCGGGCGATGCTGCGGGCCCGCTTCGGCCGCATCATCTTCCTGGGCTCGGTCGTGGGCCAGATGGGCGGCCCCGGCCAGGTGAACTACGCGGCGGCCAAGGCCGGTCTGGTCGGCATGGCGCGCGCGATCACCCGCGAGATCGGCTCACGCAACATCACCGCCAATGTGGTGGCGCCCGGTTTCATCGACACCGATATGACTCGGGAAGAGATGACCGAGGACATGCGCGAGATGGCGCTGAAGGTCATTCCCGCGGGCCGCATCGGCCAGCCCGAGGAAGTCGCCGCGGCGATCAGCTTCCTGGCCTCCGACGACGCCTCCTACATCAGCGGTGCGATCCTGCCGGTCGACGGCGGCATGGGCATGGGCCACTGAGCAAGCGGTCGCCGACCGACCGGCTCTCGAGCCCCCGCCGACTTCCCATCCGAGTTTCCCGAGGAGAATTCACCACCCATGAGCGGAATCCTGGACGGTAAAACCGTCCTGATCACCGGCATCATCACCGATTCGTCGATCGCCTTCCACGCCGCCAAGGTGGCACAGGAGCAGGGCGCGAAGGTGATCATCACCGGTATCCCCGAGCGGCTGCGCCTGATCGACCGCATCGCCAAGCGACTGCCGCAGGAGGTGCCGCCCGCCATCGGCCTCGACGTCACCAACGAGGAGAACCTGGCCGAGCTGGCGGACAAGGTGCGCGAGCTCGCGCCCGAGGGCGTCGACGGCGTGCTGCATTCCATCGCCTTCGCCCCGCGCACCCTGATGGGCCCCGACGCGCTGCCGTTCCTCGACGGCCCGGGCGCCGATGCCGCCAAGGCCTTCGAGATCTCCGCGTGGAGCTACGCCTCGCTGGCGCGCGCGGTGCTGCCCGCGATGAACGAGGGCGGCTCGATCGTGGGCATGGACTTCGATCCGCGTACCGCGATGCCCTTCTACAACTGGATGGGTGTGGCCAAGGCCGCGCTGGAGTCGGTGAACCGCTATGTGGCGCGAGAGGTGGGCGAGGCCAAGCGGGTTCGCTCCAACCTGGTCGCCGCGGGCCCGATCAAAACCCTCGCCGCCAAGGCGATCGCGGGCACGGCCACCGACGATGCCAAGCAGCTGAACATGCTCAACACCTACTGGGACGGCGCCTCGCCGATCGGCTGGGATGTCGACGACCCGACCGTGGTCGCCAAGTCGATCGTCACCCTGCTGTCGGACTGGCTGCCCGGCACCACCGGTTCGATCATCTACGTCGACGGCGGCGCCAGCCACAACACCTGGTTCCCGGAGAACTGGTCGGCCAACTGAGAGCCTGGAGGTAATCAGCCGTGACCGGGACCGTCGACGCACTGCTCCTGCTGTCCTTCGGCGGTCCCGAACGCCCCGAAGACGTGATGCCGTTCCTGGAGAACGTCACCCGGGGCCGGGGCGTGCCACGCGAACGCCTCGACGAGGTGGCCCAGCACTACCTGCACTTCGGTGGCGTCTCGCCGATCAATGCGCTCAACCGGGAACTGATCGCCGCGATCGAGGCCGAATTCGCCGCGCGCGCGGTGGATCTGCCGGTGTACTTCGGTAATCGCAACTGGCATCCGATGATCGAGGAAACGGTCGCGACCATGCGCGCCGACGGCATCGGCCACGCCCTGGTGTTCCCGACCTCGGCGTGGGGCGGATATTCGGGGTGCCGCCAGTACGACGAGGACATCGAGCGGGCCCGCGCGGCGGTCGAGGGTGCGCCGGAACTGACGAAACTGCGGCAGTACTTCGATCATCCGTTGCTGATCGACTCCTTCGCCGATGCCGTGCGCGCGGCGGTACGGGACCTGCCGGCCGACTCGCGCGAGCGCGCCCGGCTGGTGTTCACCGCCCATTCCATTCCGGTCGCCGCCGACGTCGCGGCCGGACCGCCCGCCGACGGCGGTCATCTCTACAGCCGTCAGGTCGCCGAAGCGGCCCGATTGTGCGCCGCGGCAACGGGTTTCGATGATTTCGATGTGGTGTGGCAGTCGCGCTCCGGACCGCCGCAGGTGCCGTGGCTGGAGCCCGACATCGTCGACCATCTGGAAGCGTTGTCCGGCAAGGGCGTCGAGGCCGTCGTAGTCTGCCCGGTCGGCTTCGTCTCCGACCACCTCGAGGTCGTCTGGGATTTGGACAACGAGGCCGTCGAGAAGGCCGCCGAACTCGGTATGGCCTTCGCCCGCGCCGCCACTCCGGGCCCGGATCCGCGCTTCGCGCGGATGGTCGCCGAACTGGTCGGCGAGCATCTCGACGGGAACGAACCACGGCGCCTGGGCACGGTTCCCGGATACGGCTGCACCCGCAACGGGGCGATCTGCGCACCCGGATGCTGTGAACCCGTGCGCCGCCGAAAGTAACCGCCGCCGAGCGGGTATGCCCCCGATATGAACGATAGGGTGTGCGCGGGGCGGAGTCCCGCGGTCTCGGATCCGGTGGCGAGGACCCCTGTGCGAAAGGTGGCGGTGGGGCGATGACGCGGTTCTTCCTCTTCGGTCTGCTCACGGTGGCGGTGGTCGTCCTGGGCGTGATCGCGGCGATCGGTTCGTGGGCCTGGTGGATACTCGCCGTCGCCGCGGGATTGCTCGTTCTCGTCGGCGCCTACGATTTGGCGCAGCGCCGGCATTCGATCCTGCGCAACTATCCCTTGCTGGGGCATATGCGCTATCTGCTGGAAAGTATCCGGCCCGAACTGCAGCAGTATTTCATCGAGCGGAATTTCGACGGCCGCCCCTTCGACCGCGACGTGCGGACGATGATCTACGAGCGCGCCAAGGGAATTCACGGCGAACTGTCGTACGGAACCGAGCGCGATATCGAGGCGGTCGGCTACGAATTCCTCGTCCATTCGGTGGCCGCGCTCCCGGAGCCCGAGCAGCCGCCGCGCGTGCTGGTCGGCGGACCGGACTGCCGGCAGCCCTACGCCATGTCGCTGCTGAACATCTCGGCGATGAGTTTCGGCGCATTGTCGGGAAATGCGCTGCGCGCGTTGAACATCGGCGCCGCCCGCGGCGGTTTCGCGCACGACACCGGTGAGGGCGGGCTGACGCCGTTCCATGTGGAGGGTGGCGCGGATCTGGTGTGGGAGATCGGTTCGGCCTACTTCGGTACCCGCACCCGCGACGGCCACTTCGATCCGGACCAGTTCGCCGAGAAGGCCGGCTACGACCAGGTGAAGGCGATCTCCGTGAAATTGAGTCAGGGCGCCAAACCCGGACTCGGCGGGGTCCTGCCGGCCGCGAAGGTGAGCGAGGAGATCGCCCGCTATCGCGGGGTGCCCGCACACGAGAAATGCGTCAGCCCGCCGTCGCATTCGGAATTTCACACCCCGCGCGAATTGATTCGCTTTCTCGTCCGCCTGCGCGAGTTGTCCGGCGGCAAGCCCATCGGGTTCAAACTGTGCGTCGGGTCCCGCACGGATGTCCTCGCGATCTGCAAAGCGATGATCGCCGAGGGGACCGCACCCGATTTCATCATCGTCGACGGCGCCGAGGGCGGTACGGCGGCCGCACCGCTGGAATATGAGGACCACGTCGGCCTCCCGCTGACCGACGGGCTGATGACGGTGCACAACGCACTCGTCGGAACCGGCCTGCGGGACCGGATTCGGTTGGGAGCCAGCGGAAAGGTGGCGACCGGCACGGATATCGTCAAGCGATTGGTGCAGGGCGCGGACTTCACCAATGCCGCCCGGGCGATGATGATGGCGGTCGGATGCATCCAGTCCCAGCGTTGTCACACCAATCAGTGCCCGGTCGGCGTCGCGACCCAGGATCCGCGGCGTGCCCGCGCCCTCGACGTCGCAGACAAGGCCGAGCGGGTGCAGCGGTATCAGGAGGCCACGGTGCGCCAGGCGATGCAGATGATGGCCTCGATGGGCGTGCACGACCCCGCCGAACTCGATACCCACATGCTGCGGAAGAAGGTGGCGGCCAACGAGATCCGGTCGTACGCCGAACTCTACGAATGGCTGGCGCCCGGCGAGTTGCTCGTCCATCCGCCGGCGAGCTGGCGCGCCGATTGGGAGGCCGCCGATCCGGATGCGTTCCGTCCGGTCGCGGCCGCCCAGCCGGTCCGCGCGCGGTGATCAGAAGTCGAGTGCCGGCACTCGCGCGTACACACCGGGGAATCCGGGTTCGGCCGCACCCTTGCCCCACGAGGTGACGCCGGCGACCTTGCCGTCGACCAACAGTGGTCCGCCGCTGTCGAATTCACCGGTGTCGGCGGCGGGGGAGCCCGCGCACAGCGCTTCGACCGGATCGAATTCGGCGCCGTAGGCGACCGCGCACGCGGCATCGGGCACGAGCGGCACCGTCGCCGCCCGCAGCACGCTGTTGGATTGGTCGTCCTCGGAGGTGGCGCCCCAGCCGACCACCCTCGCCGTATCTCCCTGTGGCGCCGCCACGGCCACGGTCGGCAGGGCGACCGGTGCACTGAGCACCAGGACGGCGACATTGTGGTGATAGCTCAGATCCGTGCCGAACACCGACACCCGGAAACCGGGGTCGATCCGGACATCGGCGATGCCGACGGTGACCCCGCCGTGCCCGGCGACATCGGTGCGGCCGAAGGTCACCGTCGTTCCCGGCAGCATGCGGGCCAGGGCGCCGCAGTGCGCGGCGGTGAGCACCCGGTCCGGGGCGATCAGGGCACCGGCGCAGAACTGACCGCCGGGCCTCGTCGCGTAGGCGGGTGTGCCGATGGCCGCGAGCCACGGATAGTCGGCGGCACTGATGGGGACACCGCCGACCACGGCCTGCGCCGCGGTCGGCGGCACCAGGGCGCAGGCGAGCGCGGCGGCGACGGCGCCCGCCGCCCGGCGCGGGGAAATCTTCATGACCACCTCGATGCTGTATGACCTGCCCGCCGAAAGTTCTACCGTACGACTATGACGAGGTGGAGCGAATTCGCCGACGCCGCCCCGCGCATCGCGGGAATCTTCCTGCGCCGCCATGCGGCGGCCGGCAGTCTGTGCCTGCTGGCGACGACTCGTCGCGACGGTTACCCACGGATCAGCCCGCTGGAACCACGCCTGTTCGAGGAGCAGTTGTGGCTGGTGGGCATGCCGGGCACCCGAAAATTCGCGGACCTGCGCCGCGACCCGCGATTCTGTCTGCACACCGCCACGGTCGACCCGCAGGTCGGTGACGGCGACGCCAAACTGTGGGGCGTGGTGCGCGAGATGCCGGACGTCGAGTTGCAGCGGCGCTGGGCCGAATCGCTGTACGCCGATACGGGTTTCGATCTGCGCGGACAGCGCCTGGATCCGTTCTTCGCCGCCGATATCACCGGCGCCTCCGCAGTCGAGGTGGGCGGCGGGCATATGGACGTGGTGATCTGGAAACCGGCCGAGGGCGAGACGGTGGTGCGCAAGCATTGATCCCGTCGGCCGGTCGCCGATGTTTCGCGGGGTAACTGACCTGCGATCAGCTAATTCACCGCTATTGTGCGGAGGTGGACATCGCGCTGGAGTGGGACCAGCATCCGGGAACGGGTTTGCGGCTGGCCGCCGAACTGGCGGGCCGCACCGGGTTGCCCCTCCTCGAAGATATGTCCGTCGCCGAAGGCACCGCCGATCTGCTGGGCGTGATCGCGGCCCGGGGCGGCGGTGAGCTGCTGGGCTGGGCGGAATTGCGCGATGCCGGCCTGGGTGAGGCGTGGGTGCAGGCGGTGTCCGCGCAGCGCCTCGTGCATTCGCTGCATCTGGGCCGCGCCGACGAATCCGAACCGCAGGCGGCGGAAACCGAGATGGTCTGCCGGCTGACCGCCGAGGCCGTGCGCCGGGCCACCGCCGCCGGATACCGGGTGCTGCGCTGGCAGGGCACCGATATCGGGCCGTCCGGCCGGGCCGCGGTCGAACTGGGCGCGCGGCGGGTCGACGAATACGCGCGACTGTGGGAGCTGGATCTCACCCGGCCGCCCGCTTCGGACACCAGCGCGCCGCTGCAACGGCTGGTGCACACCCTCGCCGAATCGGCCGACCCGCCGGGGCGGGTGCTGCTCACCACCGTGCTCTCGGCCCGGTCGGCGACCGAACCGATCACCACGATCACCACCTTCGCCGGCGGCGCCGAGGCCTACATCAGCGCCGAGGAGGGTTTCGCCCACCGCGAGGCCGACGCCGACCTGCTGACCGCCGCCTTCGGTGCGGTCGTGGCCGAACTACGCGCCGTGATGCCGGACATCACCATGCTGCGGGTGTTCGAATTCGACGACGAGGCACTGCGCGCGGCGCTGGCCCGGATCGGCATGCGAGTCTGCGGGCGCTACAACGACTACGAACTGAACCTGCCCGAGCCGCGTACGGGCGAGGCCGCGACCTAACGCGGGCCGGCAGCCGCGTTCACCGCGGACAGGCGGGCGGCACGCAGGGCGTTCCACAGCGGTCGCAGCAGCGTCTCCTGGGCCTGCACGGCGCTGGCCGAACTGGGAGAGGAGGGGGCGGTCTGCTGGGCCACGGTCAGGATCGCCGCCACGTGGTCGGCCGAATCGAGGATGCGGCGGGCACGCAGCGGCGCCGAGTCGGGATAGATGTGGCGCGAGCAGGCGGCCAATTCGGCCTCGATCAACTCGCGCGGATCGTCGTCACCGCCGACCGCCGTGGTGTGCAACCGCATCAGCGCCTCCGCGGCCTCGCGCACCGCCTCCCGCATCGCGTATTCGGCCTCGCCGAGCGCCATATCCGGTGCCGGCACCGGAACCGGGGTGTGGAATACGGTCCACTGCAGCGATTCCTCGTCGGTCCACTGCGGTACCAGCGCCACGCCCTCGCCGCCGGGTACGCCGGCGATCACGCCCTCCTCGGCATCCATTGCCGCCGTGGCGAATTCGGTGCCCACCGGCAATCCGCGCGCATCGCCCGGCACCGGTAGCACCAGCCGCATCTGCGCACCCGGCTCGGTCATCGCCTCGCGAATGACCTTGAGCAGGACCATGATTCCGGTGCCGGCCTCCAGCGGCTCGGCCGACGGCCACGGCAGTCCGGTCCGTCCGCCGGTCAGCGGGTCACCGGCGGCGACACTGTGCTGCGGAGACCAGGCGCGCAACGCGTCCAGCACGTCGTCGGGCGCGCTGCGGCCCGCCAGCCACGAGCCCGCCCATACCGTCAGCGTGGCACTGGGAGAACACATGGTTCGAGGATAGTGGTGCCGCGGCGATCCCGTGGGCACTGGTGCAGCTATCGTGCGCGCGGGGATTGCCGCGGCGGCGCTCGTCAGTCCCGCGAAAAGGCTGCGGCGGCGGCCATTTCGAGGTCGATATACGGTTTACCACTGACATCCTCGACGACCTGGTGCATGATTCCGCCGGTGAACGGGAACGGCGCGTGGTAGCGCGGGGATACCGACTGGCCGCCGTCACGACCGACCCGCACCCCCTCGCCGACGCCGGAGAACACGGTCGGCTGGATCCGCATATCATCGAGCGAACCCACCGGATTCTCGTCGATGTAGAGGACCGCCTCTCCGGTCGGGGTGAACTTGTCCGGCCGCGTTCCCTTCCGTTCGTAGCGCATGCCCAGGATGTGGTCGCCCAGCGGTACCGGGCGGTCGGAGACCATCACCTGTTCCTCTTCGCCGAGGAAGTTGTAGACGTAGTACAGATGGCCGTCCTGCAGGAACAGCGTGTGCCCGCCGAGTCGCCCGCCGTGGGCGAACAGCACGCCCTCGGCGTCGGTACTCGTGATCGTCGTCTCGGCGAGCAGCGCGAAGGACCGGCCGCGAATCTCCAGTGCGGCGCCCGGGCCCACCTCGGCGATGCCGGGATAGTAGACGGCGGTGTCGCGGGTCTTGGCATACGTCGGCCGGTCGCGCAGCATCACCGAGACGATGTCGAGGTCGTAGAGCGGCAGGCCGTTGTACTTCTCGGCCTCGGCGAACCACAGCGCCTTCAACTCCTCGAGCTTCTCGGGACGATCGCCGGCCAGGTCGTGCATCTGGCTGCGGTCTTCCTCGATGCGGAACAGTTCCCACCGGTCGCTGTCGAAATGTCCCCAGCCCGACGGACACGCCGCGTGCACGGTGTCGGCGAACCATCCCCGGTGCCAGATGCCGCGGGTGCCCAGCATCGAATAGAACTGCGTGTGCTTGCCGGGGTCGGCGTCCGGGTCGTCGAGCAGCGCCCGGAAGCTGACTCCTTCCAGCGGGCGCTGCGCCACGTTCTTCACCGTCTCCGGAGGCGTGATGCCGAGCAGGTCGTAGATCGTCGGGGTGATATCGCAGACGTTGAGGTACTGGTGGCGCAGTTCGCCACGGGCGGCGATCCCGGCCGGCCACGAGAGCAGACAGGCGTCGGCGATACCGCCCTCGTGCGATGCGTAGCGTTTGTACAGCTTGTACGGGGTGTTGAACGCCATCGCCCACCCGATGCTGTAGTGGTTGTAGGTGGTCGGCGATCCCAGCTCGTCGAGTTTCGCCAGGCTGTCCTCGATCGTATCGATGTAGCCGTTGAAGAATTTCATCTCGTTGGCCGATCCGTTCGGACCGCCCTCACCACTGGCGCCGTTGTCGGAGAAGGTGACGATGATCGTGTTGTCCAGTTGCCCGCTCTCCTCCAGATAATCGAGGAGCCGGCCGATCTGCGCATCGGTGTAGGACAGGAAACCGGCGAATACCTCCGCCTGGCGGCGGAACAGTCGTTTCTCGTCCTCGGACAGCGAATCCCACGGTCGCACCGTGTCCTGCAGCGGCCAGGGTTCACCGTTGCTTCCGGTGGCCTGCGCGTAGGGGTTCATCGGCGACAGTTCGGTGTCCTCGGGGATCAGTCCCATGCGTTTCTGGTTCTCCAGCACGATCTCGCGGTACTTCTCATATCCCATATCGAATCGGCCGCGATACTTGTCCGCCCATTCGCGCGGGACATGATGCGGCGCGTGACCGCATCCCGGGCACAGGTACATGAACCACGGTTTGTCCGGGGCGATGACCTTCGCGTCGCGGATGAACTCGATCGACTTGTCCGCCAAGTCTTTCGACAGGTGATATCCGTCCTCCGGCGAGTACGGCGGTGTGATCGGGTGGTTGTCGTAGACCAGGTTGGGATACCACTGGTCGGCTTCGCCGCCGAGGAATCCGTAGAACCGTTCGAATCCGCGCCCCAGCGGCCAATGGCGCTTCGACGCCGCCAGATTGTTCTCCTCCAGCGGCGTCATATGCCATTTGCCGACGGCGTAGGTATTCCATCCGCGCTCGGTGAGTACCTCCGAACACAGGGCGGTGTCGTCGGGAATCCGGCCGCTCATACTCGGGAAGCCGTCGGTGAACTCCTCGATGGTCGCCATCCCGACGGACGTCGGATTCCGCCCGGTGAGCAGTGATGCACGAGTCGGGGAACACAGCGCGGTCGTGTGGAACTGGGTGAATTGAATTCCGCGGTCGGCGATCCGCTTCATATTCGGCATCTCGACCAGCCCGCCGTAGCAGTCCCACGTGGCGATTCCGATGTCGTCCCACACCAGATACAGCACATTGGGTGCGCCGCGCGGTGCGGTCGGTTCCGCGAACGGCTTCCAGTCGGCGACGGAATCACGGATATCGAGCGCGATATGTCCTTCGAATTTCTCGGCCACCATCCACCTCCGGACGGGAGAGTCATCGGATCGCCGTCGATCCGATCCGGGGCCGCCCCGCACATGTTCATCCGTGGTCGTCGGGCGCGGCCTCGATACCTGCTGAATACTCTCGAGCTCGCACGAACCGCTGCTCGCACGAACCGCCGAGAGTCGATAGGGACTGCCGTGCGACGGCCACTCGTCCGGTTCGCGAACGGCATCCGGATACGGGCTGGTCACACCCTGTGCGCCCATGAATGGTACCGGGCGGAAGGGGCCGGAGGTGGGTTAGTGGCGAAAGAGGCGGCCCACCGTCGGGCCGACGGCGCCGGCGACCACCGCGGCGATGAGGATGACGAGCCCGAGAATGACGCTCATGGCGATTGCTTTCCAGCGATCGCGACTATTGCCGATAGGTGGACAGGAAGCGGCCGATACGCTCGATGATGGCTTCCAGTTCGTCGGCGTGCGGCAGGGTCGTGATCCGGAAATGGTCGGGGGTCGGCCAGTTGAACCCGGTGCCCTGCACGATGTGCAGCTTTTCCTGCAGGAGAAGGTCCAGTACGAATTGTTCGTCGTCGTGAATGGCGTAGACCCGCGGGTCGATGCGCGGGAACGCGTACAGGGCGCCCTTGGGTTTCACGCAGCTGATGCCCGGGATCGCGGTGAGCGCCTCCCACGCCCGGTCGCGCTGTTCGCGCAGGCGCCCGCCCGGCAGCGTCAGGTCGTAGATGCTCTGATGCCCGCCCAGTGCGGCCTGAATCGCTTGCTGCCCAGGAACATTCGCGCACAGCCGAAGTCCCGCGAGCATGGTGAGACCCTCGAGGTAGTTCTCCGCGTGGCCGGTGGGGCCGGAAACGACCAGCCAGCCGGAGCGCAGCCCCGCGCAGCGATAGGACTTGGACAGCCCCGAGAAGGTCAGGCACAGCAGGTCGGGCGCCAGCGCGGCGATCGAGGTGTGGGTGAGTCCGTCGTAATAGATCTTGTCGTAGATCTCGTCGGCGAAGACGACCAGGTTGTGACGGCGAGCGATGTCGAGGATCGGCCGCAGTACCTCGGGCGGGTAGACGGCGCCGGTGGGGTTGTTCGGATTGATGAGCACCAGGGCACGGGTGCGGTCGGTGATCTTGGCGGCGATATCGGCCGGGTCCGGATACCAGTCGGCACCCTCGTCGCAGATGTAGTGCACCGCCCGGCCGCCGTTGAGGGTCGTCGCCGCCGTCCAGAGCGGGAAATCCGGTGCGGGAACGAGAACTTCGTCACCGGTCTCCAGGAGCGTGGTGAGCGCCATCATGATCAGTTCGGAGACGCCGTTGCCGAGAAAGACGTCCTCGACGTCGATGTCGGTGACCCCGAGGGTCTGGTAGTACTGGACCACCGCGCGCCGCGCCGGCAACAGGCCCTTCGAGGACGAGTAGCCACTCGAGACCGGCAACGTCCGCACGATGTCCTGCAGGATCTCCGCGGGCGCCTCGAAGCCGAACGGCAGTGGATTGCCGGTGTTGAGTTTGACGACGTGATGGCCCTCGGCTTCCAGTCGCGCGGCCTGTTCGGCGACCGGGCCGCGGATCTCGTACGAGACCCCCATGAGTTTGCTGGACTGGTTGACCTGCATGAACATCCCCTTCCGGCGTGTAGGCCGCCTACTGTACTTGGTTATTCCAAGTTTGCGCTTGGAATTTCCAAGCGGTGGGATAGGGTGGGGATGTGCCACGCCGAACCTATGACCACTACTGTCCGGTCAGCCGCGCGCTCGAAGTCGTCGGCGACCGCTGGAATCTGCTGGTGGTTCGCGAATTGTGCTCGGGGCCACGGCGATACAGCGATCTGTTCGCCGACCTTCCGGGCATCAGCACCGATATCCTGGCGGCCCGGCTGAAGGATCTGGAACGCGACGGCATCCTCACCCACCGCAGGGTGGGGTCGCGCTCGGCGGCTGCCGTCTACGAGCTCACATCCGCCGGTGCGGCGCTTCGGCCTGTGCTGCAAGCGCTCTCGGAATGGGGGGCGCCGCTGCTGGGGGAGCGTCGCGCCACCGACGCGGTGCGCGCGCACTGGTTCGCGCTGCCGCTGGGACGCGCGATCGCCGACGTCGTGCCCGCGGGCACGGTGACCGTGTACATCGGCGACACGGCATTGCACTACGTCATCGGCGCGGGGGGTATCAGCCATCACGAGGGCCCCGCGCCGGCCGCCGACCACGAATTCCGGCTGGAGATGGCGGAGGCGACCGAGATCATCACCGGCGCAAGATATCTCGCCGATGTGGTGGGGGAGCCGGGGCGCGGGGACCGCTCGTAAGGCCGGGTGACTACCTACCGATCGAGTTCGGCGGTGACGAGGACCTGAACGGCTTTCTTGTCGACCTTGCCGAGTCCCGTCAACGGCAGCGCGTCGACCACGATGACGTGTTTCGGAGCTTGGACCGAACCCTTGCGGCGCTTGACATCCTGCTGGATGTCATCGATCGCCGCGGCCACCGCGTCGGGATCGGCGGCCGTGGCCGGATCGAAGACGACCGCGGCGGTCACTGCTTCGCCCCAGCGGGGATCGGCGACGCCGACGACGGCAACGCCCTGGACGCGGGCGTCGGCGGCGATGACATCCTCCACTTCCCGGGGAAAGACGTTGAAGCCACCGGTGACGATCATGTCCTTGCTGCGTCCGACGATATGCCAGAAGCCGTCGGGGTCCTCGCGCGCGAGATCGCCGGTGTGCAGCCAGCCGTCGCGGAAGGTCTCCGCGGTGACCTCCGGCAGGTTCAGGTAGCCGCCGGCCAGCAGGGGCCCGGAGACGCAGATCTCGCCGACCTCGCCCGGCGCCACCCGCTGTCCGTCCGTGCCGATCAGCCCGGTGCGCAGCGCCGCCGACGGCCGGCCGCACGAGGTCAGCCGCGCCTCGTCGTGCTCGTCCTTGGCCAGATAGCTGATCACCATCGGCGCCTCGGACTGGCCGTAGTACTGGGCGAAGATGGGGCCGAACCGGGCGATGGCCTGCGTCAGGCGTCCCGGATCGATCGAGGAGGCGCCGTAGTAGATCGTTTCCAGCGACGACAGATCCCGCGAGTCGATATCGGGATGGTCGAGCAGCGCGTACAGCATCGACGGCACCAGCATCGTCGCGGAGATGCGGTGTTCCTCGATGGCGCGCAGCACCTCACCGGCGTCGAATCGGGGTAGGACCACGCATTGCCCGCCCTGCAACACCACCGGCAGGAAGAACGCGGCGCCCGCATGCGACAGCGGCGTGCAGATCAGGAAGCGCGGGCGCTGCGGCCATTCCCATTCCGAGAGCTGGATCTGGGTCATGGTCGCCATGGTGCCGGCGGTGCCGATGACGCCCTTGGGCTTTCCGGTGGTGCCGCCGGTGTAGCTGATCGAGACGACGAAATCCGGTGGGATGTCGACCGCTTCGATCGGTTCCGGAGTGAATTCCGCTGCGGCCGAGATCAAGTCGACGCCGATGTCGGCCAATTCCTCCGGGACCGGGCCGAGGACCAGGACCCGCTTCAGTTCGGGCACCCGGTCGGCCAGCTCGCGCGCCCGCCGCACGAACGCCGGCTGCGGATCGATGACGAGATTCGTGATGGCGGCGTCGGTCAGCACGTGCACGTGGTCGTCGAGGCCGCCCATCGGATGCAGTGCGGTGCGCCGATGTCCGGCGATCTGGCCGGCGCCGAGGATGAACAGCACCTCGGGGCGATTGAGGGCGAGCAGTGCGCTCGGGGTGCCGAGTCCGACCTCGTGGGCGGCGAACGCCGCGATGTAGCGGCTGATGGCGTCGATGACGTCGGCGCCGGTGAGCACGGTGTCGCCGAGGGTCATCACCGGCTCGCGCCGATGACGTCGCAGCCCGGCGAGCAGAGCGTGTCCGTTGTGGGTCGGCAGCCGCAGCAGGGTCGCGGGATCGGTTGTGCTGGTTTCTGTTTCGTGCATGTCTGTGCTCCTGGAGGGGAAGTCGTCCGGGGTCAGGAGGTCTTGTGCGGTACCGCGGTCACCAGGCCGCCGTCCACGACGAACTCCGAGCCCGTCGCGTACGAGGATTCGTCGCTCGCCAGGAACAGCACGAAGGTCGCCACCTCTTCGGGCTGAGCCGGACGGCCCAGTGGAATCGTCACCAGATCGTCGGGAATGGCGGCGGTCATGGGTGTGCGGATCAGCCCGGGATGCAGTGAATTCACGCGAATGTTGTGCTGCGCCAACTCCAGTGCGGCCGACTTCGCCAGCCCCCGCACGCCCCATTTGGAGGCGACGTAGCCGTGGGCCCACGGCGCACCCCGCAGTCCCTCGATGGAGGAGACGTTGACGATGGATCCGCCGCCGGCGGCGATCATCGGATCGACCGCGGCCTGCATGCCGAGAAACGTCCCCGTCAGGTTCACGTCGAGGATGCGGCGCCACTGTTCGAGTTCGAACTTGCGCAGCGAATTGCCGTTGACGATGCCCGCGTTGTTGACCAGCACGTCGAGTTTGCCGAATTCGCCGACCGCCGTGGACACCGCCGCCGCCCAGTCCTCGGGCGTGGTCACGTCGAGGTGCACGAAACGCGCGGCGTCGCCGAGTTCGCCGGCCAGAGCCGCGCCTTCGTCGTCGAGAATGTCACCGATCACGACCTTGGCGCCTTCGGCGACGAGCAGCCGCGCATGGGCCGCACCCATACCTCGCGAGCCCCCGCTGATGAGTGCAATTTTGCCGTCTACACGTCCCATGCCGGTGACGCTACCATGCAAACTGGAACATGTTCTAGACACTGTTCCAGAGGTCCGACCGCTGTTCGCGCGGGTGATCTGTTGTCGGTCGCGGAGAGATCGTAGTAGTGTCCAGACACTTGTCCGACTGCGGTTCGTGTGATCACCCGCCGGATGGCCGCGACGCCGATCGCATGCGCTGCCGCAGCGACCCGAGGAGAAACGAATGCCCATCCGCGTCGTGCACATCGGCACCGGCAATGTCGGCCGGCTCGCACTGGCCGGTCTGATCGAGGATCCGCGCTTCGAACTGGTCGGCGTGTGCGTCTCGACGACGGAGAAGGCCGGCAAGGACGCCGGCGAACTGGCCGGCCTGGATGTCACCACCGGTATCCGCGCGACCGGCGACCTGGCCGAGGTGCTCGCCCTGCGCCCGGACTGCGCGGTCTACTGCGCGATGGGCGATACCCGGCTGCTGGAAGCGCTGGAGGACTGCCGCCGCATCCTGGCCGCCGGCGTCGATATCGTCGGAACCGCCCCCGGACTCCTGCAATATCCGTGGAAGGTGTTGCCGGACAAGTTCTTCGCCGCCATCGAGGCCGCAGCGCGCGAGGGTGATGCGAGCGTCTTCATCACCGGGATCGATCCCGGATTCGCCAACGATCTGATCCCGCTCGCCTTCGCCGGCACCTGCCGCGACATCGAACAGGTGCGGTGTTCGGAGATCGCCGACTACGCCACCTACGACGGCGCGACGGTCATGTTCGACGTGATGGGATTCGGCAAACCCCTCGACGAGGTGCCGATGCTGCTGCAGCCCGGTGTGCTGGGCATGGCCTGGGGAACGACGATCCGGCAACTCGAGGCCGGCCTGGGCATCACCGTCGACGAGATCACCGAATCCTACGACCGGGAACCGGCACCGGAAAGCTTCGACATCGCGGCCGGGCATGTGCCCGAAGGGTCGGTCGCGGCACTGCGTTTCGAGATCCGCGGGATGGTGAAGGGCCGCCCGGTCATCGTCATCGAACACACCACCCGGCTGCGGGGTGACCTGCGCCCCGATTGGCCGCAGCCGGCCCAGCCCGGCGGGTCCTATCGGGTCGAGATCGTCGGCGAACCCTCCTATACCGTCGACATCTGTCCTACCAGCCGCCACGGCGACCACAACCACGCGGCGATCGTGGCCGCCGCGGGCCGGGTCGTCAACGCCATTCCCGCGGTGGTCGGCGCCCCCGCCGGAATCCGCACCGCCCTCGACCTGCCGCTGATCGCCGGAAGCGTTGTGGCCGAATGACTTCGGGGCCGATACTCGTCACCGGTGCGTTCGGTCTGGTCGGCACCGCGCTGGTGCGCACCCTCGCCGCACGCGGGACCCGCGTGGTCGCCACCGACCTCGACATCCCGGCCAACCGCCGCACCGCGCGGGAGTTCACCGGTGCCGGCGTGGAGGTGCGGTGGGCGGATCTGACCGTGCCACAGCAGGTTCGCGAGCTGCTGCGATCGGTGCGCCCGAGCGCGATCGTCCATCTCGCCGCGATCATCCCGCCGGTCTGTTACCAGCGCCGCGGCCTCGCCCGCGCCGTCAACGTGGGGGCCACCGCCACACTGCTCGACGCCGCGGCCGAGCTCACCACGCCGCCGAGGTTCGCACTCGCGTCGAGTATCGCGGTCTACGGCGCCCGCAATCCGCATCGGTCCGGCGGACTGCTCACGCCGGACACCCCGGTGCGGCCGACGGATCTGTACGGCGCGCACAAGGCGGAGGCCGAACAGCTGGTGCGGGCGTCACGGCTGGAGTGGGTGATCCTGCGGCTCGGTGGCGTACTCACCGTCGAGCCGATGCTCGGCCTGGACGCGGACATGCTCGCCTTCGAGGCGGCGCTGCCGGCCGACGGGCGGATCAATACGGTCGACGTGCGCGATGTGGCCGCCGCGTTCACGGCCGCGACCGCCACCCCGTCCGCGCGCGAGGTCTTCCTCATCGGCGGTGATGCGTCACATCGGCTGCGCCAGAGCGATATCGGTGCTTCGATCGCCGCCGCCTCCGGGTTGCCGGGGGCCATCCCGCGCGGACTGGACGGGGATCCGGACAGCGATGCGGACTGGTTCGCCACCGACTGGATGGATACCGGGCGCTCGCAGGAAGCGCTGCGCTTCCAGCATTACTCCTTCCCGGAGATGCTCGCCGAAATCCGTTCCAGGACTGGAAAATTGCGGTTCGTCGCCCGCCCGTTCGGTCCGGTGGTGCGCTGGTATCTCGGCCGGTTGTCGCCGTACCGTGACGGCTCGCGGACAGTCGCCGACCCGTGGGGTGCGATCCGCGCGCGGCTGGGTGATCCGGAACCGGATCGCTGATCACCGTTGAGCTCCGGACGCGATCCCCGTCTGGAGCTCACCGGGCGGACGTCATCGATAGATGATCCGTGTCGCGACGTGGTGGACCGAGCAGGTGCCGCTGTGTAGTGAGTAGCCCATGCTCGCGGTCAGCACCGTCCCCAGATAGACGGCCTCCAGTGCCTTCAGGCGCTCAGGATCGACGTCGGAGCCGGTCGCCGCGCGAATGCGACGCCGGATTTCCGGCGTGATCAGGGTCCGGGTACTCGCGACGTCGAACGAGCTGTGCGGTGTTGTCGCCATAGCGTGTCGCTTCTTCCCCTCCGGTACGGAGGAAGTGGCTGAAATCCTGGGTGCCACGGAGGTGGACACCTGTCTGGACAATATTACACTTCGACGCGTACCGCAAAGTCCGACGGCCCCGTCGCCGTGCTGCTGCGGGGCCCGTCAATCCCGTGAGTGACCGATGACCGACGAAGAGCAGGCAATCATCTATTTCGCCGCACTGTGGCTGCCGACGGCGGGCCGCCCGACGAGAAGATCCTCGTGCGATTCGGCATGAGCGAGCAGCGATTCCGCGCTCGGCTCGCAGGCGTCGTCGCCGACCGTGGCACGAGTGTGGATCGCGCGTGGCGGCAGCGAGCCGCGATGCGTAATGGTCTGCGCGGCGAAAGGCCAGCGCGTCACCGTGGATCTACGTGTCGTCGTCCAAGAGGGCACGCAGCGCCGAGTTGGCGACCTGCCGCAACTCGTCGCGGCCGCGCCCGGCCGCGGCCTGCACAGCGATGCCGTCGGAGATGGTGTGGACGAGTGCGGCCAGGATCGCCGGATTGTGGCGAGAGGGCAAGTCGGTGGCCTGCTCGAGCCGCCGGCGCAGGGCCGCCTCGCCGGCTTTGCGTACCGTGACGGCGTCCTGGTGTGCGGCGTGCGCGTCGGGTCCGCAGGCTTGAACGGTCTTGACGCACAGGCAACCATGCGGCGTGCTGTCGCCTGCGGTGAGGTCGACGGCTCCGTGGATCAGTCGCTCGACGACCTCGCGGCCGGTCGGCGCGTTCAGTGCGGCGGCGGCGTAGGCGCCCGGGCCGTCGAGGTAGCGGGCGAGCACCTTGCCGAACAGTTCCTCCTTGTTGCCGAAGGCGGCATAGAGGCTGGGCTTGTTGATGCCCATCGCCGTGGTCAGGTCGGTCAACGAGGTGCCTTCGAAGCCGTTGCGCCAGAACGCCTCCACTGCGCGGTCGAGCGCGGTGTCTGTGTCGAACGAGCGGGGGCGTCCGCCGGGCATGGAGTCCTCCGGTGTCGTCTGCGAATTTTTTTACCTATCGGTACATTACCCATTGCGCGAGGATGTCACGCCCTCTAGTTTCTTACCGAAAGGTATAGAACTGGAGGGCGGAATTCATGATCCGAGTCGGAGTTGTCGGAGCCAGCGGTTGGGCGGGTAACTCACACCTGCCGGCGCTCGCAGCGCTCGAGGAGTTCGACGTGACCGCGGTCGCGACCACGAATCAGGCCAGCGCGGACCGGGCGGCCGCCGCTCACGGCGTACGGCACGCCTTCGCCGACGCGGGCGAACTCGTCGCGCAGCCCGAGGTCGACGTGGTCGTCGTCTCGGTGAAGGCATCCGGGCACGCCGCCGTGATCAAGGCAGCGCTCGCCGCTGGTAAGCACGTCGTGTCCGAGTGGCCGCTGGGCATCGACGCCGACGAAGCGGGCGAGCTGACCGAGGCCGCCACCGCTGCCGGCGTGGTTCACGCGGTCGTCCTGCAGGGCCACCATTCCCCGAACGCCCGCTTCGTCGCGGACCTACTGGCCGACGACCGGATCGGCACGCTCGAATCGGTCGCGCTGGTGGCGGAAGGCGCCCCCTGGGGCGGCAGTCGAATACGGCCGAACCTGGTGTTCGGCCTCGACCCTTCGGAGGGCACCGACATCCTCACCATCATGGCCGGTCACTTCCTGGCCACACTCGAATGTGTCGCGGGCCCACTGACCGAAGTCTCCGCACGGCTGCCGCGCACGCACGACCGGGTGCTCATCGCCGGGACGCAGCAGTCGGTGCCCAACGCCACACCCAGCCACGTGCTGTTGCACGGACTGCTGGCCGGCGGCGCCACCACATCGGTCGCCGTGCACGGCGGCAACGGACCCGCCCGGTACGGATTCCGCCTCGAGCTCGTCGGCAGCGACGCCACGTTGACCGCCACACCGACCCAGCCCGGGACGTTCATCCACTGGGGCGACTGGGACATCCGGATCGGCGACGAGACCCTGGCTGTCCCCGACACCTATCGCACCGTCCCGGCCGGAGTGCGGTCCGGCCCACCGGCCAATGTCGCCGCGCTGTACCAGGAGGTCGCCCGAGCCATCACCGAAGCCCGGCAACCACATCCCAGCTTCGAGACCGCCCTGCGACACCACCGGCTCCTCGCCGCCATCGAACAGTCGGCAGCCGACGGAATGCTTCGGCGCCTCTCGTAACCGACATTCCCTGTGACATCGAGATTCGGTCGGGGGACATCACGCGGCGGGAGTGATCCTCAGCAGCACCACGCCGTGGGCGGGGATGTCCGGCGCGACGATACGGCCGTCGGTCACCGTCGTCGTCGCGGCCCAGATGTCGTGCACGGTGTACGACCGCGCCTGTGCGAGACCGGCTTCGGAGGCGCTGGTCGCGAGGGTCAGCGGCTGGTCGCCGGGGTTGAGCAGGGCCACGGCGACCGAACCATCGGACAGAGGTTTGGTGAGGATCCGGTCCTCGTGAGGCAGCGGCACCGCGGGCGCCACCCGCGGATCCTGGTCGATGGCGATGACACCGGCGTCGGTGAGCACGGCACGTGTGGGCTCGCTCATCGTGCGGACATCGTTTCCCGCGATGAGCGGCGCGGACAGCATCGCCCACAGCGACAGGTGCGCCTTTTGCTCGGCGGGCGAGAGGGTGCGTGGATTTCGCAGCAGCGCCAGCGTTTCCGGGGAGATTCCCAAACGGCGGGCCAGGTAGGCGGTCTCGTCGGCGCTGAGTGCCGGGCGCCGAACAGCGGTTCCGGGCAGGCCGTCCAGATGAGCACCGAGAAATTGCGACATCGACTGTCCGACGACCAGCATGTCCGGGTCGGGCCAGTAGCCCGGACGGCCGGGCCGGGCGCGGAGTGCGGCGTCTGCCTCGTCGGCGACACCGCGGACCGTCGTGGTGTCGAATCCGCCGATATCCGGTTCGGAAAAGGTGTTGCGCCACATCGGGATCAGATCGTCGGAGCTGCGAGCCGAATTGGCGACGGCCGACCAGTCGTACTCGACACCGGCGTGGGCGTCGGCGGAACTGTTCGGATTGATCATGTAGACGATGCCACGTCCGGTCGATCGCAGCGCGTCGCGCATCCGGGCGAAATCACGAACCTGCTCCTCGTGATTCGCGTCGGTCCGGCACCAGTCGTATTTGAGCAGGTCGACACCCCAGTCGGCGAATCGCCGCGCATCCTGCAACTCGTGGCCGCGGCTCGCGGTCGCCGGGGTCTGCCCGCAGATCTCGTTGAAGGGACTGGAATACAGCCCCAGAGACATCCCGTGTCGATGGGCGTACGCGGCCACGGCGGCGATGCCGTGCGGGAACCGGACCGGATCCGCGACGAGCTCGCCCGACGAATCCCGCTGCGGGGCAGCCCAGCCCGCGTCGAGGTCGACGTAGCGATAGCCGGCATCGCGCATCCCGTCCGACACCATCGCGTCGATCGTCTCGCGCACCGATTGCTCGGTCAGCGCTATTCCGGAATCCCAGGAATTCCACCCCATCGGGGCGGTCGCTCGCACGGGGGCCGGATCGAGCACGGGCGGACTCATCGCGCTCCCGGTCGTCGCCGCAGCCACCGCGACGACACCCGCCACGAGCGGTGCGAGCCGGATCACGCCGGCGCGTCTCACCCGAGATATTGCGCGTACCAGTCGGTGACGCGCTGCCAGGCGGCGGCGGCCGCGGTGGGCTGATAGTTCGGGCCGGTGTCGTTGAAGAACGCGTGTTTGGCATCGTCGGCGACGAAGATCTCGTGCGGCACGCCGGCTCGGTTCAACGCCGCCTCGGCCGCGGGGCGGGTGGCGTCGACGCGGGTGTCGAGCGCGCCGTAGACGGCCAGGACCGCACTCGCGGTGGTGATCTCACCGCCCTCGGGGTACGGACCGTAGAACGGCGTGGCCGCGGCCAGCTCCCGGGTGCCGTGGGTGAGCAGCAGCCAGGTGAGACCGCCGCCGAAACAGAAACCCGTGGCGCCCAGCTTCTTTCCCGGCACCCGGCGTCCCAGTTCCGCCAGTCCGGACTGGAGATCGGCGAGGAAACGGTCCTGGGGTGCCTTGCCCAGAGCCGCGGTGGCGGCGGCCGGGTCGGTGAAGGTGGCGGTACCGCCCTCTTCGGAGAGCAGGTCCACCGCGAGCGCGGAATATCCGATTCCGGCGAAACGTCCGGCGACGGAACGGATGTGATCGGTGAGGCCCTTGTTCTCGTGGATCACCAGGACTGCGCCCCGAGGTTGCGCCGCGGCGGCCCAGGCGGCCTGCAGGGTGCGGCCGTCGGGTCCGGGGAAGGTGATCGCGCTCGGCTGGACCGCGGTCGCGGTGCCCGGCGGTGGCGCGGAACTCGCCGGCGCGGTCGGTCCCGTGGTCCCGGCCGAGGTGCCGGACCGCTGCGCGCAGGCGGCCAGCAGCGCCACCGCGGCCGGGGTGCCGAGCCCCAGCAGGCTCAACCGTCGCAGCGCCTCCCGGCGGCTGAGCAGGCCCTCGGCATGGTCGGTGCCGATCTCCTCTGCGATATAGCGCTGCAGCGGCGTCATACCGGCCAGCGTAGCCACGGCACCTGGGTATCGGCAGACCTACGGCGAACCGGCGCCCTCACTCCGGTTCGGTGACGAAGTCGATCAGCTGTTCCACCGCGCCCAGCAGCGGCGCTTCCAGATCGCGGAAGTTGTCGACGGCGTTGTAGACCCGTCGCCAGCCCTCCGACGGGGTGCCCCAGCCGAGACGGCGGCAGACGCCGGTCTTCCAGTCCTCACCGCGCGGCACCTGCGGCCAGGCCTCGATGCCGACGGCCTGCGGTCGCACCGCCTGCCAGATATCGATATAGGGGTGCCCGGTCACCAGGACGTGCGGGCCGAGGCCGGTGGTCAGATTCGTCTCCTTGGAGCCGGTGACCAGGTGGTCGACCAGCACTCCGACCCGCCGGCCGGGTTCCGGGCCGAAGTCGGTCAGCCGCGCGGCCAGATGGTCGAGGCCTTCCAGATGCTCCACGACCACGCCCTCGACGCGCAGATCGTGTCCCCAGACGCGTTCCACCAGCGCCGCGTCGTGCACGCCCTCGACCCAGATCCGGCTGGCGCGCGCCACGCGGGCGCGCAGCCCCTCCACGCGGGTGGACCCCGACGCGGACCGCGTGGGGGCGGCCGGCGCGGTCGCCTTCGGCCGCACCAGCGTCACCGGCTGCCCGTCGATCAGGAACGCCGCCTCACGCAAGGCGAACAGCCGGACCCGGCCGCCGCGGTCCTCGAGTTTGACGAACTCGCCGTCGTAGGTGCGCTCGAAACCGACCACGGCGCCGCAGAATCCGCTGGCCGCGTCCTCGGCGACGAGGTCGCGTTCGGCCACCACCTGCGGTACCGCGCGCTTGCGGGTTCGAGCGTGTCCGGAATAGATGTCACCGTATTCGCGCGCACTCACCCGGCCGAAACTACCTGTTCCCCTTGCCGTTCGGCGGGAGGCCAGGCCCCGACCGGCGGTGCGGTCCGGCCGACGACGGCTCGCGCCCACCGGATCTGGACCGGTGACCGGCGTGTTTCCACTCCGACTCGTCCCGCTAAAGGCGCGGAAAAACGGACAGGCACGGTACGGTTGACTTGTGGCCGCAATCGTATGGCTGGTCGCGGGAATTCTGCTCGCCGCAGCCGAGATGCTCACCGGTGACTTCACGCTGCTCATGTTGGGCGGCGCGGCGTTGATCACCGCGGGGGTTGCCGGGATCGCGCAGACGTCGGTGGTGATCGACGCCGTGGTGTTCGCGATCTCCGCCATCGGGCTGCTGTTCGTCGTTCGCCCGATGTTGTTGCGCCGCTTCGCAACTCCACCGCCCACGCCGACCAATGTCGACGCGTTGCCGGGGAAGACCGCGAAGGTGCTGGAAGCGGTGAACGAGAACAGCGGTCAGGTGAAGATCGGTGGCGAAGTGTGGAGCGCACGCCCGTTCGACCCGGCCGATGAGTATGCCGAGGGTGAGACCGTCTACGTCATGAAGATCGACGGCGCGCACGCCGTTGTCTGGAAGGGGCCGTAATGGCTGTACTGATCGTCGCGATCGTCATCGTGGTGCTGGTCGCGGTGGTGGTCTTCAAGTCGATCGCGCTGGTACCGCAGGCCGAGGCCGCGGTGATCGAGCGGCTGGGCAGATATTCGCGCACCGTATCGGGCCAGTTGACATTCCTGGTCCCGTTCGCCGACCGGATCCGCGCGAAGGTCGACCTGCGCGAGCGGGTCGTGTCGTTCCCGCCGCAGCCGGTGATCACCCAGGACAACCTCACCGTGCAGATCGACTCGGTGGTGTATTTCCAGGTCACCAGCCCGCAGGCCGCGGTCTACGAGATCAGTAACTACATCGCCGCGGTCGAGCAGCTGACCATCACCACCCTGCGCAACGTGGTCGGCGGCATGACCCTGGAGGAGACGCTGACCTCCCGCGACCAGATCAACTCGCAGCTGCGCGGCGTCCTCGACGAGGCGACCGGCCGCTGGGGCCTGCGGGTGGCGCGAGTGGAATTGAAGGCCATCGATCCGCCGCCGTCGATTCAGGAATCGATGGAGAAGCAGATGAAGGCCGATCGTGAGAAGCGCGCGATGATCCTCACCGCGGAAGGTAACCGCGAGGCGCAGATCAAGACGGCCGAGGGTGCCAAGCAGTCCCAGATCCTGGCGGCCGAGGGCTCCAAGCAGTCGGCCATTCTGTCCGCCGAAGGTGAGCGGCAGAGCCGGATCCTGCGTGCCCAGGGTGAACGCGCCGCGGCCTACCTGCAGGCTCAGGGCCAGGCCAAGGCGATCGAAAAGGTCTTCGCCGCAATCAAATCCGGCAAACCGACCCCGGAACTGCTCGCCTACCAGTACATGCAGACGCTGCCGCTGGTGGCGAAGGGCGACGCCAACAAGGTGTGGATGGTGCCCAGCGACTTCGGTAAGGCGCTGGAAGGGTTCGCCCGCAATTTCGGCACGCAGGGCGAGGACGGCGTCTTCCGCTACGAGCCCAGCGACGACGGCGCCGCGGGCACACCCGACGACGACGCCGACGAAGTGGCCGATTGGTTCGACATCAAGACCGATCCGGCAGCCGAGCGGGCGGTGCGCGCGGCCGAGGCCGCGGCGGCGACACCGGTCGATTCGCCGCTGATCGCGCCCAATCAGCCCCGGCATCTGCCGCCGCAGAGCGCTCCCATTCCGCCGTCGCCCCCCGCGCAGCAGCAACCGGCGCCGCGCCCCGGCGATGCGGGCGGGCGGCCGTGGCAGCCGCCGGAGTATCCGGGACGTTGACGGGGTAACCGTATTTCAGCGATGATCCGAATGCCGGTCCGCGAATCACGCGGGCCGGCATTCGAATGTCGGTGCAGGGCACGCGGACTCGGGGGTGGGCATGGCGACACGGCGGGCGGTGCTGCGTGCCGCGGCGTTGGCGCCGGTGCTGACCGCGTGCGCCCCCGGAGTCCTGTTCGGCCACCCCGCCTCGGTGCGGATCGCGGTGCCCTGGAGCGGATCCGAGCTCGCCGCGTTCCGCCGGGTGCTCGACGATGCGGGCCTCGGTGCCACGGTCGCGGTGTTGCCGCTCGGCGACGACATCGATACGGCCCTGCAGGCGCGCGGCCGCTCCGCCCCCGATCTGGTGATGTTGCCCGAGGTCGGCCGGATCGGTGAGCTGGCGGGCGGAGTGTTGCGTGCACTGCCGCCCACGCTGTGGCACGACGCGGCGGGGCCGCGCTATCCGGACCAGTGGCGCTCGCTGCTGTGGAAAGACGGTGCGCTCTACGGCATTCCGTTCAAGGCGGCCGACAAGTCGCTGGTGTGGTACGACCGCTACGCCTTCGGCGGCGACCGGCCGCGCGACGATCCGCGCGACTGGACCGTCTCGCAGTGGCCGCAGCGTATCGCGGAGGCGACCACCCGCCGCCCACTGGCGCTGGGCGGTGCCGACGGCTGGGTGCTGGCCGACCTGTTCGGCAACATCCTCTACGGCGAATCCGCCTGGGATTACGAGGATCTGGCTGCCGCCGGCGAGCCGCACCGTCCGCGGGAATGGGATCGTGACGCGGTGCGGGCCACCCTCTACCGCCTCGGCACTCTGTGGGCACCGCGCGGCACCTTCCCGGGCGGTATCGCCGCGACCCTGACCCGGCAATTTCCGGAATCGGTGCGCGAGGTGTTCGAACGGCGCACCGCGGCGATGGTGGTGGCCCCGGATTTCGCGGAACCCATCGTGCGCAGCTGCCTGCGCCGGGCCGGCAGGCCCGCGGACGCGGTGGGCGTGATGCCCTTTCCGGCGGTGGCGCCCGGGGGCCCGCGCCCGGCCATCGGCGGCGGCGACGTGATCGTCGCGACCGCGGCCGGTGCCCACGATGCGGTGCCGGTGCTCGGCGCACTGACCGCGCCGGGCGCCGTCTCGGCCTGGATCGGCGACTACGGCGGCTTCCTGGCACCCAGTCCGCGCACCGTCCCGGACCACGCGCCGATGCTGGATCCGGTTGCGGGCCGGCTGCATTCGTGGTCCGCGTTCGATTTCGCCGATCTCATCGGCGCCGCCGGGCGGCGCGACGGCCTGTGGCGGGTGCTGACCGACCTGCTCATCACCGTCGGCGACGGGCACGCCGAGCGACTCGACGCGGCGGTCGATCACGCGGTGCGCGCACTCGACGAGTTCGAACGGAGAGCGCGATGACGGCCGGGCACATCCACGCGCACGGACTGGATCTGGAGCCGGCGCTCACACGTATCGCCGGTCCGGTGGTCCCGGGACGCCACCCTCGGCGGTGGTCGATGTGGCCCGCGCAGCTGCCGGCACTGGTGCTGATCCTGCTGTTGCTGGTCGGGCCGGCCGCCACCACGGTCTGGACCGCGGTCCGCGCACAGTGGGCGATGGTCGGATGGTGTGCGCTGCTGGTGGTACTGGTCGCGGCGAGCACGATGCTGTGGCGCCGGGACGACGCGGTGCGCGCACTGGTGGCGGCGGCTGTGCGGGGTCGCTGGATATTGCTGCGCAATCGATTGTGGCCGACCGTATGTCGCCGCGAGGTGCGGGACGGCGCGAGCCTCGTCGCACGGATTCGGTGGCGTTCGCTGTGGTGGCCCGTCGTGGTGGTCGCGCTCGTGGTGACCATTCGGGGAATCGGCGTCGAGCTGGGGCCCGGTGGGCGCGGCGCCTATGTCCGCACTCTCGTGTGGGTGCTGTGTGCGCTGGCCGTGCTGGTCCTGGCCTTGGAATTGGCTTGGCGCGGCCGCCGGGGCTGGTGGCCGTGGCCACCGCTGATTCTGCCGTTCGGCGTTTCCGCCTTCGTCGCCGGACTGGCCCTGCGCCTGCTGGCCGAGAATCCCGACTACCGGATGCCGGTCCCGGGGGTGGCGGGGCAGCGCGTCTGGCTGATGACCCTGCTGATCGCGGCCTTCGTGTGGTGCTGGCTGGGTGCGCTGTTCGCGTTGTTCCGCGCCGCGATCGCGGCCATCGAAGCCGATCCGGTGCGGCGCGGCTACCTCGAGGACGCGCGCGGCGCGGGCCGGACCCGGGCCCGGCTGTTCGAATTGGTACGCCCGGTCTTCCTGATTCTCGGCCTCGTCGTCGCCGTCGCCGCGGCGCGGATCTTCGACATCATCCTGATCGCGGTGCCGGGATCGCTGCAGTATTCGCTGGACTCGGCGACCGTGCACTGGTGGCGGCTGGTCTCCGATCCCGATGCCGATCCCGGTGTGGCCGCGGCCTATTCGCTGCCACTGGCGGTGCTGATCGGTTCGGCGGCGTGGATTCTGCAGACCGACGTGCGCCGCCACCGCGTCGGCTGGATGCGCCGTCCGAGCGCCGATCCGGTCCGCACGAGGCGTACCGCGCGCGGTGTCCTCCGGCTCGCGGCGGTCTCGTCGCTCTCGCTGGGGCCGTTGCTGGCGTTGGTGGTGTTCAGCTGGGTGGGCGCCGACGGCCCCGCCCTCGCGGGCGCCGGATCGGTGTGGCAGCACCGAGAGTTGTTGCATGCCATGGCCAATACGGGCTGGGTGGCGGTGTGGGCCACCGTTCTCGTCATCGGTGCGGCGTTCCCGGTCGCCCATCAGCTCGCCGCGCTGCCCGCCGATGCGCTGCGTTCGCGGATCGCGGTGGTGGTGCTGGTGGTGTTCACCGTGCTGCCCGCGCAGCTCTACGTCGGGCCCATCCGGCGGGTCATCGAGCGGATGGGATTGACCGGGACGTCGTTCTCCTCGCTGATCGTGGTGCACGCCGCGATCGGATTGCCCATCGCGATCCTGATTCTGCGCGGGGCGCTGCTCGCGCCCTCGGATGGTCCGGCCGCCGACGCCCTGCACGGTCTGGCCAAGCCGTGGGCCGTCCTGGGCCGCGTGGTGTCGACCGCGTGGCCCGCTGTCGGCGCGGTCGCGGTACTCGAACTGATTCAGGTGTGGAACGACTTCTTCATCGGATTGATGGTCAGCGGCGCCGATGTCAGTCCGTGGTCGCTGCTGCTGTGGGGCGACGCGCGCCAATTCCAGGAGAACGCCGCCCATCTCGCGGCCGGGGCACTGCTGTCGACGGTCCCGCCGGTGCTGCTGTTGCTGATGACCTGGCGGCGCTTCCTGGTGCCGGGATTGACGGGTGGGATCGTGCGATGAGCGGCGGCCACTCGCACCGGCCCGAGCACGACATCGCGTCGCAGCTCATCGCCACCCCGAAATCCTCTGTCTGGCAAGGATTTCTGGGTGCGGCGTGGGTGATGTCGTCGTCGCTGCTGCTCGAGGTGGTGGCGAAACTGCTGGAGGGTTCGGTCGGGCAGAGCCGGGTGCTGAACTCGCTGGCCGGGGTGCTGCGCTGGGTGGCGGTCGCGGTGGTGGCGGCGGCCGCGCTGTACGTGCTGTGGCGCAAGACGATGGATATGCGCGAAGGCGCGCGTGTCCGGCGGGAACTGGATCTCACCGCCGACCTGGTGCAGCCGCCGCCCGTGGTCGAGCGGACCGTCGCGGCGCTGCCCGCGCTCGCGCCGGCCCGGACGCAGCCGCTGGACGCAACCGATGCGGCCGTCGCCGCCGTTCTGCGGGCACTGCCGTTCACCGACTACGAGGCGGCGGCGCTCTACGACACCGTGACCGCGATGCTCGACAGTGCGACGGTCCTGCCGGGGGAGCAGGCGGTGGTTCAGCGCTCCACCGGCGAGGTTCTGATCCGGCTCGCCGCCCACGGTGTGATCGTCCACGACGGACACGACCGATTCGCCGTGGCGAAGACCACGACGCCGCCGGACCGTGCCGTCGTCCGCCGCACACCGCAGTGGCGGGCCACGTGGCCGGCGCTGATCCGGCACTACTCCGACCGTGCGACGCGCTGGGCGGTGGCCCTGGATTCGGATCGGCTCGGCGCCGGCGCGCATCGGTGGTTCACGGGAACGGCGGACCGGCTGGCCGAGCTGGTGCGCGAATGCGCGGACTGCGATCACGGCGTCGAACTCGACATCCCGGCCCTGGCCCGGATCGCCGACGCGCTCGACCTCTGGTACGCGCGGATCGGGGCGCCTGCCGACGGTCCGGCGGCGCGAGCGATGCTCGCCCTGAGCGGTCCGGCGCATCCGCAGATCAGCGAACTGGCATCGATTCGCTGCGATCTGGCGCTCGCTACCGCGACACGCCGGCGAGGGCCGCGCGCGCTCCGGAAGCGGCGCCGCAGCCGTCCACGCCGGAGCACGGGCTTGGATGCTCGGCGCGCGCATGCCGAGGCGATGCGAGATTTCGACCGCTTGCCGGGCGGGGAGTACCCACTGCCCGACATCGTGGCCGGGTTCGAGCGCGCGTGGTGGCTGCTGCCGCGTCGCGACATCGCCGCCGAGGTCTGTGCGCTGAACGACCTCGCCATCGCACATATGCACGAAGGCCGCCTGGACGCCGCCCGTGACCGTCTCGAGCTGGCCGAAACCCTGACCCGCGGCGGGCGCAACCCGTCCGGCCGGGCACACACCTTCGAAACGCTGGGGCTGTTGTGGTGGATGCGCGGTGAGCCGCGGCGCGCGATGCGCTGGTGGCTGCTGGCGCTGACCCGCTACCGCGATCTCGGTCACGAACTGGGGATCTGCCGGTGCCTGCAGCATCTGGGCGGCGCGGTGGCGGTCGTGCCCGAATACGGCGGTCTGCTGCTCGCGGGACCGCTGAGCACGGGCGAGATCCTGCGTCAGGCCTCGGGCTGGCTGGCCTACGCCGAGCGGGGCCGTCCCGGCGGGGCGGGCCGGACTCCGGCCCTCGCATCCCGCTACCGTCGGCGTGTCGCGCAAGCACTGGAGGATGCGCAGCTCACGTCGCTGGACACGGTGGACCGGTGGCCCGTCACCGTGTCCGAGCGTTAGCCCTCTGACCGGCCCGAATGAGTGTCGGCGGGGGCTTCGAGCCGACGAAACCGCCGATTTCGGACGTTATCATGCGACGGGGATCACTATTTCTCAGTGATCTCGACCACATAACGTTTATATAACTACATTTATGTAACGCGCGTTTATCCCACCATGCGCTGCGTAAACGTGAATATCCTCCACGTTGGGTTGAGACAGTTCGGTTGTTATCGCAACGTGATGTATCGAGATTTCTCCGTTACCGTCGTCTGCAGCTCGGAATTCCGGGCTGACGCTCGAATCGCTGAACACCGGCAACCCTGTCCCGCGGTTCGAGTTCGACCCCGAGATACCTGGGGGCAGGGACCCGTAATCGTCACCATCGGGCCGGCTGGGCGCAGGCAGGAAACTCCACATGTCTCGTAACCGTAAGTTCAGCACTCGCGCACTCGGCTTCGCCGCCGTCGCCGGCGCCATCGTCGCCGTCCCCTTCGGCCTGACCGCTACCGCGTCTGCCGACGGCGGCCACGACTGGGATGCCGTGGCGGCGTGCGAGGCCAGCGGCAACTGGGGCGCCGACACCGGAAACGGTTTCTACGGCGGCCTGCAGTTCACCCAGAGCACCTGGGAGGCCAATGGCGGCAGTGGCAACCCGGCCAACGCCAGCCGCTCCGAGCAGATCCGCGTCGCGGAGAACGTGCTCGCCAGCCAGGGCCCCGGCGCCTGGCCGGTGTGCGGCGCGAACCTGTAAGGTTCGCCGCCACCTGCGGTTCGTCCGCGTACACAGCGTGCAGACAGGCCCCTCCCGGATCTACCCGGAAGGGGCCTGTCGCGTTGTATTCGCCGGTCAGGCGCTGATCGCCGCTCCGGCCGCGAACCGGCTCTCCACCGGCGCGAGGCCGTAGTGCCCGCGCAGGGTGTCGGCGGTGTATTCGGTGCGGAACAGGCCGCGTTCCTGCAGGATCGGCACCACCCGGTCGACGAAATCGGTGAGTCCGCCGGGCAGATACGGCGGCATGATGTTGAATCCGTCGGCGGCGCCCGCCTCGAACCAGGTCTGCAGTTCGTCGGCGATCTGCTCCGGCGTGCCGGCGAAGCTGCGATGTCCGCGCCCGCCGCCGAGTTTGCCGATCAGCTGCCGCACGGTCAGCTGCTCTTGCGTAGCCAACTCCTTGACCAGCGTGAACCGGGACTTGTTGCCTTCGATCTCGCTCTCCACCGGCAGCGGCGGTAGTGGCGCGTCCAGCGGATGGTCGGTCAGGTCGATGCCCAGCTGCGTGGACAGCTGGCGCAACGCGTAGTCGGGAGAGATGAGATCGGTGAACTCCTGCTCCAGTGCCAGCGCTTCGGCGGGCGTATCGGCGATGTAGGGCACCAGGCCGGGAAGGACCTTCAGCTCGTCGGCGCCGCGGCCGTACTTCGGCAGCCGTGATTTCAGGTCGCGATAGAAGCGCTGTCCCTCCTCCAGGGTGCGCTGTGCGGTGAACACCGCCTCGGCGTAGCGGGCGGCGAATTCCTTTCCGCTCTCGGAGGATCCGGCCTGCACCAGCAGTGGCCGGCCCTGCGGGCCGCGCGGGGAGTTCAACGGTCCGCGCACCCGGAACCGGTCGCTGTCGTAGTCGATGGTGTGCACCTTGTCCGGATCGGCGAAGACCCCGGCCTCGGGGTCGAGCACGACGGCCGAGGACTCCCAGCTGTCCCACAATTGCAATGCGACATCGACGAATTCGGTGGCGCGCTCATATCGCCGAGCATGTTCGGGAATCGCGTCGTAGCCGAAATTGTAGGCCTCGTCGACGCTGCCGGACGTGACGATGTTCCACCCGGCTCGCCCGCCACTGATGTGGTCGAGCGAGGCGAATTTGCGGGCCAGATTGAACGGTTCGTTATAGGTCGTCGAGGCCGTCGCGATGAGACCGATATGGTCGGTCGCCGCGGCGATGGCCGACAGCAATGTCACCGGTTCGAACACCGCGAGCGTATTGCGCTGAATGCGCGGGCCCACCGCCAGACCGTCGGCGAAGAAGACCGAATCCAGTTTGCCTCGCTCGGCGATGCGGCCCAATTCCTGGAAATGCTTCACGTCCAGCACGCGCCGTTCCTCGGTGCGCGGATGGCGCCAGGCCGCCTCGTGATGACCGACGCCCATCAGAAAGGCGTTGAGATGAAAGGTTTTCGGTGATGGCGACATCGAGCGTCGTCGTCCCTTCGGTGTAGTGCTTCAGCGATCGGATTGCGGGCGCCAGCGGGTGAGGCGGCGTTCGATCGCGACGAGTACGGCGTTGTAGACCAGGCCGACGATCGCGATGGCGACGATCCCGACATACATGTCGGGGATCTGGAAATTCTGCTGCGCGGCGGTGATGAGGTAGCCGAGTCCCGCTCGCGCACCGGACATCTCGGTGGCGATCAGGACCAGGATCGAGGCCGAGGCCGCCATCCGGATGCCGGTGAAGATGGTCGGGACGGCGGCGGGCAGGATCACCTTCTGGAACAGCCGCAGCGGCGAGAAGCCGAGTGACACAGCCGATTTGATCAGCAGGGGGTCGACCGATCGAACGCCGCTGATGGTGTTCAGCAAGATCGGGAAGAAGCCCGCGTAGACCACGATCGCGACCTTGGAGGTCTCGCCGATGCCGAGGATCAGGATGAACACCGGCAGCAGCGCCAGCGCCGCGGTGTTGCGGAACAGTTCGAGCAGCGGGTTCACGAAGTCGGCCACCGGCTTGTACCACGCGATGGCGACGCCGGCCGGAACGGCGCACGCCACAGCTATCGCGAAGCCGACCAGGGATCGGCCCAGACTGGCGGAGGTGTTGTCCCAGAGCTGACCGTTGCGGATCAGCTCGTCTCCGCGCTGCACGACGGTGGAGAAGGGCGGCAGGAAGATCTGATCGACCAGGCCGAATCGGGGCGCGAGCTCCCAGAATGCCAGAAACAGGCCGATGACCAGGACGGGCTTGAACAGCCGCCAGCCCCAGCGGCCGGCCAGGGCGGCCAGCTGCCGTCCCGTGCCGGCGGTGGAGCGAGCGGGAGCCTCGGCCGCACTCCCGGCCGAGACGGAGGACTTCTTCGACACCAGCACGGGTTCGGCGGTGGCGGGCAACGTGGTGGACATGGTGTTACCTCCTGTCGGTGGCCGCGAGGTCGGCCTGCTCGAGACCCTGCGCGCGGGCCACCTCGTCGTGCAGCAGCGACCAGATCCGGTGCCGGACTTCGCTGAAGTGTTCGCTGGAGCGGATGTCGGCGTCCGGGTCGGTGTCGCGGTCGAGATCGATATCGACCACTGCCTTCACTCGTCCCGGCCGCGAGGTGAGCACGGCCACCCGCTGCCCCAGATAGACGGCTTCGTTGATGTCGTGGGTGATGAACAGGATGGTCTTGCCGGTGGTGCGCCAGATGCGTAGCAACTCGTCCTGCAGCGACTCGCGGGTCTGGGCGTCGAGCGCCGCGAACGGCTCGTCCATCAGCAGCACCTCGGGATCGAAGGCGAGGCTGCGCGCGATGGCCACACGCTGTTTCATACCGCCGGACAACTCGTGCGGGTAGCGGTCGCCGAAGCCGGTGAGGCCGACCAGCTCCAGATACTCGTCGGCGATCCGGCGGCGTTCGCGGCGGCGGATGCGCTTGGCCTCCAACCCGAATTCGATATTGCCGCGCGCGGTGCGCCACGGCAGCAGCGCGTACTGCTGGAAGACGATCCCCCGGTCGAGTCCGGGGCCGGTGACCGGCCGGCCGTCGAGCAGGATCTGGCCGTGGGTCGGCCGGGTCAGCCCGCCCAGCAGGTCCAGCAGGGTCGACTTACCCGAACCGCTGGGCCCGACCAGCACGAGGAATTCACCGTCGCGCACGTCCACGGTGATGTTCTCCAGCGCCGTGAACGCAGTGCCGGCGCCTCGCGCCGGAAACTCCTTGCGCACCCCGTCGAGCGCGAGTTTGATTGCCGTGACACTCATTTGGCGGCCACCACCTCTCCGGTCGGCCCGCTCTCGGCGGGGTATGTGCCGTTGGCGTAGGGGTTGAACTTGTTGGTGTACAGATCCTTGGCCGCGAACTTCCCGGCCGGCAGCTCACCGTTGCGGACCAGCCAGTCGATCCAGATCTGCAGCTCTCGCTCCTGGATCACCGCGCCGGGCACCGGAATGCCGGACGACTTGTAGGAGTCGAGCAGTTTGGTGTTCTCGTTGCGGCCGCGCTTGTGAATGATGTCGGCCAGGCGCGCCACCGCCTGATCGCGCGGCGTGATCTGCAGCCAGCGTGTCGCGCGGGCCGTGCCCTGGACGAAGTCGGCCACCGCGTCCCGATGATCGGCGATGTAATCGTTGCGGAAAACGTAGGTGCCGTAGTCGAACTCGCCGAACAAGCCCTTGTCGGTGTAGAGCGGGTGGATGGCGCCGTGCGCGAGCGCGATGTCCTGCAGCGGGCCGCCCAGCGCCGCCACATCGATCTGCCCTTTGCGCAGCGCGTCCTCGGTATTGACCGGCGGCAGCACCACGAGTTGCACCTGTTTGATCTCGTCATCGGTGAGACCCTGATCGTGCAACCACTGGCGGGTGATGAATTCGTGATGGGCGCCGAGCGTATTGACGCCGACCTTCTTCCCGATCAGGTCCTTGGCCGTCTTGATGCCCGAATCGTCGCGGACGTAGTAGCCGGTGAAGCTCTGCCCGTCGGCGCCGTAGGAGCTGAGCACCGAGGTGACCGGTGCGCCGCCGGCGATGAGCTTGACGACCGCGCCGTTGAACGCGCTGCCGAATTCGATCTGCTTGGTGGTGGCGGCCTGGATATTGGCCGGACCGCTGGTGGTGTCGCCCTCCCACTTCAGCTCGATCTTGGAGAAGTAGCCGAGGTCGGCGGCCAGTTCGTAGGCCGTGACCATGCCGGCCTGGCCCTGGTAGCGAAGGATGGTCTTACCGTCGGCGGTGGTACCGGCGCCGGAACTCGAGCAGCCCGCGGCGAGCACGGCGAGCACGGGCAGGGCGAGGACGGTGGCGAGGGCGCGCACCACCCGGGGTCGTCTGAACGACATGATCGGTTCTTTCACTGAATGCGTCTGCGGCCCCGCGCACATCGGGTGCGGCGGCCGGTAGATCGGCGAAACGAATTGCCTGGCAGGGCTTTCGGCGACGGCGATGGCGCCCGGCTCAGGCGCGACAGATCCCGTGCGGGACGCGCATGAGATCCACCGTGCGGCGGCGCGTCAAGAGTCGGGTGACGTTCATCGGGGTGCCTTCTGGGAAAGTGCTCGGGCCGGCGATGCGGATCGCGGCAACCTGCGTTGATCACATGGTGCGGCTGTCCGTGCTGGTGAGCAACGGTGTTTTCACAGTGTGGAAATCAGCGTGAGGATAATTCGGCAGCCGAAACGCGGGGCGCGCGAACGACTTACGAGGCGGTGTCCGCGGCGTCGGGTTCGGCGTGCAGCAGCGGGCCGATCCGGTTCGCGATATGGCGCATCGGGGGCAGGATCGAGCGCATCAGGTCGATGTCGAGGCGCGCGGACCGGGCCTGCACGCAGAGCGCGCCGCGTACCTGCCGGCCGCGGCCGACGATCGGCACGGCGACCGAACGGATCGGCTCGTCGCTGTCGATCACCTCGACCGCGAATCCGGCGCGGCGCACCCGGTCGAGGTCGGCCGACGCCGGCGGATCGGACTCGTGCCGGCCGGCGTAGGTCTCGATCAGGCGGTCGCCAGGGGAGAACGCCAGCAGCGCGTGCCCGGCCGCGCTGGATCGCAGCGGGCGTCGTGGCCGCGGAATCTGGTTGGGGCAGAACGAGACCGGCGGCCGCGCCTGGAAGACGGTCAGCGCGTCGCGCGAGTCGGGCACGCTGAGACTGACCGAAATGCGGATATTCGCCGCCAGCGCGTAGAGGTGCGGCGCCGCCGAATCGAGACCGAGTCGCGTCAGCGCCGGCCGCGCCAGCGACGCGAGCCCGTGCCCGATGCGGTAGCGGTCGCTGGCATGGTCCTGTTCCAGCAGCCGCCCGCGCACGAGTGCCTGCAGCAGCCGGTGGGTGGTGCTGACGGGCAGGCCCGTCTGCTGTGCCAGTTCGCTGACCGACAGCTCGGGGTCGTCGCCGTCGAAGCAGTTCAGGACCGCGATCGCACGATCGACGGCGCGTGCGCCCGAACGCGGTTCATCGGTGGCGGCCATACATCCTCCTGCCGGGACCGAAAGTGATACAGGCACTCTGGTCCGGAAGAGAACGCGAGACAATGATTGTGCGCAGCGCGAGCCGATCACTTTTCGGCCCGTCCTATTACGGCGGCCGATACTCCCGGCCGCCCGCCGTTACCGAGTGAGGATGAGCCTTATCTCGTTCCGGTACCGGAGGCGATGAGCGCCGCGCGGGAATTCCGTTCCCGCGCGGCGGGCGTGGACATCGTCAGCTTTCCAATTCGCGGGACAAACCGGCGGTGATCACGGTGAGAACCTGCCCCGCGAGCGCGAGGTCGGCCGCCGGGACCGAACCGTAGACGCGGCCGAGCACCGCGCTCGTGCGCGAGCGGATGTCCGCGACGAGACGATCACCCGCCGCGGTGACCACGAGTTCACCGCCCGGCGCCGCACGCATCAGAGCACGCTCGATGAGTCGCGTCGCGGCGGTCTCGACAACAGTGGGCGCCCAGGTCGTCTTCGCGGCGAGAGTGGCGACATGCCGCTCCCGATCGACGGTGCCGCCGGCTGCCGCGGCCTGGCTGAGAGTGATCCACTGCGCCTCGTCGACGCCGGTACCGGCGAGGATTCGGTGCAGAAGCGCGTTGTGATGCTTTTCGGCTCGGCCGATGACCGACGGATCGAGAGTGACGGGGGACATGGCGTGCTCCTGACTGCGATATGGTGCGCCAATTCTGGCACTCAGTTCCATACGAGCGCAAGTGTCGTTCGATTCCCAGTTTCTTACGTGCCTCGGATCCGAGTTCGGATAGCATCTCGGCATGCCCGATCCCGCATCCGACCGCACGCTGCCGTTGCGAGAGCGCAAACGGCTGCGTACCCGCCGCGCACTGGCCGACGCCGCCCTGCGGCTGTTCACCGAGCGCGGATTCGACGCGACGACACTCGACGAACTCGTGGACGAGGCCGAGGTGTCGCGCAGCACTTTCTTCCGCACCTATCCGGCCAAGGAGGCGGCCGCGATCGAGGCGGAGGCCGAGTTGTGGTCCGCATATCTCGCGGCACTGGCGAATCGGCCGCTGACCGGGGTGGTGCTGGACGGTATGCGAGAGACGTTGACCGCGGCCGTCGCCGATCTGGCACCGGATTGGGATCGCCGGTATGTCGCGACGCGCCGGCTCATCCGCACCACACCGGCGCTCCTGGCCTACGTCGAATACCACCGCCACGGCGTGGAGGCGGATGCGGTCACGATCCTCGCCGACCGCCTGGAACTGCCCGCGGACGATCTGCGACTGCACGTCCTGGCCGAACTGGTGACCTCGGCCTGGAGTGTGGCCGGCCGGGAATGGGTCCGCGCCGACGGCCGGGGCGGGCGGGCCGCCCTGACGGACAGAGTGCGCGAGGCATTCGCGGCGGTTCCGGCCGGTCTGGCGCTGCGCGCGCGCTGAGCGATCGCGTCGGCGTCGGGCGTCAGTGTGGTGCCGGCTCCTCGGCCGCATCGGTGGCGACGGCCGCGAATTGCTCTGCGCCCCAGCGGGCGTCGACGATCAGCCCGATCACGCCGATGGTGATGCACACCCCCGACAGCACCAGCAGGCCCGGGTTCGTCCGGCCGGTCAGCGCATCGCCGAGGACGACGACGCCGATGGTGCCGGGAATGATGCCCACGAAGGTGGCCAGCAGGTAGGGCATCATCCGCACCGAGGACAGTCCGGCGCAGTAATTGATCACCGAGAACGGTACCGGCGCGATCAGTCGCAGCGAGCCGACCGCGAGCCAGCCGCGCCGGGCCAGCCGTCGATCCACCGCCCGCACCGCCGGATGGGTCAATCGCGCGGCGACCTGGTCCCGGTCCAGCGCCCGGACGAGCAACAGAGCCAGCACGGCGCTGACCGTCGTCGCGGCAACCGCGAGGGTGATGCCGAGAATCGGCCCGAACAACAGCCCGGCGCTCAGTGTGAACACGGTGCGCGGAAACGGCGCCACCGTCACGAGCGCGTGGACGAGAAAAAACAGGAGCGGAAACACCGGGCCGACCGAATCGGCCCAGTCCCGGATCTGTTGCGGGGCCGGATGCGGGGCCAGCAGGGCGACCGCGACCAGGGCGGTCGCGAGGATCACCAGCATCGCGACCCGTCGATTGCGCAGTAGTCGCAACGCCACATCCGTCGTCCTCGGCACCGCGACAGGTTACCGGTCGGTATGGCGAGGCTGTGCGAAGAGTATGCGAACACCGGGCTAGCATCGAATGAAGGTTGATGAATGATCGTTAACCGAACTGGTCATCGACCTGCCGATATCGCACGCCCGTCGCACTGTGAAGGGGTCACACAGGCGGTTGCGAAGGCGCTGCGAAGAGTTGGGTCCCAGCGTAGGTATCCGGTACGAGTGAAGTATCGGAGTCGAGTGGAAGAGGTACAGCAGCGATGCCGATTGGTTCAGATCCGGGTGCGGACACCGTGCCCGGATACGCCGCATGGCGCAAGGGTGTGGCCGGAGTACTGGCCAAATCCCGCAAGGTCGAGGCATCCGAACTCGGTGACGAGCCGGAGCGCCTGCTCGAGGTCACCAATTACGACGGAGTGACCGTCGCGCCGCTGTACACCCGTCGCGACGAACTGCCCGAACAACCGCTGCCGGGACGATTCCCGTTCGTGCGCGGTAACGAGGGCACCCGGGACGTGCACCGCGGCTGGCATGTCAGCGCCCGCATCGGCGGAACCGATCCGGCCGCCGTCAACGAGGAGATCCTCGCCGCCCTGGAGAACGGCGTCAGCTCCGTCTGGCTCGGGGTGGGCGAGAACGGCGTCCCGGTGGCGGGACTGGCGGACGCGCTGCGCGGCTTGCTGTTCGAGTTGGCTCCGCTGAGCTTGCGGGCGGGTGCGGACACACCGGCCGCCGCCGCGCAGGTGCTGGCCCTGCTCGACGGCTACGAGGTGGCCGACCGCTCCGACATCCACGTCTTCCTCGGCGCGGCGCCGCTGACCAGCCGCTTCGCCGGAGTGGCCGACACCGGCCTCGACGCCACGGTCGAACTGGCACGCACTGCCGCCGGCCGCACCGAGACCGTCCGTGCGATCACTGTGTCCGGCACGGTCTTCCACAACGCCGGCGCGTCCGACGCCCAGGAGATCGGCGCGGCCGTCGCCGCGGGCCTGGACTACCTGCGCGCACTCACCGACGCCGGCCTCGATGTCGCCGACGCGCTGGATCAGGTGAGTTTCCAGCTGGCGGCGACCGACGACCAGTTCGAGACGATCGCGAAATTCCGTGCCGCCCGGCGGCTGTGGGCTCGGGTCGCGCACGAGGCGGGAGCGCCGGACTTCGGCAACGCGCCGCAGCACGCCGTCACCTCGGAAGCGATGCTGAGCCAGCGTGATCCGTGGGTGAACATGCTGCGCACCACCCTGGCCGCGTTCGGCGCCGGCGTGGGCGGCGCGGACCTGGTCACCGTACTGCCGTTCGACGCGGCCCTGCCGGCCGGGGAACTCGGTGTGTCGCAAGCGTTCTCGGAACGTATGGCACGCAACACCCAGCTGCTGTTGCTCGAGGAGTCGCATCTCGGGCACGTGCAGGATCCCGGCGCGGGTTCCTGGCATGTGGAGAGTCTCACCGCGGATGTGGCCGGTGCGGCGTGGGCGTTCATGCAGGAGCTCGAACGCGCCGGCGGATACCTCGCCGCGCTGGAGTCCGGCCTGCTGGCCGAGCGCATCGCCGATACCCGGACCCGCCGCGAATCCGACATCGCCCACCGCCGCACCGCGGTCACCGGTGTCAACGAATTCCCGAACCTGGCCGAGCAACCGCTGTCCGAGGCCGCGCGTGCGACGAATGCGGTGGCCCGCTACGGCGCGGCCTTCGAAGCCCTGCGCAACCGGTCGGATGCCTACCTCGCCGCCCACGGCCGCCGGCCGCGTGCGCTGCTGGTACCGCTGGGCCCGGTCGCCGAACACAACGTGCGCGTGACCTTCACCGCGAACGTGCTCGCCTCCGGCGGCATCGAAACGGTGAACCCGGGAGCATTGGAGACGTCCGCGATCGGCTCGGCCGCCACCGAATCCGGAGCGACGATGGCGGTGCTGTGTGGCAGTGACGCCCGTTACGGCACCGAGGCCGCGCCCGCCGTCGCGCAGCTGCGCGACGCCGGCGTGACGACGGTACTGCTGGCCGGACCGGAGAAGGCGGTGGCTGAGGTGAGCGGCACACAGCGGCCGGACGGATTCCTCACGGCCCGCATGGACGCGGTGGCGACCCTGTCCGGCCTGCTGGAGAAGCTGGGAGCGTAATGACTACTCGAGATGTGAACCACGTGATCGGCAGCTTCGCCGAGGTACCGCTGGGTGAACCGGCCGTCGGCCGGACCGGTGGCGGCGACGTCGAGGCGTTCGTCGCCGAATCGGCCGCCGCCAACGGTTATGCGCCCGAACAACTGGTCTGGGCGACCCCCGAAGGCATCGACGTCGCGCCGGTGTACACCAAGGCCGACCGGGATGCCGTTGTCGCCGAGGGCTATCCGCTCGACAGCGTGCCCGGTGTGGCGCCGTTCGTGCGCGGCCCGTACCCGACCATGTACGTGAATCAGCCGTGGACCATCCGCCAGTACGCGGGTTTCTCCACCGCCGCCGATTCCAACGCCTTCTACCGCCGCAACCTGGCCGCGGGCCAGAAGGGTCTGTCGGTCGCCTTCGACCTGGCCACCCATCGCGGCTACGACTCCGATCATCCCCGGGTGACCGGTGACGTCGGTATGGCCGGCGTCGCCATCGACTCGATCCTGGATATGCGGGAACTGTTCGATCAGATTCCGCTGGACCAGGTGTCGGTCTCGATGACCATGAACGGCGCGGTCCTGCCGATCCTGGCGCTGTACGTCGTCGCCGCCGAGGAACAGGGCGTCAAGCCCGAACAGCTGGCCGGAACCATTCAGAACGACATTCTGAAGGAGTTCATGGTCCGCAACACCTACATCTATCCGCCCAAGCCCTCGATGCGGATCATCTCCGACATCTTCGCCTACACCTCCGCGAAGATGCCGAAGTTCAACTCGATCTCCATCTCCGGCTACCACATCCAGGAAGCCGGCGCCACGGCCGATCTGGAGCTGGCCTACACCCTGGCCGATGGTGTCGAATACATCCGCGCCGGCCTGGACGCGGGGATGGAGATCGATCAGTTCGCGCCGCGGCTGTCGTTCTTCTGGGCCATCGGCATGAACTTCTTCATGGAGGTCGCCAAGCTGCGCGCGGGCCGGTTGCTGTGGAGCGAGCTGGTGTCGAAGTTCGAACCCAAGAGCCAGAAGTCGCTGTCGCTGCGCACCCACTCGCAGACCTCGGGCTGGTCGCTGACCGCGCAGGATGTGTTCAACAACGTCGCGCGCACCTGTGTCGAGGCGATGGCGGCGACCCAGGGCCACACCCAGTCGCTGCACACCAACGCCCTCGACGAGGCGCTGGCACTGCCCACCGACTTCTCCGCGCGCATCGCCCGCAACACCCAGCTGCTGCTGCAGCAGGAGTCGGGAACCACGCGCCCGATCGATCCGTGGGGCGGCTCCTACTACGTGGAGTGGCTGACCCACCACCTGGCCGAGCGGGCGCGGGCCCACATCGCCGAGGTCGAGGCGCACGGCGGTATGGCGCAGGCGATTTCGGAGGGTATCCCGAAGCTGCGCATCGAGGAGGCCGCCGCCCGCACCCAGGCGCGCATCGACACCGGTGCGCAGCCGGTGATCGGCGTCAACAAGTACCAGGTGACCGAGGACCAGGAGATCGAGGTCCTCAAGGTCGAGAACTCGCGCGTGCGCGCCGAGCAGAACGAGAAGCTGCGCCGCCTGCGCGCCGAGCGCGACAGCACCGAGGTCGAGCGGGCCCTGGCCGAATTGACCAGGGCGGCAGCGTCTTCCGAGGGTGGGATGGCCAACAACCTGCTCGCCCTCGCCATCGACGCGGCCCGCGCCAAGGCCACTGTCGGCGAAATCTCCGACGCGCTGGAGAAGGTGTACGGTCGCCACCAAGCCGAGATCCGCACACTGTCGGGCGTCTACCGAGAGGAGGCCGGCAAGGTGACCAACATCAGCAGGGCCATCGAGCTGGTCGAGGAATTCGCCGAGGCCGAGGGCCGCCGCCCCCGCATCCTCGTCGCCAAGATGGGCCAGGACGGCCACGACCGCGGCCAGAAGGTGATCGCGACCGCCTTCGCCGACCTCGGCATGGACGTCGACGTGGGCCCGTTGTTCCAGACCCCGGAAGAGGTGGCCCAGCAGGCGGCCGACAACGACGTGCACATCGTCGGTGTCTCCTCGCTGGCGGCCGGCCACCTCACGCTGGTGCCCGCTCTGCGGCAGGCGCTGGCCGAGGTCGGACGCCCCGACATCATGGTCATCGTCGGCGGTGTGATCCCGCCCGGTGACTTCGACGAGCTGTATGCCGCCGGCGCCGCGGCGATCTTCCCGCCGGGCACCGTGATCGCCGATGCCGCGATCGGGCTGCTGCAGAAGCTGGCGGCCGAACTCGGCCACGAGATCGGCGGACAAGCCGAGGCGGAATGAACGACGCCGACCGGACTCCGGCGGGCGATGCGCCCGCCGGGGCGGAGTTGCCCGGAACCCAGGCCCTGTCCACCGCCCGCGGCCTGCCCCCGGCGCTGCGCGTGGACGGACCGCAGTCCCAGGGCGGCGGACGACGCCGGACCATCGATGTGGCGGAGCTGGCAGGTGCGATCCGCGACAATCAGCGCGCCGCGCTCGCCCGCGCGATCACCCTGGTCGAATCCACCCGCGCGGATCACCGCGAGGCGGCGCAGCGCCTGCTGCTCGAGCTCACGGCCGAAGGTGGTGCCGTCGAATCCAATCGCGTCGGTATCACCGGCGTTCCGGGCGTGGGCAAGTCGACGTTCATCGACGCACTCGGGATGTATCTGATCGGCCAGGGACATCGGGTCGCGGTGCTGGCGGTGGATCCGTCCTCGACCCGCACCGGTGGATCGATTCTGGGCGACAAGACCCGCATGGCGCGGCTGTCGGTCGAGCGTGAGGCGTTCATCCGCCCGTCGCCGACCGCGGGCACGCTGGGCGGCGTCGCCAAGGCGACCCGGGAAACGATCGTGCTGCTCGAGGCCGCCGGTTACGACGTGATCCTGGTGGAGACGGTGGGTGTCGGTCAGTCCGAGGTGACCGTCGCCAATATGGTCGACGTGTTCTGCTTCCTCACCCTGGCCCGCACCGGAGATCAGTTGCAGGGCATCAAGAAGGGTGTGCTGGAGCTGGCCGATCTGGTCGCGGTCAACAAGGCCGACGGCCGCCACGAGGTGGAGGCGCGGGCGGCCGCACGCGAGCTACAGGGCGCGATGCGACTGATCCATCCGCGCGATTCCCTCTGGCGCCCACCGGTTCTCACCATGAGTGGGCTGAACGGCACCGGTCTGGACACCTTCTGGGATACGGTCCTCGAACACCGGCGCGTGCTCACCGAGGCGGGGGAGTTCGCCGAGAAGCGCCGCCGCCAGCAGGTCGACTGGACCTGGACCATGGTGCACGATCAACTGCTGCGCCGGCTGGCCGACAGTCCCGGCGTGAAAGCGATTCGCGCACAGGTGGAAAAGCAGATCCGCGACGGCTCCCTGACTCCGGCCCTGGCGGCCGAGGAACTGCTGCGCGCCTTCGACGAGAAATAGCGGCTGTCCGGGCGACGAGGATTCGTCCCCGGACAGCTCACCTCACCCGGAACAGTCGCGCCGCATTGCCGTAGCAGACCGCCCGCAGCCAGTCCGCACCCAGATCGAGCCGTTCGAGTGCTTCCAGCGCATGAACGTAGGAGTACGGGATGTTCGGGAAGTCGCTGCCGAACAGAATGCGCTCACCCACGTCGGCCAGTCGCGAGTACTCGTTGCGCGGGAACGGGTTTCGTTCCTCGATGAAGTCGGTGAACGACATCGTGGTGTCGAGGTGCACGTTGTCGTAGCGCTGAGCGAGGTCGAGAAATTCGGAGTACTCGGGCACGCCCATATGGGCGATGATCAGCGTCAGGCGCGGAAACCGCTGCAGCAGCGCCGCGATCGGCTCCGGTCCGGTGAATTCCCCCGGCGCCGGGCCCGATCCGCAGTGGATCAGCACCGGAATCCCGGCCTCGGACAACAGCCCCCACACCTCGGTCAGCAACGGATCGCCCGGGTGATAGTCACCGACCTGGATATGCGATTTGAAGATGCGCGCTCCGGATTCGATCGCCGCGCTCACATAGCTGCCGGCGCCGTGTTCGGGATAGAAGGTTGCGGTGTGCAGGCAGTCCGGGGTTCGTGCCGCGAAGTCGGCCGCCCACTCGTTCAGCCACGCCGCCATATCGGGCTTGTGCGGATATACCAGGGAGGTGAACGCGCGCACTCCGAAACCGCGGAGCGTATCCAGGCGCTGCTGCTCGTCGTCGCGATAGGCGATCGGCCACGGCCGCCCGATCAGCGGACCCACGGAATCGAAATACGCCCACACCTTGCGCAGCACCCGATCGGGCATGAAATGGGTGTGCACATCGATGATTCCGGGCAGCCCCGTCCGGTCCCGGAACTGCGCGACCGCCGCCCGGTCCCCGTCGTCGACCGTCACCGAACCTCCTGTGCCACCGGCGGATACAGCGTCGCCGCGAAATCACCGATGCGCGCGATCAAGCGGTCGAAGAAGGCGGCCGGATCGGTGCCGACCGCGATATCGGCATTGGGCGTGCGGCCCCACATCCCCGCCCAATCGGCGACCGTGCTGCCGCGGGTAAGGGTGCCGGCCAGCTCGACGTCCACGGTGGCCGGGCGCAGCACCGCCAGGGTCGGTTCGAGCGCGACCGCCGCGGCGAACGGATCGTGCATATGCGCCAGGTACCCCTGGTCGTAGTGCTGGTGGAACTCGAAGTAGAACCGGACCGCGTCGATCAGGAACCGCACGATCGGATTGGTGGCCTCGGACCGGAGGCCGGGCGGATCGCCGGGTGCGGGCATCGCGGCGCCGGCGCAGTGTGCCCGTTCGGCGATCCGTCGCAGATGTTCCGGGAACATCTCGATCGATTCGGTGATGTCGAGCGCGCAGACGATCGGTCGCCGATCCTGCGGCACCGAGGAGAACGCGTCGAAGACCACTTTGGCGGCCTCCGGGTCGACATGCACGTTCCACTCGTTGGTGGGGGTGGTGTTACCGGGATGCCGGAACGCGCCCCCCATGATCACCAGCCGCCGAAGCAGGTGCGGCAGTTGGGGTTCCAGTTCCAGTGCCAGGGCCAGATTCGTCAACGGCCCGGTGCACAGGCCCAGGACCGCGCCGGGACTCGCCCGGACGGTGTCGACCCACAGCTGTGCCGCCGAACGATCCGACAGCGGGCGCGGCGAAGGCGGCAATTCGGCATAGCCGATTCCGTGCGGCCCGTGGGTGTCCTCGGTGGTGCGCAGCGGAATCGCCAACGGCTGCGCCGCCCCCAGCGCCACTTCGATGGCCGGTGCCCGGCACAGATCCAGCAGAGCCAGATTGTTCGCCGCGACCTGCGCGGTGGGCACATTGCCTCCGGTCGAGGCGATTCCGGCGATCTCCAGCTGCGGATCCGCCAGCAGATACAGCAGTGCCAGCGCATCGTCGATTCCGGTGTCTACGTCCACCATGATCGTCTGCCGCACGGTGCGAGAGTAGCGGCCCGCCGCCGGCTCGCCCCGTCCGGCCTGTCGGCGCGCGAAACGATGCGGCCGGGGGTAGTTTCGACATGTCATTTCTCGTGTTGTGGTCCGTGCGCGTTTCTCGCAGCGGCCTGGGGGTGTTTCGCCGGTGAGATTCGCGGACCGTTTCAACGATGTCGTCGCGCAATGGGAGCAGGTGCACGGTACCCGGATGACCAATCGCGCGTTGGCTTTTCGCGTGACGCAGGCCGGGCATCCGGTGTCGGCGACCTATCTGTCCCAGCTGCGCTCGGGCAACCGGGACAACCCGTCACAAGCGCTGGTCGAGACCGTGGCCAGGGTGCTGGCGGTGGAAATGACCCGGTTCAACGACGGCGGGCCGGGCGATCCTGCCCCCGGGGACGACCTGGTGTCGTCGGCGGTGGAGGATCCGGCGTTGCGGCGGCTGCTCACCACCGCGGCCGGACTGTCCGCCTCCTCGATCGAGCTGCTCTCGGATGTGGCGGCCAAGCTGCGGCTCGCCGAGGGATTGGCGCCGGGCACGACGGCCCAGCTGTAGCCCGCGCCTACCGGCCGGTCACGGCGGTGGAGGCCGCGTACGCGGGAAGTTCGTATTCGTCGGTCTTGCCGAAGAACAGCTTCATCATCACCGGCCGCATCGGCTTCGACATCATGATCCGGTTGGCGGTCCGGCGCAGCGATGTGCCGAAGTCGCTGGGGGACAGCATCATATCGATGCCGCCGCCGGGAAGTTCCTTGGCCTTGCCGAGGAACGGCGTGACCTTGTCCTCGTAACGGCGCAGCGCCGCCGGCACATCGCCGGGATCGGCCGCGAGCTCACCGGCGAGGATGTAGGCGCCGACGAGCGCCATGGCGGTGCCCATTCCGGTCATCGGGGAGCCGCAGTATCCGGCGTCGCCGACGAGAGTCACGCGGCCGGCCGCCAGAGTGGGCATGTCGATGCGCGCGAGTTCGTCGAAGTAGAAGTCGTCGGCCTCGGTCATCGCCGCCAGGATCGTCGGTGCGTGCCAGTGCGGCTGGGAGCCGATCTTCTCGTGGATCAGCCGCTGCTGAGCGGCGGTATCGCGGCGCAGCGCCGGGTCGGGCTCGCCGAGCAGGGTGAGAATCGCCTTCGCGGTGGCGGGATCGCGGTCGGGCCGCAAACCCACCGCGGCGGAGGGAACCAGCTGCATCGCGAACCAGCCGGGCGTGAGCCCCTCCGGGGTGGGCATCGTGAAGAACGAGGCGTATCCACCGAGGAATGTGCTGAACTGCTCCTCCGGGCCGAAGGCCAGTCGCCGGGTCGCCGAATGCACGCCGTCGGCACCGACGACGAGGTCGAAGCGCCCGCTGCGTCCCGAGGCGAACCCCACCGTCACGCCGGTGTCGTCCTGGGTCAGCGATTCGATCCAGTCGCCGTAGCGGTAGTCCAGCTCGCCGCCGGCCGCGGCGACGGCGTCGAGCAGCACCTGGTTCAGGTCGCCGCGGGTGATCTCGATTTCGGCCACCGGGCCCTTGCCTTCGAAGTGCTCCATCGACATGTTCGCGTAGGTGCGGCCCTTGTGATCGATGTAGGAGATGCCGAGTTCTTCGAGCTGATACTCGGCGATGCCCGGCATCAGGCCCATGCGCTCGGCCACTTCGCGGCTGGGCCCGCGCAGATCGACCGCCTGTCCGCCCGGGCGGAGAGCGGTGGCGCGCTCCGCGACGGTGACCGCGACGCCGGCTCGAAGCAGTTGCAGCGCAACGGCATTGCCGGCGATGCCGCCGCCGGAGATCAGGATGTGCAGGGGGCGGGAGACGGTGTTCATGGTGGCGGTTCCTATCGGTTGGTCCGAACGTCTTAGACAAATGTGCCATACGGCTGGCACGTTTGTCTAGTACAAATGTCTAAGACGTTGTAACCTGGACTTATGGGTAATCGAGAGGATCTGTTGGCCGGGGCGAGGAAGGCGATTCTGGAGCGAGGTCTCGCCAAGGTGACCGCACGCGATATCGCCGGCGCGGCCGGGGTCAGCCTGGCCGCCATCGGCTATCACTTCGGCACGAAGGACCGATTGGTCGCCGAGGCCATCGCGGAGGTCACCGGTGACGAGATCGGCCGGGGGATGGAAGAGGCCATCCGCGACGCGGGGGAGGGGCGCACCCTGGCGCAATCGCTGGAGGCCACCTGGAACGGCATGATGGACGTCATCCAGAACCACCCGGACCAGCTGATTCTCAGCTTCGAGAACGGGGTGCGGGTGGCGCGCTCACCGGAATCGCAGGAGTACTTCTCCCATGCCACCGAAGAGGTCTACGCGGGACTCGTCGAGCCGCTGCGTGAGGTGCATCCCGAGCTGTCGGCCGGAGATGCCCGCGCGGTCGCGAAACTGTATTTCGCGCTGTTCCAAGGCATCGCACTGCAGTGGTTGATCGCCCCCGCCGGTGATCAGCTGACCGGTGACGACGTCGTCCGTGCGGTACGGGCGATGAGCCGGGAATAACACGGGCACGGATGTTATTCGGCGACCGCGTGATGCGATCGGTACCGCCGGCGCCTGCCCAGCTGGACGAAGCCGATCCACGAGACCGCCACCAGCGCCACGACCAGGACACGCACCAGGTCCAAGGCGCTGCGCGGATAGAGAACCCCGGTGAGGTAGTGGGCGATGAAGCCGGTCGACGGTAGGCCGGCTTCGCCACCGCGTTCCCTGGCCCACGTCTCCAGAAACGTCAGCGGGCAGTCGACGCCGACGAGGACCGTGCTGAAACCCCAGGCCACCGCGGCGATGTGGGTCCAGATCGTCCACCGCCACCGCCACGCGACGAACCCGCCGACGACGAGGTAGGCGATGAACAGGAAATGCACACCCGCGGTGGCATCTGCCAGCAGCCGGTACATCACGTAATCCAGACTAAGGCGATCGTCGCCCACGTGCGCGGAATTTCACCGTCGGCTACGGAGCACCCCCGGTGAACGTCTTTGCCTCCCATGACCTTCCGATCGCGGGGCAGTGGATCGACAGCTTGAAGATATCGGTACGCACATATGCGCATCTAACAATCTATCGGTAGGCGTGCCCCGGTGTCGCCGACCTGCTGGGGAGCGGCGCCGTCAAGCGGCTGGGACGGAAAAATCTGCGCCGACGGGCTGCAAAGGGGGGTGGCGCCGCGGCCGGCTGGAAAGTAGAGGTCCGGGATGCCTGTTGTCGCACTGGAGATTTGAGCGCTCGGCGAGATCGGAAGCCACATCTGGCTTGGGTTGGGCTATGTTCAATATTGATACGCAGATATGCGCATCTAAACATGTTTTTCCTAGCCCACTCATAGCCAGTCGATCCCGAAAACTCTCGTCCAAAAGAAGGCCACCGACGTGGCCGAACTTCACCAGTTGGACGGCGCGTAGTCCTTGAGGAAGCAGCCGAAGAGGTCGACGCCGTCTTCGCCGCGCACGATCGGGTCGTAGACGCGGGCGGCGCCGTCGACGAGGTCGAGGGGAGCGTGGAACCCCTCCTCGGCGAGCCGGACCTTGGTGTAGTGCGGGCGCTCGTCGGTGATCCAGCCGGTGTCGACGGCGGTCATGAGGATGCGGTCGGTCTCGAACATCTCGCGGGCGCTGGTCCGGGTGAGCATGTTGAGCGCGGCCTTGGCCATATTGGTGTGCGGGTGGCCGGGACCCTTGTAGCCGCGGCCGAAGACACCTTCCATGGCGGAGACGTTGACGACGTATTTGCGGCGGGCCGGTGATGCGGCGAGCGCGGGCCGCAGCCGGGAGATCAACAGGAAGGGCGCGGTCGAGTTGCACAGCTGCACTTCGAGCAGTTCGGTGGCGTCGACCTCGGCGACGGTCTGTACCCAGCTGTTGGTGTGGGCGAGATCGGGTACCAGCCCACCGGCATCGATCGCCACGCCACGCGAAATGCGTTCGGGGGTGGCGGATCCCGCGACCAGGGCGAGATCGGTGACCTCGGCGGCGGACAGGGTGGTCGGTGCCGGCGCGGAGTGCAGGGAGGCGGTCAGTGCGTTCGGGTGGGCCTGGGTGGTGTGGCCGAAGGTGATGGTGTCGGGTAGTTCACCCGCGGGGAGCGGCGCGGATTCGGCCTCGACGAGCGCGGCGTAGGCGCCGGCCGAGCGGCGGACGGTCTGAGCCGCGTTGTTGATGATGATGTCCAGTGGCCCCTGCGCGGCGACATCGTCTGCGAGGGCGACGACCTGGGCCGGATCGCGCAGGTCGATGCCGACGATGCGCAGCCGGTGCAGCCATTCGGCGCTGTCGGGCTGGGCGGTGAAGCGGCGGATCGCGTCGTTGGGAAAGCGGGTGGTGACGGTGGTGTGGGCGCCGTCGCGCAGCAGCCGCAGGGCGATGTACATGCCGATCTTGGCGCGGCCGCCGGTGAGCAGCGCGCGGCGGCCGGACAGGTCGGTGCGGGCGTCGCGTTTGGCGTGGTTGTGGGCGGCGCAGTCGGGGCACAGCTGGTGATAGAAGCGGTCGACGCGGGTGTAGCGCTGTTTGCAGATGTAGCAGGGCCGTGCGCGCAGCAGTGTGCCCGCGGCGTCGCCGTCGACGGAGGTGGACAGCGGGATGCCGGCCGTCTCGTCGTCGATGCGGTGGGGGGAGCCGGTGGCGGTGGCGGCGACCACCGCCCGGTCGGCTTCGGCGACGGCGGCGCGGGCCTGATCGCGGCGACGGCGCTTCAGTTTCTTGAACAGGTGCCCGACCGCACGCTGTACCGCGACGGAGTCGGGGTGGTTGTCGTCGAGCAGTGCGGCCTGGTCGAGGACGCGCAGGCAGATCGCCAGCTCCTCGGCATCGATGGTGTCCGGCGGGGACGTGGTGGGCGCGGTCGTCGTGGTGTGCTCAGCCATCGTGCTGCCGGATGATCCTTCGTGTGCGGGGGTGTGCCGCCGCCTATTGTCTCATCGCTGCTGTTGGGAGCTACCGGGGCTCCTCAGCGCGGGGTGTAGTGGATGGGCCGGTGGTCGGTGTGCTGGTCGTCGATGAAGTTGGCGATGGCTTCCACGACCAGCAGCGGCTCGGTCAGCGGCAGCCAGGGGTCGGCGGGCAGTTCGCGCAGCCAGAGGCGGTCGACGTCGCGGCGGATGTGGTGTCGCAGGCTGGGCAGGGCGGCGGTGTCGGCGCGGTCGAGGATGAGCTGGACCGGTACGGCGGTGTGTTGCGGGCGCGGGTGGCGCAGGTGGTGGATGAGGTTGGCCGAGACGATTCGGGCGCCGGCGAGCAGGTCGGTGGGCCAGGTGCCCGCCTGGGGGACGATCCGGGCGCGCAGGCGGGGCCAGTGCAGGAGGCGGCGGCCGAGGACCAGCCAGCTCAGACGCGGTAGCCGCCACCAGGGGCTGCGGGGGCAGCGGAGGTCGCGCAGTGCGAGGGCCAAGTGGTCGAGGTGGGGTGCCGACAGGGCGGTGGCGGAGGCGATGCGGGTATTGGCGCGCGGGTCGCCGAGGGCGTACCAGAGCTGGATCGCGCCCCAGCCGTGGCCGGCGAGGTGGGCAGGTGTGCGGGGGCTGACGGCGTCGAGGACGGCGAACAGGTCGTCGGCGAGGTGGGGCAGCCGGTAGCGGTGGGTGCGGGTGGGTGCGCTGGAGCGGCCGTGTCCGCGGACGTCGTAGGTGACCACGTGGAAGCTGTCGGCGAGTCCGGTGGCGACGTGGTTCCAGATGCGGTGGGTGTCGGTGATGCCGGGGATCAGCACGATGGTGTCGGCTTCGGGGTGGCCGTATTCGTAGACGGCGAGGTCGCCGCCGGGGGCGGTGACGGTGCGGTGGCGGGAGGGGGTGCGGGCTGGGTTCATCGGTCTACCTCGTGAGCGCGGGACGGAGCCGCTCGTACTGCCGGTACGGTCAACGGTACCGACAGTACGCGATCGGCTTTCCGCCGGCGCGCCTCGGTGGCAGATCTGCTCGAGGGTCGGGGATTTCGGCGGGTGAACGATCGGCGGTCGATTTCGTACCGCCGGTACGTGTAGCCTGAGTGGAACTATTCGCTCGGCTGGGAGGTGCCCATGGTGTCTCGGGCCGGACGGCGAGCCGCGCCGGGGGTTACGCGGGAGGAGATCGTGGACGCGGCGATCCGTGTGATCGATCGGGACGGACCGCAGCCGAGTATGGACGACATCGCCCGCGCGGCGGGGATGACGAAACCGCGGTTGTATCGGCAGTTCGCGGACAAGGCGGATCTGTACACGGAGATCGCCGATCGGATGTCGCGCGATGCGTTCGCCGCGGCGGGGCAGGACATGACGTTGCTGTTGCAGCCGCCGCGGCCCGCGCTGCAGCGGGTGTTCACCGCGTATGCCGCCGGAATTCTGGCCCATCCCAATGTCTTTCGCTTCTTGATGCGGGCGCCGGTGGTGCAGACGGCGCAGGCGAGCCGCTCGGGTGGTGAGGCGGTGGGGGCGGTGATGCAATTCGACCTGGGCCGCGATGCGGCGCGGCGGTTCGCGAAGCTCGCGCGGTCGATCGCGGAGGCGGTACCGATCGAGACGGTGGGGCTGGACTATCTGGCGCGGGCGGTCGTCGGTGTAGTGGTGGCGACGACGGATCTGTGGCTGGAGGGTTCGGAGGCGCCGAGGCGGACCAGCGCGGATTTCGTGGCGGAACTCACCGAGTTGGTGTGGTCGCTGATCGATGGGTTTCTGCGGCGGCAGCGAATCGTGGCGGATCCGGAGGTTCCGATTTTCAGCACGCTCGCGGAGGTGAATACCGCGCGCGAGGCACACTGAACGGCGTTGTTGACATGCCGCCAATAGTGCGCCAGGCTGGTGCGCGGGGCCGGTGCGGTCCGGTCCTGGGTACGAGACGAAGGAAGTAACGATGGCGCGCGCCGCGTGGAGCGACGATGAGGTCGAGGCCGTCCGGGATCTGGCGAAGACCTTCTTCGAGAAGGAAGTCCTGCCGAACGAGGAGAAGTTCGTCGCGCAGGGGCATCCGGACCGCGAACTGTACAACCGGGCGGGTGAGCTGGGTCTGCTGTGCGCCGCGATTCCGTCCGAATACGGCGGCGGCGGTGGCACTTTCGCGCACGAGGCGGCGTTGATCGAGGCGCAGTCCTATGCCGGTGACGGCTCACTGGGTATGCCGGTGCATTCGTCGATCATCGCGCCCTACATCCATCACTTCGGGTCCGAGGACCTCAAGCGCCGGGTGCTGCCGAAGGCGGCCAGCGGTGAGATGGTGCTGTCGATCGGCATGACCGAGCCGGGGACGGGGTCGGATCTGCAGAACATCAAGACTCGCGCGGTGCGCGAGGGCGACGAGTACGTGATCACCGGGTCGAAGATCTTCATCTCCAACGGCTGGTTGTGCGACGGCATCATCATCGCGGCCAAGACCGATCCGACGAAGGGCGCGGCGGGTGTGTCGCTGATCTTCGCCGAGGTGAGCGACGAGACGCCCGGTTTCCGGCGCGGCCGGATCCTGAACAAGATCGGCGGTAAGGCGCAGGACACCGCGGAGTTGTTCTTCGACGGCCTGCGGGTGCCGGCGTCGAATCTGCTGGGTGAGGCCGAGGGGCAGGGCTTCTATCAGATGATGCAGCTGCTGGCGCAGGAGCGGCTGGTGACCGCGATCATGGCGGTGTCGATGATGGAGCGGGCGGTGGAGTTGACCGTCGAATACACCAAGGGTCGTGAGGCTTTCGGCAAGCCGCTGTTCGCGATGCAGAACACGAAGTTCGAGCTGGCCGAGTGTGCGACGATCGCGCGGGTGAGCCGGACGTTCCTCGACGATGCGATCGGCAAGCATCTGCGGGGTGAGCTGGACATTCCCACCGCTGCGATGTCGAAGTACTGGCTTACCGACCAGTTGGGTATTGTGGTGGACCGCTGTCTGCAACTGTTCGGTGGTTATGGATACATGACGGAGTACCCGATTTCCCAGCTGTACACCGGTGCGCGCGTGCTGCGCATCCTCGCCGGTTCCAACGAGGTGATGAAGGATCTCATTGCCCGCTCACTCTGACACCACGACCCAGCCGGTGCCGGCCGATGCCGATTCGGCTCGGCGGCGCCGGCTGGAGCCGGACGAACGGCGCGCCCAGATTCTGGCCTGCGCCATCGAGATGTTCGGCGAACGCCCCTATGCGGCGGTGTCGACCGCTGAACTCGCGCAGCGCGCGGGGGTGGCGCGCGGGCTGATCAATCACTATTTCGGCAACAAGCGCGATCTGTATCTGGCGGTGGTGCGGCGGATGGTGACGTTGCCGCGCGCCGATTACATGGTGATGCCCACGGGTACGCCGCGCGAGCGGGTGGATGCGAGCGTGTCGTGGCTGCTGGACACGATCAGCGGTTTGGGCAGTACCTGGGTGAAGGTGACCGGGCACGAGGGGATCGGGGACGATCCGGAGGTGCAGCGCATCCTGGACGAGGCCGACGACGCGGCGGCCGACCGGTTGTTGCAGATGGTGGGCCTGTCCGGGTCGGCGCGCGACGACGAGTTGCGGGCCCTGGTCCGCGCCTACAGCGGTATGGTGAAAACCGCTGGGCGCGAATGGATTACGCGCCGCAGCTTGAATCGTGAGCAGGTGCATCATCTGCTCGCGGATGTGCTGATGGCGTTGGTCGAGACCACGTTCCCGCGGATCGAGCAGGCTCGCTGACGGCGCCGCCGAGGGTGTGAGTCCTCAGCCGGGGGTGCGGGCGCGGCTGGGTTGGACGCGCGGTGGTTCGTTGGGCATCTTCGGGTAGTTCGGTGGCCAGGGTGCGTCGAGCAGGCCGGAGTCGAAGTCGCAGCGCGACATTTCGAGCAGCGGCTGGATCGATTGCGGGGTGCGGTCGGCCCAGGGGTCGCCGGATGCGGCGAGCCGTTCGGGGACCGTGGCGATGGTGAGTTCGTCCGGCACGATCGCATCCAATGCGTCCCAGGCGATGGGGGTCGAGACCTGGGCGCCGACCTTGGGGCGCACACACCAGGCGCCGAAGACGGTCTTGTGTGGTGCGTTCTGGTTGTAGTCGATGAAGACGCGTTGTCCGCGTTCCTCTTTCCACCAGTTGGCGGTGATCAGGTCGGGGTGGCGTCGTTCGAGTTCGCGGGCCATGGCGACCGCGGCGGCGCGGACCTGGTAGCCGTCCCAGACGGGTTCGAGGACGGCGTAGATGTGCAGGCCGCGGGATCCGGAGGTTTTGACGCGGGCGTCGATGCCGAGTTCGGCGAGCAGCTCGCGGGTGAGGACGGCGACATGGCGCAGGTCGTCGAAGCCGATGCCGGGGGAGGGGTCGAGGTCGATGCGCAGTTCGTCGCTGATGTCGAGGTCGCCGATCTCGCCTTCGGTGCGGGCCGGGACTCCGCCTGCGGGAACGTGATTGGGCCAGACGTGGAAGCCGAGGCAGCCGAGGTTGACCGCCCAGAGGATGTGGGCGAGGTCGGCGGCGACCAGGGCGTCGCTGGCGGTGCCGTTGGGGGTGGAGACCTGCACGGTCTGTAACCAGTCGGGGACCGATTTCGGGACGCGTTTCTGGAACCAGGATTTGCCGCCGGCGCCGTCGGGATAGCGTTCGAGCAGCACGGGGCGGTTGCCGATGGTGCGCAGCAGAGGTTGGGCCACGGCCTGGTAGTAGCGGACGAGGTCGAGTTTGGTTTCGCCGCGTTTGCTGAAGTAGATCTTGTCGGGGTTGCTGATGCGGACGGTCACGCCGTCGGTGTCGATGTCGATGGCTTCGCTCACGGCTGGGCCTGCGCTTTCGCGGCGGTGAAGATGTCGGCGAGTTCGGCGGGCGCGACTTCTTCGAGTTGGGCGTAGGTGCACGATCGCGGGGTGCGGTCGTCGCGGAAGCGGACCAGGCGCCCGCCGTGGCGTAATCGCCCGGCCATGAGGTGCTCGTAGCGGACCTCGGCGACCAGTTCGGGCCGCAGGGGTTCCCAGGACAGGTCCTTGCCGCCGGTCCAGCGGCTGATGCCGCCGGGCATCTTGCCTTCGGCCTTGGCTTGGGCGGCGGCGTCGGCCCAGGTGCGCCAGGGGTGGTTGTCGAGTGCGCCTTCGCGCAGCGGCGCCAGTTCGTCGACGAGTTGCCGGCGGCGGGCGGCGGTGAAGCTGCTGGCGACGCCGACGTGGTGCAGGTTGCCGTCCTCGTCGTAGAGGCCCAGTAGCAGGGAGCCGACGCCTTGGCCGTCCTTGTGCCAGCGGAACCCGGCGACGACGCAGTCGGCGGTGCGTTCGTGTTTGACCTTGACCATGACGCGTTTGTCCTGCATGTAGGGCAGGTCGCGGGATTTGACCATCACGCCGTCGAAGCCGGCGCCCTCGAATCGGGTGAACCAGTCCTGGGCGGTGTCGGGGTCGGAGGTGAGGGGAGTGAGGTGGATGCCCTCGTGTGGGGTGTCGAGGATCGATTCCAGCAGTTGCCGGCGTTCGTGGAAGGGCCGGGTGGTCAGGTCGTCGTCGCCGAGGGCGAGCAGATCGAAGGCGACGAAGCCGGCGGGTGTTTCGACGCTGAGTTTGTTCACGCGGGAGGCCGCGGGGTGCAGGCGGTTCTGCAGGACGTCGAAATCGAGGCCGTGTTCGGTGACGACGACGATTTCACCGTCGAGGACGCACCGCGGGGGCAGCGCCGCGTCGAGCAGCCGCACCACTTCCGGAAAATAGCGGGTGAGTGGCCGGTCGTTGCGGGAACCGAGTTCGATATCGGTGCCGTCGCGAAAGACGATGCATCGGAAGCCGTCCCATTTGGGCTCGTAGAGGAGCGTGTCCTCGCGAGGCAGGGCGCCGGCGGATTTGGCCAGCATCGGTTTCACCGGCGGCGTGACGGGCAGGTCCACGCGATCCTCCTCGGGTCGGTCTCACCCATGCCGACGGTGCGGGCGGGAGAAATTCATCGCCCGCATCGTCGTCATGATCGTAGGCCGAGAGCCGCCGCCCGCGGTCGCGGGACATTCGCCCGTTCCGGTCAGCTCTCCAGCCAGCCGTGCTGGTCGGCGAATTCGGCGAGCCGGTCGCGGATGGTGATGATCTCGCCGGCGGTGAGGGCGGGGCTGGCGTCGAGCAGCAGTTCGGTGATCAGCCGTTTGTGTTCGGCGGCGGTGAGCTGGCCGGAGCCGCGGCCGCGATGGCGCGGTGGCGCCGGTGCGCCGCCGACCGCGGTCAGGTTGACCGCCTTGGGTCCTCGATCACCCTCGGTGACATCGAATTCGAATACTCGCCCCTGCCGCAGTTCGTCCTCGTCCAATCCGATGTCGTTCACATGAACGAATACGTCCGGCCCGCCGTCTTCGGGACGGATGAATCCGAACCCCCGAGAACTGTCGAAGGACACCAATTTCCCGATCGACACCTACACCTGCTCCTCATAGCCGTCCGTGTGCGGTCACTCTATCGGTGCCCCGGAGTGGTTGTCGGTGGAAAGAGCCTTTTGCAGCGAGTTGAATACGGTCAATCCCTGCCCGACCATTCCGTTGACCAATTCGCCGACGCCATCGGGTCCGTTGAGGACGGTCAGATTGGCGTTGGACAGGCCGAGCGCTGCCTGTTTGACGATTTCGGGGAGTTGCTCGATCAGCAACTGGTCCAACGCGATTCGGTTGTTGGAGGCGGCCGCCTCGGCCTGGATGCGGGTGCGGTCGGCCTCGGCCTGGGCGAGCACGCGCACGCGTTCGGCTTCGGCTTCGGCGGGTTTGACGACCTCGGCCTGCAATTGCTGTTCGCGCAGCTGTGCTTCCTTGCGGGCGCGTTCGGCCTGTGCGGTGAGCACCTCCTGCAGGGCGATGGCTTCGGCGAGGGGGCCGGCCTGGCCGGCCTCGGCTTTGGCCTTGTCGATGTCGCGCTGGTATTCGGCCTGCAGAATCGCGGTCTGGCGTTGATATTCGGCCTGTTTGCGCAGCGATTCCTGTTCGGCTTCGGCGGCGAGCTGGGCGGCGGCGGCCTGGGCGATCTGGGCGTCGCGCTGCACGGCGGCGTTGTGGGGTGCGGCGAGGGCGGCGATGTAGCCGAGGCCGCCGTCGTCGATGGACTGGATCTGGAACGAGTCGACCCACAGTCCGATGTTGCTCATCTCCACCTTGGAGGCGACCAGAACCTCGTCGGCGAGTTTCTGGCGTTCGCGGATGATCTCCTCGACGGTCATGGAACCGACGATGGAGCGCAGGTGGCCGGAGAAGATGCGCCCGGTCAGCACCGACATCTCGCGTTCCTGTTCGGACAGGAATCGCTGAGCGGCGTTGACCACCGACTGGGTGTCGTTGGCGACCTTGAAGGCGATGACCGCGCGCACGTCGAGCTGGATGGCTTGACGGGTGACGCAGCGTTCCTGGATCTCGGATTCGAACATCGCGAGCGACAGGTAGCTGACCTTGCGGAAGAACGGCATCACCCAGGCGCCGTGGCCGGTGATGACGCGGAAGGGGGCGTTGTCCTTGGCGCGGCCGCCGCTGATCAGCATGGCCTCGTCGGGATCGGGCACGTGATAGCCCAGCACTGGTGTCTCCCTTGTTATTTCGTTGTCTGCCCACCCGGTGCGAAGTCCAGCGGGATCCACTCGACGACATCGACGATCCGGCCGGGATGCACCGCGACCACGAGTACGGTGGTGCCGGCGTCCAAGGGTTCGGTGGATCGCGCGATGTACAGCTCGGTGCCCCCTCTGATCGCGACCAGGACCTCCCCGAGCATGCCTGCGCCCCGGATCGGCGATGTGAGCCTACCGGTCGAACCGAGCACCGGGTCTTCTATCGCGGGGAACTCCTTGCCGGACAACGAATGAACGGGTGGGAACCAATGTAGTGCGGGCGCCGGGACCGCGCCGGGCGGGCTCTGCGGTGACCGCGGGCGGAACGGACGAATCGGGCACGAAAGTCGGAGGTTTCGATATGACCTCTCCTGGGAAACGGGTCTGGTCAAGCGATCGGTCACCTGGCAGGCTGAAGCGGTGACCTCTCCTCCGGATATTCCTGCGGCGACGTCGGATCCCACGTCCGACTCACTCGATGCCGCCGTGTTCAAGGTAGCCGGTGTGGTCGTGCTCGGCGCGATCATGTCGATCCTGGACGTGACCGTCGTGACCGTCGCGTTGCCGACGTTCCAGCACGAATTCGACACCAGCTACGCCATCGCGGCCTGGACGATGACCGGCTACACCCTGGCCCTGGCCAGCGTGATCCCGCTGACCGGCTGGGCCGCCGACCGCTTCGGCACCAAACGTCTCTACATCCTGGCCCTGACGTTCTTCATCCTCGGCTCGGTGCTGTGCTCCACGGCCTGGAACATCGAGTCGCTCATCGCGTTCCGCGTCGTGCAGGGCCTCGGCGGCGGCATGCTGATGCCGCTGGGTATGACGATCATGACCCACGCGGCCGGACCGCAGCGGATCGGCCGGGTGATGGCGGTTCTGGGTGTGCCGATGCTGCTGGGCCCGATCCTCGGGCCGATTCTCGGTGGCTGGCTGATCGGCAGTTTCAGCTGGCACTGGATCTTCCTGATCAACCTGCCCGTCGGTGTGGTCGCGTTGATCCTGGCTGTCGTGGTACTGCCGTCGGACCGGCCCGAACCCTCGGAATCGTTCGATTTTCTCGGGATGCTGCTCGCGTCACCGGGATTGGCGCTGTTCCTGTTCGGGGTGTCCTCGATTCCCGAACAGCACACGGTGGCCTCGGCGCGGGTGCTGGTGCCGGCCGCGATCGGCCTGGTGCTGATGGTCGGTTTCGTCTTCCACGCGCTGCGCACCGAACATCCGCTGATCGATCTGCATCTGTTCCGCAATCGCCAGCTGACCTTCGCCGTGCTGACCGCGGTGTTCTTCGCGGTGGCGTTCTTCGGTTCCGGTCTGCTGCTGCCCAGCTATCTCCAGCAGGTGCAGGGTAAGTCGACGCTGGTGACCGGATTGCTCATCGCGCCACAGGGTTTGGGCGCGATGATCACCATGCCGATCGGCGGCAAACTGGTCGACAAGATCGGCCCCGGCAAGGTGGTGATGAGCGGTCTGGCCGTCATCGCGGTGAGCATGGTGTTCTTCACCCAGCTCTCGGCCGATACGTCGCTGCCGTTGATGTGTGTGGCGCTGTTCGTGATGGGTCTGGGCATGGGCTGCACGATGATGCCGACCATGACCGCCGCGATCCAGACGCTGACCCACGCGCAGGTGGCGCGCGGTTCGACCTTGATGAACATCGTCAACCAGGCGGCCGGTTCGATCGGTACCGCGATCATGTCGGTGCTGCTGACCAACATGCTGGAGAACCGTCCGCTGGCGCAGGCGGCGATCGGATCGCAGTTCGATCCGACCATCGCGCAGAAGCTGCCCCCCGAGCAGCTCGACGCCGGATTCGATCAGGCCGCCACCGCCTACGCGCACACCTACATCGTCGCCCTGGTACTGGTTCTGGTGACGTTGATCCCGGCGGCGTTCCTGCCGCGCTCCAAACCGAAACTGCCCCAGGAAGGTGCCGATGCGCCGGTGCTGATGGGGCACTGACCGTCGAGGGCCGAGCCCTCGTTCACCGACGGCGATCGTGCATCGACTGCACGGACGCGCCACATGCCGTCCGGGCGTGGCCTTCGGGCCGGCCCGGGCGGCATGCGGCGTTCCGGCGCGGGTCGTCCGGGGCGCCGCGGCGATCGCTGCTGAATTGCTGCCAACGTTCCGGTGACAGTTGGATCACTTTGGATGAACTCGTGGCGATTCGAGTTGTACTTTTGAATTCCCAGTTCAAATGCACCGACGAGCGGGTGAACGAAAGGGGCGGTCATGCCGTTGCGCAAGAGTTTGCTGGGATCGCGAACCGGGTCGGTGGGCGCGAAAACCGTCACGTCCGTTCGCGTATCACTGACCCCGGAAGCGTTGACCACCGGCGGCCTGCTGCTCACCGCCGCCGGACTCGCCCTGCTCGGTCCCCTGCTCGCGGCGATGCTGATCCGGGCCAGTGGCGCGGGCCGCACCGACGCGGCGGCGACGACACCGCTGGTGCTGGCGATGCTCGCCGTGATCGTCGCTGTGGCGAGCGGTTTCGCTCTGTTCGTCTCCGCGTGGCGGCGGGCCCACACTCCGGCGACCGGACGCGTGCGCGGCGTCTCGACGGTGCGCGCCGAATCGGTGCGCTCCGAATTAGACAGCGGCGGTGGGCGATGAGTATCGCCGATATCGAACGGGTGCGGCCCGATCGGCTGCGGTGCCGGCAGCTGCGGGTGCTGGCCGTGGTCACGAACGAATCCGGTTGCCGCGACGCGACTCAGGTGCTGCTGGAGCGGGCATATCGCCGCTGGTCGGGTCGACCGGACTGTGATCACTTCCCGCCTGTGCAGCGCTGGCGGGCTGTCGAACCGGGGTATCTGGACGGGGCGGAGTTGCTGCCGGGCTCGCTGATCGCCGCGGCGGCGGCGGGGCATCGTCCGCGTATTCGCGATCTGTCGCTCGGGGTGCAGGCCGCGCTCGTGCTGCATTCGGGATGTCCGGCGCTGGTCGAGGAGACGATGCTGCCGGGCGCGGGCCGCGGGGCGCTCGCGCAGGGGTCGCGGCGTGGTCTGTTCGTCTCCGTCTACGGGTTGCCCGAGGACGATATGACGCTGGCCGAAAGCGTGCTGGCCGGATATGCCGGGCTGGGCGCGCTGACGGTGGTGGAACGGTTCTCCCGGTGGCTGCCCGACAATGCCTCTCGTCCAACGGTATCGGTCCCCGCGCGCACTGCGGGGACCGATCCGCGTGCCGTGGCGTGAAGCGGTTCAGCTCGCCTGTGCCGGTTCGGGGTGCGGAGCCGGTTGCGCGGCGCGGTGGCGCAGCAGTACCAGGCCCAGCAGCGCGGCCGCGAGGCTGAAACCGGCGCTGATCCACGCCCCGTAGGACATGGCCGTGGTGAACGCCGACTTCGCCGGTTCGCCGAAGCCGAGAGCGAAGGCGTTGCCGATGTTCTCGCGCGCCGCCGCCGGGACGTCGGCCGGCATGTGCGAGGTGAACACGCCCGCCAGCACACTGCCGAGCACCGCGATGCTGACGGCCATACCCACCTGCTGGATGGTGTCGTTCATCGCCGAGCCCACACCGGCGTGCTCGAGCGGGATCGCGCTCATGATCGCGGCATAGGCCGCGGGGCCGGCGAGGCCACCCCCGACGCCCATCACCAGCATCGAGGTGAGCACCCACGCGTAGCTGTCGGCGTTGGCGAGGATGACGAACGCCGCGGCCATCACCGCCAAGCCGGCGACGATGAGGGTTTTGTTGCTCAGCTTCTTGCCGAGAGTGGCGCCCAGCCCATTGCACACCGCGGCGGCCACGGCGTAGGGCAGCAGTGCCAGCCCCGCTTTCATCGGGCCGTATCCGAGGACGAACTGCAGGTACTGGGTGAGCATCAGCATCACCGCGCCCATGCCGAACACCATCAGCAGCAGCGTCAGGCAGGTGCCGGTGAAGTCGCGATTGCGGAACACCGCCAGCGGCAGCATCGGATGCGGCGAGCGGTACTCCCAGTAGGTGAATCCGGCCGCGGCCACCACCGCGAGCGCGATGACGGGGATATTCCATTCGCGTTCGATGATCACGTAGACGGTCGCGGTGAGCGCCGCGATCGACAGCAGGACGCCGACGAGGTCGACCGGTCGTTGCTGCCCGTAGGTTTCGGGCATCAGGACCACCGCGGCGATGATGGCGACGATCGCGACGGGGATGTTGAGCAGGAAGACCGACCCCCACCAGAAGTGCTGCAGCAGAAAACCGCCCAGGGTGGGGCCGAGGACGATGCCGACCATCGACACCGTCGACCAGCCGGCCATCGCCTTGCGGCGTTCGTCCTCCTCGAAGGTCGTCATCAGGATCGACAGGGTCGAGGGCATGAGCAGCGAACCGCCGACGCCCATCGCGGCGCGGGCGGCGATCACCTGCCACGGTTCGCTGGCCAGGACCGCCAGCAGTGACGCCGCGCCGAAGACCGCGAGTCCGGTGATGAGCATGCGGCGGCGGCCGAACCGGTCGGACAGGCTGCCTGCGGTGAGCAGGAGTCCGGCGAAGACCAGGACGTAGGCGTCGAGGATCCACTGGATGTCGGACGGGCTCGCGCCCAGTTCCCGGATCAGGGACGGGATGGCCAGGTTGAGGACGGTGCCGTCGATCATCAGCACCAGCAGGGACAGGCAGAGCACACCCAGGATCCACCAGCGGCGGGGATCGCGCGAGGGCGTCTCGGCGGATTCTCGTACAGTGTTCGATTCCACTCGAGCAGCGTACGATAAACTCGAACAGTGTGCGAGGCAATTACAGTGGTGCCGTGACCAAACCGTTCAGCTCGGTGTGGATGCGGCAGGCCCGCCCGCCCAGGAGGTCGGGGCTGACCCGCGATCAGATCGTCGCGGCCACCGTGGAACTGCTCGACGCCGACGGCCTCGACGCGCTGAGCATGCGCAAACTCGGCGCGCGCCTCAACGCCGGGGCGACCAGCCTCTACTGGTATGTGGCCAACAAGGACGAGCTCCTGGAATTGGCGCTCGACGAGGTCTGGGGACTGGTCGAGACACCAGATCCCGACCACGCGAACTGGCGGGAGGTCTTCACCACCTTCGCCTACAGTCTGCGCGCCACCATCCGATCGCATCCGTGGGCGGCGAGCCTGCTGGGACAGCTGCCCAGCGTCGGCCCCCACGCCTTCGCGCTCACCGACCGGCTGCGCCGCACCTGCCTGCGGGCCGGATTCGACGGCACCGACGTCTACCTGGCCACCGCCCTGGTGATGAGTTTCATTCTGGGACAGGTGATTCCGGAACTGACCTACCGCAAGGCCGTCGGCGGCGAGGTCGACCACCAATCGGTGCTCGCCTCGATGGACCAGCTGGCCGCGGACTATCCGCAACTGCGCGCCGACTACCGCGACGCGCTACCACAGGATCCGGAGGTGGCACGAGCGCTGGCGTTCGACTTCGGCCTGGTCTGTGTCCTGGACGGGATGGCCGCGCGTCTGGGTGAGCCGCCCACGGCCGATCTGGGCCGCCCCGGTACGGCACCGCACGAGGAGCCGGAAGCGTCGCCGCACCCGGAACTCAGCGGCGCACCCGATAACGCAGGTGAGTGACCCGTTTGCCCGCCACGACAACCGGATCCTCCAGCAGGTGCGGTGCGGCGCCGAGATGATCGAACATCGGTGTGCCGCCGCCGAGCAGCACCGGCACCAGATCGATCCAGATCTCGTCGAGCAGTCCGGCCTCGAGGGTCTGGCGGGCCATCGTGCCGCCGTTGACGCCCACCGCCCGGTCGCCGGCGATCGCGGCCGCGCGCTCGATCGCGGCCTCGATCCCGTCGGTGACGAAGGTGAACGGCGCCCCGGGATGCGAGTCGATCCACTGCTGCGGAATGCGATGGGTGACAACGACTATCGGCCGGTCGAACGGGTGGATCCCACCCCAGCCGTCGGTGAGGTCGAACAGCCGGCGCCCGACCACGAACACACCCACCGCGTCGAGATAGGCCGCGACATGGTCGTGATCGACCTCGGTCATCGCGAACCGCAACTCCGGATGGGTACTCGGGTAGACGCGGTCACCGGCCTCGTACCACGCGAACAGATGCTCGAATCCCGATTCCTCCGGCCCGGCGATATATCCGTCGAGCGACATACTCGCTCCGCACACCACTGTCGCCATCTCGTCGCTCCTTCGACTCTCCCACACGGGCTCTCACCGGGACAGACGAGCGCCGCGGCCGGAATTCACCGGCGCGGGCCGGGGAGTCAGCCGCGATACATCGACCGATACGCCCCGATCACCGCGACCAGATGGTCCACCACCTGATCGCGGTCGGCGCGCAGCGAGCCGTTGAGCCAGGCCGCGAACAGTCCGGCATTGCCCGAGGCCATGGTGACCGCGGCCATCCGCCGCCGCATCGGATCGTCGATATCGGTGAACAGATGATCCTGGATGAGCCGGGTGAACGTCGGCATCACCGCGATCGTGGTCTGGCCCAAACCGGTGCTCGAATACGGTTCGACCAGGAACAGTCGCGATTTGCGGGGATCGGCGAGGACCTTGTCGACCAGCACCCTCGCCAGTTCGCGGTCGCGGTCGGGATCGGCGGCCGCGGCGAAGGAGGTCATCGGTTCCCGGAAGTCGTCGGCGACCTGCCGGTAGAGCACGTCCAGCAGATCGTCGCGGCCGGTGAAACTTTCGTAGAAGTAGCGGTCGGTCAGCCCCGCGCGCCGGCACACCGCGCGCATGGTGACCGCGCCCGCCCCGGCCTCGCCGATCAGGTCCAACGCGGCCTCGAGCAACGCGGTCCGGCGCGCCTCGCGGCGCTCGGTGAGCGTGGTACCACCCCAGATGCGGGTGTCGTTGTCGGCGGAGTCCTGACCTGTTCGCACGGTCTCGAGCCTAACGGTTCGGTTCAGCCCAGGATTTCGTCGACATAACACCAGCGCCATTTCTCGCCGGGCTCCACACTGCGCATCACCGGATGCGTCGAGTCGTGGAAGTGCTTGGTGGCGTGGTTGCCGACCGAGGAATCGCAGCAGGCGATATGCCCGCAGGTCAGGCACATGCGCAGATGCACCCACGTCAACCCCTCGGCGACACATTCGGAACAGCAGTCGGGATGGTCGGGGGTGTGGGTGTGCGGTGCGGCGACGAGGTGTTCACAGCCGCCGGAGACCGGGGCGGCCAGGGGAGCGGCGGCCTCGTCGTCGTCGGCCTCGCTGATCCGGTCGATCGTCGACTCTTCCAGATCGATCGCGGTCATCACCTGTTCGAGTACTTCGTGGTCGATGCCGCCACCGTCGCGGGCGCGTAGCACCGCCTCGCGTTCGGCGTGCAGCATCACCAGCCGCAGCCGCCGGTATTCGCCGCTGGGGGTGACGCGCACCGACTCCGCGCGCCCGAGTTGTTCCCATGCCGCGTGGCTGCGCCGCGCCACCCGGTCGCGCAGGCTCGCCACCACCTCGGGCGGAGTTTCGGGGGCGACCGCCTCGTCGAGGGCCTCGAGTCCGGCGGTGGTGGCCTGCTGCAACAGCGCGGCCTCCTGCAGCGCGTCCTCGGCGCGACTGGGACCGCGCAGTTGCAGCACCCGCACCAGCGCAGGCAGCGAAATACCCTGCAGCAGCAGCGTTCCGCCTACCACGACGAGGGCCAGCAGTTTCAGCGTCGCCAGCTGCGGGGTGTCGTCGGGCAGCAGGGTGGCCGCGGCGAGGGTGACCACCCCGCGCATCCCGGCCCACGACACCACCGCCGGGCCGGTCCAGGTGGGTTTGGGTTTGCCGCGGGGGCGGCTTTCGACGAACCAGGAGAAGTAGGTGGCGGGAAAAACCCAGATCGGTCGCACCACGATGACGGTGACCAGCACGGCGACGGCGGTGAACACGATGGTGGCGTGGTCGAGTCCGCTGTGCCAGGCGTCGTCGACGATGTGGCGGACCTGCAGGCCGATCAGCAGGAATACCGCGCTCTCCAGCAGGAATTGGATGGTGCGCCAGTTGGTGCGTTCGGCCACGCGGGAGGCCGCCGACTGCCATACCGGGGCGCCCTGGCCGAGGATCAGCCCGCACACCACCACCGCGATCACGCCGGAGGCGTGTGCGGCCTCGGCGGGCAGATACGCCGCGAACGGCGCCAGCAACGACACCCCGGTGTCGAGCACCGGATCGGTGATGCGGCGGCGCACCAGCACCAGCACCGCGGCCGCGGCGATGCCGATGACCGCGCCACCGGCGGCCGCGTAGACGAAGTCGCCGCCGGCCTGCCACACACTGAAACTGCCCGCCATCGCGGCGATCGCGGTGCGCAACGCGACCAGCGCGGTGGCGTCGTTGAACAGCGATTCGCCCTCGAGCAGGGTGACGATGCGCCGCGGCATCCCGACCCGGCGGGCCACCGCGATCGCGGCCACCGCGTCCGGCGGCGCGACGATCGCGCCGAGTGCGACCGCGGCCGCGAACGGCACCGGCAGCAGCTGCCACACCACCGCCGCGACCGCGAAGGTGGTGGCCAGCACGAGGCCGACCGACAGCAGGGTGATCGAGACCTTCTTCGGTTTGAATTCCAGCAGCGAGGTGCTGATCGAGGCCGTGTACAGCAGCGGCGGCAGCAGACCCAGCAGCACCCACTCCGGATCGATGTCGATCTGCGGGACGAACGGCAGGTAGGAGGCGACGACCCCGGCGACGGTGAGCAGCAGTGGTTCGGCCATGCCGATACGGCGCGCCAGCGCCGCCAGCGCGACCGCCACGGCGAGCACGGCCACAACCCCGAACGCGATATGCACGTGCCCATCGTGCCAGTTGAGCCTGGTAGTTCGCGCATCCGGGCACCGGGGCCGGTCCGGGTGCGGCACGGCCGGACGGCACGCGGCGGCGGCGATCCGCATACTGGACACGATGAATGCGCTGCGGACCGGGATGTCATCGGGACCGATCGTGCGCGGTCGGCCGCGGCGTACGGAATTGATGTTGTGTACCGCGGCGGCGGTCGTGGTGAGTATCGCGGCGTGGATCATGTCCGCGGCCGCCGGTGGTGACGACGGCCGATCGCTGCAGTGGTCGTTGCTGGTGTTCGCCGGGCTGACGTTGCTGGCGCACCTGGCGGTGCGGCAGTTCGCCGCGCACGCCGATCCGGTGATCCTGCCGTGCGTGGTGTTGCTCAACGGGCTGGGGCTGGTGCTGATCGACCGGCTCGACCGGGCCGAGGCTGCGAGCGCCGCCGCCAAGGGCGTGGCCGCGCCGTCGTCGGACGCCGCGCACCAATTGATCTGGACCGCAGCGGGTATCGCGTTGTTCGCGCTGGTGCTGGTGGTGGTGCGCGACCACACACAGCCGGCCCGCTACGCCTACACGTGCGGGCTGGCGGGTGTGGTGGCGTTGCTGATCCCGGCGGTGCTGCCCGCCCGCTTCAGCGAGGTCAACGGCGGTAAGAGCTGGATCCTGTTCTCCGGGTTCTCGATTCAGCCCGGCGAATTCGCCAAGGTGCTGCTGCTGATCTTCGTGGCGGCGTTCCTGGTCGCCAACCGGGACCTGTTCGGCGCGGCCGGGCGGCGGGTGCTGGGGTTCACGGTGCCGCGGCTGCGCGATCTGGGTCCGCTGCTGGTGGTGACGTTCGTGTCGGTGCTGGTGCTGGTGTACGAGAAGAATCTGGGTTTCTCGCTGCTGGTGTTCGGCACGGTGCTGGCGATGGTGTACATCGCGACCGGGCGGGCGTCGTGGCTGCTGATCGGGGTGGCGATGTTCGCGGTCGGCGCCGTGGTCGCCTACCACCTGTTCGCGCACGTGCGGGTGCGGGTGCGGGTCTGGGAGGATCCGATGGCCACCTACTACACCAACGGCTATCAGATCGCGCAGGGATTGTTCGGGCTGGGCACCGGCGGACTGTGGGGGACCGGGCTCGGGGCGGGCCGGCCGCAGGAGGTGCCGTTCGCCAAAACCGACTTCATCATCTCCACCATCGGTGAGGAATTGGGGTTGTTCGGGCTGACGGCGGTGATTCTGCTGTTCGGGGTGATCACCGTGCGCGGTTTCGCCGCGGCGCTGGCCACGCGTGACGCGTTCGGGAAACTGCTCGGCGGCGGGCTCGCGTTCTCGGTGGGCTGGCAGCTGTTCGTGGTGATCGGCGGTGTGACCAAGCTGATTCCGCTGACCGGTCTGACCACGCCGTTCATGTCCTACGGCGGATCGTCGCTGCTGGCCAACTATGTGATCGTGGCACTGCTGATCCGCCTCTCCCACGACGCCCGCACCCAGGCCGCGCCGGCCGCGCCCCCACCGGCGCCGATCGCCGAGGCCATGACCGAACACATCCGACGTCCGCGCCCGCGATGAAAGCCGTTGCGCGGCAACGACTTACGCCCCCCGATCACCGTGTGCTCACCAGGTTCTCCGGTGTCCGGCCGGTGAGGAATCGACCACGGCGCGGCCGATGAGCCGCTACTTCGCGAACGAGCCGGCCCAGCTCGGCCCGACCGGCTACCGGCCACTGCGGGTACGCGACACCTTGTTCTGAGCAGCCTTGACAGCGTTGTCGGATCTCTCAGTTGCGAGGTGGGTTGCCAGTTTTGGAGGTCGTGCCGGTGGCGGAGGTGGTGTGGTCGGTGGCGGCCCAGCTGGCGAGCAGGGCGAGGTTGCCGGCCGATTCGGTGGCGGGTTCGGCGGTGTAGGCGGTGAGGATCAGCCCGGGCGCGGCGACGAGTTCCATGGAGTCGTAGGCGAGTTCGAGGTGTCCGACGGCGGGGTGGTGGAAGGTCTTGATCCCGCCGCGGTGGATGCGGACGTCGTGGGCGGCCCAGCGGGTGCGGAACGCTTCGCTGTGGGTGGCCAGTTCACCGATGAGCGCGGTGAGGTCCGGGTCGTCGGGGTGGCGGCCGGTCTCGGCGCGCAGCAGCGCGACAGCGACCGCGAGGGCGCCGTCGTGGTCGGGGTAGAAGTCGCCGGCGCGGGGATCGAGGAAGTCGAAGCGGGCGATATTGCCGCGGTATGCGGGATTGTCGAGCACCGGTGCGTAGAGGGCTCGCCCGAGCTGATTGCTCGCCAGGATGTCGAGACGGCCGTTGCGGACGAACGCGGCGGTGCCGGTCATGGAGTCCATCACCCGCTGCACACTCGCCGGGACCTGGACCTTGGCGAGGCGACGTGGGGTGCGGGCGGGTTTGGCGGTGCGGGCGAGGTTGAACAGGTGCTCGCGTTCGGCCTCGGTGAGCTGCAACGCGCGGGCCACCGCGGCGAGGACATCGTCGGAGACGCCGCCGACATGGCCCTTTTCCAGGCGGATGTACCAGTCGGTGCTGACTCCGGCGAGCACAGCGACCTCCTCGCGGCGCAGCCCCGGCACGCGGCGACGCCCACCTGCGGGGAGCCCTACGTGTTCGGGGGTGAGCTTGGCCCGACGTGTTGCCAGGAAGTCTCTGATCTCGGCTCGGTTGTCCACACCACCCACGGTACGAGGAACGCCACGGTGAGGGAGGTTGAATCAATACCCCCGTAACGCGCCCTCCCGCCCGGGCATGAACAGCGGTTTGCTGGATGCCGTGACCACGCCCTCCACTTCAGTACACCCGTGGGTGACACCGCCGCACGCACAAGCGTCCGGCCCGGTTACCCGTGCTGGTCATGCTCGATCGGCGCTGGCGGCGGCGATGCTGGGCTTCTTCGTCGGCACCGTGGACCCGGTCGGTGAACGTGACGCCGCCCTCGACCCGCGCCGACCTCGATGGTGGGGTGGCGGGGCTGCAGTGGATGCTCGGCGGCTATACCCTAATGTTTGCTGTCTTATTGCTGACGGCTGGGTCGATGAGCGATCGCGTCGGTGCTCCCCGCGCGTTCTCGGACGAAACGGTGGTGTTCGTGCTGGCTTCGATCGTGCGCGGTCTCGCCCGGCCCTGCCTGTGCTGGTGGGTGCGCGGTTCGCGCGGGGCGCGGCGATGATGCTCATCGGCGCCTGGTATCAGCACATCCGTCGCAATCCCGCAGGCCGCATCCGCGCCGGTGGCATCGACCGGCGTGCCCCGAACCACGACATCGCACCCCGACAACGAAAGGAAGCAGCGATGACCGAGGAACAGAGCACCGGCTGGACCGGTGGGCAGCGCGCGTTCGGCGACTTCGCGCCCGGCCTGGTCCACTACACCGACAAAGTTCTGTTCGACGAGGTGTGGGAACGCGAGGGCCTGTCCAAACGCGACCGCAGCCTGATCACCGTCGCCGCGCTCACCGCGATGGGCAAAACCGACCAGCTCACCTTTCACCTCGACTACGCCCGCCACAACGGCGTCACCGAGACCGAACTGAAAGAAGCGATCACCCACCTCGCCTTCTACACCGGCTGGCCCAACGGCATGAGCGCCATGACCGTCGCCAAACAGGTCTTCGACCAGTGAAGGACACGCCATCCACGAAGAACAGAACAGGAGACACCGTGAGCGACAACGGATTCGACCAGATTTTCCCGCTCGGGGAGCCCAATGACGCCTTCGCGCAGTACTTCATCGGCCAGAGCTACAACGCTCCGCTGACCGGTGGGAGCGTTCCCGTCGCCAACATCACCTTCGAGCCCGGCTGCCGTAACAACTGGCACATCCATCACGGCACCGAAGGCGGCGGCGACCAGATCCTGCTGTGCACGGCAGGCTCTGGCTGGTACCAGGCCGACGGCGAGGAACCGGTCGGTATGGAGCCGGGAACGACGATCCGCGTTCCGGCGGGCACCAAGCACTGGCACGGGGCGAAGGCCGACTCGTGGTTCTCCCACCTCGCCTTCATCACCCCGGGCGAGAACGTCAGCAACGAATGGCTCGAACCGGTCACCGACGAGGTGTACGGCGAGCTGCCGAACAAGAACGGAGACAACGCATGACCATCCTGAACGAGACCTATACCCTGTCCAACGGTGTCGAGATCCCGAAGCTGGGCTTGGGCACCTGGTTCATCGACGACGACTCCGCCGCCGACGCCGTCGAGGCGGCGGTCGAGATCGGCTACCGCAACATCGACACCGCGCAGGCCTACGGCAACGAGCGCGGCGTCGGCGAAGGGGTCCGTGGCAGCGGCATCGCGCGGGAGGACCTGTTCGTGTCCACCAAGCTCGCCGCCGAGATCAAGGACTACGACCGAGCGGTCGCCGCGATCGACGCGTCGCTGGCCACGCTGGGCCTGGACCACGTCGATCTCATGCTGATCCACAGTCCCCAGCCGTGGGACGATTTCCGTGGCGGGGACTACGCCGAGGGCAACCGCGAAGCATGGCGTGCGCTCGAAAACGCCTACCAGGCCGGCAAACTTCGCTCGATCGGCGTCTCCAACTTCGAGCAGGCAGACCTCGACAACATCCTCTCGTCCTGCACCGTCACCCCGCAGGTGAACCAGCTGCTCGTCCACGCGGGTAACACGCCCACTGAACTGATCGCCTACTGCGAGGACCACAACATCCTCGTCGAGGCGTACTCACCCATCGCCCATGGAGAAATCCTGAACAATCCCGACGTCGCGGCGATGGCCGATCGGTACGGGGTGAGCATTCCACAGCTGTGCATCCGCTACACCCTGCAACTGGGAACCGTCTCACTGCCCAAGACCGCCAACCCCGACCACATGCGCAGCAACGCCCAACTCGACTTCGAGATCACCGACCGCGACATGAACGCCCTTCGCGAGTTGCGCGCCCGCGACTACGGCGAGCACAGCGTCTTCCCCGTCTACAGCGGCAAGTGACACACGCGATAATTACCCCGGGTTCAGATCGCCGGCGGCGCCGCAGTTTCCAGGTCGAACCCGGCGTCGCGCCAGGCGACGATGCCGCCCGCGAGGCTGGCCGCATCGTATCCGGAGCGGGCAGCCCGGGCGGCGAAGCGGCGCGACAGGTCACCCACGGGGCAGACGAAAACCAGTGGGCGCGAGCGGGAGAACGGCACGCCGTGGGCGAACATGTCGTCGAGCTGGTCGTCGCGAATGTTGATCGCGCCCGGGATGTGCCCGATCCGGTAGGCCATCGCACCGCGGGTGTCGACGATCGTCGGGCGGCCGGTGGCGTCGAGTTCGCGCAATTCGCCCGGGGACAGTTCGCGCACGGAGTCCAGTTCCGCGTCGGTGGGTGCGGGCACCGCGGAACCCGTGCGGCCGAACAGGTCCGGGCGCCGCTTCTTGATGTAGGACAGATACGGTTCGATGCGGTCGCACACGATCAGCACCGCCACGACCGGATTCGGTCGCGGCGGCAGGTCGCGCAACACCTGCAGCGCGGCGGCGTATCCCGCGCCGCTGGTGGGGCCGGCGAGAATGCCGTAGCCGGTGGCCAATTCGAGGGTGGCCTCGATCGCCCGGGCCGCATCGATCGTCACGATCCGGTCGTAGAACTCCGGTTGGAACAACCCCACATCCCACATCTCGGTCTCCGACCGGATACCGGGAATGAAGTCGCCGCGTTGCGACACCACCGCGACCGTGCGCAGCTCGGGATGATGTTTGCGCAGATAGGTGGCGGTGCCGCGGGTGGATCCGGTGGTGCCGAGTCCGCCGATGAGGTAGTCGGCGCCCACGCCGGCGGCGGCCAGATCCTCGTGGATCTCGCGTCCGGTGCCGTGGTAGTGGGCGTCGATGTTCTTCTCGTTGGTGTACTGCGACGGATGATGGTAGGCGCCAGGGTTTTTCGCCATCGTCGTCTCGATCACCGAGTAGACGTCGTTGGGGGTGGTCGGATCGGGGCATTCCGACAGCCCCGGCAACTCCTCGATCCGCGTGCCGAACAGTTGCAGCAGATCGCGCACCTCGTCGACCTTGATGCGGTTGGTCACCGCGTGCAGGCCGACCCCGTGGCGGGCACCCAGCAGCCGCAGCGCCTTGGCGGTGTTGCCGCTGGAGGCTTCGATGAGTGTCTGCCCGCGGGCGGTGATCTCGTCGAGCTCGTCGCGGATCATGCCCCAGGCGACGCGGTCTTTCACCGAACCGAACGGGTTGTAGAACTCGAGTTTGGCATACAGTTCCACCCCGGGCAGCCGGTGCACGGCTGGATCCAGCCGCAACAGCGGAGTATCGCCGATCAGGTCGGTGATGTCGTCGTAGCGCATCACGACCTCCCGGGTCGGTAGTCGGCGTCGGGCACCACGTGGAAGCCGTCGTCGCGGTAATCGACGGCCAGTTTCGGCGGCAGCGGATGCATCGATGCGCGCGCTGCCGACAAATCCATGTGATAGGCGCCGGTATTCGGGAAAACCAGCAGATCACCGGGCTGCGGCAGGCGCGGCAACCACACCTTGTGATTGCTGATCAGATCACGTTCCAGGCACAGATGCCCGCCGATGTAGACCCCGACCGGACCGCCGGGATCGTCGGTGGCGCGATCTGCGGATTCGGGTCCGGGCAGCAGCAGCGGATCCACCATCACCTCCTGGTCGGCGGGCGTGATCGTGTCACGCCCGATGTCGACGGTCACCACGATGCTGCCGTCGGCCGCGCGCTTGACGAATTCCACGCCCGCCACGGTGATTCCGGCATGATCGGCCAGCGCCTTACCCGGTTCGCACCACAGTTCCAGCAGGTTGTCGGCGAGTACCCGCGCCAGCGGTTGCCCGCCGTGCGCGGGCAGCGGTGCGGCGAGCAGGTCGTCGAGCATCCGCGGCCCGGACATCGTGTTGGCGTATTTGTGGAAGATCGGGATGCCGTGGGCGCCGGCGTCGTCGACGGTGTATCCGAAGGTGTTGCCCGCCCAGCTCATCGGCTCGCCGCGCCCGATCAGCGATTCCCGCAGTGCCAGCGTGTAGTGGTCGAAGCGGTCGGCGTCGGCGGTGAACACCTGCCGGAACCCGCCGCCGATGTCGAGCACGGTGGGAGCGAGGCCGTGGGCGTAGGCGCGCTCGATCCAGTCCAGGCACGCCTCCACCGCGCGCACCCGTTCACCGATATCGCCGGAATCGAGATGAAAAGCGAAACCGCGCAAGTTGATTCGATCCCGGCACTGGGCCAGCAGCGTCAGTTGTTCGGCCACCTCGCCGGGGCCGATGCCGAACCTGCTCACCGCCACCTGCCCGCCGGGGCCGGGGAATCCGCTCAGCCGCAACAGCACCGGGATCGGTGCCGACGGGCCGGCCAGAGCCGTCAGCTCGCGTAGCTCCCACGGATTGTCCACGTTCACCGTCACACCGGTACCGGCGAGTGCGCTCAGCAACCGCCTGCCCTTCGGCCCGGTCACCTCGATATCGCCGGGCGCGAATCCCACGTCGCGGGCCGCGGTGAGCTCCTGGGCGGAGGCCACGTCGACACCGATACCGGCTCGGTGCGCGGTCGCGAGCAGAGCTTGCGAATGGTTCACCTTGTGCGCGTAGCAGATTCGATGGCGCAGCCGATGCCGCACCGGGACGGCTCGAAGCTGTCGCAGATTGTCGAGGTAGACCTGCGGAAACAGCAGATGCGCCGGTGTGCCGAACCGGTCGACGGCCGCGGTGAGCGCGCGCGGGCAGCCGAGATAGGCGCGAACCAGGGGATGCAGCAGCGCCGGTAACGCGGGCGGTGCGCTCATTCGCCCGGGCCCGGGGCCGCGAGGGTGGGGTTGTAACCGCTGTCGCGCAGCGCTTCGAAGGCTCGGTGCCGGTTGCGTGCGCTGCGGAATTCGGCGCGCACCCTTTTGCTGATCAGATCGATCTCGTGCACCGCGATCTGCATCGATTCCAGCACACCGCCGATGGTGCGCACACAGTGTTTGCAATTCATATCCGGCACATAGAACAGATGGCCGGCCGTGCCCGCGAGATCGCCGGTGGCATCCGGTGTTTCGATGAGGTCGAGTCCGGAGACCGTATGAGTGAACAGGTCCACGAACCGATCGACCACCTCGGGCAGCAGACTGTAGTGTTCGCCGTCGACGCGATGTGGCATCGCCGCCAGGCACGACGGGCGCGCCCCCGGTGCAAGCAGCGCGTATTGGCGTGAGATCAGGTCGAGTTCGTCGTGATATCTGCCGATGGCCGCCTCCACCGACAGGCCCTCCTCGTTCGTTGCGCGCAGCATCACGGTGTGGGCGTCGTGGATGGTGGCGTCCTTCATCGCGCGCAGGGTGGCGATCGTGTCGGCGGTGTAGCGGACAGTGCCGTCGGGCTGGGTGTCGAAGGCGGCCGCGATCATGCCGCGCCGATAGGTGGAGGCCTGCTGCTCCCAGTACCAGCGGGTGGCGACCGCGGCGAAGATGCCGGAATCGCGCAGCCCACAGGCAAATTCGGTGGCGGTCCGATACGGTGTGGACTCGGCCAGCAGTGCGTGCTGTGCCAGCGCGCGGCCGGTGGCTTCGATACCGACGCGGAAGATGTCGATCGGATCCTGATCGGTGGTGGTCGCGCCCAATACCGCGCGGTCGTGCGGGGTGAGCGCCGCGATTCGTTCGGCGAGTGCAGTATCTGCTTCGAGGCTGTGCCACAGGGCGAGCACGGTTTCGCGGACCGCCACCGGCACGATCGGCCCGAGCCCGCCGGTGCGGACGTGGCCGGTGTTGGGGATGCCGTCGCTGTCGGTCCACACCACCCGATGAGTGGCGCTGGTGACCTGATCGGCGCGGCACGGACGCATGAACGACTCCAGATACAGCCGCTGCGACAACGTCAGATGGCTGCCCGGTTCGGGCCGCAACGGTGTGCGGGTGACCGCGACGGTGCGCGCCGGGGTGGGTGTGGCGGCGGTGAACAGGCCGGGGCGGGCCAGTTCTGCGAGGATCCGGGACGCGGTGCGGCGATCGTAATCCGATGCGCTGCCCACGGTGGCGCCGGGGTCCGGGCCGGGATCGGCGGTGGAGACGGCGGTTGCGGCGGATTCGCGGCGTGTGGTCATCGGACCTCCGTGGCGATGGTGGTGAGGCAACCGAGGAACCGGTCGATCTCCTCGGCCGTGGTGTAGACATGGGTACTCACTCGCACCGAATCGGCTTCGGCCGCAACCAGTTCGGCGTGCTCGTCGGCGGTGTCGGAGGGGATGCAGTGCGCGCCGGTGCGAACGAGGAAACCCAGTTCCGAGAGCACGAAGCCGAGGTCGGTGGCGGTGACGCCGTCGAGGGTGAACGACACGATGCCGTATCCGGTGTCGCACGGGGCGTGTGCGGGGCCGGGCAGCAGGCGCAGTCCGGGTAGTGCGCGCATGCCGTCGACGAGCCGGCGGGTCAGCATCCGGTTGTGCTGTTCGACGGTGTCGATGCCGATCGCGTCGAGTACTCGCAGGGCCGCGCCGAGCGCCAGGATGCCCGGGATGTTGTGGGTTCCGCCTTCCAGGCGATGCGGCATCGGCTCCGGCAGCAACGCCGAATCCCGCACGCTCACACCGGAATTGCCACCCGGCAGGAACGGGCCCAGCTGGTCGTGGAGGCGGCGGTGGCAGAACAGCACCCCTGTGCCGGGTGCGGCGAACATCTTGTGCGCCGACAGCACCGCGAAATCCGCGCCCAGCTCGCGCACGTCGACCGGGATGTGCCCGCCGCTCTGGCTGCAATCGAAACACACCGCCACCCGGGGGTCGAGGCGGCCGCGCAACTCCTCGAGGGTGTTGCGGGCACCGTAGACGTGGTGGAGGTGGCTGACGGTCAGCAGCCGGGTGCGCGGGCCGAGTTTGGCGGTGATGTCGTCGATATCGGCCTCGCCCAGAGCGGTGGTCCGGTAGGGGACCAGCCGCACCCGGCGGCCGAAATGAGCCAGCGTGGCCCGCAACTGCAGCCACGGATACACGTTGGAGGCGTGATCGCGTGGGCTGTAGAGGATTTCGTCGCCGTCGGCGAGGGTGGTCAGACCCCAGGCGAGGGCGACCGCGTTGAGTCCGGCCGTCGCGCCCGCGGTGAACACCACCTCGTCGGGTTCGGCGTGCAGGAAGCGGGCGGTATCGGCGCGGACCTGTTCGATCGCGCGGGTCAGCGTCGTCGCCCACGGATAGGTGCCGCGTCCGGAGTTGGCGGTGCGGTGGCGGTGATAGCCCTCGATCGCCTCGATCACCGGCAGCGGTTTCTGAGTGGTTGCGGCGCTGTCCAGATAGACGGGGCCGTCGTCGGTGAGCGCGGGGAAGAGGTCGCGAACCGCTCCCAGCTCGCGCACCGCAGCGGTCTCGGTGTGCGCCGGGCCGGAAGGTTCGCACGCCCGCGACGCGGGGATCCGGGCGGTGATGTGCGCGGGAGTGTGCGCGGAGGCCGGGGCGCTCGCCGGGTGGGCGTGCGCGGGCCGAGGGGTCGGCGACCGCAACGTGACGCTCCCTTCGGCTCGTACGCTGGCGACCGTATCCACGATACCTATCCCCGCGGTGACCTTCGAACCCGGTCGCGGACAACGCATTTCACCGGTCGATCGTCCAGGAGCGTGGAACGTGGTCGGAGCGGGCGAGTTTCGCGGTCAGTTTCCGGCCGGATCGGGGCCGCCGGGATTGCACATCGCCTGGACGGTGGCCTGGTAGCCGACGGCCGGGCGCCACGGCTCCAGATTCCAGCTCGGCTTGTTCGGTGCGACCATCCGCGCCCACACCCAATGGCAGTGGAACTGGTCGTACATGCCCGGCGAATCGGCGTCGGGGGAGTCGGCGAGCACCTCCGACCAGGCGCGGTCCAGTGCGGCGGGGAATTGGTCGGCGCGGCCGGCGGCGGTCGGGTAGACGTGCAGGCGCCGGCCGTCGGGGTCATCGGTCCATTCGGTGTGATCGATCAGCGGGCTGTCGGCGAAGGGATCGGCGGCGGGTTCGGTGGTCGGCGCGCCGCCGGTCGGGCCGGTCGGCGCCGCGGAGGTGAGCGTGGCGGGCGTGGTGGTTGCGGGCGTGGCGGATTCGGTGATCGCGGAGTCGTCGCTGCCGCATCCGGCGGCCGCGAGTACGGCCGAGACCACCGCGGCCGCCGTGACCCATCGCGGCCCGTGACCGGGTGCCCGTCGCGCCCGCGACCTCATTCGCGTCCCTTTCGACGTCGCGATCCACCGTCGCCGCTCACGCTACCCGCCGCGCCCGGCCGTACCGGAATCGGCGGGGCGGGTGCGCCCGTGTTGCCCGGATACCGCCGGGAGTCGACGTAGAGTGGGAGGGTGGCCGCTCAGTTGACCAAGGGACAGGTGGACCGTCTGACCCACGACGAGGTCGTCGTATCCGTCCGGCACAGCGAACCCGTCGATGTTTCGGCGCTGCTGCTGAATTCGGCCGGCAGGGTCCGTGACGAAACCGATCTGATCTTCTACAACCAGCCCGCCGCGCACGGGGTGCGCCTGGCCTCCGGGCGGCCGGAGCTGTCGATCGGATTGCGTTCGCTCCCACCGGAAATCGAGCATGTGCGGATCGTGGCCTCGCTCGAGGAGCAACAGGATCGTTTCGGTGACTACGCGCCGCCGCAGCTGGTCGTGGCCGATCCGAGCGGAAATGCGGTGTACGAGTACACCGTCGAGGGCCTCGGCGAGGAACCGGCGGTGATCGTCGCCGATCTGGACCGGGTCGGCAGCACCTGGCAGGTGCGCCCGCTCGGGCACGGATTCCCGGCCGGATTCGCGGCGCTGGTGACCGCGCACGGTGTCTCGGTGGGCGGCGGGGCCGACGAGTTGCCCTATCGCGGCCCGGCGGTGCTGGCGCCCGGCCAGGAGGTCGCGCTCAACCAGATTCGCAAGGGTGAGCTGTCGATGGTGAAGATGGGTGTCGGGTGGGATCCGATGAAGGTGCACGGCCCGCGCGGGCTGCGCGCCCTCGAGATCGACCTGGACGCCTCGGCGCTGCTGTTCGTCGGCCAGACGCTCGTGGATGTGGCGTTCTATCAGCAGCTTTCCTCCCGCGACGGCGCGGTGCGCCACTCCGGGGACAACCTGACCGGTGACGGCAAGGGTGACGACGAGGTCATCACCGTGGACCTGGCCCGGCTACCGGCGCAGGTGACGTCGGTGGTCTTCGTGGTCACCTCGTATGCCGGGCATACCTTCGAACGGATCCGAAACGGCTACTGGCGCATGATCGACGGTTCCTCGACCGCCGAGCTGGCGCGGGGCAATCTGCGCGGCGGCGGCCCGCACACCGGCATGGTGGTGGCGAAGGTGTATCGCGACGGCGGCCTGTGGCGGGTGGCCTCGATCGGTGCCCCGATCCAGGCCGGGCATCCGGTGGAGGCCGTCCCGCTGGTGATACCGACGCTGTGAGCCGAGGCCGCGAGCCAGTGGTTTGCCAGGGCTGGTGTGCGCGGCCCCGCATCCCTACTATGACCTCTCGCGGGACCGGCCCAGGAAAGCGGGGGCTTGTCCGGCACAATCGGTACCTGGATGGTGGCGGTGTACCCATCGGCCGTGCCCGCGGGCGTGGCCGACGTGGGTGTTGAGGAGAGTGGACCGTAGGGGCGAGATGACAGCACCGGCAGTGAAATGTCTTGTCTGGGAACTGGACAACACCATGTGGGACGGTGTGGTCTGCGATTCGACCAGTGGTGCGCTGCGCCCGGACGCGGTGCGGGCGCTGCACACCCTGACCGGCCGGGGTGTGATGCACGCCGTGGCCAGCCGGGGCGAATGGTCCTGGACGACCGACAAATTGGAACGTCACGGCCTGCACGGGCTGTTCGCCGCCGTCGAGGTCGGGTGGGGCCGCAAATCGGCGGCGATCACGCGGATCGCGGCCCAGTTGCGGATCGAGCTCGACGCGATCGGCTATATCGATGCCGAGGCGATGGAACGCAGCGAGGTCGCCCACGCGCTGCCGCAGGTGCGCTGCTATGCCGGGCGGCACGTCGACGTGCTCGCCGCGCTGCAGGAATTCCGGGCTCCGCTCACCTCCGCGCCGCCGCCGACCTCGCCGATGGGTTTCGCCCACATCTCCGCGAACTGATCCGGCCGCCGCGGCGAGGTATCGCCACGGCGGCCGGATCGAGGGCGCGCGGATGAATCAGGCGCTGTCGCGAGTGATTTCGACGATCGGCAACACCAAGGCCGCCGGCGCCGAGGCCGGAACCACCGGCTGGCGCGGCGCGACCGGGGAAATGCGCTGGTAAGGGCTGTCCTGCGGGGGGCGGGTGTCGTTTTCGCCCTTGTTCGGCCACAGTGCGGCCGCGCGTTCGGCCTGCGCGGTGATGGTCAGCGACGGGTTCACACCCAGGTTCGCCGACACCGCCGCGCCGTCGACGACACTGAGCGTCGGATAGCCGTAGACGCGATGGTAGGGGTCGATGACACCGTGTTCGGGGTCGGCGCCGATCACCGCACCGCCCAGGAAGTGGGCGGTCAGGGGGATGTTGAACACCTCGCCCCAGGTGCCGCCCGCGGTGCCGCCGATCTTCTCCGCCACGCGGCGGGTCACATCGTTACCGGCGGGGATCCAGGTCGGATTCGGTTCGCCGTGGCCCTGTTTGGAGGTCAGCTTGCGGCCGAACACGCCCCGCTTGGTGTAGGTGGTGATGGAGTTGTCCAGATGCTGCATCACCAGCGAGATGACCGTGCGTTCGCTCCAGTTGCGCACGCTGAGCATGCGCAGCAGGGTCAGCGGATGGCGCAGCACTTCCAGCAGGAAACGCAGCCAGCGCGGGATCCGGCCGCCGCCGTCGACCATCAGCGTCTGCAGCAGCCCCATCGAATTGGATCCCTTGCCGTAGCGGACCGGTTCGATGTGGGTGTCGGGGGTGGGGTGGATGGAGGAGGTGATCGCGACACCGCGGGTGAAGTCGCGGTCGGGATCCACGGTCGGGGTCGCCGCGCCGAGAATGGATTCGGAGTTGGTGCGGGTCAGCTCGCCCAGCCGCGGCGACAGTTGCGGCAGAATTCCCTTGTCGCGCATGTCGAACAGCAGCTTCTGGGTGCCGCGAGTGCCGGCGGCGAGGACGACGTGCCCGGCGGTGTAGGAAGCCGGTGAGCGTCGGATCTTCGCCCCGGTGCGGCGGGTGTCGACCTGCCAGCTGCCCTCGGGCAGCGGCCGCACCGCGGTGACGGTGGTCAGTGGCAGCACCTGCGCTCCGGCCTGCTCGGCCAGATACAGGTAGTTCTTCACCAGGGTGTTCTTGGCGCCGTGGCGGCAGCCGGTCATGCATTCGCCGCATTCCAGGCAGCCGGTGCGCTGCGGGCCGACACCGCCGAAATACGGGTCGGCCACGGTCTTGCCGGGCTCGCCGAAGAACACACCGACCGGGGTCTGCACGAAGGTGTCACCGACGCCCATGTCGTCGGCGACCTGTTTGAACACCTCGTCGGCGGGGGTGATGTGCGGGTTGCGCACCACGCCCAGCATTTTGGTGGCCTGCTCGTAGTAGGGGGTCAGCTCGGCGCGCCAATCGGTGATGTCGCGCCACTGGCTGTCCTGGAAGAACGGCTCCGGCGGGACGTAGAGGGTGTTGGCGTAGTTGAGCGAGCCGCCGCCGACGCCCGCGCCGCCGAGGATCAGCACATCGCGCAGCAGGTGGATGCGCTGGATGCCGTAGCAGCCCAGCGCGGGCGCCCACAGGAATTTGCGCAGGTCCCAACTGGTTTCGGGGAGTTCGTCGTCGGCGAAGCGGCGACCTGCTTCGACAATGCCGACCCGGTAGCCCTTTTCGACCAGGCGCAGCGCGGTGACGCTGCCGCCGAATCCGGAGCCGACGATCAGGACGTCGAAATCGGTGTCGTGTGCGGTCATGGCCGCTCCTGCGAGGTGCGGGCCACCCGCAACCGGTCGGCCCCGGGAACGGGCTGCGCATGGTGTCTCATCGGGCCTCCGTGAGTGTGTGTCGCCGGTGACGAATATCAACGCTACTACCGAGTCATTTAGATGTGTCTTTCGGTACCTCTAAATGCCTTCATGCCTGGTCGGCGCGCCGCTCGTGCTCATTACCGGCGGGTAACAGTAATCTGCCTCACGGTCCGTGACAAGGGTGACCGGAATCGCCAGATCGCCGATCACTCTGGTAAGCACCGCTCTCTATATGGCAGGCTGGGAGTATGAGCACACCCCGATCCCGCGCCCGGGCCCGCACGATGGACGAGATCGTGCGCATCGGCCGTGAACATCTCGCGGTGCACGGCGCCGCGGCGCTATCGCTGCGCGCTGTCGCCCGCGATCTCGGCGTGGTCTCCTCGGCGGTGTACCGCTACGTGCGCAGCCGCGACGAACTGCTGACCATGCTCGTCGTCGACGGCTACACCGAACTGGCCGACGCCGTGGACGCCGCCTTGGCCGCCGCTCCCGCCGGCGGCGCCACCAGGCTGCGGGTACTGGCCCACGCCGTGCGCGACTGGGCGCTGGCCGAACCGGCCCGCTACGGCCTGCTGTTCGGTACCCCCGTCCCCGGCTACGACGCACCCGCCCAGGAGACCACCGCCCCCGGCACCCGGGTGATCGGATCCCTGCTGACCATCATCGAAACCGCCTGCCGCACGGGCGAACTCGCGGCCCCGGATCCCGTCCCGGCGGCCCCGGCCGAACTGGCCGCCGACATCGAACGCATCCGCGCCGAATTCGGGCTGGAAATGCCGGACTGGGCGATGGCGCGCACCCTGACGGTGTGGACGGGCCTGTTCGGAGCGGTCAGCTTCGACGTCTTCGACATGTACGGCGCGCAGACCTTCACCGACCGCGCCCAGGTCTTCGACATCCACCTCGACAACCTGTGCGCGATTCTCGGATTCCCCGCTGCCGCAGCGGACTAGCCTGCGCGGCGGGTAGGCATTCGTGGCCGTCATCGTGCAGGATGTCACAACCCGATAAAGCTCATTCTCAGCTTTCCCATACCCGGGAATGAAAGACTGAACGGCGAAATGAACGACGAAACCGAACCGATCCCGGTGGTGGATCCCCGCGGCGGCAGCGGCCGATCGCGGCACGCGCGGCCCGACGACGAGGCGCCGGCGGATCGGTCCGGTCGACATGGCCCGCGCACGGTCCGGGCGGGCACCCCGCCCTGGAGTCGCGGCATCGCCACACCCGCCGACCAGCGCGACAGCGAGCGCACCCGGCGAGCCACCCCACCCCCCGCGCAACGTCCGGCACGACGTGAACAGCCCGACGCCGCCCCTGCCGAACCGAGCGCCCGGCGTCGTCCCGCCCCCGCACAGCCACCCGCGGCCGAACGCGGCGACACCGAGCCGCGCCGCCGCGTCACCCGCACCGCGGCGGCCGTCGCGACCGCGGAGACCATGGACGCCGAAGGCGCAGCGCCACCGCCGAACCGGAGGGCCCGCCGCGCCCGCACCGCACCGCCGCCGCGCCCGAATCGGGGCGGGCGGGCCGTGCGGGTCGGTGGTCGCCTGCTGGCCGCGGTGACGGCCGTGGTCGTGGTCAGCGGGACCGGCCTGGCCTACTACACCGAACGCAGCGTCGATCAGGGCTTCACCCGCTCCAACGCGATCAGCGAGGCCGATGCGGCCGCGCTCGACGGCGATCTGAACATCCTGTTGATCGGCCTGGACACCCGCAAGGACCAGAACGGCAACGACCTGCCCAAGAACATCCTCGACCAGTTGCACGCCGGTGACGGCAGCGAAGGTGGCTACAACGCCAATTCGCTGATCCTGGTTCACATTCCGAAGGATCTGAAGAAGGTCACCGCCTTCTCCATCCCGCGCGACGACTACGTCTCGGTCTCGGGCATCCCCGGCTACGACCACGCCAAGATCAAGGAAGCCTACGGGCTGAAAAAGGCCTCGGTGGAACAGAAGCTGGAGAACCAGGGCGTCAAGGACAAGGTCGAACTCGAACGCCAGGGCCGTGAGGCCGGGCGCGAATCGATCGTGCAGACGGTCAAACAGCTCACCGGGGTGCCGATCAACCGATTCGCCGAGATCTCGCTGGTCGGCTTCTACGATCTGGCCAACATCCTCGGCGGCGTCGACGTGTGTCTCAACCACGCCGTCGACGACGAGTACTACTCCGGTGCGGTGTTCCCCGCGGGCCGCCAGCATCTCGACGCCGCCAACGCGTTGTCGTTCGTGCGCCAGCGTCACGGCCTCGACAACGGCGACCTCGACCGCACCCACCGCCAGCAGGCATTCCTGACCTCGGTCGCCAAACAGCTCAAGGATTCGGGAACGCTGACCAATATCGGCAAACTGCAGGACTTGATCACCGCGGCGCAGAACGACATCGTGCTGTCCCAAGGCTGGAACCTGCTCGACTTCGCCCAGACCCTCGGCCGCGCCGGATCCATTCCGATCGAATTCCAGACCCTGCCGGTGAAGGCCTACGACACCGTCGACGGCCAGGACGTCAACATCGTCGACCCGGCCGCGATCAAGAAGACCGTGCGCACCGCCTTCGGGGTGGCCGAGCCGCAATCCAGCGCCCCGACCACCACCCCCACCAGCACCATCGACGTCGTCAACGCCGGCGGAGCCGGCGGAATGGCGGCCAAGGTGTCCACGGCGCTGGTGGACAAGGGCTTCCGCAAGGGCACCGTCGGCAACGCGACCTACAGCGACGGATCCAGTTCGGTCGTGTACTTCGGCTCCGGCGCCGACACCGACGCCACCCAGGCCGCCGACATGCTGGGCGGACTGCCCACGGCCGCATCGAAATCCCTCGATCCGGGGACGGTGAAGATCGTCATCGGCAGCGATTTCAGCATGCCCGACAGCCTCTCCTCCTCCGCGTCGACGGTGACCACCACCGATCCCACGACCGGGCTCACCACGACCACCAGCGGCGGCAGCTCGGCATCGACCACGGCCACCACCGACGACCGCCCCGACTCCGGAAAACCGGTCACCACCAGCATCGGATCCGACATACCCTGCGTGAACTGAGGCGCCGCCGCGGCGGCCGTCTACGATTCCCGGGTGACCGGATACGACGACGCATACGACCACCTCGACACCTCCCGGCTGCCCGAGCGGCAGCGGCGCATCCTCACCGTGATCCGGGATGCGGTGCAGCGCAACGGGTATGCGCCGTCGTCGCGGGAGATCGCGGCCGCTGTCGGACTGAAATCGGGCTCGTCGGTGTCGAAGCACCTGAAGGACCTCGAGGACAAGGGATTCCTGCGCCGCAGCGCCAGTGTCTCTCGGCCCATCGATGTGCGCCTGTTCCTCGCCCCTGCGGAAAGCCGTGGTGGCGAACAGGATTCGGTGACCGTGCCGGTGGTCGGCGATATCGCCGCCGGCACCCCGATCCTCGCCGAGGAACACACCGACGACCAGCTCACCCTGTCGCGGCAACTGGTCGGGCGCGGAACCGTGTTCGGGCTGCGGGTGCGCGGTGATTCGATGATCGACGCCGCTATCTGCGACGGCGACATCGTGGTCGTGCGTCAGCAACACGAGGCCCACTCCGGCGACATCGTGGCCGCCATGATCGACGACGAGGCCACCGTGAAGGTGTATCGCCGGCGCAACGGCCACGTCTACCTCGAACCCCGCAATCCGGCCTACGACGTCATCGACGGGGACCGCGCGGTCGTCCTCGGCAAGGTCGTGTCGGTGATGCGGCGAATGTGACGACCTGCTCGACGCGCCCGCCGGACCGATCGCCAAACGGTTGCCGCTGAATTAGTCTGCCCAGGCAGGGGAACCGCGCAAGACCGAACGGGATTCGGAGGTGCACGTGGCGAGCAGTAATCGGGCGGGCAGATTTGCGGGACGATACCGGGCGCGTCGACGCATCCGGGGCGCGACGGTGGCGGCCGCGGCGGTTCTGGCCGCGGTAGCGGCGAGCACGGCGGCAGGACCGGCCGCCGCCGCGGGCGATCCGGTCGTCGATTCCGGTGCGCCGCTGGCGCATCCGGTGTCCGCCGACGGATCGAAGATCGTCGGCTTCTCCGTCGTCGACGGCCGCAACGTCACCCTGCGGGTGTACTCCACGGCCATGGACAAACCGATCACGATCAATGTGCAGCGACCCGCCGACGCCTCCACACCGCGTCCCGTGCTGTACCTGCTCAACGGTGCCGGCGGCGGTGAGGACAGCGCCACCTGGGACAACAAGGCACCCGACGCGCTGAAGTTCCTCGCCGACAAGGACGTCAACGTCGTCCAGCCCGTCGGCGGCGCCTGGAGCTACTACACCGACTGGCGCGCGCCGGATCCGAAGCTGGGCGTCAACAAGTGGAAGACGTTCTTCACCGAGGAACTGCCGCCCATCATCGACGGCGCCCTGGGCACCAACGGCCTCAACGCCATCGCCGGGCTGTCCACCTCCGGCACCTCCGTGCTGCAGTTGCCGATCGCCGAACCCGGTCTGTACAAATCGGTGGCCGCCTACAGCGGGTGCGCCCAGATCAGCGACCCCGTGGGCTACACCGCGGTCAACCTCGCGGTCAACGTATGGGGCGGCGGCAACACCGTGAACATGTACGGGCCGCAGAACGATCCGATGTGGGCGGCCAACGATCCCTACGTGCACGCCGACCAGCTGCGCGGACTGAACCTGTTCATCTCCAGCGGATCCGGGCTGCCGGGGCAGTGGGACACCCTCAACGGGCCCTACACGCTGCCCGGACCGGGCGGACTGGCCAATCAGCTGGTCATCGGCGGCGTGATCGAAGCCGCGGTCAACTATTGCAGCCACAACCTGCAGGCCAAGCTCAACGATCTCGGTATTCCGGCGACCTACGACTTCACGCCCACCGGAACCCATTCCTGGGGCTACTGGCACGACGCGCTGATCCAATCGTGGCCGGTCCTCGCGGCCGGACTGCAACTTCCCGCCTGAGCAGCAACCGCCGGGTCCGGTCGTCCCCTACGGACTGCCGAACCCGGCGGCCGGCGATTACGGTGACGGCGTGGCAGCCGGATCCGCGCCGGGCAGCATCACCGGCTCGTCACAACTGGCGGGCGGATCGACCTGCGAACACGCGACCGGGGCGCGGGTGGGCCGGTAGTCGGCGGGCACCCCGCCCGCGCGGACGAGCGCCGTGAACGCCTCGACCGCGTCGGTGGGCCGGCGCACCAGCTCCGGATCCGAGGTGACATCGACGGTGTAGAGGCCGAAACGGGGTGTGTAGCTGCCCCATTCGTAATTGTCGGTGAGGCTCCAATAGTTGTAGCCGCGCACATCGATACCGTCGGCCTTGGCACGCTGAATCCAGTACACGGTGTCGCGCAGTTGATCGGCGCGGGTGTAACCGTCCGGGCGGGGCTTGCCGTCCTGCGTCGGCATCCCGTTCTCCACTACATACAGCGGCTTGCCGGGGAACTGGCGGGCGTAGCGGCGCAGCGCGTAGTAGACGCCCTCGGTCTGCAGCGGCAACTCCCACATCGCGGGCGCACCGGCCGAGGTCGCCGACGAACCGTCTGCGGCCGGGCTGGGGCCGAAGTAGTAGTCGACGCCGACGAAGTCGAGTTTGTCGCGCACCTGGTCGATATACGGCTGATTCACCTCGGTGTCGGCGCCGGGCACATAACCGATGTTGCTGGTGACCATCGCGTTCGGATAGGCGGCGTGGATATCGTCGTAGATCCGGTTGTGGGCCTGCGCGAGCCGGTCCATCGCCGCCGGCCACTCCTCGTGCGAGAGGGCGCCGATGCGGATCTCGGTGCCGAGATAGGCGGCCGGTTCGTTGACGGTGACCCAGATCGGATCGCGAGAACCGTAGCGCTGCACCACTTTCCGCGCATTCGCCAGCCAGTCGTCGACCATTCCCTGGTTGCGCCAGCCGCCGCGGTCGGCCGCCCAGCCCGGATACACCCAGTGGTCCAGGGTCAGCATCGGAGTCATACCCGCCGCGTAGACGGCGTCGACGATCCGGTCGTAGCCGGCGAACGCCTGGTCGTCCCATTCGTCGGGATGCGGCTGCACCCGGGCCCATTCGATACTCATCCGGAAGCTCTTCGCGCCCAGCTGCGCGGCGCGCTCGATATCGTCGGCGTAGGTATCGAGGAAGCGCACCGAATCCCGATACGGTTCGGCCGCGCCGGTCGCGATGTAGCGGGTCCAGTTGCTGTCGGGGGCACGGCCTTCGGTCTGGAACCCGGAGGTGGCCACCCCCCACACGAAGTCGTTGCCGAGGGGAGCGAGGGCCGACGCCGCCCGGCGGAGGGGGTCGGCGCCCGCGCGGCCTGGCAGCAGCAGCGCGGCTGCTGCCGCCAGGCCGGTGGCCAGCACCTGGCGGCGATTCGGCTCTCGCATCCAGCAATCGTAGCTGTGAGATTGCTGAATTCCGGTGTGCGCAAGAGCGTGTCGAGCGGGCGATCAGCCGCTCGACCCCGCGATCAGCGCGGTGGTGCGGTGAGATCGAAAACCTCGAGGCCACCGAGGTGTTGCGGCGTGTAATGGGCGGCCACCCAGGCATAGATGTCCGTATTGCCGACCGGATGCCACATCTCCGGCTCTTTCCCGGCTGCCGACGGGTTCTGCGCGGTGGCCGGGGTGGGCGTGGCGGCGGGGGATCGGTGCTGGTCGCGGGTTCGCCACGAGTCCGGCAGCTTCATCTCGGGCGCCAGATAGTAGGTGATCCGGTGGTCGCGGACCAGTTCCTGGAATCCCGCCACGGTGGGGACCGGATCCTCGGAGGTGAATCCGCCGATGGCGATCACCGGTGTGCGGCTGGCCAGTTCGAGCCCGGCCGCCGGTCCCGAGCGGTCGATGGCCGCCGACCACGTCGTATGCGTCGCCCGCAACATTTCCACCAGGTGCGGATCGGCATCGGTGCCGCCCATCAGCATGCCGATCTGGCGGCGGAACGGATTCAGCGCCCGCGGCAACTCCGGACGCGCCGGCCCGACGACCGGGCTGCCGCCGGTATGCGACTGCGGCAGCGTCGCCACCGCGTATGCGCTCGACCCGGCCGCCGCGGCGAGCACACCGGCGCCCAACGCCACCGCTATCGCGCGCGCGGGTGCCCGGCGCGACACCGCCGGGAGCGCCGTCAGCAGCAGCGCGGCGGCCGCCACGACGGTCACCGCGAGAATCGACCACCGCAGCCACGACTGCCAGTCCGGATTCCGGTCGAGCAGCACGAAACCCCAGACCCCGCCGGCCAGAACGAGTCCCGCCGCCCCCGCCCGGCCCCACGCCCGATCCCGGCACCGCCACACCTCGGCCAGTCCCAGGACGAAGCTGCCGACCACCGCGGGAGCGATGGCCAGGGTGTAGTAGGCATGCATGCCGCCCTTCATCGCCGAGAACGCGACCCCGTCGATCACCAGCCACAGCCCGAAAACCAGTGCAGCCCCGCGCACGATATCGGTCCGCGGCGACTTCCACCGCGTGACGAGCACGACGACGAAACCCAGCACGGCCGCGGGCAGCAGCCACGAGATCTCGAATCCGATCTCACCGGTGAACAACCGATCCGGGCCCGAACCGAACCCGCCGCTCCCGCCACCCACATGCGGCAACTCGTAGCCCGGAGGCGGTTCGAAGGGTTTGCGTCCGGCGTGGTTGTGTCCGAGGTAGCGGGCGAAACCGTTGTAGCCCAGCACCAGATCCATGAAGGTGTCGTCCTTGGAACCGGCCAGATAGGGGCGGGAATCGGCGGGCCACAGAATCGTCAGCAGCACATACCAGCCCGACGACGCCACCAGCGCCACCGCCGCGGCCAGCAGATGCACGATCCGTTTACCGAAACCGGCCGGGGCCGCCACCAGATACGCCGCACCCAGCGCGGGCAGCACCATCAGCCCCTCGAGCATCTTCGCCAGGAACGCGAAACCCAACGCGACACCGGCCGATACCAGCCAGCGCGGGCTCGCGTGCCGCAACGCGCGCACGGTGCAGTAGGCGGCCGCCGTCATCAGCAGCACCATCACCGCATCCGGATTGTTGAACCGGAACATCAACGCCACCACCGGTGTCAGGGCCAGCAGCAGACCGGCCAGCAGGCCCGCACCGCGGCTGCCGGTGGCGCGGACGGTCGCGCCGTACATCAGCGCGACCGCCGCCACCGCCATCAACGCCTGCGGAATCAGCATGGAGGCGCTGGAGAAGCCGAACAGCTGCCCGGACAACCCCATCACCCATTGCGAGACCGGCGGTTTGTCGACGGTGATGAAGTTGGCCGGGTCCAGCGAACCGAACAGCAGCGCCTTCCAGTCGCGCGACCCCGACCAGGCCGCCGCCGCGTAGAACCCGTTGCCCATCCCGTTGACGGTGATGTTCCACAGATACGCGGCCGCGGTGGCGACCAGCAGCAGCGCGAGCGCGATCCGGTCCCGGCGCTGTGGCGGCGGCAGATCCGGATCCGGCGGACGAGCCGATTCGGGTGATACGGGCACGGCGGTGCCGGCAGTCGTCACTGTCACCGCGGGAGCGTCTCAGCCGATCCGGTGACGCTCCTGTCCGAACCCTTGGAGCTTGCTGTGAGTTCGGTGCGATCGGGCGAATCGGACGCCGCAACCGGGCGCGGTCAGTACCGGCCGAACAGCACCGCCGCGTTGTGGCCGCCGAATCCGAACGAATTGTTCATCGCGAACTCCACATCGGTGTGCCGCGGTTTGTCGCGCACGATGTCGAGGTCGATCTCGGGATCCTGATTGTCGAGGTTGAGCGTGGGTGGAATGACCTGATCACGCAGCGTCAGCACCGAGATCGCGGCCTCCAGCGCGCCGACCGCACCCACCGAATGTCCGAGCGCCGACTTCGGCGCGTACACCGCCGGGTGAGTGCCGATGGCGGCGGCGATGCCCTTGGCCTCGGCCAGATCGCCGATCGAGGTGCCCGTGGCGTGGGCGTTGACGTGATCGACATCGGCGGCGGCCACGCCCGCGGTCTCGATGGCCCGGCGCATCGCCCGGGCGCACCCCAGGCCCTCCGGGTCGGGGGCGACCATGTGATAGCCGTCCGCGGTCAATCCGGCGCCGAGCAGCCGGGCCAGCGGTGTCGCCCCGCGTGCCCGCGCATGCTCCTCCGATTCGACCAGCAGCAGCGCGGCCGCCTCACCGAAGACGAAACCGTCGCGATCGCGGTCGAACGGCCGCGACGCCCGTTCGGGTTCGTCGACGCGGGAACTGAGCGCGCGTGCCATGGTGAATCCGGCGATCGCCATCGGATTGATATATCCCTCGACCCCGCCGGCGACGACGATGTCGGCCTCGCCCAGCACGATCGAGCGCCACGCGTGCACCAGCGCCTCGTTGCCCGAGGCACACGCCGACACCGGCGTCACCAGACTGGCGCGGGCGCCGATCTCCAGGCCGACCACGCCCGAGACGCCGTTGGGCATGCTCATCGGCACTGCGAACGGCGACACCTTGCGGTAGCCGTGTTCGCGCATGGTGTCGTGGGCGTCGACGATGACGTCGGCACCGCCCAGGCCGGTGCCGATGCACACGCCGAGGCGGTCCTTGTCGACCTCGGGCGCACCCGCGGTCTCCCAGAGCCGGTTACCCATCGCGTACGACATCTGCTGGACGTAGCACATGCGGCGCTTGCGTACCCGGTCCAGATCGGTGGTGGGGTCGTGGATCAGTTTGCCGCCGATGGCATTCGGCAGATCGTGGCGCAGGATGTCCTCGTCGGTGAGGACCTTGATCCCGCTGGCCCCGGAAAGCAGTGCCTGCCACGTACTTTCGGTATCCGCGCCGATGGAGGTGGTGATCTCCAACGCGGTGACGACTACCTCGCGGAAGCCGCCGTTGCGGGTGTTGAAACTGGTATCGAGCGTACGCACGGTCGTCGATTCCTCACTGTCGGTCCCTCGTTTCCTCGGACACGAAACCGGCGGCACCCGCGACCGCCGATGACCTCGCCGTCATCGGCCGCCCGTTCCGCCGCGCGGGCGGTGGGTGCGCCTGGGTCAGCGTAGCCCTCCCACCGCTCGCAGGGGTACGAGAAACGAAGATGCCAGTAATTTGCCACAGGGGTACCGTTGAGGGTCACGGATGGGTGCGTCCGCAGCGGTGCGCCCGACCGGACGGGCTAGGGGAAGGGCGTGCCCGAGATGACTGTCAACGCTGTTCACGACATGTTCACGGCTCAGCTGGACAACGTGGGGCCGCAGGCTCCACCGGGCGCGGGGGTGACGACGGCGCTGCTGCGAAATCTCATCTGGTTGCATTTGCTGGCCACGGCGATCGCGGTCGTTTGCTGGATCCATCTGGCGCACCGGCGCGGGGTCGCGCGGGCCACGGTGTCGCGGGTGGCCGTCGGTGTCGTCGCGATCGGGCTGGCCACCGCGGGCGCGGGGGAGATCCTCGGCGCGGCCATGCGCTGACCGGGCCTCCGGCCCTGCCGCGACTAGACGTAACCAGAAATAACACGTAACCTTCGGTTAATCCGGACGGCGAGGTCCGGGCTGACATTCGGACGAAACGGATACCTCAATGACGCGGCATGTCGACGTGTTGATCATCGGTGCGGGCCTGTCCGGGATCGGGATGGCCTGCCATCTCAGCCGGGAGAACACCGGACGCAGCTACGCGATCCTCGAACGGCGCAGCGCGATCGGCGGCACCTGGGACCTGTTCCGCTACCCGGGCATCCGCTCGGACTCCGACATGCTGACCTTCGGCTACGGCTTCCGCCCCTGGATCGGTACCAAGGTGCTCGCCGACGGACCGCACATCCGCCAGTACATCGCCGACACCGCCGAGGAATACGGCGTCACCCGCCACATCCGCTTCGGCCGCAAGGTCGTGAAGTCGAGCTGGTCCAGCGCCGAGCACCTGTGGACCACCGAGGCCGTCGACGAACAGACCGGCGACACCGAGACCTACACCAGCAACTTCCTGGTCGGCTGCACCGGTTACTACGACTACGACAAGGGTTTCCGCCCGCAGTTCCCCGGTGAGGAGAACTTCGGCGGGCAGATCGTGCACCCCCAGCACTGGCCCGAGGATCTGGACTACCGCGGCAAACGCGTCGTCGTCATCGGCAGCGGCGCCACCGCGATCACGCTGGTCCCGGCCATGAGTGCGGACGCCGCGCACGTGACCATGCTGCAGCGCTCGCCCACCTACATCGCGCCGCTGCCCGCCGAGGACCCCGTCGCGGTCGGTATGAAGAAGGCCAAATTGCCCGCCGCGCTGGCCTACAAGACCGGACGCGCCCGCAATATCGCCCTGCAGCGCGCCAGCTTCGCCCTCTCCCGCAGCAACCCCGCCCTGTCGCGGAAACTGCTGCTGCAGGCCGTACGGGTCGCGGTCGGGCCCACTGTGGACATGCGTCACTTCAGCCCCAGCTACAACCCGTGGGATCAGCGGCTGTGCATCGTGCCCAACGGCGACCTGTTCAAGGTGCTGCGCAGCGGACGCGCCTCCATCGTGACCGACCGCATCGCGACCTTCACCGAGACCGGCATCCGCCTGGAATCCGGTGCGGAACTGCCCGCCGACATCGTCATCAGCGCGACCGGGCTCAACATCCAGATGCTCGGCGGCGCGGCGATCGATGTCGACGGCACCTCGATCGCGACCCGCGATCTGGTCGCCTACAAGGGCGCGCTGATGAGTGGACTGCCCAACGCCATGATGATCATCGGCTACACCAACGCCTCCTGGACGTTGAAGGCCGATCTGGCCGCCGAATACTTCTGCCGGCTGCTCAATCACATGAAGGCGAAGGGGTATACGACCTTCGTCGCCGAAGCCGAGGACGCCGACCGGGCGCCCGAGTCGATGATGGGCGGGGCGCTGACCTCCGGCTACATCGCCCGCGGCGACGCGGTGATGCCGCGCCAGGGCCGCCGCGGGCCGTGGAAGGTGATCAACAACTACTACCGCGACCGCGCGCTGCTGCGCAAAGCCGAGCTCGAAGACGGCATCCTGCGCTTCGGCACCCGTTCGGCGGCCGCTCGCCCGGTCGTCGAATCCCGTTCCGCCTGAACCTGTTCCGGCGGAACCCCGTCCGGTCGCGGCAGCGCACGGCCACGACCGGACGGCCGGGACCTCAGCCCAGCAGATACGGGGGAGTCGCGGGCGGCTTGGTGTTGGCGACGAATTCGCGCCGCAACCGGTGATAGGACTCGCCGTCGCCGAAGAAGTTGCGATGCATATGCGCGAGCTCTTCGGCCCGATACCGCGCCAGCGGCCGCACCGCTTCGTCGGCCGCGCGGCGCTGCTTCTTCGCCAGCAGCAGATTCTGCAATTCCGGTGCGGCCGCGAGAATTTCGGCCTCGCGGCGAACCTGCGCCCGGAACCGCTCGGTGGAGCCTTCGAACACCTTGTCCACCAACCCCACTCGCGCCGCGGCCCGCGCACCGACCGGCAGGGTACGGCTGGCCAGCTGCGCCGCGACCTCCGGGCCCACCCGCTGCGGCAGCGTATAGGTCCAATACTCCGAACCGTGCAGGCCCATGAGCCGGTAGTGCGGATTGAGCACCACCGATTCCCGGCACCACACGTGATCGGCGGCCAGGGCCAGCATCACCCCACCCGCGGCGGCATTGCCCGCCAGCGCCGCGATCACCAATTTGTCGGTGGTGGTGAGAATCGCCTCCACCACATCGTCGATCGCGTTGATATTGCGCCACGACTCCTCGGCCGGATCGCCGGCCGCCTCGATCACGTTGAGATGGATGCCGTTGGAGAAGAAATCGCGCCGCGGCCCCAGCACCAGCACATCCACCGGCCGATCGCAGGCCTCGCGATACGCGGCCAGCAGCCGCCGGCACTGGCGGGTGTCCATCGCGCCACCGGGATAGGCGAATTCGAGATATCCGACGCCCGCGTCCTCGTGGTAGCGCAGCTCCGACCAGGTGTCGCGCACCGCCGCCTCCGCGGGGGAGACCGATACCTCGGGGACATCGGCGGGCAGATCGGCGCCCAGGGCGTCGGTGGCAGGCATCTTGAACGTCACCGGTCCGCCCGGCACGCGACGCGGGCGCAGCTGCGGCAACCACACCGCACCGTCGACGGTGGCCCGGCAGATCGCGCCGTCGCGGGTGGCGATCACCGCACCCGGCTCACCCCGCAGCCGATCCTCGTGATGACCGCCGTGGACGAAGTATTCGCGGCCGAACAGTTCGTCCAACACACCCGGCTGGGAATCGGCCGCGCGCAGCGTGCGGATCACGGTCGCGGTATCGGTGGTGGCCCAATCGATGCGGCGCACCTGCTGGGTCAGGAACGGCCGCAGCCGGCCGGTGACGTCGGGGCGGTCGTAGTCCAGCGGTTCGGGCACGTAGTCGCCGGATGCGAAGCGGCGCACCGCGGTCAGCACCGCCTCGACCGCCGCGTCGGACACCTCGTTGCGATACAACTCGCTCTTACCGCACGGCGCCACATCGAATCCCACCGACGCCCAGATCGGACCGGCGTCCATCTCCGCCACCGCCTGCAGCACCGTCACACCCCACCGGGTCGCACCCTCGGTGATGGCCCAGTCCAGCGACGACGGCCCCCGATCACCCATCGGCCCCGGATGCACGATGAACACCGGATGCTCGGTCCACACATCCTCGGGAATCGCCGTGGTGAGCATCGGCGCCAGAATCAGGTCCGGACGGAAGCGTGCGACCCGGGCGCGGAGCAGGTCGTCGCCGAGAGCCAGCTCGACTCCGACCTCGTGATCGCTTTCCCGCAATTCGGCATGTACTCGCTGGGTGAGACTGTTGAATGCGCTGGCGACCAACAGGATGCGCACGAGCTGTCCTCCATCAGGGTGTTTCGTCGGCCCGTGACCGGACCGCAATATTTGCCCCTCCGAAACTAGCCCAGCGCCCGGCACCCGTATACCCGGTGGGGCAGATCAGTGCGGCACGGCCACCGGATCGGCGCAGCTGCCGGGGATGTCGACCAGCGAACATGCCACCGGGCCGCGCGCGGGACGATAGTCGGCGGGAACACCGCCGGCCCGCGTGATCGCGCGATAGGCGTCCACGGCGTCGGTGGGGCGGCGGGTCAGAGCGGGGTCGGTCAGCACGTCGACGGTGTACAGACCGAAGCGCGGTGCGTAGCTGCCCCATTCGTAGTTGTCGGTGATCGACCAGTAGTTGTAGCCGATCACGTCGATGCCGTCGGCCTTGGCGCGCTGGAGCCAGTACACGGTGTCGCGCAGGTCGTCGCCGCGGGTGTAGCCGTCGGGCCGCGGCGCGCCGTTCTCGGTCGGCATGCCGTTCTCCACCACATACAGCGGCTTGCCGGGGAATCGGCGCGAATAGTATTCCAGCGCATAGTAGACGCCCTCGGGCTGCAGCGGCATCTTCCACAACCGGTCGAGGTCGTCCGGCGACAGCCGGGCCAGGTCCTGCGGGGTGTGACCGTAGTAGTAATCGATGCCGACGTAGTCGAGTTTCGCGGCGATGGCATCGATCATCGGGCCGTTGACCACCGGTTCCGCCGTGCCGACGACGTAGGCGAGATTGCTGGTCACCAAGGCGCCCGGCTGCGCCCGGTGGATGTCGTCGTAGATGGTGTTGTGCGCCTGGATCAGTCGCTGCTGCATCGCCGGGACGTCCGCGGGTGACAGCCCGCCGTTGCGGGTTTCGTTGACGATGTAGAACGCCGGTTCGTTGAACGTGACCCACAGCGGATTGCGAGAGGCGTAGCGCTGCACCACTGTCCGCGCGTTGGCCAGCCAGTCGTCGAGCATCGCCGGATGCGCCCAGCCGCCGCGGTCGGCGGCCCAGCCGGGATACACCCAATGATCCAGCGTCAGCATCGGGCGGATGCCGTGCGCGGCCATCGTGTCGAGAACGCTGTCGTAGAAGGCGAATCCGGCCTCGTCCCAGTCGCCCGGTCGCGGCTGCACCCGGGCCCATTCGACGCTGATGCGGTACACGCCGACGCCGAGCCCGGCGGCCAGACCGATATCGGAGCGATAGCCGGTGAAGAAGTCGACCGCGTCGTGGTAGCGGTCGTAGTCGGGATGCGTGGCCACATATCGCAGCCAGTTGCTGTCGGGCGCATGGCCTTCGCATTGGAAGCCGGCGCTGGCCACACCCCACAGGAAGTCGGCGCCCAGATTCGGCACGGTGGCCGGTGCGGCCGGGCGGGCCTGGGAGAGGGTGGCGGGACCGGCCACGGCGGCGGCGGTCCCGGCGGCGAGCAGACCGAAAGCCTGGCGACGGCTGAGATTGCGCATCGAACTCCTCGGTATCCGGTGGGGTACGGGTCCGGCAACGTTAACCCCGGTCACCGTTTCCGCGGGGCCGGACGCGGCGCAGTCATTCTCACCCGCAATTGGGCGAGTGTCCAGATGTTGCGGAATTCGGTCGAACACTGTCGGCGCGGGCGGCTAGGGTGGCGATCATGGCCACGCACATGACGCATTGGGGGGCGTTCGACGCCGTCAGCGACGGCGAGCGGCTGACCGCGGTGCGGCCCTGGCCAGGCGATCCGGAGCCCACTCCGCTGATCGGCAATGTGGCTTCCGCGCAACATCATCCGACCCGCATCGATCGGCCCTACATCCGGAGATCCTGGCTCGAACGCGGGCCGGGCGCACCCGGACGCGGCGGCGACTCGTATGTTCCGGTGAGCTGGGACCGGGCACTCGATCTGCTCAGCGGTGAATTGCGCCGCGTCTACACCGAATTCGGTCCCGAAGCCGTCTACGGCGGCTCCTACGGCTGGGCCAGCGCGGGACGTTTCCACCATGCCCAGAGCCAGCTGCACCGATTTCTGAACTGCCTCGGTGGCTACGTCCGCCACGTCAACAGTTACAGTCTGGGCACGTCCACGGTGCTGATGCCCCACGTGGTGGGGGATCTGTTCGCGCTGCTGTGGCGCTTCACCGCCAAATCGGTGATCGCCGAACACACCGAATTGGTGGTCGCTTTCGGCGGCATCTCACCGAAGAACGCCGCGGTCAATCCGGGCGGCGTCTCCCGGCACCACACCCGAGACTGGCTCGATCAGGCCCGGCGGCGGGGGTGCCGGTTCGTCACCGTCGCCCCACTGCGCGACGACACCGCCGAGGTCGCGGAGGCGGAGTGGATCACCCCACGTCCGGGCACCGACGCCGCCCTGATGCTCGCGCTGGCACAGGTTCTCGACGCCGACGGGTTGGCCGACACCGCATTCCTGAACTCCCATACCGTCGGCTACGAACCGTTCGCGCACTACCTGCGCGGTACGGCCGACGGCGTCGTGAAGGATCCCGAGTGGGCGGCGGCAATCACCGGGGTACCGGCCGCACGCATCCGTACGCTGGCACACGAGATGGCCGCGGCGCGCACCCTCGTGACCGTCAGCTGGTCGCTGCAGCGGGCGCAGTACGGTGAGCAGCCGACCTGGCTGGGCGTGGTGCTGGCCGCCATGCTGGGCCAGATCGGACTGCCCGGAGGCGGTTTCGGGCACGGCTACGGATCCTCGGCGAGCATCGGCGAACCCACCCGCACTCTGCCGCTGCCGCGACTTCCGCAGGGCGCCAACCCGATCGACCGCTTCATCCCCGTCGCGCGCATCGCGGATATGCTGCTGGCACCCGGCACCTCGTTCCGATACGACGGGCGCGAGCTGCGCTATCCCGATATCCGGCTGGTGTATTGGGCCGGCGGCAATCCCTTCCACCATCATCAGGACCTGGCGCGCCTGCGCCGCGCGTTCGACCGGCCCGAGACCGTCGTCGTCCACGACTCGTTCTGGACCGCCACCGCCCGCCACGCCGATATCGTGCTGCCGGCCACCATGACCATCGAACGCGACGACTACGGCACCGGCGACAACGACGGCATCCTCTTCCCGATGCCCGCCCTCACCCGCCCGCACGGACAGGCCCGCGACGACTACGACATCCTCGCCGAATTGTCCGAACGGCTCGGCACCGGAAAGGAATTCACCGAGGGACGCACCACGGGCGAATGGCTGCGACACCTGTACGGGCAGTGGTTGTCCGACCTCGGCGAGCGAGGACGGGACTTCCCGGACTTCGACCGGTTCTGGTCCGGTGCCGGCATCGAACTGCCCGTCGCCGACCCACCACAGGTGGTGTTCGCGGATTTCCGTGCCGATCCCGGCGCGCATCCGCTGCCGACACCCTCCGGCCGCATCGAGATCTTCTCCGAAACCATCGCCGGATACGGCTACCCCGACTGCCCCGGCCACCCGGTATGGCTCGAACCCGACGAATGGCTGGGAAGTACTGCAGCGCAACGCTTTCCGTTGCAGCTGGTCGCCAACCAGCCGCGTACCAAACTGCACAGCCAGCTCGATGTCGGCGCGCACAGCCGATCGGTGAAGATCCGCGACCGCGAACCGGTGCGCCTGCACCCGTCGGAAGCCCGGGCGCGGGGCGTGGACCACGGCGACATCGTGCGCCTGTACAACGACCGCGGCTCCTGCCTGGCCGGGCTCGTCGTCGACGACGCGGTCGCACCGGGCATCGCGCAGTTGTCCACCGGGGCCTGGTACGACCCGGATCCGGACGATCCGTCGTTCTGCCGGCACGGCAACCCGAACGTGCTCACCGCCGACCGCCCCTCCTCCACGCTGAGCCAGGGCAGTACGGGGCAACTGGCGCTCGTGCAGATCGAGGCCTATCACGGCACGGTGCCGGACCTGACCGTGCTCACCCCACCGCGGATCGTGGCAGACCACGACAGCTTGTAAGCGGCTGCTGGACGGGAACATTCGCTCTGCAGCTCGACCCGCCCGCGTGCCGAGGATCCGGTGTCAGTCCTTCCGGCCGGTCAACGCCAAGCTGGTACCCAGTCCGATCATCGCCAGCCCGCCGGCGCCGCCGACCGCGGCGAGTCGCCGCGGCGAACGCGCGAACCAGGCGCGTGCCGCTCCGGCGGTCAGCGCCCAGGTGGAGTCGAAGATCAACCCGAACAGCGGAATACACAGGCCGAGCACCAGCATCTGCCCCGGCACCCACCCGTCCGGGTCGACGAATTGCGGTAGCAGCGCGGCGAGGAAGACCACGGACTTCGGGTTGGCGACACCGACGACGAGGCCGTCGCGCAGCATGGAGACCATGCCGCGCCGGATCGCGGGTGCCTCGGTGGTGAAAGCCTCGGCGAGCCCGGCACGATGGCGGATCGCCTGGACACCCAGATAGATCAGGTAGGACGCACCCAGGAGCTTGACCGTCGTGAACGCGCTTGCCGACGCCGCGACGATCGTCCCGAGCCCGAAGGCGACCGCGGCGACCTGCAGGTAGACCCCGACCGTGTTGCCGGCCACGGTGAACAGAGCCTCCCGCCGCCCGATCGTGATCGCCCGGGTGATCGCGAACAGCACGCTCGGCCCGGGCACGACGACGAGCACCAACGCCAGTCCGGCGAATTCGAGCAGATGATCCAGCGCCACCATGCGACGACCATAACGACCGGAAGGAGGAGCCGGCCACCGCTTTCCGCGGCACGTTCTCGGCTCGCTCCCGCGATGACCTCGCGCACCCAGCCCACCGGCATTGTCGCCGGTCGCGGTCGGCCGCCACTCCTCGAACCGACTCCCGCGACGTGGTCGCCATCCGCGACGCGGTGAAACGGGAAGTGCGACAACAGCACCCGGTGACCGTCGATCCTCGGCGGACCGTTTGGACGCGCATCTGTGCCAGGCATTCGACGACCTGCGCGGTCTCGCCGCCGACGTGTCGTGAGTTACGGCGCCTGGAAGCCGCCGATCTTCTCCTCGAGCAGTTCGGCCAGCCGCAGCGGGGTGCGGTCTTCGAACATCGGACCGATGAGCTGCACTCCCACCGGCAGGCCCTCGGGGGAACGGCCCGCCGGTATCGCGGTGGCGGGCAGGCCGGGCATGGTGGCCATACCGGCCCAGACGAGCTGGTCGAAGTACGGGTACTCGACGCCGTCGATGTCGATGTGGCGGTCCTCCAGACCTCCGTTGTGGTTGTGCGGATAGGCGGGAGTGGGCGTAATGGGGCAGACCACGGCATCGAATTCGGCGAACAGTTGCCGCCAGCCGTGGCGGTGGAGTTCGCGACCGTTGTTCGCCCTCACCCAGTCTCGGTGGCTGAGCACCATGCCGCGCAGCCGCGCCGCATCGAGACTCCGGTCGTCGGCACTGAGCTCGGCAGCTCGGGTCTGCAACTCTCGGTACACCTCGAGCGGAAGACCCGCGGCGGCATTCGACAGCATCAGCTGCATGTAGAGCGTCGCCGCTTCGGCCGGATCGGGGAGCAGCGGGCTGTGCCGTTCGACGCGGGCGCCCTCGTCGACGAGCGCCTCGGCGACCCGGTTCACGCCCGCCCGCACCGCCGATCCGGTCGGAATGAGCGGATGCTCCTCGAGGATCAGCACACGGAAGTCGGCCAGCCGATCGTGGCGCGCGGGCGGGAGTGCGACGTCGTAGGCGACGCCGTGGGTCAGCGGATCCGGTCCGGCCATCACATCGAGCAGCAGCGTGAGATCGCGGGCAGTACGCGCCATCGGACCGGCGACAGCCAGATCGAGATCGACCGGCAATGCCGGTGCGGGCGGCGCGACCATTCCCCGGGTCGGCGCCAGCCCGAGTGTCGGCTTGTGCGCGTAGATGCCGCAGAAATGCGCGGGGGTGCGCAGCGAACCGGCGAGGTCCGAGCCGATGGACAGCGCACCGAATCCGCACGCCAGGGCCGCCGCCGAACCACCGGACGACCCACCCGACGTGCGGTCGTGGTCCCAGGGGTTGTTGGTGGTGCCGTAGATCTCGTTGAAGCTCTGGATATCTCGCAGCATCTCCGGCACGTTCGTCTTACCGAGGATCACCGCGCCGGTGGCCTCCAGCCGCGATACCTGCACCGCGTCCTCCGACGGTATGTAGTTCGCGTGCTGCGGCATGCCCCAGGTCGTGGGTAGCCCGGCGATGTCGTAGGACTCCTTGACCGTCACCGGTACACCGAGCAGCGGCCGGTCCTCGCCGCGGGCGCGCGCCTTGTCGGCACGCTGCGCGGCCGTCCGTGCACGGTCGAAGGTCGGCACACAGATCGCGTTGATCACCTTGTCCTCGCGCTCGATTCGAGCGATCGCATTCTCGGTGAGCTCCACCGAGGTCACATCACCCGCACGCAATGCCGCCAGGATTTGTTCGGCCGACTGAAAGTTCCGCTCCATGAATCCGACGGTATGGGGCGGCCGCAGGGGGCATAAAACCCCTCTTCACGCAAAGCTCCAATTCGAATCGATCGGCCTTCGGGACGAAGCGACGCGTGCGTTCCGTCATATCCCAGGTCACGCCGCCGGGAGTGCGCGACGCGAGGCACGCAGGCCATGAAATGCCGTTTCGCACAACAAGACAGATGTCACAACGGCTACCGCGTCTCGAACTCCGGTCGCGGCCCGTTCGGTCGGAGGCCGGTCATCATGGACGGCGAGGCAGGTGAGTACCAATTTCACGACTGTTCGCCGGAGAGTGAATCTTCCGAGACCTTCGGCGCAGCAATTCGCAGTGGTGCATTCAACGCAGGTCGAACGAAGTCTTGATTCACAACCCGAGTTTGGTTACCGCGTTGTCCTCCAAGGGATTCGCGGTGCGGATGTAGCCGTGCACGGTGCGCGGGTTGGACCAGCGGCCCTGGCGCATGATCTCGCGGTCGCTGGCGCCGCCGAGCGCGGCCTGGGTGGCGAATCCGGCGCGCAGTGAATGTCCGGAGAACAGCGCCGGATCCAGTCCCGCCCGTGCGGCGTAGCGTTTCACCAGCTCCGCCACCGCACGCCCCGAGATCGGCTGCGCGCCGATGCCGCCGTGCCGCGACACCGGCGGGAACAGCGGGGCCTGCGCATCGACGCGGGTGGCGCCGGTGAAGCCGTGGCAGCGGTGGATGTCGCCGGCGGCGCTGGTGCGCTCGGTCCAGGGCCGCAGATCGTCGGTGCCGCCCGCGGCGTGGATGTCGCGCAGATCGATCCACTCGGCGAATGCGCACACCGGGCACGTCGAGGGTCGCGCCCCGCGCGGCAGGGCTACCGACTGGGCGCCGGCACCGGTCGGATCGGTTTTCGTCGCCGGCAGCCGCACCAGCAGCAGGGGTTCGCCGGTGCGGTGATCGAGGGTGACCGCCACATCACCGACGCGGAGTCCGGCGAGTTCGCTGCGGCGCAGTGCCCCGGCGAATCCGACGAGCAGCATCAGCCGGTCGCGTCGGCGGGCCGGTTCGGTCGGCCAGCCCGGGGCCGGCAATCCGTCGAGCAGTTGTTCCAGCGTGTGCAGCAGCACGGGACGTTTCCGCTTGGGCACGCTGCGACGCGTGCGGCGAATGCCGCGCAGGGTCAACCGCACCACATCCGATCGGGTCGGGGAGGGTAGCCCGTTGGCGGCATGGACCGCGGCGATGGCGGCGCTCTTGCGTTCCAGCGTGGCCGGCCCGAACGCCCACTCGCCGGAGGGTTTTCGCGCATCGGCGGCCGCGGCCAGATACACCGCGACATCGAGGGCGTCCGCGGGCAGTGCGCACCGCGCCTCGGCCGCACACCACGCCGACCACCCGATCCAGTCGGACCGGTAGGCGCGCACCGTGTTCGGCGACTGCGAGGCCTCCAGATAGCGGCCCAGCGCCCCGGCCTGCTCGGTGTCGAAACGCTCCCGCACCATCCGCAGGGCGACCGTGTCGACGAGCACGCTGCGCACTCCCCGCCGTAATTCGGTGCGAACCGCCTCCGGCACGGCGATATCGACGACCACGGGATCCGGTGAGACGCTCATCGCGAGACAGGTTACCGGGCAACGACGTTCACCGCGCCCGCCCGCGCCGGGAAGAATGATCGACCGTGCCGCCTGTGACAGTTGCCGCCGATGATCCCGCCCGGGCCGATGTGCGAGCGCTGGCCGCCCGCCATCTGGCCTTCGCGCGGGCGCATACCCCGGCCGACGCCGTGTTCGCACTCGACCACGACGCGTGGGCCGATCCGCACCTCATTCTGGTCACCGCTCGCCGCGACGGGGTGCTGCTGGGTATGGGCGCGGTGCGCGATCTCGGTACCGGGCACGGGGAACTGAAAGCGATGCACACCGACGAAGCGGCGCGCGGACATGGTGTCGGCACCGCGATCGTCACGTATCTGCTCGCGTTCGCACGCGCCCGCGGGTGGGTGCGGGTGAGCCTGGAAACCGGTATGGGCGAAGCGTTTCGGCCCGCACGGATGCTGTACGCGCGGTGTGGATTCGTCGCCTGCGGCGCCTTCGGCGACTATCTCGACACCGGGACGAGTGCGTTCATGACGCGCCAGGTGTGAGCGCCGGCCGAAACGGAAGCAGGAGAATACAGACATCCCCTCCCACTTCAATATATAGCGCACAGGGGGCCTTGCGGCAAGGCCGGGGGTGTGCTGCACAATCGTCGGGCCAACGCCACGACCTGCGGAAATCGGCTGTTCCGCGGGCTGTGCCCTCACCGTGTCGAATGGGGTTTCATGATTGACGTGATCGTTGCCGGTGCCGGACCTACCGGTCTGATGCTGGCGTGCGAGTTGCGGTTGCACGGCCTGAACCCGGTCGTGCTGGAGAAGGAGACCGAGCCGACCAAGGTGGTCCGCGCGCTGGGCCTGCACGCGCGCAGTATCGAAGTGATGGATCAGCGCGGGCTGCTGGAGCGGTTTCTCGCGCTGGGCACGAAGTATCCGGTCGGCGGGTTCTTCGCCGGTATCACGGCACCGCAGCCGGAGCTGGACTCGGCGCACGCCTATGTGCTCGGCATTCCGCAGACCGTCACCGACCGGCTGCTCGCCGAACATGCCGCCGAACTCGGCGTCGACATTCGGCGCGGCCGCGAGGTGGTCGGCGCCGCCCAGGACGCGGACGGCGTGACCGTCGAACTGGCCGACGGCAGCCGGCTGCGCGCGCGGTATCTCGTCGGCTGCGACGGCGGGCGCAGCACCGTGCGCAAACTCGCGGGAATCGACTTTCCCGGTGAACCGTCGCGAGTGGAGACGCTGCTGGGGGAGGTCGAGCTGGACGCGCCCCTGGAGACCGTGACCGCGGTGGTGACCGAGGTCCGCAAGACACAGCGGCGCTTCGGGGTCGGGCCGTCGGGCAACGGTACGTTCCGATTCGTGGTACCAGCCGAGGGACTGTCCGAGGACCGCACCGTGCCGCCGACGATGGAGGAGGTCAAGCGGCAGCTCGTGGCCACCGCCGGCACCGACTTCGGTGTGCATTCACCGCGCTGGCTGTCGCGTTTCGGCGACGCGACCCGGCTGGCCGAGCGGTATCGATCCGGGCGGGTGCTGCTGGCCGGGGACGCCGCGCACATCCATCCGCCGGTCGGCGGGCAGGGCCTCAACCTCGGCATCCAGGACGCGTTCAACCTGGGATGGAAGCTGGCCGCCGAACTCGCCGGGTGGGCCCCGGCCGATCTGCTGGACAGCTACGAGTCCGAGCGGCACCCGGTCGCCGCCGACGTACTGGACAACACGCGCGCCCAGATGGAGCTGATGTCGCTCGAGCCGGGGCCGCGGGCGGTGCGCCGGCTGCTCACCGACCTCATCGATATCGACGAGGTCAACCGGCGGCTGACCGAGAAGATCACCGCCACCGCGATCCGCTACGACTTCGGCGAAGGGCACGAACTGCTGGGCCGGCGCCTGCGGGACGTGCGGTTGAAAGACGGGCGCCTCTACGAGCTGATGCACGCGGGCCGCGGACTGCTGCTGGATCAGACCGGCCGGCTGTCGGTGGCGGGATGGGCCGATCGCGTGGATCACGTCGTCGATGTCAGCGAGGAATTGGATGTGCCCGCGGTGCTGCTGCGACCGGACGGGCATGTCGCATGGGTCGGCAGCGACCAGGACGATCTGCTCGCCCACCTGCCGACCTGGTTCGGCGCGGCCTGATCACGCACCGGAGCTAGGTCGCGACACCGAAGGTGCGGGCGGTGGCGACGGCGGCGAGACGGTCGTCGCTGCCGGTGTCCCGCAGCTCGACCCGACCGACGCCGCCCCGCACCGTCGCGGTGGCCGTCACCGGACCCACCTTGGCCGGTTGCAGATAACGCAGGCCGAGGAAGCCGAGGCTGTCACCGGGCGCGAGCGACAGCACGGCTTCCTCGGCCGCGACGGCGATGAGACCGCCGTTGACGCTGCCCGCCGCGTTGAGCACGTCGTCGGTGCGCGGGAGGACGGCCACGCCGGGACGCACCCGTTCGCAGCCCAGGCGTTCGGCCAGGGGAGTGGTGAGCCGGTCGCGCCCGGCCGGCATATCGAGGCTGAGTGCGCGGGGAAGTTGCAGGTCCGGGTCGGGTGCGACCATGAAGGACGCACCGGCCAAGGCCAGCGGTTCGCCGTCGACGGCGAAGTCGATCTCGGCCACGAAGACCGACCGGCCCACCTTCACGGTGCGGCCGATCGCCTCGAGGTGCCCGGCCGCGGGCGCGGGCCGGTAGAGGTGAACGTCGAGTTCGAGGGTCACCGGAACCCGCGGATGCGTTACCAGCGACGCCAGCAGCCCGGCGACGGTATCGGCCCAGGTGGCGAGGATGGAGGTGCGCAGATGCGCGGTTCCCGGCGCATGCAGTTCCGGCACGATGGTCGCGCCACCGTGCACCTCGTCGCCGGCGCGCCGGGTGGCGAAGCCGAGTTCGAGCAGCACATGGCGGCGCGGGGACAGTCTGCTTTCGACACTCACGGCATCTCCTCCGGTCCGGTGCGTCCCGGCAGGGCCACACACGAGCGGATTGATTCTACTGCAAAGAGAATCACATTCTCGCAGCTATCGCGGGGCGCTGATGCGCGCCTTCATCGCCGCGAGCCGGGCGGCGAATTCCTCGGAATCCAGCGATGCCACCTGCGGGACGATCTCCGCGTCGACGGCCTCGGCATGCGAGTCCAGTGTGCGCGTGTGGCGCATGGTGCGTTTGGTGGTGATCAGCAGCTCGCGCGGTGCCTCGGCCGCGCCGGCCGCCAATTCGACCGCGGCGGAAACCAAGTCGTCGTGGTCGCCGAGCACGACACGATGCACCAGGCCCGCACTGTGTGCCGCGTCGGCATCGAGGATCTCGCCCAGCAGCGTCATGGCCGCAGCCCGCTGCGCACCGACGGCGCGCTGCAACATCCACGTCATGCCGCCGCCCGGATGGATGCCCAGCCGCAGGAATCGCGCATCGAACCGGGCGCGCGGCCCGGCGAGGCGCACATCCGCGGCCAGGGCCAGATTCAGTCCCGCGCCGACCGCGGGCCCGCCCACCGCGGCGACGGTGGGCAGCGAACACTCGGCCACGGCGAGGAATCCGGCGTAGATGGCCCGCAGTCCCTGCTCCGCCGCCTCGCCCAGTGCACTGAGGTCGGCGCCCGCGCAGAATGCCGGGGGAGCCCCGGTGATCACCACCGCGTGCACGCCGGGATCGGCCTCCGCCTCGGTGATCGCCGCCGCCAGCTGCTCGGACAGCGCGACTGTCAACGCATTTCGGCGCTGGGGGTCCGATACCGTCACCACCGCGACCGTATCGCGCCGCTCCACCGTGATCTCCGCCATGGCGTCATCGTAAGGGAGTGTGCGGCGGCACACCCGCTCGCCGGCAGCGCTGCTGATCCGAAAGGGTCGGTCCGCGCATTTTCCGGCGCATCACATGAACGACCGGAAAAGCAGATCGAAACGCTTTACCGGAATTCGAGTAGTAGGCAGGTGCGTGCATTGTCGAAATTAGAATCCGACTCGTACTTTTGTATATAAGACTTTAGGGCATGGCACCTTGGGGCAATATCGCGCGGCCCGGGCATTGCTGTAACCGCAGGTGTGAAATATCCTGCACTGCAACGCAGTCCGGCCGAGCGCCGGCGGACCGGCATTGACACACCATCTGCGCCGGATTACTTTGGTCATCAATACAAGCGAGCGCTTGGTCGTTGCAGTGTCGCAACGTGAATGCTCGATGTGAGCATATTCGTCGAGCGTATTCGTTCGGAACCCGGATCACCATATCTCTGCGCTGGATCGGTTCGGATTTCGTCCTATTCACCTGCTCCATCCGGGGGTTGTTCATGTCTGTTCCCGTGCGTGTGCCGCTCACCGCTTATCAGCGCGATATCTGGTCGATCGTCGAACTCCATCCGGGCCTGCCCACTTATCTCTGCTGTGCGGTGTGGCACCTGAATTTTCCGGTCGACCTCGCGGAGCTGGTGGCGGCGGCGCAGCGCACCCTGGCAAGGAACGACGGCCTCCGGTTGCGGTACGGCGTCCTCGACGGCGTTCCCTATCAGGAGCTGTCGGCCGATTGGACCCCGCCGGTGGTCGTGCTCGACGTCGCAGACGATGCCGACCCGGAATCGTCTGCGCAGCAACACATTCACGAAATCACCCGGGCGCCGATCGATGTGACCGGCCCGGAACCATTCCGTTTCGCCATCCTTCGCGCCGGCGATACTTCCTGCTACCTGGTCGCCGCCGCTCACCACCTGATGGTCGACGCCACCGGTCTGCGCAACCTCCGCGCCGAGCTGCTGACCGACTACGCAGCGACCACCGGGACCGGGAACCGGCCCGAGCTGCCGGGCTCCTCCTTCGTCGAGTGTCTGGCCTATGAACGCGATTACCGAGCGAGTGAGCAGTACCGCCTCGATCGCGACGCTCTCGTAGCCCGATTGCGTGGTGTCACCCCGGCGCTGTTCGACCGTCGGCACGACACCGACGAACTCTCTCCGATCCGCACCCGCGGATTCACTCTCGATCGGGCACTGGTCGATCGCGCCCGGGCGGCCGGCATCTCCCTGTACCCGTACCTGTGCGCCATGCTCGGGGTCTATCTCTCGCGGGTGCTGCGGACCGAGGAGGTCGTTCTCGGCGTCCCGTTCAGCAATCGCAACAATCCGGCCGAGCTGGCCGCCGTCGGAAACTTCGCCAACACCCTCCCCCTGCCGATCCGGATCACCGCTCACCGCACGGTCGCCGAGCTGGTCGAGGCGGTGAAAGCCGATGTGCGCCAGATGAAGCAGCATCAGCGTTATCCACTCGGCGACCTGGTGGCCGAACTGCGCCGGGCCGGCGATCCGGTCCGTCAACTGTTCGACGTGACCGTTTCCTACCTGCGGCTGCCGGCCAATCTCAGCCGGGTCGAGGGACTCGAACCGGTGGCTCAACAATCGGTGTCGGCCTCCTTCGCGGATTCCGCGTCGTCGAACTGGCAGGGCTACAGCCCCAACACGTTGGCCTGGACGATCATGGAGGTGGACGATGACGGCCCGCTCCGAATCCGCCTGGACCACGCCGCGGACGTCTTCGACGCCGACTACACCATCGAGTCCGTCGTCGCCGGGCTGACCACGCTGCTGGAGGCCGGAATAGCCGCGCCCGACGCCGACCCCGCAGCGCTGCCGGTGGTGCCTGCCGCCGCCGCCGACGTGCTGATCGACCGGGACCGGGCCACCGCCCGTCCCTACGACCGGCAGGCGAGTGTGGTCGGTGCGGTGCTGGCGCAGGCCGAACGTATTCCGGACGCGGTGGCCCTGTGCACGGCCGACACCTATCTCACCTATCGCCGGCTCGCCGATCGCACGGTGGCGCTCTCGCTGCTGTTGCGCGAGAACGGTGTCCGCACCGGGGATCCGATCGCCGTCATGCTCGAGCGCGGGCCGGACATGGTGATCGCGATCCTGGCGGCCATGCACGCGGGGGCCGCCTATGTTCCGATCGACCCCGGCTACCCGGCCGAGCGGGTCGAGTATCTGCTCACCGACAGTGCCGCCGTCGTCGTGCTGACCGACGCCGCCGGTGCGGCGGCAATCCCGTACGCCGCTGCCCCGGTGCTGACCTCCGACCGCTGGCCGGCCGGTGTCGCACTGCCCGGACCGCGCCCCGAACCGGTGCCCGGCGGCACCGACCTGGCCTATCTGATCTACACCTCCGGCTCCACCGGCAAGCCGAAAGGCGTGGCCGTCGAGCATCATTCGGTGATCAACCGGCTGAGCTGGATGCAGCGCCGGTACCCGCTCGGACCGTCGGATGTGATTTTGCAGAAGACGCCGTCCTCGTTCGACGTGTCGGTGTGGGAACTGTTCTGGTGGGGGCTCGCCGGTGCGCGGGTGGCGCTGTTGCGACCCGGTGGTGAAAAGGATCCGAGCGACATCCTCGGCGCCATCGGCGATTTCGGTGTCACGGTGCTGCATTTCGTGCCGTCGATGCTCACGCCGTTGCTGGACCTGCTGGAATCCGACGCATCCCTGGTGTTCCGGGCGGCCGGGCTGCGTATCGCGTTCTGTAGTGGCGAAGCGCTGCTGCCGCATCAGGTTTCCCGGTGGAACCGGACCTTCGCCGGGCTCGGTGCCCACGCCCCGCGGCTGGTCAATCTCTACGGCCCGACCGAGGCGACCGTCGACGTCTCCTACTACGACTGCCCCACCGATCCCGAGCTGCCGATAACGCGGGTACCGCTCGGCCGCCCGATCGACAACACCCGGCTGTATGTCCTCGGGGCCGGCGATCAACCGCAGCCGGTGGGGGTGCCGGGCGAACTGTGCGTCGCGGGCGCGGGTGTCGCGCGCGGGTACCACAACCGCCCGGAGTTGAGCGCGGAGAAGTTCGTCGCCGACCCGTTCCACCCGGGTGAACGGATGTACCGAACCGGCGATCTGGCCCGGTGGCTGGCCCACGGTGAACTCGAGTACCTCGGCCGGATCGACCGGCAAGTGAAGATCCGCGGAAATCGGGTGGAGCTGGGCGAGGTCGAGAACGCGCTGGCGATGTTGCCCGGCATCTCGGCCGCGGCGGTCATCGACCTGCACTCGGCCCATCGCGGTCGATATCTGGCCGCCTACTGTGTGCCCCAAGACGTGTTCGATCCCGCCGCGCTGCGTGCCGGACTCGCGAAAACACTGCCCGCGTTCATGATTCCGGCCGAATACATCGCGGTCGCGGCGATTCCGCTGACCCCCAGCGGGAAGACCGACCGTTCCGCGCTGACCGCCGTCCGCCCCGGCCGGGAAGCCGTCGCGCACCGTGCGCCACGGACCCGGGTGGAGAAGCAGCTCGCGCACGTGTGGAGCGAGGTGTTCGACCGCGACTCGGTCTCGGTGACCGATAACTTCTACGACCTGGGTGGCGATTCCATCCTGTTGCTGCGGGTGCGAGCCCGCGCCCAGGCGCGCGGACTGTTGTTCAGCGCGCGTGATCTCGCCGAGTCGCCCACCATCGCCGAACTGGCGGACCGCGTCCATGTCGGGGCGGCCGCCACCACGGCGGTCACTCCGTTCGAGCTCGTGGCGGTGATCGACCGCGCCGGGCTCGGCCATGTGGTCGACGCCTATCCGCTGACCAAGCTGCAGCTGGGCATGCTGTTCCACAGTCGCGAACGCGCCGGATCACCGCTCTACCAAGACGTTTTCCGGTATTCGCTGCGGATGGACTGGCATGAGCCGGCCTGGCGGACCGCGCTGGCACAGGCCGTCGCCCGGCATCCGATGCTGCGTACCTCATTCGATCCGGCCTCCTATTCCGAGCCGCTGCAACTGGTGCACCCGCAGCTGGAACCGCCGTTGACGATCGCCGACCTGCGGGCGGTCGAATCCGAAGCGGCCGACGCGATCGTGGCCGACCACATCGCCCACCACCGCTGGGAGCCGTACCGCTTCGAGCGGCCCGGCCTGTTCCATGTCGCGGTCTTCCGGCGTGCCGACCGGATCGATCTGGTGCTGTCGTTCCACCACGCGATCCTCGACGGCTGGAGCGTTTCCACACTGCTGTCGGAATTGCTGGGCGACTATCGCGCGCTCGCCACCGGCTCCGGTTCGGCTGCCGGGTCCGACCTGCCGTCGTTTGCCGAATATGTGCGCGCGGAACAGAATTCGATCAGCGACCCGGCCGATCGGCGGTACTGGCAGCAACTGCTGGCCGGTGCGGAATCCACCCGCATCCCTGGCATGCGCCCGCACGTCACGGCCGACCCCGCTCCGGCCGAACCGGGCCGGGCGGACTCGCCGGCGAGCGCCCGCCTGTCCCGGTCGGTGTCGATTCCCGCGGCGCTCCGGGCGCGCGTCGACGAGGTGGCCGCCGCCATGCACCTGCCCCTCAAGACCGTGCTGCTGGCCGCACACCTGTGCACCGTGGGCCTGCTGTCCGGGCGGACCGACGTCACCACGGGGGTCGTCACCCATGGCCGCCCCGAGCTGCTCGAGGCTGAACGCATGATCGGACTGTTCCTCAATACGGTGCCGTTCCGGTTGGACTTCGGCGGCCGCAGCCCGCACGAGATCTTGACCGCCCTGTTCGATCAGGAGCGCAACAGCGCGCCGCACAGGCGTTTTCCGCTCGCCGAAATCCAGCGCGACATCGGCGTGACGCTGGACACCGCCTTCAACTACATCCATTTCCATGCCTTCGGTGCGGCCGTGCGGTCCCTGGACGTGGAACTGCTCGACGTCGACATCCGCGAGGACACCAATTTCGCGCTGCTGCTGAACGCGGCGCGAAGCCCCGCCGATGGCAGCCTGTCGTTACGCATCGACGGCGATCCCGCCCTCTACACCCCCGATCAGCTGACCATGATCGGTGACACCTACCTGTCGGTACTGTCGCGGCTCACCGGCGATCCCACTGTCTCGGTCGCCTTCACCTCGCGCACGCCGGCTTCGGCTCCGGTCCCGCGCGGCGATACCGCGACCACCGTGATGGACCTGTTCGATGCGTGCGTGGCGCGTATGCCGGACGCGATCGCGGTCGAATTCGGTTCACACACCACGAGTTATGCCAGGCTGGCGGAAGTGTCGGGCCGGATCGCCGCGGCACTGGTGGCGCGCGGAGCGCGACCGGGCGACCGGATCGCGCTCACGATGGACCGCTCGATCGAGCTGGTAGCGGCGGTGTTGGGCATTGCCAAAGCCGGCGCGGCGTGCGTTCCCCTGGACCCGAGCTATCCTGCCTCGCGTCTGCACGCCATGCTGGAACAGGCCCGCCCGTTCGCGGTGATCATCGGCTCGGGTGAGGAAACGCCGGTGCCGCAACAGTATTCGCGAATTATTCTGGGCGATCTGATGGACTCGCCGGTCTCGGCGGACCTGCCGGCCGTCGACCCGTCCGCGACCGCATACGTGCTGTTCACCTCCGGCTCGACCGGTGCTCCGAAAGGTGTGGTCATGCCGCATCGAGCGCTGGCGAATCTGATCGGCGGCCAGCTCGCGGCTCCCAGCGGCCTGCTGCCCGAAACCGGACGAGCCCCGGCCACAACACAATTCGCGCCACTGTCTTTCGATGTCTCTTTCCAGGAGGTCTATTCCACGCTGTGCGGTGGCGGGCGGCTCATCATGCTCACCGAGCAACAGCGCCGCGATCTGCCCGCGCTGCCCGGTCTGCTGACCGCCACCGGCGCCGAGCGGGTGTATCTGCCCTACGTCGCCTTGCAGCAACTGGCCGAGGCCGCGGCCCGGCTGGGCACCGCACCGGCCGGACTGCGGGTGATCATCTCCTCAGGCGAACAGCTGCGGGTGACCGACGAGATCCGCGCCCTGTGTGCCGCGGGCTCCGGTGTCGTCCTGGAGAACCAATACGGGCCGACCGAAACTCACGTGGCGACCCGCTACACCATGACCGGCGACCCGGCTCGGTTCCCCGTGCTGCCGCCGATCGGCACCGCGATCGACAATGCCGAGATCCTGGTCCTGGACGAGAACATGCTCCCGGTACCCGACGGCGTGCCCGGCGAGATCCACCTCGGCGGGCTCTGCCTCGCCGACGGCTATCTCGGTCGGCCGGAGCTCACCGCCGCCGCATTCCGGCCGGATCCTCGCGCGGAGGGCGCGCGGCTCTACCGCACCGGTGATATCGGCCGCCGGCTGCCCGGCGGCGAGGTGGTCGCCGACGGCCGCCGCGGGGGTCAGGTCAAGATTCGCGGTCATCGGGTGGAACCGATGGAGGTGGAGCTGGCGCTGCGCCGGGTCACCGCAGCGCTGCCGGGCATCACCGAGGTGGCGGTCGTGGCGCACGACGGTATCGCTGGTTCGAGTGCGCATACCCAGCTGGTGGGGTTCTTGGTCGGTTCGCGCGCCGGGGTGAACGAGGCGGGCGTTCTCGCCGCGTTGCGGGAATGGCTGCCCGAGTACATGATCCCGAGCCGTCTGGTGTGGCTGGACGCGTTGCCGGCGACCCCCAGCGGGAAGCGTGCCGACGCGGTGCTGGCCACCATGGCGTTGCCTGCCGTGGAACTGGGCGGTCGAGTGCCGCCGCGCACGCCCGTCGAGTCGGCGGTGGCCGAGCTCATGGCCGACACTCTCGGTCTGACCGACATCGGGGTCCACGACGACTTCTTCGCCCTGGGCGGGAACTCGCTGACCGCCGTGCGGCTGATCGTGTCCATCGAGCAGCGATACGGTGTGGCGTTGCCGGTGTCGGCACTGGCGACCGGTCCCACGGTGGCTGCGCTGGCCGAGCATCTGCGTGAACACCCGGATACCGGTTTCGACCCGCTGGTCCCGCTGCGCGACGGTGACGGCGCGCCGCTGTTCCTCGCGCCTCCGATCGGCGGAAACGTGCTGTGTTATGTGGAATTGGCCCAACAGCTACCCGCGGGACGGCCGGTCTACGGTCTGCAGGCCGCGGGTCTGCGGCCGGGCAGCACCGTGGCCGCCTCGATGCCGGAGATCGCGCGCGGCTACATCGAGGCGATCCGCCGAGTGCAACCGGAGGGCCCTTATCACCTGGGCGGCTGGTCGCTGGGCGGCATGATGGCCTTCGAGATGGCCCAGCAGCTGACGCGAGCCGGCCACGAGGTGGACACGCTGGTGCTGATCGACGCCATGACCGTTCGGCACGGCGACCCGCTCCCGGTGGCCGAGCGCAGACTGCAGGAGTTCTTCCTGTGGGAACTGCTGCTGCTGGCCCGTGGCGCGGACGCGGCGGTGGTGGCGATCCCCGCCGAGCTCGAAACCGACGATCAGGTCTTCGATTTCATGCTCGCCACCGCCGTCGAGGCGGGTGTGCTGCCGTCGGCCGGTTCCCGGGAACTAGTCCGGCGCCTGTTCGACGTCTTCGTCGGCAATTGGCGGGCATTCGTCGGCTATCGACCGCAGGCCTACGCCGGCACCATGACCCTGCTGCGCGCCACCGAGCCGCTGCCGCCGGTGCTGCGGCTGCGACACGATCGGGTCGGGACATTGCATCGGGATCCGACCAACGGCTGGGACACCTACGCCGCGGGTCGTCTCGAGGTGATCGCGGTGCCCGGGGACCATCTCACGCTGATTCAACCCCCACAGGTCGCCGAGGTCGCCGCCCAGCTCGCCCTGGTACTGGACCCCGCCGCTACACCCTCCGCATGACACCTCCGGATCCTCTTATCCAGCAAGGACATTCCGTGAATTCTTCTGTCAAGTCCGCGATAGTCGTCGGAGCCGGCATCGGTGGTCTCACCACCGCGGCGGCGCTGCGCCGGGCCGGCATCGACGTGGTGTTGTGCGAGCGCGGCCCGACCTTGCGCGCGGCCGGATTCGGGCTGTCGCTGCAGTCCAACGCGATGAACGCGCTGCGCACCCTGGACCTCGGCATCGACGAGGAACTGCTGCGAGTCGGCGGGCAGGCGTTGTCGGCCAGTTATCGCCGCCCGGACGGCTCGGTCATGCGCCGCGTCGATGTGGCGCCGACCGAGGCCCTGCTGGGCGCCCCGGCCGTGGTATTGGCCCGGCCCGATTTGCACGACGTCCTGCTGCGCGCCTGCGGCGACGATCTGCGGGTCGAACTGGACGCCGACGTGCTCGGATTCACCGAAACCGGCGACGCGGTCGAGGTGGAACTGGCCGACGGCCGCACGCTGAGCGCGGACGTGCTGATCGGTGCGGACGGCATCAACTCCGCGATTCGTGGCCGGTTGCACGGCCACTCGGCCCCGCGCCCCGGGGAATTCGTGTGCTGGCTCGCGCTGGCCCGGTTCGATCGCCGATTCGTCGAGGTGGGTGAGTCGGTCCAATACTGGGGCACCGGACAGCGGTTCGGTATCAGCGACCGCGGCGGGGGCCGCGTCTATTGGTGGGGCACGCAAACCACCACCGGCGAACTGGCCGCGGACTGGCCACACGGCAAGGACGACCTGCTGGCTCGGTTCGCGGACTGGGCGCCGGAAATTCGCGAAATCATCTCCGGCACACCGGAAGCCGATATCCTGGCGCTGCCCGCGCAGGACCGGCCCGTACTGCCGGCCTGGGGGAGCGGGCGAGTCACCTTGCTCGGCGACGCCGCCCATCCGATGCTGCCCAGCCTCGGCCAGGGCGCGAACGCCGCGATCGAGGACGCGATCGTGCTGGCACACGCACTGGCCACCCACGACGACGCCGAGACCGCGCTGCGGGTCTACGAGCGGCGACGGATTCCGCGCACCACCATGTTCGTCGACGAATCGCGCAAACTCGGCGAACTCGAGCAGACCGTCGACCCGGACCGCGTCGCGGCGCGCGACCGCTACATGTCGAGCGCGGACGGCCACACCCGCAGTCTCGAGCCGATGACCTGGCCGGGCCTGGGCGACCCGGACACCACCGCCGCGCTACCGCGTGCGCTGTCCGCCCTGGAACGCTGGCATTGGACCGTGGACCGGGTCGCTCCGCTGCACATCGTGTCCCGGGTGCGTGTCGCGGGAGATCTGACCGCCGATGCGGTGCGCACAGGTCTGGCCGCGCTGGCCCGGCGCCACCCGATGCTGCACGCCGCGGTGCGCAGTGACGAGAGCCGCGACCCACTGTTCGTGCCGTTCGCCGTACAGCCGATTCCGTTGCGGGAGGTCACATCCGGCGACTGGACCGCCCAGATCGACACCGAACTGCGGGAACGCTTCGCGGGCAGCACATCCGGATCGGGTGACGCGCCACTGCTGCGCGCCACGCTGGTCACCGTCGCGCCCGGTGTGCACGACTTGATCCTGACCTCGGTCTACACCATCGCGGACGCGGTGACGACACTGTCGTTCGCCCGCCAGGTGCTGGAGTTCGCCGCCGCCGGTACGACCGGCTGGGTGCCGGAGATTCCGGCTCCCGCCGCACCGGAAGACCTGCTGCCCGGGCAATTCCGGGATACCGACGGTCAGCGCGCGGCCCTGGGCCGCTCGATGGCGGCCGCCCAGGCCGATGAACGGCTGAACCTCGTGCGGTTGGCCGTCGAGGCCGAGGTGCGACCGGCGCAGCGTTTCACCAGAGCGACGCGCCGGGTGGTGGGCGGATCCGAGTATCGGGCGTTGCTGGCGGCCTGCCGCGAGCACGACGTGCTGCCGGAGAGTCTGGTGGCCGCCGCGCTCGCGCGGGCCGCCGCGGCGGATACCGGTGCGGCGCATGCGCATTACCCGATCGGCGTCTCGGTGCAGTTCCGGGAGCATCTGGACCCTCCGCTGGACGACACCCGCACCGGGGCGTACCAGGCGATGATCGCCGTCCCCACCGCCGCCGGGCCGCCGCTGTGGGAGGCAGCGGCCGGCTTCGAAAGCGAATTCGCCGCGCGGGTGCGGCAACGCCGGCATCTCGGGGGCCTGCTCGGGATCGCGCACATGATGCCCGAGACGCCGGACCGGGTGGACCGGGTCGTCGCGCAACTGGATGCCCGCGGCCCCGGCAATCTGTGCATGACGGTGGTGGACACCCGGAATTTCCCGGAGCGCATCGGCGAGTGGGAGGTCACCGGCGCCGAATTCGTCTCCGGTATGTCGATCAGCGGTCTGCTGATGCTCACCGTCGGACTCGGATCGGACGAATTGTCGCTGCATCTGGGCTATGTCGAAGGGCTGCTGTCCGCCGCTCGCGCGCAGGCACTGGCCGATGCCCTCGTCGAGGCGCTGCGCAGCGTCGTCAGCGCCGGCCTGCCAGGCCGTCCCATGCCGACATCGCGGCAGTGACGACGGCATCCAGGTCGGCGCGGGTGGCACCGTCGCGGGCCTGGATCGACATGCCCTGCTGGACTGTGGTGTAGAAGGCGGCCATCGTGTCCACGGCCGCGTCGTCCGGAAGGTCGCCCTCCGCGACGGCGCGTCGCAGCCGGGCGGCGATCGCGGCCTGCATACCGCGCCGAAGGTCGGCGAGGTGCGCCCGGACATCCGGGCTCAGCGCGCTCCACGTGGTGGCCATCACGACCATACATCCCGGCGGAGTCGCGGGATCGGTGTAGAAATCGGCGCTCGTGGACAACATTTCGTCCACCGCCTCCCGGGCGCCGGGCGCGTGGTCGAGCGCCTGGCGCGCCGGACAGCCCGCGATCGAATCGTAGAGCTCGACAGCCTCACGGAAGAGTTGTTCCTTGGAACCGAAGCAGGCGTAGATACTGGGCGAGGCGATTCCCATCGCGGCCGTGAGGTCGGACATCGACGTCGCCTCGTACCCGTCGTTCCAGAACGCCATCATCGCCTGCCGCAGCGCGGCGTCGCGGTCGAAGCTCCGGGGACGACCACGCTCTCCCATCACCTACCACCTTCCCTGCTCACACGAAATATGTGTCGCCCGTTCAAGATATCTCTTGACGTGGCTTCCGAGGCGCTGCTACCTATTCTGTGTCAGCCGACAAAGAAATTGAGGACGCGGACATGACAACGGAACGTAACCCTTGGGGGGCGCTCGGCGCGCTGTGCGTGGGCTACTTCATGATCCTGCTGGACATGACGATCGTTGCGGTGGCGAACCCGGCGATCATGAACGGACTGCACACCGACATGTCCAAGGTGATCTGGGTGACCAGCGCCTACCTGCTCACCTTCGCGGTGCCGCTGCTCATCACCGGTCGCCTCGGCGACCGGTTCGGACCGAAATATCTCTACTTGGGGGGTCTGGCGGTTTTCACGCTGGCGTCGCTGTGGTGCGGCTGGGCGGGCAGCATCGGATCGCTGATCGCGGCGCGGGCTGTGCAAGGTCTCGGCGCGGCGTTGATGGCGCCACAGACGATGGCGGTGATCGGCCGGATTTTCCCGTGGGACAAGCGCGGTGCGGCGATGGGCGTATGGGGTGCGGTCGCGGGCATCGCGACGCTGGTCGGGCCGATCTTCGGCGGTGCGCTCATCGACAACGGCGGTTGGCAGTGGATCTTCTATGTCAACGTGCCGATCGGATTGATCGCGTTCGCGTTGGGCGCGTGGCTGATTCCGGTGCTGCCGACCAACCGTCACCGCTTCGACATCCCCGGAGTGATTGCCGTCGCGATCGGAATGACGGCGTTGGTGTTCGGTATCCAGCAGGGCAACAGCTATCACTGGGCGGGCTGGGTGTGGGGATTGATCGTCGGCGGTCTCGTGGTTCTCGCCTCGTTCCTGGTCTACCAGAGCCGGGCGACGATCGAACCGCTGGTGCCGCTGAGCCTGTTCCGCAACCGCAACTTCTCGCTCGGCAACGTCGCGACCGCGGCGCTGGCCGCCGCGACGACGGCACAGATGGTGCCGTCGTACTTCTATCTGCAGACCGTTCGTGATCTGTCCCCGACCCGGGCGGCGCTGGTATTCGCCCCGATGGCAGTCGTTTCCGGCGTCCTGTCGCCGGTTGTCGGCAAGCTCTCCGACAAGGTGCCGCCGCGCTATCTGCTGACATTCGGCTTCGCCGTGTTCACCGCGGCGGTGTTGTGGTTCGTCGGTCTCGCCACCCCGCACGGCTCCATCGCGTGGATGTGCGTGATGTCTGTGGTGTGCGGTATCGGCAGTTCCTGCATCTGGGCGCCGCTGCCGGCGACCGCGCTACGGAGCCTGCCGCTGGAGCGGATGGGTGCTGCTTCGGGCATCTACAACACCACCCGCCAGGTCGGCTCCGTGCTCGGTAGTGCCGGAATCGGGGCACTGCTGACCGCGCGCATGGCGGCGCATTCGCTGCCCACCTCGACCGGCGAAGCCGGCACCCTTCCCGACGCGGTCAAGGCGCCGTACTCCTCGGCCCTGACGGACTCCTTGTACCTCACAGTGATTCTGCTCGCGGTCTGCACCGTCGTTGCTGCGTTCTTCACCTCGACCGAGACGGCCGGTGCCGTGGCGTCGCCGGAGCCGGACGAGCAGGCGCGGGCCGACCTGACCGCTCGGAGCTAGCCGGTCCGACCCGGCGGATCCGGCCCGCGCCGAGAAGAGCCGCGACTTCTTCTTCCCTGCCCCGGGAATTCACGGCTGAACCAATTATGTTGGGCCATGGTATTTTTGAGTCATCGACCTTGCTGTGCCCGCGAAAAAATCGGCACGGTCCGTCGGATGAATCCATGAAGCGTTCGAGCGTGGGGGATGTCGAGGATGGATGACGTTTCATCGGGGCTCGCCACAGCGGGGGCGGACATCACAGGGGCCGGGTCCGCGGTGACCGCGATCGGACAACGGACTCCGGTGGCAGCCGACCATTGGAACGACCGGATCGACCGTGTACAGAACCTGTCCGAGCGGGAGCTCGATGTGTTCCTGATGCTGGGCGCGGGAAATTCCAACCGCACCATGGCGAAACAACTCGACATCGCCGAGCGCACCGTCAAAGCACATATCACCCATATCCTGGCGAAGCTCGGTGTGGAATCCCGACTTCAGGCCGGTCTCGTCTCGTATGCGTTCCAGCTGACCTCGGACGTTCGAGGCAGCCGGGACCAGTCCAGCCCGCTCCTGCACACCAAATCCGCCTGAGCCCCGATCCGCCGGAGCCCGAACACGTTTCGAGGTTCAACTCGAGGTTCGGCCGTCCAGCGACTCGCGCAGGATATCCGCGTGCCCGGCGTGCTGCGCGGTCTCGGCGATCAGATGCATGAGGGCCCGCCGCACGCTGCGCACCCCGCCCGCCTCGTGCCACGGTGCCTCCGGAAGTGGATGAGTGGCCGCGAGGTCCGGTACACCGGCGATGATCTCCTCCGTGCGTGCTGCGATCTGCTCGTAGCGGGTCAGGATGCCGGCAAGTGTTTCGCCGGGCAGCATCACGAAGGTGTTGCGGTGGTCGATCGCCCATTGCGGATACTCCCGCGCGGTGCCGGCGGCGAAATCCGCCCAGGTGACGCCCTCGGGCAGCTCGTAGTTCATCGCGGAGGGGCCCTCCACGACGAACCGCAGCCAGTTGTCCTCCATGGCCGCCACATGTTTGACCAGCCCGCCCAACGACAGTGCGCTGACGGTGGGATGCGCGCCGGCCTGCTCGTCGGTCAACCCGTCGACGGTGGTGCGCAAGGCGGCGCGCGCGGCGGCGAGCTGGGCGAGCAGATCGGCCCGTTCGCCGTCGAGTGCGGTCGCCGGGGTGTTCTCGATGGTCATTGAGAGTCCTTTCGGTTGTTGTCGACTCGGCACCGACAATCGCAGGGAACTAGGTCGGATCCTGTCCGCTTGTCGCCAGCGGGAGAAATCACGGCGTGGGCCGCCACCGCTCGGATGCGGGCCGGCGGCGACGGCTACCGCTATGGGTCACACCTCATCGTGGTCGCCTGCCTCGCCGCTGACGAGATGAGACGCGCGATCCGGTGATCCGGCCAGTCGTCGGCACCTGCCTGCCGTTGCGCCCGAAACTGCGAGCGCGGCCCTGAGGCGATTGGTACGCGCGTACCGCCGAGCACAGTTTTTCGGTAGTTGCGTTGGAATTACGTTTAGTTGTTTGCGACCAAACGTAAACGTAATCGCTGGAGCGGATTGGACGGAGAAGTGCGGGTCTGACCTCCGATAAGGTTCACTTATCGGAGGTCAGGACGATATGGAATCGGTTGCCGCTTCCCGTCTTTCGTTTCGTGTCATTCCGTTGGATACTACGAAACAAACGCTACGATTCCCCTGTGTCGAGCATCTGTAACTACCCGGGTTGTACGCGCACCATCACTCGAGGCGGAACACCGGGACGGCCCTCGGAATATTGCGACCACCCCGACCACACCCGATGGCGGGCATGGCGGGAACGACAGCGTCGTCAGCAGGAGGGAGAGGAGCCCGAGACGAACGTCACTGTGACGCAACCGGGTCCGGTGACCGCCGCCCGGTTGCGCGCCGACGAGATGCTCACTCAATTCCGGACCCTGGCCGATCAGCTGAGTAATACGTTGTCGGTAGCCGTGGCCGAATTGTCGACTCTGGCCGACCCCTCGGTGGCGGAGGCGCAGGTCCAGGCCGTGCAGGCCGATGCCGCGCGGCGCATCGCCGAAGCCGAGGTAGCGACGGTGGCGGCGGAGAAGGCGCGGCGCGAAGCCGAGGAAGCCCGCGCCGCAGCGGAATCCGCGGCCGAGGACGCCGCCGCGGCCGCCGAGTCCGCCGAAGCGCGTATCGCGGAGGCACTCACCGCCCGCGACGACGCACTGCGAGAAGTGCAGCGGGTCAGCAAACAGGCGGCCGACGACGTCTTCGCCGCACGCACCGAGGCCGACGCCGAAATCCGCGCGATTCGCGCACAGTGTGCCGACGACATCGAGCAGGTGCGGCGGCAGGCCGCCGAACAGACCGACCTGGCGCGCACCACGTTCACCGCCGAGCTCGAACAGGTGCGTCGCGACAGCGCCCAGCGCATCACCGCCGCCGGCGCCGAACGCGACCTGGCCGTCCAGCGCGCCGCCGATGCCGAACGCGCCATCGAGCGCGCCGAATCGGCTGTCGCCGAACGCAACCGGACCCTGGACGAGGTCAGAGCGGAATTGGTCCGCGCCCGAGGCGACATCGACCGGATGCGCGCGGAGGCGACCGCCGCACAACAGCGGGCCGCCGACGATATCGCCGCTGTACGCGCCGAGGCCGCCGCGGCCGCCGAACGCATCGCCCAGCAGACCGCAGCCCGGCTGGCGGCCGTCGAGGACGCGCGCCGCCAGACCCTGGCCCGAGCCGAACGCGCCGAGGCGCAACTCGATGCCGAACTGTCGCGGCGCACCGGCACGCGGACCGCCGATGCGAGCGAATCCGGCACCGACGCACCAGAAATGGCCGATCCCCGCTGATGTGGTGAACATTCGCGCAATCAACCGGCGACAGGTCTCGAAAACCACGCCGAGACCGAGTCGATCGTCGGCTTCGGCAGGGGCCGACCGCTATGCTCGACAACTGAATCAGCCACGGCCGCGACGGGCGTCGTGGGAATCGAGAGGTGACAAGTGAACGACGACGCCATGCGAGCGCGGCAAGCAAGGCCGAGCGTGGCACGGGTATACGACTACATCCTCGGCGGGCGCGACAACTACGGCGTCGACCAGAACCTCGCCGATTACTTCATCGACTTCCTGCCCGGTTCCGAGCAGGTGGCGATCACCGCCCGGGCGGCCACGCTCCGCGCCGTACGTAGCATGTGCGCCAACGGAATTCGCCAATTCATCGATCTGGGATGCGGACTGCCCACCGCCGAGAACGTGCACGACGTGGTGCGCCGCCAGCATCCCGACGCGCCGATCGTCTACGTCGACAACGATCCGTTCGTGGTCGCCCACGGCCGCGCGCTGCTGTCGGTCGACGATCGGATCGCGGTGCTGGGTCGCGACCTGTGCCAGGTCTCGGATATCGCCGACCATGCCGATGTGAAGCGGCTGATCAACTTCGACGAACCGGTGGGCCTGCTGTTCGGCGTCGTGCTGGCCTTCGTGGAGGACAACGAGAATCCGGTCGGTGTGGTCGACGACTGGGCCGCCCGTGTTCCACCCGGCAGTCAGGTCTACATCTCGCATTTCCGTTCCGGGCACAACCGCGAGACCAACACCACCGAACGGAAGGTGCTCGACGCCTTCGGGCGCGGACGCTGGCGCAACGACGACGAGATCGAGGCACTGTTCGGCGATTTGGAACTGATCGATCCGGGCCTGCAGCCGTGCGCGCGCTGGTGGCCCGAGTCGGCGGCCGACGACTCCGGCAGTGGCCGCGAACTCAGCGTGTGGGAGCAGCTGATCGTCGCGGGGCTGGCCCGCAAATCCGCCTGAGCCGCACCGGGATCGGCGCCCGCGCTCAGCGCAGGGTGCCGATCCAGCGGCGCGTGTGCGCCGGATCGATCACATCGTCGAGTTCGAGCACCGTGGCGGCGGTGAGCGCCTTTCCGCTCTCGTAGGCCGCGCGCACCAGGTTGTCGAACGCTGCGCTGCGCTGCACCGGATCCTCGATCGCCGCCAGTTCCTTCGCGAAGCCCAGACGCACCGCTCCCTCGAGACCCATCCCGCCGATTTCGCCCGTGGGCCAGGCGACGACGAACCGCGGGGCGCGGAACGAACCGGCCGCCATCGCCTGTGCACCCAATCCGTATCCCTTGCGAAGGATGACGGTGCCCCACGGCACCGACATGGCGGCCGCGTCGATGAACAGGCGACTGAACTTCGTGACCGTGGCATGCGTCTCGGCCTCCGGACCGACCATGAAACCCGGTGTGTCACACAGCGATACGATGGGAAGACCATGTGCGTCGCACAGCCGCAGGAAGGCGCCGAGTTTGTCGGCGGCGGGGGCGTCGATCGCCCCGCCGAGGTGATGGCAGTCGTTGGCGATGAGCCCGAAGGGTCTGCCCTGCACGCGGATCAAGGCGGTGACCACGCCCACACCCCAGTCGCGGCGCACCTCCAGTACCGAACCGGTGTCGGCGATCGCGGCCACGGCCGCGCGGATGTCGTAGGCCCGCAGCCGGTCCTCGGGCACCACATGGCGGGCCAGGCGCGGGTCCGGCTCCTCCCACGTGTCCACGGTTCCTTGGAAATAGCCGAGATAGTCGCGGGCGATCGCCACCGCCTCGGCCTCGTCGGCCGCGACGATGTGCACGACACCGTTGCGGCGCTGCACCCGCACGGGGCCGATCTCCTCCGGCGCGTGGACACCCAGTCCACCGCCTTCGATCATCGCGGGCCCGCCCATGCCGATATTGGCGTCGGGGGTGGCGATGACGACGTCGCACATGCCGAGCAGCGCCGCGTTACCGGCGAAGCAGCGTCCGGACACGATGCCGATCAGCGGGACCGTGCCCGACAGCGCGGCCATCGCGCGGAAGGTCGTCACGTCCAGGCCCGAGATGCCCGAATGATCGGTGTCGCCGGGCCTGCCGCCGCCGCCCTCGGTGAAGAACACCACCGGAAGTCGTTGTTCGCGTGCCAGTTCCAGCATCCGGTCGGTCTTGGCGTGATTGCGCATGCCCTGGGTGCCGGCCAGCACCGTGTAGTCGTAGGACATCACCACCGCCCGCGCGTGGTCGTGACCGAATCGTGCGGCGTTGACGGTCGCGACCCCGGCCACGAGCCCGTCGGCCGGCGTATTCGCGATGAGATCCTCGATGCTGCGCCGCGACCGCTGTGCCGCCACCGCCAACGCCCCGTATTCGACGAAACTGTCGTCGTCGACCAGATCCGCGATGTTCTCGCGGGCGGTGCGCCGCCCCAGCCGGTGCCGTTTGGCGACCGCCTCCGGGCGTGCCTCGTCGAGTCCGGCACGGTGGCGGGCCCGCACCTGTGCCAGATCGTCGCGTTCGGCGTCGAGATCCACGGCCGTGAGGCCGGTGTCCTCGCCGTCGTGATCCGCGTCGTCCCACACCAGCAGTGCCGCATGCGGATCCACCACCGTCGCGGGCTCGGCCAGCACCCGCACCACCCGCAAGGGCTGTCCGGCGCGGACCACGTGATGCATCTTCATCGCCTCGACGACGGCGACCTCGGCACCCGCGGCCACCACCGTGCCCGGTTCGACGACACTGATCACCGTGCCACCCAGCGGTGAGCGCAGCACCTGCTCGTCGCCGTCGTACCGGTCCGCCGCCGCCGGCGCGGCGTCGGCCGACGTCGTCGGCGGGGGAGCCGAATCCTCGGCCCGGGCGGCCAATTCGGCGCTGTGGCGTTCGAACCACAGCGTGTCGACCGTGGTGTCGCCGGGCAAGGCGGCGAGGACGGCACGCTGCAGGGCGACGGTGGTGTCGACGCCGTCGATGGTGGTTTCGGCCAGGGCGTCGGCGGCGCGCCGCAACGCCGCCGGACAGGTCGGTCCGCGCGCGATGATCTTGGCCAGCAGGGAATCGAAACCGGCGCCTTGGCGCATACCGCTGTAGGCGGCGGTGTCGACGCGCACCCCGGATCCGGTCGGCGGGGTGAATCGGGTGAGCACGCCGGTGCTGGGCAGGACATCGCCTGTCGCGCTGAGGATTTCGGCATTGACACGCACCTGCACCGCATATCCGCGGGTGGTGGAGGGCAGGTCGAGATCGTCGAGGGTGCGGCCCTGCGCGAGATCGAACTGTACGGCCACCAGATCCAGGCCCGTCACCTCCTCGGTGACGGTGTGCTCGACCTGCAACCGCGGATTGACCTCCAGGAACCAGGCGGTGTCGCCGCGCACCAGGAATTCGACGGTGATCACGCCCCGGCAGCCGACCGTTTCGGCCAGTCGTACCGCCTCGGCGTGCAGGCGCTCGCGCATATGGGGCGCGAGGGTGGGCGCGGGCGCGATCTCGATCAGTTTCTGGCGGCGCCGCTGCACGCTGCAATCGCGATCGCCGACTGCGACCGCGCGCGAGCCGTCGGCGACGATCTGCACCTCGATGTGGCGGGCGTGTTCGACCAGCGCCTCGGCGTAGACGGTGTCGTCACCGAAACCCGCGCGGGCCTCGGCCCGGCAGTGCGCATAGGCCTGCGCCAATTCCTCGCGACGGCGCACCACACGCATGCCGCGACCGCCGCCACCGGCGGTCGCCTTGATCATCACGCCCTCGGGGTGGGCGGTGAGCAGCGCGTCGATCTGCTCGGGCCCGGCGGCGCCGGAGGTGGCGGCCGGCACGGCGACGCCGGCCTGTTCCGCGGCGCGCCGCGCGGCGAGCTTGTCACCGAAAATCCGCAGCACCTCCGGAGCCGGCCCGACGAACACCAGACCCGCCCCCGCGCACGCGACCGCGAAATCGGCGCTCTCACTGAGGAATCCGTATCCCGGATGTACCAGCGCGCCCGGTCCCGCAGTGCCGGCGGCCGCGACGACGGCGTCGATGTCGAGGTAGGCCGCGGCTCCCGCGCCGGGGAGCCGGACCGCCTCGTCGGCCAGCCGTACCGGCATCGCGTCCGGTTCGTCCGCCGTCGACAACGCCCGGGTGCCGTAACCGCGCTCTCGCGCCGTACGCAACACACGGACCGCCACTTCACCCCGGTTCGCCACCACCACCTGCATGCCGCCAGTCTGATTGACATTGACGTCAACGTCAATATGCTGGACGGTATGACGTCGGCGTGGAGTGTGCGCGCGGCCCGGGAACGCTCGGAGACCGACCGGCATCGCGGCCTGCTCGATGCCGCGGCCGACGTCTTCATCGAACGCGGCTACGCGGCGACCACGGTGGCCGCGATCACCGCCCGAGCCGGCGTCTCCCGCGCGACGCTGTATGTGTACTTCGCCTCCAAGGACGAGATCTTCCACGCCCTCGCCACGCGGGTGCGCGACGAATTCCTCGCCGCCCAGGAACCCGATCTGACCGATTCCGACCCGCGAGAGATGTTGCGCGCCACCATCGAATCGTTCGCCGAAGCGGTGCTGCACGCCGGGCCGCTGCTGCGATTGATCGAGGAACGCGGCACCGTGGACCCCCGGATCGGCGAGCTGGCCGCCGAAATCTCCGAACGCCCCATCCGCCGCTTCACGCGCTACCTGGACCGCGAACACCGCGCCGGAACCATCACCCCGGCGGCACCGGTCCGAGTCGTCGCCGAAACCGTCGGTTACGCACTGACCCGCGGCATACTCGACCGCCGGGCCGATCCGCCGCCCGCGCGCGCCCGGTATCTCGAACAGATGCGGCGAATCGCCGAAACCCTGCTCGGACTGCGCCCGGGCGCCGAGAATTCGGCTTGACCTTCACGTTACGGCAACTTCTACCGTCGAAGACGAGGCCGGAGCGACCGGCCTCAGGACAGATGGGAAGCACCATGAGCTGGTCGATCGCGGAGGTGGCGAAGATGTCGGGAGTCACCGCCCGCACCTTGCGTCACTACGACGACATCGGCCTGCTCACTCCAGCCCACGTGGGCAGCAACGGCTATCGCTACTACGACGACCACAGCCTGCTGCGACTGCAGCAGATCCTCGTGTTGCGGGAGCTGGGCCTCGGTCTGGCCGAGATCGCCGAGGCGGTCGACTCCGAACCGGACACGCTGGCAGCGCTCAAACGCCAGTACGCCCGGCTGCTCGCCGAACGCGACCGGCTGGGACGGATGGCCGAGACCGTGGCGCGCACCATCGCCGAACTCGAAGGGAACAAGGAGATGTCAGTGCAGATCAACCGCCCGGAAAATCTGTTCGCGGGCTTCGATCACACGCAGTACGACGACGAGGCCCGCGAGCGCTGGCCCGAACAATTCGAGCAGTCCCGGCAGGCGACCGCCGATATGACCGCCGAGGATGTCGAGCGCATGCAGCGCGAACTGACTGCCACGATGATCCGGATGGCCGAATTCATGGCCGCCGGCACACCGGTCGAGGATGCGGCGGTGCAGGCCGAGATCCACACTCAGTACGAGGGTATCCGCCGTTTCTGGACCCCGAATCGCAGCGCCTACATCTGCCTCGGCCAGATGTACGTCGACGACGAGCGGTTCAAGGCGAACTACGACCGGATCGCCGCCGGCCTGGCCGAATACCAGCGCGACGCCATGGCCGTCTACGCCGAGCAGCGGCTCACCGACTGATCGGCGCCGGCGGTGGCCGCCTCGCCGCGGCGCACGACGAGCACGCCGGTGAGGACCAGCACCCCGCCGAGAAGCTGCACGGGGTGCGGGGTCTCACCGAGCAGTGCCCACGCGAAGATCAGGGCCGCCACCACTTCGAGCAGGCCCGTGAACGCCGCGGCGCGGGAGCCGAGCAGGCGGGTGGCGGCAATGCCGGCGACGTAGGCGAGGGCGGCGGTCACGGTGCCGAGAATCGTGATCGGCAGCCACCACGGCACCGTGACACCCTGGTACTCAACGGGATTCGTGGTCACGTCCAGTGGAAGAACGCCTGTTCCGCCCGCGGCGAGCAGCCCGAGCCCACCCACCAGCAGTCCGCCGGCGGCCAGTACGGTTCCCGGCAGTGTGCCGTCACCGCGCGCGGAGAGCAGGAAATAGGCGACCCCGCAGGCCATGGCGAGAAGGGCCCACGCGATGCCGACCCGATCACCTGCGGCACCCGAACGCAGATCGATGACCAGCAACAGCCCCGCCACGCCGAGGAACGCACCAACCATCGTCGGCACCGCCGGCCGTTGGTGGTGACGCAGCCACAGCCAGCCGACCACCGCGATCGGAGAGGTGTACTGGATCAGCAACGCCTGCCCCACCGCCAGATGCGCGACGGCGGTGAAATAGGCCAGCTGCACCCCGGCGATCGCCACCAGGCCGTACCCGGCGAGCAGAAATGCGTTGACGCGCAACAATTTCCAGTTCCCACGCAGCTGGGCGGCCGCGATCGGCGCGAGTGCCGCGGCGGCGACGAGGACCCGCACGATCACCACCGCCGCGGAACTCCACCCGGCGGTCATCAGGCCGCGAGCCACGGGCCCGGACAGTGCGAACGACACCGCCGACACCACCGCACAACTCGTGCCCGACCCCAGCCACCGCCCGGTGCCGACGCCGGGCGTCATCCTCGACATGCCCGAGAACGCTAGGCCCGGCGACGTCGGGCTGTCACATGATTTTGTCGTCGCGACGGAACTGCCCCGGCGCACGGGATCGTGGACGACAGCTGGGCCCCGCCCGGCGAGGCAGCCCCGGTCAGCCGCGCGGAGTGGTCGCCGCGACCAGCTCGGCCACCGCGTCGGCGACCGGGGTGCTGCCGCCGGTGAGCTCCACGATGACCCGGTCGAGGGCCGGTTCGTGCAGGGCCGCGTCGATGAAGGCGGCGACATCGTCGCGGGCGACCGAACCGTATTCGATGGCCAGGCCGGCGGTGACGGTGCCCGAACCCGGATCGTCGAGCAGTGTGCCCGGGCGCACGATGAGCCAGTCGAGCGCGGTGTGGGTCAGATGGACGTCGGCGGACTTCTTGACCCGCATGTAGTGCTCGAACCCCTCCGAGGGTTCGCGGTCGCGGCCGGCATCGGGGAATACCGAAACCAGCACGAAGCGCGAAACACCCGCCTGCGCCGCGGCGGCGGCCGCCTTCTGCAAACCGGCGCCGTCGATAGCCGTGGTCTTGTCGAGGCCGGTGCCGTGTGCGCCCGCGGAGAACACCACGGCGTCGTGCCCGGCGATCTTGGCCGCCAGATCCTCGACGCTGTCGTGGATCAGGTCGCCGGCCACCGGCGTCGCCCCGGTCGCGGCGACGGTCTCGGCTTGTTCGGGATTGCGATGCATACCGGTGACCTGGTCACCGCGGTCCGTCAGCCGTTGCGCGAGGCGGCGGCCCACGCCGCCCGCCGCGCCGATCTGGAACACCTTCACGAGTGATCACCTCTCTGTCGGCGAGTGCGGTCCACTGCCGATTGTGGACTCCACGCCCACACGCACCGCGCCCGGGTGCGCCGTATCGGCCGCGACGAGGACAGCGGCACTGCCCGGCGCACCGGCCGCCGCGCGGCTGGGTACGGGTCGTGCGAACGGGGTTCTGCCGGATCAGAACGTGCCCGGATGTGGTCGCAGCAGCACCGGCGCCCCGTGGGCGGGCACGTTGGTGATGTTGCGGATGCGCCCGCGTTCGCGGGTACGCACCGGAGCCAGGGCGAATCGGCTCAGCACCTCCGACAGCACCGCCGTGCCCTCCATCAGTGAGAATCCGGCGCCGATACAGCGGCGCACACCGCCACCGAACGGCAGCCAGGTATTGGCGGCCACACCGCCGTCGAGAAAGCGTTCGGGACGGAAACTTTCGGGTTCGGGATGATTGCCGGGATTCGCGTGCGCCAGCACGATCGAGGTCTGCACGACGGTGCCGCGGGGCAGGGTGTATCCGCCGATCGTCGTCTCGCGCGTCAGCCGGCGCAGGGTGCCGCCGATGACGGGGTGGCGGCGCATCGCCTCCTTCAGCACCGCTTCCAGATATTTGTCGTCGCCTTCGGCGGCGGCGCGCCGCGCCCGCTGCTGCGCTTCGGGATGGGCGGCCAATTCGAACATCGCCCATGACAGCGCGGACGCGGTGGTCTCGTGCCCTGCCAGCAGCAGGGTCACCAGCTGATCGCGGAGTTCGGCATCCGAGAGCGGCTCGTCGCCGGCCTCCGCGCCCACCGCGAGCAACCGGGCCAGCACATCGGCGCGGTCGCCGGGATCGGGCTCGCCGCGCCGGCGCGCGATCTCCTCGTAGAGCAGCGCGTCGATCGCGTCCTTGTTGTCGGCGAACCGCTTCCACGGGCCGAAACGCTGCAGCCGATGCCATTTCCAGCCCAAAAAGATCAGTGGGCCCACATCGACCAGATAGCGCAGCCGCGGCGCGAGCTCGGCACGCCCGCGCTGCTCGCTGATACCGAACACCACCTGCATGATCACATCGAGTGTCAGCTCGTTCATTCGTGGCAATGTCACGAGGGTGGTGTCCGGCTGCCACTGGTCGATGTGATGTTTGGCGATGGCCTCGACCAGGTCGCGATAGCCGCGCAGCGCCGAGCCGGTGAACGCCGGCATCAGCAACCGGCGGGCGCGGGCGTGTTCGTCCTCGTCGGTGAGCAACAGCGAATGCTGTCCCATCACCGGCTCCAGCACCCGATTGCCCTCGCCGGCATGCAGATCCGCCGGTGCGCCGGCGAAGATTTCGCGAATGTGCTCCGGCCGCGAGAACACCACCAGATTCTCGGCATACGGTGCGATCATGCGCATCGTGTAGACGTCGCCGTAGCGGCGCGACGCCACCCCGGCGAACCAGCCCCGCCATTTCGCGTGCAGCAGCGTCTGCGCCACTCGCGGCAGCCGGGGACCCGGCGGAAACACAGTGCTCATGAGGCAACCTCCCGGCGGGTCGCAGCGGTGCGAGATCCGATATCCACCTACGGTAGCCCGGTAGCCGTAACCGAACCACACACGTTCTACGAGCGGGTGTGCGGCTGTCCGATAGCTGATCTGCCGGGCCGAACCGGTGAAATTGCGCAGTGCGCACCGTCCGGGGCCATATCATCGGGGCCATGCCCACCCTCCGAGCAGCCGGACGCAGAGATGTCTTCGCTGGTGATGCCTGGCACCTGGCGTGCGCGATCGGTTGTGCGTCGGTCGTTGTCGGGGTGGTTCTGCTCGTTTGGCCCGATAAGTCCGTTCAGGTAGCGGAGCTATTGCTCGGCACGACGCTGCTGTTGACCGCCGCCTGGCAATTCACGGTCGCGTTCCGAGCGCGTATCCGCGGCGGGCTCAAGGCGCTGGAATTCGTGAGCGGGGCCTTGTCGGTACTGCTGGCGCTGTGGTGCATGCGCAGCGGCGACTGGGTGGCGTTGCTGGCCATGTGGGTCGGGATGGGATGGATGATCCGCGGCATCGTGCAGGCGATCGTCGCGGCCTGGTCGGAAGACCTGCCGAAGCCGGGCCGGCGCGAAGGCTACGGCGTGGCGACGCTGCTGGCCGGGCTGATCGTACTGGTGTGGCCGATCGACACCGTCGCGGCGCTGTCGGTACTGGTCGGTGTCTGCCTGATCCTGCTCGGCGCGATGGAGATTCGCATGGCCGTGCGCGTCCGCCGTCCGGAACGCGGCGGCGATCAGGTGGGGGTGCGCGGCCTGCTCGGTCCGCGCGCGCACGCCCCGGTCCGGTCCGCGGATTAGGGTCGGCATATGGCTGTCGTTCACCACACCACACTCGAGCCCGGCAAACTCGAATTGCTCACCCCATGGCTGCCGACGCGCGAATGGTTCACCGGCACAACGCCGCAGCTGCACAAGGCAGGCGGTTTCCGCCTCGACGACCCCGACGGCGAGGTGGGCATCGAGCACATGCTCGTCGTCGACACCGCCGATGCCCAGCAGCCCGTCTACCACGTGCCGATGACCTATCGCGGCGCCCCGCTTCCCGGCGCGGACGCGGCGCTGATCGGCACCTCCGAACACGGCGTGCTCGGCACCAGGTGGATCTACGACGCCGCGCACGATCCGGTGGCACTCGCGCAGATGGCTGCGTTGCTCACCGGGAGCGCGATGGCCCAGGACCAGAACCACAGCGACGCCCGCGCCCGCACCGTCGAGGTGTCCGCCGCTCCGGAATTACCGAAGGCCGTGCGCGTCAACCGGATTCCGTCGCGGTCGGCCGAATCCGCGCTCGGGTGGGTCAGAGTGGGCTGGACCGATGCGCAGGGCGCGAAGGCCGAGGGGGTAGTGCTGGAGGTAGCGGTGAACTGAACGCGCATGCGTGCGGGCGGAAGGAGTCGAGGTGATGATCGGCGGATACGGAAATCGGACGGCAGCGGCGGTGGTGGTCGGCGCGGCCGCCGCCACCGCGCTCGCCGGTTGTGCGCAGCACGACTCCGGAACCGCCACATCGGCAGGTCCGGCCACCGAAACCTCCGCCGCACAGGCGTCTTCGCCGCAGGCGAGCCTCACGGCGGCGCCCACCACCACCGCGCCGGCGGTCGCCGCGTGCCGGCCGCGCCAACTGGACATCGCCGCGCACACCCTGTCGCCGGGCATGATGCATCGCGGCGTCGAACTGACCTTCACCCTCGCCGCCGACACCCCGCCCTGCACGATCGGCGGCTATCCCGGCGTCGATACCGGCGAGGGCGGTCCGGTCCTGCACGCCCAGCGCACCCCACGCGGCTATATGGGCGGCCTGCCCCGGGACGACGACACTCCGCCCACCGTCACCGTGCTGCCCGGTCGCCCCGCCCGCGCGGTCGTGGAAGGGTCCGCGATGGGCCCCGCCGGGGAGGACTGCCCGTTGTACACGAGTCTGGTTGTGACAGCCCCCGATTCGACCGACACCCACACCGTGCACACCACGATCGACACCTGCGCTCTGCAAGTACATCCGGTCACCGGCTGAAGCGACGAGCGCCGCGGTGCCGGATCTCAGGTGAGGGCGAGCATCCGGCACGGCCCGCCCGTACCGCCGATATGGTCGGGTCCGCCGACCACGACGGTGGCACCGGTCGGCGGGACCGAGCCGAGGTTGGCCACCATCTCCACGCCGTAGCGCCCGCCGCCGAGGAATGCCGTGTGTGCGCCGTAGTCGAGATCGGCGGCGTGGTCGAGGCTGAGCGTATCCACCCCCGCGCCGGCGATATCGCGCTGGCGCACAAGGTATTCCGCGGCCTCGGCGCAGAAGCCGGGGGCATGCGGAGTGCCCTCGACATCGAGGTTGACGAAGGCCGCAGGATGGGCGAGCCGACGCTCCCACCCGGAATACATGGCGACGAAGGCACGCGGCGGAATGCGGCCGTAGATCCGCTCGAAGGCATCGATGTCGTCGATCGTGACCGTCGCGTCGACATCGAACGACGCCTTCGCGCTGATGTCGATCACGATGAGTGGAGCCACCAGATCGCGCACCGGGAAGTCGGACGCCGCCCCGCCGGATGCGCGGCGCAGCGGCGCGTCGACATGTGTTCCGGTGTGCTCCCACAGCGCGATCGCGTTCTGATCGAAACCTCCCAGCGCATGCCATGCCACCGGAACCATCGCGAACGGCGGATTGCCCGGCCACATCGGGATATTCGGTCCCACCGGATGCGTGAGGTCGACGACGGTTCCCCTGCCCGCGCGGGCGACGGGAGCGGTGGCCGCCGCCAGTGCCGCGAGGCCCGCGGCGCCCGACAAGGCGCGCCGCGACGGGGCCGCCGGGAAATCGGCGCTGTCGTGGGCGATCCGGACGATCCGAGGTGCGCACATGGTGAGCGGCAGCTTAGTCGCTGCCCGGGCGGCCCGGCACGGCGACGACGAGTCGCCCTCAGCCCGGGATGCGAGGTGGCCAGTGCCGCAATGCTTCTCGTTCTCGATCGAGGAATTCGGCGAATGTCGTGGCCGGTCGTCCGGTGAGATCGGCCACCGCCGAGGTGGTTTCGGACAGGGTGCCTGCCGCCACCTCGCGATAGAGGTGGGCGACATCGTCGGCGAACCCGGCCGGAAGCCCCTGCGCGACCAGACGCTGGGCGAACTCACGCACCGGCAGATCCACATACGACACGGTCCGCCCGACCACCGTCGACAATTCGGCGGCGATCTCGGTATGCGACAGTGCGTGCGGGCCGGTCACCACGAACCGCTCGCCCCCGCCCCGGGCGCCGGTCAGCAGCGCCACCGCGCACGCGGCGATATCGGCACAATCGACGTAGGACACCCGGGCGTCACCGTATGCGCCGATGAGATCGCCGCTGCTGGTGAACGAACCGGCCCCGGTGAGGAAGTTCTGCATGAACCCGCTGGGCTGCAACACCGACCACTCCAGGCCGGAGGCCTCGAGGTGGGCCTCGATCTCGCCGTGCGCACCCTCGGCCAGCAGTCCGCCGACCCGCGCGCCCCATACCGATACCTTCACCACGCGCCGCACGCCCGCGCGAACGGCCGCGTCGATCACCGCGTTCTGCTGGGTGATCATCGGTTGCGGTCCCGAGACCGGCACGGCGCCCGGCGAACACAGGAATATCCGCTCGACGCCCGCCAGCGCGGCCGTCAGCGTTTCCGGCTCGTCGAGGTCGCCGACCGCGACGTCCCCACCCAATTCCCGCCCGCGCTCCGCATCCCGCACGAACGCTCGAAACGGGACGTGTTCGCGCCGTAGGTGACGAACCACGTGCCGGCCGATCGAACCCGTGGCGCCGAAGACCAGGATCATGCGCAACTCCTACTAAAATCGAGGGACCCTCGAAATATTAACTCGAGGCTGCCTCGACTTAGAAGGGTTGGTTGTGAACGAGACTCCGTCCACCCGGCGCAAGCCGCGCGCCGACGCCCGGCGCAACCGGCAGTCGCTGCTGGCGGCCGCCGATACCGTCTTCGCGGAAGGCGGCGTCGACGCGCCGCTCGAGCAGGTGGCGCGGCGAGCCGGCGTCGGAATCGGAACCCTGTACGGCCATTTCGCCACGCGCCGCGCGTTGGTCGCCGCGCTGTTGTCGGAACGCAACGAGACACTGTTCGATGGCGGCGAGAACCTCTGCGATCGGCAGGGGGACCCCGCCGAAAACCTGGCGGCATGGGTCGCACTCGTGGTCGAGCACGCCGCCACCTATCAGGGATTGGCCGCCCTGCTCGCCGAAGGAGCGCACGACGACGACCATGAGTTGCACGCCGACTGCGCGAGGATGGATCGCATCACCGAACGACTGACCGAGCGTGCACGGGATGCGGGCGCGCTGCGCGCCGAGGTCACGGCCGCGGACATCGCCACCCTCATCAACGCCGCGGCCTGGACGCGTGAGCAGGCCGGCGCGGACCGCGCGCAACGCCTCATCGCGGTGGCGCGGACCGGCCTGTTCGCGTGAACCGGAGCGAGCGCCTCAGTGGGTTTTCCGGGCCAGGGCGCACGCGATCAGTTGTTCCCACAGGGTCGGTTCGCGCTCGGCGGGACCGATGCGTGAGACCGAGGCGTCGGCTTCGGCGGGCCGCCAGCGGGCGCAGATCTCGAGCCCCGGCTCGAGCACCTCGAGATCACCGAACAGGTCGAGGATCTCCTCGTCCGAACGCCAGCGCCCCCGCCCGAACGTCGCCTGCAGTTTCTCCTCGGCGGCCTGCGTCTCCTCGTTGAAGCCGGAACGGAAATGCGAGATGTAGATCTGCGAGCCGACCGCAATCCGGTCGCTCCACCACCGCACCAGCTCGCCCGGGTTCTCGTCGTTGTTCAGGTGGTGCAGGATCGCGCTGAAGATCACCGCCACCGGCTCGTCGAAATCGATCAGCCGCTGCAGATCCGGATGGGAGAAGATGGCATCCGGATCTCGGAGATCGGCGTGGATGACCGTGGTGTCGTCGTCGGCGGACAGCAGTGCGCGACCGTGGGCCAGCACGATCGGATCGTTGTCCACGTACACCACGCGCGGCGCGTCGAGGTGACGCTGCGCGACCTGATGCACATTGTCGACGGTCGGCAACCCGCTGCCCATATCGATGAACTGGCGCACACCGGAGTCTGCGATATCGGCGACCGCGCGAATCATGGCCTGCCGGTTGGCATAGGCGATGGCGACCGAGCCGGGCAGATCGTTGATGAAGTAGTCGCCGACCTTGCGGTCGACGGCGTAGTTGTCGCGCCCGCCCAGCAGATAGTCGTATACGCGGGCGATACTCGGCTTGGATTGATCCACCTGTGCGGCGCTGTCGGTCATGACACCTGTTCCTGTGCGCGGAGGTCCTCGTCGGGCTCGATCCTAGGGCCACCGTTGGCTTTTCGGTGCCGCGTCACCGAGAACCGTTGTCCGCGAGGCATTTCCCGGCATCACCCAGTGACGAAATCGACCGCATGGTTCGCCAGATCCAGCAGCGGCTGCGGCACGATACCCAGAGCCAGTGTGGCCGCGCCGGTGATGATGACGACCATCGTGGTCACCGGCGCGGTGACCACGGCGGGCGGCGCCTCCGGCGGATCGGTGAAGAACATCTGCACGATGACGCGGATGTAGAAGAACACGGCGATCGCACTGGAGATCACACCGACGATCACCAGATACGCCGCGTGCCCGGCGGCGGCCGCCGAGAACACGGCGAATTTCCCGACGAAACCACTGGTCAGCGGAATACCCGCGAACGACAGCAGAAACAGCGCGAAAACCGTTGCCAGCCATGGTGAACGGCGGCCGAGCCCGGCCCACGCCGACAGTGCGGTGGCCTCGTCTCCCACGCGGTCGCGTACCAGCGTGACCACCGCGAACGCGCCGACGGTGCTCACGCCGTAGACGGCGAGGTAGAACAGCACCGCCGACACCCCGTCGGAATTGGCCGCCACCAGCGCGGTGAGGATGAACCCGGCGTGGGCGATGGAGGAGTAGGCGAGCATGCGCTTCACATCGGTCTGAGTCACGGCGAGAATGGCGCCCAGCACCATCGTGGCCACCGCCACGGCTCCCAGGATCGGACGCCAGTCCGCACTCAGCCCCGGCACCGCGACCTGCAGGATGCGCAGCAGAGCGCCCACTGCCGCGATCTTGGTCGCCGCGGCCATGAACGCGGTGACCGCGGTCGGCGCGCCCTGATACACATCGGGCACCCACGACTGGAACGGAACCGCGCCGATCTTGAACAGCAACCCGACCACCAGCATCGCCACACCCAGCACCGCAAGGGTTTTCGAGCCGGAGTCCCGGGCCACCGCGTCGGCGATGCCGGACAGCCGAACCGTGCCGGCGTAGCCGTACAGCAGCGCCATCCCGTACAGGAAGAAGGCCGAGGCGAACGCGCCCAGCAGGAAGTACTTCAGCGCCGCCTCCTGCGACAGCAACCGCCGCCGCCGCGCCAGCCCGCACAGCAGATACAGCGGCAGCGACAGCACCTCGAGCGCGACGAACAGCGACAGCAGATCGTTGGAGGCGGGGAACAACAGCATGCCGCCGACCGCGAACAGCGTCAGCGGAAAAACCTCGGTGGTGGCGATACCCGCCCGCGCGGCGGCGATCTCGTCCGAACTGCCCGGCACCGCCGCGGCCTGCGGGGTGAACGCGTCGACCACGACCGCGCCGGAGCCCACCGCGGCCGCCCGGCTCCAGGTCCCGGGACCCTCCCGGCTTTCGCGCGCCAGCCGCGGTTCGATACCGCGTTCGGCCATCAGCGCGACCGCGAGGATCGCGACCACCAGGATGGTGCCCTGCAGCATCAGCGTCACATTGTCGACGGCGACCGCGCCGACGGCCACCGTGGCATGGGTGCCCGCGAGCGCGATCACTGCCACCAATGCCGCCACCAAACCGCCCAGCGCGAGCACCAGATGGACCGGGTAACGCCACGAACGCGGCAGGAACGCCTCGACGAGCACCCCGGCGACGGCCACACCGAAGACGACGAGCATCGGGGCGAGGGCGTGATATTCGATCGAGGGAGCCGGGACCGTCGCGGCCAGATACTGATTCACCGGTGGTTACCTCCGCTCGGAGTGGTCGCGGCCGGTACGGTCGCCGCATCCGGCGCGACCGTGGGCGCCGGATCGTGTTTGCCGATGGTGGTGAGGGTGCCGGCCACCGCCGGATTGATCCGGTCGAGAACCGGTTTCGGATACGCGCCGAGGACCAGCAGCGCCGCCAGCAACGGCACCACGACCACCAGTTCGCGCGGCAGCAGATCCGGCAAGCGCTCGTTGCCCTTGCGGACCGGACCGGTCATCATCCGCTGGTACATCCACAGCACGTAGAGCGCCGCCAGCACCAACGCGCCCGTGGCGAACACCGCCGCCACCGGATATCTCGTGAATGTGCCGACGAGCACGAGGAATTCGCTGACGAACGGCGCCAGCCCGGGTAGTGAGAGCGTCGCCAGGCCCGCGATCAGGAAGGTGCCCGCCAATATCGGCGCCACCTTCTGTACGCCGCCGAATTCGGCGATCGCCCGAGTCCCGCGGCGCGACACCAGGAACCCCGCGATGAGGAACAGCGCCGCGGTCGAGATGCCGTGATTGACCATGTACAGCGTCGCGCCCGCGCCACCCTGATCGGTCATCGCGAAGATGCCGAGAATGATGAAACCGAAATGCGAGATCGAGGTGTAGGCGATCAGGCGCATCACATCGGTCTGCCCGATGGCCAGCAGCGCGCCGTAGAGAATGCCGATCACCGCCAGCACGCTGATCATCGGCGCGTAGGTGGTGGAGGCGGCGGGGAACAGCAGCAGGCAGTAGCGCAGCATCCCGAAGGTGCCGACCTTGTCGACCACCGCCATCATGAGCACCGCGCTCGCGGGGGTGGCCGAGACCGCGGCACCCGGCAGCCAGGTGTGCAGCGGCCACAGCGGCGCCTTCACCGCGAAGGCGAACATGAAGCCGAGGAACAGCGCGTTGAGCACGGCCGGCCCGGCACCGAGCTGCCCGGAATTCGCCGCCGCCGTGACCGCCCGGAAATCGAAGGTCCCGCCCTCGCCGCCGAGATGAGCCCGCGCGGTGAGCACGTACAGCCCGATCACCGCGGCCAGCATGATCAGGCCGCCGAACAGGTTGTACAGCAGGAACTTCACCGCCGCGCGCGAACGCTGCTGCCGCAGTGCCAGTTCCACGGCCGCCGATTCGGCGCCGGTGGTGCGGGGCCCGAATCCGCCGATGAGGAAGTACATCGGGATGAGCATGACCTCGAAGAACACGTAGAACAGCAGGATGTCGAGCGAGACGAACGAGATCAGCACCATCGCCTCGACGATCAGGGTCAGCGCCACGTAGATGTGCGCGACCCGCCGCCCGCTGCCCGCCTCGCGGTCGTCCTTCCATCCGGCGAGGATCAGCAGCGGCACCAGTGCGGCGGTCAACAGCAGCAGCACCAGGGCGATCCCGTCGACGCCGAGGGTGTAGCCGGCGCCGAAAGCCGGTATCCAGCGATGTGATTCGACGAGCTGATACTGCGGGCCGCTCGGATCGAAACGCACCGCGACCACGATCGCGACGGCCATGGTGGCCAGCGACAACACCAGTCCGGTCACCCGGGCCAGCGTGCGCCGGCCGGCCGGGACCGCCAGCACGACGACGGCGCCGGCCAGGGGCAGCACCCACAGTGTGGTCAGCCAGGGATACTCCGTCACAGCAACCTCACCGCCAGCAGGGCCGCGACCACCAGGGCCGCGCCGGTGAACATGGACAGGGCGTACGAGCGCACGAAACCCGTTTGCACGCGCCGGATTCGCGCCGACAGGCCGCCGATCACCGCGGCCGTGGTGTTGACGATGCCGTCGATCCCGCGGTTGTCGAGGAATACCAGCGAGCGGGTCAGGTGGGTGCCCGGACGCATGAACGCCGCCTCGTTGAGCGCGTCGCCGTACAGATCGCGCCGGGCCGCGACGGTCAGCGGCGTGACGTCCTGTGGGGCGGTGCGCGGCACCGCGCGCCGCGCGTACTGGCGGTAGGCGACCGCGATCCCGATCGCGACCACGACCAGCGCCGCCACGGTGACCGCCCACGCCGGCACGGCGCTTTCGGCGTGTTCGGTCCCGACCACCGGCGCCAGCCAGTTCTGCAGCGACGAGCCGAAGACGAACACCCCGCCGGAGAACACCGAGCCGAGCGCCAGCACGATCATCGGGCCGGTCATCACCGCGGGCGCCTCGTGCGGCTGCGGCTGCGGCTCGGATTCGCCCGCAGCCCATCGCTTTTCACCGAAGAAGGTCAACAACATCACGCGCGTCATATAGAAGGCGGTGATTCCGGCGCCGAGCAGCGCGGCGGCGCCGAGGGTGATGCCGTTCGCACCGCCGTACCCGAACGCGGCCTCGATGATCCGATCCTTGGAGAAGAACCCCGCGAACGGCGGCACCCCGATGATCGCCAGATAGCCGAGCCCGAAGGTGACGAACGTGATCGGCAGATACGTGCGCAGCCCGCCGTAGCGACGCATATCGGTTTCGTCGTTCATCGCGTGCATGACCGATCCGGCGCCGAGGAACAATCCAGCTTTGAAGAAGCCGTGGGTCAGCAGATGCATGATCGCCACGGCGTATCCCGCCGGGCCCAGTCCGGCGGCCAGCACCATGTAGCCGATCTGACTCATCGTGGATGCGGCCAGTGCCTTCTTGATGTCGTCCTTCGCACAGCCGATGACGGCACCGAACAGCAGCGTCACCGCACCGACCACCAGCACGCCGGCGCGCGCCGCCGGCGCGGCGTCGAAGATCGCGTTCGAGCGAGCGATCAGATACACACCGGCGGTGACCATGGTGGCGGCGTGGATGAGCGCCGACACCGGAGTCGGGCCTTCCATCGCGTCACCGAGCCAGGACTGCAGCGGCACCTGCGCGGATTTACCGCAGGCGCCCAGCAGCAACAGCAGCCCCAGAGCCGTGAGGGTGCCTTCGCTCGCCTGCGGGACACCGGCGAACACGTGCCCGAAATCGACCGAGCCGAAGGTGGCGAACATCAGGAACAGCGCTATCGCCAGACCCATGTCTCCGACGCGGTTGACCACGAAGGCCTTCTTCGCCGCCGCGGCCGCCGACGGCTTCTCGTGCCAGAATCCGATCAGCAGGTACGAGGCCAGGCCCACACCCTCCCAGCCGAGGTAGAGCACCAGATAGTTGTCGGCCATGACCAGGATCAGCATCGCGGCCAGGAACAGGTTGAGGTAGGCGAAGAATCGCCGCCGCGCCGGGTCGTGTGCCATGTAGCCGACCGAGTAGATGTGGATCAGCGAGCCGACGCCGGTGATCAGCAGGACGAAACACATCGTGAGCTGATCGAGTTGCAGTGAGAACTCCGCCTGCAGCCCGGCCACCGGTATCCAGCTGAAGAAGGTGTGCGACACCGCGCGATCGGCGCCGGCGCGGCCGAGCATCTCGGCGAACGCCCACACCGCCACACCGAAGGCGGCCACCGCGGTCGCGCAGCCCAGCCAATGCCCCCAGCGGTCGCTCGTGCGTCCCGCCAGCAGCAGGATCAGTGCACCGGCGGCGGGCAGGGCCGGCAGCAGCCAGAGCAGATTCCCGGTACCCACGTCAGTACTTCAGCAGGTTGGCGTCGTCGACCGAGGTCGAGCGGCGGGCGCGGAAGATGGTCATGATGATCGCGAGGCCCACGACGACCTCCGCGGCGGCGACGACCATCGTGAAGAATGCGAAGACCTGCCCGTCGAGGTTGTGGTGCTGCCGGGCGAAGGTGACGAAGGCGAGATTGACCGCGTTGAGCATCAACTCGATGCACATGAACACCACGATCGCGTTGCGCCGCACCAGCACCCCGGCCGCGCCGATGGTGAACAGCAGGGCGGACAGATACAGGTAGTTGTCCGGATTCACCGCGGAGCCTTCCTCTCGTTGTCGCCGGTCGTGTGGGCGGCGTTGCCGCCGTTGCCGTTTCGCATGCCGATCTCCGCCGCCTCGGTGTGGGCGCGGCGGCGGCGATGGCGCAGGATGGTGCTCACCGACAGTTCGGCGAACGAGCCGTCGGGCAGCCGGGCCGGCACGTCGACGGCGTTGTGGCGGGCGTAGACACCGGGGGTGGGCAGGGGAGTGATGCGGTGGCCTTCGCGCAGGCGGCGCTGCGATTGTTCGCGCTGCCCGGTGCGCGGACCGAACCGTTCCCGGTGCGCGAGGATCATCGCGCCGATGGTGGCGGTGATCAGCAGCGCGCCGGTGAGTTCGAAGGCCCACACGTAGCGTACGAAGATCAGTTCGGCCAGCGCCGCGATCGGGTCGGCGCCGAATCCGGGTCCGGTGGCCGCCACCGAATCGTCGCGCACCCCGCGAGCGATCGCCGCGATCAGCAGCAGCCCGAATCCGATGCCCACCACGATGACGGCGATGCGGTGCCCGCGCAGCGTCTCCCGCAGCGATTCGGACGAGTCGACGCCGACGAGCATCAGGACGAACAGGAACAGCATCATGACCGCGCCCGTGTACACCACGATCTGCACCACGCCGAGGAACAGCGCGTCCTGGGCGATGTAGAACACCGACAGGGTGATCATGGTGGCCGCCAGGCACAGCGCCGAATGCACGGCCTTGCGGGCACACACCATGCCGAGACCGCCCCCCACCGCGACCACCGCGAGCACCCAGAACAGCACGGCCTCGCCGGTGGACGTTCGCGTAACCGCCTCGGCGGCAAGCATATTCACTCCCGCATTCACTGCGCACCTCCCTGTGCGCCCGCGAGATCCGCATCCTGGGAATCGGATTGCCGCGCCACGGCGATCCCGGTGGAGCCGAGGCCCTTATCGCGGTCGGTGCCGGGGGCCGCGGGAACGGCGCCGAGGTAGTAGTCCTTCTCGGTGGCGCCCGGGTAGGCGGCGTGCGGCGGGGCGATCATCCCGTCGCCCAGCGGGGCGAGCAGCCGGTCCTTCTCGTAGATCAGGTCGGCGCGATTGTCGTCGGCCATTTCGTATTCGTTGGTCATCGTCAACGCCCGGGTCGGGCATGCCTCGATGCACAGACCGCAGCCGATGCAGCGCAGATAGTTGATCTGGTACACCCGGCCGTAGCGTTCGCCGGGAGAGTAGCGCTCGCTGTCGGTGTTGTCGGCGCCCTCGACATAGATCGCGTCGGCGGGGCAGGCCCAGGCGCACAGTTCGCAGCCGATGCACTTCTCCAGGCCGTCGGGATGCCGGTTGAGCTGGTGGCGGCCGTGATAGCGCGGTGCGGTGGGCACCTTCTCCTCGGGATAGAACTCGGTGTTCTTCTTCTTGAACATCGTGACGAAGGTGACCCAGAACCCGCCGATCGGTTCCAGCAGACCGGCTCTGGTCGCGGGCGGCGCGGTGTCGGGCATCGGTGGGACCGGGAAGTCCGAGAACTGTTGTGTCCCGGCTGTTTCCGGTGCCGGATTGTCACCGGCGCGCCCGGCGCGCAGCATCATCGCCAGCAGGCCCAGCGAGATGACCACCCCGGCGGTCACCAGGCCCGCGGTCTGCACGTCGTGGCCGTTGTCCTGCACCACCTTCAGCGTCGCCACGATCATCACCCACAGCAGCGACACCGGAATGAGCAGCTTCCAGCCGAGATTCATGAATTGGTCGTAGCGCATCCGCGGCAGCGTCCCGCGCAACCAGATGAAGACGAACAGGAATGCCCAGACCTTCAGCGTGAACCACAGCAGCGGCCACCAGCCCGAATTCGCGCCGTCCCACAGGTTCAGCGGGAAGGGTGCGTGCCAGCCGCCGAAGAAGAGCGTGGTGGCCAGCGCCGAGACAGTACCCATGTTGATGTATTCCGCCATCATGAACATCGCGAATTTCAGCGACGAGTATTCGGTGTGGAATCCGCCGACGAGTTCACCCTCGGCTTCGGGCAGATCGAAGGGGGCACGGTTGGTTTCGCCGACCATCGCCACCGCGTAGACGACGAACGACGGCAGCAGCAGCCACACGTTCCAGGTGCCCCACTGCCGGTCCACGATGCCGGAGGTGGACATGGTTCCGGCCAGCAGGAACACCGCCGCGAAACAGGCCGCCATCGCGATCTCGTAGGAGATCACCTGCGCGGTCGAGCGCAGGCCGCCGAGCAGCGGATAGGTCGATCCCGACGACCACCCTGCCAGCACGATGCCGTAGACCCCGATCGAGGTCATCGCGAGGATGTAGAGCACCCCTACCGGCATATCGGTCAACTGCAGTGGTGTGCGGGTGCCGAAGATCGACACCTCCGGTCCGAGCGGTATCACCGCGAACGCCATCACCGCCGGAATCAGCGCGACGATCGGTGCCAGAATGAAGATCGGCTTGTCGACCATCGCCGGGACGATGTCCTCCTTGAGGAGCATCTTGACCCCGTCGGCGATGGATTGCAGCGAGCCGCGCGGCCCGACCCGGTTGGGGCCGACCCGCATCTGCATCCAGGCCACCACCTTGCGTTCGATCACCACCGCGAGCAGCGGGATGAGCAGCAGGAAGACGAAGATGCCGATCGACTTCACCACGACCAGCCACCACGGGTCGTGGCCGAAGGCGGACAGATCGGCCGGTGCGGCGACCAGCACGGCCGGCGACATCTCACTCATGGGGTTCCTCCCGTTGGATGCGCACGCGGTGACCGAGGGGGGTGGTGAGCCGGGCGTTGACCGTCGAGTCCGCCGAATTCCACGGCAGCCAGGCGACACGATCGGGCATCTCGGTGATGTCGAGCGGCAGCACGATGCGGCCGTGACCGGTGCTGATCCGCACCGAATCGCCGGTGGTCGCGCCGATTTCGGCCGCGGTGGCCGGCGACAGCCGCAGGACCGGCCGGCGGGCGGTGCCGGCGAGATTCGGTTCGCCGTCCTGCATGCGGCCGTTGTCGAGCAACATGCGCCAACCGGCGAGGACGGCGGTGCCGGTTTCGGTCTCCGGGAGCGCGGCCGACGGATACGCCGGCGGCTGGGGCCGGGGCCCGTCCCACGCGCCCAGGGCGTCCAGTTCCGCGCGGGCCGCGTCGACCGTCGGCAAGCCCAGTCGCACACCCATCTCGTCGGCCAGCGAATGCAGCACGCGATGATCGGCCAGCGGCGCCGCCTGCCGACGTACGGTCGCATCGCCGAGGGCGGCGTCGAACGGCCGGGGCCTGCCCTCCCAGGTGAGATAGGTTCCCGACTTCTCCATGGCCGAGGCGACCGGGAACACCACATCGGCGTGCTCGGTGACCTGACTGTGCCGCAATTCCAGACTGACCACGAAGGCGGCGGCCTCGACGGCGGCCAGGGCGGCGCGGGGGTCGGGCAGATCGGCGATCTCCACACCGCCGACCAGCAGGGCGCCCGGGTGGCGGCCGGCGTCGAGCATCGCGGCGGTATCGCGTCCCGGTGCGGTCGGCAGTTCGTCGACTTGCCAGACCCGCTGAACCTGTTGGCGTGCATGAGCATTGGCGATCGGACGTCCACCCGGCAGCAGGTCGGGCAACGCACCCGCCTCGAGCGCACCACGTTCGCCGGCGCGGCGCGGCACCCAGGCGAGGGCGGCGCCGGTGGTCTCGGCCAGCGCCGCCACCGCCGACAGCGCGCCGGGCAGCGCGGCCAGCCGCTCGCCGGCCAGGATCACCGCACCGCGACGGCGTAGCGCGCGGGCGAGTTCGTCGAGTCCCGGCGGATCGGGCGGGCATTCGTATCCGGCGCCCGCGACCGCCAGCGCCTGCAGCAGCCGCGCTTCGTCGCCGGGCACGGTGGGGATCCACCGGCCCGATATCCGGTTCAGGCCCCGGCTCGCATAGGCGGCCAGCGAATAGATCGCGGTCGCGGATGTGCGGGCGGCCTTGCGCAACCGCAGATGCAGGATCGGGCATTCCTCTTCGGGTTCGAGACCGGCGAGCAGGACGACCGGCGCCGAATCCAGCGCGCCGTAGTCCACCCGCACGCCCTGCCCGGCGATGGCCGCCGCCAGGAATTCGGCCTCCTCCGCGGAATGGGCGCGGGCGCGGAAGTCGATGTCGTTGGTGCCCAGCGCGATACGCGCGAATTTGGCGTACGCGTAGGCGTCCTCGACGGTGGCACGGCCGCCCACCAGCACTCCGGCGTGGCCGCGGGCGGCGGCCAGGCCCGCACCGGCTCGCGCGAGCGCCTCCGACCACGAGGCGGGAACGAGCGCGCCGCTGTCGTCACGGATCAGGGGAGTGGTGATCCGGTCGGGTTCGCTCGCGTAGGCGAAGGCCCAGCGCCCCTTGTCGCAATTCCATTCCTCGTTGACCTGCGGATCGTCACCGGCCAAGCGGCGCAGCACTTTCCCACGGCGGTGGTCGGTGCGCTGGGCGCATCCCGCGGCGCAGTGCTCGCACACCGCCGGGCTCGACACCAGGTCGAAGGGGCGCGCGCGGAAGCGGTAGGTGGTGCCGGTGAGGGCGCCGACCGGGCAGATCTGGACGGTGTTGCCGGAGAAGTAGGAGTCCATCGGCTCGCCGTCGGCGATCCCGACCTGCTGCAGTGCGCCGCGGTCCATCAGTTCGATGAACGGATCACCGGCGATCTGCTGTGAGAACCGGGTGCAGCGTGCGCACAGGACACACCGCTCCCGATCCAGCAGCACCGCCGGCGAGAGCGGAATCGGTTTGGGGTAGGTGCGTTTCACTCCCTCGAAGCGCGATTCGGGCCGACCGCTGGATATCGCCTGGTTCTGCAACGGGCATTCACCGCCCTTGTCGCACACCGGGCAGTCCAGCGGATGGTTGATCAGCAGCAGTTCCATCACCCCGGTTTGCGCCTTCTGCGCGGCCGGCGAACTGATCTGGGTGTGGGCGATCATGCCGTCGGCGACGGCCATCGTGCAGGAGGCGACCGGTTTGCGTTGCCCTTCCACCTCGACCAGGCACTGCCGGCAGGCCCCGACCGGATCGAGCAGCGGATGGTCGCAGAACCGGGGGATCTGGATTCCGACGAGTTCGGCCGCGCGGATCAGCAGCGTTCCGGCGGGCACGGCGATCGTCGTGCCGTCGATGGTGACGGTGACCAGATCCTGTGGAATGACGCCACTGCTGTCGTGGCTGACTGTCGCGGTCATCGCACTCCTTCGGCAGGCGTCGCTGCGGTGCCGGCCGTGGAGGCGGCCCAGGCGGTCGAGCGAGCGGGATCGAACGGGCACCGGCCCAGCCGGATGTGTTCGGTGTATTCGTCGCGAAAGTATTTGAGGGAGGACACGATCGGGCTCGCCGCACCGTCGCCGAGGGCGCAGAACGATTTGCCGTTGATGTTGTCGGCGATATCGAGCAGGGTGCCCAAGTCGGCCTCGGTTCCGCCGCCGGACTCCAGTCGCTGCAGCAGTTGCACCAGCCAGTAGGTGCCTTCCCGGCAGGGTGTGCATTTTCCGCAGGATTCGTGGGCGTAGAACTCGGTCCAGCGCAGGACCGCGCGCACCACGCAGGTGGTGTCGTCGAAGATCTGTAATGCCTTGGTGCCCAGCATGGATCCGGCCGCGCCCACGTTTTCGTAGTCGAGGGGCACATCGAGGTGTTCGGCGGTGAACAGGGGAGTGGAAGAGCCGCCGGGGGTCCAGAACTTCAGGGTGTGCCCGGCGCGCACACCGCCGGCGTGTCCGAGGAGTTCGCGCAGCGTCACACCGAGGGGCGCCTCGTACTGGCCCGGCCGGGTGACGTGTCCGGACAGCGAATACAGGGTGAAGCCGGGCGATTTCTCCGAACCCATCGAACGAAACCATTCGACGCCGTTGGTCATGATGGCCGGCACGCTCGCGATCGACTCCACATTGTTGACCACCGTCGGGCACGCGTACAGGCCGGCGACGGCGGGGAAGGGCGGGCGCAGGCGAGGCTGGCCGCGGCGGCCCTCGAGCGAATCCAGCAGGGCGGTTTCCTCGCCGCAGATGTAGGCGCCGGCACCGGCGTGCACGATCAGGTCGAGATCGAAGCCGGAGCCGAGGATGTCGCGGCCCAGATAGCCTGCGGCATAAGCCTCCTCGACCGCGGTCTGGAGCCGGCGCAGCACCGGTACGACTTCCCCGCGCAGATAGATGAACGCATGGGCGGCGCGGATGGCATAGGCGGCGATGATGGCGCCTTCGACCAGCACATGCGGAGTCGCCAGCATCAACGGGATGTCCTTGCAGGTGCCGGGTTCGGATTCGTCGGCGTTGACGACCAGGTAGTGCGGCTTACCTGCTGCCGGCGACCCTTCGGGATCCTGCGGGATGAACCCCCATTTCATGCCGGTGGGAAATCCGGCACCGCCGCGGCCGCGCAGTCCGGCGTCTTTCACCGTGGCGATGACCTCGTCGGGATGCATGCCCAGGGCACGGGACAAGCCGCGATAACCGTCGTGTGCCCGGTAGGTGTCGAGGGTCCACGACCGCGGCTGATCCCAGTAGCGGGTGAGTACGGGCGCCAGCGTCATCACCGTTCCCCCTGTTCGGTGTCCGAACCATGCTGCGGCGCAGCGGGTGTCGATGGTTCGATTGCCGCGCGCAGTCCGGCGAGCGTGGGTTCTCCGGGGGCACCGTCGTTGGCGTCGGGCCGCCGGTCCGGGAATCCGGCGAGAATGCGGGCGGTATCGCGGAAGCTGCACAGGGGCGCGCCGCTGCGCGTGCCGGTGACCTCGCGTCCGGATCGCAGCGCGTCGGCGAGCGCGCGGGCCGACTCCGGGGTCTGGTTGTCGAAGAATTCCCAGTTCACCATGACGACCGGGGCGTAATCGCAGGCGGCGTTGCACTCGAGATGTTCGAGCGTGATCGTCCCGTCCGCGGTCGTTTCGCCCGCGTCGATCTCCAGATGCCGGGTCAGTGCGGCCAGGATCTCGTCGCCGCCCATGACCGCGCACAACGTGTTGGTGCAGACTCCGACGTGATAGTCGCCGGTCGGCGTGCGGCGATACATCGAGTAGAAGGTCGCGACCGCGGTCACTTCGGCGTCGGTGAGCCCGAGTTGTTGGGCACAGAACGCGATCCCGGTGCCGCTGACATAGCCTTCGACGCTCTGCACCAGATGCAGCAACGGCAGCAGCGCCGAGCGCGACTGCGGATAGCGGTCGATGATCTCGCGGGCCTCCGCTTGCAGATTCTCCTGCACCTGCGGGGGATAGGGGACCGGCCGCCGCGACAACTGCAGCAGGATCGGATCGCGACCGGTCGCGGTCGCGGGAATCGGTTCGGCTGTCATCGATCGACACCACCCATCACCGGGTCGATGCTGGCCACGGAGGCGATCACGTCGGCGACCATGCCGCCTTCGCACATCGCCGCCACGGCCTGCAGATTCGTGAACGAGGGATCGCGGAAATGCACACGATAGGGCCGGGTTCCGCCGTCGGAGACCATGTGGACACCGAGTTCGCCGCGGGGGGACTCCACCGAGGCATACACCTGGCCGGGCGGCACCCGCATGCCCTCGGTGACGAGTTTGAAGTGGTGGATCAGCGCCTCCATCGAGGTGCCCATGATGGTGCCGATATGTTCGGCGGAATTGCCCAGTCCGTCGGGCCCGAGTTCCAAATCCGCCGGCCACGCGATCTTCTTGTCCGACACCATGACCGGGCCGGGACGGAGTTTGTCGAGGCACTGCTCGACGATCTTCAGCGACTCCTTCATCTCCTTGATGCGGATCAGGTAGCGGCCGTAACAGTCGCATCCGGTATCGGTCATGACGTCGAACTCGTAGCCCTCGTAGCCGCAGTACGGCTGCGACTTGCGCAGATCGTGCGGCAGCCCGGTGGAACGCAGGACCGGTCCGGTCACTCCCAACGCCATACACGAGGCCAGGTCGAGATAGCCGATGCCGCGGGTGCGGGCCTTGAAGATCGGGTTCTCGTTGAGCAGCAACTCCATATCGCGCAGCCGTTTCGGCATGAGCGCCAGCAGGTCTCGGATCTTGCCCACCGCATCGGCCGGCAGATCCTGCGCCAGCCCGCCGGGGCGGATGTAGGCGTGATTCATCCGCAGTCCGGTGACGTTTTCGAAGATGTCGAGGATCAGTTCGCGTTCGCGGAAGCCGAACAGCATCGGTGTCAGGGCGCCGAGTTCCATACCGCCGGTGGCCAGCGCCACCAGATGGGAGGAGATGCGGTTGAGCTCCATCAGCATGACGCGAACGATGTTCACTCGTTCGGGGATATCGCCGGTGATGCCGAGCAGCTTCTCCACCGCCAGGCAGTAGGCGGTCTCGTTGAACAGCGGGGACAGATAGTCCATCCGGGTCACGAACGTGACGCCCTGCACCCAGTTGCGGAATTCCAGATTCTTCTCGATCCCGGTGTGCAGGTAGCCGATTCCGCAGCGCGCCTCGGTGACCGTCTCGCCCTCGATCTCGAGGATCAGCCGCAGCACGCCGTGCGTGGAGGGATGCTGCGGTCCCATATTGACGACGATCCGCTCCTCTGCGGCGCCGGCGAGGGCCTCGCGCACATCGTCCCAGTCCTGTCCGACGACCGTGACCGCCGGGCTTTCGGCCACCGGATCCGTTGCGGCGTCGGTGATGTCGGTGTGATTCATCAGCTGTAGGTCCTCCGCTGGTCCGGCGGCGGAATTCGCGCGCCCTTGTATTCGACCGGGATCCCGCCGAGCGGGTAGTCCTTGCGCTGCGGATGTCCACGCCAGTCGTCGGGCATCATGATGCGCGTCAGCGACGGGTGACCGTCGAAGACGATGCCGAAGAAGTCGTAGGTTTCGCGCTCGTGCCAGTCGGTGGTCGGATATACCGAGAACAGCGAGGGCATATGCGGATCCGAATCCGGTACCGACACCTCGATCCGCACCCGGCGGTTGTGTGTGATCGATAGCAGGTGGTAGGCGGCGTGCAGTTCGCGGCCCGTGTCGTCGGGGTAGTGCACGCCGTTCACGCCGAGACACAGTTCGAAGCGCAACGCCGCGTCGTCGCGCAGCGCACGTGCCACCTCGACGACCCGCTCGCGCCGCACGTGCAGGGTCAGTTCTCCGGAGAAGACCACGATCTTCTCGATCGCGGCGCGAAACGCCTCGTCTCCCACCGACTCCGCCAGCGCGGCGACCACCTCGTCGAAATAGGAACCGTAGGGCGCGGGGGTGCTCCCGGGCAGCGTGACGGTCCGCACCAGCCGCCCGTATCCGGAGGTGTCACCGGTGCCCCGGACGCCGAACATGCCGCGGCGCACGCCGATGACCTCGTCGTCGGGCCGGTCGGACGAGGGGCCGCGCGATTCTGGTTCGATCGCCGGTTCGTCTGCCGGGCCGGGTGCGCTTGTGCCGGAGGAGGATTCGATATCCGCTGAGCTGTCGGGGGGATCGCCGGCGCTGCGGGGTGCGTCCAGGCTCATCGCAGCAGGCCCTCCATCCGGATCGTGGGGGTGGAGGCGAGTGCGGCGGCCTCGGCCGCGCGCACGGCCTCGGCGCGGTCGACACCCAGCGGCATCTCCTGGATCTTCTCGTGCAGTTTCAGGATCGCGTGCAACAGCATCTCCGGGCGCGGCGGGCAGCCGGGCAGGTAGATGTCCACGGGCACAACATGATCGACGCCCTGCACGATGGCGTAGTTGTTGAACATGCCGCCGGAGGAGGCGCACACCCCCATCGCAAGCACCCATTTGGGTTCGGTCATCTGGTCGTAGACCTGGCGCAGCACGGGCGCCATCTTCTGGCTGACCCGGCCGGCGACGATCATCAGATCCGCCTGCCGGGGGGAGGCGCGGAAGACCTCCATCCCGAAGCGGGCGCTGTCGAAGCGACCGGCCCCCGTGGCCATCATCTCGATCGCACAGCAGGCCAGCCCGAACGTCGCGGGCCACAGCGAGCCCTTACGCAGGTATCCGGCGAACTGTTCGACCGTGCTCAGCAGGAAGCCGCTGGGCAATTTCTCCTCGAGCCCCATCTCGGATCAACTCTCACTTCCGTGTGCGAATCCTCGGTCCCGGCGGACGCCGGGACGACGGGTTGGGTATGCGGTGCCGGCGGGCCGATCGGCCCGCCCGCGTTCAGTCCCAGCTCAGGCCGCCGCGCCTCCACTCGTAGGCGTAGGCGACCGAGACGTTGAAAATGAACAGCGCCATGGCCGCCAACCCGAAGACGCCGAGGGCATCGAAGTGCACCGCCCACGGATACAGGAATACGATCTCGATGTCGAAGATGATGAACAGCATCGCGGTGAGGTAGTACTTCACCGGAAAACGTTGTCCCGCAGCATTTCCCGGCCCGCCGGCGATGGCGTGCGGGGTGGGTTCGATACCGCATTCGTAGGCTTCGAGTTTGGCGCGGTTGTAGCGTTTGGGCCCGATCACGGCCGCCAGCAACACCGATCCCAGCGCGAACGCGGCAGCGATCGCACCGAGTACAAGAGTCGGCACCTGGGTATTCACAACGGCACAACCCCTCTCCCTCGCCGGCAACTGCCGAGGCGGGGCTGACGTCGTCGTCTGCCGGGCCAGTCTCACCCCGAAGCGCAGCTCGAGCGCGAGCGCGGAACGACAGGGCAGGCAGGGCGCCATTCATATCAACAGCCACGCTCGTGTGAGCTACAGCACAGCCTACAACCGTTCTTTCTGAATACTCGTGGTTCCGCCCCGGTGTTTGATCGAATTCGGAACTGTCACTTATGACCGAAGCAGCGCAATGGTCTCCCCGTGGCCGGGCGCGCCGCGCCTGCCCGGGCGCGCGAAAACGGTCGGCCGACGAGATGTCGGCCGACCGTGAAAAGCGCTGATCAGGCGGCGGGGCGGGCGTTCAGAGCAGTGGTGACCGCCGAGGTGAGCTGGAACGGGTCCAGCGGATGGGCGGCCGCGGCCTCGGCCCGGGACCAGGCGGCCAGCCAGGCATCGTCGGCCCTGCCGGTCAGGACCACGATGGGCGGGCACTCGGCGATCTCGTCCTTGAGCTGCTTGGCCAGCCCCATCCCCCCGGTGGGCGTGGCCTCCCCGTCGAGAATGGCCAGGTCGATGCCGCCGACGTCGAGCTGCTCGATCACCACCGGCGCGGTGGCGGTCTCGCGGTAGTCGAACGGCGGCAGGTCGGGATGCGGATGCTTCCCCAGCGCCAGGATCACCTGGCGGCGGGTGTCGGCATCGCTGCTGTATACGAGAACCCGCAGCGCGGGACGGTTCGCATCGGCCACCTTTCGGATGCTACGTCCATCCGGCCGGGTGCGGTGGCAGCTTCGGCGGCAACGGTCCCCGCGCCGGGCGTGGCGCCCGCGCGGCGACTTCACCGCGAGGTTGATCGTGCCGATCGGAATCGTTGCTGGTCACCGCGGAGAAAACGCGCGATCCTTATAAGCGGCGGCAGTTCGGCGGCAGAACTGTCCCGGCAGGGCGTAACAACGACAGGCTCGACAGGGCGGTGGACGATGCGAATTTCGGAGGTTTTGCGCAGCAAGGGCGCCGATGTGGTGACGATCGCGCCGGAGGCGACGGTCGGGCGATTGCTGGCCGTGCTGGCCGAACACAACGTCGGCGCGGTGGTGGTGTGTGGTGCGGGCGGCGCACTGGACGGGATCGTGTCGGAGCGGGATGTGGTCCGCTGCCTGCACAGACAGGGCGCACAGCTGCTGACCCGGCCGGTGTCCGAGATCATGACCGCGATCGTGCACACCTGTTCGCCGGTGGATCGGGTGGAGAGTTTGCGGGCGACGATGACCGAACACCGGATCCGGCATCTGCCGGTCGTCGATCACGGGCGAATGGTCGGAATCGTCAGCATCGGCGATGTGGTCAAGAGCGCGATCTCGGAATTGGAGGACGAGCGCGAACACCTCGAGCACTATCTGCAGGGTTGAGCCTCCGGCTCGACCGGCGGGGAGACGGTGCCCGTGACAGGCGTGAAATGACCGTGCCCGGGTCCGGCGGGACCCGGGCACGAGGTCGGTGCCGGTGAATCAGGCCAAGCCCCACGCCTGCGGCAGGTAGGTGACGGCGGCGAGGGAGGTCACCGTATCGGCCAGATTCGATACGGCGGAACCGGCGGCGAGGATCGGCACGAAACAACTCCATTCTGCGGGAACACATCCTCGTCGACGGTAGAGCCGCTGCACCGGGCCGGTAACGTTCTGGAGACGGCCGCGACTCGCCGAATTCGTCATTGCCGCACGGTGATTGGATATTCACCGGTTCGTAACCGTGAAAAGCGATAGGTACGCGGCGTTTTCGGAGCAGAATTCCCTCGGGCGGTTCGTTCGGAACCACGAGGTCGCCGATGCCGGAATCGGGTGTATCGGGTGGGGTTCGAGACGTGCGCTGTCCCTCGGAACTCACTGCCCGGCGTTCGCGCTGTGGAGCGTTCCGAACGGCCGCCGACCACGTCACCATTGCGGGTGGTGGATCCAGCCGATTCGATCGGCGACCGATCGCGTATTAGGGTGCGTGGCACGCGCGCCGGATCGCTGGTCGGCGGCGCCGGACACGCCGCTCGATCCGAAGGACATTCATGCGCCGCATCGCATTCGCCGCGTCCCTGCTCGCCCTCGCCTGCGCCGTCGGAGCCTGCGGCGGATCCTCAGACGACCACGCGGCGAGCACGACCACGACATCTGCTGCGGCGCAATCGAGTTCGGTCGCCGCGGCGGGCGGTCAGGACTGTGGCGCGCAGCCCTGGCCTCGCCCGCTCCCCGACTTCCGCGGGAAGTCACTGGGGCAGACCGTCGTCGGTGCGGCGCTGTGCTTCGACATCACCGGTATCACGACCGCGGACGGCCGCGATGTGATGCACGATCCGGGCGCCGCGACGACGCCTTGGACGGTCACCGCCCAGCAGCCGGAGGCGGGGACGCCGGTCGCCGCGGACACCGCGGTCACGCTGACGGTCGACGTCCCGCACTGATCGCTACTTGCCGGCGGCGCGGGCCAGATGCTCCGGGTAGCGTGCCCCGGCGAAGGCCTCGGCCGGGGCAGCGGCCTCGATCCGCGCCAGATCCTCGGCGCTGAGCTCGATCTCGGTGGCCGCCACATTCTGCTCGAGGTAGGAGCGGCGCTTGGTGCCCGGGATCGGGACCACGTCGGCACCGCGTGACTGGACCCAGGCCAGCGCCAATTGCCCTGCGGTCACGCCCTTTTCCTCCGCCATCGCGCGCAGTTCGGCGACGACGGCGAGGTTGCGGTCGATGTTGTCGTCGGCGAATCGGGGCAGCGCGCGGCGCAGGTCGTCGGCGGGCAGATCGGCGGTCGAGGTGATCGAGCCGGTGAGGAAGCCGCGGCCGAGCGGGGAGAACGGCACGATCCCGATGCCGAGTTCACGGCAGGTGGGCAGGACTTCCTCTTCGATACCGCGCGTCCACAGCGACCATTCGCTCTGCAGCGCGGTCACCGGATGCACGGCATGCGCGCGCCGGATGGTCTCGGGCGAAGCCTCGGAGATGCCGAGGTAGCGGACCTTACCCGCGGTGACCAGCTCCGACAGCGCGCCCCAGGTCTCCTCGACCGGAACGTTCGGGTCGACGCGGTGCTGGTAGTACAGGTCGATGTGGTCGACGCCGAGCCGCTTCAGCGATTCGTCGCAGGACTGCGCGACGTAGGCGGCGTCGCCCCGGGCGCCCATGCTGCCGCCCTCGCCCCACACGATGCCGAATTTGGTCGCGAGGATCACCCGGTCGCGGCGGTCCGCGATGGCCCGGCCCACCAACTCCTCGTTCTCGCCGGCGCCGTAGACGTTCGCGGTGTCGAGCAGGGTCACCCCGAGGTCGAGGGCGCGGTGGATGGTGGCGATCGACTCCGCGTCGTTGTCGCGCACACCGTAGGCCTGGCTCATTCCCATGCAGCCGAGTCCTTGTGCGCCGACGGTCAATTCGCCGAGTTTCCTGGTCGCGATCATGCGAGCGGTCCTCCTGAGGTGCCATCGGTTCGAATGATGAGTCCTTGCGAACTCACGGCGCCGACGCTACGACTTGGAGTGCGCTCCAAGTCAAGCCGTCAGCGGGAACCGTCGTCGTCGAGCCGTGCGACCAGCACGGCCAATGCGTCGCCCAGGATGCGCCGCTGCTGCGCATCGATATCGTCGAGAGCGGCGGCGAAGCGTTGGATGCGGGCCGACGTCAGGCCGTTGACCAGTGATTTCGCCTGCTCGGTGACAGTCAGCAACTGGGCTCTGCCGTCGGCCGGGTCGGCGGTGCGTTCGAGATATCCGTACTTCTCCAGGCCCGACACGATGCGCGACATCGTGGGGGCGGTGACGTGTTCGGCGGCGGCCAGATCACCCAGGCGCATCGGGCCGCTGCGTACCAGGGTGCCCAGTGCCGCCGCCGAGCCGGGACTCAGCGAACCCAGGTCACCGGAGCGCCGCAGCAGGCGAGTGATCCGGCCGAGCGCGAAGTACAGATCCGCCGCTTCGGCAAGCTCCTCCGCGCTGCGTGCGCGCTCCTGCTGGATCATGGGCGTTGTCGCTCCTACGCGTGTGCTGGGACCGTCGGCAGCCGCACCGTCGGCGATATCCGATTCAGTAAGTATGCCTCTCCCGTCGATCGGGGAGCGTTCGGCCTGCTCATCGGCGCCGCGGCGGGATCCTGAGGACGCGCTCGACGGGAACAGGACGAGCGCGGCGGGACGGTTACACCGCCGGACGCCCTAAGCCGTGCCTGTGCCCCGAGTCGGCGAACCAGGCTTCGGTGTCGCGTCGGGGCCGGGCGACGCGGAGATCGCCGGCACCGGCCCGGTGGGATGATCGGTCACCGGACGGAAGGCTCGATCGCCCACCCGAGCCGGGTCGAGCATGTGCGCGACGAACAGGCGCGCGGCCGGCGTCGGTGTGCCGGTGGTCACCGCATGCCACGGCCGGTCCAGCGGCGTGCCCTCGACCGGGACGACGACCAGATTGCCCTGTGCCACATCGGCTTCCACCGCGTCGCTGTGGATCAGCGTGATCCCCAGCCCCTCTCGCGCGGCGGCCAGGACGGCGCCGTGGGTCCCGAGGGTGAGGGCGGGCGGGCGGATCTGCAGCCGGTCCAGCAGTGCCAGCGTGGTGTCGCGGGTGCCCGAGCCGGGGCCGCGCAGCAACCATGTCGCGGTGCGCGGATCATGGCATCGTCGCGGCGCTCCCACGACGACCAGGCGGCTGGGCCGGCGCGCCCGCACCACCAGCCCGGTGTCGCGCGGGGGGCGTCCGGCGATCACGAGATCGGTTTCGTGGTGCTGTAATTCGATGAACAGCAGATCACGCGGATGGATCGAGAGCCCCAGCTCGATGTCGGGATAGCGGTCGCGGAACGACACCAGCAGCCGTAGCAGTACGTATTCGCCGGCGGTGGCCACCACGCCGATCCGCAACCGGCCCGTTTCGGCGCGGCGGACCGCGGCATGCGCCTCCTTCATCAAACCCAGGATGCTGCGGCAGTATTCGGCATAGACCCGCCCTGCCTCGGTGAGTGTGATACCGCGTCCGGATTTCGCGATCAATTTCGCGCCGAGCTGCTTTTCGATATGCGCCACCGCCGCCGATGCCGCCGCCTCGGTGATGTGCAGTTGCGCAGCCGCGCGCCGAATGCTGTTGTGCCGGGCCACAACCAGAAACGTTTCCATTCGGACCGCACTCACCGTTCCCATCTACAGACGGTAGCAAACTCAACGATTCGGTTGAGCGAGACCGGAAACAATCGAATTGTCCCCGCCGGGCCGTGCCCGCATCCTGAATCTGCGCACGCGCCGCACCGTCCCGGGAGGTGTGGCGGACGAGAATCGCGCAGCGGCTCGCGACGCCGACCGGTTGCGGGTGTCCCGCAAGATACAGGAGGACCGATGACCGACGAATCCACTCGTGACCGCTGGGATCCGGGCGTGCACTCGTATGCGTCCATGGGTTATTACGACGCCGATTACCAACCCTGCGATACCGATGTTCTGGCGGTGTTCCGGGTGACGCCGCAACCGGGGGTGGACCCGATCGAGGCGGCCGCCGCGGTGGCCGGCGAATCCTCCACTGCCACATGGACTGTCGTGTGGACCGACCGGCTCACCGCGCACGACCGCTACCGTGCCAAGTGTTACCGGGTCGAGGAGGTGCCGGGGCGGCCGGGGGAGTATTTCGCCTATATCGCCTACGACCTGGACCTTTTCGAAGAGGGCTCGATCACCAATCTCACCTCGTCGGTGATCGGCAATGTCTTCGGTTTCAAACCGCTCCAGGCGTTGCGGCTCGAGGACATGCGTATTCCGGTGGCCTATGTCAAGACCTTTCAGGGCCCGCCGCACGGAATCGTCATGGAACGCGAGTATCTGAACAAGTACGGCCGGCCGTTGCTGGGGGCGACCGTGAAGCCGAAACTCGGTCTCTCGGCGCGCAACTACGGGCGGGTGGTGTACGAGGCGTGTAAGGGCGGCCTGGATTTCACCAAGGACGACGAGAACATCAACTCGCAACCGTTCATGCGATGGCGCGATCGCTATCTGTTCGCCATGGAGGGCGTGAATCGCGCGACCGCTGAAACGGGAGAATTGAAGGGTCATTATCTCAATATCACAGCCGCCACGATGGAGGATATGTACGAGCGCGCGGAGTTCGCGAAATCGCTCGGCAGCGTGATCGTGATGATGGACCTCACCGTCGGCTACACGGCGATGCAGTCGATGTCGAAATGGGCGCGGCGCAACGGCATGCTGTTGCATCTGCACCGGGCCGGGCATTCGACCTTCACCCGGCAGAAGACCCACGGCGTCAGCTTCCGGGTGCTGGCCAAGTGGTGTCGGCTCATCGGCGTCGACCACCTGCACGCGGGCACCGTCATCGGCAAGCTCGAAGGGGACCCGCACACGGTCAAGGGTTTCTACGATACGTTGCGCGACAACCACATTCCTGCCAACCCGCGCAACGGCATCTTCTTCGACCAGGACTGGGCGAGTCTGCCCGGAGTGATGCCGGTGGCATCCGGTGGAATCCACGCGGGCCAGATGCATCAACTGCTGGATCTCTTCGGTGACGACGCGATCCTGCAGTTCGGCGGCGGCACCATCGGACATCCGATGGGTATCGCCGCGGGCGCCGAGGCCAATCGGGTCGCCCTGGAGGCGATGGTCAAGGCACGCAACGAAGGCCGCGATCTGCTGAAGGAGGGCCCCGACGCCCTGCGTGCCGCGGCCCGGACCTGCCCGGCGCTCGATGTGGCACTCGCGACCTGGGGTGATGTCACCTTCGACTACACCTCCACCGACGCCCCCGACGCCGTACCGACGGTCACCGCCTGACCGGCCGCCCGACGACACACAAGGAGACGCAATGCATCTGCGGCAAGGGACGTTCTCCCATCTGCCCGACCTGTCCGATACCGAAATCGGCGCTCAGATCCGCTACGCGCTGCTCAACAACTGGCCGGTCTCGATCGAGTACACCGACGATCCGCATCCACGCAACGTCTACTGGGAGATGTGGGGACTGCCGCTGTTCGACCTCGACGAACCCGACGGCGTGCTCGCCGAGGTGAACGCCTGCCGTTCGACGTTCCCGCACCACTACATCCGCGTCAACGCCTACGACGCGAGCTACGGCAGGCAGACGACGGCGCTGAGTTTCCTGGTGCAGCGGCCCGCCGACGAACCGGGCTTCCTGGTGGTGCGCACCGAGACCGAGGATCGGCGGCAGCACTACGGCCTGCGGTCCTACGCCACCGAGGTGCGCGCGGGCGCGCGCTACCGGGACTGACGCGATGGTGGACGGGAGGCAGGCGATGTCGGGCGGCACACAGGGCAGCGGATCGGGATTTCGGATGTACCGGCCGGGAGCGAGCGGTTCCGCGGGATCGGGAGCGAATCACACCGAGGCGCACGCGAATTCCGATCCGTCGGAGATCGCGCTGCCGGACGACGCGACGGTCGATCTGTCGACGGATCTGGCCGGCAAGAACGTCGAGGACACCCTCGCCCGGCTCGACGCGGAGCTGATCGGGCTGGCCACGGTCAAGAAGCGGGTGCGTGAGATCGCGGCGCTGCTGCTGATCGACCGGGCCCGGCAGCGGTTCGGACTGCAGGCCGACCGTCCCACCATGCATATGAGTTTCACCGGCGGGCCAGGCACCGGGAAGACGACGGTCGCGCTGCGGATGGCGGAGATGTTGCACGCCCTCGGCTACATCCGGAAACCGAAGGTGCACACCGTGACCCGCGACGACCTGGTCGGTCAGTTCATCGGCCACACCGCGCCCAAGACCAAGGAGGCGCTGGCCAAGGCCGCGGGCGGAGTGTTGTTCATCGACGAGGCGTACTACCTGTTCCGGCCGGAGAACGAGCGGGACTACGGACAGGAGGTGATCGAGATCCTGCTGCAGGAGATGGAGACCGAACGTTCCAGTCTGGTGGTGATCTTCGCCGGATATCCGGACCGGATGGAGACGTTCTTCTCCGCCAATCCCGGTTTGTCCTCTCGGGTGGCCCACCACATCGAATTCCTGGACTACACGCGCGAGGAACTGCTGGCCATCGCCGAGGTGATGGTGGCACAGCAGAATTTCCGATTCGGCGATTCGGCGGCGGCGGCCTTCGACGACTATCTGGCGGTGCGAATGGCGCGGCCGCGTTTCGCGAATGCGCGCAGTGTCCGCAATGCCGTGGACCGGTGCCGGCTGCGGCAGGCGAATCGGCTGGTGCAGGAGCATCGCCCGCTCGGCAAGGACGATTTGATGACGCTGACGACCGAAGACATCTACGGCAGCAGCGTTTTCGGCGACCGCGTCGGCGCCGCGGAGGAGGCGCCGGCATGCCCGACGGAATGAAAACCCTCACCCGCTACACGATCGAACAGGAACATCGGCATCCCGGTTCCTCGGGAGAGTTCTCCGCACTGCTCAATGTCGTGTCCACCGCGGCGAAGATCATCGCCAATCAGGTGACCCGTGGCCGCATCGTGGGTGCGCTGGATGAATCGGACGGCGCGGACCTTCCGCTGAGCCTGCATCGGCGCATGGACGCCATCGCCAACGACATCATGGTGGAGCAATCCGAATCCAGCGGGCCGTTGTCTGCACTGCTGTCGGAGCAGATGAACGGATTTCATCCGGTGGTGGGGGAGGTGCGGCGGGGCAAATACATGCTGGCCTTCGATCCGCTGGACGGGTCTTCGAATATCGATGTGAATCTGCCCGTCGGCACGATATTCAGTGTGTTGCGCGCACCGGAAGACGGGCGGGCGCCGCAGGCGGCGGATTTCCTGCAGCCGGGAGTGCGGCAGGTCTGTGCGGGATTCACGCTCTACGGCCCGGCGACGATGCTGGTTCTCACCACCGGCAGCGGAGTCGATGGGTTCACCCTCGATCGAGAGATCGGAGCATTCGTGCTCACCCACCCCCGCATGCGCATTCCCGAGGACACCTCGGGATTCGCGATCAACGCCGCCAACGAGCGGTTCTGGCAGCGCCCGGTGCGACGTTATGTGCACGAATGTCTCGACGGGGTCGACGGGCCGCGATCGCGCGATTTCAATATGCGCTGGGTGGCGTCACTGGTCGCCGACGCCTTCCACATCCTCACCCGTGGCGGGGTCTATCTGTATCCGTACGACACCCGTGATCCCGCCCGGCCGGGCCGGGTGTCGCTGCTGTACGGCGCCAATCCCATCGCCTTCGTGATCGAACAGGCCGGCGGCGCCGCGACCACCGGCCACGAACGGGTGCTCGAGGTGGTTCCCGCGCATCCGCATCAACAGATCCCGCTGGTTTTCGGATCGCGCAACGAGGTGCGCCGGATCGAGCGCTATCACCGTGAACCCGATGCCGGGCCGCCATTCGACGCGTCGTTGTTCGGTACCCGCACCCTGTTCCGACCGGCGCGCCATTGAACGCCGGCTGATCGAATCGAGATGTCATGTCGCGCAAACATCCCGTGGTCGCCATCACCGGTTCCTCCGGCGCGGGAACGACCAGCGTCACCCGGACCTTCCAGGAAATCTTCCGGCGGGAGGGCATCAATGCCGCGATCGTGGAGGGGGATTCGTTTCACCGCTACGATCGCGGCGGTATGCAGGTGGCGATGGCCGAAGCCGAAGCCGATCTGAATCTGCATTTCTCGCATTTCGGCCCGGAGGCCAATCTGCTCACCGAACTGGAGAGCCTGTTCCGCGATTACGGGCAATCCGGGGTCGGGTTGGTGCGCAAATATCTGCACGACGAGACCGAGGCCAAACCCTACGGACTGGAACCGGGCACCTTCACGCCGTGGGAAGAACTCGCCCCCGGCAGCGACCTGCTGTTCTACGAGGGCCTGCACGGCGCCGCGGTCACCGGCACGGTCGATGTGGCGCGCTACGCGGATCTGCTGGTGGGCGTGGTGCCGATCGTGAATCTGGAATGGATTCAGAAGGTCATCCGCGACAAGACCGAGCGCGGCTATTCCAGCGAAGCGGTGATCGATACGATCCTGCGGCGCATGCCCGACTATGTGAAGTACATCTGCCCGCAGTTCTCGCGCACCTATGTCAATTTCCAGCGGGTGCCGACGGTGGACACCTCGAATCCGTTCACCGCCCGCAGCATTCCGACCGCCGACGAAAGTTTCGTCGTGATCCGCTTCGCCGATCCGAAGGTGATCGATTTCCCGTATCTGCTGTCGATGCTGCACGATTCGTTCATGTCGCGTCCGAACTGCATCGTGGTGCCGGGCGGCAAGATGGATCTGGCGATGCAGCTGATCTTCACTCCGCTCATTCTGCGGTTGATGGACAAACGTCCCGGCCCGCGCGCATAACCGGTCATGAACACGGTGTTTCGACGCTCGCGCGCGACGACCTCGCGGAGTTGAATCGACGCTATGTGGTCGATGAATATGAGCGCCACGTGGGCCGCGGCGCGCCGGGATGCACCGGCTGCCGGATCCGGGCCGCTCCGGCAACTGGTCGAGGAATTCGCCGAGATCGAAATCGTGGACCGATCGATGACGCTGGCGGCCAAGATCTTCACCTGTGTGCTGCCCGTGATCATCGCCGGGTCCGTGTTCTCCCAGCTCGATCTGGCGACCCGCGCCATCGACGATCAGCTGGGACTGGACCGGACGACGTTCCGGTCCGCCTTCGGAGTCGTCGCGTCGACCGATCCGACATTCGCGGCGTTCGGGGTGGTCGGGCTGCTGATGGTCGTGATCAGTGGCGCGTCGTTCGCCAAAACTCTCGCGCGCATCTACGGCAAGCTCTGGGACGTGCCGGCGATCGGCCTGCGCGACGCATGGCGGTGGCCGGTGGTTCTGCTCGTCGTCGCATTCTCTGCCGCGACGATCGGGGCCGTGCGCCAACTCGCCGGGCTCCGCTATTTCGGACCGCCGCTCACCCTGGCCGGCGAGTTGCTGGTGTGGATGATCGTATGGACCCTCTGCGCGTACCTGCTCACCCTGGGGAAGCTGCGCGGGCGGGCGCTGTGGGCGACCGGGGCGCTGACGGCCATCGGATTGACCTCGGTCCGGGCCGGAGGACGCCTGGTGCTGCCGAAGGTCACCGCCTCCGCCCAGGCGAAGTTCGGGCTGCTCGGCCCGGTGTTCACCGCGATCAGTTGGCTTTTCGTGCTGTCGATCGTGGTGGTCGGGGCGGCGACGATCGCCAAGGTGCTGGTCCCCGGCCCGGCGCCCACCGAGGGGGAGGATGCCGAGCCGGGCGCTGAACCGTGACGGGTAATCCCCGCCCGCCGCTGCGCTATTT
>NZ_BDCM01000009.1 GCF_001613505.1 Nocardia mikamii NBRC 108933
CATGGTGACCGAGATCGTGGCCTGGTCGATCTGCACGTTGGACTCGATCGGATTGCCCTCCGCGTGGACGGTGATGCGCGCCTTGTCGATCCCCTCGTCCTGCAGGGCCGTGGCGACGTTGTTGCCCCGTGCCTCGGCGAGCGAGTCGGCCGCCCCGGAGTTCGAGTCGACGGCGTAGGTTTCGATCTTGACCGCGGTGTCGTTGCCCTTGAGCGGGAGCGCCACCGCCTTGATCGTGGCGACATCGGCCGGGCTCAGATCGGAGCTGTTCTTGTCGAAGGTGATCGGCGCCGCCGACAGCACACTGTTGATCGCGTTCTGCACGGCCTGCTGCGCGGAGTTGAGGGCCGACCCCACTACCGACGACGCCGTACTGGCGAGACTGCTTCGCATATCGGTGTGCTCGCCGCCGTTCGCGGTGGTCGTCGTGACCGCGGCCGGGCCACTGTTGTTGTCCGAGGAACATGCGGCGATCGGAATCAGCGCTGCCGCACCGGTTGCCAGCACCGCTACCGCCTTGACGAGTTTCATGCTGCTTCTCCTGATCTCCGTGCGGATGTGTCCGGTGGTCACGACGCGAGAATGCGCGCCTTCTCCGATTCGAACTCCTGCTCGGTGAGCACCCCCTGAGCCTTCAACTCGCCCAGCTGTTTCAGTGCCGCGATGCGGTCGGTTCCCCCGCCGGCGGGGGCGGGCGGCGGCGGTTGTTGCTGGTACTGGGATTCCTCCTGCGCGGCCCAGCGCTGGCCCTGGCGTCGCGAGACGCGATTGGATACGGCCGTGGCCGTTCCGGCGACCACCGCGGTGCGGGCAACGCCTCGTAGTAACCCGGGCATGCTGCTTCTCCTTAGGTATCGGCCTCGAGACTGTCGAGGGTCGAGAGGATGGCTTGAACGGGAATGCGACCGGAGGCGACGAGTTCGGCGCCGTTGCGCCGCAACGCGACCGCGAGCGGTGCCGCCCACGTGTTCTCGTAGAGGAGGACGGCGGCGGAATGGCCGGGCTCCAGGGCGCCCCCGGCCTCGCGCAGATCCCCCTCGTCGAGCAGCCCGGTCGCCGCCTCGGCGAACAGTGTCACATCCAGGTCGCCGGTCAACCCGACATCGGCGATGTCGATCCCGGTCAGTGATCCGTCCGCATCCTTGTGCACGAAGGCCAGATCGAGGACCCGGATGATGCCGCGGTCCACCAGATCCCGGAGCATCGGCAACGCCGAACCGTCCGGTTGGCGGTCGGCCGGAAACTCGATGACGAGATAGTCGATCGGACCCATCTCGTCGATATCGGCAGCACTGTTCACCGGACAACCTCTTCTCTCCGACGCCTGACCCTCTGACAGGAACCCATCGACACGACCATCCACCGCAACCCAGGCCCGGGTGGGTCGGCGACAGCGCGAACGCGGCCGACGAGACGACCCGACACCCTATGATTCGGTGCCGCCGGTCCCGCAGATATCACGACCGCCGTAGCGGAGTGAATCGCCCGCCGATCCGATCGGGCGAACCGGCCTCGGAGTCGGCGCCTCCGCACGCTGGTTGCCGAAATTTCGCCAGAGCGGTCCGGCGGCTCTCGGCGCAGCGCACAATGAGAAACAACCGCGCTCATGTCCACCGGCCTCCGGGATCCGGCCGAAATCGTTGCCAGATGGGTTCCACCACCTCCGGGAGTGCTGATGAATTCCTATCCCCCCATCGCCGAGCATGGCATTGTCGGCGACCTGCAAACTGCGGCGTTGGTCTCTTCGGCCGGAACCGTGGATTGGTGGTGCACACCGCGATTCGACTCCCCGAGCGTTTTCGGATCCCTGCTGGACCATGAACGGGGCGGGCACTGCCGGGTCGCGGCCGATTTGCCGGAGGATGTGGTGGCCATCCGTCAGTTGTATCTGCCGGATACCGCGGTGCTGGTCACTCGTTTCATGGCACCGGACGGAGTCGGGGAGGTCGCCGACTTCATGCCGCCGATCGAGGACGACGCGCCCACCGACCGGCACCGGCTGGTTCGCATCGTGCGTGTCGTGCGAGGCAGTCTGCCGTTCATACTGGCGTGCCGACCGCGTTTCGACTACGGCCGCGCCGAGCACACGACGGTGGCGCACGACAACGAATGGATCATGTTCGAGGGTCCGGAAACCACCCTGCACCTGCAGGCCTCCGACCCGGTCGTGCTGAGCGTCGACGACGGCGACGCGATCGGCCACTTCACTCTGGACGAGGGCGAGACGGCCGTCATCGTGCTGACCACGACCGCGGCGGGCGGGGACTTCCCGTCGCCGCCGCAGCGCGGCGAGGTCGCCGCCGAATTCGCGGACTGCCGGGAATGGTGGCAGGCGTGGCTGCGGAATTCGACCTATCGCGGCCGCTGGCGCGATATGGTCAATCGCTCCGCGATCACGTTGAAGCTGCTCACCTACCTACCGACGGGCGCCCCGATCGCGGCGGCCACCATGGGCCTTCCCGAACAGGTCGGCGGGGAACGCAATTGGGATTATCGCTACACGTGGCTGCGCGACGGGTCCCTGTCGGTCCGGGCGCTGCTGGATCTGGGGTTCACCACCGAGGCCTACGCGTTTCGCCGCTGGCTGCGCGAACGGCTGGCCGGCAGGACTTCCTCGGGTGAGCCGCTGCAGATCATGTACCGCATCGACGGTGACCCGCGGCTGGACGAGGAGATCCTCGACCATTGGGAGGGCTATCGCGGGTCGGCGCCGGTGCGGGTCGGCAACGCGGCCGCAGACCAGTTGCAGCTCGACATCTACGGCGAGGTCGCCGATGCGCTGGCACAGACCTCCGATATCGGTGGTATCTCGGGATGGCGGGTGTTCGCCGAGCTGCTGGACTGGTTGGCCGACAACTGGGATCGGCCCGACGAGGGTGTGTGGGAAACCCGGGGTGGCCAACAGGACTTCACCTACAGCAGGTTGATGACGTGGGTCGCCTTCGATCGTGGCATTCGTCTCGCGACCGATCATGCCCGGCCGGCGGACCTGCAGCGGTGGACCGATGCGCGCGACGCGGTGTTCGCCCAGATCCTGGAGCGCGGCTGGAACGAGGACCGGCGCGCGTTCGTCCAGCACTTCCGCACCGACGTCTTGGACGCCGCGCTGCTGCTGATGCCGCGCATGGGCTTTCTGTCCCCACGCGACCCGGACTGGCTGAGCACACTCGACGCGATGGACGAGGAACTGGTCAGCGACAGCCTGGTCTATCGATACGATCCCGCCGCGTCGCCGGACGGCTTGCGTGGCTCCGAGGGCACCTTCAATCTGTGCAGCTTCCTCTACGTCGAGGCGCTGGCACGGGCGGGGCGAGTTCACCACGCCCGCTACGCATTCGACAAGATGCTGACCTACGCCAACCACGTGGGACTCTTCGCCGAGGAGATCGGGCCTTCGGGCGAGCAGCTGGGCAACTTCCCGCAGGCTTTCACCCATTTGGCGCTGGTGGCGGCGGCGATCGCACTCGACGACGCGCTCGACCAGCTCGAGTCCGGGGCCGGAAAGCCCTCGCGATGAGCGAGCACGGCACGGCGGCTCGCCCGCGCGGCGTGCTGGTTCCGCTCGCACTGGCGCAGTTCATCTGCAGTTTCGCCGGCACGAATATGGCGGTGATGATCACCGACATCAGCACCGACCTCGATGCCGACGTGGCGGGAGTGCAACTGGTCATCACCCTGTTCCTGCTGATCATGGCGGCGTTGATGATTCCGGGCGGCAAACTCACCGACCGCTACGGCCGCAAATCCTGCTTCGTCGTGGGACTTTCGATCTATGGCGTCGGCGCGATACTCAGCGCCCTCGCACCGGGGCTGGGCGTGCTGGCGCTGGGTAACTCCGTGCTGGAAGGGGTGGGCACCGCGCTGCTGATCCCGCCGGTCTACATCCTCACCACGCTGCTGTTCACCGATACCACCTCGCGCGCACGGGCTTTCGGGGTGGTGATGGCGATGGGCGGGATCGGCGCGGCGGCCGGACCGCTGCTGGGCGGACTGATCGCCTCCGGGCTGGGCTGGCGGGCGGCGTTCGCCTTTCAGGCGCTGGTCGTGGCGGCGATCCTGATATCCACGCGCCGGGTCCGCGACCCGCTTCCGCCCGATCCGAACCGGACCCTGGATCTGACCGGCAGCGTGCTGTCGGCGGCCGGTCTCGTGCTGCTCGTGCTGGGAATTCTGGCCACCGACAACGATTTACGGTGGAGTGCGGTGTTGATCGTGCTCGCGGTGGTGGTGCTCGCCGGGTTCTTCCTACACGTGCGCGCCACCGAACGACGCGGTGGCGAACCTCTGGTATCACTGAGTCTGTTCCGCAGCCGCATCTCGAATTTCGGCTTGGCCACCCAATTGTTGCAGTGGCTGATTCTGATGGGGACCTCGTTCGTGGTCTCGGCGTATCTGCAGGTGGTGCGCGGCTACGATCCGATCGGCACCGGCGTCATCTTCACGGCCGCCACCGTGGGCCTGCTGGTGTCGTCGCTGACGGCCGCACGGCTGGCCCGGCTGTTCACCCAGCGAACCCTCATCATGACCGGCTTCGTCGTCGTGATCGTCGGCATCGTGGTACTCATCGCGCTGGCCGGGCGCACGCTGAATCCATGGGCGTTCGCGCCCGGACTGCTGCTGATCGGGCTGGGGCTCGGCTCCATGCTGACTCCGTCGGTGAACGTCGTGCAGTCGGCGTTCAGCGAGGAGCACCAAGGCGAGATCTCCGGGCTGTCGCGGTGTGTGTCCAATCTGGGATCGTCGCTGGGCACCGCGATCGCCGGCACCATTCTCGTCGCCGGACTCAGCAGCCATGCCTACGCCGTCGCGATGCTCGCACTCGGTGTGGCCGGTGTGCTCGGGCTGTTCGCGGCCGCCGGGCTACCGCATCGAACGCCGATCGCGCAGCCTTGACCGCGCCCGCTACTCCGAGGAGGTGTGGCGCTGTACCCAGCTGAGGTCGGCGCGCCAGGTGTAGGCGGCCACGATGGCGGAGGCGATGACCGCGGTGTAGAGCATGTCGGCACCCTCGACGACCAGCGAGACCAGACCGCCGATCAAGGCGCCGGCGGCGAACGACAGCCACTGCACCGCGTAGCCCAGCCATTCGCGATGGGTGCCGCCGGCCATATGACGCTCCACGCCTTGGGCGAATTTCACCAGGGTGCCGGTGACGTAGGTAACCGGGATCGACACCTCGCCCTTCTTGACGAAGGAGGTGTTGAGCGAACCCATCGCGAACGAGACGAGCAGGATCGGCAGCAAGCCGAGATCGGTATCGTGCCGGTACAGAATCGTGTCGAGGACGGCGGCCACGGTGAGAGCGGCGGTGGCGAGCATGGTCGCGCCGTGCGGATGATTGCGCCACCAGTGCCGGCGGCAGATCGAGGCCACCAGAACGCCGGCGAGAAAGAACACGATCAGGGCGAAGGCGCCGGCTGCCAGGGTGTAGTCGCCGAGAAATCCACCGATGACGGCGCGCTCGGTATTGCCGGTCATGAAGGTGACGAAGTAGCCCTCGGAGTGGGTGTAGGCGGCGGCCCCCACGAATCCGGCGAGGATCAGCAGTGCCGAGGCCAGCCGGGTCTCCAGCGTCCAGAACGGCTCGGGGGAGTCTTCGGATTTCGGAGTCACCGCAACAGACTAGCAATTCATGCATGAGCATGCATGGATCGACCGTGGGGGTTTGCTCGCGGTCACCGCCGGAGACGGGAGTTGTCGGTGACGAGCCGTAAGGTGAGCGCGCGGATCGGCGGGTGTCCGGATACGGGAGGTGCGGTGGAGGTCACATGGGGACAGGTGTTCGCGTGGCGGCTGCGCAGAGGATTCGTCGAAGCGCGTGACGGCGGCAGGGCGATGGCGGTGGCGCGGCGACTGGCCGGGGTGCAGGCGCAGGTGACATCCGCGGCGGAGACCGCGGTGGCGGTGCGGCGCGGGGGAGCGCCGGGTGAGCTGGTCCGCGCGCTCGACGCCGGTGAACTGATGAAGACGTGGGCGATGCGGGGAACCTTGCATGCGATGACGCCCGATACCGCGGCCGCCGCACTGGCCCTGATCGCCTCGGCGCGCACGTGGGAGAAGCCGGCGTGGCAACGCAACTTCGGCGCCGATCCCGGCGAAGTGAAGGCGCTGACCGATGCGGTGGCCGAACTGCTCGCCGGCGGTGCCGTGCTGAGCCGGGCGGAACTGGTGGACGAACTACTGCGTGAGCGCCGCTTCGCGACCATGGGCGAGCAGTTGCGCTCCGGCTGGGGCGCGCTGTTGAAGCCGCTGGCCTGGCAGGGAGTGCTGTGCCACGGACCCGCTCGCGGATCGTCGGTGACATTCACCGCTCCCGCGCGGGCGGTGACCGGGTGGACCGGCCTGCCGCCGACCGATGTGGCGGCCGCACACCTGATCCGCGCCTATCTCGGCGTCTACGGCCCCGGCACACCGGAGGCGTTCAATGCCTGGCTCCTGCGTGGAGTCCTGCGCAAAACCACTGTCCGCCACTGGTTCTCCGAGCTGGGATCCGAACTCACCGAAGTCGACGTGGAGGGCCGCCGCACCTGGATCCGCACCGAGGACGCCGCCGAGCTGGCCGCCACCGATCCCACCGACAGCGTCCGCCTGCTCGGGCCCTTCGACCAATACGTTCTCGGCCCCGGTACCACCGATCCGGTCCTGCTGCCTCCGGCTCATCGCACCAAGGTGAGCCGGACCGCCGGCTGGATCTCGCCTTTGGTCCTCGTCGGTGGCCGGATCGCCGGGACGTGGGAAACCGTCGACGACACCCTCCTGGTCAGCATGTTCGACGACGAGCACGTCGACCCGGAGCTGCTCCGATCCGAAGCCGTCCACCTCGCCCGTGCCACCGGCCGCGACCATCTCGACGTCGGCTGAGACCGAGAGTTGCTCACCGACGCCGGCCGCTGCATAGGGACTCCATCGGATTCCCTTGCACCACAGCAGGTTCAGATGGCGACGTCTCCCGCTGATCGAACGGCCTCACCGAGCGCCGCCAGGGTCGCGGCGCGGCCCAGATCCAGGGCGCGCAACAGCACCGCGGAATCCCGGGCGACCCGGCCGATCGCGGGTGCGCCCAGCGGTGGGCGGATCTGCAGAATCGACGGGTCGCTCGCCATACGGTGTTCGTCGGCGGCGAACTGCGCCGCGCGGGCGAACCAGCTCTCGGCCACTCTCGGACCCGAAGCGCCGAGCACCCGCGCGACCACACGCCGCTCGAAATCCGAAGGGACGCTGGGCTTCTCATCGGACCGCCGGGTGCGCAACACCACGATGTGGGTAGCGCCCTGGGCGCGGGCGGTGGTGACCGGCACCGATTCGGACAGTCCGGCATCGACGTAGCGCCCACCGCCCACCGCCACCGGACGTCCGGCCAGAACCGGCATACACGTGCTCGCGCGCAGCGCCCGCTGCAAAGACGGGATATCGCTGATGTGCGGGCGCAGATCCACGGCGCTGCCGTCGGCGATATCGGTGCCGATCGGGTGGAAGGTGACCGAATTGCCGAGGATCGCGGCGAAATCCATCGGCACGACGCGTTCGTACACGGTGTGCACCAGATATCGGGTGTCCACGACCAGACCGCCGCGCAGGACCCGGGCCGGTGAGATCACCCGCCGCACCACGTCCGAATGCCAGGCTCGCCGCGCCCGCGCCGCTCGCCCGCACAGCAGCCACGCCCCGTTCAGCGCGCCGGCCGAAGCGCCGTAGACCGCGTCGAAACAGCGCAGCACCCCGAGCTCTTCCAGGCCGGTCACCATGCCGTGTGAATACACCCCGCGTGCCGAGCCACCCTCGATGACCAGTGCCAGCCGGGAACCGTCGCGATGCTCACCGGCAGTGCCGCCGCCGCGGAAGCGTTGCGCGATCAACTCCACCGGGCTTGTCGGCCGCGTATTGTCCGGCATCGCACCACACCTTCCGATCACTGCGTTCAACTCTGTCTATCACGCCTCGCCGGACGTATCGCCCGAGGCTCGGGCGGTCGGGGAGTGCCCGGGTAGGCTGCGCGGATGCGGATCGAATCGTCGCGGCGCCTCATCGACACCGTGGCCTGGGTGCTGATCGAGGACGGACGGATCCTGTGCGCCCGCCCGGACGGTAAGGACGAGTTCTATATTCCCGGCGGCAAGCGCGAGGGCGAGGAAACCGATCGGCAGACACTGATTCGGGAGATCTCCGAAGAACTCACCGTGGTGCTGATTCCGGAATCGGTCGCGCACGTCGGCACCTACGAGGCCGAATTGCCCGGCGCGACCGAGGTTTCGGTGCGCATGAGCTGTTACACCGCCGACTACGCCGGAACGATCGAACCCAGTAGCGAAATCGCCGAAATCGCCTGGTTCACCTATGCCGATCGGGCCGCGGTGCCGCCTGTCGACCAGGCGCTCTTCGATGATCTGGTGGCGCGCGGCCTGCTGCCGGCGCAATGATTTCCGGACTTCGCCGAATCAGTCGGGGAGCAGCGGCACCGACAAGCCTTCACCGCGGCCGAGTAGCGCGGCCCGGGTGACGGTTCCGGCGCCGAAGCGGTCGCGCACCGCGTCCAGTGCCGCGTCGAGCGTAGTGTCCGGGCGGGCATCCAACGGCAGCATCAGCTGCCTCGGGTCCGCGTTCTGCAGGTTCGTCAGGGCGAGGCCGATGAGGGTGATGCCGCGTTCCTCGATCAGTGGGCGAGCGGCTGCGAGCAGGGTGCGGGCGGCCTGCAGGATCGTCGTACCGTCGTCGGTGGCGGTCGGCAGGGTGTGTGAACGGGTCGCGCGCCCGAAGTCGGCGAAGCGCACGCGCAGCACCACCGTGCGGCAAATTCGTCGCGCGGCCCGCAGACGGTGCCCGAGCCGATCCGCCAGGCCGTGCAGGTAGGCCTCGATCTCGGCATCGGTGCGAGGCCGGTTGCCCAACGCGCGTTGCGCACCGATCGAGCGGCGCCGGCGACCGGTGTCGACCCGGCGCGGATCGCGCGCCCAGGCCAGGGCGTGCAGATGCCGTCCGGCGGCGCGGCCGATCAGACCGCACAACTCCATCGGATCGGTGTCGGCCAGTTGCCCGATCCGGGTGATGCCGTGTTCGTGCAGTGTCCGCGCCGTCACCTCACCCACGCCCCAGAGCCGTTCGACCGGCAGCGGATGCAGGAATTCGAGTTCGGCCTCGGGTGGCACCAGCAGCAGGCCGTCGGGTTTGCAGACCGCACTGGCCACCTTGGCGAGAAATTTGCTCCGTGCCACGCCGACCGAGATGGGCAGTCCGACCTCGGCGCGCACCCGAGCCCGCAATCGCGCCGCGATGTCGATCGGCGCGCCCGCAATGCGATGCAGCCCACCGACATCGAGAAAGGCCTCATCGATGGAGATGCCCTCCACCTCCGGAGTGGTGTCGTGGAAGATCGCGAACACCTCCCGGCTGGCCTGCGAATAGGCCGACATCCGCGGCGGCACCACGACCGCGTGCGGACACAACCGCAACGCTTGCCGCGCGTTCATCGGCGTCCGCACCCCGTACGCCTTCGCCTCATAACTCGCCGCCAACACCACCCCGCCCCCGACGATCACCGGTTTTCCCCGCAACTCCGGCGCGTCCCGCTGCTCGACCGACGCATAGAACGAATCCAGATCCGCATGCAGAATCGCCGCCCGGCCCCGGGTTCCCCCCTCCTCCTTCTGCCGATCCGATGCGAACATGTGTTCGATACTAACCTGTCTGCGTCGGGGACCGACAGCATCGCTCGGCGGGGGTGTCGAGAATGCTCGGGCGGCTCCGTCCCAGGTGTACGAGCATCGGACGCCTTACCGATCGACACGTCCGGAACAGTCGACACGAACCCGAGGAGACCAGCATGACGATCCACCGGATGGACCACGCCGGCATCGTGGTCGAGGATCTCGCGACAGCGGTCGCGTTCTTTCTCGAACTGGGCATGGAATTGGAGGGCGAAGCAACGGTCGGAGGTCCGTGGGCCGACGACCTCCTCGGACTGGAAGGTGTCCGAGCCGACATCGCCGTCGTGCGGACTCCGGACGGCAACAGCCGCGTCGAGCTCTCCACGTTCCGGTCGCCGCAGCCCATCAGCGCGGCACCACCCGCGCCGGTGAACACCGCGGGCACTCTTCGCCTGACCTTCGTCGTCGACGACGTGGCGGCCGTCCTCGACCGCCTGCGCGCTCACGGCGCCGAACTCGTGGGCGCGATAGCTCGATACGAAGACATCTACCGCTACTGCTACGTCCGCGGCCCCGACGGCATTCTCATCGGCCTGGTCGAGGAACTTCGCTGAACGACGGCCCTCACCGCACGGCCGAGCCGCGCTACCCGAAACGGACGGGGACGGCTGCGCGAAAAAACTCGAGAAAATTTCGCCGCCGATGTCGAGAACGGCGAACCGGCTCCGTCCCAGGGATACGAGCAACCCAAAACGGCCCGCTCGACAACATCCACACAGGGAGCGACAGCGATGGAACAGCACGAGATCACCGAAATCCTCAACCGTCCGATCAGCCAGGAGTTGCTGGCCCGCGATCTGCTGCGCCTGGCCTATGTCGCCAAGGACGGCACGCCGCGCAACATCCCGATCGCGTTCACCTGGAACGGCTCACAGATCGTGCTCTGCACCACGAAGAACGCGCCGAAACTGCACTCCCTGCGGCACAATCCTCAGGTCGCGCTGACGATCGACACCGAGGTCCACCCGCCGAAGATCCTGCTGCTGCGCGGGCGTGCCGAACTGGACGTCGTCGACGGCATCCCGGAGGAATACCTGCAGATGAACGGCAGCTACGAGATGACGCCCGAACAGCGCGTGGAATGGGAGGCGGAAGTGCGCTCGCTCTACGACGGCATGGTCCGGATCGTCATCACCCCCACCTGGGCGAAGCTCATCGACTTCGACACCACCCTGCCCACCGCGGTCGAGGAGCTGGTCCGGCAGCGGGCCGAACGGCAGCGGGCCTGATCACCACGGCCGGTTCCGTGCCGCAGACATCGAGGAGACGATGATGCCGAAATACTTGTTGCTCAAGCACTATCGGGGTGCGCCCGCGGCGGTCAACGACGTGCCGATGGATCAGTGGACACCGGAGGAGATCACCGCCCATGTGCAGTACATGGAGGACTTCGCCGCGCGGCTGCAGACCAGCGGCGAGTATGTCGACCATCGGGCGCTCTCGCCGCAGGGCACGTTCGTCCGGTCCGACGGGGAGGGCCGCCCGCCGATCACCGACGGTCCGTTCGCGGAGACCAAGGACCTGATCGCCGGCTGGATGCTGATCGATGTCGACACCTACGAGCGGGCGCTCGAACTGGCCGGTGAGCTGTCCGAGGCCCCCGGTGCGGGCGGCAAACCGATCCGGGAGTGGCTCGAGCTGCGCCCGCTACTCACCGCGATGCCCACGGTGACCGAGTGAACGAATCGCTGTTGCGGGAGTTGGTGCCCGCGGTGATCGGGGTCCTCGTCCGGCGCGGCGCGGACTTCGCCTCCGCCGAGGATGCGGTGCAGGAGGCTGTGATTCGGGCCCTGCAAACCTGGCCGGACGACCCACCGCGCGATCCGAAAGGCTGGCTCGTCGCGGCCGCGTGGCGCAAGTTCCTCGATGCCACGCGCGCCGAAACATCGAGGAGGGAGCGAGAACTCGCGGTCGAGCACGAGCGGGCGACGGGACCGGTCCCGAGTGCCGACGACTCGTTGTGGCTCTATTTCCTGTGCGCGCATCCGTCGCTGTCGCCCGGTTCTGCCGTCGCGTTGACGCTGCGCGCGGTCGGCGGCCTGACGACGCGGCAGATCGCGACGGCCTACCTCGTCCCGGAAGCGACCATGGCGCAACGGATCAGCCGGGCCAAGCGGCGTCTGGCCGGAATGCCGCTGGACCGGCCCGGCGATCCGGCGACAGTGCTGCGGGTTCTCTACCTCGTGTTCAACGAGGGCTACAGCGGCGACATCGATCTGGCGGCCGAGGCGATCCGGCTGACGCGTCAACTCGCCGCGGCGACCGACGAGCCGGAGGTCGCGGGACTGCTCGCCCTCATGCTGCTGCACCATGCCCGCCGCACCTCCCGCACGGGCCCTGGCGGCCGTCTCGTGCCGCTGGCCGCACAGGACCGAACCCGTTGGGACACAACCCTTATCGCGGAAGGCGTCGCGATTCTGCAAGCGGCGTTGGCGCGTGACCGCTTGGGCGAATATCAAGCGCAAGCAGCGATCGCCGCCCTGCACGCCGACGCTCCGACCGCCGCCGAGACGGACTGGGTACAGATCGTGGAGTGGTACGACGAACTACTGAATCTCACGGGCAGCCCGATAGTACGACTCAATCGCGCGGTCGCGATCGGCGAAGCCGACGGGCCCCGGGCCGGCCTCGCGGAATTGAACACAGTGGACCCCGGCCTACCCCGGCGCGACGCGGTCCACGCCTACCTGCTCGAACGTGCCGGCGACCTCGAACAGGCCGCCGACCTCTACGCCGCGGCAGCCGGCACCGCCACCAGCGTCCCGGAACGCGACCACCTCACCCGCGAGTCCGCACGGGTGCGGGAGTTGCTGCGCCGGCGAACCGAGACGACATCGGCCGAGTGAGATTTTCGACGTTCATTGCACACGACCGTCCTCGGCCTCACCGGTGCGGACGTCGACGCCGAGATCAGCGACATGGCACGAGGACCCGGGCGCGGTGATCAGATACAGCGTGCGGCTGTCGAACTGCACCGTCATCGAAGCCGCCGGCGCCGGACGGTGGAGTTCACCGGGCGAATCAGTACTGGTTCTTGATGACGAAGTAGGAGCCGCGAATTGTGCCCGCCAGCTTCGACTTCTGCCGTGCGAATTTGAACGACGAAAGTTCGGTCGGGATCTCCATCCCGTCGGACAGTTTGAAACCCACGGCACGCTTACCGGAGTCGTCGATCGAATACATCACGTTGATCGACAGGCCGCTCTCGTAGAAGACGTAGGCGAAGCGAATCCCGTCCGCTTCGAAAGCCGTGGCCTCGAGCGGGCGGGAGGAGATGACGATGCCACGCTCGTCCTCGAGGATCCGGCTGACCCAGTCGACCGTCGCCTTGGCCTCCTTCGCGGGCTCCACGGTGAAGACATGGTCGTACTTGTTCTTGAAGTACCGGGCCTCGTTGGCCCGCAGACCGGCCAAAGCCTGCGCGACGGGCGACGATTCGAGGCCTTCGGTCGATACCGTAGTGAAGTCCACGGCGTAGGTCATGGCGAACTCCTCTGCGAGTGGGTGGGTCGAACTGTACAACGTCGTGCTTCGCGAATCGGGCAGCCTCGGCCTCACTCCGCGCGCGAGAACACCGCCACCAGAAAGTCCGACTCGTCGGTGAACGGACGCAGATCCCACGTCGAAAGCCGCAGATCCACCGTGAGTCCGGCCTGTTCGGCGTCGGCCAGGAACTGCGGGAATTCGTACCCCCGGTCGGCGCCGAACCCGACCACCACCCGGCCGGCCGGAGCCAGATGGCGGGCGAAACCGGACAGCACCGCCCCACGGGTGGAGGGCGCCAGGAAGGTCATCACGTTGCCCGCGCACACGATCACATCGAAGTCGCCGGCGACCCCGCGACTCGGCAGATCCAGTTCGGCCAGGTCGCCGACCAGCCAGGTCGGGCCGGGATGGTCCTGTTCCGCCGCGGCGATCAACACCGGATCGACGTCGACGCCGACGACGACATGACCGGCCCGGTACAGGTAGCCACCGAGCCGCCCCGGACCGCATCCGGCGTCCAGGATGCGGCTCCCGCGCCCGACCATCGCATCGACCAGGCGCGCTTCGCCGACGATGTCCGCGCCCTCGGCCGCCATCGTCCGGAAACGCTCCACGTACCACGTCGAATGCGCGGGATCGGCGGCGGTGATCTCTTCCCACTGGCTGGGCGTGCGTCCGCTCATGGCCTGTCCTCTTCTCTCGGTCCGGTGCGTGTACTTGACCTTGCCATCGTGACAAGGTCTTCACTGACTGCCGGAGGTGGTCCCGATGAACTCGACACACAGGAACCCACAGGACATGCGACTACTCGACGCGCTGGCGGCGAACAACTCGTCGACACGGCTCGAGGCAGCGTTGGCGCTCGGCACCCGTCCCGAGCCCGACTTCGCCGATGCGCTGATCGAGCGGTGCGCGATCGAGCCCGACTTCTTCGTCCGCGACATGCTGACCTGGGCGCTCACCCGGCTTCCGGCTCAGGTCACGGTCCCGAAACTGCGTGCGCAACTCGGTTCCGACCGGCCCCAGGCGCGCAGCCAGGCGCTGCACACGCTGTCCAAGATCGGGGACCGCGGCGCGTGGCCCGCGATCACGCGGTCGTTGTTGCACGATGCCGACGACGACGTCGCGCGCAGCGCGTGGCGCGCCGCCGTCGTCCTGGTGCCCGACGGCGAGAAGGAGGCCCTCGCCGACGCGCTGGCTTCCCAATTCGGCCGCGGCGACCGCGAGGTGCGGTTGAGTTTGAGCCGCGCCCTGGTCGCCCTGGGGGAGATCGTCGAGCCTGTCCTGCGGACGGCCACGGCGAATCCGGACCCGGTGGTTCGCGCCCATGCGCGCGCCACCGAGGTGCTGCTGCGCGACCCCGACGCCGGTTTCGACCTCGCGATCGGCGAGGCCCGGCGGGTCCGCGCCCTCGGACCGGACCGAGAGGAGTCGACCGCGTGCTGATCGGCGAGGTGGCCCGCTACTCGGGAGTGAGCGCCCGCATGCTCCGGCACTACGACTCCCTGGGGTTGGTGCGGCCGACCGGCCGCACCAACGGCGGCTATCGGGAGTATTCCGTCCAGGACATCCGGCGGATCTTCCACGTCGAGGGTCTGCGATCGCTGGGCATGTCGCTGACCCAGATCGGGCGCGCCCTCGACGATCCCGGCTTCACGCCGTCCGCGCTGGTGGGCGACCTGGTGCGCGCCACCGAGGAACGGCTGAGCCGCGACCGCGAGCTGCTCGAACGGCTGCGTGCGGTCGAGGCGGCCGAACCCTCCGGCTGGCACGACGCGCTGCGTATCGTCGAACTCTTGCGTGGACTCGGTTCGTCCAACGCCGCCCGGCGGCAGCAGGCCGTCCTCGCTCCGGCGGAGGAGATGCCGGCCGAGTTGCTCGCCGAGGCGGTGCTCGCCGAGTCCGATCCGTATGTGGCGGGGGCGCTGCGCTGGGCTCTGGCCCGGACCGGTGCCGACGGAGTGCTGAACGTGGCCTCCGGCCTGGACTCCGCGGATGTCGAGGTCCGGCGGCGGGCGGCGACGGCCCTCGCCGACATTGCCGGGGAGGAGTCGAGTGCGGTGCTGCTGGACGCACTCACCGACACGGATGCGTCCGTCCGCAGAATCTCCGCGCTCGCCCTCGGCGCACGCGGGCAGACCCGCGCGGTGCCGGAACTCGTCGCCACCGTGATCGAGGGCTCGAACGATGTCGAGGCGGCCGAACTGCTGGGATCGCTGGCCCGGGACTCGCAGTGGGCGGATCGCATCCTGGGCGCACTGGCCGGCGAGCTGGCCGACCACCCGCCGGGTTCACCGGTGCGGCTCCGGCTGACCCAGGCGCTGGCGGAGCTGCCGGGTTCTCTCGCGCTGAATACGTTGCGGCCCTTGGTACATGACGACGATCGGGCCGTGGCGCTGCTCGCCGCGGCGCTCGTCCACGCGCTCGAACACGGGCCACCGCCGGGCCGCGGGCCCACCGCGCTCGCATGATCGCGGCCCGCGCGGGTATCACCCGATGCGCGGGACGAGAGGAGTGACGTGATGCGGTTGCGGCGCAGCACGCCCTACGGTGCCGGAATACGCCGGGTCCGACGAGGCCGGGGCTTCTCCTATGTCGACGAGAACGGCGACCCGGTCACGGATCCCGAAGTGACACAACGCATCGACGCGCTCGTGATCCCGCCGGCCTGGCGGAAGGTGTGGATCTGCCCGCATGCCCAGGGACACATCCAAGCGGTCGGGGTGGATGCCGCGGGGCGGCGGCAGTATCTGTATCACGAACAGTGGCGGCGAGAACGCGACGAGGAGAAGTTCGACCGCATGCTCGAAATGGCGGCGCGGCTACCGAACCTGCGCGAGCAGGTGAGCGCCGATCTGCGGCGTCCCGGGTTGGACCGGCGGCGCGTGGAAGCGGTGGCGATCGGGCTGCTCGACCGCGGCGTGTTCCGCATCGGCGGCGAGGAATACGCGGAGGAGAACGGCACCCACGGTGTCGCCACCCTCCTACGCGAACAGGTCCGGGTCTCGGGGGAGGAGATGCGGTTCGATTATGTGGGCAAGGGTGGAATCCGCAGGCAGGTGCGCATAGTCGAGCCCGACCTCGCGAGAGCCGTACGGTCACTGCGGCGCAATCGCAGCCCCAGCGGACGGCTGCTGGTCTACCGCGAAGGACGACGCTCGGGCGAACTGCATTCCGGTGACATCAACGCCCGCTTCAAAGAGCTGGTCGGAGATGACCACAGCGCGAAGGACTTTCGCACCTGGCAGGCGACGGTGCTGGCCGCCGCCGGTTTGGCGGCCACCGAATGCCCGAATTCGCAACGGCGTCGCACCAGCGCCGTGCGGCAGGTGATGACCGAGGTGGCCGAGGCACTGGGCAACACTCCGACCGTAGCCCGCAACTCCTACGTCGACCCACGCGTGATCGAGGCGTGGGAGCGGGGCCGGACCATTGCGGCGGCATCACAGCGGGCGCGCCGCGCGTCCGGCGAGGACGAGCGCCGAGCCATCGTCGAGCGGGCGGTGCTGCGCCTGCTGCGCTCGGTCGCGAACGGGAAGTGATCCGCGCGTTGGACCGCGATGCCGGACCGAGAACGATGCGGACCGAGAACGATGTCGGCCGGGAAGTTTGCCGGAGAACGCGGGGGTACTCGGAGCCCATGACCGAGATCGACAACGCGACCCGCACCGAGGCCGAGTCGGTGCCGGGAAATCTGGACCTCATGAGCATCGTCGGCGCCGCGCACTCCGCGCAGTCGAGCTGGGCGCGCACACCCGCCGCGAGCCGAGCCGAGGCGCTGCGTGCCGGTGCGGCCGCATTGCGCGAGTACGCCGACGAACTCGCCGCCACGCTCGAAGCGGAGACCGGTCGCCCCGCCGACTCGGGACGAGAAGGGGTGCTCGCCGGCGCCGGCACCCTCGACCAGTACGCCGAGCTGGGGCCGGTCCATCGCGGTCACACCCTGCAGGGTAGTTGGGACGCAACGGATTTCATGATCGCCCAGCCGCGCGGCGTGGTCGTCGCCCTGACACCGTGGAACGATCCGGTCCCCATCGCGGCCGGACTGGCCGGCGCCGCACTGGCAACCGGAAATGCGGTGGTGCACAAGCCCAGTGAGCGTTGCCCGCGCACCGGCGCGTTGTTCGGGCGGCTCCTCGAACAGCACTGCCCCGAGGGTGTGCTGCAGACCGTGCGTGGCGACGGCCGGGTGGGCGCGGCGCTGGCCGGGCTGCCCGGCGTGGATGTGGTGGCGCACGTCGGCGGCACCGCCACCGGGCGCACCATCGCCGCGGCCGGCGCACGCACCGGCGCCAAGGTGTTGTTGGAGAACGGTGGGAACGATCCGCTGATCGTCGACGCCGACGTGGACCCGGTATGGGCCGCCGAGCAGGCCGCGCTGGGCGCCTTCGCCAATGCCGGTCAGATCTGTGTGTCCGTGGAACGGATCTACGTCCATCGCGAAGTCGCGGACACGTTCGTGTCGGCACTGTGCGAACAGGCGCAGCGGTGGAATCTCGATCCGCAACCGCTGGTGGACGAGCGGCTGCGCGCGCAGGTCCACGCCCAGGTGCGGGAGGCGATCTCGGCCGGCGCGAAGGCACTGGTGGGCGGGCGGATTCCGGACCCCGGCACGAGGTATCCGGCCACGGTGCTCACCGACTGCCGGCCCGGGATGCGCGTCCTCCGCGAGGAGACCTTCGGGCCGATCGCACCCGTTCAGGTGGTCTCGGATTTCGCGACGGGACTCGATGCCGCGTGCCGCGACGACTACGGCTTGGCGGCGACGGTACTCACCGGCTCGATGAACCATATGCAGCAGGCGTGGCGCACACTTCCGGTCGGCACGGTGAAGATCAACTCGGTCTTCGGTGGCGCACCCGGTGGCGCGGCCCAGCCGCGTGGCGCATCGGGCACCGGATTCGGTTACGGCCCCGAACTTCTCGACGAGATGACCACCACCAAGGTGGTGCACATGGAGCCCGCGCCGCCGCGGCGCTGATCGTTTCCCAGCACCCGCGGGGTCAGGGTTCGACCTCGTCGAGCACCTCGCGCAAGCGGTTCAAGGTGCCCCGCCATCCCCGCTCCATCGCATTGCGGGCCATCTTCTGCCGCCGATCGCCGATGTCGAAACCGGTCTGGGTCAACAACACTCGCGTCCCGCGTCCCTGCGCCTCGAGCACCCAGTCGACCACCCACCGAGCCGGGAACTTCGCCCGCAGGTCGATCCACGTATACGTCAGTTGCTCGCCCGTGCGGGCCGCAAGCACCTCGCACGCGATCTCCGCGCTCGGCTCGGTCGGGACGGCGAAGATGAAATGCGTGCCCACCACGGGTTCGAGCCCGATCGACCGCATCAGCCAGCGTTCGACCAGATCCGGTTCGGTCAGCGCCCGCCACAGCAGCGCCGGCGAGTGCGGGAAGAATTCGCCGATCTCCACCGCGGCCGGATCCAATTCCGATTCGTAGGTCACCGGCACACCTCCGGCCCGAACACATCCATGCCGTCGAGCATTCCACGTCGCCGGGCGGCGGAAGCGAAACCGCGCCTCCCAGCGTTCAGGCGAAGGCCCTGCGCCCTTTCGGGTCGCGTCGACGTGCGCGGCGTTACCGTGGCGACTATGAAGTTGCAGCCGGGTCTGTCGGCGGAATTCAGCGTCGAGGTCGGGACCGCCGATACCGCGGTCGCCGTCGGTAGCGGTGACGTGGAGGTGCTCGCCACGCCGCGGGTGGTGGCGCTGGCCGAACAAGCGACCGTGCTGGCGTTGCGGGGCAAGCTGTCGTCGGGGCAGACATCGGTGGGGATCGAGGTGTCGGTGCGGCACAGGCGGCCGAGCCCGCCGGGAACGGTGCTGACCGTCGCGGCGCGACTGGCCGAGGTCGACGGCCCGCGGCTGGCATTCCGTGTGGTCGTGCACGCCGGCGATCTGCTCGTGGCCGACGGCACCATTCGGCGCACGATCGTCGACCGCGCGTCGTTTCTCGCCAGCGCCGGCGAACGCTGACTCGCCGCGCGTCGGGTCAGCCACCGAATCGCCCACCTCAACTAGAACATGTTGCCCACCCTGAATGGGGAAAATGGGCCGACGTCCCCGTCGGCCGTGGGGGCGTGTTACCCCCATCGACCGGCAATTTCGGCACTTCCCTCGCTTCCTGACCGATGAGTCACTAGTCTGAATATGAAACGTGTTCTAGTGTTGTGGCGAAGTTCCAGCGCCGGAAGACCAGAGGAGTCACCCCGCCATGCATACCGAGATCTGCGAACGACTGGGCATCGATGTCCCCATCTTCGCTTTCACCCACTGCCGCGACGTGGCCGCCGCGGTGAGCAACGCCGGCGGGCTCGGCGTCCTGGGTGCGGTCGGTTTCACCGCCGAGGAGCTGGAGGTCGAACTGGCCTGGCTCGATGAACATGTGCACGGCGTGTACGGTGTCGACCTCGTCATCCCGTCCAAGTACGAGGGCAAGGGCATCGACGGCCTGAGCCCCGCGCAGCTGGAAGCCGAACTGGCCAAGCTCGTTCCGCAGGGCCACCGCGATTTCGCCGAGAAGATCCTCGCCGACCACGGCGTCCCGAAACTGCCCGAGGACGAACATCACGAGCAGCTGCTGGGCTGGACCGCCACCACGGCCGGTCCGCAGGTCGACGTCATCCTGAAGCACCCCAAGGCGAAGCTGGTCGCCAACGCGCTCGGCACCCCGCCCGACGACATCATCAAGAAGGTCCAGGATTCCGGTCGTTTGATCGGCGCACTGTGCGGCTCGGTGAAGCATGCGCTCAACCACAAGCGCGCCGGCCTGGATTTCGTGGTCTGCCAGGGCACCGAGGGTGGCGGCCACTGCGGTGAGATCTCCTCGCTGGTGCTGTGGCCACAGGTGATCGACGCGGTGGGCGATCTGCCGGTGCTCGCCGCCGGTGGTATCGGCAACGGCCGTCAGGTCGCCGCCGCCATGGCGATGGGAGCCGCGGGCGCGTGGACCGGTTCGATCTGGCTGACCGTCGAGGAGGCCAATGTGCCGCCCGCGCAGATGCAGACCTACATCGACGCCACCAGCCACGACACCGTGCGCTCGCGGGCGTGGACGGGTAAGCCGGCCCGCATGCTGCGCAACGACTGGACCGAGGCGTGGGAGCGCTCGGACACCCCGGACCCGCTGGGCATGCCGCTGCAGATGATGGTCGCCCTCGACGGCGTCAAGCGCGGCCACCGCTATCCCGAGGCGGCCAAGGACGTCAACTTCAACCCGGTCGGCCAGGTCGTCGGCATGATGAACAAGGTCGAGCGGACCTCCGACGTCATGCAGCGCCTGATGGAGGAGTACCTCGAGGCCTGCGAGCGGCTGAACAAGCTCAACAGCTGACAACGCCTGTCCGGCAGGGCCGGCGCGCCCTGCCGGACAGTGCTGTCCAGGTATCGAAGCGGATACGGAAGCGGCTGGTGCACTTGCGGTTTGCCGGTGCCGGTTGACACTCTGTATTCGCGATGAGAAGTACATATGGTGAACGGCCCGAATGCGGCCGGCAAGTTGATCAGTACCCCACCGTCCGGATGTTTGCTCGGATTGCGCTCGAAGGCAGCGGATTCCGCCCTCGAGCGCTCCGCGGTCCCCGGTGCGCGCCCGACGACACGATCGGGGCGCGGCGGTGAAGATATCCTCTCCCGGCATGCGCCGGTTGGTCGCGATCGTGGCGCCCGTCCTCCTCGCCGTCGTGCTCGCGGTGGTGTACAGCTTCATCGACGAGGGGGGCAAGAAGAACGATCCGAAACCCGATTCCGCTGCCGCCGCGACCTTTTCCGGTAAAGAAGTCGACGCGCTGCTGGGGAAACTCGTGGTCGCACCGGAAGCGCCGATGACCGGCTACAGCCGCGAACAATTCCCGCACTGGGATCAGAACACTCCCGAACACGGTTTCGGCGACAAATACGCCCAGTACGCGAAATGCACCACCCGCGATGTGATGATGCTGCGCGACGCCACCGGCTCGGTGACGCTCGATGCCGCGACCTGCAAACTGAGTCTCGGCAAGGACGGCGGCTGGCGCGACCGCTACGGCGTACTCGACGCCAAGACCGGAAAACTCAAGCCCTACAAATGGATCACCGATCCCGCCGGAGTCGACGCCGAACATATCGTCCCGCTGGCCGAGGCCTGGCGTTCCGGCGCGCAATCCGTCGACACCGATACGCGCCGCAATATCGCCAACGACGCGATCAATCTGGTCGCCTCCGACCCGTCGGCGAACCGGTCCAAGGGTGATCAGGATGCGGCGAATTATCTGCCGCCCGGCGTGTTCCGCTGCGAGTACGTTCAGCGCTACATTCGCATCAAGGTAAAATACGGTTTGACCATCGACACGGCGGAACAGACCGCATTGCGCACCGCGGTCGACGACTGCCTCCACCGAGGAGAGTTCACATAGGCGACATCATCGAAATCACCGGTAAGGCCGCCGTCATGACCGACGAGGAAGGGACGGTGTCCGGCGAACTCGATGTCACCGTCGACGAGCAGGGCAGGGGGCTGGTTCGCTATCGTGATACCGAAACCTGGTATCACATCGGCAATCTCGATGGCGAACCCGCCCGCACCTGGACCGACGTCGCCGAACTCGTCAGTGCGATCGACGCCGGCAGCGGCAACCGCGACGCCGCGGGGAACGTGATCCCGTTCGAGGCGTGAGCGCCCCGGCCGCGTTGCTCAGCGCAACGATTCCGCGCGCTCCTTGACCGCCGCGGTCATGCCGCCGAAGCCGGAATGCAGCGCCTTGCCGAGCGCCAGCGTCACGACCGGCCGCAGCAGGCCGCCCAGTTCGAAATGCGACCGGTACCGGGTCCGGCCGTTGTCGAGGGGCGTCACGGTGTGCGAGCGCAGGCTGTGCAGAATCCCCAGCGGCACCGGCTTCATGCTGTAGCTGAATTCGGTGCCGGGCGTGTGGGTCCGGATGTATTCGACCTGCTTGCGCGGTTTCGGCGAACCCAGCCGCACCTGCATCTCGATCGGATCGCCGGGTTCGAGCGTGCTGCGGCATTCGGCGACGAACGGATTCCACTCACCGTAGCTGCCCAGGTCGGTCAGCACCTTCCACACCACCTCGGCGGGTGCATCGATCTCTACGGTGTCATCGATCACGAAAGCCATGGCGGCAACAATACTGAAACTTGTTCCATCAGCGATACCGCGGGCCGCTCATCGGCCGGCGCCGGGCTCGGGCAGCGTGAGCGACTGGGTGATCAGCAACCGCGCCGCGCGCGAGACGCGGGCGGTGTCGCCGGTGACGAACCGATCCTGCAGCAAACCGCGCACACCCGAAACGAGCAGGGTGGCGGTCGATTCCGGGTCGGCGACGGTGGGATCGAAGCTCCTCAGCACATCGGTGAGCGCGGTGACCAGGACGTGTACGGCGTCCTCGCCGTAGGACCGGAACGGACTTCCGGGCACCGCGGCAACCCCCATCACCTGCAACAGCACGCGCGTGCTCGACACCCACTCCGTCGTGATGTTGACGCTGAACGACTCGATGAGACGGCGACGCAGGGCCGGGAGGTCGGGAACGTCGGCGAACATGCCCGGGATGTCGGGGCGCTGGGTCTCGAGCGCCGCGATCAGCATCTGCTCCTTGGTCCCGAAATAGTGGATCAGCATGCGCGAGCTGGTTCCGAGATACTCCGCCAGCGGACGCAGCGACAGTTCGGTCAATCCGTATTCGCCGATGTAGGCGATCACCCCGGCGAGTAGTTCCGCGCGCCGGGCCTGGTCGAGTGGTCGAGGCACGTGTTGACTGTAGCGGTCGCTACGGGTATCCATATCCGCATGAGTGTAACGACTGCTACACAAATGTCGCGGAATGTCGTCGTCACCGCCATGGCAGCCACCACCTGTCTCGGCCCCGACCTCGACAGCACCTGGTCGGCGCTGCTGGCGGGCAAGAGCGGAATCGGACCGCTCACCGACGAGTTCGTGACTCGCTACGACCTGCCCGTGCGGATCGGCGGGCGGCTGACCGAACATCCGGGCGCTCGACTGACCCGCATCGAACAGCGCCGGCACTCCTATGTGCAGCAGCTGGCGCTGGTGCTGGGCCGCCAGGTGTGGTCGCAGGCGGGGACACCGGACGTCGACGCCGAACGCCTCGCGGTAGCGATCGGCACCGGACTCGGCGGCGGCGACGCCTTCCTCACCGCGGTCGACGCGATGCGCGAGGGCGGGTATCGCAAGGTGCCGCCGCTGACGGTGCCGATGGTGATGCCGAACGGGCCGGCCGCCCGGGTCGGACTCGAATTCGGCGCGAAGGCAGGTGTTTACGCGCCGACCTCGGCGTGTTCCTCGGGCGCCGAAGCGATCGCGCACGCGTGGCGGCTGATTCGTACAGGGGAGGCCGATGTCGTGATCGCCGGTGGCGTGGAGGGATATATCGAAGCCATCCCGATCGCCAGCTTCGCCATGATGCGGGCGATGAGCACCCGCAACGACGAACCCGGGCTGGCCTCACGGCCTTTCGACCGCGATCGCGACGGGTTCGTCTTCGGCGAGGCGGGTGCGCTGCTGGTGCTGGAATCGGAGGAGTTCGCCCGCGCCCGCGGGGCCGCCGTGCACGGTCGGATCCTCGGCGCCGGAATCACTTCCGACGGCTACCACATCACCGGCACCGATCCCGAGGGCGCGGGCGCCGCCCGGGCGATGCGCAAGGCCATCGACGCCGCGGATCTGACCGCCGCCGACATCGACCATATCGACGCGCACGCCACCTCGACCCCGATCGGTGACGCCTCGGAGGCCAATGCCATTGCGGCCGTGGCGAAGCACGCCTCGGTGTACGCGCCGAAATCCGCGCTCGGCCATTCCATCGGTGCGGTGGGTGCGCTCGAGGCCATCCTCACCCTGTGCACACTGCGCGACCAGACCGTGCCTCCCACACTGAATTTCGACAATCCGGACCCGGGTGTCGACCTCGACATCGTGCACGGGATCGCACGTCCACAGCGAATCTCACAGGCGCTCAGCAATTCCTTCGGCTTCGGAGGACACAACGTCACACTCGCATTCGGGCGGCCTTGAGGTCTCCTTCCTCGATTGTCTCCGGATATGTGGAACAGCCGCTGTTCACGCTTGTCCACCGGCCGCTGTGGATGACACGCCGACTGTGGAAAACCATCTCGGAACTGCGGTAACGACAGGACATTTCACCCAAACGGCGACGGAAATCTCTGACCGGCAGTGCCTTCGAGCGAGTGTCGAGGAACGGTTGGTCGCGAACCGGTCCACGAGCGGTGCCGTCGCTTCCCGCCGCCACTCCCGGCGAGAACGTACGCAACGGGCCACGCTGCCTGCGCGTGCTCCATACGGTTCGGGTCGAGGTCGCCGCGCCGGTCGATTGCGGGCGCGACCACTTGCGTCCCTCGCCCGGCACCCGACGCCCCGCACGGCGAGTCCGCGGTACGCGGCTGCCCGCCCGCGATGAGGGCGTCCCAGCGGACCCGTGCGCCGTCTGCCGTTGTCTCGGGATGTATGGCCCTCACCACCCAGTGCCGCGCCGAGCCCGCGCAGCGCAGGGCTGCACGCGGTGCACATGTGCACACACTGCCGTTTCAGGAGGTATCCACGACGGTTGCCCGCAGGTGCGGGATCGGATCCCGGCGAGGGTAAACCTGGTGCGAGCCGGTGACCTCTGATTCGCTACCGTTTGAGATGAGGGGTCAGCAGGGTCGAGTGGTGAGGGTTGTGCGCGCAATGGGTGAAAGTTCGATCGCGTGGGTCGACGGCGCCGTGGTGACGATCGATCAGCGCGCGCTGCCGCACGAGGTGCGCACGCTGCGGCTGGCGACGGTCGACCAGGTGATCGACGCGATCGCCACCCTGGCCGTGCGCGGGGCCCCCGCGATCGGCGTGACCGGGGCCTTCGGGGTGGCGCTGGCGGCACTCGCCCATCCCGGCGAACCCGCGCGGGTCGAGGCCGAGGCCGCCCGCATCGAGGCCGCCCGGCCCACCGCGGTGAATCTGTCGTGGGGCGTGCGGCGAGCCCTGGCGAAATTCGCCGACGACGGTGCGCCGGGAGTGCTGGCGGAGGCGCAGGCACTGCTCGCCGAGGACGGCCGGGTCAACCGCGCCGCCGCCGAACACGCGGCCGACCTGGTTCAGCGGCTGTGTCCGGGGCGGCCATTGCGGATGCTCACCCACTGCAATACCGGCCGCTTGGCCACCACCGCCTTCGGCACGGCGATCGGGGCACTGCGAGTCCTGCATGCCCGCGGCGTGATCGACAGCGTCCTGGTCGACGAAACCCGCCCGCTGCTGCAGGGTGCGCGCCTGACGACGTGGGAACTGGCCGAAGCCGGCATTCCGCATCGGCTCACCGTCGATTCCGCCGCGGCCTGGGCGATGGCGACCGGGCAGGTGGACTGCGTGATCGTCGGCGCGGACCGCATCACCGCCGACGGTTCGGTGGCCAACAAGATCGGCACGTACGGCCTGGCGCTGGCCGCCCGCCACCACGGCATCCCGTTCATCGTGGTGGCGCCCGAATCCACGCGCGATGCGGCGACCGCGTCCGGCGCCGATATCGTCGTCGAACAGCGTGGGTCGGCCGAGATCACTCACTTCGGCGACTCTGCGGCCGCCCCCGAGGGCACGGCGGTCTTCAACCCGGCCTTCGATGTCACACCACCGGAACTGGTGACGGCGGTGGTGACCGAGAACGGGTTGGTCGAGGAGGCGAATCCGCTTGCGGCGCAGGCGATCGCCGTCGCCGATCCGCGCGCTGTCGATTCCGGCGCACAGGAACCCGCCGACTCTCCGAACGCGGCCGCGATCGCCGATCTGGCCCGAGACCTCTACGGTCGCGGCTGGATGCCGGGGACCGCCGGCAACATCTCCGTGCGTGACAGCGCCTTCCGGGCAGCAGCGGACAACGGCTCGGATACCGAGGGGCCCACCGCAGTGGTCACCGGCAGCGGACTGTCCAAAGGTGAGTTGACCGCCGCCGATATGGTCCGGGTGCGGATCCAGAACTCCGAACCCGTTGCCGGAGATCGGCGGCCCTCCGCGGAGACCGCGATCCACACCGCGATCTACCGCACGACCGAGGCCGCGGCGGTGGTGCACGTGCATTCGCCGCGGGCCACCGCGGCCTCCGTCGGCGCCCCGAATCCGCTGCGGTTCGCCGGTTTCGAATTGATCAAAGGGCTGCGCTCCGGCGATACCATCGACATTCCGGTCTTTCCCAATCACGCCGATGTGTCGCTGATCGGCGCGGAGATCGAACAGTATCTGCGCGCGCATCCGGCGGCCCCGCCGGTGCTGTTCATCGCCGGGCACGGCATCACCGCCTGGGGCGCCGACCTGGCGCAGGCCCGCGACCGTGCGGAATGCCTGGAGGCTCTGTGCGAACTGGTGTCGCTCACCGGACGCCGCGACCTCTCCACCGACCACATTCTCGAGGAGCAACCGCAGTGACCCTGTTGCATATCGCGGCCGATTCCGATCCGGCCGACGTGCGTCTGCACACCACCGATCCGGAGCGGATCGCGGCCGAACTGGCTACCCGCGGCATCGAATTCGATCGCTGGCCCGCCGAGCCCGTGACCGCGGACATCGCGTCCGAGGACATCCTCGGCCGATACCGGGACCGGATCGGCGACCTCAACGCCGACGGCCGCTACCGCCATATCGATCTGGCCCGGCTGCATCCCGACGACAGCGATCCGCACTGGCCCGAGCAGGCGAGCGCGGCGCGGCAGAAGTTCCTGTCCGAACACCGCCACGCCGAGGACGAGGTGCGCTTCTTCGTCTCCGGCCGCGGCTGCTTCTACCTGCACCTGGAACCGGAGGTGGTCGCGGTGGTCTGCGAGGGAGGCGATCTGGTGTCGGTGCCCGCGGGGACGCGGCACTGGTTCGATATGGGCACCCGCCCGGACTTCGTGGCGATCCGGTTCTTCGAAGAGGCCGACGGCTGGATCGGCGATTTCACCGGCGATCCCATCGCGCAGGGCTTTCCGACGCTGGACGAACTCGTCGCCGCATGAGCGAGCGACAGCGAGAGAGCCAGGCCCTGCCGATCCGGGCGGTCGTCGTGGATATCGAGGGCACCACCAGCCCCACCAGCTCGGTCCGCGAAGATCTCTACGGCTACACTCGCCGACGGCTGCCGCAATGGCTGGCCGAGGAACCCGACGGCATCGCCGAGACGGTGATCGAGCAGACGCGCGAACTGGCCGGGCGGCCCGGCGCCGACCTCGACGAGGTCGCCGAGATCTTGCGCGGCTGGCTGGATTCCGACGTCAAGGCGGCACCGCTGAAGACCGCGCAGGGTGTCATCTGCGCTCAGGGATTTCGTGAGGGCGCCCTGTACGGGGAGTTCTTCCCCGACGCGCCCGCGGCTCTGCGTGCCTGGCACGCCGCCGGAGTCACCCTGTGGGTGTATTCGTCGGGTTCGGTTCGCAATCAACAGGACTGGTTCACCCACGCGCGCGGTGGCGAGCTGGCGTCGCTGATCGGGGGCTGGTTCGACCTGGTCAATGCCGGGCCCAAGCGCGAGGAGCAGTCGTATCGCCGCATCGCGGCGGAGATCGGCGTGCCGGCGGAAGAGATCCTGTTCCTGTCCGACCATCCCGACGAACTGGATGCCGCGGTGTCCGCGGGCTGGCAGGCCGTCGGTGTCACCCGCGCCGGTGAGCCGAATTCGCCACGACCACCGCACCGCTGGATCGGCAGCTTCGCCGAGCTGGACCCGGTCGCGGCCGCGCACTGAGCGGCCCGCGTCCGGATCTTCTGCTCAGAACATCGGTGCTCAGGCCACCGAACTGGTGGCGCGGGCGATGAGATGTTCGACCAGCGTCATCAGCACCGTCTTGCAGGAACTGCGGTCGCGCGCATCGCAGAGCACCACCGGGATGTGGGCGTCGAGGTCGAGCGCGTCGCGCACTTCCTCGGTGGTGTAGACCGGGGCGTTGTCGAAGCAGTTCACCGCGACCGCGAACGAGAGTCCGCGCCGTTCGAAGAAGTCGATGGCGGCGAAGGAGTTCTCCAGCCGGCGGGTGTCGGCGATGACCACCGCTCCGAGGGCGCCGCGCGCCAATTCGTCCCACAGGAACCAGAATCTGTCCTGGCCGGGCGTGCCGAACAGGTACAGCACAAGGTTCTGGTCGATCGTGATGCGACCGAAGTCCAGCGCCACGGTGGTGGTGGTCTTGCCCTCCACGCCCGACAGATCGTCGATGCCGGTGGACAATTCGGTGATCAGTTCCTCGGTGCGCAGCGGCGTGATCTCGCTGATCGAGGACACCATCGTGGTCTTCCCGACGCCGAAACCGCCGGCTACGAGGATTTTGACCGAGGCAGCCAGGTCGGCCGAGGACGAAATATCAGGCACGGTGTTCTACAGCTTTCGGATTCCATCGAGTACTGCTCGCAAAATGTTCAGTTCGCCGGTCCCGCCGGTATCGGTGTCGGTCCGGGCGGGGGCCCGGAAGTTCAGCAGACCCTCGCCGATCAGATCACCGACGAGGATCTTGGTCACCGCCAACGGTAGCTTGAGTCTCGCCGAGACCTCGGCCACCGATTGCGGGGTCCGGCACAGCCGAACGATTTCCGCGTATTCGGGTTCGACGCGCCGCAGCGGCGGACCCGGTGACACGGTCACCACCAGGGTGAGCATGTCCAGATCGTGTCCCGCCCCCATCGTGCGGCCCCGAGTTACGGCGTACGGACGGACCAGAGGACCGGCCGCATCGTCGAACCACGGTTGACCGAAGCGCGTCATGACAATCTGTGCTCCACGTGCTCGGCCAGACCGTTACGCGGATCGGTGGACAGGTAACCGCCGACTCGCTGCACGGTCAGGTTCATTTCGTAGGCCACCATACCCAGATTCGCGTTCTCGTTGGCCTGCAATGCGATACATGCGTTGTCACCGGCCGCGGTGACGAACAATACCGCACGGTCGAGTTCGATGACCGCCTGGCGCACGCCACCACCGTCGAATCGGTTTCCGGCGCTGCGCGCCAGCCCGTAGAGGGTGGCCGACATGGCGCCGAAATGTTCGGCGTCCTCGCGGCTCATCGATGTGGAGCGGCCCAGCAGCAGCCCGTCGGTGGAATGCACCACCGCGTAGCGCACCCCGGCCAGGCGATCGACCAGATCGTCGAGCAGCCAGTTCAGATCACCTGCGTTGGAAGAAGTCACCTTCGCCTTCCTGTTCGTCCGGGGTGTGGCCGGGCTGCGATCGCCGCCCCTGCCTGGTTCCGTTCTCGATGGCGGACATCAGGTCTCGTGCCTGTTCCGCCGAGCGCGGCCGCTGCGGGGACGCAGCGTCGGGTTGGGGGTCGTGCGCCAATTCCGGTGCCAGACTGGCCTGTCGGCGACGGCGGGGCAACGGTGGGCGAGCATCGCTGCCAGTGTAGGACGGACGCTGCGGGCTGCGACGCGCCGGTTGATCGGTGGGTGTCGCGGGCAGCTCGTGGCGCGGCGGAACTTCGCGCCGGTCCGGGGTGTCGGCCCAGCTCCGCTCGTCGGTGCGCGGCGCGCTGTCGGGGCGCGGGTAATCGGACCAGGCCTGCGGTTGCGGCGAGGTGAGGGTCGCCAGCGACGTTGCCGCCGAGGTCGTCTCGGCCGCCGAGATGGCCGGCATCTCACCGGTCATCGCGGGCTCGGGGCGGCGGCCGCCGAACCGTTCGGGCAGGTGATCGGCCAGCGGCGCGTCGGCGGCGACGACCGCGGTGGGCACCAGCACGATGGCGCGGATGCCGCCGTAGTCGGATTCCGACAGCCGCACCGAGATGCCGTGGCGGGCGCCCAACTGGGCGACCACGAACAGGCCCAGACGGGAATTGGCCGACAGGGTGGCGACACCGAAATCCGGTGGGTTGCGCAGCATCTCGTTGGCGCGTTCGAGTTCGTCGGCGGGCATGCCCATGCCCTGATCGCTGATCTCGATCGCCACACCCTTGCCGACCACGTTGCTGCTCACCTCGACCCGCGACTGCGGCGGGGAGAAGGAGGTCGCGTTGTCCAGCAGTTCGGCGAGCAGGTGGATGAGGTCGGCGACGACGTTGCCGACGATGAACACCTGCGGCATCCGATGCGCGCGAACCCGTGCGTAGTCGAGGGTTTCACCGATCGCGCTGCGCACCAGTTCGACCAGCGGCACCGGGCGCCGCCACTGCCGGCCCGGTTCGCCGCCGCCGAGGATGATCAGGTTCTCGGCGTTGCGGCGTTCGCGGGTGGCCAGGTGGTCGAGCCGGAAGAAGGTCTCGAGCAGGGCCGGATCCTCTTGGCGCTGTTCGGCTTCGTCGAGAATCTCGAGCTGGCGGTGCACCACGATCTGGCTGCGGTGCGCGATGTTGAGGAATACCGCGCGTACGCCCTCGCGGGTGCGTGCCTCGGTGACCGCGGCGGAGACGGCCGCGGTGTGGGCGCGGTTGAACGCGTTGGCCACCGAACCGATCTCGTCGTGACCGAAGTCCAGCCGGGCCGCCTCGGTCTCGGCGTCGATGTTCTCGCCCTCGCTCAGGCGGCGCATCGTCTCGGGCAGGCGGACCTCGGCCAGTGCGAGGGTTTCGGTGCGCAGCCGCTTGAGCCGCCCGATCAACCGGTTGGCCAGCCACAGCGACAGCAGGAAGGCGATGATCGCGATCGCCAGCACGCCGGCACCGGCCCACAGCGAATTGGTCGCGGTGCGGTCGCCGTCGTCGACGGCGGTCTGGTTGGCGTGGTCGTTCTGGTACTGCCAGGCGGCGAGCAACTGGTCGCCGAGCTGTTCGGCCGAGGTGCGCCAGTCGGCGAAACTCATGGGGGGCGGCGGCAATTCGCCGTTCTTGTTCGGCGCGGGCGGATGGATGAGGTAGTCCTCCATCGCGGCCAGTTGCTGCCAGGCCGGGGAGGCGAGAACGGTTTTGATCTTGTCCGCGGGGGGACCGGTGAGGTCGGCGGCGAGCTGGGGGAGTTCGGTGCGGTAGTAGCCGACCAGGTTGCGGTAGTCGTCGCGCATCTGCCCGGCGAGGATCTGGCCGTTGAGTTCGGCGGCGGTCAAGGCGGCGCTGCGCGACATGCCCTCCATCGCGTGCAGTGTGCGCAGACCGCCGGCCAGCTGCTGGGCGACCGCCGCGTCGGGCGCGGTCGGGATGGTGAGATTGGTGCCGACGACGACGGCATCCAGAATGCGGTTGTAGATGGCGTAGGTCTCGGGAATCGGCAGCGCGCCCGCATCGATCCCACCGCGGATGGCCGGAAGTTGCTTCTTGAGGGTTTCGAATCCGCCGGTGTCGTCACCCATCGGATTCGAACCGCTGGTCATCAGTTTGTTCTCGGTGGCGGCCAGGGCCTGCAGGGCATTGTCCACTCGCGTGCGCGCCGCGCCGAGAGCGGCCGGGTCGCCGTGCTCACCGGCCAGATGCCACAGTGACAGCATCCGCTCCTGTTCCACCGCGGCGATCATCTCGCGAGTGTGCACATTGGCGTTGCCCAGGATCGATGCCCAGTCCTTGGCGTGTTGCCCCTCCCGTACCAGATAACCCGCTGTGCCCACACCGATTCCGAGCAACGTCAGACTTGGAATCACTGCGATGGCCAGGATGCGGGTCCGGATACCGAGCCTCGCTCTCAACATCGGCACAACATAACGGGCGATGTTTCAAACTTCAGGTCTGATACCACTGAGCGAGACCCGTATTGACTTTCGTTGTCCGATATGAGTTCGCAGTTCAGAGTGCGATCGATGGATGTGGTGGAGGTGACGGTCACCGGACGATTGTGGCAAGTCACACGTTTGAACAGTGTTAGGTATAGCCGGGGTCGAATCCTGCTGCGAGGCAGCGAGTTCGGTCATCGGCCGGCCGGTGGGCGCAGGCGCGCGGTGAGGACGAACAGGACGGCCACGGCCGCGCACTCGACCGCGACCACCGTGGCGACCAGCGCCGAATACGATGTGCCGGACAGGAAGCCGGTGATCGCGCCTCCGGCGGCGGTCGCGGCGCCGAGAACGGCGGCGTAGATGCCGTAGGCGGTGGCGCGGCGATCGGCCGGAACCAGGTCGGCCACCACGGCGCGCAGCGTGGACTCCTGAACGCCGATCGTCGCACCCCACAGCAGCGCACCCGCCAGCACCGCGCCCATACCGCCGGCGAAACCGAAGACCGGCACCAGTGCCGTCGAAACCGGCAGAACGAGGAGCGTTTTCGCGCCCACGCGGTCGTACATCCAACCGGAGGCGAGCGCGGCCAGGGCGTCGGCGGCCATGGCCGCGGCATAGACCACCGGTACCGCCGCCGTCGCGAACACCCCGGCCGCCACCATGTGCAGCGACAGCACGCCGTAGGTGGTCGCGCCGATCATCGAGCCGGCGGTGAACAGGCAATACAGCCAGAACCGCCGGGGCAGTGGCACTCTCGCGATTCCGGGGCGGGGCGCCGGGGCCGGTTCGTATCGCACCGGGTCGGGGACGCGAATGCGGATGCGCACCAACAACAGCAGCGTCGCCGCGCCCGGTATCGCGAGCATGGTAAGGGCAGGAGTGAAATCGTCGCCGGTCACGGCGAGAACCGCCGCGACGGTCAGCGGCCCGTCGACCGCGCCCACCTGATCGAGCGCTTCGTGGACGGCGAAGCCGCGACCACGCCCGGTGACCGCGGTCGCATGCGAGAGCAACGTGTCCTTGGCCGGACTGCGCACCGCCTTGCCGACCCGTTCGGCGATCACCAAGGCGGCCGCCACCCACAACACCCCCGCCACACCCAGCAGCGGGACGCTGACCACGGTGAGCGCGTATCCCGAGATGGTCCACGCCCAGAACCGCCGGGTCCGGTCGGTGAGCGGGCCGGACACCAGACGCAGCACCAGCGCGGCCGCCTCACCCACACCGGTCACCACTCCCACGACGAATCCGGATGCCCCCAGCGACCCGAGCAGCGGCCCGGTGATCGACCGCGCCCCTTCGTACACGACATCCGCCAGCAAGCTGACGATGCCGAACCGGACGACGAAACCCCAGGCGCTCAGCGGCGCAGGCGCGTCGCGTGCCGCTCGCGCGTCCGCTCGCCGAGCCGCCATGAACCGCCTCCGGTCGTCGCCGATCTGCCGCCGCCCCGAACGGGTCCATGATCGCATCGGAATGGGGCCCGAGCAGGCGAACGCCGGCTGAAGCGCACCGATCCAGCGACTCCGCCGCAGCGTGGCACATCCTGGGCGAAACTCGGCGGCAATATCCGTCCCAGGGCGGAGATATGCCCACGCGGTGCGCGGTAGATTATGTGTATCGGAGGGTTACATTACTCACTAGTAGGAGGCGACGATGCCCGTGCCGGAAGCAGCGGTGTTCGAGCGTCTGCGGGCGTTCGCGTCCGTCGACGGTTCCCGCGAGCACGCGAACAAGACCATCGCCGAGACGTTCACCGGGCGGCCGCTGGGCGAAGTGCCGGTGGGGACCGCCGACGATGTGAGCGCCGCGTTCACCCGCGCCCGCGCCGCCCAGGCGGACTGGGCGAAACGCACGCCGAAGGAGCGGGCGGCGGTGCTGGAACGTTTCCGCGAACTGATCATCAGCGAACGCGACTACCTGATGGACGTCATCCAGGCCGAAACCGGCAAGGCTCGGTGGGCGGCGCAGGAAGAGATCCTGGGCATGATGTTCGCGGCCCGCTACTTCTCGCGCGTGGCGCCGAAGCTGCTGGCGCCGCATTCGGTGCCCGGCGCGTTTCCGGTGCTGAACCGCGCGCAGGTGCGCACCCAGCCCAAGGGCGTGGTCGGCGTCATCGCGCCGTGGAACTATCCGATGGTGCTGTCGATCGGCGATGCGATCCCGGCGCTGCTGGCCGGCAACGCGGTCGTCGTCAAGCCCGACAGCCAGACCCCGTTCTCGTCGCTGGCGAGCGTGGAATTGCTGCTGCGCGCGGGTCTGCCCCGCGATGTGTTGCAGGTGATTCCGGGCCCGGGCAGCGTGGTCGGCACCGCGATCGTCGACCAGTGCGACTACCTGATGTTCACCGGATCCTCGGCCACCGGGCGCGAGCTGGCCCAGCAGTGCGGCAAACGGCTGATCGGATTCTCGGCCGAACTCGGCGGTAAGAATCCGATGATCGTCACTCGCGGGGCGAATCTGGACAAGGTCGCCAAGGCGGCGGTGCGCGCGTGCTTCTCCAACGCCGGCCAGCTGTGTATCTCGATCGAGCGGATCTACGTCGAGCAGTCGATCGCGGCGCAGTTCAGCGAGAAGTTCGTGAAGGCGGTCGGGGCCGCGAAACTCGGTGCGGCCTACGACTTCTCGACCGATATCGGCAGCCTGATCTCTCCGGCGCAGCTCGAGACGGTCACCAAGCATGTCGCCGACGCCACGTCCAAGGGCGCCGAAATTCTTGCCGGCGGCAATGCCCGGCCCGATCTGGGTCCGCTGTTCTTCGAGCCGACCGTCCTGAGCAAGGTCACCGACGAGATGGAATGCGGCCGCAACGAAACCTTCGGCCCGCTGGTCTCGATCTATCCGGTCGCCGACGTCGAGGAGGCGATCGCCCGCGCCAACGACACCGAATACGGGCTCAACGCCAGCGTGTGGGGGAGCAGCGCGTCCGAGGGGCAGGCCATCGCGGCCCGGTTGCGCACCGGAACCGTCTGTGTCGACGAAGGTTACGCACCGGCGTGGGGGAGCACCGGCGCCCCGATGGGCGGTATGGGGATCTCCGGAGTCGGTCGCCGCCACGGTCCCGACGGGCTGCTGAAGTTCACCGAGCCGCAGACCGTGGTCGTCACTCGCGGATTGAATCTGGATGCGCCGCTGGGCATTCCGCAGTCGAAGTGGCAGGCGTTGCTGATGATGCTGGCGCGCAGCTTCCGCTTCCTGCCCGGACGCTGAGCTGGACGGGTCGGTCACCGGGCAGCGGTGACCGACCCCGCGCGCTCACTGATTGAACAAGATTCCGGTCAGATTCGCGTTCTTGATCGGAGTATCTGCGTTGCGCTGGTTGGCGCACAGGAAATCCACCGCTGCCATGGTGGCGTCGACCTGGGTGCCGGCGGGTTCGTGATCGTTGTTCGTCTGCTGTTTCACGAATTTGGTGATCGTGACCCGCTTGGTGTCGGCGTCCTGTTTGACGTAGTCGCTGCACGGGGTGTCGCCACCCTTGTTGATCGCGCGCTGCACGTCCGAGCATCCGCTCAGCAGGCCCGCGGTCACCGTGGCCGCCGCGATCGTGCCGAACAGCGCGGCGATGCTGCGATGGGCCCTGGATGTCATCTGTTCTCCTCGTCGAGGCCGCGTGCCGGTCCGATCCCGGCAATTCGACCGCAAGCCTAAGCGTTCACCGGCCGAATACCCCGTCGTATCCGGCCGAATCGGGCGGACCGTTACCCTACGGCGGTGCAGCTGTCTCGAACGGCCGATGCGGTGTCGTCGGTAACCGATAAATTGACGACGATATCTCCGCAGCCGCCGGTATGGGTGGTGCTGGCGACGGCTGCCGTGGCGGTGGCGGTGGTGCTCTATCGGCCGGTGTGGCGAGTGCTGCGGACATGTGTGACGATCGCCCACGAGATCGGCCACGCGGTGGTCGCGGTCTGCACGGGCCGCACCCTGAGCGGTATCCGGCTGCATTCGGATACCTCGGGTGTGACCGTATCCCGTGGCAAGCCACGCGGTTTCGGGATGGTGCTGACCACCCTGGCGGGATATCCGGCTCCCTCGGCGGTCGGGCTCGGGTTCGCGATCCTGCTCGGCACCGGACGCCAGACGATGATGCTGTGGATTCTCATCGCGGCGCTGGTGGTGCTGATCGTGGTGATCCGCAACCTGTTCGGCTTCCTCGCCGTGATCTGCGCGGGCGCGGCCGCCTTCGCGGTGTCCTGGTACGGAACGGCGGTGTGGCAGGGCGTCTTCGGCTATGTGGTGACCTGGTTCCTGCTGTTCGGCGGGGTGCGCGCGGTGATCGAACTGTGGCAGGTGTCGGTGCGCGGCGACGGATCCGATGCCGACCAGCTGGCGTGGCTCACCCACATTTCGGCGCGGCTGTGGGTCCTCGTGTTCGCTCTGCTCACCCTCGCGGCACTGGTGCTGGGTGCGGGGCAGCTGCTCGGGCTTCAGCCGTCCTGAGCCTGCGCACGCCACCGCCGGGCCGCATCCGGATCACCCCGGCGCTCCAGCACTTCCGCGAGGCCGGCCATCGCGCGCGAATCGCCCTGTTCGGCCGCCACACGCCACCAGCGTTGCGCCTCGTCGAATTCGCGTGTCCGATAACCGAGGACACCCAGATCGTAGGCCGCTCCGGTATGTCCGAGATCGGCCGCCTGCCGCCACATCCGCCGGGCCTGGTCCAGGTCGCCGCGAGTGTGGGCCTCCACTCCGAGGTGATACATGGCGGAGCGGAAGCGGTCCTGCTCGCCGTCGGCGTCGACGGTGACGGTCATCGCGACCACCAATTCACCGAAATCGGGTTCCCCGACCCCTGTACTGCAGCGCAGCAGCATCGATCCACCCGCGCCGCGTTCGATGACGAGTCCGTAGTTGCCCGTCCAGGATTCGACCGTGCCCGCGGCCGTCATCCAGACCGGGGTGAGGGTGTACGCGGCCGCCGGGCCGGTTCCCGACAGGTGTAAATCGGCTCCCTCGGCGAGGGCATCGCTCCACACATCGACGCCCGGCAACCGGTGCCCGCGCAACGTCACGTATCCGTCGATCACCGATACCCCGATGCCCAGTCCGAGCAACCCCGGCGGCGGCGCCACGGCGTGCAGCACCAACCGCACCACCGTCGTTTCGGCGCCCAGGCGCTGCGAGTACATCGGGTGGACCGTGACACCACGCCAGCCGACCGGCTCGGTGCCCGGATATCGCTCGGCCAGGGGACGATTCGCCTCGCCGGTATCGGCCATCGCGCCGCCTTTCGCCGTAGCCGTAGGGGGAATCGATGCGTTGCCGCGCACACCGTAGTCCCTGCGACCGGAAATTGGTGCCGAACCGTCGGTTTCAGTCCTCGCTGCCGGCGCGCTGCCCGACGAACGCCCGCAAGGCGGGGTCCGCGGAGACGACGCGGTCGACCTCGTCGCCGCCGGTGCATTCGAACAGTCCGATGATCACGTGTGCGCCGCGCCGGCCCAGCACTCGCCAGATGCCACCGCTGTCCTGCCAGCGGATCAGCGCGGCGACGGCGGGGGAGGTCGGCGAATCGGGCATCTCACCATTGTGACGGCCGAGACCGGTCAGGCGAATTCGTGGTACAGCTCGGGCAGGAAGCGAGCGAGGTGGTTCATCTCCTGCCCGCAGTGCAACAGCAGATCGCGCGCGAGGTCGAGGCCGGGGAGGAGGTCGCCGACGTCGGCGGGGGCACCGCGCTGCACCGCACGCGCGGCGTGCACCGGATCCAGGGTATGGACTCCGTAGATGCGCAGGTAGAAGCGACTGCGCATCTCGCATCCCCCGGAAATCGGGCGGACCTGGTGGGCCAGCCAGCCCAGATCGACCGGCGCGATACTGCTGCCGACCCGGCCGAACACCACGGTGTGATCGTCGGGCACGGTGAAGCCGTAGGCGACCGGATCGTGGAAGGCGATGGCGAGTTGCTGCAACGTCGGGCCGATGTATTCGTCGACGTAGGAGATGTTGCCGATGTACCGCTGCCGGTCCGGCATCGCCCCACCGGTCCGGTCGGACGCCACCTCCGCGTACCGGTGTGCGTCCGGATGCCACAACTTGTACCGGGCCGATTCGACCAGATGCCACCCGAACCACCAGTCCCACATGGCGGCCGTCACCCGCGGCATCTCGGTCCGCACCGCCACCCAGACGATTCCGGAATCGGTGTGCCCGTAACCGGTTTCGATCGGTGCGTAACCGGACGGACCCAGCTGCGCGGTGAGTGTGGAAAAGGGAGGAATGCGATCCGCCGGGGCGGGCGGACCCGCGTACGCCGCCGCCACCGCCGACTGCGGCGGGGCGGTGTGCTCGGTCATGAAATGGGCATACGGCTCGGCGCGAGCCAGTGGCGATCGGGTCACGGCGAACGCGCCCGCGCCGGCGGCCGCGAGCGTCAGCGCCCGGCGTCGCGACAGGGCCGAAGGTCTCACCATGCGACGAGGCTACTGCGTGGCGCGGCGCGCGAAGGCGCCGATCGTGGTGGCTCCCAACCGTATTCGTGCACAGCAGCGGGTTTCCGGGTGCGGCGGCGACACGATGATGAGTTGTCCCAGTGCGGCCACAGATCGCGTCGTGTGGCCCGCCGCGGGCCGTGCGGGTTCGCCGGGCGAGGGGCCGCACGGCCGCGAGGTGCCCGCTACGGGGTGGAGTAGCCGATCAGGGCTCCGATCCCCGCGCCGATGGGGATGGTGATCAGGGCGCCGACACCGCCGAGGAAGAAGCCCAGGACCGCACCGATTCCGGCGCCGACGGCGGCGCCGACGCCCGCGTTGTACTGCTTGCGGGCGAGGGTGTCGGAGGCTTCGTCGATGGCCTGCGCGGTGCGCTCGGTCGCCGACTGCGGCGTCAGCGTCAGCGTGCGGCCGGCATTCTCGATGCGCGGTGTGAGGCCGACGGTTCCGGAGGCCGTGCGCAGGCCGAGCGGAACCGACGCGACGGCGCGGCCGGCGGCATCGGTGAGAGTGACCGAATCACCGGTGACGGTGAAGGATCCGGCGTCCACGGTGGTCGTCAGACCGGTGTGGTCGGCGGTCGGCGCGGTGACGAAGCCGACGCCCTGTTCGACACCGCGCACCGCGATCTCCGAGGCCGTGACCGGTGCGGCCTGCACGACGCCGGCGGCCGCGGTGGTGGCGCCGACGGCCAGCAGCGCGGTGGCGGCGAATTTCTTGGCTCTCATGATCTTTCCCCACATTCTGTCGGCCCGGCCGGGCCGACTATCCCCTGTGGCCGGATCTCGGCCGTTCCCATTCTTACCCAGATACCGCGCCGGTGTTCGGTTTCCGATTCTCATGCGCCGAAACGTGCTCCCGCACAAGGGGTTTGCTTGCGGTTCGCCGAGAAAGTGTGCCGTCGGTATTCGTTTCGGACGGCTGCATTCGATCGGTCCGATTGCCGGCCGGATACTGCGATAATCCCGACCACCGATCTCCACCGCTTCGCCATCGACCCGGCCGACTTCGCCATTCGCCTTCGCCCGCAGCCGCCGAAGCGACTCGTCACCACCCGGTCGACATCGGGCAGGGCTCGGAACTGCGCCGATGGTGGCACTGCGACTCGGCGGCCGGACCGCAACCACCACCGCTCCCACCTCCGCGCCCCGTATCGTCGACCGATGTGAGCGACGACGACGGTGCGACGCGCCCGCGATTGCGGCCCTCCGCGATCGGCGATCCCGGCGCCTTCGCCGAACACGTCTGCACCCGGCTCCAGCGCGAGATTCCGGCGTACCAGGGGATTGCCGCATCGGCCCTGGTGCCCTCGATCGCGGACGCGGTGGATCGTCTGATCAGCGCCACTTCGGGCGATCGGCCACTCGACGAACGAGAACTCGCTGACTTTCGTGAGTACGGCGCACTGCGCGCCGAACTGGGCGTGCCGCTCGATGCGATGCTGCGCGGATGGCAGATCGTGGTGGGGGAGGTGATCGAACGCATCGGCACCTCCGAACACTGGGCGACCCGGCCGGGCGCGGCACTGATGTCGGTGCTGGCAGCCCTGTTACGCGCCTCGGACGCGGCCACGGTCGCCTACAGCTCCGGCCATCGCGAGGCCGAGGCACAGATCACCCGCCGTCTCGACACCCGGCGCGACGATATGGTGCGCGCACTGGCCGAGGGCGCCCTGCCCGCCGGGGAACTGCGCCGCCGCGCGCAATACATCGGGCTGCGCCTCGACGGTGCGTACGCTGCCTTCCGCGCGATCACCGATGAACCCGAGCACACCGAGTGGGAGTTGCGGCAGCGGCGTGGGTTCCGTCCGCCGCGCGGCGTGGTGGCGATCCTGGACCGCGATGTGGTCGGCATCTGCGATCCACACGACGATTCGGCGCCCTCGGCCGGAGTATTCCTCGGCGTCGGTCCCGTCTGCCCGCTCGACGGGGCGCCGCATTCCCTGCGTGTCGCGGGCCGGGTCGCCGAGACGGCGCGGCTGTTCGGCCGGCCGGGCCGCCACACCCTCATCGATCTGGGCGTCCTACCGGCCGTGGTCGGCGACAGTGATGTGGGGAGCGCCCTGCTGCTCCGCTACATCACTCCGCTCGACGACGCCGAGGCCGGCTCGATACTCCACACCGTAGACGCGTATCTCGCGGCGGGCCTCAACGCCAGCGAAACCGGACATCGGCTGTATCTGCACCACAACACGGTGCGCTATCGGTTGTCCCGATTCGAGGAGTTGACCGGGGCGTCGCTGAAGGATCCGCACGTGGCGCAGCAGGTGTGGTGGGCGCTGCGCTATCGGGAGCTGAATTCCGGCGCCGCGGAAGCCTGAGCGCAGCGGGTCACAAGTCCGCACCCCGGGATTTTGTGAACTATTACGAAACTCAGCGGCCGTGCCGGCGGTTGATCGATAGAGGGACCGGATGCGGCGGCCGATATTCGCCGGTCACCGTCCCGGCATGTCCGTGCGACGCTCGAAAGGCAGAACCGGCATCATGACATTCGCCGATCCGTTCACCGCGGTCTTCGCCGACGCGGTGGAGATGGCCGTGCGTGCACCCTCGGTGCACAACACCCAGCCGTGGCGGTGGTCGCTGCGCGAGGAGACCATCCACCTGCACGCCGACCAGACCCGGCAGCTGACCGTGACCGATCCGGCCCAGCGCGCACTGCTGCTGAGCTGCGGCGCGGCGCTGCACCACATGCGGGTGGCGCTGGCGGTGCTCGGCTGGTCCGCGCAGATCACCTACGTTCCCGACGGCACCGATCCCGACCACCTCGCGGCGATCACGATGCGCCCGCGCACACCGTCGGCGCGCGATATCGACCTGGCCGCGGCGATCGCCCACCGGCAGTCCGATCGCCGCCGCTACAGCACCCGCCCGGTGCCGCAGGCGCTCGTGCGTGAGGTGTCCGCCGATGCCCGCGCCTATGGCGCCGCGGCCCGGCAGGTGCCGCCGGAGCTGCGCCCGGAACTGGCCGACGCCGCCCGGATCGCGACGCTGCGGCACGCCGCCGACCCGGCCTACCTGCACGAGCTGGCGGTCTGGAGTGGGCGGCACGGGACTTCCGACGGTGTCCCGGCCGCGAACACCCCCGCGCCGCGGCCCGACGACGAGATCGCCAAACGCCGGTTCGAATCGCCGGAGCTGGCCGATCCGGCCACCGAGCCCGAAGCCGCCGAATGGCTGGTGGTGTGCACGACCGGCGACGATCGCCTCGCGCGGCTGCGCGCGGGGGAGGCCGTGAGCGCGCTGCTGTTGTCGGCGACCACGCTGGGCCTGTCGTCGAGTCTGCAGTCCGAACCGCTGGCCATGCCCGATCTGCGCGCCGAGATGCGCCGCCACGTGCTTGCCGAATGCGCGTATCCGCAGACGATGGTGCGGCTGGGCTGGCTGCCCGCCGGCGCCGCACCGCTGCCGCATACGCCACGGCGGCCGGTCACCGAGGTGATCGCGGCCGCCGTCGCGTACTGATCGACGCGCGTCAGAGGCCGGCGTCGGCGGCGATCTCGCGAGCGTGAGCGATGATCGCGTCGATACGTTCGACGGTCGGCGTGCCCGCGGCGGCCTTGTTGCTCGGCGTATCGGCCGCGCGCCGCATCACGCCCTCGGCGATGATCGCGAGTTTCCACAATCCGAGCACATGCCAGAAGGTGAGGGCGTCGCGGTCGCGGCCGGTCTCGTCGAGGTAGGTGCGCGCCATCTCGGCTCGATTCGGGAAACCAGGCAGTGCCGAGGCCGGGAAGTCGCCGCCGATGTCCTCGCCGGGCTGGACCCAGTAGGCGAGCAGACTCCCCATATCCGCGAGGGGGTCGCCGAGGGTGGACAATTCCCAGTCCAGTGCGGCCACCACCGCGCCGTTGTCCCGCGAGGTGATCACGTTGCGCAGGTGGAAGTCGCCGTGCACCAACGTCGTTTCCCGTTGCGGCGGAATCGATTCGGAGAGGCGGCGGGTCAGGTCGTCCAGGTCGGGCACCTCGCGGGTGCGCGACTGCTCCCACTGCCGCGACCACCGATTCAGCTGCCGCTGCGCGTACGGTTTGTGACTGGCCAGATCCGCCAGCCCCACCGCCTCGAGATCGACCGCGTGGATGCGCGCCAGCGTGTGGGTCAGGGATTCGGCGATGGCCAGGCGTCGCTGCGGGCTCAGCGACTCCGCGACCTCCATGGTGTCCACGACCTGCCCGTCGACGTATTCCATCAGCACCACCGGTGCGTCACAGATCTCGGAATCGGTGGTGACGGAGATGATTTCGGGCACCGGGACATCGGTACCGGCCAGCGCGGACATGATCCGCGACTCGCGCACCACATCGTGCGCGGAGGCCAGCAGCCGGCCGAGCGGCGGGCGCCGCAGCACCCAGCGGTGCCCGGCGTCGTCACCCACCAGATAGGTGAGATTGGACTGGCCGAGCCCGATCCGGGTGAAGGTCGGGGCCCCGCTCAGCCCGACGCCCAGTCCGTCGATCCATCGGGTGATCGCCGCGGTGTCGATTCCGCGGGGCTGCTCCGGCGTCACGGTGCCGTCCGGAATGCCGCCGGGTGGCCGAGTCGCTGCCCGCCGTCGACGACCATCACCTCACCGGTGATCCAGTGCGCCGCATCGGATACCAGGAACGCGATGGCCGACCCGATATCGTCGGGTTCGCCGATCCGGTCCAGGGCGGTCGCGTCGGCCACGAGGTTTTCGTGTTCACGCCACAGCGCTTCGGCGAGCTTGGTGCGCACCACGCCGGGCGCGACGGCGTTGACCCGGACCCGCGGTGACAGTTCCAGCGCCATCTGTTTGGTGAGGTGGATGAGCGCCGCCTTGGAGGCGTTGTAGAGGCCGAGATTCGCCTCGAAACCCATACCGCCGATCGAGGCGGTGTTCACGACCGCGCCGCCGTGTTCACCCATCCATGCCCTGGTCGCCAGCGAGGTCCACAGAATCGGCGCCCACAGGTTGACGTCGAAGATCTTGGCGAACCGGCCGTGGTCCTGATCGATCACCGGGCCGAACGCCGGATTGGTTCCGGCGTTGTTGACCAGGATGTCGACGCTGCCGAACCGCTCGAGGGTGCGGTCGATGCAGGCGCGCGCGGCATCCTCGTCGACGGCGTGCGCGGCGATACCGAGCGCGTTGCCCTGCACCTGCGCGGCCGCGGCGTCGGCTGATTCTTGATCTCGCGAGGTCAGCACCACATCGGCCCCGGCCGCGGCGAGGGCCTGCGCGGTCGCGAGGCCGATACCGCGCGAGGCGCCGGTGACGATCGCGGTGCGGCCGGTCAGATCCGCATTCGCCATATCAGTTGCCCGCCTTCACATCTCGATACTTGCGCAGTTCCTGCCGGGCCAGCGTGCGCTTGTGCACCTCGTCGGGCCCGTCGGCCAGCCGCAGCGTGCGCAGATGCGCCCACGCCATGGCGAGCGGGAAGTCGTCGGTGACACCGGCGCCGCCGTGGACCTGAATGGCGCGGTCGACGATCTTCAGGGCGATATTCGGCGCGGCCACCTTGATCGCGGCGATCTCCGTGCGCGCCTCCTTGTTGCCGACGGTATCCATCAGATAGGCCGCTTTGAGGGTCAGCAGCCGGATCATCTCGATATCGATGCGCGCTTCGGCGATCCAGTCCTGGATGTTGGCGTTGGCGGCGATCGGCTTACCGAAGGTGATGCGCGTGCTCGCGCGCCGGCACATCAATTCCAATGCGCGCTCGGCCATTCCGATGGCCCGCATGCAGTGGTGGATGCGGCCGGGGCCGAGCCGGGCCTGGCTGATCGCGAAGCCCTCACCCTCGCCCTTCAGCACGTCTTTCAGCGGTACGCGGACATTCTCGAAGTCGATTTCGGCATGTCCCTCGCGGTCCTGATAGCCGAAGACCGGCAGGCCGCGCAGCACGGTCACGCCCGGGGCGTCGATGGGCACGACCATCATCGACTGCTGGCGGTGCGGTGCGGCGTCGGGATCGGTCTTGCCCATCACGATCAGCACGGTGCAGTTCGGATGCAGCGCGTTGGAGGCGAACCACTTGCGGCCGTTGAGGACGTACTCGTCGCCGTCGCGCACCATCGACAGTTCCACATTGGTGGCGTCGGAGCTGGCGACCGCGGGTTCGGTCATCGCGAATGCCGAGCGGATCGTGCCGGCCAGCAACGGCTTCAGGTACTTCTCCTTGTGCTCGTCGGTGCCGAAGAGCGTGAAGACCTCCATATTTCCGGTATCCGGGGCATTGCAGTTGCATGCCTCCGGCGCCAGATGGCTGCGGCCCATGATCTCGGCCAGCGGTGCGTACTCGAGGTTGGTCAGGCCCGGACCCCATTCCGCGTAGGGGTGGAACAGATTCCACAGACCGCGCCGCCGCGCCTCGGCCTTCAGCTCTTCGAGGATCGGCGGCTGGAAGTGCGGATCACCGGCGGCGCGCATCTGCTCGTCGTAGACGGCTTCGGCGGGGTAGACGTGCGATTCCATGAACTCCAGCAGCCGGCCGCGATATTCCTCGGCCCGCTCGGAGATGTCGAACATCGACATGTGATCTCCTGATCGTTGTGAAATCTGGTGTGCAGCTTCAGTTCTCGTCGAGCAGACTGTGCTGGTAGCGGCGCATGCCGGCCAGCCAGCGGTCGTAGTCGGATCCCTTGCGCCGGTACATCTCGAGCACGCTCGGATGCGGCAGGATCAGGAACTGCTCGGTGTCGATCGCGGCCAGCACCGCGTCCGCCACCTGCGCGGGTTCCAGTACCTCGCCCGCGGCGGTCACCGCCTGGGTCGAGGCCGCGCCGAGCCGGTCGCCGGAGTCGCGCCCGGCGTACAGCAGCGGCGTGTCGACCCCCATGGGGCACAGGCAGCTGACTCGAATTCCCTTGTCGCCGTAGGTGACCGACAACCATTCGGCGAAGCCGACGGCGGCGTGTTTGGTCACCGAGTAGGTGGCCGACCCGATCTGGGTGAGCAGTCCGGCCGCCGAGGCGGTGCTGACGAAGTACCCCTCGCCGCGCTCGAGCCACCGGGGGACCAGTTGGGTGGCGGCGCGGATGTGTGCGCGGACGTTGACGTCGAAGGATCGGTCCCAGTCGGCCTCGGCGACCTCGAGCCCGACCGCACCGGCGATGCCGGCGTTCGCGAAGTACAGGTCGACCGGGCCGAACGTCCTCTCCGCCAGCGTGATCAGGCTCGCGATCGCCTCCGGATCGCTGACGTCGGCACCCGCGCTCACGCATGCGCCGGGATGCTCGGCCGACACCGCGTCGGCGACGCTCTTCGCGGCCGCCTCGTCGAGATCGGCGACGACGACTCGCGCGCCCGCGGCGGTGAGGCGGGCGGCGAGCGCACCGCCGATACCGCCTCCGCCGCCGGTCACGATGGCCACTTTCTGCGCAACCTGCACTGCCGTACCTCTGTCCCTGTCCGTGATGTCACCCCACCGTAGTTGAGGTCGACGTCAAGTTCAATTTCGGGTGTGCGCGCACGCCACACTCCGCTGTTGTAGCAGGTCCGCGCCGCGCCGAAGGGCGAAACGGCGAGTCAGGACTTGGCCGGGATACGCAGCGCGTTGACCCACAACCGGGTCGCGGTGTAGGTCAGCTCGTCCAGGTCGACCGGGCGGTCGGTGTCGTCACCGCCCACGAAATGCCCGAAGGCCAGGCGGCTCACCATCCCGGAGAGGGCGCGCGAGGCGAGGAGCGGATCCAGCTCGGGATCGGCCAGTCCCCGACGTTGCAGCGATTCGATACTGCGTGCGTTGCGGTCGATGAACGCCTCGGCGCGGCGCTGGCGCAGCACCCGGAATTCGGGGTCGATATTGGCGACCTGTTCCAGCAGGCCCATGAGTTTGGCGTTGCGCTGGTAGGCCTCGAAATAGGCGCGGTTGCTGGCGGCGACGACCGCGGCCGGATCGTCGGCCTCGGGCACATGCGGCATCCCCGGATGCAACATGTCCTCCTGGGCGATCTCCAGGACCGCCGCGAAGATCTCTTCCTTGCTGGAGAAATAGGTGTAGAAGGTGCCGGAGGAGCAATGGGCCGCAGTCGTGATGTCCACCAGCCGGGTGTCGAGATAGCCACTGGTCTCGAAGACCCGGCGGGCGGCGGCGATCAGCGCCGAGCGGGTGCGCAACCCGCGTTCGGTGGTGGGCAATTCCCGCAGCAGGGAAGTCCGAGCCATCGACGGCGCCGCGTCCGTACTGCGACCATCCTCGCCGAACTTTCCCATGCAGCAGTTATAGCCGACGCGGCCGATTCGATAGCAGGCAGCCGGATTTGTCGTATTAGGGTCTGTTGATCTTGGGAGTCATCGGAGTGGAGAGTATGTCGAGATTGAGGAAGCTGCTGACGCTCGGGGCGGCAGCGGCCGCGGTTGCGCTCACCGCGGTGCCGGTGCACGCGCAGCAGCAACCCGAGTACGCGCCCACCATGCTGGTGCTGGACGCCTCGGGATCCATGCGGGCCCCCGATCCCGGCGGCGGCACGAAACTGGATGCGGCCAAGGCCGCCGTACACAGTTTCGTCGCCGCGGCCCCACCGCGGTCGAAGGTGGGACTGACGGTGTACGGAACCGGAACCGGATCTTCGGACGCGGAGAAGACCGCCGGCTGCGCGGATGTGCGCACGCTGCGCGGCGCCGACATCATCGACAGAGCCGCCGTGAACACCGCCGTCGACGGTATCGAGGCCAGTGGATATACGCCGATCGGCGCCGCGCTGCGGGCGGCCGCCGAGGCGCTTCCGAAGGAGGGGCCACGTTCGATCGTCCTCGTCTCCGACGGCGAAGACACCTGCGCGCCACCGGATCCCTGTGAGGTCGCCCGGGAACTCGAGCGCCAGGGCGCCAGGATCGTGGTGCACGCCATCGGATTCGGTGTCGACGGGCCCGCCCGTAAACAGCTCACGTGTATCGCGCAACAGACCGGCGGTACGTACACCGACGCCGCCGACGGCACCTCGCTCGAAAGCGTCCTGCCCAGGGTGAGCCAGGCGGCGTTGCGCACCTACACGCCGATCGGCGCACCGATCACCGGCGCCGCGAGCTATCGAGACGCGCCGGTCGCGGCGCCGGGCCGATATCTGGACACGATCGCCCAACATGAGACGAAGTACTACGCCCTGGACGTGCCACAGGGTGCGATGGCCTACTTCAGTGCGACGGTCGCCTTCCCGCACGCCCGGCAGAAACAGTCCGGTAGCGACAACAGCGTGTTGTACCTGCGGGTGTACGGCGAAGACGGCAAGGACTGCAACGTCTTCGAGTTCGAGCAGGTCGTGAACACCAGTGACGGTGTGGCGCTGACCGTGACCAAGGCGTGGGACGGCGCGACCAAGACCGATTCCGGATCCGACAGCGCCGCGAACGCGTGCCGCGGCGGCGGGCGCTACTACTTCGCACCCGAGTGGCACGGCGTCGCCGACAACATGCCACAGCAGATGCCGATGGAGTTGCTGTTCGGAATCGAGCCCGCGGCCCTCGACCCCGGCCCGCCCGCGGCGACGACACCGAGCGCGTTCACGCCACCGGCCGGCAGTGCCGTCGCGGTGACGGGAGGCGGATCGTTCAATGCCGCAACCACATTGGACGGTTCCGGCAGCTATTCCGACACCCTGCAGCGTGGCGAGTCGGTGTTCTATCGGGTTCCGCTCGGATGGGGCCAGGGCCTCGCCTACCGGGTGAATTTCCTGGACTCCGACAAGCACGGACTGGACGGGCTGTCGCGGGTCACGACCACGCTGTACTCGCCGATTCGCACCGAGATCGGCCACGACTTCGCCAGCTACAACGGAGAATCCGCGACGATGCCGGCCGGCGATCCGCTGGCCACGCTGCCGGTGCGCTACAGCAATCGCACGGCCGGAGCCGGCAAGGGCGCCGAACAGAGCCTGGCGGGTGGGTACTACATCGCCGTCTCCGTCAGCGCCTCGAATGTCGAAGGGGTCGGTGCGCCGGTCCCGATTCGCCTGGATGTGACCGTCGGCGGGGCTCCCGAACCCGGACCGCATTACGAATCCGCCACGGCAGAGGGCATATTCGGTGAGCACGCGACGCAGACACCGGACGCCTCGTCCTCCGCGAACAGCGGCGCTCGATCGCCGGCATCGGCCGCCTCGGAATCCGGCGACGGGGTTTCGCCCACGGTCCTCGCGGTGGTTATCGCCGGTGTCGTCCTCCTCGGACTGCTTCTCGGCGCGCTGGTGGTGATACGAAGCCGCCGCAAGGGCACCCGACCCTAGGGCGCCGCTACCGAGGAGCCGCCGGAAATCGAGGGCCGGTCCGCGATCGCTTGCGGGTGATCGCGGACCGGCTCACCTGTTCCGCCGGACCACCACGTGTGCGAGGGTTTCGAGATCGCCCCGGGCCACACCTGACGGCAGCCCGGCCAGCGCGGAACGCAACGCCCGGTCGGCGTAGTCGCGCGTGAGTTCACGGCCACCGGCGGCAGCGACCAGTTCGGCCGCGCGCGCTACGTCGGCCGGCGTCATCGGCCGTGGCTCGCTGTACAGCCGGGCCAATTCGCGGCCCGCGTCGGTGTCGGAGGCCAGTGCGCACACCACCGGAAACGACCGCTTCCGTGCGGCCAGGTCGCTGAGCGCGGGTTTACCGGTCACCGCCGGATCGCCCCAGATGTCGATGGCGTCGTCGACCAGCTGGAACGCGAGCCCCAGATTGCGGCCGAAGGTGTTGAACGCGGCCACCGTCCGCGAATCCGCACCCGCGCACAACGCGCCCAGCGCGCACGAACACCCCAGCAGCACAGCGGTTTTGCCCGCCGCCATGGACAGATAGTCCTCGACGCTCACATCCGGCCGGGTCTCGAAATCACAGTCCTGATATTGGCCGTGGCACAGCGTAGCGGCGGTGCGGGCCAGCCGGATCACGGCGGCGGCGCCGGTCTCCTCCGGCACTCCGCCGTCGGAGAGCACGGCGAAGGCCAACGCCTGCAACGCGTCTCCGAGCAGCGTGGCATTGGTGGTGCCCCACACCCGCCAGACCGTGGGCCGGCCGTGGCGCAACGGATCGGCGTCCATCACGTCGTCGTGCACGAGGGAGAAGTTGTGCAGCAGTTCGACCGCGGCACCGGCGTGGACGGCATCGGCGGCCGGTGCGCCGCAGGCGGCCGCGGCGGCCAGGGTCAGTGCCGGGCGCAGGCCCTTGCCGTGCGCACCGGCGCGCAGCCTGCCCTCGGCGTCGCACCAGCCGAAGTGGTACCCGGCCATCCGGTCCAAGGGGTGGCCGAGCGTCGCGACAGCGGCCCGCAGAACCGGCGCGATCGCTGTGCGGGCATCGGCGAGCAAGGCCCCCGCAGAGCGCGTACCCGGTGCGGCATCGGTGGTGACGCGTGGGCGGCGCCCGGGTTCGCGGGGGAGCGCGCAGTCCTTGCGGTCCGCCGCGGGAAGGCGTTGTTCCGGAGGGGAGGTGGTGGGTTTGGATGATCGCATTACCGGCCCCGCTCGCTAGGGCACAGCCGCCGCGCCCGCTCCGCGTCGCGGTCGGCGGTGCGTGAAGTATTCATCGTCGCACCGGAACCCGCGGGCCGGGCGGTGGCCCGGGTTGCGTTTGCGCAACGCCCGCGGGTTGTCCGTCAGGTCAGGGGTGCGCCGTGTTCGAGTGCCTCGCGCGGTGCACTGGTGTAGCGCGCGGCCTGATAGTGGTAGTCGAAGTTGGCTCGTACATATCGGGTGTAACAGGTTGCGGTGCTGAGGATATCGGCGCGCTCGCGGCCGGACAGGCCCGCCGCGTCGAGTTCGGCGGGCAGTGCATCGATGCCCGTCAGCATCCGGCGCACACATCCGGTGAGCATCCGGTCGACCACCTCCACCGCCTGTTTCCGGTCGAGGCCCTGCTGCCGCTCGGCCAGCAGCACCGAGTTGTACAGATACTCCGAGGCCTCGTCGGAGTCGATGGACAGGATGTCGTTGAACAGTCCCATATGTTCGACGGACGCCTCCCGTATCGCACGAAACGACGGCAGGCCGCGCGCTGCCGCACACAGGTCGACGCCCTCCGCGATCTCGCTGATATCGAGAAATACGTACAGCGCCACGGAATCGCGCCGGTGGGCCCGATAGTCGTCGAGATCGGGATAGCGATCGGTGAGCCGTCCGATGCTCTCGGTGTAGTAGGTCCACAGCCACGCCGAGAGTTCGGTGCGCACGGCATGGCGCCACTGGGTGGAACGTCCGGCGCACAGTTCGCGCCAGAGTTCGGCGAAGGCCACCGCGAGCACCCCGCGCGGTCGCGCACCGTCGTCGAACACCTCCTCCAATTCGGTGATGGTCGCCAAGGTCCGTGCCGGGTCGGGAACTTCGATGTCGAACTGATCGTCGACGATGAAAGCCCACGCGGTGAATCGGCTCAGCAATCCCAGTGCGTCCACCCCTGCGTACGGGCACCACAGCGCGTACATACGAGCCGGCCGGGTCCGGCGCATGCGCCGGCGAGTCGGCTCCGAGGGAACCAGATCACAACGTTCGAGCCAGGCCCACATGACCTGCTCGGCCTCCGATTCGGCGGGATTGGCCCCCTCCGAACCGAACGGCATGAAGAACTCAGTTACATGCATCGAAACCGCCTATCTCGCAAGCAGTTTAACGCGATGGCGGCAATCCGGGCATTCGGTTTGCGATATCGGGTCGATCCCGACGGCAGACAAGGCAAGTGCCGCAACGGATTCGGATCACTGTCGATCGTGCCGGCGGGCACGGCTCCGGGTTCGGCCGCACGGCAGCCGACCTGCCGGATGCGGGCCGCGGACAGGTGCCCGATGTGGGAGCATCCGCCGGGCGATCGCCGGCGAACGGCGCCGGGTACCACTGCGGCGTTGCGGACGAGATCGGCGCACCCGCGTGCCGAACCGAGTTCGGCGCCCATCCGGCGGCCGAGCACAGCGGATACGGCGCGTCTGTGCCCGCATGCGATACGGGCTCGGCGGCGAACGGGCGGCCGAGGGCGGGCGCCACCGTCAGCACGATCGCGGCAACCACGGCAAGGCAGGCAGTGGGCAGTAGTTCGGATACCGCGAACAACTCATGGCCCCCTCGTTTCGCCGCCCGCCACAGCGCTGACGGCAGGATGCCGACACCGCCCTGGATTCCGGCCGGCAACGAGGCCGCGGCGCGGCCCGGCGCCTAGGCGGCGCGGATCTGCGGTAATCCCCATTCGGCGGCGAGCAGTTCGTGTGAGCGCAGCCGGTCCTCGTGCCGGTAGGTGACGCTGGTGACGACGAGTTCGTCGGCGCCGGTCAACTGCTGCAGCGCCGAGAGCCGTTCGGCGACCGAACCCGGTGCGCCGACGAACTGGGTGGTGACGCGATCGTGCACCAGGCGCTGCTGCTGTTCGGTCAGCGCGGGCGCGGTGTCGGGGTCGAGGTATTCGGCGGCGCCGGCGCCGCTGCGGATGCTGTAGACCCAATGCCCGTAGGTCGAGGCCAGGTGGGCGGCGGTCGCGTCGTCGTCGGCGACGACCACATCGGCCGACACCACCAGATACGGCCGGTCGAGAACCGCCGACGGCCGGAAGGCGGCGCGGTATGCCTCCACCGTCTCGACGATCGTGCCGGGGGAGACGTGATAGTTGGCCGCGAACGGCAGTCCGAGCCGGCCCGCGAGCTGAGCGCTCTCACCGCCGGAACTACCGAACAGCCACAACTGAACCTCGGCACCCTCACCCGGAACAGCATGCAGGGCGATACCTTCCGAGCTGCGGTAGTTCCCGGTCAGCAGGTCGCGGATCTCGCGGACCTGACGGCCGTAGTCCAGCGGCTGGGTCCCGGGCAGTTGCAGCGCCTCGAAACTCGCCGCCAGCCGGGCGGTATCGAGCAACCGTCCGGAACTGAACGGCGGCGGGATCACGACACCGTCGCGCACCCGGGTCGGGCGTTCGGGAGCGGGCACCGGTTTCACCCCCGCCGAGCGCACCTCGGCGATCCGATGCGCCGAGCGCCCCAGGCCCAGATCCAGCCGACCCGGATACAGCGCGTCGATGGTGCCGAACGCCTCCACCACCGCCGCGGAAGTGTGGTGGCCGGCCTGCACAGCGGCCGAGCCGACCCGGATCGTGTCGGTGGCAGCCGCGATCAAGGCGATGAGCGTGGTCGGCGCGGAGGAGGCCACCGCGACGAAATGGTGTTCGGCGACCCAGAATCGGCGATAACCCCACGACTCGGCGTGACGGGCCAGGTCGACGGTGTTGCGCAGCGCCTGCCGCGGTGTGGACCCGACACTGACGGGGGAGAGATCCAGAATCGACAACGGCACGGTCATGACGCTCGCACTCCTTCGCTGCCGCGATGCGGATGGCGCAGCCCCAGATGTTCGCGCAGGGTCACACCGGTGTATTCGGTTCGGAAACTGCCCAGCTCCTGGAGCTCGGGAACGACCTTGTCCACGAATTCGTCGAGTCCGGCGGGCGTGAGATGGGGGACGAGCACGAAGCCGTCGGCGGCGTCGGACTGCACGTACCGATCGATCTCCGCGGCGACCTGAGCGGGCGTGCCGACGAACTGCTGGCGCGCGGTCACCTCGATGATCAGTTCCCGGATGCTCAGCTTCTCGGCCTCGGCCTTGGCGCGCCAGGCCTCGGCCACCGCGCGCGGGTCCTTGGCGTGCCGGACGCGCCCACGGGTGATGTCCGCGTTGTCGACCGGATCGATCCCGGGCAGCGGACCGTCGGGGTCGTAGCCGGAAAGGTCACGGCCCCAGACCTGTTCGAGGAAGGCGATCGCCGTCTGCGGTCCGACCTGCTGCAGCCGGATCTCCCGCGCCCGCTCCTGCGCGTCGGCGTCGCTGTCACCGAGCACGAACGTCGCGGCGGGCAGGATCTTCAGATCGTCGCGCCGGCGGCCGTACTTCGCGAGCCGGGTTTTGATGTCGGTGTAGAACTGGCGCCCGTCCTCGAGTTCGCCGTGGCGGCTGAAGATCGCATCGGCCTTCGCGGCGGCGAACTCCCGGCCCTCCTCGGAATCACCGGCCTGGATCTGCACCGGATATCCCTGCGGGCTCGCCGGCAACCCGAAGACACCTTCGATGTCGAATTGCGTTCCGCGATACCTGAATCGGGGCGCCGAGCCGCCGAACACCCCGCGTTCGCGGTCGACGACCGGCGCCCCGCCGGCGCGACTGTCCCAGATCGCGCGGGTCGCGTCGACCACTTCCGCCGCGCGCACGTAGCGCTGCGAGTGGTCCAGATAACCACCACGCCGGAAATTCTCACCGGTGAACGCGTCGGACGAGGTGACGGCGTTCCAGGCGGCCCGCCCACCCGACAGATGGTCCAGGCTGGCGAATTGCCGTGCGAGTTCGAAGGGTTCGTTGAATGTGGTGTTGATCGTGCCGGCCAGGCCGAGATGGGTCGTGACCCCGGCGAGCGCCTCGAGCACGGTGAAGGTGTCGGGACGACCGACCACATCGAGGTCGAAGATCCGGCCGCGGTGTTCGCGCAGGCGCAACCCTTCAGCGAGGAAGAAGAAGTCGAACAATCCCCGCTCGGCGGTGCGCGCCAGGTGGACGAAGGAGTCGAACTCGATCTGGCTGCCCGATTCCGGCACGCTCCACACCGTGGTGTTGTTCACCCCCGGGAAGTGGGCGGCCAGATGAATCTGCTTGCGTACCTGTTGTTTCGGCATCCTCATCCTCGGGCGAGTGCGTAGCGGTTGGCCGGACGCGTCAATCCGATGCGGCCGCGAAGGCTGCGTGCCGGCCGGTCGAGCGCGGCGGTGAACGCGGGCACCGCCAACGGCCGCAACACCAGACCGTCGGCGGCGCACTCGCGCTGGGCCCGCTCGAACAGCGCGCGCAGTCCGTCGGCGGTGCCGAGGTGGCGCACGGTCGCGAGCGGCGCCGCCGGGCCCCAGGAGTCCAGCTGGTCGAGTTCGGCGTGCGCACCGTCCTCGCTCGCGGCCAGATGCACCTCGACGTCGAGCAGGATCCGCACCTCGTCGGGAGATCGACCGGCCGCGGCGACCGCGGAGCGCAGCCGGGTGCGCAGGGCGGCCGCTTCGTCGAGGTCGGCGGCGCCGACCCGGATCAGATCGGCGCGGTGGACCGCGAGGCGGGTGCTGGCGGGTGACGCGGCGCGCACCGCGATCGGCGGCTGACCCTGCGGTGGGCGAGGCGTGATCGATGGACCCTTGACCGAGAAGTTCTCGCCCTCGAAGTCGATGTAGTGCAATCGGTCGCGGTCGATGAAGCGGCCGGTCGCGAGATCGCGGATCTCGGCGTCGTCCTCCCAGCTGTCCCACAGCCGGGTCACCACCTCGATCGCCTCGTCGGCCTCGCGCCACAGCGAGGCGTCGTCCTGCGGCTGTTTGCGGCCGAACAGCGTCGTCTGCTCGGGGGCCGCGGAGACCGCGACCTCCCAACCGGCCCGGCCGTAGGTGGCGTAGTCGAGTGCGGCGATCGCCTTGGACACATGGAACGGTTCGGTATGGGTGACCGTCGCCTGCGGGATCAGCCCGATGCTCCGGGTCGCGGCGGCGGCGCGGGCGGCGATCGCGATCGCGTCGAGCGGGCCGTAACCACCGGTGTCCACACCGAAGGAGTCCGGGAGGAAGACGAAGTCGAGTCCGGCCCGGTCGGCGGCGGTGATCGCATCGAGCCAGTAGCCGGGCGTGAACAGCTCTTCGGCGCGGGAGTCGGCCCGCCGCCACGACGCCGGGTGGATACCCGTGCCGGACAATTCCACCCCGAGCAGAGGCGGGAACGACGACATGTGAGGGCGTCCTTTCGATCGACAGGAGAGACACCGCCGAATCGCGGTTCGCGGGAAGCGGAGAAGTCTCGCGATCGCCGGATGGGCAGAAGCTCAAACTATGAGAAATCGCCTGCGGCGTCAGCACTCTCGATCGCGGTGAATTCTATTCTTGCGGCGGGCGGTATCGGCGGGGAGCCGCGTCGGCGAGAACGGCTCGGATTGCGCGGGCCGCCGCGTCTGCCCGCTTCCGGAATTCCGGAGCCGCGGGCTCCTAAGGTGGCGGCATGTCCGACAACGAGCGGAATATCCCGGCCGCGGTGCCGGTGGCCCCGACCGGATGGCGCGGCCGCCGGCAACGATTCCGGTACTCGCCGTATCTGCCGGCGACGGTGCTGGTGTTCATCCTGGCGATCGCGGCCGGACTGTTCGCCGGCTCCTACACCTATATCCTCGCCAATCCGACACCACACCGGATTCCGGTCGCGGTCGTCGATGCGGGCACCGCGGTGCCCGCACCCGACCAGCGCTTCCTCGACACCATGGATCAGGCTCTGAACGGCTCCCTCCATCCGCTGCATTACGACACTCCGGCCGCGGCGCGCGAGGCCGTCGAATCGCAGCGGGTGTTCGCCATCCTGGATGTGCGCGAAGCGGAGCGGATCCCCGTCGATATTTCCGGCGCGTCCGGGTCGTCGGTGGCCCAGGTGGTCGTCACCGCGGCCGCCGAGGCGAGCCGCCAGACCCGGATACCGATCGCGGTGACCGATATCAATCCGCTGCAGCCGGGCGATCCGCGCGGATTGGCGATCTTCTACATCACGCTGGCGGCGGTGATCATCGGCTTCGTCGGCGCGATCCAGCTCAATGTGCACGCCGGTGCGCTGAGCGCGGGGCAGCGGATCGCGTTCACCGTCGCCTACGCACTGCTGGGCGGGTTCGCCATCGCCGCCGTGGTGGATTGGTGGCTGGGCGCGCTGACGCTGCCGTTCCTGCAGTCGTGGGGGATTCTGGCGTTCACGATGTTCACCTCGGGCATGATCTTCTCGATGTTCAGCGCGCTGTTCGGACGCTGGGCGATGATCCCGACCTGGGGCGTGATGGTGCTGCTGGGCAATCCGTCCTCCGGTGGCGCGGTGTCGTGGCCGCTGCTGCCGTCGGTGCTCGGCGCGATCGGACGCTGGCTACCGCCGGGTGCCTCGGTCAACGCCCAGCACACCGCGGTGTATTTTTCCGGCCACCAGCACATCTTCCCGTATCTGGTGCTCGCCGGGTGGGCGCTGGTCGCCTCCGCGGTGTTCTGGGTGTGGCGGGACCGGCAGGCCGGCGCCGGCGACCCCGACCCGGCCGACTCCGAGGAATAGTTCGCGACCTCAGGCGGACCGTTCGATCACCGGCCGCGCGAACCCGCCCGGCACCGCGGCGAGCAACTCGCGCGTGTATTCGTGCCTGGGGTTGTCGAACAGCGTTGCGGTGGTGGCTGTTTCGACGATCCGCCCTCGCCGCATCACCGCTACGCGGTCGCTGATGCGGCGCACCACGGCCAGATCGTGGGAGATGAACAGATAGCTCAGCTCCAGTTCGGACTGCAGTCGCTCCAGCAGTGCCAGGATCTGCGCCTGCACCCCGACATCGAGTGCCGACACCGGCTCGTCCAGCACCAGCACATCCGGGCGCAGCGCCAGCGCCCGCGCGATCGCCACACGCTGCCGCTGCCCGCCCGACAGCCGTTCCGGGCGCCGGTCCGCGACCTCGCCGGGCAGAGCGACCTGTTCGAGCAGTTCGGCGACCCGGGCGCGGCGTTCGCGGCGATCGCCGATCCCGAAGGCCTGCAACGGTTCTCCGACAATCTTCGCGACGCTGAGGGTGGGATTCAGCGACGTGTACGGGTTCTGGTACACCACCTGGACGCGGCGGCGAAACTCCCGCAGCCCTGCGCCGCGCAACCCGGCGACATCGCGCCCGTCGAAGCGGATACTGCCCGCGTCGGGTGCGGACAGCCTCGCGAGGATGCGAGCGGTGGTGGTCTTGCCGGAGCCGGATTCGCCGACCAGCGCGAGTGTTTCGCCGCGATCGAGATCCAGTGACACGTCGTCGACCGCATCCGTGCGCACGCCCCGCGCGATCCGGAAACTCTTGCGCAGACCGGTCGCCGCCAGCAGCGGTCGTTCCGCACGCGGGCGAGCCCGGCGCACCGGTGTCTCGGCGCTCGGCGCGGCGGCGAGCAACTCGGCGGTGTACTCGTGCTGCGGATCGGTGAGAACGGCTGTTGTGGTTCCGGTTTCGACGATCCGGCCGTGCCGCATCACCACGATCCGATCGGCCCGGTCGGCGGCCACTGCCAGGTCGTGGGTGATCAACAGTACCGCGGTGCCGAGCTGCGCGGTGCGATCGGCGAGGTGGTCGAGAATGCGGCGCTGTACGGTGACGTCCAGCGCGCTGGTCGGCTCGTCGGCGATCACCAGTTCCGGTGCGCAGGCCAGTGCGATCGCGATCAGCACTCGCTGGCGCTGCCCGCCGGACAGATCCTGCGGATACTGCCGTGCCCGCACCTCCGGCCGGTCCAGGCCCGCCTCGGTGAGCAACCGCACCGCCTCCAGCCGCGCCGTGCGACGGTCGGCCCGCCGATGGATGCGCAACACCTCCGCCACCTGGTCGCCGATGCGCTGCACCGGGTTCAGCGACGTTCCGGGATCCTGCGGGACGAGTCCGATGCGCGCACCCCGCAGGCCGCGCAGGGTGCGTTCGGACGTGGTGTCGAGCCGGTGCCCGTCGAAAACGATTCCGCCGCCGGACACCTCCGCCGACGGAGGCAGCAGGCCGATGACGGCATGGGCGAGTGTGGATTTGCCCGAGCCCGATTCGCCGACCAGCGCGACGGTCTCCCCGCGCGCGATCTCCAGCGTCGCACCGGAGACCGCGTCCACCGGCGTGCCGCCGTAGCGAACGCGCAGATCGTGGACCCGCAACAACGTCTCGTCACTCATCGTCGAACCTCCTGTGCCTTACCGGACACCCGCACCCGGTCGGACCGACGAGAGGTCGGGCCAGTGTGTCTCATCGGTCCTCCGTGGTCCCGATCGCGCGGCCGATGCGCTGGGCGGCCAGCACCACCGCGACGATCACCAGGCCGGGCAGGGTGGTCATCCACCAGGCGAGCACGAGGTAGTTGCGTCCTTCGGAGATCAGCGAACCCCACTCCGGGGTGGGTGGCGCGGCACCGTAGCCGAGGAAGCTGAGCGACGAAATCGCCAGCACCGCGACGCCGAATTCGACCGCGGCCAGCGCGGCGACCGGCGCGTACGCGGTGCGCAGGATGTGGCGCAACAGCACCGTGTGCCAGCGCACCCCGGACGCGAACGCCGCCTCCACGTAGGGCGCGCGACGCACCCGCAGCACTTCCGCGCGCATCACCCGCGCGAACCGGGCGATCAGCGCCACTCCCACCGCGATGGCCACATTCCGGGTGCCCAGCCCGAGCACGGTGATGAGGACCAGTGCCGACAACAGCTCCGGAATCGCCAGCAGCACATCGACTCCGCGCATGACGACGGCATCGACGGTCCCGCCGAGAGTGCCCGAGACGAGACCGATCGCCGAACCGATCACCAATCCCAGCAGCACGGCACACACGGTCGCCGACAGTGTCAGTGCCGCCCCGTGCGCCACCCTGGTGTACAGGTCGCGGCCGAGGTTGTCGGTGCCGAACCAGTGCTGCAGGCTCGGGCCGCGGAATTTCTCCGCCGGCACGCCCGCGCGGGGATCGTCGCCGGCGAGAAGCGAGGGCGCGACCGCCCAGCCGAGGACCACGATCAGCACGAGGATCGACACCGCGAGTCCGGCGGTGGCGCGCCAGCGTTTCGGCGCCGCCGCCCGCCGCAGTCCCGCGATCCGGGTGGCGGCGGGTTCGGCGATGAGCAGTGTGTCAGACATGAGCGCCCACCTTCTCGCGGGCGACCGCTACGCGGGGGTCCAGGAGCGGATAGATCAGATCCACCGCCAGGTTCACCACCACGAACGCCAGCGCGGCGATCACGACGATGCCCTGCACCACCGGAATGTCCTGATGCAGTACCGCGTTCTGAGTGAGCCGGCCCAGACCGCCGCGCGAGAACACGGTTTCGACCACCACGGAACCCGCCAGCACCGTGCCGACCCAGAGTCCGGCGACGGTCAACGCCGGTCCGGCCGCGGCGCGGAGCACGTGCCGCCACAGCACCCACAGCCGCGAGGCGCCCTTGGCGAAGGCCACATCGACGAACGGCTGCCGCCACGTGGAGGCCAGACCGCTGTGGAACACCTGCGCGATCACCGCGCCGACCGGCACGGCCAGCGTTATCGCGGGCAGGATCGTGCCACTGAAGCCGGTTCCGCCGAATGCGGGCACGAGGCGGAGCCGGAACGAGAACAGTTGCAGCAGAAGCAGTCCCACCCAGAAGGTGGGCATGGCCGCACCGATCGGCGGCAGCGCCGTCAGCACATTCCGCAACCAGGGGCGCCGGGTGTAGGACGCGGCCACCGCCAGCGCGGCGCCGAAGACGATCGCCAGCAGCAGCGCGAGGCCGGCCAGCGCCAGCGTCGAGGGAATCGATTGCGCCAGCGCGCCGGTGACGGACTGCCCGGTGTTCAGCGAGCGTCCGAGATCACCTCGGACGGCGTGGGTGAGCGCGGTCCAATACTGTTCCGGCACCGAGCGATCCAGCCCGTATCTGGCCCTCAGTTCCGCGATGGCGGCCGGATCCGGAGGTACGCCCGGATCCGCGTCGACGGCCATCTGCACCGGATCCGACGGCAGCAGGAACAGGACGGCGAAGGAGATGGTGAACGCCGCCCACAGCACGCCCACCGCCTGCAGCACCCGCACGATCACATATCGCGTCATCGCTTGCTCAACCAGGTGTCGTAGAACTGCAGGCGCGCCGAGGCCTCGAACTTCAGATCGTGCACCGCGCCGGACACTCCGATCGCCTGCGACAATTCGATGGTCGGCAACCACAATCCGTTCTCGATCACCGATCGCTGCGCCTGCCCGATGATCCCCGCCCGCGCCGCCGGATCGGTGGTCGACAGCTGGTCGGCGAGAGCCTGGTCCAGCGCCGGAATCGGACCGCGCTGGTTGAGGTTTCGCTGACCCCGCCCGAACGTGGTGCGCAGGATGTCTCCGTCGGCGCGGGTGGTGTTGAAGTAGGTGGCATCGAAATCCCCGGAGTTCTGCCGCGCGGTGTAGTCGGCGACGGGCGTCAACTCCAGCCGGATGTCCACCCCGATCTTGCGCAATTGCTGCTGTACCAGTTCCAAGGTCGCCTGATTCGCCGCGAATTGCGCACCGAACAGGACACCGAACGACAGCCGCCGCCCGTCCTTCACCCGGATGCCGTCGCCACCGGGCACCCATCCGGCCTGATCCAGAATGCGGCGCGCCTGGTCGGGATCGTAGGCAATCGACTTCGAAAGATCCACGTAGCCGGGCGTTTTCGAGGCCAGCGGCCCGGTGGCGGGCAGGAACTGCGGCCCCAGCACCGTGTCCACCAGCTGCTTGCGATCGATTCCGTGCAACAGGGCCTGGCGCACGGCGGAATCCGACAGCGGCGCGCGACTCACATTCGGTTGCAGCCCGAAGGGAACGCCCGGGTTCGAGTCGAACTGCACCTCGGCGCCGGCGGCCTCGAGTTGCGGAACGTCCTGGGGCAGCGCGTCACTGACGGCGTCGAGCTGATTCGACGACAGGCTGCCGGTCCGCACCCCGGCCTCGGGGACGACAGTGAATTCGATGCGATCCAGATACGCCTCGCCGGAATGAGCGAATACCGCCGAACCCCACCGATATCCGGGGCGCTTCACCAGCGTGGCCGAGGCGTCCTGGCGATAGCCGGCGTAGACGAACGGACCGCTGCCGATATTGTCGCCGAGGCAGCGCTGTTCGGCGGGTTTCGCGGTGGTCGCGTCCGCGAGAATGCCCAGCTGCGGTGTCGACGAGGCCTGCAGGAACTGGGCGTTCGGCGCGTCGAATCGAACCTCGGCGGTGAGTGGATCGACGGCAGTGGTGCCCGCGTACCCGGCCAGATAGCTCGCTCCCAGCGGCGCTTTCGCCGCGGTGAGGGTGTGCACGACGGCGTCGAAGTTCTTCTGCACCGACGTGGCGGTCAGCGGCGTGCCGTCGCTGAACGTGACGTCGGGCCGCAAATGGAAGGTGAAGGTCTTCGCGTCCGGGCTCACCTGCCAGGACGTGGCCAGCCAGGGCTTGATCTCTCCGCTCGCGGGATCCTGATCGGTGAGCGAATCCACGATCTGGCGTGCCACGTACAGGGTTTGGTTGGTACCGGCCTGGGCCGGATCCGAGCAGGTCGGTGCCTGCGACAGGCCGTAGCGCAGGGTGCCGCCCGGCTGCGGGGGACCGGCGTCGCCACCACCACCGGTGGTGTTCGCGCAGGCGGCGATCGCCAGCGTCGCGGTGAGCGCGAGCGCCGGCGAGAGGATTCGTTTCATTCGATGACTCCGGGTGGATCGATGCGGAACTTCATACGTGGACGGCACCGGCCTCGCCGCGCACCGGTGAATAGCGGAATCCGGACCGCACCGGGGTGTGCCCACCGTCGCGCGCGCGGCCGAAACGATTGCGCCGCTGGGTGTTCGCTACCCGCGTCGGGTACTTCTCGAACGGATGCGCGAGCAGACCGGGCTGGACGGACGGGGTGCGTTCGAGCGGTGTGTACCCCGCCGACAGGTAGAGGGCCACCGCTTCGGGTTGCCGAGGACCGGTGGTCAGGAAGATCCGCCGATATCCGCGGCGCAGCGCTTCGGCCTCGAGTTCGCCGAGTACGAAGGTCGCCAGGCCGCGGCGGCGGTGTTCACGCGCGGTCCAGATGCGTTTCAATTCGGCGGTGCGCTCGTCGTAGCGGCGAAACGCCCCGCCGGCGACGGGTTCGCCGTCCTCGACCACCACCAGCAGATCGCCGTGCGGGGCCGCGAAATCGGCGGCCGGGTAGTTCACCAGATCGGCGTGGACCTCACCGACGCTCCCGCCGTAGCGGCTGCTGTATTCGATGGCCAGCTCCGCCAGCAGCGGCGCGGCCATCGGATCATCCTGGCCGACGTGAAAGACGCTGCGTACCATGGTTTCCTCCATCGGTCCCGGCGGTAGCACCCACACCCAGTCGGGGGGTTGCTGCGACGTCGTGGAGCCGGGTCTCTCGATCGCTCTGGATGGGCGAAACGTCACGTTAGGGGAATTCCGGTGCGGGGTCAGCACTCTGGATCGCGCTGAATCCAATCCTTGCCGCGGCGCCTGCCCGGCGGTGTGATTACCGGTGTCGCACCGACCCCGCGAGCCCACGCACCGCCAGCTCCGGATCCCACACTCCCGGCCGCCCGAGGGTCAGCGGATAGCAGGCCAAACCGAGCACCATCGCACTGAAATGTCCGATGTCGGTGAAGGTTCGGTTCGCGAACACCAGGATCGCGTAGAAGACGACCACCCCGAGCAGATACGCATACCGCCACGGCTTCGCGATCCGGTACACCAGGACGGCGATCACACCCGCCAAGGCGTAGCTCACGCCGTAATCGAGGGTGTTCACCGCGGATTCGGGTGCGTGACCGTGATGAATAGCCCAATACAGCACGCCTTCGCTGAGGTAGGTCGCGCCGACGTGCGCGATGACCACCACCGCCAGCCAGCGCAGCGTCCCCAGCCAGCGTTCGGCCTGGGCATGAAAGATGCTGTAGCTGACCGCGTAGCCGAGCCAGCCGCCGCCGGCGAGCCAGAAGGCGCTGGAGATCAGCACGTGCACCGGGTCCTCGCGCAGGTGGTGCAGATTGGTCGAGCGGTTGCCGAGCAGGATTTCGGCCTGATCGGGGGACAGGTGCCGGATCACGAGGGTGGACACGAGCAGGATGGCCAGCCAGACGTAGGTGCCGGGCGCGTGCCGGAGGTAGTCGCCGATCGCGGCCGCGGTGGTCCGCCACCGGGAGCCATCTCGCCTGGGCATCGGTCACCTTCCTCGATAGACATCGAAGATCGCTTCACTGTGTGCCCTCACGCTGCCGTTGCACTCACCCGCGAGGGGTGAGCCGGCGCCACACCCCGCCGAATACCCCGAATGCGGCAAAACGCCTGGTCCGGCCATGCCGGGCGCGCGCCGAGCGGCGACGACACGTACGCTCTGCTGCGGTGCGACACCGGATTCATGGTGTGGACTGGAGGCTGCTGTGTCCCGGGTGGGCGCCGTGCATGCGATGGTGCGAGACAGAGGCGGTGAGGACGTGCGCAGGCGTCGATCTCTATTGGTGGTGTCGGCGGTACTGACGGCGATCGTCGTGCTCGTCGGCGGATGTGGCGGCTCGGGCCGCACCACCTCGACACCGGTGTCCAAGGGGCCCGATATCACCGCGCCCGCGGGGATCGATGTGCCCGCGGCCGATCACGGACCACTCAATCCGGCGACGCCCCTCGTGGTGAACTCCGCAGACGGCATGCTCACCACGGTCACCGTCACCGACGGGGACGGCAAAACGGTCGCCGGTGATTTCGGCGCCGACCATCACAGCTGGACCTCGAAGGATCCGCTGAACTACGGGGCCACCTACCGCGTCGATGCCCGAGCGGTCAACCTCGCCCAGGTCGCGACCGACAAGACCGTCACCGTCACCACCATCGACGCCGGCCACAAGGCATACGCGAACGTGGTGCCCGCGCCGGATCTGGTCGCCCAGACCGGTATCGGAGTGGGGCAGCCGATGGTGTTCCAGTTCACCGCGCCGGTGGCGAACAAGGCGGAGGCGCAGAAGCATCTGAAGGTCACGGTCACCCCGGCGCAGCCGGGCGCGTGGTACTGGGTCGATGACAAGGATGTGCACTACCGCGCCGCGCAGTACTGGCAGCCGGGCACCAAGATCCACATCGAAGCCGACGTCTTCGGTGTCGACCTCGGCGACGGTGTGTTCGGCGCCGAGAACAACAGCGCCGACTACACGGTGCACGACTCCTGGATCGCGCAGGCCGACGGCAACACCGAACAGCTGACGATCCTGCACAATGGTGCGCAGGTGAACCAGATGCCGATGAGTCTCGGCTCGCCCGGTTTCCCGTCCCACGAAGGGCCGCACGTCATTTCGGAGAAATCGCCGTCGATCATCATGGACTCCTGCAGTTACGGGGTCTGCGCCGGCCAGCCCGGGTACTACCGCGAGAAGGTGGACCTGGACGAACGCATCTCCAACGACGGCGAATTCGTCCACTCGGCGCCCTGGTCGGTCGGACAGCAGGGGGCCAGCAACGTGTCGCACGGCTGCGTGAACCTTTCACCCGACAACGCCCAGTGGTTCTTCGACCACTTCGGCGTCGGCGACGTCGTGGAGATCACCAACTCGGGCGGCCAGCTGCTGCCCGTATGGGACACCTACGGCGACTGGGAGGTGCCGTGGAACACGTGGCAGGCCGGTAACGCCAGCAGCTGATCCGGCCCACCCGACGGCTACCATCGGGTCATGTCGGCGAATGTCCTGCGAATCGTTCCGATCCTGGCAGTACTGGCGGCCGGCGTCGCCTGCTCCTCCGGAAACGATTCCACCCCAACGGATTCCACGCCCGCGACCCCTGTCGGCCACACCTACGTCTCCACCGACGTTCAGGGCCCGCGAATCCCTGGTGACGGCCCCCTCCGCCTGGCCTTCACCGAGGGCCGCCTCAGCGCCACCGCCGGCTGCAACACTCTCATGGGCTCCGCCGACCTGACCGGTGACACCCTCCGCACCGGCCCCCTCGCCGGCACCCGCATGGCCTGCGTGGGCGACCGCGCCGGCGCGGACGAATGGGCGACCTCACTCCTGGAGGCAAGCCCGGCATGGAGACTCGACGGCGCGACACTGAGGTTGAAGACCGCCGACCGCACCGTCACTTTGCGTGAGTCGGAACCCGCCGGCTGAGTCCTGCGATCCGATCAGCGCAGTGTGGATGCCGGTTCCCGCTCAGCCGGTCCAGCAGTCCCCAGCGTGGGGAGGCGCAGGCAGGTTGAATTAGGCAGGCAAATACCTGCATAATTTTCAACGCCGCCACCCCCCTCACGAAAACCGAGGACACGCAATGCTCGACACCACTGCGCTGAACGACGCCTACCGCACGCTTCTGGAAGCCGCTGGCACCGTGGCCGATTCGGATCAGACGATCGCCCTCGCGCCAGGCGAATGGAACGCTGATCGGATCCTGGGGCACGTCTGCCTGGTCACCGCCGCCACCATCGCCGCCGCGTCAGCCGTCGCCGCCGGCGAGCACACCACCTACGACAACCGCATTGCCCTCGACATCTGGACCATCGACCGTGTCGTAGAGTTGGCCGGCGGCAGCGCCGGTCTACGTGACCGCCTGCACCAGCAGGCCAAGGTCCTCTGCAGCCTCTCCGGCCCCGCTCTCAGCGAAACCGAACTCGACACCCTGGTTCCCACCCGCCTACTCTCCAACGACGCCGTACTGGTCGATCAGCCACTGCCCCTACGGGATCTGATCATCGGCCTGACCGACGTGGAGCTACCCGGCCACACCAACCAACTGCTGGCCTTGCTGCACAGTCGAACCACCGAAGCCACGGCCTGACCGGCGGTGGCATCGAATGCTGCCCGGAACGGCACCCTCGCCTCGCGCAGCCCGGTCGCTGACACAATCGTGCGATGACAACTGCCAGAACTGCCCGCCACCAAAGAATCTCGGCAATCCTGGCGTCTTACACCGATTCAGAGCTCACCGAGTTGGTTGGCACCGGCCGAGTCATCAGCGTGGGCGTGGGTGGTGGCGCGGCGCTTGTCGACGTCGACAGCGTGCCGGTGTTCACCAAGCGAATCCCGCTGACCGACAGGGAGCTTGCCGACCCTCGCTCTACGGCGAACCTGTTCGACCTGCCGCTGTACTGCCAGTACGGCATCGGCGGCCCGAGTTTCAACGCATGGCGAGAACTGGCCGCCAACATCATCGTCACCGACGCCGTTCTGGCCGGTGAGACCCAATCGTTTCCGATCCTCTACCACTGGCGGGTGCTCCCCGGCCGGTCGCCGGTCGCAGCCGAACACGCCGACATCGACACCGTAGTCACCGCCCAGGGCGGCAGCCCGGCCGTGCGAGCTCGCCTCGAAGCGCTGGCCGCCGCACCGTGCAGTCTCGTGCTGTTCTGCGAATACATTCACCACCCCATAGCCGACTGGCTGCGCGAGGACCCCGCCGGTAAGGCCTGCGCCGTCGAGCAACAACTCGCAGAGATCGTGACGCTGTTGCGAAACCGGGAGTTGCTGCACATGGACGGACACTTCGGCAACATGCGCACCGACATGGCGCGGATCTACCTCACCGACTTCGGGCTGGGCACATCGCCGACATTCGACCTGTCGCCCGCCGAGCGCGACTTCGCCGAACAACACGCCACGCACGATGCCGCCTACGCCGCCATGCGACTGGTCAACTGGCTGGTGACCGATGTCTGCGGGGTACCGACATCGCCCACGGGCGGGCCGGTCGCCCGCAACGAGTACGTAATCCACTGCGCCGCTGGGCACATCCCGGATGATGTGCCACCACCGGTCGCCGCGATCTTGACCCGGCACGCACCCGCCGCCGCGAAGATGAACGCCTTCTACTGGCGACTGTTCGACGGCGACCTCCACACGCAGTACCCCGATATCTGAGGGCGATGGGCCGATCGCTATCGGCTCGCAGGCACGGAGTCGACATCGACCCGCAGGGACGGAAGGGGACGCCAGGACACCGGCACCTGGCGCATGAGTAAGGCGCAGTCGAGCACTGCGGTGCCGGGCGGGAACCGGTCCCGGTCGTCGAAGACCGTGGACCGAACCGATTGGACCTCGACCGGCTCGACGTGCCACGAGTTCGTCTGGAGTTCGAGCCCATCGAGGCATTGACCGCCGCGCGTGGCCGAGAATCCTGCCGAGCCATGCCGAAAGAAGTCCGATGCCTGCTCCAGATCGGCGAACAGTTCGCTTCCCTGGAACCGCTCGGCGGTCCGGACGTTCACACTCACGGAGAGGGTCTGGTCATGACTGGCGAAGGCAACATGCAGGTCCTGCGTCGTCTCCCGCACGTCGAACCGCGCCAGGCTGTGCTCCCCCGGAAACAGTCGGCCTCCGGCAAGGACATTGATCACCGACCCGCTGTCGCGACGTGAGATGTACACACCGGTCGAGCGTCCCTGCGGACCATCCCACTCAACCGCGATGCGATGTGCCGCGTTCTCGCTGCGCAGCCCGACCCAGCCGGGTAGCCCACTGGGTCGGAACTGCCCGAGGCGGATCAGGCAGATGCCGGCAACCGCCCAACCTCCAACCAATTGAGGTCGCATCGGCGGCGGCACCAAGCTCGCAGCAGCCTCAGGGGCGACGCGGTAGTTCACAAGAAGGCGTCGCTCGACGACGCTGGACATCCGCGGAGGTCTCATCAGGTTCCCTTGTTCTCGGTGGTTCGCGGTCTGCGCTGTCTGACGATGACCTGCTCCGGGCAGATCGCGCTCAGAAACCTGCCGACACACAGGGCCAGTCGTTCCTCGACAAGGGAGTAGAAGATTCGATTGCCGGCTCGTCGCTCTCGGACGAGCCCGGCTGCCTTGAGTACGCCCAGATGCCGGGAGATCGACGGACCACTGATCGGAAACTTGGCGGCGATATCCCCTGCGCTCAACTCGCCGGAGCGCAGATCCTCCAGGATCTGCCGGCGCGTGGGGTCGGCCAGCGCGCGGAACACTCCGGTTTCCTCTTCAGGCCCGAACTCGGTCATGGTTACAATTTAGCACTATAGCTAAATAGCGAATAGAGAAAACTATTCCAGCTGTCAGTCATGCCCGGAGCAGGTCACGGCGGCGGGCAACGCCCGATCGACGGTGTGCCCGTATGTGGTGGACGTGGATGCCGCAAGGCTGGACGACGAGGCCGAGGCGTCGCAGGCCGGTCGTTTGCTGGGAACCTGCGGGTAGGGAAATGGCATGCAAGCATGTTCGATATGGCGATTGCTACGGGATCCATTGCTCATGTCCGTCTCACGGTGTGCGATATCGGCCGGTCGCGGGCCTTCTACGAGAAAGTTTTCGGTTGGCCTGTGGCGTTGGAGGTTCCGGCCGACGCGGATCAGGAGACGCTCGAGCGCCTCGGTTTTCTCTACGGCGGGGTGATCTACCGGATGGAACACGGGTTGCTCGGGCTGCGGCCCGTGGGCAACGATCGGTTCGACGAGAATCGTGTCGGTCTCGACCATCTCGCTTTCCCGGTTGCCTCGCTCGCCGAATTGGAAGCCGCCGCAGCGCATCTGGACGCGTGCGGGGTCGCGCATGAGGACATCAAGGACATCGGTGTCAGTTACATACTGGAGTTCCGGGATCCGGACAATATCGCCCTGGAGCTGGTCGCACCCAAGTAGTCGTCAGGTTCGTGGACGGCGACAGCCGGGCTCGGTGTAGTCGGCGTCGCCGCCGCACGACCGAGCCCGGCCGCCCCGGCCCTATCGATCCGACGTCGTGCCCGGTCGCGGGGCCGTGCCCGGCGCCCCGACCTACGGGCGCAGGGTGCGGTCGAACAGGTCCAGGAGTTCGCGATAGTGCCGTTCGGCGGCTTCGGGGTCGTAGGCGGAGGTGTCGGCCTGGGTGAACCCGTGGTGGGCGCCCGCGTAGACCTCGGTGCGGTGGCGAACCCCGGCGTCGGCGAGCGCCTTGTCGAACGCGCCGATGTGTTCGGCCGTCATGTGGTCGTCCTCGCCGGCGTGGGCGAAATACAGTTCGCCCGTGATGTTTCCGACGCTGCGGTGCGGACTGTCCGCGGTGTCGGTGACGAGCGGTCCGCCGTGGAATCCGGCCGTCGCCGCGACCCGATCGGGGAACATGGCGGCGGTCAGCACGGCCACGCGGGCGCCCATGCAATAGCCGGTGACGCCGGCCTTGCCCGCGGTGACCTTCGGCGACGCCGCGAGCCAGTCGAGGTAGGCGCCCGCATCGGAGCGCCAGCGCTCCGGTGTCAGGTCGCGGATCATCGGGAAGACCCGCTGGAAGATCTCGGGTCGCTGCGCCGGGTCGATGAAGTCCGGCAACTCGATCACCGGTGCGCGCCCGTGACGGTAGTAGGCGTTGGGAAGCAGGACGGTGTAGCCGTGGGCGGCGATCCGGTCGGCCAGCGCCCGCAGGCTGGGCCGCAGCCCGAAACCGTCCTGAATCACCAGCACGCCCGGATGGGCGTCGCCGTCGGCGGGGGAGGTGAGGTAGGCGTCGGCGACACCGTCGGGTGTCTGCACGTCGACCGACATACCGTGCGTTGCAGTCATCGTCGAATCCTTCTGTCGTAGTTGATTTTCGGTGATCAACACGACGAAGGCGGAGCTCGGGAGACACCACGGCGGGCCCGATCGATACGCGGGCCCGTACCGGCCCGCACGGCGCTCAGAAGAGCACCGGGTAACCCATCCGTGTGTGGCGCGAAGCCGTCCCGGTAGACATCGCCACACACCATAGCCCATCGCACCGACGTCGAACCGCGGGCACCCGTCGACCGCCGCACCACCGGGATCGACGTTTCGCTCAGTGGGAGTTGCGGATTGGCAACCCACGGGACCGCCGGTACCGTGCGCACATGCCGGACATGTCTGTCTTTCGTGAGATCGCGGCGCGGGTGAACAACTGGGGGCGTTGGGGCGCCGACGACGAAATCGGCACCCTGAACCTCGTCACCGACGAGGTGGTGCGGGCGGCCGCGGCGACGGTGCGCACGGGCCGCCGAGTCGGGCTGGCACTGCCGCTGCACCAGCGCGGCGTGCAGACCGGGCTCGTGCCCGGGCGCGTGAATCCGCTGCACACCATGGTCGCCCTGAACTGGGAGATGTTCGGCCCCGGCACGATTGCGACCAGCGATGATTCGATCACCATGGGATTGCAGGCGGGCACGCACTGGGACGGCCTGGGACATGTCTCCTATGCCGGGCGGCTCTACAACGGCCGTCCCGCCGACTCGATCACCGCCCACCGCGGCGCGCGGTTCAGCGGTATCGAGAAGGTGCCGCACCTGGTGTCGCGCGGCGTGCTGCTCGACGTCGCGCACGCCCGCGGCGTCGATCGACTGGCCGCCGATCACGCCGTTTCACCGGAGGATCTCGACGCCGCCGCGGCGCTGGCCCACGTGCGCGTCCGGCCCGGAGATGTGGTGCTCGTGCGCACCGGGCAGATGCGGCTCTACCTCGACGGTGACCGCGAGGGCTACGGAACGCCGTCACCGGGGTTGTCGGTGCGCTGCCCGGAATGGTTCCACGCCCGCGACGTCGCCGCCGTCGCCACCGATACGCTGACCTTCGAGATCTGCCCGCCCGAGGCGGACGGGCCGTGGCTGGCGGTCCATGCCCTGCACCTGGTCGAAATGGGCATGCTGCAAGGACAGAACTGGAATCTCGAGGACCTGTCACGGGTGTGCGCCGAGGAGGGCCGCTACGAATTCCTGCTGTCGGCGATGCCGGAACCCTTCGTCGGCGCCACCGGGAGTCCGGTCGCCCCGGTCGCGATCTTCTGACCGCTGCGCGGCGCGCCGGAGCGCGGTGGCTACGGTTGGGGACGCGGCATCGGTGGCGGTAGGTGAGTGAGGTGGTCATGGGGAACCGCGCGGCGGAGTCGATCGTCCCGGGCAGCTTCGCGACGGCTCCGGAGTCCTACGGGGATCACTCGATCGGCGACATCGTTCGCATCTGGGCGCGGCGCATCCCGCATCACACGGCGTTCGTCACCGTCGGCGGATCGACCACCTGGAGCGAATACGACCGGTGGGCGGACACGATCCGCGACGGGGTGCGCGCTACTGCCGGCGGTCCGCGGTCGCGGGTCGCATTGCTGTTGCCCGATACCGCCGCCGTCCACGCGGGGCTGTGCGGATGTTCGCGCGCGGGGCGAATCGCCGCGGCTGTCGGAGTGCGGTCGGGCGTGCGCGAGATCGCGCACGTGATGCGCCGCACCGGCGCGTCGACACTGATCACCGTGCCCGAGATTCGCGGCAGAACCTGGCAGACGCTGGTCCGGGAAGTGGAGGCCGAGGGTGTGATGCCGGGCGACGTCCTGGTGGTCGACGAGCAGTCGGGCGCCCTCGCACACCATCGCATCGGCGCGCAGCAGAGGCACGAGAACCATACTGGCGGTGCGCCTTTCACGCCGTCGGAAGTTTCCGTTCTCAACTCGACCTCGGGGACGACCGGAACGCCGAAGATCGTCGCGCACACCGAAAGACGATGGACGGCCTTCGCGCGCGAGGCGATGCTGGGCGCCCGGATCGGAGCGCGGGACGTCATCTGCTCGGTGGTTCCGGCGCCGTACGGATTCGGTTTGTGGTCGGCGCATTTCCTGCCCGTACTGCTCGGCATCCCGGCCGTCGTCACCGCCCGCTTCGACGCCGAGGAGACCGCGATGCTCATCGAGCGCGACCGGGTCACCGTATTGTGCTGTGTCAGTACGCAATTCAAGATGTTGTTACGTTCGGGAGCGCTCGAACGCCGTGACACGTCCAGCCTGCGGGTGCTGTACACCGGCGGGGAGCCCGTGCCGTATCGCGACGCCCACGCCTTCGAGGAACGAACCGGCGCCAAGGTCCTGCAGTTCTACGGCTCCAACGAGAGCGGCGCGGTGAGCCGGACCACCCTCGACGACGACACCCACACCAGGCTGCGCACCTGCGGCCGCACGCTCCCCACGATGAACGTCCGCGTGCTCGACGAGGCCGGCACCGACGTAGAAGGTGAGGTCCGTCGCGGCCGGCCGGCGGTGCGCGGGCCGCTGGTCTCGGCGGGCTATTGGGACGATCCGGCCGCCGATGCCGAGCTGCACACGCCCGACGGATGGACACTGCTCGGCGACATCGTGGAGATCGACGAGACCGACCGGGTGCGGGTGGTCGGACGGACATCGGATTTCGTCATCCGGGGCGGCAAGAACGTATCGATCACCGAAATCGAGGAACTCGTGCGCGAACACGAGTCGGTCACCGACGTGGCCGTCGTCGGTGTTCCCGACGACGTCTACGGCGAACGCGTCTGTGCCGTGGTCGTTCTCGCCGCCGGGGCGACCCTGGACGCGGCGGCCCTGTCGAGCCGGCTCGAATCTCGCGGGGTCACCAAGGAATACACGCCCGAATATGTCGTGGTGGTGGACCGGCTCCGCCTCGGCCCGGGCGGCAAGACCGACCGCGGGGCCGCCCGAGCGGCCGCGATGCGCACGCTGGGGCTGCGGTGACCGGGCTCGAACTTCCCGATCTGCCGGTCCGGGCCGTCCTCGATCATCTCGTCGCGACGTTGGCCGACCGGCAGACCGCGGTCCTGGTCGCGCCGCCGGGCACCGGGAAGACGACGCTGGTGCCGTTGGCGCTGGCGCAGCACAATTCCGGTCGGGTGCTCGTGGCCGAGCCACGGCGGCTGGCTGCCAGGGCCGCGGCCGGGCGGATGGCCGCGCTGCTCGGCGAGCAGGTGGGAGAAACCGTGGGCTACTCGGTCCGCGGGGATCGACGAGTCGGGCGGCGGACCCGCGTCGAGGTCGTGACCTCCGGCTTGCTGGTGCGCCGCCTGCAGGACGATCCGGAGTTGGCGGGCGTCGACGTGGTCGTGCTCGACGAATGCCACGAGCGCCATCTGGACGCGGATCTGCTGCTGGCGCTGTTGCTGGACGCCCGGGCCGGATTGCGGCCGGACCTGCGTGTCCTCGCCACCTCGGCCACCGTTGCCGCCGAACGACTTTCGGCACTGTTGAGCGCCGACGACGCGGCTGCGGTGGTGCGGGTCGAAGCGCGGACCTTCCCTGTGGACACGACCTACGTCCCGCCCTTGCCCCGGGAGCGAATCGACGCACAGGTCGCACGCGCCACCCGAACCGCACTGGCCGACACCGCGGGCGACATCCTGGTCTTCCTGCCCGGTGCGGCCGAAATCCGAAGAGTAGCGGCACTTCTGAACGATCAGGACGAGGTGGATATCGTCGCGCTGCACGGCAGACTGAGCGCGGCGAGCCAGGACACGGCGTTGCGTCCCGGACCGCGGCGGCGCGTGGTGCTCGCCACGGCGGTGGCGGAGTCGAGCCTGACGGTGCCCGGCGTGCGTGCCGTGGTCGATTCGGGCCTGGCTCGAGTGCCACGCATCGATCGAGCGCGTGGGTTGTCCGGACTCGCCACGGTCCGTGTCTCGGCGGCCGTCGCCGACCAACGAGCCGGGCGGGCAGGGCGCGAGGCACCGGGCCGGGTGTGGCGATGCTGGCCGGAACACGAGCACGCCACCCTGCCCGCCTATCCCGAGCCGGAGATCCGCACCGCGGACCTGACCCGGCTGGCCTTGGAACTGGCCTGCTGGGGCACGGCGGACGGGCAGGGGCTCAACTGGTGGGATCCGCCGCCGGCCGGTGGGCTGAGCGCGGGCCGGAATGTGCTGCACGCGTTGGGAGCCGTGACCGCCGACGGCGCGGTGACCGAACGCGGGCGGCGCATGGCCCGCATCGGGCTGCACCCGCGACTGGCACGCGCGCTGCTCGACGGGGCGGCCGAGGTGGGAGGACGGACGGCCGCGGAAGTCGTCGCCGTCCTCGACGACGACACCGTGATCTCGGGTGTCGATCTCACGGCCGGCCTGCGCCGGCTCCGCCGCGAGCGGCCGGCGCGCTGGCGACGCGAGGCCGAGCGGCTGGCCCGGACGGTCGACGGGCCGGAGGGTGCCGACGATCCCGCTTACGTGGTGGCGCTGGCATATCCGGAACGGCTCGCGCGGCGGCGCGCCCCGGGCTCGGCGAGCTATCTCATGGCCGGCGGCACCGCGGTCACGCTGCCGCCGGGCTCCGGAACCGGCGATCCGGAATGGCTGGCGGTCGGCGTGGCCACCCGCGACCCCGGTCGTTCCGAGGGCCGCATCCGGCTGGCCGCGGTCGCGGACGAACGCCTCGCTCGCCGCGCCGCCTCGGATCTGCTGACGACCGTCGACGAGGTGGAGTGGGTCGACGGCGATGTGGTGGCGCGGCGCATCGAACGGCTGGGTGCGATCACCTTGTCGGAGAAGGCTCTTCGCGACCCGGACCCGAGCTTGCTCGCCGCGGCCGTGCGCCGCGGGCTGACCTCGTCCGGACTCGGCCTGCTGTCGTGGCCACCCGAGGCGACCGCCCTGCGTCAGCGCCTCGACTTCCTGCACCGCACCCTCGGCGACCCGTGGCCGGCGGTCGACGACGAGGCACTGCTCGCCGCCGCCGACACCTGGCTCGGCCCCGAACTCGCGGGCGCGCGCCGTCGCGCCGATCTCGCACGCATCGACACCGGACAAGCCTTGCGTCGCTTGCTGCCCTGGCCGGATGCGGCCCGCATGGACGAACTGGCACCGGAACGTGTGCCGGTCCCGTCCGGCAGCCGCCCCCGGATCGACTATTCCGCCGATCCGCCGGTGCTGGCGATCAAGGTGCAGGAGATCTTCAGCTGGACGGACGCGCCGCGCCTGGCCGACGGTCGCGTCCCGATCGTGCTGCATCTGCTCTCACCCGCTCAGCGCCCGGTCGCGGTGACCGCGGACCTCGCCTCGTTCTGGCGCACCGGCTGGCCTCGCGTCCGCGCGGATCTGCGCGGCCGCTACCCCAAACACGCGTGGCCGGAAGACCCCACCACCGTGCCCGCCCACCGCGGGACCGCCCGCAACGCAGGCCGCGGTTAGGCCGGCACGCGAACCGCGACGTTCTCGATGAAGTCGACCACCAGTTCCCGCCGCGAGAACAACCAGATCTCCCCGGTGCGGGCGAAAGTGTCCTGGTAGCGGATGGCGACCCGCCGGTCCCGGTAGCCGTCGTCACGCCGAGAGATGTGGTGTGCCGTGCAGTAGACCTCACCCCGCACGCGATCGGGCGAAACCGGCTCGAGCACATGCTGTTCCACGACGTGGCGGGTGAGCACGAACCGGGACACCGCGTCCATCACCGACGAGACCACCTGCTGCCTGCCTGCCAGCTCGACGGTCGTCTCCGTCCCGCTCAGTACGGGCGGTAGCACGAGGACCGCGTCGGGCGTGAACAGCGCGGTGAGCGCCGCGCCGTCCCGGCGGTCGACGGCGCGCGCATATCGTGCCGTGAGTGTGGTGATGGCGAGTCGGTCCGATTCCACGTCCCCATCCTCGCCGCTGAACCCGGCGCGGGAACAGCATTTTCCGGTAGGTGGGACCTCGCCGGTCACCGGGCCGGTCGACACCGCTACCGTGCGAACGACGTATCGCGACACCCGCGAACGGCAGAGGAGAACCGCGATGGATTCGATGACGTCGACCGAGCCCGAGCCGGAAAGCGTTCCCACAGCAGGCCATTCGCCTGCCGACATCGTCCTGACCTCGGAGCAGCAGGATGTCCCGGTCGACCGCGCGACGGCCGCGGCGCGACGGGTGATCGACGCGCTGCTGCGCACCGATCGGGCGAATGCGAATCTCGACCGGGTCGCCGAGGAACTCGACAGCATCGCCGACCACCTCGAACAGCACGCCCCGGTGGTCGCGGAACGGCTGACCGATATGTGGCGAGGTGAGGGTGTCACCCGCCACGACCCGGTCACCGGTCCGGAGAATGCGATCGCACCGCCTCTCGCGCTCACCGGCCGTGCGGACGGTTCGGTGGACGGTGTCGTGACCCTGACGCTTCCGTATCAGGGACCGCCGGGACATGTGCACGGGGGAGTGGCGGCGCTGCTGCTCGACCACACGCTCGGGGTGGCGAACGCCTGGTCGGGGCGCAGCGGCGCGACGGCGCAACTGAATGTGCGATATCACCGCCCGACTCCTCTGTTCGCGCCGCTCACGGTCAGCGGCCGGATGGTGTCGGAGGACGGCCGCAAGATCAATTCGGTCGGCGCCATCCACACCGACGACGGCGATCTCTGCGTCTCGGTGGAGGGTTTGTTCATCGACAAGCGGGTTCCCCGGCCACGCTGACGAGCGACCGGAAGCGATCGTCCCCGTCCCCTAGCGAGAGATGTCTGGCCATGAAGATCCTGATCGTCGGCGGCACCGGCATGATCGGCGTGCATGCCGCGCTGCACCTGCGCGAGCACGGTGACGACGTCACCGTCGCGGGTCGCGGCGCGATATCGGCCGATTCACCGGTCGCCGAATTTCCGCTGCTGGCCGGCGATTACACGGTACCCACCTTCACCCCCGCACAACTGGAACACTTCGACGGCATCGTGTTCGCCGCGGGACAGGACGTGCGGCACAAGACGCCCGAGGACGACACCCGGCACTTCTGGGAGACCACCCAGAGCGTCGGCGTACCCCGTTTCGCGGCACTGGCCAAAGAGGCCGGCGTACCGCGCTTCGTGCAGGTCGGCAGCTACTACCACCAGCTGCGCCCCGACCTCGCCGAGCACAACGCGTACATCGCGGCCCGCAAGGCCGCCGACGAGGGCGTCCGTGCGCTCGCCGACGACTCGTTCGCCGCGTGCACGCTCAATCCGCCGTCGATCATCGGCGCCGTGCCGGGACCGTCGGCTCGCCGCTACCGGCGCATGGTCTCCTGGGCGGCCGGGAACGAACCCGACATCCCCGATTTCGCACCGCCCGGCGGCACCAACTACATGTCCGCCGCCTCACTCGCCCAAGCGATTCGGGGCGCGCTGATACGAGGTGAGCCGGGTGCGGCCTATCTCGTCGGTGATCAGAACCTGTCCTATCGGGAGTTCTTCCAGATGCTCGTCGATGCCGCCGGCGGCGGGCGAATCATCGCCGAACGTGACGAGCAGCATCGATTGCAGCCGGACGCCTCGATCATCCAGGGCCGCGGCAACACCCTTGCCTACGAACCGGATGCCCGCGAGGTGCGTCGGCTCGGCTACACCCGCGACGACTGCGCCCGTGCCGTGCAAGCCCTCGTGGACGTGGTGTCGGCCGCGCACTGAGCCGGGGGGCAATCCGTTCGGGCGATAGGCGGGAAATCCGCGGCAATTGGCGGCAGGATGGCAGGTATGCGCGCACTCATCCAACTCCGTCCCTCCGCCGATCTGATTGCCGCAGTTGCCGATCCGGCCGTCGCGGTGGCCCCCACCGATGTCGCCGGGGATTTGCCCGGATTCGACCTCGACCACGACTTCGCCCCGCTGGCCGTCCCGGAGACGGTGGCCGCCGAAGAGGCGGGCGCGGGTTCGGTGGTGGTGCGTGGGCAGATCCCCGACGGCGACCTCGACGCCACGGTGGCGCGGCTGACCGGAACCCGCGGCGTGGCAGGTGTTTTCGCCGACCCGCGGATCGAGACGAACCTCACCTGCGGCGGCGATCCGGCGGTCGGCACCTGGCACGACGTCCAGACTCTGTTGCACACCGGCGATCTGGCCGCCGCGGGAATGGACGGAAAATCCGTCACGGTGGCGATCGTCGACACCGGGATCAACGCCGCCCGCGTCGAGCAGGCGCGCGGCGGACCGGTGACCGTCGACGCGGCGCGCAGCTGGAACCCACCGGGGGTCAGCGGCACGGCCGGACAGTTCCCGGTCGACCACGGATCGATGTGCGCGTTCGACACCCTGATCGGCGCGCCGAACGCCACCCTGCTCGATATTCCGGTGCTGCAGAGCAGGACTCGTGGCGGCTCCACGATGGACGGGCTGCTCTCGGACGCGCTGGCCGCCTACGCCCATCTGCGCACCGTGCTCACCGATCAGCCGGAGGCCACCCGCACGCTGGTGATCAGCAACAGCTGGGGCGCGTTCTCACCGGACTGGGACTTCCCGGTGGGGCAGCCCGGCAACTACTCCGACAATCCGTCCCATCCGTTCAACGTGATCGTCGGCTCGCTCGAATCGGACGGCGCCGACATCCTGTTCGCCGCCGGCAACTGCGGCCGCGACTGCCCCGATTCGCGGTGCGCCTACCGGGATCGGCCGATCGGCGGCGCGAACTCGCATCCGAGCGTGCTGAGCATCGGCGGCGCGGACACCAAGGGGCAGCGCGTCGGCTATTCGTCGCAGGGCCCGGGCCGGCTGTCCGATCGCAAACCCGACATCTGCGGCTACACCCACTTCCTCGGGTCCACGGTGTTCGGCGCGAAGGAACCCGATACCGGCACGTCGGCCGCCTGCCCGGTCGCCGCGGGACTGGTCGCGGCGATCCGGACCGTCTACCCGGCGAGCGAACTGGCCCCGGCGCAGCTGCGAGATCTGTTGCGGCGCACCGCGACCGCGCGGCCCGGCGGATTCGACTACGACTACGGATTCGGTGTGGCCGACGCCGCCGCCCTGCTGGCGGAGCTGAAGAACACCGAGATCCGCGCGTAGCGTGGAACCATGCCGCTGCTCACCGTCCGGCTCGCCGCCGACCCCACATTGGCGGCGGCGCTGCGCGAACTGCACCTCACCGAGGCCGAGGTCGACCTCGACTACGGCCTCGTCGCGGTGGACCCGGACCAGCATCTGTACGCGCTGCGGGTGAGCGATGCGGCCGCGACGCGGGCGGCGACCGTCTCGGATAGCGCCGAGATCTTCGCCGACCCGCGCATCGGCCCGGCGCACGACGCCGTGCCGGATCCGTCGTCGCCCCGGCTCCCGCCCGACGACTCCGCCCCGGCCTGATCGCGTACGAATTGCGCCGTCCCGCTGCCGAATTGGCCCGTATGCGCTATATATCGGCGATACGTTCCCAACCTGCGAGGAGCCGTCCCGTGTCCGATCATCCGGTCGACCTGCGCACCGATGTGGCACACCCCGCCCGTATGTACGACTATTTTCTCGGCGGCAAGGACCACTACGAGGCCGACCGCCGCGCCGCCGAGGCCGCTCTCGCGAACTTTCCGGCGGTTCGCTTGACCGCACGCACCAACCGCGAATTCATGCGGACCGCGACGCGTTATCTCGCCGAGCAGGGCGTTCGCCAGTTCCTCGACATCGGCACCGGTATCCCGACCGAACCCAACCTGCACCAGGTCGCGCAGGAACAGGCATGCGAATCGCGGGTGGTGTACGTCGACAACGATCCGATCGTGCTCGCGCACGCGCGGGCCCTGCTGGTGAGCGCGCCGGAAGGCCGCACCACCTACGTGCAGGCCGACGCAGCGAACCCCGAGGCGATCCTGGGCTCCCGCGAACTTCGCGACACCCTGGATCTGTCGCAGCCGGTGGCGATTTCGCTGATGGCGGTGGTCCATTTCGTCCCCGGTGACGTCTACGCCATGGTGAAGACGCTGATGGACGCACTGGCTCCCGGCTCGTATCTCGCGATGAGCCATGTCACCACGGATTTCGACGACGGCGCCGACGATCCCGGCGGGATGGGCCGCCTGCTGCAGGTGTATTCGGATCAGGGCATTCCGGTGCGCCCGCGCAGCCGCGCCGAGGTCGCCCGCTTCTTCGACGGCCTCGAACTCGTCGAGCCGGGTGTCGAGGTGATCCACCGGTGGCGGCAGGAGGGCATCGAACATCCCGCCGACCACGACAAGAAGGTGTCGCTGTACGGCGCGGTCGGCAGGAAGGTATGAGCGCCTACCGGGAATTCACCCGCAACGTGTGACGCGGGCCCGCCGCCACCGTCGTTAGCTTCGCTGCCGGGCGGCAACGACGGTCTCTGATCGGGAGACCGGTCCTGTGGACGGTGGAGGACAGGTGGCGGCACGCTGGGTGATATTCGAGTCCTTGGCGGGATATCGCCCGCAATGGTTGCGTGCCGACGTCGTCGCCGGACTCACCGTGTGGGCGGTTCTGGTGCCGGAAGGGCTCGCCTACGCGTCGATCGCGGGTGTGCCGCCGGTGGTGGGTCTCTACGCGGCCGTGCCGTCGCTCGTGCTGTACGCCCTGGCGGGCAGCTCCCGGCATCTGGTGGTGGGGCCCATGTCGGCGACCGCGGCATTGTCGGCGGCGATCGTGACGCCGATGGCGGGTGCCGACGGCGGCCGCTATATCGCGTTGTCGGCGGGGCTCGCCGTCGCCACCGGAATCGTGGGCCTGATCGCGGGCGCGATCCGGCTCGGCTTCGTCGCGGCGTTCATCTCCGAACCGGTGCTGAAGGGTTTCATCATCGGGCTGGCGTTGACGATCATCATCGGCCAGGTGCCGAAACTGCTCGGCATCCCCAAGCACGAGGGCAATTTCTTCGAACAAGCCTGGGGTGTGCTGCGCCATCTCGGCGATGCGCAATGGCGGACCGTGGTGGTCGGGTGCGTGAGCCTGGCGATCGTGCTGGTGGTGAAGCGCTGGCTGCCCCTGGTACCCGGCTCGCTGCTCGCCGTGCTGGCCGGAATCGGCGCGGTCGCGGTGTTCGATCTGGACGAGCGGGGCGTCGCCATCGTCGGCCACATCGATTCGGGCCTGCCGGCGCTGGGGCTTCCGGACGGGCTCGATATCGGCGACTACATCGATCTGCTGGGCCCCGCGGTCGGGGTGCTGTTGATCGGCTTCGCCGAGGGCCTCGGCGCGGCGAAAACCTATGCGGCCAAAGCGGGTTACCAGATCGACGCCAACCGCGAACTGCTCGGACTGGGCGCGGCGAATCTGGGCGCCGGGCTGGCGTCGGGCATGGTCGTGAACGGGAGCCTGTCCAAAACCGCCGTCAACGGCTCGGCAGGGGCCAAATCGCAGGGTAGTGGGCTGGTGGTGGCGGCGCTGACGGTGCTGACCCTGCTGTTCCTCACCGGTCTGTTCGAGAACCTGCCCGAGGCGACGCTGGCGGGTGTGGTGATCGCGGCGGTGATCGAACTGGTCGACTTCGCGGCGCTGCGGCGGCTGTATCGGGTGTGGACGCAGCGACTCGGCGGAATCTACGGCAAGGCCGCCCGCGCCGACTTCGCCGCCGCCCTCGCGGCGATGATCGGCGTCCTGCTGTTCGATACGCTGCCCGGCCTGCTGATCGGCATCGGCATCTCCATGCTGCTGTTGGTGTATCGCACGTCCCGCCCCCATGTAGTGCCGGTGGTGCGGTCGGGCACGCTGTGGCTGGACGCGGACCGGCATCCCGAGTTGACCCAGCGCCCGGATCTGGTGGTCGTGCGGGTCGAGTCGGGCCTGTTCTTCGCCAACGCCGACTATGTGCGCGGGCGTATCGAGCAGTTGTGCACCGACCGGACCCGGCTGGTCGTGCTCGATGCCGAGACCTCGCCGAGCATCGACGTCACGGCCGCGGCGATGCTGGCAGACCTGCGCGACGATCTGGGCCGGCGCCACATCGACTTCCGGATCGCCCGCTCGATCGGCCAGTTCGGTGACGCGCTGGGCACCGCGCAAGCGCAGGCGACGCCGGTCGGGCTGTATCCGACGGTGACCGCGGCGGTCGCGGACCTGCCCGATGGGGACGAACACCGCGACGACACCGAGCCCACGCGATAGCGACAGCAGGCCACGAGATGAGCGGATCCTCCCACGGAGTCGGTCCGACTCGATAGAATCACGGGAAACAGATAACCCCCAGCCGAAGCCGGGGGTTATCTGTAACTCCGAGTTACATACAGTGTCCGGAGGGGGACTTGAACCCCCACGCCCGTTAATAGGGCACTAGCACCTCAAGCTAGCGCGTCTGCCATTCCGCCACCCGGACCGGTGGTGCTCAGCAAGGTTAACGGATCTCTCCGCGAGGTCCAAATCACGGGTGTCCGTGCAGGTCCCGGACTCGCGAGTGACTGCTGAGCGCCGCCTTCGGGAGGGCTAGTTCGTCAACGCCTCGAGCAGTGCGGCACGCTGACGGGACCCCAGGCCGCCGATACGGCGGTCGACCGGAATATCGGCTTCGTCCATCAGCTTTGCCGCCTTGACCGGCCCGATACCTGGCAGGGCCTTGATGACCGCGGCGACCTTCGTCTTCTTGACCAAGTCCTCTTTGTCGGCACGCTCGAGCACCTGGGCCAACGAGACCGAGCCCTTGCGAATCTGCTCGATCAGTTCCGACCGCGCCTTACGGACCGCGGCCGCCTTGGCCAGCGCTTCGGAGCGTTGCTCGGCGGTCATGGTGGGAAGTGCCATGTCTCTAACCTTTCACTCGTTCGCTGGAACCTCAACGGCACCGATTGAACATCACCGGCAGCCCGGTGATGGGTCGACACACCGCGAGGATAATCCCGGTTCGACGGCGCTGCCGGGGGTTCGGATACCCGAGATGCGGGAAATTTGCCGCGATTCGCCCACGTCGGCGGGGTGCTCGGCGGACGGCTAGCGGCCCGCCGCTCGCACCAGGCCGTTCCGGTAGGCGTACACGACGGCCTGAATGCGGTCGCGCACTTGCAGTTTCGCCAGAATCCGGGATACGTGGGTTTTCACGGTCTCCTCGCCGACGCCCAGCGCGGCCGCGATTTCGCTGTTGCTGCGGGCATCGGCGAGCAGGACGAGAACCTGCTGTTCCCGGGCGGTCAGGGCGTGATCGGGCGGCGGCGCCGGAGCCAGGGTGTCGGCGAGGCGGGCGGCCAGGCGGCGCGTCATCGACGGATCGATGATCGCGTCACCGCGCACCGCCACCCGGATCGCCGCGATCAGCTCCTCCGGCGGCAGCGTCTTGAGCAGGAATCCGCTGGCACCGGCCTGGAGGGCGCGCGCCAGGCTCGCCTCGCTGTCGTAGGTGGTCAGGACCAGCACGCGAGTGCCGCCGGCGGCCACGATGGCCCCGGTGGCCGCCAGACCGTCGAGTTTCGGCATCCGGATGTCGAGGATCGCCACGTCGGGCCGCAGCCGCGCGGTCTCGGCGACGGCGGTGCGGCCGTCGCCCGCCTCGCCGACGCATTCGAGGTCCGGGGCCGCATCGAGAACGGCGCGCAGTCCGGATCGGAACATCGCGTGGTCGTCGGCGATGAGGACCCGGACCGGGCCTGTCACGACCGCCCGCCCGGGAGCCGGACGAGGACGCGCCAGTGGCCGTCGGCGACGCCGTGGTCCACGCTGCCGCCGAAGAGCTCCGCGCGCCGGCGGATGCCGTCGAGTCCCCGATGCACGCCCGTGGCCGCCTCCGGCGCGGCACCGCCCGGCCGGGCGGCGGGCCCGCGTTCTCGCGACGGAGCCCGCCGGCCGGAACGGAACCTGGCCGTGGCCGGTGTGGTGGCGCGAACGGTCGCGTGCGGAGTCGCTGCCGAATCGAGCGGACCCGGCGCCCGCACCGCCGTTCCGCAAGGTGCGGACACGTTCGAATCCTCTTCTCCGGCAAGCGGATTGGACTGTTCGATCTCGACCGCGGTGCCGCCGTTGCGTACCGTCAGCCGCGCACTGCCGGCGCCGTGGCGCAGGGCGTTGGTGAGCAGTTCCTGGACGATCCGGTAGACGGTGATGTCGAGCGAACGGGGTAGTTCGCCGCCGCTGGTGGTGACGGTCAGATCCAGACCCGCGCCCCGCACGCGGTCGACCAGATCATCGATATCGGCCATCCCGGGCTGGCGGGCGGCGTCCTCGCGGCCGTGCAGCAGATCGAGCTGACGGCGCAGATCCACCATCGCCGCGCGGCTCTCCGATTCCACCGCCGACAGTGAGCGTGTCGCCGCAGCGGTGGCGGCGCCACTTCCGTGCAGCGCCAAACGCGCCGCGCCGGCGTGGATGCCGATCGCGCTGACGTGATGGGAGATGACGTCGTGCAGGTCGCGGGCGATCGCCTCGCGTTCGTCGGTGAGCGCCCGTTCCAGCGCGGTCCGTTGCTGCTGGCGGGCGAGCCGTTCGCGCTGCTCCAGTGCTGCGATGTAGGCGCCGCGACCCGCGGTGTAACGGCCGACCAGCCACGGCACGACGCCACCGGAGATCGCCGAGGTGAGCAGCAGACGCCAGTCCGCCGACGGCGCGCCGCCCGCGATCAGCGGCGCACCGCAGGCACCCAGTACCAGCACGGGCACCGTGATCAGCGACGCCCGGCCCGACAACCAGGCGCCCGCGCGATAGCCGGCGACCAGGAAGCCGACGTCGGCCACGCGGACGGGCAAGCCGTGCCGGTGCAGCAGCACCGTGACCGCCAGCCGGATCGCGACCTGGAGCACGGCGACGACCGCGGCCGTTGCCGGTGGCGCGGCGAAAGCCAGATCGGCCGCCACGATGGCCACCAGGACCGCGCCCGCCGGGCCGGGCGCCACCGCGAAGATGCCGGACAGCGCGAAGACGACCGCGTCCACCAGCGCCGCGACCACCGCGACCGCCACCGATTGCCTGGTCAGTGACCGGCGAACCGCCCGCAGTTCGCCGCCCGGCGGCCCCGCCGCGCTGTCGTCCCCCGGCTGCCGTGGCCTACGCCGCAGCAGCGCCCACGGGCTCGGCGACACCGCTCGCTCCCACAACACACCGCGACGATACCGGCGCGCAGCGGGACGGCGAGTCCCTCGGCCGGGGGATCCGCGGTCCCTCTCGGGCCCGATGTTCGCGCTGGTCGGCGGCGTTACCGTCGCTGTGGCACGCCGCGCGCGACGACGCTCGGGTTCCCGCGGGCGGCCGGATCACGGATCGGGACAGGAGTTCGGATGAACAATGCGGACCTGGCGCTGTACGCGGTGCCGGCCTTCATCGCGATGATGGGTGTGGAGTGGTGGGACGCGCGCCGCGATCCCGAGCGCGCACCCAGTGGCCGGTACGGGCGCGAGGCGGCCACCAACTGGGCCACCTACGCCATCGGCCAGCTCACCAAGCCCCTGCTCCAGTACGTGCTGCCGTTCTCCACCATCGTGCTGGCCGCCTCGTGGACACCGCTGCATCTGTCGCCGCGCGACTGGTGGGTCTGGCTGCTGGGGCTGGTGGTCACCGATTTCTGCTATTACTGGGCGCACCGGGCCGATCACCGCATCCGGTTGCTGTGGACGGCGCATTCGGTGCACCACTCGAGCACGCACTTCAATCTGACGACCGCGATCCGGTTGCCCTGGCTCAACCCGATCGCGTCGATGACGCGCAGCCTGGCGTGGGTGCCGGCCGCACTGCTGGGTTTCCCCGCGTGGATGATCTTCCTGCTCAACACCCTCGGGCTGCTCTATCAATTCCCGATCCACACCCAGCGCGTCCGAACCCTGTGGCGCCCGGTCGAATTCGTGTTCAACACCCCGGCCCATCACCGCGTGCACCACGGTTCCAACCAGCCCTACCTCGACACCAACTACGGCGGCGTGTTCATCGTCTGGGACCGCATGTTCGGCAGTTTCGCCGCCGAATCCGAACCCATCCGCTACGGGCTCACCCACGACATCGGCACCGGAAATCCGCTGAAGGTCAACTATCACGAATTCGCGGCTCTGGTGCGTGACGTGCGCGACGCCCACACCTGGCGCGGACGGCTGGGTTACGTCTTCGGCCCACCCGGTTGGCGCGAGAACGCGACGGTAACGGCGGCCGGACAGCCACCCGAGCTGAACACCGTCGCCTCGAGCGGTTAGAGCTCCTGCGTGGGCCGCGCTACTCGGCCGTCACAGTTCCACGGCGCCGGTCTCCGCCGGAGTGTCCGACGGCCTGCGCGCCCACACCGTCGCCACGAGGACGAGGGCGGTGACCAGGACGATATGCGCCGCGAACAGTGTCAGGAACGGCAGCACGAATCCTTCGTCGGTCAGTGCGCCGCGCTCGCTCACGCAGTAGAGGGTGTAGTTCACCGACGTGCCCTCCGAATCGTGGAAGGTGTCCGACACCACCATCGGATCCAGGTAGGGGGCCCGGCAGAACAGCGGCGCCGTGAGCCGGGCTTCTCCTGGCCAGATCGCCAGCGGCAGCACGAAGCTGACGATACTTCCGGCGCCGATACCGACGCCGAGTGCGGACATGAGCGGCCTGGGCACTGTTCACACCTGCCGGATACGGAGAAACGAACCGGCGGAATCGAATTCGGCGATCATGTCCGACCGTGCGGACGTCACGTCGGCGACGATGCGGATGTCGCGTCCGAATCGGCTCACGACGATCACCGGGACGACACCGTCGGTGAGAGCGCTGCGCGCGCGGGCGGTGTCGACGATCGACTCGAGCCTGGTGAGGCCGGGTACTTCGCCGAAGGTGAAAACCTCGCCGTCCAGGTCGTCGAAGGCCGAGACGCGGACCGGCCGCGGTGCGCTCACGGCGCCGAGGCGATAGGCGTAATCATCGAGTTCGCGGGGCCGCTGCGGGGTTCGGACGCGCAGGTGGACGACCGGTTCGCGGGTGCTCAGATCGTCGTGGTCGGCCAGGAATCGGGTCACCTGCTCGGGCTGATCGGCCAGGACCAGCCGGAACTGCGTCGACTCGGGAGCGACGACCATCACCACAGTGGCCTGAATGTCGCCGGTGCCCAGCCGGTTTCGCAACGACTCGAATGCCGCGGCGGGCAGCCCGTCGACGAGGCCGCCGCCCCGAGCACGGATCTGCTGTTCGAAGGCGTCGCGTTCCACCGCGCCGACACAGCCACAGGCGATCAACACGACCGAGCACACCGCGGCCCGAAGCCACCTATAACGGCGCATGCCGGAATGATAAGTGTCACTACCGGAATCCGCGCGTCCGATATGTGAAGAATCTCGCCGAGCCCCAGCCGAGCCGCGCCGAGCCGACGGCACCGTGGGGACGGACCGCCGATCTCCGGCGACGCCCCGGCCGGACAATTCGATCAGCGAGATCACAACGTGGTCGGCGTTGTCCGAGCAGGCGCCGGGAGCCCGCTGCGATGTGAGGGTGCGGAGTCGCACGTCGATGCGGGGTTCCGCGGGTCCGGCCGGGTCGGGCGTCATTCGCCTCGGCGCGGCGCGTGGTAGGAAAGGGGCGTGACAGGTGTACAGCGCGAGTCCCGCTCCCGGGCGGAAGCCGAAGTGGTCGAGTTGGTCAGCACGCTGATCCGTTTCGACACCTCCAACACCGGGGTGCTGGAAACCACCAAGGGTGAACGCGAATGTGCGCAGTGGGTGGCCGATCAACTGCAGCAGGCCGGATACACCACCGAGTACGTGGAGTCGGGCGCGCCGGGGCGCGCAAATGTGTTCGCGCGCTTGCCCGGAGCCGATCCCAGCCGCGGTGCGCTGATGATCCACGGGCATCTGGACGTGGTGCCGGCCGAGGCCGCGGACTGGAGTGTGCATCCGTTCTCGGGTGCGATCCGCGACGGCTACGTGTGGGGCCGCGGCGCGATCGACATGAAGGATATGGTCGGCATGATGCTGGCGGTCGCCCGCCAGTTCAAGATCGAGGGCACGGTCCCGCCGCGCGATCTGGTGTTCGCGTTCCTCGCCGACGAGGAGAACGGTGGCAAGTGGGGCTCGCAGTGGCTGGCCGACAACCGGCCGGATCTGTTCGAGGGAGTCACCGAGGCGGTCGGTGAGGTCGGCGGGTTCTCGCTGACCGTGCCGCGCCGCGACGGCACCGAGCGGCGGCTGTATCTGGTAGAGACCGCGGAGAAGGGTCTGGGCTGGATGCGGTTGCGCGCCAAGGCCCGCGCGGGCCACGGTTCGTTCCTGCACGACGACAACGCGGTGACGATTCTGGCCGAGGCGGTGGCGCGGCTGGGTAAGCACACCTTCCCACTGGTGCTGTCGGATTCGGTGGCCGAATTCCTGGCCGCGGTCAGCGAGGAGACCGGCATCGACTTCGATCCGGACAGTCCGGATATCGAGGGGCAGCTCGCGAAACTGGGCACCATCTCGCGCATCATCGGCGCGACCCTGCGTGATACCGCCAATCCGACCATGCTGCGCGCCGGCTACAAGGCGAACGTGATTCCGCAGACCGCCGAGGCCACCGTGGACTGCCGGGTGGTGCCCGGCCGGCAGGCGGCCTTCGAACGCGAAGTCGACGAGCTGATCGGCCCGGATGTGGAGCGGGAGTGGATCACCAAACTCGACTCCTACGAAACCACCTTCGACGGGCATCTGGTCGATGCGATGAACGACGCGATCCTGGCCCACGACCCCGACGGCCGCACCGTGCCCTACATGCTGTCCGGTGGCACGGACGCGAAAGCGTTCGCGCGCTTGGGAATTCGGTGTTTCGGCTTCGCGCCGCTGCAATTGCCGCCGGACCTGGATTTCTCCGCGCTGTTCCACGGCGTGGACGAGCGGGTGCCGGTGGCGGCGCTGGAATTCGGCGCTCGCGTCATGGAGCATTTCCTGTTGCACAGCTGACGATCGGCTCGACTAGCAGAAAGGACGGTCCTCGTGCCCGACTATTCCTACAATCCCTATGCGGCATTGCCGCAGCTGCCCGAGTTCACCCTCACCTCCACCGATGTCACCGACGGACAGCCGCTGGGTAACGAGCAGGTCAGTGGGGTGTTCGGGGCGGGCGGCCGGGATATCTCCCCGCAGTTGTCGTGGAGCGGATTCCCGGCGGAGACCAAGAGTTTCACAGTCACCGTCTACGACCCCGACGCACCGACCGGCTCCGGCTTCTGGCACTGGGCCGTGGCCGACATCCCGGCGTCGGTGACCTCGCTGGAATCCGGTGCGGGCAGCGCCGGTGAGGGCAGCGAAGGCGGCGCACTGCCCAGCGGTGCGGTGCAGTTGCGCAACGACGGCGGCTTCGCCGGATTCGTCGGCGCCGGCCCGCCGCCCGGACACGGCTACCACCGCTACTTCATCGTGGTGCACGCCGTGGATGTCGAATCGCTGGGCGTCGGCGCGGACGCGACCCCGGCCTATCTGGGCTTCAACCTGTTCTCGCACGCCATCGCCCGTGCGACCCTCGTCGGCACCTACGAACAGAAGTAGTCCCGTCGAGCGGGCGGAGGGGTCTTCGGTGCTACCGAAGACCCCTCCGTCGTGAAAAAACCTGTGCCCGAATCGATTCGGCTAGAGGTTGTGAACGCCCTCGGGGAGCGGATCGGTGTAGAGCTCGGCGATGTCGGCGGCGTATTCGGCGGCGATCGGTGACCGCTTCAACTTCAGTGTGGGGGTGAGTTCGACGCCGCCGGGTTCCCAGGCTCGCGCGAGGATGCGGAAGCGCTTGATCTGCTCCACCCGGGACAGTTTCGCGTTGCCGGCGACGATGGCGCCGCGCACTTCTTCCAGGATCTGCGGATGGGTGGCGAGGGTGTCGAGATCGGCGTCGGGGATGCCCAGCGCCTTCGCGCGCACGGCGGCGGTGTCGGGGTCGAGCACGACCAGTGCGGCGATGTAGGGGCGGGAGTCGCCGATGGCGACGATCTGGCCGATCAGCGACGAAGCGGCCTTCACCGAATTCTCGATATTGGTGGGGGAGATGTTCTTCCCGGCCTCGGTGATGATCAATTCTTTCTTGCGGTCCACGATGGTGACGTAGCCGTCACCGTCGATGGTCGCGATATCGCCGGTGTGCAGCCAGCCGTCGGAATCGATGGCCTCACTGGTCTTCTCGGGCATCTTGCGGTAGCCGTGGGTGACGATGCCGCCGCGGATGAGCAGTTCGCCGTCGCTGTCGAGGCGGATCTCCACCCCGTCGACGGCCCGTCCCACCGATCCCGGGCGCGGCTTGTCGAGTTCGGTGAAGGTGCCGACGCCGGTGGTCTCCGACATGCCCCACACCTCGCTGACCGTGAATCCCAGTCCGAGCAGGAATTCCAGTGTCTCGGGCGGGATCGCGGCGGCACCGGAGGATGCGACCTTCAACTCGTCGAGGCCGAGGGTGGCGCGCAACTTCGACAGCACCAGCGCATCGGCGAGTTTGTGCTGTACGGCCAGCAGCGGACCGCCGTTGCCGCCGGCCAGCCGGGCCCGGGCGGTGGCCACGCCGACGCCGATCGCCCATCGCGCCAGCGCCTTCTTGACCGCGCTGGATTCGGTGGCGATCGCGGCGTCGACACCGGCCTTGATCTTCTGCCACACCCGCGGCACGCCGAAGAAGACGGTCGGCCGGGCGTCGGGCAGGGCGGCGGCGATCTCGCGCGGATCCGGCACACAGGTGATGGTGACGCCGGTGAACAGGTTGAGGCAGTGCCCGGAGATGCGGTCGGCGACGTGAGCGGCCGGCAGGTACGACACCGCCCGGGCGTCGATATCGGCGACGAGAGCGCCGTTGGTGAGTGCGACGATCTGGGCGACGATATTGGCGTGGGTGATCTCCACGCCCTTCGACGGCCCGGTGGTGCCGGAGGTGTAGATGAGAGTGGCCAGATCGTCGGGCCGCACCGCCTGCCAGGCGGCGTCGAAATCGAAATCCTCGGCCGGATCGTTTTCGATCTGGTCCAGGGTCAGTCCGCCCTCGGGGGCGGCGCCGTCGACGACGATCACATGCTCGAGTTGCACCCCGGAGGCGGTGATCGGGGCCAGGAATGCCTGTTCGGTGACGACCACGCCGTTCTCGGCGTTGCCGAACACGTGCGCGATCTGTTCGGGAGAGCTGGTGTTGTACACCGAGAACGGGGTGGCGCCCAGATGCAGGATCGCGGTATCGACCAGATTGAACTCCGGCCGGTTGGTGAGCATGATCCCGACCGTGTCACCGTGCGCGACACCGAGTTTCGCCAGCCCGGCCGCGATCGCGCGCACCCGGCGCGCGTAGTCGGCCCAGGTGATCTGCTGGGTGCCGCCGACGGTGCGCAGCGCGACCTGGTTCGGGCGTAGCGTCGCCGTCTGCTGGAAGGCCTCGGGCACGGTGCGGACCGTGACGCCGGTGTGGTGGGTGTAGCCGATCTCTGCTGTGGTCATATCCCTTGTTCCCGGTCAGTGCACGAACATCACGCCTGGGACGTGATGCGGATCACCCATCCTAAACGTGAAATCGGACATTCGGTGGGCGCTTCCGGCCGGTAGCAACCGGCTCCGCCGCACCGGAAACGGGCCGCGGCAGCGTGATCGGCGAGCGGGCGGGATCGGACGAGCGGGTGGGATCGGCTCAGGTGCGGGCGGTGTGCGCCGCGCCGACGGCCTCGGCGAGACTGCGGTATCCGTCCGCGCGCAGGCGGGCGGCGATGCCGCGGTGCACGGTCCGCGTCCAGAACGGCCCGCCGTAGATGAACCCGGTGTAGCCCTGCAGCAGCGAGGCTCCCGCGAGGATGCGTTCGTAGGCCTGGTCGGCGTTCTCGATGCCGCCGACCGAGATCAGCACCAGCCGGTCCCCGACGCGGGCGTAGAGGCGGCGCAGCACCTCGAGCGAGCGGTCGGCGACCGGCGGTCCGGACAGTCCGCCCGCGCCCATCGCGGCGACCTTCGCGGCCGAGGTGGCCAGTCCGTCACGGCGAATGGTGGTGTTGGTGGCCACGATTCCGGCGAGCCCGAGTTCGACGGCCAGGTCGGCGACCGCGTCGATGTCCTCGTCGGACAGGTCGGGGGCGATCTTGACCAGGACCGGTTTGGGTTCGGCGCCGGCCGCGACGCTGTCGAGCACCGCGCGCAGCAGCGGGCGCAGCGATTCCACGGCCTGCAGATCGCGCAGGCCGGGGGTGTTGGGTGAGCTGACGTTGACCACGACGAAGTCCGCGAGCGGCCCCAGCAGCCGGGCGCTGAGCGCATAGTCCTCGGCGGCGTGTTCGGGCTCCACGACCTTGGTCTTGCCGATGTTGGCGCCGATCGGCACGCCACCGCTGCGGCGTGCGGCCAGCCGTTGCGCGGCCGCGGCAGCCCCGTGGTTGTTGAAGCCCATCCGGTTGATCAACGCGTGGTCGGCCGGCAGCCGGAACAGTCGCGGCGCCGGATTGCCCGGCTGCGCCTGCGCGGTGACGGTGCCGATCTCGGCGAAACCGAAACCCAGGGCGCCCCAAGCGTTCACACCGGCGGCGTCCTTGTCGAACCCGGCGGCCAAGCCCAGCGGCGCCGGGAAGTCGACGCCGAAGACGGTGGTGGAGAGAATCGGATCACCGGCCGCGGTGAATCTGCGGGCCAGCCATCGAGTCGGCGCGAAGGCGGTCGTGAGCCGGATGACGGTGAACACGAGGTGGTGGATACGCTCGGGCGGCACCAGGAACAGCAACCGCAGGAATAAGGAATACATCCCTCACATCCCCGTTTCGGTCACGGGGAAGCTGGTTTTGCGCCGCCGCAACAACACTCGCCGGCTGCCGTCGGTGTAGGCCCGCACGCGCGAGAGCTCCCAGCCGCCGAATTCCGCCTGGATGGCCAGGCGCATGGACGCGGTGACCCGATTCACGTCCGGGGGTAGTCGTAGCGGCACGTACTCGTATTCTCCTTCTTCGCTGGTCTCCTCCCATCCCGCGGGAATCGACCGTCTGCGCCGGTCATGGTGTGCGGCGCCGGACGCCGACTCGTATCGAGGCGCTCGAGCCATCACTGACCTCTCTTCCTCTGGTCCGCACCGATGCGTTGCAGACCGTCTCCGGTGGCCGACCCGACGAACATGTCGCCGGTGCGGCTGTCGATCGTCAGCGAATTGGGCTGGCGCACCGTCGCGAAGCGACCCACTTCTTCCGGTATACCGGTCGACAGATCGAAACCGACCACCTCGTTGCTTCCGCTCAGGGTGAGCCATACGGTGTCGGACCGCTCATCGTAGGCCAGCGCGTAGGGGGAGGGCCCGACCGGGAAGCGCTGACGCAGCAGCAGCGGATCGGCCGTGTAGACCAGCAGCGCGCCGCCGGAGGTGTCGGTCGCGAGCAGGCGGCCGTAGTGATCGCTGACGAGGTGAGTGGCGCCGAGGCCGGCGCGCAGGGCCAGACCGGGGCGGTCGCGATCGAGGTCGAGTTCGGTGAGGGTGGTCTGGTCCAGATCCAGCGTGGCCACCGCGTTCGCCGTGGTGGCCACGGCGTCGACGGTGCCCAGGCCGCTGACGGTGCGGTTCGGGTGCCCGTCGGCGTCGAGGATCTGCACGCGGCCGCCGTCGAGGCCGGCGACCAGGCTGCCGTCGCCGCGGCGGGCGATGGCGCGCACGTCGCCGTCGACGGGCACCGGGCGGACCGCGGCGGTGGCGATATCGACGCGCAACACCTCGCGCCCGGCCCCGACGAGCACCTCACCGGGGGCGCCGAGGGCGAGATCGGTGGCGTGCGCGGGCAGGGTGACCGACCGCGCGGCAGCAGGATTCGCCGGGTCGACCAGGCGCAATCCGAGTCCGTTGGGGTCGAGTGCCACGACCCGGCCGGAAGCGGGCTCGGCAAGCAGCGAACCGACCGGCCCGAATGCGGTGACGGCTCCGGCGGGTGCGGCCGTGGCCGCCGGAGCGGCGGCGGCGGTGCCGGGAGCACCGCCCGCGCGGGAGGTCGCGTCGTCGCTGTGGGAGGAACAGCCCGCGACGAGCACGACGGCGCCGGCGGCCGCGAGGACGGCACTCAGTGCCGAGCGGTTACCCCGCATGCTCCGAACTCCTTCGTGTGACTCATGCGTACTGCTTCATCTGACCATGATCGGACACGCGGGCCGGTCACCGGGGTGGTTCCGGCGTGGCACGCGCCTCACCCGTTACCGTGGATACCTCGCATCGGACGTCGAACCAGGGGAGTCTCGGTTGGAAACAGACCGCACGTCTGAATTCACACTTGAAGATTTAACCGTTGGTCCGTTCGCGCACGGATTCGGCCGAACGGCCGAGGGACAGCCGTTCGCCTTCCGCACGGTGCGGTCCACCCTCACCCTCGAGATCTACCGCGCCGACGCCACCACCGACGTGCCCGGCCCCGAGGATGTCGTGGCCGTGGTGGAGGCCGCCGTCACCGACATCGACCTCGACGACGCCCGTAGCGTGCGCGCTCTGGTGCGTGATCTGGTGCCGACCGCCGTGCCGGTATCCGAACAGCGTGGCGCGACCACGACGGTGCGCGCGTTGCTGAACCGGTTGAGCGCGGTCATCGAGGGCCGCTGATCCCACGTGCCAGACTGTAGGAACCACCGGTTACTTTCGACACATTCGAGGACGTAATGGCATTGCGACGCACGGTCCACGGCGCATTCGGAATCACGATGCTCGCGCTGGTGATCGCCGCCTGCGACAGCGGTCCCGACGAGGCTTCGGTGGCGGCGGCGCGCTCGTCGGCCTACGCCGCGCTCACCTCCTCCTCGGAGGCGGCTGCCGTCAGCAGCGCGAACCGGCCGCCGCTGCCGTCCGCCGCGCAGCTGGACTCGCAGATCAAGCGCGCACTGGATCCGTCACTGCCCGACAGTGAGCGCACCGACCTGATCGAGGACGGCGCCGCGTTCAAGGACGCCATTCCCGATATGTACAAGGCGCTGCACGACAATCCGCGCGCCGTGTACGGCGTGGTCGATCCCGTCTTCGACAATCACGACGGCACCCTGACCGCCACGATGCGGCTGGACAAGGACGGCAGCGGCGAGAACGTGCGCACCACCATCGTGCATTTCGTCGATCTCGACGGGAAGTGGAAGATCTCGCGCACCGACCTGTGCGGAATCCTGCGTTCGGCCGACTATCGCACCGCGGCCTGCGGCTGACCCCCGGCATGCTCGAGGCGTTTCTCCTGCGGTGGGGCCGATTCGTCCACCGCCATCGGTATCTGGTGTTCGCGGTCTTCGTGCTGATCGTGGCCGTCTCGGGGTTCTACGGCTGTGATCTGGGCCCGCGGCTGACCCAGGGCGGATGGTTCGACGAACACAGCGAATCGGTGGTCGCCTCCAAACTCGCCGACCAGACCTTCGGCCGCGACACCGACGCCGACGTGATCGTGCTCTACACCGCACCACCCGGGCACACCGTCGACGATCCGCCGATCCGCGCGGCGATCGGCTCGGCGCTGAAGGATCTGCACGACCGGTATCCGGACCGGATCAAGAAGATCGACAGCTACTTCGACGGTTCGATGATGGGGCAGTTCGCCGATGCCTCCCGCACCCACGCCTTCGCCAGCATCGGCCTGCACGGCTCGGATACCGCCACGGTCGACAACTACCTGGCCATCCAGAAGGATTTGGGCGCAGGCGGTTCCGGGCGCGGGCCGGGCGCCACGACGGTGCAGCTGGCGGGCCTGCAGCCGGTGGTCGAGGGCATCAACATCGGGATGCAGGACGATATCCACCGGGCCGAGCTGATCACGCTGCCGGTGGTGGCGGTGCTGCTGTATTTCGTGTTCGGCGGCGTAGTGGGCGCGCTGCTGCCGGTGCTCATCGGCGGGATGACGATCCTGGGCAGCCAGGGCATGATGCGCTTGCTCACCGACCACATCGACGTCAACGTCTTCGCCAGTGCCGTGGTCACCCTGGTCAGCCTGGGGCTGGCGATCGACTACGGCCTGTTCGCGGTGACCCGTTTCCGGGAGGAATTGGCGGCGGGGCGCAGTGTGGAGGAGGCGACCGCGCGCACCGTCGCCACGGCCGGGCGCACGGTGCTGTTCTCCGCGGCGATCATCGCGGTGAGCCTGGCGGCGCTGTTCATCTACCCGAACGGGGTGTTGCGCTCGGTGCCCTACGGCGGAATCAGTTCGGTGCTGCTGGCGGCGCTGCTGTCGGTGACCGCGCTGCCGGCGGCGCTGAGCATCGTCGGGCGGCGCATCGATCTGTGGGGCTGGCACCGGTTCGCCGGGATCCGCAGCGCCCAGCAGATCGACAACGGATTCTTCTCCAAGCTGGCCCTGTTCGCGATGCGCCATCCCGCGCGGGTGATCGTGCCGGTGGTGGCCGGGCTGCTGTTCCTGCTGATCCCGTTCCGCAATATCGAATTCGGCGGCCTGTCGGAGCGGTATCTGGCGGCCGACAATCCGGCCCGCGTGGCGCAGGAGAAGTTCGACACGCTGTTTCCCGAATTCCGCACCGAGCCGCTGAAATTGGTGGTGGTCGGGGCCGATCCGCAGCAGCTGTCCGATATCCGCTTCCAAGCCAATTTCGCACCCGGTCTGACGGGGCCGTTCGAGGCGGCGGCGCCGACGACCAACGGCATCAACGTCTTGTCCACCGGTCTGGTGCACAAATCCGACTCCGACGCCGCCATCGCCGCGCTGCGGGCGATTCCGCATCCGCCCGGTGTGCAGGTGATGGTGGCCGGGGTCCCGGCGCTGGAACGTGATGCCATCCACGGTCTCATCGACGGATTACCGTTGCTGGCAACGATTCTGGCGACCGCGGCGCTGGCGCTGATGTACATCGCCTTCCGCTCGATCGTGCTGGCGTTGAAGGCCGTCCTCATGAGCGCGCTGAGTCTCGGTGCGGCACTGGGCATTCTGACCTGGATTTTCGTCGAGGGCCACGGCGCGGGCCTGCTCGGCTTCACACCGGGGCCGCTGATGTTCGCGGTGCTGGTGCTGATCGTGACGGTACTGTTCGGATTGTCCACCGATTACGAGGTGTTTCTGCAGTCGCGCATGGCCGAGGCCCGCGCGGACGGGGCGCCGCCCGCGGAGGCGATCCGCTACGGCATCGCCCACACCGGTGGGGTGATCACCTCGGCGGCGGCGATTCTCATCGTGGTCACCGGCGCGTTCGGCTTCTCCGATCTGGTGCTGATGAAATACATCGCCTACGGCATGATCGCGGCGCTGATCCTGGACGCCACGGTGATCCGCATGCTGCTGACGCCCGCGGTGCTGAAACTGGTGTGGCGGTGAGTCTTCCGCAGGGCGGATCGGCGTCCGGGTGCGTCAACCGGGGTCCGGCCGCCGGGCCGCGCCGCCGCCGGTGGCGCGCGAGGTGTTCGCCGAGTACGGCGCCGACGCCCCGCTGCGGGTGATCGCCCAGCGTGCGGGGTCGGAGACCGGTCGCGCCACAGACTCGCGGTGTCAGCGTTCTCGTTCCAGCTGCGCCAGCCGGGAGAGCGCGGGCAGTGCGGCCGCCAGCGCCCGGCGCTGGGCGGGGCTCAGGTCGCCGATCAGCGGTACCAGATAGCGGACCCGGTCGTCGTGGCGGCTCTGCCGGATGTGCCGGCCCGCCTCGGTGAGGTGGACGAGTACGGCCCGGCCGTCGCCGGGATCGCGGCGGCGCAGCACCAGGCCGTCGCGTTCCAGACGCGCGACGAGTTGCGTGATGCCCGGCTGGGTCATCTGCTCGGTCTCGGTCAGCTCCGTCAGCCGCATCGGACCGCGCTGGGCCAGGGTGTCGAGGACCGACAGCGTGGTGAACGGCAGTTTCTCCCGGACCGGGATGCGGATGTAGACGCGGTTGAAGTCCTCGATCACCGCGGCGAACCCGTCCACGTCGAACTCGTCGATATCGTCCACACGGGCAACTATATCCGTAACTTATACAAGTTGCTTAAATAAGTTGCTTATGTAATTGTGGCGACGACACGGCGCAGGAGGCCATATGAGCGACACCACCCACGATGCCCGACCGTTCCCGTTGACTCCCACGACGATTCACGTCCCCGACAGCGCGCTCGCCGACCTGCGGCAGCGCCTGGAATCGACCCGCCTGCCCGATGACGCCGGCAACGACGACGGGCACTACGGCGTGCCCGGCAGTTATCTGCGGGAGCTCGTCGACTACTGGCGCAGCGGATACGACTGGCGCGCAGCCGAAGCCGAGATCAACACCTTCCAGCATTACAAGGTCGACATCGACGGGGTGCCGGTTCATTTCATGCGAAAGCCCGGCGTGGGACCGAATCCGACGCCGCTGATCCTGACGCACGGCTGGCCCTGGACGTTCTGGCACTGGTCCAAGGTCGCCGGCCCCTTGGCCGACCCGGGGGCGCACGGCGGCGATCCGGCCGAGGCGTTCGACGTGATCGTGCCGTCGTTTCCGGGCTTCGGGTTCTCCAGCCCGCTGCTCGATCGCCCCGATCTCAACTTCTGGAAGGTCGCCGACCTCTGGCACACGCTGATGACCGAGGTGCTGGGCCACGAGAAATACGCTGCGGCGGGCTGCGACGTGGGCGCGCTGGTCACCGCGCAGCTCGGTCACAAATACGCCGACAAGTTGTATGCCATCCATATCGGATCCGGGCTGAAACTGAGCCTGTTCAACGGCGATCGCGCCTGGGACTTCAGCGGCGGACGGCCGATTCCCGACGATCTGCCCGCCGCGGTGCACGCGCGCTTCGTGGAGCTGGACCGGCGCTTCGCCGTCCACCTGGCGGCACACCTGCTCGCCCCCAGCACCCTCGCCCACGCGCTGTCCGATTCCCCGGCGGGCATGCTGGCATGGATTCTGGAGCGGTGGTCGAAGTGGAGCGACAACGGCGGTGACGTCGAAACCGTGTTCAGCAGAGACGATCTGCTCACGCACGCGACGATCTACTGGGTCACCAACACCATCGGCACCTCGATCCGCCTCTACGCCAACAACAATCGCTACCCCTGGACGCCCGCGCACGACCGGATCCCGGTCGTCGAGGCACCCACCGGCATCACCTTCGTCGGCTACGAGAACCCACCCGGCGTCGACACCGCCGGCCGCGTCGAGAACTTCCGCACCGGCGACCGCGCCCAGTGGTACAACTACGTCAACCTCACCGCCCACGACCGCGGCGGCCACTTCATCCCCTGGGAGATCCCGGATCTGTGGGTCGACGACCTGCGCCGCACCTTCCGCGGGCGGCGCTGACGGGAACAGGCGCCTCCGGCGCCGTCACCGCACATCGCCCCTTTCGGTGGCGACCTGGAAAGTCGGCCTGCGAACCCTCGCCTGCGCAACCACTGTAAGCCGAAACTACTCGGCGCCAACCGATTTCACGAGAAAGGCGCCACCGGGACGGTCACTGCTGCGGTGGCCCCGCAGGTGAGTACGTGGCGGGGACCGCTGCGCCGATTCGACTGGCGAACATCGGCTTTCCCGCTCTCTTTCACTCCGCAAGGTCGTTCGCTCCGCGAACTCGCGCCGGCCCACCGATTCCTTTTCGCGGCACCCGAGGTCTACATGGTCGGCGGCGCCCGAACCGGTGGGCCGCGACGAGCCGAGAAAGAGGGATGAGTGCCGTGACCGTTCCCGCGACCATGCGGGCCCTGCAGCAGACGTCGCTGCTGGGGCCACAGGACACCCGTTTGATCACCGACGCGCCGGTGCCTCGCCCCGGCCGCGGCGAGATCCTGATCCGCGTGACCGCGGCCGGGGTCAACTTCGCCGACGTCGCCCGCAGCCACGGCACGTTCGGCGGCGGGCCGCGGCCGCCGTACCTGGCGGGGTTCGAAGCCGCCGGCGAGGTCGTGGCGGTGGGCGAGGGCGTGAGTGAACCCCTGCCGGGAGCGCGCGTGGCCGGGGTGGGAGACGGAGCCTTCGCCGAATACCTGGTCCTGCCGGCCGTCGCGGCCGTCCCGGTGCCGGAGGGCTGGACACCCGAACAAGCCCTGGGCCTGGCCGTCAACCACCCGACCGCGCTCGCCGCGCTGAAGCCGCTGGGCCGCCTCGTAGCCGGTGAATCCGTGCTGATCCAGGCCGCGGCGGGTGCGACCGGACGGGTCGCGGTGACCCTGGCCAAGCACTACGGGGCGACGGTCATCGCCACCGCCGCGGCGGGCAAACACGACATCGTGCGCGAGCTCGGCGCAGACCATGTCGTGGACTCGCGCAGTGCGTGCCTGGCCGCGGAGGTGCGGGAACTGACCGGCGGCACCGGCGTCGATCTGGTGCTCGAGTCCGCGGGCGGTTCGGGTTTCGCGGACACCCTCGCCGCGACCAAACGAGTCACCGGCCGGATGGTCGTCTTCGGCGCGGCCGGTGGCGATGCCGCGATCAGCAATTGGCAGCTGATCTACGAACACCAGGTCCAGCTCATCGGCCTCAATCTCGGCGTGCTGATCCGGGCGGCGCCGCAGATCTTCGGCGCCGTCATGGCGGAGTTGTCCGCCCTCGTCGCCGCCGGTGTGGTCGCCCCCGCACGGCCCATGGTCTACGACTTGGCCGACGGCCCGAAGGTGCTGGCCGAACTGGAGAACCGCACGACCGTCGGCAAACTGGCACTGCGGCCGTGACCACGACTCCTACACTCGGCGATATGACGGCGCGGCCACGGCCGGCGGACCGGGACCGGTTCGCCGCCGACTCCGAGCGCTACCGCCGGGAGCTGCTGGCGCACTGCTATCGCATGGCCGGTTCGGCACAGGATGCCGAGGATCTGGTGCAGGAGACCTATCTTCGTGCCTGGCGCTCCTACGCCGGGTTCGAGGGCCGGGCGTCGATGCGGTCGTGGCTGTACACGATCGCCACGAATGTCTGCCTCACCGCGAGGACCTCGCGTCACACACGGGTACTGCCCTCCGGCCTCGGCGGTCCGGACGGCGAATCCGGCCGCCCGCCGAGATATGTTGCGGCAGGGGAGGTTTCATGGCTGGAACCGCTTCCGGACGGGTGGATCGCGACTGCCGACGATCCGGAAGCGGTGGTGGTCGCGCGCGAATCGCTGCGGCTGGCGCTGGTCGCGAGCCTGCAGCACCTGCCCGCACGCCAGCGCGCCATCCTCCTGCTGCGCGAGGTGCTGGCCTTTTCCGCGGCCGAGACCGCGGAGATTCTCGGCACCACCACGGCGGCGGTGAAGAGCGGCCTGCAGCGCGCCCGCGCCCGCCTCGATGAACTGGAACCCGCCCCCGAGGCGCTCCTGGAGCCGACCGACCGGCGCGCACGAGCGCTGCTCGACGGCTACATCGCGGCCTTCGAGCGATCCGATGCCGCGCTGCTGGAACAGGTGTTGCGCACCGATGCCACGCTGGAAGCGACCCCGTTCCGCGAGTGGCAGGCCGGGCGGGCGCACTGCATCCGGATGCTCGCCACCTCCGTGCTGGGTGTGCCCGGCGAGTGGCGCATGGTCGCCACCACCGCCAACGGTCAGCCCGCCGCCGTCGTCTACCACCGTTCGGCGGACGGAGTGCTGCGGGCGGACGGGATCGTGGTGCTGGCGGCGACCGCCGGCGGGGTGTCGCGCGTGGTGAAGTTCCACGACCCGGCCTTGGTCGCACTGTTCGGCCATCCGGATTCGATCGCGGACCGAGCCGAGGTCAGCGACGCACGGGCAGGATCAGCTGGGCGCCGGTGACGGGGTGGTCGATGACCTCGACCGGATGGCGGTAGACGGTGGTCAGCAGATCGGTGGTGAGAATGTCGCGGGGATGGCCGACCGCGGCCAGGCGGCCTCCGTCGAGCACGGCCACGCGGTCGGCGTAGGCGGCGGCCAGACCGAGATCGTGCAGCACGACCACCACGGCCGCGCCCTCGGCGGCACGGGCCGCGGCCAAGCGCAAGACCTGTTCCTGATGGCCGAGATCCAACGCGGCCGTGGGCTCGTCGAGCAGCAACGTCTCGGTGTCCTGGGCCAGCACCCGCGCCAGCGCCGCGCGGGCGCGCTCGCCGCCGGAGAGCGCGGGGAACGGCCGCGCGGCGAGATGTTCGATATCGGTGGCGGCCAGCGCGGCGGCGATCGCCTGATCGTCGACGTCCTGGCGCGGGGTGCGAGCCCAGGGGGAGCGGCCCATGGCGACGACCTCGCGGACCGTGAACGGGAATCCGACGGTGTGGTTCTGCGGCAGCACCGCGCGGCGGCGCGCCATATCGGCAGGGGTCCAATCGGCGACCGGCCGGCCATCGAGTTCGACTGTGCCGCTTGCCGGTTCGAGTTCGCCCGACAGCGCGGCCAGCAGGGTGGACTTGCCCGCCCCGTTGGGGCCCACCAGCGCCAGGATCTGTCCGGCGACCACGTCGATGTCGACCGATTCGAGCACCGGTCGCCCACCGCGCGCGATATCGACACCGCGTGCCCGCAGGGTGACCGCGCCGCGGGGTGTCGGCTGCGGGAGGCCGTGTGCGGGACGGAGTGTGCGGATCAGCGCGCGCACCCGTGCCGTGCCCGTGCCGCTCATGCCCAGCCTCCCGATCGGGCCCGGGTGCGCCGCAGCAGCCAGAAGAAGAACGGCCCGCCGACCAGCGAGGTCAGCATGCCCAGGGGGAGATCGGCGTTGTGGACCAAGGTCCGGGCACCGATGTCGGCGGCCAGCAGCACCACCGCGCCGAGAATCGCCGACAGCGGGATCAGCACCCGATGCGCGGGACCGACGAGCATGCGCACCACGTGCGGGACGATCAATCCGACGAACAGGATGATGCCGGTGAAGGCCACCCCGGCGGTGGCCAGGATCGCGACGACGACGATCACGTTGCGCCGCAATCGTTCGACGTCGACACCGAGGTGGCGCGCCGCCGATTCCCCGAGAGCGAGCAGATCCAGGCGCGGAGCCATCACGACCGCCGCCGCCACGCCCGCCGCGGCCAGCGGCGCCACCACGGCCACCGCCTGCCAGGTGGCGCCGTTGAGGCTGCCCATCTGCCAGAACACGATCTGATCGCGGGCGGCGGGGGAGGCGGTGAACAGCAGAAACGACATCAGACCGCCGGCGAAGGCATTGACCGCGACACCGGTCAGCACCAGCGTCACGGTTTCGGTGCGCCCGCCCGAGCGCGACAGCAGATACACCGCGAGCGTGGTCCCGAGTCCGGCGACGAAGGCGCCACCGGCGACCGACCACGCCGCCGCGAACGCGCCACCGACCACGATCACCACACCGGCACCGACGGCCGCGCCCGCGGACACACCGATCACGCCGGGTTCGGCGAGGGGATTGGCGAACACCCCCTGCAGCAGCGCACCGGCGGTCGCCAATGCCGCACCGACCAGCATCGCCAGCACCACGCGCGGGAACCGGACCTCCCACAGCGTGACCTCACCGGCAGGATGGTGCGGCAGCGGACCCCAGTCGAGCCCGATCCGGTGCAGCACACTGCCGGCCACCTCGAGCGGGGTCGTGGGAACCTGTCCGACAGCCGCCGAGATCAGCGCCAGGATCACCAGCAAGGCGATCGATACCGCGAAGACGACGGTGACGCGGGACCACCGCCGCGGTGTGCGCGGCCCGACGACGGCTTCCCCGGCGGTGCGGCCGTCCGGGCCCGGGTTGGGATGCGCCGGAATCAGCGGCTCCGCAGCGGTGCCCGGCCGTTCGGCATGTCCGCCGCTGCTCGTACTGCGCTCCGCCGTGCGCGCGTTCTCCGATTCGTGCGCACCACTCGCATCTGATCCAGACGAAACCTCTTGCGCCGCAACTGGTTCGGTGAGACGTCGCGGACTCGACGCCGTGGGCCGAACACCGGAATCGGCGGACTCCTCGCCGGGCGAATCGCCGGGGGTCATGCGGGCTGGGCGCCGTAGACGGCCTTGGACAACGCTTCGAGCACGTGCCCGGTCTGGGGTCCGAAGCTCAGCAGCACCGCATCGGACATGTCGACGATGCGGTGATTGCGCCCGGCGGGCGTCTGCGCGACGCCGGGCACCTTCTCCAGGCCGTCGACGCCGCCGACCGACTTCAGCCCGTCCGACATCACCAGCAGCACATCGGGTGCGGCGCTGATCATCGCCTCGCTGGTGATGGTGGTGAACGGCTCGGTCAGTCCCGCCGAGGTTCCGGCGTCGACGCCGCCCAGCGCGGTCACCAGCGAATCGGAGCCCGACCCGGGCCCGGCGAGCATGGTGATCGCCGTGCTGCGCAGATACACGAATCCGATCTTCAACGGCGGCTGGTGTTTCGGCACCGCGGCCGTGACGGCGGCGATGTCGGCGTGGGTGCGGTCGGCCAGTTTCACCCCTTGGTCGTGAACACCCAGCGCATCGGCGACCGAGCGGATCTGCGGGCCGACGCCGTCGATGGTGCGCTGCGGATCGAAGTAGACGACCGTGATGCCCAGCGCACGCAGCTGATCACGCATGGTGGGGGTGGCGCTGGTGGTGTCGGTGAGGAAGACCGTGGGCCGTTGCGCGGCAACGGCTTCGATGTTGATGCTGCCGTTGCCGCCCGCGACGTTGGGCACATCACGCACCGCGGGAAAGGCCGCCGACGTCGACCGGCCCACCAGTTTCGAACCCAAACCCAGCGCCCACACGGTCTGGGCGAGGGTGCCGTAGCGGTCGACGGCCACGATCCGCTCCGCGGAGGTGACGGTGACCTCGGCGCCGTCGAACGAGTGCACCGTCACCGGCAGTGCGGGTGTCGGCGTGGGGCCGATCGGCGTCGGATCCAGGTTCGCGAGGGTGGCGGTGACCGCGCCCTGCTGCCCACCCGAGGTGCCGCTGCCGCCGCAGGCGGTGGTGACTCCGGCGAGGAGCACGACCGCGAGCACCGTGAGCAGCCACCGGGTGCCGGCCGTACGCCGCCACGCACCCGGCTCGGTCGACGCCGAACGGTTCTGTGCGGTCGTTTCAGCCTTCTGCCCCGCCGGTGCGGCGGAGGCGGCGCGGGCCGAGCGGACGTCGAGACACCTCATGTAGGCAAGCCTAAGTGGTCGCGCGAACGGGTTGTCATCGCCCTGTCCCGCACGTTCGGCCGGCTCGGCCGGTCAAATGCCGCTGACGTCGTCGAGGGCGGCCGCGATCGCGCGCGGAAGTTCCAGGGTTTCGGCGGCGAGGACGCCGGTGAGCTGGCCGATATCGCGCGCGCCCACGATCATCGACGCGACGCCGGGCCGATCGCGCAGCCAGGCCGCCGCCACCGCGAGGGGTGAGGTGCCCAGTCCGTCGGCGGCGGTGACCACCGCGTCCACGACCCGGGTGGCGTGTTCGTCGAGACGGTCACGGATCTCGGCGGCGGTCGCCTCGTCGGCGCCGCGCGAGTCGGCGGGCACGCCGTCGCGGTATTTGCCGGTGAGGATGCCACCGGCCAGCGGTGAGGCCGCGATCAATCCGACCCCGTGGTGTCCGGCCGCCGGCAGCAGTTCGCTTTCCGCGCCACGTGCCAGCAGCGAATAGGGCGACTGCGCGGCGACGATCGGAGCGGCCGAGGCCAGGGTGGCCAGCTGCCACGCGCTCAGCCCGCGCGCACCCGCGTAGCGGACCTTGCCCGAGCGCACGGCGTGGTCGAGGGTGGCCGCGATCTCGTCGAGCGGGGTGTGCCGATCCCAGGCCGCGACACTCCAGATGTCGAGATAGTCGGTGCCCAGTTCGGCGAGGGTGCGGTCGAGTTGACGCATCAGGGTGCGGCGCGAAGCGTCCACACTCCAGTGGATGCCGGCCGCGGGCCCGCCGTCGGGGTCGGTGACACCGGGCACCGGCACCAGGCCCGCGCATCCGCTGATCACCAGGTCGTCGCGCGGCACCAGCTCACCCACGAGTTCACCGAGCATGCGTTGCGCGGCACCGCCCTGGTACACCGGCGAGGTGTCGACCAGCGTCCCGCCGGCCTCCACGAAGGCCACCAGCTGCGCCGCCGCGTCCTCGGCATCGGTTTCCCGGCCCCAGGTGTGGGTGGCCAGCCCCATACGCGATACCCGCAGGCCACTGCGACCCACCGCACGCTGTTCCATCACCACACCGCCCCAGCTCTTGTCACAGTGTCCGAGCCTAGGGCCACAACCGGTCCCGGAAACGGATACCACTCGCGAACCGCCGGAAGATGCGAGGTGCACCACAGCGCACGCCGGCGCCGGGAGCCCCGCCCCGGGCCCTGGACGCCGATTCCTCCGACAGCGAAACAGGTTGCACACCAGTCGGTTTCGCATTGCCGGGCGTTGCGTGCGAGGTCGCGGGCGGGTGACGGCGCGAGCGCGGCGGCGGTGATCGCCTAGTCTGGTCCCATGACGGTGATCCTGCTGCGGCACGGGGTGTCGACCTCCAACACCGCGCGCACGCTGGCCGGCCGCAGCCCGGGCGTCGAACTCACCGAGCGCGGCACCGAGCAGGCGCTGGCGGTGGCAGAACGCCTGGCACCGTTACCGATCGACCACATCGTGCACTCCCCGCTGCTACGGTGCACGCGCACGGTCTCGCCGCTGGCCGACAAACTCGGCCTCGACCCCGAACCCGACGAGCGTCTGCTCGAGGTCGACTACGGCGAGTGGACCGGTCGGCTGCTCTCGGAGCTGGTCAAGGAACCCTTGTGGAAGGTCGTGCAGCAGCACGCCTCGGGTGCGGTGTTCCCCGGCGGTGAGGGCCTGGCGCAGGTGCAGTACCGGGCGGTGGCCGCGGTGCGCGCGATCGACGCCGAGCTGGCCGAACGCCACGGCCGCGACGTGTTGTGGGTGGCCTGCACGCACGGCGACGTCATCAAGTCGCTGCTGGCCGACGCGTTCGGTATCCATCTCGACGGGTTCCAGCGCATCGTGGTGGAACCGGCCTCGATCAGCGTCGTGCGCTACACCCCGGCCGCTCCCTATGTGTGGCGGGTCAACGACACCGGTTCGGACCTGTCGGCGCTGGCGGCGGTCGCGCAACCGTCCGAGCAGCGGGCCGGGCCCGTCCCCGGCGGTGAGGTGGGCGCCGCGTCGCGGGCGGATAATGGGAATATTGCGGATCCCCCCGATTCGGGGAACGAGCGTAATCAGTGATGCAGTCGGTTTCAGGAGGTGCAGATGGCCCGAGCAATCCATGTGTTTCGCACCCCCGACCGTTTCGTCGCCGGAACCGTCGGTGAGCCAGGGGATCGCGCCTTCTATCTACAGGCCGTGCAGGAACCTCGCGTGGTGAGCGTGCTGCTGGAGAAGCAGCAGGTGAAGGTCCTCGCCGACCGGATGGGCCTGCTCCTGGACGAGGTGGCCCGACGGTTCGGCGCGACGGTGCCGCCGCAGGCCGAGGACGTCAACGACACGGCTCCGCTCCAGATGCCGATCGACACCGAATTCCGGGTCGGGACAATGGGTTTGGGCTGGGACGCCGACGCCGGTGCGGTGGTGGTGGAACTGCTGGCGATCACCGAGACCGAGGTCGACGAATCGGTGGTGCTCGACGACACCGAGGAGGGACCCGACGCGGTGCGGGTGTTCCTGACACCGGAGCAGGCCCGCGAGTTCGCGTTGCGGTCGGCGAAGGTGATCGCGGCCGGGCGCCCGCCGTGCCCGCTGTGCGGGGAACCGCTCTCGCCCAAGGGCCACATGTGTGTGCGCACCAACGGTTACAAGCGCGGCGACATCTTCGGCGCGACCGATCTGGAGGACTGAGGACCGGTGACCACGCGCGCGGCGACCGCAGACGAGGGCGCGGCCCGCGACGGCCTCTACAGCGGTGAACTATCGATCATCGGGCGGGTGACCACCGCCAGCAACCTCACCCTGGTCTGCGAGATCGACGCGTCGCCGGTCGACGGAGGCGGGGAACCGCTGCGGGTGGTGTACAAGCCGGTCCGCGGTGAGCGGCCGCTGTGGGATTTTCCCGACGGCACGCTGGCCGGACGTGAGGTCGCCTCGTATCTGGTGTCGGCGGCGCTGGGCTGGTCGGTGATTCCGGAGACGATCCTGCGGGAGGGCCCGCTGGGCCCCGGCATGGTGCAGCGCTGGATCGAGACCGTCGACCCGGGTGAGGCTGCGCCGCAACGCCTGGATCTGGTGGATCTGGTGCCCGCCGGTGCGGTGCCCGCCGGATTCCGTGAGGTGCTGCGCGCGGTGGACGGCACGGGTGCGCGGGTGTCGCTGGTCCATGCCGACGATCCGCGGCTGCGCCGGATGGCGGTGCTGGACGTGTTGCTCAACAACGCCGACCGCAAGGGCGGGCATGCCCTCGAAGGTGTCGACGGCGGCGTCTACGGAGTCGACCACGGCATCTGCCTGCACAGCGAACCGAAGTTGCGTACGGTGCTGTGGGGCTGGGCGGGGGAGCCGGTGGGGGAGGAACTGCTCGGCGATATCGCCGAATTCGCCGACCGGCTCTCGGGTCCGATCGGTGCGGCGCTGGCCGAGCACATCACCGACGACGAGATCGAGGCCCTCGAGGCGCGGGCGCGTGAACTGCTGGACGATCCGGTGCTGCCGCAACCGATCAGCTCTCGCCCCATTCCCTGGCCGGCGTTCTGATCCGCGGCGGCTCCGGTCGCGTCGATCCGCCGACGTGCGGGCCGCATTCGGTGCGCGCGGCGCGCAACGGTTGACTTCGCCGGATCGGTCGCCTCGGCCGAGGTCGGATGTGGTGGCGAACACCCCGCGACGGGCCCGGTAGCCGGGGTCGGCGGGCGAGGGGCCCGCCCGGACCCTTACCCTCGAATCATGCAGTCCTGGTCCGAAATCTCCGTTCCCGCCGTCCCCGGATCCGGACCGCCGTTGCGGTTGTTCGATACCGCCGACCGGAAGGTGCGCCCGGTGTCGCCCGGAGCGACCGCCACCATGTACGTCTGCGGCATCACACCCTACGACGCCACACATCTGGGGCATGCGGCGACCTATCTGGCCTTCGATCTGATCAACCGGATCCTGCGCGACGGCGGCCACGAGGTGCACTACGTGCAGAACATCACCGACGTCGACGATCCGCTGTTCGAGCGGGCCGAACGGGACGGGGTGGACTGGCGCGAACTCGGCACCGGCGAGATCGAGTTGTTCCGCGAGGATATGGCGCAGCTGCGGGTGCTGCCGCCGCGCGATTACATCGGCGCGATCGAATCGGTCGGCGAGGTCGTGGAGCTGGTGGACAAGCTGCTGGCCGCCGGGGCGGCGTATGTGGTCGACGACGCCGAATACCGCGACATCTACTTCCGCCACGATGCCACCGAACAGTTCGGCTACGAGTCCGGCTACGACCGGTCCACGATGGAGCGGCTGTTCGCCGAACGCGGCGGCGATCCGGAGCGCCCGGGTAAGCGCGACCCGATCGACGCGCTGCTGTGGCGGGCCGCGCGGCCGGGTGAGCCGTCGTGGCCGGCGCCGTTCGGCGAGGGCCGTCCGGGCTGGCATATCGAGTGTGCGGCGATCGCGTTGAACCGGCTCGGCCCCGAATTCGACATTCAGGGTGGCGGCAGCGATCTGATCTATCCGCATCACGAGTATTCGGCCGCGCACGCCGAGGCGCTGGTGTCGCATCGGCGCTTCGCCCGCCACTACGTGCATGCCGGGCTGATCGGCCTGGACGGCGAGAAGATGTCCAAGTCGCGGGGCAATCTGGTGTTCGTGTCGAAGTTGCGGCGCGTCGGCGTGGATCCGTCCGCGATCCGGCTGGGCCTGTTCGCCGACCACTACCGCACCGATCGGCAGTGGTCGGATGCGGTGCTGGAGCAGGCGCAGCAGCGGCTCGCGCGGTGGCGGCAGGCGGCGGCGCTGGAGTCGGGTCCGGCGGCCGAGGAAACGGTGGCGCGATTGCGCCAGCATCTGGCCGACGATCTGGACACCCCGAAAGCCCTTGCGGCCGTGGACAGCTGGGTGCAGCAGGCGCTGGAGTACGGCGGGCCGGACACCGCCGCGCCGGGTCTGGTGCGCACCGCGGTCGACGCGCTGTTGGGCGTCACCCTGTGAGCCCAGCCCGACCGCCTGAGCACAGCGTGCGCGGTGCGGGGGCTGCACAGTCGCAGTGAATGCAGCTTCAGGCCATCGGAACGGCGGGCCGGCTCGGCCGTTCAGGAACGGCGGTCGGCGAGCACCCACGAGGTGATCGCCACCGCGCCGGAGACCACCACCACCGACGGCCACGCGCCGATCTTCTTCGCCAGCGGATGCGAGGCGCCCATGGCGCCCACCGAGAGCCCGGTCAGCGCGGCCGCCCCGGGAGCGCCGACCGCCGCATGCCAGCGCGGGACCGCGGCCGCGGTAGCCGCGGCGAACACCACCCCACCGAGTTGCCGCTGCTTGGTCGCCTGCGCGAGCGCGAAACCGCCGAGCAGCCCACCGGCGGCCAGCGCCGACGTCGGCACCGAAGAAATTCCGGCCATACTCACAAACCTCCACCACATCTCAACCCGAATCGGGACAGCGGCCGGACAGCATGCGCCACGACGAAGCGCCGACCGGCCGCGCCCCATTGTTCACCGTGCACACCGAGCGCCGGATGGCAGCCGGTGCAACGCCCGCCAGGTCAGCCGAACAGCGGCAGCGAACCGACGAGTTTGTCGACGTGTTTGCGTCGCCCGTGCAGACCCACGCCGACGGTGGCCAGGCCGGTGGTCGATGTGGCCGCCATCTTGGCGATGTACTCGTCGTAGGTTCTGCACCCCTGGGCCAGGGAACTGAAGCCGACGACGAACATCTCGTCTCGTTCGGCCGCGGCGCGCGCGATGACGCCCACCCGGTCGCGCGACGCCACCAGGATCGGCAGCGGGAGGGAGATGACGCCCGGGTGGATCACGCCGTCGGCGTCCTTCACGTCCGCGCCGACGAGTCCCTCGACGCGAGTGCCCATGGTCAGCGAGAGCACGCTCGCCGCGTTGACCGCAAGCCCGGTGGTCAACTCGTCGCTGACCACGATCGCGCACTTGTATTCCGGCCGGTCTGTCATGGTTGCCCTTCCGTGTCTGTCGGCGCGCCGCGGGGGCGGCACCGTGTCAAGCTAACAGCGGATGCGGGACTTCTACCTATGCGCCGTGATAAGTTCGGCCCTTCATCAAATAATTCGAATATTGCACGGAAAGTCGGTGCTGAGGACGGTGCTCGATGAATTGGATACGGCGTTGCTGACCCTGCTGCAACAGGACGCCCGGCTGACGAACAAGGAACTCGCCGCGCGGCTGCACGTGGCGCAGTCCACGTGCCTGGAACGCATCCGCAGGCTGACCAAGCGCGGCATTCTGCGTGGTGAGCACGCCGACGTGGACCTGAAGCAGATCGGCCGCGGCACCCAGGCGATGGTGGCGGTGCAGCTACGGCCACCGGACCGGGCGGTGATCGAGTCGTTTCAGGGGTTCGTCGCGAATCTGCCGGAGGTGTTGTCCTACTTCGTGATGGCCGGCGGTGACGATTTCCTGTTGCACGTCGCGGTGGCCGACAACGATCAGCTCAGCGCCTTCATCCTCGACCGCCTGACCCAGCGGCGCGAGATCGTGCACGTGCGGACCTCGGTGATCTTCAGCCACGTCCGGCGCACCGTGGTCCTGCCGCTGGAGGGCGGCGGCGCGCCCTGATTCGCCCCGGACGCGGTAGTCAGGCGGCCGCGGCGGCGCGGGCGTAGGTGTCGGCCAGTCTGGGCCAGCCGCCGGGTGAGCCGACCGCGTCGCGCATGGTTTCCCAGCCCTCGCCGTGGTTGGCGAAGTCGCCGTGCACGAGGGTGACGGCGGTGTGGGTGGAATCGATGGAGGTGAAGGTGACGTCGACGCGGCTGGTCAGCGCCGGGTCGGGCTGATATTTCCAGTCCAGGGAGATGTCCCAGGAGAAGGCGAAGTGGCCGGGACGGTCCCAGACGAGGACACGGCCCCACGGGCATTCGGTGCCGTCGGCCTCGCGGCCGAGCAGCCGTCCGCCGACGCGGGGTTCGACCACCACTTCCGCCAGTGGTCCCGCGCCGATGTGATGTTCGCGGGGCCACCAGCTGTCCATGCCGGTGGTGAAGACGTCGAAGGCGGTGTCGATGGGCGCTTCGACGGTGAGTTCGACGCGGACCTGGGTGTCGCTGGTTTGCTGTGTCATGACTTCTCCTCGGATGTGGTTGTGCCGCTGTGCGTTTCGAGTCAATGCGGCTGTCCGGCGCGTGCCGCCGCCTCGGCCCGGTCGCGGAACGACGACATCGCCGTGGTCCAGAACCGGGTGAAGTAACCGCGCAGCGCGTCGATGCCGTTCGGATCGAGCCGGTAGATCCGGCGGGTGCCGATCGCCTCGTCGACTACGAGCCCCGCCTGTTTGAGCACCTTGAGGTGCTGGGAGACCGCCGGACGGCTGACCGGGAGTTCGGCGGCCAGCTCACCGACCGCGCAGGGTCCGCGCCCGAGTCGTTCGAAGATCGCTCGCCGGGTCGGGTCCCCGAGAGCGTCGAGCGCACCATCTTGGTAAGTCCCCACGAACCGTAAGTCTAAACTTACGTAATGCAGGTCACAAGTCTTTGACGCCTCGAAAGAACGGATGATTAATTGTCTCGAGACGCAACAAGGAGGTTGTCGGTGTCGCCATTGCCGGGATCGGATCGCATCCGCGCCGCACGCACCAAGCTCGAGGCGGGAAATGCCCTGTTCGCGGCGGTGCGCAAGGATCCGCGTATCGCCCGTGACCTGATCACCGGCCTGGTCGGCACCGCCCGATCACAGTCCGCCCCCGAGACCACGCGCGCCGAAGAGGCGGACGGTTACCTCACCCCCGCCGGCGTGAGCGACTACGCCAAATCCGCGCATGCCCGCCGGAGCATCGCCGTGGCACCCGATACGGTGGCGGCCTACCTGTCGGATCTGAGCCGGTTGGCGGACTGGTTCACCCTGCACGCCGGCTGGCGCGGTCAGGCGCCCGGCGCCGTCCGGGAGGGCCTGACGTTCACGCAGCAGGCGCTGGTGATGGGCATCCCGGCCGAGTTGCGCTGGACGGTCGTCGAGGCCGGTGAGCGCGGTTTCGCGCTGGCCGGGGAGGGTCCGCAGGGTGTGCGGCTGGGATATTGGCTGACCGTCGCCGGGTCCGGCGATCAGGCGACGGTGTATTTCGATGCCGGGCTGGGCGGCCCGCCGGTCGAGGGCCCGCTGGGCGCGTCGGTGGCCCGCAGCCTCGGCGAGGCGATGGAGCAGTCCCTGGCCCGGCTGCCGGAAGCGATCGCCGCGGCCGGCCCGGTGAAAAAGCGCGCGGCGCAGCCCGTTCGGCACCGCGCGTCGGGCACCGAGATCGATCCGCGCACCCCCGTGCTGGTGGGCGTCGGGCAGATCACCCAGCGCACACCGGATTCCGGTTACGGCGATCCGGCCGCGCTCGCGGTGACCGCGTTGCGCCGCGCCGCCGCAGACAGCGGCGCCGGGGAGGACCTGCTGCGCCGCGCGGACGCGGTGTTCGCGGTGGCGTGCACGTCGTGGCAGTACCGCGATATGGGGGCGGTGATCGCGCAGCGATTGGGCGTGGCCGGTATCGACACCGCGCAGTCGAGTCCCTTCGGCGGCGACGGCGGTCAGCTGGTGATCAACGAGGCCGCGGCGGCGATCGCGGCCGGTGACTACGACATGGTGCTGGTCACCGGCGCGGAGGCCGGAGCGACTCAGGCCGCGGCGCAGCGCGCCGGTGTCGAGCTGTCCTGGCCGCAGCAGGGGCCCGAGGTCGCGCCGACCCGTTCGATCGGTATCGACAAACCGGCCAACAATCCGGCCGAGACCGCGGCGGGCCTGATCGCGCCGATCAATATGTACGCCCTGTTGGAGTCGGCGAACCGGCATCGGCTCGGGCGCAGTCCCGGCGATCACGCCGAAGCGGTGGCCGAACTCTGGTCGCGGCTGTCGGCGGTGGCGGCACGCAACGACTACGCGTGGCAGCCCGAGGAATTCGATGCCGATCGGATCGCCACTCCCGGCCCGGACAATCGCATGGTCTCCACGCCCTACACGAAGCTGGAGTGCGCGAATCTGACCGTCGATATGGCCAGCGGCATCGTGATGTGCAGTGCCGCGGCCGCGCAAAAGGCCGGAATCGCGCAGGACAAGTGGATTTTCATCCACGCCGGTGCGTCCGGCCACGACGAGTGGTTCACCAGTGAACGCGCCGAACTGGCCGCCTCACCGGCGATCGCGACGCTGGGACGGGCGGTGCTCGAACACAGCGGTATCGGTGTCGACGCGCTGACCCATGTGGATCTCTACGCGTGTTTCCCGGTGGCCGTGCAGATCGCCGCGCGCGAATTGGGGCTGGCGATCGACGATCCGGCACGTCCGCTGTCGGTGACCGGCGGGCTGACCTTCGGCGGCGGTCCGGGCAACAACTACGGCGGCCACGCGGTGGCGACGATGGTGGCGCGCTTGCGCGCGGAACCGGGCACCTTCGGCCTGGCGAGTTCGCTGGGCTGGTATGTCACCAAACACGCCCTGGGCGTGTATTCCTCGCTGCCGCCCGCCCAGCCCTACCGGCATCTGCGCCCGATCATCGAGAACCCGCCGGCGCGCCCGGCCCGCGGCGCCCACGACGGTCCGGCGGTGGTGGAGGCCTACACCGTCGCCTATGCCCGCGACGGACAGCCGGAAGCGGCGATTCTGAGCTTGATCGAACCCTCGGGCGGCCGAATCCTGTTGCGCAACACCCATTCCGAGCTGATCGCGGAACTGGTCGACGGCGATCTGCTGGGCCTGCCGGTGACGGTATCCGGCCACGACATCAGCGTCGAGGGCCGCGAACGGGTGGACTTGCCGGCCCCGCCCGCACCGCCGGTGCTGGTGGAGCGGCGCGGCCCGATCACGATCATCACCCTGAACCGGCCGCAGGTGCGCAATGCCGTGAATCTGGCCACCGCCCTCGGACTGGAACGGGCCCTGGACGCCTACGAGGCCGATCCGTCGGCGCAGGTTGCGATCATCACCGGCGCGGGTGGATATTTCTGCGCCGGAATGGATCTCAAGGCCGCCTCGCGCGGCGAGACGCCGATGACCGAGAAGCGCGGCCCGCTCGGGGTCACCGCGAAACCGCCGGTGAAACCGTTGATCGCGGCGGTCGAGGGGCCGGCTCTGGCCGGTGGCTGCGAGCTGGCGCTGGCCGCGGATCTGGTGGTTGCGGCCCAGGATTCGACGTTCGGGATCCCGGAGGTCAAGCGCGGCCTGGTGGCGGTCGGCGGGGGCGTGTTGCGGTTGGCGCAGCGGTTGCCGCGGGCGGTGGCGATGGAGCTGGCGCTGACCGGCGATCCGATCTCCGCCGAACGCGCGGCGGCGCTGGGGCTGGTCAATCAGGTGACCGAACCGGGAAAGGCGCTCGATGCCGCGCTGGAGTTGGCGCAGCGGATCGCGGTGAACGCGCCGTTGAGTCTGGCGGCGAGCAAACGCATCGTCGACGAATCACCGGACTGGTCCACCGATGTCGCGTTCACCCGCCAGCTCGAGGTGTCGGGCAGCGCACTGTCGTCGGAGGATGCCGCCGAGGGTGTGCTGGCGTTCGCGCAGAAGCGCACGCGGGAGTGGAAAGGCCGCTGAGCATCGCCGAACAGGCCCGGCCGCAACCGAAACCGGTTGCGGCGGTTCGGTTCAGGCAGTCAGTGCCGTGTAGGCGCCGGCGTAGAACACCGATTTGATCGATCCCAGGGTGCCTTGGTCCTTGGCGCCCAGCGGGGCCAGTAGGTCGATGGCCGTCTCGATCTCCTCACCCGTGGCGGCGGTGGCGTCGACGAGACCGTATCGGTGCGCTTCGGTCCCACCGAACCGGCGGCCGGTGAGTACCGCGGCGGTGACGGCCTCCGCCGACAGCTTGGCCTGCACGAGCGCGGCCAGAGCCGGAGTGAACGGTACGTGGATGTCGACCTCGGGGAAGCAGAAGTAGCCGCGATCGGCGCGCATGACGCGCTGGTCGTGCGCGAGCGCGAGCATGGCGCCGGCACCGAAGGCGTGGCCCGGCAGGGCCGCCACGCTCGGCACGGGCAGGGTGAGCACGCGCGCCAGCAGCCCCTGCACCTGTTCGACGTACCACGGTGCGCGTTCACCGTTGGCGCTCAACCAGTCCAGGTCTAGGCCGTTGGAGTAGAACTTGCCGCTCGCGGTGGTGATCAACCCGGTCGCGCCGTCGGCGAGCACGGTGTCGAGGTGAGCGTTCACGGCGGCGAGGAATTCCGGTGAGAAGCGGTTCTCGCCCGCGCCGAGGTCGAGGACGGCGACGCTGTCACGGTAGGTGAGGGTGGGGGACATCGGGTCTCCTTCGGGTTTTCGGTGATGGCCGGTATTTCTGGGTCAGCGTTTCGGTGGTGGCCCGGCGGTGACGGCGGCCCGGACGGCCGCTCGCAACCGCATGCGGGTGTCGGGGTCGGCGAGGCGGTCGCGCGACAGCAGCAGCGCGGTGGGCAGATCGACGATGCAGGCGGTGATCACCTCGACGGCGCGCCGGTCCTCGCGTTGCCACAGGTGCGCCGACAGCCTGCGCATCACCGCGACGAGCCCGCGGTGTTGTGACCGCACCTCGGCGGCCACGCTCTCGGGCAGCTCCGCGGCCAGGACCTCGTCGTGGCGCAGCATCGTCACCAGGCGCGAGGAGGCCGGATACCGTTCGGCGAACTCCGCGGGCGCCTCGGCCGCGCGCACGACCGCCTGCACGGCGGGGTCGCTGCCGGAATCGTCGGCCAGCGCCTCGTCGACGAGTTCGTTCTGTACGTCCAGGAACCGGCGCGCGGCGCGAATCCACATGCGCGCCACCAGTTCCGCGCGCGAGCCGAAGCTGTGGTAGATCGCGCCGTTCGACATTCCGCTGGCAGCCGCGACCGCGCGGATGGTCACCGCCGGCACACCGGCGGCCACGGCGAGCGCTTCGGCATGGTCGAGAACGACGTCGAGATCGTGAATGCGAGGGCGGGGCACGATCCCACCGTAACAGAGCAATTGCTCTATTACTGGGTGGTGTGCGCCACACGACCGACGCCGAGTACCCACGGCCCGCCCACGAGCGCCGACATCGCGGTCGGTGATGATCCGAGGCGCTGCGCGAGGGGGAGCGCGCCGGTAGTGTCGCGCTCATGTGTGCCGCACTCTCGCCCGACCGATTCCGCACCGCATTGGTACTCGGCGGTGGCGGCCCCGTCGGGATCGCGTGGATGGCGGGAATGATGGTCGGATTGCGTGCCGCCGGGATCGATCCCGCACGCGCCGACCGGATCGTGGGCACGTCGGCGGGGTCGGTGGTCGGCGCGGTGCTCGCGGCGGGCGGCGACCTGGCACACCTGGGGGCCACCCGGTCGTCCGGCGGCGAATCGTTCGCCCCGGATCCGCGGCGACTCGCCGAGATCTTCTCATTGCGGACCTCATCCGGCGACGCCCGCGAGATCCGCCGCCGCATGGGCGAATTGGCGCTCGCCGCCGAGGCCGGAGATCCCGGCGCCCACGTCGAACGGATCGCCCGGCTGGCCGGTGTCACCGAATGGCCGGAGGCCGACCTGCACGTCACCACGATCGATATCGGCACCGGCGAACTGCAGGTGTGGACCCGCGACACGGCAGCGTCGTTGCCGCAGGCGCTGGCCGCCAGTACCGCGGTGCCCGGTGTCTTCCCGCCGATCCCGATCGGCGAATCCCGCTATTTCGACGGCGGCGTGCGCTCGGCCCTCAATGCCGACCTGGCCGCCGGCGCGGAGAACGTGGTGATCATGGAACCGCTCGCGCACATGTTCCCCCGCACCCGCGCAGACAGCGCACACGGCGCGGCGACCGAGATCTCGCTCGCCCCGGACGCCGACGCGGTGGCGGTGTTCGGCTTCGACGTGTTCAACCCGGCCGCGTTGACTCCCGCCTACGAGGCCGGGCTGCGCCAATCAGCGGATGCGGCAGGGCAATTGGCCGACGTCGGGTTCGATGCCTGAGGCCGGCGCCTGACCCAGCTCCTCGTGCCGGGGCCTCCGATTCGGCTCAGCTGCCGACCGCACCCAACCCGTGCTGCGGCAGGTCGGGCAGCGCGGTGCGGTAGAGCCAGCTGTCCCACAGCTCGCGCAGGGGTGCCGGGCTGTAGTGGCCGGCGAGGTCGGTGAAGTCCTCGGCGGCGACGGTGCCGTAGCGGTGCCGGGCGGTCCAGTCGCGCAGCAGGGTGAAGAAGGCGTCGTCGCCGAGGCGCAGGCGCAGCGCGTGCAGGGTGAGGGCGCCGCGTTTGTAGACGCGGTCGTCGAACATCGATGCCGGCCCGGGGTCGCCGATCACGAGATCCTGCGGGGCCCGGGCGAGGTTCTGGCGGGCGGCGCGGGCCAGCTGGTCGGCACTGGGTCCGCCGCCGGCCTGGGACCAGATCCATTCGGCGTAGCAGGCGAATCCCTCGTGCAGCCAGATGTCGCGCCACTGCCGCACGGTGAGACTGTTGCCGAACCACTGGTGGGCCAGTTCGTGCGCGATGAGCCGTTCCGCGCCGCGCTGCCCGTCGCAGTGGTTGGCGCCGAAGATCGACAATCCCTGTGCCTCGATGGGGATTTCGAGGTCGTCGTCGGTGACGACGACGGTGTAGCCGTGGAACGGGTAGGGCCCGAACCGGCGCTCGAATTCGGCCATCATCTGTGGTTGCCGGGCGAAGTCGTGGTCGAAGGGGGTGCGCAGTCGCGGCGGCAGCACCGCGGTCATCGGTACCTTCGTGGCGCGTCCGGCGTCGATGCGGTGGGACCGGTAGGGCCCGATCTGAATGGTGGCCAGGTAGGAGGCCATCGGCTCGGACTGCTCGTACACCCAGGTGGTCTGGCTGGATTTGGTGGTGCGAGCGGTCAGCACGCCGTTGGCGAGCGCGTGATACGGGGAGTCGGTGGTGATCGATATCCGGTAGCTCGCCTTGGAACTGGGGTGATCGTCGCACGGGAACCAGGACGCCGCGCCGTTGGGCTGGCTCGCCACGAGCACGCCGTCGGTGAGTTCCTCCCAGCCGACCTCACCCCACGGGCCGCGCACCGGTTTCGGGGTGCCGCCGTAGTGCACCACGATCGACAGTGCCGCTCCCGGGGGTACCTGCCGGGCGGGCGTGATCGTCAGCTTCCCCCTGGTGTGGGTGTATTTGGCGGGTTTGGCGCCGTTGACGAAAACCTTTGCCACACTCAGTGTCTGCGACAGATCCAGCGCGAATCGCGGCTGTACGACGGTGGTCACCGCCGTGATGGTGGCCCGGCCGGTCAGCCGGTTGGCGGCGACCTTGTACACCAGATCCAGTTCGTAGCGCGAGACCCGGTAGCCGCGGTTGCCGTTCTGCGGCAGATAGTCGTCGATCGGCGCCTCGGCGCCACCTCTACCCAGCTTCATCGACGACCTGCCTTCACTTGCCGCGCCGGGCATCCGGCCACGGCGCAATCGGATTGCCCTGCCACCGGGTCGACGGCGGGACGGTGTCCCCGCGCATCACCAGCGACGCCGGCCCCACGGTCGCACCGGCGCCGATGCGGGCCGCCGGCAGTGCCACACAGTGCGGGCCGAGGGTGGCACCGGCGTCGAGGGTCACGCTGTCCATGGACATGATCCGATCATGGAACAGATGTGTTTGCACCACACAGCCGCGTTCCACGGTCGCCCCGTCGCCGAGGCTGACGAGGTCGGCCTCGGGCAGCCAATACGATTCGCACCACACTCCGCGCCCGATGCGTGCGCCGAGCCCGCGCAGCCAGATGTTCATCACCGCGGTGCCGGTGGCCGCGCGCGCGAACCACGGCGCGGCAACGGTTTCCACGAACGCGTCGCACACCTCGTTGCGCCATACGAACGAACTCCACAGCGGATGTTCCACTCGCTGGATGCGGCCGACGATCAGCCATTTCGCCGCCACCGCGCACGCCCCGGCGACGGCGCCGGCGATCAGCAGCACCACCCCGGAACACAGGGCGGCCAGCCAGTATCCGGGCCCGGATGCCAGCCAGGCCAGCGTGAACAGCACACCGAGCCCGATGCCGAAGCTGAGGATCACCGGGACGAGCCGGCACGTCTCCACCAGCGCGCGGGCCAGTTTGAGTTTCAGCGGCGGGTCGAAGGTGCGGGCGGTGTCGGAATCGCCGGCGGTGCGGCGCAACCGCACCGGCGGGCTGCCCAGCCACGACGAACCCGCTTTCGCCTTCTCCGGAGCCGCCGACAACACCGCCACCAAACCGTTCTTGGGCACCCGCCGTCCGGGCGCGGTCATACCGGAGTTACCCAGAAAGGCCCGCTTTCCCACCTTGGCGCCGCCGATGTGCATCCAGCCGCCGCCGAGTTCGTAGCCGGCGATCATGGTGTCGTCGGCGAGGAAGGCCCCGTCGGCGACCTTGGTGAATTTCGGCAGCAGCAGCACCGTCGACGCCTCGACGCCCTTGCCGACGTCGGCGCCGAGCAGCCGCAGCCACAGCGGGGTGAGCAGACTGGCATACAGCGGGAACAGGAAGGTGCGCGCGGAGTCGGTGAGTCGTTCGGTGGCCCAGGCCTGCCAGCCCACGCGGCTGCGCACCGGATGGTAGCCCTCGGTCAAGCCGATCGAGAGCACCCGGATCGCGACCACGGTCACCGCGGCGAAGACGGCGAGCACGATCAGCGCGGCCACCGGCAGCATCAGCATCGCGTGCGCCAGCGCCCCGGTGAGGGTGGTTTCGTCACGGATCCACCAGGCCAGCAGCAGTCCGCCCGCGGCGAGGGCGATCACCGGCAGCGCCGACAGCAGCATCGAGGTCACCCCGAAGGCGAGCACCCAGTGCAGCGCACGCGGCGGTGTGGTGGCGGGCCAGCGATGTTCGGCGGGGCCGACCTTCACCGCGGGTGATCCGGCCCAGCTCTGTCCGGCCTTCACCTTCCCGAACACGGCCGAACCGGGTTCGATGACGGCGTTCTTGCCGATCACCGCGCCGGGCATCACCGTGGAGCGGGAACCGACCACCGCACCGGGGCCGATGCGGATCTCACCGATGTGCACGCGGTCGCCGTCGATCCAGTATCCGGCCAGGTCCACTTCCGGTTCGACGCTGCACCCGTCGCCGAGTTCGAGCATCCCGGTGACCGGCGGCAGCGTGTGCAGGTCGACGCCGCGCCCGATGCGTGCGCCCAGCGCCCGCGCGAACGGCACCATCCACGGTGCGCCGGACAGGTTGTGCGCGCCCGCCGCCTCGGCCATTCGCACCGCGGTCCACAGGCGCAGATGGACCGAGCCGCCGCGCGGGTAGCTGCCGGGGCGCACGCCGCGCAGCAGGAGCCGGGCGCCGGCCACGCAGATCGCCATCCGGCCGGGCGGTGAGATGAACAGGACGAATCCGGCCAGCGCCCACCACCACGACAGTCCCGGCATCCAGGGCAGCGCGCCGAAGCGGGAGGCGATGTTGGTGACCACGCCGAGCCAGGTCAGCCATTGCAGGCCGGTGAGGGTGGTCAGCGGCACCGAGGCCAGCACCTGGATCCATTGCGCGCGTCGCGGTGTCGGAGCGACGTGGCGGGTGGCTGCCTGTTCGGTGGGGGCGGCGGCGTCGATGAAGTCGGCCAGCGCGCCCAGGCGCGGATGGTCGTAGAGGTCGGCGACGGTGATCTGGGGCAGTCGTTCGCGCAGCGCGGTGACCAGCTGCGCCGCCGACAGCGAACCGCCACCGAGGTCGAAGAAATCCGAATCCAGGCCGTCGATGTCGGCGCCGAGCACCGAATGCCACAGTCCCGCAAGCCAATACGCGGTGCCGTCCAGTCCCGCGCCGGGTTCACCGTCGGCGCCGGGCAACGGCCACGGCAGCGCGTCACGGTCGACTTTTCCCGAGGTGCGGGTGGGCAATTCGCCGAGTACGGCGAGGCGGGGCACGAGGGCGGCGGGCAGTCGTCCGGCGAGCAGTTCCCGCGCGCGCGGCAGGTCGATGTCGTCGTCACCGGTGGACAGGTAGCCGACGAGGATCGCAGTGCCGGCGGCGGTGGTGCGCACGGCGGCCGCGGCGGCGGTGACGCCGGGCAGATCTTGCAGCGCGGCGTCGAGTTCGCCGAGTTCGATCCGGCGTCCGCCGACCTTGACCTGGTCGTCGGCGCGGCCGAGGAAGATCAGTCCGGCGGGGTCGTTGCGCACCATATCGCCGGAGCGGTAGGCGCGCTGCCATCCGAGGGTCGGCATCGGCGCGTATTTCTCGGCGTCCTTGGCCGGGTCGAGGTAGCGGGCGAGTCCGACGCCGCCGATGACCAGTTCACCGGATTCCCCTTCGGCGACGGGCGTGCCGTAGGCGTCGACGACGGCCAGATCCCAGCCGTCCAACGGTAGTCCGATGCGTACCGGCGGGGTGCCGGTGAGCTGCGCCGCGCACGCCACCACGGTGGCCTCGGTGGGTCCGTAGGTGTTCCACACCTCGCGGTCGTCGCTGCCGGCGAGCCGCTCGGCCAGTTCCGGGGGGACCGCTTCGCCGCCGAAGATCAGCAACCGCACCGCGTCGAGCGCCTCGGGTGGCCACATGGCGGCCAGGGTGGGCACGGTGGACACGATGCTGATCCCGCGGCGCACCAGCCACGGGCCCAGGTCCATCCCGCTGCGCACCAGCGCGCGCGGCGCCGGGACCAGGCACGCGCCGTGCCGCCACGCCAGCCACATCTCCTCGCAGGAGGCGTCGAAGGCCACCGACAGTCCGGCCAGCACCCGGTCGCCGGGCCCGATCGGTTCCTGCTGCAGGAACATTCGCGCTTCGGCGTCGACGAAGGCGGCGGCGTTGCGGTGGGTGACCGCGACACCTTTGGGGGTGCCGGTGGAGCCGGAGGTGAAGATGATCCAGGCGTCGTCGTCGACGGTGGGGCCGGTCGCGTCGGGGCCCACAGGCACTCGGTTGTCGTCGCGGCGCGCGGCGGTGCCTTCCGGCGCAGCGGCGGTGTCGTCACGCTGTGTGGTGGTGATGCCCGCGGCGGTGACGACCGCGGCGACGGCGGCCTCGCCGAAGACGAGCTCGGCGCGTTCCTCCGGGTCGTCGGCGTCGACGGGCACGTAGGCGGCCCCGGCGTGCAGGACGGCGAGGATGGTCACATACAGCCGCGCGGTGCCCGACGGGATCCGCACGCCGACGCGGTCGCCGCGACCGATGCCCGCCGCCCGCAGCTCGGCCACCGAGGCGTCGATCGCCGCGAGCAACTCCTGGTACGTCAGCACCTCGGTGCCGTCGTCGACGGCATCCGCGTCGGGGTAGGCGTGGGCTGTTTCGGCGAGGATGTCGACCAGTGTCCGGGGCTGCGCCGCAGCGGCTCCACGCAGCAGCGGCGAGACCGGAGCGTGCCCCGTGCGCTGCGCGGAGTCCGGGTCGACGAGATCGGGTGCCGATTGCCCGTCGGTGCCGCTCACCGCCGAGCCGGAGGGGCCGGCATCTGCGCCGGTTCGGGAGTCGGTCGTGGTCGCGGCGTCCGTCGTGGCCGGGGAATCGGTCGGAGTCTCGGAGTCCGTCGGGACTGTGGGTTCGGGGGGCTCACCATTCGTGTCGCTGCCCGAGGGCGCGGTGGGCGGCGCATCGGTAGCGCCCGCACCCGACTGCGAACCGACGATCACGTTTCTGCCTGCCTCTCCCGTTCCGGCTATCGGACGTCCGGTTGTCTCACATTGGGGTTACCGTTGCGCAAACACCAGCTGTCCGGTTCACGCGCGTCCGGGCCGCCGCAGCCCCCGGCAGTCGCACCCTCGGCCCGCCCTATTGTCCCAACACAACCGCGCGTGCCGTCTCTCGGGGCCGACGAGCGTATTCGCTCGCGATATGCCGGAACCCCGGTGGCCGCGAACCGTCCCCGTGTTCCGATGCGCGGCCGGACGGTCAGCTGTCGACGTGGACGTGCGGGCGCTGATTGGGGTCGGCGACGGCGCGGCGCAGGATCTCCCGGGTCACCGGCGCCACCTCGCCCTCACCGACGAACAGGAATTTCAGCAGGTTGAGCAGCGGATTGCCTTCGGTCCATTCGAAATACACGTGAGGATTCATGCCGGTGCGGTCGCGTATCGCGAGCAGGATCGCCGCGATCGAGTTGGGCACCGCCGCGGCCTCGACGGAAAGGATCTTGTAGCAGTCGATTTCGACCGCGCCGACGTGCAGGTCGGTGGAGAATTCCGAGGCGTCCTTGACGATCACCTCGAGAAACAGGATCGGCGCCTTGGCCGGGATGTGGCTTTCGATCCGCTGTTCGGCTTCCTTCTGCCGGTAGTCGTCGGGCCGGCGGGCGTCGACGTCGTCGAGGTCGTGGGTGACGATGCGGATGGTGCCCGAGGCGGCGATCTTGTCGATCAGCCAGGCGGCCTTGTCGTCGAAGTCGACTTCGATGGCCCGTAGTTCGAAGGCGCGCCGCGCCCGTGAGACGAACGACACCACGATGATGGCGATGATGAACAGCGAGGCCAGCTGCACACCCTCCGGTCGTTCGACGATATTGGCGATGGTGGTGTAGACGAACACGGCCGCCACGGCGCCGAATCCGAAAACCTTGCCGCGCTGATGTTTTCGCGCCGCGGACAGGGTGACGGCGACGGCGGCGGAGGTGATCAGCACCAGCACGCCGGTGGCGTAGGCGCCGCCCTGGGCGTCGACGTCGGCGTCGAAGTACCAGGTGATGCCGAAGGCGATCACCGCGAACACCAGCACCAGCGGCCGGGTGGCGCGCGCCCATTCCGGGGCCATGCCGTAGCGGGGCAGATAGCGCGGCACGAGGTTGAGCAGCCCGGCCATGGCCGAGGCGCCGGCGAACCACAGGATGGCGATGGTGGAGATGTCGTAGACGGTGCCGAATCCGTTGCCCAGATACTGGTGGGCCAGATAGGCCAGCGCGCGGCCGTTGGCGGATCCGCCGGATTCGAATTCGTGTTCCGGGATCAGCACCACGGTGATGAAGCTGGTGACGATGAGGAAGGCGCTCATGATCAGCGCGGCGGTGGTCAGCAGTGTGCGCGCACCGGCGATGCGGCGTTCCGGGTGTTCCTCGGTGTCGTCGGGGCCGCCCTTGATCTGCGGCATCACCGCCACCCCGGTTTCGAAACCCGACAGTCCGAGCGCGAGTTTGGGGAAGACGAGCAGCGAGATGCCCACCATCGCGAAGACGCTGCCGTGCTGGGCGGTCATGGCGTGGCCCCAGTCCACGACCAGGTGCGAGGCGGTGGCGACCTTCCACACCCCGACGACCGCGACGACCAGGTTCAGGGCCAGATAGACCCCGACCAGCCCGATCGCGATCCGGATCGCCTCGGCGAATCCCTTGAGGAAGATCGCCGCCAGCAGCGCCAGCAGGGTGAGAGTGATCGCGAGGCCGTGGCCGCGCAGCGCCTGCGGCACGAACGGGTTCTCGACGATGTGGGCGGCGCCGTCGGCCGCCGACAGCGTCATCGTGATCACGAAGTCGGTGGCGGCGAATCCGAGCAGGACGAGGATGAACAGTTTGCCGGTCCAGCGGGGCAGGATATCGGCGAACATGGCCAGTGATCCGCCGCCGTGCGGGGATTCGCGGGCCACCCGGCGGTAGACCGGAAGCGCGCCCAGCAAGGTCAGCGCGACCAGGACCAGTGTCGCCAGCGGGGACAGCACGCCGGCGGCGAGGGCGGCGATGCCGGGCTGATAGCCGAGGGTGGAGAAGTAGTCGACACCGGTCAGGCACATCACCTGCCACCACGACCGTTGGTGCTGTTCTTCGGCCTGCTTCACCATCGGGCCGGGATGGTGGGAGTAGCGGTCCTCGTCGGCGCCCTGCAGCAACCATTCCGTCAAAGCCGAACGCGGTCGTCCGGTGGCGGTGGCGGTCACGTGGTCCCCCTCGGGAGCATCTGTCCGGGCGTCCCGGAGTCCAGCGATATCCGGGTCAATGTACGTGGGCCGCCACCGGAGTCGCGCGGACCGGATGCCGTGCCCAACAGCGTAAAACGGCAAATCGGGCATCATATCCGGCAAATCCGGCGCGGTACCGGCCGGTGACTCCCGTTCACCGGCCGCGTCGTGCTGTGAGCGGAGTCACCCACCCCGATATCATCGCAGGTGGATCCCACCGCGCGAACCGGCCGCGCCGCCGGCGCCCGTTTGCCGGACCGCCCACCGGGTACCCATGTACTTCGTGTCCCCCGTAGCAGTTTCGCGGCCGGGCGCGCAGCAACCGAAAACAGGTGAGGAGGAGCGCGTGAGCACCAGCCTGCCGCACGCCCAGCAGCGACGTTCGGTGGCCGCCGCGGCCATGGGTAACGCCACCGAGTGGTACGACTACGGCGTCTACGCGGCCACGGCCTCCTATCTGACCGACGCGTTCTTCCCCGGCTCCCTGGGCACCCTGGGCACCCTGCTCGGTTTCGCCATCTCCTTCGTCCTGCGCCCGATCGGCGGCATGGTGTGGGGTCCGCTCGGCGACCGGGTGGGCCGCAAAGTCGTGCTGGCCACCACGATCCTGCTGATGGCCGCGGCCACGGGCTGTATCGGCATCCTGCCCACCCATTCGGCGGTGGGTATCGCCGCGCCGATTCTGCTGATCCTGTTGCGCGTCGTGCAGGGTTTCTCGACCGGCGGTGAATACGGTGGCGCGGCCACCTACATCGCGGAATCGACCGATGAGCGCCGTCGTGGATTCCTCGGCAGCTTCCTCGAATTCGGCACCCTGTGCGGATTCGTCGGTGGCTCCACGGTGGTACTGATCCTGCAGGTTCTGCTCTCCGACGACGCGATGGAGTCGTGGGGCTGGCGCATCCCGTTCCTGCTGGCGGTGCCGCTGGGCCTGATCGGGTGGTATCTGCGCAGCAAGCTCGACGAATCGCCGGTGTTCACCGAGGTCGCCGAGCATCAGAAGGCCCAGGGCGGGTTGCGGATCCTGCTGCGCGACTACCGGCGCGAACTGCTGACCATCGCCGGGCTGGTGGTCGCGCTCAACGTCGTCAACTACACGCTGCTGGCGTATCAGCCGACCTATCTGCACAACACGTTGGGCATGGGTGATTCCGAGACCACGGCGATGGTGCTGGTCGGCCAGATCGTGATGGCGATGGTGCTGCCGGTCTCGGGTGCGGTCTCCGACCGGGTGGGGCGACGGCCGATGTGGCTGGTGTCGCTGGTGGGGCTGGCGCTGCTGGCGGTTCCCATGTATTGGCTGATGGGTCAGGGCGCGGCGTGGGCGATCGTCGGCTTCGTGGTCTTGGGCCTGTTGTATGTTCCGCAGCTGTCCACGATCTCGGCGACGTTCCCGGCGATCTTCCCGACTCAGGTGCGGTACGCGGGATTCGCGTTGGGCTACAACATTTCCACCGCCGCCTTCGGTGGTACCGCACCGCTGATCAACGAGTCGGTCATCGATGCCACCGGCTGGCATCTGTTCCCCGCCTACTACATGGTGGGGGCGTGCCTGGTGGGTCTGGTGGCGTGGTTCTTCCTGCGGGAGACCGCGGGCGTGTCGCTGGCCGGGACCGAGGTTCCCGACGCCGCCGACGAGGAACCGGTTCCGCAGCCGAGCTAGAGTTTCCGCGGTCGAGCCGGAGCTTTCGTCGGGCCACCGCTTGCGGCGGATGCCGCGCTCGTGTGTGATCGAGCGAGCCCGCACGCGGCAGGCACGGCCGGGAAGGAACGACGAGCTCAGATGCTCCCATTGGAGTCCGGTGATCCGGCGACCATCGGCCCGTATCGTCTGCTCGGGGTGCTCGGCGCCGGTGGGATGGGCCGGGTCTATCTGGGCCGCAATGCTGGTGGCCGCACCGTCGCGGTGAAGGTGGTGCGACCGGATCTGTCGGATGATCCCGAATTCCGCACCCGGTTCCGGCGGGAGGTGGCCGCCGCGCGGCGGGTGACGGGCGCGCATGCGGTGCCGGTGCTGGATGCCGATGTGGAGGCGCAGCGGCCGTGGCTGGCCACCGGGTACGTGGCCGGGTTGTCGTTGCGCGAGGCGGTGGACTCGTTCGGGCCGCTACCGGAATCGGCGCTCGTTCCGCTGGCCGCGGGCCTGGCGCGGGCGCTGGCCGATGTGCACGCGGCCGGGGTGGTGCACCGCGATCTGAAACCGTCCAACGTGCTGCTGACCCTCGACGGGCCGCGGCTGATCGATTTCGGCATCGCCCGCGCCGTCGACGACGACTCGCTCACCACGACCGGCAAGGTGATCGGTTCGCCGGGATATATGGCGCCGGAACATATTTCGGGCGATGCGCCGGTGGGGCCGGCGGTGGATGTGTTCGCGCTCGGCGGGGTGCTGGTGTATGCCGCCAGTGGCAGCGGGCCGTTCGGTTCGGGCGATTCGATTCCGATGCTGTGGCGGGTGATGCAGGAGCCGGCGCGCCTCGACGGCCTGCCGGCGGCGTTGCGTCCCCTCGCGGGAGCGTGCCTGGACAAACAGCCCGGCAATCGCCCGACGCCCGCGGACGTCGAAAGACAGTGTGTGGCATTGGGTGACGCCCGGTCGGGGTGGTTGCCGGGACCGATCCTGGAGGCGATCAGCCGTCAGGCGGTGATGCTGCTCGATCTGGATTCCGGTCCGGTGCCGGACGATCCGTCGGTCCGGCCGCGTGGCACTTCCGAACTTCCCTCGACGCTGATCGGCTCGGGGGGCCGGACCGGCGCCGCCGGGCACCCGCACGCGCCGGTGCCCTCGAGCGAGGCGTCACCGCCGACCCTACGGCGATCGCGTCCGGGCGATGCGGGCCGGTCATCGACACCCACCCCGGGGCACTCTCCGAACGCCGGTGTGCCCGGCCAGACGGGTCCGTGGCCCGGCGCGCCGTCGCAACCGTCTGCGCCGTGGGCTTCCCATGGCTACACCCAGGCCGGCGCACACGCCGAAAACGCCCCCGCACACAGGAATTCGTCGCGGCGCCGGATGGTGGTGATCGGATGCCTGGCCGTGGTGTTGGTGGCGGCGGCGGTGATCAGTGCCATGCTCGCCTTCCGCAGTGCGTCATCGGATCGGCCGGTGTCTGCTCCGGGCACCGAAACCTCGGTCGAGACCGAGGACACGTCGGCCCCGGAGGCGACGGCGGCCGAGACGACGGCCGCGGGAAGCGAGTTGGCGGCGCTACCCGCCGATTACGTGGGCACCTGGAAGGGCACCGCGACCGACGGGCTGGCCACCTACGACATCGTCGTCACCCTCCGTGCGGGCGCGGTGGGAACGGAGTTGGGTACTGCGAGCAACACCGGCCGGTCCAGTGGTCTCACCTGCCGGCGCGCCGAAACCCTGACCTCGGCGAGCGATTCCACGATCACGCTGCGGGCTCGCTTGGTCTCGGGTGCGACCTGCATGGACGACGGTCAGGCCTCCACCCTCGCACTGAACCCGGACCACACCGTCGCCTATTCGATGACCGGCCCGATCGGCGCCATCACCGGAACCCTGCGCCGTCAGTGAAACCGCATGCAGCACAACGGTTGTCGCCTCGGCCGCCTTACGAGGGCAGGCGTACTACCGCGATCGCCGGTTCGCTGAGGCTGCCCAGGTACAAGGTGCCGTCGGATTCGGCGACGCCGGTGACCATCGCGTACCGGTCTGCTTCGCCTTGCAGGTCGTGGACCAGGGTCCCGTCGAAGTCGTAGGCCTGTACCCAGACGGTGCGGGCCGGTTTGGGCTGCAGCGCGGGCGGGGTGGCGCGCACGAGGCGGCGCAGCACGCCGGGCAGCGGAAGTAGCTTGTCCAGGATCGGGTTTCGCGGTGTGACGAGCGCGGCCCACACGAGGCCGTCGCTGCCGAGCCCGAGATTGTCGGGGCAGCCGGGCAGGTTCTCCACCAGATGGTCGGTCTCGCCGGCGCGGGGGCCGGTGAGGTGGTGGCGGGCGATGCGGTAGCCGCCCGTTTCGGCGACCAGCACACAGGAGCGGTCGGGCGCCAGGACGATCCCGTTGGCGAATTGCAGTCCGTCGACCAGTGTTTCGACGCGGCCGTCGGGGCTGCGGCGGAGCAGCCGGCCGGTGCCGGAGTGTTCGAGGATGTCACCCATGTAGTCGTCGAGCGGGTAGCGGCGACTGGATTCGGAGAAGTACACGGTGCCGTCGGTGTCGGCGACGACGTTGCTGGCGAAGTTCAGAGGTACGCCGTCGACCCGGTCGCACAGGGTTTCCAGGGTGCCGTGCGGGCGGTCCAAGCGCAGCAGTCCGCGCTCGGCATCGCAGATCAGCAGCGATCCGTCGGCTTCGGCGTGCAGGCCCAGCGGCCGCCCGCCGGTGTGGGCGATCCGCTCGACCGCTCCGGTGGCCGGGTCGACCGCGAGGACGGCGCCGTCGGCGATGCCGGTGACGATCCGCCCGTCGGATGCGAGCACCACATCCTCGGGACCGTCCCCGGGCAGTTCGAGCAGCCGCAGAGCGGGCATGGGCGGATCGCTGTGCGGGGCGCGGGCCCGGGCGGGTGCCGGCGGGGGAGTCCACCGGGTCGGCTGGAAAGACATGACTCACCATACCCACGCCCGGTCACGCGCCCGCGCTCGTGTCAGGCGGCCACGGTCGGCCCGGCGCTGCGGGTGACGTGGACGGGCAGGTCGTCGGCCCACGGCTGGCTTTCGACCATGTCGGCGACTCGCACTGTGCCCCTTTCGAATTCGCCGGTGGCGGCGTCGACCAGGCGGTAGGCCTGCACCTGAGTGTAGATGGGCTGGGCGTCGAGCAGGACGATCCGGACTTCGCCGGGTTCGAAATGGCAGCGCTGGTGCAGGGCGGCGATGAGTTGTTCGTTGTGCATATGCCCGTCGCCGAAGTTCCAGCCGATGGCGGTACTGCAGATGCGTTCGCCGTCGGTGATGGTGTATTCGTCTTCGCGGCCGGCCGGCATGGCGCGGTGCACGAGGGTGAACAGGGCGCGGCCGTGGGTGTTCATGGCGCGGAAGGCGTAGCCGAGATACAGCGGGATCTGGGCTCGGTCCTTGCCGTAGTAGCGCTCCATCTGCGCCTGCGGCATGCTCGCGATCGCGACGATGTTGCGGTCGATCTTCTGCGCCGCCGAGGGTTTGACGCACCACACCGTGGTGTCCCAGTTGCCGGCGTAGTAGCGCATGCCGGGCAGAAACGAGATCCGCGAGGGCAGCAGGTTGCCGGTGATCACGATCGCGACGAGCGCCGCGAACAACAGGACGGGCAGCCACGGGTGTTGCGCGTCGGCGAAGCCGATATCGGCGTGGGCGACGAACAGCACCCCGAGCCCGAACATCATGAACACGTTCCACTCGAGCGGCACGCCCATCGGGATGGCGGTGAGGATCGCCAGGTGGAAGCACAGCAGGATCACCGCGGCCACCGCGGTGGGCCAGCCGCCGTGGGAGAAGAACAGCACGATCGGCGCGCACATCTCCACCGCGGTGCCGCTGTGGGCGACGACCCGCGACAATCGTCCCGGGCGCAGGTCATCGGGGAAGTCGGCGAAGAAGCGCCGCTTCAACCAGCGCGGACGCACGATCGGACTGTTGGACATCATGGTCGAGACCACGAACGGGAAGTGCCGGTTCAGTTTCGAGGTCGCCGCGCCCATCCAGATCACGACGAAGACGAGTTTCGCGGCGAGGATCGCGTCGGCGCCGCCGAACAGGAACGCCACCGCGAGCGAGCCGTACACCTCGCCGCGCGCGGCCAGGAAGATCACCTTGTCGCGCAGTCCCAGCACCGCCAGCACGGCCACGACCAGGCCGACGTGCCAGGCCGGCAGGAGTCCGACATCGGTGTCGAGGGCGGGGATGGGGCCGGTGCCGTCGGACAGCAGCGCCCACAGCAGTACCGCCAGCAGCAGCGCGTAGAGCGCGGCGTCGACCGGGGTGCGGGCGGTGCCGCGGGTGAGCGGGACGACGCGCGGCCACGGTGGGAGCCGGATCGTGCCGGGCCGCAGCCAGTACAGGATCGATCCCATCGGGGGGAAGTAGCGGTTGTTGAGCGGGCCGAATCCGCAGCCGAGCCCGATCACTTCGAACAGCATCGTGTAGAGCACGACCTTTTCGAACACGATCGGTTCCGACCACCAGCCGCCGACGTCGGTGAATCCGTCGATGCCGCTGGTGCTCAGCGCGAACAGCCAGCCGCCGAGGATGTAGAGGCAGATCTTGACCACGTAGAACAGGTGCAGCACCACCGGTGTGCCGAAGCCGACTTCGGCCCAGTGCCGCGCCATGAGCCGGATGCGCTCACTGCGGTCGCTGCCCTGCCACTGCTGCTGATCGACGACCGGCAGTTCCGGCTGAACGAACCCCATCAATCTCTCCGTTCCCGCATCCGCGGCCCGGTCACCCCACCATGACCGCGGTGTTGCCCTTCTCGCTCGATGTGACGAGGATGTCGCGGCCGATCGGATCATCCACCGCGGCAAACTCTTCGGGCGCCATCAATGCCAGGAACCGGCTGTCGTCGGCGTGCAGGCGCCCGACGACCAGTCCCGTGCGCGGCTCGAACGCGTGGCGCACGGTGTAGGTTTCGATCCGCGCCGGCCCGTCGGCGCGCGCCCGGCTGGGCACTTGCGGGGCGGCCGCCACGGCGCGCTGCAACTGTGCGCTGCGGTCGGGCGCCCAGGGCACCGGCGCGGTCGAATACACTCCGACCGAATATTTGCTCATGATGCCGCCGTTGGCGCCCACCAGGCCGAATGCGCCTGGTTGCTCGCGCATCCGGGCCACCGTTTCGGCGATCGCGTGCATCGAGTAGTTGTTGCCGGGGCCGCCGAAGAACGGCAACCCGCCGGTCACGGTGAGCCCGCGCGGGTCGTCGGTGGCCAGTCCGGTGCCGTCGCAGAAGTTGAACACCGCGACGGGAAAGCAGCTGTAGAGATCGATGGTGGTCAGGTCGTCGAGCCCGATTCCGGCCACCCGCAACGCTTCTCGCGCCGCCGTCCACGCGGTGGGCGCGGCGCCGAGGTCGGGGCGCGCGAGCAGTGTCTGTTCCTCGAGGTCGGCGTGGCCGCGCAGATACACCAGTTTGTCGTCGGGGACGCCGAGTTCGCGGGCTCTGCCCAGCGACATCACCACGGCCGCGGCGCCGAGGTTGACCAGATCGCGGGCCACCATCAGGCGCGGATACGGGTCGCAGATCATCCGGTTCGCGTCGGTGACGGCCGCCAGTTCCTCGGCGCTGCGCTCGACCGGCGCGGCGGCGAGGGGGTTCTTGGCGGCCACGGAGGTGAACGGCGCCAGCAGTTTTCCCATCTGCAGGCGATATTGCTGCGGTGTCGCGCCCACACGCGCGCGGCGGGCGTTCTCCAGCAGCCCGTATTGGGTGGGTGCGCCCATGACGGCGTGGGCGACGAGATTGTCGTCGACGAACGATTCGTATCCGAAGCCGCGGTCCTCGAGCTGACCGGGGGCGGTTTCGGTGAAGTCGGGTCTGTCGTCTCGTCCGGCGTAGTAGCGCTCGGTCGAGATCGCGTCCGATCCGGTGATCAGCACCGATTCCAGTCGCCCGGCGGCGATGTCGGCGGCGAATTCGGTGAGCAGATGTTGCGGGCCCTGCCCGCCGACCACCTCGAGCACGGCGCGAGCCGGGTCGATGCCCAGTCGCCGCGCCACCGATCGCGGGTAGTTGTCCGAGCGGCCCAGCGGGGCGCGCACCGGTGCCGAGATCTCGAATTGGCGCACGCCTGCGATGAGTTGGACGCTCGCGGCGGCCTCGCCGTAGCGGATGCCGGTGTCCTCGAGGGCGGCGCGGGCGGCCGCGGCGGCGAGGTCGACCGACGACATCTGCCGGTACTCGGATGTGTCGATGCGGTCGATCGCCTGTCCGACGCCCACGACGACCGGCGTACGCGGATCCACCATCAGCGGACCCCGCCGTTGCGTGCGGCCGTGCCGGCTCCCCGTCTCATGGCAGTGACAGTAACACGGGAAATAGAACCTGTTACAGACGTTTGTCTCAGGTGGTGGCTCGCTGCGAGGCCGCGGCGTGCTCGCCGAGATCGGCGAGGGTGAGCCGGTGCCGTGGCGCGTGGTCGACGACGGTGTGCCGGGTGGTCACCAGATCGGGGCCGACGTGCAGCAACCGGCCCACCGGCAGATCACGCCAGCCGGGATCGTCGTCCATGCGTTCGGTGGCGATCACCACGGCCGGATGGTCGGCGAGCGCGGGCGAGTGGGCGCGCAGTGGCCCGGTGCCGGCGTGGTCGAGATGTTTGCCGCCGCCGGGCCCGCCCGCGGCCCGTTCGAGGACGAACAGGTCGTGGGTGTCGGGGTAGCGCAGCGCCCACAGATCCTGCGCGGTGGTGAGTACGAAGTTCAGCGCGAACCCCGGCAGGTTGTCCGCGATCCACCCGACCGCCGCGCTGATCCCGGCGACGACATCGCCGTCGTGTTCGTCGACGCAGCGGGTGATGAGCGCGAAGACCCGCTCGGAATCGGTTTGCCCGGCGACCAGATCGCGGTAGTCGCCCAGGGCGCGTTCGAGTTCCGGCAGGCCGCCGACGACGCCGTTGTGGGCGAACAACCGCCCGTGTTGTTCGAACGGGTGGGTGTTGGCCGCGACCGTCGCCCCGGTGGAGGCGTAGCGCACGTGGGCGAGGAAGGTCGCCGACTCGCATTCCATCGCCTCGCGCATGAACTGCTCGTCCTCGTAGGCGGCGATGGGCTGCTTGCGCACCAGCGGTTCACCGTCGGCCTCGAAGGTGCCCAGCCCGGTGCCGTCGGGTTCGCGGCGACTCTGGCGGGCCAGGCTGTCGGAGGCCTCCAGCAACCAGAACGTCGCGTGCACCCGCTGCGGTGCCGCGCTGAGCCCGAACAATCGGCACATCGATTCACCTTTCGCCGCACCGGCGCGGATCCTGCGATCCGTGTCGGACGAAACCGCTTGTCGCGGTTCGATATTCAGTGAACGAGCTACGGGAAGCCGAGCCGATGACGCGGCCCGGGCCGCCGAACCGACCCTACCCGGCCGCCGCGAAACGCGAGGCCCTTCGACCCTGGATCGGCGAGTGCCCGCCGTGCACTATGAGGTGATCGATACGCGGCGGATCGGAGAGGGGTGCTCGTGGCGAGGAAACGGTGGAGCGAGCTGGACGAGCGGACGCGGCGGCTGATCGTGGCCGCGACCGTGGTGGAAGGGATCCTGAAACTGGCGGCGCTCATCGATATCGCGCGCCGGCCGGCCGGGGAGATCCGAGGGTCGAAACTGCGGTGGGCGACCGCGGTGACGCTGCTCAACTCGGCCGGTGCGGTGCCGATCGCCTACTTCCTCGCCGGGCGCCGGCGACCGGGCACGCACTCCTGAGCCCGGTCACCCTTCGCCGCGATAGTCCTGGCATCGGCAGCGCTGCGTCGGCAGCCCGGCGCCGCGGTCGCGCGAGACCAGAACTCCGGCGTCCACGGCGCTGCGGCAGCGGCCCGATACCGGGTCGTGCACGATATTGGAATGCCCGCAGTGCGAGCACAACCGGCGTGTCACCTTCCGCGGTACCAGGATCAGCAGCACCAGCGCCGAGAACGCGACGGTGACACCGACGAACCTGAGCAGATGGGGCCAATCCATCTCACGACCTCACTTTCCGGCCGAGTCCGCCGCGGCCGACCGCGATCAACGCCGTCGCAGGTGCATGCCGTAGGGGACCGCCTCGAGCAATGTCACGTTCACCGACACCCCGCTGGGAATCCGGTACGAGCACACCTGCCCGGGCCGGGCGCCGGTGAGCGCGCTGCCCAGCGGCGACTCGGGCGAGTACACCTCCAGTTCCTCGGTGTCGGCGCCGTCGCGCCGGCCCAGCAGGAACGTTTCGGTCTGCTCGTCGTCGAACCGGACGGTCAGCACCATCCCGGGTTCGGCGATGCCGTCGTCGGCGGGCGCCTGCCCGACCACGGCACGATCCAGCAACTCCTCCAACTCCAGCCGGCGCAGCCGCCGCCCGGCCGCGGACTGCCCGTCCTCGTCGCCGGGGCCGTGTGGCGCCGCCCGCAACTCCAGCAATTCCCGCCGTAGCCGTTCGTACGCGTCCTGCGTCAACCAGACGCTTTCGGTTCCCGTCATCTCATTCTCTTCGTCCACTGCCGACAACACCCGGCCCCCGGACGACACCACATCCGCCGCGCCGAGGGTCCACCTCCAGAGTGACCCGCCGGCATACCCGCTACATTGTCGCCAGGAAACAATCTCGCCCGGCACTGTTGTCGGTTCTGAATAGTGCGACGATCGCCTGATGTCCCGGAAGGAGCCGTGAGCTGCACCGATGGTCAAATTGGATCGGTTGATCAATATCGTGAGCCGCTACGGCGCCCGCCTCCACGGCGCCGTCGTGGACCGTGCCGTCGAGATCCACAGCGTCGCGGTCCACGACCCGATCCGCCCGCACGCGGCCACCGGTGACGTGTTCCTCGCCGTCGGAGCGGCCGACCTCGCCGAAGCCCTCGCCTTGGGAATGGACGCCCGCGCCCGCGTGATCGTGGCGCGCACCTCCGAGACACCGGATGCCCGGATCCGGCAGCTGCTCGACGATCGCGGGCCGGCGCTGATGACCGTCGACCCGAGCGTGTCCTGGAGCCAGATCGCCTCGGTCGTCTACGGGCTCGTGCTCGAGGGCCGCGAAACCGAGTCCGGGCGCGGCCCCAGCGATCTGTTCGCCCTCGCCGACACCATCTCCGCCTCCCTCGACGGGCCGGTGACCATCGAGGATCAGCTGTCGCGCGTGATGGCCTACTCCACCGCGCACCACGACACCGACCCGGTCCGCTCGGACACCATTCTCGGGCGGCGCATGCCCGATCGGGTGCGCCGATTCTTCGAGGAGCAGGGAATTTTCGCGCATCTGGCGCGCTCCGATGCGCCGCGCTACATCCCGCCGGCACCCGAACACGGACTGCACGGGCGCACGGTGGCCGCGGTGCGCGCGGGCCGGGAGCTGCTGGGTTCGGTGTGGGTGTCCGGTCGCGAGCCACTGTCGGCGGATCGAGCCCGAATCCTGCAGGAGGGCGCGCACACGGTCGCGCTGCATCTGCTGCGGTCCCGGGTCAGTGCCGACCTGGAACGGCAGGTGGAGTCCGAACTGGTCATCGAGTTGATCGAGGGCAGCCCCGACGCTGAGGCCGCGATCGGCAAACTCGGCATCCCGGCCCGCGATCTTCGCGTCATCGCCTTGCAGGCGCACGCCGAGCAGGAACGCAACGCCGGAATCCTGCTCGCGTTCGAACGCGCCACGACCGGTTTCGGCTGGTCGCGCCTGGGCCGCAGCACCCTGTTCGGCAACACCGTCTACACGCTGCTGCCCGCCGGTGACGATCCGGCGCCGGCGTATCGGTGGATCGCCGATATCGCGGCGAGTCTGCCCGCGCACATGAGCGTCGTGGCCGGCATCGGCGGCACCGCCGACGCGCGGGAGTTGCCCGCGAGCCGTCAGGAGGCCGACGAGTGCATGGCGCTGCCGGCGACCACCATCCCGGCACCGGCCTGCTACGACACCGCCTGGGATCGGGTGCTGATCCAGCGCCTGCGGTCGATGGCCTCCACCGGCCGGCTGCCGTCCAGAGATCCCGTCGCCCAGCTGGCGGAGATCGACGAGCGGGCCGGCACCCACTATCTGCCCACGTTGAAGGCCTGGTTGGAAGCCCACGGCGATCCGAACACCGCGGCCCGCACTCTCGACGTCCACCCCAACACCGTGCGTCACCGGATGCGGCGGATGCGTGAACTGGACTTCCTCGACACGGATGATCCGGCCAAGCGCACGGCGCTGCTCATCGCCTTGTCGATCCACACCGGCTGAACTCCGGCCGGTGAATCGGTTGAGACGGTCGTGAATTCAGAAGATGCCCAGGAGCTTTCCCAGGTTTCCTCCGAGCACCAGGTCGCGCACCTCGCCGGGGGAGGTGACCCGTTCCACGGCGGCGCGGGCGAGTACCGGATCACCGTAGGGAGCGTCCGAGCCGAACAACGTCCGCTCGGGAATTTCGCGGATCGCCAGCTTCACCGCGAAAATGACGGTGGCTGTGGACAATTCCAAATACATGCTCGGCGTGGCCCGTACCAGTTCGATCGCGTCCATCCAGTGCATTCCGCCGAGCTGGCTGACCACCAGCGGAACCGCCGGGTATCGCGCGGCGAGACGGGACAAGGTGCGCAGGTCTTCCGCAGTGGTGGGGGCAAAACCGTGCACCACGACAGGCAGCCCGCCATGATCGTGCGCCGCGGCGAGCACGGGCTCGATCCGGGCAGCCTCACCCGCGGGAGGTGTGAGTTCCCCGATACCGCGCAGTCCGCGGCCCACCACTTCGCGGTCGATCAGAGCCGCGAGGTCGTGTTCAGGCAGGTTCAGCGGCACGGAGCCGAACCCGATGAACCGGCCCGGGTGCGCGTCCAGAGTCTGATGAAGCTCCGCCCATGCGGTGCGGTATCTGTCGCTGCTGTTCTCACCGCCTGCCAGGGCGGTGTCGAGGACGCTCATCTCGCGGCGCAACGAGACGAGGTCGACGGCGCGTTCCGGATGTGCTCTGGTCCCGAAGAGCACAGCGCGATCCACTCCCGCGTCGTCCAAGGCGGTGAGGTGGCTCTCGACCGGGTCGTGGACATGACTGTGGGCATCGATGATCAAGGGTTCCTCCAGAAAGTAGCGGGCCGCTGGAATGCGGCGAGGCACGTCCACTGTTGCTGCCTGACACTGTTGGAAGGTCAAGCAGGAGAGGAAAAGACGTGCTCATCGGAGAACTGGCCGAGCGGACCGGGACCAGCGAACGCCTCCTGCGCTACTACGAACGGGCAGGGCTGCTCCGGGCCGAGCGCCAGTCCAACGGGTACCGGACCTATGACGGGACCGCTGTCACGACGGTCCTGCGGATTCGGGCTCTACTCGCGGCCGGTCTGCCGACCCGCATCATCCGCCAGATTCTTCCCTGCACCGACGCCGAGGCCAGGGTGATGCCCTGCCCCGGCGTCCTGGACGCGCTCCGCGCCCAGCTACGTGTCCTCGAGCAACGATCGGCAGAGATCAGTGCGGCCAGGAACGTCCTGCTGCAGACCATCACCATCACGGAAGCCGCCATCGCGTCTGCCGCGTCATGAGCCCGGTGGCGGGCACCCCGGGGCAGCCTCCCGTTGCTGTTCTCGGGCACCGGAACCGGACAACTGCTGAAACACGCAGGCGCCGTAGGGCTTTCGCTGAACACCGGTAGCGGGTGTCGCTGTCGGTGTGCAGCGTGGGGGCTGTCGTGGGCCCGCGTGCCGATGCCCACTGCTCGTCATCAGCATCGCATCACCCGGAACCGCTCCGGGTCGGTACCGAACAGGTGCGGGGACCCGCGTGTGTGACATCGCGGTCATCCGCCGGCGGGTTATCCGGTGGCGCGGTGGTGGTCCGGCGGCGGGGTGAGGTCCTCGACCACCACCAGATTTCCTCCGGCCTGCTTCGCCCGGTACATGGCGGCGTCGGCGGATTGCAGCAGCCGGTCCGGTGTCGGTCGCGGGCATCGCGGGCAGGCCGTCGCGTCGTAGACGGCGACACCGACGCTGGCGGTGACCTCGACCGTGGTGTCGGACGGTTCGGCGACGGTGCGGCGCAGGCGTTCGGCCTCGGCGCGGGCGGCGTCGGCGGCGATCGGCGTGGCGACCACGAATTCCTCGCCGCCCGTACGTGCCACCACCGCGGTGCGGCCGGCGGTCTCGTGCAGGCGCCGGGCGGTCCGCACGAGCACGGTGTCGCCGACGCGGTGTCCCCAGGTGTCGTTGACGCTTTTGAATTTGTCGAGGTCGAAGGTCATGACGCTGATCACGGGGTGCTGGTCGACCAGCAGCGGGAGCCGGATCTCGAGGCCGCGGCGGTTCAGCAGTTCGGTCAGGGGATCCGACATCGATTCGGTGCGCAGCAGCCAGTAGAGGATCTGCAGTGCGGGGACGGCGCTGACCACCGACACGAACAACAGCAACCCGACCGCGAGTGCGAGCCGCAGTTGTCCGCCGCCGGTGGCGATGCGCACCGACATCACGATCACCGCCAGCAGCGACCACGCCGAATGCGCCGCCAATATCCGCGCATTGTGGAAGAAGCCGAGGTAGCTGCCGGTGACCACGAGCAGTACCGTGCCCATCGCCCCGAACAGCCGATCGGGCACCTGCAGGAATTCCAGGATGAACAGCACGTCGGCGCCGCCGATGAGCACCAGTGATTCGGTTTTGCCGGGCCAGCGCAGCAACCACCAGCGCAGTGCCCACAGCGTCCCGCACGCCACCCCGACCGTGGACGCGATACCGGGATGACCGGGCGGTCCCACCGGTGATCCCGTGATCACCGCGCCCATCGCCGCGATCATCGCCCCGGCGACACCGACCAGCACTTTCAGCGGACCCAGCGCGGATCGGGCCGTCAGGCTGCGCACCAGCCAGCAATAGTCGACCGGATCGTTCCACCAGGCCCGCAGTGTCTTGCCGCCATTCATCGACTCACCCTCGCACCCGGCCGGTTGCCCGGCCGTCGCTCGTTTCCGGTGCGAGAATCCCGGGGCGAGGATCTCGGGAATCTCATCGGCTGATCCGCAGCAGTCTAGACCGGCAACTCGGACTCGCCGGGCGAAAATGTGGTACTTCCACGAACGGCGCCGCAGGTGATCGGCCCCGGTGAACGCTCGCGGTGCCGCCTCGGCGCCGTATGGCTCGACCACACCGCGCGGATCGGCTCAGCGGTCGCCGGCCACCAGGAGCAGGCGGGCCACCGAGGTGAGCCGGACCGCCATCTCCCGGTAGCTGTAGTAGCCCATCCCGGCCTGGATCATCGCCCCGCTGACCGCGATGTTCAGGGCGTCGAGAAGGTCGTCGGTGCAGGTGCCGCCCAGGGCGGTGCGGACGCGGTCGCTCATGGCGGCGCCGATGCGGGTGCGCAGGGCCGACACGTCGGGGTCGTGGCTGAGGACCGCGGCGGAGGCGGCCAGGCTCAGTTCCGGCTCCTCGGACATCAGCTCGCCCATCTCGGTGAACACGGTCGCCAGCCGCTGCGCGGGTGTCTCGCCGGTGACCGGCCGAGCACACCAGGTGCGGATCCGGCGCCAGTACGCTTCGGCCACCAGATGCTGCTTCGCCGAGAAGTAGCCGTAGGCGGTTGCGTGCGTGAGCCCGGCCCGCCGGCACACCTCCCGCATGGACAACTGGTCGTAGCCCTGCTCCCGCAACACGTCGAGACCGGCATCGAGCAAGCGGTCCACGGTCTCGGCGGAGCGGCCGGCCAGCGAGCGCCGGGGCGGGCGGGAATGTATCGCGGCCTCCACCATGAATCAGACACTAGGATATACGCCTGTAAACAGCAAAAGCCGACGCCGGACCCAGCGGGTGCGGAAACTACCGACGAGGCACGATGGCATCCACATTCACCCCCGCGCCGGATCGCACCGAATTCGATCTGGGATCGGTGACCTTGCACGCCTTGACCTGGGGCGATCCCGCGGCGACGCTCGCGCTGTGCCTGCACGGCTACCCCGACACCGCCTGGACGTGGCGCCATCTCGGGCCCGCGCTGGCCGCTCACGGGTACTACGCCGTGGCACCGTTCAGCCGGGGATACGCCCCGTCGACGGTGCCGGCCGACGGTGACGTGTCGACCGGTTCACGAGTCGGCGACGCACTCGGCATCGCCGAGCGCCTGGGCGCCGAGCGGGCCGTCGTCATCGGCCACGACTGGGGCGCCTTCACCGCGAATGCCGTTGCCGCCCTGCCAGAATCGCCGTTTCGGTCCTTCGTCGCCGCGGCGGTTCCACCGTTGGCCAGTGTCAGGATCACCCGCGACAACCTCGCCCGCCACGTGGCGCGGACGCTGGCGCAGTCGGTGAACAGCTGGTACATCCTAGCCAACCAGCTCCCGGCCCTTCCCGAACGCTTCTTCACTCCGATGACCGCGTTCCTGTGGCGGCGGTGGTCTCCCGGATACGACGCCACCGACGACCTCGCCCACCTCGCCGCGGCCGCACCGCCGCAGCACCGCTCCGCGATCATCGGCTACTACCGGCAACTGGTCCGCCCGCGGTCGACGCGGCCCCGCGACCTCGACCGGCTGCTGATGTCGCCACCGATCCACCCGATCCTGCAGCTCTACGGCGCCACCGACGGATGCCTGCGGCCCGGCTTCTTCCAGGATCTGGACCGGCACCTGCCCGCGGGCAGCCGCGTCGTGCGCATCGACGACGCCGGGCATTTCCTGCACTTGGAGAAACCGGAGGCGGTGAACGAGATCATCCTCGACTACCTCGCAGCGGGACAGTAACGGCTCACGACGCCGGTTCCCCGATCAGCGTGCGCAGCAGGGCCGCGTGGTAGAACAGCGACTCCACATCCTCGGGCCGATCCATCTCCCCGAAGTGCACCCGGCGGGAGCCGGTGCGCATGAACACACACGCCCACACCACCGCCGAGTAGACGTAGAACCAGCGCAGATCGCCGAGTTCGACACCGGTGAGGCGCCGATACGTGTCACGAACATCGTTCTCGCGCAACACGTTCGGCAATCCGGGCAGCCCGGCGAGCCCGCTCAACTCCTGAAACACCCGGTGCGCGAACACACACCACGCCACATCGAGCTCGCGTGGCCCCACCGTCGTCATCTCCCAATCGAGAACGGCGGCGGGACGGAAGTCGCGGTAGAGGACGTTGCCGATGCGCGCGTCGCCCCACAGCAGCACGCTCTCACCGGCCGCGATCTGTTCGGGCCAGTGCGTGCCGAGCCAGCCGAAGGCGCGCTCGACCAGCGGTGAACGCCCGATATCGGCCACCGCGAACTCGTACCACGCCCGCAGCCAGGTGAGGTTCTTGCGCAGGGCGGTGTCGCCGGTGCGGTCGGCGACGAGGAAGTCGAATGCGGTGCCCGCGCCGGGGATCGAGTGCAGGGTGGCGAGCACCTCGATCGTGGCGTCCTGCAGGAGGCGCCGCTGTTCGGGTGCCGCGTCGAAGAACCAGTTGCCGCCGAACGTATACGGCATCACATCGGGCGGGACGATCCCCTCGACGTAGTCCATGATGAAGAAGGGGGCACCCAGCACGGTTGCCGTGTTCTCCAGAAACCGCACCCGCGGCACCGGAATACCGGCCCTACCGGCGGCCTCGATGACGGCGGCCTGATGGTCCAGACGGTAGACCGGAAAGACGGGAACGTCGGAGCCGGTGGGCGCCATCCGCATCACCCACCTCCCGTGCACGGGCGCGCCGTCCTCGTCCCATCGGGCGCCGAGCACGATCGTCTCCGAGGACATGCCGTTGGCGTCGATCCCGCCGACGACGGAGATCTCGGGCCGCTGCCCCTCCGGCATGACCGTGGCCAGCCAATCGGCGAGCCGCGCGGGCAACTGTGTGACGTCGCGGCTCGAACTTTGCAGCCGGCTGACGTTCTCCACGGTCGGTTCGGTAGCCACGGGCTGGCTCCTTTCACTCGGGCGGGTCACCCTCGGGCCGCTCGGCTCTCACCGGGCGCCGATCGTGACCGGCATATGCCGGATACCGGTGTGTTTGTTGCTGCGGACGTACTCGACGGGCCCGCGCGGAGTGAGGGTTTCGACACGATCGAGCAGCGCGTCGAACATGACCCGCATCTCCATCCGCGCGAGCGAGGCGCCCAGGCAGAAGTGCACGCCACGCCCGAAAGCCAGGTGCGGGTTGGGGTTTCGGGTGATGTCGAACCGGTGGGGGTCGGTGAACACACTGTCGTCGCGGTTGGCCGAGGCCCACCACAGCGTGACCTTGTCACCGGCGGCGATGCGGTGGCCGCCGACCCACACGTCCACGGTGGCCGTGCGCCGATTGTAGGGGGTCGAGGACGCCCAGCGCAACATCTCCTCGACCGCGGCCGGAAGGCGAGTCCTGTCCTGCTGCAACTGTTTCCACAGCTGCGACGATTCGCTGAGCGCGGCCGCCCCGAGGGCGATGGAGTTGCGTGTGGTCTCGCTGCCCGCGGCGACGATCAGGCTCAGGAACAGGTGTTGTTCGGCGTCGGTCAGCGGCTCGTCGTCGACGAGGGCGTGCGTGATCACCGACAGCAGATCCTCACCCGGTACGCCGCGTTTGCGGTGCAGCAGGTCCGCGGCATAGGCGAACATCCGGGCCTGTGCCCGGGCGAGACGGTCGTCGACCTCGCCGACTTCGCGGCCGTCGTAGTCCAGGGTGACGTTCGCCCAGTTCATCAGTTCGTGGCGATCGGCTTGCGGCACACCGGCCAGCTCGGCGACGGCCTGCAGCGGCAGTTCCGCGGCCACATCGGTGAGAAAGTCGCACTCGCCCTGGGCCACCGCCGCGTCCACGATGCCGGCCGCGCGCCGGCGCAGATCGTCCTCGATCCGCCGCAGCGCTCGCGGGGTGGTGCTGGGCGCGAGCAGACGACGGATCTTCGCGTGGCGGGGATCGTCCATCATGTTCAGCAGCGCCCCGACCGGCACACCCAGCGGCATATCCTCGAGCGTCGTGCCGCCGCCGTCGCGTCCGCCGCCGGATTCGGAGGAGAACACCGTGGTGTCGGTGGCCGCGGCGACGATGTCGGCATAGCGGCTGAGCACCCAGAAACCGTCGCCGCCGGGGCTGTGCGCGGTGGGCGGATGAAACCACACCGGCGCTTCCCGCCGCAGCCGATCGAAAATACGGTGCGGGAACCCGTCGGTGAACCGGTCCAGGTCGGTGAGGTCGATGTCCTCGTGCACGACGTGTCACCTCCTTGCCCACATCGCGCTTGCCCACATCACGAGATCGCCTGTCGGCGGCTGCCGGGCGCCGTCGCACGACCCGGCAGCCTGCACCTTACAGGTGTCAATCCGGCCGTAAGGCGATATCGGGAGCGCTCGATCCCACCCGCGGGATCGGACGGACGGTCATGGTGTGTGCCCGATTTGGCGCAGGACGCTCAGGTTGTCCTCGAATGCCGATCCTCGGTGATCCGGGCATGGTCGTCGCCGAGGTGCTGGATGACGAACAGCGCGATCCTCATGCCAGTCTCCCGCCGCCGTCGACATGCAGGGTGGTGCCGGTGAGGAAGGGGTTGGTCAGCGCCAGCAGTGCCGCGGCGGAGATGTCGGCCGGTGTCCCGACCCGGCGAGCCGGATTGCGATCGGCGACGGTCCGGAAGAACTCCTCCTTGCCGGGGCCGTCCCACACGCCGGAGTCCACGATGCCGGGGGAGATCGCGGTGACGCGCACCGGCGCCAACTCGACCGCCAGCGCCTCGGCCAGAGCGGCCGCCGCGGCATTGGTGGTGGCCATCACCGACCGTCCCGGTGACGGGCGCCACGCCGCGACGCCGGAGAACAGCAGCATCGCACCTCCGGCGCGGAATCGCGGAGCGAAGTGTTTGGCGAGCAGGATCGGCCCGATCACCTTGGCGTCGAAGGCGCGGCGCACCGCGTCGTGGTCGAGGGCGGTGACCGGACCGTTGGCGTGGTCGGCAGCCGGCGACACCAGGTAGTCCACCTCGCCGATCCGTTCGGCCACGGCGCACACGGTTGCCTCGTCGGCCAGGTCCAGTTCGGGTCGCCCCACCGAAATCACGTGCGCCCCTTGCGCTTCGGCGTCGAAGGCGAGACGGCGACCGATGCCCGATCCGGCGCCGACGATGACCATCTTCTTGTCTTGCAGCGTTGTCATGCCCGGTTCAGCAGCGCAACAGCGTCGGATAATCCCGTCGTCGAATGAATGTTGTCGATCATTGCCATAGGATTTGCGAATGCCAACGTTGCGCGCCCTGGAATGCCTCGTCGCCGTGCTCGACGCCGGCTCGATCACCGACGCCGCCACGGCACTGCACATGTCACAACCCGCGCTGTCGCACCAGTTGGCGGCGCTCGAACGCGAGATCGGCGCACCGGTCCTGCAACGACTGCCGCGCGGGGTGCGCGCCACCGTCATCGGCCGCGCTGTCGAGGCCGACGCCCGTGCCGCGTTGGCCGCGGCCGCTCGCGTCGTCGACGGCGGCCGGGCCGCGGCCCGGGGCGAAGGCGGCCTCTTGCGACTGGCGTGCGCGGAGAGCCTGACCGCGAGTCTGCTCGCCCCGGTACTGCGAACCTGGCTGCGCCGCCACCCCGCGGTGCACGTGACGCTCACCGAGGCCACGAGCGCCGACGACCTCGTCCACCACCTCGAATCCGGAACGGCCGACCTGGCTTTGGGGCCGCGGCCGACTCGCTGGACCGGGGCATCCGACCTCGTCGGCACCGAGGAGATCGTGGCCGTCCTCCCCGCCGACCACCCCCTGACCCGGCAGGACCGGCTCGGCTTCGACGACCTCCACGACCAACCGGTGGTGCACTATCACCCCGACAACGGTCTCGCCGGCTGGCTCGACGCCCGAGCCGCCGCTCACGGCGTCACTCTCAGCCCGGTCATGCGCACCCGGCAGGCGGCCACGGCGGCGCAACTGGCCGCGGCCGGACTCGGCATCGCCCTGGTCCCCGTCACCGCCCTCGGCCCCGGCCTGCCGGGGACCCTGAAACGCTTGCATCCCAGCGTGTCCCGCGATCTGGTCTGCCTCCTCGCCACCCCCGCCGACCCATTGCTGCGCCGCTTCGCCTCCGACCTCGTCGAGCGTGGCGTTCCCGTGAACCCCTCGGCCGCAAGACGACTCAGCTGATCCGCGACGGCTACGTGTCGCGCGGCCGTAAGCCGTCGAGCATCAGGTCGAGCAGGCGCCGCCAATCCCCGCTGCCGGTGCGAACGGTCGCCGAGATCGCACCGACGAGCAGGTAGGCATCCGCGGCGGTGCAGTCCTCCCGCAGCGCACCGGCCTCGCGATCGTGCGCGATGATCTCGCCCACAACAGCTTCCAGCCGGGCACGAGACATTCCGCGCGGCTCACTACCGGGCGAGCGGCGGGCAGCTTCGACGGCCGCGGACAGGCCACGATCGGCGCTGAGCAGCTCACCCACATGCATCAGATAGCGGCGCAGCCCCTCACCGGCACCGGCATGCGGGAGACATTCTGTGCGAGCGTAGTTCTCGATCTCCGCGAAGCGCTGCTCGGCGGCCGCGTCGACCAGCTCCGCGAGCGTGGGGAAGTGGCGATAGACCGTGCCGACCCCGACACCCGCGGCGCGCGCCACGTCGGGCAACTGCACCTGAGAGCCCTTCTCGGCGAACAATTCCCGGGCCGCGCGCAGAAGGCGGTCGCGGTTGCGGGCCGCGTCGGCGCGGGTCCTTCGTGGCGTCGCGGGTGTTGACACCTGGCCGTCCTTTCCGGCTACCATCGAAACGGAATCGGATTCCGATTCCGTTTTGTCCTCCGGGAAGGGTAGCACGATGTCGCACAACAGATTTCTCCGATTGGCTCCGGGCGAGGTGCGCCCGGGGCGGGTTCCGATGCCGCCCGCCTTCGCGGTCAAGGCCACCACCGCCGACACCGAGGGCCGATTCTCACTGCTCGAGGTGACCCTGGCCCGCGACATCCCGCGACACACGCACGAGGAAGCCGACGAAAGCATCTACGTGCTCAGCGGTGAGCTCGGAGTCGACTTCGACGACCGCTCGTTCGTCGCACCGGCGGGCACGTTCGTCCTACTGCCACACGGGATTCCACACGCCCTGCGCGCGGTCTCGAACCCGCCGCCCACAGTGCTCCAGATATCGTCGCCGGGCGGATGGGAATGCTACCTGGAAGATCTGTTCGAAGCAGGGCCCACCGTACTCACCGACGGCACACTCGACCCGCGCAAGATCAACCCGATCGCCGCCGCGCACAGCATCCGCTACGACGAACACTGAACGCCGGCCCGGCGGAGGGACCGGCGGCCCGGCACCGCGCTGTCAGTGAATGTGGTCCTGCCAGTCGGCGGGCACCTTCCCCGCCGGCCCCGGCACCGGCTGCGTGTCCGGATGACTGGTCGGCGGCGCCAGTTCCGGTCCCTCACCGACCGCGCCGTCGCGGTAGTCGTAGAACCAGTCCTCACCCGGTTCGAAGCTCTGGATGATCGGGTGGCCGGTGCTGCGGAAATGGGCGGTGGCGTGCTGGGCGGGGGAGGTGTCGCAGCAACCCACATGCCCGCAGCGCGCGCACCGACGCAGATGCACCCACCAGCCGCCGGCGGCTACGCACTCCGCGCAACCGGTTCCGCTGGCGGGCACCTCGACGTCGATATCGCTGCCGGAATCGCTCACCGCTGATCTCCTTTCAGGGTCGCGACCACCGCTTCGGCCACACCGCGCGCACTGGCCGGGTTCTGACCGGTGATCAGACGCCCGTCGGTGACGACGTACGGTGCGAACGGCTCGTCGGCGATGCTGTAGTCGGCACCCAATTTCACGAGTTCGTCCTGAAGACTGAACGGTACCGCGTCGGCGCGCTGAGCGGCTTCCTCCTCCGGCCACGAGAACCCGGTCACCCGCCGCCCCGCGATCAGCGCCGCCCCGCTCTCCAGCGGAACGTTCAGCAATCCGACCGGACCGTGACACACCGCCGACACCACGCGGCCGCTGTCGTGGAAGGCCGCGGTGAGCGCGCCCAGATCGTCGCCACCGAAGTCGAACATCACCCCGTGCCCGCCGGTGAAGTAGATCGCGTCGTAATCCTCGACCTCGATCTCGCCGATACTGCGCGTGCGGTCGAGCAGATCCATGAATTCCCGGTCGCGGTAGCGGCGATCGGTGCCGAGATCGGCGAGGACGTCGTGAGCCAGGCTCTCCGGATCGATGGGCACGAATCCGCCTGCGGGACTGGCGATATCGACGGCGTAGCCGTGTTCGGTGACGTAATCGTAGAAGTGAGTCAGCTCGCCGAGCCACAGCCCGGTGCGATAGCCGACCTTCTCGTATTCCCCCGCATTGGTGACGATGACCAGAATCCGGTCGGTGGCCACGGCGATCTCCTTCCGGTCCGTGCGATGGGCGACCGGCCGTCCGAGATCACTGTCGTCCGATCCGGGAAGACCGCCGGCCGCGTGACGTCGATCACAACGTAACACAGGCGCCGATCGCGGAACCGTCCCGGGATCCCCGCCGCGAACCCCACCACCGACGGCTGCTCGCAATCGCCTGCGCCTCCGCGCTGGTGGGACGTCTCACGCGCTGACACCGAGAACCGGAGCCACGCCGGCTCAGGCCGGGCGCACACCCGAGGACGGATGCCGGACCCGCACGATCGGCAGACGCAACGCGGCAGGGGAGGAGGCCGGAACCACCGGCGCTACCGGCGCGATCGGATCGATGCGCCGGTAGGGGAGATCCATCGGCGGCCGCGGATCGCGCTCGTCCTTGTTCGGCCACATCGACGCCGCCCGCTCGGCCTGCGCGGCGATCGTCAACGACGGATTCACCCCGAGATTCGCCGAGATCGCCGACCCGTCCACGATGCTCAACGTCGGATATCCGTGCACGCGGTGATACGGATCGATCACACCGTGTTCACGGTCGCCGCCGATCACACACCCGCCGATGAAATGCGCCGTCATCGGCACACCGAAAATATCGGGCCAGGTGCTGCCCGCGGTGGCGCCGAGTGTGTCCGCCACCCGCCGCGTCACCTCGTGACCGGCCGGAATCCACGACGGATTCGGCTCACCGTAGCCCTGCCTGCTGGTGTAGCGGCGGCCGAACAGCCCACGCCGGGTGAACGTGGTGATCGAATTGTCCAGACTCTGCATCACCAGCAGAATCAACGTCCGCTCACTCCATCGCCGGGTGCGCAACAACCGCACCGTCCGCACGGGATGGGTGGCCGCGATCGCCAGCACCCGCACCCACCGCGGCACCGTCTTCCCACCGTCGACCAGATAGGTCTGCAACAGCCCCATCGTGTTCGAACCCTTGCCGTAGCGCACCGGCTCGATATGGGTGTCGGCGGTCGGATGGAACGACGACGTGATCGCCACACCCGCCGTCAGATCCAGGCCGGTGTCCACCCGGGTGCGGCCCGCACCCAGGATCGCCTCGGAATTCGTGCGGGTCAGCACACCCAGCTGCGGCGACAGCGCGGGCAGCACCCCGGAGTCGCGCATCCGGAACAGCAACCGCTGCGTACCCCAGGTCCCCGCCGCCAGCACCACGTACCGCGCCGAGAAGCTGCGCGTCCCACGCCGGACCCACCGGCCCGTGCGACGCGTCTCGACGCGCCAACTGCCGTCGTCCCGCGGTCGCAGCGCGGTCACGGTGGTCATCGAATGTACTTGCGCCCCAGCACGTTCGGCCAAACCCAGATAGTTCTTGACCAGCGTGTTCTTCGCGCCGTGCCGGCATCCGGTCATGCATTCGCCGCATTCGATGCAGCCGGTGCGCTCGGGTCCGGCGCCACCGAAATAGGGGTCCGGGCTCACCACTCCGGGCTCGCCGAAATACACGCCGACCGGGGTCGGGACGTAGGTGTCGGCGGCGCCCATCTCCTCGGCCACCGAGCGGATGATCTCGTCGGCCGGGGTGGTGTGCGGATTCTCCACGACTCCGAGCATGCGCCGGGCCTGTTCGTAGTGCGGGGTGAGTTCGGCGTCCCAGTCGGTGATCTCGGCCCATTGGCGGTCCTCGAAGAACGCGCGGCCGGGTTTGTAGAGGGTGTTGGCGTAGTTGAGCGAGCCGCCGCCGACTCCGGCGCCGGCGAGGATGAAGCAGTCGCGCAGCCGGTGGATCCGCTGGATGCCGTAGCAGCCCAGTGCCGGCGCCCACAGATAGCGTCGCAGATCCCAGCTCGTGGTGGCGAAGTCGGCGTCCTCGTAGCGTCGCCCGGCTTCGAGCACCGCGACCGAATATCCCTTTTCCACCAATCGCAATGCCGTCACACTGCCGCCGAATCCGGATCCGACGATCACCACATCGACATCGAAAGGCCGCGCTGCCTCCATGACACCTCCTGCCGAGGACGCTAACAAGTCACCAGCGGGCCCGCGAGGTTCTCGTGGCGGGTACCAAACCGCGCGGTGTGCACTGCCCCTGAGTCACAATGCGCCGGCAAGGCGCCCAGTGACGTTCAGCGGACGCGGATCTCGACTGGTTGCGAGCGACCCCGCCAGCCACCCTTATTACGTCACAGTGACGTTTTGGGCAGGAGTTGAGGAAGCCGGGGAGGGGGCCGATAGAGGGCAACGGTCAGCCCGACACAAGCGGCAGAAAATTTTCCGGCAAATAGGACCGGAGGTGAAAAAGTTCATGCGGCGTATTTCGGCGGTTCGCGCGAGACTTCGCCGGCATCCAGCGCCATCGACAGACAGGACGGAGCCGAGCGGCGAGCCGGCGCACCGAGCGCCGAACGCACTGACACACAAGCGTGAACGCAGCCTACAGCACCCGTTCCACTGCGCCGATAATCTACATTATGTCAAGTAACGGCAGTCCGGCCCCGAAGGCCCATCCCCTCACCGATCCAGCCGGCGGTTGAGGATCTTCGCGATCTCGGCGACGACCGCGGGTTCGGTCATCGCCAGATGCTCGGCGGCGATATCGACATTCGAAATCTGACCGCTGACGAACCGGACCCACCCTTCGTGGCCCGCGGCGTCGGCGCGCCGGTCCTTCGTGGCGGTGAAATACAGCATGTCGGCATCGAGTATCGGTGGCTGCCAGGCACTCGCGGCGCGGATCGACAGGTTGTAGGCGTCGGTCATGCGTTCGATGGTCGCGGCGTCGACGGCGAAGCTGTCGCCCAGCTGCCGGCGGATCAGGTCGGCGGCCTCCTCGGCGGTCGCGTCGGCGCCGACGACATCGATGCCCATGACCGGGCCGAGATTGCTGATCAGCTCCCCTGGCGTGGCCTCGGAGACCTCCGTGGCGTCGATCCCTTCGGCCTCCGCGTCCAGCAACGCCAGCAATGCGACTTCCTCACCCGCCGAACGTATTTCGGCGGCGACGGCGTGGGCGATCTGCCCGCCCAGCGACCAGCCGAGCAGATGGTAGGGCCCGTGCGGCTGGATGGCGCGGATCTCCTGGAAATAGCGGCGCGCGATGTCCTCGAACGTTTGCGGTCCGGGCACTTCCCCACCGATCTGCGGCGCCTGCAGGCCATAGATCGGGCGGTCGCCGGCCAGGTGATCGCCGAAGGTGTAGTAGCACCACGACAGTCCCGAGGCGGGATGGATGCAGAACAGCGGTGGCCGGCTGCCACCGGTCCGGATCGGCAGCACGACATCCAATCCGAAAGCGGCGGGACCGGATTCGTGCTGCCCGTTGCTCATCCCGGTTTCGATGCGCTTGGCGAGGTCGGCCGGATTCGGATCCGACAACATCCATCCGAGCGGGATCTCGAAGTCGAGTTCCTTGGTGAGTTCGCTGGCGACCTGCACCGAGCGCAGCGAGTTGCCGCCGAGGGCGTAGAAGTCGTCGTCGGCTCCGACGTGGCTGACGCCGAGGACGTGTTCGAACGCGCGGGCGATCTCGCCTTCCAACCAGGACGACGGTTCGCGGAACTCCCCTACCGCGGCCACCGGTTCGGGCAGCCGGGCGCGGTCGAGTTTGCCGGATGCGGTGAGCGGCACGGTGTCGAGCACCATGAGCGTGGTGGGCACCATGTAGTTGGGCAGTTCGGCGGCGGCGTGTGCCAGGACGGCGTCGGTGTCGACGGTGGCGCCGGCGACGGGCACGAGATAGCCGACGAGCTGGGCGGCGATCTCACTGGAGTGGACGACGGCGATGGCGCGGGCGACGCCGGGATACTCGGCGAGCACGGTTTCGATTTCGCCGAGTTCGATGCGCAGGCCGCGCAGTTTGACCTGGAAGTCGGTGCGGCCCAGATATTCCAGTTCGCCGTCGCGGCGGCGGCGCCGCACGAGGTCGCCGGTGCGGTACATGCGCCCGCCGTCGTTGTAGGGGTCGGGCACGAACCGTTCGGCGGTGAGGCCGGGCCGGGCGTGGTAGCCGCGGGCGATCTGGGTGCCCGCGAGGTACAGGTCCCCCGCCACTCCGGGTGGTACGGGGTTGAGCCGGGCGTCGAGGACGTAGGCGCGGGCGTTCCAGACGGGCCTGCCCATCGGTACGCTGCCCTGGTCGTCGGCGGTGACGCGGTGGGAGGTGACGTGCACGGTGAATTCGGTGGGCCCGTACAGGTTGTCGAGTTCGACGTCGGGCAGTACGCGCCGGACGGCGGCCACGGTGTCGGAACCGAATGCCTCTCCCCCGACGAGCAGCGCGCGCAGCGAGGTCAGGGTGCGGGCGGGTGCGGCCTCGGCGAAGACGGCGAGCATGGACGGCACGAACGAGGTGATCGTGATCTGTTGTGCGGCAATGATTTCGGCGAGATAGGCGGGGTCGGTGTGGCCGTCGGCGCGGGCGATGACGAGGCGGGCGCCGACGCCGAGGGTGGCGAACAGTTCCCAGACCGAGACGTCGAAGGTGGCCGGTGTCTTCTGCAGGACCACGTCGGCGGAGGTGAGACCGTATTCGTCGCTGAGCCAGCGGATCTGGTTGGCGGCCGCGCCGTGTGAGACGGCGACGCCTTTGGGCCGGCCGGTGGATCCGGAGGTGAACAGGACGTAGGCGGTGTTGTCCGGTCGCAGCGATGCGCGGCGTTCCCGGTCGGTGACGGGGGTGTCGTCGAAGGCGGACAGGTCGATGTCGTCGAGGGTGGACAGGACGGCGACGGGGTCGGCGGTGGCCAGCATGTAGTCGATGCGGTCGGCGGGCAGGTCGGGGTCGACGGGCACGTATCCGCCGCCGGCGGCGAGGACTGCGTAGAGGGCGGTGACCTGGTCGAGTGAGCGGCGCATCCGCACGGCGACGAGCTTTTCCGGGCCGACGCCGCGGGTGATGAGCCAGCGGGCGAGCCGGTTGACGCGGGCGGAGAACTGCCCGTAGGTCAAGGACAGGTCGTCGTAGGTGACGGCGACGCGGTCGCGGTGTACCGGGACGGCGCGGGCGAACATGGAGGTCAGTGTCTCGTCGGTGGCGAGGGCGTGCTGGGTGGAGTTCCAGCGGACCACGACGTTGTGGCGTTCGTCGGCGTCGAGCAGGTCGACGTCGTGGACGAGTTGGGCAGGGTCGGCGACGAGGGCGCGGAGCAGCCGGTCGAGGCGGGCGACGATGGCGGTGACGGTGTCGGGGTCGAACAGGTCGCGGGCGTAGGTGATGCCGCCGGTCATGCCGACGGGGCCGCCGTGGTCGTCGTAGCTGTCGGAGACGGTGATCTGCAGGTCGAACAGCGAGGTGTCGAGGTCGGCTTCGACGGCGGAGAGGGTGAGTTCGGGGAGTTCGAATTCGGTGCCGGTGAGGTTTTGGAAGGCGAGCATCACCTGGAACAGGGGGTGGTGGGCGTGGGAGCGGGCGGGGTTGAGTTCCTGCACGAGTCGTTCGAACGGGACGTCGGCGTGGCCGAAGGCGGCGAGATCGGTGTCGCGGACCTGTTCGAGCAGGTCGGTGAACGTCATGTCGGTGCCGACGTGGGTGCGCAGGACGAGGGTGTTGACGAACATGCCGACGAGGTCGTCGAGTTCGGGTTCGCCGCGTCCTGCGTAGGGGGTGCCGATGGTGATGTCGTCGGTGCCGGCGAGGCGGGCGAGGACGGCGGCGAGTGCGGCGTGGAAGACCATGAACAGGGTGGTGTTGTGGGCGCGGGCGATGTGTTGGAGCCCGGCGTGGAGTTCGGGGTCGACGGTGAGGGGCACGGCGGCGCCGGCGTAGGTTTGCACGGGCGGGCGCGGCCGGTCGGTGGGCAGGGCGAGCAGTGTGGGTGCGTCGGCGAGTTGTGTTGTCCAGTAGTCGATCTGGGCGTGCAGGAGCGAGTCGGGGTCGTCGTCGGCGCCGAGGACGGTGCGCTGCCAGAGGGCGTAGTCGGCGTATTGGACGGGCAGGGGTGGCCAGGCGGGGGTGTCGCCGTCGAGTCGTGCGGTGTAGGCGATGGTGAGGTCGCGGGCCAGTGGTGCCAGCGAGGATCCGTCGCCGGCGATGTGGTGGACGACGAGGGCGAGGATCCAGGTGTCGTCGCCGATGTCGTAGAGCCGGATGCGCAGCGGCACGGTGGTGGTGACGTCGAAGACGGTGGCCAGTAGCGATGAGAGGGTGTGTGGGAGTTCGGTTTCGGGGATGCGGGTGACGGCCAGGGGTGGGACGGCGTCGGCGGGTGGGAGGATTTTCTGGGTGGGTTCGCCGTCGACGGCCGGGTAGATGGTGCGCAGTACTTCGTGTCGGGTGATGACGTCGCCGATGGCGGCGTGCAGGGCGTCGGTGTCGAGGCGGCCGGTGAGCCGGATGACGATGGGGATGCTGTAGGCGGGGGTGTCGGGTTCGAAGCGGTTGAGGAACCACATGCGCTGTTGTGCGTAGGACAGCGGGAGGTGGTGTGGGCGTGATTGTTCGGTGAGGGCGATGCGGCGGGTGTCGGCGTGGGATTCGGCGCGGGCGGCGAGTTTGGCGACGGTGGGTGCGTCGAAGATCATCGAGACCGGGACGCGGGTGTCGAGGGCGGCGCCGATGCGGGCGGCGGCGCGGGTGGCGACGAGGCTGTTGCCGCCGAGGTCGAAGAAGTTGTCGTCGGCGCCGATGGTGGTGTCGAGGCCGAGGAGGTCGGCGAAGATACCGGCGACGATTTCCTCGACCGGTGAGGCGGGTGCGCGGAATGTTTCGGTGTGCAGGACGGGTTCGGGTAGTGCGCTGCGGTCGAGTTTTCCGTTGGGTGACAGTGGGATCGCGTCGAGGATCATGACGGCGGCGGGCACCATGTAGGGCGGGAGGGCGTCGGCGAGCGCGCTGGTCAGTTCGGTGGCGGTGGGTGTGGCGCCGGGTGCGGGGACGACGTAGGTGACCAGCATGGCGGGGGCGTTGCCCTGCCGGTGGGCGATGGTGGCGGCGAAGGCGGTGTCGGCGCGGGCGTCGAGGACGGCGTCGATCTCGCCGAGTTCGATGCGGTAGCCGCGCACTTTGACCTGGAAGTCGTTGCGTCCGACGAATTCGATGTCGCCGTGGGTGTTCCAGCGCACGAGGTCGCCGGTGCGGTACATGCGGGTGCCGGGTTCGCCGGCCGGGCAGGGCACGAATCGGGTGGCGGTGGTGGCGGTGCGGTTGAGGTAGCCGCGGGCCGCGGCGGGGCCGGCCAGGTAGAGTTCGCCGACCACGCCGGCGGGGACGGGATGGAGGCGGGTGTCGAGGATCAATGCCTGCATGCCGGGTAGTGGGGTGCCGATGGTGGGCCGGTCCCCCGGGTGCAGCGGCCGGGTCGCGGTGGCGAGGATGGTGGTTTCGGTGGGTCCGTAGAGGATGCGGAATTCGCGGGTGCCGCGGCGGTCGGTGCCTGCCCACCGGTTGATCAGTTCGGCGGGGACTTCTTCGCCGCCGGAGAGCACCAGTCGCAGGTCGTCGAGTTCGGTGGGGTCGACCGAGGCGAGGGCGGCGGGAGTGACGAAGGCGTGGGTGACCTGCCGGGTGCGCAGCAGGTCGGCGAGGTCGTCGCCGCCGTAGGTGGCGGGGGGTGCGATGACGAGGGTGGCGGCGCCGGCGGTGGCGAACAGGATTTCCATCAGGGAGGCGTCGAAGGACGGTGAGGCGAAGTGCAGGAATCGGGCGCCGGGTTCGATGTGGTAGTCGGCGCGTTGGGTGGCGACGAGGTCTGCGATGCCGGTGTGGGTGACGGCGACGCCTTTGGGGCGGCCGGTGGATCCGGAGGTGAAGACCACGTAGGCGGTGGTGGTGGGGCGCAGGGGCCGTAGCCGGTCGTGGTCGTCGATCGGGCTGTCGGGGTGGGTGTCGAGGTGTGTGATGGTTTCGGGTGCGTCGAGGGTGATCCAGTGGGCGGTGTCGGGTAGTTGGGGGCGTGCGGTGGTGACGGTGATGCCCAGTGCGGCAGCCGAATCGGTGATCATGTGGTCGATGCGGTGGGCCGGGTAGGCGGGGTCGACGGGCACGTAGGTGGCGCCGGTTTTCACGATGGCCCACCAGATGAGCACGGATTCGGCGGAGCGGGGCGCGGCGGCCAGGACGGGGATTTCGGGTCCGGCGCCTTGGTCGATGAGCAGCCGTGCCAGGCGGTTGGAGCGCCGGTCGAGTTCGGTGTAGGTGAGGCCGGTGTCGCCGGTGGTGAGGGCGAGGCCGTCGGGGTTGCGGCGGACGGCGTCGGCGAATATGCCTGGTAGCAGCGGTGATTCGGGTGTGGGTGCGGTGCGTGGGCCGACGCTGGAGAGCAGGGCGTGGCGTTCGTCGGGGTGCAGCCAGTCGATGTCGCCGACGGGGGTGTCGGGGGTGGTGGCGACGGTGTCGAGGATCCGCAGCAGCCGTTGCACGAATCCGGTGACGGTGTCGGGGTCGAACAGGTCGCGGGCGTACATCAGCATGCCGGACAGGCCTTGGGCCGCACCGGTTTCGGTGGAGGTGTCGGAGATGACGAGTTGGAGGTCGAATTGGCTGGTGCCGGTGTCGACGTCGGCGCCGGAGACGACGACGTCGGGTAGGGCGATGTCGACGGCGCCGGTGTTCTGGAAGGCCAGCATCACTTGGAACAGCGGGTGCGCGGCGGTGGTGCGGTGCGGGTTGAGTTCTTCCACGATGCGTTCGAAGGGGACGTCGGCGTGGTCGAGGGCGTGCAGGTCGGTGTCGCGGGTGCGGGCCAGCAGTTCGGTGAACGGTTCGGCGGGGTCGATCGGGGTGCGCAGGGCGAGGGTGTTGACGAACATGCCGACGAGGTCGTCGAGGCCGGGTTCGCTGCGTCCGGCGACGGGGGTGCCGATGACGATGTCGTCGGTGTCGGCGAGTCGTCCGAGCAGGACGGCGAGTGCGGCGTGTACGACCATGAACAGGGAGGTGCCGTGGTCGCGGGCCAGTGTCTGCAGGTGCTGGTGCAGGGGTGCGGGGATGTCGAGGGGGACGCGGCCGCCGGTGAGGGTGGCGACGGCGGGTCGGGGCCGGTCGGTGGGCAGGTCGAGCAGATCGGGTACGCGGTCGAGGGTGGTGCGCCAGTAGTCGAGCTGGGTGGACATCAGTGAGGTGGGGTCGGCTGCGGCGCCGAGGACTCGGCGTTGCCACAGCGCGAAGTCGGCGTATTGCACCGGCAGTGGCTGCCATTGCGGGGGTTGTCCGGTGTGGCGGGCGGCGTAGGCGGTCATGACGTCGCGGGCCAGCGGGCCCATGGATTGTCCGTCGCCGGCGATGTGGTGCACGACGAGCACGAGCATGTATTGGCCGGTGGTGTCGGTGTCGGTGGTGATGTCGAACAGGGCGACGCGCAACGGTACCTGGGTGGAGACGTCGAAGCCGCGTCGCACGAATTCGGTGAGCAGCTGTGGGAGGGTGTCGCGGGTGGGGTGGCCGGTTTCGAGGGTGACCGGTGCCCGGTCGAGGATGAGCTGGCGGGGTTCGCCGTCGGTTTCGGGGTAGATGGTGCGCAGCACTTCGTGGCGGGCGAGGACGTCGTCGAGGGCGGCGCTCAGTGCGTCGGTGTCGAGGCGTCCGGACAGGTGCAGCATGACGGGGATGTTGTAGGCGGCCGAGTCGGGTTCGAATCGGTTGAGGAACCACATGCGTTGCTGGGCCAGCGACAGTGGGATGGGGTCGGGGCGGTCGTCGGCGGTGAGTGCGATGCGGGCGGTGCCGTGCAGGGTGCGGGCGGCTCGGGCGAGGGCGGCGACGGTGGGTTCTTCGAAGATGGTGCGGACGGGGATGCGCACGTCGAGGGCGGCGCCGATGCGGGCGGCGACGAGGGCGGCGCTGAGCGAGTCGCCGCCGAGGGCGAAGAAGTCGTCGTCGGCGCCGACGTGGTCGGCGTCGAGGACCTGTTCGTAGGCTTGGGCGACGATGTGTTCCTGCCGGGTGGTGGGTGCGCGGTAGGTGCGGGCGGTTTCGGGGGGCCGGGGTAGTCGGTCGCGGTCGAGTTTGCCGGTCGGGGTGAGTGGCACCTCGTCGAGGACGATCACGGCCGCGGGCACCATGTAGGGCGGAAGTGCTTGGGCGAGTGTGGTTTTCAGGTCGGTGTCGGACAGGGTGGCGCCGGCGGTCGCTGTCACGTAGGACACGAGGGTGGTGGGGCGGCCGTCGTCGGTGCGTGGGACGGTGACGGCGAAGGCGACGTCGGGGTGGGCGGCCAGGGCGGCGTCGATTTCGGCGAGTTCGATGCGGTTGCCGCGGACTTTGACCTGGAAGTCGTTGCGTCCCACGAATTCCAGGTCGCCGGTGCCGGTGCGGCGCACGATGTCGCCGGTGCGGTACATGCGGGTGCCGGGTTCACCGAAGGGGCAGGCGACGAAGCGGGTCGCGGTCAGTGCGGTGCGGTCTTTGTAGCCGTCGGCGAGTCCGGGTCCGAGCAGGTACAGCTCCCCCGTGACGCCGTGCGGGACGGGACGCAGCCAGGTGTCGAGGACGGTGGTGGTGACGGGGCCGGCGGGGGTGCCGATGGTGATCGGCGCGCCGGGGGGCAGTGGTGCGCTCGCGGTGGCCCAGATGGTGGATTCGGTGGGTCCGTAGAGGTTGACCATGGTGCGTCCGGGTGCCCACCGGTCGACGAGTTCGGGTCCGACGGGTTCGCCGGCGGTGGCCAGTACGCGCAGGGTGTCGAAGCGGTCGCCGGGGATGGTGGCCAGTGCCGACGGTGTCAGCACGGCGTGTGAGATGTGTTCGTACTGAATCAGTTTCGCCAGGTCGGGGCCACCGTAGACGTCGGATGGGGACACGACGAGCCGGCCGCCCGCGCCGTGGGCCATGAGCAGTTCGAAGATGGAGGCGTCGAAGCTGGGTGAGGCGACCTGCAGGACGGCGGAGTCGGCGGTGACGCCGAGGAGGCGCTGCTGGGCGGCGACGAGGTCGGTGAGGCCGCGGGCGGTGACCAGGACCCCTTTGGGGGTTCCGGTGGATCCGGAGGTGTAGATGAGGTAGGCGGTGTGGTCGGGGGTGAGCGCTGCCCCGCGTTCGGTGTCGGTGATCGGTGCGGCGGATTCGGTGTCGAGGGCGGCGATGGTGTCGGGGTCGTCGAGGGTGATCCAGTCGATGGGCTGGGTCGGGCGGGCGCTGTCCGGGTGGGTGCTGCCGGTGTGGGTGATGCCGAGGGGGGCACCGGAGTCGTCGAGCAGGAAGGCGATGCGGTCGGCGGGCAGGCGGGGGTCGATCGGCACGAACGCGGCGCCGGTCTTCGCGGCGGCCCACACGGTGACGACGGCGTCCAGGGAGCGGGGCAGCGCGCTGGCGAGCACGGTGTGCGGGGTGAGTCCGCGGCGCAGCAGCAGCCGCGCGAGCTGGTTGGATCGCTGGTCGAGGTCGCGGTAGGTGACGGTGTCGGTGCCGCAGGTGGCGGCGATGGCGTCGGGGTGGGCGGCGGCGGTGGCGGTGAGGATGTCGCCGAAGGTGCGCGGCCGGTGGTGGGCGTGGGCCGGGTGGGTGGGTTCGGTGTGGTCGGCCGCGGTGAGGCGGGCCAGGTGGGTGGCGGGGTGGTCGGCGATGTGGTGCAGGAGTGTGACGAATCGGTCGAGGATCCAGCGGGCGCGGTGGGTGTCGAATTCGTCGTCGAGGTAGCGCAGGGTGATGCGTAGCCCCGCGGCGGCGGGCGGGTCGGTGTGGGTGTCGGTGGGTTCGGGGGCGAGGACGAGGCTGAGCGGGTACGGGGTGGCGTCGACGCCGGTGATGTCGTCGATGCGCAGGCCGGCGGCGTCGACGAGCTGCTGCAGCGCGGGCCGGTCGACCGGGAAGGATTGGAAGGCGACGGCGGTGTCGAACAGGGCGGTCATTCCGGCGGCGCGGTGGATGTCGGGCAGTCCGATGTGGTGGTGGTCGAGCATGCGGGTCTGGTGTTGCTGGATGCGGGTCAGCAGCTGTTCGACGGTCAGGGTGGGGTCCAGGGGGACGCGCACGGGGATGGTGTTGAGGAACATGCCGAGTGTGCGGTCGACCTGCGGGAGTTCGGGGGGCCGGCCGGAGACGGCGGATCCGAAGATCACGTCGGTGTCGCCGGTGAGTTCGCGCAGGGTCAGCGCCCAGGCCGCGGCGACGGCGGTGTTGACGGTGACGGTCGCGTCGGCGGCGACGCGGCGCAGGTCGGCGACCCGCTGCGCGGGCAGCAGGGTGTCGATTTCGCCGGCGGAGGTGTCGCGGTGGGCGGCGTCGGCGCGGGCGACGCGGGTGGGTGATTCGACGTCGGCGTATTCGTGGGCCCAGGCGGCGGTGGAGGCGGCGAGGTCTTGGCGGTGCAGCCAGCCCAGGTAGTCGCGGTAGCTGGGGGCGGGTTCGGCGGTGTCGATGTGGGTGGGGGTGGCGTAGGACGTGAGAAGTTCGCTCATCAGCAGCGGCATGGACCAGCCGTCGAGGATGACGTGGTGGTTGGTGACGAGCAGCCGGAAGGTGTCGGGGCGCACGGTGATCAGGGTGAACCGGATCAGCGGCGGCGCCGACAGGTCGAACCCTTCGGCGGCGTCGGCGGCGGCCACCCGGTCGAGGCCGGTGTGGTCGGTGTCGTCGGTGAGGTCGATGTGCCGGAAGCGGACGGGGGCGTGGGCGAGCACGATCTGGCAGGGTCCGGCGCTGGTGTCGGTGAAGGCGGCGCGCAGGATGTCGTGCCGGTCGACGAGGGCCTGGGCGGCGCGGCGCAGCCGTTCGGCGTCGGCGGTGCCGGTGAAGTCGATGGCGGTTTGGACGGTGTAGTTGTCGCCGGCGCCGGGGTTGTAGGTGGAGTGGAAGCGGATTCCGGCTTGCATCGGCGACAGCGGCCATACGTCGGCCAGCTCCGGATACCGGTGGGCGAGCCGCTCGACGTCGGCGGCGGTCAGTTCGACGAGCGGGAAGTCCGCGGGGCGCGGGGGCCGGTTCTCGGCGCGGTGGGCGGGGCCGCGCGCGAGCGACGGGTCGGCGGTGACGGTGTCGCGGACCAGTTCGGCGAGCGCGGCGACGGTTTTGGCTTCGAAGACGTCGCGTGGGGTGAGGGTGAGCCCGGCCGAGCGGGCCAACGCCACCAGGCGCATGGACACGATGCTGTCGCCGCCGAGGGTGAAGAAGTTGCTGTCGGCGTACACGGTGTCGCGGTGCAGGACGTCGGCGAACAGTTTCGCCATGAGTTGTTCCTCGGCGGTGGCCGGTGCCCGTCCACCGGCCTCGTCGGTCCGGAAGTCGAGTGCGCGCAACGCTTTCCGGTCGATTTTGCCGACCGCCGTGCGGGGCATCTCGGCCAGTTCCACGATGGCGGCCGGGTTCATGTAGCGGGCCAGTTCCCGTTCCAGGTCGGCGTGCAGGGCGGCCGGGTCGAGGGTGGCGCCGGGTGCGGCGACGACATAGGACACCAGCACGGGTTCACCGGCGGGTCCGGGGCGGTCGACGGTGGCGGCGGCGGCGACGGTGTCGTGGCGGGCCAGCCGGGCGTCGATCTCCCCCGGTTCGATGCGCAGCCCGTGGATCTTGACCTGCTGGTCGCTGCGGCCGAGGTATTCCAGTTGCGGTCCGTGCGGGGTGTGCAGCCAGCGCACGCTGTCGCCGGTGCGGTAGAGGCGTTGTCCGCGATACGATTCCGGGTCGGCGACGAAGCGGGCCGCGGTGGTGGCGGGGCGGTCGAGGTAGCCGCGGGCGAGGGCGGGGCCGCGCACGTACAGTTCGCCGGCCACCCCGGCGGGGACCGGCCGCAGCCACATGTCGCGCACGGTGACCGACAGTCCGTGGATCGGGGTGCCGATGGTGACCGGTTCGCCGGGGGTCAGGGCGTCGGATCCGGTGGCCCACACGGTGGTTTCGGTGGGACCGTAGTGGTTCATCAGCCGCCGCCCCGGCGCCCAGCGGGTGACGAGGTCGGTGGCGGTGGCCTCCCCGACGACCGCGATCGTCGTCAGCGCCGGCACGTGCGCGGGATCCATCGTGTCGAGCACCGACGGGGTGATGATGGCGTGGGTCACGCCGTATGTGTGCAGCAGGTCTTCGAGTCCGGCGCCGCCGTAGACGTCGGGCGGTGCGATCACGAGGCAGGCGCCGTGACCGTGGGCGAGCAGCAGTTCCGACAGGCAGGCGTCGAATCCCGGTGAGGCGACCTGCAAGACGGTCGAGGTGGTGTCGACACCGAATGCGTCGGCGTGTGCGGCGGCCAGTCCGGCGAGGCCGCGGTGGGTCAGGTGCACGGCTTTGGGGGTGCCGGTCGATCCGGAGGTGTAGATGAGGTAGGCGGCGTGGTCGAGCCGCACCTCGGGCACGGTGGTGGTGGCGGGTTCGGCGGTCGGATCGGTGTCGGCGTGGGCCCAGTCGACGGTGCCGGGTAGCCGGTCTGCGAAGGTGCCGGTCGTCACGCCGAGGGTGGTGCCCGAGTCGGCGAGCAGTTCGGCGATGCGTTCGCCGGGGTTGCCCGGATCCAGCGGCAGGAACGCCGCCCCGGTTTCGGCGACCGCCCAGATCGCGACCGCCAGCTCGATCGATCGCGGAACGACTACGGCGACAATGGTTTCCGGTCGTGCGCCGCGGGTGAGCAGCCGCTGCGCGAGCCGATGCGCCCGCGCGGCGAGTTCCCGATAGGTGAGGGTGGTGGTCCCGGCCCGCACGGCCACCGCGTCCGGGTGCGCGCGGGCGGTGTCGGCGAGGATGTCCCGCAGGATGCGCCCGGCCGGCGCGCTGCGCGCCGGAATCGGTTCGGCCGCTTCGGTATTCGAGCCGGGGGTGATCGCGGCGACGGTCGCGGTGGGGTCGGCGGCGATCTGGTCGAGGATCTGCTCGTAGCGGTCGAGCAGGGTGCGGGCGGTGTCGATGTCGAGCCGATCGCAGGAGAAGCGCAGCATCACGGCGTGGGTGGCGGAGGTGGCCGCGTCGGGGTCGCTGTCGCGGCCGGGTCGCGGCGGGGTCACCTGCAGGCTCAGCGGGTACGGGGTGGCGTCGTGGGCGTCGATGTCGACCAGGCGCAGCCCGGCGTCGCGCAGATTGTGGGTCAGCAGTTCACGATCGAGCGGATAGGACTCGAGGACGGTCACCGTGTCGAACATGTCGGCGAAACCGGTGGCGCGTTGCAGTTCGGCCAGCCCGAGGTGCCGGTGATCGAGGGTGGCGGCCTGTTCGGACTGCACCCGGGTCAGCAGGTCGGCGACGGTTTCGGCGGGTTCGAGCCGGATCCGCACGGGCACGGTGTTGATGAACAGCCCCACCATGCGCTCGACTGCCGGCAGCTGGGGTGGCCGGTCGGAGACGGTGTTGCCGAACACGATGTCGGCGCGCCCGGTCAGGGTGGTGAGCAGCAGCGCCCACGCCACCTGCACGGTGGTGTTGGCGGTGACACCGTAGGCGCGCGACAGGTCGGTGATCGCGGCGGTGGTTTCGGCGGACAGGTTACGGCTGACCTCGGCGTTGTCGGCGGGCACGGTCCGGTCCGGGCGCCCGGTGACCAGGGTCGGCCTCTCGATGCCGGCGAGCACGTTCTGCCAGGCGGTGATCGCGGCGTCGCGGTCCTGGCTGTGCAGCCAGTGCAGGTAGTCGCGGTAGGTGCCGGCGGGTGGCAGGGCGGCCGGATCGTCGTCTCCGGCGTAGAGGGTGAGCAGTTCGTGGATCAGCAGCGGCATCGACCAGCCGTCGAGCACGATGTGATGGTTGGTGAGCAGCAGTTCGAATCGGCTCGTGCCGGTGCGGATCAGGTGGAAACGCAGCAGCGGCGGGCGGGCGGGGTCGAACGGGGCGGACGCGGCGTCGGTGATGCGGCGGCGTTCGCGGTCGCGTTCCCCGGCGTCGGCGATGTCGGTGAGGTCGCTGTCGTGCCAGTCGGCGCGCACGCCGCTCATCACGATCTGGCGGGGCCCGGCGGCGGATTCGACGAACGCGGTGCGCAGGCTGTCGTGGCGGTCGATCACGGTCTGTGCCGCGGCCCGCATCCGGGCGGTGTCGACCTGCCCGTCGAGGGTGAGCGTGGCCTGCACGGTGTAGCCGTCGGCGCGGTCGGTGTCGTAGACGGCGTGGAACAGCAGACCGGACTGGAGTGCGGTCAGCGGCCACACGTCGGTCATGGTCGGATATTCCAGCTGCCAGCGGTCGATATCGTCCTGGGTGAGGTCCACGAGCGGGAAATCCGACGGGGTGAAGCCGCCGGCGGATTCGGTGCGGGCGTGGGTGGCGAGCCCGCGCAGCGCCCGCACCCACAGCCCGGCCAGTTCCTCCACGTCCGCGGTGTTCAGCACGCCGGTGGCGAATTGCCAGGTGGCGTCGAGTTCGAGACCGTCGGGGCCCGGTTCGGCGATCGCGTTGACATCCAGGACGGCCGGCAGCGCCATCGCCGGGTCGCCGGTCGCGGTGAGGGAGGTGAATTCGGTGGTCGGGGTCCACGGCCCGGCGTGTTCGTGCACGCCGACGCGGCCGAGGTAGTTGAACGCGATCTGCGGTTCGGGCGCGGTCGCCAGTTCGGCGCCGGCTTCGGTGTCGAGGCAGCGCAGCATCCCGTAGCCGATGCCGTTGTCGGGGATCGCGCGCAACTGTTCCTTGGCACGCACGATCGCCGTTCCCGCGGCGGCGCCGCCGGCGAACGCGTCGTCGGGGTCGACGCCGCGCAGGTCCAGGCGCACCGGGAAGCGGGTGGTGAACCAGCCGACGGTGGAGCTGAGGTCGGCGCCGGGCACGGCGTGTTCCTCGCGGCCGTGTCCTTCCAGCGAGATCAGTTCGGCCTCGACGTCGACGCCGCGGCGGCGACGCCACTGCCGCAGCGCCAGCGCCAGCGCCGCCAGCAGCGGATCGTTGGGTGTGCCGTGGAAGCGGGCCGGGACGGTGGTGAGTACCGCTTCGGACACGTCGGCGGGCACGTGCACCTCGACGCGGCCCGCGGTGGCGGTGGTGTCGCGGCTCGGGTCCAGATGTCTCGCGCCGAGCAGCGTCTCCCCCGGCGCGAGCACGCTCTTCCACAGCTCGAGTTCGCCGGTGCGCCGGCTCGCGGCCTGTTCGGTGAGTCCGTGACTCCAGCGCCGCACCGAGGTGGTGGCCGGACCGAAGGCGGGTTCGGCGCCGGCGCTGATCTGCTGCCATGCCCCGGCCAGATCGGCGAGCACGATCCGCCACGACACCGCGTCGACCGCGAGGTGGTGGATCACCACCCACATCAGGTCGGGGCCGGTGGTGTCGTCGCTCATCCGAACCAGGTGCACCAGCACACCGGTGGCGGGATCGAGCCGGTCGGCGGCCGCCTGCAAGCGGGCGTCGATCTCGGTGGCGTCGCGGCGCGGCAACCGCACCGACTCGAACAGTGCGGCGGCGTCGACCGTGCCGGGCGCGGCCACCTCGACCGACGGGTCGGGCGAGCCGGTACCGCGCAGGACCGCGCGCAGCATGTCGTGGCGCTCCAGCACCGCCGCTAGCGCCGGAACCAGGTCGGCGTCGTCGACGTGGTCGGGCAGTTCGATGAGGGTGGCCTGCGCGAATCGGTCGAATCGGCCGCGGTCGAGCATCGCGTACATGATCGGGGTCAGCGGCATGGGGCCGACCGCGCCGCCGGGCAGTTCGGCCAGTTGCGGGCCGCCGCCGGCGTCGGTGGCTATCGCAGCCAGACCGGCCACCGTCTTGTGTTCGAACACGTCCTGGGTGGAGAAGCTCAACCCCTCGGCCTTGGCCCGCGCCACCAGCTGGATGGACAGGATGCTGTCGCCGCCGAGGGCGAAGAAGCTGTCGTCGGCACCGACCGTCGCCACGTCCAGAATGTCGGCGAACAGATCCGCCACCCGCTGTTCGCGCGGGGTGGACGGTGCCCGACCGGCCGGTGCGGCGCCGAAGGCGGGTGCGGGCAGGGCGGCGCGGTCGAGTTTGCCGAACGCGTTCATCGGCAGCGCGTCCAGCGCCATGATCACCGCGGGCACCAGATGCGGCGGCAGTGTGTCGCGGGCGAAGCGTTGCAGTTCGAGCGCGTCGATGTGGCGGCCGCGCACCGGCACCACGTAGGAGGCCAGCACGGTGGCGTCGGCGTTGTTGCGCACCGGCACGGTGACGGAGATGTCGACGTCGGCGTGGGCGGCGAGCGCGGCGTCGATTTCGCCGGGTTCGATGCGGTAGCCGCGGATCTTGACCTGAAAGTCGCTGCGCCCCAGCAACTCCAGCTCGGGTACGGGTCCCTCGCCGACCCAGCGCGCCATATCGCCGGTGCGGTACATGCGGGCCCCGGGCCCGCCGTGCGGATCGGCGACGAAACGGGCCGCCGTTTCGGCGAACCGGTGACTGTAGCCGCGCGCCACCCCGGGCCCGGCCAGATACAGCTCACCCGCGGTCCCGGCCGGCACCGCTTGCAGGCAGCGGTCGAGCACCATCGCCGACACTCCGCGGATGGGGCCGCCGACGGTCAGATCACGGCCGGGTGTGACGGCGGCGCTGGCGGCGGTGACGGTGGTTTCGGTGGGCCCGTACTCGTTGAACATCACCGCGCTGTGGGTCCATCGTTCGATCACGTGCGGCGGGCACACGTCCCCGCCGACCACGACCACCCGCAGCTCGCTCAGTTGCCGTGGATCCACGGTCGCCAGCATCGCCGGGGTGAGGGTGAGGTGGGTGACGTGCTGGGCGGCGAGCAGTTCGGTCAGTTCGTCGCCGCCGATCACCTCCGGCGGGACCACCAGCAGGGTCGCGCCGTTGGCGAAGCACACCAGGAACTGTTCCAGCGAGGCGTCGAAACTCGGCGACAGCGCGTACGACACCCGCGCGGTGGCGTCCACACCGCAGACGTCGCTGCGGTCGGCGATGAGGTTCGCCAACCCCGCATGGGTGACCTGCACCCCTTTCGGGATGCCGGTCGATCCGGAGGTGTAGGTGATGTAGGCGAGGTCGTCGACGCGCAGCGGGCGCAGGCGTTCGCTGTCGCCGATCGGGGCGCCGGTGGTGTTGTGGCAGGCGGCGGCGGTGTCGCGATCGTCGAGCACCACCGGGGTCACCGTCTGCGGCAGCCTGCCCCGGTAGGCGTCGACGGTGATGCCGGCACCGGCGCCGCTGTCGGCGATCATGTGCTCGATGCGTTTGGCCGGATATTCGGGGTCCACCTGCACGATTGCGGCACCGGATTTGGCGACGGCCCAGGCGGCGATGATCGAGTCGACCGAGCGGCGCAGCATGATCGCGACGGTGGTGCCGGGTCCGCAGCCGTGCGCGATCAGTTGCCGGGCCAGCTGGGAGGATCGGGTGTCGAGCTCACCGTAGGTCAGTGTGGTCTCGGGTGTGGCGATCGCGTCGGAGGCGGGGTGGCGGGAGGCGCTGTCGGCGAGGATGTCGGGCAGCAGCCGAGGCGCGACCGCGTCGTCGCCGTGCACGGGCAGCAGCCGCTGCTGTTCGGCCGGCGCGAGCAGCGGCAGCCGGTCGACGCCGTGATCGGTTCCGCGGGCGAGGAATTCGTGCAGGAACATCAGGAATCGGCCGTGGTGGCCGGCGAGTTCGTCGGGGCGGTAGATGTTCGGGTTGCCCTGGAAGTCGATGTGGGTGCTGTCGCGGCCGGCGCCGGGATAGATGTTGACGAACAGATCGGCGGTGGGCCCGGAGGTGAGCACATGCAGATGCCCGGTGGTGTCGCCCAGGACGACGTCGTTGTCGATCATCATCAGGTTCACGGCGGGACCGAACGAGGCGGTCTCGTCGCGGGCGATGCCCATATCGCGGAAGATGTCCTCCTGCCGGTAGCGCTGGCGGCGCAGCGCGCTGGTCAGCTCACCTTGCACCGCGTCGATCAGTTCGCCGACGCTGCGGGAACCGACCCGCACGCGCAACGGCACCACGTTGGCGACCATGCCGCCGGATCGGCGCAGCATCGCCGAATGCCGGCCCGATACCGGCAGGCTCAGCAGCACCTCCGTGCTGCCGGTCATCCGGGCCAGGTAGGCGGCGAAGGCGGCGACCACGATCGGTGTCACGCTGGTGCTGCGTTCGGCGACCACGGCATCCAGCAGTGCGGCGGTCTCGGGTGAGAGCGCTTCGCTGACCAGCGCCGGGTGGATGGTCGGTTCGGCGACGCGTCCGGCCAGGCTGACCACCGACGGGGCGCCGGCCAGATGTTCGGTCCAGTAGTTGCGGTCGTTGTCGAATCGCGTCGACCCGCGGTAGGCCAGGTCCTGTTCGGTGATGTCGGCCAGATCCTTCGCCGCCGCGGCGCTGGGCTCCTCGCCGCGCAGCCACGCGTTGTACAGCTCGGTGATGCGCTGCAGCATGGTCACCGCGGCGAAGCCGTCGAGGGCGATGTGGTGGGCGCGCTGATACCACAGGTAGTGGTTGTCGCCGACCTGGTAGATGGCGCAGATCATGAGGTGGTCGTGCAGCAGGTCCAGCGGTGCGGCGTAGTCCTCGGTCATCAGCCGGTGGGCGGTGGCCACCGGGTCGGCGTGGCGGCGCAGATCCACCACCGAGACCGGGGCGCCGAGGAAGTGGTCGACGTACTGGCAGGGTTCGCCGTCGACCTCGATCATGTGCAGATGCCCGGATCCGAATTCGATGCTCGCGGTGCGGCAGGCTTCGACGAGCAGGTCGGTATCCAATTCGCCGACGATTTCGACGTATTGCGCCACCGAAATCGGTGACTGTCCCGCGAGATGCTGGGCGAACCATATTCCGCGCTGCGCCGCGGTCAGCTTGAAAACGCCGTCCGGCGCCGGGCGCGGGAATACATGACCCGAGCCGTGTGCGTGTGTTCCGCTACCCGGTGCCTGGTGACCGCCGAGTGGCGCTGTGCCGATCCGCGGTGACTTCGGTGCCTGTGGATCGCCGCCGAAGTTGCTTTTGAATTGGGTCACCGGTCCTCCATCGGATCTCTTTACTTCGACGCGGTGATAAAACGTCGGACCGTTCTACGAAACGACGTTCGCCGTAATGCGTGAAGCAGGTCGAAATGTGCGCCCCGAATTTCTTCAGGCGCGACGAACAACGCCCTCGTCGCGGTGGGCGGATATTCGTCTGGTGGCCGGGCCGGCGTGCCGGCCGGTGTGCCCGCCGGGCGAGAAGGCGGTCGTCGCGGCGCCCCGACACGCCGCGCCGACCGCCCGCGTGGACCGTCGGGCCAGGTCAGTGTCGGCGTTTGCGGCGGAGCCGGTGATCGCGCGATCGCCGGTCCGCGGATTCGACGCCACCCCGGGGTTCGGAGCCGTCTCCGCCGCCGTGCCGGCCGCCGCATATCGCATGCGGGGTGGCATGGCCCGTGTCCGGACCTGGCGGAGCGGGCGGGTTACCCACATCGTTGGAATTCATCGCGTTCACCGGATCACCTTCTGGCACGTGAAGCACCTCACGGCAGTGTGTCGTAGGTAGATTCGGTGGCCGGACACGCCCGGATAAAAAGTAATTTTTTGATAACTGCGAAGTTTCCGCGGTACCGGATAGTCACCCTTTCGCCCGGTCGGACGCGGGAAGTGCAGGACGCTTCCGCTCACCGACCGCGATTTTCGTGCCGGTCGTTATGAAATCGAGCCCCGATGAGGGTCGAATTTCGTTGTAGTCACGGGCATCAGAAACCCCAGAGATCACAACAATCACAGATTTCCCGGGCGCCGGCCACCTACCGCGTCATATCCCGGCCCGGCCGGCGCGCTCCGAGCAGGGTGTCGGGGCCGCGGCGTGCGCCACCGGGGGCGAGGTCCGGCCCCCGCCGGACGGGGGGCCGGAAACTGGGTTCTCAAATCCGCACCTACCGGTTACTTGAATGAGTCATACTTCGGAGCGTGTCCACTACGGCGGATTTCGAGCGCATGCTGCGCCGGGCCGCGCTGCGGGTGACAGCCCCGCGGATCGCGGTGCTGACCGCTGTGGCCGATCACCCGCACTCCGACACCGACACCATCCTCGGCCTGGTCCGCGGCACCCTCGGCACGGTCTCCCATCAGGCCGTCTACGACGTGCTGCGGGCGCTGACCGAGGCCGGTCTGCTGCGCCGGATCCAGCCGATGGGATCGGTCGCGCGCTACGAGACCCGCGTCGGCGACAACCACCACCACCTGGTGTGCCGCTCCTGCGGCGTCATCGCCGATGTCGACTGCGCGGTCGGCGACGCACCGTGCCTGACCGCCGCCGACGACAACGGCTTCGTCCTCGAGGAGGCCGAGGTCATCTACTGGGGGCTGTGCCCCTCCTGTTCCCTGCCGACGTCTCGATCGAACCCGTGATCACAGCCCGTTTCACTCTCTCGGAAAGGAAATACCGTGCCTGAGGAACATCCACCTATCGCCGAGGCCAATACCGAACCGCCCGAGAGCGGATGCCCCGTCATCGGCCGCATGAAGCGGCCGGTCGAAGGTGGCGGCAACCGCGACTGGTGGCCGGAACAACTCAACCTCAAAGTGCTGCAACACAATCCGGCCGAAATCCACCCCTTCGGCGCGGACTACGACTATGCCGCCGAATTCGCCACCCTGGATCTGGCGGCGGTCAAGGCCGACATCATCGAGGTGATGACGACCTCGCAGGACTGGTGGCCGGCCGATTTCGGTCACTACGGGCCTCTGTTCATCCGCATGGCCTGGCATGCGGCCGGCACCTACCGCATCGAGGACGGCCGCGGCGGCGCCGGATCCGGTATGCAGCGTTTCGCCCCGCTCAACAGCTGGCCCGACAACGCCAGCCTGGACAAGGCGCGGCGGCTGCTGTGGCCGGTGAAACAGAAGTACGGCCGCAAACTGTCATGGGCCGACCTCATCGTCTACACCGGCAACGTCGCCCTCGAGCACATGGGTTTCCAGACCTTCGGCTTCGGCGGCGGCCGCGTCGACGAATGGGAGCCCGAGGAGGTGTACTGGGGTCCGGAGCTGGAATGGCTCGGCGATGACCGCTACTCCGGGCAGCGCGATCTGGAGAACCCGCTCGCGGCCGTGCAGATGGGCCTGATCTACGTCAATCCCGAAGGGCCCAACGGCAATCCGGATCCGCTGGCCGCCGCGATCGACATCCGCGAGACGTTCCGGCGGATGGCGATGAACGATGTGGAGACCGCGGCACTGATCGTCGGCGGGCACACCTTCGGCAAGACCCACGGCGCGGGCCCCGCCGACAACGTCGGCCCCGAACCCGAAGCCGCGCCGCTCGAGCAGCTGGGCCTGGGCTGGAAGAGCTCGTTCGGCACCGGTGTCGGCAAGGACGCGATCACCAGCGGCATCGAGGTGACCTGGACCCCGACCCCGACCCAGTGGGACAACAGCTTCCTCGAAACCCTCTACGGCTACGAATGGGAGCAGACCAAGAGCCCCGCCGGGGCGTGGCAGTGGGTGCCGAAGGACGGCGCCGGCGCGGGCACGGTGCCCGACGCCCACGACCCGTCCAAGACCCAGGCCCCCGCGATGCTGACCACCGACCTGTCGCTGCGCCTGGACCCCATCTACGGGCCGATCACGCGGCGCTGGCTCGACCATCCCGAGGAACTGGCCGAGGAGTTCGCCAAGGCCTGGTACAAGCTGATCCACCGCGATATGGGACCCAAGGTCCGCTATCTGGGTCCGCTGGTGCCGGAGGAGACCCTGCTGTGGCAGGACCCGATCCCGGCCGTCGATCACGACCTGATCGGTGACGCCGAGATCACCACCCTCAAGGCGCGCATCCTGGATTCGGGTCTGACGGTGCCGCAACTGGTGTCCACGGCGTGGGCGGCGGCGGCCTCGTTCCGCGGCAGCGACAAACGCGGCGGCGCCAACGGCGGCCGGTTGCGGCTGCAACCGCAGAACGGCTGGGAGGTCAACGATCCCGACGAACTGGCCCAGGTGATCCGCACCCTGGAAGCGATCCAGGAGGCGTTCAACACCGAACAGACGGGCAACGTGCGCGTATCGTTCGCCGATGTGGTGGTCCTCGGCGGTGTCGCGGCGATCGAGAAGGCCGCCCGCGACGCCGGTTTCGGAGCCACCGTCCCGTTCACTCCCGGCCGCAGCGACGCCACTCAGGAACAGACCGACGTGGAGTCGTTCTCCGCACTCGAGCCCAAGGCCGACGGCTTCCGCAACTACCTCGGCAAGGGCACCCGCCTGCCGGCGGAGTACCTGCTGGTCGACAAGGCGAACCTGCTGCGGCTGACCGCGCCGGAGATGACCGTGCTCGTCGGCGGTCTGCGCGTGCTCGGCGCCAACCACAAGCAGTCGCCGCTGGGTGTGCTCACCGACAATCCCGGTGTGCTGAGCAACGACTTCTTCGTCAACCTGCTCGACATGAGCACCGAGTGGAAGCCGTCGCCCGCCGACGACGGCACCTACATCGGCACCGACCGCGCCAGCGGCGAACAGCGCTGGACCGGCAGCCGCGTCGATCTGGTGTTCGGCTCCAACTCGCAGCTGCGAGCCCTGGCCGAGGTGTACGCCGCCGACGACGCCAAAGCCAAGTTCGTCGACGATTTCATCGCCGCCTGGGACAAGGTGATGAACGCCGACCGGTTCGACCTGGCCTGATCCCGTATCGCCCGGATGCCCCGCGCACCACCGCCGGTGCGCGGGGCATCCGGGCGTCCGGGGAAGCATGTCGATCGCCGCGAGGGCGCCGGCGCGGACGCTACAGTCACCCGAGACCCCTCGGGCACAGGAGGCCGCCGTGACCGTTCCGCTGCTGGCATGGGCCGGTGCGCTGGCGCTGATCGTCGTGCTGCTGGTGTTCGACTTCGTCTTCCATGTGCGCAGCGCGCATTCGCCGACGCTGCGCGAGTCGGCGGTGTGGTCGACGGCCTACATCGGTGTGGCGGTCGCGTTCGGGTTCGCGGTGTGGGCGCTGGGCGGATCGGAGATGGGGGTCGAGTACTTCGCCGGCTACATCACCGAGAAGGCGCTGTCGGTGGACAACCTGTTCGTCTTCCTGGTGATCTTCACCGCCTTCCGGGTGCCCGCGGCCGCCCAGCAGAAGGTACTGCTGGTGGGGATCGTGATCTCGCTGGTGGCGCGCACCGGGTTCATCTTCCTCGGGGCGACGCTGATCAACCGTTTCGCGTGGGTGTTCTACCTGTTCGGCGGGGTGCTGCTGGTGACCGCGGGCAATATGCTGCGCCCCGAGAGCGAGGACACTCATTCCGGCGACGGGGTCGTGGTGCGCGCGACCCGGAAACTGCTGCGCACCACCGACTTCTACGACGGTGACGCGATGACCACGATCGTGGACGGGCGGCGCCGGTTGACTCCGATGATGTCGGCGATGATCGCGATCGGCGGCACCGATGTGCTGTTCGCCCTGGACTCGATTCCCGCGATCTTCGGCCTGACCCAGAACGTGTTCCTCGTATTCACCGCCACGGCGTTCTCGCTGCTGGGTTTGCGGCAGCTGTTCTTCCTGCTCGAGGGCCTGCTGGACCGGCTGATCTATCTCGGTTTCGGGCTGGCCGCCGTGCTCGGCTTCATCGGCGTGAAGCTGATCCTGCACGCCCTGCATCACAACAGCGTGCCGTTCGTCAACGACGGCGACCCGGTGCCGGTGGCCGAGATCCCCACCGTGTGGTCGCTGGTGGTGATCGTGGCGATACTCGTCGTGACCGTGATGGTGTCGCTGTGGAGCCCGGCCGGGCGTGCGCAGACCGCGGTGGCCGGAGCCCGCCGCTACGCCACCCGCTACCTCGATCTGGGCTACGAGGCCGACCAGGCCGTCCGCGAACGCACCTATACGCGACTGCTGGACTCGGAACGGGTCATGGCCGGGCTGCCGGACAAATATGTGCACCGCTTCCGCGCCGACGACCTGGCCACGCTTCTCGACCGCGCGCACGTCGTGCACGAGGACCGCATGAACCGCATCCGCGCCGGCCTGCCGCTGCGCATGTGAGCGCTGCACACTTCCCCTTATATTCCGTTTCGGCTATATTGCCAATATGGCATCTACGTTCGAGGCGTTGGCCGAACCGCGACGCCGCGAAATCCTGGACCTGCTGCGCCGGCGCGAACACCTGGTCGGCGAACTGGTCACGGAGTTGCGCCTCGCGCAACCGACGGTGTCGAAACATCTGAAGATCCTGCGCGGCGCCGGGCTCGTCGAGGTCCGCCACGACGCCCAACGCCGCTGGTATCGGCTGCGACCCCAGCCGCTCACCGAGATCGACCTGTGGCTGGCCCCCTACCGGCAGCTGTGGGACACCAGCCTCGACGCGCTGGCCCGCCACCTCGACGTCCTGGCCGCCGACGACAGCACCCCATCCATCGATGCCGAGACCGCGAGGAGTGATGACGATGAGTGACCCGTCCGCCGAACTGACCACGATCGACGGCACCCCGACATTGCGGTTCGAGCGCCGCTTCGCCCACCCCCGCGAACGCGTGTGGCGGGCGATCACCGATCCGCAGCAGATGACGGCGTGGTTTCCCGCCGCCGTGCAGACCGAACTGCGCCCCGGCGCGCCGATGCGGTTCGTCTTCGACGACGAAGCGCCCGTCGACGGCAGCTGGGACGGAGAAGTCCTCGAGGTCGATCCGCCGAAGGTGTTCATGTTCCGCTGGAACCGCGACGTGCTGCGATTCGAACTGATCGCCGAGGGCGACGGCTGCCGGCTGGTGTTCACCCACGCGCTCGGCGACGGCCCCACCGGCCGCCTGGGCGCCGCCCGCACCGCCGCCGGATGGGACGGCTGCCTGACGAGCCTGTCCGCCGCCCTCGACGAGACCGAGGTGAGCGAGGACCCGGCGACCGGATGGCTGGCGCGAGCGGAATCCTACATCGAGAAGTTCGGGCTGGCCCGCGGCAGCGCCGAACCGGGTGCCGATCCCGAATCCGGTGTGGTGCTGCGGTTTTCGCGTGATCTGGTGTGGCGGGCGGCGGACACGATCTGGGCGATCCTGGTCGAGGACCAGCCGCCGCGCGTCGGTGCGATGCCACCGGCCCGCGCGACCAACCCGCAGATCGAACCGGGACCGGTCACCGCACTCGATCCGCCGCGGCTGCTGGAATACGAGGTGTCGGTGGACGGGCAGCCGGCGGGACGGGCGCGGTGGGAGATCGTCGCCGATCCGCGACTGGGCACCCGGGTCGACTTCACCCACACCCTGCCCCACCGGTTCGCCTCGCACCGCGCCGGATTACTGGCCGCCTGGCAGGTGCAGTTCGAATTGTTCTTCGCCGCCACCCAGGGCGAGATCCGATGCCCGTGGCCGCGGCAGCGGGTCATCGACCTGACCGCCACCTACACCTGAGTCACCGCGCCGAAGCCCGGCCCGTGCGGACCGGAATCGTGGTGTCCAGCAGTGTCATCAGCGCGACGGCGACACCGAGGCCGACGATCACCCAGGCGATGGCGTGCAATCCGGCGTCGGTGGTGGCCGAACCGAAGGTCAGCGCGATCAGGCTGGAGGAGAAGATCGCCCCCATATAGGCGAAGGTGCGATACAACCCCGACGCCACCGCGACCTGCCGGGCGGGCGCCTGCACGTACAGCGCGGCCTGGTTGGCGAACCCGCTGGCCCCGCTGGCCACTCCGAACAGCAGCGACATCGCGATCAGCACGATCACCGGCGAGTCGTGGGTGATCACGACCATCACCAGCCCAGTCGCGATCAACGCCGCACCGCTGGCGGCCAGCGGTACCCGTACCCAGCCCCGATTCGACACCAGACGCGCGATGACGATGCTGATCGCCGACAGCGGCAACAGGATCAACCCCACCTGGGAGGCGCTGTAGTGTGCGGCCTGTTCCATCCATTGGCTGGTCCCGTAGAGGGCGGTGTAGGTGCCCAGCGATACCACCGCCTGCCGCAGATAGGTGCGCGTCAGCCCGCCGTTGCGGGTCAGCATCCGCACATCGAGCAGCGGGCTGCGGGCCCGCCACTCCCACGCCACCAGCGCGGTGGCCAGCCCCAGCGTCACCGGCAGCAACCACCACAGCGGTGAGCGCAGGTCCGACAGAAACGTCAGCATGCCGATCACCGCACCGGCGAACAGGCCGATGCCGACGATGTCGATCGCGGCCGGCAGCGACCCCTGATCGCGGCGGCGCGGTTCATCTTTCGGCACACCGGTCAGTGTCGCCACCAGCGCGACCAGCGCGAGCGGAATGTTGACGAAAAATATTGCGCGCCAACCGAACACTCCTGCCAGCAGTCCCCCCAGCGGCAGCCCCACCACGGAGGTGACCTGCGCGGCGATCGAGAAATTACCCAGCACCCGCGCCGGCACCCCCGTCCCGGCGGCGTCGGCGCGCCCCCGCACCAGCGCCATCGCGGTGGGAAACGCCGCCGAGGTGCCGATCCCGATGAGCGCCCGCGACACCACCAGGAATCCGAAAGCCGGTGCGGCGGCGCCGATCACGCCGGCGGCGATCAGGATGATCAGCCCGCTGGTGAACATGCGCCGCGATCCGAACAGGGTGGCGAGTTTGCCCATGGTGGGCTGGGCGACGGCGCTGCACAGATACAGCACCGAGATGAGCACGGCGGTGGTGCCGGGGCCGCGGTGGAAGTCCACACCGATGCCGACGAGGGCGGTGGCGATGGTGGAGGTGTTGATCGGGTTGAGGGTCGAGCCCAGCAGCAGCGGCCCGACGAAGCGGGCGGTGAACGGGTCGCTGCGGACGGGTGCGGTATCGGCGGGAGCGGCTGTCACGAGCGTGCCGCCAATGTCTGTAGCACGTCGTCGGTGGTGCCGGTTTCGGCGATGCGGCCGAAGATGTGGGTGATGCTGTGGTCGTGGCGTTCGCCGTCGGAATCGGTCATCGCGTCGACGGGCAGCGTGACATGGAAACCCTGTTCGTGGGCGTCGCGGGCGGTCGATTCGACACCGGCGCCGGTGGCGATGCCCACGACCACCACCTGGGTGACTCCGTCGGCGCGCAACCGGTCGGCCAGCCCGGTGCCGGCGAAGGCGCTGCGGGCGTGCTTGGTGACCTGGATGTCGCCCGGATGCGGTCGCATTTCCGGGATGAGGGCCGTCCAGTCCGGCGGCAGATCGGTCATGGCGGTGGCGCCGGCGTCGGTGCGCCCCGGCGGGGTACCGGCGACGTTGACCAGCACGACCGGGAGGTCGCGGTCGCGGAAGGCCTGGGCGAGAGTGGCCGCGTGCGCGATCACGGGCTCGACCGGATGCGCCAGCGGCCGGCCGACGATGCCCTGCTGCAAATCGATCACGATGAGGGCGGTGGCCGGGTCCAGTGTGGTGACGGGCATGACGAATTCCTTTGCTGGCGTGCGGTTTCGGAGCGCCGGGTGCGGCGCGCGCGGGGACGCGCGGGCCCGGTGGCCGGGTCGCGGATTTCGGTTGTGGGCGCTCGGTCAGCCGGCGCGGCCGATGCGGTCGAGCAGGCCGATCGCATCGGCGAGCTGCCGGATTTCGGCGTCGGTGAATTCGGCCTCGATGACGCGGGTCAGCCAGTCCTCTTTCGCGCGGCGGCCGGTGCGGAACTCGTCGCGGGCGGCCTCGGTCAGGTCCAGGACGGTTTTGCGGCCGTCGGCCGGATCGGGTGTGCCCGCGATGAGACCCGCATCTTCGAGCGCGCGAACGATTTTCGCCATCGACTGCGGGCGCATTCCCGCCGCACGGGCCAGCTGGGTGGCCGTGGCGGGCCCGCCCTGTTCGAGGCGGATGAGGACCGAGCTCTGGGATTTGGTGAGGTCGCTGCCCTCGGCCTGAGCGCGCAGCTGCCGCAGCAGCCGGCTGACCGCGACTCGCAGATCACTGGCCACCGCGGCGGCTGTGGGCGCAGGCTTTCCGGACATGACCCCACCGTATCACTTACTAAGCTAACTGTGTAGCTGGCTGTACAACTTCGCGCGGTGTTCAACCCGGCCGATCGTGATTACTTGACGGCCGGTAAGTAATGTCGCTAGCCTGACCGGAAAGCCCCCTACCGGGTCGTTCACCCGATCCGGCCGGCGCGGGAAGTGGGTGGGGAATGCAGACCGTCAGCGTGTTGTGGCCGGTACCGGCCGAGCGCGTCGCGTCCGTCGAGGTCGGCCAGAACGCGCTGACCGATCTGGAGATCGAACCACTGATCGCCGCGATCGTCGGCGAGACCGACGACCACGACCTCACCGCCCTGCTCCGCCGCCCGGTCCGCGACCCCGAGACCGTCCGATTCCGCCAGGAAGTGTTCACCGACCTCGACGACGGCGACACCCGCTCCGCCGCAGAGGATTTCGTGATCGCGATGTGGCGGGTACGGCGCCGGCTGCGCGTCGCGGGCGAGCTGTATCACCCCCATCAGCGCCACCGCCTGCACCTCGACGCCGCCGCCGACTACGTGACGGCGATGACCGCCCTGCACACCGCGACCGCCCGGCTGCCACTACGGTCGCGGGCACTGCTACGGTGGCGCACCTACCTCGACACCTATTGCGCGAGTAGGGATTTGCGGGCACTCACCGACGACATCGACACCGCGCGGGCCGCACTGGCCCAGGTGCGGTACCAGCTGCGGATCGTCGACCGCACCCTCGAGGTGAGCGCCGCCCGCCCCGCCCCCGACTACACCGCCGCCGTGACACAACTGCTCGCCCGCTTCGGCGCACCCCACCGCCACGACCCGCGCCCGCGATCGGAGTGGCCGGATATGAACCAGACCGAGGAACAGATCCTCGACCGGGTCGCCGCCCGGTACCCGGCGCCGTTCGCGCGACTGGCCGACTTCGCCACCCGCCATCGTGATTTCATCGCCCCCGAGGTCACCGACTTCGACCGAGGCATGCAGTTCTACCTGCGCTACCGCCGCTTCGCCCACCGCGCCGCCGGAACCGGGCGCAGTGTGTGCCTGCCCGATATCGCCGCACCGGGCGAACCGATCCACGCCGACCGCGCCTACGACCTCACCCTCGCCACCCGCTCCCCGAATCCGGTGGTGTGCAACGACTTCAGGCTCGACAGCCCGGAACGGCTGGCGGTGGTGACCGGCCCCAACCAGGGCGGCAAAACAACCTTCGCGCGCACGATCGGGCAACTGGCGTACTTCGCCGCCCTCGGCGGCCCGGTCCCCGCGCACACGGCGCGGCTGCCGTTGCCCGATCGCATCCACACCCACTTCGAACGCGCCGAACACGCCGGCGACCCGGACGGACGGCTACTGGCGGACCTGCGGTCCATGCGTGAGATTCTGCGGACCGCGAGCGCGCACACCCTGATCGTGCTCAACGAGAGTTTCTCCACGACCACCGCCCACGACGGTGCGCGCATCGCGGGCGAGGTCCTGGCCCACATCGTGCGGCGCGGCGCGTGGGGCGTGTGGGTGAGCTTCTTCGACGACCTCGCCGAGGCCGGACCCGAGGTGGTCTCGATGGTGGCGCTGACCGACCCGGACGACCGCACACACCGCAGCTACCGCATCGTGCGCCGCCGCGCCGACGGCCGCGCCTACGCCACCGAACTCGCCGACCGCTACGGACTCGGCTACGAGGCGGTGGCCGCGAGGCTGGCGCGATGAGAGTCCGGCTGCTCTACCCCGGCGACACCACACCCGCACCCACCGCGCTCGGCGACACCGCCGTCGAGGATCTGGGCCTGTCCGCACTGTTCGCCACGATCGCCGGCAGCGATCCGGCGATAGCCGAGGCGGTCCGGTCCGTGATCGCCGACGCCCCGGCCGATCCGGCGGTGATCGCGCACCGCCACGCCGTGCTCACCGACTGCTGCGCGAACCCGCGCCTCGTGCGCGCCGTCCACGACATCGCCGCCACCGCGGCGTCGGTGCGGCGCTGGACATCCACCGCCGGGCGGCGAGCCAACGGCACACTGGTGCTCGCGCTGCCCCCGTTCACCGAACAGCTCGAGCTGCTGCGCCGACTGCGCACCCTGCTCGAACGCGACGGCGACCGCGTCACCGCCGCGGGCTGGACCGACCTGATCGCGACCACGACACAGTTCGACGACACCTACCTGCGGGCGGTGCGCGACGAGCTGAGCGTGCTGCGCTTCGACCACGGAGTCGAGTTCGAAGCAGGCCTGGGCGCCGGCAACAAGATCACCGGTATCGTGGTCCACCGGCCACCGCCCGCTCGCCGGACACGATTCGGATTGTCGCGCGGCACAAGCGTTTTCGACGCCATCGCCGATGGTGACGTCACGTCCGACCCGGTGATGCAGCTGAAGGATCACGCACTAACCGAACTCGCGGACGTGGTCGCCGGAGCCGCCGACCGGCTACACGCCTTCTTCCTGCGCTTACGCGACGAAACCGCCTTCTACCTCGGCTGCCTGATCCTGCGAGACCACCTCGACCGCACCGCTATCCCCTACTGCGTGCCACACCCCTACCCACCCGGCACGCTACGGCTGCGCTGCCGCGGGCTGCGCGACATCACCCTGGCCCTCAGCCCCGCCCCCGCGACGGTCGCGGGCAGCGACCTCGACGCCGACCGGCGATCGCTGCTGATCGTCACCGGCGCCAACAACGGCGGCAAATCCACGTTCCTGCGCAGCCTCGGTGCCGCGCAGCTGATGATGCAGGCCGGAATGTTCGTCCTCGCCGAGGAATTCGCCGCCGACGTCCGCGACGGGGTGTTCACCCACTTCGTCGGCGACGAGGACCACACCCTGTCCTACGGCAAACTCGCCGACGAACTGGTCCGCATGAACGCCGTGGTCGACCGGATCGGTCCGCACGGGATGCTGCTGTGCAACGAGGCGTTCGCCTCCACCGGCGAACGCGACGCCGGCCGTATCGCCGGGCCACTGCTGCGCGCGCTCACCGAGGCCGGAGTGAAGGTCGTATTCGTCACCCATCTCCACGACTACGCCCGCACCCGCCACACCGACGCACACCCGGGCGATCTGTTCCTGCGCACCGAACGCACCCCCGACGGCACCCGCACCCACCGCATCGTGGCAGGCCCACCCGAGCCCGGCGGTCACGGCTACGACCTGTGGGCCGCCACCGAACTCGACTGACGGCCGCGCCTCAGGCCGAGGGACGCAGACTGCTCAGCACCCGGATCGCATCCGACAGCGGGATCATGCGGCCGGGCTGTTCGGCGAGCAACCCCATCTCGATGTATTGGCGAATCAGCATCGACGGGGTTACGCAGTGTTCGGCGGCCGCCTCCCGGATCCGGTCGCGCAGATCCTTCGGCAGTTTCAGGGAGGTGGTGACCATGCCGCGTTCGATCTCCTCGCCCGTGGGCGGCAGCGCGGGTGCGGCGGCGGTGTCGTCGAACACCAGGGCGTCCACGACCGCCTGCGGGTCGGCGCCGGGCTTCGGTTCGAAGATGTGCTTGTCGGTCATCGGTTCGCCTCCCATGCGGTGTATTCCTCGAGCTGCTGCGGGCGCATCTGCGCGGCCATGACGATCTCCCAGGTGCCGGCCGACTCCGGCGACGGCCGCATCCGCAGCATCACCACCAGCGGCCGGCCCGCATCGGTGCGGCCCCACACGGTGGTGACGGGCAGCCCTTCCGGGGTGCGGGCCGGACGCGGCCAGCGCCGCGACGAATACAGCACCTCCATCACCTCCCAGGGCGCCACCTCGGCACGAGCCAGGAACGAGTGGATTCCGATCCACCATGCGTACTCCACGCAGCCACCATAATACCCGGGTATTACCTACTCCGGCAGTGGTGACCGCCGCTGCGGCAGCACCACCGTGCGATCGAACGCCGCGGGATGGGCCGCGGCATGCTCGACCGCCGCCGCGATCTCCGCCAGCCCGAAGGTGGTGACCGTCTCCCCCGACAGATCCAGCAGCCCGCATCGCACCAGCTCGATCAGCCCGCCGACCGCGGTGCGCGGGCACATCCACTGCCCGCGCAGCGTGACACTGTTGCGCATCAGCCACGGATACGGCAGCGCCAGATCGGAACCGCCCAGCATCCCCACCCCGCCCATGAGCACGACGCGCCCGAACTCCCGCACCGTCATCGCCGCGGTCCGCACCACCTGCGAATCCGCCGCGGGCGGCAGCATATCGAGCACGACATCCACCGCTCCCCCGCCCGCCGCCCGCATCGCCTGCCGATCCACCTCCGCGCCACCGGTCAGCTCGACCGGGCGGACCCGCTCACCGAACAGGTCCCGCAATCGGGTCAGAGCCGCGCGGTTGCGGCCGGGAGCCACCACCCGGCTCGCGCCCATCGCCAGCCCCACCGCCACCGCCGCACCCCCGAAATTGCCGGTCGCCCCGCTCACCAGCACCGTTTCCCCCGCGCGCAGATCCGCCGCCAGCAGACCCCCGTACGGCACCAGCGGCACCGCCAGCGCCGCCCACCGGGCCACCTCCCCGGCCTCGACGTCACCGAGCGGCACAGCGTTCTCGGTCGGCACGACCATCCGCTCCGCGAACGAACCGTGATGGAAGTACCGCGACAACCGCAGCCCGCCCGGCCCGCGCGAACTCCAGCCCTGCAACGTGATGTCGGGCGTGCGCGCGTCGTCGCGGGAACGCACCGTCGGATCACACCACACCAGGTCACCGGGCCGCAGCCGGGTCGCATCCGGGCCGACCGACACCACCCGGCCCACCCCGCCCATTCCCGGAATCACCGGCGGCTCCAGCGGGTATCTACGCACACCACCGAAAACCTCTGCCGCATAGGGCAATACACAGGTAGCCAGCACATCCACCAGCACCTCACCCGGGCCTGCCTCCGGATCGGGCACGGTCCTCACCGTCAACGGCCGCCCGAACTGCTCCAACATCGCCGCACGCATCGCCCATTCCTCCTGCTTCCGAATCAGTTCCCCGCCAACGTAGGTCGCGATTCGGCCATGCCACCAGCGAGAGTCCGGCATATCTGGTATGCCGTACTGTCATGGACCTGTCACCGGCCGGGCTGCGGGTGCTGGCCGAGGTCGCCGAACGCGGCTCGTTCACCGCCGCGGCCACCGCACTCGGCTACACCCAATCCGGAATCTCCCGCCAAGCCGCCGCCCTCGAACGCGACGCCGGCAAACCTCTGTTCGAACGCCACCGCACCGGCGTCCACCTCACCCCTGCCGGACTCACCCTGCTGCGCCACGCCCGCGTCGTCCTCGACGCCCTGGACGCGGCACGACGCGACCTCGACGGCGACGACGTCACCCAGCGGGTGCGGCTGGGCAGCCTCATCAGCGCGGGCGTGGTTCTCGTACCCACCGCGCTGGCCGCACTGCGACGCACCCATCCCGGCCTGGAGGTGTCCACCCGCGAGGGCACCACTCCGGCGCTGGTCCGCGCGATCCGCGCCGGCAGCCTGGATCTCGCCGTGATCACCTCGCGCCCGCCGCACCGGCCACCCGACACCGAGCTACCGCGGCTGATCGTCGAACAACTCACCGACGTCGAACTGCTCGTCGCCGCACCCGCCACCGGCCGCTTCGCCGGCCGCGCCACCGTCACCGTCGACGAACTCGTCGACGCCCCCTGGATCGCCGGACCCTCCGCCACCACCGAACCCCTGCTGGGAGTGTGGCCCTGGCTGCCCGGACGCCCCCACATCGCCCACCGCGCCCGCGACTGGCTCGCCAAACTCGCCCTCGTCGCCGCCGGCTGCGGCGTCACCACCGTCCCCTCGGGCCTGTTCCCGGTGCTGCCGCCGGAGGTGATCACGATGCGCGTGCTCACCGGCGCCCACGACCGCGCCGCCCTCGAACTGCGCCGCCTGTCGCTGATCCGCACACCCGCCGCGCTCACCCCCGCCGTCGCGGCCGTCATCGACGCATTGCGCAGTGCCACAACACCTTTCACATCCGGCAGCGGGCGTACACCGGACTAGCGGATCACCAGATCAGAGTCCGCTCGGGTACCCGCACACAGGCGAAGAAGCGTTTGCCGATGTCACTGCCGTCGTGGTTGTAGGCGTTCATGATCTCGGCCAGCTCGTCCACCAGCTCCTGCAGCGCCGGGCTGGGATTGTCGATACCGCAGTCGCTGACCCAGCCCCACTCCCGCGGCACGCCCTCGATGGTGACGATGATCTTGCCGACGTACGGCGTCGCGACCGAATAGGAGATCTCGATGGGAGCATCGCGGATCGGCGACCGTTCGGCCAGCTCCGCACGATGCTGCGGCATGCTGAAGATCTTCGCGAAAGCGATGTCCTGACTGATCATCTCGGCGATGCTCGCCAGCGTGGCATGCCGGCCCACCCGGTGATAGCGGGGACCGTAGTCCCGATCACCACGAGGCCCCGCCGACTGCGGATGCTTGGCCAGGATGCGGTCGAGCATCCGCTGGGCGGCATCGCGTTCGGCAGCGCCGGTGGCGGGATGGTCGATCAACTGGCGCAGCCGGGAAATCCGGGGGCTCAGGGCCGTTGACATGGTCGCGGTCCTCTCCTCGTCGTCGCACGGCAGCCGCGGCCGCGGTCGGTCAGGGCAGCGGATCGACCAGCACCTGATGGTCGATGCGTCGCAACATATCCGGCCGAGCGGTCAAACACGGCCAATTGCGAGAGACCGCCTCACTGGCGGCGTGTCCGGCGGCCACCAGACCATCGGCATCCGAGCGCCCGGCCAGCAGCGCCGCGACCCGGGAGGCCGCGCCGGTGTCCAGTCCGGTCACCACGGTGTGCGGCAGCTCCAGCAACACGGCGAGAATATCGAGCCGATCCGGCCGGATCAGCGCCTGCCCGGCCGCGGCCACCGCCGCGGGGACCACGATGGTATGACCGGCTTCGGCCGTGGCCCATGCCACCGCGTGCACATACGGCAGCCGCCGCGTCCAGCCCACCACGGCGGCGGTGTCGAACACCACGCCGCCCAGTGCGGCCGGGCTCACGCGGCGCCGGCGCTTCGCCGATCCAGATCCTCCGCCGACAGCGGCGGCAAGCCCTGCACACGCCGGGCCTGATTCACCAACTCGAGCGGCGGCACCCCACCGAAACTGGACTCGATGGCATCCAGCGAGATATCGCGATCCATCCGATCCCGCAGCGCGGCCGACACATAGGCGGACAGATTGTCGATCCGCCCCGACGCCTTCCAGCGCTCCAAGGTCGACACATCATCCTTGGGGACCGAGATCGTCACCTTCTTCGTCTCCGCCATACCAACAGCTTACGTCAGTATGGCGGACAGCCGGCGGCGACTACCGCGTGAAGACCGTGGCGTAGGCCCCGCGCAACAGCTCGACCAGCTCCTTGCCCGCGGTCTCGTCCAGCACCGCGAAAGCCGGGGCGATCAGCTCGTCGGTCAGAGCCTCGGCCGCATTCCAGCGTTCGCGCATCGCGGCACTCACCTCGGTGGCGTCGACCCGCTCACCCCACCCGAACAGCCGCGCCTGGGTGGGCCCGTCCGACCGCGGCGAACCGCCGATCAACACCGCCTCGAACGGCGACAACCCACTGGCCCGCACCGCGATCAGATGCAGGCCGCCGCGCAACTCACGCAGACAATGGATCAACTGCAACACCCGGCCCGCGGCATCGTCGGCCGGCGGCAACGCCCGCCAGCCCGCGAACAGGCTCACCCCCGCGACATCGGCGGCATCGACCACCACCTGCAGCAAATCCGCCAACCGGTCCGAGCCGTCGAATCCGGCCAGTTTGCGGCGGCCGAAACCCTGGCACGCGGCGAGATAGCCCGCCGCGGCCTCTGCCGGCGCCATCGCCACCGAATCCCACGCTGCCCGAACGGTTTCCGGCTCGAAGAACCCGAACGCCGCGGTCACCACATCGGCGTCCACCTCGCCGAGCACCCCGCCCCGGCCCCGCGTATAGGGTCCGATGAAGCCGTCCACACCGGTGGTGGCACCGAAGGCCTTGGCCTCGCGGGAGAACATGAACGCGCCCCCGATGGTCTGGATCTCGGATTTCACCGCGGCCGGCACCGACACGGCGGACCCCTTTCGACGAGAGCGACCGGTCCGGCCGCTCGGCTCCTTCGACAATCTCCCGGAGCCTATCTCGCTTCAATCCGCTAATGCCAGCATCCGGCCGCAATCCGCCGACCCCCGAACAACATCCGAGCTAACCCACCACCGCCGGGCCACACCCCGCCCGCACTCCACACGCGCCGCGGTCACCGCGGCCACCGACCCCGCCGACCCGACCGCGGCGATACTCCGCCATCACCGCCGACCGGCTTCCCACCACCGCGCGGTACGCCCGAAATCCCGTATAACGTAACGGCATCGGCACGTAACCCGGAATTCATGGGAGGATTCCCCTATTCTCGGGTCCGGGCCCGGGTACCACCGATTCGAAGCGAGCGAGGGATGACCGACAACCTCGGCGCGACCGCACCCGACCCCGGTGCCGACCGCGCCACCGCCACGCAGACCGCGCTGACGTCGCTCGTCGCCCGCTTCGCCCAGCAGTGGCAAACCTCCGGCGAACCGCCGGACCTGTCGGCCCACCTGCCCGCCGAACCCGCGCTGCGCCGCTCCGCGCTCATCGAACTCATCAAGGTCGACCTGCACGAACGCTGGCAACGCGACACCGACGCCCCGCGCCTGGCCGACTACCGCGAACAATTCCCCGAACTCGCCGCCGCCCCGCTGCCCCCCGACCTCGTCTACGAAGAGATCAACGCCCGCAGCCGCCGCGACCACCACGCCGTCGACCTCGGCGAATACGAACAGGACTACCCCCTCCAGATGGCCCGCATCACCGAAGGATTCGAGGACCTACCCCCCTCGGCACCCGGACTGCGCACCACCATGCTCGCCGACCCCACCGCCCTCGACGCACTCGACACCATCAACCCCGGCGCCACCGTCGACGACTTCGACCTGCTGCTCCCCCTCGGCCAAGGCGCATTCGCCCGCGTCTTCCTCGCCCGCCAACGCTCCATGGGCCGCCTCGTCGCCGTCAAGATCTCCCACGACCGCGGCAGCGAACCACAAACCCTCGCCCAACTCGACCACGACCACATCGTGCGCGTCTTCGACCAGCGCCAGATCACCGACCAGCGCCTCAAACTCATGTACATGCAGTACGTGCCCGGCGGCACCCTGCTCGGCGTCCTGCGCATGCTGCGCCGCACCCCACCCTCCCAGCGCAACGGCACACTGCTGCTCGAAGCCATCGACGCCGCCACCACCACCGGCGGCGTCCTCGAACCCCAGCCCTCCCCCACCCGATCCGAACTCGCCCGCCTCAGCTGGCCCGAAACCGTCGCCTGGCTCGGCAGCCGCCTCGCCGCCGCCCTCGACTACGCCAACCGCCGCGGCATCCTGCACCGCGACCTCAAACCCGCCAACGTACTACTCACCGCCGACGGCCAGCCCAAACTCGCCGACTTCAACATCAGCTTCAGCCGCCACCTGCCCGGCGCCAACCCCGTCGCCTACTTCGGCGGCTCCCTGCCCTACATGGCCCCCGAACAACTCGAGGCCTGCCACCCCACCCTCGACACCACCGCAGCCGACCTCGACACCCGCGCCGACCTCTACGCCCTCGCCGTCGTGCTGTGGGAACTACTCACCGGCCGCCTCCCCTTCGACGACGGCCACGACACCGGCGACAGCGAACAATCCCTGCAAGCCATGATCGACCGGCGCCGCACACCCATCGCCGACCGCTTCGAGGCCGACCTCCCACCCGACACCCCCGCCCTGCTGCGCCACGCCCTGCTCACCTGTCTGGCACCCGACCCCGCCGACCGCTACGCCACCGGCGCCGAACTCGCCCAGCAACTCGACCTCAGCCAGGACCGCGCCGCCCGCGACCTCGTCGATCCGCCCACCCACAGCCTGCGCGCCCGACTGCGCATGCGCCCCATGCCCGTGGTCACCCTCTCCAGCCTGCTCGGTCACCTACTCGCCGGGCTCTACCTCGGCTCCCACAACCTGCGCCTCATCCGCGACGCACTCGGCACCGACGCCGCCCACCAGATGGCACGCCTCGGCCTGCTCATGATCGTCATCGCCTACCCCGTCGCCATCGCCGCCCTCATGTACTGGTGCCGCTCGGTCTTCGTGGTACCCAACGGATTACGCCGCGGCAGACAATTCGACGACGCCACCCTCGCCCGCGCCCGCGCCGACACCCTCGTCTGCGGCGACCGCATCGCAGTCACCACCTTCGCGGGATGGCTTGCCGCACTGGGCGTCTTCCTCATCGAACTGCACCACCTCGGCGACGTGCCCACAGGCACCCTCACCAGCCTCATCGCCTGCAATCTCGTCGCCGCCTGCGTCGCCGTCGTCTACACCTACTTCCCCGTCACCTACTTCGTCCTGCGCTGGTATTACCCGGGTCTCGTCGCCGCCGGCGCCACCACTCCCGCCGACGCCGCCATGCTCCGCCGCATGGTGCACCGCAGCCGCATCTACCTCGGCGTCGCCGCCTGCGTCCCACTCATCGGCGTCCCCGCCGGCCTGGCATTCCTGGCTCCGGACCAACAGCAGCTCGTCATCGGACCCATCGTCGGACTCTGCGTCGGCGGCCTCTTCGCCTTCCTCATCACCCTGCGCACCTTCTACGCACTCGAATCCGACCTCAACGCCCTCGACCGCATCCTCGACCCGCACCCCCACTCCTGACCGGCTGCGGTCACCCGACCAAGATCGTCTAATCTCGAGGCGGTGCTAGGACATTCACATGCGACCAGTGGTGCGCTCGCGTGGGCGGGAGCCGCTGCCGCGCTACCACTTTCGATTCTCACCTTCCCCGCCGCGCAGATCGGCCACCTCGGCACCGTCGACCTGCTCATGGGAACCTTCCTCACCGCCGGCGCCGCGCTGCTCCCCGACGCCGACCACCCCAGCGGCACCATCTCGCATGCGCTCGGACCGATCACGCACACCGCCTGCAAGATCATCTCCACCGTCTCCGGCGGACACCGCCACGCCACCCACTCGCTGGCCTTCGTCGCGGCCGTCGCCTACGGCACGTGGGCCGGCGAACACTGGATCGGCCGCTGGTTCACCCTCGGCCTGGTCTTCTTCCTGCTCGCCCTCGCCGTGCGCGCCCTCAACCTCTGCCCGCCCGGCGAAGGACTGCGCTCCTACGCCACCATCGCCGTCCTCGCCGTCGCCGGCACCTTCGCCATGGACCAGTGGATCTCCGACAAACCCTCCTGGCTGCCGTTCTCCGTCGGCCTCGGCGCCCTCGCCCACCTCCTCGGCGACTGCCTCACCGACCGCGGCTGCCGGCTGTTCTGGCCACTGGACATCCGCACCCGCATCCCGATCATCGACCGCACCGGCAACAAGGTCGAAACCTGGGTGATCTCACCACTGTTCGTGCTCGGCACCCTCGCCGCGCTCTGGTACGTCATCACCCACCAGCCCTAACAGCGTCACCGCGTCGCGATCCGGGCTGCCCGGCTCGGCCTGGAACGCGACGAACCGCTGCCCGTCCGCCGCGGTCAGGATCTCCGACGTCAACTCCATCCGGCCCACCGCCGGATGCCGGAACATCCGTCGCGTCCCGCGTTTGGCCCGGACGTCGTAACGCGCCCACAATGTCTCGAAATCCCTACTCGCCACACATAATTCACGCGCCAGAGCCGCCAGCTCGCCCGGATGTGACCCCGCGCCCTGCACCACCCGCAGATGCGCCACACAATCGCGCGCCATCCCCGTCCAATCCTCGAACACCGTCCGCGCCGCCGGATGCGTGAACACATACCGGATGAGATTGCGCCGCAGCGGCTCCCACTCCTCGATACCCCACAGCAGCCGCAAACCCTCCGGGTTGGCCGCCAGCAGGTTGCTCACCTGATCGAGTACGAAAGCCGGGGTAGGGCGCACCGATTCGATCAGCAACACCATCCCCCGCCCCGCTACCTCCACCGGTGGGGCCGCGGCGGCCGAGCGCGCCCCGGCCAGCCGCGCCACCCGGTGCAGATGTGCCGCCTCGTCGGGATCCAGCAGCAACGCCGACGCCAGCGCCGCCAGCACCTCCGCACTCGGATTACGGTCGCGACCCTGCTCCAACCGGATGTAATAGTCCACGCTCAGACCCGCCAGCGCCGCCACCTCCTCGCGGCGCAGGCCCGCCGTCTGCCGCCGCCGCGTCCCCGGCGGCAGACCCACCTGCGACGGCTGCACCCGCGCGCGGCGCGCACGCAGGAAATCTCCCAGGGCACGACGATCACTCACTCATCCAGTGTGCCCGCTTCCCAGCCACGCCGGGGTAGCCCCGCCAGGACCAGGCCACAGCCGGTCTCCCCACGACCCGCGCCACATCGCACGGTGGATCCATGACCGACAACACCCACACCCTCGTCATCGGCGGCAGCTCCGGCATGGGCCTCGCCCTGGCCGAACGGCTCCTGCCCGCGGGACATCGAGTCACCATCGCCGCCCGCGACACCGACCGCCTCACCGCCGCGACAGCGCAACTCGGATATCCCGATCAGGTCCGCGCACAACGCGTCGACATCGCCGAAGAAGCTTCCATCGCAGCACTTTTCGACACCATCGGCGCGGTCGATCACGTCGTCGTCACCGCCGCCGACATGCGCCACGGGTACGGGCCGCTCACCGAACTCCCCGCGCGCGACGCACGGACCGTCCTCGACATCAAGGTGCTCGGGCCGTGGCTGGTCGCCAAATACGCGACCGACCGCGTGCGCAACTCCATCACCGTCACCTCCGGAATCGCGGCCTACCGCCCTGCCCCCGGCGGATCGGTCGTCGCCACGGCCAACGCCGCCCTCGAAGGTCTGGTCCGAGCGCTGGCACTGGAGCTGGCGCCGATCCGGGTCAACGCCGTCTCACCCGGCTGGGTCGACACCCCGATCTGGGACGACTTCGCCGGTCCCGACAAACACGCCCGCCTCACCGCGATGGCCGCCCGGCTGCCCGCCGGCCGCGTCGGCCGTCCCGCCGATATCGCGGCCGCCTTCCACGCCGTCCTCGACAACGACTTCCTGACCGGCGAAGTCCTGCACGTCGAAGGCGGGCACCGCCTGGTCTGACGACCTCACCCCCACATGGCGGCGCCCCGCACCACCCGTCATCGGCACCGCTACCACCGCGGCGCTGAATCGACGAAAATGCGGGGCGCGCGCCCTGCCAGTTAGACCAGCTGAGCCGAGACGATCGTGATCGGCTCGACCGGCACATCCTGATGGCCGGCCTTGGAGCCCGTGCGGACCCCCTCGATCGAATCCACGACGGCGTTACCGTCGACGACCCGGCCGAAGACCGCGTAACCCCAGCCGTCCTGGCCCGGGTAGTTCAGGAAGTCGTTGTCGGCGGTGTTGATGAAGAACTGGGCACTGGCCGAGTGCGGATCCGCCGTACGCGCCATCGCGAGGGTGTACTTGTCGTTGCGCAGCCCGTTCTTGGCCTCGTTCTGCACCCGGTTGGGCGCCGGCTTCTGCTGCATATCGGCGGTCAGGCCGCCGCCCTGCACCATGAAACCCGGAATCACACGGTGGAAGATCGTCCCGTCGTAGTGGCCGGACTTGACGTAGTCCACGAAGTTCGCGACCGTTTGCGGCGCCTTCGTCTCGTCCAATTCGAGGGTGATGTCCCCGGCTGATGTGTTGAGCAACACTGTGGTCATCCGGTCATCGTATGGCAGCCGCCCCCACCCGACGGACAACCCCTCGACTCGGCCTACGAAAGGGCCTCCTGCCGTCGTGTGCTGGTCTTTGTTCTGGCTGTTCGGGCTGGATATGTCGGGCACGCTATGTCGGTGATACATAGTTAGATGCGCATATCTCCATTGCGTTTTGTTTTACCTGAGTCCGTCGCCATTACGTCGCGCGCGGTACGGCAACCGACCGCCGGTACCGACCGGGCCGCGGGAGCCTCCGAACGGATTCAGACCTCGTACAACTCCAGCGGCAAGTCGTCCGGGTCGAAGAAGAAACCGAAACGGCGACCGGTGAATTCGTCGACGCGAACCTCTTCGACAACCACTCCCCTCCCCCGCAGCTCCGCCAGTCCGGCGGCGACGTCTTCGACGGCGAAGGCGAGATGCCGTAATCCGCAGGCCTCGGGCCGCGACGGCCGAGCCGGCGGATCCGGAAACGAGAAGAGCTCCAGTCGGGCACCGTCCGGCAGCGCGAGATCCAGCTTCCACGAACGACGTTCGGCCCGGTAGTGCTCATCCACCACCCTCAGGCCGAGTACCTCGGTATAGAACGATCTCGATCGCTGATAGTCCGACGCGATGATCGCCGCGTGGTGAATCCTCCGCAACTCCATTGTCCGACCGTAGCTACTCCGTCGGGGCTGGTTGTTGTCGCTGCTGGAGTCGACCGCCCACCGAGAGGTGCGACACAGTGCTCTTACATGTCTAGATGCGCATACGTCCATATCGGTATGTTCAATCTCCCTTCGGCGTATACGGCAAGCGCGCGACCACATCGGCACGATCACGCGAGACTCTGCCGCGCAGACACTTTCACACCGCGGACAGCGCCTCTTGCGCGGCACCGATGGCCTGTTCCCGATATCCCCCACCGAACAGCACGACATGCACCAGCAATGGATACAGCTGATGCAGGGCGATCCGCCGTTCCGCGCCGGGCGAGAGGGGGAAGCGCTCCCGGTATGCCCCCAGAATGTGGCCGAGATGCGGAGCGCCGAACAGCCGCAACATGGCCAGGTCCGTCTCGCGATGCCCCCCGTGGGCGGCCGGATCGATGAGCGTCACGCCGCGCTCGGTCCACAGCACATTGCCCGACCACAGGTCCCCGTGAATTCGACACGGCGGTTCCGGCGGGCCGGCGAGTGCGCCGATGTCCTCGATCACCCGCTCGACGAGCCGAATACCGTTGCGGCCCAGCACGGATGCGGCGGCAGGCAAGAGGGGCCGCAGTCGATACCGGGCATACCATGGCCCCCACTCCCCCGCAACCAGCGCGTTGTCCTGCGGCACGGTCGCGATACAGCCGGCCCACGGCGCGCCGTACCGCTCGACGGTGTGCGTGTGCAGCTCGGCGAGTGCCGCACCGAATTGCTCCGCCGCAGCACGGCTGGGCGCTACCGAGGTCAACCACGGCAATACCAGAGTGCGCTCGTCGGCACCCAGTACCTGCGGTATCAGCTCGGCGGCGTCGGCCTCGCGTAACCAGCGCAGGCCGGCGGCCTCGGCGGTCAAGGCATGGCCTGAGGTCGAATCAGGCTCGCCCGCAGCACTTTTGACGAAGGCGTCGCGGCCGTCGGCGAGCCGGACGCGATACAGGGTCCAGGCGTGCCCGCGCCCGGCCGTGTGCTCGGCCACCACCGATACGCCCAGCAGGGACCCGAGATGGGTGGCCAGTTCACTCACGAGCCGTAGACCGTCCGCCAGATCGCGCGCCCCAGCGCCCGGGCCAACTGTTCGTCGTCCACCGGATTCCCGGCTCCGAAGGTGAAATCGATGGCACGCTCAACCATGCAGGTCAGGGCGATGGCGGTGGCCTCGACCTCCAGGTCGGCGGGAATCCGGCCGGCCGCACGCTCCCGATCCAGTCGCCCGCGGACGAGTTCGGTGAAGCGCTGCACGCGCTCCTGCCAATAGCGGCCTACATCGCGGTCGTAGCCCGCCACCTCGGTGAGCGCACGCAGGACGCGATGATGCGCGCGAGTACCCGCGATCATCAGCCGCATGGCGGTGACGACACCCTCCTCGCCGTCGAGATGGTCCGCGGCCCACCACAGTTCGGCCGTGCGAAACTGGTCGTCGGTCGCGAGGTCGGCCATCCGGATCAGCAGCCGGCTCTTGTCGGGGAAATAGCGATAAAAAGTGGAGCGGGCGATGTCGGCCTCAGCGGCGATTCGGGCCACCGGCAGTTCGGTGTATGTGACGCCGGTATTCAGCAGCCGGTCCACGGCGGCGAGCACCCGCCGTTCCACCGCATCGCGCCGTTCGTCGCGCTCACGAGATCGCGAACCGGGGCGGGTCAGCGACGCCATGTCGCGGGTTCGTGGAGAGCGGCCATGGCCTCATTGTCGCTCAACTCCCGAGGCAGCGCAGGTGACGAGGCCGCAACCGCCCGCGCCTACCGGCGTGCGAGGCGTTCCACCGGCCGAGATCCTCGGCAACCTCGCCCGGTAACCCGGCGCAATGCGCTCGTCGCGGCCGGCGATCGATTACCGGACCGATGCTCGACGCGAAAATTCGTGTCGGAAAATTCGCCATGGCGGCGGAAAGCGCTTGTGATAACAGCCACAGACAGCGCTTGACCCGCATTCGGCCGCATTTCGCTACGCGAGAGAAAGCAAAACGCGCACAGCGGCTTTCAGCTATCGCCGGTAGCAGCGCGGCGACCGTGGTGAACGGGACCTGAATGAATGAAGTCACGGCGTTCACTGTTCGTTTGCTGGCTTGCACTGTCATTCCCTCGTCCCTGAACCACTCCGTCTCGAGGTTCCGCAGAAAATGATGATGAGGAAATTAGCCGCAACCGCCGCCATGCTGGTTGCCGCCGTCGGTGTCGCAGCCGGTACCGCCACGGCCGACCCCGCAGCTCCCGCGGCGCCCGAGAGCGTCTACTACAAGGCCAGCGTCGTCGACAACGACAAGGCCGTCATCAAGACCGACGGCGGCTCGATCGTCAACGAAGACGGCATGCTGAAGATCAAGGCCGCCAACGGCACCGTGCTCGCCGGCACCCCGCTGAACTTCCGGGTCGACGACTTCGAGTTCCCGATCGCCGCCGACATCTCCGGTAACACCGCCACCCTGACCCCGCAGTATGACGTGGCGCACGCGGTCTACAAGCCGGTCGCGCTGCCCTTCGAGGACTCGGCCCCGTGGAAGACCCCCTACGACCGTGAAACCGCCGCCTTCAACCGCCTGAAGGACACCATCTCCACCGGCGCCACCATCGGCACGCTGGCCGGTGGTATCGGTGGCGCGGCCATCGGCTGCATCGCGGGCGCTGCCCTCGGTGTCGTCGCGACCGGTGCGCTGGCCACCCTGTTCGGCCTCGGCCCGCTCGGCGGCTGTGTCGCCGGTGCCGCCGCGGTCGGCTTCCTGGGTGTGCTCGCCGGCCAGATCTTCGTGACCGCTCCGGTCGCGATCGGCGCCGCGATCCAGTACTTCGCGACCATCAACGCCCCGTTCAAGCCGGCGCCGAGCAAGTAAGTAATCGCGCTGCCGGACTCCGCGGCGATGCCCTCACAGCGTTTGCTGTGAGGGCATCGCCGTCGGTACGAGTCGGAGTTTCCGTTTACGCATCGGTGCGGGCGAATGACCGCCGCGATCGCTCGTGAGTTTTATGCGCTCGGTGTGACGAATACGCCGGTGGCGCCGTCGGAGAACACCACCCCGGTTTCGGCCGGCGGCTCCCCGGTGGGTTCGAGCGCCCCGTTCTCCAGCACCCGGTAGGTGAACACCTTTTCGGTGCCCGCCGTGCTGAGGGTATCGATGACGTAGAGCCGCTCGGCATCCGGACTCAAGACCACCCGCCCAGGGAAGTGGCCGGGTTGGCTGGGTGCGTCGGCCCCGGGAATCGGGGCCAGCGCACCATTGTCCAGAATGGCGAAGCCGTTCACGCCCGGGCCCGCGGTCTGCGGTAGATACAGATACTTGCCGTCCGGAGTGATCGCCATACCGTGCGGGGTGCCCTTGGTCGGGAATCGGCCGATGGGCGTCAGTGCACCCGTGGGTGAAATACGGTATGCCGAAACATCATTGGTGCCCTCATTGGTGATGTAGAGGAATTTGCCGTTCGGCGTCACCGAAGGCAGTGCCGGCCGGTCGCCCGTGGGCACCTTCGGTCCGGCGGGGGTCAGATGCCCGTCGTCGCCGATCGCGAAGGAGTCCATGGTGGCGCCGATGAAACTGGGCGCGAACAGGAATCGTCCGTCGGGTGAGACCGTCGGGATCGAGAGGCCGCTCGTGGCTCCCGGAATCGTCGCCGAGGCGACCGGCGTCAGTGCGCCCGTGGGTGCGATGGCGTACGTGCGCACCTCGTTGGTCACCGAGCCGACCGTGGCGAACAGCCACCGTCCGTCGGGGCTCACCACGGCTCCCACCACCGGCTGTCCCGGATCCAGCCGGGCCCCCGCGAGGGGCTCGAACGAGCCGTCCGGATTCACTCGGAAGCCTTGCAGGGTGCCCGAAATCGTATGGGCCACATACACGTAATGATTGTTCGGGGTGACGGCGACGGTGAGGGTGCCGGTTTCGATGGGAATTGTCGGGCCGGTGCCCGACAGATGGCCGCCCGTTTCGCGTAGCACCCCGAGATTCGACGACCCGGTGCCTCCGACCAGGAGATAGCTGGGGCCTGCCGGGGCCGCGCCCACCGGCGGGGTCACGACACCAGCGACGGAAACCCCTACAGCCACGCCGATCGCCGCCGCAAGTGCCGACGTTCGCCTCCGCTGCCCTTTCCGGGACGAGGACACTTTCCCGCCGCTGAGGGTATTCCGATCGTTCAAGACAACCTCCGTTGGTTGGCAACCCGCCGGCGCGGGTCGGTGCGCCGACATGGATCCGTCGGCCCGCTGCCACGAACGTATGACCCCGGTCGGATATGAAGTGTCCAATGTTTTGGACAACCGACACCGAAGCCGGTCATAGTTTCCGTAACCCGGCCAAAACCGCCCGCAGAAATATCGGATCGTGTCCGACGTCCGGATGTGGCGATCGGAATTCGATGTATCCGGCGGTGATCAGATCACCGACGAGGACCTTCGCCGCCGTGACCAGCAATCCGCAGCGCGCCGCGATTTCGGCGATGGATTGCGGCGGGCCGCTGCACAAGGACAGAATCTGCCGGTATTCGCGGTCGAAGTTCTCGATGTCGTTGTCGAACTCGACGGCCGTCACCAGCGTGAAGATATCCAGATCGTGCACGTTCGTCGCGGTTCGCCCGCGGGTCGTGGCGAAGGGCCGAACCAGCGGCCCTGGATCGTCGTCGATCGGTGAATCGTCGGGTGGTCGGGTCACGGCTGGTACGGCGGGGCCACTGTTTCCGGCACTCTGGCGACTGTCGACAGGTGCTCGCGCACCTGTCCGATGATCACGTTCATTTCGTAGGCGATCAGCCCGAGATCGGATTCGATATCGGCGAGCAGCGCCAGACATGCCCCGTTTCCGGCCTCGGTCACGACCAGGAAACCCAATTCCAGTTCGATGACCGTCTGATGCAATTCGCCTTTGCCGAAATGGGAGCCGACTCCGCGCGCCAGGCTGTGCAGAGCCGAGGCGATGGCCGCCAGATGTTCGACATTGTCGCGGCCGAGGCCGGAACCGGCCATCGGCAATCCATCGGCGGACAGGACGACCGCACCTTCGGCCCCGGAAACTCGGGATACCAGCTTGTCGAGTATCCAGTCCAGCCCAGCCGGGGCGGGAGTGGTCGAGGGGTATTCGTTCATGTTGCGGCCGTTCACTATTCGTCGAAACTCTGCTGTGAGCTGTTGCCGGCGGAACTTCGGGCTTGCCGGGTTCCGCGCTGCAAGGAGGTCATCGCCGCCCGTGCCACGTCCGGGGTTCGTCGTCGCTCGGCGGCGGACGACGCCACGGACCCGATATGCCGGCGCGCGGGCGGCATTCCGTTGGTCGGCCGTACCCGCCGCGGCAGCGGTGTGCGCGACGGTTCGAGAGCGGCCCGGTCGGCCGGCGCGACGTCCAGGCTCACCCGATCCAGCACCGCCGCGGGGACGAGCACGATCGCGGTGACGCCGCCGTAGGGCGATTCGCGCAGACTCACTCCGACACCGTGCCGGCGCGCCAGGCGGCCGACCACGAACAATCCGAGTTGACGCCGGCCGGTCAGCGCCATCTCGTGGAATTCGGGTGGTTCGACGAGGAGCGTATTGACCTGCTCCAATTGTTCGAACACCATGCCGAGCCCGCGGTCGACGATCTCGACGACGACCCCCCGTCCGACGATGCTGCCGTGCACCGTGATCGGCGCTTCCGGCGGGGAGAAGTTGGCCGCGTTGTCGATCAGTTCGGCGAGCAGATGGATGAGATCGGCGACCGCGGCGCCGAGCACGTTCACCGGGGGGAGCCGGACGGCGGTCACCCGCGCGAAACCCTCGGTTTCCGAGGCCGCGCTGCGCACGATCTCCTCGAGGCCCACGGGCCGCCGCCACTGCCGCCCGGGTTGCCGGTCGCCGAGAATCAGCAGATTCTCGGCATTGCGCCGAGCGCGGGTCGCCAGATGATCGAGCTGGAACAGCAGCTCGAGATGATCGGGATGGTCCTGTTTGGCTTCTGCCACATCCAGCACGTCGAGCTGCCGCCGGACCAGGGCTTGACTGCGGAACGCGATATCGAGAAAGACTCGGTTGAATCCGTCCCGGGTGCGGGCCTCGGCGACGGCAGCGTCGATGGCGGTGCGCTGGGCGGCGGCGAAGGCGTCGGCCACATCGCCGATCTCGTCCGCGCCGGCGTCCACGGGGGTCGTCTCGCCCTGCACATCCACTGTTTCGCCTCGATGGATGCGGTCGATGATCGCGGGGAGCCGGTCGTTGGCCAGCTCGAGGCTGGACGAGCGCAGCGACCGCAATCGGCGCACGAGCCGTCCGGCGAGTACGAGGGCGGCGGCAACAGCGAGCACGGTCGCGATCACGAGCCCGGTGCCGGCGGTGATCGCCCAGTTCAACGTCCTGTCGGCGACCTTCTGGGTCAGTGCGACGGTATTGCGGTACTGGTCGGCGACCACGGCGACCAGCTTGTCGTCGACCGACTTCTGCGCGGACCGCCATGCTTCCTCCGGCGTGTCCAGGCCGCCTCGCTCGGCGAGCTGGTTCTGCGCACCCTCGGTGAGCCGCCATTCGGCACTGTCGGTCAGTGTCCGGAACGCGGTTTGCGCGGCAGGGGCCAGCCGCGGTACCAGCGTGTCGAGCTGCTGTCGGTAGGAGCCGGTCAGCTCGGCCAGAGCTCGTCTACCGCCGACGTCGAGCACACCGCGAGATTGTGCGACCGCCGCGTAGCCGAGGGCTCGCGCGTGGGTATCGACCGCGCGGATCAGGGCGTTGCCCGTCATATCGCCGGCGAGCGTGTCATTGTCCGGAGAGTGACCGACCGCGCTGTCGAAGCCACCGTCGGCGGTGGCGCCGACGAGCAGACTGTAGAAGGCGTCGACGGCTTCGGACGTGGTTGCGCGGGCGTCGATCTGGTGCCGGACGTCGGCGAGCTTCGCCACGAGCTGACCGATCCGGCTGCCGAACTTCTCGGCCGTGCCCGCGTCGATCTTTTTCGCCCCCGAGGCGATGGCAGCGGTTTCCGCCATCGCCGAGTCCAGCGCTTTCCGGCGGTCCGCGACATTCGCCTCCGGGCCCGCGACGCCGGCGGCGACGAGCATGCTCGCGGTCCGTTCGTCCTCGACAGCGCCGACGAAGTGCAGGAGCGGGTCGATGATGCCCTGCTGATAGTTCGACCATTCCCGGACCGCGTGCGCGCGAGTGGCCAGTACGGCGATGGTGACACCGCCGGTCGCGAGCAGCAGGATGCTCGGGATCAGCGCGATCGCGAGCACTCGGGTTCGAATACCGGCCCACCGTCTCGCGCGCGGGCTTTCGGCAACTGTCATTCGTGAAGTCCAAACGTAGTTTTACGCTCAATACATTGGGTTTCCTGTTGTGTTACCCACGCGCCGCTTCGCCCGGCGAAATATTCGAATGCGTATTCTGAACGCGCGCAATTCTTTTCGCATCTCGATTCGGCGCCCGCCCCACAGTAGAGATGCATCCGGCCGGTGAGTGTCCAAAGTTTTGGACACTCACCGGGATTCAGTCGATGTGCAACGCCCGCAACCGGTTGTAGAGGGTGGAGCGGCTGACTCCCAGGGCCCGCGCGGCCTGGAGCCGGTTGCCGCCGGCTGCTTCCAGAGCCGCGACGATGACCTCCCGCTCGGCCTGCCGGAACGGCGAGGCCGGTGCGGGACGACCGCGGTGCGAGGCCGGCAGATCCGAGGGGATGATGTCGCCCGCCGAGCGCAGGTCGGCGACGGCCGCGATCACTCGCCGCAGCTCCGCGAGGTTGCCCGGCCACGGTTGTTCGGCCAGGATGCGCAGCGTCTCGGCAGTCAGCCGGGTATGCCCGCCCGGATTCACCTCGGCGAGCATGTGCTGCGCCAGCTGGGGGATTTCGTGGCGGCGGCGGCGCAGCGGCAGCAGATCGTTCCGGTCGTTGCACAGCACCGCGAGTGGCGCGTGCACGCTGTCGAGGTGCTCACCCGGCGTCGAGGTCAGTACGACGTTGCGCCGCGCGCTGCGCAGATACCGGGCCAGCAGCGTCGTCATCTGTTCCGACAGCAGTTGGATGTTCTCCACGACGGCCGCCGGTCCCGCCTTGTCGAGGACGAGTTCGGCGTCTGCGGCCCAGGCCTGTTCACCCACCCGCACGATTTCGGTGGCGTCGAGTTCCGTCGCCTCGGGCCCCGCGGCCTGCCGGGCGGCGGCGGTGCGGCCGCTACCCAATTCGCCGACCACCAGCAGCGGCCAGGCCGGCGTGCGCGTGGCGGGACGCTCGCCGCGACGAGTCTCCTGATCCGGGAGAATATCGACCAGCACCCCGTGGTCGTCGTCGACCGGCACACAGCGCAGCCGAACCGTCTGCCCGGAGGCGAGGGTGAGGCGGTGGGTCGCCTCACCGGCGAACCGGGTGCCCTCCACGCACATCCGCACGGCCGCGTGGTCGGCGGGTTCGAGCAGATCCAGTGCGGCGGGGGTGGCCAGGACGAGGCCGTGGCCGACCGCGACAACCGCCCGTTTCCGACGGGTCGCCGCTGCTTGGAAGGCGTTCAGAAGCTGCCGCTGCGACTGTGAGGCGTCCAGCTGGAGGCGGTCTTCGATATCGCGCACCACGCGCCGGGCGAAGGGCGGGAACAGCCGGTGGTCGTCGCCGGCGCGGCCGCTGATGTCGAGGACGCCCTCGAGCCGGCGGGTGACCGGATTGACGATCGGATGCCCGTAACAGGTGAACCCCTGGAAGGCCGCCATGAAGTGTTCGGGACCTTCCACGAGCAGGCCCTGCCGGGTCTCGATGGGGGTGCCCACGGCGTTGGCGCCGACCTCGTCCTCGGCGAGCCGGATCCCCGGTACCACGCCGAGGTCGGCCACTCCGCGCAACGTGGACCGGTCCGCGCACTGGATATCCACCACGCGGGCGGAGTGGTCGGCGAGCAAGAGTGTGACCGAGGTGCCCTCCAGTTCGGCCGTGGCGCGCTCGAGCACCGGCCGCGCCGCACGGGTCAGGCCGGAGTCGACGGCGATCGCGTCCGGATCGAAGCGGGGCGTGACATGTTCGTCGATGCCGTTGAGCCGGGATCGTAACCACGCCGACGCGATTTCGGGTCGTGCCGGTCTCATGCCGGGATGCGCCGATATCGAAGGCACGCGACACCACCTTGTCTCGCCGTACTCGCCTACCCTGCTGGCTCCTCGCTGGCATGACGAGCAGTGAATATGTGAGGAGCATTATATTTTATGCACGAAATGATGCAAGTCACACCCCCTTCGAGAAACCGGGCGGTGACCGGCACCGACACCATCCTCCGGCGGGGTGTCCAAATACTTGAACACTGCGCGATCGGCGGCGTCCGTAGTCTCGGGTAGCTCGAACGATCAGGGCGCTACGCGTCAGCGGAGTCTACGGTCCCCGCGCACACCGAGTCCGCATTTCGACCCGAATACCGGAATCGACGGAGGAGATTTCGATGCCCGAAACTCACCACTGCGCACCAACGCCCCCGACGGCGGTCCCACGCCGGATTCCGGGAATCAACTCCGGTTAGGAGGAGCAGTGCCGCAAAGACAACTTACCCGCCCGACCCGCGCCGCGGATCCGCACACCAGCTCGCACCACCTCGATCGACGGGCGGCCGAGGGCCACAACCTGACCCGCGCCGTGCAGGAATGCCTCGAACTGTCGATGTGCATACTGGCCGGACAGGAACGCCCCGAACACCTGCAGCGGCTTCAGCACGAGGCGTCGTGCTGGGCACGCGACGGAATACCCATCGATACGATCCTGCGGCTGGTCCACGACGGTGTCCGCCTGGCCCTCGATCTCGTGCGGCGCAGCGCCGTGACCCGGATCGGCCCGGCCGGCATCCGTCGCCGCCCGATCGACGGCGACGTCGTGCTGGACCTGCTGAACACGATCACCTCGACGGTCGCCGGAGCCTACGCCAGTCACCTCCACACCGCCGACCACCAGCACGCGGCGCGCGCCCTGGCGACCGCCCTGCTGGAAGGACGGCCGACCTCGGCACTGATCCGCCACGGCGGCATCGACATCGCGGACGAGTATTGGGTGCTGGCAGTGACCGTTCTGCGATTCCCGGATTCGCCGGCCTTCCGCGCCGACTCCGATGTCCTCGCCCTCGCGCCCCTGCGAAGGGTGCGAGCCGAACTCGCCGACCGATTCGACGGCGCCGCATTGGACGTCCTGTCGCTCGACGGGGGGACCGTGCTGATACCCGCCTCGCTCGCCGAGGATGCCGGTCTCGACCTCCTCGTCGCCGACCTCGCCCGGACGGCGGGCGTACCGATCGCCGCGGCGGTCACCCGAGCCGAGACCACAGGCATTCCCGCGGCCGCCGATCGCGCCCACGAACTGCTCGACCTGGCTGCCCGCCTCGGCATGACCGGATTGCATCGCTTCGACGACCTGGCGCTGGAATATCAGCTCACCCGGCCCGGCCCCGGTCTCGACCAGTTGACCGCCCTGCTGGATCCCCTCGACGATCACCCCGAATTGCTGAGCACGCTGCGGTGTTTCATCGCCAACGACCAGAGCCGCAAACGCACCGCCAATCGTCTGCACCTGCACCCGAATTCGGTCGACTACCGGCTCAAACGCATCGCTCAGCTCACCGGTTTGGACGTATCGCGCTCCACCGGCCTGTGGTATCTGCGCTCGGCCCTCATCGCCCGCAGCCACCGCCGGCCGATCATCCGAACGTCGTAGTCGAATCCGACCGGCGTCGGATGCCGTCGCTCTGTGCCCTGGGACACAGTGTCAGCCACATCACATGACTGACGAGGAGCGGCGATGGAGCCATCACACAACAGCGACGGGCGTGGTCGACGATGACCACGGCCACGCTGGACACTCGCGTACACATCTCGCCCCGGGCCCGGATCGCGCGGGTCGAACAGGGCTACCTGGTGCTCGGCATCACGGTACTGGTCTGCCTCGTGGGCGGGCTAACCACACCGAACTTCCTGTCGCTGAACAACTTCACCAGCATCGCGAGCCTGTCGGCGGCCTTCGGCATCCTGGCCGTCGGTGAGGCCGTGGTCATCCTCGGCAAAGGGATCGACCTGTCGGTGGCCGGGATCGGGCTGGGATCCGCGCAGGCGACGCTGGCGTTCATGAATCGCGGTATGCCGGAAGGCAGAGCGATCCTGTTGATGGCCGGGCTGGCGCTGCTGGTCGGCGTGCTCAACGGCGTGCTGATCGCCTACTTCGAGGTGCCGGCGCTGTTCGCGACCCTGGCTACGGGCATGCTCGCCATCGGCGGCGTCGACATCCTGTTCCTGAGCAGCAACGTCTACAACGTGCCCGGCGGATCGTGGATCGCGGCGCTGAGCAACGGATCGGTGCTGGGCGTTCCGCGTCCGGTACTCGTGGCCGCCGCGGTATTCCTGCTGGCCTGGCTGTTCATCTCCTACACCTCGCCGGGACGGCTGATCCGCGCCATGGGCGACAACTTCGACACCGCCCGCGCAACCGGTGCGCCGGTGCGCCCGCTGCAGGTGCTGACGTACGTGATCGCCGCTCTGCTGGCGGTTCTGGCCGGCTATGTCACGGTGTCGATTCAAGGCAGCGTGCAGACCACGGTGAGCTCGTTCGATCCGATTCTGTTCACCGCGTTGACCGTCGCCGTGATCGGCGGGGTGTCGCTGTCGGGCGGTCGCGGCACGATTCTCGGCGTGCTCGCGGGTTCGCTGTTCGTCGGCGTCCTCAACAACCTGCTGGTGCTGCACGGGCTGACCACGGCCGTACAGGACCTGATCCGCGGCGCGGTCCTGATCGCCGCGATCGCCTTCGACGCCTGGCTGCATCCGCGCAATGTCGAGACCGAGAAGTCGGGCGAATTGTAATGCCCTCCCCCACAAGCGTTTTCCTATCCGACCAATCACACAGCAGGAGCGTTCGACGATGAACCGAAAGAAGATACTGGCCCTCGTGATGGCCGCCCTGGCGGCATTCGCCGTCGCCGGATGTTCGGTCGACAGCGGCGCCAGTTCCGGCGGGGCCGCCTCCGGCGATCAGGCCTTCGGCGCGAATGTGGACATGAACGCCGCGGTGCAGAAGGCCCACGACGTGATGAAGGGCAAGAAGATCGCCTTCGTCCCGATTCTCTACAAAGGCTATGCGCTGACCGAGAACTGGGGCGCGACGATGCAGCGTTCCTTCGGGAACCTGGGCGCCGACTTCCAGGTCTACGACTCCAACTTCTCCAGCGACCGGATGATCAGCACCATCAACGACCTGATCGCCCGCAAGGCCGCCGACGTCCTCGTCCTGCAGAATCAGGACCTCGGTCTGCTCGACAACGCGATCCAGCAGGCCGAGCGCGCCGGCATCTACACCGTCGTGCTGAACATGATGTCGACCCGCCTGGGAGACGCGTTCATCGGCGTCGACGTCGCGCACGCCGCCCGCGCGATCGCCCAGCGCGCCGCCGACGACTGCGGCCACCGCAACGCCCCGAAACAGGTCGCGGTGATCGACGGGCCCGGTAACGACCCGGCCTCGATCCAGTGGAACCAGGGCATCCACGATGTGCTCGATCCGCTCGGATACAAAGTGACCGTCGCCCATTCTCAGTTCCAGAACGCGGTCGCGCAGCAGGCGGCGGAGTCGATGCTGCAGCAGTCGCAGGGCAAGTTGTGCGGCTTCCTGGTGACCTACGATGTCAACGCGGTCACCGTCGGCCAGACCGTCGCCAACGCCGTCGGCCGCGGCCAGGTGGCGCCGGATTCGGTGGGTACCTACACTTTCGACGCCGACAAGAGCTGGTGTGATGCGCTGAAGCAGGGCCTGGTCACCGCCTCGGTCGCCTACGACGTGCAGGGTATCGGTGAGGCGGCGGCGGTCGCGACCCAGCAGCTGATCCAGTCCGGTGTCAAACCCGGCGGCAACCACACCGTGTCCTTCGTCTCCGACGCGATGGTCGACAAGAACAACGTCGACGACGTCTCCATCGCCTGCTACAAGGGCCAGTGAGCATGACAGCACACGCACTCGTCGAAAACCCGCCGCCCGCACAGCTTTCCAAGACATTGACGCGGGGGCGGCTCGGAATCAAGTATCTGTCCCGAGGGGTGGACGCCTTCCCGCTCACCGGCGGGAGGTGGTCCGACCGCATCGCGCGCTACCGCACGCTGTCGGAGCTGTTCGAGAAGCGCTGGATGGAGGGCGCGGTTCCGCTGGGACTGGCGCTGATCCTGTGCGCCGTCGTGCTGTCCACCACCCGGGTCGGCGCCGACAACACTCCCCTCATCCTGGACCAGGCGACCGAATACGGGTTGCTCGCCATCGGTTTGACGGTGGTGCTGGTCGGCGGCGGCATCGACCTGTCGGTCGGCTCCATCGTCGGGGTCGCCTCCCTCGGCGCGATGGTCGCCGACCGTGTGTGGAACTGGCCGATGCTGGTCGTGGTGCCCGCGGCGGTCGTGATCGGGGCCGCGCTCGGCGCGATCAACGGCTTCCTCATCGCGCGCCTGAAGATGCGGCCGTTCATCACCACCCTGGTGACGCTGATCGCCTTCGGTGGTGCGGCGTCCGCGCTGCAGAGTGCCTACAGCACGAAGATCGGCCTCGCCAAACCCGACATCGTCTGGGATTTCCTGAGTTTCGGCAAGATCGCGGGAATTCCGGCGGAGTGGTTCATCTTCCTGGTGGTGTTGATCGTCGTGCACCTGGGCCTGACCCGTTCCCGCTGGGGCTGGTGGGTCACCGCGGTCGGCTCGGATCGGCGCTCCGCGCGCCGCAACGGTATCCCGGTCGACGCCACCACCTTCTGGATCTATGTGCTCTCCGGTGCGCTCGCGGGCCTGTCGGGTCTGCTCACCGCCGCCCGGCTCGGGCGCACCGATCCCAACGTCGGAAACGGCTGGGAGATCATCGCTTTGACCGCGGTGGTGCTCGGTGGTGTGAGCCTCAAGGGTGGCCGCGGTTCGGTGTTGCGGGCGACGGTCGGTGTCCTCGTGGTGGCGATCATCCAGCAGGCCACCATCGCCGAGGGCGCACAGGGGTCCTACTACACGGTGATCCTCGCGGCGGTGCTGCTGCTGTTCACGATCCTCGACCTGAAATGGGGTAAGTATCGCCAGCGCACGGTCGAGAAGCTCAAAATCGACCCGGCGAAACTGGAGCTGCCGCCGCTGACCGATATCACCACTCCCGGCAGTGTCTGGAACCTCAACAGCCGCCTGACCGACGCCCCGCCGATCGGTCTCGGGCAGATTCGCGGCGCCGAGGATTGCGCCGTCGACGGTGACGGCAATGTCTTCTGCGGTGACCAGCGCGGCTGGGTGTGGAAATTCGCACCCGACCGTACCGAAGGCGAAATCTTCTCACGCACCGGCGGTTTCCCCTGCGGACACGTCTTCGATCGGGACGGGCAGCTGGTGGTCGCGGTCGGCGGTATGGGCATTTACCGGGTCTCGCCGGACGGGGAGTCGGAACTGCTGGCCAACAAGGTCACACGCAGCCCGCTGTCCCTGCTCGACGATTCCGGACTGCGCGCCATCGACGATCTCGATGTCGCCCCCGACGGCTCGATCTACGCCTCGGACTTCTCCACCCGCAACAACACCGCGGACTTCCTCATCGAGCTGGTGGAGTTCCGCCACAACGGCCGCGTGGTGCGGGTCGATCCGGACGGCAGCACCGAGGTCGTCGTGTCCAATCACGTATTCCCCAACGGGATCTGCACCTCCCACGACGGCCAGTCGATTCTGATCGTCAGCACCGGACTGTGCCGGGTGGATCGGTTGTGGATCGCCGGACCGAAACAGGGGCAGCTCGAGCCGGTGCTGGAGAACCTGCCCGGCTACCCGGACAACCTGAATCGCTCTTCGGACGGCAACTACTGGCTGCCGCTGTGCGCCATGCGCACCCCGATGTCGGATCTGCTGCGCAAATATCCAGGCGTGCGACGGCGCATGACTCGTGAAGTGTCGCTGGACAACTGGGTCGTTCCGCAGCTGAACATGTCGTGCGTGATCAAGTTCGACGATCGCGGGCAGATCCTGCAGGTGCTGTGGGACGAGACGATGGAGAACTACCCGATGGTGACCTCGGTCAAGGAACACGCCGGCCACCTGTATCTGTGCGGTGTCAGCAACAACCGCATCGGCCGGCTTCCGTTGCTGCCGGACGAAATCGGATCCATCGATCCCCATCGCGTTCCGGGACTGGCGGATACGACTCGCACACCCGCCGGGGTGATCCTGTGAACCGCACGATCGCCACACTCGCCGAATGGATCAACCCCGCGTGGGGCAAGCACCGCACCGTCCCGCCGATGGATGCCGGCCTGCGGCCCAACCGGCGACTGGACGAGGCGCGGGAACTGCTGGCGAACGACGTCTACGCACCCGACGCCGTGGTCGTCGCCGCATCCGGTGCGGTGCTGTTCGGCAGCGGCAACTCCCTGTTCTCGCTGCGCGACGGCGAGGTCCGCATCCTCGCCGAACTGCCGGGACCGGTCGGCGCGCTCGTCTGCCGGGGCAGCGCGGTGATCGCCGCCGTCGAGGGCACCGGGCTCGTCGCGGTGGACATGTCGGGGACGGTGACCGACCTGTGCACCGACCCCGTGGTCGCCACCTGCGTCACCGACCTCGCGGTCCTGCCCGACGGTTCGCTGATCGGCACGGTCGGTTCCCGAAACCACGAGGCGGGCAACTGGTCTCGGGCCTTGGTGCGCGGCGACCGGTCCGGCCTCATCGTCCGATTCGACGGCTCGCGGGCGCGGGTCGAGGCGCAGGGGTTGGGGTGGCCGTCGGGCATCGAGGTGGCCTCGGCCACCGAGGTGCTGGTGTCGCTCAGTTTCGAGCACCGCATCGAATTGCGGTCCCTGAATGCGCTCGCCCGCCCGGCCCGCGCGATCGCTCGCAATCTTCCTGTGTATCCGGGGCGCCTGGCGGCCGCCGGTGACGGCTGGTGGGTCGCGGCGCCCTATATCCGCAATCGCGTGACCGAAATGCTGCTCGATGAACCCGCGGTCATCGAGGAGATGGTGGCGCGGATCGATCCCGAGGACTGGTTCGTGCCGCGACTGCGCTGCGCCAATCCGTACACCGACACCATGCAGATGGGTCAGCTGCGGGTCCTCGGTGTGGTCAAACCGTGGGCGCCCGCACGCTCGTGCGGGGTGGTGCTGCGCATCGACCGGACCGGGCGCGTGGTGGAGAGCGCGCACGCGCGGGTCGACAGCGCGCGGCACGGCGTGACCGGTGTCGCGGTGTCGGACGATCGCATCGTGGTGGCGGTCAACGGGTTCGGCAATCTCCTGCACGTGTCCGGCGAGAAGGAATGAGGTGAGACGGATGCCTTACGCGGACAACGACATCGCCGAGCCGGTGATCCGGCTGTCGAACGTGAGCAAGCGTTACGGCGGCACCTACGCACTGCGCGGTGTCGATTTCGATGTGCGGCCCGGCGAGATCCACGCCCTGCTGGGCGAGAACGGCGCCGGCAAATCGACGATGGTGAAGATCATTTCCGGCGCCGTCACCCACGACAGCGGCACCCTGGAAGTCGACGGCGCCGAGCGCACCTTCACCGCGCCGAAGGATTCGGTGGAAGCCGGAATCTCGATGGTGTATCAGGAGGGTTCGCTGGTCGAGACCATGACGGTGGCGCAGAACCTGTTCATGGGCAACGAGAAGGTCTTCAACAATCTCGCCCACCTCAACATCGTGGCCCGAGAACTGCTGGAATCGCACAACTTCCACATCCGGCCGGACGTGGCGGCGGGCGCGCTCGGCGTGGGCCAGAAGCAGATGGTCGAGATCGCGCGGGCGGTCCACCGCCACGCGAAGGTGGTGATTCTCGACGAGCCGACCTCCTCGGTGACCCCGGAGGAACGGCTGCAACTGTTCATGTCCATGCAACAGCTCAAACGCAAGGGCATCGGCGTCATCTTCATCACCCACATGCTCGACGAGGCGTTCGAGCAGGCCGACCGGATCACCGTCCTGCGTGACGGTGAGGTGCAGGGCACGCTGTCCGAGCCGGAGTTCAGCCACGACGAGGTGGTGCGAATGATGGTGGGACGCAATGTCGAAATGGGCCGGGTCGCGGCCGGCCGGGAACCCGACCCGACGCCGGTCCTCGAGGTCGAGGACGTGACCTTGCTGCCGGTGGTGCGCACCATGTCGTTCTCCGCCTACGCCGGTGAGATCGTGGGCATCTACGGTCTGGTCGGCGCCGGTCGCAGCGAGGTCGCGATGATCGTCAGCGGCATCATGAAGCGCCGCCGATTGCGCGGCGGCACAATCAGATTGAACGGCCGCGAGGTGCGTTTCCGGACACCGCGGCACGCCCGCAAAGCCGGCGTCGTCTACATCACCGAGGACCGCAAGGCATCGGGCTTCTTCAGCCACCTGACGATCGCCGACAACATCTATCTCGGCCATCTGTGCAGTGCGGCGCGGCTGCCGTTCCTGGTCCGTCCGGGAGCCAAGAAGTCCGTTGCGCAACGATTCGTCGAACTGTTCCAGGTACGAACCCTGCAACCGAACCGGGCCACCCTCGAAGAGCTCAGCGGCGGTAACCAGCAGAAGGTCGTGCTCGCCAAGGGACTGACCCGCAAACCGCTGGTCGCCATCATCGACGAACCGACCCGCGGCGTGGACCTCGGGACCATCCCGGAAATTCACGCCATGATCCGGGGACTCGCCGACGACGGTGTCGCGGTTGTCGTCATCTCCTCGTACATGCCCGAGATCCGAGCCCTGTCCGACCGCATCCTGGTCGCCAAGAACGGGACGATCGCCGCCGAGTTCGCCCCGGAGGAAGCGGACGAGACGCGGCTGATGTTCGCGGCCGTGCACTGACGGCGACGGCCGCGGCCGACGTGTAACCCCGCTCGTTCGAGCCGGGGTTACACGTCGTTGCCGGGCTGTGCGCTCCGCGCCGGAACCCGGCATCGGTGGCCGATACAAACCCTCCCGCCGGGTTACCGAGCGCTACGACACGGGGCCCTCGATCGGGACCCCTGTCCAAGTATCTGGACAGTCACCACCGGCAATTCTGCCTAGCTTCGAATCCATGAGATCTGGTTCACAGCCGACAGGTGATCCGGCGCCGGCGACCGATATCGCCGCCCGCCCGAAGCAGCGCCCGACCAGGACCCGGCAGGAACGCTGGGCGGCGGCCATGGCAGCGATCGTGCTGCCGGGCATGGTAGTACTCCCGTTGCCGGCCGAGGCCTTCGCCGATGCTCCGGCCGCCACTTCACCGGCCTATCACCTGTACGCCCACGGCTTCCTCAGCGACGGGCTGGCCGGCTACAACGCCACCGATTCCGCGCCGCCGCAGCCCATCGCGGGGGCACCCTCCGGCATCGCCAGCTGGCCGCAGGTCGCTTCCCCGGACGGACGTTTCCTGTACGTCGCCTCGGGGGCGACTCGAACTGTGCTCGTCTACGCGATCGGGCACGACGGAGGGCTCACCGCCCTTCCGGGAATGACACTGCCCGATATTCCGGTCGACATCGCATTCACCCGCGACGGGCACCGCGCCTACGTCGTGATGGGCGTGGCGAACGCCTCGATCATGGCCTTGACCATCCGCGACGACGGCACCCCGGTCCAGAACGGGCCCACTGTGCCGTTCGGTGCGCCGACCGATGGCATCTCCTCGGCCGTCGTCTCTCCCGACGGCCGATCGCTGTACGCGGCAAGCTATCTCATGGATCAGCTGATCCGGTTCGGTATCAACGACGACGGCACGGTCACCGCTGCCCAGCAGCGAATCTCGACCGGCTCGGGCCCGATCTATCCGACGATCACGCCGGACGGACGCCACCTGTACATCTCGAACGAACGCGGTGGCAGTGTCTCGGGCTACGCCGTCGCCGAGGACGGAACACTGAGCCCGGTGGCGGGTTCACCGTTCCCGTCGGGACTGTTGCCGCACGTCATGAGTGTGACTCCGGACAGCGAGTACGTATACGTCCCGAATATGGGCTCGAACTTCGTCAGCGCCTATGCCGTCCAGCCCGACGGGGCCCTGCGGCCGCTGCCCGATGTTCCGTTCGGAAACGGTCCGCTCGGCCCCATGTCCGAGTCGTCGGTGATGTCGCCGAGCGGCGACGCGCTCTGGGTATTCGGCACCGACCCGGTACAGGTCGGCCGGAACATCCTGCGCCGCTACCACGTCGGCAGCGGCGGCGTACTCGATCCGGACGAGACCACCGTCATCCAGACCGACACGCGAGTCGCGGATGGGCGGACCCTCACCCTCGCGCCGGGCCGGTAGGCACCGGCCCCGGCGGCCGGCCGCGGCCGTTCCCGGAGACCACCACCGTTGTGCCTCGGACATCCGGGGCGCACACCACCGATGTCGGCAACCGACGCCGACGTTCCATCACCATCCGACAGGAGAAACAATCATGGCTGGAATCGACGGACGCTCCGTCATCGTGACGGGCGGCGCCAGCGGCATCGGTGAGGCGGCCGCGCGCCTGTTCGCCGAGAACGGCGCCAAGGTCACCATCGCCGACGTCACCACCGAGGCAGGCGAAGCACTGGCGAAACAACTGACCTCCGAGGGATATACCGCTCAGTTCGTCACCACGGATGTGACGAACGAACAACAGGTGAAAGCAATGGTCGAGGCGGCCGTCTCGGCCTACGGGCGACTCGACGGAGCGTTCAACAACGCGGGCATCCCCAACTCCGGCAAGAGTCTGGTCGACATCACCCGGGAGGATTTCGACCGGATCTTCGCCGTCAACGTCACCGGCCCGTTCCTGTGCATGAAGCATGAGATCCCGGCGATGATCGAGGCCGGCGGTGGCTCCATCGTGAACACGGCGTCCGTGGGCGCCTTCATCTACATTCCGCTGGCTTCGGAATACACCGCGTCCAAACACGCCGTCGCCGGTCTGACCAAGGGCGCGGCCGCGGAGTACGGCGAGCACGGCATCCGGGTCAACGCCATCGGCGTGTCGACCGCCAAGACTCCGATGTACATGGAGTACCTGGAAAGCAACCCGTCCTACGCCGACACGGTGGCTGCCACCCATGCCCTGCGTCGCGCCAGCGAGCCCGTCGAGCACGCGGAGGCCGCCATGTGGTTGCTGTCGGACGCCGCCTCGTTCGTCACCGGCGTGACCCTGGCCACCGACGGCGGTTACACGCTGTACTGAGCACGGCCTGCGTACAGTTCCTCGACAGGTGCGGCGGTTGCGACCGCCGCACCTGTCGTGCGTCCGGTGAAGTACGAGTGCGCGGGGCGGAGCGAGGGGTTTCTCTCTGCGGCACAACGCCATTCGCCCCGGCCGCAGGCAGAACCTGCGGCCGGGGCGAATGGCGTGTATCTGTCGGTGCTTCGTCGTCGCTCAGAACTCGATGACGGCCTTGCCCCCGGTCTGCTTGTCGAATTCGCGGTAGGCCCGGTTCGCGTCGTCGAGGGTCCAGTGGTCGGTGAAGACCTTGTCGACGTCGACGCCGTGGGCGGCGATGAAGCGGGCGCAATCACCTTGTCCGGCAACGGAGAAGGTGTAGGAGCCGATGATGGTGAGTTGTTTGCGGATGATGTCGGGGCTGACGTTCAGGGTGACCTGCCCGCCCTCGCCGACGAAGCCGACGCGGCCCCACGGCGCGGTGGCCTGGACGGCCGCGGCACGTGCGGCCGGCGCGCCGGAGCAGTCCAGGGCACAGCTCACGCCCTTGCCGCGGGTCAGCTCGCGAATCGCCTCCACTGCGTCGGTGGCACTGGAGTCGATGGCGTGAGTAGCACCGAATTCTGGTGCCCGGGCGACTCTTTCGCTCGCGACGTCGACCGCGATCACCTCGGCGCCCATCGCCGCGGCCAACTGCACCGCGGATTGGCCGACCGGGCCCTGACCGAAGACGGCGATGGTGTCGCGTGCGTTGAGATCCAGCCGCACCAGACCGCCGAATGCCGTTCCGGTGCCGCAGGCGATGGCCGCGCCGGCGGCGAAGCTCAGTTCGTCCGGCAGCGGAACCAGTGTTCGCGCAGGCACTTTGATGTAGTCGGCGTGCCCGCCGTGTGCCGTGGCGCCGAAGATCTTGGCGCCACGTTCGCACATCTGGGTCCATCCGGTGCGGCACCGGTCGCAGAATCCGCACCCGTCGTAGTGGTGCACCATCACCCGGTCGCCGACGCGCACCGCACGCGTATCCACGTCGGATCCGAGCGCGACCACCACACCGCACGGCTCGTGCCCGGCGATGATGCCGGCGTCGTCGCCCTGTAACCCGAACGCCGCCAGCGCCTCCCCGGCGGGGGCGCGATAGAACCGGAGATCGCTACCGCACATTCCGGACGCCTTGATCTGCACGACCACGTCCGCGGGCCCCGGTTCGGGGTCGTCGAACGAGACGATTTCGAGGTTGCGGTCACCGTTGAACACAACGCCGCGCATCGGCACTCCTCTGCCTCCGGCCAACGCCGGGTCGATCGAATGATGGTGTCAGGACAGCGATTTCGCCAGGGCGGGCGACAGGCCGTAGGACTTGGGCTCGACATATCCGTCGAACCCTTCCAGCCCGGCCTCACGGCCGATGCCACTGCATTTGAAGCCGCCGATGGGCGAGTGGAAGCCCACCACGTTGCCGTTCAATTCCACGGTCCCCGTGCGGATCCGGCGGGCCACCGCCAGCGCGTGCTCGTCGTCGGCGGCGAAGACCGAACCGTTGAGACCGAACATCGAGTTGTTGGCGATCGCCACGGCCTCGTCCTCGTCGGCGAAACTCAGCACCGACAGCACCGGTCCGAAGATCTCCTCCTGCGCGATGCGCATATCCGCCTGGACTCCGGTGAAGATCGTCGGCTCGACGAACCATCCCCGGTCCAGTCCCGCGGGCCGCCCGCCGCCGACAGCGATCTTCGCACCCTCGTCGCGGCCGATCTCGAGGTAGCTCTCGATCATCGCGCGCTGCCGGGAATTGACCACGGGACCGATCTCGGTGGCCGCGTCGGCCGGATCACCGACCGGCATCGACTCGACCATCGCGACCAGCCGCTCGACGAGTTCGGCCTCCCGTGAGCGCGCCACCACGATCCGGGTCTTGTTGCTGCAGGCCTGGCCGTTGTTGCGCATCGAGAGCTTGCGGATCTGCCCGATCGCGACGTCGAGATCCGCGTCGTCGAGCACGATCGCCGCGGATTTGCCGCCCAGTTCCAGGGTGACGCGCCGCAGGTCACGCCCGCAGAGCTCCGCGACACGCCGACCGGCCGCGGTGGATCCGGTGAACGACACCTTGTCGATCCCGGGATGGGTGACCAGGTGTTCACTGACCCCGCGATCGGCGGGCAGGATATTGACCACCCCATCCGGCAAACCGGCTTCCTGCAGGATCTCACCGAGGATGTAGCCGTTCAGCGGCGCCTCGGGCGCGGTCTTGAGTACCACGGTGCATCCGGCAAGCAGAGCCGGACCCAGTTTCAGCATGGCGATCTGCAGCGGCATATTCCACGGAATGACCGCGGCGACAACGCCGATCGGCTCGCGCGTCACCAGGCCGGTGCCGGTCGCGGAGCGGCGGATGCTGCTCCATTCGTAGCTCGGTGCCAGTTCGAGGAAGGCGTCCAGCAGCAGCTTCGCCCCCAGCGACTGGGTGCTGCGCGACAGGGTGATGGGGCTGCCCATCTCCGTGGTGATCAGCTGGGCGATCTCCTCCTGCCGCTCCCCCAGCCCGGCGCTGACACGCGTCAATACCTCGATCCGCTCGGCCAGCGACATCCGCGGCCACGGTCCCTGGTCGAACGCGTGCCGGGCGGCGGCGACGGCACGGTCGACATCGCTGGCGGCCGAGTTGGGCACATGGGCCACAGTCTGTTCCGTATACGGCGAGATCACCGCGATCTGCTCGGTGGCGGTGGGCTCGGCCCAGCGGCCGCCGATGAACAGCTTCGAATAGTTGCCCTGGTAGACCATGTTCTTCTCCTCGCACCGGCCGAAGCGTCGCTTACGCCGGTCCAGTCATGGAGCCGCCGTCGGACACGGTGGGGCGGCTCGGTAGTCGCGCTGCGCGGTGCGCTGTCGTCGAGTGTGTCGCAGCGCACACCCGAGGCGATATCCGTCGCCGGTCGTATTCGACTGCGACCTTCAGCCGATAGCGGTCACCGGGTGCCGAGCCGGCGCATGACCGTCGCGAAGTCGTCGACGTCCTCGAGGGCGAACACCGCGTCGACGATGCTGTCCATCTGCGCATCGGCGATGACACCTTCGGCATTGGTCCGGAACTTGGCGATCAGTTCCTCGTCGGTCATCCGGGTCTGGGGGTCCGGGGTGGGGCTGCCCTTCGGATACACCCGGTCGGCGACGAAAGTCGTTCCGCGGGCATCTACTTCGATCCGGGCGGGCCGCGCGGACGGATGCGACGACAGCGCCTCGAAATAGTCCGGGTGCGGTTCGAAGGTGACCCGCTCCATCAGGTCCAGGACCGAACGGCTGAACACGAGATCCGGATCGTGCCACGCCTTGCTCGGGGTGATGTTGTGCGCGCCGACGGCCAGTCCGTGCGCGATGCTGAACTGCGCGTCGTGGGTGTGCTCGATGACGTTGCTCAGCCACAGCGGATGCAGGACCGCCGCCTCACCCCAGCACCGGATCGCCTCGATCTCCTCCGGTTTCAGATCGTTGTCCGCCACGATCTCGGTCAGCGCGTGCAGTGGCGCGTGCAGGATCCGGCAGTGCGGATACGGCTTGAAGGTCTGCTCCGCGGGGAACAGCCAGTCCTCACCCAGACCGGCGGTGATGTTCTGCGGTTCCCAGCGCCGGGTGCCGATGAAGCGCCGGTAGCCGAGTTCGGCGTCGTCGAGGACCGGCAGATCACCGCGGTGGCCGAGCTTGGCCATGTAGGCCGCGGTCAGCGAGGCGTTGGTGAGCGCGCCGGCCAGCGAGTACTTGATCGTCGCCGTCGGCGCGTGCGCCAGCCACGACCGCATCGAATTCACCGGAGAGGTGCTGGCCGCGATCGCGAGGGCGTTGGCGAGTACCTCGGCGGAGTAGCCCTCGAGCTTGCCGACGGCCGCGGTGGCACCGAAGACGGTGTTGCTGTAGCCCAGCACGGGCGACAGGTTCATCTCGGTGTCGGTGCGATCGCGCAGATAGTCGACGGATTTGTAGAAGCGGAACGACATCTCGTGCGACAGCGCGATCGCGGTGATCACATCCCGGCCGGAGCGCTGCTGACTTTCGGCCACCGCCATGGTCTGCGGCAGCACATACGGCGTCACATGACCGGGCGGCAGCACCGCGTCGAAGTCGAGGGCATTGATCAATTCGCCGTTGGCGAAGGCGGCGCCGAAGATCGACACCCGATCGGCGGTGCCGATGATCGTGGCGTCACCGGAGCCGCCGACCAGGCGCCCGTACTCGATGCCGATCTTGCCCTTGTGCTGGTCGACCGCTCCCAGCGCGCAACCCATCGAATCGAGCAGGATGCGCTTCGCCTCGACGACCACCTCCGCGGGCAGACGGGAGTACTCGACACCGGTGGTGAAATCGGCCAATTGTTCGACGATGGTTTTCGACACGAAGGGAGGTCCTTTCCGACTACCGCGCGGCTGCGATGCCGCTGTCAACGATGGCGTCGATCGGGACCGTCGGCATCCGCCGCCGGTCCGAATCGCATACGACCTTCGGCCGACTACCGCCGTGTTGCGCGAATCTGTGCCATCGATGACCACACTACCGCTAGAATTAGACATTATATATTGTCCTGCCGAAGCACTGGAGCGATCGTGGCAACCGCAACTAGGGATTCACAGCACCGTGACGTGGCGCTGGACGGCGATCTCGGCGCCCGGATCCGCGAACTCGTCACCGATGCCGGCAACACACTCGGCCGGGAATTCCCCGCGCGTGACCTCTCCCGCGCGGCGGCAGCCAAACAGGTGCTGCGTTACCTCTGGGAAGCGACCGTCGCGGACCTCTTGCGGGCGACCGATATCCAGCCCGCGCAACTGACCCGGCTCACCCTGCTGCTCAACCGGATCCGGGACACCGAGAGCGAGGTCGACGAGGCCCGGCTCAGCGAGGGAGTCGAATTGCTGCGCCGGGTCCGCCGGGCGCTGGCTCGCATGCACGACGCGACGACCGTCGACGAATTGTTCACCGGCGCCCCCGAAGCGGCGTGCACCCTCGGATTCGATCGCGTGCTGCTGTCCACGGTGGAGAATTCGACATGGCAGCTGCAAACCATGTGCGTGGTCGGCGATCCGAAACTCGCCGCGGACATGGTGGCGGCCGGCCGCGACAACCCGCCGCGCCTGGACGGCACCCTGATCGAGTCCGATATCGTCACGCACCGGCGCGCCGGGCTGGCCCTGGACGTGCAGCGGAATCCGCGGGTCGAGCGCACCCTGGTGAAGATGTCGCGCTGCACCTCCTACGGCGTGGCGCCGCTGACGGTGCAGGGGCAGGTCGTCGGCATGGTGCACGGCGACTGCTACCGGCCCCACCGCGAGGTCGACGCCGCCGATCGCGCGGTGCTGAACCTGTTCGCCGAGGGCCTGAGCCACAGCCTCGCCCGAGTGCGGGTACTGCAAGGCGTCGCCGATCTCCAGCGCGGCCTCCAGCAACTCACCGGCATGCAGCTCACCGCCCGGCAGGCACTCGCGGCACCGGCCCAGCCCCACCCGCTGCTGTCGAGCCGCGAGGTCGAGGTCATCGAACTGCTCGCCGCGGGCGAACCCAATCGCCTGATCGCCCGCAAACTCTGCATCTCCGAGGGCACGGTCAAAACCCACGTGACCCACATCCTCCGCAAACTCGGCGCCGCCAACCGCGCCGAAGCGGTGTCCTACTGGCTGCGCGACACCCCGGTCCGGGCGCGCTGACGCTCCTCCCGACAGAGGTGACCATGGCCTCGCGGGCGTCATCGATGCCCCACGCCCGCCGTTCACTCGTCCACGTATAATATATTGTGTACGAGTGCTGGCGTATGTGTCGGCCGTAGATCGACCTCCCGCGACAGAGGTGTGCCCATGACGAGGATCATGACCCAGCCCGACGACTGGACCGAACCCGGTCCGCACCACGTCGTGCGCGGCATCCACCGGATCCCGTTACCTCTGCCGATCGACGGGCTCGCGGCCGTCAACGCCTATCTGCTGGAATCGCCCGAAGGACTGATCCTCATCGACCCCGGGTGGGCGTCCCCGCAGACAGAGCAGGCCGTCGCCGCGGCGCTGCGCCGGCTGGGCTACGAGCTCGGCGATATCGCCCTCTGCCTGGCGACCCACCATCACGCCGACCACTACACCCAGGCCTTCGCGTGGCGAGAAACGCTGGGCTGCAAGCTGTTCGCGGGGCGCGAGGAACGCCACAGCATCGAGGCCGCCGGGCTACCGGGCAGTTTCCCCAACCATCCCCCGCTGCTCGCGCGTTGCGGGGCACCGGAACTCGCATCGCGGATCGCGCGCGGGGACGGTCCGACGGAGTGGGACGATATCCCGTTCGGGGCGCCGGACGGCTGGCTGGACAACGGTGACGTGATCGCGCTGCGCCGCGGCGCCCTCGAGGTGATCGCGACACCCGGGCATACTCGCGGGCACGTCGTATTCCATCACCCCGAGACGCGAATCCTGATCTCCGGCGACCACATTCTCCCGCACATCACCCCGTCCATCGGATTCGAGAAAGCACCCGAACCGCACCCGTTGCGTTCGTATCTGCAATCACTACGCCTGGTCGGCGGACTGCCCGACACCGCGCTGCTGCCGTCGCACGGCCCGGTGACCCGCAGTACCCACGCGCGGGTCGACGCGCTGCTCGACCATCACCGGCACCGTCTCGACGAGGTGTGCGAACGGGTCGACGCGGGTGCCACCACCGCCCACGACATCGCCGCCGCCCTGCCGTGGACCCGCCGCCGGCTGCGGCTGGAGGAATTGCCCGCGGAGCATCAGCTGTCCGCGATCATGGAGATCAATGCCCATCTCGACGTCTTGGCACTGCAGGGCCGAGTCGGGCACGACGACCGCGCGACCGTGCACCGATTCGCACCCGCCGCGTGAAACAAGCAGCAAACCAGCCCTTTTCGTCACCGGCGAGCACCCGCCGCATACCTACATCGTGGAGGATCACGTGACCACAGACCATTCCCCGCTGGCGGGCCTGCGGATCGTGGAATTCGCCAGTTTCGTGGCGGGCCCGTCCGGTGGGATGACGCTGGGCCAGCTCGGTGCCGACGTCATCCGGGTCGACCCGATCGGCGGGGCGGCCGATTACACCCGGTGGCCGCTGTCGCAGCGGACCGGGCGCAGCCTGTACTGGACCGCGCTGAATCGCGGTAAGCGTTCCGTCGCGGTCGACCTGCGCTCCCCCGAAGGCCAGGAGTTGATCATCGGATTGGCCACCGCGCCGGGACCGGACTCGGGCATCGTGGTGGACAACAATGTCGGGCGGCCGTGGCTGTCGTACGAGGCCCTGAGTCAGCGCCGCGCCGACCTGATCCAGGTACACATCGACGGTTACGCCGACGGCCGGGCGGCGGTCGACTACACGGTGAATCCCGATGCGGGCGTTGCCGATATGACCGGGCCGCTCGATGCGGCCGCACCGGTGAACCATGTCCTGCCCGCCTGGGATCTGCTGGCCGGCATGACCGCGACCACGGGCCTGCTGGCCGCCCTGCACCGCCGCACCCGCAGCGGCGAGGGCTCGTTCATGCGGATCGCCCTGGCCGATGTGGCGTTCTCCTCCCTGGTGAATCTGGGGTGGCTGGCCGAGGCCGACGAACTCGGCACCGCCCGCCCCAAACACGGCAACCAGGTCTACGGCAGCTACGGCGCCGACTTCGAGACCGCCGACGGCAACCGCATCATGGTCGTCGCCCTCACCCGCCGTCACTGGGACGCCCTGCGCACCCTCACCGGCACGGATTCGGTGTTCGACGCGCTCGAGAAATCCCTGGACGCCGACTTCCGCACCGAGGACGACCGCTACCGCCACCGCGAGCTCATCACCGCCATCCTGCGCCCCTGGTTCGCCGCCCGCCCACTCGCCGACATCGACCGCGCGCTCACGGAATCCGGCGTGCTGTGGAGCAAATTCCGCACCGTCCACGACGTGGCAGCCGGCTACCGCTCCGAGGGATCGCCCGCGATCTTCGGCGAAGTCGACCAGCCCGGCATCGGGCCCGTCCTGACCAGCCGCTCCCCCGTGCGCATCGGCTCCGAATACGGCGATTACGCGGTCGCGCCGGACCTCGGCGAACACACCGGCGAGGTGCTGTCCGAAGTTTTGGGATTGAGCGACACCGAGTTGGGGCGTTTGCACGATACGGGGGTCATCGCGGCGAAGTAGCACGGATCCGCCGCCGCTGCGGTGCCCGCGTCGGCGAAGTCGCAGGCCGCCATTCGCGGGACGAGAGCACCTCGCAGCTGCAACGACCACGGTGCGATCCCAACGTTCGTTTCCGCGTGCCATGGCTTGCGGGAGTCGGCCGAGATGGCGGCGACGGCGATTCCGAAAGCTGCCTACTCCCGGCTCTCACCCTCAATGCGATCTCGAATGTCCCTGACCGGCTTATCCTTTGGTGCTCGTGGGGGCCATATGCAGGCCGCGATGAACACCACCACCGGGATGGCGACAGCTATGACCAGCCCTCCCTCCCAGCCAGTCATCCCACCCCTCCAGCAGCCGACCAGCGCGCGAACGACAGGCGAGGCGTGACGATTTCAATGTCGGCGAGATGCATCACGTTGTTGATCGTCAACGGGTCGAGGTGTTCTGGGGTCGGAATGACTACGGCGTCCACATCGGCGGCGCGTACGCGGTCGACGAGTCGAACCGTCGGGTTGGCATCCCATATCAGCGCATAGCCGAGCCTCCGGCATAATCGGGACACTTGCGCCGAGTCCCAGTCGTACGCGGTACTGATCTCGGAATCCACCCACCCCAACGCAGTCGGTTGCCGCCTCATGTCTGGCCCGAATCCGTGTTCATATCAGTAAGGATCGGCTCTGACCTGGGACGTTGATACCCTCTTTCCAGGACGTTCAGGACGTTTCGCATCTAGGATTCACGATGTCCCACAAAGCGAACAGGGGGTACGGTGAACGAAGCACTACGACGAGCCATGGCGAAGGCCGATGTATCCGAAACGGATTTGGCCGCAGCATGCAACGTCGACACCAAAACGGTTATGCGTTGGATAACGCATCCGACGCGGACACCACACTCGCGGCATCGCCTGACCGTGTGTGACACCCTGGGAGTAGAGGAGGCTGATTTGTGGCCTTCGGCAGTGCGGGTGAGTCTGAAGACTGGCCCCGACCGAGAGATCGCGCAGGTGTGGCCATACCGATCGGCAGCACCACAAACCCTCTGGCGCTCACTGATTCACGGCGCAAAAAATGAAGTTACGTTCGCCGGCTACACGAACTACTTCGTCTGGCTGGAGCACGCGAACATGGGAAAGCTTTTGCTTCGCAAGGCATCCGACGGCTGCCGAATCCGATTCTTGATCGGCGACCCAGACAGTCGGGCCACTCGCGACCGGGAGGCAGAGGAAGATGTTCCGCTCACCCTCTCCACACGCATCGCCGTCACCGTGGGCGAGCTGACCAAGTTACGCGGAACCGACGGCATCGAAGCGCGTTACGGCACTGGTCACGTCAACCTGTCGGTCTTCCGATTCGACAACGACATGATCGTGACGCCGATCTTGGCACGTCATGTCGGCCACGACGCGCCTATGTTGCATATCCGACGTGAACAGAACGACGGCATGTTCGACCGTTTCGCCGAGCACGTAGAGGAATTGTGGTCGCGCGGACGCGACATCTGGGAGGAGATTGCCAACCATGGGACGGATCGACTACGAGAATGACCCCAACGCACCGGAAGCGAACTCGCTGGTGCCGGCAGCATCAGTCGTCGTCGTGAACAACTCCGGGAAGATATTGCTCCAACGCCGAGTGGACAACGGCATGTGGGCCCTCCCCGGCGGCAAAATGGAACTCGGAGAGTCCCTGGCCGAGTGCGGTATCCGAGAAACGAAAGAGGAGACGGGACTCGATGTCGAGATAGTCGGCATCGTCGGCACCTACACCAACCCTGCCCACGTATTCGCCTACGACGACGGCGAAGTGCGCCAAGAGTTCTCCATCTGCCTGTTGGGCAAGCCGGTCGGCGGAGCCCTCGCAGTTTCGGACGAGTCGCACGAGGTCTCCTGGTTCACCGCCGACGAAGTGGATCAACTGCCGATCGTCGACAGCATCCGCCGTCGCCTGGAAGACTGGCGTTCGGGTGCGTATCCCGCTATCCGATGATGCCTACAGCCGCCAATCCTCCTCTCTGACCGGCTATTCGAGATCAATGCGCAGCGAGAGCGCGTAATCCATGGGTCCCCGAGCAAAGAGCGGAGACCTGTCGGCGGGGGGCGGATCGGGCCACCGAATGTCCCTAAGCTTCGGACAGTCGTGCGTGGAATCAAATGCGCTGCAATCACAATGCGACGCGTCGCGGTGGCGCCCTATTCCTCGCTCATGGTGAACACGATCTTGCCCACGGCTGCACCGGAACGGAGGCGCGCGAGTGCACTGCCGTGCTCGGTCCACGATACGGTTCGGTCGACGACCGGGCGGATGGCGCCGCGGGCGACGGCCGGGATGACCTCGGGCAGTAGCCCGGCGATGACGGCGGCCATCTCGTCGGGCCGGGTGAATCCGTACGAGACGCCGTGCACGGTGAGGTGGCGGTAGGACAGGTGGTCGAGATCGATCGTCGACACCGGCCCGTCGAGACGACCGATATTGACCACGTGCCCGTCGTGCCTGGTGGCGGCGAGGCACTGGGCGAATGCCTGTCCGGCGACGTGGTCGAGCACGACGTCTGCTCCTCGACCGCCGGTCGCGGCCAGAACGGCTTCGGTGAGGTCGGTGCCGGCGGCGACGACGACGGTGTCGACTCCGGCCTCGGAGAGCAGGGCGCGTTTGCCGGGCGTGCGTGTCGTGCCGATGACGTGTGAGGCGCCGAGGGCCCTGGCGATCTGAACGCCGATCAGGCCGATGCCTGCGGATGCTCCGGTGATGAGCACGCTCTGCCCTGCCTTGAACCCTGCCGCGGTGAGAGCGCCGTGTTCGGTCAGCAACCCCGTCGGCAACGCGCAGCCCACGACTGGGTCGAGACCGGCGGGCCGGGGCAAGACGTGGCGGTGGTCGGCGACAACGTATTCGGCGAACGAATGCGGTGTCGATCCCATCACCGCGTCGCCGATCTGCCAGGCATCGACACCGTCGCCGAGCGCGGTCACGGTTCCGGCGTACTCGAATCCGGCGACGAACTGCTCACCGTGACCGCCCTGCATGGGATCGGCCCGGTCCAGCATCGGGATGTCGCCGTTGTTCGTCGCCGCCGCCTGGTTGCGGATCAACACCTGCCCCGGCCCCGGCTGCGGAATCGGAACATCCTGCAGGCTCCAGTCCGGGCCGAGCCCGCCGACGAGCGCACGCATCATCTCCGGCATCCCGATTCTCCTCTACGACTCGGCAACGAATACACGAAAGCCCGGTCGGGCTGCTTGCGGCTGCCGACCGAGCTTCCGTCGATCTCAGCCTCGGTCGGTCACCTTGTTGCGCGAGATCAACTGCGCCGCAATAACATTGCGCTGGATTTCGTTGGTGCCCTCGCCGAGGATCATCAGCGGGGCGTCGCGGAAGTAGCGTTCGACCTCGTATTCCTTGGAGAAGCCGTAGCCGCCGTGCACGCGCATGGCGTCGAGGGCCACTTCCATGGCGGCCTCGGAGGCGAACAGTTTCGCCATGCCGGCTTCCATATCGGCGCGCAGGCCCTGGTCGATGCGGTCGGCGGCATCGGCGGTGAGCAGGCGCGCGGCCTGAACCTTGGTGACCATGTCGGCCAGGTGAATGCCGACGGCCTGATGCTGCCAGATCGGCTTACCGAACGATTCGCGCTGCTGGGCGTAGGCGGTCGCGTCGGCGAGCGCGGCCTGCGCCACGCCGACGGCGCGGGAGGCGACCTGCACGCGCCCGACCTCCAGGCCACGCATCATGTGGTTCCAGCCCACGCCGGGCGTGCCGCCCAGGATCGACGAGCTCGGCACGCGCATATTGTCGAAGACCAGCTCACAGGCTTCCACACCACGGTATCCGAGCTTGGGCAACTTCTTCGAGATGATCATGCCCTCACCCGGCTCGACCAGCACCACGCTCATACCCTTGTGCGTGGGCGTGGCATCGCGGTCGGTGATGCACAGCAGGCCGATCAGGCCGGAGTGCGCCGCGTTGGAGATCCAGGTCTTGCTGCCGTTGATCACCAGATCGTCACCGTCGGCGCGCGCGTAGGTACGCATGCCCTGTAGGTCACTGCCGCCGCTGGGTTCGGTGAGCGCCATGGTCGCGCGGATCTCGCCGGTCGCCATCTTCGGCAGGAATGTCGCCTTCTGCTCGTCGGTGCCGAAGGTCCGCACCAGATACGAGATCACCGAATGGCCGCCGATCGCGCCGGCCATACTCATCCAGCCCCGTGCCAGCTCCTCGGTGACTCGCGCGAAACAGGCTGTGCTGACCTCGATTCCGCCGAACTCCGACGGAACCAGCAGACCGAAACAGCCGAGCTCCTTCATCTCGTCGATCAGCTCACCGGGGTAGATATCGTCGGCTTCGAACTCCCGCACCCGAGGCCGGACCTTCTCGTCGACGAACTTGCCGACCAGGGCAACGATCTCCTGCTCGTCAGGATTAAGGGTGGTCATCGTTCTCCTTCGCGCCGATGAGAGGTCGTCCGGACCGCATCAGCAAGAATTATATATTTTATTTCCACAGCCTACAAGACGGCCGTCAGACCGCTTCCACGGTTGCTGCGAGTCCCTGACCACCGCCGATGCACATGGTGGCCAGCCCCTTGCCGCCGCCGCGGCGATGCAGTTCGTGCAGCAGGGTGGTCACCATCCGCATACCCGTCGCACCGATCGGATGTCCGAGCGAGATACCGGAGCCGTTGACATTGAGCCGATCGTGATCGCGCCAGCCCCAGCCTTCCAGCACCGCGAGCACCTGCACCGCGAACGCCTCGTTCAACTCGACCAGATCGAGTCCGTTCAGCAACTGCTGGGTGTCGATACCTTGGCGCGCAGCGAGTTTCGCGACCGCCGGCACCGGCCCGATACCCATCCGCGACGGATCGCAGCCCGCCGCGGCCCAGCCGTCGAGATATCCGATCGGGGTCAGGCCCAGCTCCTCGAGCCGGTCCTCGGCCACCACCAGGCAGGCCGAGGCGGCATCGTTCTGCTGGCTGGCGTTTCCGGCGGTCACCGTGCCGCCGGGCTGGATCGAGCGCAGCTTGGCGAGGGTTTCGGTGGTGCTGTCGGGCCGCACCCCCTCATCGGTGGCGAAGATCCGCGGCTCGCCGCGACGCTGCGGCACCGAGACCGGAACCACCTCGTCGTCGAACCGGCCGTTCTTCCACGCCGCCGCGGCACGCTGATGGCTGCGCGCGGCATAGGCGTCGGCGCTCTCTCGATCGATCTTGTAGTCGTTCGCCAGATTCTCGGCCGTCTCGATCATCCCGGAGATCCGGCCGAACCGTTCCTCCGGCTGCGACCGCTCGCGTCCCCGGTCGAGCCGATCATAGAGCGACACCGTGCCCGCGCGCGCACCCCAGCGCGTGGCGGTCGAGTAGTACTCGATCCGGCTCATCGACTCCACGCCGCCGGCCAGCACCACATCGGCGGCACCGGTCTGCACCATCATGGCGGCGGTCACCAGCGCCTGCAGCCCACCGCCGCAGCGCCGATCCAGCTGCATACCGGGCACACCGATCGGCAGCCCGGCGTGCAGCGCCACCCAGCGGCCCACGCACGGCACCTCGGAGTTGGCATAGGACTGCGCGAACACCACGTCATCGATACGCTCGGGGTCGACGCCGGAGCGCGCGACCACCTCACGCACGACGGTCGCCGCCAGATCCTCCACCGCGACGTCGCGCAGGGCACCACCGAAGGTCCCCACGGGAGTCCGCAGCGGATCCACGATCGCGACTCGCCGCAGATATTGCTGTTTCGACACCGTTGCCTCACCTGTTCCGATCGTATTGGCTTGTGGCGGCCATCGGTCCGCCGCGCGTCCGATGACGCTTGCCTGGCATACATTTTATATAATATTCTTCGACCAGACCAGAGGACGGTGATCGAAATGCCCGAGGTGGGCCCCGAGGACTTCAGCGCGATCCTCGCACACGTGCGCGAATTCGTTCGAACGAAGGTCGTGCCGCGCGAACAGGAGATCATGGAGGCCGACGCCATCCCCGACGACCTGCGCAAGCAGGCCGCCGAGATGGGACTGTTCGGCTATGCGATCCCGCAGCAGTGGGGCGGGCTCGGGCTGGATCTGACCCAGGATGTCGAGCTGGCGATGGAATTCGGCTACACCTCGCTGTCGTTGCGCTCGATGTTCGGCACCAACAACGGCATCGCCGGCCAGGTGCTGGTGAACTTCGGCACCGACGAGCAGCGCTCGCAATGGCTCGAGCGCATCGCCTCCGGCGAGGTGGTGGCCTCCTTCGCGCTGACCGAACCGGGCGCGGGCTCGAACCCGGCGGGTCTGCGCACGAAAGCCGTTCGCGACGGCGATGATTGGGTGATCGACGGCCAGAAGCGCTTCATCACCAACGCGCCGATCGCCGATTTGTTCGTCGTCTTCGCCCGCACCCGCCCCGCCGACGAATCCGGCCCGGGCATCGCGGTCTTCCTGGTTCCCGCCGACACACCCGGCCTCGAGATCGGCGTCAAGGACAAGAAGATGGGCCAGGAAGGCGCCTGGACCGCCGATGTGGTGTTCTCCGGGGTGCGCGTCCCCGCCTCCGCCCTGGTGGGCGGCTCGGAAGATGTCGGCTACAAGGCGGCGATGACCTCGTTGGCGCGTGGCCGCGTCCACATCGCCGCGCTCGCCGTCGGTTCGGCGCAGCGCGCGCTCGACGAATCGGTCTCCTATGCCGCCTCCGCGACCCAGGGTGGTCGCCCGATCGGCGAATTCCAGCTGGTGCAGGCCATGATCGCCGATCAGCAGACCGGTGTGATGGCCGGAAGGGCATTGGTGCGCGAGGCAGCCGCCCGCTACGTCAGCGGTGAGGACCGGCGCATCGGGCCCTCGGCGGCGAAGCTGTTCTGCACCGAAATGGTCGGCAAGGTGGCCGATCTGGCCGTTCAGATTCACGGTGGGACCGGGTATATGCGCGAGGTCCCGGTGGAGCGCATCTACCGCGATGTCCGGTTGCTGCGCCTGTACGAGGGCACCAGTGAAATTCAGCGCCTGATCATCGGCGGCGGGCTGATCCGCGAGGCAGGGAAGCGCACATGACCGCAGCCCGACACGATTCACTCGGCGTGGCGACCGGATCCGCGGCGGTCGACACCGCAGCGACATGGTTGTTCGTGCCCGGTGACCGACCGGACCGGTTCGCCAAAGCGCAGACGGCCGGCGCGGATCTGGTCGTGCTGGACCTCGAGGATGCGGTCGCGCCCGATCGCAAGGACGAGGCGCGTGACTACGTACACCAATGGCTCGCCGGCGGAAACCGGAGTGCGGTGCGCATCAACGCGGCCGGAACCCAGTGGTACGCGGACGATCTCGCCATGCTGGCGCAACACCGTGCCATCGTGATGATCCCCAAGGCCGAGGAGCCCGGCGCGCTGCTGAATGCCGCAGCGGGACTGGACTCCCCTCTCTTCATCGCGCTGATCGAAACCGCGCGCGGTGTGCTGAACGCGGCGGCGCTCGCCGAGACCCCCGAGGTCCGACGCCTCGCCATCGGCACATTCGACCTGGCCGCCCAACTCGGCATCGACCCGGCCGACCGCGAAGCACTGGCGGCCGCTCGCAGCGCCCTGGCGCTCGCCTCGGCGGCGGCCGGCCTGTCCGGGCCGATCGACGGTGTCACCGGCAGTATCGACGAACCCGAGATCCTGATCTCGGACGTGAACTACGCCCGCCGCCTCGGATTCGCGGGCAAGCTCTGCATCCATCCCCGGCAGGTGGTGACGGCGGCTGCCGCGCTGCGTCCGAGCGCCGACGAAATCCGCTGGGCCACTTCGGTGGTGGAGGCGACCACGGCCGAGGGCGTCGCCGCCCTCAACGGGCAGATGATCGACAAGCCAGTCGTGGATCGCGCCCACCGCATCCTGCTACAGGCGGGCACTCCCCGCTCCTGACGTCCCGATGAAACGGAGTCCGACATGTCCCAACCCTTGCTGCACAACCGCACCGCCGTCATCACCGGCGCCGCCCAGGGCATCGGCTATGCCATCGCGGAGACGTTCATCGCCGAGGGCGCCCGGGTCGTGCTGGGCGACCTCGATGCCGACACGGTGAAGCAGGCCGCCGAACGCCTCGGCGGACCGGACAAGGCCATCGGCGTCCGCTGCAACGTCACCGAATCCGCCGATGTCGATGCCCTGCTGCAGGCCGCCGTGGACACCTACGACAGCCTCGACATCATGGTCAACAACGCCGGTATCACCCGTGACGCCACCATGCGCACCATGACCGAAGAGCAGTTCGACCAGGTCATCTCGGTGCACCTCAAGGGCACCTGGAACGGCACCCGCAAGGCGGCGGCGATCATGCGCGAGCGCAAACGCGGCGCGATCGTGAACCTCTCGTCGCTGTCGGGCAAGGTCGGACTGGTCGGGCAGACCAACTACTCCGCCGCCAAAGCCGGAATCGTCGGGCTGTCCAAGGCGGCCGCGAAAGAGGTGGCCCACCACGGCATCCGGATCAACGCCATCCAGCCGGGCTTGATCCGTACCCCCATGACCGAGGCCATGCCGGAGAAGGTGTGGGAGCAGAAGATGGCCGAGATCCCGATGGGACGCGCCGGTGAGGTTAGCGAGATCGCCTCGGTGGCACTGTTTCTCGCCTCCGATCTGTCGTCGTACATGACCGGCACCGTGCTCGAGGTCACCGGCGGAAGGTTCATGTAGTGGCCGAGTGGGAACCGCATACCGTCACCACCGAGGAGATCATCGAACCGGGTCCCGTCGCGACTCTGGCGTCGCTGTTCGACGACGGCCTGCCGACCCCCGGCCCCGGTGACGAACTACCGCCGATGTGGCATTGGGTGGCTTTGCCGCGGTGGCCGGTCTCGTCGCTGATCGGCACCGACGGGCATCCCGTGCGCGGTAGTTTCCTGCCGCCCGTCGATCTGCCGCGGCGCATGTTCGCCGGCGGAGAGGTTGCCTGGCACAGCGAAATTCACGTCGGCGAGACCGTCCGGCGGGTGTCACGAGTGGAGTCGGTGACCGAGAAGTCGGGGCGCTCCGGAAAACTCGTCGTCGTGGTCGTGTCGACGCGGCTGTATCGCGACGGCGGCGAACTGGCACTCGAGGAGCGTCAGGACCTCATCTACCGCGAGGCCGGCACCGGCTCCACCGCCGAGGCGCCGGTCGCCGACGCCGCCGCGTTGACACCGGTCGGCAGCCCGCTGCACCGCAGCACGGACACGGTGTGGGACTTCGCGACCGATCCGACCCTGCTCATGCGGTTCTCCGCGGCCACCGCCAACGCCCACCGCATCCACTACGACTGGCCCTACGCCACCCGGGTAGAGGGCTATCCGGGATTGGTGGTGCACGGGCCGCTGATCACCCTCGCGGCGGCCGAAGTTCGCCGCCTGGCGAGTGCGCCCGGGCGCCCGGCGCGCCTGCGCCACCGCAACCGCGCTCCCCTGTTCTGCGCGCAGAACGCGCAGTTCCGGACCCAGCGCGACGAGAAGGCGCTGCGGGTCGAACTGCTCGGCCCCGGCGGCGAGACGGCCGGGCCGAACGCCACCGTCGAATTCGACCTCGGATAAGGAAACTTATGGTCCGCACATTCACCGACCTCGATCAGCTCCGTGCCGCCCTGGGCGAACAGCTGGGCCCGAGTGAGACCGTGGTCGTCGACCAAGCTCGTATCGACGCCTTCGCCGAGGCGACCGGGGATCACCAGTGGATCCACGTCGACCCGGCGCGCGCCGCGACGGGCCCGTTCGGCCGCACCATCGCGCACGGATATCTGACCCTGTCGCTGCTGCCGCAGTTCGGACAGCAGTTGTTCGCACTCGAATTCGGCACGGCCCGAGTCAATTACGGTGTCGACAAGGTCCGCTTCCCGGCGCCCGTGCCGGTGGACTCGGCGCTGCACTGCACCGCGACGTTCACCGATCTGCGCGACACCGACGCCGGCGCCATCCTCACCACGCGCTACGTGGTGCAGGCCGTCGACGCGGCCAAACCGGCCTGCGTCGCGGATACGTTGGTGCTGTTGACCTGACAGGGACCGTGGCGGCCCACCCTGGCGGGACCGAGGGCCCCGTACGAGGCGAACTCGTGCGGGGCTCTCGTCGTATTCGGGGCGGTGGCGGCGCGGACAGGCGATAACTTGTCAAATCTTATATATTATGTATTAGAGCGCCGATTCTGTGCGCACACCCGACAGGGAGGCGAGGCGTGGCCGACAACGTGATCCGGATCCGCGGCAACGGCGGCCGGCAGCAGCTGCCCGACGAGGTGGCGTCCTATGTGCGCGAGTTGATCATGTCCGGACAGGTGCGCCCGGGGGAATTCCTGCGAATGGAACCGATCGCCGAAGCGGTGGGAGTCAGCAACACACCGGTGCGTGAGGGGCTGCTCTCGCTGCGCAGTGAGGGTTTCGTCGAGTTGGTGCCACGGCGCGGGTTCGTCGTGGCGCCGGTCACCCAGCAGGATGTGCACGACTTGTTCTGGGCGCAGGCACAATTCGCGGCAGAGCTGGCCGCCCGCGCCGCGGCGACGATCACCGCCGAGCAGATCGGCGAACTCGAGGCGATCAATGCCCGCCTCGACGAAGCGATCGCCGCGGACGATCGCGACGGCATCGCCGTGCACGGCCACGAATTTCATCGCCACATCAATCTGGCCGCGAACTCCCACCGTCTGACCCTGCTGCTGGGTTCGGTCGTCCGGCATCTGCCGAACCGCTTCTACGCCTCATTGGAGGGCAGATTGGCCGCCATCGGCAACGACCATCCGCAGATGATCGAGGCGCTGCGCGAGCGTGACACCGACCGGGTCCGCGAATTGACGGAAAAGCACATCCTCGACGGCGCCAAGGGCGTGCTCGGGATGTTGGAGCGCGGCGGGCCCTGGCCCGTCCCCGAAAGCACCTAGTCGGCGTATGCGTACGACCGGACATGTGAAACCGGCTCCGGAGAGCGAACTCCCGGAGCCGGTCGTGTCGAACCCGTTGCGGTGGTTCGCTATACGCCGATCGCGTCGGCCAGTTCGATGACGGCCTCGGCGGTCTTCACATGCGCCAGATCGATGTGCACGCCCTCGAAATCGACGGCACCGCTGCCGGCGGCCTCCGCGGCGCGGAATGCCGCGATCATACGGCGGTAGTGATCGACCGTCTCCTGCGAGGGTGTGAACACCTCATTGGAGATGGCGATGTGCGAGGGATGGATGCACACCATGCCCCGGAAACCCAGCCGCCGCGAATCCTCGGCGAAACGCCGGAAGCCGTCGAGATCCTTGATGTCCTGCCACACACCGGTGACCGGATGAGTCTGACCGGCCGCACGCGCCGCGACCACGATGCGGCTGCGCTGGTACAGCGTCTCCAGGCCCTCGAGGGTGAATTCGAAGCCCAGTTCGCGGCCGACATCGGCATTCGGACCGGTCGCACCCAGCAGGCTCCACACCCGCGGGCAGGCCGCCGCGATCTCCTCACAGTGCGCTACGGATACCGCGGTCTCGAAGCTGATGATCAGACCGACCGAACCGGGCTCGAGTCCCTCCCGCTCCTCGATATGCGAGACCACCGCGTCGATGCGGCGCACCTCTTCGGCGTTGTAGACCTTCGGCAGGAACAGCCCGGCCACACCCGGCACGATCACGGCCTCGGCGTCGGCGCCGAAATGCCCGCTGTCGTAGCTGTTGGGACGCACCCACACATCCGGGCGCACATTCTGCTCTCGCAGGCGGCCCAGAGTCTCACGCACGGTGACGCGGGCGGCGGCCTTGTCGGCCGCCGGGACCGAATCCTCCAGATCGAGGATCAGCGCGTCGGTTCCGGCGGCGACCGCCTTCTCCGCCCAGGTCGGTTTGTGCCCGGGCACGAACAGCATCGAGCGATACGGCTTCACAGTTCTTCTCCTTGTTCGGGTTTGCTCAAAACCGGGGGCTGCGGCGCTCGAGATGAGAGGCCAGGCCCTCTCGCACCTCCGGGCCGCCGAAGCCGTAGAACTCCAGCGCCAGGGAAGCATCGAAGATGGATCCGGCGACCTGGCGATACCAGTTGTTCAGCGACTGCTTGGTCCAGCGGATCGCGGTCGGCGCGCCGGCGGCCAGTTCACGGGCCACCTCCCGCGCGGTCGGCAGCAGCTCGTCGTCGGCGTCGACACACAGCGAGACCAGACCGATGCGCTCGGCCTCCTCGCCGGACAGCGGGCGGCAGGTCATCAGGTAGTACTTGGCCTTGGCCATCCCGCACAGCAGCGGCCAGCAGATCGCGGCGTGGTCGCCCGCGGCGACGCCCAGACGGGTGTGGCCGTCGATGATCTTCGCGGTCCTGGTGGTCACCGAGACGTCGGCGAGTACCGCGGCGACGAGTCCGGCGCCGACCGCGGGGCCGTGGATCGCGGAGACGATGGGCTTGGTGCAGTCGAGGACGTTGTAGACCAGATCGCGCGCCTCGCGCATCACCCGGGTGCGGACCTCGTAGTCGTCACGCATCCGCTCGACCATCGAAAAGGCGCCGCCCGCCGAGAGCCCCTTGCCCTCACCCCGGATCACCACAGCCTTGACCTCGGGATCGGCGTCGAATTCGCGCCAGACCTCCGCCAGATCGGCGTGAGCGCCCTCGCTCACCGCGTTCAGGTTGGGGGCGTCGAACACCAGCTCGGCGACTCCGGCATCGTCGGGCCCGTCCACCCGCAGGTGTTCGAAGCGCGCGTAGCGACTCATGTTCATCCTTCCGTGACGACCGGGATACCCAATCCAATAAAAACATTATATATTAAGTACTGCAAGCCTATCGCGTCGCCGATTCGGGTACCGCTGCCCGAACCGGCGAACGCCCGCTGTCGCGTGACACGACCGATTCGTCCCCGGAACACCTTTCACTCGGGACTGGTCGGCACATCGCCGCTGCGCCGCAACGGTTTTCGAGCAGGAAGGGAGCTACGCGGATGGATCGAGCGTTCTTCCGGGTGAAATACGCGGATACCGAGGAATTACATCCCGAACCGTGCGCGGCCAGCGGATGGGGAACCGAGCACATGCGTGGTCTGGCCGTCAGCGGCGCGCTGGCGCGGGAAGCCGAACGGACGATCGACACGATCGGACACCATGATCTGCGGCCGGTGCGATGGACCGTGGACCTGTTCCGGCCCGCGAAGATGCGGCCCTCGGTGACCTCGGCGACCGTCGTGCGCGACGGACCACGACTGTGCCTGATCGATGCGGTGCTGAACCAAGACGGGCAGCCGGTCGCGCGGGCGAGCGCGCTGTATCTACGACCGAGTGCGACACCGGACGGGACGGTCTGGTCCGGCGGCGCCTCCCCCACCCCACCGGAGGCTCGCACACCGCCGCCGGATCGGGAGCGCCTGTATTTCGACCCCGGCCGCGGCTGGGGTGAATGGACCGAGGGCTTCCAGCACAGCGAACGTAAACAGATCTGGCACTTCCCGATTCCCGTCGTGGAAGGCGAAACCGTGACACCGTTCCAGCTGGCCGCCTCGGTCGCCGATGTGACGAATTTGATCGCCAACCTGGGCAGTGCGGGCCTGGAATACATCAACCCGGACGTCACGCTGGCCATCGCGCGGCTTCCGGAATCCACCGGCCTGGGCCTGGCACTCACCGAGCGAGTGGAGCAGCAGGGCCTGGCGGTCGGCACCGCGGTCGTCTTCGATCGCCGCGGCGTCCTCGGCTCCGTCACCGCTTCCGCCCTGGCCAATGCCCAACGCACCGTAGGGCGCTACGCACTGCGCCGACTCTGAAGGACCACCGTTGGCCCGCGAGAAACCCCTCGACCTCCCACCGCCGCACACCGAGGCCTGGGACTGGCAACTACACGCCGCCTGCCGCACCGCCGACGTGAACATCTTCTATACCGACGACGCACCCGAGCCCGCCAAGCGCGTATGTGCTCGCTGCCCGGTACTCACCCGCTGCCGCGATCACGCCATCACCTCCCATGAACCCCACGGGATTTGGGGTGGTCTGACGCCGGGCGAACGGATGGAGTACCGCTGGGCTCGTCGCCGGAATCTCTCGAATCGGCGCACGGCATAGTTCCCGGCGGCTCGACGTGTACCGGCCACGCAGTCCGCGCCCATGACGATCACCGCATCACGCCGCCGCCGGGACATCCCAGAACTCGAGCTCGAACCGAAGACCCTGCCGGAACAGGCGTTCCGCGCGGGCGGGGTCGACGACGACCTCGTCGAGCATCCGAGCACAGCGGCGAGTCGATGCCGCGAATTCCGGATCGGCGTAGGTCTGGATCCATCGCCGATAGCGCGGCTCGTCCGGCATGGTCCGTGCCAGGATCGCACCGAGCGTTGAATAGCCCCACATGCACGGGTACAGCGCCGCCAGACCGTCGGCGTAGGACGCCGCCGAATCCAGCAGGAAGGCCGAATACTCCGCGCACGTCTCGCCTTTCGTCGCACCGTCGAGATCGGCTCCGAATTCGGCCGCCAGCGAGCGATGCAACGACAACTCGTCGTGATAGGTCGCGTGTGCCAGATCCACGAGATCGCCCAGCTGGGACGCCGGCGCCTGCCAGGCGAGTCGCGCGAAAACCCGGACGTAATCGAGCAGGAAGAGATAGTCCTGCTCGAGCCAGGCCCGGAAGACCTGTTCCGGAAGATCACCCCGGGCGATACCGGCCACGGTGGGGTGCGCGAGCTGTTGCCGGAGCAGGGGCAGCCCGATTTCTTCGAGATGCGTCGAAAGGCTCATCCGTCGAGTCAATCAGCCGGCGGCGTCGGGCCGACCTCGAGCTCCCCCGACCGGATTTCTCGTCGCCTCGGCAGACAGACCGGTCGCGCTAGGCGGTGGACTTCTCTTCCTCGGCCCACAGGCCCTGTGCCTCCAACATGGACACCAACTCGTCAGCGCCTTCCATGATGTGATCGCGCATCAAGGTGCTGACGGCCTTACCGCGGCGTTTCTGCAGCGCTTCCAGGATCGCCGGATGCTGCTTCATCGTGTCGGCGCTGTGGCCTTCGATGTCGTTGTAGAAGCGGTTGGGCAGCTGGCGCACGATCGAGCGCAGCAACATCGCCAGGCGGCGGGAGTCGGCGGCCAGGTTGATCGTGCGATGGAATTCGTGTCCGAGTTTCACCACCAGATCCGGGTTGTCACCGCTCGCTACCGCCTCGGCGTGGCGAGCGTTGACATCGGCGAGATGATCGAGCTGGCTCGGGGTGATCAATTTCGCTGCGCGCCCGGCCAATTCGGCGGCCAGCGCCGCCTGCGCCCAGAAGATGTCGCGCACATCCTGGCGGCTGAATGCCGAGACCATGAAGCCCCGCCGCGGGACGAGTTCGACGAATCCCTCTCCGCTGAGCAGCAGCAATCCCTCGCGCACGGGAGTGTTGCTCACGCCGACCGCTTCCGCGATCGGTTCGGTCCGCAGAAAATCCCCCGGCCGAACCCGTCCCGAGATGATCAGTTCACGAACATAGCTGGCGACGTCCTCCGACAGCTGCTGACGCTGGGAATTCGAGCTGCGCGGTAAGCTCCGCGACGTCGGTTCCATGAACCCGGTCCTTTCCGGTCGGCACTTTCATGCATTATGCCTCATACTTTCCGGAGTGACAGGTCCGGTAGGTCAGTGCGCAGCGCCGAATTCCTTGCGGATGGCCTCGGTATCGGCCCCCAGTTCCGGCACACTCCCCGACCGCGCCGGCCAGTCCCGCGCCAGCGCCGGCGGCAACAGCGCGGGCAACGGGCCCGCGGGTGAATCGACCTCACGCCAGCGATCACGCTCGGCCAGCTGTGGATGTTCGGCCAGCTCCCGCACACCGTTGAGCCGGGCATTTCCGATCCCGGCCGCATCGGCCAGCCGCTGAATATCGGCCAGATTCCGCTGTGCGCACCACGCCCCGACGATCTCGTCCAATTCGTCGCGATGGGCGACCCGATCGTGGTTGTGCCGGTACCGCGACTCCTCCGCGAGATCGGGACGACCGAGCAGATCCGTTGTGAGACGGCGCCATTCGCGATCGCTGGTGGTTCCGAGCACGGCGGTCTGCCCGTCGGCGGTCGGGTAGGCGCCGTACGGGGCGATCATCGGCGAGCCCATCCCGACCGGTTCGGGTTCGGTCCCGGCATGAATCACCTGATTCAGCGCGAAACCCATCATCTCCGCGACCACATCGAGCATGGCGATCGGGATCAACGCGCCACGGCCCGTGTGTTCACGGTGGTAGAGCGCCGCGAGTACGGCGGAGTAGGCGTAGAGCGCGGTCCCCACATCGGCGACCGGGATCCCGGGTTTGGCGGGAGCACCGGGTGTTCCGGTAATCGAGCACGAACCGCCTTCGGCCTGGATCAGCAGGTCGTAGGCGCGTTTGTGGTCCAGCGGCCCGCCCCGGCCGTAGCCGGAGATGTCGACGACGATCAGCCGCGGGTAGCGTTCGAGCAATTGCTCGGGCTCGAATCCGAGACGGCCCAGCGCGCCCGGACCGAGATTGGATACCAGCACATCGGCCTGTGCGAGGAGACCGGCGAACACCTCGAGATCCTCGGCCGCGGTCAGGTCGAGCGCCGCGGATTCCTTACCGTGGTTGAGCCACACGAAGTGGGCGGCCATCCCTTTGACGACCCGGTCGTAGTGGCGCGTCGAATCGCCGAAGCCGGGCTGCTCGACCTTGATCACCCGGGCGCCGAGATCGGCGAGGTGCCGAGTGCACAGGGGCGCCGAGATGGCCTGCTCCAAACCGACAACGGTAATTCCGGACAGTGGGGCGGTCACCGCTTCTCCTCCGATACTGCTTGTGCGGCAGCGTATTCGCCGTCCGGTGGGGTCCCGGTCCACGCGGCGATCAGCTCGGCCACCTCGAGCTGCTCGGTTCGCGGCACCGAGGGGGCGCGAGCCGGGGTGCGGCTCAGCCGCGGGGCCGGAGCCGGTTGCAGGACGCCGTGCACGCGATGGAACAGCTCGCGCTCGGCATTGTGCGGATCATCGGCGGCCTCGTCGAAGCGCAGCACGGGGGTGACACACGCGTCGGTGCCCTCGTAGATTCCGGCCCATTCCGCACGAGTCCGGGTCGCGACGGTGGCGGCGATCAGCTCACGCAGCCGCGGCCAGTGTTCCCGATCGTCCTGAGCGGGCCACTGTGTGGTGTCGACGCCCAGCCGGGACAGGAATTCGGCATAGAAGTCGGGCTCGAGCGCGCCGACCGCGATGTAGTTGCCGTCGGCGCACTCGTAGGTGTCGTAGAACGGCGCGCCGGAGTCCAGGTAATTGGTGCCGGGTTCATCGGAATAGAGCCCGGCCGCGCGCAGACCCTGCAGTTTCGCGGTCAGCAGCGCCACCCCGTCGATCATGGCGGCGTCGACGACTTGCCCGCGCCCGGACTTCCACGCCTCGAGCAGCGCGCAGACGATGCCGAAGGCGCCGATCGCCGCCCCGCCGGCGTAGTCGCCGAGCAGGTTGATCGGCGGCCGCGGCGCCTCGCCCACTCGCGCCATCGCGTGCAGTGCGCCGGTTTGCGCGACGTAGTTGATGTCGTGTCCGGCTTCGGTGGCGAGCGGGCCGTTCTGGCCGTATCCGGTCAGCCGGGTGTAGACGATCTCCGGGTTGCGCGCGCACACGACGTCCGGGCCCAGCCCGAGCCTTTCGGCCACCCCGGGCCGATATCCCTCGATGAAGACATCCGCTCCCGCGACCAGTCGCAACACGTTCTCGACACCGTCAGGATCCTTGAGGTCCACCGCGATCGCCTCACCACCGCGATTGACGACGTCGAATTCCTCGCGCAGCCCGTCCGTCTGGCTCAGCGCCCGCGCGGACCGATGCGACGGGCGCACCACCCGTACCACCTGGGCGCCCATATCCGCCAGCAACATTCCGACGAAGGGCACCGGGCCCATCCCGGCCAGGACCAGCACCCGAACTCCGGCCAGCGGTCCGCTCATCACCACACACTCCTGTTTCGTTGGAAGACGACGCCGGCCGCGACCTGTGACTGACGGCGGCCGGCGTCGTGCCCGAGATCCCTGCAGGGGTGATCAGTAGGACCTCGGGAGTCCTAGTACCTGCTGCGAGATGTAGTTACGCACCATCTCCTGCGAGAAGGGCGCGTTGCGCAGCAGGCGAACCTCACGCCACAGCCGTTCGACGTGGTATTCCTTCGAGTAGGCGTACCCACCGAAGGTCGACAGCGCGCGGTCGCACGCCTCGAAACCCGCTTCGGCGCCCAGGTATTTCGCGGCCGCGGCTTCCTTACCGCACGGTTTGTGCGCCTCGAACAGTTCGGCGGCGTGCATGCAGACGCGTTCGGCGGCTTCGAGCCTGATCCAGGAATCGGCCAGCGGGTGCGCGACGGCCTGGTTCTTGCCGATGGGCCGGTCGAACACCACGCGGTCCTTGGCGTACTGGGTCGCGAGCTCCAGACCGGCGCGGCCCAGGCCCACACCTTCCAGGCCGACCACGATGCGCTCCGGATTCAGACCGTCGATCAGATATTTGAAACCCTGACCGACTTCGCCGATCACCTCGTCGTCGCGGACCTCGAGGTTGTCGATGAACAGCTCGTTGGAGTCGATCGCCGAGCGGCCCAGCTTCTCGATCTCGCGCACGGTGATCTTGCTGCGATCCAGATCGGTGAAGAACAGGGTGATGCCGTCGAGCGGCTTGGCCTCGTCACGGGGCGAGGTGCGCGCCACGATGAGAATCTTGTGCGCGTTCTGGGCATTGGTGATGAACACCTTCTGCCCGTTGATCACCCAGCCGCCCTCGGTCTTGGTGGCCTTGGTACGGATCCGCGAAGTGTCCACGCCCGCAGTGGGTTCGGTGACGGCGAAGGCCATCAGGATTTCACCGGAGGCCAGCTTCGGCAGCCATTCGCGCTTCATCTCCTCCGAGCCGTAGCGCAGGATCGGCGCCGGCGGGAAGACGTAGAAATGAATGGCCGAACCACCGCTCATTCCCGCTCCGGAGGCGGCGACCTCCTGCAGCATGATGCCGGCCTCGGTCAGGCCCAGCCCCAGGCCGCCGTACTCCTCGGGAATCATGACGCCGAGCCACCCGGCGGCGGCGAAGGCCTTGACGAATTCCCAGGGGTATTCGCCCTTCTTGTCCTTCTCACGCCAGTAGTCGTAGCCGAATTTGCGCGCCAGTTCGCGGGTGTTCTGGCGAACCAGTTCCAGATCGTCTGCGTCGGTGAGTGTCACTGTTGGTCTCCTGATCGGGTCGGGATGCCGTCGATAGGCGTGGCGGGATCCAGGGACGACAGATCCCCTTGCGCGAGGCCGAGATAGCGCGAGCGGATGGCGCGTCGCATGATCTTGCCGTTCTTGGTTTTCGGAAGTGCTTGCACCACATGCAAACTCGGAGCGAACGAGCGGCCGATGTTGTGGACGGCGGTGGTCTTCAGGTCTTCGTGATCGGTATCGGCGCCGGTCACCACGAAGGCGACGACCCGCTGGCCCCGCTGCGGATCGGGCTCACCGATGACGGCGGCCTCGACGATGCGGCGATCCTTCAGCAGCGCCGCCTCGATCTCGGCGGGACCGACGCGACGGCCGGAGACCTTGATGGTGTCGTCGGAGCGGCCGTGGATATGCCAGATTCCGTCCTCGTCGACGGCAGCCAGGTCGCCGTGCACCCAGACGTCTTCCCAACGGCTCCAATAGGTTTCGAGATACCGTTCGCGGTCCTGCCAGAACGCGTGCGTCATGCCGGGGAAGGTGTTGAGCACCGCGAGTTCGCCGACCTCGCCGACCACCGGCTTTCCGTCACCGTCCAGGACGGCCATATCCGCACCGATCAGCGGCGCGTTGAAGGAGGCGGGGTCGATCGGCAGGAACGGGTAGGCGACCAGGAGTCCGCCACCCACCTCGGTGCCGCCACTGAAGTTGACGATCGGCCGCGTGGAGCCGCCGACGGTCTCGAACAGCCAGCGCCAGGTCGGTTCGTCCCACGCCTCACCCGTCGATACGAAGGTTCGCAACGTGTCCAGACCGGCTGGGGCGCCGTCGGTTCGGGCCATGACCAGCCGCATCGCGGTGGGCGCCACACCCTGTACGGTGACGCCGTTGCGGTCGATGATCTCCCACATCCTGGTGGGCGCGGGATGATCGGGCACGCCTTCGGTGAAGACGACGGTGGCGCCGAGCTGCAGCCCGCCCGCGACCAGCATCGGCCCGACGAGCCAGCCCATATCCGAGATCCAGGCGATCACGTCGTCGTCGTGCACGTCGAAGCTGTAGCCGAAGTCGACAGCGGTTTTCACCGCGAACCCGGCGTGCGAGTGCACGATGCCCTTGGGGCGGCCGGTGGTTCCGGAGGTGTAGACGATGGTCAGCGGGTCATTGGATTCGACCTGCACCGTCTGCACCGGTTGCGGGTTGTCCGGCAGTTCGTCCCAGTAGATGTCCCGGCCGTCGCGCATCTCGACCTCGTTGTCGAGATGACGGACCACCACGCTGTGACGGACGGACGGGGCCGACTGCAGGGCTTCGTCGGCAGTTTCCTTGAGCGGCACCACTTTTCCGCGGCGCGTCGTTGCGTCGGCGGTGATCAGCAGGACCGCTTCGGAGTCCTGGAGCCGTGCGGCGAGAGCTTCCGGGCCGTAGCCGGTGAAGGCCGGGACCGAGATCGCGCCGATCATCGCGCAGGACAGGAACGCCACGATGGTTTCGGGCACGACGGGTGCGAACAGCACCACTCGGTCGCCCTGCGAAACACCCAGCGCGGCAAGGTGTGCCGCGAACCGCCGCACCTGCGCGTCGAGTTCGGCATAGGTCAGTGTCCGGCGGGTTCCGTTGTCACCCTCGTAGACCACCGCGGTCTTGTCCGCGAACGGTCCGGCGGCGTGCCGGTGCGCGCACAGGGTGGCGAGGTTGAGTCGTCCGCCCGGGAACCAGCGCGGAAAGGGGGTGCCGGCGCTGTCGTCGAGGACCCGCTCGAACGGTTCGGCGAATTCGATGCCGAGATCGTCGATCGCGGCCCGCCAGAACCATTCCGGATCATCGATCGACGCCCGGTGCAGCGCCGCGAGGCTGCCGTACCCCCACGTCGTCATCGCCGTCAACAGGCGACTGCGGGCACGCACGTCGTCGGTGGGCATCCATACCGACGGTCGGGTCGAATCGGCGGGACCTGGTCCTCGCATCGGGCACATCCTTTCTGAGCGCGACTGGTCTTCGGATTCAGGACGCGGTCGCGGGCTCCGGCACGGCGGAGCGCTTGAGCATCAGGCCGGCGCGCAGGCAGTCGCAGACGACCTCGTCGCGCTGGTTGATGCCCTGGTGCCGGAAGTTGACGATGCCGGAATCGTTGCGGCTCTTGGATTCCCGCTTGCTCACGATCTCGGTCCGTACCCGGATGGTGTCGCCGTGGAAGACCGGCGCCGGGAACTTCACCTCCTGGAAGCCGAGGTTGCCCAGGGTGGTGCCCAGAGTGGTGTCGGGAACGGTGATACCCGAGACGAGCCCGAGGATGAACAGGCTGTTGACCAGACGCTGGCCGTGGATGGAGTTCTTGGAGTACTCGGCGTCCAGATGCAACGGTGCGACGTTGAGGGTCAGCGTGCTGAACAGGACGTTGTCGGTCTCGGTCACCGTGCGCCGCGTCGGGTGCTCGATGACGGTTCCGGGTTCGAACTCCTCGAAGTAGAGGCCGGGCATGGCGAGTCCTTTCGGTTCGATGTGGGTGCTTCCCCGGTTTCCCGCGGTCGAACCCAGCTTACAACATTATATATTATATTGGAACATCGTTCCGGGTCACTTTCCCCGAAATCGCCTCGCGGACTAGTCCCGCCAGGTCACGACCTCCTCCAGCGGGGCGCGGGCGGTGCGATAACTGTTGGCGGGGTGGTCGAGGTCGGGATAGCCGAAGGAGATGCCGACGACGATCTTGCGGTCGTCGGGAATGGCGAAGTAGTCGCGGATGAACGGCGAATACTGCGCCAGCGCCGCCTGCGCGAGAGAGGCGATTCCCATACTGTGCGCGGCGAGCAACAGCGTCCCGACATACAGGCCGGTATCGACCGCGCCGTAGACACCCTGTTCGGCATCGGTGGTGAGGATCGCGACGTGCGGGGCGCCGAAGAAGCGGAAGTTCTCGAATGCCTGTCGCGCCGAAGCCTCGCGATCGCCGCGCCGCACCCCCACCGCCTCGTACAATTGCCAGCCGCTGGCGCGCCGGCGCTCGCGATACACGCCGCGATATTCCGTGGGCGCGGCGAAATCGAAGTGGAGTGCGTTGTGGTCGCGTGCGTGGCTACTGAGCGCTTCGCGGAATCGGTCGGTGGCCGCCCCGGAGGTGACGATGGCCTGCCAGGGCTGGGTATTGCACCACGACGCCGAGCTCTGGGCGAGGGCGAAAAGGCGCTCGATATCGCCTCGGGGCACCTGGCGCGCCTCATAGGCGCGGCAGCTCCACCGCGAATCCAGCAGCTTCTCCAACTCCGCGGAGCCGTCCATTCTCACGAGGTCTCCGTCCGCACGATCGCTCGACATACACACACTCACTGTTGTTGAAAGACAGGAATTTTCGGTATCAGTCCTCGGCGTAGAGCACCTTGGCCTCGACCAGTTCCGCGATCCGCTCGGGCGAATACACTTCCGCGGCGACATCGCGGCTGTGCGCACCGACCCGGGGTGCGGTGCCCGGCCGATCCGGCCGCTCGCCGTCGAACTTCCACGGTGGGCGCATCAGCGCCAGCCCGTCGGACTGTTTCTCCACCAGTTCCAGCCACTTCACCTGCTCGTGTTCGAGATAACCTGTCATCGAGAGCACGGGCGCGAAGGGCACATCGGCGGCGGTCAGGACCCGCTCCCAATGCTCGACGGGTTTGCGCGCGAATTCCGCGGCGACGATCGGCGCCAGCTCGAAGTAGTTGGCCTCGCGCGGCCGGTACTCGGCGAAGCGCGGATCCTCGGCAAGATCCAGCCGATCCATGGCGGTGCACAGCGCGCGCCAGAACTTCTGCGACGAGGACAGGTGAATCGCCAGGAACTCGCCGGAGGCGGTCTCGACACAGAAGTTCTGCGCCTGCGGATGGCGGCTCTGCCGGCTCGGATCGGCACCCAGTTCGAAGGATTGGGTGATGCCGTCGACGGTCAGGCAGCTGACCGCCTCCATGATCGAGGTCTCCACATGCTGCGGCGCGCCCGTCTTCAACCGGCCCACCAAGGCGGCCAGCACGCCGGTAGCCGTGCTCAGGCCGGTGACCAGGTCGGCGCTCAGCCCGCCGGCCAGCTGCGGATGCCCGGCATCGCCGAACAGGGAGTACAGGCCACCGAAGGCATGTCCGATCGTGTCGTAGGCCGGACGGTTGGCCAAGGGGCCACCACCGCCGAAGCCGGTGACCGAGCCGTAGACGATATCGGGTCGCAACGCCCGGCAGTCCTCCGGACCGAGTCCCATCGCCGCCAGCTTGCCGGGGCGCAGATTCTCGAGGATCACGTCGAAACGCGGCACCAGCGCCTTGACCAGGGCGACTCCCTCGGGCTTCTTCAAATCGACGGACACGCTGCGCTTACCGGTGTTGTACTGCCGGAAGTAGGGGCTGCCATCGTTCTGTAAGCGCCGGAAGTCCTCGCCGACCACGGGCTTTTCAACCTTCACCACCTCCGCTCCCAGCGCGCACAGGATGGATGTGGCGAACGGCAGGGAAATGTAACCCCCGACCTCCAGGATCCGGATCCCGTCGAGCGGCTTGTGCTGCATGTCATGCCTCCAGACTATGTTCGCTTTAATATAATATATTGTTTCGAGACTCGGTAGAGGCTCCCCTGAACTCGCGACGTCTCCCCCAGTTGAGCGGCGACGGTCGGGTTCACCGCGACGATCCGATGCCCGACCTCGAGTAGCCGAGTCAGCATCATATACTTTGTATTATCCGGATCACATGGGCCATCTGCCGTGCCCCACATCACCTCGCGCGATCCAGGTCCGCACCACGCCGCTTCTGCGGCGCTCGCGCGCAGTACAAGGAGTCAGTAATGAGCCGACAGGCAGCCGTCCGGCAGGCGCCGTACGACAAGTTGTTCATCGACGGCGGCTGGGTCGCGCCCGCGTCGGAGCGGATCATCGACGTGATCTCCCCCGCCACCGAGGAGATCATCGCGCGGGTCCCCGAGGGCGTGGAGGCCGATATCGACGCCGCGGTCGGTGCCGCGCGCCGCGCCTTCGACTCCGGCCCCTGGGGGCGGAGCGATCTCGCCGAGCGCATGGCGGTGCTGAGCAAACTCAGCGCGCAGTTCGCCGACCGGGCCGAGGAGATCGCTCAATTGGTCAGCGCCGAGATGGGTTGTCCCATTTCGCTGTCGAACACCATGCAGGCGATCGGCCCGCGACTGCTCCTGGACGCGTTCCTGGACCTGGCCGCGTCCTATCCGTGGACCGACACCCGGCGCTCTGCGACCGGAAACGCCCTGGTCACCCGGGAAGCGGTCGGAGTCGTCGCGGCGATCGTGCCGTGGAACGCACCGCTGCTCACCACCATGATCAAGATCGCTCCGGCACTCCTGGCCGGATGCACCGTCGTGCACAAACCGGCACCGGAAACTCCGCTGTCGGCCTATCTGCTGGCAGAGATGCTGCAGGAGGCGGGCCTGCCCAGTGGGGTGTTCAATATCGTCCCCGCCGGCCGCGCGGTGAGCGAACATCTGGTGTGCCACCCCGGGGTGGACAAGGTCTCGTTCACCGGATCCACCGGAGCGGGCCGGCGTATCGCCTCGCTGTGCGGTCACGATCTGCGACGGGTGACCCTGGAACTGGGCGGAAAGTCCGCAGCCGTGCTGCTCGACGATGCCGACTTCGACGTCGTCCTCCCCGCCATCCGCGCATTGTCACTGCGCAACAGCGGCCAGGTCTGCAGCAACAAGACCCGCATCGTGGTGCCGCGCTCGCGCCGCGACGAACTGATCGACCGGATGGTCGCGATGATCGAATCCATGCCCGTCGGTGATCCCTTCGATCCGGCCACCGAAATCGGCCCGATGGTCAGCGCGACCCATCGCGCCCGCGTCGAGGGATATATCAACGGCGCCAAGGCATCCGGCGCGAATCTCGTCATCGGCGGCGGCCGCCCCACCGGTCTGGACCGCGGGTGGTATGTCGAGCCGACCGTCTTCGCCGATGTCGATCCGGCGGCGAAGATCGCGCAGGAAGAGGTCTTCGGCCCGGTGCTGACGGTGCACACCTACGACACCGAGACCGAGGCGATCGCTATCGCCAACAACTCCGAATACGGGCTCAACGGTTCGGTCTTCGCCGCCGACCCCGAACGCGCGCTGGCGGTCGCGCGTCGAATCCGCACCGGCACAGTCGAAGTCAACGGCAACGGGGTCGGCTTCCACGCCCCGATCGGCGGATTCAAGAACAGCGGGATCGGCCGCGAGGCCGGACCGGAGGGCTTCGACGCCTACGTCGAGATCAAGTCCTACGGCCTGCCGCAGCCGCTGCTGGACACCCTGGCCTGACCCGAAAGGTACACCGATGCAGAACATTCCCGCACTGGAGCAGGCCGTGGCCCGCCTGGTCACCGACCTCGAATTCGACACCATCCCCGCCGACGCCCTCGCCGGTGCGCGACAGTTGATGCAGGATCAACTGGCCCTGCAGGTGGGCAGCGCGTCCCTGCCGTGGAGCAAGGCGGTCCTGGAGCTGACCCGCGCATCGCACGCGCCGGGCGGCGCACACGTCACCGCGTCCGGCGACGCGATGAGCGCCGCCGACGCGGCCTTCGTCAACGCCACCTACGGGCACGGATTCGAATACGACGACGCGCACCGCGCCAGCTCCAGCCACCCCGGCAGCTGTGTGGTGTCCGCGGCACTCGCGGTCGGCGAGGAACTGGGCGCCACGATGCGCGAGGTGATCACCGGCATCGTCGCCGGATACGAGGTCTACACCCGCCTCGGCGTGCTGGCCGCACCGCAACTGCTCGAACGCGGCTTCCACCCCCACTGCGTCCTGTCGAATTTCGGCGCCGCGGCGGTGGTGGCGAAGATGCGTGGCTTCGACACCGAACGCACACTGCACGCGTTGTCGATCGCGTTCAGCCACTGTTCGGGTACCACCGAATACACCTCGACCGGCGGCTCGGTGAAGCGCCTGCACTCGGGAATCGGCACCCGCAACGGGATCCGAGCGGCCGAAATGGCGGCCGCCGGAATCACCGGGCCCACAACGTTTTTGAGCGGCGGCAAAGGCTTCTACCGCACCTTCGTCGGCCGCGATGTCGCCGACGGCGCGGCGGCGGCCTTCTCCCCCGACGGCGCCTACGAGATCACCAAGGTGTGGATCAAGCCCTACTGCTGCTGCGGCATCAACCACGCCTACATCGACGGCGCCCGCCGAATCTCCGGCCGCTCCGCCGATATCGAGAGCATCCAGCTCGGCATCCAAACCGGCGGCGACATCATCATCGGCAACAAGAACGCCAACGCCTACGCGCCCCGGACGATCGAACATCTCCAGTACAGTCTGCCGTTCCAGTTCGCACTGTCGGTCCTGGGCCTGGGCAACGGCTTCCGTGCCCATCACGAATACCTGGCCGGACACCTGGACCTGAGCGCGGGCAGCGAGGTAGCCACCCTCGCCCGACGAGTGAAGATCGAGGTGAAACCCGAACTCGACACCGCCTACCCCGGCAAGTGGGTCGGCGACATCACCGTCACCTATACCGACGGCACCAGCGAGAAGATCTTCGTCGACAGCCCCCTGGGCACCGCCGAAAACCCCATGTCCCAACAGGATCTCGACGTCAAGTTCCGCGATCTCACGGTCGCGGACCTGGGCGCCGACGGCAGTGCGGAATTGCTGCGGGCGATCACCGCGGGCGATCCCGACCAGCCGGCCGCGGAATTCGCCGCGCTGCTGCGGGCCGGGTAATCCAGCCGGACTTGTCGGCCTCGCGTCCTCCGAACTCACGTCGAAGCCTCCGCACGCCTATGCGTGCGGAGGCTTTCCTGAATGCCGAGGAGTCGCAGATCAGCAGCTACCGCACGACGGCACCGCGGGCGGGTGGTATCGGCAGACTCGTTCGCCGCGCCGACGAAACGAAGTATCGTGATCAGCCCGCTGCTCTGGAGCCGATGGTGGCCTCGACCGCTGTCGGCCGGCTCGGCGACGGACGGAACTTCGGCGGCCGAGGAGGACTGATGACGCGGGCGACACCCACCCGGCGCGAGGTCTCGCCGCTGGAACTGTTCTTCGACCTCGTGTTCGTGCTGGCGATCGGCCAGCTCACCCACCATCTGACCGCACATTTGAGTTGGCGCAGTGCCGCGGAGACGCTGGTGGTGCTGGTCGCGGTGTGCGGGGTGTGGGCCTTCACCAGTTTCGAGGTGACGCTGCTCGATATCGAGCGGCGCGCCACCCGGACGATCACCCTTGCCGTGATGGGCCTGGCGTTGTTCATGAATGCCGGGATCGCCCACGCCTTCGACGACGGGCCGTGGCTTTTCGTCGTGCCCATGCTGGTGGCACTGGGCGGACCGGCCGCCTGTGCCGCGATGGCGGCACCGACACCCCCGCTGCGTACCCATTTCCGCCATGTGCTGATCTGGTTCGCGGTCTCGGCGCCGTTCTGGATCGCCGGCGCCGCGCTCGGACCCGATATCCGGCTCTACTGCTGGGCGGCGGGTGCCGCGATCGACCTGGTCGGCACCTGGACGGCGCATCCGGTGCGGGGCCGAGCCGTGCGTACCGCACATCTGCCCTTCGACGCCGAACACATGCTGGAACGGATGCGGCTGTTCCTCATCATTCTGCTGGGCGAGACGGTTCTGACGCTGGGCCGGGTGATCTCCGATCATCGTGGCGAACCCGTGGTGCTCGTGCTGGCACTGGGCTGCGCCACCGCGCTCGTCTGCCTGTGGGCGGTGTATTTTGGCCGCTCCGAAGAACTCGTGGTCAGCCATGCCGCCGAAATCGAGAACCCGATCCGCGCGGTGCACGTCGGCATCAACACCATCTACGGCGTGGTCGCCGGGCTGGTGGTGTTCGCCGCGGGCAGTGAACTGCTGCTGGCACAGCCGGTCAGCGAATCGGCGGGCACGGCCGGTGTGCTCGTACTGGCCGGGCCGATGCTCTATCTCCTGGCCCAGGCCATCTTCTTCCGGTGGGAGATGGGCAGCGGATGGCGGACCCGCCTGGCCGGGGCGGGCGCGCTGGCGGTCGGGGCGGCGCTCGCGTACTGGCTGCCGGCGTGGACGGTGATCCTCGTGCTGGTCGGCGTTCTGCTCACGCTGGCGGCCGTCATTTCGCGGACCACCGCGCCGTCGGCCGCACGCGCGGACTCCGGCGCCGAATCACATGATTCGGATCACAACACCGATTTTTAGATATAATATATTTTACCGGCTCCACAGCCGCCGAGAGGCGCGGGTAGGCTGAGTCGCGAGGAGGACACGGTGCCCGAGAAACTGCACACCGACCCCCGGCTGAGTTTCCACACCGGCGATGTCGACGCCGCCATCGAGCAGGTCACCAAGACGTTCGCCCGGCACGAGGTACAGCTGGCGAATGCGCGTGAACTCGATTTCCAGCTCGATCTCGCCCCCGCGCCACGGCTGACCGTGGCACGCATGAGCTACGGCACCGAGGCGATCATCCATGGTCCGCCGATGCAGCTGTGCTATCACGTCAATCTTCCCGTCACCGGCGAGAGCGTCGTCGCCCAGAACGGCGTTCGCCGCACCATCGCGGGCGGGCAGGCCGGAGCGGTGTTCGTCCCGCGCTATCCGGTGATGGTCGCGTGGAGCGCCGGTTCGTGGCAGTACCACGTCAAGATTCCCAAGGAACTGCTCGAGGCCCACGCGTCCAAGCTCACCGGCGTACCGGTCGACGACGGGATCCGTTTCGATGTCGATTTCGATCTGGGTAGCGGACTCGGCTCGGCCCTGATAGCCACCACCGGCTTCCTCTATGCCGAACTCAACCGGCCGGGTGGGCTCGCCACCGTGCCCAGCGCCTGCCAGGAGCTGGAATCCGCGCTGATGACCCAACTGCTGATGGCGGTGCCCAGTCAGCTGAGTCCGCTGCTGCACAGCAAACCGGCGCACACCCGGCGGTCGAAGATCCGCGAACTCATGGACTTCATCGACAACCATCCGGAGGCGGAGATCACCACCGCCGATCTGGCGGCGCGCGCCGGCATCAGCCCGCGCGCTCTGCAGGCCGGATTCCAGGATGTGGTGGGTATGTCGCCGACCGCCTATCTACGTGGCGTGCGCCTCGACCGGGTGCATCTCGAGCTGGCCTCCGGTGCCGCGGTCTCGATCACCGAGGTTGCCGCGAAGTGGGGTTTCTACCATCTGGGCCGCTTCTCCCAGCAGTACCGCGAGCGTTTCGCGCTGACGCCGTCGGAGACGCTCGGCCGGGTGCGGCGCTGAAGCGAGCGGCGTACGAACGCTCGCGCTCCCGCCGCTCCGCTCGAGGCCGGAAGCTGAGCAAACGCAACCGCAGCTCGGCGGTCTCGTCCGTCGAGCTGTGGTGCGTTGACAGCGAATAGCGCTGATGTGATTCAGTTTTCGTCGAAGACGATGGTGGAGGCGTCCACCGCGGCCCCTCCCCCGTCGGCAACCAGCACGTGCCCGGTGACGATGGAGGCGTCCCCCGAGGCCAGGAACGCACACACCGCGGCGATCTCCTCCGGCTCGGCGGGACGGCGCAACGGTACGTGTTTCGTGGTCAGCGCATAGGCCTCGTCGAGGGTGATGCCTTCGCGCTGAGCCAGATACGCCATCGCCCCCTCGCCGAGCGGGGTCCGGATCCAGCCGGGGCAGACCGCGTTGACCCGCACGCCCTTCGGGCCGTATTCCCTTGCCAGCCAGCGGGTTATGCCGATGAGCGCCGCCTTCGCCGCCGTGTAGCCGACGGTTCCGGGTGGGCCGGCGATGAGGCCCGCCGTGGAGGCGAACAACACCAGCGACCCGCGGCGTTCGATCAGGTGCGGCATCACCTCCCCGGCCAGGTAGTACGAGCCGTGCGCGTTGACGTCGAGCGCTTTCCGGTATGCCGCGGCGTGTTTCGGATTCGCGGTACCGGAGATCGCGGCGCCTTGCGTGGCGATGACGGTATCGATGCCGCCCAGATCGGCGGCGGCCCGCGCCACGACCTCGTGAATCGCGTCGGGGTCGGTACCGTCGGCAGGCAGGGCCAGCGCGCCGGTCTGTTCGGCGAGGACCGCGAGCCGGTCGGCGTCGATATCGGTCACCGCGACCTTCGCGCCGTCGGCGACCAGCCGGCGCACCGTCGCCGTGCCGACCCCGCCGGCCGCACCGGTCACCAGTGCGAATTCGGGTTTGCTGCGTACGCCGCTCATCGGACTGCCTCACTGTCGTCATCGGCCCGGACGACATCGCCGCCGGCACCTCCCACCGCACCGGTCTCGGCGACGCCGCGCCCGGTCTGCGGGGTTGTGTTCTCCTGCTGGGAATCGGCTGTCGCGCCGACGTTTTCGTATCGCGCGCGCAGCGTGTATTTCAGGATCTTTCCCGAGGCGTTGCGCGGGAGTTCGTCCTGTTCGATGAAATACTTCGGAATCTTGTAGGACGCCAGTCGCTCTCGGCAGTACGCGCGCAGCGCCGCCTCGTCCAGGTGTACACCCGCTTCGGCGACCAGCACCGCGCAGCCGACCTCGGTGTACTTCGGGTCCAGAACAGCGATCACCGCCGCGTCCTGGATCTGTGGATGCGCGGTCAGGACGCTCTCGATCTCGGCAGGGTACACATTCTCACCGCCACTGCGGATCATGTCCTTGGCCCGCCCCGCGAGGATCAGGAACCCGTCGGCGTTGACGTAGCCCAGATCGCCTGTGCGACACCATCCGTCGATGAAGGTATCGCGATTGGCGTCGGGGCGGTTCCAGTAGCCGGTACAGACCGCACCGCTGCGGACGACGATCTCGCCGACCTCGCCGACCGCGGCTTCACCGGCCGCGATGTCACCGTCCCCGTTCCACACCTTCACCTCGGCCAGCGGCAGCGGACGCCCGATGCTGTCGGGCTGGGAATCGAAGTCCTCGTCGTCGAGGGTGGTGGCGATGGCTCCCCCCTCGGTGAGTCCGTAGACCTGGGTCAGGCGGATACCGGGCAGCCGGCGCCGGACCTCCGCGACCATCCACGGCATCATGGTGTCGCCGCCGATGATGAAGTGCCGCAGTGACTCCGGGAGCCGCCGCTCGAGGTCGTCGAGGTGCAGCATCTCGTTGAGCATGAACGCGAACAGCAGGCAGTCGGTCACCTGTTCCCGCTCGATCACCTCGAGCAGGTGATCGACGGTGAAGTTGCCCGAGGCCAACGTCACCACCCGGCCGTGCATGAGCAGCGCGGGCGCGGTGACCGCCTCGACGGCGCCCGCGTGGTACAGCGGGCCCGGCACCAGAGCGACGGTCTGCGGCGAGAAACGCCACCGCAGTGCCTGCCCGGTCGCGGCGGCCACCGTGTTGGCGTGCGTCCACACCGCGCCTTTGGGCAGACCCGTCGTGCCGGAGGTGTAGAGCAGCGACATCGGGTCGCCGGCGGCGACCTCCGGCGCGTCGGCCAGTGGAGCGTGGCCGCCGAGCACGTCGAACGGATGCGCCCAGTCCGGCGTCTCGTCCGCGGAATCGGCTCGGACGACGAATGTTTCGACCGACAGCTCCGCACGCACCGGATCCACCTTGGCGAGCAGGCTGCTGTGGATCACGACCGCCTTACACCCCGAATCGTTCAGGATGAAACCCAGTTCGGCAGGTGCGAGCCGGAAGTTGAGCCGCACGGCGATCACGCCCAGCCGCATCGCCGCGAAGCACAGCGGCAGATATTCGGCGTCGTTGTAGAGCATCAGCCCGAGTCGATCGCCTTTGCCGAGGCCGAGTTCGCGCAGGGCGCTCGCATAGCGGCGGGAGCTGTCGAGCAGTTGCTCGTAGGTGATCCGCTCCCGGCCGTCGAACACGACCGCCGTGCGGTCCCGCCCGGTCGCGGGAATCTGATCGACTACCGAGTCGAGAACTCGGGTGAAGTTCACGACGTACCGTCCTTCCATCGACCCGCGACGCTGCGGGCCCGCCGTATCGGCGTCATTTCCTCGTTCTCCACCTCAGACGCCCGGGCCGATCACGATCTGCTTGAGTTCGGTGAATTCCGCGATCCCCTCCGGGCCCGATTCGCGCCCCCACCCCGAGCCCTTCACACCGCCGAACGGTGCGCTGACCGCGGGACCGAAGGTGTTGACCGCCACCGACCCCGACCTGATGCGGGAAGCCACGTCCAGGGCCGCGGCCCGGTCGGCGGTGTAGACCGACGCGGCCAGGCCGAAGCTGGTGTCGTTCGCCAGCCACACGCCCTCGTCGAGATCGCGATAGGTCTGCACGACCGTCACCGGCCCGAACACCTCGTTGTGCACCAGATCGGCCTCCGGTGGCAGCCCTGTGACGACGGTCGGCTCGTAGTACCAGCCGGTGTCGGTGTGCCGTGGCCGCCGGCCGCCGGTGACGACGCGCCCACCGGCGCCGATCGCCCGGTCCACGAACCCCTCGGTGCGACGCCGTGCCGCTTCGTTCACCAACGGTCCGATCCGGGTCTCCGCGTTGAGCGGATCACCGATCCGCAGCCCCTGCCACGCCGCACGCATCGCGTCGATCAGCTCGTCGTGGCGGCGCTCGGAAATCAGCACCCGCGACAGGGCCGCGCACACCTGGCCGGTCCCGCTGGTCGCACCAGGCACCAGCGTCTTCAGGACGCGGTCGAGTGGGGCGTCGTCGAGGATCAGCGCCGGGGATTTCCCGCCGAGTTCCAGATGCGTGCGTGCGAATCGCGACCGGGTCGCCTCGATGATCTGCTGGGCCGCGCCCCGTCCGCCCGTGAGCGACACCATGTCCACCCGCGGGTCGGCGGTCAGCAGCCGCCCGATCGTCACATCACCGCACAGGATGCTCAACGCACCCGGCGGAAAGCCCGCTCCCACAGCACAATCGGCGACGAGCCGCATGATCAGCTGCGACTCCACCGCGGCCTTCACGATCACCGGACAACCGGCCAGCAGAGCCGGAATCACCTTGGTGCCCATCGTGACCAGCGGACCGTTGTAGGCCATGATCGCCAGCACCACCCCGGCCGGTTCGCGGCGGACCAGCACCTCGCCGAGCATCGATTTGCGGGTGTCGTCACGCAGTGCGTCGACCGCGCATTCCAGGGCAGCCGACCACGCACCGGCCGCTCCGAACTTGTGCAGGGTGGCGCTGTAGCGGATCGGCATCCCGGCCTCCGCGGCCCAGACCGTGCCGAGCTCGGCGAACCGCGCCTCCAGAGCAGCGCAGAATCGGGCGCAGATCTCGACCCGGGTCTCGACCGGCACCCGGCCCCAGGCCCGTCCCGCGTCAGCGGCCCGCAACGCCGCGCGGGCCTGTTCGGACGAGGGCAGCACAACCTGCGCGACGGACTCTTCGGTGGCGGGTGAGACCACGTCGTGCACCGGTCCGTCGGCGGCGATCCACTCCCCGCCCACGAACACCGAATCCGGATGCGCGACGGTCACTCCCGCGACATCGACAGCACTCACGACGCGCCTCACGAACCGTTCGCGACGAAGAACGGGCTGGCCGGCTTGCAGAACATGGTGGCGAACGGGCTGATCATGAAGTCGGGAATCTCCATCTCCCCCGACATCAGCTGACGTTTCACCTCGGCCCGGAAGCCCTCGAGATCACCGATCGTCTCGTAGATCGCCAGATGCCCCAGATCCACCGCATCGACACCGGGCAGCGGTTTCACCTCCGAAACCTCGAACCGTTCGGCCCGGATCACGCCGGGAGCGGCCATGATCTGCGGAATGTGCACCTCGTCGTACCACGTGGCAAAGGTGTCGTCGTCGCCGGTGTGGCGGCTCCACGCGAAGAACAGATGCCGGTCGTCGAGCGATTCGGTGCTGCCGAACTGCTCGGAAAGCTGCGGCTTGCTCACCGATTTCGCGAACAGCGCCTTGAACGGCTGCACCATGTAGTCGGGTAGCACCATCTCCCCTGAGATCAGCTTGCGCTTGACCTCCTCGCGGAAACCCTGTGCGCTGCCTTCCATTTCGTAGAGCGCGAGGTGGCCGAAGTCCAGCGCCTTCGAACCCGGGATGGGTTTGGTGTCGGCGATCAGGAATCGTTGCGCACCGAGCATTCCCGGTGCGTCCATCACCTGCGGGATGTGTTCCTCGTCGTACCACTTGGCGTAGGTCTCGTAGTCGGTGGTGTAGGTGCTCCACGCGAAGAACAGATTCCGGTCGTTCGGCGTGGGTACGGCTGCGGCAGCCATCAATTACTCCTTGTTTCGTCAGGTGCGGTTTGTTTCGGGCCGCTGGGCGAGCACTCGGCGTGCGGCTCAGCGGGCGGCGCGCAGCGCGGCGGTGGCCTGTTCGTCGATCCGAAGTCCCTCGGGGTCGTTGTGCGGATCGCCGAGTACGACGACGCCGTAATCGCGCGCCGCACCGGCGACGCTGACGTATTCGTCGCGCACATCGCGCAGCACCTTCTGCGGGTCGCGGTCGAACGGCGACCCCCAGCCGCCGCCTCCGTTGGTGAGGCAACGCAGGACTGACCCCGCCTTCGTCCTCCACGTCTTCTGGCTGGCGAAGTAGTGGTAGGAGCCGTTGTCGGGATCGAGGGCCTTGATCTGCGGATTCAGCACGCCCGCAACAGGATTGCTGTCCGCATAGACGTCGGGGCCGATGCCGATCAGATCGGCGGGTGCGCCACCGTCTCGGGGCGGAAAGATCCAGATCGCACCGGTCGGCCCGGCCTGTCCGCCGTTGGCGCCGACGCCGCTGGGTTCCTTGGTGCGGAACGGGGACAGGTAGTGATCGGCGTCGGTGAGCCACAGCGTGTCTTTGAGGTTCGCCGCGCCGCCACGGTGCGCACCCGCGCCGCCGGTGTCGATCGCATGCTCCTTGCGCAGCATCACCACCGGCGAATCGTGCTCGATCGTCTCGGTGGCGGGATCGAGGTTGTTGAGGTTGAACAGCACCGTGTAGCTGTCGCCGTCGGCCTCCTTCGTCGCACCCCACGGGCCGTGCTCGCCGCCGCACTGGGTGGCACTGGTCCACGGGGTGCCGTCCGGGCGCAGTCCGTTGGCATTGTGGGTATTGGTGGAGCCGTAGTCGCCGCCGACACCCTCGGCGCCCAGAATCGGGTTGAGCGCGTCGAATATTGCCGCGATCAACGCACCCGAGGACTCCCAGAACATCATCGGCGCACCCTCGGGCGGCATCGCCGTCAGGAAGGTGCCGGGCGGCGCGACGAGATCGATGTTGCGCCATGTACCGGAGGTGAACGGGATCTCGGGATCCAGCAGCATCGTCAACGCCACGCCCAGCGCCGTCTTCGCATCCAGCACACCGCAATTGATGCAGGTTCGGGCCTGCGCCGAGGTGCCGGACAGATCGGCCTCGATCAGCTCGCCCCGCTTGCGCAGCGTGACGTGTACGGTGTAATCCACGGTGTCGTCGAGCCCGTCCGCGTCGACACTCGCCCGGCCGGTGTAGTCGCCGTCGGGAATCCGTGCGATCGCCTCCCGCATCTTCTCGGCGGACGTGTCGCAGGCATAGCTCAAGGTGCCGAGATAGGCTGCCAGGCCGTATCGTTCGATGTTCTCCCGGATCAGCCGCTCCCCCAGCTGCAACTGCTGGTGCATGCTCTTGAAGTCCGGCATCAGCATCGCGCCCCAGCGGGTGTTGTCGAAGATCAGGCTGAACGCCGAGCGCACCGGCTGATCCTTCGACCACAACAGCATCGGTGGAATGACGAGCCCGTTCTCGAAGACGTTCATCTTCGTCGCGGAGAACCCGCCCGGAACCGTGCCACCCATATCCAGTTGGTGCGCACGCATATTCACGAACGACACGATCTCGCCGTCGACGAAGACCGGGCGGGTGAACAGTACGTCGTTGACGTGCGTGCCGCCGCGATAGGGGTCGTTGCAGATCAGCACATCACCGGGTGAGAGGTTCTCCGGCCCGAACTCCTCGACAGCGTTGCGGCCGGCGTCGGGCATGGTGCCGAGGAACGGGGTGAGGCTGTTGCTGACCACCGCCATCCGGTAGTCCTGCTCCGGCGGCCCGCTGATGGTGCAGGCGAAGTCGTACCAGTCGCGGATGATCGGCGAGAACGCCTCCCGCAGGAAGGCGGTAGACATATGTCCCACCGCGTATTTCAGCCGGTTGACGATCACCGACGCGGTGAACCGGTCGCACCCGTAGGCGTCGTGGAACTGCTCGTCGGACAACTCGCGGATGCGTGCGTGGTCGATGGGGTTGGTGGCGCTCACGGCCTTCACTTCCTTCGGATGACGAGTTCGCCGTAGCGGCCGACGGTCATGCGCTGACCGGCGCCGACGTGGGTGGTGGACAATCCCTCGTTGACGATGATCGGACCGTCCAGCTGATCGCCGGCACGCAGCGCGTCGCGGTCGTAGACCGCGGCCTGCTGCCCGGATTCGAGGTCGTCGGTATCGAGATCACCGAGATAACGCAGCGTGACGACCCGCGCCGGAATCAACGGTTCGTCGGGGCCACGTTCGGGGACCGGCGGGTAGTTCACCTTGGGGGTATCCAGGACCGCGCGGACCCGGAAGGTCACCCCCTCCACCGGCACCATGTCGAACCGGTTGCGGGAACGCTCCTGGTAGGTGTCGTGGAACGAGGCGATCATGGTCGCGACGGCGGTGTCGTCGATGATGCCGCCCGGCACCGGCACGAACGGGGTGTCCCAGCTCTGACCGACCAGATGGCCGTCGAAGCTGCGCTCGAAACTCACCTGCGCGTCGTGTTCGAGCCGCTCACGCAGCTGCGCTTCCATCTCGGTGAACAGGGCGTCGATGCGTGGCGCCACCTCGGGAGTGAGGACCGTGTACGCGCTGCGGTTCACGGTGAACACCTGATCCGCCGACAGCAGGCCCAGCGCCGAGAACAGGCCCGGATTCGGCGGCACGATCACCTGTTTGCAGTGCACGGCGTCCATCGCCGCGGGCAGCAGCATCGGACCGGCGGCGCCGTAGGCGACCAGGCTGTAATCGCGCGGGTCCACCCCGTTCTTGATCGCGACGTTGAACACGCCCTCGGCGATATTGTGCACCGCCATCTCGTAGGCGTACCGAACTCGTTGGGCCAGTGTGAATTCCGAGTCCAGCCGCTCGAACGCCTGCCGCGACAGCTCCGGATCGAGGCTCACCTGGCCACCGGCGAAGGTTTCACTGTCGATGATGCCGATCAGCAGGCAGGTGTCGGTGGTGGTCGGCTCGGTGCCGCCGCGGCCGTAGCAGGCCGGACCCGGCGTCGAACCGGCGCTGCCCGGGCCCACCTGGATGGCACCGGTCTGCCCGATGCTCACCAGGCTGCCGCCGCCCGCGCCGATCGCGGTGACATCGTTGGCGAGTGCGTTGACCACCAGATCGTGTTCGAGTTCGAACGTCGTATTCACATACGGCTCACCGCCGGTCACCACGCTGATATCGCAGGAGGTGCCACCCACATCGGCACACAGCAACTGCGATTCACCGATCAGCGCCCCGAAATGAGCGCTGGCGACGGTGCCGGCGGCCGGGCCGGAGAAGACGATGCGGAACGGATGTTCCATCGCCCGTTGCGAGGGCACCAGGGTCGCGGCGCAGTCGGCGAAATTCAATTGACCGGTGAAACCCAGTTCCGCCAAACCCTTTTCGAGTTTCGCGGTGTAGTCGGCGTAGATGAGTTTCATCAAGGCGTCGACCACGGTGGTCGAGGCGCGAGCGTATTCCTTGGCCAGCGGGGATACTTCGCTCGACACCGAGCACGGGACGTCACCGAGCACCTCGCGCACCAGTTCACGCAGCCGCAGCTCGTGCGCCGGATTGACGTAGGCGTTGATCAGGCAGATCGCCACTCCCGCGACACCGCATTTGCGCAGCACCTCGAGTTCGGCGCGGGCCTGATTCTCGTCGAGGCCGAACAGCACGCCGCCGTCGGCGGTGATCCGTTCGCGAATTCCCCGGCGCAGATACCGCGGGATCAGCGGCCGGGCGGCATCGCCGAAACTGCGCCGCCACCGTGGGTCGAGAATGGCCTCCGCCGGACGCCATACCCGGCCCATATCCAGAATGTCGCGATGGCCCTCGGTCGCCAGGAATCCGATCTTCGGCAGCTGTCTGGTGATCACGGCGTTCAGACCGTGCGTACTGGCGTGATTGAACACCGCGGAATTCTCGACACCGAGCAGCGCCGCGCCCTGCAGCACCGGCTTGGTCACATCGGCATAGTCCGTCGACACTTTGGCGGTGTGAATATGCCCGTCGCGCAATGCCACCACATCGGTGAACGTGCCGCCCACATCGACTGCGATCATCGTTGATCCCTTTTCACTACAGTTGGTCGGACAGGAGCTGAATCGGGCCGAGTCGCGGTCCCCGGACCCGGCTGACGGAGCGCAGGCAGTTCTGGCACTTGACCACGTCGAACCAGCCGCCCTCCGAATTGACGGGATAGCGCCGCAACTCCCCGCCACAGTGAGGGCACGCCCCGTCCACAAGCTCCCGCTCCAGGCGCGGCGCCTGGTCGTTCCGGTACTGGCTCATTCCGTTCAACTCCACTGTCGAGTCGGTGACCGGCACTCTTGCGCCGGTGCACCGACGCTATGGCAGGTGAGACCGGCGTCACTATCCGCAAACCGCCGATATGAATCCGGAAAACGAAGATGGGCCGCGACGCCTCGCGACACGTGCCGCCTGCGCGCGCAACTCGGTGGCGATAGCGGCCAGGGTCTCGGGATCCGCACGATTCGCCTCACGCAGGATCGATCGCACTGCCTCGAACTGGGCAACATCCGCACCAGCCCGGCGCGGAAGAAGTCGGCGAATGTCCATCCTCGGCGCCCCGATCGGGTGACAGCGGCCAGTTGGAATTCCCCGCGGACGGCCAGTTCTGATTCCCCGTGGGCGGCCCGTTCGCTTGGCCGGGCACATTGTCAGCAATGTATTTCGATCGAGCGGTAGCCGATGTGCGTGCACTATGCCCTGGCCTGGATCGACGACCTCGACGGGGTAGGTGGCGGCGGGGTCGCGAAGGTGACGAGTGTCACTTCATGTCAGATCTGGCGGGCGGGGCGTGTCTCGGGGGTATGACTGATTTCAACTCCATCACCAAGGTGGTCGTCATCGGCGGCGGTTACGCCGGAACCGTGGCGGCCAATCGGCTGCGGCTGCGTCGCGATGTCGAGATCACGCTGGTCAACCCACGCCCGGAGTTTGTCGAGCGGATGCGGTTGCACCAGTTCGTGGCCGGTACCCACGAGGCCGCCGTCGGGTACGACACGCTGCTCGGCGCGGGTGTACGGCTGATCGTGGATCATGCCGTCCGTATCGATACCGCCGCTCGCACGGTGGAACTGGGCTCGGGGCGCACGCTCGGGTACGACTATGTGGTCTACGCGGTCGGCAGCACCGCCGCGGTGCCCGTGTCGGTGCCCGGTGCGGCCGAGTTCGCTTATCCGATCGCCGAATACGAACACGCACAGCGGCTGCGCGCCGCGCTGGGGGAACTGCCCGCGCAGGCGCCGATCGTCGTCGTCGGCGGCGGGCTCACCGGTATCGAGACCGCCGCCGAACTCGCCGAGCAGGGCCGCGCCGTCACGCTCGTGGGTGGCGGTATGTTGGCGGCGAAATTCTCCGATCCGGCCCGGCGGTCGGTGGCGAAGTGGCTGTCCGAGAACGGAGTCCAGATGCGCGAGCAGGCGCGGGTGCGCGAGGTGCGAGGCGACGGGGTCGTCTTGGCCGACGGCGATGTGCTGCCCAGCGCGATCACGATCTGGACCGCCGGATTCGGGGTGCCCGAGCTGGCGGCGCGCAGCGGGCTGCGCACCGACGAACAGGGCCGGTTGCTGACCGATGAGACGTTGACCAGTATCGACGACGATCGCATTGTCGCCGCCGGGGACGCGGTCGCGCCCTCGGGCCGGCCGCTGCGGATGAGCTGTTATGCCGCTCAGCCCCTGGGCGCGCAGGCCGCAGGCAACGTGCTGGCCCGCATCGCGGGGTCCGAGCCCAGCGTGCTGGATGTGGCCTTCGTGGCGTGCACCGTGGGTTTGGGCGGCCGCGCGGGTGTGATGCAGTTCAGCCGTCGTGACGACACGCCCGTGCCGATGTACCTCGGCGGGCGCGTGGCCGGACAGATCAAGGAGCGGGTTGGTCTGGCCGGGCCGATCGGGACCATCCGCAAGGAGGCCCGCAAGCCCGGTGCGATCCCCACCTTCATGGGCTTGGGCAGGCGCAAGGAATTGCGTGTAGCCGAGCCGGAGGGGATCGTGAAGCCGTGACCTCTATCGACGAGCACACCGAGCGTTTCGTGCACCTGCGACCGCTGCTGTTCACCATCGTCTACGAAATCCTCGGCTCGGCAACCGAAGCCGACGATGTGTTGCAGGACAGCTATCTGCGGTGGCGGCGAGTGGACCTGACCACCGTGCGTGACACCAAATCCTATCTGGCCCAACTGGTCACCCGCCAGGCGCTGAATGTGTTGCGGGCCGGCGCCAGTCGCCGCGAGGAATACGTCGGCCCGTGGTTGCCCGAGCCGCTGCTGCTCACCGACGGCGACGCCTCGAGCGATGTGGTGCTCACCGAATCGGTCTCGATGGGGATGCTGGTGGTGCTGGAATCGCTCACTCCCATCGAGCGAGCGGTCTTCGTGCTGCGCGACGTATTCGGCTTCGACTACGACGAAATCGCGTCCGCGACGGGCAAGTCCGTCGACGCTGTGCATCAGACGGCCCGCCGCGCCCGCAACCACGTGCAGGCCCGGCGCAAGCGGTACGCCCCCGTCGACACCGCCCGAACTGCCGCGGTCACCGAACGCTTCATCACGGCCGCGACCACCGGGGACATGGATGGCTTGCTGTCGCTACTCGCGCCCGATATCACCTGGACCACCGACAGCGGCGGCAAGGTGACCGCGCTACCGGAGCTGATCATGGTCGGCGCCGAACGGGTGGGCGCGATTCTCATGGCGGTCTTCCGATACGCGCAGCGACGACCGCAGGTACGAATCGAGACGGTGAACTGCAACAGCCAACCAGCACTTGCGTGCTACATCGACGACAAACCGGAAGCCCTTCTCGTGTTCGACATCGCCGACGACAAGATCATCAACGGCTACGGTATTCGCAACCCAGACAAACTGGCCGCCCTCGAAATCCCCCGCGCAATCAGCCGCGCCGAGACACCCACGGCGTAAACCCCATCTTTACGCGATGCCGACATCCCGAAATACCGGATTTCGGCGAGATTCCGCCACACGATAGCTTGCTACGCGCTAGCCCCGGCGGCCAGATAGCGCCCCGCCAAGGGGCCGCGAGTGGGGAATTTCAACCCGCCGATGACAATCGGGTAGCTCCTCGTAGATCGAGATGGCGAAGGAATCGTGCGAACCTCGCTGAATTTTCGCGATTCTCGACGTATTGGTGGACGTTTGCGCAACGCTACGACATTCTTTACGCCAGGCCGAAAACCTGAGAGCTCTATCGCGATCCGATTATGAAACCTTCCTGAGCAGCTGCTCGATAGAGTCGGCACATGCCAGAGTTGATCGCGCCGAGCACACACCTGCACCGCGCCTGGCTCGACGCGCATACCGAGTGGGGCCCCGGCGTCCATGAAGACGGGTTCGGGTTGACGCCCGCCGACGAAGTTGACTCGCAACCCGGCTTCACAACGTGGGTGCGACGACTGACCAGCGACGCACAAACGACATACCGGTGGATTGTCGAAGACGACCGCGTACTCGGCGGGATCGCATTGCGACACAGCTTCGACGACCATGTGGACTGGGCCGGGCACATCGGCTTCGGCATTCGACCGACAGCGCGACGGCGCGGGCTTGCCACCTGGGCGTTGGTCAGGATGCTCAACCACGCACGAGCACTCGGCCTCGATCGCGTGCTGGTCGTATGCGCCTCGGACAACGTCGCATCAGCGAAAACGATCGAGCGCGTCGGCGGCATCTTCGACCAGGTTCGCGACACCCGATACGGACCCGCGCGACGCTACTGGATAGAACTCGCACAACCCACGCCGAACCCGCACACCGACCGCGAGCCGACAAATTGACAAGAACATACACTCCCCGAATTGGACGCCGACGGGGTACACGGATGTGGCGAGCTGCTACAGTTTTTGCGGGACAACGCAATTCGGTCCGCATCGTCCGACACCCACCGAGGCGTTCGCCGGTGTCCTGTATCCACAGTGGGCAGCGTCAGAGGACGGTCGGCCGGATAGGGTGGCGATTGTGGTGGGGATTCGGCGTCTGGTTCTGGCCGGCATCGTCGTGATGAGTGTGGCGGCATGTGGCGAATCAGGGTCGGATTCGCCGGAGACGACATCGGGTCCGACGATTCGAACGGCCTGCGACGCCAGTGCGGCGAACGGAGCCGTCTTCACCACCGAGGCACGTCCCGATATGCCGTTCACGCTCCGGCTTCCGCAACTGCGTGGCTGGCAGGTGGCCCCGGTCGAAGGCGACGATCTGGTGTTGCGTCGCGTCGATCGGCACGCGGGACGGATGAGCAGTGCGACCGTCATCCTCGGCATCTCCCCGCCACGCAGCGCTACCGACACTACGATCGTGCTCGAATCGATCGCCGGCAAGTGGCGGCAGTGGCGATCCCAGCCCGTCCAGGTATGCGGTCGGGGCGGCACCCGAAGCACCGGTATCTTGCCCGCGTCCGGTGACGATGGAGTCGATCACTACCACGAGTTCATCGGATTCGAATATCTTTCGGGCGACATGCTGTATCCGATCCGGATGTCGGTCGAGGTCACGGCCGCCGAGCGAGACATGTTCCAGCCCGATATCGACACCTTCGTCGACGGACTGCAGATCGTGCCGATCCCTCCGGCCGGTTGAGCATCACCGTCCGCTCCCCCGCACTCAGGCCCGGTCGGCCAGGCGGAGGACGAAGCGCAGACCGGACCAGGTGTCGTCGATGGCGCAGACCTTGTTGTCGACGAGTCCAGCGGCCGAGCCGAATTCGCGGACGACGGCATCGCCGAGGTCGGTGACGACTCCGCTGGATTTCTTGGGCCAGGCGATCCATAGTCCACCCGCCTGCGCGAGCAGCGTGCGCCACGTGCCGAATCGGCGATTCAGGGACGCGTAGTCGGGACAGAAGCCGACGATCACGTCGTAGGGCTCGCGGCCCGCTCGCCGATGCACCGTCACCTGAGGCGGGAGTGGTTCGAGCGTCAATCCGCGCGGCGCGTCGGTCAGAAGCACGCGGGCGCCGGGCCGAATGCCGAGTTTGCGGGCCAGCGCCGCGCTCGGGGATGCCGCCATGCGCCCACGATACGTACCGCTCGACCGGGCGCACTCCTTCCCCTTCCAATATTGGATATATTATATTGAAGTGAGGTAGATCACGGGAGTTCGCATATGAGCAGTTCATCGATCCACTGGGGTTCCGCCGAGTTGGCGGCGGCGGTGACCGAGATCGCCCGCGCCACCGGTGACGCGCTCGACCGCGAGCCGTTCGAGGCGGCGATCGACGCCGAACGACCACCGGACGCTTCCGCCCTGAGCGACCTCTGGGATCTGGTGACCACCGAGGCGCTGCGGGAAGCCGGCGGCGGCGCCACCACGCCGGATCGCCTCACCGACCTGATCGGGCTGCTCGGGCGGATCCGCGAGGCGGAGGCGATGCACGCTCAGCTGCGACTCGCCGACCGGACTCGCGCCCTGGCGGGCGTGCGCAGCGCACTCGCGCGGGTCGGCACGGCCCGGTCGGTCGATACTCTGCTGGCTCGTGCTCCCGAAGCGGCATGCGGTCTCGGATTCGATCGCGCGCTGGTGTCCACCGTCGACGGAACGTGGCGGCTGCACACGATGTGCGTCGTGCGCGATCAGCGCTGGGCCGATGAAATCGTCGCGGTGGGCCGGGAGAACCCGCCCGTGCTGGATCGCGGCCTGGTCGAGAACGACCCGGTGGTCGACGCGCGGCCCGTCCTCGTCTCCGAAGTCCAGGACAATCCCCGGGTCAACCGCCCCCTCGCACAGATCACCAAATCGTCGTCGTACGGAATCGCACCGCTGCTGGTCGACGGCAATGTGGTCGGACTGGTGCACGGCGACTGCTATCACCAGCGGCGGATACTCGGCGAGGTCGACCGGATGGTGTTGTCGGCCTTCGCCGACGGACTGAGCCAGCACCTGGCGAGAGTCACCGTGCTGGAGGGACTCTCGGCGATCCGCACGCAGATCGACGGTCTGACCGGATGGCGCGCCCCGGCCCCGGCGGTCATCGAATCCATCGCGGCGAGCCGCGACGACGATTCTGTTCTGACGCGCCGGGAGGCGCAGATCGTGCGGCTGATGGCAGCCGGCGACTCGAACGGGAAGATCGCCCGCCGGCTCACCATCTCCGAGGGCACGGTGAAAACCCACATCACCCGCATCCTGCGCAAACTGGGAGCGGCCAATCGGGCCGAGGCCGTATCGATCTGGCTGCGCAGCTCCGCCCGGGCGGGCTCGGCAGCGTGCGTCTGACCCGCCGCCGGCCGGTTCGGCCGAAGGTCGTACGAATCCCTTACCCACGCCGGATGTTGTGAACGGCGCTTCACGAGACAGTGAGCTGCACCACAAAAGCGGCGCCCTCGCAGGGGCTCAGCCGCTGCAGCACATGGCACTGGAGGCGCAAATATGACGCAAACTGAGCAAGCGGCCGACTGGATCGTCGGCATCGATGTCGGTGGCACCTTCACCGACATCATCGGCCTGAATCAGACCACCGGGGAGATCCGCGACGGTAAGGTCTTGTCCACGCCCGAGCAGGAGGTCGGGGTGCTGGACAGCATCACGGCCATCGACCTCGGGATCCCCGAGATCGCCGAAATCGTGCACGGCCACACCGTCGGCATCAACGCCCTGCTCAGCCGCACCGGCGCTCCGACCGGGCTGATCTCGACCCGCGGGCACAAGGACCTGCTCGACATCGGCCGCATGCACCGCGAATTCGGCGACCGCTTCTACGACCCCACCTGGGTGCGCCCGCACCAGGAGCGGCCGATCGTCGCACGCGAATCGCGCTACGGAATCGGCGAACGACTGCGCCACGACGGCTCGGTGCTGCTGGCACTCGACGAGGACGAGGTCCGTGCGGCCGCGCGCGAGCTGGCCGGGCGGGGCACCGAGTCGGTGGCCGTCTGTCTGCTCAACTCCTATATCAATTCCGAGCACGAGCGTCGCGCCGCCGAAATCGTCGCCGAGGAAATGCCGGACGCCTACATCCAGACCTCCGCGCTGTATCCGGTCACCAAGGAGCACGAGCGCACCACCACCGTGGCCCTGGACGCCTACGTCGGGCCTGCCGTCGTCGGCTATCTGAACCGCCTCATGCACCGCCTGTCCGAGCGCGACTATCGCGGCACGTTGTGGATCATGATGATGAACGGCGGTGTCGCCACCTTCGCCGACGCCGGGAAAGCGCCTGTGTTCCAACTTGTTTCGGGCCCGGTGGGTGGAGTGAGCGGCAGTGTGAAGCTGGCCAACGAGGGCAGCGCACCGAATCTGCTCACCATCGACGTGGGCGGCACCAGCACCGATGTGGCCGCGATCCGGCGGGGCAAGACCCCGCTCACCGACACCTGGACCTTGGAAACCGGGCTGACGCTGACCATGCCGCTGGTGGATGTGGAGAGCATCGGCTCGGGCGCGGGCAGCCTGATCCGGCCCAACGCACTCGGCAACGTCGCGGTGGGCCCGGCTTCGGCCGGATCGAATCCGGGACCGGTGTGCTACCGGCGCGGCGGCACCGAACCCGCCCTCACCGACGCCTGCGCCGCGCTCGGGATACTGCAGCCGGACCTGTTCGCCAACGGCGCGATCAGCCTCGACGTCGACGCCTCCCTGGCGGCACTGGCGCGCACCGGCGCGCAGTGGAACATGTCCGCCGTCGAACTGGCCTCTGCCGCATACGAAGTCGCGTGCCAGGACATCGCCGCGAAGGTACGCACGATATCGGTCTATCGCGGGCTCGACGTGCGGGAGTTCGCGTTGCAGCCCTCGGGTTCGGCCGGGCCGATGCTCGCCGACCGCGTCGGGCAGATTCTCGGTCTCGACAAGGTGATCATTCCGACCAGCCCCGGCCAGTTCTCCGCCTTGGGGCTGCTGCGCAGCGATCTGATGGTCACCCGCGCCCAGTCGATCATGACGCCGCTGGAGCCGGCGAACGCCGACGCGATCGAGGCCGCGTTCACCGCGCTGCAGGATCGCATTCGCGACGAGCTGAAGAACCAGGGCGCCGACGTCGAACGGATCCGCTTCGAGCGCGCGGTCTTCGCCATGTACCGGGGCCAGACCTGGGACAACCGGATGCCCATCCCCGCCGCGACGCTCACCGCCGAGGCCGCGGCCGCGCTCGTCCCCGCGTTCCACGAGTTCTACCGCGAATCCTACGGTTTCGCGGCGACCGAGATCCCGGTCGTGGTGTCCACGGTCGAGGTGACCGCGATCATCGCCCGCGAGAACCGCAAGCCGGAGGCCGTACCCGAGGACGGCGAATCCTTCCTGCGCACAACGCAACTCACCGTGCCGGGCACCACCGAACCCGTCGAGGTTCCCATCCACGTCCGCGAACGCCTCGGCCGCGGCGACAAGGTGCACGGTCCCGCGCTCATCGCCGAGAAGTACGCGACGACGCTGGTGCTGCCCGGGCGGACCGCGTCGCTGGACGACGACCTGAATCTGATCATCGAGCCGCAGAGCTGAGGAACGATCCCATGACTGTCACCACCCCCGAAACCACCGGTCCCGCCGTGGACGTCGAACTCGACATCCTGCGGTACGGGCTCACCGAGGTCGCCCGCGAAATGCTGGATTCGCTGATGCGCAGCGCGTTTTCGCCGGTGTGCCGCGACATCCTCGACTGCACGGTCGTCATCCACATGCGCACCGAGGAGGGCTGGGAGGCCGCCGCGCTGTGGGAGGGCTGTATGCAGCACGCCTTCATCGCCCCGCACATCGCGAATTTCGTGATGGACGACTGGGATATCGACACCATGCGGCCCGGCGACGTCATCTTCACCAACGACCCGTGGCGCGGTTCGCTGCATCAGGCCGACGTGAACCTGTTCCGTCCCGTCTTCGTCGACGGCCGCGTCGAATTCCTGCTGCAGTCGACCTCACATCTGGTGGACCTCGGCGGGCCGATCCCGGGCGGCTTCTCCAACGGCGCCCAGACCCATTTCGAGGAACAGTTGAAGCTACCGCCCACGTTGCTCTACGCGGGCGACGTACCGGTGCGCCCGACCTTCAACTTCCTGCTCGAGAACAACCGCGTCCCGCAACTGGTCCTCGGTGACCTGCGCGCACTGCACGGCTGCCTGGTGGTGGGCGAACGCCAATTGCAGGAGCTGATCACCCGCGGCGGGCTGGATCAGGTGCGCGCCGCGGGACGGTACGCGATCGACGCCACCGAGGCGAGTATGCGACGCGGGATCGCGAGCATCCCGGACGGCGACTACACTGCCGAGGACTTCCTCGACGAGGACGGCGTCACCGACGAGCCGATCCCGGTCAACGTCACCGTGCGGGTGCGCGGCGATTCCATGGAGATCGACTTCTCCGGTTCCGGCCGCCAGCCGCTGGGCAACTGCGGCACGGCCTGGTGTGAGGCGGGACGCTGTATCGAAGCGGTCAAGTTGATGGTCGATCCGTCGACGCCGGTCAACAGCGGAACCCTGCGCCCGATCGACGTGCTGCTGCCGGCGGGCAGTGTGGTGCAGGTGCTGCCGCCGTCGAGCTGCTCGAGCCACGCCGATATCGGACCCCGCGCCATCAATGTGGTGTCGCAGGCGCTGAGCCAGGCGGTGGAGGAATCGTTCGCACCCGATACCGGCACCGCGCTCTACGTCGGCTTCAGCGGTATCGACAGCCGGCCGGGACACGAGGGAACCCCTTGGGGCGCTTATGGTCTCGCCGGCGGTGGCTGGGGCGGCACGTGGAAGGAGGACGGCGTCTCGTTCTGCGTCGTCCCGATCGGCAACTGCCGCACCTCGGTGCAGGAACATGTCGAGATCGAGAGCCCGCTGGTCGTGGTGCAACACGAGATCGTCATCGACACCGCCGGTGCCGGACAGTTCCGCGGCGGCCTGGGGTCGGTCTATTCGGTCTACGCGGAATCCGACACTCTGGTCACCGTCGTCGCCGACCGGTTGCGCCGCGGCGCGCCCGGCTCGAAGGGCGGCGGCGCGGGCACCTCTGCCTTCGGCTGGTACATCGCGGACTTCGATCTCGGCACGCACGGCAATCCGCTCGATCTGCGCGGCGCCGAACCGCTGTTCGGCATGTTCGACGAAGACGGCCGTCCCGACCCGAACAACGGCGAATTCGGCCGCGGCGCCCGCTACACGTCCGGCAAGTTCTCCAACCTGCTGGTGAAAGCCGGCGACGCGATCCGCTTCGTCATCGGCGGTGGCGGCGGCTGGGGCGATCCACTCGCACGCGACACCGCTCGGGTCGCCGCCGATGTCCGCAAGCGGCTGGTGAGCGCCGAATTCGCCGCCGCCGCTTACGGAGTCGTGATCACCGACGGCGAGGTGGACGAGGCTGCCACCACGCGACGGCGGGCCCATCTGGCCGCCGAACGCGAACAGGGCCGCTGGCAGGTGCCGGTCGCCAACCCCACCACCTGGATCATCTGAGAGAGGTATCCCCATGTCAGTCGATCGACTCCTCTTCCCCCGCCCCGAAACCCCACGCGTGTACGTCGAACGCACTCCCGTCGACGGCGAGTGTCCCGCCTGCGGCGCAGCCGATCTCGCCCGCTATCCCGTGGCCAACTACCTGGGGGCCCGCATGGTGGTGAAGTGCCAGCAGTGCTTGCATCACGTCTCGGTGACTCGCCCCGAGCCCGAAGACCATTGGCCCGCATGGCGGTCACCGACTCGTGACTGGCCCGCCTCACGGGTCGGCTGAGGGCACGTCGTCCGGCGAATCGGCGCGCCCCGGCGGCACCGATGACGCCCCTGCCGGTCGGCGACCCGCCGACCGGCACAGGTGGCGGACGAAGCCCGCGGTCCGCGGCGGCGCCACGCGGGGGGCAAGCGAACCAAGCCGCGTCGTCACCACACAAAAGATGCGGCGCGGCAGACACATCGAAAGGAACCAACCCATGACAGGGCTGTTGCTCGACGGCAAAGTCGTCCTCATCACCGGCGCGGCCGGCGGGATCGGGCGGGCCACCGCTCTGCTCGCGGCGCGCGAAGGCGCGCGGCTGGCGCTGACCGATATCTCCGACGATCGCGTGCGCGCGGTCGCCGACGAGGTGCGGTCGAGTGGCGGTGCGGCCGTGGCGATTCCGGCCGATCTCACCGACGGCGACTCCGTGGACGCGATGGTCGCCGCCGCGGTCGAGCACTACGGCCGCCTCGACGGCGCCTTCAACAACGCCGGTGTCAGCGGCGGGCAGATCGGCCAGGGCGGTCGTCGTGTCGGCGAATGGGACGAGACGGCGTTCGATCAGGCCATCGCCGTGAACCTCAAGGGCGTGTGGTTGTGCCTGCGCGCCGAACTGAAGCAGATGGAAGCCCAGAGCGGCGGTGCGATCGTGAACACCGCGTCGCTGGCCGGCCTCACCGGCTTCAAGACCACCGCCGGATATTCGGCCGCCAAACACGGCGTGGTCGGCCTGACCAAGACCGCGGCGATCGAGTACGCGCCCACCGTCCGGATCAACGCGGTCTGCCCCGGCTACACCGACACCGATCTGATGAAGGACGCCAAGCGCCGCAGCGGCGACACGATCATGGCGCGGATCCCGTCGGCGCGGCTCGCGCAACCGAACGACATCGCCGAGATGGCCTGCTGGCTGCTCTCCGACCGTGCCGGTTACGCGACCGGCGGCGAATTCGTCGTCGACGGTGGATATATGGCGGGTTGACCGAATTGTTCTGTACACGAACGCTTTTCGCGAAGGATTGTGATCATGACTGCCCTGATTGGTGAGGCCGCGAGCTATATCGACGGTCGCTGGATCGCCGGGGACGGCGAGCCGATCGCCTCGATCAACCCCAGCACCGGCGAGCAGCTGGCGCTCACCCCGTCGACGGGCCCGGCGCAGGTGGCCGCCGCAGTGGCAGCCGCGCGGCGCGCCTTCGACGGCGGCGAATGGAGCCGGCTGAGCCCCGCCGACCGCGGCGCCCTGCTGCACCGGTTCACCGATCTGCTCGAAGCGCGCCGCGACGACATCGTCGCCCTGGCCGCCACCGAGATCGGCACCCCCGTCAGCAGTGCGGCCACCCTGCATGTGGATCTGCCGGCGAAATTCTTCCGGTGGTTCGCCGATGCCGCGGCACGGGGCCCGCGCGACGGATACGAACAGCCACTGCCACTCGACCACGATCCGATCGTCTCCGGCAGCATGCTGGTGCGCGAACCCGCGGGCGTCGTGGCCGCCATCGTCGCCTACAACGTGCCGGTGATGATGTGCGCGTACAAACTGGGCGCCGCGCTGGCGGCGGGCTGCTCCACGGTACTGGTCACGTCACCGCGCGCCATCCTGCTCACCTCGGCGATCGTGCGACTGTTCGAGGAGGCCGGATTCCCCTCCGGCGCGGTCAATCTGGTGTTCGGACCACCGGGAACCACGACACTCGTGGTCGAGGCCCCCGAGGTCGATATGGTGACCTTCACCGGGTCGGCCGCGGTGGGCAGCAAGATCCTCGCCCTGGCCGCGCCGACGTTGAAGAAGGTCGTACTGGAACTCGGCGGCAAATCCCCCAATATCGTGCTGCCCGGCACCGATCTGGAACGAGCTGTACCCGCCTCGGCCCTGCGCTTCACCCGCAACAGCGGCCAGGCCTGCGGGGCCACCACCCGAACTCTGGTGCCGCAGGCGGATTTCGACGAATACGTCGAGCGATCGGCGGCATTCCTGCGCGGCCTCACCATCGGCGACCCCCTGTCCCCCGACACGATTCTGGGCCCGCTGATCACCGGCGAGCACCGGGACAGAGTCGAGGGATTCCTGGCCCGGGCGCGGGACGCGGGTGCGCGGTTCCCGACCGGCGGTGGCCGGCCGGCAGGGCTGGACGCGGGCTTCTTCCTCGAGGCGACGCTGGTGACCCAGGTACCCAACGCGGCCGAGATCGCCCAGGAAGAGTTGTTCGCACCTGTCGGGGTGGTGATGCCCTATACCGATCTCGACGATGCGGTCCGCATGGCCAACGACGCCAAATACGCACTCAACGCCAATGTGTGGGGTCCGACCGCCGATGCCCTCGCCTTCGGTCGGCGGCTGCGCTCGGGCACGGTCACCATCAACGGCGGCGGCGGGATGCGCGCCGACGCGCCGTGGGGCGGACCGGGATACAGCGGGATCGGCCGGGAAGGCGGCGAGGAGGGGCTGCGCGAGTTCTTCGAGATCAAGCACATGCAGTGGCCGCTGTAATGCCGCCGGAGCAGCCACGAAACACGGGCGCGGGGATACGCTGACCCTGATGAAGAAAGGTGAATGACGCCCAGCGTCCGGGGACCGGCTGGACACGCATGTGACCGATGACCGACGACGAAGCGCTGCACACCCGCCCTGAGGTGGCCACACCTCTCGCGGCGGAACTGGAGGACGCCGGTTTCGCGGATGCCGTCGAGATCGGCCGCGGTGGGTTCGGCGTGGTGTATCGGTGCGAGCAGGCGGCGCTGGACCGAACCGTCGCGGTCAAGGTCCTGACCGCCGAATTCGACGCCGACAACCGGGCGCGGTTCATCCGCGAGCAGCAGGCGATGGGCCGCTTGACCGGGCATCCGAACATCGTGACCGTTCTCGCGGCCGGTTCCACCGCAGGTGGGCATCCGTTCCTGGTGATGCCCTTCCATCCGGCGGATTCACTGGATCGCTGGATCCGCGAACACGGCCCCCTCACCGTGCGCGACGCACTCTCGATCGGGGTGAAGATCGCCGGTGCGCTCGAGAGCGCGCATCACCTCGATATCGTGCACCGCGACGTGAAGCCGGGAAATATCCTGCTCACCGACTACGGCGAACCGGCATTGACCGACTTCGGTATCGCCCACATCGCCGGCGGGTTCCGAACCGCCGCGGGTACGTTGACCGGGTCACCGGCGTTCACCGCACCCGAGGTACTCGAAGGCGCCACACCGAACGTGGCCTCGGATGTGTACGGACTCGGCGCCACCCTGTTCAGCGCGCTCACCGGACATGCCGCCTTCGAACGCCGCAGCGGCGAGAACGTGGTGACGCAGTTCCGGCGGATCACCACACAGCCGGTACCCGATCTCCGGGACAACGGCCTGCCCGCGGAGGTGGCCGCCCTCGTGGCGACGGCGATGAATCGCGACCCCGGCGACCGTCCTTCGGCGGCAGTCTTCGGCGAGGCGATCCGGCGGGTGCAACAGCGGCTCGGATACCCGGTCGACAACATGGCACTGCGGGCCGGGCCCGGCCTGAACGCCGAGGAGTCGGGGACTTCGGGCACGAGCGCGCGCCGCGGAAACCTGCCCGCGGAGGTGACCGGTTTCATCAACCGTCGCGCCGAGCTCGCGGAGGTGCGCAACGTGCTCTCGGCATCCCGGCTGGTGACGCTGACCGGCGTCGGAGGTGTCGGGAAGACGAGGCTGGCCCTGCGGGCCGCCGCGAGCCGGGAATCCGGCTTCGCCGGTGGAGCGTGGCTCGCCGAGCTCGCCGAGGTGTCCGATCCCACCCTCCTGGTCGACGTGGTGGCGGCGGCCCTCGGTGCCCGTGACGAGCCGGACGCGGTGTTGCTCGATGTGCTGATCCGCCGCCTGCGTTCCAGGGAAACGCTGCTGATATTGGACAACTGCGAGCACCTGGTGGAGGCGGCCGCGAAATTGGCCGACACGCTGTTGCGCAGCTGCCCGGATCTGCGAATTCTGGCCACGAGCCGCGAGCCGCTGAACATCGCCGGTGAGTCGGTGGTGCTGGTGGCGCCGCTGACGGCCCCCGCCGGCGACGAAGAGCCCCCACTTCATCGAATGGCTCGCTTCGACGCGGTGGCGCTGTTCTGCGAGCGCGCCGCGGCCGCGGTGCCAGGCTTCCGGCTCGATGAGCAGAATCGGTCCTCGGTCGCCCAGATCTGTGCCCGCCTGGACGGCTTGCCGCTGGCCATCGAACTCGCCGCCGCCCGGCTGCGTTCGCTTTCGCCCCAGCAGATCGTGCAACACCTCGACGACCGCTACGCACTGCTCACCCACGGAAGCCGCGCCGCGCCGACACGCCAGCAGACGCTGCGCTGGTGTATCGACTGGAGCTACGAGATATGCACGCCCGCCGAACAGCGATCGTGGGCCCGGCTGGCCGTGTTCGCCGGTACCTTCGAACTCGACGCCGCCGAGCAGGTATCGGGCTGGGACCTGACTCCGTACAGCACACTCGATGTCGTGTCCGCTCTGGTGGACAAGTCGATTCTGGTCCGGGAAGAGATCGACGGGCTCGTGCGCTTCCGGATGCTCGAAACGTTGCGCGATTACGGCCGGGACAAGTTGCGCGAGTCGGGCGAATACCCGCAACTGCGCCGCCGGCACCGCGACTGGTACCAGCGATTGGCCGTGGCCGCGGAAGCGGGGTGGCTCAGCCACCGGCAACCGGAGTGGATCGCACGCATCGGCCGGGAACAAGCCAACCTGCGCGAAGCGCTCGATGCGTTGCTCTCCGCCGAGACCGACGAGACCGCCGAGACGGCTGGGACAGCGCTGCGCACCACCGCGGCCCTGTATGAATTCTGGTTCTTTCGTGGCCAATACGGCGAGGGAAGGTCCTGGCTCGACCGTGCCCTCGCCCGCTCGGATGCCGGGTCGATCCTCGACCGCGCCAAAGCATTACGGGCCGATACCCAACTCGCTGTGGTACACGGCGACTTGCCGGCCGCGGAGAGTTCGCTGCAGAAGGCGCGCGCTCTCCTCGAACACAGCTCGCTCCCCATGCTCCGGGCGCACATCGACCACGCCGACGGCCTTGTCGCCCTGGCTCGCCGCGATATCGCCCGCGCCTGCACATCGCTGCACAGCGCGGTGGACACGCTGCGCTCAGAGGAAATGTCGGTCGCGTACGTCAACGCACTGGCCTACCTCAGTTGGGCTTACGAGGTGCGTGGCGATATGGCACGCATGGACGCCAGCTGCCGCACGCTGCTGTCCGTGACCGAATCGTCCGGAGAGTTGTCTTATCGCTGTGGGGCCTTTCGAGGACTCGGTGTGGCCGCCTGGCAGCGCGGCGACAACCATCGCGCACAACAGTTGATTCGCTCCGCACTGCAGCTCAATCGCAGACTGAACAGCCCCATCGTGGCAGCGTTCATGCTCGAGTCACTGGCATGGGTGGTGGCCGACGACGACGCCGAGCGTGCCGCCGTGCTGCTGGGCGCCGTCGACAACCTCTGGCCGGCCAGGAGCAGTGGCACCACGATCTTTCCCGCGATCCCGCCTTTCCACCGAGAATGCGAGCAAACAGCGCGTCGCGTTCTCGGTGGACGGAAATTCGATCCGGCATTCCGGCGCGGCCAGAAGATGGATATGGACGACGTGGTCTCCTATGCCCTCGGCGAGCAGTCCGTCGCCTCGTCGTCGCATTCGCCGGCGACCCTGACCAAACGCGAACGGCAGGTCGCCGGCCTGGTCGCCCGCGGCCTCACCAACAGGCAGATCGCCGCCGAACTCGTGATTTCCTCGCGCACCGCCGACGGCCACGTCGAACACATTCTCACCAAACTCGGCTTCACCTCTCGCGCACAGATCGCAGCCTGGGTCGCAGAGAACAATCGCGATCGGTGAGATGACCGGGGCCGGTGCACGCGCGGTGGCCGCTGTAGCGCAACCGCGACAGCGATAGGCGAACGGCGCGTCGGCTGGGGAAGGATGCCGACGCGCCGTTTCCGTTCTCGGACTTGCGTTTACGGCTGGACGCCCATTTCCGGGCCGATATACTCGCGGACCCGCGCGGCCTTTCCGTCGCGTACCTCGACAAGCTGGATCAGGTGCAGTTTCATCTTCTGACCGCTGATCTGTACCTCGGTCGTGGCCTCGTTGAAGAAGCCCTTCTCGGTGAAGGTGACGCCCTCGGCCTGGAAATCGGGCACGCCGTTGTCGCCGGAACGCTCGTAGACGGCGGCGACCGCTTCGGCCACCGACACCCATTTGTCGTCGGCGCTGTGCCACACCTGGCAGTCCTCGGTGCTGATCTCGAGGAACAGGTCGATGTTTTTCAGGGCTTTGACCCAGTTCTCCGCGAGTTCGACGGTTGCCTGGTCCGGTGTGGTGCTCATCGGTGGTCGGTGCCTTCCTATCGAGTGGTGCAGGTGGCCTGCGTCACTCATGATGTCCGCGCGCCGGCGCGCCGAATGTCCAGATATTTGGACACTTCGCGTCCCCGCAGTCCGCCACCCTCTTCCGAGGAAGGCGCGCCCACGGCGCCCCGGCAACGCACTTGCCTTACATATTTTATATAGTATTTTGTGATGGAGAGCACGGTCGTATCCGCAGGGAAGGAACGTCATGAGTGGCGAACATCTGAACAAGACCGCACGGCGAGTCATCGCGGGACTGGACGCCGACGGCAAGTCGACCGTCGTCATGGACGAGAACACCGCCACCCGGGTGGCCCTCCCCGCGTTCACGGTCAACGATGTCTGGCGGGTCGACTCGCTGCCGGGCCGGTACCAGGACGACGACACATTGCGGCCGGACGTGGAACTCGACCCGCCCGCTCAGGGACTCGTGGTCCGATTGGCAACCTTCCCACCGGACAGCGAGATCGATCCCGCGGTGTACGCGGAGTCGATCGGGAATCTGCACGGTGAAGACGCCAATGCCGAGAGCGAGGGCATCGTCGGCCTGCACGCCACCGAAACCATCGATATCGCGACGATCCTCGACGGCGAGATCTACGCGCTCTACGAAACCGGCGAGACCCTGCTGCGCGCCGGCGACACCGTCATCAACCGCGGCATCAAACATGCCTGGAGCAACCGCACCGATAAACCCGTGACCATGGTCGCGGTCATGCTTCCGGCGAAGGACTGAGGAGATTTCATGTTGTCATTCGACGGACGCGTCGCCATCGTCACCGGCTCCGGGCGTGGCCTCGGCGCCGCGCACGCCAAGTTCCTGGCATCGCGAGGTGCGGCGGTGGTGATCAACGATCTGGGAGGTTCCGCTCAGGGCACCGGGGCCGACACGACTCCGGCCGAGAATGTGGTGGCCGAGATCGTCGCCGCCGGCGGTCGCGCGGTGGCGAACTTCGACTCGGTCACCGAGAATCCGCAAGGCATCGTGCAGTCCGCGATCGACGCGTTCGGCCGCCTCGACATCCTGGTCAACAACGCCGGCATCAACCAGGCGCAGCCCTTCGGCCCCGATATCCTCCCGTCGATCCGCAAGCACATGGAGGTGCACTTCTTCGGCACCGCCGGGGTCACCGCGGCCGCGTGGCCGCACCTGGTGAACAGCGGAGCCGGACGCGTCGTGAGCACCACCTCCCCCACGCTGATCGGCTTCCCGGAGCAGACTCCCTACGTCGCCGCCAAGGGCGCGATCTTCGCCTTTACCCGGACTCTGGCCCTCGAGGGGCAGGAGGTGGGCATCAAGGTCAACGCGATCGCTCCCACCGCGGCGACCCGGATGTCCGACGAGGCGGATCTGCCGGAGGAGTTCAAGCAGTTCATGCGCGACAATCTGCCGACCTCGCTGGTCAGCCCCGTCGTGGCGTATCTGGCGCACCAGGAGTGCGCGATCAGCGGTGAGGTGCTGCAGGCCCAGGGCGGCGAAGTGCAACGGCTGGTACTCGGATTCAACGAGGGCTTCACGAGCAAGGACCTCACCCCGGAGCTGGTGCAGCAGCACATCGATCAAATCCTGGATCCCGCAACGCATGTGCCGTTCAAGACCATCGACGAGCAGGACCTCAGCGCGGTGGGCAAGTAGGGACTCCCTCGGAGCTGTCGCCGTCTACGGTGTCATCGCGACCACCGGACCGTCGGACATGACCACCCCGGTATCGATCGGCGGTTGTCCCGACGGCGTCAAGCGTCCGTCGTCACCGATCAGATAGGTGTGCACCAGGTTGGTGATGTGCGCGGTCAGCACATCCACGAGATACAGGTGCCGCCCATCCGGATGCAGCGCCACCTGGCCGGGCATGGTTGCCGCGGGGGCGGGATAGGGCGAGCCGGGAAGCGGAGTGAGCGCGCCGTCGGGGTGCACGTCGAAACCGGCGATCGACTGGCCGACGGCATTGGGCACGTAGAGGCGACGCCCGTCCGCACTGACGACCACCCCGTGCGGCACTCCCCCGGTCGGATACGGTGAGCCCGGCGTGGGGGTCACACGACCATCGGCGCCGACAGCGAAGCCGGACAGGTCGAAGCCGAATTCGTTGCTCTCGTAGAGATAACGGCCATCGGGTGTGAACCCGGGGGCGACGGGGCCGAGTTCGACGCTGGTGACCCCGATCGGGGTGAGGGCGCCATCGGGACCGATCGCGAAATTGGACATCGTATTTCCGATATAGGGAGCCACCCGCAGAAACCGGCCGCTCGGATCGACGCGAGCCATAGCCACCGCACTGAGCCCGTCCACCGTGACCGGCGGCGCGCCGGTCGGGGTCAGTGCACCCGACGGCGCGACCGCGAACGACTCCACATGCCCCGGGAGACCGCCGACGACGACGAACAGATGCGTCCCGTCGGGCGCGAGTACCGCGCTGGTCGGCGGACCGCCGAGCGTGATGTTCGCACCCGGAATCGAATGCAGCGCACCGGCCTCGTCGAGCCGGAAACCACTGACCCCCAGATCACCGGCGTGCGGAACGTATACAGTGCGCCCGTCCGGCGCGACGACCAGCGACAGGATGCCGAATCCGGTCGGGAACGGACTGCCCGGCACCGTCGACAACGCACCGTTGCCGCCCACCTTCACCACGCTGATCCCCATCGACGCGGTGCCGGCAGTGATCAGAAAACGAGGATGCTCCTCGGGCGCCGCCGAGGCATGCGGTACCGGGCCGGCGAGGGCGATGATCGCCGTGCACACGACCGCCCCGACATTCGTTGCGATGCCGTCGAATACGCGATGTCGCCGCCTTCGCCGAACCGGCGTATTCCCGAACTTACCCATCATTTCCTCCGAGTGAAGTGACACAGCCTCGATGTGGGACAAATCCATTGCCGCACAGCTGGTTCCGGGCACCCGGCGAAACCTTCCGGCCGGGCACGCTGTTCGACTGTAGGCAGCGACGCGGATCGTGGCTGTCCAGAAATATGCACACCCGGGCGGTCGAATTCAGCCGACGCGCAGTGGCGGTGACGGCGGGAACACGACGGGAAGCGCGGTCAGCGCGCGATGGAAGGGGCCGGGGCGCCAAGTCAGTTCGTCCGCCGGCACCGCGAGCCGCATCTCGGGCAGGGCGTCGAGCAGCTGGTCGACCGCGTCCTGCGCGACCAGATAGGCCACCGACCGCGCCGGGCAGGCGTGCGGCCCGACACTCCACGACAGATGGGAACTGTTGTCGACGTATTCGCCGACCGCGACCGCGGGATCGTTGTTGCACGCGGCCATGCTGATGACGACCGGCTGGTGCGCCGGCAGCCACACGCCGTCGATCAGCACCGCCTGCCGGGGAAAGGTCGTGCACATATTGGCCAGCGGCGGATCGGTGAACAGCACCTCGTCCACCGCGGCGCGGGTGGTCATGCTGCCGCCGAGCAGCCCACCCGCGAACCGGTCTTCGGTGAGCAGCGTGCGCACCGTGTTGACGATCAGATTGTGCAGCGGTTCGATCCCCGCACCGTAGAAGCTCACCAACTGCGCGATCATCTCGTCCTGGTCCAGTTGCACCGGATGCCGCAGCAGCCGCGAGGTGATGTCGTTGCCCGGCTCCTTGCGGCGCAGCGCGATCAGGTCGGCCAGTGCCGCGACGAGCAGCGCGTCGGCCTCGTCGGTCTCGGCGCCGTCGAAGATCGCGGTGAAGGCGTCTGCCGCGCGGCGGCCGATATCGGCGGGGCAGCCGAGCAGCGTGTTGACCACCTGGAAGGTGAGCGGATAGGCGTACTCGGTGATGATCTCCGCGGTGCCGGTCGCGCAGAACGCGTTGATCAGTGGCACCGCGATCTGCTCGACCGTATGGTGCAGCGAGAACATCTCGACCTCGTGCAACGCGGCGACCGTGGGAGTGCGATAGCGGGCGTGTTCGGCTCCGGCGCTGCGAAAGGCGTTGGGCCGCCATTCCATCAGCGGAAGTACCGGGCAGTCGGCCGGTATCTGCTGCTGCCAGTGACGCGGATCGGCCGGGAAGTGATCGGGGTCGTTGAGGATCCGCCGCGCGACCTGGTAGTCGATCACCAGGGTCGCGGGCACCCCCGGCGCGAGGTCGATCGGCACGAGCGCACCGAACCGCTCACGCATCTCACGGTAGATCCGATGCGGGTCGGCGGCGAACTCCGCGGTGTACAAGGGGATTCGAGGGCCGCTGCTGTCGACCGGCGAGCCGTAGCGGCTCGGACCGGGGATCTGCGACGAGGTGGTCATGAACGTACTCCGGACTGTAGAGCAACCGATGCGGACCGCCGGTCGAGTACGACGGCGGCGTCCGGTCGGGATGCTATCCGGAGAAGCGCGATGTGCGTGGAGAATTAAATATATCCAGCATTTGATGTTATCGGTTGTCGACGCCCGGCGGGCGGTGACCGCGGGTGGCTGTCGTCACACACCGCGGTCCGCCCGTATCGGACGCCGTTTCTATTGTGGCGCAGTGAGAATCGCGTCGGGGCCGTCGGAGAACACGAGCCCGGTGTCGGTCACCGGGGCGCCGGAGGGTGCCAGGCTACCGTCTCCCGCGATGGCGTACGAGTGGAGCTGAGTGGTCCCGTGCACTGTCAGGGCATCGATGAGGAACACCTTCCCGGCTGCCTCGTCCAGGACGACCCGCCCCGGGATCGTGCCCGCCGGAGCCGCATAGGGCGAGCCCGGGAGGGGAATCAACGCGCCGTCGCCACCGATCGTGAAACCGCCGATCACGCCGCCCATCGATGCGGGTACGTACAGCCGGTGGCTGTCGGCGGTGATCGCGACACCGTGCGGAAGGAAGCCGGCGCGATAGGGCGATCCCGGCGTCGGCGTAAGGCGCCCGTCAGGAGCGATCGCGAAACCCGCCACCCCGTCGCTCGCTTCGTTGCTGACGTACAGGAACCGGCCGTCGGGTGTGACGCCGTGCAGGGTGGGTTGCATGCCGGCGAAGACCGGGCCGCCGATCGCGCGCAGGCCGCCGTCGGGCTGCACCGCGAAACTGGAGACGGTCATGTTCAGCCAGCTCGCCAGGAAGAGGAACCGGCCGTCGGGTGACAGGGTCGGCATGGTCAGGCCGCTGATCCCGGGGATCGGAGTCGCCTGGGCTCCCGTGGGGCTCAGCGCCCCCGACGCGTCGATGCGGTACGAGCGGACTTCGTTCGTCGCGCCGCCGATGGTCGCGAACATGCGCGAGCCGTCGGGACTGATGGTGAAGCCGACGGCCGGCGTGCCGAGGTCGAGCTGGGCACCGGGGATGCGGGACAGGGTACCGTCCGCGTTCAGATGGTAACCGCTGATCGTGCCCGAAACCGTATGTGCGACATACACGGTGCGGCCGTCCGGGGTCGCGGTCAGCGACAGCGCGCCGGTGCCCGCGGGAAACGGGGAGCCCGCCACATTCGAGAGAGTGCCGGCGGCGTCGACCCGTAGGACCTCGACATTGGATGACGCCGCACCGGCGATGATCAGATAGCGATCGGGCGTGGCCGCCATCGCCAGGGACGAACCGGACCAGCCACAGCAGGTGACGGCGACGGCCGCCGCCACTCCCACCGCCGCACCGCGCGCCGCGTGAACTGCCTTGTGGAACAACTTCTACCTCCATATTTCCGGTGGGCGGCACCGCCCACAGGGCGCAGAGGACCACCAGCGGAAGGAGCCGGAGGTACGGGAATCCGCGATCACGACCGGTCGGTGGATGCGATGCCCCCGGCGCGGTGACGTCGTCGAATGACTCGATACGCCGACTGCCGAAAACTGTGATGGCGCCCCTGCTTTCGGCGACGCTACGCAGCACGATGGATGCAGGGTGTCCAGGAATTTGGACATGTCCGTAACCGTTGAAGGCGCTTTCGCCTGCGTCGAACCGCCACCGCCCCAACGCTTTACGGTCGCTCTCGACCTGATCGGAACCCCGGATTCGCCGCCGGGGCGCCGAACGTCTTCCGCCGCGGCGTCATTGCCGTCGGCCGGCATCGGCACTGGCCGCCAACAGGTGTGAAATGTACCGAACCGGAGTGCGTTCCACGGACGAGACACCTGCCCGAACGAACCGGGCCGAGTGTCCAATTTCTCGGACACCATATCTGGAATATGTGAAATATCGTGCGTGATGTCCGGATTCCGGCCGACCATTTCCGATACGGAGGCATGTATATGAGCGAGCTGCTACGCGGTTTCATCGAGGCGCACTACCAGGGACTGAACACCGGCGACGTGGACCTTGCCGCGAGCCCGTTCTCCGAGGACGTGGCGTGCGAATTCCCGTCCGGCCCGCTGTCGGGCATCGGCGAGCTGCGCGCCATGATCCAGACCTTCATCACGGCGTTTCCCGATCTGACCATCACGGTGCGCAACATCTGGCACGACGGTGACGGGGCGGTCGCCGAGGTGTCGTTCTCGGGCACTCACACCGGCCCGCTGGCCACGCCGCAGGGAGAGGTCCCGCCGACCGGCCGCGCGGTGCGCTTTCCCCTCATCGACACCTTCGCCGTGAAGGACGGCAAGGTCGTCGAACACCGCGGCTACTGGGACAACGCCGCATTCCTGACTCAGCTCGGCCTGTTGCCCGCGGCTGCCGAAGCCTGATACCTGGAGCGAAAAACCAAGGGGAACAACAGTGGCGGGAGCTGCGCGCCGTGAGCGCGCAGCCTCACCACGGCCCGGTTCGTGAATCGCCGGAGTGGAGCCATGCCCTTCTTCCCCACGCATGCGCAGGTAAGAACTTCCCGACTGATGCGACGCACACCGATACGGTCCTCCCCGACATACGGGCGTCGTGATGTTTCGCCGCGAAGCCGTGATCACACCGTGCTGATCGAAGGTCGCGGCGAGGAGGCGTTCGCCGACGCCGCCGAGCTACCATCTGTTTCGCTTTCCGGTTCCGAATAAGACTCCGCTTCAACGACTTCCGAACAGCCCTGGCGTGCGAGCAGCGCATTTCGATGCGATGTGCACGCGGAAGCCACTCGGGCACTCAGATGTTTACTGGACGGTAGCCATGGCTAATCCGTGGCCGGGGCCTCCCTGTTTCACCCGATCGAAACTGCTCGACCTCTCACTGATGCACACCTGACCGACTACTCGGTCCGGACCGCATCGGACGCAAGTCAGAACGTTCGTCGAAAGGACTGAGGGACAGTGCACTACCTATGTTCGAGCTCGGCCATGGTGTCGTCGGCCGGTGGTGGCCGGTGACAGCCGAGATGGAAATCCTCGAACTGACAGACGATTTCTACCAGGATCCGCATGCGACCTATCGGGCGCTGCGCGAGCGCGGTCCCCTCCATCGCATTCGATTGGACGGTGTGGTCGGCTGGTTGATCGTCGATCACGACGTGGCGAAACAAGCCTTCGCGGAACCGACCATCAGCAAGCGCATCGGGTCGCCCGAGGGACAGGCCGTGCTGGCCAAAAACGGTGCGGCCGAGATGTTCAACACCGCCATCAACGACAATATGCTGTTCGCCGATCCGCCACAGCACACGCGTCTGCGCCGTCTCGTGGCGAAGGCGTTCGCGGGCCCCGCCATCCGCGATCTGCAACCGAGGATCACCGCGATCGCCGACACCCTGCTCCACCACATCAGCCCGCGAACGACTGTCGACCTCATCGACAGCTACGCGTTCCGGCTGCCGATCGCGGTGATCTGCGAACTGCTCGGGGTGCCCGACGACGACAAGGCAGACTTCCGTTCCTGGACCGCCGACGTGGTCAGCGACACCGCCACCAACGAGGAACGCGCCGCCGCCGGGGTCGAATACTTCACCTACCTGACGGCGTTGATCGCCGAACGCACCGACGACCCCCGTGACGACCTGCTCTCCCAACTGATCATCGCGAAAGACCACGACGACCGCCTGGACCAGCACGAACTCATCGCCATGCTGCTCCTGCTGCTGATAGCGGGGCACGAGACCACCGTCAACCTGATCGGCAACTCGGTACTCGAGCTCCTGCGCGAGCCCGCGATCGCCGAGCGGTTGCGCGCGGACCCCGAAGCGATACCCGCCTACGTCGAGGAGATCCTGCGCTGCCAGGGGTCGCTGCACTTGGCCACGGCCCGCTACACCACCGCCCCGATCACGTTGGGCGATCAGCACATCGACGCGGACGAATTCATCCTCATCTCGCTCGCCGCCGCCAACCGCGACCCCGCCCGGTTCGCCGAGCCGGACCGCATCGACCTCGAACGACCCGAGAGCCGGCACCTCGCCTTCGGCCACGGCATCCACCACTGTCTCGGCGCCGCCCTGGCCCGGATGGAGGCCACGACCGCGATCTCGCGGCTGCTGGCCACTTTCCCGGATCTGTCGCTCGACGGCGAATTCACCGATCTGACGTGGCGAAAGAGCCTGTTGATTCACGGCTTGACCAGCCTGCCGGTCCGGCTGGCCGCGCGCACGGATTCTCGGACCGGACCCGTCACCGACACGGACCGCGTCTCCGTCATGGCCTGACCCGGCCGTCGACACGACGAGTGGTACATCGCGGCGATCCCATTCCGGCTCGCCCCAGCGATGCACCACTCACCCGTCACCGGTGCCAGGAGAGCGACGGGCACCACGCGGCCGGTGACGCAACCATCCGGACGTGGCGATTCCGCGCTGGTGTCGGAGATTCACGGCTGCGCCTCGTACGGGCGGTTTGCCGACGATAGAAGCGACCGGTCCCGGGTAACCGATGAAATCAGAGCACCCTTTCGGCACCGGATCGACAACCGAAGACGGGAGGCGAGGCGATGACAGGTACTTCCGCGCGGAAGCGGGCGCCCGGCGGGGACGCCCCGATCGCCGTTCCCGCCCGTGTCCAGGTGCGCGGCGCGCGGGAGCACAATCTCGCCGACGTCGATGTCGACATTCCCCGCGATGCGCTGGTCGTCTTCACCGGTGTTTCGGGCTCCGGGAAATCGTCGCTGGCCTTCGGCACGTTGTTCGCGGAATCCCAGCGGCGGTATCTGGAGTCGGTGGCACCGTACGCGCGACGCCTCATCGATCAGGTCGGTGTTCCCGATGTCGATTCGATCGAGGGGCTGCCGCCGGCGGTCGCCCTGCAGCAACACCGCGCCGGCGGTAGCGCGCGATCCTCGGTCGGCAGTGTGACAACGCTGTCGAGTCTGGTCCGCATGCTGTATTCGCGGGCCGGCAACTACCCTCCGAAGCAACCGATGCTCTACGCCGAGGACTTCTCGCCGAACACAGTGCAGGGTGCCTGCCCCACCTGTCACGGTATCGGCAGGGTGTACGAGGTGCCCGAGAAACTGATGGTGCCCGACCCGTCGATGACGATCCGGGACCGGGCGATCGCCTCCTGGCCGCCGGCCTGGCACGGTCAGAATCTCCGCGACATCCTGGTGTCGCTCGGATACGACGTCGACCGGCCCTGGCGAGACCTGCCGAAGAAGGACCGCGACTGGATCCTCTACACCGACGAGCACCCGACGGTGCCGGTGTACGCCGGGTTCACCCCGGCGCAGACACGCCGCGCGCTGAAGCAGAAGATGGAGCCCAGCTATCAGGGCACGTTCACCAGTGCGCGCCGGTACGTCCTCGACACGTTCGCGAACACCAAGAGCGCCTCGGTGAAGAAGCGGGTGTCCCGATTCATCAGTAGTGCGGTGTGCCCCACCTGCGACGGCAAACTGCTCAAACCGGAGGCCCTGTCGGTGACGTTCGAAGGGCTCGATATCGCCGAATTCTCCGCGCTTCCCCTGGCCCGCCTCGCCGAACTGTTGTCGTCGGTACTCGCCGAGAACTGGCGCCCGACCGATATCGGATCCGACGCCGTTCTCGACGAGTCGGCCCGGCGAACGGCGGTCGACAAGCGTGTAGCGGCCGGAGGTTCCGCACACGATGCGGCCCCGGACGTGCGCAGCACACCGAATATGTCGATCGAAAAGCGCGCTGCCGCACAGCGTTTGGTCAGCGAACTGCTGGAGCGGCTGCGTCCGGTCACCGACCTGGGCCTGGGTTATCTGTCGTTGGACCGCAGCACACCGACCCTGTCGTCGGGCGAGTTGCAGCGCGTGCGGCTGGCGACGCAGCTCTCTTCGCAGCTCTTCGGAGTCGTGTACGTCCTCGACGAACCGTCGGCGGGGCTACACCCGCGTGACCGCGACGCCCTGCTGGGCATCCTGGAGGGGCTGAAGCGCCGCGGCAACAGCGTGTTCGTCGTCGAGCACTCGCTCGACATCATTCGCGCCGCCGACTGGCTGGTCGATCTCGGTCCCGGCGCGGGCGAGAACGGCGGCCGGATTCTGCACAGCGGACCGCCCGAGGGCTTGAACGACGTCGGCGAATCGGCGACGCGTCGGTACCTGTTCGACCACGAACGGCCCGCACCCCGGCCGCCGCGGCCCGCGGAGGAATGGTTGCGACTGAAGAAGGTGCGCCGCAACAATTTACGCGATGTGTCGGTGTCGCTTCCGCTGAAGTGCCTGACCGCTGTCACCGGGGTGTCGGGTTCCGGGAAGTCGAGCCTGGTCAGTCAGGCACTCCCGGCGCTGGTCGGTGAGCACCTGGGCCATCCCGTCGGCACCGCCGCCGACGACATCGGAGACGACCTGCTGTTGTCCGCCGAGTCGCAGCCTGTCGACGGCACGATCGTCGGCGGAGTCGGTGATCTTCGCCGGGTGGTGTGCATCGATCAGAAGCCGATCGGGCGCACTCCCCGATCGAATGTCGCCACGTACACGGGAATGTTCGACTACATCCGCCGCCGTTTCGCCAGTACACCGAAGGCGCGGCGTCGGCACTACAACGCGGGCCGGTTCTCGTTCAACGTCGCGTCCGGGCGGTGCCCGACATGCGAGGGCGAGGGCTGGGTGATGGTCGAATTGCTGTTCCTGCCCAGCGTCTACACGCCGTGCCCGGACTGCCACGGCACCCGCTACCAGGCGAGCACACTCGAAATCACCTGGCACGGACGCAATATCGCCGAGGTGCTGGAGATGAGTGTCGAGGAGGCGCGGGAGTTCTTCGACGGTGACACCGACATCCTCCGCTCACTGACCGTATTGGACGACGTCGGGCTCGGCTACCTCCGGCTGGGGCAGCCGGCGACCGAACTGTCCGGCGGTGAGGCCCAACGGGTCAAACTCGCCACCGAACTGCAGCGGGCCCACCGCGGCGACGCGCTCTACCTTCTCGACGAACCCACCTCCGGACTACATCCGGCCGATACCGACCGGCTGATGCTGCACCTGCAGAAACTGGTGGACGCGGGCAATACCGTCGTGGTCGCCGAACTGGACATGCGCGTGGTGGTCCGGGCCGACCATGTCATCGACCTCGGCCCCGGCGCCGGCAACGAGGGCGGTCGTGTCGTCACCACCGGCACCCCGGCCGAGGCGGCCGCCGCCCCACACAGCGCCACCGCCCCCTACCTCGCGGCGGCGCTGCGCTGACACCACGTCGGAACCGCTGGCGGCAGTCTCGGGACTGGCCGGCCGCTTCGTCGGCCCGGACCGGGTGAATCGGCGTTGTCAGGGCATCGGAAGATCAGAGCTTGTCGGCGAAGAACGGGACGACCTTCTTCAACGCCTCGCCCGCGCCCTTCGGCCGGTCGTAGAGGTCGTAGTGGGAGACGTCCGGAAGTTCGAGGAGCTGCTTGTCCGCAGAGGCGGCCTTCTCGTAGATCTCGTGACCGTCGCGGTAGGCGCCGAAACCGCCCTGCTTGTCGCCGATGACGATGAGCAGCGGCTGGTCGAGCAGCTCGTCGGCCAGGTGGAACGCATCCCATCCCAGCGCGGTGGAACCATGCGCGACCTCGAAGGTGGTACAGCCGTTTTTTGCCCGGCCGCGATCGGTGCGGTAGTAGTCGTACGCCTCGATGATGTCGATGTCACCCACCTGCTGGGCCTGCTCGGCCGAGCTGGGCAGGATGTCGTTCGCGACGCTGTCCGCGCCGCGGGCCTCGGCGGTGCGCTGCTCGGCGATGCCCCGTAACGCCGCGATCGGCCCGCCGTCCTGCCCCGAGGTCTCTCGCTGCATCCGGCCGAAGTTCACACCGGTGATCGAGACGACGGCCTTGAACCGCTTTTCCGTCTTGGCCGCGGCCAAGGTGTATCCACCACCACCGCAGATGCCGAGCACACCGATACGATCGGCGTCGACATACGGCAGCGTGACCAGGTAGTCCACCACCCGATGGAAATCCTCGACGCGCTGGGCCGGATCCTCCAGGAACCGCGGGGTGCCGCCGCTTTCCCCCTGAAAGCTCGCGTCGAACGCGATGACCACGTTGCCGGCCTCGGCCAGCGCAGGCGCGTAGACGTTGCCGGCCGTCTGCTCCTTGCAGCTGCCGATCGGATGCGCGGCGACGATCGCCGGATAGGTCCGTGATTCGTCGAAGTCGGGCGGGAAGTGCAGATCCGCCGCGATGTCCCAATACATATCGCGATTGCGGAAGCTGACGTGCTCGATCTTGTGATTGACCATGGTGTTCACTCCTCTGGTGTTGCGACTCCTCCGATGTCGTGACGAGCCCCGCAGCCGGGTTGTGATGACTGAGTCAGCGAGCCCGTGCACGTCCAGTCTCGTAGCGCACACCGCCCCTGTGGAGGGGAGAGATCTTTCCCTGGCATCGGGGTCACGAGGCCGGTGCGCGAAACGCATTCATCCACCTCGTCCGGGCGATCACGAACCGGAGGCAGGGAGGAAACTCTCCCAGGCAACCCGCCGGATCGAGGCATACCGTGAATTCGTGACCGACAGAACGCGCCTTCTCGCCGCGTAGAGGTCGTCGACCTCGCCGCCCTCGGTCAGGACCACCACCACCGAACCGAATGATGCTCGGTCGATCAACCACGCGGAGCGGAGCATGCCGTCACCCATTCACACCCACGTCCAGGAACTGCTGGACTACTTCGGTGGATGTGCACACTGCGGGTATCCGGCATCGGCGTCGCTGATCACCCGCGAGTACCCCGACGGCACCACCGAGCACGAAATAGTAGCCACCTGCGGCTTGCCGTGCGGCTGGCGCGCACCGGTCCCGATGACGCGGATGACCCGGCCACAGCTCTCCCGGCCGGCCTGGCGGCAATGATCGGCAGCGGCTCCAGCCCGCGAAGGGGAGTTCTCGATGTGCACACATAGCGCTGTCGAGCATGCGACGATCACCGGCGATAGACCGACGCGGCCCGCGGACTGCGATGTGCGGCTTCGAATCTGGTTGGGTGATATCGCCTTCGACTACCTGGCGGCGGCCGCAGCCGCCAGCAATCTGATCAACGACTGGCGGCGAAGGCCTTGGTACGCAATCGAATTGATGCGCGACACCATCGAGGAGCGGCTGCCTCGCCTGCCGAACGAACGGCTGTTCCTCGGAGCGTGACTCCGATCGCGACCGCACCGGGTGAAAGTCACTGTCTGCGTTCGGATTCTTGTCGGTGGCTCCCGATAACGTCTGGCAGGTGAACCGACCCCGCACCGGTACAAAACCCTCGGCGCCGTCCACGGTCCTGTCCCCGCCTTCCGCCCGTCCGGTGCTGGTCACGGGCGCATCGGGCAGAATCGGCTCGGGTGTGGTGGCCGCGTTGCTCTCGGCGGGTGCACCCGTTCGCGCGGCCTACCGGGACCCCGCACGCACTGCCGCGATGACGGAATCCGGCCACGACGCGGTCACCGTCGACTACAGGCGGCCTGCCACCCTGCCCGCCGCGATGGCGGGAGTCGGCACCCTCTTCCTGGTCACGGCCACTACCGCGACGCAGACCCAAGATGAACTCACCCTGGTCGACGCGGCGTGCGAGGCCGGTGTCGAACGCGTCGTCAAGGTGTCTTTGTGGCGGGCCGACGAACGCCTCACTCCCCTCGCCGACCTGCATCGACCGGTGGAGCAGGCCATCGAGCGCTCCGGATTGCGGTGGACCTTCTTGCGGCCGAACTTCTTCATGCAGAACTTCGCGCAGATGGCGGCGTCGATCGCCGAGCACGGAGTGATCGCACGTCCGGGAGGTTCGGCGCCCATCAGCTACGTCGACGCCCGTGACGTTGCCGGTGTCGCGGCGCATGTCCTCACCACAGGCGGCCACGACGGCCGGGTCTACTCCCTTACCGGCCCCCGTGCCCTCACCTACGAGCAGGTGGCCGACGTGTTCTCGGATGTTCTGCGCAACCCCGTGCGATATCGCGCACAGACCGCGACGCAAGCACGTGAGGGCCTGCTCGCTGCCGGCGTTCCGGCATTCATGGCAGCAGCCTTGGTCCGGGTGAGCGTCGTCTACGGCGAGGGCGGGGCCGATTCGGTCCTATCCACCGTCACCGACCTGACCGGTGACGCGCCGAGAACCTTCGAACAGTTCGTTCGCGGCCATCGCCGGCTCTTCGGATAACTGCTCGCTGCTGCCTTTTCCGCATAGCGGTCGGCCCGCCGCCGTCGATGCGACCTGCCGTGGCTCCGCCATGGCGGCGTCGATCCCGATCGAGCGTGGGAGCGCCACCAGGCCGCCGGTCGATCGCCCCTACTCGGATCACCGAGACCCGATTATCGTGGCGCGATGCTGCCCGCGGGTTCGCGCGGCCGGCACAGTCGCCGTGCCGCGACTCTCGCGCAGCCGACAGCCACATCCCGCTCAGAGCGTGCGGTGCTCCTCCGACGTTTCCGAAGCCGGGAGATGCTCGACCGACCAGGAGGCGAGGATGCGCAATTTGTCCTGGGACACACTGCCCGGCTCGGTCGACCACAGCACCAATTGCTGATCCGGGTCGCCGGAATAGCGAAAAGTGTCCCATTCCAACACCAGATCGCCGACCTCGGGGTGGCTCATCCGTTTGGTGCCGAATTCCTGGTGGGCGACATGGCGGGCCGCCCACCACTGCCGGAATTGCTCGTCGGCGACCGACAACTCGCCGACCAGCGCGGTCAGGCGCGGATCGGTGGGATTCGCTGCCGCTTCCATGCGCAGGATCGCCACGCAGGTCCGCGCGACGGCCTCCCAGTCGGTGTACAGCCGGCGCATCGCGGGGTCCAGGAAGATCATCCGCACGTAGTTGCGCTGTTTCTGCGGAATCTTGCCGAAATCGGCGATGAGCGCCGCGGCCAGCTGATTCCACGCCAGGATGTCGAGGTGGCGGCCGAAGATCAGCGCCGGTGTATCGGTCAGCTGCTCCAGCAGCCTGCCGAGTTGCGCTCGCACGACCTGGCGGCCACGCGGCGCGGAGGGGCGGCTGTCGGCCCGTTCGGCCAGGCTGCGAACGTAATCGCGCTGCTCGCGATCCAACTGCAGCACCCGGACCAGGGTGTCGAGTACGGGCTCGGACGGGGCCAGCCGCCCCTGCTCGATCCGCGTGTAATAGTCGGTGCTGATCGCGGCCAATTCCGCGACCTCTTCGCGACGCAGGCCCGGCACCCGCCGCGGCCGCAGGTCGCTGGAAGGCAGGCCGAGAGCGCCCGGCTCGAGCTGCGCCCGGCGGGCTTTCAAGAACTCCCCCAGCTCACGCAGATGCGGCTCCCTGACGGTCATATCACCACGCTAGAACCGATTCGGCGGCGTTGCCTGGGCGAATTCTCTCCCAGGCAACGCCGGGACGGGAGGCGAGGTCTCGGCGGTCCAGCGGGATCCGACAGCGCGGTCGGTTCCCGCTGGGCCTACCCAGGCTTCGCGGTCGACAACGGAAACGACGTCAACGTGTGCAGGGGGCTTATCGCAGGCCGACGGCCAGCAGGATCACGCCGAGTAGCGGTGGCACCAGTTGTTTGAGGGCCGCGCTCGCCTTGTCGGGGCTGGACGCGAGCAGGACCAGGCCGGCGGCGGTCATCGAGCCCGCCCCGGTGAACACCAAGGTCGCGCCGATCGTCTGCTCGCCCACCGCGAAGAAGACGGTACCGACGATGACCGACACGGCCAGGAACAGATTGTAGAAGCCCTGATTGAAGGCCAGCGGCTTGGTCGTCTCCGCCTCGGCCGCCGAGGCCACCCCGAAGATGGCGCGGGTTTTCGGGCTCGTCCAGGCGACCGACTCCAGATAGAAGATGTAGATGTGGATCACTGCCGCGAGGCAAGCGAGGATCAGACCTGCTGTGGTCACCGAACACCTCCGTAGACGCCGTCGCGCGATATAACCACGCGGCGGCCGGGACGCGTCGGCGACACGTCGGAATGTCGCGGCAGACACACCGGACAGTCCGGCGAGCGCGGCGCGATGCCGTCCCCGGCCTACCGCCACCTCCGCAATCGCCTCCCGTGGCACGCGATTTCGCCCCCCGGCGATGGGCGCGGTATGCCTGGTGTGGACGAGGCTCGGCGGGCGCCGATCGACACGCGTCCCGGGGAGCGCGCCGCGGCCGTTACACTCGGTGATCTTGCGAGGTTGAGACCACAGCCGCGCGCGGCACCGCGAAACCACGCCGAGTATCGCGGTGTTCGTGATGCGCAGACGTGCCTGCACAGATCCGCTCGGCCGCCACGATTCATACTCGTGAGGGCGGACACGAATGCGGGAGTGTAGGGAAGGGTGAATACGTGGGATACGAAGGCCACAGCGGCTGCACCGCCGATGTGATCTCGGTCGGCGGCTTCGTGGTGGTGGTCGCGGCCGGTGAGGTCGATTCGCATACCGCGCCGCGGCTGGATACGGCTGTCCAGCAGGCCGTGACTCGTCAACCCGGGCAGCTGATCGTGGATCTGTCCGCGGTCGAATTCTTCGACTCCTCGGGAATGAACGTACTGGTCCGTGCCCTGCGGCAGGCGGGACGGGTGCTGGTGGTGGCGCCGCGTCCGGTGCGGCGCGTAGTGGAGGTCACCGGCCTGTCGACGGTATTCGCGCTCTTCGACGACGTCGATGCCGCCGTCGCGAGCGCTGTCACACACACGAACGGCTGATATCGGATGCGTCACCCCGAAGGCATGCGCCACCCCGAGAGCGGAGCTCACAAGGCCGCGGCGAACAGCGGGCAGCGATCGCTCGAGGATCTGCACATCGAATTCCGGGCCCGGTCCGAGGAATTGCAGCGGGTGCGGGCCCTGTTGCGGGCCTGGCTCGCGGCCACGAACCTCGGACCCGATCGCGCCTACGACTTGCTACTGGCCGTCAACGAGGCGTGCACGAACTCGGTCGAGCACGGTCATCGCGGCGACGGCCGGACCGTCGTGCTGCATGCCACGGCTGTGCATTCGATCCGTATCACCGTCTCCGACGGCGGCACCTGGCGCGCGCCGCGAGCGGAGGAGGGAACCGATCGTGGCCGCGGCCTGCCGATGATGAACGCCCTGATGCCCGGAACCCGCGTCGTCTCGGGCGCCGACGGTACGACCGTCGAATTCGTGGTCTCGCCCACCGCCGAGGAGCGATCCGATCCCGACACCGGACAATGGTCCCGGCGCACCTCGGCGGAGCAGCCGTGATGCCGGTTCGACTGCGGCGCAGCAGGTTTCGCTCGTGCGACTGGATGTGAGGAGGCCGCCATGCCCGGATCTGCGGTGAGCGGCGTGGACCGGTGGTCGGCGGTACCGCATCCGGCCGTGGTGGTCGATCGAGCGGGCACGGTGGTGGCGCTGACCGGCGCAGCCGCGGCGTTGTTACCCGACGCGGCGGTGGGTGAGCCGTTGCACCGCACCGGGCTGCCCTGGTTGTCGGCAGCACACGACGCGACGGCCGCATCCGACATCGAGCCGACAGCCGCATCCGTATCCGGTCGCGTGGGCGGGCGCGAGCTGCATGCCGTCGCCTCCCCCGGCGGCGACGGGACGATCGTCTGGTGGCTGCTCGGCGACACCGCGCGCTCGCTGCACGAGAGCCGCTCGGACTTGGAGCAGGAACGCGAACGCACCGCGTTTCTGTCGCAGGCCTCCGAACAGTTGCTGGCCTCGTTGAACGTCGACAGGTGCCTGGAGACCACGGTCCGGCTCGCCGCCCGCCACCTCGCCGATGCCGCCGTGGTCGTCACGCCGCCGGCCGGGCGCGCGCTGTCGGTCGTCTCCTGTGACGAACACGGCGCGGTCCGGGTGAACGTCGTCGAGGAGGATCCCGACGTGGTGGCCGGGCTGAGCGAGGCGCTGCGCGGGTTCCCCCCGATTCCCTCGCAGTGGCTCGACCCCGCGGCGGTGCCGGCGTGGCTGCTGCCGCCCGGTTTCGCGCACGCGACGGGCTCGGTGATCGTGACTCCGCTTCCCGGCCACGGGGTTTCGGCGGGTGCGCTGGTACTGCTGCGGCGTTCCGGCGAGCGGACCTTCGACGAGCGCGACGAGGTCTTCGCCCAGTTGTTCGCCGGGCGCGCGGGTATCGCGTTGTCGGCGGCGCGGCTGTATGCCGAGCAGACCAGCATCACGGCGGTCCTGATGCGCGAACTGCTGCCGCCGCAGCTGCACCGGGTTCACGGAATCGACTTGGCCGGCGCCTACCGGGCTTCGGAGAATCACGAAATCATCGGCGGGGACTTCTACGACGTGCACCGGGCGCCGACACCGGACGGGGAAACCCTCGTCGTCCTCGGCGACGTCTGCGGCAAAGGTCTCGAGGCCGCCGTGCTGACCGGCAAGATCCGCAACACGGTCCACGCGCTGGTGCCGATGGCCGACGACCACCAGCGGCTGCTCACCCTGCTCAACGACGCGCTGGTGTCCTCGCGGCACGACCGGTTCGCCACGCTGGTGCTGGCATCAGCCGTGCATCGGAACGGGCGAGTGCTGCTGCGGTTGACCTCCGCCGGGCACCCACCGCCGTTGATCGTGCGGGCCGACGGGACCGTCGAAACGGCCGAGACGCGTGGACAACTGGTCGGTGCGCTGCCCGACATCACCGCGACGACATTCCGGACCTCGCTCGCGCCCGGGGAAACCTGCCTGCTCTACACCGACGGTGTGACCGAGGCCCGCGGCGGACCGCTGGGCCGGCGCATGTTCGGTGAGGAGCGGCTCGCCGCCGCGCTGGCACAGTGTGCGCAGATGCCCGCGGAGGCGGTGGTCGAGCGCGTGCACATGCTCACCACCCAGTGGGTCGGCCGCAACCAGCACGACGACATCGCCGTCGTCGCGATCACCGCGCCGCGCGCCTCGAACCTCGTGATCCACTGACCCGCACAGCGAAGGAGCCGCCGTTCATGTCCGAGCCGCATCGCCGCATCGTCCGCGACGCCTCCGCGTTTCGCGAAGAGTTGTGGAGGGCGGTCACCGGCCGCGACGAACCGGCGGCGATCCGGATCGTGCTCGCGGCGGCGGATTCGGGTCTGGCGCCGGAGGCGGTCCTGCTCGAGGTCATCGCCGCGGTCCAGCGCCGGGTAGGCGCGGAATGGGCCGCGAACACCCTCAGTGTCGCCGACGAGCACACCGCTACCGCCATCAACGATCGCGCCGTGACGGCACTGTCGCTGCACGTGGCCGACGCGCACCCCGCCACGGCCGGGCGGGTGACCGTCGCCTGTGTGGACGGCGAATGGCATGCGCTGCCCGGCCGGCTGGTCGCCGAGGTGCTGCGGTTGCGTGGCTGGCAGGTCGATTTCCTGGGCGCGCAGGTCCCTACGCGCCACCTGATCGCGCATCTGCACAACACCGGCCCCGACGCCGTGCTGCTGTCGTCGTCGCTGCCGACCCGGCTGCCGACGGCACACGGCACGATCACCGCGTGTCAGGCGGCCGGGGTGCCGGTGCTCGTGGGCGGCGCGGCATTCGGGCCGGACGGGCGCTACGCGGACCTGCTCGGCGCGGACGGCTGGGCGCCGGACGCCTCGACCGCGGCCGAGCTGCTCGCCGGTGGGCTGCGACGCGAGCGGCCGGACCGACCGCACCGGCCACTGCCGCATCTGGCCGATCAGGAATTCACCATGATCGCTCGCAGCGCTCCGCACTTGCTGGCGACCACCATGGCGGAACTGGAACACCGTTTTCCCGCGCTGCGGGACTATTCCGAATTCCAAGTGGAACGCACCGCCGAAGATATCGCGCAGATCCTCGAATTCCTCGCCACCGCACTGTATCTGGACGACGACATGGTGTTCACCACCTTCGTCACGTGGACCGCCGGCGTACTGAGCGCGCGGGCGGTTCCCGCGCACTCGCTGTTTCCCGTCCTCGATCTGCTGGGCGGGCAGCTACAGGACTTTCCACGGGCCCGACGGATTCTCGCCGCCGCCACCGACGCCCTCACCGACACCGCGCGCACCGCCTGACGATCCACAGAGCAGCCGCCCGCCGCGCCCGGGATGCGGTCGCGGCCTTCCGGCGGCACAGCACCGGCTACTCCAGTTCGGCGAGGGATTCGTCGAGTCCGGTCAACAGCCGTTGCAGGTGCGGCACACTGCGGCGGCAGCCGACGATGCCGAAATGCATGGCGCCACCGGAACTTATCGTCGTGATGTTGACCGCTTGCCCGTCGAGGGGAATCGACGCCGGATACGCCGCTTCCAGGCGCAGGCCGTTCCAGTAGCGCGGTTCGGCGGCGCCGGGGACGTTGGAGATGACGATGTTGAACGGCGGCGCTGCGGCGGGCAGCCGGATCGGTAGCGCCGCTGATGCCAGCCCCGCCACATTGATCGCCGACAGCCCCAGGATCTGCAGCGGCGTCAGCCGGGACATGGTGTTCTTGGTCCGCGCCATCGACGAGTGGATGCGAGCGAGCCGGTCACCCGGGTCGGATTCGTCGGTGGCGAGATCGCACAGTGCCGCACCCACCGAATTGCCCTCTCCCGCGGCGGTTTCGGTGGTGCCGCGCAACGAGACCGGCACCATCGCGATCAGCGGCTCGGCCGGCAGTGCCTGTTCGGCGAGCAGATACCGCCGCAGCGCGCCCGCGCACATCGCCAGCACGACGTCGTTCACGGTCGCCCCGGTGCGCGACCCGACCGCGCGCAACCGCGGCAACGGCCACGACTGGGCAGCGAATCGCCGGGCACCGGTGATGGCGACGTTGAACATCGTGTGCGGCGCCCGGAACGGGAGCGGTTCCGGATAATCGCGCGCGATCGCGTATGCGCCCGACAGTAATTCGGGTACGGCGGTGCCGATCCGCCCGGCCATGCGCACCGCCTCGCCCGAGCGGCGCAACAACGTATTCGGGCCGGCGTCCGGACGACGGCGGGGCGAGCGCCACGGCGGCACGCAGTCGCGGGCGTCGGGGTCGGCCGAGAGGACCCGCTGCCAGGTGCGCACTGCCGACACACCGTCCATCAGCGCGTGATGTGTCTTGGTGTACAAGGCGATCCGGCCGTCGGCGAGCCCGTCGATGACGTAGACCTCCCACAGCGGGCGATGACGATCCAGCAGCGATCCGTGCAGCATCGACACCAGTTCCAGCAATTCCCGCCCCCGTCCGGGCGTGGGTACCGAGAGCAACCGGACGTGGTAGTCGATATCGACGTCGTCGTCGAGATTCCACTGCAGGGCGGAGAAACTCGCCAGCGACCGCGCGGGCCGGCGCCGGAACACCGAGTTGAGTTCGCCGCCACCGGAGACCAACTCCTCGTGCACCTGCCGCGCCGACCCCGGCTCGGCGCCCGAGGGACGAAACACGGAGAGCCCGCCGACGTGCATGGGATGTTCGCGTGATTCCAGCAGCAGGAATGCCGAGTCCAAGGGTGACATCAACGCCATCGCGGTACCTCATCACGGTCGTTTCCGATCGGGCCGGGTGGCCACGCCTTCCCGCGGATCCGGCATCTCACCGGGCTCGGGCGGCTCAGGCGTCGGTAATTGCCGCCGCCGATCGAACCAAACATATTGACAATGTGAGACGAGTCACTTCATTCTCTCATTAGGACACCGTGTCCGAACATAGTGACCCGGAAGGCGGCGCCGATGCCTACCGACGAACCTGCCGACTCCTCGCCGACCGATCCGGGCACCCGCGCGATGGTCCGGGACCTTCCGGCGCGCGACCGAGATCTCGGCGAAAACGGTTGTAGCGACCACGAATTCACAGACGTGGTGGTGGTCGGAGCGCGCTGCGCCGGTTCGGCCGCGGCCATCGCCTTCGCCCGCGCGGGACGGCGCGTCGTCGTCGTGGACTCGGCCCGTTTTCCCTCCGACACGCTCTCGACTCATCTGCTGTGGCCGGCCGGCCTCGCCGAGGTGGCGGCGCTGGGCGCGTCGGAGCGGGTGCTGGCCCTCGGCGCGCCACGGTTGCGGGTCGCGTTCGCCGCCGGCGCGGGCCAGGTGGTACGGGCGCCCTTCACCGCCGTGCGGGGTATCGACTACGCGATGTGCGTGCGGCGCACCGGATTCGATGCGGCCCTGGTGGCCACGGCCCGCGCGGCCGGCGCCACGGTCCACGAATCGATGCGGGTCACCGAACTGATCCACGACCGCGGCCGGGTAGCCGGCGTACGCGCGGTCGATCGCGCCGGGACCATCCGCGAGATCCGGGCCCGCCTGGTGGTCGGCGCGGACGGGCGTCGCTCCACCGTGGCGCGGCTGACCGGAGCGCTGGACCCGTACCGCAGCAAGCCCAGTGGGCGGGCATGCTACTTCGCCTACTGGCGCGACGGCCGCCCGGAATGGCGGTCGACGGCCGCCCAGTGGCGGGCCGGGGATCTGCTGGGAACCGCCTTCCCGTGCGAGGACGGTGCGGTGCTGTCGCTGATCCAGCCGCCGGTCACGCACGGACCGCGCACCGCCGGGCAGACCGAGCAGCGCTACCACGACATGGTGACCGCCATTCCGGAACTCGCTGCGCGACTGGACGATTGCGAACCGCTCGGCCGGGTGCGCTCGGCCACCGGGATCGTCTCCTACTTCCGCCGCTCCAGCGGTCCGGGCTGGGCGCTGCCCGGCGACGCCGGCCATTTCAAGGATCCGGTCACAGCGCAGGGTATGCGTGACGCCATGCGCTACGGGCGGCTGCTGGGCGAATACGCGGCCCCGGTACTGGACGACCCGGTTGCGCTGGACCGGGCACTGACCCGATGGGAGCACCGGCGCGAACAGGACTGCCTGCCCATGTACCAGTGGACCAACCGGCTCGCCCGCGGCACCGAGATGACACCGCTGGAAGTGCAGCTGTACCGCGCCGGTGCGGCCGACCCGCAACTGGCCGGCCTCGCGCTCGACGTGATGACCCGGGCGCGAACCCCCGACGAACTGCTGACCCCGGTGCGGGCGGCGAAGTTGGCGATACAGGCACTGGCGCACGAGCCGGCGGCCGCGGTGGTGGACACCGTGATTCGCGAAGTCCGCGACGGCGCGCAGGACTGGCGGGAACGTCAGGCGGCGCGGTGGGGTGCGGCGTGGTCGCGGTGGCCCGCGACGGCGCCGAAGTGAGGGGCGGGCCGGCCGGCGGGCCCTCGATGCTGCCGGATCTCGGTGAAAAGGCTTCGCAGGCACAGAAATTCGGGCTTCGGGATCGACGCAGGGCCGGTCCCGCTCGCTGATTCGAGGAGTGGACATGAGCGGTCGCGACAACGCGGGTGGAATCGGCAGGCGGCAGTTGCTGCGGGGTGCGGCGGCAGGCGCGGCGCTCGCGACGAGCAGCGCATGGACCACGGCGGCACGCGCGAATCCGATACGCCGCCAGGTGAGCCCAGGACGCACCGTGGCGGTGTTCGGAGGTGGCGTGTCCGGATTGACCGCCGCACACGAACTGGCCGAACGCGGCTATGCGGTCACGGTGTACGAGCCGACCGCGCTCGGCGGCAAGGCGCGCAGCATGAGCGTGCCCGGCACCGGGGCCGGCGGTCGCGCCGACCTGCCGGGCGAACACGGCTTCCGGTTCTTCCCGGGCTGCTACCAGCACGTCCCGGACACGATGGCACGAATCCCGTTCCCGGGCAACGCGAACGGTGTGGCCGGGAATCTGATCCGGGTGGAGTCCACGGTCGCCGGCTTCCCAGATCTGCCGCCGGTGACGGTGCCGACCGAGCTCGCGGGACTGCGCGAGCTGAACCCCGATCGGATCCGCAACTCACTCGTGGCCGGATTCGGCTTCGTTCCGCAGCTGCCGTCCCAGGAACTGGCGTTCTTCGGCGATCGGATGATGATGTGGTTCACCAGCTCCCCCGAACGCCGCTTCGGAGAATGGGAGTACCGATCGTGGGTGGACGCGGTCGGGGCCGCCGGGAAGTCGCAGGCCTACCGGGACTACCTGGCCCGGGCGCTGACCCGGATAACGGTGGCGGCGAAGTCGGAGACCAGCTCCGCGCGCACCATCGGAACCATCGGGGAGGCACTGGTTTTCGCGGGCGCCGGGATCGCGCCGCAGTACCGCGGCGGGGTGGACCGGATCCTGAACGGCCCGACCAACGAAGCCTGGATCGATCCGTGGGTGGCGCATCTGTCCGGACAGGGGGTCCGGTTCGTCACCGGCGCCGGCCTGACGAGCCTGCGCCTCGCGGGCGACCGGATCAGCGGCGCGAACGTGGGCGGGCGGGCGGTGCGGGCGGATTGGTACGTGTGCGCGATGCCTGCCGACCGCGCGGCCACGATCCTCGACGACGACATCCTCGCCGCGGACCCGGCACTGGCCGGGATGCGGGAGCTGGTGCTGGACTGGATGGTCGGCGTGCAGTTCTACCTGCGGCAACCCACCGGCGTGCCGGAAGGACATATCGCGGCACTCGGCACGCCGTGGGCGATCACCGCACTGCGGCAGGCGCCGATGTGGCGCGGCGATTTCGCGGCCCGCTACGGCGACGGGACGGTGGTGGAATGCCTGTCGGCGGACGTGTCGGACTGGGACACCCCCGGCATCCTGTTCGGCAAACCGGCCAAGCGGTGCACGAAAGACGAAGTGGTGCAGGAGGTGTGGGCGCAACTCAAACGCTGGCTCAACACCGGCACCGGCTGGTTGCGCGACGACGACGTGCACTCGTGGTTCGTCGATCCGGGTGTGCATTTCGAGGAGGGCGGCAACCGCAACGACACCCCGCTGCTGGTGAACACCGTCGGCTCCTGGGACCACCGGCCGGAGGCGTATTCGGCGATCGGCAACGTGTTCTTCTGCGGCGACCACGTGCGCACCGGCATCGATCTGGCGACCATGGAGGGCGCCTGCGAGGCGGGCCGCAAGGCGGCCAACGCGGTACTGGACGCGGCCGGTGACACGGCGCCGCGGGCAGCGGTGTTCCCGATGTACGCACCGGCCGAACTCGAACCGTTCAAACGCGTCGACGCCGACCGATACCGGGCCGGGTTGCCACATCTACTCGATATGTGAACGGCGGCGCAGGAATTCGGCGGTCTCCGGGCTCGCCGGAAGGAACGACTCGATCGCGAGTTCGGCGACGGTGACGTTCATCGGGCTGCCGAAAATGGTCATGGTGCTGATGAAATCCAGGTCGATGTCACCGCGTTCGCCGTCGTGGTGGCGCAGCCGCAGCGGAACGACCGCCTGATCCGGTTCGGGCAGGCCGGGATCGTCGCGGCCACCGGGATATCCGAGCAATTCGGTGCGCAGCGCGGCCAGATCGGCCGAACCGGTGGCCTCGATCTGGCGATCGACGCGTTCGAACAGATGTCCGCGCCACTGCGCCAGATTCAGGATGCGCGGTGCCAGGCCCTCGGGATGCAGGCTCAGCCGCAGCGCATTGACCGGCGGCGTCAGCAGGTCGGCGGGAATACCGTCGAGGAACAGCGCCACACCGGAATTGGCGTCGACCATATTCCACTGCGCGTCCACGGCCAGGGCCGGATACGGCTCGTAGCCGGTGAGGATCTGCCGCATCGCGGTGCGGACGGGGGCCATGGTGGGAGTATCCAATCCGGGTTCGGCGTAGACCGGAGCGTAGCCGGCGGCCAGCAGCATCCGATTGCGTTCGCGCAGCGGGATGTCGAGCTCCTCGCTGAGGTGCAGGATCAGCTGGCGACTCGGCGTGGACCGGCCGGTTTCGACGAAGCTGAGGTGACGGGTCGAGGTTTCGGCGCGCCCGGCCAGCTCCAGCTGGCTGAGGCGGCGGGTGCGACGCCAGTGGCGCAGCAGATCTCCGGCGGTATGGGTCGGCACCTGCCCGATCGTATGCGGCGGCGTTGGGCGTGACGATTACCTCGCGGGTCATGATCGCTGTCCGGATGCCCGGGTCGCGGAGCGCGGTTAGGGTGGATTGCGTGTCGTTGGTGCAGGCTGGACTGGACCGGCTGCCCGAACGCTGGCGGGCGCTGTTGCTCGCCCATCGGGAGCTGATGAAATTCGCCGTCGTCGGCGCGATCACCTGGTTCGTGGACACCGGAGTGGTGTACGCGCTCAAGCTGACCGTGCTGCCGGACAAGCCGCTGACCGCGCGCGCGTTCGGCGTGCTGATCGCGACGATCGCCTCCTACATCCTGAATCGGGAATGGTCGTTCAACACCCGCGGCGGACGCCAGCGCAGTCACGAGGCGGCGCTGTTCTTCGCCGTCAGCGCGCTGGCGGTGGGCGTGACCGTCATACCGCAGGCGATCGCGCTGTACGTCTTCGATATCCGCGTGCCGCATGTCACCCCGTTCACCCAGGCGGTCTCCAACTTCATCACCGGGCAGATCCTGGGCGTGCTGCTGGCGATGGCGTTCCGGTTCTGGGCGTTGCGGCGATTCGTCTTTCCCCAGGATCTACGCGAGGCCGAGCTGGAGATCCTCTGACCCCGGACCGCCGAAACCGCGAGCGGTGACGGGCATCACGCCGGGTGAGGACCGGTGCACCTGGCGGCCGACCCCGTCGGTGCGCCCCGATACCATGATCGCGTGCGAATACCGGCCGACCCTTCCACGCGACTGCGTGGCGGATGCGTCGGTGCCGGAGCGGGCACGGTGAGTATCGCCGCCCACGCGCTCGGTGGCGGCACAATGGCCCCCGGCTCCGCGGCGATCATGATGCTGATCGCCGCGAGCACCGCGATCGGCAGCCTCGCCGCGCATACCCGCACCGGACTGTTCCGGCTCATGGGCCTGCTCGCGCTCGGGCAGCTGCTCGGCCATCTGGCGCTGACCCTGTCCCCGCACTCCCACGACATGCTGATAACCGCACCCATGCTGGTCGCGCACCTCGCGGCCACCGTGGCCGGGGCGGTCCTGGTCCGGGGCGCGGAAACCACACTGCGGCGCGCTGTTTCACTGATTCGCCGCGCGGTCGGCGCGATCACACACAACCTCGGAATCGCCGGCGCCCCGGTCGTCGTCTCAGGGCCGGACACGGTGGCCGCGCCGCGGCGGCTCGTGCTCGCGTCCGGCACCGGGCGGCGCGGGCCGCCTGCCCACAGCCGTTCGTTCGCTGCTTTCGCCGCGTAGCCGCCTGGGCCTGACAGCGGTAGGTCGGTGGACCGGTCCACTGCCTCGCCGGATCTGACCCGGCTGCCGATGGCGGCCCACAGCTGAGCTGTTCCGCACGCGGGTAGTTCCGGGAGCACGGAGCCGCCGCATCGGCGGCACGGCAGGGCCGGTCGGCCGAATACCGGCGCTTCGCCAGCCGCCAGCCGGCACTCGGCACTCGGCACTCGGCACTCGAGGGTACGGCGACCCGATGGATCCGTGCCGCACGGCACATGGACGGCCGCGCACGCGAAACAGGAAGCGGTCGCTCGAGCGGTCGGTGCACCGGTCGATGTCGGCACGCCCGCCGGGCCCGGTGACGGTTCCCGCGGTGGCGGCGCGCCCATCACTGGCTGATCGCACGCGATGCTGTTCCGCCCGCCGTTCGTCCGGGCTCCCAGGAGCCTGATCGATCGGATGCCGGAGGAGTTGCATGCCCCCGGTTTCGGGTGGTCGCCCACGTCGCGAACCGCTCTCCCGGGTGCCGGCAGCCACGAGCGGATACCGATGACGGATTCAGCGCGCACGCACTCACCCCGTGCGGCGCACAGCGCGGACCGGCAACCTGACGGGCGCCCGGTCGCGGATGCGTGTGCCCGCTGCGCGCCGGCCGTCAACCCGACGAATCCCTTCTCACGCAACGGAGTTCACCTATGTTCTGTCTCCCCCACGCCCGGCGTTCCGCTCTCGCTCCGGGTGACCGCGGTTCCCGCCGTCCGGCATCCGACGCCCGGCACCGGTCCGCGGCCCTGCTGATCACCGCCACGGCCTCCATCCCGCTGCTGCTGGCCGGATGTTCGTCCGGCGGCACATCCACTGCCGCTGACGCCAATTCGGTCACCGTGAGCGATCAATGGATCAAAGCCGCCGACGCGGGGATGTCGGCGGCGTTCGCGAATTTCACCAACACCAGCGACCACGAGATCCGCGTCGTCGACGCGACCAGCCCGGCTTCGGCGCGGATGGAGATCCACGAGGTGGTCGAGTCCAACGGCACCTCGATGATGCGTCCCAAGGCCGGCGGCTTGGCCATCCCCGCACACGGCAGCGCGAAACTGACGCCGGGTGGCGACCACCTGATGTTCATCGACCTGAAGGCGCCACTGCGCACGGGAGCGCAGACACCGGTCACGGTGAAGTTCGCCGACGGCACCAGCACCACCTTCACCGCGCAGGTGCGTGACTTCGCGGGCAATCAGGAGAACTACTCACCGACCCCGGCCGCCCACGGTGGCTGAGCGGCTGTCGCGGCGCCGCTTGCTCGGCGGCGGCGCGGCCGCGGCGGGTGCGGCGGGGGTCGCGGGCCTCACCCTCGGCGCCGAACGCTGGGCGCGCCCGAGCGAGACCACCGATCCGGGGACCGCCCGCGAACCGTTCTACGGACCGCACCAGGGCGGGGTCGCGACCACACCGCAGCAGCACGCGGCGTTCGTGGCCTTCGATCTGCGGCCCGGCACCGCCCGGGCCGACCTCGTGGGTTTGCTGCGCATCTGGTCCGGGGACGCCGCGCGGCTCGCGGCCGGGGACCCGACGCTGGCCGATACCGAACCGGAGCTGGCGCATCGGCCCGCCCGGTTGACCGTGACCGTCGGATTCGGCCCGCGGCTGTTCAGCGTGGCAGGGCTCGAATCCGCACGGCCGCACTGGCTCACGGCGTTGCCCGGCTTCACCATCGACCGGCTCGACCCCGCCTTCTGTGCGGGGGATCTGCTGCTGCAGGTTTGCGCGGACGAGGCGACGACGGTGGCGCACGCGGTACGGGCGCTGTCGCGCAGCGTGACCTCCCTGGTGACGGTGCGCTGGACCCAGCGCGGATTCCGCAACGCCGCTGCCGGGCAGAGGATGCGCAATCTGATGGGCCAGGTCGACGGCACGGTCAATATCGCACCCGGAGCCGATTTCGATCGGCTGGTGTGGGACGACGGCGCGACCCAGCCCTGGCTGCGCGGCGGAACCTCGATGGTGCTGCGCCGGATCGCGATGAATCTGGACACCTGGGACGAACTCGACCCCGACGGGCGGGAACTGACCGTGGGCCGGCGCATCGCGACCGGTGCGCCACTGACCGGGACCCGCGAATCCGATGATCCGGATTTCGCGGCCGTGGACGCCCACGGCATCCCGGTCATTCCGCCCTCGTCGCATATCGCCCGGGCACATCACACCAGCGACGGCGAGCGTTTCCTGCGCCGGGGCTACAACTACGACGATGCCCCGGCGCCCGGAACCACCTCGAATTCGGGGCTGCTGTTCGCCGCCTACCAGCGTGATATCGCGGCGCAGTATCTGCCGGTGCAGCGTCGCCTGGCCGAATTCGACGCTCTGAACACCTGGACCACACCCGTCGGGTCCGCGGTGTTCGTGATTCCGCCGGGAATCACCGACGCCCAGGGCTATCTCGGCCAGACCCTGCTGGAGGGGTGAGCGAGCAGTCGATGCGGTTCGGCAATCGATGCCGAACCGCATCGATTGTCCTGCGGCTCGATATCATCGCCGAGCTTCGCGGCTCAGTGCCACAGCACGGCCACGAACACGTTGGCGATGGCCAGCAGTCCGGCGGCGTCGGCCATCCAGGCAATCGTCTTGCCACGCTTGGCATCCGCGTGCGCGATCTCGGCCAGACCTGCCACCGCGACCGCGATGACCAGTTTCACCACGATCTTGGCCATGTCGAGATTCTTGTCGAGGGAATCGATGCCGTCGGCCATGCCGACCAGGATCAGGCCCGTGATGATCTGCGCTCGCGCACCCCAGAGCATCACCTGCGACACCGCCGGGCGGCCGGCGGCGTATCCGCCGATCACCGCGGCGAGACCGAGCAGATGGGCGATGACCACCAGGTTGTAGACCACTGTCATGGCTCACAGCGTAGAGGATCGACGCCGATTCAACGACACTGCGTAGTAGAACTGCCCCGGCGGCGACACCCGGATATCCGCACCGCCCCATGCGTTCTCGCGACGCCGCCCACCCACGGTGCGGGTTTCCTGCGGGTTATCCGAACCCTCGGCAGGCCGCCGCGCCCATCACGGGAATGCCGCCCGATTCCGGCGCGGCCCGTGCGGAAATACGCGCGTTTCACGCCGGATCTGGTCGGGTAGTCATCCTCAGGTGGCTCTCTTCGGTCGTGCCGCGGCAACGGTGCGGAATCGAGTGGGTCGGGACTGCTGGGTCGCTTGGTGATGGCTAGGAGAAGAGGGTGGCGGTTGTACTCGTGCTGCGCGCACGTGGACTGGGTGATCTCCTCACCGCGGTCCCGGCTCTACGTGCGCTGCGCCGGGCGAGGCCGCGCGATCACATCGTGCTGGCCGCACCGCACCGGCTCAAACCCATCGTCGACCTCATCACCTCGGTGGACGAGATGGTCGCGGCCGCCGACCCGCACACCATGCGCTGGGACGGCGACCCGCCCGCGCTGGCGGTGAACCTGCAGGGCTGCGGCGCCGAGGGCATCGTCGAATTGGCCCGGACCGAACCCGCCCGGTTGCTCAGTTACCGCAATGCCGCCTTCCCCGACCTCGACGGCCCCGAATGGCAAGCGGATATGCACGACATCGACCGCTGGTGTCATCTGCTGGAATCGGCCGGCATCAGCGCCGACCGCCGCAATCTGGGCCTGGTGCCGCCGGTGGCCACCACCAACCACCGCGACTGTGTGGTCGTGCACGTGGGCGCCGGGGCGCCCGCCCGCCGCTGGCCCGGTGAACGATTCGCCGCGGTGATCCGGCATCTGCTGGTGCAGGGCCGCGAGGTCGTGGTGACCGGCGACGAATTCGAACGCGACCTCGCCCTCGGCATCGCCGCACGCGCCGGCCTCTCGCACGACCACGTGCTGGCGGGACAGCAGAATCTCATCGAACTGTCGGCCACCGTCGCCGAGGCAGCGTTGGTGGTGTGCGGCGATACCGGTGTCGCACATCTGGCGACGGCATTCGGCACCCGCACCGTGGCGCTGTTCGGCCCCACCGCGCCCGGACGCAGCGGACCGCCGCCGCATCTGTCCGGCCGCCACATCGCGCTGTGGGCGGGCCGCACCGGTGATCGCGACGGCGACGCCCCCGATCCGGGGCTGTTGCAGATCACCGTTCCGGATGTGGTGGAGGCCGTCGACACGCAACTGGATCGGCGCCGCTGGGCCGAGGCCGACCGGCGCGGCACCGCGTATCGCCGCGTCGGCTGAGTTCCTCGCCGCCGGCTCGGACAGCGTGGTAATCGACACGAACGACCGGACTGGACACATTCGGGCAGTATCGTGTGCCGATGATCACCGTCCGAACGAAAATCTGCGGTATCCGTAGCGAGTCCGATCTCCGGGCCGTCGTCGCAGCCGATGCGGACGCGGCCGGATTCATTTCGGGCACGACGCATTTCAGCGAAGACGAACTCGACCCGGAATCCGCCCACCGACTGTCCCGGCTGGTGCCCTCCTCGATGGAGCGCGTACTGGTCACCCACCTCACCGACGCGGGCGAGGTCCTGCGCCTCGCCGATCGGATCGGCGTCGACTGCATTCAATTGCACGGCCTGATCTCACACGACACCGCGCGCGCGGTCCGGCGCGGCGCGGGCGGCCGGCGGGTGATCCGCGCGGTCCACGTCACCGGGCCGGAGGCCATCGGCGCCGCCGAGCGGGCGGCGCCGGAGTGCGATGGGCTCGTGCTGGATTCGCGATCCACCGACCGGCTCGGCGGAACCGGGCGCACCCACGACTGGTCGATCAGCGCGCGCATCGTCGAACTGTTCGACGACCCGGCCTTTCCGGTCATGCTCGCCGGCGGACTCAACCCGCACAACCTCCCCGCGGCCATCGACGCGGTCCGGCCGTCGTGGGTCGATGTCAATTCCGGCGTCGACGACGGCCGGGGTGACAAGGACCCCGTGACCTGTACCGAATTCGTCAGGGCGGCACGCGATGTCGCGGCGCCGAACGCTGCTCTAGCCCGGCAGCGATCAGAATGAGCAGCCCCGCGGCGGCGGTCGCCGCGGTGGGCAGGCTCCGGGTGGCCACCGCTCCCACCAGAGTGGCCACCACGGCCTCGTTCAGCCCGATGACGCTGGCCGCGGCCGCGCTCAATCGCCGCAGGGCCTGCCAGTAGAGCGCGAATCCGGGTCCGAGCAGGATGGCACCCACCGCCGCCAACTCCACCGCCACCCGCCCGGACGGTGGATCCAGCAGCAGCAGCGGACTGCTCGCGATACCGCCGAACAGCAACTGCAACGCTGCCGAGGTGATCGTGTGGTCCGGACCGGAATGCCGGGCGATCACAGTGACCAGCATCGCGACACAGCCCGCACTGCCCAGCGCCAGGACGCATCCGGTCACGGCCGCGAGCTGCGCGTCGCCGCCCGGGTGCTGCCAGGCGACCAGCCCGATCGCGGCCGTGACCAGCACCAGTTCGACCAGGACCGGCAACGTCGGCGCGCGCCGGCCGCGGACCAGTGCGGCGGCGATGATCAGCATCGGCGCGGTCAGGTGCAGGGCGACCACCACCGGCAGCGGGCCGATCCGCAGCGCCGCCACGTACAGGGCCAGATTCGCGGCCTCCAGCCCGCCCAGCCGGAAGTACAACGCCGGCTGGGCGGTCAGCGTCGTCCACGGGCGCTGTCCGCGCAGCCGCGCCGACACCAGCAGCGGCACCGCTCCGCCGAGGGCCACCAGGCCCGCGGTGGTGGGAGCGGCCAGCGTCGCCAGCAACGCACTGGAGGTACCCCACAGGCAGGTCACCGCGACCATCCGCAGGAGCGGACCGCTCATCGGCTCAGGCGAGCAGATACGTGACCACCGGCATGACCAGCGCGGTGAACGCGGCGAATACCGCGCTCGCCACCCGCCGCTTGGGTAGTCGCGGAAAGCGTGTCGCCAGACCGCAATACGTGCCCACCGCGACCAGGACCGTTCCCCACACCACCAGCGCGCGGCTGCCGACCGTGCCGAAGACGGTGTCGAAACTCACCGCCAACGCGAACACCGTCGCACCGGCGGAGGCCGCCAGCACCAGCAACGCCTGTCCGGCAGTCGAATTCATCAGCATGCGATGGCCGCCCAGTGTGGCGATCGCCTGTGGATCGGTGCGATGGGCGCCGTCGACCCGGCAGATCTCGTCGTACACCTTCGCCGGATTCACCCGCTCGTTGATCGCCGGCCGCACCTGCAGCAGTGCCTCCAGCGCCTGCGTAGTGGCGTACGAGGTGACCGGCCCCTCGTCCGAGATGCGGAAGCCGCCCCGGTAGATGGCCAGTGCGTCCATCTCCTGCATATCCAGCAGCGCGACGATCGCGGCCCGCACAGCCGGATCGAAGATGGTGCGGCTGTCGGCCGCGATCACGGCCCCGACGGCCAGGTGCAGGGTGAGGTGGCGCCAGGTGTCGACGAGATCGTCACGGCGGAAGATCTCGGTCTCGATATCCCACTCGCCCCGGCGCAGTCCGGTCAGCAGTCGTTTGACTGCCAGCTCGCATGCGCGTTCCGCGCGTTTGTCCCCGATCCGGACGATCTCCGGCCGGGCGAGCACGCCGGCGATGTGGGCCGCCGCGTACATCGGCAACGTCCGCGGCTCCTGATACGTCGACGACACCAGATAGGCGATGCCACGCGAGATGGCTTGGTGGCGTTCGCCGTCGAAGGCCCCGCCACCGATCAGCGCCTCGACCGCGGCAGCCGTCGCGGTGATCGACACCGGGCCGAGGAAACCCGACATGCGCCAGCCGCCGGTTTCGGAATCCTGCTGGTCCAGCAGATTTCGCACGGCGCCGGCCAGATCGGGGTCGGCCTCGGCGATTCCGAGACAACGCAGGGCACGGATCCGCCACGCGACGTCGATCGGGGTGCGGAAGTACCATTCGTCGCCGATCGGCCGTTGCACGACCGTTGCCCGCACCAACATGGCAACTTTTGCGGCACGCGGGATTTCACACCCGGCCCGATGCAGGATGCAGACCACCTCGGCGGTGTTCTGCGGATTGGGCGGGACGTCGGGAATCCAGCCCCACCCCGCACCCCCGTCGAGATGCGGCAACTGGCTGCCGCGCAGCCATTCCACAGCCATCCGGATACGCTCGTCGATGTTCGACATGGCCCTCCGCCCCCTTGATACGAAGCCCCGGAGATTTTCGATGGGGCTGATAACCGCCAAGTTACTCGGATGGTCCGACAAGCCGCGCCGCCGGACAACGCCCGAATTGCCTGGTAGCGAGCATATTTCGGTTACATCTCGAGGCGTGACACCGCCGGCGCCGCCGACCGTGCCACGAAATGCCGAGGCCGCGAACAGGATTCACGACGGCCGGGCCCGGGTTTCGGCAGCCGTGGATACGCCTGTTATCTCCCGGCAGCCATCCCGTGGCCATACCGCTTCCGGTCCGACTCGCAATTGCAATCCGCGACGCGCCGGTACCGCCGGCGACAGACCGTCGGCAGGCAAATCCCGTGACAGAGCTCGCCTTCCGCCACCGGCCGACCAGTACCGGAGTATGAGAGCCGAACAGTACGCCCGAGGGACGCCCGACGGGCATCGCCGCCCCTAACTTCACGTCATGACCACGATCACCTCCCCCGCCCGCCGATGGCATCGGCCGCTGTTGTGCACCTCGGCGGCGATGGCGGCACTCGCGCTGTGCTGCCTGTGCGCCATGCCGTTCGACGATCGCCGCATTCTCGGCGAGTCCGTGTGGCTCAAACCCGGCAAGTTCGGAATCGCCTTCTGCCTGTACACGCTGACCCTGGCGTGGCTGCTGTCGGTGCCGCATCGCGGTGCGCGCGTGACCTGGTGGGCGGGAACCGTTTTCGCCGTCACCGGCGTCGTGGACGTGGGTTTCATCGTGGTGCAGGCGGCTCGCGGCACCTTCAGCCACTTCGATACCGAAACCGATGCGGTCAATTCGATCGGCCAGATGGTGTTCGCCTCCGGCGTGCCGGGATTGTTCCTCGCGAATCTCGTCGTCGCGGTGATCCTGTGCCGGCAGCGCGTCCTCGACCGCCCGACGAGCCGGGCGGTGCACGCCGGGCTCGCCATCGCGGTCGCCGGGATGGCGCTCGGATATCTGATGGGCTTCACCGGCGAGCAGACCGTGCGTGACGCGCAGGGCCGGCCGGTGCGGCTGGCGGCCGGACATACGGTGACCGACACCGCCCTGCCGGTGCGCGACGGCGTCGGCGATATGCCGATCACGCATTGGAGCACGATCGGCGGCGATCTGCGGATTCCGCATTTCGCGGGACTGCACGGCATCCAGTTCCTGCTCGCGGCGGTCGCGATCACGGCCTGGCTCGCACGCCGGCGGCCCTGGCTGGACGAGCGGGTGCGCGCCCGGTTGATCGGTGTGCTGAGCCTCGGTTACGCCGGGCTGGTGGCGGTGCTGTTGTGGCAGGCGCTGCGGGCGGTGCCGTTGACCCACCCCGATCGCGCCGGCGTGCTCGCGTTCCTCGCGCTCGGCGTGATGACCCTCGGCGCGTCCGCGGCCGTCGTGCGACACGGTCAGCACAGCCGCCTGCGGCCCGATCAGCACAGCCGCCTGCGGCCCGATCAGCGCAGCCGTTCGGCGTCCTTGGCGAGTGCGACCAGATTGGCGGTCAATGCGGCCAGCTCCGAGGGATCGGCGCCCTCGGCGACGGCGGTCGCGACATCCTCGGCCGCGCACCGGGCGGCGAACCAGCGGTCGGCGAGATCGGCGGCCTCCTGAGCGCTCAGCACCACCGAATCCTCCGGTATGCCGGTCCCTTCCAAGCCCTTGCGATGCTCGTAGGCGCGCTGGCGGCAGGATTGCCGGCAGTACCGGCGGCGACGGCCGATCTCGGCATCGGCGATTTCCCGGCCGCACCACAGGCACGACGACAGCACACGGCGCGACATGACCCGACACCTTAGCGGTCCGCCCGGCACTCCCGCCCGGGCAACGCCGGAATCGGCGAATCGCCGCTAGCGGCCGGGCCGGGAGCGGCGAGGCCCGGCCGAGGCCGTAAAATACACCGGTTGACCGTCGCGGGAACTGATCAAGCCGCCGGCGCGTTGATAGTCCAGTAGAACGTTGCCGACAGGCCAGAGAGGACCGCACACCATGGCAGATCGCGTACTCCGAGGTAGCCGGCTCGGAGCGGTGAGCTACGAGACGGACCGCGACCACGACCTGGCACCACGTCGAGTGGCGCGGTACCGGACCGACAACGGTGAGGAGTTCGACGTCCCGTTCGCCGACGACGCCGAAATCCCGCCGACCTGGCTGTGCCGTAACGGTCAGGAGGGCATCCTGATCGAGGGCACCACCCAGGAACCCAAGAAGGTCAAGCCCCCGCGCACCCACTGGGACATGCTGCTGGAACGCCGCTCCAAGGAGGAGCTCGAGGAACTGCTGCAGGAGCGCCTCGACCTGCTCAAGACCCGGCGCGGCCGGTAATCGAACCGACGCGAACGTCCCCTCGCACTCAGGTGCGAGGGGACGTTCGCGTCTCCGGAGCGGGCATCGCTGTCTTCGCGGCCGCCGCGCGGATCAGTGGCTGGCGACCTTACGGTATTGCAGCAACGCCAGCGGCACCGCGACCATCAGGATCGCCACCGAACACGCCACCGCGTATTCCACGCAGTGGTCGACGGGCCAGCCGTGCGGGGCGGCGAACGTGGGCGGTGAGCTGTTGGCGAACAGCTTCCGCCCGGACGCCGACACCGCGGTGATCGGATTCCACTCCGCGATCGACCGCAGCGGGCCCGGCAGCGTCTCGGCCGAGATGAAGGCCGAGGAGATGAACGTGACCGGGAACAGCCAGATCAGTCCGGCGCTCTGGGCGACCTCCACGTTCGGAGCGATCAACCCGGTCAGCGCACCCACCCACGACATCGCGAACGCGAACAGCAGAATGATCGCGAATCCGAGCGCCGCATCCGCCGGGGAGCCGTTGATCCGCCACCCCACCAGATAACCGCAGGCCACCATCACCGCCAGCGCCACCACGTTGACCATGGTGTCGGACAGGGTACGGCCCATCAGCACCGCCATGCGCGACATCGGGAGCGTGCGCATCCGGTCGATGATGCCCTTCTGCAGGTCGTTGGCCAGGCCCACGGTGGTGAACGCGGCGTTGAAGGCGACCGTCTGGGTGAAGATGCCGGCCAGCAGGAATTCGCGATACTGGCCGCCGCCCAGCGACGCGCCGAAGATGTAGGCGAACAGGAAGACGAACATCAGCGGCTGGACCGTCGCGGTGACCAGCAGCGTCGGCACCCGCAGGATGGTGAGCAGATTGCGGTAGGCGATGATCGCGCTGTCGCGGAAGACGCGGACCGGCGCGGAGATCGCGTGGACATCGCTGTCGATGTCGGGCCGCGTCACCGCGTCTGCCTGCGTGGACTCTGCCGCCGTCTCCGATTCGGCGACCGCCGTTTCGACGGTACTCACGACATGATCTCCTCTGCTACGTCTTCGGTTTCGGATTCCTCGATCGGCTCCGCGGGCGTGCCGGTCAGCGACAGGAAGACATCGTCGAGACTCGGCCGGGTCACCTCCGCGTCCACCACGCACACCCCCGCGTCGTCGAGCCGGCGCAACGCCTCGACCATGGTCCGGGTGCCGTCGGCCACCACGATCGAGACGTGATCGGCACCCGGCTCGTGGATCGGCTCACCGAGACCGACCTCGCTCAGCACGGACTTCGCCGGCCCCGGGTCCTGCCCCTCGGCGAGGGTGACGGTGAGCCGGTCGCCACCGATCGAGGTCTTCAGTTCGTCGGCGGAGCCGCGCGCGATCACCTTGCCCTTGTCGATCACCGTGATCCGGTCGGCCAGCTGATCGGCCTCCTCCAGATACTGGGTGGTCAGCAGCACGGTGGTGCCGTCGTCGACCAGATCGCTGATCACCTTCCACATATCGAGCCGCCCGCGCGGGTCCAGACCGGTGGTCGGCTCGTCGAGCACCACCACCGTCGGCCGGGCCACCAGCGCACCCGCGAGGTCCAGGCGGCGGGCCATACCGCCGGAGTAGGTGCCCGCGCGCCGGCCGGCCGCATGTTCCAGTCCCAGCGCGGAGAGCAGTTCGGTCGCGCGCTCGGCGGACTTCTTGTGGTCCATCCCGTACAGCCGGGCCACCATCCGCAGGTTCTCGAATCCGGACAGATTCTCATCGACCGCGGCGTACTGCCCCGACAGCCCGATCCGGGTACGCACCCGCGCCGGATGATGCACCACGTCGACCCCGGCGACCCGGACATTGCCGGAGGTCGGTTTCAACAGGGTGGTGACGATCCGGACCGTCGTGGTCTTACCGGCGCCATTGGGGCCCAGCAGCCCCATCACAGTCCCCGACGGGATCTCCAGATCGATGCCGTCGAGTACCCGGGCCTTACCGTAGGTCTTGACCAGATCGGTGACTTCCACTGCCAAACTCACAGCGTCTCCTCCGTGTCGCCGCCGGCGGCGGCCTCGAGTTGTTGCCGCAGCACCGGGCCGATGACGGCCAGCGCTTCCGGCGTCGTCATACCGGAATGCCGGCAGCGCAGTGTGCGGTCCTCGATCACACCCGTCACGAACGGTTCCCACGCCGCGGCGCAGCGCTGCGGGTCGGCGAGGTTGATTTCGTCGTCGGCGGCGGTGAAGAACAGCAGATCACCGTCGAAGACCCGCGGCCGGAATCCGTTCGCCTGCACCGTGCCGTTGGCGTATCCGGTGTAGAGCCGCTGCAGATGATCCATGGTCAGCGCCGCGAACGGCCCGGGCTGGTTGCGCAGTAGCTCGGCCGCCTCGTCCAGGGTCAGGCCCGGATCCACGCCGTGGTCGCCGCCGAGCAGATCGCTGCCGAATTCGCCGATGATGTCGGCCACGCCCGGCATCGCCTGATCGAGCCAGCGATCGCCGAGCTGGTAGCTGTCCATCATCGCCAGCAGCGCCACCTGCTGCCCCGCCTCCTGCAGCTGGACCGCGATCTCGTGCGCGATCAGACCACCCAGCGACCAGCCCAGCAGATGGTACGGCCCCGCCGGTTGCACCGAACGCATATGCGCGACATAGTCTTTCGCCGCCGCCCGGATGGACTCGTGCTCCTGCTCACCGGTGATGTGAGGGGCCTGCAGCCCGTAGACCGGTCGGTCAGCAGGCAGATGTGCCAGCAGGCCCGCGTAGCACCACGACAGCCCGATCGCCGGATGCACGCAGAACAGCGGCTCCAGCGTGGACTCGCTCACGGGCCGGATCGGCAGCAGCGGCCGCATCGCGACCGCCAGCACATCCTCGCCGGAGGCCGCCAGCTGCCGGGCGATGCCGGCCGGGGTGGATTCGGCGAACATCAGCTGCACCGGCATCTCGATCCCCGCCGACCGCAACTGCGCCACCACCTTCGTCGCCAGCAGCGAATTGCCGCCCAGATCGAAGAACCCGTCGTCGGCGCCGATCTTCTCGGCCCCCAGCACCTCGGCGAAGGCGGCGCAGACCGCCGTTTCCATCGGACCCGCCGGCGCGCGGTAGCCGTGCTCGGTGGCGAAAACCGGTTCGGGCAGCGCCTTGCGGTCCAGCTTGCCGACCGGACTGAGCGGCACCGACTCGAGCAGCATGATCGATTGCGGCACCATATAACTCGGCACCAGGCCGGCCACATGGGTGCGCAACTGCGCCGCCGTCGGATTCGTGCCGGGACGCGGCTTCACGTACGACACCAGCGCGGTGGCGCCCGCGGCGGTCCGGTGTCCGATCGTGGTGGCCCATTCGACCTGGTCGTGGCGGTGCAGCGCGGCGTCGATCTCTCCGAGTTCGATCCGGAAACCGCGAATCTTGACCTGATGGTCGGTGCGGCCCACGTACTCGACTTCGGCACGGCCGCCGCGCTGCACCCAGCGCACCAGATCGCCGGTGCGGTACATGCGTTCGCCCGGTTTGCCGAACGGGTTGGCCACGAACCGCTGGGCGCTGAGCCCGGTGCGGTTGTGGTAGCCACGCGCCAGCGCCGGACCCGACAGGTACAGCTCGCCGACGACGCCGGCCGGGGTCGGATGCAGCCGCGAATCCAGGACCACCGCGTGCACACCGCGGATCGGTTCGCCGATGGTGATCGGCGCACCCGGTGTGATCGGCGGGGCCATCAGGGTGACGATGGTCGTCTCGGTCGGCCCGTACACGTTGTGCAGGTTGCGGCCGGGCGCCCACCGCGCCACCAGCTCCGGCGGCAGCGCCTCGCCGCCGACGAGCACGTGCCGGAACGAGTCGAGGCCGGTCGGATCCACCGTGCCGAGCGCGGCGGTGGTGATGAACGCGTGGGTGATGTCCTCCTCGGCCAGCAACCGCGCCAGATCCGGACCGCCGTACACCCCGGTCGGAGCGATGACCAGCGTCGCCGCCCCGCCCAGCGCGAACAGCAGATCCAGCATCGCCGCGTCGAAGCTCGGGGTGGCGAAGTGCAGCACCCGGCTGTCGGGTCGCACGTCGAACCGTTCGGCGGTTTCGGCGGCGAAGTTCGACAGGCCGCCGTGGGTGACCACCACACCCTTCGGCGTGCCGGTCGAGCCGGAGGTGTAGATGATGTAGGCCGGGTTCTCGATGCGCAGCCTGCCCCGCCGCTCGTGTGGCCCGATCGGCGCATCGGAGGCGCGCTCCACGTGCTCCTGCAGGGCCGGTGTGTCCAGGACGGCCCATTCGGCGCCCGCGGGCATCCGATCGCGGTGAGCGGCGAGCGTAATGCCCAGGGTGGCACCGGAATCGGTGAGCATGTGGGCGATGCGGTGTTCGGGGTAGTTCGGGTCGACCGGTACGAACGCCGCACCGGCCTTGGCCACCGCCAGGGTCACCGCCACCGATTCCATCGACCGCGGAATACCCAGGGCCACCAGCATTTCCGGTCCGACACCGAGTGAGATCAGCACCCGGGCCAGCCGGTTGGTCCACCGGTCGAGCGCACCGTAGCTGATTTCGGCGTCTTCGGTGCGCAGGGCGATCGCCCGCGGATCGACGGCCACCGCGGCGGCGAAGACGTCGGGCAACGTCGCCGGCCGCCCGGCGAGCGCACCCCGCACCGGCGCCAGCGTCGACCATTCGGTGGGGTCGAGCAGTTCCAGATCACCCACCGGCAGTTCCGGATTCGTGGCCGCGGCCCGCAGCAAACGGGCGAAACGCTCGCCGAGGCGGGCAGCAGTCGTGTCGTCGAACAGGTCGCGGGCGAAATTCACCGAGACCGTGATCCCGGCCGGATCCCGCCCTTCGGTCCACGATTCGGTGAGGGTGAACTGCAGATCGAATTTCGCGATCCCCGGATCGGCGTCGCACGCCTCGATCGTCAGCTCCGGCAGTTCCAGGCTGCGCACCGGCTGATTCCGCACCGAGAGCATGACCTGGAACATCGGGTGATGGGCCTGCGAGCGCGCCGGATTGAGCACCTCGACCAGCCGCTCGAACGGCACGTCCGCATGCGCGAAGGCCTCGAGGTCGGTGTCGCGCACGGCGCGCAGCAGATCGGCGAAGGTCTGCGCGCCGCTCACCGGCGTGCGCAGAACCAGGGTGCCGACGAACATGCCGACCATCGGATCGAGGGCCTGCTGTCCGCGTCCGGCGATCGGCGTGCCGACGGTGATGTCGTGTTCGGTGCTGATCCGGTGCAGCAGCGAGGCCAGCGCGGCGTGCAGGACCATGAACATGGTGACGCCGTGGCGGGCGGCGACGACCTGCAGTTCGCGATGGGTGTCGGCGTCGAGGACGCAGTCCACCGTGCCGCCGCGATAACTCGGCGTCGACGGCCGGCGCCGGTCGGTGGGCAGCGGCAACAGTTCGGGAAGGCCGTCCAGCGCCGCGCGCCAATAGTCGAGCTGGCGGCTGATCGGTGATTCCGGATCGTCCTCCGCGCCCAGCGTGTCCCGCAGCCACAGCGTGTAATCGGCGTACTGGACGGGCAGCTCGTCCCATTCCGGCGCCGACCCGGCCGCATACGACCGGTAGGCGCCCGCGATATCGGCGGCCAGCGGTTCCAGCGACCAGCCGTCCATGGCGATGTGGTGGACGACCAGGACCAGGACGTGATCGTCGGCGGCGATCCGCAGCAGCTGCGCGCGCAGCGGTGCGGTCGACGCGAGGTCGAAGCCGGCGGCGGCGAAAGTCCGTACGGTGCCGGTGATTTCGCCCTCGTCGACGTCGACGACCGGAAGCGCCACCGCGGCCTCGCCGGGTGCGAGCACCCGCTGGTACGGCTCGCCTTCGACTTCCGGGAAGACCGTGCGCAGCGTTTCGTGCCGTCGCTGCACCGCGTGCAGCGCCGCGCGCAGCGCCGCCACGTCCAGCGTGCCGCGCATCCGCAGGGCGACCGGCACGTTGTAGACGCCGGACAGGTCCTCGGCCGAGGAGGCGTTGAAACGGTTGAGGAACCACAGCCGCCGCTGCGCCGCGGAGAGCGGCACCCGGGCCGGGCGCTCGCGCCGGGTCAGGGCGGGGCCGTGGTCGCCGGCGTCCGCGCCGCCGTCGAGCAGGGCGGCGAGTTCGGCCACGGTCGGGGCGCCGAAGACCGAACGCACCTGCACCCGCACACCGGTGGCGTCGCTCAGCCGGGCCACCAATTGTGTTGCCAGCAGCGAGTTTCCGCCGATCTCGAAGAAATTGTCGTCGGCGCCGACGGATTCGGCGCCGATCAGCTCGGCCATCACCTGCGCGACCAGGCGTTCGGTGTCGGTGCCCGGTTCCCGCGCCGCGGTGGTGATCTGCTGCGGTTGCGGCAGCGCGTCGCGGTCGAGCTTGCCGACCGGGGTCAGCGGAATCCGGTCCAGCACGGTGACGCTGCTGGGCACCATATGCGCCGGCAGGTGCGCGGCCACATGGGTCCGCAGCGCCTCGACGTCGATGTCGGCGCCGGGCTCGGCGGGCTGGACATAGGACACGATCCGCGGTGTGCCGGCGATGTCGCGCACCTCGGTGTGGGCGAACCGCAGCGCCGGGTGCGCGGCCAGCACCTCGGTGATCTCACCGAGTTCGATGCGGAAACCGCGCAGCTTCACCTGGTGGTCGCTGCGGCCGAGGTAGACGATCTCGCCGTCGGCGCGCCAGCGCACGACATCGCCGGTGCGGTACATGCGCGCGCCGTCGGGCCCGTACGGGTCGGCGACGAACCGCGCCGCGCTGAGATCGGGTCGGTCGAAGTAGCCGCGCGCGACGGACTGGCCGCCGAGATACAACTCGCCCGGCACGCCGACCGGAACAGGCCGCAGCCGCTCGTCGAGCACCACCGCGTGCACCCCGCGCACCAGCGAGCCGATGGTCACCTGGTCACCGACCGCGATCGGGTCGGAGATCGTGACCACGATGGTCGTCTCGGTGGGGCCGTACCCGTTGAACAGCATCCGGCCCGGCGCCCACCGTTCGATCAGATCGGTGCCGAGCGCCTCGCCGCCGACCATGATCGCGCGCAGGTGCGGCAGCGGCCAGCGCCGATGGTCGATGGTGGCCAGCGCGGCCGGGGTCATGAAGGTGTGGCTGATGCATTCGCGATCCATGAGGGCGGCCAGCTCGTCGCCGCCGTAGATGTCGGGCGGGCAGATCACCATGGTCGCGCCCGCGCCGATCGCCAGCAGCAGATCCAGCACGGCCGCGTCGAAACTCGGGCTCGCGAAATGCAGGGTGCGGGCGTCGCTGTCGACGCGCATCCGGTCGCGGATCTCGTCGGCGAAATTGGACAGTCCGGCGTGCGTGACGGCCACGCCCTTGGGCTTTCCGGTCGAACCGGAGGTGTAGATCAGATAGGCCAGGTCGGTCGTCCACACCGTGCGCAGCCGTTCGGCGTCGGTGATCGTGCGCTCGTCCTGCGCGTCCAGCTCGGCGCGCAGCGCCGCGTCGTCGAGCAACAGCCACTCGGTGCCCGGCGCCGAGCCGTTGCCCTCGGTGGCGCGGCGCAGCCGGTCCTGATGCGCGGTCACGGAAATGCCGAGCGCACATCCGGAGTCGGTGAGCATGTGCCGGACGCGGTCGGCCGGATAGTTCGGGTCGACGGGGACGAACGCCGCACCGGATTTGGTGACGGCCAGGGCGGCGGCCACCGATTCGATCGACCGGGTCAGCCCGACGGCCACCCGGTCGCCGCTGCCGACGCCGCGGGCGATCAGGGCGCGGGCGATCCGATTCGAGCAGCTCTCCAGCTCGGCGTAGCTGAGCTCGTCCTCGCCGCTGCGGATCGCGGTGCGGTGCGGATGCAGGTGCGCGGTGGCGGTGAAGTAGTTCGCCAGACTGCACTGCGGGGTGGCGGCCGGGCCGCGGCGCGGGGTGAAGTGTGTGCGTTCGATGTCGGTGCGCGCATCGATGTCGCGAACCCGGACGTGGGCGTCGGCGCTCACCGAATTCAGCACCAGCAGCAGGCGCTCGGCCAGCGTGCATACCGTGTCCTCGTCGAAAAGCTCTGCGGCGTAGACCATTTCGAGGTCACCGGTATCGGCGGGCACCCGCAGTTCCAGATCGAACTTGGCCACCGCGATGTCGAGTTCCTCGGCACGCAACCGCAGCCCGGGCAGTTCGAGGGCCGGCGGCGTGGTGTCCTGCACGGTGAGCGCGACCTGCAGCAGCGGACGCAGTCCGCCGTTGCCGCGGCCGAGTTCCTCGACGACGCGCTCGAACGGCAGTTCCGCATGCGACATGGCGGAGAGTTCGCCGTCACGGTCGGCGCGCAACTGATCGGCGAAGGCCTGGTCGGGATCGACGTCCGAGCGCAGCATCAGGGTGTTGACGAACATGCCGACCAGATCGTCGAGGCGGGTATCGGCCCGCCCGGCCACCGGCGTGCCGATGACGACGTCGCGCCCGCCGGTGACGATGCGCAGCACCACCGCCAGCGCCGATCGCAGCACCATGAACATGCTCACACCCTGCGCGCGGGCCAGATCGTCGAGCCGCTCCCGCAGGTCTTGCGGCATCCGGATCCGGACGGTGCCCGCGCGGTTGGTCGGCTCGGCCGGACGCGGCCGGTCGTAGGGCAGCGGCAGCTCCTCCGGCAGCCCGGCGAGGGTGTCGCGCCAGAACCCCAGCTGCACCGCCGCGGCGCTGGCCGGATCGGACTCGTCGCCGAGGCATTCGCGTTGCCACAGACTGAAATCGGCGTATTGCACCGGCAGCGGCGCCCACGCCGGGGCGGCGCCATCGCGGCGCGCGGTGTAGGCGACCATCAGATCGGTGGTGAGCGGTCCCAGCGACCAGCCGTCCGCGGCGATGTGATGGACCACGATCCCCAGCTGGTAGGTGCGGATTCCGGTGCGCAGCACCGTCATTCGCAGCGGGATCTCCCGGGTGAGGTCGAATCCGCGCTGGGCCAGGCCGCGCAGCGCCAGCTGCGCGCCGCGTTCGTCGGTCACCACGGGTTCGAGCACCGGCAGACAACGATCGGAGTCGAGAACCAGCTGATACGGACCGGCCTGATCCTCGGGGAAGATCGTGCGCAGCACCTCGTGCCGATCGACCAGATCGGCCACCGCGGCGCGCAGCGCGGGCAGATCCGGATCGCCGTCGATGCGCAACGCGAAAGCGATGTTGTAGGCGCTGGATTCGGGTGCGTAGCGGTTCAGGAACCACATGCGCTGCTGCGGCAGCGACAGCGGAATCCGGGCGGGGCGCGGATCGTATCGTGTCAGCGCCACCCGGTTCGTGCGCGGCGCGTGTTCCAGATGGGCGGCGACCCCGGCCACGGTGGGCGATTCGAAGACGGCCCGGACCGGCAGTTCGACACCGAATTCGGCGTGCAGCGCCGCGGTGAGCCGAGTCGCGAGCAGCGAGTTGCCGCCGGCGTCGAAGAAGCTGTCCTCGGCGCCCGGTACGGCGTGGCCGAGCACCGTCGCGAAGACCTGCGCGACCCGCTGTTCCAGCTCCGATTCCGGTGCCCGGGTCGGCCCGGCGGAGGTGAAGACCGGCGCGGGCAGCGCCTTGCGGTCGACCTTGCCGGCCGGGGTCACCGGTACCCGGTCCAGCACTGTGATCGCGGCGGGCACCATATAGGCGGGCAGGTGCCGGCGGGCGGTCTCGCGCACCTCGGCCGGGTCGATGTCGGCGCCGGTGTCGGCGGCCAGGTAGGAGGCCAGCCGGGCGGCGCCGTGCTCACCGGTGTGCACGACGGTCATCGCGAACCGCACACCCGGATGCGCGCGCAGCACATGGTCGATTTCGCGCAGTTCGATGCGGAAACCGCGAATCTTCACCTGATCGTCGGCGCGGCCCAGGAAGCGCAGCACACCGTTCCCGTCGGTCATCACGAGATCGCCGGTGCGGTACATGCGTTCGCCGCGGCGTCCGTGCGGGTTCGCGGGGAACCGGGTCGAGGTCAGACCGTGGCGGCCGAGGTAGCCGCGGGCCAGTCCGGGGCCGGAGATGTACAACTCCCCTGCGACGCCGGGCGGCACCGGATGCAGCCGGTGGTCCAGGATGAACAGCCGCATCCCGCGCACCGGCTTGCCGATCGGGACGGGGCGGCCCGCGACCATCGGATCGCTGGCGGTGGCGGCGACGGTCGCCTCGGACGGCCCGTACATGTTGTGCATGCGATGTCCGGCGGTCCAGGTGCGGACCAGATCCTCGGGGCACGCGTCACCGCCGACGATGACGGCCTCGAGATCGTCGAGGCCGTCCGGCGATACGGTCGCCAGCGCGGCCGGGGTGATGAACGCGTGCGTGATCCGCTCGTCGCGCAGCAGCCGCGCGAGTTCGGCGCCGCCGTAGAGTCCGGCCGGTGCGACCACGATGGTGGCGCCCGCGGCGAAGCCCAGCAGCAATTCGAGCACCGAGGCGTCGAACGAGGGCGAGGAGAAATGCAGCGTGCGCGCCATATCGTTGACTTTGAACAGATGCATCTGCTCGTGCGCCAGCGAGGCGATACCGCCGTGGGTGACCACCACCGCCTTGGGCTTGCCGGTCGAACCGGAGGTGTAGATCAGATATGCCGGATGCGAAATACGCAGCGGCAGTAGGCGATCCCGGTCGGTGACCGGTGCGGACGAGACCCGCGCCAGGGCGTGGGTGAGGACGGGCGAATCCAGCAGCAGCCAGTCGGCGCCCTGTTTGCGGTGCCGGCCGCGGTGCATCGGCCGTTCCGGCATGGCGGCGTGGCTGCTGGCGTCGGTCAGGCCGAGCATCGCGCCGGAATCGCTGAGCATGTGCTCGATACGTTCGGCGGGATAGCCGGGGTCGACCGGCACGTAGGCCGCGCCGGTCTTGGCGACCGCCCAGATCGCGGTGATCGAGGCCAGACTGCGCGGCAGTGCGATCGCGACCACCACCTCGGGTCCGGCGCCGTGTTCGATCAGCACCCGGGCCAGCCGGTTGGAGGCTTCGTCGATCTCGCGATAGGTGGTGTCGCGGCCCCGGTATCGGACCGCGACCAGGTCCGGGACCCGCTCCGCGGTCTCGTGCAGCAGCCGCGCCAGGCTCAGCGGCGGCACGCCCGGCGCACCGGCGATCGGCACCAGATTGCCGATTTCGCGGGCGTCGAGGATCGGCAGATCACCGACCGCGGTCTCCGGCGCGACGACCGCGGCGTCGAGAAGCCGCACGAAACGCCGGGCCACGGACTGCACCGTGGCATGGTCGAAAACATCGGCGGCGTAACCGAATTCGGCGGTCAACGGGCCGTCCTCGGCGTCGGCGGCATCGCTGTCGTGGACGATCAGTTGCAGATCGAATTTCGCGACCCCGACGTCCATCGGCAGCACCCGGGCGCTGAGACCGGGCAGATCGACCCGCAGTTCGGGCGAGTTCTCGTAGGACAGCATCACCTGGAACAGGGGGTGGCGGCCGGCGTCGCGGGACGGGTTGACGACCTCGACCAGCCGCTCGAACGGCACATCGGCATTGGCGAAGGCATCGAGGTCGGTTTCGCGGACGCGGTCGAGCATGCGGTCGAATCCGGTGGCCGGGTCGACCTCGGTGCGCAGCACCAGGGTGTTGACGAACATGCCGACCAGATCGTCGAGCGCCGGATCGGAGCGCCCGGCGATCGGGGTGCCGATGGCGATATCGGTGGTGTTGCACAGACGCGAGAGCAGGCTCGCCAGGGCGGCGTGCATGATCATGAACGTGCTGACGCCGCGTTCGGCGGCCACCTCGGCGATCGCGCGCCGGGTTTCGGCCGGAATCGTGAATTCGACTCGGCCACCGGTGGTGTCGCGCTGCCGCGGGCGTGGTCGATCCAGCGGCAGGTCCAGCTGGTCCGGCAGGTCGGCCAGGGCGGTGCGCCAGTAGGCCAGCTGCCGCGCCAGCGCACTGGTGGGGTCGGTTTCGTCGCCCAGCAGTTCGCGCTGCCACAGCGCGAAGTCGGCGTACTGCACCGGCAGCGGCGCCCACTGCGGGGCCTGTCCGGTGGTGCGCGCGGCGACCGCCCCCATCAGGTCGCGAGCCAGCGGCGCCACCGACCAGCCGTCGCCGCAGATGTGGTGCAGAACGACCAGGAAGACGTGTTCGTCGGGTCCGGTGGCGTACAGCGCCACCCGGATCGGCGCCTGACTGCGCAGATCGAAGCCGTATCCGGCGTATTCGGTGGCCAGCGCCAGCGCGTCGGCACCGGTGACGTCGATCGGCTCGAGGTTCAGCGGGATCTCGGCGGCCGGGTGGATCACCTGGGTCGGGCCGGTCGGCGAATCGGGGAAGGTGGTGCGCAGGCTCTCGTGCCGCTCGAGCACGTCGAGCAGCGCGGCGCGCAGCATCTCGACCTCGAGCGGTCCGCTCAGCTCGACCGCGAGCGGCATGTTGTAGGCGCCGGCGTGTTCGGCGAAACGGTTGAGAATCCACAGCCGCTGCTGCGCGAGCGAGAGCGGAATGCGTTGCGGCCGTGGACCGGCCACCAGTTTCGGGGAGGACCGGTCGACGCCGTGGGCGCCGATCTGCTCGGCGAGCTGGGCTACCGTCGGCGATTCGAACAGGTCCCGGATGGTCAGCCCGGAGCCGAACGCGGCGTTGATCCGGGCCACCGCGCGAGCAGCCGACAGTGAGTTACCACCGAGGTCGAAGAAGTTGTCCTCGACGCCGAGGTTTTCGCAGCCGAGAACCTCGGTGACGAGGGCGGCCAGCTGGCGTTCGGTGGCCGTGCGCGGCTCGACGACGGCGTCGGCGCGGCGCGCGGGCGCCTCCGGGGCGGGCAGCGCCTTGCGGTCGATCTTTCCGTTGGCACTCAACGGCAATTCGTCGAGCACGACGATGACGGTGGGCACCATGTAGCCGGGCAGCACGCCGCGCAGGTCGGCGATCAGCGCGGCGCTGTCGACGGTCTGTCCCGGCGCGGCCACCACATAACCGACCAGCTCGTCTCCGGCCGCGGTGGTGTGGGCGACACAGACCGCGCGGGCGATCCGCTCGTCGTCCAGCAGCGCCGCCTCGACCTCGCCGAGTTCGATTCGCTGGCCGCGGATCTTGACCTGAAAGTCACTGCGCCCCAGATATTCCAGGACCGCGGGGAGCCGGTCGGCGCCGGTCGCGGGCGGGATCGGATCCATCCGCCAGCGCACCAGGTCGCCGGTGCGGTACATGCGGGTGCCGGGTGTGAACGGATTGGCGACGAAGCGGTCGGCGGTCAGGCCGGGGCGACCCAGATAGCCGCGGGCCAGCTGCACGCCCGCCAGATACAGTTCGCCGGTCACACCGGGCGGGACCGGGCGCAACGTCTCGTCGAGGACGTAGACCTGAGTGTTCCAGACCGGCGCGCCGATCGGGACGACGTCGTTCTCCGGCGCGCACGCCCAATAGGTGACGTCGACGGCCGCCTCGGTGGGCCCGTACAGGTTGTGCAGCCGCGCGTCGCCGGCCGATGCCGGGGCTCCGGCCCGCCGCGCGCCGGGAATGGCGGCGTGGAAATCGCGAACGGTCGCCGCGGGCAGCGCCTCACCGCTGCAGAACACCTGGCGCAGTCCGTCGCAGCCGCGCACATCGGTGTCGGTGACGAACACCGACAGCATCGACGGCACGAAATGTGCTGTGGTGATGCCCTTTTCGGCGATGATCCGCGCCAGATACGCCGGGTCGCGGTGGCCGTCGGGCGCGGCGATCACCAGCCGCGCCCCGATCTGCAACGGCCAGAAGAACTCCCACACCGACACGTCGAAGGTCGCCGGCGTCTTCTGCAGCACGGCGTCGCTGTCGTCGAGTGGGTACCGATGCTGCATCCACGCAAGGCGGTTCACGATGGCGGCGTGGGTGATGCCGACGCCCTTGGGTTTACCGGTCGAACCGGAGGTGAAGATCACGTAGGCCAGGTGGTCGCCGCGCAGCGGCGCGCGCCGGTCGGCGTCGGTGATCGGTGGTAGCGCACCGGAATCGGCCGTCTCGCGCTGTTGTACGTCGATCACGGCGACGTCTCCGGGGAGCCCGACTTCGTCCCGGGCCGCGGTCAGGACGCACAGCGGCGCGGCCTGCTCGAGGATGTGCGCGGTGCGTTCGGCCGGATGATCCGGATCGATCGGCAGATAGGCCGCCCCCGCACGCACGATCGCGTACATCCCGATCACCAGGTCCAGGCTGCGTCGCATGGCCAGGCCCACGACCGTATCGGGCCCGGCGCCGCGCGCGATCAGCACGCGGGCCAGCCGGTCCGCGCGCTGCCGTAACTGTTCGTAAGTCAATGTGTCGCCGTCGAATTCGAGCGCGATCGCGTCCGGCGTGGCCCGCGCCTGCGCCCCGAACAGATCGGCGAGCGTACCCGGCTGCTGCGGCGCCGCGGTCGCGTTCCACTGCCGCAGCACCTCGTCGCGTTCGGCGTCGGTGATCACCGGCACCGCCGCGACCGAATCGGCCGGGTCGGCGGTCAGGAAGCGATTCAGATAGCCGAGGAACCGCTCGTGGTGGCGAGCCAGCTCGGCCGCGTCGTAGAGCTGGGGATTGGCCTCGAAATCGACGTGGATGCGCCCGCCCTCGCCGTTGTAGAGATTGATCGACAGATCCTCCACGGGGCCGGTGGACAGCACGTTCAGCGAGCCGACCAGGCTGCCGAAGTTCAGTTCGCTGTGGAACAGCATGATGTTGACCATCGGCCCGAAGAAGCCGCGCGCATCGCGGGAATAGCCGCAATCACGTCTGATGTCGTCGTGGCGGTACCGCTGATGCCGCAACGCGCCGGTGATCTGCAATTCGGTCGCCTTGACCACATCGGCCACCGTGGTGCCGGCGTCGAATCGCACCCGGATGGGCACCACGTTCGACACCACGCCCGCGGAGCGGCGCAGCGCGACCGTGGTCCGCGCGGACATGGGCAGGCTCAGCACCACATCGGAGGTGCCGGTCGCCGCGCGCACGTACCCGGCCAGCGCCGCGACCACCAGTGCGGAATTCTGCGTCTCGAATGTGGCTGCGGCGGTGTCGAGTTCGGCCTCGGTCTCGGCGTCGAGGACGGCCGCAGCGATACGCCGGCCGGGATCCGGCGTGGACGAGGCGATCCCCGACGACGACAGTGTCAGCGGCGCACCCACCCCCGCGAGTTGTTCGCGCCAGTATTCCCGGTCGGCACGGTAGCGGCTCGACTCCCGGTACTGCGACTCCCCGGCGTAGATCTCCGCCAGCGCCGCGGCCCGCGAGACCGAGGGCTCGGTGTGATTCTCCAGCGCGGTGTAGATCTCGGCGGTACGAGTGAGCGCGTTCATGGCGCCGTAGCCGTCGATGACGATGTGGTGGGCGCGGCAGTACCAGATGTAGTCCTGGTCGCCGACGCGCAGAATGACGTTGATGGTCAGCGGTTCGTGTTCGACATCGATCGGGCTGCTGGAGTGCTCGTTCATCCAGCGCATCGCCGCCGCGCGCGGATCGGGCTCGTCGCGTAGATCGATCCGCGCCCAACCGGGCCGATGCGCCGAATCCACGACTTGCTGTGGCACGCCGTCGATCTCCACGACGCGAAGCTGCCCCACCTGGGATTCCGTGCCGAACCGCTCGATGGAGTAGAGCAGCCGGCCGACATCGAGATCACCGTGAATTTCCACGTACTGCGCGATGGTCAGTGGCACATCGGGTCGAATCCGCTGCGCGTACCACAGGGCGGTTTGCGCCGGTGACAGAGCGAAGGGTTGTGCTGAGAATTCGCCGGAAGCACATTGGTCGACACGATCGGTGGCCAATGAACTCATCAATCACTCCGTTCTGCCGCTGTATACGCAACTCCCCGGTCCCCGTCCGCGGGCGGAAAAGCGCGCGCCAGCGGGAGGACGTGATCCACGCCCTATGATTCGGAGCCCCGTTGCGGCCGGACTGGTAACGATGTCGTGATCTTCGGCCACGAACGCCACAGGCAGATGAAGCAATTAGATGGCTATCTGACCGCAAACCTCAGCGGTTCAGCGCTGATCACCCGTCAAGGACAAGATCGACAGCACGCGGTGTCCGGATGTGCAACCGACCGGCGAATGCGGATGGGCGGCCCGGAATCGACGGGGTGTGAGAAAGATCGATTCGCGGGTACCCGCGATGTGTGATTGTCCGGGAGAGCTGCGGTGGCCGTCAGTCGAATGCCCGGTCGCCGGTGACGTCCTCATCGGTCCGATGCGCCGAGCGCATCGTTCGCCGCCGGATAGCCGCGACCAGGACAACGGCCGCAGCAAGAATACACAACATACGTTCCGGAAGCGGACCCATCGCTGTCGCGGGTGTCGTTTCGCTGCGCAACGGCAGCGCCGCCTCGAGTGCGGCGGGCACGAATTTGGCGCTCTGCTGCCGCACCACACCGTCGGCGGTGACAACGGCACTGACGCCGGTCGTCGCGGCGACCACCAGCGCCCGGCCGTGTTCGACGGCCCGCACCCGCGACATGGCCAGCTGCTGATAGGTCATATCGCTGTCGCCGAAGGTGGCGTTGTTGGTGGGGACGGTCAGCAGTTGCGCACCGGCGCGCAGTGAATCCTCGAAGGCCCGGTCGAAGGCGACCTCGTAGCAGGTTGCCACCCCGATCGCGACCATCGGGCCACCGCCGGCCGGGCGGGCGTGCACGACACCGTCGCCGTGACCGGGCACGAAGTAGCCGGCGCGGTCGGCGTAGCTGGAGAAGTGGCGGAAGAAGCCGCGATAGGGCAGGTATTCGCCGAACGGCTGGATGATCTTCTTGTCGTGGCGCTCCCCCGGCCCCTCGGCGTCCCACACGATCACCGAATTGGTGGTGGTGCGGTCGTCGTTGACGAGGACGGCGCCCACCAGGATCGGGGCGTGGATGTCCCGGGAGGCCGCGGTGATCTCGTCGTAGGCGTCGGAATTACGCGAGGGGTCGATATCGGAGGAATTCTCCGGCCAGATCACCACATCCGGCTGAGCGGCGGTCCCGGCGGCGACCGCGCGGGCCAGTTCCTCGGTACGGCGGATGTGATTGTCCAGCACGGCGCGGCGCTGGGCGTTGAAGTCCAGGCCCAGCCGCGGCACGCTGCCCTGGATAGCGGCGACCGTGATCGACCGGTCTCCGTCGTCCGGGGCGGGCAGCGCGGTCCGGAGGATCACTCCGGTAATCGGGATGATAGCCACAACCGTTGCGAGAGTGATAATTACGACCGCACGCCGTTCGGTTGCCCGGGGGCGCAACCGGAGCAGCAGTGCGGCCAGGACGGTTCCGGTCAGGGCGACCGCGAAGCTCACCACCGGCGCGCCGCCGAGCCAGGCCAGCGGCAGATACCAGCCGTCGGCCTGCCCGAAAGCGAGCCGGCCCCACGGGAATCCGCCGAACGGAAAGCTGGAGCGTCCCCATTCGGTGAGCGTCCACATCAGTGCCACCCACACCGGCCAGCCCGGCAGGACGCACGCCAGCCGCGACGACAGCCCGAACAGGCCGACATACCCCGCGCACGCGGCCGAGAGTGCCAGCCACGGCACCGGGCCGACGTAGATGCCGGTCCACGGCAGCAGCGGCAGGAAGAACGCGAGCCCCGCCAGCAGGCCGTAGCCGAATCCGCCACGCAACCTCGTCGCGTCGCGCACGACCAGGGTCAGGATCGCGATACCGATCGGCGCGAGATACCAGCAGGTACGGGGCGGAAAGCTCGCGAACAACAAGAGTCCGGCGACGACAGCGGCCCCGATCCTTCCCCACACCCGCCACGTCACGCCCAGCACCGCGCCAGCCTACTGGGATACCGCGCACCGGCCCGTGCCGGGCCAGGTTGCGAACCGATGTCCAACCACCGCCCTCGTCGGTCACCCCGGCCCGTGGAGTGCCGGTGTCGCCCCTGCCGTCCTCAGGCCGCGTAGATGGTCACTCCGTCACGGACGGTGCGCAGGCAACGCGGGAGTTCGGCGTCCGCCTCCAAGGACGGCAGTCCGGGGACACGGGAGCGCGGATCGGTGGACCAGCGTTGCACCGTGTCCGAGGCGGCGGCGACCACCAATTCCGTTGTGTCCCAGATCGCATAATTCGCGGGAGCGCCGGGCACCAGGGTGCCGGCGATTCCGTCGCGCACACCACCGGCCCGCCAGGCGCCACGGGTGGCGGCGGCGAAGGCCGCGCGCGGGGAGATGTTGTGGCCCGGGGTGCGGTGGTTCGCGGCCGCGCGGACGGCCTCCCACGGGTTCAGCGCCGTCACCGGAGCGTCGGAACTGATCGCCAGGGAGATACCGGCGGCGGCCATCGCCGCGAACGGGTTGGTGGCCGCGGCGCGTCCGGCGCCCAGCCGGGTGGCGTACATCCCCTCGGCGCCACCCCACGCGGCGTCGAATCCCGGTTGCACACTGGCGATCACGCCGAATTCGGCCAGTTTCGCGATCTGCCCGGCATCGAGCAGTTCGGCATGTTCGAGGCGGTGGCCGCGGGTGGCCACCGCCGGTGCGCCGAGTTCGCCGGCGACCCGGGCGAAGCCCTCGACCACCGCATCGATGGCCGCGTCGCCGATGGCGTGGAATCCGGCCTGGATCCCGGCCTCGGTGCAGGCCCGGACGTGGGCCGCGATCGCCGTGGCGTCGAGGTAGGCGACGCCGGTGGTGTCGCGGTCGGCATACGGTGCGCGCAGCCACGCGGTGTGGGAGCCGAAGGATCCGTCGACGAACAGGTCCCCGGCCAGCCCGTGTACACCGAGTTCGCCGACCAGCGCCCGCGCCTCGTCGGCGGAGGTGACGGCCTCACCCCAGTACGCCCGCACCCGCACACCGTGCTCGAATTCCAGCAATTCGCGCACATCGGTGCGTCCGGAGATCTGCGGGCCCGCGCATTCGTGGACGGCGACCACACCGCGGGCGGCCGCGTAATCGAGTGCGGCGGCCCGGGCCCGGTCGCGCTGGGCGCGGTCGAGACCGTCGAGGGCGGCCTCGCGGACGAGATGATGGGCGTCGGCGCGAAGCGGTGCGCCGGCGGTATATCCCGCGACGGCGCGGACACTGGCCACCGCGTCGAGCAGTGCGGTCGAGGCGACGGCGGAATGGGCGTCCACACGGGACAGATAGACCGCGCGCCCCGGCCCGGCCGCGGCGTCGATCTCGTCGGCCGTGGGCGGGCGGCCCTCGGGCCAGCGGGTCTCGTCCCAGCCGTCGCCGATGATCGTTCCGGAATGCGTGGCGGCGTACTCGCGCACCAGATCCAGGCATCGCGCCAGCGAATTCGCCTGGGACAGATCCAGACCCGTCAGTTGCAGACCCAGCGCGGTGACGTGCACGTGCGGATCGACGAAGGCCGGGGCGACGAAAGCGCCGTCCAGATCGATGATTTCGGCGTCAGGGTGCAGGGCGCGGCCGGGACGTTCGGCGCCCAGCCAGACCACGGTGCCGTCGGTGACCGCCATCGCGGTCGCATCGGGGGAACTGGAACTGTAGATTCGGCCGCCGACCAGCAACTGGGTACTCACGGATGACCAGTGTGCCGCACGGCCGGCGGCGTGCGATCAGTGCGGGTCGGTCAGCGGGGATCGATCATGCGCCGCGCGGGGCCCTGACCGTCGTCGTAGTACTGCTCGACGACCACCCCGTCGACGACCTCCCCGGAGGGTTCCACCACCACACCGCGATATCGGGTGGCCATGGTCAGCCGATCGATGCGGCGCAGCGCCGCGGCCGAGACCAGCGGTCGCAGCAGTGCCCGGGTGGGCAGGAGCAGCAGCAGTCCGAACACCGAGGTGACCAGACCGGGAACGAACATCAGCAGCGCGCCCACCCCGACCAGCGCGCCGTCGGCGACGGCGGTACCCGGGGCGATCTCGCCGCGCCGGGCGCGGCGGAACTGCTCGAAGACCCGGCGGCCCTGGGAACGCACAAGGATCAGCCCGAGCGCGGATCCGGCGATGAGCAGCAGAATGGTCGGCACGGCACCGATGAGGTGGCCGACCACGACCAGCACCGCGATCTCGACGACGAGATAGAGGGCGAACAACAGGGCGGGCATCGGCGATCCTTTCCACGATCTACCCCGCCCAACGCACGGCGAGCCCGATTTTCTCCCGATCCGGGCATATCACCGCACACGCGTGTCAGGTACCCGGTGTGACCAGCCCGGTTTCGTAGGCCAGCACGACCGCCTGGACCCGGTCGCGCAATCCCAGTTTGGTCAGCACCCGGCCGACGTGCGTCTTCACCGTGGCCTCCGACAGGTACAGCTCGGCGGCGATCTCGGCATTGGAGCGCCCGGCGGCGATCTGTTCGAGCACCTCGCGTTCGCGCGCGGTGAGCACGTCGAGCACCGACGGGTCGCGCACGCGGGCGGGGTCGGCGGCGATCAACCGGTTCAGCAGCCGCTTGGTCACCTTCGGCGAGACCACCGCGTCGCCGGCCGCGACGCTGCGGATCGCGGAGATCAGATCCTCGGGCGGGGTGTCCTTGAGCAGGAAGCCGCTGGCTCCGGCGCGCAGCGCGCCGAGCGCGTGCTCGTCGAGGTCGAAGGTGGTCATCACCAGAACCCGGCTGCCGCATCCGGATTCGAGGATCTGGGCGGTCGCGGCGACGCCGTCGACCACGGGCATCCGCACATCCATCAGGACCACGTCGGGGGCCAGTTCACCGGCCAGGCGCACGGCGGTCGCGCCGTTGTCGGCCTCGGCGACGACGTCGACGTCCGGGTGCGCGCCCAGCACCATCTTGAGTCCGGCGCGCATGAGTTCCTGGTCGTCGACGACGAGTACGGTGATCGGCACCGCACCAATCTAACGGGACTCCTCCCCCGGTCAGTCGGGTAGTTCGCGCTGCAGGGGAATGGTGGCGCAGACGCGCCAGCCGCCCTCGGGGCGTCGTCCCACCTCGAGGGTGCCGCCGAGGACCGCGATCCGCTCCCGCATCCCGACCAGCCCGAGGCCGCTGCCGGCGATGCCGTTGCGCAGTGCCGTGTCGTCCACGGCGGGCGCCTTCGCCGCCACGGTGGAACCGGTCGCGGGCGGTCCGGCATCGCCGCGGTCGAGGACCTCGACCAGCACATCCGCCTCACGCCGGCGCACCCGCACCCAGGCCTGCGGGTCGGGGCCGGCGTGGCGGAAGGTGTTGGTCAGCGATTCCTGCACGATGCGGTGCATACCGAGGCTCACCTCGGGCGCGACGTCGTCGAGTTCTCCGGTGAGTTCCAATTCCACGGCCAGCCCGGCGCTGCGCATCATCTCCACCACCTTCGCCAGTCCGGCGGTGCCGTGCTGCGGCAGCTGTTCCGGGGCGTGTTCGGTGCGCAGCAGTTCCACGGTCCGGCGCAGTTCGCGCAGCGCCTCCCGGCCGGTGGCGGCGATGGTGGCCAATGCCTGTTCGGCGATCTCCGGATCGCGGCGCAGCGCGTATTTCGCCCCGTCTGCCTGCACGATGATGACGCTGACCGCATGGGCGACCACGTCGTGGAGTTCCCGGGCGATGCGGGTGCGCTCGGTCGAGACAGCGTCGTGGGCGCTGCGCTCGCGGTCGTAGTCGGCGACGGCGAGCCGCGCCGCGACCTCGGCGTCATAGGCGTGGCGAGCGCCGAGGAATTCCGCGAGGGTCCAGCACAGCGCGTAGAACATGATCAGGAAGCCGACGACGATCGGCACCGACTGGTCGACCACGGCCAGCGAGAACGCCCCGTCCACGGCGAGGCCGACCAGATACAGCAGACCTTCGCGCCGGCCCACGTAGGCGACGAGGGTGTAGAGCGCGACGCCGACCGCCAGCAGTGCCGGCGGCTGCAGATCCTCGTGCAGGACGACGCTCACCGCGCTGGTCGTGATCGACAACACCAGCAGGGCGGCCGCGCTGGCCCGCGGATAGCTGCGCCGCCAGATTACCGGCACCGGAACGAGCAGCCCGAGGATCAGGTAGACGATCGCGTGATCCTTGCCGCCGAGCGTGAGCAGATCGAACAGCAGCAGTGCGGCCGCGAGGATGGAATCGGCGACCATGGGTTTGCCACGGAGCCACAGACTGAATCGGCGCACCCGCTCAGCCTAGGTGGCCGCCGCCGCGGCATCGTGCGCCACGATTTGCCGCACGTCGCGAACTCTGATTGGGTCGCCGGCGTGGATGTGGCTGATTGGGCGGTGCTGCTGCCCGCGGCCACGGTCGCGGGCTGGGTGGATGCCGTGGTGGGCGGCGGCGGATTGATCATCCTGCCGACTCTGCTGCTGGTGGCGCCGACGCTTGCCCCGCAGACTGCCCTGGGTACGAACAAGATCGCCGCATTCGCCGGGACCAGCGCCGCCGCACTGACTTTCGCGCGCCGGGTGCCGATGAACCGGCCGCTGATGGTGTCGGGTGCGGCGATCGCGGCGTGCGCGGCGGCCGCCGGTTCGGCCGCGGTGGCGCTGATCGACCGGCGCTATTTCATCCCGATCGTGATGGCGGTGCTGATCGGTGTCGCGATCGTGGTGGCGACACGGCCCTCGATCGGGGTGACGATGGCGACCCACCCGCCGACCCGGCGTCGCACGATCCTGGTGGTGGGTCTGGCGGCCGGACTGATCGGCGGGTACGACGGGCTGGTCGGCCCCGGTACCGGCACCTTCCTCATCATCTCGTTCGCCACTCTGCTGGGCACCGAGTTCGTGCGCGCCGCGGCCATGGCGAAGGTGATCAATTGCGGGTCGAATCTCGGCGCGCTGATTCTGCTCGCCGCCACCGGGCACATCATCTGGTCGGTGGGCCTCGGCATGGCGGTGGCGAATATCGCGGGGTCCGTGGTGGGTTCGCGGATGGCGCTCGCGCGCGGTGCCGGGTTCGTGCGCGCGGTGCTGCTGATCGTGGTGACCGCGATGGTCATACGCCTGGGCTGGCAGCAGTTCGGCTGAGCGGCGCTCAGCAGCGCGCCTCCGCGGTCAGATGCCGCCCGGCCGAGAGCCAGGGCGCGAGCACCCGCGACGTGGTCTCGCGAATGGTGCGATGCAGTCGCTCCCCGTCCTCGATCGCGTGGCGGCCGGAGAACAGCACGGTCAGCGCTCCCGACACCGCGCCGACGACGGCGCCGACCAGCGCGGCCGCGCCGACCTCGTCCAACTCGTCGGGGAACGCGTCGCGCAGCCGCCGCGCGATCTCCTGCTGCGCGGCCAGCTGGGCGTGTGCGGCCCGGCCGCTCACGGCGGGAACGGTACGCGAGACCTGGGCGCGCAACACCGCGATCCGGGCCGCGAGATCGTCGCCGAGGTGGTCACCGGGGTTGTCGCCGGCGGCGCGCAGCGCGCGCAGCAGCACCTCGACGGGCCGTTCGTCACTGCGGCGGCTCGCGATCGCGGCCACCGCCGCGGTCACGCGTTCGTCGGGTTCGGGGAAGAGCAGTTCCTCTTTGCTCTCGAAGTAGTTGAAGAATGTCCTGGTCCCCACCTCGGCGGTCGCGGCGATATCGGCGACGGTGGTCGCCTCGTAGCCGCGGGATTCGAACAGGTCGGCGGCAGCCTCGAGGAGGGAGCGGCGGGTGCGTTCCCGCTTGCGGTCACGGAGTGCGGATGGCGGCACGCGGGCAGACAGTACGCCATCGGTGCCGCAACCCGCGGCAGGCTGCGCGTTTCGCGCGCGTTTCAGTCCGTGCCACACCGCATTTCGTGCATGTTTGCATCATCTGCAAACTTGCACGGCGTGTCGCGTTGGCGGCCGGGGGGTTTCGCCGCAGCCGTCGGCGAATCTGTTGGCCCCGTCGGCGGTCAGCAATTAGCGTAGGCCGGGTGAGCATCGCATCCGCGACCGTGGACGAACAGTTCCGCGCGCTACCGCTGGCCGCCCTGACCGACGCGGCGCTGACAGCGGCGCGCGCGGCCGGCGCCGAACACGCCGATCTGCGGGTGCACCGGCTGGTGACGCAATCGATCCGGTTGCGCGACGGCCGGGTCGAGTCCGTCGACAACGCCGTCGACCTGGGCTTCGCGGTCCGGGTCGTCGTCGACGGCACCTGGGGATTCGCCTCACACTGCGAGCTGACATCCGCGACCGCCGTGGCGGTGGCCCAGCGCGCGGTCACGGTCGCGGCCACCGTGCGGGCGCTCAACCGCGAGCGGGTCGAACTCGCCGACGAACCGGTCTACCGCGACGCCACCTGGGTCTCCCCCTACGACGTGGACCCGTTCACCGTGCCGTCGCCGGAGAAAGTCGCGCTGCTGCAGGACTATTCGCAGCGCCTGTCCTCGGCCGCGGGCATCGATCACGTGACGGCCTCGGTGCTGCAGGTCAAGGAGCAGACCTACTACGCCGACACCGCGGGTTCCACGATCACGCAGCAGCGGGTGCGATTGCATCCGCAACTCGAGGCGATCACCGTCGACGCCGCGACGGGAGGTTTCGAGACGATGCGCACTCTCGCCGCGCCGGCCGGGCGCGGCTGGGAGTACGTCACCGGCGCCGACGGAGTCTGGGACTGGGACGACGAATTGGCCCGGATGCCGCAGTGGCTGGCCGAGAAGGTCGCCGCGCCCTCGGTGACGCCGGGTCCCACCGACCTGGTGATCGATCCGACCAATCTGTGGCTGACGATTCACGAATCCATCGGTCACGCCACAGAATACGATCGCGCGATCGGCTACGAGTCGGCCTACGCCGGCACCTCCTTCGCCACCCCCGACAAGCTCGGGACGCTGCGCTACGGCACCCCGATCATGCACGTCACCGGCGACCGGACCCAGGAGCACGGCCTGGCGACGGTCGGCTACGACGACGAGGGTGTGGCCGGGCAGCGCTGGGATCTGGTGCGTGACGGCACCCTGGTCGGTTATCAGCTCGACCGGGTCTTCGCGCCTCGCCTCGGGGTGCCCCGGTCCAATGGCTGCTCCTACGCCGATTCCGCCCACCACGTGCCCATTCAGCGCATGGCCAACGTGTCACTGCAGCCCGATCCGCAGACCGATACCAGCACCGCCGAGCTGATCTCGCGCGTCGAGGACGGCATCTACGTCGTGGGCGACCGGTCCTGGTCGATCGACATGCAGCGCTACAACTTCCAGTTCACCGGGCAGCGCTTCTTCCGGATTCGTCACGGGGAGTTGGCCGGTCAGTTGCGCGATGTCGCCTACCAGGCCACCACCACCGACTTCTGGGGTGCGATGGAAGCCGTGGGCGGCCCGTCGACCTGGGTCCTGGGCGGGGCGTTCAACTGCGGTAAGGCTCAGCCCGGCCAGGTGGCGGCGGTATCGCACGGGTGCCCGTCGGTGCTGGTGCGTGGGGTGAACATCCTCAACACCCGCCAGGAGGCGGGGTGAGTCACACTCGCGCAGCCACTCACCACGCCGACCGGGTGCGGGTGTCCCGCAAGACACTGGAGGCGGGGTGAGTCACACTCGCGCAGCCACTCACCACGCCGACCGGGTGCGGGTGTCCCGCAAGATACTGGAGGCGGGGTGAACGGCGACGGTTCGGATTTCGCAGACAACACGGGAGGCCGGTCGGTGACGATGATGCACGGCGCGGAGGTCGTGGAGCGGGCGCTGGCCGTCGCACGCGCGGACGAGACGATCATCATCGTCACCGACGCGTCGGAGGCCTCGCTGCGCTGGGCCGGCAATTCCATGACCACCAACGGGTCGTCGGTATCACGCTCCTGGGCGGTGGTGTCGATCCTGCGCGAGGGCCCCCGCTCGGCGCGGGTGGGCAGTGTCGGTTCCACGAGCGTGGATCCCGCCGAGATCGAGGCGGTGGTGCGCAGTGCGGAAGAGGCGGCTCGCACCGCCGAGCCCGCCGCCGACGCGATGCCACTGCTGGACCCGGAAAACGCGGGAGCGCAACCGGATTCGGAGTGGTCGGGCCCGGTGCGCGAAACCGGTATCGAGGTGTTCACCGGACTCGCCGGTGAGCTCGCCGTCGGATTCGCCGGCACCGACCGGCTCTACGGTTTCGCCCACCATCAGCTGCACACCACTTGGCTGGGCACATCCACCGGCATCCGCCGCCGGTGGACCGAGCCCACCGGATCCATCGAGATCAACGGCAAACGCGGCGACAACGACCCGGCCAGCGCCTGGGTGGGCGCGCCGACGGCCGATTTCACCGATATCGGCGTCACCGCGCTGCTGGCCGAGTTGAGCCGGCGCCTGGACTGGTGTGCCCGCCGGGTCGAACTGCCGGCCGGACGCTACCCCACCCTGCTGCCGCCTTCGGCGGTCGCGGATCTGCTCATTCCGATGCTGTGGTCGATGGACGGACGCGGCGCCCACGAGGGGCACACCGCATTCGCCCGGGCCGGCGGCACCCGTGTCGGCGAGCGCCTCACCGACCTGCCGCTGACGTTGTACTCGGACCCGGCTGCCGCCGGATTGGAATACCGTCCGTTCGTCGCGACCGCGGCCTCGTCGGAGACCTCCTCGATCTTCGACAACGGTCTGGCGGCCGGTCGCGTCGACTGGCTGCGCGGGGGAGTGATCGAGTCGTTGATCTATCCGCGCGCCGTGGCCGCGCAGTACGACGCTCCCGTCACGGTGGCCGGTGAGAATCTGCTGCTGACCGGCGGGGCGGATCGCACGCTCGAGCAGATGATCGCCAGCACCGAGCGCGGCCTGCTGCTGACCTGTCTGTGGTACATCCGCGAGGTCGATCCGGCCTCGCTGCTGCAGACCGGCCTGACCCGCGACGGGGTGTATCTGGTGGAGGACGGGGCGGTCACCGCCGCGGTCAACAACTTCCGCTTCAACGAGAGCCCGCTGGATCTGTTGCGCCGCGCCACCGAGGTCGGCGCCACCGAGATCACGCTGCCCCGCGAATGGAAGGACTGGTTCACCCGTACGGCCATGCCGCCGATGCGGATCCCCGACTTCCACATGTCCTCGGTCAGCCAGGCGACCTGAGCGCGGTGACGCGCATTCAGCGCATCGATCGCGGCCGCAGCCGCACGACCACCGTGCCGCGACCGAGGGCGGCGCGCAGCTGTTCCCGGTCGACGTTGCCGTCCGCATCGAGGCTGATACCGGCGAAGCGGCCGTGCGTGGGGTTCTGGGTGAGGATGATGCGGTAGGGCTCGGCGATCTCGTGTTCGCCGGAGATCACCTCCCAGTCCGCGAGCCGCTCCCGGCCGCGCCAGGTGATCCGCACCGGTTCGCCCGGCCGCAGGTTGCGCCGCCAGCCCGCCGCGGTACCGACCAGCAGTGCGCCGTCGGATTCGGCGTAGCCGACCGGATTCGCGTAGACGCGGCCGGTTTTGCGCCCGACCACGGTGACGATCATCAATTTCGCGCTGAGCAGGCGATGCAGCGGCGACCGCAACAGTGCGCGCAGGGCGGCGTCGACCGCCGTCTGCATGCGCAATCGGCCGCGTCCCGCCGATTCGGCAGCCGAGGTGCCGGCTGAGGAGGGTGTGCTGGGAGTGGACATGTCGACAGCTCCGATCAGTATTTTCGAGTGCCTACTCAGAAAATACGACGGGTTGGGGCATACTGCAAGGGCACGACCGATTCGGAAGGAAGACCCGGTGCCCCGCCAGCACGCCCAGAACACCGAACCGCCCGCACGGACGCGCGGGCGACCGCGCAGCGGAGTGCGGGAGGCCGTCATCACCGCCGCCCAGGAGGTCCTCACGAGTTCCGGGGTCGCGCGGCTCACCACCAGGGAAGTCGCCACTCGCGCCGGCGTCGCCGAATCGAGCATCTTCTACCACTTCGGCGATCGCACCGGGCTGCTCCAGGCGGTGATCCAGCATCACCTGCGGCCGCTGAAGGATATGCTCGCCGATCCGTCTCATTCCATCGACGAGGCCGAATCCGCCGATCTGCGAGGCGATCTCGTGCGCCTGGTAACCGTGCTGGAGGACTTTTTCCGCGCCGCGCTCCCCGTCATGGCGGCGATCGAATCCGATGCCGAATTGCGCGCGGTCTACTCCGAACGCAGCCGCGACTTCGATCTGGGCCCGCATCGCGCCCTGGACGTGGTGATCGGACATCTGTCGGCCCGCCACCACATCGTCGCCGAACCGCGCACCGCGGCACTGCTGGTCGTGGGCGCGGCACACCAGCGCGCACTTCAGTCGCGAATGAGCCCGCCGGAGGCGCGGGCCGCGCTCCCCTCGCCGGAGGCGATCGCCGACGCGACCCTCCCCCTGTTCCGCGCCGACAAGAACTGACCGGGCCCCTCAGGCCGAGGCGCTCAACCGCGCGGACTGCCAGACCTCGGCCAACTCCTGCAGCGGAATTCCGAGCGCCCCCGAGAGTCCGACGACGGTCCCGAACGCCGGACTGGGCAGGCGGCCGGATTCGATCTTGCGCAGCGTCTCCGGCGAGATACCGGCGGCCCGGGCGATCTCCGCGGGGTCCCGATCGCCCCGGACCGCACGCAGATACGCGCCCAAGCGGCGACCGGCCTCCACCTGGGCCGGGGTCAGCGGGAGTCGAACCATGCCCCCAGCATAGAACTGGTATTCAAATACCGCTACGGTTACAGTCGGTATATAAATACCGATGCCAGGGAGGTTTCGTGGTCGAACTGAAGACAGCCGCCGAGATCGAGCGGATGGGCGTGGCCGGACGCTTCGTCGCCGAGGTACTCGCGCAGCTGCGGGAACGGGCCGAGGTCGGGGTCAATCTGCTCGACCTGGAAAAGCATGTGCGAGAGCGCATCCGGGAACGAGGAGCGGTGTCGTGCTATTGGGACTACGCGCCCTCGTTCGGGCGCGGCCCGTTCCGCAACACCGTGTGCCTGTCGGTCAACGACGCGGTTCTGCACGGGCTGCCCTACGACTACCGCTTGCGCGACGGTGACGTGCTGACCATGGATCTGGCGGTCTCGGTCGACGGCTGGGTTGCCGACGCCGCGGTCAGCACCATCGTCGGCACCGCCGACCCCGAGGACGCCCGGCTGGTCGCGGCGACCGAGGAGGCCTTGGCGGCCGCGGTCGAGGTCGCCCGGCCGGGTGGGCGGCTCGGCGACATCTCCGCGGCCATCGCGGCGGTCGCGCGGCGGCACGGCTACCCCGTCAACACCGAATTCGGCGGCCACGGACTCGGCCGCACCATGCATGAGGATCCGCACGTCCCCAATGCGGGGCGCGCCGGGCGCGGCATGCGGCTCGTCCCCGGCCTCACCCTCGCGATCGAGCCCTGGTTCGCCCGCGGCACCGACCGCATCATCACCGATCCGGACGGGTGGACGATCCGCTCCGCCGACGGGTCGCGCACCGCGCATTCCGAACATACGGTCGCCATCACCGACGCGGGCCCCCGAATCCTCACGCGCGCGGCATGATTCACCCCACGGCTCGCAGCGATCGGGCAGCGTCGTTCGGACCCCGAGCGCGGAACGCCACCTGGTGACGCTCCGCTGCCGCGTCCGGGCTCGACCGGTTAGGCTCGGCACTCGTGGACAATCCTTTCGGGCCCGCGGGTACCGCGAACTACGTTCTGCTCACCACCTACAAGAAGGACGGCACGCCGGTCGCGACCCCGGTGTGGGCGGCGCTCGACGATGCCAAGTTGTACGTCTGGACCGAAACCGCCGCATGGAAGGTCAAGCGGGTGCGCCGCAATCCGGAGGTCACCCTGCAGCCGTGCAGCGTGTCCGGTAAGCCGCGCGGGGAGATCGTATCCGGCACCGCCCGGGTCCTCGACGAGCAGGGCAGCGACCGGGCCCGGGAACTGATCAAGCGCAAATACTCGCTCATGGGCTGGCTGATCGTCACCGGCAGCCTGTTGCGACGCGGGCGCAAGGGCACGATCGGCATCGAAATCACCGCTGCGCCAGCCTGATTCAGCACTGCCCCAGCCGATTCGACACCGACCGGCCTGATCCGGCGGCGGTTACTCCCCCGCCGGTTCGGCGGTGATCGCCAGACCGACCGAGCGATCCTTACCGAAGATCAACTTGTGGCCGCGGATCAGCACCGTGCCGATCACCCCGTATTTGTGCGCGACGAGATCGCGCACCCGTTCGGTCCCGTCCGCATCGAGGATGCGCGCCGTGCCGGCACTCACCGGCGATCCGGACGTGCGGCCGCGGGCGTCGCAGGCCTGAACCGTCACCGCGGCATTACGGCGCAGCCGTTTCACCTTCCAGGTCTTCGGATTGGTCCAGACCACCAGCCGGTCACCGTCGGGAGCCACCCAGACCGGGGCCCCGACCGGCGTGCCGTCCTTCTTGTAGGTGGTGAGCAGGACGTACTTCTGCTGTGCGAGTTCGTTCCAGGTCATATCCCCACGGTAGGACCGAACTCGCGCCCCGCACATCCGCCGCGCGGCGCGGGATCCGGTGCGCCCGCCGACGTAGCGGCCGCACCGGGTCGCGCTACTCCAGTTCGCCCTCTGTTTCGAGGTAGATCTGCCGCAACCGGTCCAGCGTCTCCGGCAGCGGGGCCTCCCACAGTTGACGTTCGGCCGCCTCGAGCAGTCGTTCGGCGATGCCGTGCAGGGCCCACGGATTCGACTCGGTCATGAACTTCCGGTTCGCATCGTCGAAAACGTAGCTCTCCGAGAGCTTCTCGTACATCCAGTCGGCGACGACGTTGGTGGTGGCGTCGTAGCCGAACAGGTAGTCGACCGTGGCGGCCATCTCGAACGCACCCTTGTAGCCGTGGCGGCGCATCGCCTCGAGCCAGCGCGGATTGACCACGCGGGAGCGGAACACCCGGGTGGTCTCCTCGGAAAGAGTGCGGGTGCGCACCGCGTCGGGACGCGTCGAGTCGCCGATATAGGCCTCGGGATTCTTCCCGGTCAGCGCCCGGACAGCGGCGACCATACCCCCGTGGTACTGGAAGTAGTCGTCGGAATCGGCGATGTCGTGCTCGCGGGTGTCGGTGTTCTTGGCCGCGACCGCGATGCGCCGGTAGGCGGCGCGCATATCGTCGGCGGCCGGTGCGCCGTCCAGGTCCCGGCCGTAGGCGTAGCCGCCCCAGGTGGTGTACACCTGAGCCAGGTCGTCGTCGGTGCGCCAGCTCTTGGAGTCGATCAACTGCAGCAGGCCGGCGCCGTAGGTGCCGGGTTTGGAGCCGAAGATCCTCGTCGTGGCACGACGCCGGTCACCGTGTTCGGCGAGATCCGAATCGGTGTGCGCGCGAACGTAATTCGATTCCGCCGGTTCATCCAGATCGGCGACCAGCCGGACCGCGTCGTCGAGCAGCGCCAGCACGTGCGGGAACGCGTCGCGGAAGAAGCCGGAGATCCGGACGGTGACGTCGATGCGCGGGCGGCCGAGCTCGGCCAGGTCGATCACCTCCAGGCGGGTGACGCGGCGGCTCGCCTCGTCCCACACCGGCCGCACACCCAGCAGCGCGAACACCTCGGCGATATCGTCACCGGCGGTCCGCATGGCCGAGGTGCCCCATACCGAGAGCCCGACCGAGCGCGGGTAGTCACCGTGATCGGCGCGGTAGCGCTCCAGCAGCGAATCCGCCATCGCCTGCCCGGTCTCCCACGCCAGCCGCGAGGGCACCGCCTTCGGATCCACGGAATAGAAGTTCCGCCCGGTCGGCAGCACGTTGATCAGACCGCGCAGCGGCGAACCGCTCGGCCCGGCCGGGATGAAACCGCCGTTCAGGGCATGCAGAATCCGCTCGATCTCGACTCCGGTCTGCCGCAGCCGAGGCACGACTTCGGTTGCGGCGAACCGCAAGACGGCGGCGAGCGTATCCGGAGCATCGGGTTCGTAGCGGGCCACCAGTTCCCCGACCGCGTCCGGCGACCACTGCGCCGCCTGCAGTGCGGCCAGCAGCTGCCGGGCGCGCTGCTCGACGACGTCGACGCGCTCGCGCGATTCCTCCCCGGATTCGTCGAGCCCCAGCGCCTCGCGCAGCCCCGGCACCGCGACTTCACCGCCCCACAGCTGGCGGGCACGCAACATGGCCAGCACCAGATCGAGTTCCCCCTCCCCGGCCGGGGCCTGGCCCAGAATGTGCAGCCCGTCGCGGATCTGCACATCCTTGATCTCGCACAGCCAGCCGTCGACGTGCAGCAGCATGTCGTCGAAGGTGTCCTCGTCCGGCCGCTCTTCCAGCCCCAAATCGTGGTCCATCTTCGCGGCCCGCATCAGAGTCCAGATCTGCTGGCGGATCGCGGGCAGTTTGGCCGGATCCAGCGCCGAGATGTTGGCGTGCTCGTCGAGCAGTTGTTCCAGGCGCGCGATATCGCCGTAGGTCTCCGCGCGCGCCATCGGCGGAATCAGGTGGTCGACCAGCGTGGCGTGGGCGCGGCGCTTGGCCTGGGTGCCCTCGCCGGGATCGTTGACCAGGAACGGATAGATCAGCGGCAGGTCGCCGAGCGCGGCATCGGTGCCGCAGGCCGCCGACATACCCAGTGTCTTGCCCGGCAGCCATTCCAGATTGCCGTGTTTGCCCAGGTGCACCATCGCGTCGGCACCGAACCCACCCTCGCCGGCCGCCGCGGACAACCACCGATACACCGCCAGATAGTGATGGCTGGGCGGCAGATCCGGATCGTGGTAGATCGCGACCGGGTTCTCGCCGAAGCCGCGCGGCGGCTGCACCAGCAGCACGATATTACCGAAACGCAGTGCGGCGATGACGATTTCGCCGTCCGGATCGGCGGAGCGGTCGACGAACAACTCGCCCGGCGGCGGCCCCCACGCCTCCACGACCGCGGTGCGCAGTTGCTCGGGCAGGGTGGCGAACCAGGCCGAGTACTGCCGGGCGCCGATGCGAATCGGGTTGCCCTCCAACTGTTCCGCGCTGAGCCAATCCTGATCCTGGCCGCCGGCGGCGATCAACGCGTGGATGAGCGCGTCGCCGTCGCGCTCCTCGAGCCCCGGCACCTCACCTTCCGTGCCGAGATCGTAACCAGCCGTACGCATCTCGGTCAGCAGCCGGATCGCGCTCGCCGGGGTGTCCAGCCCGACGGCATTACCGATGCGCGCGTGTTTGGTCGGATACGCCGACAGCATCAACGCGATCCGCCGCTGCGCCACGGGCAGATGCCGCAGCCGCGCGTGGCGCACCGCGATGCCCGCGACCCGCGCCGCCCGCTCCGGGTCGGGCACATAGGTGGACAGGCCGTCGGCGTCGAACTCCTTGAACGAGAACGGCACCGTGATGATCCGCCCGTCGAATTCCGGCACCGCGACCTGGGTGGCGACGTCCAGCGGCGAGAGCCCGTCGTCGTTGTCCGCCCACTGGTCCCGGCCACTGGTCAGGCACAGACCCTGCAGGATCGGCACATCCAGGTCGGCGAGCGCGCCGATATCCCACGCCTCGTCGTCACCTCCGGCGGCGGCGGTCGCGGGTTTGGTGCCGCCCGCTGCCAGCACGGTCACCACCAGCGCGTCGGCGCGGCGCAGCGTGTCGAGCAGGTCCGGTTCGGCATTGCGCAGCGACGCGCAGTACAGCGGCAGCGGGCGGGCGCCGGCCTGTTCCAGTGCGCGGCACAGCGCCTCGACGTAGGCCGTATTCCCGGCCAGGTGCTGGGCGCGGTAGTACAGCACGGCCACAGTCGGCGCGGCGGCGAGGCGGGAATCGTTGGTGGACAACTCCTCCGCGGTCCGGTCGAGTTCACCCCAGGAGGGCAGCTGGACCGGCGGCTCGAAGCCGTGACCGGTCAGCAGCACGGTGTCGGACAGGAAGTTGTGCAGCTGCCGCAAATTGCCGGGCCCGCCCGCGGCCAGATAGTTGTGCGCGTCCGCGGCGACCCCACCGGGGACCGTCGAGCACTCCATCAGCTCGGCATCGGGCGCCATCTCGCCACCCAGGGCGACCAGCGGAATCCCGCTGGCGCGCAGCGCGTCCAGGCCGTCCTCCCAGGCGCGGCGGCCGCCCAGGATGCGGACCACGATCAGATCGGCGCCGTCGAGCAGTCCGGGCAGATCCTCCACCAGCAGCCGGGCCGGGTTGGCGAGCCGGTACTCGGCGCCGCTCGCGCGCGCGGACAGCAGATCGGTGTCGGACGTGGACAGCAGCAGGATCACGGTTCTCCTCGGGTGACGCGCCCATAGCGGATACGGCCGCCCGCCCGGAGGGTCTGACTGTCACAGTGGCGCGACCGCACCGGAATTGCACCGGTTTTCCTCGTATCGGCGAGCCTCCGGATGCTATCGCACTGCTGTGACCGGTATTTCCCGATCCGACTCCGCGGCGTACGCTGTGAATATGCCGAACTCACCGGGATGGAGCAGGCGGAACCGCTTTGCCGCCTGGTCGGGAATAACATGCATGATGATTGCTGTCGCATTGCTGGCAATGTCTTTGGCCGCTGCGGCCGGCGGTCACGGCGGGCTGTTACTGGTCGCCGCCGGTGCCTGTGCGGCGGTCGCGATCTTCGGGCTGCTGGTCTTCGAGTCCACGGTCCGCCGCGACCATGTCGATCGGCACGACACACCACACCTGCTGTCGGACAGTTACGTCGACGACCAGCTGTGGAAGGCCGTGATCGACGCCCGGGACGAGAGCAGCTCGAAGGACCGGTGAGCCGATGCCCGCCAGCCCGCCTTGGGTGCGGCGCAACCGTATGGTCGCCTGGACCAGCTACTTCTGCGTCCTGATCGGATTCGGCACCCTGGCGATGGGACTCACCGCCGCCGGAAGCGGACATCTCGGCTGGGCCCTGATCGCGGGCGCGATCTGCGCCGCCGCCTTCGTCGGCGGTATCAGCCTGTTCGGCGCGACCGCCTATCACGACCGGACCACCCACCACGCCGGCCCGAACCTGCTGTGGGATTCCTCCTGGCCGGACGCCACACCCGAACCGTCCCACGCCCCGCACACCGCGCGTCACCGCCCGCGCCTGCGCCGCGGTCACTGACGCGCCCGTGCCCCGGACGCACCGGCCGCATTCCGGGCGCGCCCGGCTCGTAGGCTGGGGACATCATGACGCGCTCCGCTCCCGACTCCTGCCCCGGTGTGCTGCGCCTGCATCAGGCCGCCGACGGTCCGCTGGCCCGGATCCGGCTGCCCGGCGGCGCGATCACCCCCGATCAACTGCGCGCGCTGGCCGCGGCGGCCGACGAGCTCGGTAACGGCAGCATCGAACTGACATCGCGGGGCAATGTGCAGTTGCGGCAGATGCACGATGCCGCGGCACTGGCCGAGCGGCTCGAGCACGCCGATCTGCTGCCCGCGCCCACCCACGAACGGGTGCGCAACATCGTGGCCTCGCCGCTGTCGGGCCGGTCGGGCGGCTGGAACGATGTGCATCCGCTGGCCGCGCACCTCGACGCGGGGCTGCGGGCGGCCCCGGAATTGGCCGCGCTACCCGGGCGGGTGCTGTTCACCCTCGATGACGGCCGCGGCGACATCAGTGGGCTCGGCGGCGACATCGGCGTCCACGCCACCGATGAGGCCGAGTTCGCGCTGGTTTTGGCCGGGCGCGATTCGGGCGCTCGCATCGGCGCGGACCGGGCGGTGGACACGATGCTGGCGGCGGCCCACAGCTTCCAGCGCATACGCGCCGAGCAGTGGCGGCTGCGCGAGGTCGCCGACGGCCCGGCTCGGGTCCTGGCCGAACTGGCTCTCGAACCGACTGCCGAACCGATGGATTTCGTTGCCCGCCATGATATTCCGATCGGCTGGCTCACCCAGGCCGACGACCGGGTCGCGCTCGGGGCGGCCGTACCCCTCGGCGCGCTGCCGGCCCGGACCGCGGAATTCGTCGCGGCGGTGGAACATCCGATTCTGATCACGCCGTGGCGCAGTCTGGTCATAGCCGATATGGACGAGTGGACGGCCGAGCAGGTGGTGCGGGTGCTGGCACCGATGGGCCTGATCTTCGACGCGAACTCGCCATGGCTGGCCGTGACCGCGTGCGCCGGGCGGCCGGGCTGCGCGAAATCACTGACCGACGTGCGGGCGGACGCGACCGACGCCGTCGCCTCCGGGCGGGTGCTGCCGGTCGGCACCCCGGCGCCGGATCTGTCCGGGCTCACCGCGGACCAGGTGGTCGTCGCCGGCCGGCAGCACTGGTCGGGCTGCGACCGGCAATGCGGACGTCCCGCCGGGCCGGTGACCGAGGTGGTCGCCGAATCGGGCGGGTATCGCATCACCGGGCCCCGCGCGGATCGCTGACGCGCCCACCGCCGCGACATCCCCGGTCGGGGGTCCCAGGATCAGCCACTGCACGCCTCCCGCTATTGCCCGTCCCGATCCCGGCATGCCGGCCGATCGCGCCGACGTCCCCTCGTCGTTCCGGTTCGCGCACACTGGATCGATGGACCCGTCCGCGGAACAGTCGCCGTCCACCGCCGCTCTGCTCTCCGACGCGCAGATCGCGCGGTTGTCGCTCCCCCAGCGGCTCGAACTCGTCGCGCGGCTGCGACCCGACCGGGTCCGGCCGCATCCGCGCCGGGTGCGCGTGGCCCGCGGACTACGATTGTCGTTGATGGTCGGCGGCTCGATCGCGATGATCCCGTGGCTGGTCTACCTCGGGTTCACGCTGCCTCAGGACTACAACGCGAATCATTGGGCGCTGGTGTGGATCGGTTTCGACATCCTGCTGGTGGCGATGATGACCACCACCGCCTACCTCGGCTGGCGCCGGCGAGCGCTGGTGATCCTGCCGGCCTTCGGCACCGGAGTGCTACTGCTCGCCGACGCCTGGTTCGACACGACCACCGCCGGTCCCGACGACATCCGGGTGTCGATAGCGACGGCCGCGCTCGCCGAGGTTCCGCTCGCGGTGCTGCTGCTCACCGGGGCGCTGGCCCTGTTCCGCTATCTCGTCTTCGCCAATCCCCTGCACGATCCGGCCGTATCGCCGTGGCGGGCCCGGCTGCCGTTCTGAGGTCCCGGGCCGGGCGCCTGAACCTCGCGGACCGGGCGGCCCCTCGCCCACGGTGCCGCTCGGGGCCCGGATTCCCACCGCTAGGGTGATGCCCATGTCCGATGTGCGTACCAGCTACCTCACCGACGGAGCCGAGATCTATCGGCGCTCGTTCGCGACGATCCGGGCCGAAGCCGATCTGGCGCGGTTCCCGGCCGATGTCGCGCAGGTGGTGGTGCGCATGATCCACGCGTGCGGACAGGTCGATCTGACCACCGATATCTCCCACTCCCCGCGGGTCGTGGCGGCGGCCCGCACCGCGCTGCGTGCCGGCGCGCCGATCCTGTGCGACGCCACCATGGTCGCCTCCGGCGTCACCCGCAAACGGCTGCCCGCCGACAACGATGTGCTGTGCCTGCTCGCCGATCCGCGGGTGCCGCGGCTCGCGCAGGAGATGGGCAACACGAGATCGGCTGCGGCACTGGAATTGTGGCGCGACCGGCTCGACGGCGCCGTGGTCGCGATCGGCAACGCCCCGACCGCCCTGTTCCATTTGCTGGACATGCTCGACGCGGGCGCGCCCCGCCCCGCCGCGGTGCTGGGAATTCCGGTGGGGTTCGTCGGCGCCGCCGAATCCAAGCAGGCCCTGGCCGAGTACGGCGGCGTCGAATACCTCACCGTGCACGGCCGGCGCGGCGGCAGCGCCATCACCGCCGCCGCCCTCAACGCGATCGCGAGTGAGCAGGAATGAGCGCGAGCGGAAAGCTGTGGGGCGTGGGGCTGGGCCCCGGCGACCCGGAGCTGGTGACGGTGAAGGCGGCCCGCATCATCGAATCGGCCGATGTCATCGCCTTTCACAGCGCCCGCCACGGTCGCAGCATCTCGCGCTCGATCGCGGCGCCGTATATGCGGCCCGGTCAGCTGGAGGAACATCTCGTCTATCCGGTGACCACCGAGACGACCGACCATCCGGGCGGCTATCAGGGCGCGATCGACGAATTCTACGAACGCGCCGCCGAACTGCTGGCCGGCCATCTGGCCGCGGGCCGCACCGTCGCGCTGCTGGCGGCGGGTGATCCGCTGTTCTACAGCTCGTACATGCATATGCACCGGCGCCTGGCCGACCGGTTCCCGGCGGAGATCATCCCGGGCATCACCTCGGTCAGTGCCGCCTCGGCCGCACTCGGCACACCGCTGGTGGAGGGTGAGCAGGTGCTCACGGTGCTACCGGGGACCATGCCGCCGGATCAGCTCGCCGAACGCCTCGCCTACGCCGACGCCGCGGCGATCATGAAACTCGGCCGCACCTATCCCGGTGTGCGGCAAGCACTGTCGAAGGCCGGTCGGCTCGACGACGCCTACTACGTGGAGCGTGCCAGCACCGGGCGCCAGCGGATCCTGCGCGCCGCCGACGTCTCCGACGCCGAGGTGCCGTATTTCGCCATCACCGTGGTGCCCGGGCCCACCCCCTCCACCGAGATACCGTTCACAACCGCCGAACCCGCTGCGGCCCCGAACGATTCGCCGGCCTCCGCCACCGGCGAGGTAGGCGAGGTCGTGGTCGTGGGACTGGGCCCCGGCTCCCCGCAGTGGACCACGCCCGAGGTCACCCGCGCCCTCGCGGCAGCGACCGACATCGTCGGCTACACCACCTACGTGAATCGGGTGCCGGTCCGCCCCGGGCAACGGCGCCATCTCAGCGACAACCGGGTCGAATCCGAACGCGCCGCCATGGCTTTGGATCTGGCGAAATCCGGAGCCCGCGTGGTGGTCGTGTCCTCCGGCGATCCCGGGGTGTTCGCGATGGCCGCCGCGGTCGTCGAGGAATCCGCGGATCCGCAATGGCGTGACGTGCCCGTGCGGGTGCTGCCGGGCGTCACCGCGGCCAGTGCCGTCGCCGCCCGCATCGGCGCGCCCCTCGGCCACGATTTCGCGATGATCTCGCTCTCGGACCGCCTCAAACCGTGGGAGACCGTGGCGCAACGCATTTCGGCGATTGCCGCCGCCGATATGGCGATCGCGATCTACAACCCGGCCTCCACCCAGCGGCGGTGGCAGGTGGGCGCCCTGCGCGAACTCGTCCTCGAGCACCGCGGCCCGGACACCCCGGTTGTCCTCGGCCGCGACGTCGGCGGACCGGCCGAATCGGTGCGCGTGACAACCCTGGCCGAGCTGAACCCGGACGACGTCGACATGCGCACGCTGCTCATCATCGGCGCGTCCACCACCGCCACCGTGGAGACCCCGCACGGGACACGGGTTTTCACCTCACGACGGTACGGGCAGGCCGCGAAGGACAACGCAGCGACGGTCGCGGCCGAACGATAAGGCCGCACGAGCGACTGCGGTCAGCGCGCGTTCAACCACTCCCACGCCGCCGCAACGGATTCCGCGCAGTCGACACCCGGCGGCACAGGCGGCCGGTCGACGACCACGACCGGAATGCCGCACGCGCGGGCAGCGGTCAGCTTGGCCACGGTGAGGTCGCCACCGCTGTCCTTGGTCACCATCGCCGAGATGCGATGCTCACGCAGCAGATCGACCTCCTGCGCCACGGTGAACGGCCCCCGGGCGAGAAGCAGAAGATGTTGCGGCGGAACGGGTCCGGTCGGCGGATCGATGGCCCGGATGAGAAACCACGGCTCACCGAGCTCGGCGAAGGCAGCCACGCCCTGGCGGCCGATGGTGAGGAAGACGCGGTCGAATGCGGTCACGGCGCGGGCGGCGGCGGCCAGATCCGGCACCCGCGACCACCGGTCACCGGGTTGTTCGGACCAGCCGGGCCGGCGCAGGTGCACGATCGGTACCCCACCCGCTCGCGCCGCGGCGGCCGCATGCGAGGAGATGGTGCCCGCGAAGGGATGGGTGGCGTCGACGATCGCGTCGATCGCATTGTCCGCCAGCCACTTCCGTAAGCCCTCGGTGCCGCCGAACCCGCCGATGCGCACCGCTCCGGCGGGCAGGACCGGTTCTCGCACACGGCCGGCGAGCGAGGAGACGATGTCGAATCCTCGCTCGCCGGAGGCGATATCGGCGAGCTGCCGGGCTTCCCGGGTGCCGCCGAGAATCAGAACCTTCAGTGTCGCAACACTTTCGGTGTCAGTTACCGCTGAAGTAGGCGAAGGCGGAGTCGATTAGCGGCTGCCCGCCCGCGACCAGCAGGCCGATCACGCCACCCAGGACCGCGCCCGGGATCGAACCGACGCCGATGAAGATCAGGCCGACCAGGAAGCCGATGACCGCGCCGACCGCGGCGCCCAGCGAGGCGTGCTGCAGCTCGGCGAAGAACCAGTCCTGACCGGAGATGTTCTTCACCGACGAGATCGGCTGCCCCTGCGGGGTCAACGTCAGGCTGGTGCCGTCCTCGTTCACCGCGGCGGCGACGGTGGTGCCGTTGGGCCCCTTGGCCGAGAGCGGGTAGCTCATCACCACGGCGCCCTTGTCGTTGGTCAGGGTGACCGCGGACTTGTCCGAGGTGAGGGCGAACTTGCCGCCCGTCACCGTGGTGACGATCTTGTTGCCCATATCGGCGAGTTCGGTGGTGTAGCCGACACCCTGGTCCGTGCCGTGCACGGCCGGGCTCTGCTGGGTCTGGACCTGACTCGGCGTCGGCGCGGGCGCGGCAGGCTCGGCATAAGCGGTCCCGTAGGCGATACCGGTCGCCGCGATGGCGATCAGCGAGGTGCCGACAAAGTTGGTGAATCTCATCTATTTCCCATCGGATCGATCACCCGACATAACGATCGGATTACGCCGACCCGAGACATTTCCGCAGGTCAGCCGGTTGCCGCCTGTGGGAATCGGGTCAGAAGTGTAACTTTAGTGCCACCTTGGGGATTTAGGTACTCCAGCCACTGGGAGTTCTCGACGGTGCTGTTGCGGCATTCATCGCGCAGGCGAGGGTTGAACGATTCGATACAGCCATTGCGCAACGTCTCTCGTGTCCTGAACGCCCGTCCCGGCGCTGCGGACCGGCGGACAAACCGCTCCCTGAATCCGTTCTGGTGCAGAAGAAGAACTAGAGCCAGACGGTCATCGACATCCAGCCTCTCACTCCTTGGGGTGATGCTGGTGCACACCGAATGGGCGTGGCCCGATCACGTGTTGCCGGGTGCCCCAGCGGGTGAGGACCGTCGTGGGCTCATCACTGCCGTTCTCGTGCAGCGCTCGGGTCGCTGGTTGATCCGAGCGGTACAGAACACACGCCTCAACGGGCTCGACGACTTCGCGCCGATCGCGCGGCGGGGTGCAGCGCCGGTTTCATGAAGCCTTATCACTGCCGCGGCCCGCGGTGTAAGGGAACACGAGGATCGGCATTACCGGGCGTTCGAGAGGGGACGTCTTCAGTCGAATTGCGGGGACTGGTTGGACCGGCCGTACTGGCTTGGAGCTCCGTCAGCTCGATTGCCTGCCGGTCGGCCGCTGCGGCGACCGTCGGAGCGATGGCTCGGGTCGGTGCGGTGTCGCGGTCTTTGTGCAGGTGAGCTGCATGAGGTCGAGGTGGCCGCTGCGGAAGTAGTCGGCGTAGGCGGTCATCTGGTTGATGTAGGCGTTGTAGGTGTCGTGCCCAGCGAGTTCGATCGCCCGGTCGCGGTGCTCGCGCAGGGCGGAGGCCCAGCACTGCAATGTGGTCGTGTAGTGCGGTCCGAACCTGTCGGTTCCGGTGACGGTGAATCCGGCGTCTTGCGCGTATTCGGTGATGCCCGTGGGATTGCGGCCGGTCAACGGCGGGAGTCGGTCGATCGGGAAGATGGTCTTGGGCGAAAAGACGGAATCGGTATCCGCGAAACGGATCTGGTGGGCGTCCGATCGATCGCGGACCGATGTGACGACGGTCTGCACCAGCAGCACCCCGTTCTCGGGCAGCACCCGGTAGGCGAAATCGAAGAAGTCGGGGTAGCGGCGCGGGTGGAGGTGTTCCAGCCGACCGATGCACACGATGCGATCCGGATGGCGGTCGAATTCCTCCCAGCCTTGGCGCCGCACACCGCCGTAGGGGCGGCCGCGGATCAGCCGGTCCACGAGCCGGTCCCGGATATACCGGTACTGGTGGCGGTTGCCGGTCAGCCCGATCGCGTTCGCCCCGTAGGTGTCCATGGCACGCAACATGATCGAGCCCCAGCCGCAGCCCACATCCAGCAACGTCATGCCCGGCCGCAGATCACATTTGGCCAAGGTGAGATCGATTTTCGCCGATTGGGCTCGTTCCAGCGTGTCGTCCGGATGTGTCCAGAGCGCGCAACTGTAGGTGCGGGTCGGATCGAGGAACAGGGCGAAGAATTCATCCGGGAGTTCGTCGCGAGATGTGATCGCACCAGGAATGGGTCCGGTAACAGTCATCATCGCGGATCCCTTTGCACTCGAACACTGCCGCTGACGGGAGGTTAGCCAGCTTGCTCCCTGCCTCACCTGCACGGGGCGAGGCTCAGCACCCTGTCGAGCCTAGGCAGGCTCACAAACCGGGCTGAAGACCTGTGAGCAGGAATTCACCCACATGTAACGGGCCCGGGCACACTCCGCTCACCCGCCTGGCAGAACCAGGCGTGGGCTGGCCGGCGACGACACCGCGCAGCTCTACGCGCGGACGGCCCTGCTCCTCCTGGTACAGGGTCAGTCCGCCGACGTGCGCCGGGCTCAGCTCGCCGAGCTCACCGCATGAGCGCCGCGCACAGCCCACCCATCCAGAAGGATTCCCGTGTCCACGAGTACCTGGCCTGGGCGGGCGTCCCGGACGTGCGCTGTCTCGCCGGTGGCCTGGACCGCGCCGGCAGTGGATCACGGCCGGCACCGCGACCGACCGGCGGCGACCGTATCCGGCGTCTTGACACCCGGCGGCACCCACCGCCCTCGAATCCCCCGGAATTTATTTCCGCCGAGGCCGAATCACCGCAGCACACAGTCATTTTCATGCATCACGCCGAAGAGCCTGCCGGGCCGCCGGGCGGTCGGTCGGGGTCATACTCACGGTGTTCGCCTCGCCGAACATTCTTCTTCCGGCGGTTGCCAGCAGTGTCCGCCGCGGACCGCGACCACCGAACAGGACGACCCCGATGAGCGCCGAATTCCTCTGGTACATCCCCAACCAAGTGACACCCGGTCACCGAGGCGACACCGTCACCGCCGATCACAACAGCATCGACACCCTCACCGCCCAGGCGCGGGCGCTGGAGCAGTACGGCTGGAAGGGCGCGCTGCTCGGCACCGGATGGGGACGCCCGGACACGGTCACCGTGGCGACGGCACTGGCCGCCCGCACCGAGTCGTTCGAGCCGCTGATCGCCATCAGGCCCGGGTATTGGCGGCCCGCCCATTTCGCCTCCGCGGTCGCGACGCTCGATCATCTGTCCGGCGGCCGGGTGCGGATCAACATCGTGTCCGGCAAGGACGATCTCGCGGCCTATGGCGAAGCGGAGGAGGATCAGGCCGCCCGCTACGGGCGCACCGAGGAGTTCATCCGGCTGGTTCGCAGGCTGTGGACCGAGGAGCACGTCACCCACCGGGGCACACACTACCGGGTGACCGATTCCACGGTGCTGCCCCGCATTTCGGCTCGCGAGGGTAGGCCGCATCCCACCCTCTATTTCGGTGGAGCGTCGGCCGCCGCCGAGCGGGTGGCGGCGACCGTGGCCGATGTGCAGCTGTTCTGGGGCGAGCCGCTCGCCGACGTCCGCGAACGCATCGAGCGGCTCCGGGAACTGAGCGAGCGGCACGGCCGCGAACTTCCGCCGCTGGAATTCGGCCTGCGGGTCACCACCGTCGTACGCGACACCACCGAACAGGCCTGGGCCGACGCCCAGGCTCGCGTGGCGGAGATGGCGAAAAGCCAGGGGGCCGAGCGAGAACCGCTACGGCAGGCCGCGGTCGGCCAGCAGCGGCTCTACGATCTCGCGGCCCGCGGCGACGTCCTCGACGACAACCTCTACACCGCGCCGGGCCGAGTGGGCGGAGGCGGTGCGGGCAGTACATGGCTGGTCGGTTCGGCCGAGGACGTCGCCAAATCACTGCGGAAATACCAGGACCTCGGGATCACCCAGTTCGTCCTGTCCGACACCCCCTACCTCCAGGAGATCCACCGCCAGGGCGAGCACCTGCTGCCCCTGCTGCGCTGAGCGATACGACCGAGGCGGAGGGTGTCGCCCTCCGCCTCGGCGAATCAGCTCTATATGGCTGTCGGACAACTGCTTTCAAGCCGACTCCGCGACCTCGGCGCGCTGCCGGCGCGGAACCGGCAGGCCCAGCCGCGCTCGCAGTGTGGGCTCCCGATACTCCTGCTGGAACAGTCCGCGCCGCTGCAGGATCGGGACCACGCCGGTGGCGAAATTCTCCGAGTCCACCGCGGTTTCGGCGGGCATGATCGTGAACCCGTCCGCGGCTCCCGCCTCGAACCATTCCTGCAGGTCGTCGGCGACCTGTTCCGGTGTGCCGACCAGCGGCCGGTGCCCCGATCCACCGGCACTGCGTTCGATCAGCTCTCGCGGGGTGCGCGGGCCGGCGGCGATCAGTGCCCGCGTGGATTCGCTGAATCCGGTCGAAAACGTTTCGGCCGGAATGGTTTCCGGAAGATCGTCGTGCGCGATCGGGTCATCAGGACCGAACGAGTTCGCCGGCAGGCCGAGGTTGCCGAGAAGGCCCGCGGTGAGCCGCTCGATCGGCAGCAGGTCGTACAGTTCGCGTTCGCGCAGGCGCGCCTGCTCCTCGGTGGCCGCGATCGGCACCACGACGCCGAGGGAGGCCAGCGGATCGGCGTAGGGCAGCCGCGAGGCCTGCCGGAAATGCCTTGGCGTCATCAGCGACAGATTCAGATGGAAACTGTTGTGGGTGAGGACATATCAGCCTCGCGTTCCGGTGCCGTGCACGCCGTGCTCGTCGATCAGCGCCAGTTCCTCGTCGGTCAGCGCGGGGAAGCTCAGCGCCGCGAGGTTGTGGTCGAGCTGTTCGGTGGAGCTGGCTCCGATCAGCGCCGAGGTGATTTCGGGACGCCGCAGCACCCACTGCAGCGCCAGCTGCGCCAGCGACTGGCCACGCGATTCGGCGATCTTGTTCAGGGCCGCGGTGCGCTGCCGATAGGTATCGTCGATGACGTCGGGCGAGAGGAAGGCGCTGTTGCGCGCCCGGGCGCCCTCGGGAATCGTCTCGAGGTACTTGCCGGTCAGAAGTCCCTGTGCCAGAGGTGAATACACGATCACACCGAACCCGTCGGCGCGTGCGGTGTCGAGCAGCCCGCTCTGTTCCGGTCCGCGGTCGTAGATCGAATACCGGGTCTGGTGGATCAGCAGCGGCACCCCCTCGGCGCGCAGCAGTTCGGCGATCTCGTGCGCGCGATCCGGCCGGTAGTTGGAGATTCCCACGTACAGGGCCTTGCCCTGGCGCACCGCGTCGACCAGCGCGCCGACCGTCTCCTCCAGCGGAGTCTCGAGATCGGGGCTGTGGTGGTAGAAGATGTCGACGTATTCGGTGCCCAGATCGCGCAGGCTGTGTTCCAGCGAGACAAGCAACGACTTGCGCGAGCCGCCGCGAAGGTAGGGGCCTGCGCCGATCGGGTTGCCCGCCTTCGTCGACAGGATCAGCTCGTCGCGGTAGGGCGCCAGATCCTTCGCCAGCACCGCGCCGAAGTTCAGTTGCGCGCCACGATGCGGTGGGCCGTAGCGGTCGGCGTTGTCGAAGTGGGTGATGCCCAGATCGAAGGCGTGGAGAATGATTTCACGCTGCGTGGCGAAGGGGTAGTCGGTGCCGAACTTCTGCCAGAGGCCGAACGAGATCGACGGCAGGTCCAGCCCCGAACGCCCGCTGCGGCGATACGGGATCGTCTCGTAGCGATCGTCGGCGGCGGCGTAGGGCGGCTCGGGGGTGTAGACGGTCATCGGGTCCTCTCGGGTGGTTGTCGATGGTGAGCGAGGTGGGGGATCAGAAGAGTCCGGTGGTCGGAGGTTCCGCACCGGTCAGGTGGTACGCGCCGGCGACGGCCTGTTTCCATTGGCGCGGATTGTGATTGGCGACGGTGCGGGCATTGCGCCAGTGCCGGTCGAAACCGAGGACGCGGTCGGTGATCGAGCCGCCGGCGATGTCGAAGAGCAATTCCGCTGCCGCCAACGCCGATTCGATGGCAACTGTGCCGGCCTGCGCGACCTCGACCGCGGCCGCGGCGCCGGCGGTGCGAGCCTGCGCTCCGGCCAGGCCCTGCACGTCCCCGAGAGTTTCCGCGGCGAGCAGGACCACCGCCCGCGCCGCCTGTGCTCGGGCCGCGATCTGCCCCACCGTCTGGCGGACGTAGGGGTCGTCCACGCTGGTGGTCGCGGAGCTGTGCTTGATCGGGCGGGCCTTCTCCCGCACGAAGGTGACGGCATCGTCGAAAGCGCGCGCCGCCACTCCGGCCTCGACCGCGGCGAGATAGAGCTGTGCGAAGGAGCCCTGCCACGGATTGTCCGGCTCGTCGTCATCGGTGTCGGTGACCTCGTGGGCGTACACTCGCACGTCGGTGAAACGTGTTGTGCCACTGGCGGTCAGCCGCTGCCCGACCGCATCGAAATCGTCGAGCCGCTCGATGCCCGCGCGATCGAACGGCACGGTGAAGCGCAAGATGGCGCCGTCCTCGGCTCGCGCCTGGGTGGAGAACCACGACGCGTACAGGCCGCCGGTCGAGTAGTACTTCTCGCCGGTGACGATCCAGTCGGCACCCGCGCGGCGGGCTGTCGCATTGGTCTGCCCACTGGCCCCGCCCGTCCGCTCGTTGGCGGTGCCGGCGAACAGGTCACCGGCGCGCAGCCGCCGCAAGGTCAGCTCCCGCTGCGGTAGATCCGGACGGCTCGCCACCCGATTCGCGACCAGGAACGTACTGCGAAGTGCCTGTGCCACACTCGAATCGGCGCGGGCGATGGCGACCACCAGATCGGCGACCGCGCGCACGGAACCGCCTGCGCCGCCGTCCTCGGCGGCGATACCGGTCAGCGCGATCCGGGTCTCGGCCAGCGCGCGCACCTCGGTGAAGGCGTAATCGCGCGCGGTTTCGCGGGCACCGGCGGTATCGCCGAGCCGGCGCAGAATCGGTTCGGCGGCGGCGCGGATACCGGCAACGGTCGGGCCGGCCGCCCCCGAGGTGCGATGCGGCTGAACGGCGGTCATCGCAGCACCGCCGCAACCGATGGCAGGCCGAGCGCGGAGCGCAACGTCGGACCGGGCGGGGCGGCAGGCAGCGTCGCCACCGCCTCGGCGGCGGCGAGTACACCGCGAGCGCCACCGGTCGGCGACAACTCCACCGCGTCGAGATCGTAGGCATGCGCCCAGTCCACCAGCCGGGACAGCGCCGCGCGTCCCTCGTGCCGGTCGCGCACCGTCACCGGCGCGCGACCGATCAGCACTACGTCGCCGCGTCGTCGGCCCACGCGCTCGAGGGCGGCGGTCAGGGCGCGCCCGGCGCCCGGTACGGCGGCACCCGCCACGATCACCGCATCCGCGGATCGGGCCGCGATATCCCAGCCGACCAGGTCGGTATCGGCGGCGACCACGAGCGGACGCCCCTGCACCGACGACGGGCCGTCCAGTGGCCCGGCGACGCGATAACCACGGCCCTCGTAATCGATGCCCGCGATCAACGCCGGATCGGCGACTCGCGCACCTTCCTGATCGCCGAGCAGCGCCGCGCGCGGGAACGACTCCCACAGGCGAGTGAGGATTTCCGTGTACTCCTCCCAGCGCTGCCCGGGAGTGAGCGCCGGCGACGGCGCGACGACCGCATCACTGACATCGTCTCCTTCCCCTGGACGCAGCACCACGCCGGCGCGGCCGCCCGTGGCCCGGTCGAAGGACAGTACGCGGCGGGCGACGTTGTACGGCGGGTTGTGTGTGGTCGCGAGGTCGACCAGATAACCGATCCCACCCGCCCGTCCGGCCAGATATGCGGCGGCGACACCGGGATCCAGGGCGCGCCTGCCGTCGGCGGAGTCGAGAATGCGCAGGGCGATGACGCCGGCCTCCTGCGCGGTCGCGGCGATGCGCGCGGCGGCGGTAATCGGAATCATTTCGCCGACATCGGTTTTCGATGTCAGCGCACCGGAGCCCGACCGGGCGGCACCGGAAGAGGCGGCCGCGGCATCCTGCGCGGAACCGGTTGCGATATCGATCAGGAACGCAACGGTGCTCATCGTGCTGCCCTTCGTTCGAGATGCCGGTCCGTGACGATCGGCGCGCTCATCGCGCCGCCTCCAGAGGTCCGCGGTCCCACACCCCGGCCGGCACCGCGGGAACTCCCAGACCGAGGTGATCACGGAGCGTCGTACCGTCGTATTCGGTACGGAACAAGCCGCGCCGGCGAAGTTCGGGGATGACATGGTCGGCGAAATCGTCGAAGCCGGAAGGTAATACGTCGGGCATCACATTGAACCCGTCTGCGGCGCCGGCCCGGAACCACCGCTCGATATCGTCGGCGATCTGTTCCGGGGTGCCGACCACGATGCGGTGCCCGCCGCCGCCGGACAGCTTCTTCAGCAGCTGCCGCAACGTCGGGCTTTCTCGGTCGATGATGTCCTTCACGACCCGGTAGAAGGTTTGCGACCCGCCGGCTGCGTCGGGTTCGGGCAACAGTTCGGCGGGGATTCGCTCGTCGTCGGCGAGACCCTCCAGCGAGATACCGAGCTGTCCGGCCAGCCGGGCGCGCGCATAGGCGTCGGGCAGCAGCTCGTCGAGCAGTTCACGCCGCCGGACCGCCTCCGCCTCGGTGCTTCCCACGACGGTGGACAGCCCGGGAAGGACCACGATCTCATCCGGGCTCCGGCCGAACGACCGTGCGGCTTCCCGCAATTCGGTGCGGAACGCCCGCGCGGTGCCGAGATCCTGTTCGGCGGAGAAGATCACCTCCCCGACCCGCGCGGCCAGCCGTTTGCCGTCGCTGGAACCACCGGCCTGCACGACCACCGGCCGGCCCTGCGGGGAACGGAATTCGGACCGCTCGGCCCAGCTCGCCACGACCCTCTCGACGAATTCCGCCGCCCGCCGATACCGCAGCGCATGGTCGGGTTCGGCGTCGCGGCCGAAGTTGCGCGCCGCGAGCGGCCCGGCGGTGGTGACCACATTCCAGCCGAATCGGCCGCCGCTGAGATGGTCTAGATCACCCAGGCGGCGAGCCAGTTCGACGGGATCGTTGTACGACGAGGAGAGCGTGGCGATCAACCCGATCCGCTCGGTCTGCGCCGCGATCCGGGCCAGCACCGTGGTCGGCTCCAGATTGTTGCCCGGGCGATGCTCGATACTCGGGTCCAGCACCGGCCCGTCGGCGAGGAAGACCGCGTCGAGGGTCGCCTCCTCCGCCTTCTTCGCGATCGAGGTGTAGTGCTCGATGCCGTAACTCGCCAGGGCGTCGGTTCCGGGGAAGCGCCACGACCCGCCGAACACCCCGGCGTTGAGGATGTTGACGTTGATGTGCAGCCGGTCGCTCACCGATCGCTCCCCACCGCGGCGGGCGTCTGCCCCGCATCGGTGACCGAGCGCCGGTCCCGGTAGTACCCCGGTTGCGGGGTGACGCCGTTGACCAGGTGATCACCGATGAGCCGCGGTTTGTATACGACGGGGTTGTGCGAGGCCAGCGTGCGCGCGTTGCGCCAGTGCCGGTCCAGATGCGCACTGTTGCGGACCGCCGAGGAACCGAGCGCGTCGAAGGCCGTGGTCGCGGCGTCCAGCACCGCCTCGATGACGGCCACCTGGGCCACGGAGGTCTCGAGGTACGCGTGCCCGAAATCGGCCTCGGCCCCGGTGGTGTGAGCCGCCTCCAGGGTCACCGCGGCGTGGCGCAGCAGTGTTTCGGCGGTGCGGCGCCGGACCTCGAGCCGGCCCACCACGCCCAGCACCTCGGGATCCTCGGCGGCGTTGCGGGTCAGCGCGTGCAGGCTGGTGCGAGTGCGCCCGCGCAGCAGATCCACGGTTTCGGCGACGATACTGCGGGCGATACCGGTCAGATTCGCCAGATGGACGATCTGCACGAACGAGTCCAGGCCGCGCAGCGACTCCCGGTAACGGCCGATGTCACCATGCTCCTCGACCGGAACGTCGCGGAAAACCGTAGTGCCGCTGCCGGTTTGGCGCTGCCCGATACCGTCCCAGTCGTCGGCGTGGGTGACGCCAGGATGGTGGGCGGGGATGACGACGAAGCCGCGTTCGCCGTCCTCGTCGGCCACCGCCGCGCGGATGTAATCGGCGTAACGCGAGCCGGTGGAATAGAACTTGGTGCCCGATACGAGCCGGCGGCCGTGCTCGTCGGTACGCACCCGGGTGGTGGTCGAGCCCCATTCCCCGGTCACGGTGCCGGCGGCCTCCGCCGCGGCGATCACGGCCGCGGGTTCCGATTGCGCGTTGCCGAACACCGCGCCGGCGCCGATGCGATGCAGCCAGAACGACCGCACCTCGGCATCGGTTTCGGCGCGCAGGATTTCGGTGGTCGTGAAATGTCCGCGCCAGATCTGGGGAATGTTGGAGTCGGCGCGGCCGGCCTCGGCGAGCACATCGAACAGCGTCGGCAGGTCGACGTCGAAGCCGCCGAATTCGACCGGCACCCGCAGGCGGCCGAATCCGGCGTCACCCAGTGCGCGGTTCAGCTCGTCGGGGTGTTCGCAGGCCAGGTCGCGCTCGCCGACGCCCTTCGCGAATTCGGCCAGTACCTCGCGGATGCGCACCAGCGCTTCGGCCGGTGAATCCGGTCGTGGTATCGGGGTCATGACAGTCCTCCTGGAGCCGGAATCGACAACGGCCTGAGTGGTCGCCACAGTGGAACATTCGAGCCGGAAGAAATCGACGGGTCCGCTCACGATGATTGAAATCCCTTGTGCTGCCTAATCATTGGCCTCGAAATCGTTCAGTTGAACTGAACGATTCGGTAAGTGGAACTGTGTTGTTCTTCCGGCCCCGATGCGCCGATGGTGTTTTCGAATCACGCAGATCAAGTTCGTTGCCATAAGCAATTAACTTCGCGACAGTGAGACGCATCGAGAGATGAGGAGGTGCCGGTGGCACGCGTGGCAGGTTGGGTGCACCGGCAGTCGGCTTCATGAGTACGGGGGGTAGTCCGAATCTCGCGGCAGCGGGGATCGAGGCGGAGCGGGGCGCGAATACGCTGCGACGTGGAGTGGCGAGCCTGATCCGCGGTTGCCGCCGGCATCCGCGGACAGCGGCGATCGCCTTCGCCTGCAGCCTGGTCAACGGTAGCTGTATGGTGCTGGGCGCGAAGGGGGTGGGCTGGTGTACCGACCATATCGTGGTAGCCGGATTCGCCCATCACGGATTCGGATGGGTCGCCGGAACCGTCGGCGCCGTCTTCGTCCTCGCGGTCTCGGTGCTGCGGTCGGTGACCATCGTCGGGCGGACGGTCGCGACCGGAACCATCCAGTTCCGGTCCACCGCGGCGGCCCGGACCGCCGTGGTCGCGCAGTATCTGCGCTTGGGAGTGTCGTGGCACCGGCGCCACCAGGCCGGATACCTCGTCTCGCACGCCGTCTCCGATACCGAGATGGCCTGGGATCCCATGCAGCACTTCCCGTTCGCCGTCGGTATGACCGGGATGCTGACGCTGGTAATGGCCGATATCGCCCTCGCCGACGCCTGGCTCGCCGTCATCGCCGTCATCGTCATCCCGCTGGTGCTGGCCGCCAATCTCACCTATCAGCGGGTACTGGCGCCGCGGGCTCAACGCGCGCAGCAACAGCGGGCCGTGCTCAGCGCCCTGGCACACGAGGCGGTCGAGGGCCGGCAGGTCATCGCCACACTGGGAATCACCGACCAGGAAATTGCCCGGTTCGAGGTGGCGGCCGACCGGGTGCGGGCGGCGAATCTGCGGGTCGGCGGCGCCAACGCGATCTTCGAACCCGCGATCGAGCTGCTGCCGCCGCTGGCCGCGCTGGTGATCCTCGGTGTCGGCGTCGGCCGCATCGAGGCCGGGCAGCTCGGCGTCGGCACGCTCGTGGAGGTCGTCTACCTGCTGATCACCACCGCGATCCCGCTGAATGTGCTGGCACGCTTCCTCGGGGCACTTCCGCTGGGCGTCGCTGGACAGGACAAGCTGGCGGCCACCGCGGCCGAAACCGAACGCCCCGCGCAGGGACGATGCCGGCCCGAACTGCCGGCCTCCGGAAGCGCGGTCCACCTCACCTCGGCCGAATTCGGCTATACCGCGGCGCGGGTGGTGCGCGACATCGCGCTGCGAATCCCGCCCGGTGACGTGGTCGCTGTCGTCGGCCCGACCGGCTCCGGGAAAACCACGCTGCTGGCCCTCATGGCTCATCTGCTGGAAGCCGACCGGGGCACGGTGGCGATCGACGATGTCGACACCCGTCGCCTGAGCCCCGCGGCGCTGCGCGAACGCACCGCGCTGGTGACGCAGAACGCATTCCTGTTCACCGACACCCTGCGGGCCAACATCACCCTCGGCGCGACCACCGGCGACGACCGGGTCCGGCACGCGCTGCGCGTGGCCGGCGCCGAGGATTTCGTCGCCGCACTGCCCGACGGTCTCGACACCGTGGTGTCGGAATCCGCACAGCTGTCGGGCGGGCAGAGGCAACGAATCGCACTGGCCCGGGCGGTATTCGGCGGACCGCGTCTGCTGCTGCTCGACGACACCACCTCCGCCTTGGATCCCCTGGTCGAACGCACCGTGGTCGAGCGGCTGCGCACCGAATACGCGGGACCGGACCGGCGTACCACCGTCGTGCTGGTAGGCCATCGGGCAGCGACGATCTCCCTTGCCGACACCGTCGTCTATCTCGATGGCGGCAGCGTCGTCGCGCACGGCCCGCACGAGGAATTGTCGGCGACCGTGCCCGGATACCGGAAGCTGGTCGGCGCCTACGACACGGCGGAGGCGGTGTGACGACTCCCGCTGTCCCGCATCGTCATTCGCTCCCCGCACTGCTGCGACGGCTCGACCGCCATGCGCCTGTGCCCCGCACCGCCCTGCTGAGTATCGCGCTGCTGGTCGTGATCGCCGGCGGTGGCCGCATCTTCGTCCCGGTCACCATTCAGTACGCACTCGACCACGCCCTGCTGGCCGATACCACGGCGGTCGCGCGGTCCCGCATCGTGTTCGCTGCGGTCGGCGTAGGCGTGGCGGCGGTCCTGGCCGCCATGGTGAGCTCGTCGCTGATGAACCGCCGCCTGATCCGGATCGTCGAACAGTTCCTTTTCCGGCTGCGCGCGGCCGCTTTCGCCCGCATTCTGCGCCGCGATCCCGCCGATCGGGGCACCGATTCCGGCGGCGACCTGGTTGCCCGCGTCACCAACGACCTGGATATGGTGACGGTCTACGCACAGTCGGGCGGCGTCACCCTGGTGCAGAACATCTGCCAGATGGTGCTGGCACTGGCGGTGATGGCGGTGTATTCGTGGCCGCTGGCGATCCTGGTGCTTATCATCGGCACGCTCGTCCCGTTCGCCGGTCGCCGGTTGCAGCGGCTGGTGGCCCAGCGCTTCGACGCGGTCCGCGTGCGGATCGGCGAACTGTATGCCGGACTGCTGGAACTGCTGCTCGGCATCGACACCATCCGCGGCTACGGCATCGAGGAGCGGATGCTCGAGGGCGCCGAGCGCCGTATCGACGCCGTGCTCACCGCCCAGCGAAAGACCCTGTGGCCGGTCGGATTCAACATGTCGGTCGGCGAGTGGGCCAGCGGGCTGATCACCGCCTCGGTGATCGTGGTCGGCACGCTCGCCGGCATCGGGCCGCTGCGTGCCAGCGCCGGCGACATCGTGGCGTTCCTGTTCCTGGCCACCTTCTTCGTGCGGCCCATGCAATTCGCCGTCACCAGCCTTGCCGATGCCCGCAACGCCGAGGCCGGACTGCGGCGGGTGGCGGCCGTTCTCGACGCTCCGGCCACGTCGCGAAGACCCCGGCGCCCCACCCTCCCGCCCGGCGCCGCGACCGTCGAACTGGCCGGTGTCACCTTCGGCTATGTGCCGGGAAGGCTTGCCCTGGGTCCGGTGCATCTGCGGATCCGGGCGGGTGAGCACGTCGCGGTCGTCGGCGAGAGCGGTTGCGGTAAGAGCACATTCGCGAAGCTGATCACCCGGCAGCTGCTCCCGTCGGGCGGGCGGGTGGCACTGTGGGATGTCGATACCGCCGACATCGACGGCGGGGAGCTCGCCCGGCGGGTGGCGATCGTGCCGCAGGATCCGTTCCTGTTCGACCGGACCATCGAGGACAACATCGCCCTGGGCCGCGAGGGCGCCACCCGGGAGGCGGTGCTCGACGTCCTGGATCGGCTCGGGCTGCGCGAGTGGATCGACCACCTTCCCGACGGCCTGCACACGGTGGTGGGCCGCCGCGGCGAAGCGCTGTCGGCCGGTGAGCGCCAACTGGTCGCGCTGGCGCGCACCGCGCTGACCGATCCGGATCTGCTGGTGCTCGACGAGGCCACCAGCGGCGTCGACGCCGCCACCGACGTCCGTCTGCAGCGCGCACTCGCGCAGCTGAGCTCCGGCCGCACCACCATCACCATCGCGCACCGGCTGCACAGCGCCGAGATCGCCGATCGCATCCTCGTCCTGCACGCCGGGCGAATCGTGGAAGACGGTCCGCACGAACAGCTTTCGGCCGACGCCGGACGCTATGCCCGGCTGCACGCGGCGTGGGCCGCCGATGGTGCGGACCATGCGCGCGGAGAGCTCATCAGCTGATCGGCCACTCCGGCCCGCACGCTCGACGCCCGGCCAGCGGCGGGCCTCGAGCGGCGTCAGGCCGATCGGCGCAGGGCGGGATCGGCGAGGGCGACAGGGGTCTTTCCGGTGTCGCGTTCGTGGAAATACGTTCCGGGCGGGACGATCTCGTCGATCCGGTCCAGCACCTCGGGTTCCAGCACCACGTCGGCGGCGCACAGGTAGGTCTCCAGATGCTCACTGGTGCGCGGACCGATGATGATGCCCGAGATGTCCGGGTGTGCACCCGCGAAGCCGATTGCCAGCTCGATCAGGATGATTCACCGTCAACGCCGGATCGTGGCGATGCGGCTGGCGCTGCAGCCGGGACGAGGCCGGAGCATCGGCGCCGCTGCGGTAGCGGCCCGACAACCAGCCGCCGGCCAGCGGACTCCACGTCAGCACGCCCAGCCCGTACCGCTGCGCCACCGGCAGCGTGGCCCGTTCGGCGCCGCGCGCCAGAATCGAGTAGGGCGGCTGCTCGCTCACCGGCCGGTGCAGCTTCCGGTCGTCGGCGACCCACTGCGCCTCCACCAGCTGATGGGGTTCGAAGGTGGTGGTGCCGTAGTAGCGGATCTTGCCGGCGGTGACGAGATCGTCCAGCGCCCAGAGTGAGTGGGCTGCCCAGCACGCCGGTCCGGCCCAGATAGCGGGATGTCATTCCGTGGATCGTCACTTTCTGTCGGTGGCGACGAGGGCCCGGGCGAAGGAATTCCCAGGTTCCGCCAAGCCGAGGTGATGGCGCAGCGTGGTGCCGGTGTATTCGCGCCGGAACAGCCCGCGGGCGCGTAGCAGCGGCACAACCTGCTCGACGAAATCGGCCAGCGACGCCGGCAGTACCGTCGGGATGACGGTGAATCCGTCCACCGCGCCGGTGCGGAACCACTGCTCGATATGGTCGGCGACCGCTTCCGGGGTTCCGGCGACGACGCGGTGCCCGCCGAGAAATTCCGTCAGCAACTGCCGCACGGTGTGGCCGGTCTCGCGGGCGTAGCGGGCCAGCGAATAGAAGAAACCCTGCGGGCCGATCCGCCCCTCGGGCAAGGTGAGCAGCCGTGGCGGCAGCGGGGCGTCGAGATCGAGGACTTCGTCGGGATATCCGAGCCAGGAGGCCAGCGCGCGAACCGGATCGCTGTCGGGATGCAACCGCTGCTGCAGCCGATCGAACGCCGCCCGCCCCTCCGCTTCGGTCGATCCCAGCACCGGGATCAGGCCGGGCAGGATCCGGACGGCATCCGGGTCGCGGCCGGAAGCCGTTGCCGTGCTGCGGATCTCGGTGGCGAATTCCCTCGCCCCGGTCAGGCTCAGATGTGTGGTGTAGATCGCCTCGGCCCATGCGGCGGCGAACGACCGGCCGGGCCCGGACGCACCTGCCTGCACGAGCACCGGCCGGCCCTGCGGTGAGCGCGGCACGTTCAGCGGCCCGGCGACGCGGTAGAACTCACCGTCGTGGTCGACCGCATGTACCCGGGCGGGATCGGCGAACCAGCCGGCGGCCTGGTCCCCGATGACGGCGTCGTGCTCCCAGCTGTCCCAGAGCCGGATGGTCAGGTCGACATATTCGGCGGCACGCCGGTACCGCTCCTCCCGCTCGGGCAGGTCGTGAAGACCGAAATTGCGGGCGGCATCCGGGGCGAAAGTGGTGACCACGTTCCATCCCGCGCGGCCGCCGGAGATGTGGTCGAGCGACAGGATCCGCCGGGCCAGGTTGTAGGGCCGGTTCAACGTCGTGGTTGCGGTGGGTATCAAGCCGATCCGCTCGGTACTCACCGCCAGGGCGGAGGTGAGCAGGATCGGATCGAGGGTAGCCGCCGGAGCGCGGGCGATCGACGGTTGCTGCACGGGGATATCCGGGAACAGCAAACCGTCCAGCGCACCCCGTTCCGCGATCTCGGCGATCCGGCGGTAGTGCGCCAAGCGGATGAAAGCATCGGCCGGGAGGTCGTCTTCGCGCCAGGCCGCGGGATGATAGCCGGAGCTGCCGACATTGACGAAGAAATGCAATTCGCGCGTCATCACGCCACCTCCGGGATGCGGATCGGTTCGGGTATCGGCAGTCCGAGATGCGATCGCAGCGTGCTGCCGGTGTATTCGGTGCGAAAGACACCGCGCTGCTGCAGAATCGGCACCACGCCCGTCACGAAGTCGTCCAGGCCGCCGGGCAGGACATCGGGCATCAGATTGAATCCGTCGGCCACCCCGGCGTCGACCCACTCGACGATGGTGTCGGCGATGCGCTCCGGTGTGCCGGTCACGATGCGGTGGCCGAGTCCCCCACCGAGGCGGCGCAGCAACTGCCGCACGGTCAGGTTCTCCCGGCGAGCCAGATCGACGGCCACTCGATGGAAGGTGTGTGAACCACCCGCCGCCCGCGGATCGGGTAGCCGATCGAACGGCAGCGGCGAATCCAATTGCAGCACTTCCGGATCCACACCGAGCTGATCAGCCAGCCGATTGAGCGCGTATCGCGTGGGAACCAGTTCGTCCAGCAGTGCCCGGCGCTCGGCCGCCTCGCGCTCGGTCCCACCGATCACCGTCGACAGCCCCGGCAGTACCAGGACACCGCCGGGCGGCCGGCCCGCCGCGGACGCACGCGCGGTCACATCGCGGCGAAATTCGGCCGCTTCGGTCACCGTCTGCGCGGCGGTGAAGATCACCTCGCCGACCGTCGCGGCAAGTCCTCGGCCCGCCTCCGACGCACCCGCCTGGACGATCACCGGCTCGCCCTGCGGTGAACGAGGCACATTCAACGGACCGGCCACATCGAAGAATTCGCCGCGATGGTCGATGCGGTGGATGCGATCCACATCAGCGAACCGGTGCGCCGCCTTGTCCCCCACGAGCGCGCCCGGTTCCCAGCTGTTCCACAGTTTGCGCACTACCTCGACGAATTCGGCCGCGCGGCGATACCGCGTGGTGTGGTCGAATTCGTCGTCGTAGCCGAAATTGCGCGCCGCTTCGGCGCCGGCGGTGGTGACCACGTTCCATCCGGCTCGGCCGCGGCTGAGCAGATCCAGCGTGGCGAAGCGGCGCGCGACGTCGTAGGGATCGTTGTAACTCGACGACAGCGTCGCGATCAGCCCGATCCGCTCGGTCGCTGCCGCCACGGCAGCCAGAATCACCGACGGTTCGAGACTGTTGAACGGCCGGAAACGGATATCGTCGCGGAGCGCGGGCCCGTCGGCGAGGAAGATCGCGTCGAATTTCCCGGCCTCGGCAGTCCGCGCGATCCGCAGGTAGTGCTCGAGGCCGAAACTCGCCTCCGGATCGGCGCCGGGAAATCGCCAGGCTCCGCCGAAAACTCCGGCATTGAGGATGTTCACGTTCAGATGGACCTGGCGTCGCGCCATGGCTACTCCTTTTCGCTTCGCGTGTTCACGACGCCAGCCGCAGCGGCTGGGCGACCGAGCGCAGCGCACGAATCGCCGCCGCTACGGCCGGCCGCTCCAGCGAGGCTTGCCGATACGTCACACCGACGTGCCGAACGCCGTTGTCGATCGAGCACACGACCAGTGCGGTATGCCGGTCCGCGACCGAGATCTCCGGCACGATCGTCACTCCCAGCCCGTGTTCGACCATCTCGGCCATGCCCTCGAAACTCCCACTGCGATGTTCGATCCGCGGTGCGAATCCCGCCTCCCGGCAGGCGAAATGGACCGACGCCACCGACGGCTCCCCGTCCAGGGCGGTGATCCAGTCGGCGTCACGCAGACTGCCCAGCCCGTGCTCCCGGACCCGCTCACGCCACTGCGGCGGGGCGAGCAGAACCAGCGGATCGCTGAACAGATATTCCGAGGCCAAGCCCAGCGGCAGATCCCGGGACCGGAACGAATACGAATAGGTGATCGCCAAGTCCACATCCTGCTGGCGCACCGCAGGAACGGAATCCACCGGCCGCAGGTCCACCAACCGCACCCGCAGCCCGGGATGTTCGGCGCGCAACCGCACCGTAACCGGTAGCGCCAACCGCATCTGAGCGGTGCGGAAGGTGGCGACGGTCAGCACACCGGTCACCGCTTCCGAGGTGGCGCTGACCGCGGATTCCGCCTCTTCCAGCGCTGCCACGATCCGCGACGTGTGGTCCACCAGGACGCGCCCGGCATGGGTCAGCCGCAGTACCCGGCCCTCGCGGCGGGTCAGCACGACACCGACCTCGTCCTCGAGGATGCGCAGCTGCTGCGAAACCGCAGAGGTGGTGATGCCGTGCAGTTCGGACACCGCGGTCATCGTCGTATGTTCGGCCAGATCCCGCAGGAGGATCAGCCGGCGAATGTCGTACATGGTCCCTCGCTTCGACTGCGGGACATCCGGTGTTCATCATTGCCAGCCGGCAATCGTGGAGGAAATCCTTACGATCAGAACGATTCTGTGCGGCTGCCGGTCTCACGCCGGCACCGGCAGCTGTACCCGCACACCCGGCACCGCGGCCAACAGGGTGCGGGTGTACTCCTCCGCCGGCGCCGCGAAAACCGAAGCCACCGAGCCTGTTTCGACCACCCGCCCGTTGCGCATCACGGTCACGTCGTCGGCGATCAGCCGCACGACACCCAGATCGTGCGTGATGAACAGATACGTCAACCCGTGCTCGGCTTGCAGATCGGTCAGCAGCTGCAGAATCTGCGCCTGCACCGACACATCGAGTGCCGAGACCGCCTCGTCGAGCACGAGCACGCGGGGTTCGGCGGCCAACGCCCGCGCGATCGCGACACGCTGACGCTGGCCTCCCGACAATTCGGCCGGGCGCCTGCTCAGGTGAGCGCGGTCGAGCGCTACCGCGTCCAACAGCTCGGCCACCCGCATGCGCCGCGCCGCCCGATCGCGGATCAGGCCGAATGCCTGCAGTGGTTCGCCGATGATCGCGGCGATGTCGAACCGGGGGTCCAGGGAAGTGTAGGGGTTCTGGTACACCAGCTGGATCTGCCGGCGCAGCGGCCGAGGACGGCGGCCCTTGCCGTCGACTCGGACGTCGTCCACCAGCACCTCGCCCGCCTCCGGGTGTTCGAGGCCCACCACGAGCCGGGCCAGGGTGGATTTACCCGCCCCCGACTCCCCGACGATCGCATGCGTGGTGCCCGCCCGCACCGTGAGCGATACCTCGTCCACGGCCCGCACTCCCCCGCCGAAACTCTTCGTTACCTCCGACAGCCGCAACACCGGCTCCGCGGAGGCAGGCCCGGACCGCACGGCCATCCCTGCGGAGGGAGCGAGCCGCCCGGAGTGCGTGGCGGGTGCCGCGGCGAGCAGTGCGCGGGTGTACTCGTGGCGCGGCGCGGACAGCACCGCGGCCGCCGCCCCCTGCTCCACGATGCGCCCGCGCTGCATCACCAGCAACCGGTCGGATCGCTCCGCCGCCACGCCCAGATCATGGGTGACCAGCAGCACGCCCACACCCAATTCGTCGCGTAATACCGTGAGCCGGTCCAGAATTCGCTTCTGCACGGTCACGTCCAGGGCGGAAGTGGGTTCGTCGGCAACCAGCAGCACCGGATCGTTGGCCAGGGCGATCGCGATCAGCACGCGCTGCTTCATACCGCCGGACAATTCGTGCGGATACTGCCGGTACACCCGCTCCGGTGCGGCCAATCCCGCCGCCGCCAGCTTCTCGACGGCCAGATCGCGTCCCGCGTCGGCGCGCCGATGCAGGCGCAGCGCCTCGAGCACCTGCCGCCCTACCGGTTTCACCGGATTCAGCGATGTTCCCGGATCCTGTGGCACGAAGCCGACCACCGGGCCGCGCACCCGCGCCAGTCGGCGGTCGCTCCATCCCGAGACATCCTGTCCTCCGATTTCCAGCGCTCGCGCCCGCACCTCCGCCATGGGCGGCAGGAGCCGGAGCGCGGCGTGGACGGTGGTGCTCTTGCCGGAGCCGGATTCGCCGACGATCGAGATGAATTCGCCCGCGCCGACCTCGAGCGACACTCCCGATACCGCGGGCGCCGCGGAGTCGTGGTACCGCACGGTGAGATCGTCGATTCGCAGCAGCGGTCCGGTGGTGGTAGTGGTCATCGTTGTTCTCCCAACGCGCGTCCGATTCGATTCACCGACAACACCACCACGGCGATGAGTACGCCGGGACACAGCGCGATCCACGGGTAGGTGGCCAGGAAGTCCCGGCCTTCGGAGACCGCCAGCCCCCATTCCGGCTGCGGCGGCGGAGCTCCGTAGCCCAGGAAGCCGAGCGCCGCGACCGCCAGGACCGCGGTACCGCATTCGAGCGCCGCCAGCGACAACACCGCCCGGATCGAATTAGGCAACACGTGGCGCACCACCACGCGGACGAATCCGGCTCCGGAACCGTAGGCGGCCGCCACGAAATCGCTGCCCGCCACGGTCAGCACCTGCGAGCGCATCACCCGGGCGAACGACGCCACCGCCGAAACGCCCACCGCCAGCGCGATATTCACCGTGCCGAAACCGAGCGCGGTGACCATGGTCATCGCCAGCAGCAAGGCCGGGATCGACAGCAGCACGTCGATACAGCGCATGACCGCGGCGTCGGGCCGGCCGCCGACGATGCCGCTGAGCAATCCGATCACGGCTCCGACAAGAAACCCGATGGCGACCGCGAGCAAGGTCGCGGTCAGAGTGGTCGAGGTGCCGTAGATGGCGCGAGCCAGCAGATCCCGCCCGAGCCGGTCGGTGCCGAACGGATGGGCGAACGATGGCGGCAGGAAGCCCGAATCCGGGTCGCCGTCGACCGCGCTGTGATCGGTGAACCAAGACGGAGCCACCGCCCAGCCCACCACGACGAGCACCACCAGCCAGGCGAGACCCAGTCCCGGCCGTGCCCGCATCGCTCGGGCGACCCGTTGAAATCGGTTCCGCTGCATTGCAATCGCCTGCGGCTCCGCACGGTCGGCCACGGCCACCGACGCTGGACCGTCCTCGACGGCAGCGATTGCGTGACGCTGCGCTGCCGCCTCCGGCCCTCCCCCGCTCATGCTGTGTTCGACGGGCACGAGCGGGGGGCCTGCGTGGTGACGCTGCGCTGCCGCCTCCGGCCCTCCCCCGCTCATGCTGTGTTCGACGGGCACGAGCGGGGGGCCTGCGTGGTGACGCTGCGCTGCCGCCTCCGGCCCTCCCCCGCTCATGCCGGGCTCCGCGCGTACAGCCGGGACCGCAGCCGCGGGTCCAGCACCGGATACACCAGATCGACCATCAGATTCACCACCACGAATATCACCGCCGCCAGCACCACCACGGCCTGCACCACCGCGACATCCTGCGTGCGCACCGCCGTCTCGGTCAACCGGCCCAGACCCGAACGGGAGAAGACGGTTTCGACGATCACCGCGCCGGCCAGCAGGTTCCCGAACGTCACTCCGGCGATGGTCAGAGCGGGAAGTGCGGCATTGCGAAGCACCTCGCGCACCAGCACCCACAGCCGGGTCGCCCCCTTGGCCAGCGACACCGTCACATAACCCGCACGCATCCCGCTGTCGAGATTCTCCAGCAGCAGTCGCGCGATCGGCGCCGCCACCGGGATCGCCAGCGTCACCGCCGGCAACACCAGCGTGGCGGCGCCGTCGTTGCCGATCGGCGGAAACCACCCCAGCCGGAAGGAGAACACCTGCAGCGCCGCCAATCCCAGCAGGAAGACCGGTATCGACACCCCGGCCGCCGGCAGCGTCGCGAACAATTCCGCCAGCCACCGCCACCGCGTGTACGCGGCCACGATCGCCACCGCCGTGGCCAGCGCTGTCGCCAGCACCAGCGCGGTGACCGCCAGCAGCGCCGTCTGCGGCAGTACGCCGCTGATCATCGTCCACACGTCCTGCCCCGTCCGGGTGGAGCGGCCGAAATCACCGTGCGCGGCCTGTCCGAGACGGTGCAGATACTGTCCGAACAGCGAGTGGTCCAGACCGTAATAGACCCGGGCCTTCTGCTTGTCGCCGGCGGTGATCAGATCACCTTGAGTCGGATCGAACAGCACGTCGACCGCGTCGTAGGGCAGGACGTAGAGGAGCGCGAAGGTCACGGTGTAGGCGCCCCACACCACGAATACGGCCTGTGCGAGCTTCGCGGCAACGTAGCGCAGCACGACTACCCCTGCTCGATCCAGGTGTCGTAGAACACATTTCGCGACTGCGCCTCGTAGCCGATGTTGTGCACCTTGGCGCTCGCCGCGGTTACCTGCGCGGGGTTGTACACCGGGGCGGTGAGCACCTGCTCGTCGAGCAGGTACCGCTGCGCCTGTTCGGCGGCCTTCGCCCGCTGGGCGGGATCGAGAGTTTTGCTCAGCGCGCTGAGTTTCGCGACCGCCTCGTTCGCCTCGGGACTTCCCGGCGCGAGTTTGGCCATATTCCCGTACTGCGGGGAATACACCTGCTCGAGTACCGAAATGTCGGCGCGACTCTGATTGGCGACCTGGATGTTCCAGCGGCCCTGTTGTGTACTCGCGGCGGTGTAATCGGGAATCGGCAGCACACTGAGCTGCAGGTCGATGCCGATCTTGCGCAGATCCTGCTGGATCAACTGATAGGCGGGCTTGTTGTTGACCAGATTGTCTATACCGAGCAGATCGAGCTGCAATCGGCGCCCGTCCTTGGCCCGGATCCCGTCGGCGCCCTTACGCCAGCCGTCGGCCTCGAGGATCTGTTCGGCCTTGCCCTGATCCTCCCGTAGGTCCGCGGAGAAGTCGACGTAGCCCGGAACCCGTTGCGACACAACGGAACTCGACACCTTGTAACTCGGCGTCAACACGGTCTTGACCAGCGCTCCGCGGCTCCAGCCCAGCTGCACGGCCTGGCGCACGGCCTTGTCGTCGGTCGGAAAGCGATCGGTCTTGAAGTCCAGCGAGATGTCGCGCCCCGGGATGAGCTGCGGCACGATCCGGTATCCCTGCGCCTGCAGCGGCGCTTCGTCGGTGTTGTTGACGTCGAGGATGGCGTCGACGGTTCCCGACCGCAGCGCGCCGGTGCGTACCCCGGCTTCGGGGATGACGTCGATCTCGACCGCGTCCAAATAGGCGTCACCGTTGTGTTTGCGGCTCGCCGGCGCCCACTGGTAGCCGGGCCGCTTCTTCAAGACCGTCTTCTGCTGATAGATGTGCTGGGAGATGGTGAACGGCCCGGTTCCGACGACGTTCTGAGCCTGGCTGCGCTGTTCCTTCGGCAGAACCAGCGTCGAATGCGCCACGATTCCCGAGAAGTACAGCGACAACGCTTGCAGAAATCCGGCACTCGGCCGATCGAAGCTCACCCGCACCGTGGTCGGGTCGACCACCTCGGTGCCCTGATAACCCACCCAGTACGCGGTCACCGGAACGATTCCCAGTCGCTGCTCGCCGCGGCCGAGCAAATCGAAGTTTTCCTTCACCGAATCGGCGGTGAACTTCGTTCCGTCGCTGAAGGTTACGTCGTCACGCAGGTGGAAAGTGAACTGGGTGAGAGCGTCGTTGTACTGCCACGAGGTGGCCAGCCACGGCTCCAGCGCGCCGGTCTTCGGATTCTGGTAGACGAGTTTGTCGGTGACGTTGCTGGTGATCAGCGATTCCGGATAGGAACTTCCGGAGTGCGGGTCGAGGTTCGCCGGGGCGTCGAGTACGCCGAAGCGCAGCGTCCCACCCGGTACGGGTGTGGCGTTGTCGTCGCTCGCGGCGGTCTGGCGGGCGGGTGTGGCGCATCCGGCGACCACCGTCGCGGTGACCAGGGCGAGCGTCAGCGCGCCCAGACGGCGGTGAATTCTACTGTGTGACATAGGGTTCAATTCGTTTCAGGTGGCGGCGCGACGCGCTCGCCAGGTCGGACGCCTCGGGGCGTGCGCTCAGGCTAGGCCGGTCCCGGAACGGTTCCGAGGGTTGCGATCGGCCAGATCGACTACACCGTCGTTGAAGCGGATCTGCACGAAGACGACAGGTACCGTGGACGAACAGCGGATAGCCTTGCGCCGAAGGACTCCGGCCGCAATTCCCATGATCTTTCGGCCGTGGCCGATCAGGATTTAGATTTTCCCGGACCGTAACTCGTGTGAGTGCCGGTATCGAGTTCTACATTGTCGAACGCGGCGGACGGTGGTCCGTCGCCGCGACGTGTGGCATATCGGGTGTCACGCGAGTCTCCCGGTACGCCGACCGCCGCCGCGCCACGGGGCGGCACGAGTCGCGCGGGTTCCCTCCGGGCCGAGTGAAATGGGTTGTCCTGTGGTCGAATCCAATACATCTGCCGCTCTTCACGCGAAGCGTGTGCTGCGTCGTTTCGGGCCCGATCCGGCGAACTGGGTACAACCCACAGCGGCCGATCACGATGTGGTGGTGGTGGGCGGCGGCCAGGCCGGCCTGGGAATCGGCTTCGCCCTGCGCCGAGCGGGTATCACCCGGGTCTCGGTCCTCGACGCCGCTGCCCCCGGCGAATCCGGAGTATGGACGACCACCGCCCGCATGGTCACTCTGCGCACCCCCAAGCAGTGGCCTGAACCCGAATTCGGTTTTCCCGAACTCGGTTTCCGGGCGTGGTACGAATTGGTTTACGGCGAGCAGGCCTATGAGCGTCTACAGCGCATCCCACGGTTGACGTGGGCGCGCTATATCGACTGGATCGGGACCCACCTCGGCATCCCGGTGCGCCACCACACCCGTCTGACCGACATCGCGCCGGGACCCGACGGCCTCACACTCACACTCACCCTGCGACGGCCGGACGGCACCGAAACCACGATCCGGGAGACCACCCGAAAGCTGGTGCTGGCCAACGGCGTCGAGGGAACGGGCGGCCCCTACCTGCCGCCCGAACTCGACGGACTGCCGACGAGCCTGCTCGCACACACAGGCCACGATATCGACTTCGCCCGGTTGGCCGGGAAAACGGTCGGTGTCCTCGGCGCCGCGGCCTCGGCCTTCGACGCCGCGGCGACCGCGCTCGAGGCAGGCGCCACCGCTGTGCACCTGTTCACCCGCAGGCCCGATCTGATCGTGCAGGGCGCGGGTGGTCCGTCCGTCAAGCTCGGCGCGCGCAACAACTATCACCGGCGCGGTGACGAGGCCCGCTGGCAACAGCGGGTTCTCGCCGCCCGGGCAGGCCGCAGCGTACCGCTCGAATCGGTCACGCGAGCCACGGCGTTCGCCGGCTTCCGCATTCACCTGGACGCGCCCTGGCGGGCCGCGACGCAGGTCGGCGACCGGGTCACCGTCGACGCCGCCGACGGCAGGCACACCTTCGACTTCGTGATCGCCGGAACGGGATATCAGTACGATCCCCACACCCGCGCCGAACTCCGCGGCATCGCAGGCGATATCGCGCTGTGGGGCGACCGTTACCGCCCCGACGGAGACCTCGCCGACTCCGCTCTGGCGCGCACACCCTATCTGGGCACCGGATTCCAGCTGGTCGAGAAACTCCCCGGCAGAGCGTCATGGATCGGTCGGATCCACGTCTTCTCCGCCGCGGCGCATCTCAGTTTCGGATACCCCATCGGTGATACCCAGAGCCTGGCGCACCACATCCCCCGCTTGGTCGACGCGCTGGGGCGAGATCTCTACTTCGAAGACCAGCACTCGCCCCAGGCGCCCGAATCCGCAGCGCAACCAGCATCGTTACGACACCACTACGGCCACGCGATCTGGTCGCCCAGGATTCCCACCCCGTAGACCACATCCTGATTCGGGACGGGTGGATTCGATCCGTCGATTCATCCGAAACGGGTGAAGCATCGCGGATATGCCGGCTGGTTGCCTGGTGTCGGCTACGTTGCGATGTGGAAAGGGAGCCGAAGCGTGGGACGCTACGACGAGCTCGCTGATGCCGGATTCGACGGCGGATTCCCGACCGCGGAGACGGTGCGGCTGCTTCGTGACGAACTGATCTTCCAGCGTGCGGTGCAGGCGTATCTGTGGTCACTGCCGGCCGTCAATATGTGGGCGATGAAGGAGGGATCGGAAGCCACCTTCGGTAGCGGCTACCACGTGCTGCCCATCTGGCAGGACCGGATCGACGCGAAGACCCTGGTGACAACCCCGAACTTCGACGTCGTCTACGCGATGGGCTATTTGGACCTCGGCCGCTACGGCCCGCTGGTGGTCCAGGCGCCCGCGGGTGTACAGGGCATGTTCGACGACTTCTGGCAGCGTCCCGTCGCCGGGCCGACCATCGACGGGCGGCTCTGGCGCGGTGACGTGGGCCTGGCCGGACCCGATGCGGGCAAGGGCGGCACCTATGTGCTGCTGCCGCCCGGCTACGACGGCCCGGACCCCACCGACGGCTACGTGTACCGATCCCGGACGAACAACGTCTTCCTGTTCTGGCGCGCCTTCTTCGCCGACCCGTCGGACCTGTCCGACGCGGTGGACCGCATCGAGCAGACCGTCGTCTACCCCCTCGGCGACCGCGGCGCCGCCCCGGCGATGCATTTCCCCCGGGCCTCGGGTGTCCCGTGCGACATGCTGTTCCCCAGTGACGGAACGTATTTCGAGTTGCTCGACCGATTCATCCAGAACGAAGCGGTCGATCCGTACGACATGGACATGCGCGGATTCCTGCACACTCTGGGCATCGAGAAGGGCCGGACCTTCGACCCGACCCCTGCCGATCGTGCATTGCTGGACAAGGCGGCCCGCACGGCGTTCAAGATCTCGAAGGTGACGGTGACCAGCCTGCTGCCGCTCGAACCCGGTGGCACATACTTCCCGGGGCAGCCGTGGGTCAACACGTTCGCCGGGCAGAACACCGAATTCCAGTCCAGCGCAACATTCACCAATCTCGAGCAGCGCACCGCGTTCTTCACCGCCGCCTACTCCGATTCCCCCGGCATGGTCGTCGACATGGTCGGCAAGGGCGCCAAGTATCCGGCGACCATGAGGGACGTCAACGGCGATCCGCTCGACGGCGGACGCTCCTATTCCCTGCGACTGCCGCCCGATATCCCGGCTGCGCTGTTCTGGTCGGTGGCGGTCTACGACAGCGTCACCGCCTCCGGACTCGACAACGGCCAGCGGTTTCCCTCGATCAACACCATGGACAAGCCGACACCGAATCCCGATGGCTCCCATGACATCTACTTCGGACCGCACAAGCCCGCCGGTGCCGACGACACCAACTGGCTCGCCACCGTACCCGGCAAGGGATATTTCGTGATCGTGCGCCTGTACGGACCGGGCAAAGAGTTCTTCGACCAGACCTGGAAGCCCGGCGATCTGCACCTGATCTCCACGGATTGAACGTCCCCGGGCAGGCACGGGTCATCGAGAACTCGCGAGTGAACACACCGATCGAGATCATTGGCGCATGCCACCACTGACCGTGCTCGAACCCGTCACCTGGTCCGCGGGCACCGCACTCGGCATGCTCGCACTGCGCGCCTACCTGATCGTCGGCGCGATCCTGCTGGTGATCAAAGCAATCCAAATCGGCCGCGGCCGAGTCGACCTGCCGGCCGCCTTCGCAGACCCGCTCTCGAGCATCGCATGGAGGACGTCACAGCGGCGCCGGGGCAGGCAGATCAGCGCTGCGTCAGGCTCTGCAGTCCACGCAGTGCCAGTTCGAGTCCGGTCCACCCGCACCGTGAAGGTACAGGCGGACCGGGGTTTTGAAACGTATGAACTCGGACGCGCCGGCGATCAGCGCACTATCGACCGGCGCCCGAACAGTCTTCCCCTACCGTGCCGGTGGGGCGGGATCCGGCTTCCGGGATCGTATTCGGCGATCTCGGAAGGTTCGGATGTGGCGCTGGTGGTGCCCGTGTGACTGTAGTAGACCGGGGTCTCCTGTCGGGTGGACTCGAGTTCGTGGCGGGCGGCGCGGCCACGGCGGGCAGTGCGGCGGGTGCCGGCCAGTAACAGGGCCAATCCGGCGACCGCGATGGCGCCGAGAACCATGCCGTAGAGGAACAGCACCCCGGTCGATCCGGTGACGTGATAGCCGAACACCGCGAAGTTGTCGGACAGGAGATGACTGTTGCCGCTGTTGGCGAATACTCCTGCGACGCCGATGATTACGGCAGCGACCAGGATGACCAGTCCGATGATGACGATCACGGCAATTCCTCGGTTCGGTTGGTTACCCCGCTGGGTGGGCGCGGTTGCTCGAGCCGGTCTCGCCAGCTGGGGTGAGTGCGGATATGCCGTGAGCCGCCGGCGTTTTCGTGCAGGTCGCGCGCGGCCGCCGAATCGTGGTGACGCAGGCCGGGACGGGCTCGCCGCGGGTCGACACCGGATCGGCGGCGATCGACCAGGGCCATCGCGACCGCTCCGATCGCCATGCCGGCGAACAACGCAACGATGATCATGCGTGTATGCCGCGCTGGTTCCGGACGTCGCGGCGAATCTCGTCGAGTTCATGCCCGCGCGCCGCGAGGTCGACTGTCATCGGATGAACAGGGGGTCGGAGTGGGTAGGTGCCATCGTTCACAACCTCGGTTCTGATCCGGCCGAGGATGGCCGGATAACTCCAGCGTAGGCCACTCCTACACCGTATGTCTACGGCGTAGACGAACAATGTAGTCACACGGTGAAACCCGAGGCTGATGAAAGAAGCGACACCGATGCGGCAACCCCCGGCTCCCCAGCCCCGGCGGCTTCCACTGCGCCTGCGATTCATCTCCGAAGCCGACGAACGCGCACCGTCGACGGGGCGTGGTGGCCGCACGGGACGATCTCTTCGCGGAACTGCCGGACCTGCCGGCGACATTCGAGCCCGGCTTCGGGGCCGTCTACCCGATCGTCTACCACCTCGGCGAATGGTCCACCGCGCCAAGGGCATTCAACACAGCCGAGCATCGCGTGCGGCTCGACGGCTACCGGCACCGGCCGCACCAGAGCCAGCCCCCGACCGCGCCATCGGGGTTCTACTGTCGATCGGTATGGCGGCGGACGAGCCGGACTGGACTGGCCCACCACCGTGCCCGAAG
>NZ_BDCM01000010.1 GCF_001613505.1 Nocardia mikamii NBRC 108933
CGCGCGGACAGGGGGTTGAGATCCTTTCGGTGAGTCGGCTCAGGCGGCCGTGATGGTGTCGGTGTCGAGGGTGACCGCGCCGTTGAGGGCCAGGACGCTCCCGTTCACGGTGGTGCCGGTGGTCACCGTGTCCGAGGTGAACGTCAGAATGTTGCCGGCGAAGTTGGTGTTGGCACCCAGCGTGGCCGAGCTACCGACTTGCCAGAACACATTGTGCGCGGTGGCTCCGTTGATGAGGCTCACCACACTGTTCGCGCCCGTGATCAGCGTCGACCCGGCCTGGAAGATGAACACAGCATTCGGATTGCCTTGCCCGTCCAGGGTGACGGTGCCGTTGAGACCGATCCCGCCGGTTGCCTTGTAGACCCCGGAGGTCAGGGTTTGACCCGCGAGATCAGCGGTCACGAAAGCGGTGGGCGTGCGGCCCGCCGCGTCGAGGTAGGCGGCCTGCAAATCGGTGTGTGCCTGCGCCGCGACCACGTCCCCGGCATGGATCGCTCCGCCGGTCACCGTTCCCGGCGGGAACCCGGTCACTGCGGTGCCCGGACTGACGCCCAGGTTCCCGGTGATGGCTGTGGCACCGGCGTTGGTGACTGTCGAGGCACCCAGCACCGCGAACGTCGATGCCGTACCCAGATTGACCGGCGCCAGACCCGACACGTAGGTGTAGGTGACTCCGTTGCTGGTCCCGCCGGGGGTGGTGACGGTGACCTGCACTGTCCCCGCCGTATGGGCCGGGGTCAGAACGGTGATCTGAGTGTCGGAATTGACAGTGAACAGAGTCGCCGGTGTCCCACCGAAACTCACCGCGGTGGCTCCGGTCAAGCCCGTGCCGGTGAGCACAACCACCGTCCCCCCACTCGGCGGACCCGAGCTCGGAGTAACGCTGGTAAGCGTCGGCACCGCGATATAGGTGAACGAGACTCCGTTGCTCGTACCGCCGGGGGTGGTGACGGTGACCTGCACTGTCCCCGCCGTATGGGCCGGGGTCAGAACGGTGATCTGAGTGTCGGAATTGACAGTGAACAGAGTCGCCGGTGTCCCACCGAAACTCACCGCGGTGGCTCCGGTCAAGCCCGTGCCGGTGAGCACAACCACCGTCCCCCCACTCGGCGGACCCGAGCTCGGAGTAACGCTGGTAAGCGTCGGCACCGCGATATAGGTGTAGGACACTCCGTTGCTCGTGCCGCTGGGAGTGGTGACGGTGACCTGCACTGTCCCCGCCGTATGGGCCGGGGCCACCGCGGTGATCTGGGTATCGGAGTTGACCGTGAACGAGGTTGCCGGTGTCCCACCGAAATTCACCGCGGTGGCTCCGGTCAGATGCGTCCCGGTGAGCACGACCGTCGTCCCACCGGCCGCTGACCCCGACGCCGGGATGATGCTGGTCAACGTAGGAAGCGCACCGCCGTAGGTGTAGGGCAGCGGGTTGCTCGTGCCGTCCAGCAACGCCTGTACCGTGACGTTCACCGTGCCGGTCCCCGGCGGGACGATGGCCGTGATCTGGGTATCGGAGTTGATGGTGAATGTCGTTGCCGTGGTGCCGAACCGAACAGTCAGCGGACCGACGTTGGCGAAGCCGGAACCGGTGATGATGACGGAGTTGAGACCCGCCGGAGGACCGAAAGAGGGATTCAGCGAGGTGATAACAGGTGACATTTTCTTGCCTTAATGAGAGAAGCAGTGAAAAGGGTTCTTACGCAGCGACACCGACTCAGCTGGATGACGCCGCTGATACCAGTTACCGCCCAGCGACGGCACCTCGGCAATGCCTCTTTGGTCCGGTTTCAGTCCGGTTTCCGTTCAGCGAGTAGCTGTTCGGAAGCTGGACACCAGCAGTGATCTTTGCTTCCCCCTTCGGCCGGCGCTGCCGTCCGCCCCGGGCGCCCGGCTTCGTTCGCGAATTCCGATGCCGGTCGGGCGGGGTGGTTCCGATCATGGTCGACACCATTGACATCGCCTGCGGCGGTGCCGGATTGGCATGTCGTGCTCGCGTGGCCGAAGTCCGCGGTCGGGTGTCCGGACGCCCTGGACACCGCTGGGGGTGCGGAACGCCCCAGCTGAGCGCAGCGTGGAAGAAACGTGGTCCATCGCCCCTGTCGGCCCGCTCGGTCATCGGCGCCAGCTGCGCGCGAGGACTCGCCACCCCCAGGGTGTCGACATACACGACCAACCGCAGCCCGGATCGGCGATAGGAATCACGTGCCGGTAAGAGTCGATCCCTGCGAAATATGAAACGTCACCAACTGGTAGCTGACGATGACCGGTGGAGTTTGCCGTGTGAGGAGGGGATTGACAAAGATGAACTCACATACCACCTTGGCCTGGCCAGCCGTGGTGTTCACGGCACCGAGACCCGCGGCTTCAGATCGAATCTCAGGTGGCCACCACCGGTCCCCTCAGGTCACCGGATGTGGCGATTCGGTCCGGTGATCTCGTATCTGGCTGTGTCGCCGGTAGTGGCCGCTTGATGGAAGCCGGCCTTGTCCAGCACGCGGACAGAGGCCGGGTTGGACAGTTCCACGTTCGCGAATACGGTGTGGACCCCGGGTGCGGTGAGTGCGAACTCCGCCAATGCCCGGGTGGCTTCGGCGGCGTAACCGCGGCCGCGGCGGGAAACCACGATGCCGTAACCGATTTCCAGTGCGCCCTCGTGCGGTGGCCAGAACAGCCCGATCGAGCCCACCACCAGGCGGCTGTCACGTTCGATGATCAGGCGGTGGCCGCATTCGCCGAGCCATGTCGGATGCTGATCGAACAGGCCCGCGATGACAAGGTCACCTTCGGCGGGGAAGTCGTCGGCCCAATGCGCCGGCCTGGTGTCGGCGAGAACCGCGGTGGCCTCGGCCATCGTCCACGGCTGAAGCACGAGGCGGTCGGTGGTCAGGTCGATGAGGTCTGATGGTGAATGGGAAGTCACGAGTCACTCCTGATGGAAGAGAAGACCGGACCGCACCGTGCTATCGCGCGGGCCGGACAAGGACATGCCGATGAAGGCCGACCGCGGCCATATTCATCAACCTCCCTGTCACCAGCTCACGCCCTTCGCGCCGGCATGACGCTAGCAATGCCACCGACGGCGAGCAAAGCAATATCGCTGATGCCGGTGTCGACGCGGCGGCGACCCGACATCGGTGCCGGAATGCCGTGGGAGCGAGAGCTGTGCCCGCTCCCACGGCGATTTCCGTCAGATGCCGAACGGGGCGGCGTAACGGATGGTCCCCGCCGGCAGCGGGTATCGGGCGTCGAGGGTGAGGGCCATCAGGGCCTCATCCGGGACATCGATGGTCAGGCCGATACCGTGCGCGGAGGCACGGGTGAACCCGAACCGCGGGTAATAGCCCGGGTGTCCGAGGACGGTGACGAAGTGCTCGCCGTTATCAGCGGCGGCCCGCAGGGCGGCCCGCACCACCGCGCTGCCGGCCCCACTGTTCTGGTGGTCGGGCCACACGGCCACCGGGCCCAAGCACAGGGCTGCGACCTCACCGATGTGGCAGCGGGTCAGCAGCGCATGCCCGACGAGCGCGCCATCGGAGTCGGTGGCCACCAGGGACAGGCCATCGATCCACGCCGGATCGCTGCGCAGCGCCTCGACAAGGTCGGCTTCCAGGGAGGTGTCGAACGACGCGAGATCGATCTCGCGGATGGTGGGGATGTCGGCGCTGGTTTCGGCGCGCGTCATCCAAGTATGACGAATCGTCATCGCGGAACAGATTCCTTCATGTTCGTGTCGATGATGCCGCCGCGCTATCGGGCGGGCGGCGAAGGGAATACGAGTCAGGCCGTCGGCCGGGACGTGGAAAATCCCCGGACTTCTTGTCCGGCAACGGCTTCGCGCGCCGCCATCAACCCACCTCCAGCCCTGTCGCCGACCGACACGAACAGCCACGCACACTATCACGTCACGCAGCGGCGCAAGCGGATTCGCCGACCTACCGTCCACCGCCGCGAGCACGAATCCTGCTGCCCCGGAACGTAACTTGTGAGACCGACATTTCGCCGACGCGCACACTTCTGCTACTGGCTGCGCACGCGCCGAGGATTCGAACTGGTGCGCACCGCGCTGGCAGAAGCACTTGCCAGCGACAGCGGCATCGAATGTCCAGCCCGGAAACTCCCGCAAGCTGAGGACTACGCGGATCCGTCGGGTATGGAGTTGGCTGAAACACAGTCATACAGGGACGGTTTGGGGTGATCCCAACCTGATGTGCCCACCGAGGGCATCTTCGGGCTGCACAGCAAGATGTACGGTTGCGCCGGCGCCTACCGGGTCAGAGTGGACTCGGGGTGGTGCGGTCGATGGAACCTGAACCCGTGTGCCGATAGCGTGTAGGGCCTGAACTGCGAGAGGACACCATGCACGCTCCTTCCTTTGTTTCCATCCTCGCTGCCGTCGGCAGCGCGCTTCTGTTTCAGGCCGCGCCGGCCTCAGCCGAGTCACACACCGGTATGCCGACGCTGACTGCACAGTTCGACGGCGGCCCGTGCGCGACCACCATCGACGCCAAGGCCAACATCTTCGATGACAGCAACCGGGTCTCCCTCGGCTACCAGACCAACGACATCGCCGGCACCGGCAGCGCCGGATGTGGGTCGTCGCTGGTCGCGGTCGTCAACTGGCGTAATTTGGACAGCGGCGGCGTGGGTAGCGTGTCCCAGCACATGTTCCACAACGAGACCAACTCGATATCCTTCGCCCCCGGCCCAGGAAGGATCGCGATCGAGCTGACCACGCTCGGTACCCACTTCCCCGACGCTTCCCGTCTCGAGGTCGTCATGCCCGGCTGATCGGTGCCGGAGACGGGTGTGATTCCGCTGACTACGGATCAGCTGCCCTAGGGCGTGTCCTCAAACCTTGTGGTAGCGGAAGGTAATGTCGCCGTCGAGCATGTCGAGCAGTTCGGCGATCACGCCGGTCTTGTCCCGCCAGGCGAGGTAGTTCTCGAAGTTCTCACGCGAATCCCACTTCTCGACGAAGAGGATCCGGGCCGGATCGTCCTGTTTACGGGCTATCTCCACGGTGATGTTGCCCTCGAAATCGCGCGTCCCCGGCACGTTCTTGACGAACCAAACGCGCAGTTCGTCGAAGTGACCGTCCGTGACGTTCATATCGATGGTGACCTGAATTGCCATGAGATATCTCCCGAATTTCATGAGAAAGGACTGATGGGCGCAGAGCGCGATCCTGTTCGAGGGAACAATCCGACCGTAACCTGCGTCACAGTTCCAACCAATTGAATTATCCTGAAGCGAGGATTCGAAGCGAGCGAATCCGACGCGATCTCCTTGTGTCCCAACATAACTCGCGTGCGGGGGCCGGGCGGACGCACTCGACGGTGCGGCGGGCAGCCGCTTTCCGTTCCTGGCCGCGAGGCTTCCGGGGAACGATCTTTCCCATTGTCGGGAACTCAACGCTGAACGAACCTCGATATGTGGCCATCGAGCCACGGAAACCTCCCCGAAAGGACGTAACACCGCCATGCAAACCAGCGTGAGCTTCCCCAGCAACGGTCTCCGTCTCGCGGGAATCCTTTTCACCCCGGACGACCGCGCAGGCGAGCGACTGCCCGCGGTCGTGGTGTCCCACCCGGGCGGCGGCGTCAAGGAACAGACCGCCAGCGTGTACGCGAAGCGATTGGCCGACAAGGGTTTCGCGGCCCTCGTGTTCGACGCCGCGTACCAGGGTGAGAGCGAAGGCGAACCGCGCTTCCTGGAGGATCCCTTCCAGCGCAGCGAGGACGTCAAATCCGCCGTCACCTATCTGACCACCCGTGACGACATCGATGCCGGTCGCATCGGCGCTCTGGGCATCTGCGCGTCCGGCGGCTATGTGCCCTTCGCCGCGCAGACCGATCACCGCATCAAGGCAGTCGCCACCGTGAGCGGCCTCGACATCGGCGACTACCTGAGCAACGGCCTCGGCCGCACCCAGGACCCGGCCGTACTGAACGAGATGCTGGACGCCGCCGGCGCCCTGCGCACCGCCGAAGCGCTCGGCGCGGAGCCGAACTACCAGATCTGGGCGCCGCCGACCGCCGAGGGCCTCGAGGACGCACCCGAGCTGTTCCGCGAGGCGCACGACTACTACCGCACCCCGCGTGCTCAGCATCCGCGGTCGGAGAACAAGTGGCCGCTGCAGAGCATCGACCGCATCGCCCAGTTCGACGCCTACGCCAAGATCGCGATGATCGCACCGCGGCCGCTGCTGATGATCGCCGGCTCGAAGGCCGACACCAAGTACTTCAGCGACGAGGCCATCGCCAAGGCCGCCGAGCCGAAGGAACTGTTCGTCATCGACGGCGCGTCCCACATCGACCTGTACGACGTGGACGAGTACGTCACTCCGGCCGTCGCGAAGCTGGAGGAGTTCTTCGGCAAGAACCTCGCCGGCTGAGCGAGTCCGCTGAAGCCGAGCACATCGGGTTTCCCCGTAGCGCCTGTCCCACACAGAACACCGTGTGGGACAGGCGCTTTCGCGTCGGTCACGGAAGCCGTTGACTACCATGCCGGTTGGCGATTCACCGGTCGTGGACGCAAACGGCTATTTCGCCGCGGGCGGGGTGCCCAGGACCAAGCCGTACGCGCGACGGCTGACGTCGCCGGACAGATCGACGGTGATGCCCTTGTCCTGGGTGAACTCGTCGAGCGCGTCGAGTACTTCCGGATGCTCGCATTCCCCGCCGAGCCGGGTCAGTACGCCGCCGGGCACGAGTTGGCCGATCGCATGGCACAACAGATCAAGCAGCAGAACGACCGGCTAGTCGAGGCGATCAACCGCGGTATCGACGCCGGCATCGCCAGACCCGTCGACCCCGCCCAGGTCGCGTTGGTGCTGTTGGCTGCATGGAACGGCATCATCAGCCTCAACTGGCGCCCGGACCAGCTACACCGCAGCGAGGAAGAACTGCGGCAGCTCCTCGAAAGCGCAGCCGACAGTATCGCCCACGGCCTGCTTCGCAGCCCTTGATTCCGCGCCCATGTGGCGGCACAGCGACGGTTGCCAGACCGCAGCCGCCACAGCGATGCCCGTCCGGGCGCGGTGAGCCCTCCTACCTCGAGCAACAGCCGTTCCTCGATCAGTGCCGACAGAGAAGGCAGCCGATCGAAGACGGCACCGTCGAACCAGCTTCGTGGGCGCGCATCGCAACTTCTGATGGCCGCGTGGCCGCATCGGGCTGTGGCAGCGCGTGTCATCTCACCGCCGAATCGTGCCACGGACGACGCCGAAGCCGGCCTGCACGAACCGATCTGCGGGTGCCTGCACTATCGGTGCGCCCAGGTCATCCGCGTCATAGGGACCGGTCCACGCCAGCCGCACGGCAGACCGCAGGTGGCTATTATCTCCTGCTCGGTGGCACCATCGGGGTAGTGGCGGGTGACCTGCGAGGCCGAGGAAGGGTATCCGCAGTCCGCGCATCTGCCGAAGTAGTCCAGCAGTTCCTGGACATCGGTGTGAATAGGTGAGGGCATACTCCCTCCGCGTATCGATCGTCTGAACAGTTGGCTTCGGGTGGTGGTAGGCGCCGACCGAAGGTCCTGTGCCGCACCGAAGATGTCCGCACCCGTGGGCCGCGGCGCACGGTATATCTCGATTCGCCAGGGCCTCGGAGAGCTTTTCCGCTCTGCGGTTCACGAGCAGCCCGCCGCCGAACTGCGCGCTCAGGACGCGCAGCGCCACCAAGGAGCATTGTGCCCGTGGGGTGCCGGCTATGCGTCAGGCTTCGGCGGCTGTCGGCAACAGGCCGAGCTGGGTCAGGAACGAGGCGTTGGCCCAGTAGCCGCGGTGCTCCACGACCTTGCCGTCCTCCACGGCGAAGGTGTCGACCAGCGGAAACTGCATGGCGCGGCCGGTAGGTGGAACCTCACCCTGCCGCGTGGCCAGCGGCCCGTGGTGGGTTCCCGAGAACGACACTTCGGCGACCGCGCCGTCACCGTCGTGCCAGATGTTGCGCACCGCGATGGTCAGATCCGGGAACGCGGTGATGAAGGTCTGGATCATCCCGCGCAGCTCGCCGATGCCCGACAGGGGGCCGGACGGGAATTCGCACGCCACGTCCTCGGAGAACGGACTCGCCGCAAGCTCCACGTCGCCGATGTTTCAATCCCCGGTGGGGCGCCTCGATGAAACCGTCCAGCAGCTCGCTCATAGACATGCCTTTCTCTCGACGATGGTCGTCGGAATCTGGACACCACCAACGGTATTCCGCATATCCCCCCTGCGGTGTCCTAGGAGTTGGACACTCAGCCCGCCCGCGACGCCGCTTGCCGGCCATGGAACACGCTGCTGCACACCACATTGAACGTCCAATAACCCGACATCACCGACGACATCACCGACAGCGTCGGCCGATCGCTTCTCCGGAGCAGTCCTTCCGCCGACGTAGGCGGCCGCTCCGGGATTGCGGCTGTCGACTCAGCGGCACCTAATCGGCAAAGCTTGGACTCTGATGATTCGACCGCATGGCCCCTGTCGCCCTCTCCCCCGGTACTCGAACACGTTCCGCCACTGAAGGAATCAGCTCACCTGGCGCTGACCGTTGGAGCACCGACACATGCTCCCGAGCAGGGCGCGCGGTAGCGGGTAAGGATTCCTGAGACGCTGTCGGGGCTGCGAACCGCCGGCACCGCGGCGGTGACGAGCTCGACAACCCGAGGGACGGTTGGCGGAACCATCGGCCCGGGTCGGGCGTCGGCGATCAACGCCGCGAATGTCCAATTCTCTGGACAGTCCGTGCCAGTGGACCCGCCATAGGCTCCGCCTTATGACAGCTCATTCCACCACGACAGGTCAGTGCGGGGCGGCTCGCACGACCGACCCTACCGCGCTTCCTCGCCAACGCGGGCGTGCCGGCTGGGTGCTGGCCGTCGCCGCGACCGTACTCCCCTGTTTCGCCGCGGTAGCCCAGCCCGCGACGGCGGCTCCGGCGGCATCGGAGGCCGGCTACCGCATCTACGCCCACGGCTTCATGAGCGACGGGATCGTCGGGTTCAACGCCTCCGACACCGGGCAGCCGACCCCGATACCGGGCCGGGCCCAAACCGGCCTCCCGAATTGGCCGCACGCGGCGTCGCGTGACGGGCGGTTCCTCTACGCGGCCCCCGCGATGAATCCGCGGCTGATCTCCTTCACCGTCGGTCCCGACGGTGGCCTGACGCCGGGCGCATCGATGCCGCTGCCCGACACTCCGGTCGATATCACGTTCGCGCCCAACGGCCGCGACGGGTTCGTCACGGTCGGCGCGGTGAATGCGTCGATCCTGCCGATCCGGATCGACAGCGACGGAGTGCCGTCTCCGAACGGTCCAGCGGTTCCGGTGGGCGGCGCGGTCGACGGCCTGGGCTCGGCCGAGATATCGCCCGACGGACGCAACCTGTACGTGGCCAGCGTCACCGGCCGTCAATTGGTGGTCTTCGACATCCACGACGACGGCACCCTGTCCGAGGCCCAGCAGCGCGTCGCCGGTGGCATCAACACCATCTACCCGGTGATCACCCCGGACGGGCGGCACCTGTTCTTCACCAACGAGATCAGCGGCACCGTACAGGCATTCAACCGCGCCGACGACGGAACACTGACCGAGGCGCCCGGGTCGCCATACCAGGCGGGCCTGCTGCCGCACATCGCGAGCACCACCCCTGACGGCCACTACTTGTACGTGCCCAATATGGGCTCGTCGTTCATCAGCTCCTACGAGATCCACCCCGACGGGACCCTGCGTCCCATGCCCAACGTCGACTTCGCCCCCGAACCCGGTGTCAACGCCGAATCATCGGTGATGTCACCGAGCGGGAAGGCGCTGTGGGTCCTGGGCACCGATCCGATGCGCGCCGGCGAGGAAGTCCTGCGCCGCTTCGCCATCGGCGCCGACGGCACCCTGATCCGCGACGACTCGACCGCCCGCTACACCGGCACAACCGTCGCCGACGGCAGGACACTGACACTGGTCCCGGCCGTCTGATCGAGAACTCGTGGCGCCGACGTCATCGGCTACAACTGCTGGAGCTTCACCGACAACTACGAATGGGGAAGCTACCGAACACGATTCGGGCTCTACACCATCGACGTCGTCAGAGACCCACAGCTACGTCGCCGCCCGACTGACACCGTAGCCGCATACCGGGCCGCCATCGCGCGCGGTGGCGTACCCGACGGCTGTCGGCCGTCTCGCGAGCAACTCGAATTTCCCAGTCGCACAAAGTGTTAACCGGCCTCTACGCCGACATTCATCCGCTGGCGCCACCCGATAGCCATGGATAGAAGCATGGATAGAAGAACGATGAGACCACGACGTCCACGCTCGGCATCCCGCCCCGGGAATCGAACCCGAGCATGCGCCGACCTCACCCTCGCCGCTGCGGCGATCCCTCGGTGTCCACTGCGCCGCGCGGCGACGCCACACCCACCTCCCCCACACACTGCTCGCTACCGTCCACGACCGGACCACAGACTGCCGACCCCGCCGACGAGGGATTCGACCCGACCGCCCGCACCGCATCCTCGCCACCGCCCCCTCCGCAGTGCTCAGCTCCAACACCAACAGCGACCCCCACATCCCCTCGATGAATTCGAATATCGACCCTCCCGGATTCTTCGACCCGGACCTCATTCTGGGCGCCCTCGGCGTCGGGCCGTACGCACCGTCGCACTGCACACTCTCTCACTGCGGACCGAACCCGCTCGAGCCACCACAGCTGGGCAACCCCGGCTGTTCGGGAGTCACCTGCACGGGTCCTCTCGCACCCCATCAGCGGCAGCGACCTGCGGCACGGTCGTCGAACGGTATGCGGCGCAGAGGTTCTCGACGATTTGACGGTGAGCATCCACTGCCGCACTGCCCACCACAAGCCCGAAAGTTCTTCCTCCGAACTGTTGTGTGAACGACGACACCACCGGACGATCGCGTTCCCGGCAACGAAAGGGGGTATGCACCGCGTGTCGCAGGATTTCACATTATGCGTAATCATCCGTTCGCGGATCGGAAGGAGGCGCGCGATGGCGCGAATCAAGTTGAAGCCACTCGCAGAGCAGGTCGTGGTCGTCGCTGGTAGTTCCAGCGGGATCGGCAGGGAGACGGCGCTGCGCCTGGGTAAGGCTGGAGCGAAGGTGGTCGTGGCGGCGCGCAACGAACGGGGTCTCGCCTCGCTCGTGCGTGAGATCGGCGCAGCCGGTGGTGAGGCGGTGTACGCGGTATGCGACGTCAGCGATCGCGGCCAGGTCGAGTCAGTCGCCGACCTGGCCGTCGCGACGTTCGGACGCATCGATACCTGGGTCTCGGCCGCCGGCGTCGTGGTCTACGCGGATTTCGAACACACCACACCCGAGGAATTCCGCCGCCTCATGGACATCAATTTCATGGGCCAGGTGCACGGATTTCAGGTTGCGCTACCTCACCTGCGCCGGGCCGGCGGTGGCGCGCTGGTATCGGTCGGATCGGGCGAGACGGTGATTTCTATGCCGCTCAACAGCGCCTACGCCGCATCCAAGCACGCGGTGGAAGGGATGCTCGATGCGCTGCGACGCGAGCTGGACGCCGCGGGCACACCGGTTTCGGTCACCAGCATCAAACCCTCGGCGATCAACACACCCTTCTTCACCAACGGACGCAACAAAATGGACGTGAAACCGAAGGGCGCCCCACCGTTCTACCGTCCCGCGGTCGTCGCAGATTGCGTTCTGTTCGCCGCCGCACACCCGGTGCGTGATCTTTACGCCGGCGGAGCCGCCAAGCTGATGAAGGTGACCCAACATCTCGCTCCGAGACTCGCCGATGTCGTCCTGGCGAAATTCGGCATCCCGATGGAGCGCACGACCGAGCCTGCGAAGGACGTGGACGGCAATCTGTACGAACCGAGCGGCGACGCGCGCGTCGAAGGGGACTTCCACAGTCGAGCACTCCAGGTCAGTCCCTACACCTGGCTGGCGACGCACCCCAAGGCGCGGCGCCTGCTGTGGGCTGGAACCGCGGTTACCCTCGGAAAGAGCTGGGTGACGAGGCACACAAACCGCCCTCGACGAAGTGCACGCTGCAATGGGAACTGGCACTGATGCCACTGGCTCTACCCTCCACGACACAACGGCAAAGATCGAGCGCTCCGTCATTTGATCAGCAAGGGCACGCGATCCCGTCGAGCCAGTGTCCGACCAGGCCGCATACGGTCCCGGCGCATTCCACCTGCGGGTTGTGCCCGGCGGCATCGAGCACCGTTGCCGCCATCCGGGGGTAGTGGTCGAGCAGGGCCAGCTGGTCGCGCCAGCCCACCAGGGCGTCCTGCCGGGTGGTGACCAGCAAGTGGCGCCCGCGGTGCGTGGGCGCATGGTGCTCCGGCCACTGTGGCAGCAGGAAGTCGGTTTCCAGCTCGGTGGCGGCCGCCTCGTCGTGGGCTCGCCAGCCGGGAAGCACATATCGCTCGAAGAGCTCCCACCTCGGCTTGTCGAGGTGGGCCATGACGGAGCTGAACAGCTCGCGGTCGGCGGCCGGGAGGCGGTCGAGCAGTTCCTCGTCACGTTCCAGGACTGTTTCCTCGGGCAGCGTCCGGTCGTCGCCCCAGCGCACGACCGGTGCCAGCAGCGCCGAGCCGAGCACCTGCTCCCCGTAACGTGCCGTCACCGCGCGAGCGAGCTGACCGCCGAAGGACTGCCCGACCACCGCGAACGGCAGGTCGGCCAACTCAGTGTCGAGCCAATCGAAGACAGCTTCGGCCAGGGCGGCCGCCGAGGTCGGTCTCGGCAGCCGGGAGCTGGCTCCGTGACCGGGGAGGTCGAGGTAAAGGCGCCGCCAGCCGGTACGGTCGGCGAAGGCGGATTCGAGCGGGAGCAGGACCTGGTGGTCAACGGTGTAGCCGTGGATCAGGACAAGCGGCGTGCCGTCACCGAAGGCGCTGTGCCGGATGGTCGAGCGGGTCATAACCACACCCTCCGACCTTTACACTTGTGTCACGGTCAAGCAGCCGGTTCGACGTCGGCCTCAACTAGGGGCAGATCGCCGGGCTGCAGCGGCCACGGCCGCTGCGGCGTGGCGAACCACTGCCGAGCCGAATGTCGAGCAGGCACCGGGCGCAGGCGGAGTCAGATCACTATCACGCGGCGATCACATAGATTCCCGCAGATGATCAGCGGGGAGCGAATGCGCCGATGTCGATCGCGATGATGACTGGGCCCGGAGCAGGGCTATCGCGGCCGTTGCGATCGCGTAGCGGTCGGATCCGGCGGGTCCGACCGACCACAGCGACACATGAAATAGGCCCGGCCGCACAAGTCATCGGCCGCGATCGTTCGCGAGGTGTTCGAGCCGGGTGACGGCCGACATCGCGGCGGGCCAACCGGCGTAGAAGGCAAGGTGAGTGATCGCCTCGACCAGTTCGTCGATGGTCACGCCGTTGTCCAATGCAGCTTCCAGGTGGAAACCGATCTGCTCGGTGCGGTTCATCGCGATCAGCGCTGATACCGTGACGAGGCTGCGATCGCGGGGTGACAGTCCGGGCCTGGTCCAAATGTCGCCGAACAGAATCCGTTCGGTCAGATCGGCCAGGGCGGGTGCGAATTCTCCAAGCAATTCACGCGTTCTACTCGGCCCGTCGGCCATTGGTCTGCTCCCTCGGTCGAACGGCTACGAACACGACTCGGTTTCGAGTGCCGATGTGACACCGGCCAACTGCGCCCGGCCTGCCGCCACCGGCCCGAGTTTCGGTAATGCATGGCCCATCCGGTCGCGTTTGGCGCCGAGGTAGCCAGCGTTGTGATCGGTCGGTGCCCTACCACGGGCACACGTTCGGCAACCGCAATTCCCATGTGCGCCAATCATCGCCAGTCCGTGGGTGTCGGCGAAGGCCCGCAGCTGCGCTCCGCGGGTCATGGTCCCGTCATCGTCGACGAGTTCGACCAGCACACCGACCGGCGCCAAGCCCGCCAACTCGGCCAGGTCCGCCGCTGCCTCGGTGTGACCCCGGCGAACGAGGACCCCACCGTCCCGGTAGCGCAGCGGGAATACGTGTCCGGGCCGGTTCAGGTCGGCAGCCATGGATGCCGGGTCGGCCAGGGCGCGGAGGGTGCGCGCCCGGTCGGCAGCCGAGATGCCTGTTGTGACACCAGCTCTCGCGTCCACCGACACGGTGTAGGCGGTGCGCAAGGGGTCCTGATGGTGCGGCGTCATCAGCGGGATCGCCAGGCGATCGAGCCATTCCCCCGCCATCGGCGCACAGATCACGCCACTGGAGTGGCGGATGGTGAACGCCAGCAACTCCGGCGTGGCACGTTGGGCGGCGAAGATGATATCGCCCTCGTTCTCGCGGTCGGCATCATCGACCACCACGACGGGCGGCCCCGCCGCTATGTCGGAGATCGCCCTGTCCACACTGTCCAGGCGGATCTGTCGATCCATCACCCGTTCCTACCCGTCCGGTCTCATGCCAGCGTCACATTCGTTGCAGCACAAGTGCGTTCGCCATGCCGCCGGCCTCGCAGACCGTCTGCAATCCGAGGCGGCCTCCGTTGTACTCCAGGGCGTGCAGCATCGTGGTGAACAATCGGCATCCAGTGGCGCCGATCGGATGTCCGAGCGCGATCGCTCCGCCGCGTGGATTCACTCGAGCGAGGTCGGCGCCCAGTTCCGCCTGCCATGCCAGCGGGACCGATGCGAACGCCTCGTTCACCTCGAAGTGGTCGATGTCGTCCACTGTGAGGCCGGTACGTTCGAGCAACGTCCTGGTGGCCGCGATCGGCGCGGTGAGCATGAACATCGGATCGTCGCCGCAGGCGTGGAATCCGCGAAATCGCGCTCGCGGTCGCAGGTCGAACCGTTCGGCAGCCCGTTCGCTCACGATCAGGACCGCGCTCGCCCCGTCGGTGAGTTGCGACGAGCTCGCCGCCGTGATCCGCCATTCCAGCTCCGGGAACCTACGGGCCAGCTCGTCGGACAATCAATTTCGGGCACCAACTCCTCGGAGTCGCCGTCTTCGTCGCACTCGGCCTGATGTCGGCGCTCGTGGTGGTCTTCGCGATCGAGAAAACAGTCGGCCTCCGCGATCGACGTGTCGACCAGGGACACCACTCACAACTCGATCGCGCCACCCTGGGCCAGGAAGCATACTCGGCACCGGCGCCCCACCCCACCGTGGCGGCTCCCGGCACCGCAGCAGTCTCCGGATGATGCTGCGCGGATCAGAGGTACCCGTCGTCGATATCTCGCGTTGTCGGTTGTTTCGGGTATCGGACTATCGATAGCGTCAATGCCGGATTGCGACCGCGCACGGCTGGTGATCGTGCGCGGTCGCATCGGCGGCATGGAGTTATTTGGCCGGGGACGGGGAAGCCGGGGAAAACGGCGTATTGATGGTGGTGAAGTACTGGATGCCGGCCATGATGGCGACCGGGGCGGTGACCAGCAATTGGCCGGCCAATGTGCCGAGAGCGCCGACCGCGACGACGCCGCCGAGGCATCCCACTGCTGCCGCCGGAATGAACGCCCCGAACATGCCGACGATCGTGGCGGCCGCGACGGTCGCACCTGCGATACCGCCCAGGACGCAACCGACTGCGCCGCCGGTAATGCCTCCGACCATCGTCCCGAGCGTAGCTCCGGTGGTGATCGTTGTGACCATGCGGTTCCACGCCGCCTGCTCGCGGTCGTAAGGCGTCTTGAACGGCGCTTGATCTTCGAACGGCAATGCGACCGGTCTGTACACCGCGTCAGCGAGATCGAACCGGGGAGTCAGTTCGGCGGTCCGGTCATGAATCTCGGCTGCGATCGGAAATACGAAATCATCGACGCGGAACGACAGTTCAGTGCCGGCCAGAACCGTCCCGTCACTGGCCGCGATCGTGAACACGCCATCTTTCACAGCCATCGACCCGGCATCGGTCCGCACGATCGTCGATGTCGCGTCGGTGGTGGATGTAAACCTGACACCTTCGTCGCCGGCGGCAGGCGCTGCCGTCACCGTGCCCGCCGAGATTCCCATCGCAATAGACGCAAGCGCAGCAGTACCCGCAAAATTTTTGATCTTCATCAGTCGATCCTCATCGTGAAAAGGGCATGGTTGGGTGACAAACTCGTTCTACGAGAACAGAATTCGTTTTTGTGTGAACGAAGTGAACTACGTCGAGCCGGTGAGTCGATATCGCTCGTCGGGGCGGAATGAATGGGCAAATTGCGCAGGCCGAGGCACGGCATCGCCGTCAGTGTCTTCGGGAGCCGGAGAAGACTTCTGCGGAGATGCCGTGCCCGATCGGCCGGATCGCATCCCAGCCACAAGGTGAGGTTGCGGTCAGATCGCCGGACAGCTCGCGGTCACGGTCGAGGAGGTCTGCGGCTCGTCAGTTCGCCACGCTGTAACCGGCCTCGGCGGTCGGTGGGTCAAGCGCTTGCCAAGGCTGGACCGCCGGTGGTGTCTCGTTGCGTGGAGAGCCAGAGCAGGAGGGCGACGAGTGCGGCGCCGATGACGGCGGGGGCGGCGAATGCGTAGAAGCTCCACTGCGCGCCGAGGCCGGCGTCGAGGATCCAACCGGCCATCGCCGGTCCGGCCATCGCGCCGATGCGGCCGAGCCCCAGGACCACGCCGACGGCGGCGCCGCGATTCTCCACGGGAAAGTAGTGGGCGACGAATCCGTAGATGATCGAGTTCGTTCCGGTCCCGCCGATTCCCGCGCCGAGAATTGCCAGCAGCATCCATCCGGTGTCCATCTTGTTGCTGAGAAGCAGCAGGGACAGGGCGCCGACGCCGAACATCACCATGACCACACGGCCGCATCCGATGCGGTCGGCGAAGTAGGCGCCGATCACAGCGCCGACGACGCCGCCGGATTGCAGTGCGAGCATGAATGTCAGAGACGAGCCGAGTGCGTACCCCTGTTCACGCATGAGGGCCGGAGCCCACGTGTTGAGTCCGTAGACGACGACGTTCACGCACACGCACATCATGATGAAGACGACGAGCGGGGCAAGCAGTGGACGTTCGAGTAGCCGGCGACTGCCCCCCGCGCTCGCTTCCTGTTGCGGAGAATCGTCTGCCTGCTCATTGAGCTCGTGATAGTCGAGTCCGAACGACTCTGCCAGTTCGCGGGCTTCGGCTTCGCGCCCCTGCGCGGCGAGGAAACCGGCGGATTCCGGGAGGCGGAACCACATCACGGGGATCAGTAGCAGGAAAACCGCGCCCAGCCCGAACAGGATGCGCCAGTCGTAATGAGGCAGTAGCCAGATGGCAGCCAGCGAGGCCACGATGCCGCCGAAGGAAAAACCGGTCAGCATGGCGCCGTTGTACAGTTGCCGGCGATGCTTCGGCGCGTACTCGAGCGTCAGCGCCACCGCAGACGGCACGATACTGCCGATTCCGATACCAGTGAGAAACCGTGCGGCCCCGAACATTCCGACGTTGAGCGCTGCCGCCGAAAGCAGCGATCCAATCGCGATCCACACGACCCCTACCAGCATGATCCGCCGTCGGCCGATCCGATCGGCGAGGGGACCGGCCGTGAGGAAGCCGACCATCAGACCACCGAGGGTCCAGGTCCCGATCAAGCCCGCCGCGCTGTGGGTCAGATGCCAGTCGGGCTCTTCCAAGATCTTCGGAAGGGTCGCTCCGTACACGACCATGTCGTAGCCATCAGCCACGATCGTCAAAAAGCACAGTACGGCGACTGCCAGGCCACTGCGTGGGCGGCTGGGGGATCTCACCACGGTCGTTCTCCGATTCCGTTGTCTCGTCGGCGCGTCGGACGTTGGCCGCCGACAGGGATTCGCCGGATCGCACAAGGCGCGCATGAATGCGGCCCGCGCTCTGATCGAGCCTGGGACTGCGACCGGCGTCACAAAATATTAAGCATTATATGTTTCGCGCGCAAGTACCTGGGTGGTTGCTGGAGGCGCGGGCACCGATCATCGCGGTGCGTGGGAAGCGTGTCCTAGATCCTGGTGCGACTCGTCGTCAACGGGCGCCCGCGGGTGTATACGTGGCGCGTGCGGTCCACTGTTTCTGGACTCCGAAGCAGCCGTGGGGGCCGGTGTAGGTCCGGGCGCACGGGTGGTGACGTATGTGCCGGAGACACCGCCACGGCACGAATCGGTGGGCGAAGAGTAAATCCGCCGGTATCAGCAACGAGACACGTCCGGTCGAAATACCCTAGTAGTAGAGCTTCTCGTAGACCGTAACCGAGCGGGGCCGGGGGACCTTGCACGCGGCCGAATGAAGGAGACAGGCTATGTCGGACGCCACACCTGATCTGCAAGCCTCCACACCGGGCAATCCTCAACTCCGGTTGGCTCTCGGCATCACGCGCGAGGGCCGTGTGACCGCCAGGCCGTACGACGGTACGCAAGAGCAGAGCTTCAACATCGTTGATCAAGCCGACGGCTCGAAGGGTATCCGCTGTAAGTACTACGACCTGGCCCTCGGCATGACAGCCACCGGTGTGAACGTGCGGCCCTACGATGGCAGCCGGGACCAGAGCTTCACCTTTGTAGGGATAAACAACGGATACGGATCTACGAGCATCCGCTGTAGGTACGACCACAACATCGCACTTGCCACGACGGGCACCAATGACGTCTACCCAAGGCCCTACGAAGGCAAATACCCCGAATCGTTCAACCTGCACGGACAAGCCGACGGCTCCACCGGCATCCGCAGCACCCACCTCAACGGCTCCCCCGCCACCGCTTCCGAGCCCACCACCCCGGCCACTGCAACGTAGTAGCCTCGCGCGCAGGCTGATTCATCTACGGTTGCCGGGCGCGTGGGTCAGAACTCGACCGAGATCTGATCGTGTCGACGATGAAAGCCATACGCGAATTGTGAACGCGGACACCGAGAGAGAGCCGGACTCCCACACCAGCACCGAGAAGGGACACCTACCATGCCTGACGAGGATCGCTTGGTCGACTGGTACGACTGCTCGAACAAGGATGACGGCAACTACCCCCATCCGACCGGCGACACCACCAAGTTCATGTCGTGCGTCGCACGTACCAACGCCTACGAGCGCAATTGCCCGCCAGGCACGCACTTCGACTCTGAACAGGGACGATGCGTATAGGCCGGTGACCAACGCGCCTGCGATAACTGCGCGAGGGTCAACGACACTCGTCAACGGGAGTTGCTTTCGGAGGTCCGGGTTGCGCCGATCAGCTCGTGGTGTGCGAGCGTGTCAGGCCGCACCCCGCCGGGGTTCGCCCGACCGTTCGCGGCATTGCTCGCGCAGTGCGTTCACCGTCGCCGCGCAGGGCGGTACATGGCACGAGTCGACGGCGTTCTACCGTGCACGTGGCAGGGATGCCGGCAACCCGAACGTAGGGAGGACGATCTCCTCGAAGCGGGTCATGGCGCTGATTCGGTCGCCGGCGAGAGTGAGCACGAACAGGCCGACTCCCCGACTACCGGTGGGGGTCGGTCGGTAGACACCGAACGCCGGTTGACCGTTGGCTCGCGTCGGCACCAGTTCGAATCTCCGTACCGAGCCGAAAACGAAGGCGCAGAAGCGTGCCACGCTGTTTCGGCCCCGGTACTCCAACGGTATCGGTGGCATCGACATGAAGACGTCGTCGGTCAACAGCGTCACCAACGCATCGACGTCGGCGGATTCGTAGGCGCTGACGAACTTCGCCGCGAGCGCGTTCTCGGCAGGCGAGCCGGCGGCGGGCGGCTGGGCTCCGGCAGCCGTCACCGACAGTCGATCTCGCATGCCCGCACGTGCGCGCTTGAGGGCGCTTTTGACCGATTCGACGGTCGTGTCGAGCATGTCGGCCACTTCGTCGGCGTGGAATCCGAGGACATCGCGCAGGATGAGAACGGCGAGCTGGCGATGCGGCAGGATCTGCAAGGCGGTCACGAATGCCAGGGAGATGGATTCGGATTGCCCGTAGCGGGCCTCCGGACCCAGCGGCACACTGATCGTGCCGTTCAGAAGGGTGTCGGGATAAGGCTCGAGCCAATGGATTTCGCCGAAACCCGTCGGTTCCGGCGGTTCGACCCCCGGAACGTCCCACGGCTTCGCGGGGCGCCGGCGCTCGGCGCGCAACGCGTCGAGGCACTGGTTCGTCGCGATGCGGTAGAGCCACGTGCGAACCGAGGCGCGGCCCTCGAATCGGTCGAGGCCACGCCACGCGGCCAACAACGTGTCCTGAAGGGCGTCCTCGGCATCCTGAAACGATCCGAGCATCCGGTAGCAGTGCACCTGCAGCTCGCGACGGTGCGGCTCGGTCAGCGCTCGGAACGCCTCGCCGTCGCCGGCCCGCGCCCGCGACATCAGGTCTGTTCCCGCCAACTCCACTCCCGCCGCCTCTCTCCGTGTGTGCGGTTCCATCCTGTATGGACGCCGGCCGCTGCGCGAAGGGGGCGCTCGGGCAGCGCCCCCTTTTCCGATGTCGCGGCGTCCACACCCGTGACAACCGACAACATCGTCAATGGAGCACGGAAATGGGAAAAATCGTTCTCACCTCGAACGTCACACTCGACGGAGTGGTCCAGGACCCGGACGGCGCGGAGGGCTTCGAACATGGCGGCTGGTTCCACCAGTTCGTAGGACCCAAGGACCTCGAAGACTGGACCGCGCGTGAGACGCAGGAAGCGCTGCATGCCGAAGTGCTGCTGCTGGGCGGGCGGACCAATGAGTGGTTCGCGGACCGGATGACAGAGCAGAACCTGGCGGAGGGGCGTGTGGGCCCCGAGTGGGCGGACAGGGTGCGCAGCATGCCCAAGTACGTCGTGTCCTCGACCGTCGACGACCCTCGGTGGAGAAACGTCACCGTCCTGCGCGGCGACGCGGTCAAGGAGGTTTCGGAGCTGAAGGGCACGGTGGACGGGGAAATCCTGATCTACGCCAGCTACCAGCTCGCACGCACTCTGATCGAACACAACCTGCTCGACGAACTGCGGCTGGTCGTCTTTCCGGTGGTGGTGGGAACCGGCCGGCGTCTGTTCGACGAGGCCGGTGCCAAGAAACCGCTACACCTGGCCGACACCCGACAGCTCGGCGACGGCCTCGTGTACTACAGCTACGAAATCGCGCGAGGCTAACGCCTCTACAGCCCCAGCCCGGTTGCCCATGGCCGCGTCGACGTCCCGCCGGTCGCGCGGTCATGGCAACGCTTACTCCCGGCGGTTCCCACTACCGGGCCGACCTCGCCCCGCCGCCGACCCACGGCACCGGGGCAGTCCATGTCCCGGTGCTGCTCGCTGCTACCTACCTCGTCCGCGGTCTCGCGCGCAGGACGACGACGCGGTAGGCCGCCTCGGTGGCCAGCGCCGTCAGCCGATCGACATGTTCGGCAGGAACGAAAGTGACTGGGTAGCAGTCGGACTCGATGTCAAATGCTGGTAGACATCCCTGGAAGGGCTGGCATACTGTCGCGAACGTGCAGGTGGACGGCAACGGGCCGGTCGTCGGACAACGTGTCGGCTGCGTCAATCGGTCGTGCCGGCGTGCGCGGCGATGATTCGCCAACCGTGAGTCTCGTCGTATAGCCAGGTACGGGTGTAGCGCATCCTGGCCGCGAAAGGCGCCCCGAAGACGGTCCCTTCGACGGTGCCGAGAAACCACGTCACCCCGGTGCGCCCGTCGGTGAGCACGGTCAACTCCTCCTCGGCCACCTTCGTCACCACCTGCGCTCGAGTGCGGTGCAGCTCCAGGTCGTCCGCCTTGGTCTGAACATTCGCACCGAAGGTGAAGATCAGCCGATCATCCATCAGCCGATCCAGCGCCTCGACGTCTCCAGCGAGCTGCGCGGTCTGCAGCCGGCGCTCGGCGTCCCGCAAGTTCTCCATGAGGAACACTCTCCCAGCCGATGCCGTATCCGCGCCAGGACGTTCACACTCGGCTGATCTTGGCAGTCCGCCCGGGCAAGGTCCAAGCACCCGTCGAGGTGCCGGATTCGTCGCGGCATGACCAGGGCGTGCAGGGAAACCGACCTGGAACTGTTTCAAGCAAAGCTTGGCGTCCGCGGCGGCGAGGAGGTGCTCGGCCGGATCTCCCTGCGTGGCTTGGACTTCGACGACGGCGTCACCGGCGTCGGCTACTCGGGTCCTTTCGGCGGCCCGCGGTGCTGATGTCGCCACGGGCGCGCTGTCGGCTCTGACCCGCCGGCACATGACCCTGCCTGCTCGCCTATTGAGGCTTGCTCACGTTCGCAGCCAATCGATCCTGAAGCTCCGCGTGCCGAAACTGGTAAATCGGTCCCACTGTGCGTAACACGCCTCGCTGCCTTGCGTCCTCCAAAAACCGCATGAGCCGCACCGGCGTTCGGTGCCGTAGGGCCAGCTCGATCTGGAAACAGAAGGTTGGCCACGACGCGGTCATTGCGGGGGGCAAAGCGAGCATCGCGGCAAGTCCGCCGAGCAGCCCTACCGCGAGCACGGCCGGCAACCCGAGATCGAACCGCATGCCGAAACACAGCCCTGCCGTCAGCGCGCCGAACCCGCATATGACCCCGAATCCGAGGCCGGCCATGACGTCTTGCCTCCACGAGGTAACAGGGTCGTGCGAGCGGTTGTCGTCCTGGTCCGAGACGAACAACGAAGTCCCGATCCCGAGCGTAAGCCAGAGCACCACCCCGAGCACGAGCCACCACACGAGCGCGGGCTCGAGGTCGTTGACAAAAACGAGTGCGAATCCGGTTCCGAGCCCGAGCGGGAGCGCCATCAACAATCCAGTGGTCGTGACTGGTGCCAGCCACCAGCGAACAGCGACCCGCTTGGGTTTGGTCTTCTCGCGAATGGTCGACAACGCGGACACGAGCCCGATGGCAAGCCCAACCGGCACTCCGGACGCGATCTCTCTGCCATCCGCGATCCAGTACGAAAGACCCAGCAGGAAGCCGATGGGGATTGCGGTCACGAACCAGACGGTCATCGCCCGTGCAAACAGCGCGATCCCGGGCTCGGTCCATTGCCCGATGGTCCACCACGCCAGGTCACGACTTCCGTTCCGCTTCAGGCGGTCGGCGATGTAGCCGAGCGTCCGTTCCGCGGTCTGCACGGAGTATCGAGGCTTCGGGCCACCCGCTTCCGGGGTGTATGCGGCGATGAGCACCTGGTCGAGCAGGTGGCTCTCGATCCGCTTGGGTGTCGGAAAGCGCTTGCGGTCGAGGAGTTCGTCGACCTCTCCGCTCTGTGGGTAGGTGTCGCGGAGCAGGGTCACGGTGAGTGGTCTGTTCAGCGCCCGGGCCAGGGGGCTCCGTGGATCGGCGTTGAGCTTTTCGGCGACGGCCTGCCAATTCGGTGGTGGCGGGGAGACGACGTGACGCAGTAGGTAGTCGGCGGCGTCGGCGGGCTTCAAAGACCGGAGCTCTATGACGGCAGCACCCAACAGCGGCTCGTGCTGTACGGCAGCGCGGAACTCCTCGCGCCGACTGAGCAGTACCAGGCGGAAATCGGCCTTGTTCAGCGCCTGCAACGCGATCGGCCGCAGCTGCTCCGGCATTTCATCGAGACCATCGAGAAACACCGCGATTCGTCGCGCCTGGACAAGGCTCTTCGCTTCGCGTCTCCGGAGCGGGAGGGTCTCAGCGAGTTTGTCGATGAGCCATTCGTTGAACGGTGTGCCCTCCGGGTCCCAGTTGTGCAAGGTGAACATCACCGGCACCGGAATCCCGGAGTGACCCTGCTCGCGGAACTTCAGGGCGTCGAGTAGCAGGAGAATCGCGGCGGCGCTCTTTCCCGAACCCGCATCCCCGGTGATCACCAGTCGGCCGGAGGGCAGCCCACCGTAGACGTCATACAGGGTGCTACGGTCACCCTCCTGCAAGGCAGCGCTAGTGATGACGGAAACACCCGGTAGAGGGTCGAACCGCGGCCGCCCACCCCGTGTCGACGTTGCTGCGGCCACAGGAACGGCAACAGAGAGCGCCGCTTGACGCCACCTGATAGGCAACGGTTCGACCACTAGATCACGATCGTGCGCCTCCTCGGCCCATCGTTCGTGCATGCGGGCCGCCAATCGGTCTGCGAGCCGATCCAGAGGCTCGGCCGTCCTCGACCAGAACGTCCTCACCACCCACACGACGAGTGAGCAGACTGCCACCACCACAGCCACGACGAACTGCCCGTACCCACTGGCGGTACTTTTCTCATTCGGCCCGAGCAGCGTCACCCACAGAATCCACCAGACGGCCCCCACCACGATCAGGCCCGTGACGGCCGACATCAATTGACGCACGGACATACACACTACTATCGGCGCGACCCCGAATTCGTTGTCTCGGTTGACAAGTGGATGAACCTCCACAACACCACCCGGCGGCATTCCGCGATCGGGAGCCAAAGCCCCGATGCTTTCGAGCGTTCACTGCGAACCTCAACCGCCTGAATCCGTAAGCCTCCCTGCCCACCAATCAGAGTGGGTATCGCTCGAGTGGGCGAGGATGAGCGGCGGAACCCATGTTCCGCCGCGCGTCGGCCACCCGTCGAGCCAGAGAGGGGTGTGCACCTGCTCCGGAGCGACGGCGATCGCGGTGTCAGGCTAGACGTTGTGTGTCCGGTGTCATGGACGACACTTCGTACGGCGTCACCTTGTAGATGCAGGTCAGACGGCGGGCTGGGGGCTGCGAAGGCGTGGACCGGTGTGCACGGGAAGGCGTTCGTATCCGTGCAGCGTGAAGAGCGGGCGACGGGTGGGCGCGTCGGACAATCGCAGGTCCGGAAAAGTCTCGAAGAGGGCTCGCAGAGCATGCGCCGCTTCCATCCGTGCCAGACCGGCGCCCAGACACACGTGGATACCGCTGCTGAATGACAGATGGTTGTTGGCATTGTTCCTGGTGATGTCGAAATGGGCCGGGTCGGTGAACACAGCGGGGTCGCGGTTCGCGCCGGCCAAGGACAGCACCACGGTCGAACCCGCGCGAAGTCGGGTACCGCCGATCTCCAGCGTCGTACGGGTGGTGCGGGCGGTGGTTTGCACCGGCGGATCTATCCGCAGGATTTCCTCGACCGCGTTGGGCCACAGCTCCGGTTCGGCGCGCAATCGACTCAACTGATCGGGGTGACGCAGCAGCCAGGTGACGCCCTTGCCGATCAAGTTGACCGTTGTTTCGAAGCCCGCGGCCATCAGCAGGGTCGCCGAGGCGCACAGTTCGTGAGTGGACAGATCGCTTCCGGTGACGAGGTTGCTGAGGATATCGTCGCCGGGTTCAGCGCGAAGGCGGTCGATGTGCTCCATGAGATATCGGTGCACTCGCTCCGAGGATTCCATCGCCCGCTGATGTGTGCGCCAGGAGATCCCCAGGTCGAGCAACGGGCTGATGTCGTCGCCCCAGCGCAGGAACATCTCGCGGTCGGAGTCCGGGAAGCCGAGTATTTCGGAGATGATGGCGATGGGCACCTGCGCGGCGTACTGCATCACCAGATCTGCGGGCCCGTCGTCGGGAAGCGTCGCGAGCAGCTCCTCTGTAACGGTCTCGATTCTCTCTCGAAGCCGGGCGATGGCACGTGGCGTGAAGGCCGCGGTCACCGGTTTACGCATCCGGGTGTGCTCGGGCTGGTCGATCACCAGCATCGACGGAGCGTCCACCGGGTTCGGCGGGACGGGCCGGCGGTGCAGGACGCGCCGTACGGGGCGCGGCGCGAGCACCGTCGGTACGCCCACACCGAAACGTTTGTCGCGCAATATTTCTCGAGCCATATCGTGATCGAAGGTGATCCATACCGGGTGGGCCCGGATCAATCCGCCCTTCCCGCGCATCTTCTCGATCAGAGCGTACGGGTTATCTATCCCCTCCCGGCTGCCGATCAATTGCGCGAACAGATCACCGCGACGGAGTTGCACCTTCGTGAAGAGGCGGATCACCCCGTGGTTGTTGACCCACCGATACAGGTACTGCGGTTTCATCGAGCCCCCCATCGTCGAACTGTCCCGCCCAGTAGGAAAGTGTGGACATGGCATGTCTCGTGACTGTCGCCCGGAAGTACCCGCGCCTCGGCCGTACTCGTGTAGGCGGGCATCCGGCCGTCGTCGAGCCGAGTCGTCACCACTGCTCCATCACCCTTTCGATGACCGGGCCGACCTCCGACAGTGCGTGAGGATGACTCAACTCGAGATGACGCGCATCGACGACCTTGTTGTAAACCTCACCGGTGACATAGACGCGCCACTGCTTCGCGAGTTCATCATGATCCGAGTGGTCCTTGCCCGCGGTGAAGAAGATCAGATCTCCGTCGAAAACGCCCGGCTGATAATCATCGGCGATGTGACTCGCGGTCTCGAAGCTCGCCATGACCCGATTCACCTGTTCGGCGGTGAACAGCCCGGTGCCGGTCACCTGATCGCGGATGACGGCCCATGCTTGTTCGTAGGTGTCGGCGTGCGCTTCGTCTCCGAGGCCGAACAACTCTCGCCAGCCGCCGAGCAGGTCTGCCATCAGCTGCCCCGGCGCTGGTTCTTCCACCACTGCGGGCGGAGCGATCGGCTCCTCCGGTGTGGCTACGGCGCTGTCCAGCACGGCCAGCATTCCGACGGGCTCACCGTCGCACCGAAGTCGCGCCGCCATGGCATGCGCGATTTGCCCACCCAACGACCAACCGAGCAGGTGATAGGGCCCGTGCGGCTGAACACGGCGAATCTCGGCCACATAGCGGTCGGCCAGTTCTTCCACCGACTCGGCCGGTGGTTCGCTCGCCACTACGTGGGGGTCCTGCAATCCGTACACCGGTCGATCACTGTCGAGATATTCGAGCAGGCCACCGTAGAACCACGCCAGCCCGCCGGCGGGATGCACCGCGAACAGCGCGGGTTTCGTTCCGTGCGCGCGCAGTGGAAGCAACACGTCCAGGCCGGAGCCACCGCCCGTCGCCTCGTCGGCCCTGCGCGCCAGTACCTTCGGCGTCGCATCGTCGAACATCCACGGCAACGCGATGGTCACACCTCGCGTTCGCAGCTCGGTGACCACCATCGTGGCCAAAAGCGAATTGCCGCCCAGATCGAAGAACCCATCCGATACGCCGACCCGCTGTACTCCCAGCACTTTCGAATAGACGTCACTGATCAGCTTCTCCGTTCGAGTGCGCGGCTCCACGAATTCGTCGAGTGACACGTCGAAATCGGGGGCGGGCAACGCCTTTCGATCGAGCTTGCCGTTGACCGTCAACGGCAGATCCGGCAGAACCATGACCGCCGACGGCACCATGTAGCCGGTCAGGACCTGCGCAGCGACCTCCCGGACTTCGCCCGGTTCGATCGCCTGCCCGTCGACACCCACGACGTAACCGATCAGCTGATCCACGCCGCGCTGGTGGCGATGGACTGCCACGGCGGCCCGTGTCACGCACGGATGCCGCAGCAGCGCCGCCTCCACCTCACCCGGTTCGATCCGATAACCCCGCAGCTGTACTTGCGCGTCGGCACGGCCGGCATACGTCAGCTCCAGACCGCTCGCAGACTTCTGCCACCGGCCGACATCTCCGGATCGATACAACCGGGCGCCACGCGGATCGAACGGGTTCGCCACGAAGCGGCCCGCGGTCAGCGCCGGAGCCCCCAGGTAGCCGCGCGCGAGTTGCTCACCGGCTACATAGATCTCCCCTGCGACACCGATCGGTACCGGCCGCAAACGGGAGTCGAGTACGTACACCTTCAAGCCCGGCAGTGGCGATCCGATCCCGGCCCCACCCGCCCGATCGACTTCGGTCGACGTCACATGCACAGTCGTCTCGGTGATTCCGTACATGTTGACCAATCGCGGCGATTCCGGGGCATGAGCCAGGAACCAGCCGGCCAACCGTGAGCTATCCAATTCCTCACCGCCGAAGACGACGTACCGCAAGGCGAGATTACCCGCTCCGCAATCGGATTCGCGGTAGGAGTGCTCTGCATCGGCGAACCCGTAGAACGCCGACGGAGTCTGGCTCAGGACCGTCACGCGCTCTCGTGCCACGAGGTCGACCATCGCCTGCGGGGACCGGGACGTGTCGTAGTCGACAACGACCACCCTGCCACCGGACAGCAGCGCACCCCACATCTCCCACACCGCGAAATCGAAGGCGTACGAATGGAACAGCGTCCACACATCCTCGGGACCGATGTCGAATCGCTCGGCCGCATGGGTGAACAAGGTGACCGCGTCACGATGGCTGACCGCCACTCCCTTGGGACGGCCCGTGGACCCCGAGGTGTAGATCACGTAGGCAAGATTGTCCGGCCGCGGCTTCGGCGCCGCCGCGTCGCGACAGGCCGCGGTCGCTCCCACACAATCCTCGGCGATTATCAGCGGTACCGGGTATTCCGGAATCGCCGCCGCCATATCCGCCGAGGTCAACACCGCCGCCGGAGCGGCGTCGTCCAGTATGAACCGCAATCGTTCGGGCGGGTAGGCCACATCCAACGGCAGGTAGCCGGCACCCGCCCGCACTACCGCGAGCAGGCCGACGACCAGTTCGACAGAGCGCGGCAGCGCCACTGCCACCAGCGATTCCGGTCCCACCCCCTGCTCGGCCAACCGTGCGGCCACGTCACCGGCGCGCCGATCGAGCTCCGCATAGGTCAGCTGCGTCACGCCGTCGGTCACGGCGACCGCGTTCGGCTGCGCCGCGACCCGCTCGACGAACAGCTCCGCCAGCGTCGCGTCCGCGACCGGGACGCCCGGCTGCCCTGCCGCGCTGAGCAATTCGCGCCGCTGCACCGGACCGACGAGGTCGATATCGCCGACCGGCACCGCCGGATTCGTGGTCGCCTCCTCCAGCGTCCGCACGAAGGCCTGCGCGAACCGAGTCATCGTCTCCTCGACGAAAAGATCGGTGGCGAAGGTCAATCGACCCACCATGCCGGCCGGACGCCCCGCCTCGTCCACCTGCTCGACGAGCTTCACGGCCAGGTCCGCCTGTGCCTGATCGAAGCCACCCTCCACCGGCTCGATGGTGAGCCCCGGCAGTTCCAGTGCGGCCCTGCTCAGGTTCTGCACATCGAGAGTGACCTGATAGAGCGGCAGATGCGCGGTCGACCTGGGCGGATTCAGCATATCCACGACGTGTTCGAAGGGCACCTCGGCGTGCGCGAAGGCAGCAAGGTCCGCATCACGCGTCGCGGCCAGCAATTCGGCGAACGGTTGATTCGGCGACACGCGCGATCGCAACACGAGGGTGTTGACGAACATCCCGATCAGATCGTCGAGTTCGCGCTCCCCGCGGCCGGCCACCGGAGTGCCGATCGCGATATCGTCGACGCCCGCGAGCCGGGACAGCAGGACGGTCAACGCGGCGTGCAGAAACATGAAGGCCGTCGCGTTCGACGCCCGTGCGACGGCGTCGATGCGGGTGTGCAATGCGACGGGCAGCTCGAAATCGATGGCGCGGCCTCGCATCGACGCCACCGGCGGCCGGGGCAGATCGGTCGGCAACTCGAGCAGCTCGGGCAGCCCGTCGAGGGTGTTCTTCCAGAACCGCAGCTGCCGGGACGCGACCGAGTCCGGGTCCTCCTCGTCGCCGAGCGATTCACGTTGCCACAACGCGTAGTCCGCGTACTGGACCGCAAGGGCCGGCCATGTCGGCTCCGCCCCTTGCCGAGTTGCCTCGTACGCCACAGCGACATCCCGCGCCAGCGGCATCATCGATTGCCCATCGGCGCAGATGTGGTGCACGCAGACGACCAGTACATGATCACGGTCATCGACAGCGAACAGTTCGATCCGCACCGGAGGCGCTTGGCGCACATCGAAACCGCTCGAAACGGCTGCGACTACGCGTTCCATGAGATGCCGTTCCTCGATCCGGACGGGTGTCATTGCGGGTACGACCTCGTCGCTGTCGACGGCGACCTGGTGGGGCATGTCGTCGGCCACCGGGAACTTGGTTCGCAGCGCCTCGTGCCGGTCGACGACCAATCCGCACGCGCGTCGCAGTGCGTCGAGATCGAGTTCTCCTCGCAATCGGACCACCAGTGGGATGTTGTACGCGCCGACCGAGGTGTCGAACTGGTTGAGGAACCACATCCGTTGCTGCGCCGGTGACAGCGGCACGAGTGCCGGTCGAGGTCGTGGCATCAGCGGCTTCCGAACGTACCGGTCGTAAGTCGCCGTCCGAGCCGCGAGATCGGCAACCGTCGCCGTTTCGAACAGATCCCGGACACCGATGCGCACCCCGAGCGCCGCGCTCAACCGCGCGGTCACTCGCGTCGCCGACAGCGAATCTCCACCGAGGTCGAAGAAGTTGTCCACTGCCCCTACTCGGTCGACGTTCAATACCTCCCCGAACACCTCCGCGACGCGACGCTCGGCGTCGGTGCGCGGGGCGACCCACTCCCTGAGCCCCGTGAATGCCGGCGTGGGAAGCGCCCGGCGGTCGAGTTTGCCGGTGGTGGTGAGGGGCAATTCGGCGAGCGTCACGAACACGTCGGGCACCATGTGCGCGGGCAGCCGCAACCGCGCGGCGGCCCGCACCTCGTCCGGGTCCACGTCCTCAGCGGAGACGAGATAACCGACGAGCCGGTCGATGCCGCGTTCGTCCTTTCGCAGCGCGACACCCGCCCGCTCGATCCCGGGATAGCCGACCAGGACCGACTCGATCTCACCGAGTTCGATGCGTTGCCCGCGAATCTTGACCTGGAAATCACGGCGGCCGAGATATTCGAGCGTGTGCTGCGGTGTCCAGCGGGCCAGGTCGCCGGTGCGGTACATGCGGGAACCTGCCGCACCGAAGGGATCGGCCACGAACGCGGCAGCGGTCGACGCCGACCGGTTCACGTAACCCCGAGCCAGCTGCACGCCGGCCAGATACAACTCCCCCACCACGCCGACCGGCACCGGCCGCAACCACTCGTCCAGCACGACGGCCTCGACACCGCGCATCGGAGCGCCGATCGTCACCACGTCACCGGGATACAAGTCGCTCATTGCTGCCAGAATCGTGGTTTCGGTAGGTCCGTATCCGTTCAGCAACCGCCGTCCGGGCGCCCACACCGCGACGGTCTCGGCCGTGACCGCCTCGCCACCGGCGGCCAGCACCCGCAACGAGTCCAGTCCGGTGGGCGACATCGTCGCCAGCACACTCGGGGTCAGGAAGGCATGCGAAACTCGATGTGCCGCCATGAGTTCCCGCAGAGCCTCGCCTGCGAACAGCTCCGGCGGCGGCACGACCAGCGTCGCGGCGTTGCTGTGGGCCAGCAGCACCTCGAGCACCATCACGTCGAAGCCGGGGGCGGCGCCGAGCAGCACCCGTGCCCCGCGGTCCACACCGAAGCGATCACGTTGTACCGCTGCGAAATTCGCCAGTCCCTCGTGGGTGACCGCGACCCCCTTCGGGGTCCCCGTCGAGCCCGAGGTGTAGATCACGTAAGCCGTGTCCCAGATGTGGGGGGTGCGCGTGCGTTCTGCCGTGGTCACGGCGGCCGCCGGTTGCGAGGCGATCGATTCGGCGGTGTCCAGGTCGTCGATAACCAGCATGCGCACCGCATCGGGAAGCAGTTTCCGCGATGCCGAATCCGTGATCGCCACTCGCACAGCGGAGTCCGCGATCATGTGCGCAACCCGCTCGGCCGGATTCCGAGTATCGACCGGCACGAAGGCCGCACCCGCTTTGGTCACCGCCCACAACGCGACGACGAACTCCACCGACCGCGCCATGACCAGCGCGATCTGATCCCCAGGGCCCACACCCCAACCGATCAATTGCCGTGCCATCCGGTTCGACCAGGCGTCCAGCTCGCGATAGGACACGGTGCGGTCACCCGAAATCATCGCTGGGGCAACGGGTCCGGCGGCCGAGCCCGCTGCGAGCAGCTCCGCCATCAGGCGCGGCGCTGCGGCGCTGCCACCCGAAGCGGGGACCAGCTCGCGACGCTCGCGCGGGGACAACAGGTCGATCGCGCCGAGCGGCGTACGGGGATGGGCGGTGACCGCACGCAGCACTGTCTCGACCCGGGCGGCAAGACCAGCCGCCGTGACGTCATCGATGCGGGAACGCTGGTAACGGACTCGGACATGCAATTCGTCGGTGTGATGCGCTTGCACCGTGATCGGGTAGTGCGTGGCGTCGCTGCCTTCCGCCGAGACCACCCGCATCCCGTCGATGTCGGCGTCACCCATGCCGCTGCTGTCGACCGGATAGGACTCGAAGACGACCAGGGTGTCGAACAGTTGAGTGCCGCCCGCGGCCGCCATGATCTGCGACAGCTCGACATAGTGGTGTTCGAGCAGACCGGTGTTCTCGGCCTGCAAACGATTCAGCGCGTCCTCGACGGTCAGGGTCCGGTCCACGTCGGCGACAACCGGAATCGTGTTGATGAACAGGCCGATCATCGACTCGACGCTCGGCAGGTCGGCGGGCCGGCCGGAGACGGTGCTGCCGAATACGACGCGTTCGACGCCGAGCAGATTGCCCAGTACCAGCGCCCAGGCGAACTGCACGATCGTCGCCATCGTCACCGCTCGGGCCCGGGCGAATTCCACCAACTCGGCCGTGACGGCGTGATCGAGCACGATCGCCAGGTCGATCGGAATGTCGGTGGTCGCCGCTGCGTGCGGATCGGCGACCAGTGTGGGCTCACCGATGTCGGACAGCGCATCTCGCCACGCAGCGATACTGGTGGACCACTCGCGCCGGTCCAGCCAGTCGAGGTAGTCGCGATACGACGCGACGTCGGGCAACAGTTCCGCCCGGGTGTTCACCGCGTACAGGCCGATCAGCTCACGCCACAACAGCGGCAGGGACCAACCGTCCACCAGGAGGTGATGCGCCGTCAACACCAGCCGGAAGTCCTGCGGCCCGACGACGATGAACAAGAATCGCAGCAGCGGTGGGTCGGCGGGATCGAATGTGGCCGTTCGCTCGGCTGCGAGCAGGTCATCCAATTGCTCTGCGCCGGTGGACAACTCGATCCTGCGCCAGCTGACGGTGGTGTGGGCGGGCACGATCTGTGCGGGCACGCCGTCGGCCGTTCGGGTGAAAGCGGCTCGCAGGTTGGGGTACCGCTCGAGCAGGACGTTCGCAGAACGCTCGAGCCGCTTCTCGTCGACGATGCCGGCCAGGGCGACCACCGATTGAGCTGTGTAGACGTCGAGCCGGCCGGAGGCGAGTTCGGCGTGGAACAGCAACCCCGCCTGCAGCGGCGCCAGCGACCATACGTCGGTCAGCGCACCGTAGCGGTCGGTGAACGCGTCCAGGTCGGGCTGGGTGACGTCGACGAGCGGGACGTCGGCCCGGGAGAGACCCCAGTCGGGGTTCGCGCAGGCCGCCTCGGCGATCGTGGTCACGGCGTCGACCCATTCGCCGACGAGTTCGGCCACGTCGTCGTGTTCGAGCAAACGCGAGGCGTAGCCGATGTGCGCCGACAGCTCGGGTCCGGCCGCGGTGTCCACGATAGTCACGTCGATCGTCAGGACGGCCGCGGCGGGCATATTCGGATCGAATGCGGCCCGCCGGTCGAACTGTTCATCGGTCGGCACCCATGCCAGGTCCGACAAGGACGTGAGATCGACGCCGGCGCGGCCGAGATTGTTGTAACTGATCTGTGGCTCCGGCGAGCCGGCGAGCCGGTCGGCGGTGCCGGCGTTCGAATAGCGCAGCAGACCGTAACCGATTCCCTTGTCCGGTATCGCGCGCAACTGATCCTTCACCGACTTGACCACCGCGCGCGGATCCGTGAGCGCGATTCCACTCAGGTCGAGCGCAACCGGATACGCGTTGGTGAACCACCCCACGGTGCGTGAGAGGTCGGCGCCCGCAGCGATCTGCTCTTCACGTCCGTGGCCCTCCAACAGGACTTTCACGCCCTCATGGGTGACACCGCGCCGCCTGCGCCAGCGTGTCACCGCCACGGCGAGAGCAGCGAGCAGCGCATCGTCGATGCCGCCGCGAACGGCGCCGGGGACCGCATCGAGCAACACCGAGGTGCGCTCTGCCGGAATGGACACCGCCAGATGCCGCACGGTCGACTGAGTATCGACTGCGGGATCCAATGCCGCACGGCCGAGCAGCGGATCGGCGGCCGCACTCATCCGATGCCACAGGTCGAGTTCACCGGCGCGATCCTCAGCGGCAGCAGCCAGCGCGTGCGCCCATCGGCGCATGGACGTGCCCTGCGCCGGCAGCTCCACCGGTTGCCCCTGCGTGACCTGTTGCCAGGCGGCCACGAAGTCGGGAATAAGGATGCGCCACGACACCCCGTCGACCGCCAGGTGGTGAATCACGATGAGAGCCCGGGCCTCGGCATCGACACCCGGTTCGGGGACCAGGCACACAACCTGCAGCATCCGGCCCGCGGCTGGATCCAGACGGTCGGACGCGGCAGCCAGCGCCGCCTCCACCACGGCCGTGAAACCGTCACTGCCCGGGGCCTCCTCGGCACGGAATGTGCGGGTCAGAACCGACGCCGCCGCGTCAGCGGCGGACTCCGGCAGCACGTCCAGCCGTCGTTCGCGCAGCCGCGAGCGCAGCATGTCGTGCCGTTGAAGCACGGCCTGCACGGTCGCGGTCACGTCGTCGTCTCGCACGTCACCGGGCAACCGCACCACCATCGATTGCGCGAACCGATCGGCTGCTCCGAGTCGGTCGACGAACCACGATACGATCGGCGTGGAGGGGATCTCGCCCACTCCGCCCTCGGGCAGCTCCGCGAGCGATGTCCGTTCGGAAGCCGCCGCAACCTGCGCCAGTCCGCGAACGGTCTTGCGCTCGAAGATATCCCGGGCGGTCACGACGACACCTGCGGACTTGAGCCGCGATGCCAGCTGGATCGACATGATGGAGTCACCGCCGAGCGCGAAGAACGATGTCCCCGCGCCGACGGACGCGACGCCGAGAACCTCGGCGAAGGCGGCCGCGATAGTACGTTCCAGGTCGGTCGCCACCACCGGCACATCGTCTTCCCTGATCTCGAAGACGGGTTCGGGCAGAGCTTTCCGGTCCACCTTGCCGGTCGAGGCGAGCGGCATGCGGTCGAGCACCGTGACGACCGCCGGCACCATGTGGGCAGGCAATGCGGCAGCGACATGGTCGAGCACCGCATTCGGTTCGAGGTCCACCGCAGGGTCGGTCACGATATAGGCGGCCAGAATCGGTTGCCCGCCGGGACCGGTTCGGTGCACGGTCACGGCGGAGACCACCTCGGGATGAGTGAGCAGTGCGGCGTCGATTTCGCCGAGTTCGATGCGCTGGCCGCGAATCTTGACCTGGAAGTCGATGCGGCCGACGTACTCCAGCGCACCGCGCGCGGTCCAGCGGACCATGTCGCCGGTGCGATACATCCGCGAACCCGGTTCCCCGTAGGGATTCGCCACGAACGCGCCCGCGGTCGCCACGCAACGATTCAGGTAGCCGCGCGCCAACTGAGCGCCCGAAAGGTAGAGCTCCCCTTCCACTCCGACCGGCACCGGCCGCAACCGCGCGTCCAGGACCACGGCCTGCGCACCCCGGATGGGCCCGCCGATGGTGATCACGTCCCCGGGCTGCACCGGGTCGCTCATCGTGATGACGATGGTTGTTTCCGTCGGACCGTAGATGTTGTGCAAGCGCCGACCCGGCGCCCAGGCGGCGACCACATCCGTCGCCACCATCTCCCCGCCGACCGCCAGCATCCGCACGCAATCGAGGCCGGCGGGCGACATCGTCGCCAGCACACTCGGGGTCAGGAACGCATGCGATACCCGATGCTTCCTGATCAGCTCGGTCAGCTCCGAACCACCGAACACCTCCGGTGGCGATACGACCAACGCCGCACCGGCGGCGTGCGCCATCAACGCCTCCAGCAGGACCGCGTCGAAGGCAGGCGCGGCCACTTGCAGCACCCGCGAGGTGCTGTCCACCCGGTACCGATCACGCTGCTCGGCCGCGAACCCCGCCAGTCCTTCGTGTGTGACGACAACGCCCTTCGGCTTTCCCGTCGACCCGGAGGTGTAGACCACATAGGCCGCGTCTCGAATCTGCAAGGCCCGCGGGCGATCCGCGTCCATGACGGCGCGCTGCGGACACGCGGCGATATCGGCGGCCGAACGCGGATCATCGAGGATCAGCCAATGGACACCGTCCGGCAACGACGTACGTGCTGCCTCGATCGTGATCCCGATCTCGACACCGGAATCGTTGACCATATGCCCGATTCGCTCGGCGGGATACCGCAGATCCACCGGCACGAACGCGGCGCCGGTCTTCGCGATCGCCCACATGGCGATGTGATAGTCGACCGACCGTGGCACGGCGAGGGCGACGAATACACCCGGCCCGACGTCCCGGGCCAGCAGATGAGCGGCGAGCCGGTTCGACCGGCGGTCGAGCTCCCCATAGGTGAGGGTCTCGCCGTCGCCGATCAGCGCGATCGCGAAGGGGTTCGCGACCGCGGCGGACGCGAGCAGCACGGGAAGCAGGCACGGCGTGGTCGTGCCGGCGCCACGTGCGGGAAGCAGGCGTTGCGCCTCCTCGGCACTCAGCAATCCGATGTCGCCCACCGGCCGGGTCGGATCGGCCGTGACCGCTTCGAGAACGCGAACGAACCGCTCTGCGAACGATTCCACGGTCGAATCCACGAAAAGATCTGTGGCGTAGACGATCTCGACGTCGATACCGGCGGGACGCTCATCCTCGACACGTTCGGTCGCCAGCACGGTGAGGTCGGTTTTGGCCTGTGCCACGCCGGGATCGAGGAGTTCGACATCGACACCGGACAACTCGAACCGGGCCGGACGCATGTTCTGCAGCCCGAACATCACCTGGAACAACGGTGTATACGCGGTCGACCGGGGGCATTCCAGGACGTCGACCAGTCGTTCATAGGGCACGTCCGCGTGCGCGAGCGCCTCCACATCGGTGTGGCGCACCTCCGACAGAAATTCGCGGAACGACCGGTCCTCACATACTCGCGTGCGCAACACGACGGTGTTGACGAACATGCCGACCAGATCGTCGAGCGCCTGGTCGCCGCGCCCGGCAACCGGAGTGCCGACACAAATGTCTTCGCTGTGCGCGGTGCGAGCCAGCAGGATCGCCAGCGCCGCATGGAGCACCACGAACACGGTGACGCCTTCGCGGTGCGCCAGCCCCACCACAGCGTCGTGCAGCCGCGGCGGCACCGCGACATCGATGCTGCCGCCGGCCGTCGACACAGTGGCCGGCCGGGGCCGATCGGTCGGCAGGTCGAGCATTTCCGGGGCGTCTTCGAGAACATCGCTCCAGTAGGCGATCTGCCGCGCCGACAACGACGCCGGATCGTCCTCGGCGCCCAGCACGTCGCGCTGCCACAGCGCGTAGTCGGCGTACTGCACTTTCAGCGGTTCCCATTGCGGCACAAGCCCGTTCACACGTGCGTCGTAGGCGGCGAAGATGTCGCCGGCCAGCGGCGCCATCGAGGATCCGTCAGCGGCGATGTGATGAGCCACGAGCACGATCACGTGCTCTTCGGCGCCGATGCGGTACAGCCGGGCCCGTACGGGCGCCGAGTGCGCGATGTCGAAACCCGTCCCGGAGACCTGGCGGATGCGGTCGGTCAGCTCGAGCTCGCCGGCGACCGTTTCGGGAACGAGCGCCAGTTGCGCCGCCATGGCGGACACGTCGTGCACCACCTGGCACGGCTCGCCGTCGACGGCGGGATATGTCGTCCGCAGCGGCTCGTGCCGGGCCACCACGTCGAGCAGCGCCGCCTGCAGCGCATCGACGTCCAGGGCGCCGGTCAACCGCGCCGCGAAGCAGATGTTGTACGCCGACGACACGGTGTCGAACTGATTGAGGAACCACATCCGTCGCTGGGCCGCCGCCAGCGGCACGATCGCCGGCCGTGCCCGTGGTGCGAGGGGAATCGTCGTGGAATCGGTGCGGCGGGCGAGGTGCTCGGCGAGTCGCGCGATCGTCGGCTCGTCGAAGATGTCACGGATGCCGGCCTCGACACCGAGAGCTGCCTGGGCCCGCGCCGCTATCTGCGCGGCCGAGAGCGAGTTGACACCGATCTCGAACAAGTTCGCCGTCACGCTCACGCGATCGGCTCCGGTGACTTGCGCGACGATATTCGCCAGTACCGTTTCGCGGCCGGTTCGAGGTGGCACGAATTCCTCGCCATCGTCGAACGTCGGCTGTGGCAACGCGGCTCGATCGAGCTTGCCGTTCGCGGTGAGCGGCATCGAGTCGAGCACTTCTACCGCGGCCGGAACCAGGTACGGCGGCAGCGAGCGAGTGAGCTGGTCGCGAATCGCTCGACCGTTGGTTGTCGCGCCCGGTGCCGGCGTCACGTATCCGACGATCCGATCCGAGGTGGCGACAACGACCGCGCGAGCCACCTGCGGCAGTGCGGACAGCGCGGCTTCGATGTCACCGGGTTCGACCCGCTGTCCGCGGACCTTCACCTGGAAGTCGCTGCGGCCCAGGAATTCCAGCTCGCCGGCCTTCGTCCACCGGGCCAGATCGCCGGTGCGGTACAGCCGCTCCCCCGGGTCACCGAACGGGTTCGCGACGAAAGCCGCGCATGTGAGGGCGGAGCGAGCGTGATAGCCCCGCGCCAGCTGAACACCCGAGACGTACAGATCGCCGACGACCCCGATAGGCACCTGCCGCAGCCGCGCATCGAGCACATGAACCCGCATACCGGCGACGGGTGTACCGATCGGAACCGTCGCGCGCGGCGTCACGCCGGGCAGGCACCGCTGGGAGGTGACGACCTCTGCCTCTGCGGGGCCGTACCAGTTCACCAGATCCGCGTTCACGAACACCTGCGCCGCAGCGTCGACCGTGCGCTGTGCCAACGCCTCTCCCGCGACGAACACCCGCCGCACGGACGACATCTGCCGCGAGCCCGCGGATTCGAGAAGCACGTCGAGCATCGACGGGACGAAGTGCACCGTGCCGACCTGATGGCGCGCGATGACATCGGCGATGTACGCCGGATCGCGGTGTCCGTCCGGCGCGGCGATCACGACCCGCGCGCCGGTCTGCAACGGCCAGAACAATTCCCAGACCGCGATATCGAACGTGATCGGGGTCTTGTGCAGCACCACGTCGGCCGTGCTGTGCGGCCACTGCTGCTGTGCCCACGCCAGCTGACTCACAGTCGCCGCGTGAGTGAGGGCGACTCCCTTCGGGACACCGGTGGAGCCGGAGGTGAACAAGACGTAGGCACAGTGTCCCGCCTCGAGCGGCGCGCGCCGCTGGGCATCGGTGATCGGGCCGTCGGGTACACCCGTCAGGTCCAGTCGATCGATCCGCACAGAGTCGAATTCATCCGGCAGTTCGGCGCCGTCGGACGTGGTCGTGAGTACCACCAGCGGCTGTGCCGCGTCCAGCACACGCGCGATACGCACACTCGGATGATCCGGATCGATCGGAAGGAACGCGGCGCCCGACTTCACCACGGCGTACAAGGCCGTTACGAGCTCGGCCGAGCGGCGCACGGCCACTGCCACAACGGTTTCGGGCTCCGCGCCCCGGTCGATGAGCCATCCGGCCAGGCGATTGACGCGGGCGTCGAAATCCCGGTAGGTCAACACGTCACCGTCCGGAAGGACGATCGCCGGAGCATCGGGCGTGCGCGCCACCTGTTCGTCGAAGGCATCGACAAGGGTCCGGCCCGTCACGACGGCGCCGCCGGTGTCGTTCCACCGTTCCAGTAGCTTCCGGTCGGCGGTACCGAGCAGATCGATCCCATCGACGGTCGTGCCGGCTTCGGATGCCGCGACATCGAGGACGTGCACGAACTGCTCGGCGAAGCGTCGCACGGAGTCTTCGTCGAACAGATCCGTGGCGTATGTCATGCGCAATCGCATGCCGGCCGGCTCGTTGTGGGTGCCGTGCTCCTCGGTCATCATGAGCAGCAAGTCGTAGATCGCGGCGCTGTCGCCGGGGTCGACGCTCTCGACAGCGAGCCCCGGAAGCTCGACCCGTGCCCGCGCCATGTTCTGGTAGGCGAGCATCACCTGGAACAACGGGGTGTGTGCCGTCGATCGTGGCGGATTCAGCGCATCGACGAGCTGCTCGAACGGAACATCGGCATGGTCGTATGCCTCGATGTCGGTGCGCCGCACGTCGTGGAGCAGGCTTATGAACGTCTGGTCGGGCGTGATGCGGGTACGCATGACCAACGTATTGACGAACATCCCGACCAGATCGTCCAGTGACCGGTCGCCGCGCCCGGCGTGGGGCACACCGATGGTGACGTCGTCGCTGCCGGACAGTTTCGACAGCACGATGGCCAGCGCGGTGTGCACCACCATGAACGTCGTGGCCCCGGCGCTGCGCGCCAGCGACTCCACCCGACCGTGCAACTCCGCGGAGATCGCGACGTGGGTCACCGCTCCGCGTTGTGTCTGCACGGACGGCCGCGGCCGATCGGTCGGCAGCTCGAGCAGATCGGGGATGCCCGCCAGTCGAGTTCGCCAGTAGACGATGTCGCGGGCGACGTACGAGTCCGGATCGTCCACCGAGCCGAGCACTTCGCGCTGCCACAGCGCGTAATCGGCGAATTGGAGGGGCAATGGCGCCCAGTCCGGCGCGGTGCCGGTGGACCGCGCCCGGTAGGCGGTGACGATATCGGCGGCAAGGGGCGCCACCGAATAACCGTCGCAACTGATGTGATGGACAGCCATCGCGATCGTCCACGTGGTGTCCGACAGCTGAAACAGCGCGACACGCAACGGTACCCGCTGCGAGACATCGAATCCGACGCTCGTGAATTCGGCCAGCCGCTGCGCCAACTCGCGCTCGCCGATCGGCTGGGGTGTGAGATCGCACGTGGCGAGCACGTCGGCCGCGTCCAGCACAACCTGCGCCGCCGTACCGTCGATTGCCGGGTATACCGTGCGCAAGCTCTCGTGCCGCTCGATGACATCGCCGACGGCCGCTGCCAGCGCATCGACATCGAGAGCGCCTTCGAGACGAATCGCCAGCGGCACAACGTATCCCGCTGACTCGGGATCGAATTGGTTGAGTAACCACATCCGATTCTGCGCCTGCGAAAGCGGAAGGCGATCCGGGCGGGGGCGCCGGGTCGGGGCAGGAAGGCCCGGTACCGCACGCAAATGCCCGATACGCTCGGCGAGGTCGGCCACAGTCGATGCCGCGAAGATCACGTGCACCGGTATGGATACGTCGAGAACACGGCCGATGCGGCTCAACGCGCGCGTCGCGAGCAGCGAATTGCCACCCAGGTCGAAGAAGCTGTCGTCGGCGCCGACCGCCGGCAGCTCGAGAAGCTCGCCGAAGACGCCGGCGATGGCCTGTTGGACAAGACCTTTCGGCTCCCGGTACTCGGACGGGTGGGTGCCCGCTTCCGGCACGGGCAATGCCCTGAAGTCGACCTTGCCGTTCGCCGTGAGCGGGATCGAGTCGACCCGGACCACCGGTGTCGGCACCATGTAGGCGGGCAATCGCTGCAGCAGGAAGCTTCGCACCTGCCTGATGTCGAGCGCGGGTTCGGCTACCACGTAGGCGACCAATCGCTGCTCGCCGCCGTCGGTGCGTACCTGCGCGACGGCACCGTGCACCTGCTCGTGGGCGAGCAACGCCGCTTCGACGTCACCGAGTTCGATCCGCAGCCCGCGAATCTTGACCTGAGAGTCCGCGCGACCGACATACCGGATATCTCCGCCGTCGCCCCAGCGGACCAGGTCGCCGGTGCGATACAGGCGGCCGCCGGCGGCCCCGGCGAAAGGATCGGCAACGAATGTCACCGCCGTCAGACCCGGCCGCCGGTGATAACCTCGCGCCAATTGAATTCCGCCCAGGTACAACTCGCCCGTTACCCCAGGGGGAACCGGACGCAGCCGCGAATCCAGCACGTGGACGACCACGTTGGCTTCGGGAGCTCCGATCGGCACCGCGACGGCATCGAAATCTTCGATCCGGTGGGCGGTCACGCTCACCGCGGCCTCGGTCGGCCCGTACAGGTTGTCGATGCGCGCGTCGCTGAGATCGCGGAACCGGCGGACGGTGTCGGTCGGGAGCGCCTCGCCGATGCACAGCACGCGGCGCAGGGCGGCGAACGCGCCGGCAGGGGCCACGTCGACGAAGGCCGAGAGCAACGACGGGACGAAGTCCACGGTCGTCACTCGATGCTCCGCCATCAGCCGGGCCACGGCAGCGGGGTCGGCGTGCGCGTCAGGATCCGCGACAACCAGCGACGCGCCGCATGTCAACGCCGAGAAGAGCTCCCAGATCGACAGATCGAACGTGAACGGTGTCCGCAGCAGCATGACGTCGTCGCCACCGAGCCGGTAGTGATCGCGCATCCACCGGAGTTGGTTCACGACCGCGGCATGCGAAATGGCGACGCCCTTCGGCACGCCCGTCGACCCGGAGGTGTAGATGACATAGGCCAGATCGTCCGCACGCAACGGCCGGGTCCGGTCGGTATCGGTTACCGGCGACCCGTCCATGCGGGCGGTCTCGAACTCTTCGAGCGTCCACACCGCAACGTCGTCGGGCAGAGTCACCGTGTCGGCGCGACGAGTGAGGACCGCGCTCGGCCGTGCGGCGGTGAGCACGGCCCGCAGGCGGTCGATCGGATGATCCGGATCCAGGGGCAGGTAGGCCGCGCCGGCCGCGTGGATGGCATACAGGGTGGTCAGCAGATCGACGGAGCGCCGCATCGCCACTGCCACAACGGTTTCCGGGCCGACCCCGCGTGCGATCAGCACGCGGGCGAGCGAATTCACTCGCGCGGCGAACTCGCCGTAGGTGAGCCGATCCCCGGTCTCGGCGGCCAGCACTGCCGTGTGCTCCGGCGTCGCCGCCGCCTGCGCCGCGAACATCTGCGCGATCGTCGAGCTCGTACGGCGGGTGATCTCCCCCGTCGAACGTGCGGTGAGTACGCGTGCCTCGTGTGCCGACAGCAGATCGATGTCGCCGACGGCCCGGGCAGGATCGGCGACGACCGCTCGCAGGAGCGACAGGTAGCGCTCGAACATCGTGGTGATCGTCGTCTCGTCGAACAGGTCCGTGGCGTACCCGAATTCGACTGCCATCTCGCCCGGTTCACCAGCGGGCCCGAGAGTGTCGACGAGATTCAGATGCAGGTCGTATTTGGCCACGCCCGGGTCGGGCATATGAGCCGAAACCGTCAGGCCATCGAACGTCACCGTCGGGATGTCGATGTTCTGGAACGAGAATCCGACCTGGGTCAACGGCGCGTGTGCCGTGGTGCGCTGCGGGTTCAGCACCTCCACGAGGCGTTCGAACGGGATATCGGCATTCTCGAAGGCGGCCAGATCGGTGGCCCGGACCTGTTCCAGAATCCGGGTGAAGGACGCATCGGGCTCGATGCGCGTCCGCAACACCAGTGTGTTGACGAACATACCGATCAGACCGTCGAGTCCCGGCTCGCCACGACCTGCGATGGGCGTACCCACTGCGATGTCATCGGTTCCCGACAGTCGTGCCAGCAGTGCCGCGAAGGCGGCGTGCGTCACCATGAACACCGTGGTGTCGTAGCGGCGGGCCAGCCCGGCCAGGTCACGATGCAGGTCGGCCGGCACCGTCGTCGACACCGTCGCCCCGCGGAACGATTGCTGTACCGGTCGCGGACGATCGGTGGGCAGATCGAGCACCTCGGGCAGATCGGCGAGAGTTGCCTGCCAGTATGCGATCTGGGCCACGGTGGCACTGTGTGGGTTGTCTTCGGTACCCAGCAGCTGCCGTTGCCACAGGGCGTAATCCGCGTACTGCACGGGCAACGGCGCCCATTGCGGAGCCTGCTGCCGAGTGCGGGCTCGGTAGGCGGTTGTCAAGTCGGCGGCGAGGGGGGCGAGCGATGAACCGTCGATACTGATGTGATGAACCACGAGAACCAAGGTGTGCTCGTCGGTTGCGGTGCGCAGCAGCGTGATTCGGCAGGGCACGGCGGAGGTGACGTCGAACCCGGCCGCAACTTCGGCGGCGATCCGTGCCTCCGCTTCCTTCGCCGCGACGGGCAGCGGCGCCAGCGTCGGCACAACGGCATCCACAGGGACGATCACCTGGTGCGGGCCGCTTTCGCTGTCCGGGTAGACGGTCCGAAGGGACTCGTGCCGGTCGAACACATCCGCGATCGCGGCGTGCATGGCGCGCACGTCCAGGGTTCCCGACATGCGCACGACCAGCGGAACGTTGTATATCGCAGAGCCGGTGTCGAATTGGTTGAGGAACCACATGCGGGTCTGGGCGGGTGACAGCGGGATTCGGTCCGGACGCTGCTGTGGCTCGAGCGGCACTCGTCCGCTCGCGTCCGCGGCATGGATGCGCTCCGCCAACGCCATGACGGTGGCCGCTTCGAACAGTGCGCGCAGTGGGACGTCGACGCCGAACGCGCTGCTCAAGCGGGCGGCGGCACGGGTAGCCGACAGCGAATTACCGCCGAGGTCGAAGAAGCTGTCCAAGACACCGACTTGCTCGATGCCCAGAACTTCCGCGAAGACATCCGCGACGCTCTGCTCGGCCGCGTTGCGAGGTGCGACGAACTCGGTGACCGTCGCGGCGAAGACGGGTTCCGGCAGTGCCGCACGATCGACTTTGCCCACCGACGACAGCGGCAGCCTGTCGAGCACCATCACCGTCTCGGGCACCATGTGCGAGGGCAAGCGCTGTGCGACATGGTTCACCAGTTCCGCTGTGTCGATATCGGTTCCGGCGGGGACCACGTATCCGGCCAGTCGGGTGCCGCCGTCGGTCGCCACTCCTACGGCGACTGCTGCCGCTACGTGAGGATGTCCGGACAGAACGGATTCGATTTCACCGAGTTCGATCCGCTGGCCGCGGATCTTGACCTGGAGATCGGTGCGGCCGACATATTCCAGCGTGTGCTCCGGTGTCCAGCGGGCGAGATCGCCGACGCGGTACATGCGGGTGCCCGGCGCACCGAACGGATTCGCGACGAACGACGCGGCCGTCCGGGCCGGCCGATCGAGATATCCGCGAGCCAGCTGGACGCCGGCGACGTACAACTCTCCGGTCACCCCGACCGGCACCGGCCGCAATGACGCGTCCAGCACCACAGCCTCTACTCCACGGATCGGACCGCCGATCGTCACGAGGTCGCCGGCACACAACGGATCACTGATCGCGACCATGATCGTGGTCTCGGTCGGTCCGTACCCGTTGAACAGCCGTCGTCCCGGCGCCCACATCGCCACGGTTTCCGCGGACACGGCCTCTCCTCCGGCCACCAGCACCTGCAGCGAATCCAGTCCGGCGGGCGACATCGTCGCCAGCACGCTCGGTGTCAGGAACGCGTGGGAAACCTGGTGTGCCCGAATCAGTTCCGCCAGCTCACGACCGGCGAACACATCCGGGGGCGAGATCACCAGCAGTGCGCCGTTGGTATGCGCCATCAACAGCTCCAGCATCACCGCGTCGAAACCGGGCGCGGCCACCTGCAGCACGCGCGACCTCGAATCGACCCGGTAGCGCTCACGCTGTTCGGCCGCGAAATTCGCCAGGCCCGCGTGGGTGACCGCCACGCCCTTCGGTGCGCCGGTCGAACCCGAGGTGTAGATCACGTACGCCGTATCCGCGGCTCGGCAGGGGCGCATCCGGTCTGCGTCCGTGACGGCGGCGGCCGATCGTGTCGCGATCGACGCCTGAGTGTCGGGATCGTCGAGAACCAGCGCTCGAAGCGCGGTCGGGAGCAGGTTGCGCGAATGGTCGACGGTGATCGCGAGCCGCACGCCGGAGTCCGCGATCATGTGTGCGACACGTTCTGCCGGGTTGCGAGGATCGACCGGAACGAACGCGGCACCCGCTTTGGTCGTCGCCCACAGTCCGACCACGAATTCCACCGACCGAGCCATCATCAACGCGACGTGATCGCCCGGGCCTACGCCCTCCTGGATCAACACTCGCGCAAGACGATTCGACCACTCGTCCAATCGGCCGTAGGACACCGAGTGCGCACCGGACACGATCGCAGGCGCATCCGGATCTCCGCCCAGCAAGTCCGCCAGTACCGACGGTTCGACGCCGGTGCCACCCGACGCGGGCACCAGCTGCGTCCGCTCGAGCCCCGACAACAACTCCACAGCACCGACCCGCGCCACCGGGTTCGATACGAAGGCATCGAGAATACGGTTCAGCCGCGCGGCGAGCTCCTCGATCGTGCCCCGGTCGAACAGGTCCGTCGCGTAATTGATTCGCAGACCGACGTCGCCGCCCGCAGCCGAGTTTTCGGCCACCGTGACGATGAGGTCGACTTTTGCCGGTTCGGGACCCGGATCCAGGATCTCGACCGTGAGTTCAGGAAGCTCCAGTTTCGGCCGGTCCATGTTCTCGAAGGCCAGATAGACCTGACACAACGGGGCATACGCCGACGAATGCGCCGGATCGAGTTCCTCCACGATGCGTTCGAACGGCAGATCGCGGTAGGCGAAGGCGTCGACGTCGACATCTTTGACCCGGGCCAGGAACGCGGTCAGTGACTCGTCGTCGCGCACCTCGGTGCGCAGCGGCACCGTATTGACGAACATTCCGATGAGCGGTTCGAGCGCGCGTTCACCTCGGCCGGCGACCGGTGTCCCGATGGTGATGTCCGAGGTGCCCGACAGTCGGGCGAGCAGCACGGCCAGTGCGGCGTGAACGACCATGAAGGTCGTGACATTAGCGGTGCGCGCCAACCGCTCGATCTCGACGAAGGTCCGAGCCGGAATCACCGTGTGCGCGACGTCGCCGCGCAGGGATCGCCGGCTGGGGCGCGGGCGATCGGCGGGGAGTTCCAGCACCGGCGGCATGCCCGCCAGCCGCTGTGTCCAGTAACCCAATTGCTGCGCCGCCAGCGAGTTCGGATCGTTCTCGTCGCCGAGCAGTTCCCGGTGCCAGACGCTGTAGTCGGCGTACTGCACCGTCAACGGCTGCCAGTCCGGAGTCTTCTCCTCCGACCTCGCGCTGTACGCGGCTGCCACATCGGCGGCGAGCGGTCGCAGAGATGAGCCGTCGCAGCAAATATGGTGCAGCACAAGGACGAGGACGTGGCACCGCCGGTCGCCGGTCGCAAGCAGCGCGCCCCTGATCGGCGGACCGAGGCGCACATCGGTCCCGGCCGAGGCCAGCTCGCGAATCCGGTTCGCGATCTCGTCGGGATCGGTGGGCTTCGGCGTCAGATCGAGTTCCGCGACGACTTCCTCGGCCGGCAGAACGACCTGTGTCCCGGTACCGTCCACGGCCGGGTAGAACGTGCGCAGTGACTCGTGCCGGTCGATCACGTCGGTCAGGGAGGCACGCAGTGCCGCGGTGTCGAGACGTCCGGTCAGCTGCATCACCAACGGAATGTTGTATGCGGCAGAAGCCGGATCGGCTTGGTTGACCAGCCACATTCTGTTCTGCGCGGGTGCCAGGGGAACCGGACCGGACCGCCGCGCCGGGCTCAGCACCGGCCGTCGAGCGTGCCGGCCGGCCTCGATATGCGCGGCGAGTTCGGCGACCGTCGGTTTACCGAAAAGGTCGCGGACCGACACATCGCGCCGGGTTACCTCAGCGATGCGCACGGCCGCGCTGGTCGCGGTGAGCGAATTGCCGCCGAGTTCGAAGAAGCTGTCCGACACGCCGACCCGCTCCAGGTCGAGAACCTCGGCGAAGACGTCTGCGATCGACTCCTCGACAGCGGTGCGTGGCGCGACGTACGCTGCGGCCGAATCGAATACCGGATCCGGAAGCGCACGGTGGTCCACCTTGCCGTTGACCGTGAGCGGCAAAGCCGCCAATACGACGATGCCGGCGGGGACCATGTATTCCGGCAGCCGCGCACCGACATGTGCGCGAAGGGATTCGGCCTCGCAGATGGCGTCGTCGGCGGGCACGACATAGGCGACCAGCCGAGCCGCCTCCGTGCCCGGGCGGTGTACGACGACGACGGCCGCCGACACCGCGCTGTGACTCAGCAGTGAGTTACGGATTTCGTCCAGCTCGATCCGGAAACCACGCAGTTGCACCTGCTGGTCGGCTCGGCCACGGTATTCCAACTCGCCGTTATGGTTTCGTCGTGCTACGTCACCGCTGCGGTACAGGCGCTCGCCCGGCTTCCCGAACGGATTCGCGACGAAGCGTCCGGCCGTCAGCGCCGGGCGGTTGAGGTAGCCGCGCGCGAGTTGAGCTCCTGCGACGTAGATCTCGCCCCACGCGCCGAGCGGGACCGGGCGAAGGCGCTCGTCCAGGACGAATGTTCGCAGCCCCGGCAACGCCGGCCCGATTGCGCTCGGCGCGCCCGGCGCGGCGATGTCGCGTGTCAGGCCGAGGTAGGTGACGAAGACGGTGGTTTCGGTGATCCCGTAACTGTTGGCCACGACAGGCGAGTTCGGATTGTGCTCGTACCAGTCCGCCAACCCCGCCGGATCCAGCGCCTCGCCGGAGAGGATGACCAATCGAAGTGAAAGCGCACCGTCCGGCTCCCCCGCCGTGGCGTAGCGCTGCCGGGCGGCTGCGAACTGGAGGAACGCCGAAGGCGTCTGGTTGAAAACGGTCACCTTCTCCCGGACCGCGAGCCGCACGACATCGTCGGGCGAACGTGTGGTGAGGCTGTCGACGATGACGACTCGGCCTCCGGTGACCAGAGCCCCGAATATTTCCCACACCGAGTAGTCGAACGCGAACGAGTGGAAGAACGTCCAGACGTCCTCGGCGCACACTCCGATCTCGGCGCACGTATTCACCAGGTAGGTGGTGACGGCGCGATGGGATATCGAGACGCCCTTCGGCCGCCCGGTCGATCCGGACGTGTAGATGACGTAGGCGACGTGGTCGGAACGCAGTGCGCCGGTGCGCTCGGCGTCGGTGATCGGAGCCGAGCGGTCGCCGGGTTCTACACAGGTATCGTCGTCGAAGAGGACCACGCGTCCGGGGTCACCCGGAACATGCTCGCGCATAGCCTGGTTCGTCACGATGGCGATCGGGTCGGCGTCGTCCAACACGTATTCGAGCCGCTCGGCCGGGTGAGCTACGTCCAACGGCAGATATCCGGCGCCCGACTTCAGTACGGCCAGGACGACGACGATCAGATCGACATTCCGCGGCATGGCGATGGCCACGAGAGTCTCCGGCCCTGCGCCGAGGGCGATGAGCCTGCGCGCGAACCGGGTGGACGACTCGTTCAGTTCGCGATAGGTGAGGGCTGTCGCGCCGGAACTGACAGCGACCGCGGACGGACTCGCGGCAGCCTGCCGGGCCAGGAGGTCCACCAGAGTCTCGCCGGGTGATTCTCCGTGGCGGCCGGCGAGTTCCCCTACGATTCGCAGCTTTTCGTCAGGGTCGACGAGCGGGACGTCGACAATGGCGGTGCCCGTCGGCGACTCGATCATCCGGTGCAGGAATGCGATGAATCGGTGTGCGTGCAGTTCGAGTTCATCCTGGTCGTACAGGTTCGCGTTGCCGTGCAGTTCGATCAGCAGCGGCGCCTCGGCGCCGGGCCGATACAAATTCAGCTGCAGATCGTCGAGCACCCCGGACGTCAAGGCACGGTAACGGCCCTCCGCCGACCCGAGACGAATCTCCGAGTCGAAGAAGAGAACATTGACGATCGGCCCGAACGAACTCGCCGCCGCGTCCAGCGCATTCGAGTCCCGGCGCAGGTCCTCGAATCGGTAGAGCTGATGCCGCATCGCCGAGACGAGTTCGGACACCGACGCGCCGACCAGCTCCTCGACGGTAGTTGCCGCGTTCACACTGAATCGGATCGGCACCATATTCGCCAACATCGCGGCGGCGTTGCGCAGTTTCATCGTCACGCGTCCGCTCACCGGCATCGACAGCACCACATCGTCGGTCCGTGTCATCCGGGCGAGGAACGCCGCGAATGCCGCGATCACCACTTGGGCGGCGGAGGCTTTTAGATCGTCGGCGAAACGGTCGAGCCGGTCGGACAACTGCGAGGGAAGCTGCCGGCCGACTACGCGGTCGTCCTTGCTCCAGCGTGCGGTGCGGCCCGACAGACTTGCAGGCGTCGGAAGATCCGCGACCTTGTCGAGCCAATACGACTTGTCCGTCTCGAACCGAGAGCTGGCGCGGTAGGTCTGCTCCGTCTCGACGATGTCGCGCAACTTGGCTGCCACCAACTTCTTCGGCGGCCTGTTCTCGCGTATTGCGTTGTAATGTTCGGCTACTCGGGTGATGAGGTTGAACGCACCGTAACCGTCGATCACCAGATGATGAGCGCGCGCATACCACAGGTGCCGCTCCTCGGAGATCCGGATGAGCCGTGTGACCGCGAGCCGATCACGGCTCAGGTCGGCGACCTTGGTGTTGTAGTCGCGGCGCATCCACTCCATCGCCGCTTCGAACGGATCGTCCTCGGCACTGAAATCCAGCACGGGCTCGTCGTAGACGATGCTGCGGTCGACGAATTGGTATGGGCGACCGTCGGATTCGACCACCCGCACCACCGGGGACTCGATCTCGAGCGCGGCCCGGTTGACCGCCAGGGCGAACACGTCCGCGTCAATCGGGCCTTCGAGATCGACGTACTGCGCGATGTTGACGGCCGGTCCGCCCGGCATGCTGTCCGCGAACCACATACCGTGCTGCGCCCTCGAGAGCGGAATCAGATCCAGTTCGTCGTCGGCGGTTCCGTTTGACTTCAGATTCATCGTGTAATCCCTCGCTCAGACTCGCGGGCATTGCGGCACAACGGAACCACGCCGTACCACCTATCCGAAATGTGTATTCATGCCTATTTCGAGATCGAACCCGAACTACGGCTGCATTCGAATTCGCCGATCGACTGCGGTGCACGGCTCAGCTCGATGCACCCGCCGCCGAAACGGGCGAATTCTCTGCAGACAGCAGTAGTACGCATGCTGGATCGAGACGCTCGGCCGCGGAATCCGACTCACACGGCCCTTCTGCCCCTTCGGGATCCCCACCCACCAGCGGCATCGACAGCTATTCGAAGCCACAGGGATCTTGGATCGGAACATTTTTCGCTGTCTCGGTGAGTGCCGTTCGCGCGGTATGGCCGACATGAGCGGTTCGCCCGATCAGCGATCGAGCGTGTACGCGCACACCTCGGCGCTGCCGAAAATGAGATTACCGAGCCGAAAAGAGGGGACAGATATGTATGTGCGGCATATTCGAGCTCACCGCACATACCACATCGCGGAACGGTGGTCTGCTCGGACTCGGATCGGCGTTATCGCCGAAGGATTTTCATCGGTCTCCGACAGTCCGCGGCGGCGCGGTGAGAGCATGCACCGCACCGAGGGTTCCGCCGGCCGCCGCACCGATGACCGTCAACGGGACAGCCATGAGGGCGGCACCGTATGCGGCGCCGATCGGCCCCGCGGCAAGGCCGATCGGCGCGAACGGCACACCGACGGCCAGCCCGATTCCGCCACCCACGACGGCTCCTATCATCGCGAACGGGCTCGCAATCGCAGCGCCCGCCGCCGCACCGATCGCGGCGGCGCCCAGAGCCTCGCCTGCGATGCGGTCGGACCTGCTGCGCTCCATCCCAACGGAATCGAGAAAGGTCGCCATATCGGCTTCCGCGACCGCGGCACCGTCGTTGAGCTGGATGGCCTGCTCCCGGTAGAGCCACTGCGGCGAGTCGACCTGCACGTCGCCGAAGCGCAACTTTCCGGCCGGCGGTGCGATCGGCGGGACAGGCGCGACCGGGACCGGTGGATGGAGCACGCCCACCGGCGCCAAATAGTCCTCCTTCGGCATCGGCCGTGCCCACTGCAGCGAGCTCAACGTATCGTGCGGAATTTCCAGCCCCTCGTACGGATGAACGTTCGGGGACTCGGCCGCGGGCCACTGCGCCGGTTGCGCGACCTCCGACGGGCCGGATCCGGTCGCCGGAACAGTGTGAACGGCTTCGGCTTTCGCGAGTCCGGTTCCCACCAGCGTGAGAGTCATCGACAGGGCGACCCCTGCCCCGATCGCCGAAGTCACCACTTTTCGCTGCACGTCGTGAGCCCTGTGCTTGCCCATGCCCATAGATCACCTTTCATCGGAAAAGAGACACTCGATACCCGAACAGAGGTGGCCCGCCATATGCGTCGATCGGCTCCGGCCGTGCACAACGCCGATGGGGCCGGTCGGGTGTTATTTGCTGCGGCGGGTGGATGATTTCGGTTTGCCGGTTTTGCGGGTCGCGTCGTCGGCGGCCATTGCATCGCGCAGGCTCTTCGGTCGCATATCTGTCCAGTTCTTTTCGACGTACTCCATGCAGGCGTCCCGGCTGTCTTCACCGAAGACGACTCTCCATCCGTCGGGGATATCGGCAAAGACCGGCCAGAGGGAGTATTGCTCTTCGTGGTTGATCAGAACCGAGAATCGGCCGTTGTCGTCATCGAAGGGATTGGTGCCCATTTCACCTCGCTGAATACTCGCATTGTGCGGATAGGAATGCTCGTGTGTGCGTCGGTGCGCGATCACACCGTGCGTGGAGCGGCGAGCGCTCCGGCGGACGGCCGATGAGTTGCGACACCGTCGGATCCTCCTTCCCGGTATGTCGGTATCGGGCAGGGGAAGACGGTGCGAATTGTATGGGTCTTCGAGGCGGTACCACACGTGGATGGGGGCGAGCATCCACGCCCGTCCTGAGGCGAGAAGTCGGCAATCGTCGATCCGGCAGTACCAAAGTATGCGGATGAACGCGCAACCGCTAATCGGGCGAACCGCTCATGTCGGCCATATGACACAAACGGCGGTCCGGAGACAGCGAAAAATGGTCCGATCCAAGTACTCGGCGGCTTCGAATAGCTGTCGATGCCATTCGTGGATGGGGATCCCGGAGGGGCAGAAAGGCCGTGTGAGTCGGATTCCGCGGCCGAGCGTCTCGATCCAGCCGAGCTGGAACCGTAGGCGTGCCAAGAAGTTCGGATGCCGGATCCAGCCGGAGCCTTGACGGCTGACCGGCTCGACACGGCACCACGTTGCTACTTCCTCGAAACCGAGGATCCGGTCAGCGGCACTGTTCCCTGCCTCCCCGTAACCGCACGGTGCACTGTCGGGGTTGCCGGGTGGTCCGCGGCCGCACGCACAGAATTCCATCCGGGAGATGCGTCTATTGACTTCGAATGTGCACGCACGACAGATACGCTCGGCGTTGTTGCGGGGGATGTCGACTGTATTCGTCGTAGCCGTCGTCACTGCCGTCGGCTCAGCACAGGCGCAACCCGAAGACGGGCCAGCACTGGACTTGCAGCACTGCCCACCCCTGTATGTACTCGGCGTGCAAGGGACCGGTGAATCGTCGCCCGACGCACCGGCTTCCGTCGATGACGGCATGCTTTCGGCTGTGTTGGTCCCGCTGCTGTCCAGGGTGGGGCCGCGGCAGGCCGGGCATGCGTACGTCCCGTACCAGGCCTCGTTCGGCGGGATGGTCCCCGGCGGCTTGACGCCGTATTCGTACTCAGCGGCCGAGGGACTCGGCCGTCTGCGGTCGATGGCGCGCGAGGTCGTCGGCCGATGCCCTCGTACCGAGCTGGGGTTGATCGGGTATTCACAAGGGGCGCACGTCGTTTCGATGTTCGCACGAGAGGTCGGGGCCGGCGGAGGTGCGGTGCCGGCGGACCGGGTTGCGGCGGTCGCGTTACTCGCGGACCCGACTCGCGGCCGTGCTGCGCCCGTGTTTCCGGGAGCCCCTGGTAAGGACCGGCCGGCTCCAGCACCCGACACCGCCGGCACAGAGGTCGCCGAGTTGCCGCGGTTTCCACTCGCGACGCCGCCTGGCGGCGGAATCGGCCCGGTGCGAGACATCATCGATGATTTCGGTGCGCTCACCGGGCGAGTGGCGTCGCTGTGTCGGCCCGGCGATCTGGCTTGCGACGCACCCGCCGGTTCGCCGCTGCTCCACATGATCGCGACCATCGCGGGCCAGATCGAGTTCGACCCCGACGACCTCTTGCTGACCTTGTCCTCCATCGCGGCCACCCTCCAGGCGACAATCGCCAAAACGCTGACAGCGGTGGTGAGCGACGACCTGCGCGGCGATTCGCTGGGAACACTGTCGCTGACCCCGCAGAAGACACTCAGTATCCGGCTCGCCGAAGCTGCCGACCCGCGCGTGGCCGTCGGCCCGCAGTCGCACGAGGCACTGCTGAAACTTGCCGCCGCCGCATTCAACGCCCTCCTCGCGATCACCGGGACCGTCTTGTCCACCTCGGAGTTTTCCGAAATCGCCGGCACAGCGGCGATCAACCCACTCGCGGGGATCGCAATTCTCGCCCAAGACATTGCCGTCGCGTCGCACCACCCGTCGCCACCGACGCAAGCGTCTCGGCTACTGACTCAGATATTCGACGCCCTCGGCGAGCTAGGAGCGGACAACGCCGAATTGCTGGATCCGCACACCTGGCTCCATTATGTCGATACCGTCCGCCAACACGGCGCCTATGCCACCGCCGGCGCCGGCGTCCGCTCCAGCACCGAAATGCTCACCGAGTGGTTCACGGCCGTAGCCCGAGACCTGGCCGGCCACCGGCTCCCCCCGCCCAGCGAAGGATCGAGCGAAACGCCCGGTCCCCCGGCCTCGGCACCTACCACCGCGCCGCCGGCGCTGCCCGCGAGTTCACCGGTCACGGTTCCGCCCGCGGCGCCCTCGTCACCAGCCGTCCTCCCTGCCCCGATTGCGACGACGCCGAATACCCGGCCCAGCACCGCCTCGATTCGCAGCGAGACCGGCCGGACGGACAGGCGACTGGATTGGCTGCTGGTCCTGATCGGTTTCGCCGTTGTTTCCGGCGCTGCGACCGCACTACGCACTCGCCTGCGCCGGACCCACGCCGCTGCGATGTCCCATCGAGAAGATTCCACTATAAAAGAAGTCGTTCACACGTCACAGGAAAACATCACCACTCCCCCGCCGGGAGACGGCGCTGAGATTAAAATATCTCAGCGCGAATCGGCGCCGGAAGCGACGCGCGGCAGCACTGGTTGCTCATCTCTTCCCACCGGGTAGAACATATCCTGCCTTGTTCCGCGAACTTTTTCGCGGAAGGGCAGAGCGCGACAGTCGGCCGAATTCAGCTCGGCCCGGACCGGATTTCGCACTGGCAAGCCCCTTCTCGAATAAACAGAACAGTTCAGTGGTCCGCTTATCGAGTTATCCATCGAAGTCGCACACGAATCTAGGTCGACCGGGAGCTTTGTATTGAACGTCACCATGGATGAGCGCCAGGATGCAGTTGCCGAAATTGTCGTAAGCCTGCTGGAGCGCGAGAGGGCACGCAATATCGACCTGTGGCCCGCCATCATCGGCAGCGGCCTGCTCTCGGCACCCCTGCCACAAGGCTACGGCGGAGACGGCCTGGGCCTCTTGGAGGTCTCGGCGATATTGAAGGAGCTGGCAACCGACGCCGTAGAGGTTCCGCTGCTGTCGACCCTCGGATTCGGGGTCCTTCCCTTGCTCCGAGCCGCGACGGCTGGCGTGGCGGAACTGGTTTTCCCCGCTGTCGCCGCGGGAGCGATAATCACAGCGGCGCTCAACGAACCCGGGGCACCATTCTCCTCGAAACCCTCGACGACTGCAGTCATCGACGGCACCACGGTGAGAATAAGCGGCCACAAGGTCGGCGTACAGTATGCGAACCGGGCAAGCTGGATCCTGGTGCCGACCGATTCCGGACTCGCTGTCGTGGATGCGAAAGCGCCCGGTATCAGCCGTGTCCCGAACGCGTCCCCGACCGGCGTGCCCGAATTCACGCTGCGATTGGACAACGTGTCCATACCAGCGGAGCAGTTGCTGCCCGACAGTGTCCCGCCACTGAAGTGGTTGGCGCTGGCTTCGATCGGATCGGTGGCGGATGGCCTGCTGCACGGAGTGCTGAGACGGACCGCCGAAAGAGTGCAGGCCCAGGCTCGGCTCGGATTGTCCCCCATGCAGTTCCGGGCAGCATCTCGGAATATCCACGATATCTACGTCGCCGCTCGCGCGGTGCATTCGATCACACTGTCGGCGAATCGGGCGCTTGCGCAGGAGGACGACAGCGCCGAACATCGAAAGCGGGTCGACACTGCCCTCGAGACGTTGGCTTACCGGGTCACCACGGCGCTGCCGGAGGCCATGCAGAAGTGCTACCAGCTCAACGGCATCGGCGCGGAACACACGGGACCGCTGTCCCGCTACTACTCGCAAGCAAAGGGCATCGCCCGCGTTCTCGGCGGATCGCCGTTCCGACTGGAGTGCCCTCGCGCCGAATGCGCTCTGGCTCGATCACAGGACCACGGGGCTGCGCCGAGTACTGCCGACCTCGTCTCTGCGGCGACGTCGGTCGCCACGATCTGAGGACCGCGGCCGGAAACCGCATCACGTCACTGAATCTGCTGGCACACTGAGGAATTGCGGCAAACGCTCCCACACTTCGCAATCGACTACGTAGTCCAGAGAGGTCTTCATGCCGGACCCGTCCGAACCCATCGCTGCGGCCCATAGGCGCACACCTGTCGGGTTGGACACTTCGCGGGCAAGCATCGCTCGCGTGTATGACGCGACGCTCGGCGGCAAGGACAACTACGAAGTCGATCGTGTCGTTCGCGATACGGTCGCTGAAATCGCTCCGCGCCAAAGCGATGTGGCATGGATGAACCGTCGATGGCTGCACCGAGTGGTTCGCTACCTCGCCGGCTGCGTCGGCATCGACCAGTTCCTCGATCTCGGTGCCGGACTGCCGACCGTCTGCAATACCCACGAGATCGCGCAACAGCACATTCCCACCGCACAGGTGGTGTACGTCGACAACGATCCGCTGTGCGCTCTCCACGGCCGAGCCCTACTCGAAAGAAACGAACACACGCACTTCATATCGGCCGACCTGACCGAACCGCATGCCTTGCTGGCCTGTCCCGAGATTGCCACCCAGCTCGATCCGGGCCGCCCCCTCGCTCTGATCCTGTGCGGCGTCCTTCACCACATCGATGACGATGCCGGCCCCGCCGGAGTCATGCGCCGATACATCGACGCGATACCGGTCGGATCCTACATTGCGATCACCCACTTCTGGGATCCCGCCGACGGATCGGCGGCACACGAAATGGCTGTTCGACTCCAGCACCGGTTCATGGCGTCGGGGTTGGGGTCCGGCTGGTATCGCACTCGCGACGAGATCGCCTCGTTCTTCGGGGATCTGGAGGTACTTGCCCCTGGACTCGTCGAACTGGACGACTGGTGGCCGATGGGACCCGAACTCGAACACCGGTGCCTCGAGAAACGGTTACTTCTCGGCGGAGTCGGGCGCAAAACGTTGCGGTCCACCGTGATCCCACTTCAGCAGCAGAGCAAGCATCGGTGACGAGCTCGGTGCGCGGAATTCTCGGGGGGGTGACGCCCGAGTCCGCGAACGGACCGTGGCGGCGGAACCTGCGGGAGGAGGTGGCTGACGCGGAAACTAGAGCTTCGAGTAGCCGTGGCACCGCGCCACCCACGATGTTCACGGCCGGGGTCGAATTACCTGGATATACGGACGCGGGCGGCATGCCAAGGTGCCACCCGCGTCCGACATTATGGGGTATCTCGTGGGTGAGATCCCAGCAGTGACCGAATTACCTGACCGAGCTGTTGACGCCGATAAGGAAATCCGAGCATAGACAGAATTGAATACGGTGTTGGTAAATCGCCGGATTCTATCACCGCACCCAATTCCCGCGAATCGACTATTCGCGTTACCCGAGGGTGTGTGGTGCACCCTTGATTCGACCCGTCACCGCGCACCCCACAACAGAGGAGATCAACTGCGGAAATTTACGGGCCGAAATGAAATACCGGCCGCACATTGGGGAGATACGCCGGCCGGCTCGCACTCACAGCCCGACAATGCCGAGCAGCGAGTGCAGCAGGTTCACGACAAAAGACAGAATCACAAGCAATCACCTCCCTTCGAGGACGTCGTTGCCTTTGCTGAATCGAATCGGCTATCTGGGCCCGAGCGGAAACATTACACAAAGCCATGGGAGATCAAAACTCACGTGAAAGCGCCCGAAGAAAGCCGCGTGAAGGAAAAGACAGTGCGATCACTGCACCTCTCTCGCGCTTCCCGCTCACCAATCCGGACTCTCGTCCTCGCATCGACCTACACTCTTCGGATTCGTTTCGGAAAATTCAATCAATCCGATGCCGAAAGGTTTTTCTCGCCCGTCGGGTCACGAATGTGGCTACAGCCACTACGCCTTCTTTGCAGGTGTCCGGTCGGTTCCGCAACCTCTCCCGAGGTGACCGGCGGTTCACAAAGCGCGAATCGATGCCCAGGCCCAGCGAACACGCCGATAAAGCGCCAAACTACGCCCACCCGGATGACCATCGCGCGAGCACCCGAAACCGTTACTCTCACCGCGCCGCGCACATGTAACGACCCGCCATGCCGCGAGCGCAACGACCGCTCAGTCGAGATCGCGTGCTGGAAGCCGCGATTCGCGTCGCAGATCGCGTGGCGTGGAGGCGATCACGATGCGGCGCGCCCGCCGCGGCTGATGCGGATCACCGAGTTCCTCCGCCTGGACCTGGCGGCAAGCTGACTTCCGGAGGCGCGCTCGCACTCCCGGTCACCGAACTGGAGTCGTTGGACGAGCTCATCGCCGGACACGACCTGCTGGCATCGGGTCACGGCGTGGGCAAGCACGTCGCCCGTATCGGTTCTGTGTGGAAGTAGGTCCACAGCGGAGTCAATGCCGTGCCGGCTCGGATGTGGCGCGCAGGAAACCGATTGTGCGAGCGCGCAATCCGTCACGTCGTTGCCGGATCACCTCGTCCGCCGGCGGATCGAGTGGGCCGAGCGGCACGGCGCGGTTCACATTCGTATGGCAGTCGAGTCCGCTGCACACATGCAAACCGCGGCCGGACAATCGTTGCCGCTTGTCCTTGGCGGCGCGGCGGGCGGTGAACACCGACACCTCGTTGAACCGCCGAGTGAACCGGCACAGGTCGCACATCATCGCTCGCGATCCCAGCTCGGCCCGAGGTGGCGCCTGCCGCAACAACACGCCTGTGGCCGCCCCGTCTACCTCGGCAACCAGATACGCCCGCAGGGGCGAACGTGGATCGCGCCACCCTAGATATTCGAGAGCCTCCCAGGAAATCTCGTCGAACCACCCTGGCAGCCGGACTCGGCTACCCGGGGGGTCCATATTGACAATCGCGGCGCGCACTTCGGCCCGGGACATAGCTCGCATGGGGATTCCTATCGACGTTTCCTGAACTGGCGGCGACAGGCGGCAGCGGGGCCGAGCCGGTCGCAGTGAACTGTCCCCGGCTCCCCACCGTTCATCACGACGTGTCCAGCGGCGGCGGACCTCTTTTCACGCCCTGTCCGGTGGCAAGCGAACGGCACAACACCGACCGAGGACGCCGCCCACAGTCACAGCGGGCAGTCGTCAACCGGGCGATGCGCGAGGAGACAGAGGATCAGACCGAGCGGACAACGACAGAGAACTTCCCGTGCACATCACGGGGGTACCCGATCGGTGATTGCGAACGGACGCCGGAACTTTCGCGGCCGGCCCGTTCGGCGGCGGATGGACGCGCGGTTACGCGGCGCGGCGAGGCGCGCTCGGCGAGAACCGGGACATCAACACCCTCTTCCGAACTATCCAGGCCCGGAACCAGACCATCCGGGCGCGCTCCAAGCTAGCAGGCCGACCGCACCCGTCACAACGAATTTCGGATCGTCACACTCGCCGACGGTTGCGCTGCTCAGAGAACGCGCCGAGATCACCCAGCACGGCCGAGCGTGGCCACCGCCAGCATCCGTCGCAGTGCACGGAACTCGAAGACACGCTGCGCCGCAGGAGGGCTGGCCGGCCTGATCGCCACGCAAGTCGACGGCGTCACGCCGGCCAACGGAGCCAACGCCGCACCCGCTGCGGTGGACGAGTCGGCCCGCTCGCTCGCGGCCGAACTGCAGGCCGGCGGGCATGTGCCGGGCAAGGTAGTCATCGACCCTGTAGATCGAGTGCGGGCTGCTGCGCTCTGCAGACCCAACCGTGCTCGCCGTCGGGCCGAGATCCATCCCGCGGATGGGTCGCAGCCCGACGGCCTTCGAAAAGTCCGCGGCCGGACGTAGGCCTACCTTTCCGGAGCAGCCTGCATCCTCGCGGTCCTCAGCGGTCGATAGGTTTCCCGACTCCACGAGGTCGACCAACTGTTCGAACCATTCCCCGTGACCGGCAGGCACGGATTTCGACTACTACCCCGGCCCGACGAGACGAGATCATGACGTCATTGTTTCGTCATCGCATCGCGGGGCACCTCCCCCTCGAAGTGCGCGATGATCTTCGGGGCGCCTGCTCATCAGGCTGTGGCGGCGGGCACCGACCAGGCAGGGCGAATCACACCGACGAGCGCGACCTACCGAGGAGACCGAGGTGGCAACAGTCGCCGAACACGTGCAGCAACATATCGGCCGCGGCCATGCGGCCGAAATACGAGAAGCCCGGATGTTTCTTCGCGGCCCCGGCACGGCCGCCACCGATATCGGACTGTCGACGAGCGACTACCTGGCGCTCTCCGGCGACAGGCGGATCACAGCCGCCATGAGCGCCGCGCTGCTCACCCCGATCGAACCCGAGATCGGTCCCCTGGCGCGCCGCCTGGCCGACTACACCCACAGCGCCACCGCGGTGGTGTGCCAATCCGGCTGGGCGGCCAATATCGGGTTGTTGCAAGCCATTGCGGCGCCGGGCGTTCCGATACATATCGGGGAGAACACGCACATGTCATGGCGACAGGCGGCACTGGCCGCGGCCGCGCCGCTGCACACCTTCGGGCGCAACGACCCCGCCCGGCTGGCGGCGCAGATCCGCGCCCACGGCCCCGGCATCATCGCCGTCGACGCGATCGACAACACCACCGGCACACCCAGCCCCCTTGCCGCACTGTGCGACGTCGCCGACGAGACCGGCTCTCTTCTCGTCGTCGACGAATCGCACTCCCTGGGCGTCGTCGGCCCGCACGGTGCCGGTGCGGTGGTCGCGCTCGGGCTCACCCGGCGCGTGCCGTTTCGCACCGCCAGCCTGGCCAAGGCGTTCGTCGGCCGGGCCGGGCTGGTGACCGCACTCGACCCCGAGTTCGCACCCTATTTCGAGTCGGTGTCCTATCCCGCGATCTTCTCCTCGGGGCTGCGATCCCACGATATCGCCGGGTTGTCCGCCACCCTGGAGGTGATCCGAGCCGAGGACGGACGCCGCGCGCGGCTCCGCGTGATCGCCCATACCGTCCGAAACGCGCTCGCCCGCATAGGATTCGATATGGGAGGAGTCGACAGCCATATCGTCGCACTGCCCACCGGAACCGAATCCGACGGTCGCGCGGTGCGCGCGATCCTGGAAGCACACGGTGTGCACGGCGCGCCGTTCTGTCCGCCCGCCACCCCTCCGGGCAGGTCGCTGATCCGGCTGTCGCTGCACGCCGCACTCACCGCCGAGCAGATCGAGCGAATCATCACCGCGTGCGAACGGGTCCATGCCGGATACGGCCGGTGACCCCGGCCGCCGGAGCAACCGACCCGGTCAGCGTGAACGCCGCCGGCGCCACAGCACGCCCACACCCACACCGGCCCACACCAGTACCAGCGCAACGGCCGAGCCCACCCCGTAATTACGGTCCAGCACAGTCGAATTCGCAACCGCCCCCGCACGTCCGACGACCGGAACGCTCACGACCGCCAGCACCACGGTAGCGACGGCCCCGATCGTGACCGGCGCGCGTGCGGGGCCGGGAATCAGATACCGCCCCATCACTCCCACCCCAGCCGACAACGGCGCGAAAACGACATCGTGCACCAGGAGCAGGCCGACCGACCACACCGCGATCGACATCAGATCCGTCGTATTCATCTGCAGCAGAAGCTCGATGCCGTACGCCGCACATGCGGCACCCGCCGCGATCAACAGCCCCCGCACGACGTTCATCCCAGCACCTCGATCGCCGACAGCCACTTGGTCTGGAGCACACCGGGGCGGTTGGGCGCGATCAAACGACAGGGGTAGCCGTGATCCACGTCCAGATCGGACCCGTTGAGCCGCAGGGCGATAACGGTCGCACTGTCGACCGCGACATTGTGCGGCAAGGTCGAACGCCCGTAGAGGCCCCCCGTCTCCAGGGATCGGAAACCGACGGCACCGCCACGATAGTCGCCCACGGACGCGAGCAGATCCCGCAGCCGCACACCCGACCAGCGCGCGGAGACACTCCAACCCTCCACACAGGCGATCGGCAGCTCGACCGTGGTCTGCGCAAACATCGCCAGTTCCGATCGCGAGAAGGTGCGGCGACTGCCCGACACCGTCACCGCGAGTCGATAGTCCGGATGGAGAGCCTGTTCGGTGACCGATGCCTGGGCGGCGGTGCGGTTCACCGGCACCCCGAGCGGGCCGGTGCCGCTGCGCGGCGCCAGCACCGAGACCCGGCGCAGCCACGGCACCGACTGCCCGGCTATCGACAACCCCGCCAGCCCGGCCGAGACGGCCGCCGCACCGAGCACCACCCGGCGCGACACCATCTGCTCGCGCTCGGCCACATGATCGTGCGCTGCGAGTTCGGTTGCCGGCTCGGCACGCTCGCCGCGCATGACCGCGGACCGCACCGTCGGCAGCTTCACCGCAAGATGGATCGCGAGCGCACCGACAGCGACGAAGGCCATCGCGTAATGCGTTGTGGTGAAGAAGAACCGCCAGGCATAGAACTGCGCGATATTGAACAACCCGGTCACCAACTGGAACAACATCGCCGCGACCAGCACCGCGATCGAACCACGTTCGGCCAGCCGCAACAGCCCGCCGATCGCGGGGCGGGCGAACAATCGTGGATAGACCGACCAGAGCTTCACCAGGACCAGCGCGATGGTGATCACGCCGGAGATCACGTGAGCTCCCTGTGTCGTCCGATACAGCCACACCGGATGTGCGGGCCACCGGAACCAGCCCGGTGGATGCTGAATCCAGTGGCTGATCAACCCGGTCACGAAACAGATCGCGACCGTCACAGCGATAGCGATACCGATCCGTGCGGCCACGACCGGCGAGCGCGCGGGCGAGACGCGGATCCTGATCGCCGTCGGCAGCAGCAAACGGGAGTCGCGCGCGGCACTCATGTGCGCGGAGCCGTCAGCGATCCGGCCGCCGCCGCGAACAGCCCTCGGCAGCCCGCTGCGACCTCGGCGATATCGGAGTACAGATCGACATCGTTCAGTTCGCGCAGCATCTCGACGCGGCAACCGTTGCGCAGCAATGCCTCTCGGGTGAGTGCACCGGTTCGATCGGTGGACATCGGCACCTGGGCGAGTACTCGCGCCGGGCGCACGTCACACAACCCCAGCGCCCACCAGCCGCCGTCGGCCGCCGGCCCCAGCACCGCGTCCGGGCCGGCCAGCAACCGAGCCCCGCATTCGGCGAGCAGCCCCGGCCCGGCCTGCGGTGTGTCCATCCCGATCTGCAGAACAGGTAGCCCGAATCGAGCCGCGTCGGCGTGCGCATTCGCCAGGCGCACACCGAAACCGTCACCGCGCTGCCGAACGACATCGAAATCGCGCAGGGCCGAACCTATTTCGCGTGCGCGGCAGGCGTGCTCCACGTCGCCGGTCCACGCGACCACGGCCCGCGCCGCGCCGCAGTCGCGCACCGCGGCCAGGGTGTCCAGGAGCGCGGCGGCGGCCAGATCCGCCGCCTCGGCCGGGGACAACGGTGGACTCAGCCGGGTCTTGGCGAATCCTGCGACCGGCGCTTTCGCCACCACCAGCAGCGTCAATGGCAGAACAGTCATCGCACACTCCAGAAGTCGCGGGCGGCACGCACCGTCCCGATTACCGAACCGGACACTTTCGACACCCCATGGGTGCGCGGCCGATAGGTGACATCACGTTCGACCACCTGCCACCCGGCCCGCGCCGCGCCGGCCAGCAATGCCAGCGGATATCCCGACCGCGGATGCAGCGGGCCCAGTGCCACCAACTCGGAGCGGCGGATCACGCGCATCGCGGCCAGATCGTGCACCGGGAGCCCGTAATGTCGCCGCAGCCACTGCGCCAGCAGCCAATTGCCCAGGCGCGCATGCCACGGCCAGGCGCCCCGGACCGGGCGGCGGCGCCCGGCCACCATGGTCACATCGGGACTCAATTCGGCCACCAGCAGCGGTAATTCGTCGGGCGCCATCGAACCGTCACCGTCGAGCACCGCCACCAGGTCGGTTGTCGCGGCTGCGATCCCGGCTTGTACTGCGCTGCCGTAGCCGGGGACGGATTCGACGACCACCGTCGCACCCGCCGCACGCGCCACCGCGGCGGTGTCATCGGTCGAGCCGTTGTCCACGACAACGACCCGATACTCCGCGGGGACCGCCGCCAGGACGCCCGGTAGCGCGTCGGCCTCGTTCCGGCAGGGAATCACCACGGTCAGCTCTCGACTGGCTTCGACTGGGGTCACGTGTCGACCGTAAGGCCGATCGGACGAAAAACGGCTGGTGACACAGGTGACGAAAGTATGACGGCACGATCGCGTGCGCGCCGCGCCGCGCCGACGGGACCTACGGTGAACGAGTGAGCGATACCCGCAGCAGTACCGCATCGCAGACCCGGCGAGTATCGGGCGAGCGCGCCGATATCGCCTGCGCGGTGGCAGCGACGATCCTGGTGGCCGCCGCCTTCCTCGTGCCGAGGATCAGCACGCCGCACTATCGCGATTCGCTCTACGCCGCGGCGGCGCCGATCTTCGGCTCGTGGCTGCCCCACATCGGATGGGGCACGGGTCCCGCGATCGTGATCGCCGTCGCCGTGGTGCGCTACGGGCCCCCGCTCGCCGCCACGCTCACCTGGCGGCGGCTGCTGCCGGCCACCTGGGGGACCGCACTCGCGTGGGCGTTCTGCCTCGCCATGGTCGACGGGTGGCAGCGCGGATTCGCCGGTCGGCTCACCACGATGCACGAGTATCTGCACGAGGTCGGCGGAGTCCACGACATTCCGGCGATGCTGCGCGGATTCTCCGACAGGATTCTGGATTATCAACCCGATTCGTGGACCACCCACGTGTCCGGCCATCCGCCGGGCGCACTCCTGGTGTTCGTCTGGCTCGACAGGATCGGATTGAGCGGCGGCGCATGGGCTTCCACGCTGTGCGTACTGGTCGGGTGCAGCGCGTCGATGGCCGTGCTGGTGGCGATGCGGGCGTTGGGCGCCGAGAGCAGGGCGCGGGCGGCCGCACCGTATCTCGCGCTCGCGCCCGCGGCGATCTGGCTGGCGGTCTCGGCGGACGCCTTCTTCGCCGGAGTGGTCGCCTGGGCGGTTGCCGCGCTCGCGGTCGGAGTCGGCGGCGCGCGGCCACGTCCGCTGATCCTGTTCGTCTCCGGGGTGCTGTTCGGGTTCGGCATTTATCTCAACTACGGCCTGGTGCTGATGGCCGTCCCGGCGGCGGCGGTGGCGCTACTGCGCGGTGTGCGAGCGGTGTGGCCCACGGCGCTGGGCGTGCTGGCCGTCGTCGCCGCCTTCACGCTGTCCGGCTTCTGGTGGCTGGAGGGATATCACCTGGTGGTGCAGCGCTACTACCAGGGCATCGCGACCACACGGCCCGTGTCCTACTGGATCTGGGGGAACCTGGCGGCGACGGTGTGTGCGATCGGAGTGGCATCGGCCGCGGCGCTGCATCGACTTCCGGGAGCGCTGCACCTTCCCGCACCGGCGGAGATCCGCGCCGCCCCCGCGACGGCGTTCGCACGCTGGCGCGCCCGCGCGGACCCGGCGGCGCTGTTGGCGCTGGCCGCACTGACCGGTCTTCTGCTCGCCGATCTCAGCGGCCTGAGCAAGGCCGAAACCGAGCGGATCTGGCTACCGTTCGACATCTGGGTGATCGGCGGAACCGCCCTACTGCCGGCGCGCGACGCTCGCGCCTGGCTGATCGTCCAGGCCGTCGGCACCCTGGTGCTCGCCCACCTCCTGCTCACGAATTGGTGAGCGCGGTGCGCATCCTGATCGCCGATGACGACCCCGTAGTGCGTGAGGTGGTCCGCCGTTACCTCGAACGCGACGGCATGGAGGTGGCTGAGGCCGCCGACGGGGTGCAGGCGGAACGCGCGCTGGCCGGCGGCGATATCGATCTGGCCGTTCTCGATGTGATGATGCCCGCGCCCGACGGCATCGAGTTGTGCCGGTCGGTGCGTGAAGGCGAGCGTCCCGAGACACCGATCATCATGCTCACGGCCCTCGGTGAAGAGGAGGACCGTGTGCTCGGACTGACAGCGGGCGCCGACGACTACCTGACCAAGCCGTTCAGCCCGCGGGAGTTGGCGCTCCGGGTGGCGTCGGTGCTGCGCCGCACCCACGGACCGGCGCCGACGGCAGGCGTGTTGCGCAGCGGTGAGATCCGCCTGCGGACGGCGGCGCGGACGGTGGAGATCGCCGGACGGCCGATATCGCTGACCGCACGCGAATTCGACCTGTTGTGCTTCCTGCTGGCCAATCAGCGGCGCGTGTTCACCCGTACGGAACTGCTCGCGCAGGTGTGGGGCTGGGATTTCGGTGACCAGTCGACGGTGACGGTGCATGTCAAACGCTTGCGTGCCAAACTCGGCGATTCCCACCGGATCGAGACGGTGTGGGGACGGGGTTACGCCTGGGGTGCCGGGACGGGAGTCGATCGTGCCGAATGATGTCGCCGGGTTGATCGGATGGGCCCTGGCCGGATCGGTGCCGATCGTCGCGCTCGGAGCGATGCTGCTGCGGGCCTTTCGCAATCGGGCCCTTGGGCTGTCGATGGTGATTCTGGTGTTGATTCCGACGCTGGCCAGCCTCAGCGGTTTCATCGCGGTCAGCGGACCGATGTTCTCCGATGCGCTGGCCAGGATGTCGGTGGTGCTCGTCGTGGTCACGGCGGTGACCGTGCCCGCAGCGGTCGTCCTGGGCCGGGCGCAGGCGCGGCAGCTGGTGTGGGAGAAACAGATGCTCGACCAGGAGCGTGCCGCCGAGGCGTCGCGTCGCGAACTGGTGGCCTGGGTCAGCCACGATCTGCGCACGCCGTTGGCCGGGATCCGGGCGATGGGCGAGGCTCTCGCCGACGGCGTGGTCGCGCAGACCGGAGATGTCGAGCGCTACGGGAGGCAGGTCGTGCGCGAGACCACGCGATTGTCGGGCATGGTCGACGACCTGTTCGAGATGTCGAAAATCAACGCCGGAGCCCTGCGCCTGCACGTCGAACCACTGGATCTGCGCGAACTCATCGACGAGGTGGTAGCCGCCAACGAGCCGGCCGCCGCGCGTGCGGGAGTGAAACTGCGTGTTCGACAACCAGATTCGGCGATCACCGTGGCCGGCAGCGATCAGGCGCTGACCCGGGTGCTGACCAACCTCGTCGCCAACGCGATCGCGCACACCCCGCCGGGCGGAGATATCGACATCTCGGCCGATGCCGCCCGCGGCAGCGCCTGGGTCTACCTCGACGACACCGGTCCCGGCATCGCCGAGGCGGATCTCCCCCGCATCTTCGACGCCGGTTATCGCGGCACGGCCGCACGCTCTCCCGCGGCCGAGGGCGGCGGGAGCGGCATGGGCCTGGCGATCGCCGCCGGTCTGGTGTCGGTCCATCACGGCGAGATCAGCGCATCGAACCGGGAACACGGCGCCCGCTTCGAAATTCGGCTACCGCTGCTCGACGGCACCGACCCTGCCGCGGTGACGCGGCCTGCTCACGAGCGCGGATGGTCGATCTCGCCGTCCTGATCGTCGACCGCTCGTCAGCGCTGCCACTGCGGCGCCCCCGCACCCGCGGCGGCTCGCAACGGAGCGGTGGCGAAGTCGGTGAGACCCCTGATCGGATCGATCGCCGCGGTGAAGCCCAGCAGTTCGCGTGCCCGATCCGGCCCCGCGACGATATGGCGAACATCGCCCGGACGGAACTCGCCGGTCACCACCGGCTTCGGACCGTCCTGGGCGCGAGCGAGGATCGCGGCGACCTCGCCGATGCTGATCGGATGTCCGGACGCGATATTCAGCGCCGTGAACCGGTCCAACGGCTGTTCCACGGCCCGCAGGTTGGCCTCGGCGATATCGGCGACGTGCACGAAGTCGCGCATCTGTTCGCCGTCCTCGAAAACCCGCGGCGCGGAACCCGCCTCGAGCGCCGACCGGAAGATCGCCGCCACACCGGAATACGGTGTGTCCCTGGGCATCTCGGGACCATAGACGTTGTGATAGCGCAGAGCGGTCACCGTCGAGCCGGTGGCCGTGGCCCACGCCGCGGCATAATTTTCCTGCGCGAGCTTGCTGGCGGCATAGAGGCTGCGCGGGTGCAGTGCCGCGTCCTCGGATATGGGCGCCCACTGCAGTGGCGCACCGGTGTCGGGATGGCGATGATCGAATACACCACACTCGAGGTCTGCGCGCCGGCGTGGCAATGGGGTCACCGCCACGGAATCTGCTGTGCGATAATGCCCTTCGCCGTACACCACCATCGACGACGCCAGCACCAACCGGCGGCAACCGGACCGGTCCATCGCGGCCAGCAGCACCGCCGTTCCCAGATCGTTGTGACTGGCGTAAGCGGGGGCGTCTTGAACAGTCACCCCCGCACCCACCACCGCGGCCTGATGGCACACCACATCGATTCCCGGTAGCAAACGGTCGAGGGCGTCCTGATCGCGCACATCGACGCGATGCACGCCCTGCGGCGGCCGAGCTTGTAGGCCGTGCGCCGCGCTGAGCATCGCGTCGACCGCCACCACCTCGTGCCCCGCGTCGGTCAGCACCCGCCACACATGAGATCCGATAAATCCGGCCGCGCCGGTCAGCAGAATCCGCATACCGAGATTCTGACCACGGTCCGCGCCCCAGGCGGGGATGCGGCGCCACCGGTAAGCAAACCGTCACATTTCGGCGTCGGCCCCCGAGGATGAGGACGCGACCGCCCGCTCGCGCACGACGGGATGTAGCAGCAGTTGGCGACTCTGGCCGAACCCGTCGTCCGATTCCACAGCGGACACCCCGTCGGCCCACGAAAGAGCTTGTCCTGCAGTATCTTCGGTGCTCGCGACTGTTCTGGTTCGACCTTCGATCGGGTCGTGCAGAACGAGGTCGATGGCCGAATCCCCGGGGGTCGTGCGGTAGACTTCAGGCTCCGAGATAGGCGGTGGCGCGAAAATCGCTGGGGCGCACGCCTCGATGGCGCTTGAACGCCGCACTGAAACCGAACGCGTCCGCGTAGCCGACGGCCTTCGCCACCTGCGCCACGGTGAGATTCCGGTCGGCCAGTAGTCCCTCCGCCTCATCCATGCGGCATTCGGTGAGGTACGCCAAGGGTGACTGGCCCATGACCTCGGAGAACCGGCGCGCGAACAACGCCCGGGACACCCCAGCCTCGGCGGCCAGCGACGCGACCGTCCAACCGGCGGCCGGCTTTGCGTGCATGGCTTCCAACGCCGGGCCGACCACCGGATCGGCCGGCCCTCGGTACCAGCCCGGCGCGGCAGCGTCCAGCCCCTCGAACCAGTCGCGCAGTGTGCAGACCAAGGCCCAGTCGAGTAGCCGGTCCATCATCGCTTGGGCTCCGGCCGGACGCCGGGCCGCGTCCGCGGCCATCGATTCCATCCACGCGCACACCTCCACGTCGTCGTTCACGACCACGACGGGGGGCAGAGCACGCAGCAGCCGTTCATGGCGTCGGCCGGACGCCCGGTAAGCGCCGACGATCAGAGCGGTCTCGGCGGCGGGGTCGTTCCCCCAACCACTGACGTTCAGCGCAGGATCGCATTTCGCGTCCGGCGCGAAGCAGGAGACCTCGTATTCCTCGTGCGGCACCCCGACGGTATCCACGCTGTCGGCGAGGACGAAGGTTTCCGGGCCGCGTACGATCGCGGTGTCCCCCACCGTGATCCGACGCTCGAGACCGTCCGGCAGCAGCAAGGTGCCCCCACCACGCAGCACGGTGACCATGGTCAGCGGTGCCGCGTCGGCGAACCGGATGCTCCACGGGGGTTCCAAGACCGCGGAGGTGAGCACAGCTCCCTCGGCGCGGATACCGGCCAACAGTGCGCTCAGTGGATCCACACCGCGAGGGTAGACGAACTCCTATCGGATGTAGATCTTTACCCATAGATCGTCCACCTTCCGGGGTGTGGAATGAAACCCGGAACGCACAACCGGGCGTTCGAACATCCCGCATTCAGGAGGCCCCGTGCAGCACAACCCGACCGTGGACATCGCGACCGCCGGCACCGCGCTGGTCGTCGTCGCACACCCCCGGCCCGAGTCGCTGACCGCCCATATCGCCGAACTGGCCACCCGCCGCCTCACCGCCGCCGGCTACCGAATCGATCTGCTGAATCTGCACGCCGAGAACTTCGATCCGCGGATGACCGCCGCCGACCTCCCGGAATGGGGCAACCGGGAGAAGGTCTACTCCCCCGAGGTCGAGAACCATATGCGACGCATCCTCGCCGCCGACGTGATCGTCGCGGTGTTCCCGGTGTACTGGATGCAGGTCCCGGCGATTCTGAAGGGCTGGATCGATCGCGTGTGGAACTACGGATTCGCCTACGGCCGAAGCCAACCGCGGCTCGCAGGCAAGCGGATGCTGTGGCTGGGCCTGGCGGGCGTGGCAGACGACGAGGCGATCGTCGAACCCATGCAGGACGCGCTCAGCGCGCAACTCAACGACGGGATCGCCTACTACTGCGGCCTCACTCGATCGTCGGTGCGGTTGCTGCCCGGCGCGGAGGAAAAGCGACAGCGCGTCGATGCCGCGGGCAATCTGCTGCTCGACGAGGCGCTCACCGGCTCGGTTCGCGAGACCCACTATGCGGGCTTGGAAAACCGGGCGCTGGGATTCGTCGACGATTTCCTTGCCGCCGAACAGGTTCCGATCTGACCAGCGAGCCAATCCACAACCCGAATCCATTTCCCGGACGCGCAGACTATAGGGAGCCATGCCACCCAAGCCATTGCTCAGCCGCGCCGCTCTCGCCGTGAGCCGGCGCGACGGCACTGGCTTTCATGTTCGCGCTACCGGGAAGCGAAGTGGCGCAACTGCTCTCCCGTCGCGCGGCGCGCATCGACGCCATCGTCGAGAAGGTGGAGGCGGGGCTGGCCGTAGCCTCGGACGTCGAGCCGGTCTTCCTCGCCGACCACACCTACGCCCAAGCGCTGCGCCGCGCCGAGCGCGATTGGCTGCTCGGCTTCGCAGCCGACCTCCGCGGCGGCGCCGCGACCTGGCCACTCGCCGATCAGGAGTACACGGATGACCATTCGTGAGATCAAACCGACATCGCGATGGGCGCGCTCACCCAGCAGCGGATCGTCGACCGTATGCTGCCGGCGCCCCGTTCGCCTTTCCTTGTTTCCGTCCGAATGTGGCGTCCCGCAGGTGCGGTCGGGTGATTGCGGCTTTCAGACGGTTCAGTGCGGGAGCGAGGGGGCGGGGATCGATGTGCTGAAGTGCCTCGGTAAGCAGGTGAACGGGTTCGCTGCACGAGTCGTAACGGGCGTCGGGGTCCTTGTCGAGTGAACGGCGCAGGATCGGGTCGACTTCGGGCGGGATCCAGGGTTGGCGCTCGGAGACCTTCGGCGGTGGTTCGTGCAGTTGCGCCTGGGCGGTGGCCATGAGGTTCGCGCGAAAGAACGGCGGCCGCCCGGTGAACAACTCGATGGCTGAGCAGATCAGCGCGTACTGGTCGGTCGCCGGGGATACCGCTTGCGCCCGCAGTAGTTCGGGTGCGGCATACGGTACCGACACGACGACGAAACCATCGGTGGCCAGGGGCGGTTCGGGCCGATGCAGCCACCGGCCCTGATCGAAGTCCGAGATTTTCACCGCATCTTCGCCGACCAGCACATTCGCCGGCTTCACGTCGAGATGGACCACCCCCTCGGCGTGCGCGTAATCCAATCCCGCCGCCACATGTGTCAGCACGTGCAGCACCCGCCGCAGATCCGGGCGCTGGTGTGGCATCCGAACCAGCTTCGCGGCCGTCGCGCCCACGACATACTCGTGGGCGGACCAGAGCCTGCCGCCGGTTTCACCGTGTCGGTACATCCGCACGATATCGGGGTGCCGCAGCGCGGACAGGATTTCGAACTCGTGCACGAATCGTGCGCGCGCCTCGGGCGACCGGCTGTCGTCCGGCCCCAGAATCTTCAGTGACACAGGCCGCGCCCCGTCCGGATCCTCGGCCAGATACACCGCGCTGCTGCCGCCGTGCCCCAACCGGGCCTTCACAACGAATCCCGCAAACTGATCACCTGGCGCGAGCGGCATCGTCCCACGATAAGCGCTTGCGTGGGATCGTTCTTCTCACCCGTGCGGAGTCGCCGTCATGGTGCCGGACGCTACGTGGTGCGGGCCCCGAGGGGTGGTCCACCTCCACTACGGACCGGCCCAGCACTGACACCCGCCGGTTGGGCGGCCGACAAGAACTCCGCAGAAGAAAGGCGCGGTGCGAAAGAGCGGCAGCCGATCAATCCCGATAGATCTTCACGTAGGCGTTCGTAGCGGTGCCGATGCTCGTCGGGCCCAGGCACGAAGCCGTGCCCTGCCCGGACGGGCCGAAGGAACCGTTCCACGACCCCTGGTAGGGGCCGACGGCCATCAACGGGAACGCGTTGGGGATGCCATGCAGACCGAAACACTCGACGATCAGCGCGTACTCCCGGCCGGCCGGGCCGTCGTCGTGGCATGTCGCCGTCGCTCCGACCAGATCCCACGACACCGCGCAGTCCTGCGGCGCGGCTTCGGCCACACCGGATCCGAGCACTGTGGCGAAACCTGAAACCACGGCCGCGGCGATCACAGCCCGCGCCGCGGCGGTTGTCGTCTTGTTCATTCGTTTCCCATCTCCCGGATTTGCTTCACTGTCGCTCGACAATCGGTTCGCCTGTCCCGCCGCGTTAACGACGACAGCGACACCACGGTCGGCACCCAGTCGAGAGCGTTGACTACACATTTCGCGTCCCGCTGCCTCCGCGCCCCGGCGTCGTCGGACTGTTCCGCGCGGCCAGGAGGCACAACGTCGAGGACGGGGGCCAGCGCCCAGGGACGAAGGACATCCCCGTGGCCGGTGCGTGTGTCGGGCGCGTTCACGTCGTTTCGGCGGGGTTGTCGCGCTGGTCGAGGGTGTGTTGCAGTTCGGTGTTGAGGCGCTGAGCCTCGGCGAGCTGGTCTTCGAGGATGACGATGCGGCACGCGGCGTCGAGGGCGTTGCCGGCATCGACGAGTTCGCGCACGCGGGCAGCGACACGCAGCTGGTAGCGCGAGTAGCGGCGGTGCCCGCCGGCGGATCGTTGCGGGGTCAGCAGTTGCGCGGCGTCGAGGCTGCGCAGGAACGCTTGGGTGACACCGAGGATTTCCGCGGCGCGTCCCATCGAGTAGGCGGGGTAATCGTCGTCATCGAGTTTGTCGGCGGCACTGGGACCGCCGGAAAAATCGGGTTGTTGCACAGGGCCTCTCGGGGTCAACGCCAACAGGCCCCGGCGCGGTGCGCCAGGGCCTTTGGATCTACGAAGGGGGGAATGATGTCATGTCAGTTCACCGGCCCCGCAGGGCCGCTGCCTCACCGCATCCGATGCTTTCGGGATGCGGAACTGATGAACCTCTCTTCAGTGACCACCTCCTGGTTCGCCGGTCTTCCTGCGGTGCTTGCGTATTCGATTCTTCGGTGATTCGTCCCCTTCCGGCAGGTCCGGCCGACTGCTCCGGGTCTATCTGTCATCCGCCGGAAGGGGACGGGGAACTTACTTCTTCCGGGCAGTTCACCTGCCCGGCCACTCGGACTCATTAATTCGAACAACAGAGACTCTATAACGACCCTCGACGAATGTCTACACCCGACACGATAGATTTTTGCCTGCCGGTATGAGTGTTTATGTCACATGCATGGACCGGTGAAATCGGTGGGTGTCGGTAGCCGGTCCACTCGCCGGCGCTGGTCTCGCGCAGCGTCGCCTCGCGCCACAAGGGATTTCCGGCCACCCTGCCGCCTGGGCGGCCTGGGTGCCGGCGGCGTTCTCGGCGTCGTAGTCGCTCATGGCTCCTCGGCGTGTGATCTCTTACGGGATGCAGTCGTAGCCGTTGACGTAGGCCGGAGCGCTCGCGATGTTGCCGGAGATGGTGAACAGTTCGATGGGTTTGCCGTCGAGACCGATGATCGCTGGAGGTTGCTTTCCGCAGTGGTACGTGTTCGGTGTCGTGTTGCGTTGGGTGATCTGCCAGGGACCTCTCATCGTGTTGTCCGGTCCGACAGTGCCTTCGGTAGGTTGGCAGTTGCCTCGGCCGGTGACCACGACGGTGTCTCCATCCTTGTACCCCAGCGGGCGGACGACGATGACCTCATCGCATACGTACGTGGGGACGTGGGCGGGTCCGGCGTGGCTGTCGTCGGCCGCCGCGCTGGTGATCGGTGCGCCGACTTCGGCCGCGGTCGTCGTCGTGGATATCGGGGCTGCTGTCGGTGACGTGCCGGGATGCGACGAGCAGCCGGTGAGCGCGACCGTGAGTAGGCCGAGGGCGAGGTATACGGGTTCGGTCACGGGGCACCCCTGTCGTCGAGTACGAATGCCGAGCGATGCTAATCGAGGCCGTGACGAAACCCCATGTCTGACAGCAAGAGTGCCGTTTCGATGACCGACTCCCCCCACCGCTGTCAACCCGCACACCAGGCCGACGCCAGCGACCACCCTGACCATCGCCGACGAACCTCCCTGGCAGCGACTCACTTCGAACGCAACGGCCAGGGGCGCATCGCGGACACCGGGTCACGCGCAACGGCACAGCCCGAGGCGCGTCGCGTAGACGGCCGCGGCGGTCCGGTTGGACGATTGCGTGCGGCGCAGGATCGACTCCACGTGGGTGGCGACCGTCGATGCGCCGATCCGCAGGGTGCGGGCGATCTCGGTGTTGGCCGCACCGTGTGAGAGCAGTTCCAGCACCTCGAGTTCTCGCAGCGTGAGTCCCGCGGGCGGCGGCACGAGACGGTGCCGGATGAGGGTGCCGCCGCGCACCTCGTCCAGGCGGACCTCGTGCACCTGCGCGCCGTGGATCACCATCACCGGCGGCGCGACAGGCCGGTCACGACCGATCAGGGCGGCGGCCAGGTCTGCGCGGGCGCCCGCGGTCAACGGGCGGGGGGTGCCGTCGGGATCGATGAGCAGCGCCTCCTCCCCCGCACCGATCGCGAGGACGCCGCCGTCGGTCGGGCGCAGCGGGTCGACCGCGGCGGCGAGCGCGTCGGAGATCAAGGTGGTCAGCGGCAGGGTGTGCTCGTCGAGCGGGGTGTAGGTGCTCAGGTTCAGCAAGCCGAGGTAGCGGCCGTGCGGCGAGTAGAGGCAGTGGCTGAGCCCGTCTCGGAAGCCGTTGCGCCGGATGACGTCGAAGACGACGCCGCGCCGTCGCCGCCGGTCCACGTCGTGCAACAGCACCGGGAGCCTGGTCTCACGGAGTTCGCCGTACAACTGCGTGTGCGGCATGGCGTCGTTGATCAGGTCCAGCGTCGGGGTGCTGTAGCCGAAGTTGGTGTAAGTGGTGTGCTCGCCGGTCACCGGGTCCGGGATCGACAGCGCGGCGTGGTCGTAGGGCACCACCCGGCGCAACGCGAACAGCAGACGGGCGGCCTGCTGTTTGAGGGGTTCGCCTCCGGACGACCCGGCCGCCGCGTCCCGGAGTTCGAGCGCGGCGGCGAGACGCGCACGCACCGCCGACTCGCTCATGCGGTCATGGTATGTGTGCGGCTAGCGACTTACCCGCGATTGCGCCTCCGCAATTCTGCCGATACGCGCCGTGATGTTCGCTCCTACCCTTCGCCCATCCTGCCCGCGAAGCACGAGGAGCAAAACACATGGATGTCGCCGAATACGCCGCGTACGACGCCACCGGTCTGGCGGAGTTGATCCGCGATGGTCAGGTCAGCGCCGCCGAGGTCCGGACGGCCGCCGCGACCGCCCTGGACGCGGTCGAGCCCGAACTGGCCGCCGTGGCGGGCGAGCGATTCGACAAGCCGCTCGACTACGACGAGTCCGGTCCGTTCGCCGGTGTGCCGTTCGCGCTCAAGGACCTCATCGCGCACGCGGGCGGGGTGCCGAGCCGCAGCGGCAGCAGGCTGTTCGGTGCGGGTGTCACCCATCCGGAGGACTCCCACCTGGTGGCGCGGTTCCGCCGCGCGGGCCTGGCGATCGGCGCGATCACCCGCAGCCCGGAATTCGGGTTCAATGCCACCACCGAAGCCCTCGCCTACGGCGGACCGAGCCGCAACCCCTGGGCCACCGACCGCAGCCCCGGCGGTTCCAGCGGCGCCTCGGCCGCGCTGGTCGCCAGCGGCGCGCTGCCGATGGCGCACGCCAACGACGGCGGCGGCTCGATCCGAATTCCTGCCGCCGCGTGCGGTGTGGTCGGACTCAAGCCCAGCCGTGGGCGGACCACACCGGGCCCGGACTTCGCCGACCCGCTGCTGGGGCTCGGCATCGAATTCGCCGTCACCCGCACCGTGCGCGACAGCGCGCGGCTGCTCGACGCGGTGCACGGCGCCGAGCCCGGCGACCGCTACCTGCTGCCCGGCCCGGTGCGCAGCTACGCCGAGCACGCCGCCGCCGGTTCCCGGCCACTGCGCATCGCCGTCGCCACGACTCCGATGGACGCCGGTCGCGCCGTCGACCCGGAGTGCGTAGCGGCGGTGAACCACGTGGCCGAGCGGTTGGCCGAGATGGGGCACGTCGTCGAGGAGGCCGCGCCCGAGCTCGACGTGGCGGCTTTCGACAAAGCCAACCTCGACACGTGGTGCAGCTTCCTCGCCGACGCCGTCCTGGGTGCCTCGGCGCAGCTGGGCGTGGAGGCGAGCCGCGACTACCTGGAGGCGACCACGCTGGCGTGCGTCGAATACGGAAAGACGCTGTCCGCCTTCGATATCTACGCCGCCGACCGAGTGTTCAACCAGACCACCCGCGCGGTCGCGGGCTTCCTCACTCGCTACGACGTGCTGCTGACGCCCACGACCAGCGCGCCACCGATCCCGCTGGGTCACCTCGACGCCGACGACGCCTCGCTGAGCGCCCGCGAGTGGTACGACCGGATCTTCGACTACGGCAGCTTCACCGCGCTGTTCAACGTCACCGGCATGCCCGCCATCTCCCTGCCGCTGGCCGAATCCGCGGCGGGGCTGCCGATCGGCGTCCAGTTCGCCGGACGCCACGGCGACGAGGCCACGCTGCTGGCGCTGGCGGGGGATCTCGAGCGCGCCATGCCATGGGCGGACCGCCGCCCGGCCGTGCACGCCGGGCGGTAGCAGGCACCGTGCGGGCCGCGATACATGCCGGCCCGCACGGGATCGTTGGCGCCCCAGCACGATTCGGAGCGCACCGCCGGACGCTACAGCGCGTCGTCACCCGGCACCCGTCGTGCTGCTCGTTGCGTCGGCCGGGCCGCAGGTCAGCCGGTTGCCGGCCGTGGAAATCGGGTCAGAATCGTTACTCTGCGGCGCCGAGCCCGGCCGATGTTGCATCGAGTTTGCATCGTTCGAAGTATGATCGGGTCGAGTCGGGCGGGAAGTCCGATTCAGATGTCTCGGTCTCGGAAGTCCCTGGCCGATTTTGATCGACGCGGCGCTCACCGCGTGATCCGCCCGTCGCCACGCTGGTCTCGTGGCGGTCGATGAATGCCGGTCCAGCACTTCCGGACATGTTCGAACCGACGACGCCAGATCATGGAAGGGACATCCCGCGTGGCCCGGTACCTTGTTGCGGCTACCCCGATTCCGGGGCATGTGGCGCCGATGCTGGCTGTCGCCGCCGATCTGCGGCGCCGCGGCCATCAGGTCCGCATGCTCAGCGGCGCGGCCTTCGCCACCGCGGCACAGTCGTCGGATGTGGTCTTCGTGCCGTTACCCGCAGATGCCGAGGTCGTGCGCGTCCCGGAGTCGTCTGCTGGGATGCCGGGGCTGGTGCGACGTTGGCGAACCGGCCGGGCCGAGATGCGTTCCGGGTTTCTGGCGCCGCTCGCGGGTCAATATCGCGCACTCACCGCCGAACTTGCGCGCTCGCGCGCCGATGTGGTGCTGGTCGATGTCATGTTCACCGGCGCCATCCCGCTGCTGCTCGGGGAGCGGCGGCGGCCACCGGTTGTGGTGTGCGGGGTGGTCCCGCTGATGCTGAGCAGCGCCGACAGCGCACCGTTCGGTATCGGCTGGCAGCCTGCGGCCGGACGCGACTACACGATGATGAACCGGGTCGTCCACACAGTCCTGTTTCGCCGCGATCAGTCGGCGTTCGACACGGTCCTGCGGGAGCTCGGAGTGGGGCCGTGTCCGGTATATCCGCTGGACTGGCCGATACTGGCTGAGCGATTGCTCCAATTCACCGTGCCTGAGTTCGAATATCCCCGCCGCGACCTGCCGCCCTCGGTGGTCTTCACCGGCCCCGTCGCGGGGTCGCCATCGGAGGCGGCGTTGCCCGGCTGGTGGGATGAAGCATTGTCCGACGGGCGCAAGGTCGTGCTCGTGACGCAGGGGACGTGGAACAACAGCGATCTCGGACAGCTGATCCAGCCGACCTTGTCCGCACTGGCGGGGCGCACCGACGTCGTGGTTGTCGCCTGCACGGGGGGCGCGCCGACGCGGATCCGGCCCACCGCGGCGAATACGTACGTGGCCGACTTTCTGCCGTACGCGCGGCTGCTGCCGCATGTCGCGGTCATGATCACCAACGGTGGGTACGGCGGCGTGCAGCAGGCGCTGAGCCACGGTGTGCCGCTGATCGTCGCGGGCGACGCGGCCGACAAACCCGAGGTCGCGGCGCGGGTGGCATACACCGGTGCGGGCATCGATCTCGGCACCGGGCATCCGAGTTCCGCTGCTCTGGCCGAGGCCGTCGACCGGATCCTTTCGACACCCCGATTTCGTAGTGCGGCGAGCCGATTGGCGCGTGCGATGGCGCGCACGACTGCCTTCGAGACGATCGACGAACAGCTCGCCACCGTAGCCGGCCACCGGCCCCCTTCGCGGCCGCCCCTTCCATCGGCGGATGTCTCGGCCGATCGGCGCACGTCATGACACGCGCGGAACTCGACGCGGCCGGCATCTCCGACCCCGGACTGCGGCAATCGTATCGACTGTGCCGGAAAATCAACGCTCGTCACGGGAAGACGTTCTTCCTCGCTACCCGGCTGCTGGCTCCCGATCAACGCCCTGCCGTCCACGCGCTCTACGGCTTCGCTCGTCGCGCCGACGATATCGTCGACGAGATCGACTCACAGCGCACCGCTGACCGGCGTGCAAGCGAATTGGACACGCTGGCACAGCAATTCGCCGACGTTGCGCTGTCCGGTGACCCGGTGCTCGCGGCGGTGCGGCACACCGCCGAAAGCTACCGGATTCCCGCCGGACTGTTTCAGGCCTTCCTGGCCTCCATGCGTATGGATCTGTGTGTCACCGACTACCCGGACCGGGCCGCTCTCGACCGTTATATGTACGGGTCGGCCGAGGTCATCGGGTTACAGCTGCTGCCGATCCTGGGCACTGTCGAATCGGAAACGGCCGCGGCCCCGTACGCCGCGGCGCTCGGGAAAGCATTCCAGCTCACCAATTTCCTGCGGGATATCGACGAAGATCTCGCACGTAACCGCGTCTATCTACCGGCCGACGAATTGGCCGCTCACGACGTCGACCGCGAGGTGCTGGCCTGGTGCCGCCGTAGGGGGCGGGTCGAGCCACGAGTACGGCGAGCCCTGATCGAACAGCACGAGATCACCCGTGAGACATACGAATTCGCGCGCGGCGGGATCGAGCTACTGGCCCCGCGATCGCGTCCGTGTGTTGCCACGGCGCTGACGCTGTATTCGGAAATTCTCGATCGGATCGCCGCGGCGGAATTCGAGGTTTTCGGTCGTCGGGCCACCGTCACGACCGCCCGGAAGGCGCGCGTCGGCGGTGCCGGCATGGTGCGGGCATGGCTGGCCCGCCGCTCGTCGCGTCCGGGCCCACGGTGGCCGGAAGCCTCGCGCCAGGCCTCCACCACCATCGAATCACCCGGCCGGGAGTGAGGAACCGGCATGGATCGTTGGCAATATTTCCTGGTGCTGGCCGCCTGCCTGATCACCACGGCGCCACTGGAATTCCTCGGCTCCGGTGTGTATCGCAGGCCCCGGCGACTTGCCGCGGCTCTGACACCGGCTTCGGTCTTCATCGTCTGGGATCTCATGGCGATCGCCGCCGGCGTCTGGGATTTCTCCGCCCGCTACCTCGTCGGGGTTCGGCTGCCCGGCGCGATCCCGCTCGAGGAAGTGCTGTTCTTCATCGTCATCCCCCTGTGCGGGCTGCTGACCTTCTCCGCGGTCGAAAGGCTGCTGGCCATTCGCCCGCGCGGCCGGGCCGGAAAGGAAGTGGAGAAATGACCCTGCATGGAATGGGATACACCCTGCCCGCGGTGTGCGCGCTGGTGGTGGTGTGCGCGGCGGAATATGTGTGGCTGCGGACCGGACTGTTCCGCCGGCCGGCGTATTGGCTGACCATGATCATTGTGCTCGTCGTCCAGATCCCGGTGGACGGCTGGCTGACCAAGCTGGACGCGCCGATCGTACGGTACGACGCCGACCAGATCCTCGGTCTGCGATTCCCCTGGGATATCCCGGTCGAGGATTTCCTGTTCGGTTTCGCGTTGGTGACATCGGTTCTGCTGGCCTGGGAACGGGCTCGGCGACGGGAGCCCGCACAATGAAACGGCACGCGACGGCGCCGGTCGATCGAGCCCGGGACCATCGGCGAGTGCACTACCCGGCCGCAGCGGGCCGACGGGATCTCGGACAGGAAGGGCGAGCGCCACACGCGGTCGTCGTGGGCGCCGGCATCGCGGGTTTGGCGGCCGCCACCGGCTTGGCCGAGCGTGGATTCCGAGTCGACGTGGTCGAACGCGAACGATACCTCGGTGGCCGGGTGGGCGGCTGGACGCAGCAGCTCGACGACGGCACACCGGTCGGCATGAATCGCGGGTTCCACGCCTTCTTCGCCCAGTACTACAATCTGCGTAAACTGTTGGCGCGCAGTAACACTCGTCTACTTCGCCTGGACGACTATCCGCTCGTCGACGACCGGGGCCGCCGCGACACCTTCCGCGGGCTCCCCCGGACACCACCGTGGAACGCGCTCGCCTTCGCGCTGCGCAGTCCGACATTTCGCCTGCGTGACCTCCTGCGTATGGACCCGCGCGCGGCCGCCCCGTTGGCCACGGTCTCGGTGCCGAGAATTTTCGACCGACTCGACCACCTGGATGCGGAAACCTTTCTCCGCGCGATCAACTTTCCCGACGCCGCCCGCCACCTCGCCTTCGAAGTGTTTTCACGCAGTTTCTTCATCGAACCCGGCCGGATGTCGGCGGCGGAACTGGCCATGATGTTCCATATCTACTTCCTCGGCTCCAGCGAAGGCCTGTTCTTCGATGTCGCGCGGGACAACTTCGATGTCGGCCTGTGGACGCCCCTGGCGGAATACCTCTGCGGGGCGGGCGTGGCCGGCAGGCCTGGCCGCGCCGAGTTCCATACCGGCGTGACGATCGAGCGGATAGAAACCCGCGGTGCGGGTTTCCGGGTGATCGACGACAACGACGCCGCACTGGACACCGACGCCGTGGTACTGGCCACCGACGTGAGCGGGCTGAAACGGCTCGTTTCCGCGTCGCCGGACCTGGGCGATACCGAATGGCGTTCACGCATAACCGAATTGGCCACCGCACCGTCGTTCGCGGTGCATCGGCTGTGGCTCGATCGCCCGGTACGCGCGGATCGGCCGAGCTTCCTCGGCACCGGCAATCTCGATCCGCTCGACAACATCAGCGTCGTGCACCGATACGAGAAGCAGGCCGCGGCGTGGGCAGCGAGAACCGGCGGGAGCGTCATCGAATTGCACGCCTACGCCGTGCGCGACGGCACATCCGTTCGCGCCGACACCGAGAAGCGCCTGCTGGAGCGGTTGCACGAGATCTACCCGGAAACAGCCCCCGCTCGGATCGAGGGACAAACCACGCTGTGGCGGCAAGACTGCCCGCGCTTCGCACCGGGAGACTTCGCCCGCAGACCCGGGGTGACGACACCGCATCCGCGGCTCGTGCTCGCGGGAGACGGTATCCGGGTCGATCTTCCGGTGGCCTTGATGGAACGCGCCGCGACGACCGGATGGATCGCCGCCAATACCCTGCTGGCGCGGTGGGGTGCGGCCGGGCACGATTTGCATACGGTGCCCTCCCAGGGGCGGTCATGGGCATTGCGCACGCTCGCGACGCGCGGGAGGACATCCTGATGAGCACCGGTCCCGACCCGTCGCGGCGATCCAGACACTCTCCCCTGCAACGGTTCTCCGCCGAACAATGGGCGCAGCAGCAGCCCACCTACCGCGACGCGGACCCCGCGTTGATCGGCGCCGTACTGCGGTGGTCGCAGAAGCAGCCTTCGGGGAATTGGTATGTCTTCGCCGCCAGCCACAGCATTCGCCGCGACCGGCCCTACGGCACCACCGTCGGCGGGGTCGAGATCGTGGCGTGGCGCGACGGACGGAACACACTGCACGTGGGCCCCGGAGCCTGCCCTCATCTGGGCGCCGACCTGGCGACCGCGCGAGTCGACGATGCCACGCTGATCTGCCGGTGGCACGGTATGCGGGTCGGTGCCAACGGCTCCGCGCGGTGGTGCCCGTTGCCCAGTCACGACGACGGCGTGCTGGCCTGGGTGCGGTTGGACGCGCTCGGTGAGGAAACCCCGACCGACGCACCGATACTCGGCGCCCGGCCCGCCGACTGCACCGTGCACGCGGTCACCCGCCTGGTAGGGGTGTGCGAACCGGCCGACATCGTCGCCAATCGGCTCGACCCCTGGCACGGCGCCTGGTTTCATCCCTATTCGTTCGCCCGCCTGCACGTGACACAAACACCGCCGCGCACCGGAATCACCGCGGACAACCACCGGTTCGTTCTGGCGGTCACCTTCCGAATAGCCCGCGGCATCGGCGTACCCGTCGAGGCCGAGTTCACCAGCCCGGACCCACGCACGATCGTGATGCGGATCGTGTCCGGCGAAGGCGCGGGCAGCGTCGTCGAAACCCACGCCACGCCACTGGGTCCCGGCTCCGACGGCCTGCCCCGCACCGCAGTCGTCGAAGCCGTCGTGGCCGACTCCGAACGTCCGGGTTTCCGGTATGCGCGCCGGGCGACACCGCTGCTGCGACCGCTCATGAACTACGCGATGCGGCGACTGTGGCGCGACGACCTCGCCTACGCCGAGCGCCGCTACCATCTGCGCCGAGCGAAGTCCTCTCCCCGGCCACCGCAACCACACTCGTGACGATCACGCGGCTTTCGCCGCGATGTCACAGTCTGCGAGTCTGTTCCGTCGACTCTGTAGCGGGCACCAACGGGTGCCGCAACCGCCGAGACCTACGGAGTTCCGATGACCGCTTCCGCGCAGGCCGCCCCTGTCCTTGTTCGTGCCGATGAGGCCGAGAACCTCCAGGATGGCGCGCTGAGCATGATCACTCTCCTCGCCGACGCCGGACAGACCGGCGGCGCGCTGACCGCCAACAAGGCGACCCTGCGCAAGGGCTCCCCCGGAGCCCCGGCGCATTTTCACACCGCCGCGACCGAAATGTTTCTGGTGCTGGACGGCTCCGCGCGAATTCTGCTGGGCGAGAAGATCGTCCGTCTCGAACGAGGTGATTTCCTGACGGTGCCGCCCACAGTCCCCCATGCGTTCGCCCCGGCCGCCGGGGCCGATGCCGAACTACTCGTGGTCTTCACTCCGGGGTTGCACAGGTTCGACTACTACCGGCTGCTCGAACGGATTCATCACGGCGCGGCGAGCGTCGAGGAGATCAGGGCGAGCTCGCAACGCTACGACAACCACTACGTCGACAGCCCGGTATGGCGAAATGAGCTCGCCGACGCCTGTGTATCCGCGAAGCCGCCGCGTTTCCAGGCAATTTCGGTCCGCGCGTTAGATGAGCGTGGACGGTAGAGCCGACGACGGGACGAGTGTTGCCAAGTCGACGAGTTCTCTATGCTCGCCATGAACACGGGTGACGTTCTCCGCAATGAAATCCGCTGCGCGACCGTACCGTTCGGCAAAGCGGGCCCTCGTGGTGCAGCAGCCATAGAGATCAAACTGCGGCCGGACCCGCATCCGCGGAGCTGCGGCGAGACCACAGCGGAACATCCCAGCGGGTGAGAAGTGCGTGGCGTCGTCTGGTTCGTTCGATCAGGTAGGTGGGCAGGAAGCCGACGCCGGGCCCCACGGCAAGCAGAGCGGCACTGACAATCGGAGATGCGTCGTGCCTTCGGGCCGTGCGTAGGAGCTGACCCTGCTATGACCACCGTGCTGACTGTCTGTCCACACCGGAGGAAGACTCGTGCAAGCCGAGTGACCGAACCGGCCAGTCGCCTCCCGGGGCCAACGATCGACCGTGCCGGCCGACCGCAGCACATCCGAATCCGTTGTGCTGATTCACCGTTTGTCGAACGACACCATCAGCTGGAATCGAACACGACGAGCTGACATCGGCTCCGGTAGCAATCCACGAAGTACGCGACGCACTCGACCCCGCCCACGCCAACCCACCGACGTGCACGATCGTCCTTCCTCTCCCGGGACTCCCGCCCCGGTCGCGCAACGAAAACCCGGACAGGTCGCGCAGATTTGAGTGCACGGTCGTACACTGAAAACGTGAGCGATCGGCAACAGTCGGAGATCGAGGCGCTGGCCCGGCTGGCGGGCGATGAACTCGGCGGTGCTGTCGACGGCATCGCCACGGTGCATCGCGCCATCTCCGATCACGTCTTCACCGCCGTGCGGCTCGGGGTCGGCCCCGCCGCGCGGCCGGCACAGCTGATGCACGACACCATCGCCGACACCATGTACCGGCTCGTGAGCGGTTCCGCGGTGTCGGCGGGCAAGCTGGCCGAACATGCCGCAACGTGGTCCGGGGTACCGGCCCCGTCGCGTACTGTTTTCGGCTCCGGCTTCCTCGCTGCCCTGCAGGGCTTGATCGGCGACACTCTCGCGCAGCAGCGACCGATCCTCGCCACTCCCATGACATTTCGGTCCGACGGCGAGCCGACGGAGCCGGAACAGCTCGCCGAGCACATCACGAACCCGAGCGGTCGGCTCGTAATCTTCCTGCACGGCCTGGCGGAAACCGAACACGCGTGGCGTCTCGGCGGCAGACCGACCTATGCCGAACGACTCGAGGCCGACCTCGGCTGCACCTCCCTTCAGGTGCGGTACAACAGCGGTCTGCACATCTTCGAGAACGCCCGGCAACTGAACGATCTGTTACAGCGCCTCGTCGAGCACTGGCCGGTCGAGGTAGAACAGGTGTCGCTGGTGGGCCATTCGATGGGTGGGCTCATCGCCCGCGGCGCCTGCTTCGACGCCGCCGAGGAGGAGCGTTCCTGGGTACGCCACGTGCGCCAGCTGGTCTGCCTCGGATCACCTCATCTGGGTGCGCCGCTCGAGCAATTCGTCCATTACCTCTCCGCAGCACTGGTCCGCGTACCCGAGACCCGCCCCTTCGGACGACTGCTCCGCCGCCGCAGTGCGGGCATCCGCGATCTGCGCCATGGTTCACTGGTCGATCAGGACTGGGACGACGCGGACGCGGACGCGTTACACCGCCGCGCGATCCGCGAGATCCCGCTTCTCGAGGGAGCCGATCACTACTTCGTCACCGCGACCATAACTCGCAGTCCGCACCATCCCCTGGGCCGCATCATCGGCGACGGTTTGGTGCTGACTACGAGCGGTTCGGGCCGAAATCGCGCCCGGCGCATCGGTTTCGACGACAACAACGGCATGCACCTGCCGGGGGCGAATCATTTCACCCTGCTCAACCACGAGGCAGTCTATGAAGCCTTGACCCACTGGCTGTGCGGCGAGCGCGAACAGAAGTCGCTACGTTCAGGCTGAGTCGAACGACATCGAACCACCGGCCGCAAGATACGCCGACCCCGTCCGGCACTGCGCACGGCGAATACGTAGGCCTCCGTGCTGCGATCCATGATGAAGTAGTCCCCCATCGGCGCGAGACGGAAGGAACGCCGTGAGCCTCGGCACCAGGATCCTGACGACCGCGATACAGGCAGCGGGCGCCCGCGCACTGTCGATGCCCTCGGCGTGGTGGTCGCCGCTGGCGCCCAGACGTCCCGTCGTCGACGGCCAGCGACTCTCCCCCCGCCTGCACGTGTTGGCCACCCTCGGAAAACGCGAACTACTCGCCCGACGGCCTCCGTCACCGTCCAGTCGAGCCCGCTTCGATGCCCTGACACGCATCGCCGGCGGCATCGACCACACCGATGTCGCTGTCACCACCATCCCGATGAGCAGTCCGGCCGGGTCGCTCAGCGCGCGACTGTATGAACCCCCAGAACTGCAGCGACCATGCGGTCTGCTGGTTTACGTGCACGGCGGCGGCTGGCATCTGGGCAGCGCCGCCGGTTTCGACACACCCGCCCGGCTCCTGGCCGCGCGCGGCGGCGTCACCGTGCTGTCGGTCGACTACCGGCTCGCGCCGGAACACCCGTTCCCCGCGGCATTCGACGATGTACTCGCCGCGTACCGTTTCGCCGTCGATCACGCATCGGACTGGAGTGTCGACAGCACCCGCATCGCGATCGGCGGCGACAGCGCCGGCGGCAACCTGGCAGCGGCGATCGCCCTGCATCTCGGTGCGGACTCCCGATACCGACCGGCTCTGGCCGTGTTGCTGTATCCGGTGGTCGACACCAGCATGGATGGCTACCGATCCAGCGACCTGTTCTCCGTCCCCTTGGATCGCGGCTGCGTCGAACGAGCCCTGACTTGGTACCTCCCCGACCCGCACACCGCCCTCGACCCACGAGTGTGTGTGCTGCACGCGCCGAATTTGAACCTCATGCCCGACACGCACATCGCCACCGCCGGAATGGACGTCCTGCGCGACCAAGGCGAAGCCCTGGCCCATCGACTCGACGACCTCGCCGTACCGGTATCGCTCGAGCGCTACGACAACCTGCCACACGGATTCGCCACCATGCTCGCAGATCCCGACGCACGCGCCGCCACCGAAGACATCGCTGACGCCGTCCACGCACGAATAGGCGAGCCCTAGCACCCCCGAACGGGGAGGTATCGAACGCAAGCACTTTCGGTTCGGTCGTCAGCAGCATCGGCCGGAGTGGATCTGCCCATAGCCGTGGTCGGCGCCTTCACCGACCTGGCCGAAGCGTGCTAGGTAGTGCCAGACCTTTTTGAGGTCCTGAGGGTCGTAGCGGTTGGTTCGTGCGGCATCTCCGATGATTCGAGGGTTCAGTTGGCCGTCGACGGCGATCCGGGCACCCAGTTCGACGTATCGCGGCCCCCGGAACGCGGGGTGACGGCGGAGTTGGTCCACGCTGAGTCGAAATCCCGGATGCCACTCGATCCGGCACCGTAACCGGCTCGCGGCCTGGGCTACGGAGGTGTTGCGGTAGCTGGGATCCAGGACGAGTGCCTCCACGTCGCGGTCGAATCGGACCGGTCCGTGTACGTGTGCCTCGATGTGACCGTCGAGGACGTCGAGGCCACCTGCTTCGGCCAGTTCGATGAGCGAGAAGTGTTCGGCTACAGCGAAATCGGCGGGTTCGGTGGAGCTGTCCGGGTAGCAGAACGTGGTACGCGTTAGGGTCTCGGCGGTGAGCCGGAAGAACGACGAACCGAACCGTGGCGCGCCGCCGTGCGGGTGGTCACGGAAGTTCAAGGCGCCGTAGACGGGCCGCTCGGCGGCGGCGACGTGATCGTAGGCGCCGGCGAAGATGCGATGTTCCCAGCGCCAACGATCCCCGCCCGGATACGCGGTCAAGCCGCCGTTGCCGACTCCGGTGGCGAACTGTGACAGATAGACGCCGTCGTCAGCCATCTTCGCCAGGATCTGCTGCCTTGCCACGAGGCGGTCGGGATGAAAGTTCAGCGTGACGCGCAGGGCGGGATCCAGCGCAGGCCCGCGCGCCGAGGCGGCAACATGCCGGATCGCGCGCTGCTGCGGCGACTCGATGCTTCCCGGGTCAGGGCTCACGACGCGGAGGGGGTCGCGTGCGCGGTGTCGACTTCGCCGTGGACCACGGCGAGGCTGACGCAGACCCCGCGGGCGATGTCGCGCAGCGATTGTCCCTCGGCGTGAGGTCCGACAAACGCCATCCGTGATCCTCCGAGCGTTGGTGAACGTGTTCGACAACCTCCCGGGAGGCTACCGGTAGAAGAACAGATTTTCGCGCGGGCAGGCAGGTCCGCAACATCCACGCCGATCCCCGCGTCCGGTTGCGGACCTGGCCACGGGCCACCGGATCCGGATTCGATGACCGCCGCATCGCCCCGCAGGGCGGGGAATCAGGCGCGACCGGCGGACAATACGGGTGGGCACACCCATCTGCGGATGAATTCACGCAAGTCATCGTCGGATCGCGGTGGATTCGCCGGGTACTGCAGGAAACTGAGCCACACGCGCATCACCATCTCGGCCAGGCCCGGCATGGCGTCGTCGTCGAAACCGTGTGCCTCCCAATCGACATCGAGTCGGCGCAACATCTGCACCCCGAGCTCGACGGCGCCGGCCGACGTCGCCTCCCGCGTGAAGAGGTCCGTCTGCCCGGCGCGCACCATCAACCCGATCGCGGGCTCGTCGGGCAACACCCGCAGGCAGTAGATGATGGTTTCGGTGATCGCTTCCGACGGCGTGTGGACATCGGCCAGGTCCGCCTTCATGCGATCAAGGAAGGCGGCGGCACCCGCGTTCGCGACCGCCACCAGCATCTCGTCCACCGACGAGTAGTAGCGATAGACGGTTTGCCGGGTCACGCCCAGCTCGGCCGCGACGTCGGCCAATCGGGTCTTCTGAGCGCCGTAGCGTTCGACACAGCTCGCCGCGGCGCTCAGAATCCTGGCCCTCGCCTCATCGGAGTCCCGGGGCAGGTCTCCGTGCCACCCTCGAGTCCTCATGAGCCCATGCTCTCACATGGCTTTCAGCCGGCTGCACCGCGTGAATCGGTGACCGGTCGTGGCGCGCCGGGCCGAGCGGCCCGCCGCGCACGCATGATCGCTTCCACCAGCACACTCGTCGCCACGACGAAGCACACGATCACATAGGGAAGGCTGCCGGTCGGCGTGTTTTTCGCGGTCACACCGTCTTTCGCGTCGAGGAAGGCCGGCAGCGCGGTGAGCCACAGCACCAGGTGCACCGCCAGGAACAACGGCGGGAACACGATCAGGAAGGGAAGGGCGGTGCCCGCATCGCTCGCCTCGGTCTCCGGTTGCGCGCGCAGGCGCCGCCATTGCGCGTAGAGGAGTGCCAGGCCGATGCCCCAGACCAGGAGCATCTCGATCCAATACACGATGGTCTGCGCGTCGCGGTTCGCGTTCTCGTCCCGGCCGAACACCGCCGTCGGAATCGACAGCAGCGGCATACTGATGACCGCGACGACGCCGGCCACGATGATCCGCCACACGAGCGACCCGCCACGCGGCGCGCGGCCCTCCGCCGTGGGATTGCGCACCAACCGCACCGCGAGGTAGATCAGCACGGCGAACGATACGGTGGCGAAGAGCCACACACTGCCCCAGGGCACGGAGGCGAGCGTGGGCTCCGCCGCCGGGTTGCCCAGTTTGTCCACGTGGGCACCCTCTGCCTGGAGCTGTCGGACGGTTTCGCGGTAGAAGGGCGCGTCGAGGTTCCAGGCCCACCACTTCAGCTGTGGCCCGAGCTGGTCGAAGATCTCGTAGAACGCCTGGAACACCAGGGCCACGACGAGCGACCCGCGCAGCGCCGAGCGCTTCGAGCCGTCGAAGAAGCCCCATGCGCGCACGATCTCGTAGGCCAGCTGGCTCAGCGCCGGGTAGAACGCGACGATGTACAACGGCAACCGGTCGAACATGAGGTTCACCGTGAAGACGTTGTGGGAGAACATGAAACCCATCGCCTCTTCGGCGTGGAACCAGGTCGGGAAGTAGAGCGGGGGCTCGATCACGAACAGGTAGACCAGCGAGGCGATCCAGACCGCCAGATTCGTCGGGTCGCCGTCGCGGCGCCAGCGGCGGATCGCGTGGACGAGTGCGAGAACCGCGCCCAGGATGATGGTGACTTCCAGGACCGGCAGCGTCCAGTTGGCGAGGTCGGCCGGGTTGCGCACGGTGACCACCGGATTGGCGGTCTCGCAGTGGAAACCGAGGTAGCGGGTGATGACGGACGGGACATCGCCCGGTGTGCAGACTGCCATTTCCCCTACTTTCCTGCCGCGACCGAGACGACCGCGAACTCGTCCCGGGGCGTGCCCTGAGGGATCACCAGCGCCCGGCCGGCCGGGCGCGGCTTCCCGTCGCGCCAAATGTCGGACGGCGGGTCCTGCCGGAGGTCGGTGCCGAGTGGCAGCTTGGTGCGCCCGACGGCCCGTTTCACCGCGAACCAGGCGAGACCGGCGAGCACGCGCGGGCTCTTCACCATCGTCGTCACCGATTCATCCAGATTGAAGACGTCGGCGAAATGCTGGGCGACCACATCGTCTTCACGCGTGGTGGCCGAGATGTGGTTGAAGATCGGCCAGCTGAGCCGGTTGGCGAGCTTCTGCCGCCAACGGGGCGCGATATCGGTACCCTCGGCGTTCTCGTATCCCTGGTCACGGGCCAACGCCAGCGTCCAGATGTCGTCGAGCAATTGGCGCTGCGCGGTGAAGTAGTCCTTGGTGAACGCACTGTCGACAGTCCTGGCGGAGGCCAGCTTGTCGCGCAACAGCACCGCCGACTTCGAGGCCGAACTCATCCCCTGGGCGTAGAAGGGGTTGAACCCGCACACGGCGTCGCCGACGACGACCAGCCCGCCCGGCGGATTCTCCAACGCGTCGTACCGGCGGCGCTTGTTGCCGGTCGACTTGGTGACGAACACCTTGGAGATGGGCTCACACAGGTCGACCGCCCGTCCGAACGCCGGGGCGCGCACCTTGTGCACGGTCTCGATGAACTCGTCCTCCTTGCGGGGCATCGGGTGGCCCCACGAGCCCATGGTGACCAGCACGCGATCTCCCTCGATCGGGAAGATCTGGCAGAGGAAGTCGTGCTCGACGGGGTGCGGCTTCGTGTCCGAGGTCGGCATGACCGACATCTGCGCCCACCACCAGCTTTCCGGCAGGTCCACCGGCTTCTGGAACCATTGGGACACGTAGGTGACGCCCGCGTCCAGCGACTGCACGGGGGCTTCGGGCCAGCCGGCCTTGACCAACCAGTCCGACACCGCCGAACCACGGCCCAGCGTGTCGACGACGAAATCCGCCTCGATCAATCGCTTGTCGCGCCCGCCGTCACCGCCGACCACCCACACCCCGTTCACACGGCCGTTCGGCGTGCCGCCGTCCACGGTCTCCAAACCTTCGACGTTGACCCCTTCTTCCACGCGGACGTTGGGCACCAGGGTCAGCTTGTCGCGAAGCGTGCGCTCGATGAGCAGGCGCGAGGCGTAGACCATGGTCATCGGCGCTTCCTTGCGCGGCACCCACACGGGGCCCTCGCAGTGGGCGGCCGCCAGCGACGGCATCATGTGCAGCGCACCGGCATCGATGAGGGCCTCCTCGTATCCGGGGAAGAGCTCGCCCATGGCGCGCCGACCGGAATTGAGCAGGAAATGGGGATGCTTGCTCTGCGGGACGCCGCGCCGGTGTTCGGCGTCATCCGGGATGATGTCGCGCTCCAACACGAGGACCTCGTCGAAGTAGGGCGCCACCGCGCCCGCAGCGCACATTCCGGCGACGCTCCCACCGAGCACCACCGCTCGTTTACCCAAAGACACCGATCCGCTCCAGTTCTACGTCATACATTTTTTGTATGGTGTCTAACCGTAGAGTGTGGGCCCGGTCACGTCAACGAATCGGACCGGGATATCGGCCCCGCCGAAAGGTTGTGGAGCGCATGGACACCGGGCGACGCGAGTCGCCCGGCCCGGACCGCCGCGGCACCGACGATCGCGGTCGCGCAAGCCCGGTGGCACCCGCATCCCAGCGTGTGCTGCCGTTGCGGCTACGGGCGGCACGGGCCTTCGCCACCGCTCGAGCGCGCTCCGTTCCGCCGTCCCGGAGATCTGTACAGCGTTGGAGCAGTTCATCATCCGTACCGTGCGAGAGCTCGACATCGTCGGGAGCGGAACCCATCAGTCCGAGCGAATTGCGCCACGCGGAAACCGCTGAATTCGACCATTGGTAACGCACCGGGCATGGCAAATTCGTCGGGCACGAAACCGGCACGTCGTCGCGTCACTACCGAGTCGATCAATCACAATGCTGCACATGACGGACACGGCCGTAAGCGGGTTGGCAAATCGGCGGGCAGACCGGGTTCACCAGGCAACGCAGCCCCAGGAGGGATTTCGGCCCGATATCGAGGGCCTGCGAGCGGTCGCGGTCGTGGCGGTCGTGCTGTTCCATGCGGGAATTCCGGGTATAAGCGGTGGATTTGTCGGTGTGGACGTCTTTTTCGTGATTTCCGGATTTCTGATCACCGGCATCCTGTGGCGGGAGACAAAGGCCGGCGGCACCATCGGATTGGCCCGATTCTACGGCGCACGCGCTCGCCGGCTACTGCCCGCGGCGGGCATCGTGGTGGTCACCACCGCGATCGGCGCGGCGGTGCTGTTGCCGCCGCTGCAGGCGCGCCAGGTCCTCGGCGACGGAATCGCCAGCGCGTTGTATGTCGGAAACAACCGCTTCGCCCTGCGCGGCACCGACTACCTAGCGGCGAACGAGCCGCCTTCGCCATTCGAGCACTTCTGGTCACTCGGCGTGGAGGAACAGTTCTATCTGGTGTGGCCGGTACTCATCGTCGCGTCGGCGTGGCTCGTGCGGCGCCGCCGCACCGGATCGTCCGGGCCGCTTCCCTACCTGATCATTCTTGCGATCGTCGCCGCCCTCTCGTTCACGATCTCACTGATCTGGACCGGCATGTTGCCGCCGTGGGCGTTCTTCTCGCTGCCCGCCCGCGCGTGGGAGTTGGCCGCCGGCGGCCTGATAGCGCTCTCGGTTGTCGTGTGGTCCCGGTTGCCGCACTCGGTGGCCGCGCCGGCCGGATGGATCGGTCTGGCTCTGGTCGTCGCGGCCTGCACCCGATTCGACGGCAGGACACCCTATCCCGGCAGCGCGGCTCTGATGCCCGTCGCGGGTGCCGCTCTGATGATCGTATCCGGTTGTGCCGGAACACGTTTCGGTGTCGGTCGGCTGCTGACCCGCGGTCCGGTACGGGCCATCGGAGGCGTGTCCTACGCCTGGTACCTGTGGCATTGGCCGGTGTTGCTGCTGGCACCGCATCTGCTGGGCCATCCGCTCGGGCGAGTCGGCGCAATCGGTGCGCTCGTGATGGCCGGCGGGCTCGCCCTGCTCACCCAGTGGACGGTCGAGAATCCGGTCCGCTTCGCGGCACCGTTGCGGAACTCGGCCGTGCGCAGCCTCGCCTGCGGCTTCGCCTGCACCGCACTGGCCACGAGCGCGGCACTCGTCCTGCTCGTGCTCGTTCCTGCCCCGGTCGGGCACGGCGTGGCGGCACCGTCCCTCGTACTCACCACGCCCCGCGACTCGGCCGCCCCCGCCGCCGACCCCCGTGACGAGGCGGTCCAGCAGCTGATGGCACAAGCGCAATCCGCGGTCGCCGCCTCCGCCGAAATCCGTGCTGTTCCATCGAATCTCACTCCCTCGCTGGACAACGCGCCCGGCGACAAGGCCGACGTGTTCACCAACGGCTGTGTCCGCTCGTGGCGCGAGGTCGGCCAGGCCGAGTGCGCCTCGGGTGATCCGGGCTCGCCCACCACGGTGGCCTTGGTGGGCGATTCACATGCGGCGATGTGGAATCCGGCGCTCGAGCCGATCGCCGAGACGCGGCACTGGCGGCTGGAGACGATGGCCAAGGTCACCTGCCCGCTGCTGGACCTTCCCATCACCAGCCCGTACTTGGACCGGGAGTACACCGAATGCGAGCAGTGGCGCGGCCAGGTGCTGAACCGGCTGCGCAACGAACGCCCGCGGTTGATCGTGGTGGGCATGTCCCGGCGCTACGGCGGCGATTTCGGCTTCGTCTCCTACGATCGAGCCTGGGTCGACAGTCTGGCCCGCCTTGTTGCCGAGTTGCGCGCGATCGGTTCGGCGGTTCTCGTTCTCGGGCCGATCCCCGATCCCCACACGACGGTGCCGACATGCCTGTCCGAACACCTCGACGATGCCACCGCATGCGCACCCGCGCGCACAGTCGGAGTGAACGACGCCGGTGTCTCGGCCGAGCGGGCGGCAGCCACGGCCGGTGGCGGCGAGTATGCCGATCTCACCTCGATGTTCTGCACTGCCGGCCGCTGCCCTGTCATCGTCGGCAATACTCTGGTGTTCCGCGATGACAATCACCTCACGGTCAGCTACGCCCAGATCCTCGGACCGGCGATCAGCGCCCTCACCGACCGCGCCCTCGCCCTCGGATGAGGGGCATCGGAATTCCACTGCGGCATCGGACGTCGGCTCTGCCAGTGCAGTGGGCCCGCTCCGTTCTTACGGGAGGGTGGTGGCGAACATGAAGTTCCACAGTCGATCTCGCAGGTCCTCGCCGGCTGCGCCGGACGGCCACTGATGCAACTGACCGTTTTCCACGCGGTATTGCACAGCGGTCCCGCTGCGGCACGGTCCGTAGTCGGCCGTCGTGCCGAAGGTGTCGCTGGACCGGGCCGGACGGACGGGGCAGCCATCGCGATCTACCCATGCGCCGACGTCGGCCACACCGGCTGCCGGATCGGAGATCGGGTCGATCTGCCCCTGGGCGATGCCGACGGAGATCGGTCGAGCGGGTTTGCAGGGCGACCCGGGACTGGGAATCAGCAGGGTCGGGTTGGGGAGGGTGGGATCGCCGCCCTCCCAGGAGGTCACGTCCGCGAAGACGTCGGAGGCGTCGCACGCCATCCGCTGCGACATGATGCCGCCGTCGGACCAGCCGCTGCTGTATACGCGCCCGGGGTCGACGCACCAATTCGCCTCGATGTCGGCGACGACCGAACGTAGGAACCGGACGTCGATCGAGCCCTGCTGAAATTCCCAATCGTTGCCCACCAGACCGTTACCGGGATCCAGCGGCAGATTGTTGGCATTGCCCTGCGGGTAGGCGACGATGAAGTGGTGCGCGGCCGCATAAGGAGTCCAGCCCGAGACCTGCTCGAAATCTGCCGCGTTGCTGGCATTTCCATGCTCGGCGAGCAACAGCGGCACCGAATGTCCGGCCAGGCCGGCGGGAACGTCGAGCCGATAGATCCTGTTACCGAGCGTTCGTACGACGGTGCCGGCCGTCGGCGCCAGGCTGCACTGGGCCGCGGTGGGGCGAACTCGGCTTCGATCACCTTGCGCCACATGCGCAACCTGCAACGACGCGACGACTGCGGCGAAAGCGGCGACGGCCGCGGCGAGGTGAAGGGCGATAGCGCGCATACGTTCCCATCATCGAGACGGCGATGGGCAGCAGCCTACTGTGGCCTTGATTTCCATAGTGGTAAACGGTCGAATCGGTTCACCTCGGCCTGCGCGCGAACGAATCTCGTGGATACAAGACTGGGCTCGGAGGCTACGTCGTAGCCTCCGAGCCCAGAATTACGCCCCATTCATCACATCCGGCTCACGCGCGTCCAGGCGAGCGGCCGGGCGAATCCCGAGGCGAGGCGCCCTTATCGGAGTGCGCGACCGCGGCCGGTGACCAAACCGACCAGGAACAACAAGACCACCGCGCCGCCGAGGCAGGTGAAGAAGCTGAACCACAATCCTCCACCCTCCACATCGACGCCGAACAGTTTCAGCAGGAAGCCGCCGATGAGGCCGCCGACCACGCCGACCACGATATTGAGCAGAATGCCCTGCTGAGCATCAGTTTTCATGATCTTGCTGGCCAGCCAGCCCGCCAATCCACCGATGATGATCCAACCGATGATTCCCAGACCCAACATCGTGTCTCCTCTTTCGAACGTCGAAACGCTCCCCATCCGAGCGTGCTCGACGGCGATATACCCCGCATCCCGGCACCCAACCAACCGACATGGGAAAACCAAATACTCTGCGTGACAGCCCACTTCGCGTGCAGCGACAGACCTTGCTCCGGCTCGGGACGTTTACTGCGCGCCTTGCCCCGTCGCGGCGGGGCCGGATCGATCGGCCGCGTCGGCGCGGCTGGCGACAATGCCACGATGCAAGTTTCTTCGCGTTGCTGTGGAAGAACGCCCTCGACCGCCGATCCTGGTGCGGCCGTGAGGAATTGCGCATAGCGATTGTCACTGGATCGCACGTCGGCAGGCATTCGATCGACTGTCGTCGCGATCCAGCGCCCAGTCACGACAGCGTGGCCGCCAGTTCGGCATGCAGATCCAGCAGATCCGGAATTTGTTCGGCGGGGCGGCGGCCGAATCCGCATTCGGTGGCGATACCGAAGCCGTCGACGATTTCCCGGGCTGCGGCTATGCGGCGCAGGGCTCCGTCGCGGCCGTCGGTGGCGTGCACCAGTCCGAGGTACAGCCGGGTCTGCGTCGGCAGGTGCAGCCCGGCCAGCGGTGCGAAGTACTCACGGTCGATGCGCGAACGCGGAACCGGCATATGCACCCAGTCGACCCGGCGTGACAGCGCCGCCAGCACACCGGAAAGCACCGCTACCATGCGACCGGTGTCGATGGGCTCGGCGAAGTGCCGATGTCCGAAATCGCCGTAGCACAAATGATATCCGAGTTCGATGTCCCCGGGCACGGCCGAGCCCAGGCGCACGAGCCGGGTGACGATCTCACTCAGCCGAGTGTCGTCGTCGGCGCCGAACCAGGACGGGAACACCCCCTCGAAGATCGCGAACTCGACCGGGCAATCCCACTGCACCGCGAGATCGGTGTGCGGGATCTCCGCGGCGATGCGGCCGAGTTCGGCGAGCAGCGCCGCCTCATAGCGCTGTTCGAGAATGTCCTGCGGATCGCCCACGAAGGCTCCCACCACCGAGATCGGGGTGGGGAGGCAGACCTGGAACCGCACCCCGGCATCGATGTCACCGCGTTCGCGCAGCTTACCGAACACTTCCCAGGACTCGAGCGCTGCCTGCGCATAACCCAGCTCACCGAAATCGATCGACGCGGGATCCACGCCCGGTTTGGGCCGCACCCGCTCACTGGGCCCGTATTCCGGACTCGGCGGCGGCACCATCTCCAGATCCGGATGCGCACCCATGCGCGGCAACTGCCAGACCGTGAAATTATCCCGCTCGCCGGTCTCACCGTCGGGTATGCGACCAAGCCACGGTCCCAGCCGCCGCGCGGCCGTACTGAATACGGCCTCCGCATTCGCGAGCGGCACACTTCCACACAGATGAACATCGCCTCGGGTCACCGCGAACTCCTCGTACCCCGGCCGCTGGCGTCCGGGCTCGAAACTCGGGGACGCAGCGGCGAACTCGATCGACGCGATGACAGTAGACCCAGCAATAGCCCGCGCGATTCCCACGCGCGAGAATGCGCGACGTCTCAGCGGTTGTCGGCGTTGTGGAGCGATCGTGCGCGCCGAACGCATGAAGGTCGATTACGTCCCGGTGGCTTCATGCGCCCAACGGAACCGGCCGGAACGGGCGTACAGCCTTCACTTTCCGATCGTGGGGCGGTCGATGCTTGCGTCCGGTGGCGATCCCCGATGGCCGACACCGGCGGCGCTCATGGCAACTTGTTGACCAGGGCCAGGTCGCCGTCGTAGTGGGCGAGTAGCCGGGGATCCATCACCTTGCGCCACAACGGTGGAATCAACGCCAGCACGATCATGGTGGCGTAGCCATAGGGCAGCTGCGGCGACTCTTCGGAGCTGCGCAGAGTCTGGTATCGGCGGCCCGGGTTGGCGTGGTGGTCGCTGTGGCGTTGCAGGTGGAACAGGAAGATGTTGGTCACCAGGCGGTCACTGTTCCAACTGTCGCGCGGTGAACACCGCGCGTAACGACCGTCCGCGCGGCGCCTGCGCAGCAGGCCGTAGTGCTCGATGTAGTTCACCGTTTCGAGCAATACGATGCCGACCATGGCCTGCAGTATCAGAAAGGGAATGATCACGGGCCCGTAGGCGAGAATCAAAGCGCCGAACAGCACGGCACTCATGGACCACGCCTGCAGCAGGTTGTTGTGCCGGCTGAACCACCCTTTTCCCCGGTGGGACAGGCGTTCTCGTTCCAGGACGAGGGCCGAGCGGAAGCCACCCAGGGAGCTGCGGGGCAGGAACTTCCAGAGCGACTCGCCGAATCGGGCACTTGCCGGGTCTTCGGGTGTGGCGACGCGGACGTGATGGCCACGGTTGTGCTCGACGTAGAAGTGGCCGTACCAGGATTGCGCCAGCGCGATTTTCGCCAGCCAGCGTTCGAGACGTTCGACTCGATGACCCAGTTCGTGTGCCGCGTTGATACCGAGACCGGACACGAATCCCATGGTTGCGGCCAGGCCCAACTTGTCGATGAGCTTCAGTTCGGGACGGGACCACATGAATCCCGCGATGGCCAGCCCGATGAACTGAATCGGCAGGAATGCGTAAACGCACCAACGGTAATACCGATCGTTGGTCAGCGCCTCGTAGTCATCCTCGCGCGGGTTTCTGCTGTCGATTCCCATCGCGATGTCCAGGAGCGGAATCACCCCGAGCACGGCGATAGGGCCGATCCACCAGAACAATTCGAGCCTCGTGAAGGTCACCAGTTGCCCGGGCAGCAGAGCTCCTGCGGCGCCCAGTGAACTCAGGACCCAGAGGTAGCGTTTGTGATCGCGAACCTGGGCACGTCCGAAAACCGTCATAGCCCGTCTCACTCATTCATCCGACGAGGATCGACCTGAGGTATGGCTACTGAAAACGGTCCTGCCGACGCGCCGTCATGCCGCGAAATTCGGCCACTGATATCGAGCTACCTACCGGGGCATTCGCTCGGTGCCGGTTCGCCGCGCAGTCGCGCGTCGATCCAGTCCTCGAGGCCGGGAAAGCTGGTGACGTAACTGCTCAGATGCTCACCGGGCACTGTGCGGAAAATGGCCGGAACGCCCCGGCTGCATTGTTCACCGTACATACGCTGAGCGTCTTCGAGAGGAATCCACGGATCCCACGCCCCGTGGTAGATATACAGCGGCACACCCGATTTCCGGTCGGACAGATCCAGTTGGCGATACAGATTTTCGGCCGCCGGACTGTCGAGTGGGTTGCCGATATTGGTCGCCACGTCCATCGGGATGCCGACGACGCCGAGCGGTCCATCGGCGTCACCACAGAGATCTCGCGTCGGAGAAGTCGTCACCCACTGCGCGAGATGATTCATGTACCCGAGCAACTCCGGATGTTCGCGCGCTATCGCGGTCGACACCGACAACAGGATGCCGGAGGCGATCCAGCCGTTGAAGCGGTGGGCGATATTTCGGTAGTCGGCGGCCAGTCCACCCGAGGCCACCCCCATCAGCACGTCCGACAGCTCCGGCGCGTACTCGCTCTGCAACATCGCGGTGGCGTACGCGGCGATCGCTCCACCCGAGTAGCCGTCGACCACATAGCGGCTGTCACCGAACTCCGGCAGCGCATTACGCACGGCGCGAATCGAATCGAGCATCATGTGCCCGGCCACATTCGTCTCGCCGTAGGCCATCAACGGGCCCTCATGGTCGGGCAGGAGAACCGCGTGACCTTTGTTCAGGGCCGACCAGATGGCCGGCAGAAACCACACGAGATCGGTGTTGGTTCGATCGAGTATGTCGTGCGACAACTGATAGCCCGGCGTGCAGTGCAACCCGAGTGCGTTGATCGGCATCGCGTTCACCTCCACCGGGCGGGGCCCCGGACCGTTCCACGAGGCCGCCGGCGTGATCAATGTGGCGGTGCCGAAGGAGGGCGTGCCCGTTGCCGAGGTGGAGCGAAACTTCAGCAGCACCGCTCGCTGGATCGGTGCCGCCATATGCTGAGCTGCCGTCGCGGTCACGTCCCGCGCCTCGATGATCTGTCCCGGCTCCAGGCCGGCCAGATTCGCAGGCCAGGCATCGAAGGTCTGATCCCCGGTCGGCGACGACAATATCGCCCGCCACAATGCCGCCTGCTGGTCACCGGCGTTCTGCTCGGGGCCGGCGGTCAACTGCGGCGGCTTTATGTTGGCGTCGATCCAAGTCTGTAGCGGTGAGGGAGGGGCGGGCGAACCTTCGTCCGCCCGAGCGGGCTGTTCGCCCAACAACGCACTAGCGACAACAACGGTTACTACAGCTGCCAGAAACCCTCTCACAAGCCACATCCTTTGTTCGGACGAAACCGCGGGGACTACCCCCTGCCAGGGTTGCGCGAAGCGACTTTAGCAAGCCTCTGCCATCCTGACCAAGGAACGCGCGTTGCGAAAATTGCGCGCAATGTGAGGTGCGCATATATCGCCGCTCTGAGCGGGAAACAATGGCGACCGAAAAGTGCGGCGGAACTGCGCGAGGGCTGCTGCACGAGGGGCGATATGCGGCGTGGATTGTCGCTGGGGTCCTAATTGTCCCGTATTGGTCCACAGGTGTTCGAACCTGTCCGCGTGCGCATCGAATGCGGGCCGCCGACCCCGTCCACTTCGAATTTCTCACGCGGCCGAGTCGTTGCCGCGGCTCGCCCGGCCGATAGCATGTGTTGCGGCCGAGCCGGACACTCGCACGGCGGCAACAGAAGGTGGGAACGGTGAGCGTCGCATCGCCCGGTGTGGGTTCGGCGGTTGTGTGCCTGGTTCTGGTGGCCGCATCGGCAGCGGTGTACCGGTTCGCATACCTCGGGTCGATGCTGATCGTGCCCGGTGCGGCGATTCGCGCGATCGTGCAACTGAGTGTCGTCGCCCTGGTGCTCGCCGCCGCCCTGCGCCAACTCTGGTCCTCGTTTCTGGTTCTGGGCGTGATGTTCGCGGCCGCGGTGTTCACCTCCGCTCGCCGAGCACGAGCGGGACGCTCCGGAACATGGCTGGCCGCAGCCCTGGCGGCCGGATGGGCTGCCGTCCTTCCGGTGATGCTCGTCAGCGGTGTCGTCCCCCTGTCGGGACCTGCGGTAGTCCCCGTCGGCGGCATCATCCTCGGCGGCGCCATGACCGCGACCTCGCTGGCGGCACGTCGTGCCCTGGACGCCGTTGACGATCGGCGCGGCGAGATCGAGGCGGCCATGAGCCTGGGTTTCGACGACCGCCACGCGCGCCTGGAAATCATTCGATCCAGCGCGGCCGACGCGTTGCTCCCCGGCGTCGACCAAACCCGCACGGTCGGATTGGTCACGCTGCCCGGGGCATTCGTCGGTGTCCTCATCGCCAGCGGCTCCGCGGGCCGTGCAGCCGCGGTCCAGATCCTCGTGCTCCTCGGCTTGTTGCTTGCGCAATCGTGCGCGGTGGCGGTCACCATCGAACTCGTCGCTCGAGGCCGAATACGACGACCTCGGCGCTGAACACCACTCGTCCGACAGAGTCCGCCTCGTCCTCGACATGCTCGATCTCGGGGCACGGACGCCGTCCTGCCACGCGCGACCCGGTTCTACCGTCATAATGGGTCATCCCTGTACTGCCAGTGCGGTGCACCGATCGAGGGTTGGTGAGTCGGATGATGCCTACATCCATGCTCGACGAACTGTACGAACGCGCGCAAAACGACTGTGTCGCACTACGAATCGGCGTGATCATCGATCGTGGCGGCCAGGTTCTGCTGCTCGAGCGTGACGACAGCGGTCCCATCAAGGCCACCCTCAAACTTCCCGGCACCACCGTCGAGCCCGGCGAACCGCTGGACGCGGCCGTAGCACGCGGTGTCGCCACCGAGACAGGTCTGCTCGTCACCCGAATCCGTAGCCACGTAGGCTATTTCGACTACCTGTCCCCCATCGGAAAACCGGTCCGCCGCCTGCACTTCGCCGTCGACGTCGCCGCCACGTACCCCATCCGTCTGTCCGCCCACACCGCCTACACCTGGGCGCCACTGGACGGCGACCTCCGTGTGACTCCCTCCATTCGCCGCATCCTTCAGGACTACCGCGAGCTCGCCCAAGCCCGAAACCCGCTACCGGAAGCCCTGGCGTGAGAATGGCCCAGCGACGTGCCCGTCCCGCGTCCGGATGCCAGCAGGTCATGCGCGGTGATCACCTCGTCCAGCGACGCCACTTCGGTGACCGGAAGCGAGAGTGTGCCTCCGGCAAGGTAATTCAGCACCTGGCGGGTAGCGGCGGCGACCTTCGACGGCGCGCCGGTGACGAGGCCGCGGTGGCTGAAACCGGTGAGAGTGAGGTTGCCGCCCCAGTAGGCGACCGAACGGTGGGAGCGGGGCGGGGCCGCCGCCGCCTGCGTCTTATGCGACCGATTCGGACTACTCGGCCGGCTTCACCGCAATCCACTGCGCCACCGGCAGATGCGGGCGCCACGCGGTGAATCCGCCGAGCGGCTCGCCCCGGTAGATCTGGAATTTCCGCAGTACGCCGCCGTGTTCGGCGGCCCAGCGCAGCAGCAGCGCCTCCGATTCGGCGGTGACGGCGTTGGCGACGAGGCGTCCGCCCGGGCGCAGCCGATCCCAGCATGTCGCTAACAGACCGTCCTGGGTGAGGCCGCCGCCGAGGAAGATCGCGTCGGGCACCGGATCCCCTGCCGCGGGCAGATCGGCGGGCGCCTCGCCGCGCACGACGATCGCGGGCACCCCGAGCGCCGCGGCGTTGGCGGCGATCTGTTCGCGGCGCGTCGAACTGCGCTCGAATGTGATTGCGCGACAGTCGGAATGGGTGCGGCACCACTCGATCGCGATGGTGCCCGATCCGCCGCCCACATCCCACAGCAGTTCACCGGGCGCCGGGGCGAGCGCGGCGACCGACAGGGTGCGGACCTCCGCCTTGGTCAGTTGTCCGTCGCCGCCGTAGGAGGCGTCGGGCAGGCCTGGCAACCGGGTGAGCCGGGGTGCGGCCGGATCGCGGATCGCCTCGATGGCGACGATGTTCAGTGGATCGCCGGGAGGCCGTGACCACCGCGCCGCTGTCGCGGCGGCGATCCGTTCGCCGGGACCGCCGAGCTGCTCCAGCACGGTCAGCCGTGATTCGCCGAAGCCGTTGTGCCGCAGGAGTTCCGCCACCTGCGCGGGCGAGTGTTCGTCGGCGCTGAGCACCAGGAGCCGCCGGCCGTCGGCGAGTTCCGGCAGAACCGTCTCGAGGGGGCGGCCGACCACGCTCACCACCGGCGTGTGCGCGCTGGCCCAGCCCAGTCGGGCGCAGGCCAGCGTGGCCGACGACGGCTGCGGATAAACCCGGATAGCCTGTGGCCCCAGCATTTTCGCCAGCGTGACCCCAATGCCGTAGAACATGGGATCTCCGCTGGCCAGAACGCAGATACGCGAATCCCGGTGCGCGGACAGCAATTCCGGCAGCGCGGGCAGCAGCGGGGTCGGCCAGGCCCGGCGATCCGCGGCGCTCGCGTCGGCGGGGACCAGATCGAGCTGGCGGCGCGATCCGAAAAGGACCTGAGCCGAGGCGATTTCGGCGCGCACGCGCGGACTCAACCCCGGCCAGCCGTCGGCACCGATGCCCACCACCGCGATCACGCGATCGTTGGTCGGTGCGTCCTGCGTGTCTCCGAGTGCGAGAGCGGGTTCTTCGCCCGTCATATCGTCACCGGCCACCGTCGCGCTGTACCGGATGAATGCAGCGTCTGTGTCGTACGCGCGGGCAGCGGCTGTGCCGAACGAGCGGGCAATGCCACGGCGCAGCGGCTCCGCCGTGCGGACCGTGTGAGCGCGCGCATCAGCGGGGCATCCGGCGCCAGACGGCCCGAGGCACCCATCGCGCCACCGCGAAGGCGAACCGCAGTGCGCGCGGCACCCAGACTTCGCCGACGCGCCGGTGCAATGCGGAGACCACCGCGTCGGCCACCTGCTGCGGTGTACTCGACAGCGGCGCCGGGCTCATGCCCTCGGTCATCCGGCCGATCACGAATCCGGGCCGCACCAGCAGCAGATGGACGCCGGTGCCGTGCAGCGCATCCGACAGGCCCGATGCGAAACCGTCCAGCCCCGCCTTGCCCGAACCGTAGACGTAATTGGCTCGCCGCACCCGCACCCCGGCGACCGAACTGAACACCACCACCTGGCCGCTGCCCTGGGCGCGCAGCAGATTCGCCAGCACGGTCAGCAGACTCACCTGGGCGACGAAGTCGGTGTGCAGTACCGCGACCGCCGCGGCCGGATCCTGTTCGGCGCGGTCCTGGTCGCCCAGGACGCCGAAGGCGAGGATCGCCACCCCGATCCGGCCGTGGTCGGCGGCCAGTTTCTCCAGCAGCGGCTGATGGCCGGACAGGTCGTCGGCGTCGAACTCCACCGCATGGACCGCGCGGGCGCCCGCCGCGCGCAGCATCGCGGTCTCCTCCCCCAGCCGATCGCTGCGACGTGCGGCGAGCACGATCTCGCGGTCCGCGCAGATCCGGCGGACGACCTCGAGTCCCATCTCGCTGCGCCCGCCGAACAGCACGATCACCCCGTCGTCGACCTCACGCACACCCATGGCGCATAGTCTGCCATCGGCGCCGGTTGCTAGCGTCGCAGCCATGACGAGTACCGCGGCCGCGCGCATCGACCTGTCCCCCAGCGCGCTGGAATTCGTGACCGAACGGCATCTGGCCACGCTGACCACCCTGCGCGCGGACGGTACACCGCACGTCGTCGCGGTCGGCTTCACCTGGGATCCCGACGCCGGTATCGCACGGGTGATCACCGGCGGTCCCACCACCAAGGCCCGCAACGCGGACCGGCGCGGATACGCCGCGCTGAGTCAGGTCGACGGCCCGCGCTGGCTCACCCTCGAAGGCCCGGCCGAGGTCTGGACCGACCGCGACCGGGTCGCCGAGGCGGAAGCCCGCTACGCCGAGCGCTACCGCACGCCGCGCGAGAACCCGCAGCGCGTGGTCATCGCCGTGCGCGTCGCGCGGGTGCTGTCGAGCAGCACCCTGCGCGGCTGAGCGACGCCGGTCACCAGCACGGGACACGAGGCCGCCGGACCGTGCCGGTCTCCGCGGGCCGCGCCGAATCCGTCGTCCGACGGCATCCGTTCACACCTCCGTGGCGACGCGAGCCGGCAGGGCACTACAGCACCGTCAAACCGTGCGGACGGCGATTCATCGACTCGCCGCCGTCCTCGGTGACGACCACGATGTCCTCGATGCGGGCGCCCCACGCACCGCCGAAGTAGATGCCCGGCTCGATGCTGAACGCCATCCCCGGCCGCAGCACGGTCTCGTTGCCCGCCACGATGTAGGGCTCCTCGTGCACCGACAGCCCGATGCCGTGGCCGGTGCGGTGAATGAACGCCTCACCGAAACCGGCCTCGGACAACAGGTTTCGAGCCGCGGCGTCGACCGACTCGGCGGTGACACCCGGGCGCACGGCGGCCACCGCGGCGGCCTGCGCGCGTTCGAGGGCGGCGTAGCGTTCGGCGATCTCCGGATCGGGCTCGCCCAGCACGTACGTGCGGGTGGAATCGGAGAAATATCCGGGTTCGACGGGACCGCCGATATCGATGACCACCACGTCACCGGCTTCGATGATCCGGTCGGAATGGCTGTGGTGCGGGTTGGCGCCGTTGGGCCCACTGCCGACGATCACGAAATCGGCCCGGTCGTGCCCCTCCGCCACGATCGCGGCGGCGATGTCGGCGGCGACCTCGGCCTCCGTGCGCCCCGGCTGCAACCACTCACCCATCCGGGCATGCACGCGATCGATGGCGGCACCCGCGCGCCGCAATGCGTCGATCTCGGCGGCATCCTTGATCATCCGCAACTCCCGGATGATCGGGGTCGCCGACACCGGCAGGGCGGTCAGCGCGTCGGCGATCGGGAGCAGATGCAGGGCGGGCATGGCATCGTCGACCGCGACCCGGGCGCCCGCGTTCAACGTCGACTTCACGACCCCGTACGGGTCCACGCCGTCGACCCACGGCACCATGTGCAATCCGAGCTCACCGGCGGCCGAGCCGTCCAGCGCGGCCAACTCCAGTTTCGGCACCACCACCGACGGGGTTTCGCCGCTGGCCGGGACGACCAGGCAGGTGAGCCGTTCGAAGGATTGCGCGGCCGACCCCAGCAGATATCGCAGATCCGGTCCGGGCGTGATCAGCAGCGCGTCCAGATGTGCCGCGCGGGTCAGCTCCGCCGCCCGCTCCAGCCGCTTGCCGTAGATCTCGGCACCGAATCGTGACTCCGTATGCGCGCTCATGCGATACGACGTTACCCGTCACTCCGGACACGGTCCGGACGATCACGACGTTCGCGACCGGGTCGTGGCCGGATTGTCGGTGCGGCCCGGTAGCGTCTGCGCCATGCTCACCTCCAGTGCGAGTGACCGGCCACTGCTGCTTCTCGACGGCGCGAGCCTGTGGTTCCGGGCGTTCTATGCCATCCCGGAGAAGATCACCGCGCCCGACGGCCGCCCGGTGAACGCACTGCGCGGCTTCACCGATATGGTCGCCGCGCTGATCACCCGTCACAATCCCGGCCGCCTGGTGGTGTGCCTGGATCTCGACTGGCGTCCGGCCTTCCGCGTCGAGCTGGTGCCCTCCTACAAGGCCCACCGGCTCGACACCACGGCCGACGCCCAGCCCGGCGCCGAGGAGGTGCCCGCCACGCTCACGCCGCAGGTCGACATGATCGCCGAGGTGCTCGCGGCGGCCGGGATCGCGACCGCGGGTGCGGCCGGCCTGGAGGCCGACGATGTGATCGGCACCCTCGCCGCCCGCGAACGCGACAACGAGGTGATCGTGGTCAGCGGTGATCGCGATCTGCTGCAGGTGGTGCGCGCCGACGCACCGCCCGTCCACGTCTTCTACGTGGGCCGCGGGCTGGCCAGGGCCGAGCTGTACGGCCCCGCCGAGGTGGCCGCGAAATATGGTGTGCCGCAGGAGAATGCGGGTCCGGCCTATGCCGATATGGCGACGCTGCGTGGCGATGCGTCCGACGGCCTGCCCGGAGTAGCCGGTATCGGCGACAAATCCGCGGCCACGCTGATCTCGCGCTACGGCTCGCTCGAGGCGCTGGTGGCCGCCGTGGCCGATCCGGGATCGGATCTGGCTCGCGGTGTGCGCGCGAAACTGGCTGCGGCGCAAGAGTATTTGAAGGCGGCCGCACCCGTGGTGCGGGTCGTTCGCGACGCCGAGGTCGAATTGTCCGGCCCCGACCTACTGCCCGCCGAGCCGGCCGATCCGGACCGCCTGCACGGGCTGGCCACCGCCTACAACGCCGAAAGCCCCGTCAAGCGACTGACCGCCGCGTTGGCCGCGAACGCCTGAGCCCCGGCATCCATCACCGTCACGAAGACGTGGCGCCCGGCGATGGTTCCGGGCGCACGGCACTCAGTTGGGGCGGCCGACCTCGTAGGTGCCGTCGTCCTTGGTGATCTTGACGGTGACCTTCTTCTGCTCGCCGCCGACCTTCAGGGTGCAGTCGAAGGTGCCCCCGACCTCGACCTTCTGACCCGAGGGGCAGCTGACGCTCTGGACGTCGTCGATGCCGTAGGAATCCTTGAGGACCTTCTGCACACCGTCCTGCACGGCCTTGTTGTCCAGTTTGTCGCTGCCCAGGAAGACGAAGGCGAGGACCACGGCGACGACCGCCACGACCAGCACGCCGATACCGCCGAAGAGCAGGCCCTTCTTCGACTTCTTGGCGGGCGTGGTGCTCAGCTGCGGTTCCTGCATCCCCCACTGCTGCTGCGACTGGTCGGGCTGCTGCGCCCAACCCTGCTGAGTGGGCTGCTGCTGCGCCCACTGCTGCTGCGACGGCTGCGGCGGCTGACCCCACTGCTGCTGGGTCGGGTCCCACGGCTGCGCCTGCGCCGGTGGTTGCTGCGGCCAGGACGGCTGACTCTGACCACCCCACTGCGGCTGCTGCGGTTGCTGCTGCGGAGGCTGCCATTGCTGCTGCGACGGTGCGGGCTGTCCCCACTGGGGCTGCTGCGGCTGCTGGCCACCCCACTGCGGCGCCGGTCCGGACTGGCCGGGCTGCGGCTGGCCCGACCACTGCTGGGTCGGATCGCTGCTGTGGCCCTCCCCTGGGCCAGGGGTTTCGTTCGGTCCGTACGGGCCGCTCATGTGCCTGCCTCCACTCGCACTCGTCGTCTCACATCCCCCCGCGTGAGGTGATCAGGCCCTCACCACGGTCGGTACCGGTAGTCATCCAATCACAGCCGGGCACGCTACGCGGCGTCCACCGCCACAACGCCACGCCGGATGGCACGCACCGACTTGGCGGCGGTGGCGGCGATTTCGGTGTCGTCAGCGGTCTGGTGGATCTGGTCGAGCAGATCGATCACCTGCCGGCACCAGCGCACGAAGTCACCGGCCGACAGCGCACTGCCCTGATCACCACTGGCCAGCAACGATTCGGCCAATCCATCGCCGCGGGCCCATTTGTAGATGCCGGTGACGAAGCCCAGATCCGGTTCCCGGGTCGGCGGCAACTTGTGCCGTGCCTCGTCGGTGCGCAGCTGACTCCACACACCGATGGTGGCACCGACCGCGCGCCGCACCGGTTCGGTCGGCCCGGCCGGGCCGAGGTAGCCGCCCTCCTGCCGCGATTCGAAGACCAGCACCGACACCACGCCCGCCAGTTCGGCGGCACCGAGCCCGCGCCACAGGCCCTGCCGAAGGCATTCGGCCACAACGAGATCCGCCTCGGTGTAGATCCGGGCGAGCCGCCGGCCGTCGGCGGTGACCTCCCCGCCGTCGACATAGCCGCGCTCACTCAGCAGCGCGACGATCCGATCGAAGGTGCGCGCCAGCGAATTCGTTGTCGCAGCGACCTTCTGGCGCATCGACTCGGTCTCACGCTCGAGCCGGTTGTAGCGCTCCCCCAGCCGGGCCAGCTGCTCTCGGTCGGGCCGGGAGTGGGCGGGATGGGCGCGCAGCGCACGCCGCAGGGTCGCCAGTTCCCGATCGTCGGCCGCACGCGCACGACCACCGCGACGGCCTCGGCCGGGGACCGCGATCCCGGTGCTGCGCAACGCCGATGCCAGATCGCGGCGCGCTCGCGCGGTGCGGTGGTCGACATGGCGGGGCAGCCGCATCCGGCCCAGCGGCTGAGCGGGGGTCGGGAAATCGGCGGCCGAGACGCGGCCGGCCCAGGTGTCGGCGGTCAGCACCAGCGGGCGGGGATCGCCCGGACTCGCGTCCGGTTCCAGGATCACCGCGAGGCCCTGGCGGCGACCGGTCGGGATGGCCACCACGTCACCGCGGCGCAGCGAGGTCAGCGACTCGACCGACGCCCCGCGCCGGTCGGCCCGCCCCTGCCGTTCCAGTTCGCGTTCGCGCTGTTTGATCCGCTCGCGCAGCGACAGATATTCGAGGAATCCGTCGTCACCGATCTGCGAGCGCAGTTTCCGCACCTGTGCCTCGTTGCGCTCGATACCGCGAACCAGTCCCACCACCGACCGGTCGGCCTGGAACTGCGCGAACGAGCGCTCCAGCAGTTCGCGCGATTGCGCGGCGCCCATCCGGTCGATCAGGTTGATCGACATGTTGTAACCGGGCCGGAACGAGCTGCGCAACGGATAGGTGCGGGTCGAGGCCAGGCCCGCGACGGCGCTGGTGTCGACGTCGGGATGCCACATCACCACCGCGTGGCCCTCGATGTCGATCCCGCGGCGTCCCGCGCGGCCGGTCAGCTGAGTGTACTCGCCAGGGGTCAGCTCGGCATGGGTTTCGCCGTTGAACTTCACCAGCCGTTCCAGCACCACCGTGCGCGCCGGCATATTGATGCCGAGAGCCAGTGTCTCCGTGGCGAATACGGCCCGCACCAGTCCGCGGACGAACAATTCCTCCACGGTGTGCCGGAACGCGGGCAGCATGCCGGCGTGATGGGCGGCCAGACCGCGGAAGAGCGCCTCACGCCATTCCCAGTAGCCGAGCACATCGAGATCGGCGCGCGGCAGATCACCGGTGTGGCGCTCGATCACCGCCTCGATTTCCGCCGCGTCGTCGGGACGGCTCAGATCCAGGCGCGAGCGCAGGCACTGGGCGAGGGCTCCGTCGCAGCCGGCCCGGCTGAAGATGAAGGTGATCGCCGGCAGCAGCCCTTCCTCGTCGAGGCGGGCGAGCATCTCCGGGCGCGGCAGCGGGCGGAAGTCGCGGCGCGGGCCACCGCGGTGGCGCGGGCCGGACCAGCCGTTCATCCGGTCGGCGGCCTCGCGGTGCTTGATGTAGCGAACCAGATCCTCGTCGACGAGGATCTTCTGATCGCTGGATTTGGTGTCGAACAGGTCGAACAGGCGCCGCCCGACCATGACGTGCTGCCACAGCGGCACCGGACGCGTCTCGTCGACGATGACCGCGGTGTCGCCGCGCACGGTCTCCATCCACGCACCGAACTCCTCGGCATTGCTGACCGTCGCCGAGAGGCTGACCAGGCGCACCTCCGGCGGCAGATGCAGGATGACCTCTTCCCACACCGCGCCGCGGAACCGGTCGGCCAGATAGTGCACCTCGTCCATGACGACGAACGACAGCGCGTGCAGCGCGTCCGAGCCCGCGTAGAGCATGTTGCGCAGCACTTCGGTGGTCATGACCACGACCCGGGCGTCCGGATTGATCGACTGGTCGCCGGTCAGCAGTCCGACCGCGTCGCGGCCGTAGCGGTCCACCAGATCGGAGTACTTCTGATTCGACAGCGCCTTGATCGGGGTGGTGTAGAAGCACTTCCCCCCGGCCGCGCGGGCCAGGTGCACGGCGAATTCCCCGACGACGGTCTTACCGGCGCCGGTCGGCGCGCACACCAGCACACTGTGCCCGTTCTCCAGCGCCGCGCAGGCCTGCTGTTGGAACGGGTCCAGGGAGAATTTCAGGTCGGCGGCGAATGCCGCGAGTTCGCCAGTCAGCGACGGTTGTCCCACGCTCAGAGGGTATCGGAGTAGTCCGACACCGGGCGCGGAGTTTTCGGCGCGGGCTCGGCCGAGACCGGTCCGCTCGCCGTCACCGGCCGGGCGGGCTCCACCGGGCTCACCCCGTCCAGATCGTCCCGTCCGCCGAGCGGGGAGGCCTCGTCGTCCGACAGCGCACCCCAGTTGTCGCCCCGGCGAGCGCGGCGTCGGTCGTTGAGCCGGGCGATCTGCACGGCCACCTCGAACAACACGGTGAGCGCGGCGGCCAGCGCCAGCATCGAGAAGGGATCCTGCGGGGTGACGATCGCGGCGAAGACGAACAACCCGAAGATCATGCCGCGACGCCACTTCTTGAGCCGCTCGTAGGTCAGGACGCCGACCATGTTCAGCCCGATGATCAACAGCGGCGTCTCGAAACTCACACCGAAGATGATCAGCAGCTTGATGATGAACCCGAAATACTGACTACCGCTCAGCGCGGTGATCTGCACATTGCTGCCGATTCCCATCAGGAAGCTCAGCGCATGCGCGACCACCCAGTACGCCAGCACCGCGCCGGTGACGAACAGCACCACACCGGAGGCGACGAAGCTGACCGCGTACTTGCGCTCTTTGGCGTAGAGGCCGGGCGTGACGAACGCCCACAGCTGGTAGAGCCAGATCGGGCAGGCCATCACCACGCCCGCGGTGAAGGCGACCTTGAATCGCAGCATGAACTGTTCGAACGGTGCGGTGGCCAGCAGCCGGCAGGCGCCGTCGGTGGTCAGTTGCGCACGATGTTCCGGCGGCAGCGAACAGTACGGCCCGCGCAGCAGATCGCCCAGACTTTCGATGCCCAGGAACGAATGCGAATACCAGAGGAATCCCAGCACCGTGGTCAGCGCCACCGCCAGCAGCGACTTCAACAGTCGCGAACGCAACTCTTGCAGATGTTCGACCAACGACATGGTGCCGTCGGGATTCGTCCTGCGCCGGCTACGGCGGGGGTCGAACGGAATGCGCATGGATGTGACTGCCTCGCTGATCACCTGGCCGGATCCGGATGAAACGCCCAACCGCCATCGCACCGCCACCCCGCGGGCGTTACCGGGGTGACGGCCTCGAGACGGGCCGGATCAGGCCGTGTGACGATCCTTGTCGGCCTGCGGCGCCGGATTCACCGGCTGAGCAGGCGGCAGCTCGGCCGCGGGCGCCGACTGCTGTGCGGTGCCGGACGCGTTCGCCGACCCCGTGTTCGCAGAACCCGCATTCGCCGAGCCCTCGGAATGCATCTCGCTCATCTCGCTCTTGAAGATGCGCAAGGAACGTCCGAGACCGCGGGCGGCGTCGGGCAGCCGCTTGGCGCCGAACAGCAGCAGGATCACCAACGCAATGATGAGCCAGTGCGTCGGGCTCAATGAACCCATCGAAAACCTCCCAAGACTGTGGTATGTCCGATGCTACCGGACCCCGATCCGGCGACGACGCGCGTCGTCACCCGCGAATCGGCGAGACGGTGCCGCAGGTCAGCTCGACAGGGCCGCGTCGCCTCGCGGGCAACCGCTCCACGCAGCTCCGCGAGCAGGTCGGGGCCGGTCCAGCGGCGCTGGTCGCCGTTCTCCGCGGCCCGGATCAGTTCGACCAGCCGTGCGTTCACCGGGGTAGGCACCGCCACCATCCGGCCCAGCTCCACGATTTCCCCACAGAGCCAATCGATTTCGGTGCGCCGGCCCAGGGCCAGATCGTCGGCCATCGACGAGCGCGCCATCGGGTCCACCGCGAGCACCCGGCCGGCCACCCGCTCGAAGACGGCATCGGGAACAGTCAGCAGGCGGGCCATCACTCGCGGCGGCAGCACGGTCAGTCGCGCGGGACGGATCCGGGCGCGCCGCATCGCCGCGAGCGCCTCGTCCTGCGCCAGCGCCAGGCAGCGCCGGTAGTCGCGGGTGGCCAGTTCCTCGCGCAGCGGCCGGCCCGACAGCGCGTTGATCGCGTTGTTGAGGTTGAGCAGCAGTTTGGCCCACTGCACCGGGCGCAGATCCGGATGGCGGTCCAGGGGCAGCCCGGCCCGTTCGAACAGCGGCGCGAATCGGGACAACGCCGGATCGTCGGCCACCGCGACGGTGCCGTCGGTGCCGCGATGGAAATGGCCGGGGCCGCTGTGGACGACGTTGAACATCACCATGCCGGCCGAGACCACCGCCGTGGGCAGCAATTCCCGGATCGCCGCATCGTTGCCGATGCCGTTCTGCAAGCTGACCACCACGGTGTCCGCGCGCACCCGATTGCGCAGTTGCGCCGCGGCCTGAACGGTCTGCGCCGACTTCACGGTGACCAGCACCAGATCGGCGGTGGCGGCGCTGTCCGGTTCGATCTCGGTGCGGAAACCGCTCGCCGCGACGCGATCATCACCGCCGTCCAGATCGGTCAGCCGCAGCCCGTGCGCGCCGATCTCGTCCAGCAGCCGCGGGCGCCCGACGAAACTCACCTCGGCACCGGCGGCGGCCAGTTTGCCACCGACGAACAGACCGATACTTCCTGCGCCCAGCACCGTCACCCGGAACGTCACGCGGGCCCGACCTCCTCCACCATGTGGCGGTCGTAACCGAGGTCGCCGACCTCGTCGTAGGCGGCCAGCGCCGCGGCCGACCGTTCCCGCACCGCGCTCACCAGCTCCGGCGGCCCCAGTACGGTGACACCGGAACCGAAGCCGAGCAGCAGTCGCGCGATCCAGCCCAGCGTGGCGAACCGCATCGTCGCCTCGACGCTGCCGTCGGGATGGACCACCACCGGATGCATCGGATACTGATCCAGCACCCAGCCGTAGTCGCCCCGAATGCGCAAGCGCGCCAAGGCGACCGCGGGATCGTCGGAGAACAGGTCGAGTCCCGCGGACTCCTCGGTGGCGTGGCTGGGCGGGTTCGCCGGCTCGTCGAGTTCGGTGGCCTCCTCGATCCGGTCGAACCGGAACAGCCGCACCCCCTCCGCCTGCCGGCACCACGCCTGCAGATAGGAGTTGTTGTCCACCAGCACGATTCGGATCGGATCGACGACGCGCTCGGACACCACATCCCGGCTCGCCGAGTAGTACACCAGCCGCAGCGCACGCCCGTCGGCCAGTGCGGAACGCACCGTGGTCACCGCCGGCGCCTCGACCGGCTCCGCGGTGTCGGGTTCGCTGCGATGCCCGGCCTCGCCGGAGATGGCGGATTCGATCTTGGCGGTGGCCGACCGGGCGGCGGTCGGATCGACCATGCCCGGCAGATCCGCGATCGAGCGCAGGGCCACCAACAGCGCCGTCGCCTCGATCGAGGTCAACCGCAGCGGCCGGTCGATACCGGCGGAGAAGGTGACCTCGATGCTCTCCTCGGAGAACGACAGGTCGATCAGATCGCCCGGCCCGTAACCGGGCAGGCCGCACATCCAGAGCTGATTCAGGTCGCTCATCAGCTGTTTGGTGCTGACCCCGAGTTCCGCGGCCGCCTCGGGCGCACTGATCCCCGGATTCGCGAGGAAGTAGGGAACCATATTCAGCAACCGGGACAGCCGCGTCGACAGTCGGCTGCTCATCGCCGCACCCCCGCCCGGGCCGTTGCGACGCTCGCGCGTCTCATGCCGACACCTCCGTCCGTTCCAGTACCGACCGCAGCCGAGCGATCACGTCGGCCCGCAGATCCTCCGGGGCCAGCACCAGCGCATCCGGGCCGAGGCCGGTGATCAGGCGTGCCAGCCAGTCCCGCGACCGCACCGGCACCTCCACCACCGAACCAGACCGACCGGCGACCGTCTCCTCGGCGATCACCACGCCCAGCCGGCGGATCTCCTGGCCACGCTCCTGCGCCACCCATACCGTCGCCGATCCGGTCACCGGCGCCGCACCCGTCACCCGCGCCACGATCTGGCGCAGATCCAGATCCGCCGGTTTGTGCACCACGTTCTCGGGCCCGTAGACCTCGACGTCGGCCCCGATCCGCGACAACCGGAAGGTCCGCACGGCATCCCGGTCGCGGTCGTGGCCCACCAGGTACCAGCGTCCGTGCCGGGTCACCACACCCCACGGCTCCACATCGCGCGTGGTGTAGGGCGCGTTGTGCGTGACGCGATGTTCGAATCGCACCGCCCGCCCCGCGTCGATCGCCGCCAGCAGTTTGCCCAGCGCGGCCTCCGAGCCCCGGGTGCGGGCCGGGACCGCGGGTACCGACGCCGAGGCCGCGTCCGCGTCGACGTGCACCCCGGCGGCCCGCAACTTGAGCACCGCGCTCTCCGCGGCGCTGGCCAGCTCCGGTGACTCCCACAACTGCACCGCCACCGCGACCGCCGCCGCTTCCGCGCTGGTCAGATCGATATCGGGCAGTTCGTAGGCATCGCGATTGATGCGATAGCCCTCCTGCCCGGAGAACCGGCCCACCGGGCCGACCTCGAGCGGGATCCCCAGATCCCGCAGTTCGTTCTTGTCGCGCTCGAACATCCGGCTGAACGCCTCGTCGCTGGCCGACTCCTCGTAGCCGGCAACGCTGTCGCGAATGCGCTCCGCGGTCAGGAACTGCCGGGTCGACAGCAGCGCGATCACCAGATTCATCAGCCGCTCGACCTTGGAAATCGCCACCCGACACAGAGTAATCGGACTCCCAGCACGACGGTGCACCACCGCACCGATCCGCGCCGGGATATCGCTGCCGGCAGCCGAATCGATCGGCCCCGCGAACCGCCGCGGGGCCGTCGGCCCTCACATCGAGGCGATCAGCCGATCCACGCGCTCGTCCACGGACCGGAACGGGTCCTTGCACAAGACCGTGCGCTGCGCCTGATCGTTCAGCTTCAGGTGCACCCAGTCGACGGTGAAATCGCGGCCCGCCTCCTGCGCGGCGGTGATGAAATCACCGCGCAGTTTGGCCCGCGTCGTCTGCGGCGGAGTAGTCACCGCGGCATCGACCGCCTCGTCCTCGGTGATCCGCTTGACCAGACCCTTGCGCTGCAGCAGATCGAACACCCCGCGACCGCGCTTGATGTCGTGATAGGCCAGATCCAGCTGAGCGATCTTCGGATCCGACAACTCCATCGAGTACCGATCCTGGTAGCGCTGGAACAGCTTGCGCTTGATCACCCAGTCGATCTCGGTGTCGACCTTCGCGAAGTCCTGCGCCTCGACCGCGTCGAGCGTGCGACCCCACAGATCCACCACGGCGTCCACCTGCGGATCGCGCTCGCGATTACGCAGATGCTCGACCGCGCGGGCGTAGTACTCGCGCTGGATGTCGAGAGCGCTGGCCTGGCGGCCGCCCGCCAGCCGCACCGGTCGCCGGCCGGTCAGGTCATGGCTGACCTCGCGGATCGCGCGGATCGGGTTGTCGAGCGCGAAATCGCGGAACGACACCCCGGCCTCGATCATCTCCAGCACCAGCGCCGCGGTGCCCACCTTCAGCATCGTGGTGGGTTCGGCCATGTTCGAGTCGCCGACGATCACATGCAGGCGGCGGTACTTCTCCGCGTCGGCATGCGGCTCGTCGCGCGTGTTGATGATCGGCCGCGACCGCGTGGTCGCCGACGACACCCCTTCCCAGATGTGCTCGGCCCGCTGCGACAGGCAGAACGTGGCCGCCTTCGGCGTCTGCAGGATCTTTCCGGCACCGCAGATCAGCTGCCTGGTCACCAGGAACGGCAACAGCACATCCGAGATCCGGGAGAACTCGCCGGCCCGCACCACGAGGAAGTTCTCGTGGCAGCCGTAGGAGTTGCCCGCCGAATCGGTGTTGTTCTTGAACAGATAGATGTCACCGCCGATCCCCTCCTCGGCCAAGCGCTGCTCGGCATCGATCAGCAACTCCTCGAGCACCCGCTCACCCGCGCGATCGTGGGTGACCAGCTGAACCAGCGAGTCACATTCGGCCGTCGCATACTCCGGATGGGAACCGACATCGAGATAGAGCCGCGCTCCGTTGCGGAGAAATACGTTCGAACTACGGCCCCAGGACACCACCCGGCGGAACAGATACCGGGCCACCTCGTCAGGACTCAACCGACGGTGACCGTGGAACGTGCACGTCACCCCGAACTCGGTCTCGATCCCCATAATTCGTCGCTGCACACCATCGACATTACGGCAAAGCGAACGGCGAAAGTGGCTGTGCGAGCAAGCGGTTGCATACGGGTTCACAACAATATGGGCTGTACCGGCCGCGACGCCGCCGGCAGTACCGGGTTCGTGGTGCGGAGACCGACTACGGACGACAGACGCCCGGCCCCATCCACACGGTCGGAGGATGGGGCCGGGCATCAGATTCGAGCCCGCTACCAGCGGTTACGGGTTGGAGGGGTCTCCGGCGGAGGGCGTCTCCGGCTCGGCGTTCCCCTCGCCCGCACTCGCCACGCCGTCGGCGGAGAGCAGCGTCTCCAGCGTGGCGTGCGGAATGCGCCGGAAAGCCCGGCGCGGGCGAGCCTGCTCCAGCGTCGCCACCTCCAGCGAGGACACCGCGATGCCGCGCTTGTCCTTGTCGCTGTTGTCCGGCGAACCCTTCTGCAGGGCGTCCACCGCGGTGCGGATGGCCGCCCGCAATTCCAGGCCCGGCTGGAAGGTGTCCTTGAGCGCGGTGCTGATCGGGTCGGTATTGCCGCCCATCACCACGAAGTCGCGCTCGTCGACGATGGAGCCGTCGAAGTTGATCCGGTACAGGACCGAATTCGACTCCTGCTCCGGATAGCCGACCTCACCGATGCAGATCTCGACCTCGTAGGGTTTGAGCTGATCGGTGAAGATCGTGCCCAGGGTCGAGGCGTACATGTTCGCCAGCGCCCGCCCCGTCACATCCCGCCGGTCGTACTGGTATCCCCGCAGATCGGCCTGCAGGATCCCACCACGACGCAGACTTTCGAACTCGTTGTACTTGCCGACCGCGGCGAATCCGATGCGGTCGTAGAGTTCGCTCACCTTGTGCAGTGTCGCCGAGGGATTCTCGGCGACGAACAGCACACCCTTGTCGTACACCAGCACCACGACACTGCGTCCCCGGGCGATGCCTTTGCGCGCAAGTTCGGTCTTGTCGCGCATGATCTGTTCGGCCGACGCGTAGTACGGCAGTGTCATGGACGCGTACTCCCTTCTTCGACCACCCGCTCAGCGACGATCGAGCGTGCGATCTGCTCGAGCCGATCGTCCGAAACCTCCAGCGCCCCTTCGGCATTGATGACGATCGCCGTCGGGAAGATACCGCGCTGCAGATCCGGGCCGCCGGTGGCGGTGTCGTCGTCGGACGCGTCGAGCAGCGATTCGACGGCGATGTGCAGGGCGCGGTCCTCGTCCATATCGCGGCTGTAGGTCTTCTTCAACGACGACTTGGCGAACATCGAGCCCGACCCGGTGGCGGTGTAGCCGAAGCGCTCTTCGCTGCGGCCGCCGACCACGTCGTAGGACACGATGCGGCCGGCCCGCGCCGGATCGGTGGCCTCGAGGTCGTAGCCGACCAGGATCGGCACCACCGCCAGGCCCTGCAGTGCCGCGGGCAGATTGTCGCGGACCATCTTCGACAGTTTGTTGGCCTTGCCGTCGAAGGTCAGCGGCACGCCCTCGATCTTCTCGTAGTACTCCAGCTCCACCGCGAACAGGCGGATCATCTCGACCGCCACGCCTGCGGTGCCGGCGATACCGGCCGCGGAGAAGGTGTCGGTGATGTACACCTTCTCCATATCGCGGCTGGCCAGCAGGTTGCCCTGGGTGGCGCGGCGGTCGCCGGCGATCAGCACACCGCCGCGGTAGGTCACCGCGACGATGGTGGTGCCGTGCGGCGCCAGGTCCCCGGCCGAGCCGGTGCCCCCGGATGCGCGTCCGAAACCGTTGCCCGGCAACAGTTCCGGCGCGTTTTCCCGCAGATATTCGGAGAATGACGAGAGGGCGTACCCCATGTGGAGCCGCAAGGGGTCACCTGATGTCACTGGCCGCCTTTCTGGACGTAGGCACGCACGAAGTCCTCCGCGTTCTCCTCGAGCACGTCATCGATCTCGTCGAGCAGGTCGTCGGTCTCCTCGGCCAGCTTTTCGCGGCGCTCCTGTCCCGCGGCCTCGACACCGGCCGCGTCGTCGTCCTCGTCGCCACCACCGGCGCGCTTGGTCTGCTCTTGTGCCATAGCAGCCGACCTCCTCTGTACTGATCATCGGCGAGCACCGGAAACCTCCGATGCTCGTCCCTCAACACTACCCAGCGACGGTGACAACATGCCGGATTACGTCGCAATGTGCCCCCGCCGCAACGTCACAGCACGCCGTGCCACCGCGGCACGAGCACGCCGCCGGCGGCCCGGCCACCCGGTCAGGAGGTGAGCTGCTTGACCAGTTCGGCGGCCGTACCCGCGCCCTCGAGCAACTTGCCGACGTGGGATTTCGTCCCGCGGCGCGGCTCCAGGGTGGGAATGCGGACCAGCGAGTCGCCGCCCAGGTCGAAGATCACCGAATCCCAGCTCGCCGCCGCGATATCGGCGCCGAAGCGGCGCAGGCATTCGCCCCGGAAATAGGCGCGGGTGTCGGTCGGCGGGTTGGTCATCGCGTCGGTGACCTGCTGTTCGGAGACCAGCCGCTCCATCGAACCGCGGGCCACCAGGCGGTTGTAGAGCCCCTTGTCCAGGCGCACATCGGAGTACTGCAGATCCATCAGATGCAGTTTCGGCGCCGCCCAGCCCAGGCCCTCGCGGCTACGCATACCCTCGAGCAGGCGCAGTTTGGCCGGCCAGTCGAGCAGGTGCGCGCAGTCCATGGGGTCGCGTTCGAGCAGGTCGAGCACATGCGCCCATTTCTCCAGCACATCGGTCACGCGGGCGTCGTCGGTGCCCTCGCGGTCGTGGAACTTCTCCACCCGGTCGAGGTAGATCCGTTGCAGCGCAAGGCCGGTCAGTTCGCGGCCGTCGACCAGCGCGACGGTGGCGCGCAGGCTGGGATCGTGGCTGATGGTGTGCACGGCGGTGACCGGACGCGCCAGCTGCAGATCCGACAGGTCCTCGCCGGCCTCGATCAGATCCAGTACCAGCGCGGTGGTGCCGACCTTGAGGTAGGTCGACCATTCCGCCAGGTTGGCGTCGCCGATGATCACGTGCAGCCGCCGGTACTTGTCGGCGTCGGCGTGCGGTTCGTCGCGGGTGTTGATGATGCCGCGCTTGAGGGTGGTCTCCAGACCCACCTCGACCTCGATGTAGTCCGAGCGCTGCGACAGCTGGAATCCGGCGTGGTCGCCGGACTGCCCGATGCCGACCCGGCCCGACCCGGTGACGACCTGCCGCGAGACGAAGAACGGCGTCAGGCCGACGATGATCTGGTTGAACGGCGTATCGCGGTTCATCAGATAGTTCTCGTGGGTGCCGTAGGAGGCGCCCTTGCCGTCGACGTTGTTCTTGTAGAGCTGCATGCGCGGCGCACCCGGCACACTGGAGGCATAGCGGGCGGCGGCCTCCATGACCCGCTCACCGGCCTTGTCCCAGATCACCGCGTCCAACGGGTCCACGACCTCGGGAGCCGAATACTCCGGGTGCGCGTGGTCGACGTAGAGGCGGGCACCGTTGGTGAGGATCATGTTCGCCGCGCCGACCTCGTCGGCGTCGATCACCGGCGCCGGCCCGTTGAGCCGGCCCAGGTCGAAGCCGCGCGCATCGCGCAGCGGCGACTCCACCTCGTAGTCCCAGCGCGTGCGCTTGGCCCGGGGTACGCCCTCGGCCGCCGCGTAGGCCAGCACCGCCTGGGTGGACGTGAGAATCGGGTTCGCCGAAGGTTCCGTCGGTGTCGAGATGCCGTACTCGACCTCGATTCCGATGATGCGCTGCATGGGTCGAGCCTAGGCGACGCGCGCGGCCCCCGGGGCCGCCCGGGTGCGGTGGCCCGTCACCGCGCCGCGCGCCGTCGCGAATTCAGTTGACCGCCAGCGGGTCCGGGGCCGCCGCCTGGGACCGCGCGACCAGGTCGGCGACGGTGGCGTCCCGGTCCAGCGGAACCCCCAGACTGCGTGCATTGCTCTCCAGCAGCCCGAGCACCGATTCGGTCACGATCGCCTCGATCTGCTCCGACCCCAGCGCCGAGGCGGTGTCGGCGCGCCAGCTGTTGACCACCCCGTCGACGAAGCCGACGATCCCGAAGGCCATCGGCCGGGCCCGCACGGGGTCGATGCCGACGCGCGCGGCGGCGGTGGCGAACAGATCCGCGAGCCGGGCGCCGATGCGGTCGCGTGCCCCGGCCAGCGCGAGCGACGAATCCCCTTGCGGGGCACTCGCCGCCAGGAATCGGTGCAGCTGCGGATGCGAGTCCACCCAGCCGACGTAGGTGCCGACCGCTCCGCGCACCGCGTCCTTGACGGTTCCGTCCGCCCGCAGCGTCGGAAGTAGTTGAGTCAGTAGCGATTCCAGGATGCGGCCGCGAATCTGCTCGTCGAGATCGGTCCGCCCGTCGAAATGGCGGTACACCACCGGACGCGGCAGGCCCAGCCGGTCGGCGATCTGCTGGACCGACACCTCGGCGCCGTTCTCCTCGATCACCGCGACCGCGGCCTCGATCACCTCGGCACGCCGCCGCTGCTTGTGCCCGTTCCAGCGGGTACTGCGACCGTCCACACCGGCCGCGCCGGACCGTTCCGCACGCCGCGGGGGCCGTTGTCCACCGGTTTCACTCACATGTCAACGATACTCATGCGGTATTGACCGATACACCCCGTCTCACTAACCTTGATGTTACAGCCTGTCTCGGTAATTCGATTCGTTTGGAGCGCAGTCATGGGCAACGACGCCACCCTGCTCCCGCGGGATACCTTCGCGCAGCGCCTGCTGCTCGGTTCGGTCCGCAAGTCCTACGACCCGGTGGTCGATCTGGACTGGGACGCACCACTGGATCCGGACAAGTTCTTCCTGCCGCCGGAGGTGGTCTCCCTTTACGGCACCGACCTGTGGGACGAGATGTCACCCGAGCAGCGGCGCGAGCTGTCGCGGCAGGAACTCGCGAACATCCTGTCGGTGGGGATCTGGTTCGAGAACATCCTGAACCGGCTGTTGTTGCGGGAGTTGATGAACAGCGACCCCACTTCGCACCGCTCGCACTACACGTTGACCGAGATGGGCGACGAATGCCGGCACATGACCATGTTCGGCAAGCTGATCGACCGTATCGACGCCCGGCCTTATTGGCCCAAAGCCCCCGCCCGGCTGGCGATCTCGTCGCTGCAACTGCTTCTGCACGGACCGATGGTGTGGGTGGGAGCGCTGGTGGGTGAGGAGATCTTCGACGCGCTGCAACGCCGCACGATCGACGATCCGCAGTTGCAGCCGGTGGTAGCGCGCACATTCCGTGTCCACGTCACCGAGGAGGCCCGCCACATCGGCTTCGCCCGCGACGCCCTCATCCGCCGCGTTCCGGTGATGTCGCGCGCGGAACGCGCCTATGTGCGGATGTGTGTCGCGGTGGCCGCTCCGTTGTTCGTCCGGCTGATCACCAACCGGCACATGTACATTCGGGCCGGCCTCGACGGGCGTACGGCGGTGCGCGCGGCGCTGGCCAATCCGCACGCGCATCGCATGCTCGCGGCCGGCGGCGCCGACCTGGGCGCGTTCCTGGACGAGAACGGGCTGCTCGGCCCGATCGGCAAGCGGCTCTGGCGGCGGCGGGGGTTGCTCGCATGAGGCCGGACCGGCACAGCGCGGGCGGCGTGGCCGTCGTCGCGACCCGGCCGTCGGCACCGGTCGTCGCGGCGACGCTGCGGCGCAACGGAATTCGCGACCTCACCGTCCTGGGCTCGACCGCGCTCGCGGCCGATCGGCCACCGTCCGCGGTGCACACCATGGAATTCGACGGCGCACACGACCGCTGGCGGCTGCGCGCGGACGACGGCACGACCACGGCGTCGGTGGTGATCCTGGCCGATGCCGACCTCGACGCGCACCGCATCACCGGGGTCGGCGCCGACCTGCACACGCTGCTGAGCGACGGCCGGGTGGCCCATCTCGGCTCGGCGATGCACGAGATGCCCAACCTGTTCTGGACGCACTCCCCCGCCGGCGCGCACTGGCCGCACTATCCGGTGCAGGCCCGCGCCGAATACGCCGCGCGCTGCGTCTCGGCGATGTGCCGGACCGGCGGTACCCGAATCCAGCTGCGACGCGCCGTGCAGCACGAATCGGCACGGCGCTGGGCCGCGAATCCCCGGTCCGGCCGGCGGCTGCCGAGACCGGATCGCCGTCACTTCGATACGACCGTCGCCGCCGAGCGGGTGCCCGCCTACGAGTACGCCGGTCCGGCGGTACTCGACGCGCCGGGCGCCGAACTCGCGGTGACGGTCGCGCTGAACGGGCATCCGGACCCGATCGACGGTCACTATCACTGGTACGGCCGTCTCAGCGCAGCGGAGGCGGATCTGCTGCCGGATCCGGGGCGCGGTGCGGTATCGCTGCGGATCCCCGGAGGCGAGCCCGCCGCGGGCCGGCTGCAGGAGCGCGACCCGTGGGGAAATCTGCGGATCGCCGGAATCGGACGGCCACCATTTCCCCTGGCGGACAACCGCACTCACTGACAACAGTGGTCAGCCCGGAATCTTGTCCAGGAATCCGTGCACGCGGGCGATGCGATCGCCGTCGAGAACGACCACATCGAAGCCCACGATCAGCGGTTCGGCGCCGGGATTCCCCAGCGTCCAGGTGAACCGCAGCTGGTCGTGGTGTCCGTCGACCGGCCCGAGGCCGAATCGCATACCGGCGAACTGTTCCCGGACGCCGGTGATCATCTCGTCGATCGCGGCGACTCCGGCGACGGCCGCGAGCGGATCGGTGTAGGTGGCATCCGGCCGGTACAGCTCGTCGAGCAGTGTGCGCCGGGCCGGGGCGCCGGCTTCGTTCCAGGTGTCGATGTAGCGCTGGGCGATGGCGTCGTAGGTGCTGGTGGTTTCGTTTTCGCTCATATGACGAGCATGTCGGAGAGCGGGCGCCGGGTCGATTACCCGTCGGGTAATGCCGCGGAGCACCGAAGTGGTTGCCGCGCAGCCGGTCTCGTTGTCCGGCCGCGCACCGGGTGGAGGTCTACAGCACCGACTTCAACGATTGTTCGTCCCGCGCGACGACGGCCCGGCCGTCGGGGGTGACCACGATCGGTCGCTGGATCAGCTTCGGATTGCTCGCCAGCGTCTCGAGCCACTGATCGCGGTCGGCCTCCGTCCGCGACCATCCCGCCATACCGAGCTCCTTGGCCTCCGGTTCCCCGGTGCGGGTGATGTCCCAGGGCTCCAGGCCGAGCTGGGCCAGGATCTCGCGCAGATCCGCCACGGTCGGCGGATCGTCGAGATATTGCCGCTCGATGTAGTCCACCCCGGCCTCGTCCAGCGCGGCTTTGGCCGCGCGGCTCTTGGAACAGCGAGGGTTGTGCCAGATCTGCGTTTGCCCGGAAGTCATAGCCGAAACCCTAGCGCGCCGACCTCCCCACGATGACGGAGCCAATTTGCCCTAAAGGCAAATTTTCCTGTCGTGCACTATTGAAGTGACTCGCACTTTCGCCGATACTGAGTTCATGACCACGGAGCCGGCCCTGGGGCTGCGGGAACGCAAAAAGCTCGATACGCGGCGCGCACTCAGCGATGCCGCACTCGAGCTGATGTTCGAACGCGGCCTGGACCAGGTGCTGCGAGAGGACATCGCCGCCCGCGCCGGGGTCTCGGTGCGGACGTTCACCAACTACTTCGCCAACAAATACGAGGCGCTGGCGTACCGGCACATCGACCGGATCCGCCGAGGGATCGAACTGTTGCGGGCACGGCCGGCCGGTGAGCCGCTGTGGGCCGCGATCACCGAGGCGATGCTGGAACCGTTGCGAGTCGACGGCCTCGATGCCGATCCGCCGCCGCGCGACCGGCTGGCCGAGGTCCGCAAACTCGTCGCCAGCCCTGAGGCGCAGGCAGCACTGACCCGTACCACTACCGACGCCTTCACCGAGGCGGTCGCCGAACGCACCGGCACCGATCCCGGCACGCTCTATCCACGGCTGGTCGCCGAAGCCGTGCTCGGCGCACTGGTGGCGGCGATCGAGGTCTACCCCCGGTGCGATCCTCCGGCCTCGATCACCGCGCTGACACGGCAGGCACTGGAACTGGTCGCCGCCGGCCTGCCCGAACCCAGCTGACTTCTCCGCCTTTCCCTCGAAACCGCTCATCCGACAAGGGGTTGATTTGTCATGTCCGAAAACACCTGTGCGGTACTGATTTCCGGTGCCGGACCGAACGGGCTGATGCTGGCCTGTGAACTCGCACTGGGCGGCGTCTGGGCGACCGTCCTGGAGGAGCTGCCCGCCCCCAGTACCGAACCCAAGGCCAACGGTCTCGTCGGACAGGTGGTGCGGCTGATGGATATGCGTGGCTTGTATCGCCCCGCCGCAGGTGACGATGCTCCCGCGATCCCGCCACCGCTTCCGCGCTACTCCTTCAGCGGGCTGCCGCTGGATCTGGCGGAATTCGCGGACAACCCGTTGTACGCCCTGCCGATTCCGCAACCGCGACTGGTCGCCCTGCTCGCCGCCCGCGCGCGGGAGCTGGGTGTGGCGGTCCGCTGGGGACATCGCCTGCACGATCTCGAAGCCCACCGCGACCATGTGGTCGCGGCCGTCGACGGTCCCGACGGCGAGTATCGAATCCGGGCCCGCTATCTGGTCGCCGCCGACGGCGGGAAGAGCGCAGTGCGCAAGCTGGCCGGGATCGATTTCCCTGGCTGCACGGTGACCGACCGCGTCACGCGATTCGGCCATGCCACCGTTCCGGACGGGCTGCGAACACTCGACGGCGGCATGGACATTCCCGGCGCGGGACGGTTCCATTTCGGACACAACCGCGTGGACAGAGGCATGTTCATCTTCGCCGAGCTGACTCCCGGGCGGCCGATGATCGGAGTGAGCGAATACGGCACCGACCATGTCCCGCCCGAGGACGAACCCATGACCTTCGCGGAGCTCCGCGAGAGCATCGAGCGAGTACTCGGAGCCGACGTGCCGATAACACCGCCGACCGGCGCCGGCCCACATGCGTTGCGGCGCACCGTCGGTCAGAACACCCGGCTGGCGGAGCGTTATCGCGAGGGCCGTGTGCTGCTTCTCGGAGATTCCGCGCACGTGCACTCCGCGATGGGTGGCCCGGGGCTGAACCTCGGCCTGCAGGATGCGGTCAACCTGGGGTGGAAACTGGCGGCGGAGGTCAACGGCTGGGCACCTGCCGGGCTGCTGGACACCTATGAGAGCGAACGCCACCCGGTGGCCGAGCGAGTGATGATGCACAGCCTGGCCCAAAGCGCGTTGATCGCACCGGGACCCGAAATCTCCGGATTACGCGACCTCTTCGCGGAACTGGTACGGATCCCCGCGGTCGCCGCCCACCTCGCCGGGCTACTGGCCGGGTCCGACACCCGTTACGACGTCGGCGACGACCATCCTGTGTCCGGACGGCTGGTCCCCGACTACTCGGTCGCCACGGAGGGCACTCGCGTGCGGGTCGCCGACCTGCTGCACACCGCACGGCCGGTGCTGATCGACGGTACGGGCGTAGCAGCCGCCGCGGCGGCGGGATGGCGGGCGCGTATCGAAATCGTCTCCGGCGCAATCACTCTCACGCCCTCGGACCGGGCCGTAGACACCGCGGCCCGACCCGGCATCGCGAGCGCGCCGGCGGCGATTCTGCTGCGCCCCGACGGATACGTCGCATGGGCCGCCGACGACGCGAGTGCCGATGGTCTGCATCGGGCGCTCACCCGCTGGTTCGGCGCGGCACCGGTGCTGTCGCACGCGCGGTGAGGTTGTGCGCCGAAATCACAGGTGCATCCACTCCGGCCAGATCCGCGACCACGGCCGCGTCGGGCCGGTGCAGTCGAAGATCGTGACATCGCGAGTGTTGCCGACGAAGCCGAGCCGGGTGTCGACCCTGCCGACCGGGGTGAGCGAGGTGCACCGGCCGCGCAGGTCCGCCTCGCCGCCGCCGACTATCAGGGCGGTCGCGGCACTGTCGGGCGGCGCGCCGAAGTAGCCGAAGCCGCGACTGGGGCTGTAGACAGGCGGCAGATCCGAGCGGCCGAGGTGGTCCAGGGCGCTCGCCTGCCAGTAGGTGTCGGTGATGACGACAGCGCGGTCCCGGCGCGCGGCGGGCAGCCCGCGATAGGCCGTCGTGACCGCCGCGGTGAGTTCCGGCCAGCCGAATTGTCCGTAGGTGCCGATCGCTATCGCCGCCGAGACATCGTCTCGGGGCGGCTCGACCGCCGCGGCCGGACGCCACGGCAGCGAGGTCACGATGGTGGCCACCGCCGCGACAGTCACGACCGCGGTCGCGGCACCGGCGATCCGGCGGCCGGCCGCCGACCGCGCTCGCATCCAGTGCACCAGCGCGACGGCACCGGCCGCGAGCACCACACCGTACATCCCGGCCGGGTAGTACACCCGGCCGCCGGTGACGAGGAAGACGAGGTCGACCAGAATCAGGGTGGCACCCAGAAAACGGTACGGCCGCAACGGCTTCCAGCGCAGCAGCGCGTACAGCCCGCCCAGCAGCACCGGGACGCCGAGAACGCCGGCCAGGATCAGCGAGATCGGCACGAACAGCAGGCGGCCGCCGATTATCGCCTGTTCGGATGCGATCTCGGCGCCCATCGCCAGTTGCGGCCAGCCGTGGCGCATCTGCCAGATCACCTGCGGCACCGCCGACAGCACCGTGACTCCGGCACCGGCCCACAGCAGCGGGCGGCGCAGCAACTCGCGCGGCCCGAAGACCGCGCAGCTCACGGCCAGCGCGATCCAGAAGAAGGGGATCAGCCATTTGACCTGCAGATCCACCGCCGTCACGAGGCCGGCGACCAGCAGCAGGGTGTCGCGGCGGGTCCGCACCCACCGCACCACCAGCCAGGTGATCAGCACCCACAGTGCGGTATCGACGGTATTGGTGGTCAGCATCGAGCCCTGCAGCAACAGGAACGGCGAGCACGCGTAGGCCAGCGCGGCCAGTGCCTGGGCGGAGCGGCCGCCGCCGAATTCGCGAGTGATCATGGCGCACAGCACGATCGCCGCGACCGTGATCAGCACCGCGGGGATGCGCAACGCCGGATAAGAGCCGGGGACGAGCGTGTCCATGATTCGGGCCAGCAGCGGCAGCATCGGGCCCTGATCGGCGTAACCCCAGCTGATCCGGCGGCCGGCGGCGAGGAAGTAGAGTTCGTCGCCGAAGTATCCGTACTTCGACGCCGCGAACAGCAGCGCCGCGCCGCCGAGGGCGGCGATCGGCGCCACCACGGGCCACGCGACCGGTGCACGAGCGGACGATTCGGTCGCACCCCGCGCGTCAGCCGATTCGGTCGCACCGCGCGCTCCGGTGTCGGACTCGTACACATCGGTCACCGGCACACTCCTGGAGCAGATTTCGTGGAGACGTCTGCGAACGTATCGGTTTCCGGCCGCGCGGGAGTCGCCCCGCAGACCGATCCGCTGTCCACCTCGAGAGGTATGCCGACCCCTCCTCGCGGCGGATCAGGGCCGCCAGGAACGGAATTCGATCAACTGGCCGGGCCGGGCCTGACCGAGCAGATCCACATCGTCATCGATCACCGTGCCCACCACGGGATAGCCCCCGGTGATCGGCCGGTCGGCCAGCAGCACCACCGGGCGCCCCGCGGGAGGCACCTGAATCGCCCCCAAAGCCATTCCCTCGGTAGGCAATTCGGCATCGTCGACCCGCCGCAGCGAAGGGGCGTCCCCGTGACGGTCCAGGCGCACACCGATCCGGTCGGTGTCGGTGGAGACCGCCCACGCGCCGGTGAACAGATCGGCGGGATTGTGGAACCAGTCCGCGCGCGGCCCGAGCCGGACCCGCACCCGCAACGTCCCCTGGGTGAGCGGCGCGACGGGAGCCATCTCGACCGTCGGCCAGCCGCGTGGCGGGGCGCCGACCGGCAGGGTGTCGCCCCGGCGCAGCGGTTCCGGACCCAACCCCGCCATGGTGTCGCGGCTGCGCGATCCGAGGACCGGCTCCACCGCGATCCCTCCGCGCACCGCCAGATAGCAGCGCAGACCCGCCTCCGCCATGCCGACCCGCACCCGCTGACCGGCCGCGACGAACAGCACCGAAGCCGGGGGTTCCGCCCGGACGCCGACGCTGATCGGTACCGGCGCGCCCGTGACACTCACGACCGCCGGAGCGTCGAATTCCACGCTCAGCCCGCCCAGCACGCATTCGATGGCCGCCGCCGATTCGGCATTGCCCACCAGGCGGTTCGCCAGCCGCAGCGCCCGCCGGTCCACCGCCCCGGAGACCCCGACCCCGGCATGGAACCAGCCCGGCCGCCCGAGATCCTGCACGGTGCTCAGCGCCCCCGGCTCGAGCACCCGCATCCGCGCCGCCGAGGACCTCACCGCTCCACCGCCTCGAACCGGACTCGGGTACCCGCGCGCAACAGCGCCGGTTCGGGCCGCGCCACATCCCACAGCACCAGGTCGGTGCGGCCGATGAGCTGCCAGCCCCCCGGCGAGCTGCGCGGATAGACGGCGCTGTATCCCCCCGCCAAGGCGACCGAACCCGCCGGGACCGCGGTCCGGGCCTGGGGGCGCCGCGGCACCGACAGTCCGGCATCGGGCGCGTGCAGATAGCCGAAGCCGGGCGCGAAACCGACGAAGGCGCACCGCCATTGCGCACCGGTGTGCAGCTCGACCAGTTCCCCGGGCGTGACACCCAGATGTTCGGCGGCGTCGGCGAGGTCTGGTCCGTCGTAGCACACCGGAACGGTCACCGTCTCCGCCTCGGCCACGGCGCCGCAATCGGCGTCCGATGCGAGATCCAGTGCGCGCACGCGTGATTCGATCGCCGCGGGGTCGATGCCGGGACACAATGTGAGCAGGACCGTCCGGGCGGCGGGCAGGAGATCGGCCACGCCGTCGATCGGCGCCCGCCGCAGGTGGTCGAGCAGCAGAGGCAGCGCGTCGGCGTCGGCCGGTTCGAGCAGCAGCGCGCGGTCGCCCGCGGGCCGCACGGTCACCGCGCTCATGTGAAACTCCGCAGTTCGACGCCCTTGTCCAGCAGCGACTGCCGAATCGAGCGCGCCATCCGGACGGCATCGGGCGAATCGCCGTGGACGCAGAGGCTGCGCACCTCGACCCGTACCGGCTCACCGGTCACGGTGTGCGCGTGCCCGTCCACGGCGATCGACACCGCCTGCCCCAGCGCCGCTTCCGCGGCCAGCACCGCACCGGCTCGCCCGCGCGGCACCAATCTGCCCTCGGGGGTATAGGCCCGGTCGGCGAAACCTTCCGCGTGGAACGGGATTCCGGCCGCCTCCGCCGCGCGTTCCAGTTCGGAATCGGCGGGTCCGAGCAGGCTCAACTCGTCGAAGACGAGCAGCGCCGCGACCACCGACTCGGCCACCGCGGGATCGGACGCAGCCGAGTGATACAGCGCGCCATGGGGTTTCACATAGCGCACCCGGTCACCGGCCGCCCGGGCGAAGCCGTCGAGCGCGCCGATCTGATAGATGGATTCCGCGGTCAGTTCGGCCGGGGGCACCGCCATCTCGCGGCGACCGAATCCGGCGAGGTCGCGATAGGAGATGTGCGCGCCGATCCGCACCCCGCGCGCGACCGCGAGATCACATGTGCGCCGCATGATCACCGGATCCCCGCCATGGAAGCCGCAGGCGACATTGGCGCTGGTCACGACGTCGAGCAGCGCTTCGTCGTCGCCCATCGTGTACGGACCGTACCCCTCCCCGAGATCGCTGTTCAGATCGATCACCACGGAGCATCACCTCACCTCGCCGTTGTCCTACCACCATCGTCCGCGCCCGTCGCCGATACGCCACCGCGGGCGCATTCTCCCGCACTCACCGCCTAGGCTGACGGGAATGGGTGAGGTCATCGCCGTCTACGACGGCCGCGGCAACGAGACCGGCAGTGCCGAACGCGAAGAGGTATATGCCGAAGGATTGTGGCATGCCAGTGCCGGCGTGCTGGTGCGATCGCTCGACGGGCGGCGCATCTACGTCCATCGACGCACCGATACGAAAACGGTGTTCGCCGGAATGCACGACTGCCTGGCCGGCGGCGTGCTCGCCCCCGGCGAGGATCCCGCCGCCGCGGCGGCCCGCGAGCTGGGCGAGGAGCTGGGAATCGTTGCCGCGCCGGGCGAACCGCGGCCGCTGGCCCAGGTGTCCTGGGACGGCAGCTGGGCGGGCCGCCCGATGCGGTGCCACTTGTTCGCCTACGAGATCCGCTCCGACGGGCCGATCACCGTACAGGCCGACGAGATCGCCGCGGGCTGGTGGTGGACCGACACCCAGCTGTGGGAGCACCTGAGCGATCCCGGCTGGCCGTTCGTCCCCGACACCCGAGTCCTGATCGAGCACCTGCTGCACCCACGGTGACACATCCACTGGGCCGCGACATCGGCCGCGACCGCCGGCCGCGGGCCCCGGCGTCCCCGAGATCAGTTCTCCCTTGTCTGTTTCACCAGCTTCTCGGCCAGGTAATGGCGCAGGAAAGTGGGCATGGCGGGAGCGAAGATCGCGAGGTAACTCTCGACCCATTCATAGCGCGTCTCGAGGAACGCGAGGTCGGTGGGGGTCATGCGGCGGACAGCGAGCAGGGGCAGCGGGGAGTCCAGAGCGGGGAAGTCCGGGTTGCGCAGTCCGGCCACGGTACAGCCCGGATAGAACTGGCCCAGCATCAGTCCTTGCCGTACGAACATGCTCTTCTGGCCGCGTTGGACGGCCTCGAGATCGTCGTATCGGGCGAGATCGGGAAAGACCGCGAGCAGCGCCTTGAGCCGGGAGTCGGGCTCTTCCTCGGGCGGCAGCAGGGGGAACAGGTCGTGCATGTCGTCGACGACCGCAGCGAGGAGGTCCTGGGAGATGTCACCGCCCTCGATGAACGCGGCCCAGAGGAATCGGCCGGCCACCGCGTGTTTGGTGTACGGGCAGACCGGCCCGGGGCGACCGAGGTCGGGATGGGGCTGACACAGGTAGTCCACAGTCCACTCGCGCAATCGCGCGGCGCCGGGATGCTCATCTGCGTGCGTGCCGGAGTCGGTGGGGAACAGTCTGGTCGGCTTCAGGCCGGAGCGTATGCCGATGAACTCGTCGGTGGCGTTCATGATGATCGAGTCCTGTGTGCCGGGATGTGGTCGAGATGGGTTGAGGCCGAACGCAAGCCGACGCCGGGCGCCACGTCGCGGGCGAACAGGTTCGCTGGTTCGGCGCCGTAACGCATTCCGAGGGTTCGGGCGAGGTTCATGATCGGCTTGTCCTTGCTGGAGCGGGTGTGGCGCGGGACGACCGGAAGTGCTCGGTGAGAACGGAGCCGACAACGCGCAGCGAAGCCTCTTCGGTCATCCGTTCGTGTGGCACGGGAATCCGGTGCTCGGTGAGACGCCCGGTGACGTAGGCACTCCAGGCACGAGCAGGAGAGCCGCCGTCTTCGGTGTCGCGATCGGCGGCGCTGAAATAGATCAGGTCACCGTCGAACACAGCGGGCCGGTGGTTCCAGGTGAGGTCGACGAGCCGGGTGTAGTCGCGCTGCAACCGCACGAGATGCTCGGGGGTCACGCTGGTGAACAGTCCGCCCTGCCGGTGCAGTAATTCGGTGGCGTCCTCGATGGTCGGCCCGGCAGGACCTTCCGGCACGGCGAAACCGCCGAACTCGGCGAGCATTTTCGCCACCGAGGGTGTGGGAGCGCGGAAGCTGTCGGCGGTGACGACGCGGGTGTCCATCATGGCCAGGGTGGCCACGCGGTCGCCGTCGCGGCGCAGTTGGACGGCCATCGCGTGAGCGATGGTCCCGCCGAGCGAGTAACCGAGCAAATGGTAAGGGCCGCACGGTTGGACGGACCGGATCTCCCGCACATAGCGGGCGGCGAGTTGGTCGAGCGTATCGAACCGCACCGCGGGATCGGTCAGTCCCGGGGATTGCAGACCTCGGATGGGCCGGTCGGACTCGATGTACCGCACGAGTCCGCTGAAGCCCCAAGCCAATCCGATCGCCGGGTGGATGCAGAACAGTGGCGGTTCGGTTCCGCCGGACCGCAGCGGCAGCATGACGGAGAGCGCCTCGGCCAGGTCCTGTTCGCCGAAGTCCCCCGCGAGGCCATCCCGGCGGCTCTCGATTCGGCGGGCCAGCGACCGAGGCGTCGGATCCGTGAACAACCACGGCAGCGGCACGCCGACGTCGGCGGTCTCCGCGAGACGCGCCACCAACTGGCTGGCGGCCAGCGAGTTACCACCGAGCGCGAAGAAACTGTCGTCGACTCCGATTCGTTCGATGTGGAGCGTCCGGCCGTACGCGTCGCAGATGGCGGCCTCGAGCGGCGTGGACGGCGCCTGGAATCGAGACGGCCGGCGCAGGTCGGGTACGGGCAGAGCGTGGCGATCGAGTTTGCCGGTGGTCGTCGTGACAGGTATCCGCTCGAGCGTGACGACGGTGGTGGGGACCATGTGGAGGGGCAATCGCGTGGTGAGGTGCGCGATCAGCGCCGCGGGCTCGGGTGTGGCGTGCGGAGTGGGCACCACATAGCCGGTGAGGTGGTCGGCGCCGTCGGGGCCGGGGTGGACCGCGACGGCGGCGCGGGAGACGTCCGGATGGCTGCACAACGCGGTTTCGATATCGCCTGGTTCGATCCGGTGTCCGTGAACTTTGATCTGGAAGTCGTTTCGGCCGATGTAGCGCAGGCGCCGGTCGCCGGTCCAGCTGACCACATCGCCGGTGCGGTACATGCGGCTCCCGGCCGGTCCCCACGGGTCGGCGACGAACCGGGCCGCGGTGATCGCGGGCCCGCGGTAGCCGCGAGCGATCCCCGGCCCCGACAGATATAGTTCGCCGGCCACTCCCGGCGGGACGGGCCGCAGTCTGCGGTCGAGTACGACAGCGCAGAACCCGCGCGCCGGACCGCCGATCGGTGGTGGACCGTTCGTGCCAGTGGCCAGGGGGACGTCGCGGCAGCTCTGAATGGTCGTCTCGGTGGAACCGTAGCTGTGGATCAGCGTGCGGCCCGCGATCCATCGGTGCGCCAGATCCGGCGGGCATATCTCGCCGCCGAGGATCAGCGTGTGGAGAGTGCCGAGTTCGCCGGGGCGCAGCGAGGCGAGCACGGTCGGGGTGAGGGCGGCATGGGTGACACGGCCGGCGTTGATCCGCTCGGCCAGTTCGTCCCCGGCGACCACTTCCGCTGGCGCGAGCACCAGGGTGGCTCCGGCCGCAGCGGCACCGAGCCATTCCAGGACCGATACGTCGAAGCTCGGGGACGCCGCGGCCAGCATCCGAGACGAGGCGGTGAGGCCGAACCCTTCGCGCGCTTCGGCGGCCAGGTTCGCGATCCCGGTATGGGTGACCACGACCCCTTTGGGGGTCCCCGTGGAGCCCGAGGTGTAGATCGAATAGGCGGGATGCTCCGGCCGTAGCGTGGCAGTGCGCTCACCGTCCTCGATCGCGGTGGCGGACTGCGAGGCTGCCTTCGCCACGAAAGCGGGGCCGTCGATGCTGAACCACGTGGTGGTGTCCGGCAGCCGGTGGCGATGGGTCTCGGCCGTCAGCCCGGCGACGGCGTGGGCATCGGCGAGAATGCCGCTGATCCGGTTTCCGGGCAGGGCCGGGTCGATCGGAACGAACGCGGCACCGGTTTTCGCGACCGCCCAGAGGGCGATCACGGCGTCGACAGAGCGCGGCAACGCTACGGCCACGGCCGATTCGGGCCCTGCTCGGACGTCGATCAGTACCCGCGCCCATCGGTTGGACATCTCATCGAGTTCCCGGTAGGACAACGTTTCGCCGTCACAGACCACCGCGTCCGCGGCGGACCTCGCCGCGGCCGCCAGCACCTGCGGCAACAACGACGTCGCCGCGCTGGTCGTCCCGCGCACGGGTACCAGCGTGGCCAGTTCGTCGGGCGACATCAGCTGCACTCGCGGGAGCGGGAGATCGCTGTCTGCGGCGAGGGCCTCGAGCACGCGACGCACTCGTCCGGCGAGGGCGTCGATCCGGTCTCGGGGGAACAGTTCGGGCAGGTATGTGAAGGTGAGCTCCAGCCGGGTATCGAGACGGACGACCAGGCCGAGCGGATAGTGCGCGGCCTCGCGTCCGGATACGTCCAGGACGCGCATTCCGGCGATATCGGTATCTTCGGACAATCCACTCGTGTCGACCGGGTAGGACTCGAAAACGACCATGGTGTCGAACATCGCGCCGGGGCCGGCCGCCTGCCGGATCCGCGCGAGTCCCAGGTGGTCGTGGTCGAGCAGCGCGGCCTGCTCGGTGTGGATCCGCCGGAGAAGCTGGGCGAGGGTTTCGCCGTAGTCGAGCCGGACCCGGACGGGCACGGTGTTGACGAACAGTCCGATCATCGCTTCGATGCCGGGAATCTGTGGGGGGCGTCCGGAGACGGTGGTGCCGAAGACGACGTCCTCGCGTGCGGTCGCGCTCGCGAGCACAATCGCCCAGGCGGCCTGAACGACCGTGTTGAGGGTGGTCTCCTGCTGGTGGGCCACTGCGGCCAGGGCCGCGGTGTGCTGTTCGCTCAGCCGCACCCGGACATCGCGAGCGTCCGTGGCGGCGTGGCTGCCGCGGTCCGCGCCCGCCAGCAGCGTCGGCTCGGTGATGCCCTCGAACGATCGCGCCCACGCGGCTTCCGCCGCGCTCCGATCCTGGTTCTTCAGCCACGCCAGGTATTCGCGGTAGGGAGGCACCGGAGCCAATGCGCGGGGGTCGCTGTCGCCGGCGTAGAGGATCAGCAGTTCCCTGACCAGCAGCGGGGTGGACCAGCCGTCGATCAGAATGTGATGCATGCTCAGCAGCAGTCGGTGCCGCTGCGGGGCGGTGCTGATCAGCGTCAGTCGCAGCAGCGGCGGCACGGTGGTGTCGAAGTGCCGGTCGGCGTCCATGAGCTCACCGAGCGCGGCGGCGGTGTCCGGGCTTTCCACGAGGTCGATGCGGGTGAATGCCACGTCGACATGTGCTTGCACCACTTGGACCGGCTGTCCGGAGCCGCCGCGCACGAACGCGGCTCGCAGGTTCGGGTGCCGGCCGAGGAGGGTTTGCGCGGCGCGGCGGAACCGGTCCGCGTCGACGGGCCCATCGAGTTCCAGGCAGAGTTGCAGGGCGTAGTTGTCGAGGGCGTAGTCGTCCAGGGCCGCGGCGTCGGGGTCGCCGTCGGCGCGGGCACCGTCGGCGAGCTGGGCGTGGAACAACAACCCCTCTTGCAGCGGCGTGAGCGGCCAGATGTCGTCCAGTGCGGGGTATCGGGCTTCGAGCCGGTCGATCGCGGCCTGATCGAGGTCGACGAGGCCGAGATCGGAGGGTGTCAGTCCCCCGGCGCCGGGCCGGGCCGCGTGGATGGTCAGGGCCGTCACCGCGTCACGCCACAGTTCCGCGAGATCGGTGACCTCGGTGGAGGTGATCAGCCCGGACGGATAGTCCCAGGCCGCGGTCAGGGTGGGGCCGTCGGGTGTGTCCACGGTGACCGCGTTGACGCCGAGCACGGCGGCCGCGGATGCATCGGGGTGCTGGATGCTGCCACCACCGGCATCGCCGCCGACGGGCATCCAACCGCCGTCGCGCAACGTATCCGGGATGGTGTCGAACCGGCCGAGGTAGTTGAAACTCACCTGGGGGCCGGGCAGCGCACGCAGGACGCGGGCGGTCTCGGGGTCGAGGTAGCGCAGCAGCCCGTAGCCGATGCCGTGGCCGGGTACGCGCCGGAGTTGTTCCTTGACCGATTTGACGACCGCCCCCGCGGCGACGCCGGACGCGAACGCGTCCTCGATGTCGAGATCGGACAGGTCGAGCCGGACCGGATAGGTGCTGGTGAACCAGCCGACGGTGCGGGTGAGATCGGCGCCGGGCAGGACCGTGTCGTGGCGGCCGTGACTTTCGAGAGTCAGCAGCGTCTCGGTGATGTCGTCGCCGTGGCGGCGCCGCCACCGGGTCAGCGCCAGTGCCAGTCCGGCGATGAGGGCATCGTCCGCATTACCACGGAACGCCTGGGGCAGGGTGGTGAGTACGGCGCGGGTTGTCGCGGCGGGCAGCGTGGTCCGAATGGTGGCGACGGTGGCCTGTACATCCACGGCCGGGTCGAGCGGGCGCGTCCCGATCGGCGGATCGGCGGCGGCGAGCGTCGCACGCCACCAGTCGAGTTCGTCGATGCTCGCGGCGGCGGCCTCCTGAGCGTGCGCCCAGCGTCGCATCGACGTACCGACAGGCGTGAGCCGCGGCTGTTGCCCGATACTCACCTGGGCCCCGGCGACAGCGAGATCGGGAACGAGGATCCGCCACGACACTCCGTCGATCACCAGGTGGTGTGCGACGACCAGCAGCCGACCCGGCCGGTCCGCGCAGTCCAGCCAGACCAGTTGCAACACGACTCCTGCGGTGGGGTCGAGGCGCTCGGCGGCCGAACGTGCCTGCGCGCCGGCAATCTCGGCGAACGCGCCGCTGTCGGGCTCCGCATCCACCGGCACGTGCCGGATGAGCCCCGCCGCGGATACCCCCGGCGGTTCTACTCGCAGCGCCCAGCCCGTCGGGTGTGCCGGCTCGGGCCGTAGCCGGGCGCGCAGCATGTCGTGGTGATCGATCACCGCTTGCACGGTCGCCGCTATCGCGGTCCTGTCGATGCCGGCGGGCAGCGTGAGCATCACCCACTGGCAGAACCGATCGAATCCGCCGCGCTCGAACATCCAGTGCATGATCGGTGTCAACGGCATCGGCCCCACGCCCCCGCCGGGCAGTTCCGCCGGAAGCGCGGCCGCCGCGGCACTGTCGGGAACGGCGAGCCGGGCCACCCCGGCGACCGTCTTGCCCTCGAACACGTCACGCACCGAGAGCACCAGCCCGGCCGTTCTGGCCCGCGTCACCAATTGGATCGACATGATGCTGTCTCCGCCCAGGGCGAAGAACGAATCGTCGAGCCCGATCGTGTCGACACCCAGCACGTCGGCGAACAGCGCCGCCAGCGTCTGCTCGGTCTCGGTGACCGGCGGCCGGAATTCGGCTCGGCCCGTGGTGAAGTCGGGTTCGGGCAGCGCGGCGCGATCGAGTTTCCCCGTCTCGGTCATCGGCAGCGCGTCGAGCACCATCACGGTCGCCGGCACCATGTGCGGGGCCAGTCGCTGCTCGGCGACCGTCAGCACCGCGGCCGGATCCACGTCGGCGCCGGGCTCGGGCACGACGTATCCGATCAAACGATCACCACCGGCGGAGTCGTGGTGTACGGCGGCCACCGCGCGAGCCACTCCCGCGCACGCCACGAGAGCCGATTCGACCTCGCCGAGCTCGATGCGGAAGCCGCGGATCTTGACCTGGAAGTCCTCGCGGCCGACATAATCGAGCGTCAGATCTCCCTGCGGTAGCCGCAGCCACCGCACCAGATCCCCGGTCCGATACATTCGCTGTCCCGGATCGGCGAACGGATCGGCGACGAACCGCGAGGCCGTCAGCGCCGTCCGGTTGCGGTAACCGCGAGCCAGTCCCGGACCGGCGAGGTAGAGCTCACCGACGACTCCGAGCGGCACCGGGCGCAACCACGCGTCGAGCACGACCTCGTCGACACCGCGGATCGGTCTGCCGATCGTCGCTGTCTGACCCGGCACCATCGGGGTTCCGGCATCGGTCTGGATCGTGGCCTCCGCCGGACCGTAGGTGTTGAACAGTTTCCGGCCCGGCGCCCACCGCGACACCAGTCGCGGCGGTGGCGTCTCGCCACCGATCGCGACCATCCGAAGGTTCCGCAGCCCGGCCGGGTCGACCGTGCCCAAGGCCGTCGGTGTCAGCGCGGCGTGCGTCACCGAGTTGTGCGAAATAATCTGCGCCAGCTCGATTCCGCCGAAGACGGTCGGTGGCGCGATCACCAGCCGCCCGCCCGACGCGAACGCCCAGAGCAGCTCCAGGACCGCGGCATCGAAACCGGGAGAGGCGGCGTGCAGCACCCGCGCAGCGGGCCCGATCTCGAACCGCGAGCATTGCTCGGCCACCAGATTCGCCAACCCCCGGTGCGAGACCACCACGCCCTTCGGCACACCCGTCGAGCCGGATGTGTAGATCACATAGGCGCCATCATCGATCCGGACCGGCCGCCTTCGCTCGGCATCGGTCACCGGCGTCGTCGGTAACCCCGCCACCTCCGCTCGGACCGCCGGCTCGTCGAGGACCAGCCACCGCACCGATCCGGGCAGCCGATCCCGCCACCGCGACAACGTGATTCCGTTCACCGCGCCCGAGTCGGTGAGCACATGCTGCACGCGGCTACCCGGATTGCGCGGATCCACCGGGACGAATGCCGCCCCCGACTTCGCCACCGCCCACACGGCGAGCACCGACTCGAACGAGCGCGCCAACCCGACCGCGACATGTGTCTCCGGCCCGGCGCCTCGCTCGATCAGCAGTCGGGCCAACCGGCTCGACTCGGCATCCAACTCGCGGTAGGTCCACTGCCGGTCCCCGCACACCACCGCGACCGCCTCCGGATTCCGCGCCACCGCCGCCGCGAAGAACTCCGGCAACACCCGCTCGGGCACCGCGGGAGCACCGGACATCGGCGCCAATTCGCGAAGTTCCGCCGGAGTAAGCAGATTCAGCCGGGCCAACGGCAGATCCGGATCGGTGGCAACGGCGTCCAGCACGCGCAGGACCCGTCCCAGAGTCGTCACCATCGTGTCGTCACCGAAGCACTCGGGCAGGTACTTGATCTCGAGGTGTAGTCGCGTATCGACATGCACGACCACGCCCAGGGGATAGTGCGCCGCGTCGACGCCGACCACATCCACCAGCCGCATCCCGGCGATGTCGGTGTCCGCGGTCAGCCCGTGGCGCTCGACCGGGAAGGACTCCAGCACGGTGATGGTGTCGAACCGCGCCCCCGGCCCGGCCACACGCTCGATGTCGGCCAGGCCGACGAATTGGTGATCCAACAACGCGGCCTGCTCCGCCTGGACGCGGTCGAGCAACCGCCCGAGCGTCTCGGTGGTGTCGAGCCGGACGCGCACCGGCACCGTGTTGATGAACAGCCCGATCATCGATTCGATATCCGCGATCTGCGGGGGCCGGCCGGAGACCACGGCACCGAACGTCACATCCTCGCGAGATGTCAACGCGCTCAGAACGATCGCCCATGCCACCTCGATCATGGTGTTGAGCGTGATCCCGCGAGACCGCGCGCAGCGGGTCAGCGCCGCGGTCTGCTCCTCGGTGAGTTCGCCGGACACCTCGCGCGATGCGCTGCCGCGACGGCCCGGATCGGGCGCGGCCACCAGAGTCGGCTCGTCGGCGCCGTCGAAGGCACGGGCCCAGGCGTCGAGCGACACTACCGGGTCCTGGCTGCCGAGCCAGGCCAGGTAGTCCCGGTAGGAACGCACCGGCGGCAGCGACGCCTCGTCGCAATCGGTGGCGTACAGCAGCAGCAGCTCTTTCAGCAGCAGCGGCGTCGACCAGCCATCGAGCAACAGGTGATGATCGGTCAGCACCAGCCGGTACTGCTCCGGTGCGATGGTGACCAGCATCCAGCGCAGCAGCGGGGCATGGGCCGGATCGAACCGGGTGGCGCGGTCCGTGGCCATGATCGACTCCCACTCGCGACTGCGCGCGGTGTCGTCCATTCCGGATAGGTCCAGCTCCGACCAGGACGCTTCGGCGGCGTCGTCGACAACCTGCACCGGTCCGGCGCCGGCATCGGTGACGAAGGCCGTGCGCAGATTCGCGTGCCGGTCGAGCAGTATCCGCGCGGCCCGGTGCAGCCGTGGCGCGTCGACCCGGCCGCGCAGTTCGAGGATCAGCTGCGTGAGGTACGTGTCGACCGACTGCTCGGACACCAGCGCATGGAACAACAGTCCTTCCTGCAGAGGGGCCAACGGCCAGACGTCGCTCAGCGCCGGATATCGCCGCTCGAGCCGCTCGATCTCGGGCTGTCCGAGTTTCACCAGCGCCAGATCCGAGGGTGTGTGTCCCCCGCTCCCGGCACGGCGGACATGCGCGGCCAAGGCCTCCAGCGCCCGGCGCCACGAGTGCGCCACCTCGCGCACCTCGTCTGCGGTGAGCACCCCGGCGGGATACGACCAGATCGCGCGCAGCCGTCGCCCCCTCGTGTCGTCCAGGACGACGGCGCTGATGTCGAGTGTCGCCGGCACCGGCATATCCGGATCCTGTATCCCGGCGAGCTCGGGGCCATCGCCCCCGGCGCCGCCGATGCCCACCGGCGCCCAGCCGGCCGCCGATATCTCCCCGGTGGCGACCGGGCCGAGATAGTCGAACGCGATCTGCGGCGCCGCGGTCGCGAGAACGGGTCCGGTGCCTTCGTTGAGATACCGCAACAAGCCGTAGCCGATCCCCTGGTCCGGGACGGTGCGAAGTTGTTCCTTGACGGACTTGATCGCCGCCCCCATCGCCGGTCCACCGGCGCACGCGTCGTCGAGATCGATGCCCGACAGATCCAGGCGCATCGGGAAACTCGTGGCGAACCAGCCGACCGTCCGCGTCAGGTCCGAGCCCGGGACGACACTCGCCGCACGGCCGTGGCCCGCGAGCCGGATCAGGATGTTGGTGGGCGTCCCTGTGGAAGCCGCCGTCCCGTGCTCGCGCCGCCACGTCGCCAATGTCAGTGCCAAGCAGGCCAGCAGCCCGTCGTCCACACTCGCGTGGAAAGCAGCGGGCGCTTCGGTCAGCAGAGCCTCGGTCACCTCCGGGTCCACGTCGACCTGTATCCCGCGGGAGGTCGCGGTCACGTCGATCGCGGGGTCGAGCGGCCGCGACCCGATCAGCGGATCGTCCCCGCCGGTCATCGACTGCCACAACTCGAGTTCCGCCGCTCGCTCGGATCGGTGGGCCGCCTCGACCAGTCCGAACGCCCACCGGCGCATCGACGTTCCGGTAGGCGCCAGATCTGGGGACCGACCGGACCTGATCCGCGCCCACGCGGCCGCGAGATCCGACACCAGCACGTGCCACGAGACGCGATCGATCGCCGAACGGTGGACCACCACCAGCGCCGCGCCCGGCTCCGCCGAACTCACCGGATCGAACCAGACCACCTGCACCACGATCCCGGCGCCCGGATCGAGCCGATCGGCGGCGGCAGCCAACTCGGCCGCCGCCGGTGCGGGCGACTCGCCGCGTCCCGGCCGGCCCGCCATCGGCACTCGCACGAGGACGTCGTCGGCTCGAATCATGCCGACCGGCAATACTTCCCACGTCCGATATCCGTCGCTGCGCCGGCCGAGTCGCGCACGCAACATGTCGTGCCGATCGAGGACCGCCTGCACGGTGCCGGTGAGCTGCCGCCGGTCGATCCCGGTCGGCAGAGTCAGCAGCATCGCCTGCGACAGGCGGCCGAATCCCGGGCCCGCCCGCTCGAGCAACCACCGCATCATCGGTGTCAGCGGTAGCGGGCCCACCCCAGCGCCGGGCAGTTCCGCCGGAAGCGACAGCGCCGCCGCGCTGTCCCGGATGGCGACCTGGGCCAGTCCGGCGACCGTTTTGCGTTCGAACACATCGCGCGGGGAGAACACCACACCCGCCGCTCTGGCCCGGGTCACCAGCTGAATCGACATGATGCTGTCTCCGCCGAGCGCGAAGAAGGAGTCGTCGATACCGATGGTGTCGGTGTCGAGCACATCGGCGAATGTGTCGGCGATGAGGTGCTCGATCGGAGTTCGCGGCGGCCGGTACGGGGCGTCATCGGCGAAAACGGGTTCGGGCAACGCCCCGCGATCGAGTTTGCCGGCCGGCGTCAACGGAATCCGGTCCAGCACCACGATCGCCGACGGAACCATGTAGGACGGCACACGATCGGCCAGATACTCCGTCAAGGCCGCGGCATCGATCGACTTGCCCGGCGCGGCAACAACATACGAGACCAGCGACTGAGCTCCCGAATCGGCGCGGTAACCGATGGTGGCGGAATAGCCGACACTGCCCTGGCCGGCGAGCACGGCATCGATCTCACCGAGCTCGACACGAAGACCTCGGATCTTGACTTGGAAATCGGACCGGCCCAGATGTTCGATCGCACCATCGGCAGTCCAGCGCACCACATCACCGGTCCGATACATCCGCTGCTCCGGCAACCACGGACACGCTACGAAGCGCTCGGCCGTCAACCCTGCCCGGCGGTAATACCCACGAGCCAATAGCTCACCGGCGATATACAATTCACCCGCCACACCGACCGGCACCGGCTGCAATCCCCGATCCAGCACCCACACCGAGACACCAGGCATGGGGCGGCCGATCGTGACCGGATCTTCCGCTGCCGAGGGGGATGTCACCGTCGCGGCGATGGTGGTTTCGGTGGGCCCGTACTCGTTGAACAGCTCACGGTCCCCACCCCATCGCTCTACCAGTTCAGGGCCATAATTCTCGCCGCCCACGATCAGATGCCCCAAATCCGGTAGCGGCCAACGGATGCGGTCGATGGTGGACAGCGTCGACGGTGTCATGCAGGCGTGGGTGACGTGTTCGCTGTCGATGAATTCGGCGAGTTCGTCTCCGCCCGCGATGCCACTGGGTGCCACGATCATCGTGGCGCCCGAGCACAGCGCCAGCAACAGCTCGAGAACCGAGACATCGAAGCTCGGCGAAGCCAGATGCATTGTCCGGGAACTATTCTCGATGCTCAACAGAGCACGATGTTCGGCCGCGCAGCTCTTCAGTCCTCGATGAGTGACAGCGACACCTTTGGGCAGTCCGGTTGATCCGGACGTGTAGATGACATAGGCGATATCGTCGATACGCAACGGGCGCATCCGATCACCATCGGTCACGGGCCGATCGTCGCCCTCGCCGAGACGGTCCGGCGTCAACCAGTCGATATCGCCATCGAGCAACCGGTCACGCGCGGACTCCACCGTCAGGCCGACAGCCGCCCCCGAATCGGCCACCACGTACCTGAGGCGTTCGACCGGGTTGTTCGGATCGATCGGAACGAATGCGGCTCCCGCCTTGGCCACCGCCCACACCGCCGATACCGAATCCGCAGAACGCGGCATTCCGATCGCAACGACGTCCTCCGGACCGATACCCCGCCCGATCAGCTGCCGCGCCCACCGATTCGAACGCTGGTCCAACTCGCGATAACTCAACCGCTGCTCACCGAACACAACCGCCGAAGCATCGGGATTCAGCACCACCGCGGCGGCGAACAGGTCGGGCAGGGTGGCCGGCGCGACCGCGGGCGCGCCGTGACGGCTCAGCAGATCGGCTCGTTCGGCGGGCTCGAGTATCTCGATGGCCCCGACGGGTGTCGCAGGCTCGGTGGCTACCGATTCGAGTATCCGGACCCATCGCCGCGTAAGCGAGTCGATCGTCGCGTCATCGAACAGATCGGTGGCAAAGGTGACCGCGACAGTGATATCGCCGCTGCTCTGGTCCGGCGAAAGTATGAATTGCAGATCGAAACGCGAGACATCCATCGGCAGATCGACCACCGACAGGTCGAGGCCGGGCAGTTGGAGTTCTATCGGTTCCGGGTTGTGGAACGCCAGCATCACCTGGAACAGCGGATGGCGAGCCTGGGATCGATGCGTGACCAGGTGGTCCACCACTTGCTCGAACGGAACATCGGCATGGTCGAACGCATCCACATCGACCTGCCGAACGCGGCCCAGCAGATCGGTGAACGACTCCCCCGGTACGACCTCGGCTCGCAACACCAAGGTGTTGACGAACATGCCGACCACATCGTCCAGCGCCGCCCTGCCACGCCCCGCGACCGGCGTTCCGACCGGAATATCAGCGCTGCCGCTGATCCGGGCGAGCAACACCGCCAGCGCGGCATGAATCACCATGAACAGCGAGGAATTGTGCTCGCGCGCGATATCTTCCAGCGCGCGCACCAGACCCGCGCGCAATGAACAGCTCGCGGTCGCACCCCGGTGCGACATCACGGCCGGCCGCGGCCGGTCGAACGGCAACCGGAGTTCCTCGGCGACTCCCGCCAACGTTTCTGTCCAATATCGAATCTGCCGGCCACACAGCGATTCCGGCTCGTCCGGCGAGCCGAGGGTGGCTCGTTGCCACAGCGCGTAGTCCGCGTACTGGACCGGCAGCGGGTTCCACGACGGGGTTTCACCGCGTATCCGCGCGCCGTAAGCAATCGCCACGTCACGAGCCAGCGGTGTCATCGAGAAGCCGTCCGCGGTGATGTGATGCATCACCACGGCCAGCACATGTTCGGTTGCCTCCGCATCGGCGATGCGGAACAGCTGGGCGCGAAGCGGCGCCCGCACGCTCACATCGAAGCCCGCGGTGACGAATTCCGTTATCGCCGAGGGGAACTGGTCGACCGAAACCGATACCAGGGGCAACTCGCGGTCCACATCGTCAACGGGTTCGATCAGTTGGATCAGCATTCCGTCGCGGTCCGGATAGCGCGTCCGCAAGGACTCGTGTCTCCCCAGTACGTCGATCATGGCCGATCGAAGCGCATCGAGGTTCAACTCGCCACGCAGCCGGATGACGATCGGCACGTTGTATATGCCCGAGCTCGTGTCGTATTGGTTGATGAACCACATCCGTTGCTGGGCCGGCGCCAGGGGAATCAGCTCGGGGCGCGGCTGGGCGACCAACGGTGGGCGCCGTACTCCCGTACCGGACCCTCGATCTACGCGAGTCGCGAGCGCCGCTACCGTGGGCGCCTCGAACAACAGTCGCACCGGGACCTCGGTATCGAGCGCGGCACCGATGCGCGCGGCGATCCGTGTCGCTATCAGACTGTCTCCGCCGAGCGCCAAGAAGGAATCGTCCGCACCGACCTTTTCGACACCCAAGATTTCCGCGAAACACCGGGCAATGATCTGCTCGGTCGACGTGGCGGGCTCCCGGAAAGACCTGCGCTCGGCAGGCACCGGCTTGGGCAACGCATTACGGTCGAACTTCCCCGCCGGTGTCAACGGAATACGATCCAATACCATGATCGACGCCGGAATCATGTACGACGGCAATCGATCACCCAGATACTCGGCCAACTCGGCGGTATCGATCGAACAACCCGGCGCGGCAACGACATACGAAATCAACGACTGCGTCCCCGAACCACTACGAGAACCGGCTGTCACCGCGTGACTCACAGCCGCATGAGCCGTCAGCGCGGAATCGATTTCTCCCAGCTCTATACGCAGACCTCGAACCTTGACCTGAAAATCCAGCCGGCCCAGATGTTCGACCGCTCCGGTGGCGGTCCATCGAGCCATATCCCCGGTCCGGTACATCCGCTTACCCGGCGCCCAGGGACACGCGACGAAGCGCTCCGCCGTCGTGCCGGGCCGGCGGTGATACCCCCGAGCCAATACACTGCCCGCGATGTACAACTCACCCGCCACACCGACCGGTACCGGCTGCAGCCGCTGATCCACGATCCATTCCGAGACACCACGAATCGGACCGCCGATCGTTACCACATCACCTGTCGCCAGCGCAGCGCTGTGGTTCGTCATGATCGTGGCCTCGGTGGGACCGTAGGCATTGATGAACTCACGACCGTCAGCCGACCAGCGCCGCACCAGTTCCGGGGGGCACGTGTCACCGGCCGCGACGACGACGCGGAGAGTGTCGAGACCGTCCGGATCAACCGACATCAACGCGGTCGGGGTGACCACCGCATGCGTGACTCGTTCGCGGCGCAGCAGGTCGGCCAACTCGGGGCCGCCGTAGGTGCTGGGCGCGGCGACCACCATGGTTGCTCCGGCTCCCACCGCGAGCAGCAATTCCCAGATCGAAGCGTCGAAGCTCGGTGATGCGACATGCAAGGTTCGCGAAAACGCGTCCACCCCATAGCGTTCCCGCTGTTCGCCACTGAGTGCGGCCAACCCCGCATGTGTCACCGTCACGCCCTTCGGTACACCGGTGGAGCCGGAGGTGTAGATCAGGTACGCCGGATGCTCCGGTCGAAGCAAGGTTGTCCGATCCCGGTCGGAAATCGGCTCAGCACTGGAGGTCTCGTCGAGGTCGTCCGCGATCAGCCACTCGATATCGTCCGGCAACTGCGCGCGCACAGCCGCCACGGTCACGCCCACGACCGCCCAGGAATCAGCCACCATGTGCGTTATCCGCTCTCTCGGATAACCCGGATCCACCGGCAGAAAAGCCGCTCCCGTCTTCGCGACCGCCCAGACCGCCGTCACCGAATCCGCACAGCGCGGAATGCCGACCGCGACAATGTCCTCGGGGCCCACGCCACGCCGAATGAGTAGTCGGGCCAACCGATTCGAACGCTCGTCCACCTCTCGATAACTGAGCCGCCGGCCACCGAATACGACCGCCGAAGCATCGGGGTCCCGCTTCACCGCGGCGGTCAGCAGCTCCGGCAACGTCATCGTCTCCGTCGCCGCGGCGGCGCCCGAGCGAGATGACAGGTCGGCTCGCTCCGCAGGCTCGAGCACATCGATCGCGCCGATCGGGATCGTCGGGTCGGCGGCTGCCGATTCGAGTATCCGGATCCATCGCCGGGCGAGAGAAGCGACCGTCGCCTCATCGAACACGTCGGCGGCGTATGCGATCGTGGCTGCCACATCACCACTGTCACGGTCTGCCGACAGGGTGAATTGCAGGTCGCAGCAGCATATCTCGCTGGACGGGCCGAGGGCCGGCGCATCGAGATGGACCGGCGCCGGTTCGACCGGTGCCGAGTCCCGCAACGTCAGCATCACTTGATACAAGCGGTGTCGCCACGGAGACGGTTGATCCGCCGGTTGTCCGAGCGGAACGTCGGCATGGTCGAACGCATCCCGGTCGACCCGCCGGACGCGGGCCAGCAGATCGGCGAACGACTCCCCCGGGTCGACCTCGACTCGCAGCACCGGAGGTTGGACGAACATCGCGGACACATCGTCGAGCGCCGCCACACCCGGGCCGGAGACGGACGTGCCGATCGGAATGTCGGCGGCGCCACTCATCCGGGCGAGCAATACCGCCAGTGCACCGTGCATGACCATGTACAGCGAGGAATTATGCTGCTGCGCAACAGTTTCCAATGCGCGAACCAATCCGGCGCCCAACGAGCCGACGACGGTGGCGCCCCGATTCGACATCGCCACCGGGCGCGACCTGTCCATAGGCAGGCGAAGTTCCTCGGGAAGTTCCGCGAGCGCGGTCCGCCAGAACGTCTGGTTCTCGCGGCGGCGGCGCAGCGTCGTGCCGTCCGCGGCGCTGCCGGGGTGGACCTGTCCGAGTGCGGTGTCCGCGGCGGCAGCGGCGAACTCGTCGAGGAACTCCACAAATCCGGCGCAGTGGGCCGACAGTTCGACATCGGTGTAGAGGCGGGGGTTGGCCATCAACTGGACGATCGTGCGCGGCGGATCCCCGCTCCGATACACGTCGACCAGCAGATCCTCGACCGGGCCGGAGCTGAGAATGTGGAATTCTCCGGTCACCGAGCCGAACCGGATCTGGTGGTCGAACAGCATGACATTCACCACCGGGCCCGCGAAGCGCCACTGTGCGCCACGGTTCCCGGTGGCGGCGCGAATGTCGGTGAGGCCGAACCGCTGGTGCCGCAACACGCCCACCAGATCCGACTGCACCCGCAGTGCGAGCGACGCGACTGTGTCATCCGCGTCGAGGACGATCGGAAGCGGTGCCACATTGACGAATACGCCTGCGGACCGCCGCAGCACGGCGGTCGTGCGGCCCGAGACGGGAATGTTGACCAGGACCTCGTCCCGGCCCGTTCGCCGGGCCAGATAACAGCCGAATGCGGCGATCACCACCGCGGCCGGGCTCGCATCCATTGCTTTCGCCGAACCAAGGATCCGCCCCACCGTCTCCGCCGGCAGTTCGGTGATGACGACCGCGTTCTCGGCGCACGGGGCCGCGCGCCCGCCGGACAGGCTGACTTCCGCGTCGAGGCCGGCGAGTCGGTTCACCCAGTATGCCTGGTCGTCGGTGAACCGCTTGGACTCCCGATAACTGCGCTCGGCCTCGTAGAGGGCCCGGATATCCGCCGCCCGGCTGGGCTCCGCTGGGCGCTGCTCCACCGCCGCGGTGTACAGCGCGGCGATCCGGTTCACGATCATCATCGCGCCGTATCCGTCCAGCGCGACGTGATGGCTTCTGCAATACAGCAGATAATGCCGATCCCCGACTTGGACAATCGCCGTCGCGACCAACCGGTCCCGCATCATATCCAACGGCGCGGTGTACTCCCGGCGCATCCATTCCATGGCTGCCGCGACGGGATCCGCGGCACCGCGCACATCGATGACCGGTCCCGCCGACTTCAGCGACGGGTCGTACACCTGATAGGGCTCCCCGTCGATCTCGATCAATCGCAGGTAACCCGACTGGAACTCGTGCCCGGCTCGAATCCCCGTCCGGCGCAGCAGATCTACATCGAGATCACCTCGGAACTCGATGTACTGCGCCTCGGATATCGGCACATCCGGACTGAATTTCTGTGCCAGCCACAAACCCTGTTGCCCGGCCGAGAGCGGTATCGGCTGTATGCCCGATGGGTCTGGTTCGCTATTTTCGCTCGATTCCCGAGCAGGGTGTATCGGAGGCCGCGGAGCGGTCATAATTTCCTTCTTACCCCTGACCCGCTCAGCATTATAAGCAGAACACCACTTTTTTGTACACCACCGTTGTACCGGAAGAACTTTCGCAGCCACGGCGATCTTGTGACTTTCGCCTTTCGATCAGGGACCGAATACTCTTGCCGATTCGGCCTGCCCCGCCTTACCTTCGGCACGATTCGAATCTCTCGACCATTGATTTACACTTGACGGCCGGACGCCATCGACCGTCCGCCGCCGGGAACGCCCGAAGTCCGGCTGATTGCCGATTATCGAATTCGCTCTTTTCCGAAAATGACCGGCGCGGCCCTCAGCGACGAGACCGATGTTCCAGAAAGCGCTGAACGCGGTCGCGGTGGACAGCGGACCAAGCTTGGACCCGGACTGCCCACCAGGGGGCGATATCGCGCGGCTTCGCGGCGACGGCATACGCGATGAGATCGGAGGCTTCCGCCACCGTGAGAGCAGGGATGCGGCGGAAGTCTGTCGGTGCGCTCATCCTGGTGTGGACCAGTGGCATGTATACCGAAGTGGTGGTGACGTCATTGCCGGCGATTTCCGCGGCCACGCTGCGCAGCCAGACGTCGAACGCCGCTTTCGAGGCACCGTAGGCCGACCAACGCGGGCTCGGCGGCATCAGCACACCCCAGGTGGATACATTGACGATATGCCCCTGCCGACGGGCGCACATATCGGGCAGCAGGGTGAGCAGCAGCCGCACCGGACCCAGATAGTTGATATCGATGGTGCGGGTGAAATCGTGGAAACGGTCGTAGGACTCGACGATCGGCCGCCGGATGGACCTTCCCGCGTTGCTGATCACGACATCGATATGCCCGTATTCGGCCAGCAGCGTCCGGCCCAGCGACTCGACGGCATCCATATCGGTCAAGTCGCTCGCATACGGGTGAGCTGTGCCGCCGGCCGCTGTGATCTCGGCGGCCAGCCGTTCGAGTTCGGGCCGGGAACGCGCCACCAGCGCCACCACGGCCCCGGCCGCGGCCAGCTTCCGCGCACTGGCCTTACCGATGCCGTGCGAGGCACCGGTCACCAGCACCACCTTGTCCGCGACCGCCGCCCGCAACGATTCCCCGGTCGCCCGGACTGTGGGGTACAGCAGCCGAATAGCCGCCCGTTCGGCGAGCGACCGCTCGCGATTCGTGACCGGGGTCTGGTCCACAGTTTCCGACTGTATCCCCCGGCCTTCTCCGCTACCCACCGGAACGGATGATCTCTTCGATATTGCGCTCGGCCAGCGCGCTGATCGTCAACGAGGGGTTCACCGTTCCGGTGCTACCGGGTATGGCCGCCCCGTCCATCACATAGAGATTTCGATAACCACGCACGCGGCCGTACCCGTCGGTCGCCCGTCCGATCACAGCGCCACCCAGCGGGTGGGACGTGAACGACGCGTCCGCGTCCAGCCCCGCGCGAAAAGCGGGCGGGCAGTGACATGCCACGTTGCTGTTCACCTCTCGCGCGCGCTCGAGATAGCCGGCAGCACCGCTGGGTGGCCATTGCAGCTCGACGTGCCCATCGCCCGACGGGTCACAGACGAACCGGCCCCGGGTGTCGTCGAGCACTATGCCCAGCGACGCGAGAACGGTGACGTCGACGGGTGTCGTGCCGGGGACGAACCAGCTCTCCAGCGCCACGGGGGCGCCCGCCTCGTCCAGAATCCGGCTCGCGGACGGTGCGCCCTGCGTGCCCACCTCGAGCGTGGTGAGCGGACGCGCCAGGGCCACATCGCCGTTGGTGCCCCAGCCTTCGCCGATGTGTTCGTTCAGGTCCGGCAGCGCTCCGGTGGCCCGCGCGCGTACCAGCAGCTCGGAAGTGCCGATGGAACCCGCGGCCAGGAAGAGCATGTCGCAGGTCAACGTGCGGGCGCGCAGCACCTCGCCCGTCGGGGCGAGTTTGGTCACCGCGACGGTATAGCGACCCGACGCCCCGGGTTCCCTGGCGATGGCGTCCACGCGATGGCCCGGATAGATCCCAGCACAGCCGGTGGCCTCGGCATAGCGCAGATAGTTCTGGTTCAGATCGAATTTCGCGCCGTTGGAGTTGCCGAGGTTCGAACAGCCGATCGTCGCCGACGGCCTCGATCGTCCCTCCAGTTCGTCGCGAATGACGTTCCACCGCCAGATGCCGTCGTTTCGCTGCGGCACGTAGCCGGCCGCGCGGACCTGTCCGTCCCAGGCACGAGCGTGCGCGAACGCGACGGAGTTGTAGATGTCCTGCGGTATCGGGCTCGGCCGCAGCGTCTGCCGGACTCTGGGGTAGTAGACCTCGCGCATCTCGCGATAGTCGACCACGCCCCGGAACACGTGGTCGAAGAACCGCTGCTCCGGCTCGAGGAACACCCCCGTGAACACCACCGAGCCACCACCGACACACGCTCCGCGCCACACATCCATCCCCGGGTAGCTGCACACATCGAGAACACCGCCGAACGCATCGACCGCCAGGCGGACCCGGTTCACCCCGGTGAAGCTGGTGCGGTACCAGAAGCCGCGGCCGTCCGGGACGGTGTCCTGCGCGAAGATGTCACGCCACGGGTCGCTAGGCCAGCGCGATCCGCGCTCGAGCACCGCGACCCGAGTGCCGGACTGCGACAGTCGCAGCGCGGTGACCGACGCCCCGAACCCCGATCCGACGACGATCGCGGGTACATGATCGGCCGGATCCGGCAACGGCGCGAAGATCTCCGGCACCAGCATGCGATAGATCGGGGTTCTCGGGCTCGGGACGAGGTTGTCCGCCCGGGCGACCGGCGCGGCGGTGTCCACCCGCGCAAGACCCAGCATCGCCGCCCCCAACCCGACGCCCTTGACGAAATCGCGCCTGTCCATCACGGCCCCTTGCCGATCCGACGTCGCTCGATCACCGGCGGCACACAACGAATGCGCCGGACATAGCGACTACCTATCATAGGGAGTAGGTCGGGTAGTAGGTGACAATGTTGACTCGCGCATGGACTCGATGGCTGCTCACACACGGCCTTCCACGGACCTATCTCCAGTGCTCGGCGCATCTGGGCGACCCGCTCGGGCAAATCGCCGTCGGTCCCGATCGCTTGCTGGGTTCGTCGCCGTACATCGAGCAGATCCGGCGGCGGGGTCGGATTCCCAAGATGTCGGGTGCGCGCGTCACCGCGGACTACGAACTGTGCCGGCTCATCCTGCGAGACCGGCGCTTCGGCGTCGTGACGCCCAATCACCCGGCCTTGCCGAAGCCGGTCCGCTGGATGCTGACCAAAACCGATCTGGGACTTCCCAATTTGAGCGAACCTCCCTCGATGCTGGTGACCGATCCGCCGGATCACACCCGGTACCGGCGCCTGGTCGGACAGGCATTCGGACCGAAGGCGATCGCCCTGCTGGCGGAGCGAATCGCCGAAGTAGCCGATGAACTGGTCGAACGGCTGCGGTCGAAGCCTCGGCCCGATCTGATCGCCGACTTTTCCGCACAGCTGCCCGTCACGATCATCGCCGAAATCCTCGGGCTGCCGAAAGACATGAGTTCGACTCTGCTGAAATGGGGCGACTCCGGTGCGCCGCTGCTCGAACGCGGCCTGTCCTGGACCACCTACCGCCACGCCATCGAAGACTTGGCCGAGGTCGAACGGTACTTCGAGCAGTATCTCGACGGGCTCACCACCCGACCGCGAGATGATGTGCTCAGCACGCTGGCGACCAGTGACGAGCTCACCCGGCGCGAGCAGATCGCCAACGCCACTCTGTTGCTGGACGCCGGATTCCTGACGACGGTGAACATGCTCGGCAACGGCATCGTCCTGCTGACAAGCCATCCGGACCAGCTGGAACTGTGCGCCGCACAGCCGGAGTTGTGGCCGAACGCGATCGAGGAGATCCTGCGCTACGACGGTCCGGTCCGGATGACCGGGCGGGTCGCGAACTGCGACGCGGATATCGCTGATCAGCACATCGCCTCCGGTTCGCTCGTCCTGCTGTCACTGGCCGGAGCCAACAACGATCCCGCGGTCTTCCCCGACCCTCAGCAATTCGATGTCACCAGGGACAACGCCGCGCAACATCTGGCGTTCGGCAGCGGGATACACGGCTGCCTGGGAGCCAGGCTCGCCCGATTGGAAGGCGCCGTCGCGCTGCGAGCTCTCTTCGAGCGGTATCCGGATCTGAGCCTGGACGGCCCACCGATCCCTCATCCGCTGCGGAACCTCCACGCCTACCGCTCGATGCCGGCCCTGCTGTCCACCGGGTAGTTCTCTGTCCACACGCGTGGTCGCTGCGCCTTGTAGATGCCGCGACCGCCTCCTATTCTTACGGGCGGAAGGCCGGGGTTGCGCGGAGTAGAGATGATCTACGACAATCTGCTCGCGCTGACAGCGCGAGCACCGATCACCAGCGGATTGCGGCAGGGCGAAGAATTCACACCCTACGCGGCGCTGGTCGAACGGATAGGTCGACTCGCTGCCGGCTTCCTCGAACGCGGCGTCGAGACCGGCGATCCCGTTGCCCTGCTGATTCCCAACTCACCCGATCTGTTCGTCACTGCCCACGCGCTCTTCGCCATCGGCGCCATCGCGATGCCGCTGGGCGAGACGGCCACGCGTTCCGAACTCGTCACATTCGCGAGAAAGGCCGGCCCCAAGGCCGTCGTCGCAACTCCCGGCCTTGCCGCGGCTGCCGGGATGCTCGTCGCAGATGCGGCGCCAGAGATTCCCGTATTCCTGACCACTGCCCTGCCCGAAGCGCACTCCCCCGCCCGGCTGCCGAAACTGTCGAGTGAAACCGTCGCGCTCTATCTCTTCTCGTCCGGCTCGACCGGGTTGCCCAAGGTGGTGCCGCACACCCATGGGGAACTCATCGCCGACAGTGAGCGAGCGAGCACAGCCTGGGACATCGCGCCCGACGATATCGTCCTCGACATTCTGCCGGGCAACTTCGCGATGGGCTTCCTCCTGGGCGTTACCCAGGCCCTCGCCGGTGGTGCGACGACGCTCTACTGGAGCGATCCGCTGCCGCTGGCGCTTTCACGCGGGAAACTGCTCGACACCATCGTCCGCGAGCGCGTCACCTTCATGGGCGCCGTGCCGGCGATGTACGAGATCATCGCCGGTGCGCGCGGCAGTTTCGACCTGGATCTGCGCCTGGCCTTCTCGGGCGGCGTCGCCCTGAAGCGGCCCGTCTTCGACATGGTGCGCGAGCGCCTCGGTATCACGCTCCGGCAGGATTACGGCTCGACCGAGGCCAGTATGTTCTCGCACAACGACTCCGCCGATCCCGACGCCAGCTGGGCCTCGGTGGGCAAGCCGGCGGGCGATGGCAGGGTCCGGATCGTTCCGTTCGACACCGAACTCGGCCCATCCGTCGGCGAGCTGGAGCTGAAATCGTCATCGCTCATGCGGGGCTATCTCGGCGATGCCGCGGCCAATGCCGAGGCGTTCGACGAAGGTTGGTTCAGGACCGGCGATCTCGCCTCGCTCGACGACGAAGGTCGCCTCTTCATTCGTGGCCGCAGCAAGCTGCTGATCGAGGTATCGGGCTACAAGGTCGACCCCATCGAGGTCGAGGAGACGCTCATGACATTGCCCGCCGTCGCCGCCGCCGCGGTGACGGGTCTACCGGATCCGCGCAGCGGTAATCGGCTGATCGCGTTCGTCGTCAAAAGGGCGGATCTGTCGGCCGACGAGGTGATTCGCTATGCCCGCGAACGGCTGTCGGTTCAGAAGGTCCCGGCGGAGATCGCGTTCGTCGACGCACTTCCGCGGAGCCCGACCGGCAAGGTGCTGCGCGCGCGGCTGCGCGAACTTCAGGCGGGCTGAGCCGCTCGCTGCGAAACATAGGATGCCAGCTTCGCGGGAGATTCGAACAGTTCCGCCCGTATCTCCGTATCCGGAATGCTGATCTTGAATCGGTTCTCGAGGAAATTCACCAGTTTCACCAGACTGATCGAGTCCAGCAGGCCGATCTCGAGCAAAGGGGTGTCGCGACCGACCGGCGCTTCGCCGGTTTCAGCCGCCATGATCGAGATATACTCGACGATCGGCGGTTCGAAATCATTCATCACTCGAATCCTTTACATGGTCAGCATATCAGCCGACTTCATCGCGATCTGAAAATGGAATTCGAAAACCTGGGAGGACGGCGTGGGCGAAACTCGCCCACTGGGCGAACGCGAACAACTGCTCAATCATTTGCATGCCCGGCGCGGACTGATCACCATGCAGGTGCTGCACGTGCGCGGACGCATCGATCCGGCGCTGGTGAGGCGCGCGCTCGCCTGGTTGCAGACCCAGCACCCTATCCTTCGCGCTCATATCCGCTATGGCAAGGTTGTCTGGCGCCCCCTGCCGCCCTTCGCCTATCGCCGGCGCTGGTTCGACACCGAGGGCACGACCGAGATCCCGTTGACGGTGCTCGACGACACCGACCCGCAGGCTTGGCGCGCGGTTCTTGCCGCGGACATGCGCACGCCGATCCCGAAGGGCAAACATCCTCGCCTGCGGATCACACTGGTGCGGCAGCTACCCGATGCCGATCTCAACCACATCGTCATATGTGCCGATCACGCGACGCTCGACGCCCGGTCCGCCAACATGCTCGCTCGAGGCCTTCTGGAATTTCTCGCCGATCCGGCCGTAGAGCACAGGCATCCGCGGCGCGTCACGGCCCTGCCACCGCCGATCGAGGCAGGCCTGCCGAACGCGGCCGGCAGGGGCGGCAAGAACACCTATACGCCGGCCATCCGGCTACCCAAGCAGACCGTACGCGATCCGAAGAAACAGACGCGGGTACTGGAGCGTCACCTCGGGCCCGCCGAAACGGCAACGCTCGCAGATGCGATCAAAGCCAACCGAACGACGCTTCACGGGGCGGTGACGGCCGCCTTCCTGATTGCCGTGCGAGAACGGTACGGGCTCGAGGTCATGACCGTATTGACCACTGTCGACCTCCGTCGCCTCAGTACGGTGGCGCTGCCACCCGACACCTACGGTTGCTACGTCGACATTCTCCGTACCGAGCACCCGATAACCGACGACTTCTGGGCCATCGCCCGCGAGGTCTCCTTCACGCTGATCGCCACGCTCGCCAAGCATCGAGAGTCCGCCTCCATCATGGGATTTCCCGATTGGGAGGTATTTCGGCACGAAGCGGTCCCGACGCTCCGAAACCACCGGCGTGTCGACGGGCTCGCGGTTACCACGGCAGGCGAGTCCGGCCTCCAGTCCAGCTACGGCGCTTACACGCTCGAGGACACCACCAGATCCGTTTCGCTCGACACGTTCGGCCCGTCTCTGTTCGTGATCGCCAACGAGCGGCTCGGTGGCCTGGACCTCAGCGTGTGCTACACGGCAATGGCGATGAGCGACAACGAGGTCCAGTGGCTCACCGACACCGCGGTAGCCCGGCTCGAAAGGACCGGCTGAGCACGCGCCGATCGCCGCACGCCCGCGAAGCCGTCCGGCACGCCATCGCCTAGCCCGACGAGGTGACCGCGCCGGCCCACGCCGCGAACGCGCCCGGGTTGCGAGTCTGCAGCAGCACCCGGCCCGGACCGGTGAAGTCGAACACCAGACCCTCGCCGGAAGTGATCGATTGCAGCGAACGACCCGAAACCGCCCGGCGGATACCGAATTTCAGTGCGAGGTCGTAGGCCACCACGTGGCCGCAGTCGATGGTCACCGACTCACCCGGCTGCAGATCGATCACGTCGATCGCGCCGAAGACGCCGACCACGACCTCGCCCTGCCCTTGGGCGCGCAAGCCGAATCCGCCCTCGCCGCCGAACATGTTGGCGAACCCGCCCCATTTCGCTTCCACCTGCACGCCATGGGAATTGGCGATCCAGCCGCCGCGGCTGATGAAGTACGGGCGGTCCGGCGCGATCGGCAACGCCAGCATGTCGCCGGGTAACGCCGGCGCGACATCGACCCAGCCGCCCTGCGGCGGCGCGGTGAACGTGGACACGAAGAACGACTCACCGGCCAGCACGGAACGCTTCAGCCCCGCCAGGAATCCGCCCTCGGCCTTCGCGGCCAGGCTCACTCCGGCCGAATGGGCCACCATCGCACCGGTTTCCGCCCGCAACGGCTCCCCACCGGCGAGAAAACACCGTGCCACCGTGGACGACGGATTATGCCGCAACACCACCTGCATGGCCGCGACGTTAGCAGCGCCGGGGGCGGGATGTCCCATTCACCCGCACCCGGCGGGCGGGCATGCGATGATGCCGGGCGACCGAACCGAATCACGAGACGAATGTCGGAGGCCCGCCCCGGTGCATATCGATTTCCCACACTCGCAGTCCGATCTCGACCACTCCGCCCGACGCAACCGCAGATCGCGCAGATTGCCGGTGCGCAGCGGCCTGGCGGCGGCGGGTGCGGCGATCGCGCTGCTGGCCGGCGGCACGCCCGCGGTGGCTGCCCCGCTGCCCCTGCACACCCACGCTCCCGGCTGCATGACCCCCGGCGACGCTCAGCCCAACGGCAAGCAGTGGCCTGCCGAACCCGCGGTGACCATCGACCCGAACGCCGGTTACACCGCGACGCTGGAAACCAACTGCGGGACCATCACCGTCGCCCTCGACTCCGCGCGGGCGACGCATACGGTCAACTCGTTCGCCTTCCTCGCCGGCGAGCAGTACTTCGACCACACCCGCTGCCACCGCCTGACCACCGAGGGCATCTTCGTGCTGCAGTGCGGTGACCCGACCGGCACCGGCACCGGCGGTCCCGGCTACCGGTTCGGAGACGAGAATCTCGCCGGTGCGACCTACCCGGCGGGAACGGTCGCGATGGCCAACTCCGGTCCCAACACCAACGGAAGCCAGTTCTTCCTGGTCTACTCCGACAGCAAACTGCCGCCCCACTACACCCCGTTCGGCCGGATCACCGGCGGTATGGACGTGTTGCAGAACATCGCCGCGGGCGGCGTGAAGGACGGATCCGGCGACGGCGCACCGGCCACCGATATTGTGCTCGACTCGGTGGCCACTGCCCGGCGCTGACACCGGATACGGCGAAGGCCGCGCTCGCGATGCGGGCGCGGCCTTCGTGTGTGTGCGGTACTCCTAGAGGTACTGACCCGTATTGGATTCGGTATCGATCGCCCGGCTCGCCGAAGCGTTCTTACCGGTAACCAGCGTCCGGATGTAGACGATCCGTTCGCCCTTCTTACCCGAAATACGTGCCCAGTCATCAGGATTGGTGGTGTTGGGCAGGTCCTCGTTCTCGGAGAACTCGTCGACTATCGAATCGAACAGGTGCTGGATGCGCAGACCGGGATTGCCGGTTTCCAGCACGGACTTGATCGCGTACTTCTTGGAACGGTCCACGATGTTCTGGATCATGGCGCCGGAGTTGAAGTCCTTGAAGTACAGGACCTCCTTGTCACCGTTGGCGTAGGTGACCTCGAGGAAGCGGTTGTCCTCGCTCTCGGCGTACATCCGGTCCACGACCCGCTCGATCATCGCCTTGACGCACTTGGAGCGATCGCCGGCGAACTCGGCGATGTCGTCGGCGTGCAGGGGCAGTTGCTCGGTGAGGTACTTGGAGAAGATGTCCTGTGCCGCTTCGGCATCCGGACGCTCGATCTTGATCTTCACGTCCAGGCGGCCGGGCCGCAGAATCGCGGGGTCGATCATGTCCTCGCGGTTGGACGCACCGATCACGATGACGTTCTCCAGGCCCTCCACACCGTCGATCTCCGACAGCAGCTGTGGCACGACCGTGGTCTCCACATCCGAGGACACACCCGAACCACGGGTGCGGAAGATCGAGTCCATCTCGTCGAAGAACACGATCACCGGGGTGCCTTCGGAGGCCTTCTCACGAGCCCGCTGGAAGATGATCCGGATGTGGCGCTCGGTCTCGCCCACGAACTTGTTCAGCAGCTCGGGACCCTTGATGTTGAGGAAGAAGGACTTGGCCTCCTTGGCGTCCTCCCCGCGCGCCTCCGCGATCTTCTTCGCCAGCGAGTTGGCGACCGCCTTGGCGATCAGCGTCTTACCGCAGCCCGGCGGACCGTAGAGCAGCACACCCTTGGGCGGGCGCAGCGCGTACTCCCGGAACAGATCCTTGTGCAGGAACGGCAGCTCCACCGCGTCGCGGATCTGCTCGATCTGGCGGCCCAGGCCACCGATGTCCTCGTAACCGACATCGGGCACCTCTTCGAGCACCAGATCCTCGACCTCGGCCTTGGGGATGCGCTCGAACGCGAATCCGGCCTTGGTGTCGACGAGCAGCGAGTCACCCGGGCGCAACCGCCGCACGGGCGCGTTCGGATCTTCGACGTCGTCCGCGTCGACCAGCGCCGACAGCGGGCCCGACAGCCAAACCACGCGTTCTTCGTCGGCATGCCCCACGACCAGGGCGCGACGGCCGTCGTCGAGGACCTCACGCAGGGTGCCGATCTCACCGGTCCGGTCGAAGGTGCCGGCCTCGACGACTGTGAGCGCCTCGTTCAGGCGCACGGTCTGTCCGTAGTGCAGTTCCGAGGTGTCGATGTTCGGCGAGCACGTCAGGCGCATCTTGCGTCCGGAAGTGAACACGTCGACCGTCTGATCCTCGTACACACCGATCAGCACGCCGTAGCCGCTGGGCGGCTGGCCCAGCCGATCGACCTCCTCACGCAGCGCCACCAACTGCTGACGAGCCTCCTTGAGGGTGTCCATCAGTTTGGTGTTGCGAATCGTCAGCGAATCGATACGAGCTTCCAATTCCCTTGAACGATCCGGCGAGTCGGCGAGTTGCCTACGGAGTGCAGCCGCCTCGGCGCGTACCACCTCGAGTTCTCTCCAGGCCGCCGAATCCGAATTCTCGATGGGGCTCATGATGCTGCTCCTCCCAGTCCCGGTCTATCAACGCTACCGGGCGCGAACCGTTCTCGCTTTCCGACATGGTTTCGTCGTGATCACATCTCAGCTGCGGTCTACCGGCCCGGGCCACCATGTTAGCCTGCCCTAACCTGCATTCGGCGAGCGATTTCGCCGGACCGAACCGAAAGGTCTAGTCGATGCTCCTTCCTACCCGCCACAGCGCTACTCCCTTCGGTGGCAGTACCCGCACCGGGAGCAACGCCACGCGGACCGCCGGTGTTTCCGGTGCGCGCCGGTTGCGTCTTGCTACGGCTACCGCGTTGGCCGCGCTCGCCGTTACCGCTATGACAGCATGCGGGTCCGACAATTCCCAGGACTCCACGCCGACGAGCGCCACCACCGCCACCTCGGCCTCGGCCGCCGCGACGAGCGCCACCGCCGCGCCCGCCCCCACCGCCGAGGAGCTGCAGGCCACCCTCAACGGTTTCGTGGATCCGGCCAAGCCGACGGCCGAGAAGGAAAAGCTGGTGGTCGGAGGGGATAAACGCGCCGCCAACATCGACACCATGACCAAGGGCCTGGCCAACTACGGCACCATCACCTTCACCGTCGCCGATATCAAGACCGAGGGCGACCAGGCCACCGGCCAGGTCACCATCACCTCGCCGCACGGCCCGGCGGGCCCCATGCCGATGACCTGGCAGCACTCGACCGCCGGCTGGCAGCTGTCGGACGCCTCCGCGTGCCAGATCCTGGCCATGGGTATGGCGCCCTGCCAGCCCTGATCGGGCTACGACACCGGCCCCGGTTCCGCCGGGCGCGAACCGGGCCGCCGCGCCCGAGCGGGCGGCCGGCGATCGAGCCGAGGACCGCGAACGGAGGACGAGGCCTCAGCCGCCCGCTCAGCCCTTGGAGGGGCGCCGCTGCGGTTTGGGTGCCACCACGCCGTCGGCGAGGCGGCGGGCGCTCACCAGGAAGGCCGTATGCCCCTGCATGCGGTGCTCGGGGCGCACCGCCAGGCCGACCACGTGCCACGGCCGCACCAGTGACTCCCAGGACCGGGGCTCGGTCCAGCACTGTTGCTGGCGCAGCGCCTCCACGACCTCCGACAGCTGCGTGACGGTGGCGACGTAGACGATCAGGACCCCGCCGGGGATCAGCGCGCGCGAGACCGCCGGCAGCGCGTCCCACGGTTTGAGCATGTCCAGAACCACCCGGTCGACCTGCTCGCCGTCGTAGTCGGCGACGTCGCCGAGGGTCAGTGTCCAGTTGTCCGGCCGTTCGCCGAAGAATCGCTCGACGTTGCGGACGGCGTGCTCGGCATGGTCCTCGCGGATCTCGTAGGAGCGCACACTGCCGTTCGGCCCGACCGCGCGCAGCAGCGAGCAGGTCAGCGCGCCCGATCCCGCGCCGGCCTCGAGCACCCGCGCTCCGGGGAACACGTCACCCTCGTGCACGATCTGCGCGGCGTCCTTGGGATAGATGACGGCCGCACCGCGCGGCATCGACAGCACGTAGTCGACCAGCAGCGGCCGCAGCGCGAGATACGGTGTGCCGTTGGCGGATTGGACCACACAGCCCTCGTCGGCGCCGATCAGCTCGTCGTGGCGGATCGGTCCCTTGTGGGTGTGGAACTCCTTGCCCGGCTCCAGGACGACGGTGTGTTGCCTGCCCTTGGCATCGGTCAGCTGCACCCGGTCCCCCGTGGCGAATGGGCCGGTCCGTCTGGCCGTCATGAATCTCCGTTCTCCTGTGCGTCATTTCCGGCGGCGGTCACGCGCCGCGGAATGTGTCGGTACCCGCCGATAGCCTGCCAGGTATGTCCGCACCACCGACGGCGACCCCGCCCGAATTACCGGCCGTTTCCCGCGGACCGGCGTTGTCGCCCTCGCGGGCAATCGATTTCAAACAATGTCCGCTCAAATACCGATTACGCGCGATCGACCGCATTCCGGAAACTCCCGGCCGCGACGCCGTACGCGGAACGGTGGTGCACGCGGTACTGGAATCGCTGTACGGGCTACCCAGTGGTGAACGCGTTCCGGAGCGGGCCGCGGCGCTGGTGGAACCGGCCTGGCAGCGTTTGCTGGCAGATCGCCCCGAGGTCGAGGTGGTGCTCGAACAAGGCGGTCTCCCACCGTTTCTCGATGAGGTGAGCCGCCTGGTCCGCGCCTACTACAATCTCGAGAACCCCACCGGATTCGACCCGGAATCCTGTGAATCGCTGGTGGAGGTCCGGCTGGCGGACGGATCGCCGCTGCGCGGTTATGTCGACCGCATCGATATCGCGCCGGACGGCCGGTTGCGGGTCGTCGACTACAAGACCGGCCGAACACCCGCGCCCGACGCCGAGCAGAAGGCGCTGTTCCAGCTGAAGTTCTACGCGCTGATCATGTACCGCACCCGCGGAGTGGCACCGGCCCAGCTGCGGCTGCTGTACCTGCGCGACGGGCAGATCCTGACCTATGCGCCGGACGCGGACGAACTCGTCCGGTTCGAGCGCATCGTGTCGGCCCTGTGGGCGGCGATCACCACCGCGGGCCGCGACGGAGATTTCCCGCCGCGGCCCGGGTGGAGCTGCAAATTCTGCGAGTACCACTCCCTGTGCCCGGCCTACGGCGGTACCCCGCCGCCGTATCCGGGCTGGCCGGACGATGCCGCCGCGACGGTGCCGCACCCGTGACCGCGGCGCCCGTCCGTCGACGTCAGAAGGCGCGGCAGGAACGGATATCGGTGGCCAGAATCGCCTTGGCGCCCAGTTCGGCGAGCTGATCCATCACACCGTTGCCCTGATTGCGCGGCACCAGCGCGCGCACGGCGACCCAGCCGGGGTCGGTCAGCGGGGAGACGGTCGGCGACTCCAGCCCGGGCGTGATCGCGGCGGCGCGGTCCAGCAGATCCTTCGGGCAGTCGTAGTCCAGCATCAGATACTGCTGGGCGAAGACCACACCCTGGACCCGGGCGATGAGCTGGTTGCGGACCTTGTCGCTGCGATCGGAACCGGTGGCCTCGATCAGCACGGCCTCCGAATCGCACAGCGAATCGCCGAAGGCGACCAGATCGTGCTGGCGCAGGGTGCGGCCGGAGCCCACCACGTCGGCGATGGCATCGGCGACGCCGAGCTGGATGGAGATCTCCACCGCACCGTCGAGCCGGATCACCTCGGCCTCGATGCCCCGGCGCTGCAGATCCTGCAGCACCAGATTCGGGTAGCTGGTGGCGATCCGCTTGTCGTAGAGGTCCTCGACCTTCCATTCGCGCCCGGCGGGGGCGGCGTAGCGGAAGGTGGAGCGGCCGAAACCGAGGCCGAGGCGTTCCTGCACCGGGGCGCCGGAATCCAGGGCCAGATCGCGGCCGGTGATGCCGAGGTCGAGACGTCCCGATCCGACGTAGATCGCGATGTCCTTCGGGCGGAGAAAGAAGAATTCGACCTGGTTGGCGTTATCGATCACCGACAGGTCGCGCGAATCGCTGCGTTTGCGGTATCCGGCCTCGGTGAGAATTTCGACGGCCGATTCGGACAGGGCGCCTTTGTTGGGGACTGCGACGCGAAGCATGGTGTGTCCTTTCGGGACGGGTGGCGGACAAATGTGTCAGGGAGCGGTCGAACCGTTTCGCCCGGGAGCCGTGGCAGCCCGGGCCTCACCCGTCACAGATGTCGGTACACGTCCTCGAGCCGCAGACCGCGGCCCACCATCAGCACCTGCACCCAGTACAGGAGCTGCGAGATCTCTTCGGCCAGCTGTTCGTCGGTCTCGTGTTCGGCGGCGATCCACACCTCACCGGCCTCTTCGATCACCTTCTTGCCCTGCGCATGGACCCCGGCGTCCAATGCCGCCACGGTTGCGGAACCTTCCGGACGGTTGGCCGCACGATCCTGCAGCTCGGCGAACAGGGTTTCGAAAGTCTTCACGGGAGGCCATTCTTTCAGACGACCGCATATGTCCCGCAATCGGTTATCGGCGCGGGCGCCGCGGTTGCCGCGAGTGTGCGCGTAGTCACGGTCCGGCGGGCGCCGACGGCGCAGCCGCACGGGGACGATCGATGCGATAGATGTAATGCCACCCGTCGTCGATCGGGTTGTCCGGCGGCAGCTCCCCTTCCGCGACTCGGCGCAAACCGGCCTTCTCCAGCGCCCGCCAGGACGCGCGGTTGGCGGCCGCGACGGGGATGAGGATGCAGTCGGCGCGCGGATAGTCGTCCCAACTCGCCGTGACGACGGCGCGCAGCATCGCCGAACCCAGGCCGCGGCCCGACCGCCCCGGCTCGCCGATCAGATAGTCCAGCGACACGGCCTCGCCGGGCACGTCGAGGATCGGCCGCATCTGTTCGACGTACTCGGGCCAGTCCGCCCAGCGGATCCGCTGCACCAGCCCGACGGGTTCGCCGTCGGCGCTGACGAGCAGATCCTCCGCGGCCACTTCCCCGCGCGCGGTCGGGCCGAAATCGCGTTCGACCGATGCGGCGTCGAAGTCGTGATGCCACCACCGCCGCACGTGTGGTTGCGCCAGCCAATGCCCCAGCAGCGCGAAATCCGCCGGCGTCACCTGGCGCCAGGCGAACTGCGGGATCACCGAGTCGGGCACGGGAACGAGGCTAGCAATCGGGGCGCACGCCCACCCCGGAACGAGCGGCACGCAGCCTGCGCTCCGGAGCCGGCAGCTGCGGACCGAACCCGGCGCGGCCACGGCGGACTCGCGCGACCGCGGTTCGCTGCGGCCACGGATACGACCGACACCCGAGCCGTCCGCCCACCGTGGCGATCGACTCGGGTGCAGTCCGCCGATCAGGCCGAGGCGAGCAGCTCCTCCAGTTCGGATACCGCGGTCCGCAGTTCGTCGGCGAACCGATACATCTGCTCCGCTACCGCTTTCGGTGTCGCGAGGTAGATGTTCCAGCGATCCGGCAGCAGGACGTAGGCGATGCCGATGCACTTCGGGCTGGTGCAGCCGAAACCGAAGTACTCGATATTCGCCGAGGGCGCCGAACTCGTACTCAGGTAGTCGTCGCGAGTGATGATCCAGCCCGGGCTGTCGAAGAACGGCATCGGCTCGGTGGCGCCCAGTTCGGCGCCGCGCCGGCGCTGCACCCACTGCAGCTCCCACAGGTGCTGCTCCGGCGCCTCACCGCGCTGGCACTGTTTGGCCCGCTCCACATGGGCGGTCGCGGCGGCCCGGGCGGCCGCGAGCTTCGTCGCCGCATCGGCCGACGAATCGTCCATCGTGGCAACGAATTCCAGGATCTGCGGGGTGATCACACGCATGGCCTCGGTGCGGCCGTTGCGATACTGCCGGGTCGCGATCGATTCGTAGGTGGCCCCGATCATCCCCTTGCTGCGCTGATGGGCGAGCTGGTAACTCAACTGCGCGAAGGCGTCCGGCGAGATGCCGAGTTCCTTGGCGCGGCCGGTGCCGAAGTGGTCGAACGACACCGTGGTGGTGGCGTTGTCGGCGACGAACTGCGCGAATGCGGCTGCGGCCGAGGAGATCTCACCGCGCAACCGATCGTCGAGCCGGAATTCGATCGGCTCCACCGAGGGCAGTCCCTGCGGTTGCGCCCCCGACTGCGCGGCGTGCTCGGCCGCCGGGGCCTCGAGCAGCCGGTCGACGAACGACAGGATGGTGGTGCCGTCGAGCCCGCAGTGCTCGACATTGATACCGGCGCTGCCGTCGGCGAACACGATCAGCGAGACCGCCTTGTCGAACCACCGGTTACCGCTGTCGCCGTGCAGCAGCTGATCACTGGCCGCGAGCTGATCGGCCGGGGTCACATCGTCGAGGCAGACGCAGAACAGCGCGGTTTCGATCACCTCGAGCGCCGCCGCGTTCTCCGGATCCTCGAGCAAACGGCCACGCACACCGGCCCATTCGGCCCGCGCCATGGTGGTCAGATGCCCGGCCGAGGAGTCGACCGGCAGCTGGTCGGGCGCCGCCTTGAGCACGGCCCGCAGTCCGTCGGCGAGGTCCTCCGGGGCGTGCGGGGCACCGCCGGCGCCGATGACCTCCATCCGGAACATGGCGCCGTGGTGGAAGACCACGATGTGGCGCGCCTGCGACGGTCCGGGCCAGTCGTCGCTGTAGGGCACCCGCACGCTGTCCTGCGGGTCGCCCGGAATCCTGGTCTCGGAGAACAGGAATTTGTTCTGCGCCATCGAAAAGTGCGCTCCGCGTTGCACGACCGGCGGGATCTCCTCCCGATCGAGCAGCAGTTTGTAGTTCACCGCGGCGGTGATCAGCGCCGCGGCGCGATCGGCCTGCTGGTCCGAGGTGGACTGCGCCAGTGGCGTGTCGTTGCGGAACAGGAAGAAGAAGTTGGCGTTGACCGCGATCCGGTCGCGACGGCCCAGATAGCGCGAGGGCCAGAACTCGTCGAGCCAGCTGCCGACGCCGGGGCTGCTGTCGAACCGCTCCAGATCGGCGTGCAGGATCCGGGCCGGACCGTCGGCGCGCAGCAGATCGGCCACCGCGCGCTCGGTATCGGCGTATTCGTCCTCCGACAGCAGCGGCCGCGACCACTGCAGGAAACGCGCACAGCTGTCGTCGAGCGTGGGCAGCGGCACGCGCGGCAGCTGATCGTCGAAGGCGAAGGTACGGTCGGTCACGGGCGGTCCTCGGGGGTCGGTGTGGATATGTACAGTTCGGCGTGCAGCCAGCCGTCGGATTCGTAGCCGGTCGGATCGATTCCGTTGGCGGTCAACGTATTCAATACCTGTTGCTGTTCGGCGGCGGAGGCGAATCGACGCTGCCGGAAGGTGCCGGGACGGCGCTCGGTCCGGTACCCCAGGGCGGCGAGTTCGCGCGCGATCGGTTCGAAGGCGTACATCCGCAGGACGAAGTGTGCCATCCACGGTAGCCGGGTGCCGTGCGCGCGGGCCACCCGTGTGAGGGTGCGGCCGGTGACGTAACCGACGCAGCCCGTGGAGATCACCAGATCCGCCGAGCCGATGATCTTGCGCTGCGCCTCGGTGGGATCGCCCGCCTCCAGATCGGCGTGGACGGTTTCGTGCAGCAGTCCGGTGGCGGCCGCGTAGTCCAACGCCGGCGCGGAGGCGTCCATGCCGATGAAGCGGATCTCGGGCAGCCGGTCGTCGGCGGCCAGGCGGGCGCGGTCGCGGGCGATGCAGGTGGCGGTATCCGCGTCACCGTAGTGCTCGGCCAGATCGGCGACGGTGGTGCCGAAGCGCAGCAGCGCCGCGTTCACCCCGTAGGAGCAGCCCAGGTCCAGGACGGTCGGCGCGGTACCGGTGTGCGCCTCGTAGTCGGCGAACAGTTCGAGGAAGGCGGGCTTCGCCAATTCCGGTATGCAGTAGTCCAATTCGGCCATCCGGCGGCAGTAGGCGCTCGGATCGGGGCGGTCGTAGATGTCGTCGAACGAAGCTTTTCCGGTGCTGTGCATCGAAACCGTCACGGGCGATCCTCCTGAGTCGAGCGGGTGATCAGTCGAGAAGTCGGTCGCCGCGTACGGCATTGCCCGCCGCGGCCAGATGGTCCGGCAGAACCCGCCCGAACAGTTGCCGGGTGCGTTCGACCGCGCCCACGATGCCCGGGCGGTCGCTGTAGGCGAAGATCGCGCTGTGACGCTGGGTGGCGCCCTCCACCGGTGAGACTCGGTGCAGGGAGAAACGGCCCTGGAACAATTGCAGATCGCCCGGGCGCAGTGTAAGCCGCCGGATGAGCGGCTCGCCCGATCCGGTGAGCACCGCGCGTACATCGGCCAGATTCTCCGATTCCGGTGTCCGGATGCGCGGGCAGTATTCGAAGATCCCGCCCGCGTCCGGCTCCTGGGTCAGCATCGAGACCGTGAATTCGTTGGTGTCGAAATGCCACGGATGCGACATGCCGGGCGCAACCACGTTGAGGCACAACCCCGCCAGCGGATCGGTGTATTCGTGCAATTGCGGCAGACCGAAGCATTCGGCGACCAATCGCTGGAACGCCGCACTCGTGTAGAGCACCTGGATCACCGCGGTCCGGGGAATCAGATCCCGCGCGACGAAGGCGTTTCCGCGCTCGAGCACGATCGTGGCCGGATGGTCGGGAGGCAGGTCGCTGTCGAGCGGAATGTTGTACGCGTTGACCTTCTCGACCGTGTAGTAGGCGTGCGGGGCGAGTTCGGCGCCCTCGTCGCGCAGCGTGGCCAGCAGGTCCGGGCGCACGAAGCCGGGCAGGACGGTGCAGCCGTCGGCGGCGAGGTCGTCGCGCGCCCGGCGCACCACCTCGTCCCACCGCGCGCTGCCGGGCGCGTCCAGTGGATAGCGCTCGGTGTCGACGACGGCGGTCAGGGCCGGTCCGGCCGCCGCACCACCCACCCGTTCCGAAGGGCCTTCTCCCCCAGCCGTTTCGCCGTTCACCCGGCCCATTTCACCCACGTTGCCACAACCCCCTGTCGCCGCCATGAAGATCATTGTGACCTGCCGGACGCCATCGCACAGCAGATTCCCGGATATCATTGGGAAACCTCACAAACCCTCGAGTAACCATGTGCGCCAGCGATATTCGCGACCACAACGCCGCGACGCACCGCTGCCCGCCCGGCCGCCGCGCACGGGCGGTAGGGTCGCGAGATGGCGCCACTGCGGGTGGGCACCGTCCCGACCATCTCCGACGAATTCATCGGCCGCGAACCGGAACTGGGGCGGCTGGCGACCCTGCTGTCCGGGCCCGCGCGGCTGATCACGGTGATCGGTGCGGGTGGGCTGGGCAAGACTCGCCTGGTCACCGAGGCCGTGCACCGGTTGCCCCGGACCGGCGAGCGGCGCGTGCACTGGGTGCGCCTGGCGCGTCTGGCGGCGGGGACGGACGCGGCCGGAGTGGCCGAGGAAGTGGTACGCGCGGTCGTCGATCACGACTTCTCCGGGCGGGATCCCTGGCCCGCGCTGAGCGACACCCTCGGTGCCACCGACGCACCCCCGGTGCTGGTCATGGACAACTGCGAACACGTCACCGACGGCGCGGGGCAGGTGATCGCCGAGCTGATCGAGACGGTGCCGGACCTGACGGTGCTGGCCACCAGCCGTCGCCCCCTCGGCTGGATCGACGAGCAACTCCTGCCGCTCCCGCCGTTGACGCAGCACCAGGCCGTGGAGTTGTTCCACAAGCGCGCGGCCCTGACCGGTACCGTGCTCAGCCCCGACAGCGCCGGCACGGTGGCCTCCATCTGCCGGCATCTGCACCATTACCCGCTGCACATCCGGCTCGCCGCGGCGCGGCTGCGGCGGCGCCCGCCGGCGGTGATCCTGCGCGATCTCGACGGCCGCGCCGGCGACACCCGCCTGCACTGGCCGCCCGCCACTCTGGTCGGCGCGGACACCCGGCATCGCGGAATCACCGACGTGATCGCGTGGTCGTTCGAACTGTGCGACGCGCGCGAGCGGCTGCTGTTCGAGCGGATGTCGGTCTTCGCACCCGGATACGACGTCAATCCCGCCGACGCCGAAGCCGATTCGGGCCTCGAGGTGGGCGCCGACCTCGACGCGATCGTAGCCATCTGCGCCGGGCCCGATGACTCCGACGGTGCGGCAGCGGAGCCGAGCGCCGCGGAGGTCGAGGAACTGCTGGAACGGCTGGCCGACCAATCGCTGGTCACCGTGCATCTGAGCGCCCGGGAGGTGCGCTATTCGCTGCTGGAGAGTTTGCGGCTGTTCGCCCGGGAGCGCCTGGCCGAACGCGATCCGCGCGAGCCGCGGCGGCTGGCGGACCGGCACCTCCGCTATTACCGCGACCGGATCACGAGTTCGGACGACGGCGACGGCCGGTTGCCGCAGTGGGCGCGCGCGTCGTGGGACAACCTGCTGATCGCGATCGACCGCAGTCTGGACTCGCCCGACGACGCGGTGGCCGGGCTGGAGATCGCGCTGGGGATGATCGCGTTGCATGTGCCCTTCTTCCGGGGTTCGTTGCGCGAATCACGGCGCCGCGCCGAGAAGACACTGGCCGCCGCCGAATCCGCGCCCGAGCCGCTGCGGATCCGCGCGATGGCCACGATCGCCTGGATCTGCCTGTGCCAGGGGCTGCCCGGCGAGGCGGAGGAGCTGCTCGACCGCTGTGTGGCGGCCGCGGTGCCCGAGCCGACGGCACGGGCACGGTTGGCCGCCGACCCCACCGCCGACGTACCGCTTCCGGCGCCGGTGGTATTCACCCTGGGCTGCCGGCTGATGCTCGTCGACCAGGATGTGCGGGCGCTGGTGCTACTCTCCCGCGCTCGCGAAATGTTCACCGCCGCAGCGGATTACGGGCACGCGGCGATCAGCGCGCTGTTCGAGGCGCTCGCCGCCGCCTTCCTCGGTACGCCCGGGCAGGCCCTCGCCGTGACCGCCCGCCACCTCGAGGCGGCGGATTCGGGTGCGGACTGGGCGAAGTCGTGGGCCGAGATCGCGCGCATCATCGCCGAAACCTTGCACGGCGACGCGCGGTGGGCCGCCGCGGCCGCGCCCGCCACCCTCGCCCGGCAGGTCGCGACCCGCGACACCTGGGGCGTGGTGTGGTCGGTCCACGCGCGGGCGTGGGCACTGGCGCGGCTGACTCTCGACGCGCCGCCTGCGGCCGCACCGCGCGCGACGGCCGAGGAGATCGCGCGACTGCTGGGCGCCGCCGCGGCGCTGCGCCACCGGCTCGGCGTCGACATCGCCCAGCTGCGGCCCTTCGTGGCGGAGACCGACCGGGCGGCGGACGGAATCCGGCGGCTGGTGGGTCCGCGCACCTTCGACGCGGCGTATCGCGAGGGCACCGAGGTGTGCACGACGCTGCGGGAGATCAGCCGGCTCGCCTGCGACATCGCCGTGCCGGACGAGTGCGCGGTCACACCGCACGCACCGGAATGGGATCTGCTGACCGGGGCCGAACAGGAGGTCGCCGCGCTGGCGGCGGCCGGGTGGACCAACACTGCCATCGCGGACCGGCGGGGTAGTTCGGCGCGCACGGTGGACGCCCAGATAGCGGCCGTCCTGCGGAAGCTCGCCGTCGCGTCGCGCGCCGACATCGCACCGCTGGTGCCACCCGATCGCCGCCTCGGTGCCGACCTCGCGCCGAGGCCAGGCCGGCTCCGCGCCGTACCCGCACCGGCGAGCTCGGTGGCCCGGGTCAGCGCACGCCGGCGTGAACCAGGGCAAGCTCGTCGACGGTGAGGCCCACCAGGGATTCGCGGAATTCGAGTCCGGGCCGCGACGGGACCGCGATTTCGCACGGCACCACCAGCACCCGGCAACCAGCGGCCAGCGCGGCGGCCGAACCGGTCGGCGAATCCTCCACGGCCACACAATCTTCCGGGGCGACACCGAGCAACCGCGCGGCACGCAGATAGGGATCGGGCGCGGGTTTGCCGCTGTCGACCTCGTCGCCGCAGACCGAGACGTCGAACATGTGACGGCCCAGCGTTTCCAGGCACAACTCGGTGATCGATCGCTTGGTGTTGGTCACCAGCCCGGCCGGCAGGCCCGCCGCCCGCAGCGTCGCCAGCGCGTCCTGCGCACCGGGCCGCCACGGAATGGGCCCGGCCATCAGTTCGGTGACCCGGCGTTCCAGCCACTGTCCCGCCGCGAGCATCGCCGCCGGGTCGAGTTCCAGGCCCAGTCCGTCGAACAGGATCCGCAGCGCGTTGCGGGCGTCGGCGCCGATCAGCGCGTGCCGGATGGCGTCGGTCATCCGGCCGCCGAGCTCCTCGGCGAGTTCACGCACGCCGATATCCCAGAGCTTCTCCGAATCCAGCAGGGTGCCGTCCATATCCCACAGCACGGCGGCCACAGTCACCCGGAGCTCTCCTTCCGATTCCGCGTCAGGTTCCCGACGCGGTGATGAGCATCCGGCCGGTGGCCGTATCCACCGTGAACCAGCGGCTCTCGGAGGTGACGGTCCCGTTCTTCAGCGTATAGGTGAGCGTCGCGACCGCCCGCCCGGGACCGCTCTGTGTCACCCCGCCGACCCGCACCGACGACACCGTCGACCAGAAATTCGAGTATTGCGCGTAGCCGCCGGTCTGGGACTGGTACGACGGCGCCAGCTCGGCCCAGGCTCCGCTGGTGTTACCGGGCAGCATGCCGTAGTAGCCGGAGATGAAACCCGCGACGTCGGCGGGCTGGGCCGAGCCGTAGGGAGCGCTGGTTCCGGGCGGGGCCGTCCGGGTCGCGCTCGCACCGGGCGCCGGGGCGCCACTCGGCGCCGCGCCGGGTGCGGGCTGTCCGCTGGGCACGGGGCTACCGAGCGATGCGCTGCCACCCGCGCCGTTGGCCGAGGATCCGCCGGGCGCATCCGGGGTCGCGGCGCCGGGTGGTGCGAAGGCGGTCGCCGAGGGTTGCTCCGGCGCCGAGGTGGTTCCGTTGCCCGCCGCCGTGGTGTGGTCGTCGTCGGACCCGGATGTCGCCACCAATCCGACGATCACCGCGACGACGAGAACGGCGGCAGCGGCTGCCGCCCAGATCCGCCGGTCGCGCAGCGGGCCCGGCTTCGGTTGCGGCGCGGGCGTTTTCGCGGTGGATGCGCCTGCGGCCGGGGCGGCACCGGCCGCGGCCGTGGTCTTCTCGGGCTTGGACAGCACCGTGGTCGCGCCGGCGTCGTCGACGCCCGGGCGCGGGAGCACTTTGGTGGCCGCAGGGACCAACGCGGCCGATCGGCCGTCGGCGACGGCCTCGAGCGCCTGTTGCGCTTCCCGCATGGTGGGCCGGTCGGCACCGTCGGCGGCCAGCAGGCTCATCAGCACCGGGCCCAGCGATTCGGCGCGCTTCGGCTCGGGCACCTTGGCACTGACCACCGAATGCAGCACCGCGAGCGGATTGTCGCCCTCACCGAACGGCGGCGCGCCCTCGACCGCGGCATACAGCGTCGACCCCAGCGCGAACACGTCGGACGACGGTTCCGGATCCTCACCGCGCGCGATCTCCGGCGACAGATACGCCGGGGTGCCGGCCAGGAATCCGGTCGAGGTGACCGTGACGTCGCCGACGGCGCGCGAGATACCGAAGTCGGTGATCTTCACCGTCCCGTTGTCGGCGACGAGGATGTTGGCGGGCTTCACGTCCCGGTGCACGATGCCGGCGTCGTGCGCGGCCGCGAGCGCCGCGGCGACCTTCGCCCCGATCCGGGCCACTTCACGCGGTTCGAGCGGGCCTTTGTCGCGCATCAGCGCCGCCAGGCTCGGCGCGTCGACGTACTCCATCACCAGCCAGGGCTGGCCGTCCTCCTCCGCGACGTCGAAGACGGTGACCGCGTTCTGGTGGTGCAGCCGCGCCGCGATACGTCCCTCCCGCATGGCGCGCATCTTCGCTTCGAGCGCCTGCGCCTTGGTCAGTCCGGGCGCCAGCAGCAGCTGCTTGACCGCGACGGTGCGCCGCAGCCGAACGTCACTGGCGCGCCACACCACGCCCATGGCTCCGCTGCCGATGGGATCGGCCAGTCGGTACCGCCCGGCGATCAGCCGATCTGAAGTCATGGTGTCGAACCCCTCCTGCGCTCACACGCCGAGCACCCCACCACTATGTGTGACGCACGGAAACGCTCAAAGTTTACGCGTTGAAGTACTTGGCTTCCGGATGCAGCAGAACGAAGGCGTCGGTCGACTGTTCCGGATGCAGTTGCAACTCCTCCGACAGCGATACGCCGATCCGGTCCGCCTCGAGCAGCGACACCAGTTTCGCGCGGTCCTCGAGTTCGGGGCAGGCGCCGTATCCGAAGGAGTAGCGTGCGCCACGGTAGCCGAGTTTGAAGTAATCCGTCACCTCGGCGGGGTCCTCGTCGGCGACCGAATGTCCTTCCAGCACAAGCTCTTCCCGGATCCGGCGATGCCAGTATTCGGCCAGCGCCTCGGTGAGCTGCACCCCGATGCCGTGCACCTCGAGGTAGTCGCGATAGTTGTTCGCCGCGAACAGTTCGTTGGCGAAATCGGCGATCGGCTGCCCCATGGTGACCAGCTGGAAAGGCAGAACGTCGACCTGGCCGCGCTCGGTGGCCAGCTCCCGGGAGCGCACGAAGTCGGCGATGCACAGGAACCGGTCGCGCTGCTGACGCGGGAAGGTGAACCGATACCGTTGTGGCGCAGCGGGATCCGGTTCGGTGAGAACGATCACGTCGTCGCCCTCGGACACGGCCGGGAAGTAGCCGTAGACCACCGCCGCGTGCTGCAGCACGCCCTCGGTGGACAGCCGGTCCAGCCAGTACCGCAGCCGCGGGCGGCCGTCGGATTCGACCAGTTCCTCGTAGCTCGGCCCCTCACCGCCGCGCTGTCCGCGCAGACCCCACTGGCCCAGGAACAGCGCGCGCTCGTCGAGCAGACCGGAGTATTCGCCCACCGCGAGGCCTTTGATCACCCGGGTGCCCCAGAACGGCGGTACCGGCACCGGCAGGTCGGCGGCCACGTCCGAGCGCTCGGGCACCTCGACGGGCACCTCTTTGGCGCGCCGCTCCGCCGCGATGCGCTTGGACCGCTCGTGGCGGGCCTTGCGCTCGGCGGCCTTGGCACGTTCGGTCTCGGCCTCGGGACTGTCCGGATCGACCGCGCCGCCGCGCTTGCGAGTCATGATGTCGTCCATCAGACGCAGGCCCTCGAACGCGTCGCGGGCATAGTGCACATCGCCGGCGTAGACGTCGGTGAGATCGTTCTCGACGTAGGCGCGGGTCAGCGCGGCGCCGCCCAGCAGCACCGGGAACTGGCCGGCGACCCCGCGGGTGTTCATCTCCTCGAGGTTCTCCTTCATCACCACCGTCGACTTGACCAGCAGGCCGGACATGCCGATCACATCGGCCTTCTTGTCGGTCGCCGCGTCCAGAATCGCCGAAATCGGTTGTTTGATACCGAGATTGACGACCTCGTAGCCGTTGTTGGACAGGATGATGTCGACCAGGTTCTTGCCGATGTCGTGCACATCGCCCTTGACCGTCGCCAGCACGATGCGGCCCTTGCCCGAGTCGTCGGTGGCCTCCATATGCGGTTCCAGGTGCGCCACCGCGGTCTTCATGACCTCCGCGGACTGCAGCACGAACGGCAACTGCATCTGCCCCGAACCGAACAGCTCACCCACGGTCTTCATACCCGCGAGCAGGGTTTCGTTGATGATCTGCAGCGGCGGCACTTCCTGCATCGCCGCGTCCAGATCGTCCTCGAGGCCGTTGCGGTCACCGTCGACGATGCGCCGCTCCAGGCGTTCGAACAGCGGCAGCGCGGCCAGCTCGTCGGCGCGCGAGGCCTTCGCCGAGGCCGCCGAGACGCCCTCGAACATGGCCATCAGCGTCTGCAGCGGATCGTAACCCTCGCGGCGGCGGTCGTAGATCAGATCCAGCGCCGCGGTGCGCTGGTCCTCCGGGATCCGGCTCATCGGCAGGATCTTGGAGGCGTGCACGATCGCCGAATCCAGTCCGGCCTCGACACATTCGTGCATGAATACCGAGTTCAGCACCTGCCGCGCGGCCGGGTTGAGGCCGAAGGAGATGTTCGACAAGCCCAGCGTGGTCTGTACCTGCGGGTGCCGGCGTTTGAGCTCGCGGATGCCCTCGATGGTCTCGATGCCGTCGCGACGCGATTCCTCCTGCCCGGTACCCAGGGTGAAGGTCAGGCAGTCGACGATGATGTCGCTCTCGGCCAGCCCCCAGTTGCCGGTGATGTCGGCGATCAGCCGCTCGGCGATCTCCACCTTGTGCTCCGCGGTGCGGGCCTGGCCGTTCTCGTCGATGGTCAGCGCCACCACGGCGGCGCCGTGCTCGGCGACCAGGCGCATGATCTGCTGGAAGCGCGAATCGGGCCCGGCGCCGTCCTCGTAGTTCACCGAGTTGACCGCGCACCGCCCGCCCAGATGTTCCAGACCGGCCTGCAGCACCGGCGGCTCGGTGGAGTCGAGCATGATCGGCAGCGTCGAGGCGGTGGCGAGCCGGCCCGCCAGCTGCGCCATATCGATGCTGCCGTCGCGGCCGACGTAGTCGACACACAGGTCCAGCATGTGCGCGCCGTCGCGGGTCTGGTCCTTGGCGATGTCGAGGCATTTCTGCCAGTCGCCGGCCAGCATCGCCTCCCGGAAAGCCTTGGAGCCGTTGGCGTTGGTGCGCTCGCCGATCATCATGATCGAGGCGTCCTGTTCGAACGGCACCGAGGTGTACATCGAGGACACACTCGGCTCGTGCTCCGGATTGCGCTGGGCCGGAGCCACATTCGCGACCGCGTCGGCGACCTCGCGGATGTGCTGCGGGGTGGTGCCACAGCACCCGCCGACCAGCGCGAGGCCGAATTCGGTGACGAAGCCGTGCAGCGCGCTCGCCAATTCGCCCGGGGTGAGCGGATATTCGGCGCCGTTGGCCCCCAGCACCGGCAGCCCCGCATTCGGCATCACCGACACCGGCAGCTGGGCGTGCTTGGACAGATGGCGCAGATGTTCGCTCATCTCGTCCGGGCCGGTGGCGCAATTGAGACCGATCATGTCGACACCGAGCGGTTCGATCGCGGTCAGCGCCGCGCCGATCTCACTGCCGACCAGCATGGTTCCGGTGGTCTCGACCGTGACGTGGGTGATGATCGGAATGCGCCGCCCGGCCCGCTCCATCGCCCGGCGGCTCCCGGTGACCGCGGCCTTCACCTGCAGCAGGTCCTGACACGTCTCGATCAGGATGGCATCCGCACCGCCGTCGAGCATGCCCAGCGCGGCCTCGGTGTAGGCATCGCGCAGCGCGACGTACGGAGCGTGACCCAGGGTGGGCAGTTTGGTGCCGGGGCCCATCGAGCCCAGCACGTAGCGGGGCGTGCCGTCGCCGGACGGGCCCATCTCGTCGGCCACCTCGCGGGCGAGCCGGGTGCCGCGTTCGGACAGATCGCGGATCCGGTCGGCGATGTCGTAGTCGGCCAGGTTCGGCAGATTGCAGCCGAAGGTATTGGTCTCGACCGCGTCGGCGCCGGCCTCGTAATAGGCACGGTGGATGCCGCGCAGCACGTCCGGGCGGGTCTCGTTCAGGATCTCGTTGCATCCCTCGAGGCCGCGGAAGTCGTCGAGCGTCAGATCCGCGGCCTGCAACATGGTGCCCATCGCACCGTCGCCGATCACGACACGCCGGGCAAGCGTGTCGAGCAACGTGGTATCGAACTCGGCGTGAGAGGACACAGACATGTACCCCAGAGTAGTGGGCGGCCCCGACAATCCTGACCACCGGACCGGGCGGCCACACCACATCGCTCTCGACACGCGGTATCCCGCGATATGCGGTGAACGACACCGCCGCCACGCCGTAGGCTGACCGGGTGAACCCCAGTGCCTCATCCGATCCGGCAATGCCGACGTTGCGTGATCCGGTTCTCGTCGCCGCCTTCGAAGGCTGGAACGACGCGGCCGACGCCGCCAGCGGCGCCGTCGAACATCTGGAACTGATCTGGGACGCCGAACCGCTGGCCGAACTGGATTCCGAAGACTACTACGACTACCAGGTCAACCGGCCGACCGTACGCCAGGTCGACGGCGTGACCCGCGAGATCCAGTGGCCCTCGACCACCCTGTCGGTCTGCTCACCTCCCGGTAGCGAGCGCGACATCGTGTTGCTGCACGGCATCGAGCCGAATATGCGCTGGCGAGCGTTCTGCTCCGACATCATCGAGCTGATCGAGCAACTGCAGGTGACAACGGTGGTGATTCTGGGAGCACTGCTCGCGGACACCCCGCACACCCGGCCGGTCCCGGTTACCGGCACCGCCTACAGCAAGGAAGCGGCCGAACAGTTCAGCCTGGAACAAACTCGCTACGAAGGACCGACCGGCATCACCGGCGTACTGCAGGACGCGTGCGTGCGAGCGGGCGTGCCGGCCATCTCGTTCTGGGCGGCGGTTCCCCACTACGTCTCCCAGCCGCCGAATCCGAAGGCGACCATCGCGCTGCTGCGCCGGGTCGAGGACGTGCTCGATATCGAGGTGCCGCTGGGCGAGCTGCCCGCGCAGGCCGAGGACTGGGAGTCCGCGGTCGACGAGATGACCGAGGGTGACGAGGAGGTCACCGAATACGTGCGGTCGCTGGAGGAGCGCGGCGACGCCGCGGTCGACCTCGACGACGCGATGGCCAAGATCGACGGCGACGCGATCGCCGCGGAATTCGAGAAGTATCTGCGCCGGCGAGGCGGCGGAAAGGGCGGATTCGGCCTGTAACCGGCGGCGGCGCCGGACACTCGGCGGCGGGCGGGTTCCGCGCACGCGTGTCCGGCGACCGGCCGCACTCGGTCAGGTCTCGATGGTCAGCACCTGGGCTTCCGCGTCGTGGGCCAGCTTCGCGATCAGCACGTCGCGCGGAATGGTCTGGCCCGCAAGATGATCGAGCGACGGAACCACCACATGGTGCGCCTCGGCACGCTTGAGCTCGGCCGTGAGCTCGGCGAACGCGGTGCCGTCACCGTTGGTCGATTCATGGAACGTCGCGGCGAAGCAGAGGCCGACTTCGCTGGCCAGGGTGCACATCGCATCCTCCAGCTCGGCGGCGTGACCGTCGGCTAAGTCGTCACGCACGTATCCATAGATCAACGCTTCCACCCGAACCTCCGTTTGGATGTGTAAGGGACTCGCTGTTCTGTTGTGGATCACCTGCTTGTGGATCACCTGTGGCGGACGGGAAAACCGCCCGAATCGAGCATCCGTCATCTGCAAATGCAATTGCAGATGTCAATGACGGACAACCGCGTGCCCTATCGGGTCCACCGGCGTTAACTGGTGGGATACTACAGACGTGGCCGTGAGTGACGATCGACCCGTCTGGGCTGTCAGGATGCGCTCCGAACGAGACGCGCGGGGGTGGTCCCAAGCGGATGCCGTCCGCGCGATGCGCGCGAAGTCATCCCACAACCTGCCGACAGACAGTACCCTCCTACGCAATTGGCGCCGTTGGGAATCGGGCGAGTCACGCCCGGACGATTTCTACGCGCCGATCATCGCCGCGGCGTTCGACACCGTCACCGCGGCGTTTTTCCCCAAGGCGCGCCCCAATCGGGACGACGAACTTCTGTCGTCAACGGGAATGGACACGCTCGAGTTCATCGGCCGGCTGCGAATGTCCGACATCTCTTCGGCCACACTGGATGCCATTCGCATCACCGCCGAGCGGCTGTGCTGCGAATATCCCATCGCCGACCCGCACGAACTGCATACCGAGGGCACCGCGTGGCTGCGGCGCATCACCTCGCTGCTGGACGGGCGGCTGACCCTGGCACAGCATCGCGAGGTGCTGGTCCTCGCCGGCTGGGTGGCGTTGCTGGTCGGCTGCGTCGACTACGACCTGGGTCGGCGCACCGCCGCGGAGGCGACCCGCCGCGCGGCGCTGTCGCTGGGCCAGGAGGCCGAACATCCCGAAATCGTCGGCTGGGGTGCGGAAATGGCAACGTGGTTCGCCATCACCCAGGGCAACTATCGCGGCGCGATCGAGGTGGCCGAATCCGCTCTGGACAATTGCCGCGGCATGGGTGTCGGCGTGCAGCTGGCCGCGCAGCAGGCCAAGGCATGGGCGCGCATCGGCGATCGCGAGGCGATGGAACGCGCGCTCGAGCGCGGCCGAGATATCTTGCGCCGATTGGACAATCCGGCAAATCTGGATAACCACTTCGTGGTCGACGCGCAGAAATTCGATTTCTACGCCATGGATTGCTGCCGGGTCGCCGGTGACAACCGCCCGGCGGAAGCCTATGCCCGCCAGGTGATCCGCAGCGCCACCGGCCTCGACGGTTCGGTCCGTCAGCCGATGCGCGTCTCCGAGGCACAGCTGACCTTGGCCGTGGTGGCGGTCCGCGATCGCGATCTGGAGCTCGCGGTCGACGAGGCGATGCGCGCGTTCGAGGGCAAACGCCGCTCGCTGCCGTCGCTGCTGTGGATCGCGGGCGAGGCGGCGCGAGAGATGATCGAACGCTATCCGTCCGATCCTCGTACCCGCACCTATCTCGAGCAGTTGCGGGTGCTGTCGATGAGCTGAGCGGATTGCGTTGCGCCGCTGAATTGCACGATGCCGCCGGGGTTGTACGCTGCGACGAATGGACTTCAGTCTGCGCAGCTGCTCGTGGCACGGGCACGCAACGTACGCCCCCGACGAAGCGGAACTCGCTGCGCGCCTGCATGTTTCGACGGCCGCAGGTGAGGCGTGGCGGTGTCTGCGCTGTGGGAATTTCGTGATCGGCGCGCCGCGCGGGCGCGGCCCGGCCGATGCGGCGCCCGAGGTGCCGCGTGGGCGCCTGCTGCGCGACCGGCTGATCATGCGGCTGCTGGCCGCCGAACGCGTGGTGCGCGGACTGGTGTTCGTGGTGCTCGCCGCCGGGGTGTTCAAGGTGCGCAATTCGCAGGAGCAGTTGCATGCGGCATTCGATCGGGAGCTGCCGCTGCTCCGCCCGCTCGCCGACCAGATCGGCTGGAATCCCGACAATTCCAGGATCGTCGCGTTCATCGAGAAGGGCTGGACGCTGTCACCGACCGTGCTCACCTGGATCGCGGTGGGGTTGCTGGCATATGCCGTCATCGAATTCGTGGAGGCCGTGGGCCTGTGGTACGTGCAGCGCTGGGGTGAGTATTTCGCGGTGATCGCCACCTCGCTGTTCCTGCCGTTCGAAATCTACGAGCTCACCGAGCGCATCACCGTCGTTCGCGCCGGCGCCCTGGTGATCAACGTCGCCGCGGTGCTCTGGTTGCTGTGGTCGAAGCGGTTGTTCGGCCTCAACGGCGGTGGCGCCGCCTACCACCGCGAGCACAGTGAGGAGAGCCTGCTGACGGTGGAACGCTCCGCGGTCGCCACCACAGCGGGGTGACGGCACGCCGAGGCCCGGGTGCGCCGCCGCGGCGCGCGGGCAGGTATTACGCTCGTGCCGGTGACCGAGTCCGCTGACCGATTGCTGCCCGCCGAACCCGCACTGTTCGACGGCGTCTCCCCCACCCGGGGTGAGACCGTGATCGAGGGCGCGGACCGGCTGCGGTTGTTCTCCTTCGCCACCGCCGACAAACGCAACGACTATCTGTGGGTGCTGCGCGCATTCGACCATGCCCGCGCCGCCTATGTGGTGCTGCTGCACGCCTCCGATGTGGCCGACACCCTGTCTCGGATGCCGGATGCCCCGCATACCACCGCCACCGAGATCGGTCCGCTGCTCGAGCAATTGCACACCTGGGGTGTGCTGGAACGCAGTTACGACGGCACCCGCGCGGCGACGCTCGCCGAATATCGCAACCGGCACTACGTCTATCAGTTCTCGCAGGCCGGGTTCCAGGCGTATCGGGCGGTGAACGAGGTACTGGGCGCGCGCCTGGACGAGGCCTCGCTCTCGCGGCTGGTGCTTCCGGAACTGCTGGCCGATCTGCAGGCGCTGGCGCAGGCCAATCGCGACGGCGACGCCGAGCGGGTGTATCGGATCCTGAAGCGGCTCGACACCGCGCTGTCCGAATTGGCCGACCGCGCGGCACACTTCTACCTGACCCTCGGCGATCTGGTCCGCACCACCGAGGCCACGCCGGAAGCCTTTCTGGCACACAAGGATGCGCTGCTGGCGCATATGCGCGAATTCAGTATGGATCTGGCCCGCTACGCGCCCCGGCTGGCGGCCGCGATCGCCGAGGTCGACGACACCGGCACCGAGTCGCTGATCAGCCGGGCCGCCTCCTGTGACGAGCGGGTGTTGCTGGACGTCGCGGCGCGCGAGGCCGATTGGCGCTCCCGCTGGCAGGGGCTGCGCGGATGGTTCGTCGCGGTCCGCGATCGCGGTGCGCCCGACCCCGGCGCCGAATCCGCGCCGGCGACCGAGGCCGAACGGTTGCGGGAGGCGACCATGAGCGCGATCGCCGCCGTGCTGTCGCTGCTGCGCCGCGTGACCGAAACGCGCAAGGGCGGGGTGAGCCGGGAGTCGGCGTTGCGGCATCTGGCCGGCTGGTTCGCCGCCGCGCCCACCACCGACAGCGCGCACGCCCTGTTCGACGTCGTGTTCGGATTGGGCAGACCGCGGCATCTGTCGATGGAACATCCGGACGCCGACATCATCCCCGCCCACCGATCCTGGTGGGAGGCAGCACCGCTGGAGATCGCGCGCACCCTCGCCGAAACCGGCCGCCAGCCCACTCCGGGCGCGCCCGCGCGTCTCGTGCGCAACGATGCCGGGGTGCGGCGGCTGCGCCAGGCCCAACTGGAGACGCAGCGGGCCCGCGCGGCGGCCGCGATGTCGCTGGCCGCCGCCGACGTGCACGACCGGGTGCTCGACGAACGCGAAACCGAAGTCCTGCTGCGACTGCTCGACGCCGCCTCCACCGCGTGGGTGCCGGTGAGCGGGCGGGTAAGCACGACCGGATCCGACAGCGGCGTCACGCTGACGGTTCGCGAACATCCCGGCTCGACGGTGGTGCGCACCGCCCAGGGTCTGCTGTATCTCGATCACCGCCGGCTCGAGGTGCGCGAGAATTCCCGCGCCCGTACCGCCTCCGGGCGGTCGTGATGCACGCGAAAACCATCGACCCGCTGGCATTGGACAGTTACCAGCGCGCCGCGCGGATCCTGCTGGCCAATCATCTGGTGACCCGGACCTTCCCGGATCGCATTGCGCTGCCGCTGATTCGGCGCTGGGCCACCGAACTGCGCGAGGATATGGCCGAACTGCTCGGCTACCGGCTCGAGGTCACCGAGACCACGGCACGGCTGTTCCCGATCCCCGACCGGCTCGATACCGGCCGTCCCGCCCGCACCCCCGCCGATCGCGTCTTCGACCGGCGCCGCTACGCCTATCTGTCGCTCGCCCTGGCCGCGCTCGGTCGCGCCGGAGACCAGATCACGCTGTCGGAGTTGGCCGATCAGGTCGCGGCCTACGCCGTGCGGGTGGAGGGGCTGGAACTGTCGACCGAACGGGCCGCCGACCGGGATGCGTTCGTGGACGCGGTGGCGTGGCTGGCCGCCCGTGGCGCATTGTCCCTCGCCGACGGCGACGCCGGTGGCTGGGCGGCCGACCCGGAAGCGGGTGAGGCGCTCTACGACATCGACCGCTCGGTGGTGTTCGCGATCTTCCGGCCGCCGCGCGCATTGCAGCACCTGCACAGTGTGCGCACCCTGCTCGCCGACGACACCGATTCCGCCGCAACGACTTCCGTGCCGTCGCGGGCCGCGGCCGCGCGCCGGGTGCGGCGGGCGCTGATCGAGCTGCCGGTCGTGTACACCGAAACCCTCGGTGCGGCCGAGCAATCCGCGCTGGGCAGCGAGAAGATCGTGGCGGAGGTGGAGTTGCTGACCGGGCTGCGCGCCGAACGGCGCGGTGAGGGCGTGGCCCTGATCGACACCTCGGGCCGGTTCTCCGATGTGCGCTTCCCCAGCACCGGAACCCTCGCGCAGGTGGCACTGCTGCTGATCGGCGAGATCGCCGACCGGGTCCTCGACATCGACGATCCGCTACCCCGGCAACCGCGTCCGCCCGCCGCCACCGACACGGCGGACGGGCTCGATGCCGCCATTCCGGCGGCCACCGTCTTCGCGCCGCTGGTCACGATGCCGCAGGAGCCCGTCGACGCGGAGGATCCGGCCGACGACGAGGAAGGTCCCGAGCCGGTCACCCATCCGTTCATCGATGACGAGTGGATTCGCGCGACGGTGCACGCCCTCACCGAGCGGTACGGTTCGACCTTCGCCGCCCAATGGCAGGCCGACGTGGGCGGGCTCACCACCGAGGTGGTCGGTCTGCTGGCGCGATTGTCCCTCGTGGAGACGGTCGACGGCGGCGTCCTGGCCCTGCCCGCGCTCGCCCGCTACCGGGGCGCTGTGGTCACCGTGCGCACGCGGGCCGAATCCGAATTGTTCGCCTCGGCACGATCGCTGGGCGCGCACGCCACCGGGCAACCGGCGCCCGCACCGGCCGGCGCGGCGGGATCCAGTAGCTCAGGAAAGGGGACGGAGTAACCCATGGACCTCATTCACGGTGGTGTCCGCTTCATTCCCACCCGCGCCGGGATCGTCAACCTGTGGGACTACCGCGATCAGGAATTCTGCTTCGCGGACGGACGGCTGGTGCTGCGCGGACCCAACGGCTCCGGCAAGACCAAGGCGCTGGAGGTGTTGTTCCCCTTCGTCTTCGACGGCCGCATCGAGCCGCGCCGGTTGAATCCGTTCGCCGGTGAAGAGCGCACGATGAAGTCGAATCTGCTCTATCGCAAACAGGATTCGGCCTATTCCTACGTCTGGATGGAATTCGCGCGCGGGCGCTGGTCGGAGCCCGAGGTGGTGACCGTCGGCATCGGCATGCGCGCCACCCGGTCCTCGGACAAGGTGACGCGGTGGTATTTCGTCGCCGACGGCCGGGTGGGCGTGGACTTCTCGTTGATCGGTCCCGACGATCGGCCCTTCACCCGCAAACAGCTGGCCGAGCAGATCGGCACCGACGCGATCGTGGACCGTCCCGTCGACTATCGCGCCGCGATCGACGCGCGCATGTTCGGCCTCGGTGTGCAGCGCTACGACCAGTTGATCAATCTGATTCTGACCCTGCGCCGCCCGCAGCTGGCCAAGAACCTCGACCCACGCGGACTGTCGCAGGCGCTGACCGACGGTCTGCGCCCGCTCGACGATCAGCTGATCCTCGACGCCGCCCGCTCGTTCAGCGATATGGAGGAGGTCGGCCGCACGCTCGAGGGGCTGGTCGCCGCCGATTCCGCCACCCGAACCTTCGTCGACGTCTATCGCAAATACCTTGCGGTGCAGGCCAAGTCGGATGTGGATCAGGTGCGCTCGCGGTTGGACGCGGTGACCCACGGCAGCACCGCGCTGTTCGCGTCCGCGGCATTGCGGCAGCGGCGTGAGACCGAACGCACCGCGGCCGAGCATCGCGGCGAGGAGGCCGATCGCGCCTACGAGCAGGCCCTCACCGATCGGGAGACGCTGCAGCGTTCCAGCGCCTACGAGGGTAAGCAGCAGCTCGACGATCTGGCCGATGCGGTGCGGCGGCTCGAGACTTCGGCGGCGGTCCACCGCGACAAGGCGACCAAGGCTCAGCAGGCGGCCGACCAGCGCGGCGACGAATACGAACGCGCCACCGCCGCGGTCGCCACCGCCGCCGCGGCCCTGGCCCGCGGCGAGGACGAACTGCGCGCGGCGGCCGAGGAAGCCGGAATCGCCTGGGCCGCGCTGCCGGAACAGGCCCGCACCGAACAGCTCATCACCACCGTGCGCAGTCACGCCGAGGAACGCGACGCCGATGTGCGCGCGGTGCGCCAGGCGATGACGGTGGCCGATGCCGCCGCGGCCGACCGCACCCGCGCGGAACGAGCCGTCGAACGCGCGGGCCGCCACCGTGATACCGCCACGGCCGAACTGGCCGAGGCGGAGGCCGCGGTGGCGCTGGCGCGCGCGAATACCGCCGCGTCCCTGCGCACTTGGTGGGACACCCACCGCGAGCCGCACTCCCCCGTGGCCGCCGGATTGTTCGAGGCGCTCGACGCCGCACTCGCCGAGGCCGGCGGTGACGATGCGCCGCCGCTGCCGCAGGTGCTGGCCGAGCACAGTGAATCGCTCACCGAAACGCTGCGGGACCGCCGCCGTCAGGCCCGCGCGGCCGCGGATCAGGCGCGCGACCGCGCCGCGGCGCTGCGTGCCGAACGGCAGCGGGTCGGGGCCGAACAGGACGACGCGCCCCCGGCACCACAGAGCCGTACCGATTCCCGGGCGATGCGGGCCGGTGCGCCACTGTGGCGGCTGGTGCGCTTCGCCGACGACGTCGACGCCGAGCGCGCCGCCGGGATCGAAGCCGCTGTGCAGGCCGCGGGTTTGCTCGACGCCTGGGTCGGACCGGATGACGAAGCGCCGCAGACTGATTCGGACATCTTCCTGACCCCGCTCCCGCCGACCGCGCGGCCCGGCGGTCCCACGCTCGCGCAGGTGCTGGTAGTCGAGGACGGTGTCGGCGACGATTCCGATTCGCCGATCGCCGCGGTCTCGCGCACCCATCTCGCCGACATCCTCGCCTCGATCGCTGTGAGCGACAACGACTCCCATGCATCCGAGAACCTGGTCGCGGTCGGCGGCGACGGGGGTTTCCGGCAGGGCGTGCAACTCGGCCGCCACCACAAGCCGCAGGCGGAATTCATCGGCGCCACCGCCCGGGCCCGGCGCCGGGAACGGCGCCTGGCCGATCTGACCGAGGAGATCGCCGTCGCCGAACAGGCCGAGCAGAGCGCCCGCGCGGACGCCGACGAGGCCTCCGGCGAGTTGGCCCGGCTGGCGGCCGCCGCGAAGGACCTGCCGCGCAGCAGTGCGGTGACCGCGGCGCTGCGTTCGGTCTCGGAGGCGGCGGGTGTGCTGCGCTCGCATACCGAGGCGGCCGCGCAGGCCGAACACGACCTGGACCAGGCCGTCTCGGCGTTCACCGCGGCCGACAAGAAGGTGCGCGCGGTCGCCGCCGCCCGCAACGCACCTCGCGACCCCGCGGAACTGGACGCGCTCGCCGCGGCGGTCCGTCATTTCGAGAACACCGGCACCGCGCTGCTGCGGCTGCGCGGCGATCACCAGCGCGAGGCCGAACGCGCCCGCGAGGCGAACGACCGGCTCGCCGAATCCCGGGATCTGGCCGAGGCTTTCGCCGAGGAGGCCGAGGCTGCGCGAGCCGGGTACGAGGAGCAGTTGCGCAAACTCGAGACGCTGCGCGAGGCGTTGGGCGCCGACGCCGCCGACATCGACCGCGAACTCGAGCAGGCCCGCGAGCGCATCGACGCCGCCCGCGCCGAACAGCGCGCCGCCCGCAAGGCCGCCGCCGAGGCGATCGAAGCGGTCGGATCGGCCGAAGGCGCCTATCGCGCCGCCCACGAGTCCCTCGGCACGGCGCTGACCGAACTGCTCACCGACGTCCGCCGACTGGCCCCCTACGCGCGGCCCGATCTGCTCTCGCTGCTGGGCGCGCCCACCGAGAGCCGGTGGCCGACTTCACCGGCGGCCTGGTCGACCGCAGATCAGCTGCTGTATCGCATCGAATCCGGCGGGCCGGAAAATGAGACCGCCGTCCTGCCCGTCGAGGTGCACGAATTGTTCGACAACCTCTGCGCCGCCACCGCTTCCGTGCGCGCCGGGGAGTCCGCCCGCAAGTCGACCCGCAGCGCGGTGACCGCGGCACTGCAGGAATTCGACGCCGCACTGGCCTCCGCGCGCCAGGACTACCGCCTGCAGTGGGATGCCGCCGACGGCCTCACCGTGGTGCAGGTGCACGACGACAACGGGATGGCGGCGCTGGCCGATTTCGCCGACCGCATCGCCGCGGCCCGCGCCGATCAGGAACTGCTGCTGACCGATGCCGAGCGCCGCATTCTCGAGGATGCGCTGCTGACCGGACTCGCGCAGCAGATCCACGAACGCACCTGCGACGCCCGCGACCTCATCGCCCGGATGGGCGCGGAGATGAAGCAGCGGCGCATGTCCTCGGGTAACACCATCGGTGTGCACTGGGTGCTGGCCGACAATCTGTCGGAGTCGGCGCGCGCGGTGTGCAAGCTGCTCGACCGGGCCGCTGCCGACCTGGGACCCGGCGAATTGGCCACGGTGCGTGCGCATTTCGCCGCCGAGATCCGCGCGGCGCGGGCGGCGCATCCGGAGCGGTCCTATCCGGAGATCCTCGCCACCACCCTGGACTACCGCAGCTGGCGGGTGTTCTCGTTCACCCTGGTGACCGCCGACGGCTCCGAGGATCGGCTCACGGTGGCGCGGCACAGCGCGCTCTCGGGCGGCGAACAGTCGGTGTCGCTGCATCTTCCGCTGTTCGCCGCCGCGCACGTGATGCTGGATTCGGCCGATCCGCAGGCGCCGCGACTGCTCGCGCTGGACGAGGCGTTCGCCGGCGTCGACGACAACGGCCGCAGCGAATTGCTCGGCCTCTCGGTCGATTTCGATCTGGACCTGTTCATGACCGGGTACGACCTGTGGATCACCTACGATCACGTACCCGCGTGCGCGCATTACGATCTCGCGCATTCGGCGGCCGAGAACACCGTCAGCGCGACGCTGCTGGTATGGGATTCCTCGGCGCTGCTGGCCGAACACGACGGCTCCGATCTGACCACCGCCCTGGGTTCGCCCAACCGGCGCCGCACCCCGCACACCGTCGAGGGCGGCATCACCTTCGACGAGGCGCTGGAGCCGACCAGCTGAACGGGATCCGTTGCGCGCCGGGCGTATTCGGCCCGGCGCGGCTCATCTGTCGCCGAAGGTGATCGACAGCGTGTCCCGGTCGCCCGGTGCGACCACGACGGTCAGTGGCGGATCGGGAATCGGCCGGTCGGAGGCGGCGTAGCCGACCCAGCCGGTGCCGACGAAGACCGCGATGAGCAGTGCGGTCGGCAGTTCCGGCAGCAGCCATCCGCACGGTATCGAGGCCAGACCGGTCTCGGGGATCAGCTGGACCGTGGGTATCTCCGGTCCGGTCTCGCTGTGCACCGCATCGCCAGGTATCGCACCGCTCCGCCGTACCGGAACCCGCCCTCGCACCCGAACCTCCATCGCTTCGAGCGTCCCGGCCCGTCTGCCGGGAAACCGCCAGACATTTACAGTGCCCCATCCGCGACTGCGCCACACCGGTATTGGACAGGACAATCGGCGTGTCTCCGAAAGTTTGCTGAATACCGATTGGTAGCTATCCGATTCGCGAGTTTCGCGCTATCGGCGCGGACGAACGCCGGCGTCGGGCCACCGGGGCGGGCACGCGCCGCCGGGGAAGGTCTGCAACTCGAAGTGCCACCACTCGTTGTCGAACGTCCGGCACAGCCCCCACCGATTTCCGTTGTCCTGCAACCACTGCGCGCCCTGCTGTGGGCCGACGTCGATCGCCTTACCGGTCACGTGGGTGGATTCGTCGGGCGGCAGCACCCACCGCCGCGCGGCGTCGGGACCGCCGTAGGTGGCGATGCCCTGCTCCCACAGCTGTTCCTGCTCGTCGCGGGTGCGGTGACCGGACACGATCTCGAGCGGCACGCCCTGCTGGTGGGCCTGGCGTTCGGCCATCGTGTAGGCGGCGGCCAGCAGCGGATCCAGTCCTTCGGTGCCGGCGGCGAATGCGGTATGGGTGGGTTCGGCCAGACCCGGTCCCGCGGCCCCGGCCAGAGCCACACCGACCACCACGGCTGTACCAGCAAGTCCTCGCAGCATGAAAACGATCGTAACCAGCGCCGATCCGCACACCGCGCAACCGGGTCCCGGCCCACCGTCGCGACCGCGAGCCGCCGGGCACACCCACCGCCTGACATTCCGGGCGGCTGCGTCGTCGGAAGGGCGTACCAGTTTTCAGCCATCCAGGAGTTCCGGATATGACCAGAATCGGCATCATCCTCGGCAGTACCCGCCCCAACCGCAACGGTGCGCAGGTGGCGCAGTGGGTTCTGGACTCGGCCTCGCGTCGCGGCGACGCCGAGTTCGAACTGATCGATCTGCGTGATCACCCGCTGCCGCATCTGGACGAGCCCGTTCCGCCGATGTTCGGCCCCTCGGTGCACGCGCACACCCGGGCCTGGGCCGAGCGGATCGCGCCGTTCGACGGTTTCGTGCTGGTGACGCCCGAATACAACGGTGGGATGCCCGGGGTGCTGAAGAACGCCCTCGATCACGTGTTCGCGGAGTGGGTCGACAAGGCGGTCGGATTCGTCTCCTACGGCGCGAACGGCGGCGCCCGCGCGGTCGTGCAACTGCGGGCGGTCTGCGGCTCGCTGGGCATGGCCGATGTGGGCTATCAGGTCTCGATCTCGGTGCTCACCGATTTCGAGAACCACACCACGTTCACCCCGCGTGACCATCATGGCGCCGCACTGGACAAGACACTGGACCAAGTCATCGCGTGGAGCACTGCCCTGGCCCCGCTGCGGGCCGGCGCCGAAACCACTCTCGCCACTTCCTGAGGAGCCGAAACATGACCGCATTCAACGACTTTCAGTCCCGCGCCGACCGCCTCGCGGCCGACGAAGCCGAGATCCGCCGGCAGATCGGCCGAGTGGTCGACGGTCTGCGCGCCAAGGATCTCGACGCGGTGCGGCGGGCATACGCGACCGACGTCGTGTCCTTCGATGTCGAGCCGCCACTCCAGCACGTCGGGATCGCCGCGAAACTCGACAACTGGACCAAGGTTTTCCTGTTCTTCGAGGACGTGGACTACGAGATTCGCGATCTGACATTCACCGTGGGCGAGGACGTGGCCTTCGGGCACGCCTTCGCCCGGCTGCACGGCACGATGAAAAGCGGGGTGGCCAACAGCGGTATGTGGGTCCGCGTCACCTACGGAATGCGAAAGATCGACGGCGCCTGGCTGATCGCGCACGACCAGGTGTCGGTACCGTTCGACATCGCCAGCGGCACCGGCGTCGTCGATCTCGAACCCTGACCGGGTTTCCGCGGTGTCAGCCGGATGAGACGGCATCCTCGTAGGCGCGCAGTGTCGTGATGACCAGGGCCCGCTGCTCCGCGGTCAGCGGGCCCAGCGCGGCGCGCCACCCCCGATCCGCGCCGCCGAGCCAGTCCGACACCGCCGTTCGGTGCGCGTCGGCGATCGCGACGAGGGTGCGCCGCCGGTCGTTGTCGTCGGGGCGGCGTTCCAGGACGCCTTGGCGGCTGAGGTCGCCGATCATCAGGCTCACGGTGGTCGGTGCCACCTCCAGTCGCCTCGCCAGTTCGCTGACCGTGAGCGGCCCGTCGAACAGCACGTACGTCAACAACGACAGATGGCGCGGTGCCAGATCGAACGAGCGCAGCGCCTCGGGCACCGGCAAGCGTTTCGCGCGCCCGACGAGTCGCGGCATGAGCAGCACCATCGCCCGGACACTGTCGTCCAGGGACAACCCGTCGTCCTCCGTTGACATACCTTTCTCCCTCAAATACCTTTGCTTTCAAAGCTAAATTGCCGAACCGGCCCATCGTCCCACGTGGACACGCTGTCGCCCCTTTCCGGAGGAGAAACGATGACCGATCCCGCCGCCCGCCTCCGCGCCCTGACCATCGGATTGCATCCACGAGCGCTGGACTACAGTCGATTTCCCGATCTGGACGAGGAGCAACTCACCGCCAGGGTCGACGCCGCCAACGCCGCCCTCCGGGACACCGAATTCGACATCACCCCGTGCCTGGTCTCCGCCTCGCCCGACGAGGCCGAAAACGATATCCGCGCGGTGCTGGCGAATCGATCGTTCGACCTCGTCATGGTGGGCGGGGCGGTGCGAGCCGTCCCGGAACACACCCTGTTGTTCGAACGCGTGGTCAATCTCGTCGCCGAGGCAGCGCCGGGAATTCGGTTCTGCTTCAACACCTCACCCGAAACCACCCTCGACGCCCTCCGCAGAGCGGCCGCGTTCGCCTGAATCCGCTGTCCGCGGCCCCGGCGACCGTCACAGACAGTCGTAGACGGCGGCGACCAGGTCGTAGGCGCGCCGGTCACCGGCGAGCCAGTCGCGGCGCAGATTCGGGACGAAGGCGATCGCGACCCGATTGTCGACATCGCCCACGCCGATCGAGCCGCCCGCGCCGGGATGTCCGAACGCGGTGGGTGCCGCGGCGTCCGGCAATACGAAGTTCTGCGACGCCAGCATGTATCCCCAGCCGAATGCCGTCTCGAGTCGCAGCACCGCGTCCACCCCGCGCACCCGCTCCCGCGTGGCCTCGGCGAGGACCGCCTGCGGCAGCAGCGTTCCCGCGACGAGGTCGCGATAGAAGCCGGCCAGAGCACGAGCCGTGACGACCAGTCCGGATGCCGGCCACCCGCCCGCCAGGACATCCGAATTGTTGTATGCGGCAGCCGGATTGGACGAGGAACGCATCAGCAGCGAATCCGGATCGCGATAGGCCTCGACCAGGCGGGCCGCCGCGGCCGCATCGATCGGCCCGCTGTCGTCCGTCCACGCCATCTCGGCAGCGGGCGGGCGGGCCAGGCGCGCCGCCCGCGCGGCCTCCTCGGCGGAGATGCCGATGCGCAGATCCGCGCCGAAGTGGCCGCGCACATACTCGCCGACCGTCGAATGCGCGTGGCGGCGAACGAATTCGCCCACGAGCCAGCCGAAAGTCAGTGCGTGATAACCGTGTACATCACCCGGCCGCCAGATCGGCCGCTGTGCCGCGAGAGTGCGTGCCATCAGTTCCGGATCGGCGGCCTCGGCGACGGTGACGGGCCGCTCGAAGACGGGCAGCCCGGCCCGATGGGTCAGCATGTCGGTGAGCGTCGTGGATTCCTTACCGGCGACCGCGTATTCGGGCCACCACCGCGCGACCGGCTCGTCCGGGTCGATGCCGACGTCCTGCGCGACGGCGAGGGCCGCCGTCGCGGTGAGCGCTTTCGTGCACGAGAAGACCACACAGGCCGTGTCCCGCTCCCACGCTCGCCCGGTGCGTTCATCCGCGACGCCACCCCACAGATCCACCACGGGCCGTCCGTCCACGATCACCGCTACCGAAGCGCCCAGATCACGCCCCTCGGCCAGATTGGCGGCAAACACCTCCCGGACCGCCTCGAAGGCCGGATCCACCCATCCCCGCACTCCGGTCATGCTGAAATTAGAACACGTTACAGAGACTGTGGTGGTGTCAGCCGCCGAACCCACGGCGTGCCGGGCGAAATGCGCGGCGGCGTGTCGCTCTGCCGCTGGTCCGACCCACCCGATAGCGTGCGAAGCGGTCATCTGCTCTGTCCAACCGACGACGAGGAGGCAGTCATGACTCTTCCGCTGACCGCGAATGCCCTGGTGCCGTTCGCCGCCGCACTAGGGGCCAGCGCGCTGGTCGCAGTCGCCTCCCTGGCACCGGGACGGACCCGAAGGATTCCCGCACAGGCCGACGAGGTGACCCGGCGGCGCATGGCGCGCCAGGGCGGCGTCGCACCGACCGGCCGGCACCGCGCCGGACGCGCTCCGTGGCGTGCGGCCACCTCGACGTTTCGCTGACAACCGGACACGGTCACCGAGCCCGTCCGCCGCACCGTATTCACGTCACTCGTGCCCGCATCCTGCTCGCGACGTCGTAGCGGTACAGATCACGAATCGAGCCATTGTTCGATTGCGTCCACTCCGGCGGAGCGGAAGATCTCGTCGCCGCTTTCCCTGTCCAGCAGTTTCCATTCCGGTTGCGGACCGACGCTGCGCAGGAGAACGTAGCCGGCGGTTTCGGCACGCGTGGTGAGCCCGCGAATTTGTTCGCACATCGGATCTGCTTGCGCTGCTGCGGTATTCGTCTCGCGGTCACTCATCGTCTTCGCTCCTGAGGGTGTGTCGCCGGGTGGAATCGGGACGGATGCGACCGGCCGCGACCAGCGCGGCGAAGGCCGCACGCTTGCGTGGGCAGTCGTGATCGCGATGGATCTGCATCCAGTGGTGGGCCTCGGTCGTGGTGAAGGGCCGGACGGGCGGGGCACAGCTCCAGTCCGTGAGCCGCGTGATCGGCGTCCCGGGGCTCGCGCCGTTCCTTCGCTCGGCGTGCCCCGCGCGCGGAGGATCATCGCTCGGCCAGAAGCATCCGACGGCGAGCAGCACGACGCCGCACCCCGCCAAAACCGTGACGACGCTCGACAGGGCGTTCCACGTTCCCATCGCTCACCGGTCACGAATGACGTTCGGGTACAGATCGTTCGCGAGTTCGCTCAGCCCGGCGAGCACCTGCTGGAAGGTTTCGATCGGCACGGCGCTCCGCAGCGGCAGACCGGAAACGTCACTGCCGACCGGGAATTCGATGCCGCGCCGGTGCGCACGCTCGCGCGGGCTCAACCGCGGCGGCTCGATCCGCCGGACATGCACCAGGGTCCGATAGGCCACCTGTTTCCACGCGCACTGTTCGATACGGCAGTTCCGGTGACGCTGCATCAGATCGTGAGCCAGTTCGATCTGCGAGAGGTCGCAGATATCCGGTAGCGCGAGGAGAGCGTCCTCGTCGATCGGCGAGTACGGCACTGGTTGCGTCTCCTTCGATGACGTTGGGCTGGAAGGCAATTCACGACCGATGCTCGCCGGGCAGGTAGGACTCGGCTATCATGTGCGGTAGCCGTGGCACAGGGGGCGCACTCCACCTGTAGCCGCACTAGCGATTCGTCAGGTTCCTCTGTTTGTGCCGACCGCGGGAGCGGTCATGGTTTCGCGTCGGTCGTGGTCGCAGCACCAGAACACCATCGACCGGCCTGGTCCGCGTGCGCGATATGAAATCCCGCCGGAAGTGACGCAAAGCGCCAGGACGGATTACAGGAATCCAGAGGCACCATTTCACTTCGCAATGCATAGAAAGGGGGCATTCGATGGCCGAACCCGGGGAACCGCTGTCCCTGCCGAAACGCCAGCTCGGCTACTACCTCAGGCAGGCCCGCGAGGAAACCGGCATGAGCCTGGCCGAGGCCGCGGCACATATCGGACGCTCGGCACCGACCTTGATGCGTATCGAGAAGGGTCTCACCCAGAAGCTGTCGGTTCCCGAGATCGAGGCGTACTGCCGGTTGTACGAATTCGACGAGGAGAAGATCGAGGCGATGAAAGGACTTGCCCAGCAGGCTGATACGAAAAACTGGTGGCACGAATGGGACGACCTGATCCCCGCCGACTTCGATATCTATGTGGGGCTGGAGACGGGAGCGCAGGAGGTCGCCACATACCAACCAGACCTGATTCCCGGCCTACTCCAGATCCCGGACTACGCCCGAGCACTGATTCGCACTGCGCTGCCCCAAGCTGCCGAGGAAGAAATCGACCGTCGCCTTCGGCTGAAGCTCCGGCGACAGCTTCTCATCACCCGTAAGGTGCGTCCCGCCGGACTCCAGGTGGTGATTCATGAGGGGGCGCTCCGGCGAATCGTCGGGAGCGCCAAAGTTATGGGCTCTCAGATTCGCCACGTCGCGGACATGAGCACCCGCGCGAACGTCGAGGTCCGAGTCCTTCCGTTCAGCTCCGGAGTCCCCCTGGGTGATCCGGTCGGCGCCTTCGTCGTTCTGCGGTTCAACGATCGCGCGCGGACTGTTGTCTATGTCGAAACCTTCACCGGCAACCTGTATTTGGAGAAATCGGCTACCGTCCGCCGGTACGCTGGAGTATACGAGGAGATGCAGCTCGCCTCCCTGGATGCGACGGCCAGCAGGGCCTTGTTGCGACAGGTAGCGAAGGAGTATTTGCGATGACGGTTGATCTATCCGGCGCGAAGTGGTTCAAGAGCAGCCGAAGCACCGCCACAAGAGAATGCGTCGAAGTCGCATTCCTCGACGGCAGCATGGTCGGCATCCGTGACTCGAAAGACCCAGGCGGTCCCGCCCTCGCCTTCACCCCCGGCGAGTGGGACGCCTTCACCGACACCCTGCGTACCGGTGGGCTCGACCGACCGCATCCGTAGTCGAAAAGGAGATGTCAAGTAAGCGTCGATCTTTTGGGAGCAGTGTGGTTCAAAAGTAGTCGGAGCACTGCCACACGAGAGTGCGTCGAAGTCGCATTTCTCGAGGGTGGCGCCGCAGGCGTCCGCGACTCCAAGAACCCAGGCGGACCTGCCCTCGTGTTCACCGCCGACGAGTGGGACGCCTTCACCGGCACCATGCTGAACGGCGGGTTCTCCCAACCACACGCGTAGTCGGCCGGCGCAGCGAGTCGGCCGGGCGGCTCGCAGTCGGTGATGCCACACGATCCCTGTTCCAGGAATCGGCGACTCTGAAAAGTGGTGCGCCACAGTCCTGCCAGCGCAGCGGGGCGGGCTGCCATCGGCACCGGAGCTCGGCGCGTTCCAGGCCGATGCGGCGCCCGGTACCACCGCGCGAGCGCTCGGACAGTCTGCACGTACCACTGGCCCGGCGCCGACGGAGGTGGTCAGCGCGGCATCGTCGTATCGGCGCTCGCGGCTGCCGATCCTGCTGGTCCGCTAAGCGCCGGAGTCGGCTGAAAGTTCGAAAGGGACTGGACAAGAGGGTGATTCACTGCATGTGATCAGATCGTCACATCCGGCGGCCAGCGCGGCGCGCAGGGTGTCGCGGACCGCGCCGAGTTCGGCCAGCTCGGCATCGACCTCGGCGAGCTTGGCCCGCGCACGGGTGCGCAATCCGGCATCGCGCCGATGGTGGGCGGTCCCGGGAAGCAGGTCGGCTACCTCGTCGAGGCTGAATCCGAGCCGCTGGGCCGCCTTGATCACGCGCAGAACCGTCACCGCCTCCTCCGGATACAGGCGGTGCCCGCCGAGGGTGCGCTGCGGTTCGGCCAGCAGGCCGCGGCGTTCGTAGTAGCGCAGAGTCTGGGTGTTCACTCCGGCGGCGGCCGCGAGCTCGCTGGTGCGCAGCGCGGTCACCGCGCACCGCCGGTGGCGCGGGCGGCGAATGCGTCGAGCACCGCCGAATAGGCCGGTGGCACACCGATACTCAGCACCGGCCCTTCTTCGGTGGCGTCGAAGTCGAACCAGAAGAACGAACAGCAGCTGGTCTCCCGCGCCGCGAGGTCCCGGGCGCGCGGCTCGGCGTCGGAGGCCAGAATCAGTTCGAGCCGGTGCGGGTCCGGTCGACGGACGGCACGGACCGCATCAGCGAAGAACCGATCGACCTCGGCCACACGGATCGGCTGCTCGACCGTGGGCAGGGTGCAGGCCGACGGCACCCAGCTGTTCCGAGCCGGCGAAATCGTCATGGATCGACGGTAAACCTGTACCCCGGTACCGGATGCAACTCGAGATTCAGCCGAGGACGACAATGTAGAACCATTCACAATTTTCTGTATACAGATTTCGATGTACTGTACGGATATGCAGACATTGTCCGTGGCCCACACCGATGCGCTGGCCCGCTTCGGACACGCCCTGTCGGATGCGACCCGCACCCGGATCCTGCTGAGCCTGCGCACCGGCCCGGCCTATCCGTCGGAGATGGCCGAGCAGATCGGGGTATCCCGGCAGATTCTGTCCAATCATCTCTCGTGCCTGCGCGGATGCGGCTTGGTCGTGGCGGTCCCGGAAGGCAGGCGTAGCCGTTACGAACTCGCCGACGGTCGCATCGCCGCCGCTCTCGAGGACCTGCTCGGACTGGTGCTCGCGGTCGATCCGGCCTGCTGCCCCGCCGCCGAAACCGAGGGCTGCTGCTGATGTCGCAATCGCTGGGTATGCCGGGAACACCGTCGGCCGTGGCGGTCGGTCCATCACCGCGGCGGCGCGCGGTGCTGGCGCGGCGGATCCGCTGGTTCGTGGCCGCGACCATCTCCTACAACGTCATCGAGGCGATCATCGCCCTCACCGAGGGCAGCCGGGCGTCGTCGACCGCGCTGATCGGGTTCGGACTGGATTCGGTGATCGAGGTGTCTTCCGCCGCCGCGGTGGCGTGGCAGTTCGCCGGACCGAACCCGGAGGCCCGGGAGAAGATCGCGCTGCGCATCATCGCGTTCTCGTTCTTCGCTCTCGCGCTCTACGTCACCGTCGACTCGATCCGCGGCCTGCTCGGACTCGGTGCAGCTCACCACTCCCCCATCGGAATCGGTTTGGCCGCAGTCAGTTTGGTGATCATGCCGATCCTGTCGGCCGCGCAGCGCCGCACCGGCCGCGAACTGGGCTCCGCCAGCGCGGTCGCCGACTCCAAACAAACCCTGCTCTGTACTTATCTGTCCGCGGTGCTGCTCGCCGGCCTACTGCTCAACGCCCTGTTCGGATGGTCGTGGGCCGATCCGATCGCCGCACTGGTCATCGCCCTGATCGCGGTGAAGGAGGGTGTGAACGCCTGGCGCGGCGACACCTGCTGCCCCACCCCGGCCGCCCTCGGCGCACAGCAGGCCGGCCACGCCTGCGACTGCTGCGACCACGAGCAACCCTGATCACATCAACCCTGATCACATAGAGCCCCGCATCGGTGCGAAAACCTGTTGCGAGGTAACCGGGGCCGCTGCTACTTTCCCGGAAGCCGTGCAAGAGAACGAGGAGGTGGTACCCGTGAACGCAGTATCGACATGGGTGCTCCCCTCCGGGGTCACGGTCGGGCGATAGGTCGTCCGGGAGCGCCGCGCGAGAGCACTCCCGAAAGGCACGACCATGCACTTCACCTCCGAACAGCGGCTCGGCGACGACGTCCTCGAACGCGAGTTCACCCTCGGCGAGATCCCCGGCATCCTGTGGACGCCCGTATCCGCCTCCGCACCGACACCACTGATCCTGCTCGGTCACCCCGGCGGACTGGACAAGATGTATCCCCGTCTGTCGGGCCGAGCTCGACACGCGGTAGCGGATGGCTATGCCGCGGCTACCATCGAACTCCCCGGCAGCGGTGACCGGCCCCGCTCCCCCGACGCCGAGCAGGCCCGAGCCGATCTGCGCCGGGCAGTCCAGGCCGGCGAGCCGGTCGCCGACGAGATCGTGGATCGGCTCGTCCTTCCGTTGGTAGACAAGGCCGTACCGGAATGGCAGGCCACCCTGGACGCACTCCTGTCGCTGCCGGGGATCAGCGGCCCGGTCGGCTTCTCGGGCGGGGTGATCAGCATCGGGGTCCGGCTGGCGGTCGTCGAGCCGCGCATCGCGGCCGCCGTCCTGTTCGCCGGAAGTTACGTGCCCCGCAGCATATTCGACGAGGCCCGGCAGGTCACCATTCCACTGCTGGTCCTGCTGCAGTGGGACGACGAAGGAAACGACCGGCAGCAGGCCCTGAACCTGTTCGACGCCCTCGGCTCGAAGGAGAAGACGCTGCACGCCAATATGGGCGGGCACACCGGCGTCCCGCACTTCGAGGGAGACGACGGAAGCCGGTTCTTCGCACGGCATCTGAAGTGAGACAGGGCGGTCGGGACGACAGCTGGAACGAGCTGTCGTCCCGACCGCCGATCAGTTCTCGGGCCGAGTTCGGGCGACATCGTCGATCGTGCGCGTCAAACGCGGCGCCGCCTCGTCGATGTCGTGAGCCGATAACGCCTGGTTGACAATCAGCCAATCCTCGATGTCGTCACCGCGGGCGTACTTGCGAAAACAGTTGTAGATCGCGTAGTAGGCGAACTCGACCGGATCGGGAAAGACGAGATCATCGTCCTGCATCGCGCAAATGGGCTCGAGATATCGATCGCACACACCCGCGAGATCCACACCCGCCTGAGCGGAGCGAAGGGCATCGGCCGGCAGCCCGACCTCCACCAGATGCCGCATCCCGACAACGGAGTCGCGATAGCGCAGCTCGCGGGGCTCGCCCCGGACGTAATCGACCCAAGTCGACAGCGCATCCTCGCACAGCGACAGATGAACCTGCCGTCTGTGCTCAGCTCCCAGCTGGAAGAAGAGATCGCTCGGCGTCATGAACAACACTCTGCCAAGTGGCGCGAAAAACACGATGATCGAACCACCAGTCGTTCCGTCCGAGTGAAGGAGGCCGCCCGACATGCCCGGACGTCCATTGTCCATTGAGGAGTGCCACCGGCTCTGGGAGGCTTGGACTCCCAGCGAACTCGCCGAACGGCTCTCGAGCAGCCCGCCGTGCTGGTACGTCGCAGCGGGGTGGGCGCTGGACCTGTTCGTCGGCGGCCTCGGGCGGGCACACTCCGATCTCGAAATCGGTGTTCCACGTGAGCGATTCGCCGAAATCATGGATGCGTTTCCCGGCTGCGAATGGGACGTCGTCGGCGACGGGCACGTTTGGCCGTTCCCGGAGCAAGCCGATAACCATCATCAGACATGGCTGCGCGAACCGGCGGCCGGGCTCTATCGCTTGGACGTATTCCGTGAACCACACTGCGGCGATCGATGGGTGTGCCGCCGCGATACCTCGATCACCCTGTCCCACGACGAGCTGATTCTCCGCACCACCGACGGCATTCCGTACCTGATACCCGAGGTCGTGCTCCTGTTCAAGGCGAAAGCGCGGCGTGCCAAAGACGAGGCGGACTTCCTGCGCGCGCTCCCCGCGATGGACCGATCCCGGCGATCCCGGCTGTCCGGGTGGCTGTCGCGAGTACACCCCGGCCATCCCTGGATGGAAGCCCTCTCGAACCACAGGAACTGACACGTGCTCCCCGATTCTCGACGGGATCCTCCGGCACCGCAGGAACTCACGCCCGCATGCCTCTAAAATAGAGGCATGATCGAAAGTCTCATCCTGCCGGTGTGGCAATCGAAAGACTCCACACCACTGCCCGCCCTGCTCGCCGAGGATGTGACGTTCTCGAGCCCGGTCGCCGATTACCACGGCCGGGCCCGCGCGGCACATCTGCTGGCCACGATCGCGACGGTGCTCGACTCGGTGCAGCAGACCCGGCAGTGGACCGACGGGCAGCAACGCATATTCGCCTTCACCGCCCGATTCGCCGATCAGGAACTCCAGGGGGTGCTGCGGGAGGAACTCTCCGAGGCCGGCGGCTTGACCCACGTGACACTGTTCCTGCGGCCGTATCGGGTACTGCGCGCGGCCATCGCGGAAATGGCACGGCGACTGGAAGTTTCACCCCCGCCGCAGGCGGCGTGAGCGTGGCCGAAACGCCACGCCCGGGCCGGCCGGTGCGCGGATCGAGCACCGGGCGCCCGATCATGGCCCTGTTCGATCTGCTCGGGCGGCGCTGGGTGCTGCGGGTGATCTGGGAACTCGATCAGGCCTCGGGCCCGCTGACCTTCCGTGAACTGCGCACCGCATGCGGCGACCTCTCCTCGAGCGTGCTGACCCGACGGCTGTCCGAGCTCACCGAGGCGCGCCTGGTCGAACACGAGGACGGGTACCGGCTGACCCGCCAAGGGCGCACACTCGTAGCGCGGCTCGCCCCGCTGACGCACTGGGCGGCGGAGTGGCGAACGATGAAGGATGAGTAGACGCGCAGCGTATCGAAAATGGCTTTTTATGAGACGGTGGGGCGATCGCGGGAAGTTGTGAGATTCCGGTAGACGGTCGCGCGGGAAACACCCAGGGCCGCGGCGATCTCGTCGACGGTGTATTCGCCCGAATCGCGCATGTGCCGAGCGGACTCGATCATTTCCGGGGTCATCGCACCCGGGCGGCCGCGGCCGGTCCGGGCTGGTGGGGTGTCAACGAGCCGCTCCGGCGTGCGAGCGGTGCAATGAGGCGGTGACCCACCCAGCAGCCGCTGCACCCCATCGAGAATCGCTGCGCGTAGCTGTTTTTCGGGCTGGTCGGCGAAGAACACCACCGGATCGCTGAGCGCCGCGTAGATCTGCGCGGCCCGTACTCGCGCGGTGAAATCGGCGTCGAGGCCGGCGAGCAGTCCCTGCGCGGTCAGCGCGATGTCGCGCAGCCGTCGATAGGTCGAGGCATCGGCCGACAGCGCCTGGTCCTGCATGTGTATCCGCAGCAACGACCGATGCCGGAGCCAGGTGTCGACGAGCCCTTCGGCCACTGCCCACCGCCGCGCGTCCGGATTCCGGATGGACCGCACGGATTCGAGCATGGCCTCGGTATCTGCCAGCAAAGGTTCGACCAGAGCGACGACGATGTCGATCTTGCTCGAAAAGTGATAGAGCACAGCGGTTTTGGTCAGACCGACCTGCTCGGAGATTTCCCGCACGGATACCGCGTGGTAGCCACGTTCGGCGAACATCTCCAGCGCGGTGCGCAGGATTCGAGTACGCGAATCGTCAGTCACGGTTCCGAATTCTACCCCTTGACTGACCGACGGTCAGCGACCTATCTTGGGATCACTGACCAATGGTCAGTAATTGTGAAACAAGGAGGACACGGTGAAGAACGAGCGGATTCTGATTTCCGGTGCCGGTATCGCCGGCCAGGTATTGGCGTACTGGCTTGCGCGACACGGATTCCGGCCCACGGTGGTCGAACGAGCAGCCGGGTTGCGGACCGGCGGCCAAGGGGTGGATATCCGCGATCAGGCGATCGAGGTGGCCGAAAGAATGGGAATCATGGCGCGGGTGCGAGACTCCGCGGCCGACGTCGCGGGAATGAGGTTCGTCCGCGCCGACGGGCGCGACCTCGCCCGGATCGACATGCAGGGAATCAAGGAGAAGTACGGCAGCACCGAGGCGGAGATCATGCGTGGCGATCTCGTCCGGGTCCTGCACGACCTCACCGTGGACAACGTGGAGTACCTCTTCGGCGACTCCATCCGCGGGCTAGAGCAGGACGACCACGGTGTCACCGTCTCCTTCGAGCACGCGCCGATACGACGCTTCGATTTGGTGATCGGTGCCGACGGCCTGCACTCGACGGTCCGGCGACTGGTCTTCGGCCCGGAGTCCGACTACGTCCGGCACATAAACCACTACTTCGCCTTCGGAAACACCGACTCGGCGCTCGGACCCGATCGGTGGATGACGGTCTTCAATACTCCCGGACACTTCGCCGGGATCTACCGCTCGGGCAACCACACTCAGGCCAAGGCGTATCTCATGTTCCGCAGTCCACGACGCGATATCGATCCGCGCGACCAAGACGCGGCGCGAGCGCTGCTCGCCTCCGAGTTCCGTGGCGAAAACGCCTGGCACGTGCCGGAATTGCTGAAGGGCGTGCTCGCCGACCCGGACGCCTACATCGACACGCTCGGCCAGGTCCGCATGCGGTCATGGTCGAGCGACAGGGTCGCGCTGGTGGGCGACGCCGCCTATTGCGCGTCTCCGGCCTCCGGCGCCGGGGCCGAACTGGCGTTCATCGGGGCCTACCGGCTCGCCGGTGAGCTCGCGGCCGCCGCCGGTGACCATCGCCTCGCCTTCCACCGGTATGAACAGGCCCACCGACCGTTGGCCGACCGCAAACAACAGATCGGCCCCAACCTGCGGCTCATGGCACCGAAATCACGGGTCGGCATTGCGGTGCGCAATCTCATCACGCGCCTGCCGCTGCTGGAATCGATGGCCGGAATGGAACGCATCATGGCTCCCCGGGCCGCAGAGCAGCTACCCGACTACGCCCGGCCGGCAGCTTCGATCGCGGAATGAACCGAATCGGCCCGGACCGGCTCGCCGTCGACGTCGGTCCACCGTCGTCCGAAATCAGGAATCCTTGTCCTTGCGCAGTTCGTCCGGCGGCTTGTTCTCGGTGATCTGTTCGTCGACCGAGTCGGCGAAGGCGGTGCCGGCGACCATGCCGTCCGTCCCGGGCACGACGACACTCGCCCGTGCACCGGGCTCGTAGATTTCGTCCAGCTTGCCGGCTTCCTCCTTGGCCCGTTCGCGGGTTTCCTCATCCGGTTCGGGCGTGACCGTCTCGGCGGGTGTCGTGGTTGAATCCGATGTGTTCTCCGTCATACCCGCAGTGGTTCCCGCCCGTCCCGCTCTTACACGAGCTCAGCGATCATCGGGGGTCGGCGTTCGACATCGGGGCCGGTGAGAGAACACACGAATGACCACGATGCGGCGGTTCTGGCTCGAATTCGATCCGCAGGAGAGGCGACGCGGGACTATTCGGCCTTACGACTGGTGAAGTCGAAGGATCCGCCGTCGATGCCCCAGGAGATGATCCGTTCGGGGTGAATGCGGATGACCGCGCGTTCCTGGGGCGGGAACGGGGGCTCCTCGTCGTCGAGCGCGACGGCCGTGCCGCGCACCTCGATGCCGCGAATTTCGTACGGCTCCAAGGAAACTTGCTGGTCGACGACGAACGACACGCGGCTGCCCGCCTCCACATTGCGGTACTTCCGGCTGACACGCATCCGCATCCCCCCGATGTCGATGGTGCCGTCGGCGTTCACCCGATAGCCGGTCGGGTTGTTCTGCACGACGCCGTCGGGTGACACCGTGGCGAGGCGGCCGATCCCGGCCTCGGCGAGGAACTTCTGTTCGTTGGCGGTGAAGGTCATGTCGATCACTCCTCGGTGAACTCGAATCACGGTGTGCCCCCGGCGATCAGCCGGAGTTGGCGGCGGCGCCGAGCGTGCGGACTTTCGACTCGACGGACGAAATCTATCAACGCTAGCGACTAGAGCGAGGTTAGCACTCCAAGCGATAGATTGTCTAGTGGTGCTAGATTCTCTATCCGGCCGGTAACGCAGGCTCGGATCGACACGCCGCGCAGGCCGTTCCGCCCGAGCGGGCCCAGCGACCTCGGCAGCACCGATGAATTCTCCGCCGCTCCGCCGTCCACACCTCTGGATACACCGACAGCACTGGGCCGTTCCAGCGGCGGAAGCAGTACAGGGAGGCAATGATGGGCACTGACGGACCCGAGCAGAGGCGAACGACTCGTTCGGTAAGCGGCACGCGTGAGCAGGGGGCACTGTGAGCGGCACCCGAGTATTGGTGGCGGGGGCGAGTATCGCCGGGCCCGCACTGGCCCACTGGCTTGTCCGGCGAGGCGCCGAGGTGACCGTGGTTGAGCGGGCGCCCGAACTGCGGCCCGGTGGTCAGGCGGTGGACGCGCGCGGAGTGACCAAAGAGGTCATCCAGCGGATGGGACTCGACGCGGCCGTGCGCGCGGCGCGGACCGAGACCGCCGGCGCCTACACGGTCGACGCGGACGGGAAGGTGCTGGAGACCTTTCGCGCGGACGACGACGGCGGCGACGGGTACATCTCGGAAATCGAAATCCTGCGCGGCGACCTGTCGCGGGTGCTCTACGACGACACCCGCGAACGGGTCGAGTACATCTTCGGCGATCGGATCGCCGAACTCGCCCAGGACTCGGGCGGGGTCGACGTCGTCTTCGAGGGCGGCGAACGGCGGCGCTTCGACCTGGTGATCGGCGCGGACGGGCTGCACTCGGCGCTGCGCGCGATGGTCTTCGGTCCGCGCGAACAGTTCATCCGTCATCTCGGTCAGGCGCTGGCTTTCTACAGTGTGCCCAACGAATTCGGCATCGACCGCTGGCTCGTCGACTTCCAGGAGTCCGGGCGATCCGCCGGTCTGCGCCCCCTCCCGGATACCACCCAGGCGATGGCGATGTTCTCCTTCCCCGCCGCCGACCTCGACGTCGACTACCGCGACGTAGCGGCCCAGAAGCGTCTGCTCCGAGAGCGGATGGCCGGCATGGGCTGGCTGACCCCGCGCATTCTCGCGCATCTGGACGACGCCCCGGACTTCTATCTCGACCAGGTCGCTCAGGTGTTGATGGACCGGTGGTCCAGCGGCCGGGTGGGGTTGCTCGGGGACGCGGCGTTCAGTTCCTCGCCGATGTCCGGGCAGGGCACCGGGCTGGCCCTGGTCGGCGCCTACCTGCTGGCCGGAGAACTGGCGGCCGCCGGCTGGGACCCGGAGGTCGGATTCGCCCGCTACGAGGAACAGATGCGCCCCTACGTCGAGGCCAACCAGGAGATCGGCCGTTTGCACGCGCGCAGCCGCGAGGTCCCCGGACCCGATTCCGAGCCGAGCCCCGATTTCACCGGCGAATGGTTCGCCGACCTGATCGAACGCGCGCTCAACGGCGTCGAGCTGCCGGACTACGACGGGGTGCCCGACTCCGGGTTCACAGCCACACCGCCGACGACCTCGTCGGCCGGAGTGCGGTAGGAGGCCAGACTCGACGGCGAGAGGCACAAGTCAGAACATCCCGTTCGGGATCCGATCGGGGTCCGGAACGGGCTGGACGACATCCCAGTGTTCGACGATCCGGCCGTCCTCGAGCCGCCAGATGTCCACGACGGCGACATCGGGCTCATCGCCTCCGGGGGACATGCGGTAGTGCAGCACCACGTAGTCGTCCTCGGCGATGACCCGCACGAGTTCGAGAGCTGCGCCGGCGACCGGGGCGGTGGTGATGAACTCGATGAAATCGTCACGCCCGCTCGGGTTTCCGGGGCTGTGCTCGACGAAGTTCTCGTGCAGCAGGGTGCGGAGTACGTCGATGTTTCCTGCCGCGAACTCGCGGAAACCGTCGACGACGAGTTGCTTGTTGGTCTTGTCCATGCGATGACTGTCGCCCAGGTGCGCGGGGTGCGTCGATTACATGCCGTGTAATGGCGGCGGCGCGCGGTGGCCGAGCAGACTCGGAGCATGACGAGCGACCGGACGATCGGGGAACTGCTGCGCGAATGGCGGCACCGCAGTCGGTTGAGCCAGCTGGACCTGGCTATTCAGGCGGAGGTGTCGCCTCGCCACATCAGCTTCGTCGAGACGGGACGGACGATTCCCAGCAGCGCGATGGTCCTGCATCTGGCCGAGCAGTTGCGGGTGCCGTTGCGGGAACGCAATCGACTACTCGTCGCCGCCGGGCACGCGCCGGTCTTCCGGGAGCATCCGCTGCACGATCCTGATCTGGCCCGAGTGCGTGAGACGGTCCAGCAGGTGTTGCTGGGGCACGAACCCTATCCGGCGCTCGCGGTGGATCGTCGCTGGAATCTGTTGGCGGCCAACAGCGCTGTCGACGTATTCCTGCAAGGAGCCGATCCGGCGTTGCTGAAGCCGCCGATCAACATGATGCGCGTGGGGCTGCATCCGGACGGTCTGGCGCCGAGACTCCGCAACCTGGAACACGTGCGCGGGTACCTGCTCCCCCGACTCGCCCACCAGGCCGCGCGCACGGGAGATCCGCATCTGCACGCGTTGTACGAGGAACTGGCGGAGTTCGGCCCCGCACCCGAGCCTCCTCCACCTCCCGACCCCACCGAGATCGCGCTGCACATCCGGCTCGCGCATCACGGGGCCGAGCTGTGCTTGGTCAACACGGTGACGACGTTCGGCGCGGCCTTCGACATCACGCTGGACGAGATCGCCATCGAAGCCTATTTTCCCGCCGATCTGGCGACCCGCGGGTTCTTCCGGACGAGCGGGACGTCCGACGATCCGCCATAGCCGTACGGGGCCGAGACTCCGGCCGGCCTGCCGAGGCCGGCTGATACCCTCCGCTTCATGCCTGTGATCGTTGCCACCATCACCCCGAAGCCCGACAAATTCGACGAGGTCGAGGAACTTCTCACCCGTCTCATCCCGGAAGTCCACAACGAGGACGGGTGCGAGCGCTACGCCCTGCACCGGGGCAAAGACCGTTTCGTGTTCATCGAGAAGTGGCGGGACATGGCGGCGCTGGGAGCTCACGGCGGCGCACCGAGCCTCAAAGCCTTGAACGAAGGACTGCAAGGGCTGGTAACCGGCTCGCTGGACGTCCAGGTCCTCGAAGCCGTTCCGGCGGGCGACCCGAAAAAGGGCGCCCTGTAGTCCCCTCCAGCAGCAGGGGATCCCGGGCCGCTGCCGACAGCGGCCCGGGCAGTTGCTCAGACCCGCTCTTTGGAGCGCGTGCGCACCCGCAGCGCGATCGGCTTCTGGGTTTCGGCGAAGAAGTCGTTGCCCTTGTCGTCGACCACGATGAAGGCGGGGAAGTCTTCGACGTCGATCTTCCAGACCGCTTCCATGCCGAGTTCCGGATATTCGAGAACCTCGACGTTCTTGATGCAGTCCAGGGCCAGGCGGGCGGCGGGGCCGCCGATGGAGCCGAGGTAGAAACCGCCGTGCTCCTTGCACGCCTTGGTCACCTGCGCCGAGCGGTTGCCCTTGGCGAGCATGACGAACGAACCGCCGGCGGCCTGGAACTGGTCGACATAGGAGTCCATGCGGCCCGCGGTGGTGGGACCGAACGAACCCGACGCGTAACCCTCGGGAGTCTTGGCGGGGCCGGCGTAGTAGACGGCCATATCGCGCAGGTACTGCGGCATCGGCTCGCCGGCGTCGAGGCGCTCCTTGATCTTCGCGTGCGCGATGTCGCGGGCCACCACCAGCGGACCGGTGAGCGAGAGCCTGGTCTTCACCGGATACTTCGACAGTTCGGCGCGGATCTCCGACATCGGCCGGTTGAGGTCGACCTTCACCACGTCACCGCCGAGGATCTCGTCGGTCTGCTCCGGAAGATATTGCGCCGGTTCGCGTTCCAGCTGTTCGAGGAACACGCCCTCGGGGGTGATCTTGGCCAGCGCCTGCCGGTCGGCCGAACACGACACCGCGATCGCGACCGGACAGCTCGCACCGTGCCGCGGCAGGCGGATCACGCGCACATCGTGGCAGAAGTACTTGCCGCCGAATTGTGCGCCGATACCGAAGGATTGGGTCAGCTTGAAGACCTCCTCCTCCAGCTCCAGATCCCGGAAGCCGTGCGCGGCCATCGAACCCTCGGTGGGCATGGCGTCGAGATAGTGGGCGGAGGCATATTTCGCTGTCTTCAGGGCGAATTCGGCGCTGGTGCCGCCGATGACCACGGCCAGGTGGTACGGCGGGCAGGCGGCGGTGCCCAGCGAGCGGATCTTCTCGTCGAGGAATTCCAGCATCCGGGTGGGGTTCAGGATGGCCTTGGTTTCCTGGTAGAGGAACGACTTGTTCGCCGAACCACCGCCCTTGGCCATGAACAGGAACTTGTAGGCCGGATGTGTGGGATCGCCTGCGGTGGAGTACAACTCGACCTGCGCCGGCAGGTTCGAGCCGGTGTTCTTCTCGTCCCACATGGTGATCGGCGCCAGCTGCGAATACCGCAGGTTCAGCTTGGTGTAGGCGTCGAACACACCGCGCGAGATCCATTCCGCGTCGTCGGCGCCGGTGAGCACACCCTCGGACTTCTTGCCCATCACGATGGCGGTACCGGTGTCCTGGCACATCGGCAGGATGCCGCCCGCGGAGATGTTGACGTTCTTGAGCAGATCCAGCGCGACGAAGCGGTCGTTACCGGAGGATTCCGGATCGTCGATGATCTTGCGCAGCTGGGCCAGGTGCGCCGGGCGCAGATAGTGGCTGATGTCGTGCATCGCCTCGGCGGTCAGCATCCGCAGTACGTCGGGGTCGACCTGCAGGAACGTGCGTCCGCCCGCTTCGAATGTGCTGACGCCCTCGGTGGTCAGCAACCGGTAGGGGGTCTCGTCGGCTCCGGTGGGAAGCAGATCCGAATAGCGGAACTCAGGCGCGGTCACGAATCGCACTCCTTGTGTGTCTGCGGGTGCACTCGGCCGGCGGGAGAACCGCTCGCGGCCGAAACAACGCTCCGACTCTAATCAGCACACCCCGTCACACCGAGGTCAGGCCAGCCTAATCTTCATTGCCGAGTACAAAGGTTGCACCTTCAATGTGGTGGGTGTAGGTGTCGATCCGATACCACGAGTTCGGGTATCGCCGACAGCGGGAAGGCAATACCATGACCGACGCAGAACCCTGGAGAGGAATCGTGACCGAACCCCGTTGGCTCGACGATCTCGAAACGCGAGCGTGGCTCGGCTTCGTCTTCACCCGTGATCTCATCGCCGCCGCCGTCGGCCGCGACTCCCTGCGCGCCTCGAATCTCACCTACGTCGAGTACACGGTGCTGGCCCGGCTGGCCGACGCCACCGACCACCGGCGCAGCTTCGCCGAACTGGCCTCGGTGCTGGAATGGTCGCAGAGCCGGCTCTCCCACCAGATCACCCGCATGGAGAAGCGCGGGCTGGTCGCCCGCGAGGCCATTCCCGACGATGCCCGCCGCACGGCCGCCGTCCTCACTCCGAAGGGCGCGGAAGTGCTGGCCACCGCCGCTCCCGCCCACGTCGAGAGCGTGCGGCGGCACATGATCGACGTCCTCGACCGCGACCAGCTGGCCGCACTCGCCGATATCTACGACACGTTGCTGACGCATCATCGCGCGCCGGACCCGGGTGGCGAGGCCTGTATCGACCACAGCGGCGCCCTGCCTCGCGAACCCAGTCCGCAGCCCGGCTGATGGGGTGGCCGAGCACACACCTTCGCGACATGTTTCGATTGTTCGCCAGCGGGTACCGAGTGAGACTAGGCTCGACTGCGGCTTCTCGACGGCAGCCACGTACGAGCGACCCCGACGAACCGACCTCCCTTAGGAAAGGGGCACGAGTTTTCATGTCCGACGTGTCCATCGGCCTCTCTCCGGATTCCATACCGGCAGGTCCGGTCGAGAATCTGCTGCCACAACTGGTCGAACATCTGCGTCAAAACCGCACGGAACTACGTGAGGAATGGGCACGTCGTATCGGGGACGCCGCACTGCTGACCGCGATGACCCCGGAGGAGATCTTCTCCGAGGCCACCTCCATCTACGACAACTACGTCGAGGCGCTGCAAACCGGTAGCGTCGAGGCCCTGCAGGCCTACGCCCGCGATCTGTCCGAACGCATCATCCCGCGAGGCGTCGAAACCGACGAGGTCGTCGGCATCGTGCTGCTGCTGCGAGATGTGCTCGCGCGCAGCCTGTTCGAGAAGTACCAGTCCGACTTCGAACTGCTCAAACGGGTACTGGACGCCTACGAGCCCGCGGCCAACCGGATCGCCAACACCGTGGCCATCTCGTTCGTGCAGGAGCGCGAGCGCGTCATCCGCCAGCAGCAGGAAGCCATCCGCGAGCTGTCGACGCCGGTGCTGCAGGTGCGCGAGCAGCTGCTGATTCTGCCGATCATCGGCGTGCTCGACAGTCAGCGCGCCCGGCAGCTCACCGAACAGCTGCTGCGCGCGATCCGCGCCAACCGCGCCAAGGTGGTCGTCATCGACATCACCGGTGTCCCGATGATCGACTCCACGGTCGCCAACCACCTGGTGCAGACCGTCGACGCCTCGAATCTGATGGGCGCCAACGTCATCATCACCGGCCTCTCGTCGGAGATCGCGCTCGCGCTGGTCACCATCGGCCTCGATCTGACGAAGATGAACGCGGTCGGTGACCTACAGGGTGGTATCGAGGAGGCCGAGCGACTGCTCGGCTACGAGATCTCGAGACTCACCGACCGCGACGGACGGTAGTCAAGGCGTCTCATGCCGGTACCCATTCTGAAGCAGGGCACCTACCTGATCGCGTCCGTGCAATCGGCGCTCACCGACGCCGATACCGAACGCCTGCAGGACGACTTGATGACCTACGTCAGCAAGTATCGTGCCCAGGGAATCATTGTCGACGTCACGGCGATCGACGTCATGGACTCCTTCGCCGCGCGCTCCCTGCGTACCATCGCGCACATGACCAAGCTGCGGGGTGCGGAGACGGTGATCGTCGGTCTGCAGCCCGAAGTGGCGTTCGCGATGGTCCAGCTGGGTCTCACCTTCGAAGGTATGCACACGGCCCTGGACCTCGAGGAGGGGCTGGCCTGGCTCAACAGACAGCTGCCCAACGGCCGGCGAAGCGGTCGGTGATCGTGGCCTCCGACAACATGGTGATAGCGGTGAAGGTGTCGGGCGACATCGTGACCGCGCGTCAGGCAGGGCGGGAGCTGGCGACCGAGCTGGGTTTCACGTTGACCGACATCACCATGATTTCCACGGCCATCTCCGAAATCGCCCGCAATATCACGAGTTACGCCGGAACCGGTGAGATCCGGGTCGCGGTGCAGGAGCGCGACGGCCGCCGGGCACTGGTCGTGCAGGCCCAGGACCAGGGGCCGGGTATCCGGGACATCCCCCGGGCGCTGGAAGACGGCTACTCCACCGGCCGCGGACTCGGGCTGGGATTACCCGGCGCGCGGCGGCTGATGGACGGATTGATCGTGGAGTCGGCGCCCGGACAGGGAACGCTGGTGGAGATGTGGAAGTGGGTACCCACCGGTGCATGAGGACGGATCGGTCGGCACTGTCGAATGGGCGGTGGCGGGCCGGGCCCTGCCGGGCCAGCGTGTCTCCGGCGACCGGTCGGTGGTACTCGACGCCGGCGACGGATCGGTGCTGTTCGCGGTGCTCGACGGACTGGGACACGGGGCCGCCGCAGCCGACGCTGCCGACCGGGCCGCGCAGGTACTCGCCGACAATCGCGCCGAACCACTCGACGTGCTGATGGTGCTGTGTCATCGCGCGATGGCCGACACCCGGGGCGCCGCGGTCTCGCTGGTCCTGTTCACCGGCGACGACGAACTGCACTGGCTCGGCGTCGGCAACGTCGAATCCCGGGTGGTCGCCGTCGGCCCCGGCAAGCCCGCGGTCCGCGCGACGGCGCTGATGACCGGCGGGATCGTCGGCTATCTGCTGCCGCCGAATCTGCAGACCCAGACCGTGGCGATCCGGCCCGGTGATGTGCTGGTGATGTCGACCGACGGCATCTTCAGCGATTTCGTCGACACCCTGGATCTGGCGCAGCCGACCACCGATATCGCCGACGACATCCTGCGCCATCACGTCAAGGACACCGACGACGCGCTGGTCCTGGCCGCGCGCCACCGCGGTCCGATCGCGGGTGCGTCGTGAGCCGGCCGGGCCGGCCGACGAGCGCACCCCGGGTGCGGCGATGAGCGCGGTGCTGGCCGCGTTTCGCGAGGCGTATGCGAATGCGCTTCGGCTGCACATGGATTCACCCACCCAGAACACACTCGCCGAAGGATACGAACTCGGCCGGCGCGCACTGGTCGAGGGTGTGAGCATTCTGGATCTCACCGAGCACCACTTCCGGCTGCTCGACGAGCAGGGCCTGATCGCCGGCCCCGCTGCGCAGCAACTCGACGGTGATGCCGCGCAGCGCGCGCAGGCGGCGCTGGAGTTCCTGCTGCAAACCCTCGCCGCGCTCGATGTCGCCACCCGCGGCTTTCTCGACAGCACCCGCAGTTACGAATTGCAGCGGCTGCGGGCGGAGGACCTCGAGGGCCGCGACGCCTTCCGCACCGCCTTGGTGGAGTCGCTGCAGGACGGCTTCTTCGTCGCCGCGGACGACGGAACCATCGCCGAGGTCAACTCCGCGTTCGGCGCGCTGACCGGATACGGGCCCGACTCCGTCCCTTACCCGCTGCCGCATCCGTGGACCGACGACGAATCGGCCACGCACTATCCGGCGCTGGGCACCGAGGCCGCGCGATTCGTGATGCCGGCGCGCCACCGCGACGGGCGGCGGGTGTGGCTGGCGGTGAGTACGTCGTCGCTGCGCAATCCGGAGGACGACGAGCGACTCTTCGTGGGCACCATCCGCGATGTGACCGCCGAACACGACGCACAGGCTCGCGACCAGGCGGTGTCGCGGCTGGCCACCGCCGTGGGCGCCGCCACCACGGTGGCCGAGGTGCTGTCGGTGGGCCTCGAGGAACTGCGCCGGGCCATCGGCGCGGAAACCGCCGTGGTGTCGATGTGGGCGAATCGCCAGACCGCACCCGAGTTGTACGTCTCGGGTCCGGTGGCCGGCGGCGACGCGGTGTCCCGTCAGGTGATCGACGCGCGGGCGCGGGCGCTGCTGGACCGCACCCGGATGCGGCCGCATCGCGCCATGTTCGCCATTCCCGAAGGCGCGGCGAGTTCCGAGGGCATCGTGGCGCCGCTGGGCGAAACCGGTGACGCCGCACTGTGGGTGCGCTTCGCCGCGCCGCGGGCGATCAGCTCCGGTGACTGGGCGCTGTTCTCGCTGCTGGTCGGCCACCTCAGCCTGGCCGTGCAGCGCGCTCGCAACTTCGACCAGGCTCGTTCGACCTCGCTGACGCTGCAGCGAGCCATGCTGGGGCCGATCGAACTGCCGCCCGGATTCGCGGTGCACTACGAGCCGGCGCTGCCCCCGCTCGAGATCGGCGGCGACTGGTACGACGTGGTGCAATTGCGCGACGGCACCCTGGGCATCGTCGTCGGCGACTGCGTCGGCCGTGGCCTGTCCGCGGCTGTGGTGATGGGCCAATTGCGCACCGCCGCACAGGCTTTGCTGCTGCGTGGCGCCGGGCCCGCCCAGTTGCTGGCCGAACTGGACGCAGTGGCCGCCCGCATCCCCGGCGCCATGTGCACGACGGTCTGCGCCGCCATCCTCGATCCCGCCCGCGGGCTGGTGCGGTACTCCAGTGCCGGGCATATGCCGCCCGTGCTGGCGGCGCCCGAACAGACCGGCCGGCTGCTCGAAGGCGGCCGCGCGGTTCCGCTGGCCACCTTCGACACACCGAACCGGCCCGAGGCGACCACCGCGATCGAACCCGGCTCGACGCTGGTGTTGTTCACCGACGGTCTGGTCGAGCAGCGCGGCATCGACATCGACGTCCGGTTCGATCAGATCGCCGACGAATTGTCCGGCGCGGCAACGCATCTGCCGCGCGAGGTGGCCGACGGGGTGCTGTCGCGGCTGCGCCCCGACGCCGGCTACGACGACGATATCGCGATGGTGGTCTACCGCCAGCCGCCGCGGCCGCTGCATCTGGACCTCCCCGCCGAACCCGCACGGCTGTCGAGTGTGCGCCGCGCGCTGACGTCGTGGCTGTCCGCGGCCGCCGTCGGTCACGACCTCGCCGCCGATCTGGTCGCCGCCGCCAACGAGGCCTGCACGAACAGCATCGAGCACGCGTATGCTCCCGACTCTTCCGGCCACGTGACACTCACCGCCGCCCACGTGCGCGGCGCGGTGTGCCTCGAGATCGTCGACACCGGGACGTGGCGACCGCAGCCCGAGGATCCGGGCACCCGCGGGCGCGGGCTGTCCATGATGCGGGCCCTCACCGACGAGGTGGAGATCGAGCAGACCGATGCCGGCACGCGGGTGCGGTTGACCGCGAAGTTGCCGCTGGTGACGTTCTCGGCGGCGAGCAGGGTCTGAGCTCAGTCCGTCGCCGGTAATGCGTTTCGCGTCTCGATTCCGAGCAGGCCGAGGGCGAAATCGGCGTACTCGGTGGCAATCCGCTCGGGAGTCGCGGGCCCGTCGAGCCGGAACCACTGCGGCAGCGACGTGCACATCGTGGCGATCGCCCGGCCGGCGACACGCGCGTGCGTGGCAGGCAGGTTCGCCTCGGCCAGGGCGGTGTCGATGTCCGCGTCGAGCAGATACTGAATCTCGTTGCGGGATGCGGTGATTCGCCGGCGATTGTCCGGCGTGAGACTGCGCATCTCACTGGCGCCGATGAAGGCCAGCTCGCGGCGATGGGTGTGGAACAGGGCGAGAGCCTCGACCACGCGGGTCAGACGGTCCCGGCCACCGATCGCCCGGCCGCGCGCCGCCCTCGTGCGCCAATGCAATTCGTCCATGGTGAGGTCGAGGGCACGGACGAGAAGTTCCTGTTTGTCTCGGTAGTGGTGATAGACGCCGGGCACGCTCATCCCGGCGCGGTGGGCGATCGACCGCATGGTCGCGCCGTGATATCCGGTCTCGACGAAGGAATCGATCGCGGCAGCAAGGACCGGATCGATGTCCAGCGGCGGGAATTCGCGCCAGGCACGGGCCGATTCGCCCTCCGGTATACCGTCCGTTCGCGGGCGCGGGCGGGCCGGCCGCGGCGCGGGAGATTCGTCGATCAGCCATGCGACCGTGGTGTCGAGCGCCGCGGCCAAGGCACGCAGCCGGGCGATCGAGACGCCGGTCTTGTCGTTCTCGACCGCGCTGAGGGTGGCCGGACTGACGCCGATCCGTTCCGCGGTCGCGCGCAGCGACAGCCCGGCATCGGTTCTCGCCTGCCGCACCCGGCTGCCCACATTGTGTCGATCCTGCTCCGCACCATCCACGTTGTTCAGGATATCTGAACAGTGACGCCGAGCGAATAACACCGAATTGACAGGCTTTATCGTGACATGCGAGTCTGCATGAAAGGTGATCGCCGAGCGATCGTTCGGCGACTGAGATCGAGGAGTGGACGTGGCGATCGAGCTGTCCCTGCCGCCCGAGGTACACGAACTGACCGAACGTACCCGTGACTTCATCCGCGACCGGGTGCTGCCACTCGAGGACGCGCACGACGGCGACATCACCGCGGCGGGCGGCGACACGTTCCGCGAAGAACTGCAGCGGGCCGCGCGCGAGGCGGGTGTCTTCGCGCCGCACGCGCCGGTCGAATACGGCGGCCACGGTCTCGGAATGTCGGACCGCGCCCCCGTCTTCGAGGAGGCCGGCTATTCGCTGTTCGGCCCGACGGCACTGAATATCGCCGCCCCCGACGAGGGCAATGTGCACATGCTCGCGCACATCGCGAACCCCGAGCAGAAGCAGCAGTATCTCGCGCCGCTCGCACACGGCGACGTGCGGTCCGCCTTCGCGATGACCGAACCGGCGCCCGGTGCGGGATCGGATCCGTCGGCGCTGGCCACCCGCGCGGTCCGCGCCGAGGGCGGATGGCGAATCAACGGACGCAAATGGTTCATCACCGGCGCCGACGGCGCGGGCTTCTTCATCATCATGGCCCGCACCTCGGGAGAACCGGGACAGCGCGGCGGCGCGACCATGTTCCTGGCACCGGCCGACACTCCCGGCATCCGGGTCGGACGCCACCTCGATACACTGGATCGCTCGATGGTCGGCGGGCACTGCGAGGTCTTCTTCGAGGACCTGCTGGTTCCGGACGCGGCCGTTCTCGGCGAGGTCGACCGCGGCTTCGAATACGCCCAGGTCCGTCTCGGCCCGGCCCGGATGACGCACGTGATGCGCTGGCTCGGCGCCGCCCGCCGCGGACACGACGTCGCGGTCGCGCACGTCGCTCGGCGCGAGGGTTTCGGCTCCCGGCTCGGCGACCTCGGCATGGTGCAGAAGATGATCGCCGACAGCGAGATCGATATCGCCGCCACCCGCGCCCTGCTGACCCGCGCGTGCTGGGAACTCGACCGCGGCGAGCCGGCCGCCAACGCCACCTCGATCGCGAAAACCTTTGCCGCCGAAGCCATTTTCCGGATCGTCGACCGCAGTATGCAGATGTGTGGCGGCCTCGGCGTGTCCGGCGATCTGCCGCTGGCGCGGCTGTCGCGTGAGGTGCGGCCCTTCCGTATCTACGACGGACCGTCCGAGGTCCATCGGTGGGCGATCGCCAAGCGTGCGGTCGGCGCCGCGAAGCGCGCATTGCGAGAAGCCGAATGAGCCTGCCCGGAATGGATGTCGCCGCGCTCGAGCGGTTCCTGCGGGGGCAGGGCGTCGGCGTGCGCGGGGAGCTGCGCGTGGACCTGATCAGCGGCGGCCGCTCGAATCTGACCTTCGTCGCCTCCGACGAGATGTCGAGATGGGTCGTGCGCCGCCCGCCGGTCGCGGGGCTCACCCCGTCCGCGCACGATATGGCCCGCGAGTTCACGGTGACCCACGCCTTGCGCGAATCTGCTGTGCCCGTGGCGAAGACGGTCGCCTTCGACGCCGACGGCACCGCACTCGGCGCGCCGATGACCGTCGTGGAGTTCGTCGACGGCACCGTGATCCGCGATCAGGACGACCTCGCCGCACTCACCGACCCCCAGATCGACACCGCCGTCGATGAACTGGTCCGGATACTGGCCGAACTGCATGCCGTGGACCCGGTCGCGGTCGGACTCGAAAAGTTCGGTCGCCCGGACGGATTCGTGACCCGGCAGGTGAATCTGTGGGCCTCCCAATGGGAACGGGTGAAGACCCGCGAACTTCCCGACGTCGCCACCCTGCACGCCGCGCTGGCCGAGGCGGTGCCGGACCGGTCGCCGGCCTCGATCGTGCACGGCGACTTCCGCATCGACAACACCATTCTCGATGCGCGCGACCCCGGCCGGGTCCGCGCCGTCGTCGACTGGGAGCTGTCCACCCTCGGCGACCCGCTCACCGATGTGGCGTTGATGTGCGTGTACCGGGCACCGATCTTCGATCTGGTGCTCGGTTGTCCGGCCGCGTGGACCAGCCACCGCATGCCCGGCGCCGACGATCTCGCCCAGGCCTACGCCACCGCCTCGGGCCGCGATCTCGGTGATTGGGGTTTCTACCTCGCATTGGCCAATTTCAAGCTCGGCGTCATCGGAGAGGGCATCACCCACCGCGCGCTGCGGGGCTCGGATGCCGGTTCCGCCGCCGAACGCGCGGCCGAGGCCACACCGGAGTTCATGGCCGCAGGGCTGCGCGCACTGAAAGGAGTCCGGAAGTGACCGGATATCACAAGTCCGCCCTGATCAGCGGGGCGTCCCGCGGCATCGGGCTCGGGATCGCGAACCGGCTTGCCGAACAAGGCTATTCGCTCACCGTCACCGCCCGCGATGCCGCACGCCTCGATGAGGTCGCCGGGCAGCTGCGCTCGGCCGGCGCGGCGGACGTCGTCGCCGTGGCCGCCGACATGTCCGATACCGACGGCGTCGAGCGGGTGGTGGCCGAGCACGCGAACCGGTTCGGCACCCTGTCGGCGCTGATCCTCAACGCGGGCGTCGGCACCGCCGGTCCGCTCGCCGACACCTCCGTGCGGCGCTTCGACAAAACCCTCGCGGTCAATCTGCGTGCGCCGCTGCAACTCATCCAGGGCGCGCTGCCGATGCTGCGCGCCGCCGCGGCGGCCGCACCCGATCGCGGCGCGAAAGTGATTGCGCTGTCGTCGATCACGGGCGTCTACGCCGAAGCCGGACTCGCTGTCTACGGCGCGGCCAAGGCAGCGCTCATCTCGCTGATCGCCACCCTCAACGCCGAGGAATCGGGTAACGGCATCAGCGCCACCACCCTCGCCCCCGGATATGTCGACACCGATATGAGCGCCTGGATCCACGACCGCATCCCGCCGGAGCAGATGCTCGCCGTCGGCGACATCGTCGAAATGGTCGATGCCCTGCTGCGATTGTCGTCGCGGGCGGTGGTTGCGAACATCGTGCTCTCCCGCGCGGGCACCGACGCCTACCGCGCATAGTGACCTCGCTGCCGCCGGATTCCGGTCCGGCGGCAGAATGCGGCATATGCAGCGCTCTTTCGAGGAATTGCTCGACGACGCCGCGGCGGCGCCGGTGGACGGCTGGGGTTTCGAGTGGCTGAACGGGCGGGCCACCGAACAGCGGCCGTCGTGGGGCTATCAGCGGTTGATGAGCGCGCGTCTGGCGACCGCGACGGCGGCGCTCGACCTCGAGACCGGCGGCGGCGAAGTTCTCGCCGAGGCCGACACGTTCCCGCCGACGATGGCGGCGACCGAATCGTGGCCGCCGAACGCCGCCGCGGCGACCGCGCGCTTGCATCCGCGCGGCGCCGTGGTGGTCGCCACCGTCGACGACGCGTCGCTGCCGTTCGCCGACGCAGCCTTCGATCTCGTGACCAGCCGGCATCCGGCCGTGGTCCGGTGGGATGAGATTGCCCGGGTATTGCGGTCCGGCGGCACCTACTTCGCCCAGCACGTGGGACCCGCCAGCGTCTTCGAACTGATCGAATACTTCCTCGGACCGCAGCCCGAGGCCCAGCGCCGACGCCACCACGACGACGAAGCCGCCGCCGCGCGAGACGCGGGGCTGCGGATCACCGATCTGCGCCACGAACGACTGCGGATGGAATTCTTCGATATCGGAGCAGTGGTGTACCTCCTGCGCAAGGTGATCTGGCTCGTCCCCGGATTCACCGTCGAGCGCTATCACGACCGGCTGCGGGAACTGGACGACCGGATCCGGCGGGAGGGGCCGTTCGTCGCGCACTCCTCGCGCACACTGTTCGACGCCGTCAAGCCCTGAACCGGCGGGTACTCACTCCCGCCGGAGAGCGGACACGATGCGGCGATGCAGATGACCTCATTGCCCTTGCCGGGGCGACGCCGCCGTTCGCAAGATCAACGGAAAACCGGCCTTCACGTCGAGAATGCCGCGGCAGATCCCAGCAAACCGCACCGGACGAGCACAGGCGTCAACCCCCGGACAGGGGTTTGCCCGCTTTCACGATCGGGAAATACCTTCGGAGTTTGCTAGGTATTCGCGGGTCTGTCCGCGAGAGGTACAGCGGCGGAACCGATCGGCGGGCGCACACCTGCCGGGTGGTTCCGGATTGCGGACGACGCGAGGAGGACTGCCATGACTTTTCTGGCACTCGGCTTTCTGCGCACGGAGATCTCACGCCTGCACCAGGAATGGGATGCGGCGCAGATCCGTTGTCTGGCAAGACGTCTGGGCTACACGCTCGAGGAAACGGTCGCCTTCGGCAATCGCACCGACAACCCGGTGCAGTTCCTGATCGGCGCGGCGATCACCCGTGATGCCGAAGCGGTGATCGTGCCCAGTCTCGACCACTTCCCGGACGGCATCGTCCCGGCCGAACTCATCGAGGTGACCGATGTGATCACCGTGCGGCCGGAACGTACCTACGCGCGCTGGCCTCTCGGGGAGCCACCCGGCACCGGCGGCGCGAACTGACTCCTCACGCGCGCTTGCGCCGCACCAGCCAGATCGCGGCGACCGCCCCCGCCGCGGTGACGCCGATCGCCGGTAGCGGGATCTGCTTGACGACCTGCGCGGCCCGGTCCGCGTTGTCCTGGGCGGACCGGACACCGCGATGCAGCCGTTCGCGGGTGCGACCGGGCACGTCGAGTTTGTCGCTGAGCGCCTGCACGGTGCGGCCCAGCTCCTCGCGCGTCAGATCGCGGTCGTAACGCAACGCTTCCGGATCGGAAGGGATGTTCATCGCCGAGTCCTCTCCTTGATGACGGCTACGTCTTCCCGGACGTTCGCGGCGGCCTGCTCGGGTATCGGCGGACTCCCCTTGCGGATGCTCGCCCGCCCGAGCAGGCCGAAGACGCCCGCCACCACGGCCAGCGCCGCGGCCACGATCAACGCGGAAGCCCATACGGGCAGCACCAGCGCCAAGGCCGTGATCGCGGCCGCGACCAGGGCGCCGAGGACGGCCAGCCCCAGCACGGCGGCGGCGCCGAGCATCCCCGCCCCTGCTCCCAGCCGCTTGGCCTTGCCCTGCGCCTCGACGACCGCCAGTTTCGCCTCTTCGCGCACCAGCCGGCTCAATTGCTCCGTGGTGGTTCCGACCAATTCGGCCACCGACGCCGTCTCCGGCGCTCGGCCGTTCTCGATATGCGACATCTGACCAACCACTCCTCCGGGCACCGATCGAATCGGGCGAATTCGCTGAGCCCGCGAGCGAACCGCCTCTCCGGTTGTTGCTCGCGATACCCGCGAAATCCGTGGCGACACCTCTTCCGGTGCGTGGGCGCCGGATTTCTCGTGCGGCGGGCGGTTAACTCCTTGCGCCGGAAAGCAATTGCCCGGCCGGAGAGAGCCTCGGGTACCCAGCGGGTAGATTGACAACCGTGACCAATACTTCCGGAGACGCGTATCCCCTCGCCGACGCGATGACCACCTCGGTCAGCGTGCACGACGATGCGACCGTGCTCACGGTGGCCGGCGAGGTCGACCTGGCGACCGCTCCCGCACTGGAGAGTGCGATCGAGGCGACCCTCGGCGGTAAGCCCGCGGCACTGATCATCGACCTGTTGCAGGTGAGTTTCCTGGCCTCGGCCGGCATGGCCGCGCTGGTGGCCGCCCATCAGCGGGCCGGCTCCGCGACGCGCATCGTCCTGGTCGCCGAGGGACCGGCCACCAGCAGACAGCTCAAATTGACCAATCTCGATCAGGTGTTCGCCCTGCATCCCACGCTCGACGCCGCGCTCGCGGCGCTGCACCAGGGCTGAGCGGAGACGGCCGGCAGACCGGGAGCGGACTGCCGGCCACACCGATCAGACCAGCTCGCGCAGCTGTTCGATCAACTTCACCCGTTCTCCCGCGGTCGCGGCCAGCGGCACCACGTTCAGTACCGTGACACCGGCCTCCCGGAACGCCGCCACCCGCTCCGCGACGAAGCCCGCCGAACCGATCAGCGAGATGTCACGCACCAGCTCGTCGGGGACGACCTTGGCGGCCTCGTCCTTCTTACCGGCCAGATACAGCTCCTGAATGCGGTCGGCCTCGGCGCCGTAACCGTACTGCGTGGCCAGCGAGTGGTAGAAGTTCTTGCTCTTGGCGCCCATACCGCCGATGTAGAGCGCCAGATGCGGTTTGACGAACTCCCGCAGCGGCTCCACGTTGTCGCCGATCGCCAGCGCCGGTCCGGCGTAGATGTCGAGGTCGCCGAGTTCCGGATCGCGTTTCGCGGTACCGGCGGCCAGCGCCTCACCCCAGACGTCGCGGGCCTTCTCCGGCAGGAAGAAGATCGGCTGCCAGCCCTCGGCCAGTTCCGCGGCCAACTGCACGTTCTTCGGCCCCAGCGCGGCCAGCAGCACCGGGATGCGGTCGCGGACCGGGTGGTTGATCAGCTTCAGCGGCTTGCCCAGTCCGGTGCCACGTTCGGCGGGCAGCGGGATCGTGTAGTACTTGCCCTGATATTCCAGGCGTTCGCGCCGCCACACCTTGCGGCAGATCTCCACGACCTCGCGCGTGCGACCGATCGGCGCGTCGTAGGGCACGCCGTGGAACCCCTCGATGACCTGCGGTCCCGAGGCGCCCAGGCCGAGGACGTAACGGCCATCGGAGACGTAGTCCAGACCCGCCGCGGTCATCGCGGTCAGCGTGGGCGTGCGGGTGTAGAGCTGCAGAATGCCCGAGGCCAGCTGTACCCGCTCGGTCTTGGCCGCCAGATAGCCCAGTCCGCTCACCGCGTCGTAGGAGTAGGCCTCGGGCACGAAGACGATGTCCAGGCCGGCTCGTTCCAGGTCGGCGACCTCGGCCGCGACCTCCTTGAAGCCCCCCGCATAGTTGATGCCCAACCCGATCCGCATCTTATGCAACTCCGTTCATATGCAACTAGTTGCAGTGAGGTTATCGCACTGCACCACCCGTCACAAACCGCGATCCGCGATCGCGGCCGGGGTGGCCTCGGGTTCCATCCTGCACACCGCCCACGCGCCGTCCGCGACAGGGCGGCGCGGCCCGCTCGATGACCGGCCGCCCGGCCCGGTACGGTTATCGGCGTACCGCACGCCGATTCCTCGAAACGGGAGGCCCCGCAGCATGTCTCAGGACACCGCATCGTCGCCGGACACCACGACGTTCGGAGAGTCGACGATCGGCCGCTACCTGGACGATCTCGCCGCCAAGATCCCCGCCCCCGGCGGCGGTGCGGTCGCGGCGCTGCACGCCGCCCAGGGAGCCGCCCTGGTGGCGATGGTGGCCCGCTACACCACCCGCGCCAAGGATGCCGACAACCGTCCGGTGATCGATCGGATCATCACGGCGGCCGACGCCGCGCGTGAGCGCGCGCTGGCCCTGGCCGACGCCGACGCCACCGCCTTCACCGCGGTCGGGGCGGCCTACAAACTGCCCAAGGACACCGACGAGCAGATCTCGGCGCGCAAGGAGGCCATCGCCTCGGCACTGCTGCAGGCCGCGCGGGTGCCGGCCGCGGTGGTCGCCGAGGCCGACGAGGTGCTCTCGCTGGCCGCGGATCTGCTGCCGATCGGCAATCCGAACGTGGTCACCGACATCGGCGCCGCCGCCGATGCCGCCCGGGCCGCCGCCGCCAGTTCACAGTTGAATATCGCCATCAACGTCGGCTCGCTCGGCGACCACGAGGCCGAGGAGTTCGGGCCCACGCTGCGGCGCATCGAGGAGATCTTCGCCCGCGCGGACGCACTGCACACGGACGTTCTCGCTGCCGTCGTCGGCTGATCGCATTACCACACCCCTCGGCTAAACCTCGTTTGCCACACCGTAACTGTCGTTACGAAGCGAAAACTATTCCGGCGACCATGATCATCCGGAACTAGGATCGAGGTCCTGATACGCAAACCACCTGAGGGGGTGGAGCCATGAGGAACATGATGCGTCATTTGTTCCTGGCGACAGTCATCGCAGTACTGGCCGCAGTCACCACGGGCACCGCGGCAGCGGTGCTGGCCACACCACAGACCACACCCGTGGCCTCGATTTCACCGGGCAACGGCGCCGTCGTCGGAATCGCCCATCCGATCACCGTCCGATTCACCGCACCCGTCACCGATCGCGCCCGCGCCGAACAGTCCGTGCACGTCGGTTCCCAGGCCGGAACGTTCTCCTGGACCGACGACAGGGAACTGGTCTGGAACTCCACCGGATACCTACCGGCCGATGCGCGATTCACCGTGACCGCGGGCAATGCCCGGTCCGAATTCCGGACCGACGGCGGGACCAGCGCCGATGCCGACATGTCCGCGCACACGTTCACCGTGTTCATTCCCGGACAGGCGCCGCGGGTCATGCCCGCCTCGATGGGTAAGCCCGGGCGCGAGACCCCGGTCGGCACCTTCCCCGTGATGGAGAAGGACCGCACCATCATCTTCGACTCGCGCACCATCGGCATTCCGCTCGACGACCCGGAGGGCTACTACCTGACCGGCGAATTCGCCGAACGGCTCACCTCGGGCGGCGTCTTCGTGCATTCGGCGCCGTGGTCGGTCGGCCAGCAGGGTAATTCCAACGTCAGCCACGGCTGCATCAACCTGGCCCCCGCCGACGCCGAGTGGTACTACGACAACGTGAGTGTGGGCGATCCGGTGACCACCCACTGGTGATCAGCGCGTCGCTTCGGCCGCCTCCACCACGTGCCGCATCAGCAGCGCGGTGGTGACCGGTCCGACACCGCCGGGCACCGGACTCAGTGCCGCTGCCCGGCCTTCCACCGAGCCGGCGTCGACATCGCCGACGATGCCACCGTCGGGTCCCTCGTTGGTCCCCACGTCGATGACCACCGCGCCCTCGCGCACGTGATCCCCACCGATCAGTCCGGCTCGCCCGGCCGCCGCGACCACGATATCGGCGGCCGAGGTGACCGCCGGCAGGTCGGTGGTCCGCGAATGACACACCGTCACCGTCGCGTTCTCCGCCAGCAGCAGCTGTGCCAGAGGTTTGCCGACCACGTTCGACCGGCCGACGACCGCGACATGCCGGCCCGATAGCACGGTGTCGTGATGCTTGGCCAGCTCCACCACCGCCTGTGCGGTGGCCGGCGGGAATCCGGGCAGTCCGGCGGCGAGCAGTCCCAGCGACAGCGGGCTGACACCGTCGACGTCCTTGGCCGCGGCGATGGCCGAGCTGACGTCGTTGAGTTCCACACCAGCGGGCAGCGGGGTCTGCAACATCACCGCGTGCACCGCCGGGTCCTCGCTGAGCTTCGCCAGCGCGTCGCGAATCTCCGCGGCACTCGCCTGCGCGCCGAGATCGTTTGTCTCGCAGTCGATTCCGAGGCGTCCGGCCGCGCGCTGCAACGAGTTGACATACCACCCGCTGGCCGGATCGTCGTTGGCCACCACCAGCACCAGGCGGGGGGCGGCCCCGGCTTCGGCCAGTGCGGCGGCGCGGTTCTTCGTCTCGGCGTTGAGGTCGGCGGCGAGTTGTTTGCCGGTCAGCGATAGGGTGTCCACCCGGCCACCCTATCGGGCCGCGCACCAGCGCGGACGGCCGCCGCCACCCGCGCGAATGCCGACTCGAGCGGGAGTAAATCCGGGGCCCTCGCCGATTCGGGTCGTATGGTGGGCACGGCTGTGCCCATGCCCCACCCCACCCACGCGGGATCCCGCTCGCCCGGAAAGGTGTCGACTGCAGTGAACATCGCCAGACGTGTGAAACATCTTCTCATCGCGGCCTCGGCGGCCGCGCTGCTGGCCGGACCGCTCACCACGACGGCCACGGCCGCCGACGGACCGGCTCCGCTGTACAACTCGGCGCAGGAGAACTTCGTCAACGGCAACGACGCGGCCGGTCTGGCCGATCTGCGCTCGCTGCTGGACAGCACCCCCGACGACGCGCAGGCACTGGCCCTGCAGGGCATCTGGTCGGACTACACCGGCGATCTGCTCACCCGCGAAGCCGCGTTCAACCGGCTGGCGACCATCGACCCCGGCATGGCCCAAGGAGCCCGCAACCTCATCGGCGCCATCGGCGCCGCCGTGGGCACCCTGCCCAATCCGCTGCCGGCGCTGGTCGGCCCGCAGACCGGCATCGTGGTGCTCGGCTACGGACTGCTGCCCGACGGCAGTCTGCGCCCCGAACTGGTCAATCGGCTCACCGCCGCGTGGTTGCAGGCGATCGCGGCGCCGATGTCGCCGATCGTGGTGACCGGCGGCAACCCGCAGAACGGCGTGCCGGAGGCGGCCGCGATGGCGGGCTGGCTGATCGGCCACGGCATACCGGCCTCCCGCGTGCTGGTCGAGGACCGCGCCAATTCGACCGTGCAGAACGCGCTGTTCAGCACCCAGATGCTGCGAGACGCCGGCGCGACCAGCGCGGTCGTGGTGACCTCGCCGAACCACATCCGCCGCGCGGTGGCCGATTTCATCGTCGCCGGCACCCGCGTGGTCGGGGCGATGACCTCGCTCGACCAGCTGGTGTCGCAGCTGCCGCCGCCGAGCAAGACCGCTCAACGCGGCATCTATCTCGACGCGACCCGCACCTTCCTGCTGCCGCCGGCCCGCTGACCGGTGCTCGCGCACGAAAAATGGTTGACGCCGTGCCGACAATGATGGGGTGATCGACCCCGAATCCGAAGAATCCGGCATCGACGCGATCGTGGCGGATCTGCGCCGCGCCGGATGCGTCTTCGCCGAGGAGGAGGCGGCCTTGCTCCGGCAGGCCGCCTCCTCACCCGGCGAGCTCTCCGCACTCGTCGCCCGGCGCATCGAGGGCATACCGCTCGAATATCTGGTGGGCTGGGCCGAATTTCGCGGCCTACGGGTGGCGCTCGACCCCGGCGTCTTCGTGCCGCGGCAACGCACCGCGTTCCTGATCGACGAGGCGCTCGAACGCACCGCGGCCCGGCCGGGCGATCGGCGCACCGTGGTCGACATGTGTTGTGGCTCCGGCGCATTGGGCCTGGCGGCGACGACCGCATTGCGCGCCGGTGGGGTGGACGTCGAGCTGGTCGCCGCCGATATCGACACCGTCGCGGTGGCGTGCGCGCGACGCAATCTGGAACCACTGGGCGCGCAGGTGTTCCAGGGCGACCTGTTCGCCGCCCTGCCCGGCGAACTGATCGGACGCGTGGATCTGCTCCTGGCCAACACCCCGTATGTGCCGACGGCGATGATCGCCCGGATGCCGCCGGAAGCCCGCGACCACGAACCCCGCACCGCCCTCGACGGCGGCGAGGACGGACTCGACGTGCTGCGCCGCGTCGCCGATGCCGCCGGGCGGTGGCTGACGGCCGGCGGCTGGATGCTGGTCGAGATCGGCACCGCCCAGATCGACACCGCGACCGCGATCGTCGCGGCAGCGGGGCTGGGGCCCGCGATCGCGGAATCGCCCGACTGCGGCGCGACCGTGGTGTGCGGAACCAGGACACACGCCGGCTGAACGGCGGGAGCTAGCTGCCGATGCCGCGACGGAGATCGTCGGCCGTGCGCAACAGCGCCCGCACCCCCGCCAGATCCGCCTCGAGCGCACCGAGATCCGGTCGGGTTGCCGCCGTGGCATAGTCGGCGACACCCGCCTCCACCGCCGCGACCGCGCGTTCGGCCTGTGCCCGCTGCGCGGTCCGCGCGTCGGGATGCAGCATCGAGATCGCGACCAGGTGGTCGTCGAGAGCCAGTGCCGACTGCTCCAGATCGGCCCGGAGGGTCACCGTTGCCGCCGTGTCGTACGCGGTCACCGCGCGCAACGCCGTCATCGCATCGCGCAGGCGTCGATGCAAGCGGGCCTCGGGGTCGTGTGAGCGCGCCCACGCGGACGGGGCGCGGGTGGCCGTGCCCGGCACCACCTGGTTCTCGGCGGCGATGCGGCGACGCTGATGCGCCAGGGCCACCGCGCCGGCCGCGACCGCCCCGCCCACGATCACCAGGACGGCCAGCAGGAGCAGTAGCAGCACGAACATGTCAGCTCCCGTGGTGAACGACGGTGGTGTGGCCGGTGCTGTGATGGTGGGTTCCGCCGCCGTGCCACATCGAGAAGGCGACGACCGCGCCGATGATCAGCAGCGTCACGACCGTGACGAAGGCGGCGAGTTTGACCTTGCTCCACGGTCGCTGCCCGACGACCTCACCGGTCAGGCCGTTGATGTAGACCCGGAACGGGGTGTTCGCGTAGACCACGGTCAGCAGCCAGATCGGCAGCAGAATGTGCTTGTACGCCAGCGAATTCCAGCTCGACCGCAGATCGTGGACGCGCTGGCGGTCGCCGCCGATGTCCGCGCGCACGGTCTGCTCGATGACCTTCTCCATCCGGGCACGGGCGACCGGGAACATCTGGTCGGCGTCGCGATCGTAGGTGCGGGCCAGATGTCCGGCGACGTACTCCGGCGAATAGCCGGTGGCCTCCGCGACCGGCCAGGGTTCGAGTTCGGCCACGCGTGCGCTGTCATCGATGTCGTTGGCGAGGATCGGCAGATCGTCGAACCGGTTGCCGACCTCCCCCATCGCCGGAAACCAGCGAATTTCGGTGCGGCTCTTCAGCTCTCCGTCGTCCCAATAGCGTTCGGTGTACTCCTCGCCGCGTTCACCGCGATACCACGTGTGCACGTCGGCGTCGTAGGTGAAATAGGCATGGTAGACGCTGGCCAGCGAACCGAGCCGCTTGTACTTCTTGAACGCGGTCGGGGCGAACCACCGTCCGGAGACCCACTTCTCGACGCGTTCACGCGCGGCCTTCTCGTCGATGCGGAACGGGACGACACCGTCCACCGGCAACCGGGCGGGAGCGTTGTGCACGTCGTCGCGCTGGATCGGCGTGGCACAGTAGGGGCAGCGGGTCGCGGTCAGGCTGCCGACGAACGTGGTTGTGCCACCGCAATTCTGGCACTTCACCTCTCGTTCCCCGGTGACCTCCGGCCCGGTGGTCACGGCCTGCAGCGCACGCAACTCCCCCATCGCCTGCCGCAGATCCCGCGCGACGACCGGCGCCCGCGGCGCCGACAGCGGCGAGTAGTTTCCGCAACTGGGACACCGCAACTGCTGCGAGGCGATATCGAACACCAGCTGGCCGCCGCAGGCCGCACAGGGGTAGGTACGCGTCAGTTCGGTCCGGTGCAGCATGGCCGGAGCTCCCGAACCCTGCGGGGCTGGCGGCGGGCCGAGCGGCGGCGTGCCGTCCTGCAAGCGGTAACCGCCCGGCATGGGCGGCGACATCGGTGCCGGGGTCATACTCCCCGGCTCGCGATAACCACCCGGCGCAGAGGACCGCGGCGGAGGCGGCGTCATCCCCTCCGCCGCGCGATAGCCATCCGGCGCGGGCGGCCGCAACGGAGGCGGCGTCACACCCTCCGCCTGGTGATAACCATCCAGCGCGGGCGGCCGCAACGGAGGCGGGGTCATTCCCGCGGAGTCGCCATGGCTGCCCAGGAGCGGTGGCCGCACCGGAGACGAGTTCGGTTGTGGGCGTGGGTCGTTCATCGGTCCCCCGGGTTCGGCTGGTGTGCGGCTAGCCGGCGGGAGGCGGCGGGGGCGGGGTGCCGGGCAGCGGCGGCGGACCGCCGAACAACGACTGCAGCGCGGGGACGGTCGAGGCCGCGGCCCACGCGGACATGCCGGTGGTCCAGACGTTCGTCTGCGGGGTGAGGCGTCCGGCGGCGACGAACTGGCGCAGCTGGTCGACCGGGAAGGGACCCGCCGCCTGCCCGTCGAGGTCGATGTGGAACTGCTGCTGTACCGGAAGCGGCGGCGGCTGCCCGTAGCCCGGCTGGGCGTAGCCTGCGGCGGGCTGGGCGAAGGCGCCCTGCATCGCGCCCGCCATCTGCCCGCCCAGGGCCACGCCCATTCCGGCCTGCATCGCCGCGCCCATCGCACCGCCGCCGGGATTCTGCGCGGCGGCGAGCATCGCGTCGGCCGCCTGCACCTGCTGGTACCGGTTCGGATCGCGGACGTTGTCGGCGAATCCGCTTGCCTCGACACCGCGGGCCACGCCGCGGGTCATCGCCTGCTGGATCTCCTCCGGCAGCGAGATGGTCATGGTGACCGCGTCGACGCCCAGTCCGAACGACGCCACCCGCTGCGCCACGAATTCGCGCAGCTTGTCGGACAATTCGACCTGGCGGCCCTGCAGATCGATCGCGCCGAGACCGGTCGCGAGCACCATATCCGAGAACGCGAGCGCGACGGTGCGCCGCAGCAGATCGGTGATCTGCTCCATGTCGACGACGCTCTCGGTGCCGATCACCTGACGCAGGAAGACGGCCGGGTCGACCACCTTCACGATGGTGGTGCCGTTGGCGCGGACCTGCACCATGCGGAAGTCGGGATCGCGGACCGTCACCGGTTGCGGTGTGCCCCAGCGGAAATCGGTGACCGGGCGGGTGTTGACGAAATACACCTCCGACCGGAACGGGCTGTTGAACCCATGTTTCCACCCCTGCAGAGTGGACATGATCGGCATGTTCTCCGTGGTCAGGGCGTAATGGCCGGGCTCGTAGCGGTCGGCGAGCTGCCCCCGGTAGACGAAGACGGCCTGCTGACCCTCGCGCACGATCAGTTCGGCGCCGTTCTTGATCTCGTTGTCGTAGCGCGGGAATCGCCACGCCAGCGTGGAATTCGTATCGTCGAGCCATTCGATGATGTCGACGAATTCACCGCGGATCTTGTCCATCAGGCCCATGCGTACTTCCGTCCTCCCTCGGCGCATTCCGCCGCGCAGAGTATGGCACAAACAGGTTCGCCGCGGCCGCTAGCATGAGGCGTTGTGGAGCAGCGATACGTGCGCAGGTCGGGACGGGTGATCCTCGCTGACGCCGACGACCGGATTCTGCTCATCGCCTATCGCGGCACGCTGGATCCGCTGTACTGGATCACCCCCGGCGGCGGGATCGACGCGGCCGAGTCGCCGGCGGAGGCCGCGGCGCGGGAATTGGGCGAGGAGACCGGATTACGGGTCACCGCAGCGGATCTCGGACCGCAGGTCGCGGTAGCGGCCGGGCATCTGGAGATTCCCGGATGGCTGTCGGGCATCTTCCGTGAGGACTATTTCTTCTACCGGCTGCCCACCGGCGGCGCCGACCTGGACACGAGTGGCCTGCTGAGCTACGAGAGCACGGCCATCGACGAATTCCGGTGGTGGAGTGTCGATGAGCTCGCGAGCACCGATCAGGAGGTGTACCCGCTCGGTCTCGCCGGGCTCCTCGGCGATCTGCTGGCGGGGCGGATTCCACCCGAACCGGTCACGCTCCCGTGGCGCGACCGGCCCGGCGAAACCTCGTGAACCGGCCGCGGATCAGGACTTGCGACCGGTGAATTCGTCCATCGAGTGGTAGACGCCCACCTTGTTCAGGTAGTAATCGCGCACCTTCAACGGCAGCAGACCGGAGATGGCGCGGTTGAGCCGGGAGGTCCACGGCAGCACGACCAGCGCCGCACCGTTCTTCATCTCCCGCCACGCGGTGTCGACGACCTCTTCCTGCTCCAGGATCGGCGTGAACCAGAAACCCTTGGCGCCGTCGAACATTCCGGTGTTGATGTAGGTCGGGCACACCGTGGTGACCTTCACGTGCTCGTTGCCGGACTGCTCGAGTTCCAGGCGCACCGAATCCGACCAGCCCAGCGCCGCCCACTTGGACGCGGCGTAGACGCTCATGCGCGGATTGGCCACCAGCGCCGCCGAGGAGGCGATGTTCAGCACTCGCGCCGGAGTCTTGCGGTTCACCATCGCGGGCAGGAATTCCAGCGCGATGTACATGGGCGCCAGTGAATTGATCGCCATCGTCTTGTCGATGTCGGCGCGGTTCTCGGTTTCCCAGAAGTAGCCGTTGCCGCGCACGATTCCGGCGTTGTTGACCAGCACGTCGATATCGCCGACCTCCGAGCGCACCGCGGCGCCGGCCTCGATGATCGACTGCTGGTCGGAGACGTCGACCACGTAGTGGTGCACCCGGCTCACCGATCCGGAGGACAGTTCGGCCGCGGTCTGCTTCAGCGCGATCTCGTTGACATCCCACAGCACCACGTCGGCGGCCTGTTCGCGCACCGCCCGCTGGGCGAAGGATTTGCCCAGGCCCATCGCCGCGCCGGTGATCAGTACTCGCTTGCCCGCGACCGTATCCATATTCGTTCCCTTTCCCGATGTGCCCGAGCGGGCGAGATCATTTCTGCCGCAACGCCTTCATCACGCCGAAGTAGAGCGTCATGGTCTTCGCCCACAGCGCTTCCGACATGCCCGGCAGCGGCGCGATCGGCAGTGCGCGCTGGACCGCGATGGTCTGGGTGTCGACGTATTTGAGCAGCCCCTCCGGCCCGTGGCGGCGGCCGCTGCCGGAGATGCCGAGCCCGCCCGAGGGGGCCGCGACACTGCCCCACGCGGCGATGAAGCCCTCGTTCACGTTCACCGATCCGGCGTGGATGCGGGCGGCGATCTCGCGAGCGCGTCCCGTATCGCGGCTCCACACACTGGCGTTGAGACCGTAGGCGGTGTCGTTGGCCTGGTCGACGGCCTCGTCGTCACTGTGGACGCGGTAGATCGAGACGACCGGGCCGAAGGTCTCCTCGCGGTAGACGGTCATCCCCGGACGCACCCCGGCCAGCACGGTCGGCTCGTAGAAGTACGGGCCGAGGTCCGGCCGCGCGCGACCGCCGGCCAGTACGGTCGCCCCCTTGGCGACGGCGTCCTCGACGTGTTCGATGACCGTGTTCAGCTGGCGCGGGAAGGTCAGCGAACCCATCTCGTAGGAGTAGTCGAGCGCCGAACCGAGCCGCAAAGCTTGTGTGGCGGAGGTGAATTCGCTGACGAACCGATCGTAGACGCGGTCGTGCACATAGATGCGCTCGATGGATTCGCACAGTTGCCCGGCCGAGGCGAAACAGGCGCGCACCGCGATCTTGGCGGCCGCGCTCACGTCGGCGTCGGCGAGCACCAGCAGCGGATTCTTGCCGCCCAGTTCGAGCGAGTAGCCGATCAGCCGCTCCCCCGCCTGCCGGGCGATGGTGCGGCCGGTGGCGCTGGAACCGGTGTAGTCGACGTAGTCGGCGCGCGCGATCACCTCACCGCCGATCACCGAGCCACGGCCCAGCACCGCCTGCCAGAGCCCCGTGGGCAGGCCCGCGCGTTCGGCGGCGTCGATCGCCCACAGGGCGGTGAGCGCGGTCTGATTGTCCGGTCGCGCGACGACCGCGTTACCGGCCATCAGCGCGGGCAGCGCGTCGGAAACGGCCAGCGCCAAGGGGTAGTTCCACGGCGAGATCACCGCGACCACACCCTTGGGCCGGTTGCGGACCTCGACCTTGGTGAGCACCGGCAGCACACCGCGAGGGGTGCGCGAGGCGAGCAGCCGTTCGGCCGCGGCGGCGTAGTAGCGGGCGTTGACCGCCACATCCCCGACCTCGTCGAAGGCGTGCACGCGGGACTTGCCGGCCTCGGTCTGGACGATGTCGAGGATGGTGTCCTGTTCGGCCAGGACCAGGTCGTGGAAGCGGCGCAGCACCGCCACGCGTTCGCGCACGGGAACCCGCGCCCACTGCTGCTGAGCGCTGCGGGCGGCCGCGAAGGCGGACTCGATATCGGCGGTGGACGACTGCGGCAGATCGGCGATCTTCGCGCCGGTGGCCGGGGCGAGGACCGCCACCGAGGGAGCGCCACCCGCGGTGGCGTGCGCGAGCAGGCGGTCCACCAGCTCCTGCGGCAAGGCCGGAGCAGCGGCGAGGTCTGGGGCGGTCGTCATTGTCGGCCCTCTCGGTCGGCAGGCGCCAACAATTTGTTGAACACCAGTGTTAGATTAACACTGGTGTTAGATTAATAGGGCGATGCCGGGCCATGTCAAGTCCGCACCACCGATCAGGGAGGTACCACGGATGCTGCAGGACGGGGTGGTCACCACTCACAACGGCGCCGCTCGCCGGGGCCGGCCGCCGCAGACACCCGCACAGGCCGACGAGGTGCGCTCCCGCATCGTCGCCGCCACCGCCGCGGTGTTCACCGAATCCGGTTCGCGCGGACTGAGTGTCGCGCGCATCATCGAACAGGCCGGGATCTCGCGGCCCACCTTCTACCGCTATTTCGCCAATGCCACGGCCCCGCTCGACGTCGTCCTCACGCAGTCCAACGAGGGCCTGGTGGGCGGGATCCGCCGCGCGCTGGAGGAGTCCGAGGAGCCGGTGGCACTCGGTATCGGCATCATCGACGCCTACCTGGACTGGGCCCGGGGGCACGGGCCGATGCTGCGCCCGGTGTTCGCGGAACTGCACGATCCGGCCTCACCGGTCTCGGCGTACCGGGAGCAGGCTTTCGACGATATCCGCGCGCTGGTGCGGGAGAAGTTCGCCGTGCTGGGCCGGCGGTTGCCCGCACCGCTGGACCTCGACACCGCCCTGCAGGTCTGCGCATTCGTGGTCTACCAGGTGTCGCTGGCCACCGCACCGGGTGCGGACCCGGATCCCGAGGCGGTCGCCGAGGCCCGGCTGACGATGATCCGCACGGTGCTGGTCACCCTCGGCCGACGCGAGGATGTCGAACTCGCCCTGACGATTCCGGGCATCTTTCTGCCCGTACAAGGCTGAACTCCCGCGAAAACGCCCGGGATCAGCCGCGCAGCCCGCTCGCCCGCAGCACCCGCCGCGAGATCCCGGCCTGCAGCGCCTCTGCCGTACCGATGATCCGCACCCGCTGCCGGGCGCGAGTGATCGCGGTATAGAGCAGTTCACGGGTCAGCAGCGTCGACTCCGGGCCAGGCAGCACGATCGTCACCGCACCGTACTGGCTGCCCTGGCTGCGATGGATGGTCATCGCGTACACCGTGGTGACACCCGGGAACTGCGTGGGATGCACCAGATACGGTTCGCTGCCACGCTGCAGCGCGGCGCGCAGGCCACCGTCGCCGGACCGCACGATGACACCGGTGTCGCCGTTGTAGATGCGAGCCTCGTGGTCGTTGGCGGTCACGAGCAGGGGTTGGCCGGGAAACCACTGTCCGGCAGCGGATTCCGTGCCGATTCCGGCCCCGGCGACCCAGCCGCCGGCCATCCGGTCCCATCGTTCGACACCGAACGGCCCCTGCCGGTGCGCGCACAGCAGGCGATGCGATTCCATCGCCCGCAGCGCCGCCGCGTCGTCCCCGGCCTCGGCGGCGGTGGTGGATTCGCGGGCGGCGCGGACCACGTCGGCGCGCACATCGGCGATGTCGTCGGGTTCGTGCAGGGACAGTTCCGCACCGCCGTCGTGCAGCAGCGCGAGCGCCGTCTCGGCGTCGCCGGCGCGCACCGCCACCGCCAGATCGGCGATCCGGCCACCGAACCGGCGGCCGCGGGTCAGGCGAATCATGCCGCCGCGCAATCTGTTTCGCTCCCGCTCACTGAGATCCTCGGCGCCTGCCACCGGTCCCGAGCCGGTGTCCAGGATCCGCTCGAGGATCGGATTCGGCGGGCCGGCCACCGGGCCAGCGACCAGATCGGCGAGGACGGCACCGGCGTCGACCGAGGCGAGCTGGTCCGGGTCGCCGACGAGGACCAGCCGTGCGTCCGGGCGCACGGCCGGCAGCAGCCTGCTCATCATGGTCAGTGACACCATGGAGGTTTCGTCGACGACGATGACGTCGTAGGGCAGCCGATTGTGGGCGTGATGGCGGAAGCGGGTCGTGCCGCCGCGCTGCCAGCCCAGCAGCCGGTGCACAGTGGCCGCGGTCAGCTCCGGGAGGTCGAGATCGCGGGCCTGGTCGCGCACCGATTCCTGCAGGCGCGCAGCGGCTTTGCCGGTCGGCGCGGCCAGTGCGATACGCAGGGGCGCCGTGTCGGCGACCGCGCGCTGATGAGCGACCAGCAGTGCCAGGATGCGGGCGATGGTGTGGGTCTTACCGGTGCCGGGCCCACCGGCGACCACCGTGGTCCAGCTGGTGGCGGCGACGGCGGCGGCGATGCGCTGGCGGTCCGGGGCGGCGCCGGGCCCGCCCGTACCGGGGAACAGCCGGTCCAGTTCCCGGCGCACGGTGTCCGGGTCGACGAGCGGATGCCCGTGCGCACGGTCCGCGAGCACCTCGCGGATCGTCTGCTCCTGCCGGTAGTAGCGGTCCAGATACAGCAGCGGCCCGCCTTCGGAGTCGACCAGCCGCAGCGGGCACAGCGGTCCGGCCGGGCTGCCGCACACCAGCGGGCTCGCGCGCAACTGCTCGCACAGGCTGTCGACCTCCGGCCAGGGCAGCAGAGCGGGGTCGATCGGCTCCGCCTCGCCGAGGTCGAAACCCTCGCCGTCGACACCGATTTCGTGCATGCGCCGCAATTCCAGGCACACCGATCCCGATCGCACCGCACGCACGGCGAGCGCGGCGGCCAGCAGCACCTGCTCGCCGGATTCACCGCCGAGCTTGCCCAGCCGCAACGCCACGTGCACATCGGCCGCCGACAGCACCCCGGCGGTATTGAAGGTTCGCAGCAGCCCGGTAGCGCGCTGCGCCAGTGCGATCGCCGTCATCGGCCCTCCTGGCCGGCCAGCAGATCCGACAGCGCCTCGATCAGTTCGGCCGGTGGGTCCCAGTCGAAGACGCCGTGGCCGGGCGGGGTGCAGGGGCCGATCATGCCGCGCACGAACAGATAGCGCACCCCGCCGAGGTGGCGAGCCGGGTCGTAGCCGGGCAGGCGCCAGCGCAGATAGCGGTGCAGCGCCGCCGAATACAGCAGCGCCTGCAGCGGATAGTGCGAGCGCATCATCTCCTCGGCCATGCGGTCGCGTCGATAGTGCGCGACGGTCAGGTCACCGGTGCCCAGCCGGTTGGTCTTGTAGTCGACGACGAGGAAGCGGGGGCCGTCGGTCCGCAGCACCGCGTCGATACTTCCGGTCAGATATCCGCGCAGCGGAATGTCGTCGAGCAGATCGAGGGCGTCGGCGTAGGAGGCGAACGGATCGTCGGACCGCAGATATTTCCGCAGCAGGGCGCCGATGCGCCGGACCGTCACCCGCTCCGCCACCGGGTCGTCACCGCCGGCGAGCGGCAGTTCGAATTCCAATTCGTTCAGTCGATCCCGCGACCGGATGTCGGCCAGCGCGACCGGATCGCACGGCGTGCGCAGCACCGCGACGAGCGCGCGGGCGAGGTCACCGGGCTCGATATCGGCCATGAGTTGCTCGACGGCTTCCTCGCAGCGCAACCGGACCTCGGCGGCCAGATCCGGCGCATCGGTGTCGACCAGCTCGAGCACGCCGTGCACCAGCGTGCCGAATTCGGCGCCGTACGGCAGGTCGTTCATCAATGACGGTGCCGCACCGGCGAATTCGTCCCCCGCCCCGAGCCCGGGACCGAGTTCCGGCGCCGGCGACAGCGGCTCGTCGGTGCCGCCCTCGACGGTATCGGGCGCCACGAAATCCATTGCAACATGGGAATTTTCGTGCGCAGATGCGGTGAGCGCCGAGTACGAGGTACGGCGCCAGTCGTGGTCGACCGCGCGGGTGAACCGCGCGGCCTCGAGTGCCGTGCCGGCGGTGTGGCCGCGTTCGGTGCGCATCCGCGCCTCGACCGCCGCGCGGACGGGCTCGATCTCGATCAGGCCGGGACCGGCGGCCGCGGCCCATTCGCGCAACTGCTGCAGCACGATCGGGTCCGCGGGCACCTCACTGCGGGCCGGAACGTCGGCGCTGCCGGGGTCGCGGCCCAGGATCATCCGATGCAGCGGCGCGGCGGCCGTACCGTACGCCGGCGCCCACCACGCCACCACCTGGCACTGCGCCCGGGTCACCGCGACGTACAGCAGCCGCAATTCCTCCCCCGCTTCCTCGGCCTCACAGCGGCGGCGGTGCTCGGCGTAACCGGGCGCCTCCGGGCCACCGACGTCCAGGACCCGTTCGTCGCCGTCGTGGAACAGCAGCGTCGACGGATTGGGGTTCTTCGCGCCGTCCCATGCGAAGGGCAGATAGACGACGGGGAATTCCAGGCCCTTACTGGCGTGCACGGTGGCGATCTGCACCGCGGCGGCATCGCGGTCGAGACGGCGGCTGCGTCCCGCGACGGCGCCCGAGGCCGGATCACGGACCCGGTCGGCCAGCCAGCGGGTCAGCGCGGTGAGCCCGAGCGATTCCCGCGCGGCGACCTCGTCGAGCAGTTGCGCGATATGCCGCAGATCGGTCAGGCGCCGTTCGCCGCCGCTCTGGGCCAGCAGTCGCGGCGCGGGCTGGGCCTGGGCGGACAGCCGGTCGAACACGGCCGCGAAACCGGAGCGGGCGAACAGCCGGGCTGCGTCGCGCAACTGGGTGCTGAGCCGGCCCACCAGATCCGCGCCACCGGCGTCGATATCGGCCGCGGACAGCCCGAGCAGCGGGGTGGTGGCGGCCAGCCGGACCCGGTCACCGCGGTGCGGTTGTTCCAGCGCGCGCAGCACCCACAGCCAGTCGGTGGCGCTGCGGGTGGCGAAAACGCTGGCGCCACCGGCGAGTACGGAGGCGACTCCGGCGCGGTCCAGTTCCGCGCGCACCAGGTCGATCTGCGCGCGGGTGCGGACCAGCACGGCGATGTCGCCGGGTCCCAGCGCACGGTCGCCGATGCGCGCGCCGGACTCGAGGGTGCGAACGATATCGGCGGCGAGGTCGGTAGCCACCCGATCGCGCTGGCGGCCCACCACCGGGAACCCGCTGCCGTTCAACGCTCCGGCGCCCTGGCGGGGAAAACATCTGAGCCGCAACGGAACCGCCGCGCCATCGGGGCCGGTGAGCCGGCTGTGCGGCCGCACCGCCGTGACCTGGGGCACCGTGATCTGCGCATGTCCGAGGGCGGCGCCGCCGAGCATGTGGTGCAGTGCCGCCAGCAGACCGGCGTCGCTGCGACGGTTGGTATCGAGTTCGCGGCGGGTGTCGGCGTGGGCCACGGCGTCCAGGTAACTGAGGACCTCGGCGCCGCGGAAGGCGTAGATCGCCTGTTTCGGATCGCCGACCAGCACCAGGGTCGTGTGGTCGTGGAAGACCCGCCGCAGGATGTCCCATTGCAGGGGATCGGTGTCCTGGAATTCGTCGACCAGTGTCACGCGGAAGCGGGCGCGGATGCGGCGGCACGCGCGCTCGCCGTGTACCGGGTCGGCGAGTACGTCGTGCAGCAGCACCAGCTGGTCGTCGAAGTCGCGGATGCCCGAAAGCCGTTTGCGCCGATCGACTTCCGCGCGCACCGCGGCCGCGAACGCCGCCGCCTCGGCCGCCGGGTGATCGCCGAGCTCCTCCCCCGGCACCAGCCGCGCGCGCCGGTCCGCGACCGCCGCCGCCGCCAGCGACAGCGCCTGCCGCACCGGCATCGGCGCGCCGCCACGAGCGTAGCGGGCCAGGTACAGATCCTCGGCGACCGTGCTCACCAGTTCCTCGATGCCCTCGACCAGCCGCACCCGCGGATCGTGTTCGCCCGCGATGCCGAGTTCGTCGAGCATGCGCTGACAGAACCCGTGCGTGGTGGAGATGGTGCCGGCATCGAAATCCGACAGCGCCGCGACCAGGCGCCGGCGCCGCCGCGCCACCTCTGCCGGATCGGCAGCGGCGAGATGGGCGATCAACTCGTCGGTTCCGGCGCGCGCGGCCTCCGGATCGCCGAGCGCGGCCGCCACCGTGACGAACCGCTCCCGCGTCCGTTCCCGCAACTCCTGGGTCGCCGCCCGGCTGAAGGTCACCAGCAGCAACTGCGAGATGTCGACCAGCCCCTCGGCGACGAACCGCACCGCCAGCCCGACGATCGCGTAGGTCTTGCCGGTGCCCGCGCTCGCCTCGAGAACGGTTGTCCCCGTGGGCAGGTCACCGCACAGATCGAACTGGCCGAACGATGCGGACCCACCCGCGCGGACACTGCTCGAACGCAGAGCGCGCATGCGCCCGGGATCGGGGGATGCACCGTCTCCGCGGTTCGACGACGCGGGGACGGGCGCCGGTTCGGAAGGCGCATCGGGATTGTCCGCCCCGTCGCCGGACCGCACCTCCTCCACAGCGAAAAGCTCTCCGACGTCGGCTGTCTCGTTCGTGGTGCGAGTGTGTCGGCGGGTGGTGGTGGTCGTGTGCGCCGCCGCTTCCGGGGCGCGCAGATCGGCGACGGGGAACAGTTCCTCGGTCATGGCTGCCCCTGGGATTCGTTGGCCAGCAGCGGATTCCACAGTCGCCGGGCCACCGAGCCGAAGGTGGTGGTCTCGCCGTAGCGGTCCGGTTCCGGCAGTGGGGTTTCCAGTTGCTCGAAGGTCGGTTCGGGTCCTCGGAGGTAGGTCAGGTAGCGGTCGGTGTGATCACCGAACGGGCGCGGCCCCTTCGGCCCGCCGTAGAACTCCTCTTCCGCGGCCGCGCGGGCGGAGTCGAGATCGGCTCCGCGGCAGCGGCGTTCGGCGTACACCGCCGAGGCCGACGGCGCGAACGACAGTGGTTCGGCCAAACCCTCCTCGCGCAGGTCGACCAGCTCGCGCAGCAGGTCCGCGGCGAGCGCGGGGGCCGGTGCGGTCAGCGACGAACGCCAGGCCGGGCGGCCGAACTTGCCGCGCCCGATGCTCACGGCCTGCCAGCTCTGATGGCGTTCGGTGGCGGCCAGCGCCAGCAGCCGCACCCACGCCGCCATCCGATGTTTGGGCGCGAGCCGCGAATAGGTGGCGCGCACGACGGCGTCGTCGTGCACATCGGCGACCGTCCCGGTCAGCCGCCGCCCCGACCCCAGATCCACCGCGATATCGATGGTTCGCGCCGGCGCCTGCTGCAGTGGCGCGGCGACCTGCACCAGCCGGTCCACGGTGGATTCCACCTCGGCCAGCACCGAAGCGCCGAGACCGAACGGCGGCAGTGTGCCGCGCCGCCATTCCGCGGCGCGCAGGGCGCCCGGATCGGCGCCGGTGAGCCGGGCCGCCAGCATGCGTTCGCCGATGTTCCAGGTGGCCAGCCCGGTCAGTTCGATGGGCAGGCGCTCGTCGATGTCCTCGTCCTCCTCCGGCACTCGGATGCCCAGCCGCTGCCACAGGAACGCCCGGATCGGATGTTCGGCGAACGACACCAGCTCCGCCAGTTCCACATCCGCGCGCGCCACGGCGGGCAGTGGGCCGGGCAGCCACGGCGGGCTCGGTTGCGCGGGGCGAGCCGCGGCGCGGGCCGCGGCCAGCGCGAGGGTGTCGAAACCGAACGGGTCGAGCGCGTCGAAATTGCGGCCGTCGTAGGCCTGCAGCGGATGCCGCCGCACCACCTCACCGGCCCCGCGGTGGGCGCGCACCACGTCGATCAGTTCCGCGAGCGGTGTCACCGGCGGCCGGGGCGTACCGGTCACCGGATCGGCACCGGTGTAGAGCACCACCAGATGCTGTTCGGCGGCGAGGACGGCATCGAGCAGCAGCCCGCGATCCTCGCTGCGCGGATCGCGTTCTCCGACAAGCGGTTCCCGCGCGGTGACGTCGTCGCCGTCGATGCCGCCGGTGCGCGGGAACACCTCGTCGTCGAGCCCGAGCAGCACCACCACCCGATGCGGAACCGACCGCATCGGCGCCAGCGCGCAGACGGTGAGCTCACCGGTGCGGTAATTGGAGCGCGGCGCCCGGGCCCGGGACCGCGCCCGCAGGGCGGCGACCACATCGGGCAGCCGCAACTCGGCCGCCTCCGCGTGCTCGAAGGCGGCGGCCAGTTCCCGGCGCGCCTGCACTCCCTGCCAGGCCGCGGCGGCCGGCAGATCGGTGAGCAGATCGAGCGCGCGATGCAGGATCTGCAGCCACTGCCGGGCGGGTCGCGGCGCACCGGCGGGTTCGGCCGGGGTGGGTCCGTTCAGATCGCGCACACAGACCGCGAGCCGGTCGACGAATTCGGCGAAACGCCCGGCCAGGTCCACATCGCCGGAGTCGACGTCGTCCAGCGGCAGCGCCAGATCCAGCCAGTCCTCGCCCGATTCCCCCGCGGCGACGCCGAGCAGAATGCGGTCGACCGCCGCGTTGAGGGTGTTCTGGCCGAATTCGGCGAGTCCGAAGGCCTGCCGCTGCCGTTGCCCGATCCCCCAGCGGGCGCCGGTTTCGGCGGCCCATTCGCGCAGCCGCTCGATATCGTCGTCGTCGAATCCGCAGCGATACCGGACGGGTTCAGTGGCCGCGAGGTCGAGCACCTGGGTGACGCCGACACGTCCCTCGGCCAGCGCCAGCAGATCCTCCAGCACCGCGAGCACCGAATTCGCCGCGCCCGCACTGCGTTCGGCGGGCCGCACCCGTAAGCCGTGCGCCGGATTCGCGTCGGGGTCGTCGAGGGCGGCGGGCCCCTGGCCGAAGGCGGCCCGCACCAGCGGGGCGTAACCGTCGGGATCGGGGCACAGCACGATCACATCGCGCGGTTCGAGGGTGGGATCACGCTGGAAGAGGCCGAGCAGGACATCGCGCAACACCTCCACCTGCCGGGCGGGGCCGTGGCAGGCGTGGATCTGCACGCTGTCGTCGGCGTCGCGCGTCACCGGTGGCCAGCGGTCCGCGCGGATGGCCGCCTGCACCTCGGAAAGCACTGTGCCCGTACCCTTTTCGACACCGGAACCAGGCTGATGGTGCTGGTCGGCGAAATCCACGGTCGCCAGCCTGTTCTGCACCTCGCGCACATCGCGGCCCAGCGCCGCCAGCAGCGGATGCCGGGCGATCGGATCGGCCACCACCCGCCGGGGTGCCGCGGGACAGGTTCGCACGATCGTCGCGGCGCCCGCGAGCCCGGCAGCACCTTCCGCGGTCTCGTCGGATCCGGCCGCGCCACCAGCCGCCGGACGGGCGACCTCGACCCCCTCCGCCGCGGCATCCGTGTCCGACCGCAACCGCTCCCACAGCGCCGGGCTGGGATGGGCCAGCCAGAGGTGCACGTCGCGGTGTTCGGCCACCGCCTCGAGTACCGCGAGCTGCGCGGCCGCGATCCGAGGCAGTCCGAAGACCGAAAGACGCTGCGGCAGATCGATACTCGCGGGATCGGTGCGCAGCCGGCGGCAGACGGCGTCGAGCCGCTGCGCCGGTGCGGGAACGCCGATCGCCTCGCGTACCCGCCGCCACAGTCGCGGCTGCCACAGCAGGTCGTCGGGCAGGTCGGCGCCGCAGCCGTCGGTGTCGGCACCGTCGGCCCAGTCGGTGATCAGGGTGGGGCGGGTGGTGCCATAGGTGTCGAAGAGGGTCGCGATATGCGTCGCGGTGCCCAGCCGCCGCCCCGCCCGGTACGCCTCGGCCGGCCCGGCGCCCACGCCCAGATGCCGGGCCAGCACCGCCGCCCACGGCTCACCGACCGCGGCATCCATCGCCGCCAGTACGGGCCACACCAGCCGGTCGGGCGCCCACGGGTCGGCGTCGGCGGCGATATCGGAGGCCGTGGCCGAGATGCCGGCGACCAGTGCCGCAGGGGTCGGATAGTCGATGTTGGCGGCCACGCCGTCGCCGGTTCGCGCGCCCAGGGTCACCGCGAGCCGCTGGTTGAGCCAGCGTTGCACGCCGTGCGCGCCGACCGCGACGACCTCGGCGGCGAAAGGATCCGGCAGCGGATGCGACAGCATCGCGGCGAGCGCGTCGGCGAGCGTGCGCGCCGACTCGGCCCGGTGGATGTGCAGCACCTGCGCACCGCCTCTCTGTCCCTCGCGCGCGATCCCTTGTCGCGGTGATGCGGCGCGCCCGATCCTACAAACCCGGCCACCGCTCCCGGCGACACCGACCCGCCTCGGAGCGCCGCACTCCGCGAACGCTGCGGTTTGAGCCGGCCGCAACCGTCCCGCCAACGCCCGTTACCACCGATTTGCACTTCTTCGCAGCATGTCACCAAACATTCGGCAACACAATCGAATCCGGCCATCATGACCATTCGGCTATCACGAACGCAATCCGCCACCGCGTGTCACCCGCATACCGGGTCCGCCGTGTGCGACAGTGCTCTGCGGGGAGGTTTCGGGAGAAGCGGTATCGAAAGGCTGGTTCGATTCATGTCTGCGACGGTGGTCCCCCTCGTACCCAGATCCGGGTTCACGGTACGGCGATCGGGCGAGACGTGGGAATTGATCAACTCCCGGCACTACGGCCGCGGCGTGGTGCTGCACAGCTGGGCCCGCGACGGACATTCCGAGGCCTTCGAGCACTGCTATCGGCTCAACGGCCGCAGCGTCGAGGAATTGCTCGCAGCATTCCGCTGACCTGCGTCATTGCGGTCGATATGGCCGAAATGCGCTGGCCCGCAACGATCTTTGCGTAGCTAGCACATCCGCAGGCCGACCTCAAGACGTGCGTGATCGGCGCATTTGTGGCTATTGTGGCTCACCGTGCGTTATCCCCGGACCGCGTCCCGCGGCATTCGAACCACCCGCCTGGCCGCCGGCGCCTGCGTCGTCGCCGCCGCGCTGATGGCGGGCACCCCCGTGCTGGATCCCGCTCCGGCCGCCGCGGTCCCGCTGCGCATGCAGGGCTGCCGCGACGGCTTCGACTGCGATATGAGCAGCCGGATCGCGGCCGTCGACAACTATCTGGCCTCCCGGCCCGGCGTCACCGGCTATGTGGTGCGTGACCGCGTCACCGGCGGTACCTACGCCAACGGCAACGCCGAGACCCTGTTCTGGACCGCCTCCACCATCAAACTGGCCATCGCCGAGGATCTGCTGAACCGGGCGCGGGTCGGCGCGATCGCGCTCACGCCCGAGGACCGCACCCAGATGGAGTCCATGCTGGCGACCTCCAACGACGCCGCGGCGGACTTCCTGTGGAACAAGTACGCGGGCCCGGACCGGCAGGCGTTCAACAACGCCTTCCGCGCCAACGGGATGACCGGGCTGGTGCCGCGCCCGACCAACGGCAATGGGCATCTGTTCCCGGACTGGGGTTTTCAGCAGTGCACGCCGTCCGATCTGGATCGGCTGATGAACAACGTGCTCGACCACATGAACCCCGACGACCGCGGCTATCTGCTCGACCGGATGCGCAAGGTCGACACCAATCAGCACTGGGGCGTGTGGGGCGCCGGCGACGCCAACCACCCCGGCCTCAAGAACGGCTGGTCCGACGAGAACGGCGGCTGGGTGGTCAACTCGGTCGGCTTCGCCGGGCCCGGTGAGCGCTACACCCTCGCGGTGATGAACTCGCTCGGCGACCAGGGCGGCTACACCGACGGCGAGGAGACCACCACGCACGTCGCGCAGCTGCTGTTCGCCGGTCGGTGAGCCGTACCGACTTCACTGCGGTGAGCCGCATCGACGTCACAGCCGCGACAGTCGCATCGGCGCCCCGTCGCGCGGGAACGGGATGGTGTTGAAGCCCCACGGCATCAGATAGTCGTCGGGGATGTGCCAGCGGTAGGCGCGTACCATCGCGGCGATGACCACCTTCACCTCGAGGGTGCCGAAATGCATGCCGATACATTTGTGCGCCCCCGCGCCGAACGGCATCCACGCCAGCCGGTGCGATTTGTCCTCGCGCCGGCCCTCGGTGAACCGCTCCGGGTCGAAACGCGCGGGATGCGACCACAATTCGGGGATCAGATGGTTGACGCCGTAGGCGACGTCGACGTGGGTTCCGGCCGGAATGTAGTGACCGGCCACCTCGGTGTCGCGTACGGCGCGGCGCACCAGGCCCGGCACCGGCGGCACCAGCCGCAGGCTCTCCTTGATCACCAGATCCAGATCCCGCAGGCGATCCAGGTCGGCGATCGTCGGCGGCGCGCCGTCGAGCTCGTCGAACAGCGCCTGCGCCTCGGCGCGCACCCGCTGCTGCCAGTCCGGGTGCCGGCCCAGGTAGTAGGCGACCGAGGTCGCGGTGGTGGTGGTGGTGTCGTGGGCGGCCATGATCAGGAAGATCATGTGATTGACGACGTCGGCGTCGGAGAACATCGCACCGTCCTCGGCGCGGGCGTGACACAGCGCGGAGAAGAAGTCCGCACCCGCTTCCCGACGCTTCTGCGGCACCATCGCGGTGAAGTACTCCTCGAGCGTCCGGCGCCCGCGCAGGCCGGCGCGCCACGCACCGCCGGGCACCGGATAGCGCACCAGCGCCAGCGGTGCGTGGGTGCAGTCGAGGAAGGCCTGTCCGAGCCGGTGGCGTTGTGGCCCGGCGTCGACCCCCATGAAGGTTTCGGTCGCGATCTCGAGAGTGAGATCTTTCACTGTCGGATACAACCGCAGGGTGCGCGCACCGGCCGGACTCCAGCGCTCGACGGCCGCCTCGACCACCGGGCTCAGTTGCGCCAGATGCGATTCCAGCCGCTCGCGGGTGAACGCCTGCTGCATGATGCGCCGGTGGAACATGTGCTCGGAGAATTCCAGCAGCAGCAGTCCGCGGCGGAAGAACGAGCCGATCAGGAAGTCCCAGCCCTGCCCGAAATCGTTGCGCCGCTTGCCGAGTACCTCGTCGACGGCCTGCGGACCGGCGACGAGGACACGGTCGATACCGAAGGATTTGTTGTAGCTGACCGGGCCGTAGCGGCGGTAGCGGTCGTACATCTCGGCCGGACCCCAGCGCAGATACTGCAGCGAGCGGCCCAGCACCGGCAGTCCGGCGTCGCCGCGCACGGCCGACGCCGCACTGCCCCGCGGCGGTGTCGCCAGGACCTGTTCCCGGGCCGGTAATCGGTGCAGCAGCCGGTCGATGGGACGGCCGTCCGGAATTTCGATGAAGCCGATGTTCTCCCGCTCGGCGGCGGAGGGACGCGGGTCGACGCTGACCATGACTGATGCCTCCCGAATACAGCGACCGCGCCACGCCGCCCGGCCGCAAAAAAGTACACCTCGTACATTAGAGGTAGTATCGCGCTGTGACAAGGGACACAGAAATTCGGCGTCCAGGCCGCCCGCCCGGGCCACCCCGGGATCCCGACCGCCGACGCGCGGAGATCCTCGACGCGGCCGAGCGGGTGGTGGCCGGCTCCGGATCGCGCATGACGATCGCGCAGGTCGCCACCGAGGCCGGATACGCGCGCACCGCGGTATACGCGGTGTTCCCGGACCTCCCGGCGCTGATCGATGCGCTGGCCGAGCGACATATGAACGCGATCATCGCCGCCGCCGACCATCTCCTGGCACAGCCGCTACCCGCGCGGCAGCTGCTGCGGGCGGTCGTCACCCTGATGTGCGATTTCGTCGACGCCAATCCCAACCTGCACCACGTCATGATGCAGCGGCTCGAGCGCGGCGACGCCGAGCACCGGCCGTTCTTCACCCGCGTATCCGATTGGGCGACATCGATTTTCGACATCATCCTGCGCCGCCTCGACGCCGACCCGGCGCTGGCGCGGATCTGGGCGACCGCCACCGTCGGCGCCATTCTCATGTCGGCCGAGGCCTGGATACAGCAGCCGACCCGCTCCCGCGCCGAATTCGTCGATCAACTCGCGGCCTTCCTGTGGCCGACCGTGGAGAGCATCGGCGGCGACCGCCTCGTCGGGCCGCTGGTGGGCGCGGCCGAGCCGGTGCCGAAGTGATCGCATACCCGCCCCGTGCGGGCCGAAACCGGGGCCCGAGGCGCGGACGCGCCGACATTCGGTGCTCGTCGTGACTGCCTCCGGGCAGCCGACTACCGTTGAGCCTGTCGTAGACCGAACGTCCGGCGAGGAGCGCTGATGGGAACCGAAACTGTCGAGAACCGACGCCACCGCGTGGTGGTGATCGGATCCGGCTTCGGCGGCTTGTTCGCGTGCAAACATCTCGAGCACGACAACGTCGATGTCGTACTGATCTCCAAGACCTCCACGCACCTGTTCCAACCGCTGCTCTACCAGGTCGCCACCGGCATCCTGTCCACCGGTGAGATCGCCCCCGCCACCCGCATCGTGCTGCGCAAACACCACAACACGCGGGTGATCCTGGGCGAGGTCCACGATATCGACCTGGTGAACAAGACCGTGACGTCGAAACTGCTCAACCAGGACACCGTCACCTCCTTCGACAGCCTGATCGTCGCGACCGGCGCCCAGCAGTCCTATTTCGGCAACGATCAGTTCGCCACCTACGCGCCGGGCATGAAGACCATCGACGACGCGCTGGAACTGCGCGCGCGCATCCTCGGCTCGTTCGAGGAGGCCGAACTGGCCAAGACCCAGGAGGAGCGCGACCGGTTCCTGACCTTCGTGGTCGTCGGCGCGGGCCCCACCGGCGTCGAACTGGCCGGGCAGATCGCCGAACTCGCCGACCGCACCCTCGTCGGCACCTTCCGTAACATCGATCCGCGCGACGCTCGCGTCCTGCTGGTAGAAGGCGCCGGGGCGGTGCTCGCGCCCATGGGTCCCAAACTCGGCGGCAAGGCCCAGCGCCGCCTCGAGAAGATGGGCGTGGAGATCCAGCTCAACGCCATGGTCACCGATGTCGACGCCCGTGGCGTGACGGTCAAGGACAAGGACGGCACCGAGCGGCGCATCGAGTCGGCGTGCAAGGTGTGGTCGGCCGGTGTGCAGGCCAGTGAACTGGGCAAGATGCTGGCCGAACGGTCCAAGGGCACCGAAACCGACCGGGCCGGGCGGGTCGTGGTCGAACCGGATCTGACGATCAAGGGATATCCGAACGTCTTCGTCGTCGGCGACCTGATGGCGGTGCCCGGCGTACCCGGTCAGGCTCAGGGCGCCATTCAGGGCGCCACCTACGCGGCCAAGCAGATCAAGGCCGAGGTCGCCGGTAAGCAGACCCCGGATCAGCGCAAGCCGTTCAAGTACTTCAACAAGGGCAGTATGGCGACGGTGTCGCGGTTCAACGCCGTCTGCCAGATCGGCAAGCTGGAGTTCTCCGGCTTCCTCGCGTGGCTCATCTGGCTGGTGCTGCACCTGTACTACCTGATCGGTTATCGCAGCCGGACCGTCACCGTGTTCCAGTGGTTCGTCGCCTTCCTCGGCCGCAACCGCGGGCAGATGGCGGCCACCGAACAGTGGGTCTTCGCCCGGCTCGCCCTCGAGGCCATGAACGGCAACGAGACCGACGCCCGGGCGGTCCAGACCGAGGTCGGCAGCACGACTCCGCCCGCCGCACCCGGCGAACCGCCGGCGAAGTCCGCGGTCACTACGCCGGACGGCGAAAAACCCTCGGGCACAAGTGAATCCGGCTCGGGAACGAGCGATACCGACTCCGGCACGAGCGCGTCCACTGCCTCCAGCGAGTCGACGGCCTCCGGCTCGTCGCAGCCGAAAGCGGGCTGAGTACCCCCGTTCATCAACCGCTCGACCGAGGGCCGCGAGCCGATACGCTCGCGGCCCTCGTGTATTCATGTCTGTCGCAGCGCACGGCCGATCCCTCAACCCCGCGGTGGGCCGGCGTTCCTCCTCACCCCGCCGCGGCGGTTGGAGTGCGAAAAGTCGCCGGGGTGTCGGACAGTCGCGCGCCCGTCCACGTCGACAGCGAACCCCCGGCTGCGAGCGGTAGGACCGCGGCGGCCACGCCGATGGTCGCGGCGGGGCTCTCGTCGGGGAATCGCAGTTCGCTGCACAGCGCGCGCGGGGCCGACAGCAGGTCGTCGGCGGCGGTACCGACGCCGAGTTCGAGGCGATGCCGCAGCAGCGGCAGGGCGCAGATGTCGGCGACGAGATCCCCGCACCAGCGACCGTGATCCTCGCCGGTGCGGCCGATCTGCACGCGTTCGCGCAGACGAATCCGGGCATCGGCGGCCAGCCGCACGGTGGTGACCGCGCGATGTTCGGCTCCGCCGGCGACGACCGTCGGTTCCGGATCGAAATCCAATTCGCCGCCCGCGCCGATGTCGAAGGACCACGACGCCGTCGACATCCGAGTGATGCGGCCGGGCAGCACGATCGTCGCCGCCACCGAGCGAACCACCAAACGGGCACCGGGCTCGACCGCGACGCGGATATCGAGTTCGTCCCCGCCGAGCGGCGTGGCCGCGGCACCGATCAGATGCACGGTATCCGGTCCGGTGCAGCGGACCGCCAGCGCGCCGGTGGCCGCCGACCACGGCCGCGCCCCGGCACGCGCGACGATGCGAATCTCAGTGCGCAACAGCGCTTTCCCCGGCCGCCTCGGCGGCCGCCACCGCGTCCAGCTGATCGCGCACCCACGCCAGCACCGGTGTCGCGGCCGGATCCTCGGTCAGTGAGCTGAAGACGAACGGGCGGCCCGCGCGTACCGCCGCGGAATCGCGGCGCATCACCTCGAGGTCGGCGCCGACCATCGGCGCCAGGTCGGTCTTGTTGATCACCAGCAGATCCGAGAACGTCACGCCCGGACCACCCTTGCGCGGCACCTTGTCGCCGCCGGCCACGTCGACGACGAAGATCTGCACATCGATCAGGCCCGCGGAGAAGGTGGCGGTGAGGTTGTCGCCGCCGGATTCGACCAGAATCAGATCCAGCGGCGGATTCGCCTCGATCAGATCGTCGATGGCGTCGAGATTGGCGGTGATGTCGTCGCGAATCGCGGTGTGCGGGCAACCGCCGGTCTGCACCGCGCTGATCCGTTCGTCGGGCAGGACCGCGTGCCGGCGCAGGAAGTCGGCGTCCTCGGTGGTGTAGATGTCGTTGGTCAGTACCGCCAGCGACAGTTCCGCGCGCAGCTGCCGGCACAACGCCGCGACCAGGGCCGTCTTCCCGGATCCGACCGGCCCGCCGATCCCGATGCGAACCGGCTCCCCCGGCGTGCGCACCCGCCTGGGGCGGTCATGGGCGTGATCGTGCGGTTCGCCATCGATCAGATGCGGCGGCATGAGCTCTCCTTCGGGCCTCGACTCTCGACGATCATCGTGGCCGATTCATGTGAACCCGGTGTTACCTCCCCGGCCGGCGAATCTCCGGCCGGCGGTTGCTCCGCCGCGCAGGCTACGACGCGAACAGCGGCATCTCACGGTCGAGATGGCGCTGAGCGAGTACGTCGCCGAGCGGATCGGACAGGGCGGCCGGGCCCATCGTGGCCGTGCGGGCCGTGTCGTCGCACAGCGCGGCCAGCTCCAGCGTGATCGCCGCGACCGCGGCCGGATCGAGTGCGAGCAACCGTTGCGCCGCGGTGGCGGCCCCGGTCATCGTCGTATAGACCACGACCCCGGCGATCTCCACCGGCCGCAGCCCCGCGGCCCTGCCCACGACACCGAACACCGTGGACAGGTGCGGCCGCATGCCCAGGTCGGACCAATCATGCTGCGGCCATACCTGTTTCGCGAGCCGCAACAGTCCACGGCCCTGTGCCCGCGAGGCCGTGCGCGCCGCCGGCGCCGGGGTGCGGGCATCGGCTTCCGCCTCGGCCGCCGAGGGCGTCAGCACGCCCGCGCAGACGGCCGCCGACAACGAGGCCGCGACGAGACCCGTGGTGCGGATCCGGCGCCGCAGATAGGCCGCCACCGTGTCGAGGTCTCGCACGAGCCCGGAACCGACCGCCTCCTCGACCCCGCCCGAATGCACGTGCCCGCCGATGGGCAGCCGCGAGTCGGCGAGCGACATCACCATCGCGAGACTCATGGGCATCTCCTGCGGCCGGGCACGATCTCCGATCCTAGAACCGCGCGGGTCAGCCCGCGGCCGCGAAGTCCGCCGAGGCGCTCACCGCGGCCCATTTCTCGGTTTCCTCGGCCCGGACCCGTCCGGCCGCCCTGGCCGCGGCCAGCGCATCACTGCCCAGCAGCAGGCGGCGTGGCGGTTCGTCCGAGCCGGCCACCTCGACGATGATGCGGGCAGCGCGCGCCGGGTCGCCCGGCTGGGATCCGTCGTTGTCGCGGCGGAAGCGGTGGACGGCGCCGACGGTCGCCTCGTAGTCGGCTCCCACCGGATGGATGGCCATCGAGGCGCCCTGCCAGTCGGTGCGGAAGGCACCCGGCTCGACGATCACGACCCGCACCCCGAACGGGGCCACCTCGCTCGCCAGCACTTCGGAGAATCCCTCGACCGCGAATTTCGCCGTCTGATAGGCGCCCAGCCCGGGCGAACCACCGACGCGGCCGCCGATCGAGGAGATCTGCACGAAGGTCCCCGAGCGCTGGGCCCGCAGCACCGGCAGTGCGGCGCGGGTGACGTGCACGACGCCGAACAGGTTGGTCTCGACCTGCGCCCGGAAATCGTCGGCGGTCATCTCCTCGATCGGTGCGCTGTCGGCGTATCCGGCGTTGTTGACCACGACGTCGAGCGAGCCGAAGGTATCGGTGGCCGCGCGCACCGCGGCCTCGGCCGCCGCCGGGTCGGTGACGTCCAGTCGCACCGGCAGGAGGTGCGGACCGTAGCGCCGCACCACCTCGTCGAGTTGTTCGGGGCGCCGCGCACCGGCGACGACTCGGTGCCCGGCGGCCAGCGCGGCCTCGGTCAGCTCGCGTCCCAGGCCCCGCGACGCACCGGTGATCAGCCATGTTCCGGCCATATTCGTTCCTCCGTCCCACGTCCGGCCGCTCTCGGAACAACCGGATACGACTCAACCGTCACATCAATGTAGCACTTAATTTGATTTGCGCTGCTGCAACGTAGCGTTTATTCAATGATCTGCTGCTCACATGGGTACATTGGAGCGGTGAGAGCTGACGCTGCCCGCAATATCGAACAGGTGCTGACCACCGGGGCCCGGCTGCTGGCCGACGATCCGTCCGCGAGCCTGTCGGCCATCGCCGCCGAAGCCGGCGTGGACAGGCGCACCGTCTACCGCCGCTTCGCCTCGCGCGACGACCTTCTCGCGGCCGTCTACCAGGCTCGATACGACGCGGTCGAGGAAGCCGTCGCGAGCGCCCGGCTCCGGGAGGCGCCGGTCGCGGTAGCCCTGCACCGGTACGTCGAAGCCATCATCGGCGTCAACCGCCGCTGGCCGGTGCAGACGGCGAGACTCGTGGCCGACGAGACGATTCGCGAACGCCGCGCACCCCTGATCGCCGAGGTCGACACCTTTCTGCGCCGGGCCACCGACGAAGGCCTGCTCCGCCCCGGCCTGCCCGAGGGCTGGGTCTCGACCCTGCTGGCACAGCTGATGGTCAACGCCGCCGAGAATCTCCCGCAACTCGATCCCGCCCGCGCGGCCGACATCGTGGTCGACACCCTGCTGCGCGGCGCGGGCGCCGCGCGCGACATGTCCACCCGCGCTTGACCTAAACAATGGTCGAGGTTGCAGGCTGTGATCATGAAAGCGATACGCCTGCACGAATTCGGCCCGGCCGAGAACCTGCGTTACGAGACGGTCCCTGATCCGCTACCGGGAGCCGGACAGGTCCGGATCACCGTCGCCGCAGCGGGAATCCACCTGGTGGACACGCATTTACGCCGCGGCCTGCCGGGCCCCTACCCACTTCCGCCCTTGCCGACGATCCCCGGCCGCGAAGTCGCGGGCGTCGTCGAGTCCGTGGGCTCCGGCGTCGACGCGGATGTGCTGGGCACGCGGGTCGTCACCCACCTGGGCGCGGCGCCGGGTGGCTACGCCGAACTGGCCGTCGCGGATGCGCAACGGCTGCACCGGATTCCGGACACCCTGGATCCGGCCGCGGCGGTGGCGATGATCGGTACGGGCCGAACCACCCTGGGCATCCTGGGATTCGCCGAAGACATCGAGCCGGGACAACTCGCGGTAGTGCCGGCCGCGGCGGGCGGGATCGGCACCCTGCTCGTGCAGTATCTGCGCGCCGCCGGACTCACCGTCGTCGGACTGGCCGGCGGGGCGGCCAAGGTCGCCACGGTGGAAGGCAACGGCGCCGATCTCGCCCTCGACTACACCGACCCGGGCTGGTCGGACGCGGTGCGCGCACGCTTCGGCGAGCGGCCCGCGCACTGGGTCTTCGACGGCGTCGGCGGCGCGGCCGGCCGGGCCGCGGTCGAACTGCTCGCGCCCGGCGGCGCCCATCTCGTCTTCGGCTGGAGCGATACCGCACTGGAGTTCGCGCCCGATGAGCTCGCCGCCCGCGGCATCACCTCGCGCTCGGTCCTCGGCCCGGAAATGCTCGCACGCGGCGGCGGAATCGAGGCCCTGGAGACGCGCGCCCTGGCCGCCGCGGGATCCCGGCAATTGCGCCCGGCGGTGCACCGCTTCGCCCTCGGCGACGCCGCGGCCGCGCATCGGGCGCTCGAGGATCGCGCCACCGTCGGCAAGGTCGTCCTCGAGCCGTAACCATCGGTAGCTGATCGATTGCTGACGTAACCGATTCGTAGCCCCTCGCCTCGGTCGCAGCTCCTACGCTGGAGATCGCGTCTCGTTCTCACGGCCCGCGACCGAGGCCGGCGGGCGCACGCGAGGAGGTTCGTCCATGCCTGTGTGCACGACGCGTGACGAGGTCGACATCTACTACAAGGACTGGGGTTCGGGCCGCCCCGTGGTCTTCATCCACGGCTGGCCGCTCAACGCCGATGCCTGGGACGATCAACTGAAACACGTCGCGGACAACGGTTTTCGCGGTATCGCGCACGATCGCCGCGGACACGGGCGGTCGGCGCAGCCGTGGGGCGGATACGACTTCGACACCTTCGCCGACGATCTGAACGATCTGCTCACCCGGCTGGACCTGCGCGATGTGACGCTGGTGGCCCACTCCATGGGTGGTGGCGAACTGGCACGCTACATCGGCCGCCACGGCACCGGGCGTGTGCGGTCCGCGGTGTTGCTGTCGGCTATCCCGCCGCTGATGGCGCGCACCACCGACAACCCCGAAGGCGTGCCCGACGACGTGTTCGATCAGATCAAGACGGGCATTCTCAACGAACGCTCGCAGTTCTGGCGCGACACGTCCGAGGGCTTCTTCAGCGCCAACCGGCCGGGCACCAAAGCCACTCAGGGCAACCGCGACGCGTTCTGGTTCATGGCGATGCACGAGGCGATCGAGGCCGGAGTGCGTTGTGTCGACGCCTTCGCCTACACCGATTTCACCGCCGATCTGCGGAAGTTCGACGTGCCGACGCTCATCGTGCACGGCGACGACGATCAGATCGTGCCTATCGACGCCACCGCCCGCAAGGCGGCGAAGATCATCCCGGACGCGACGCTCACCGTCTACGAGGGCGGTTCCCATGGCATCGCCCTGGTCCCCGGTGACAAGGAGCGTTTCAACGCCGATCTGCTGGCGTTCCTGCAGAGCTGAGCGACCGGTTCAGGTGAATCGGATGCTGCGGGCCATCAGCCGCTGCATCGGACCGCGGGTCAGATCCGTCCACGCCTGCAGCGGACCGCTCCACCACGGCGAGATCTCCACCGGTTTCGCGACGACGGCGTGACACACCAGATCCGCGGCCTCGGCGGCGGTCAGCCCCGGCATGGAGCCGAAATCGGTGGGCGCGCTCATGCGCGTGTGCACCAGCGGCATGTAGATCGACGTGGCGGTCACGCCGTCGGCCGCCACCTCGGTCGCCACCGTGCGCAACCACTGGTCGAAGGCCGCCTTCGACGCGCCGTAGGCGGCCCACCGCGGCGCGGGCGGCATGCGCAGCCCCCAGGTGGAGATGTTGACGATATGTCCGCGGCCGCGCTCCCGCATCGCCGGCAGCAGGGCCAGCAGCAATCGCACCGGTCCGAGGTAGTTGATATCGATGGTCCGGGTGAAGTCGTGGAAGCGGTCGTAGGACTGCTCGATCGAGCGGTGAATCGAGTGGCCCGCGTTGTTGACCACCACATCCACCCGGCCGTGCGCGGCGAGGATGTCGCGGGCCAAGGTGTCCACCGCGTCCATATCGGTCAGGTCGGTGCTGTAGGTGTGTGCGATGCCGCCGCCCGCGGTGATGTCGTCGGCCACGGCCTCCAGCTCCCCCGCCGAGCGCGCCACCATCACCACCACGGCTCCGGCGGCGGCGAATTTGGCGGCGGCGACCTTCCCGATGCCGTGCGAGGCACCGGTCACCAGCACGACCCGCCCCGACACGGCCTCGCGCAACGCCGCGTCCCGGGGCCGCGACGTGGGATACAACAACCGCGTCGCGACCCGCTCGGCCAGCGGACGGTTCGGTGAGGCGGTATCTGTCACAGCCGAAACTGTATTGGGCGGCTCGGCCCGGCGGGCCGAAATCGTCACCGCGACCGGGAACGGGTCAGCGCGCTCCCGCCGCCGCGGACGCGGCATCCACCGCGACCGCGCGACGGCGCCGCCGGCCCGAGGTCGCCGCCGCCGTCACCGCCATCATGATCAGCAATGCCGCCCCGACCGCCAGCGCGGTGTGCATGCCGGTGACGAACGAGCTCTGCGCGGCATGGATCGCGGCCGCATCGCCGCGATGGCGCACGAGCGTCTCGCCTAGCGTGTCGGCGAAATCGCCACCCGATCGGAACACCAGCGCCGCCAGCGAACCCAGCAGCGACAGTCCCAGCGCGTTACCGAGTTCGAAACTGGTTTCCGAGATGCCGACCGCCGATCCCGCCCGCTCGGCCGGAACCGAGGACACCGCGACCTCCGACACCAGGGTGAACACGATGCCGTAGCCGAGGCCCGCGATCGTGGATCCCGCGATGTACCAGCCGATTCCGCCGTCGACGCCGATACCGAGCAACAGCAGATTGCCGACCGCGGCCGCGCTCAACGCCAGCACGAACGATCCGCGGGTGCCGAGCCGGCGCGCCACCCGTGCCCCGCCCATCGAGCACACGAACACCGCGATCGCGGCCGGAATACCCAGCAGCGCCGCGCCCAGAACGTCGCGTCCGGCCACCGATTGCAGATACATGCTGGTCAGATAGCTCATTCCGGCCAGCGACATCATGCCCACCGTGGACGACCCGATCGCCACCCGGAACAGTCCGCGCCGGAACAAACTCAGATCCAGCAGCGGTTCGGCGAGGGTGCGCTGGCGTCGCACGAATGCCACCAAGACCGCGACACCGGCGAGGCCGAGGACCACCGAGACCGCGTCGACGCCCTCGGCCGCGGCTCGTTTCACCGCGTACACCAGCGGCAGGATGCCGCCGATGGACATGATCACGCTCACCGGATCCAGCGGTCCGCGACCGGCGGAGCGATGTTCGGGTAGCAGCAGCGGTCCCAGCGCCAGCAGCACCAGCAGCACCGGCGTATTGATCAGGAAGATCGAACCCCACCAGAACTTGTGCAGCAGCAGGCCGCCGATCACCGGCCCCACCGCCGAACCGCCCGCGAAGAACGCCGTCCAGACGCCGATCGCGGTGCCGCGGGCCCGCGCGTCGGGGAACAGGCTCGAGATCAGCGCCAGGCTCGACGGCAGCAGCGTCGCACCGCCGACACCCATCAGCGCGCGCGCCGCGATCAGGACCCCGGCGCTGGGCGCGAAGGCCGCCAGCAGCGAGGCGAGGCCGAAAACCGTGGCGCCGGCGAGCAATATGTTGCGCCGGCCGATGCGGTCACCGAGATTGCCCATGGTGATCAGCAGTCCGGCGATCATGAATCCGTAGATGTCGAGAATCCACAGCTGCTGTTCGGCCGAGGGGTCCAGATGCTCGGTCAGCGTCGGCATCGCCAGGTACAGCACCGACATATCCATCGACACCAGCAGCACCGGCAGAATCAACACCGCCAGACCCAGCCACGCCCGCCGGGGGGTTGCGCTCGGCGCGGTGTAACCCGCCGCCGAGGTCTCAATGCCGACCATCACCTATCCTTCATTTCATGCGTACGTCGTACGCGACCGGGGTACAGCGTACGCATCCGGCCGCAGAAAGGAAAGCGAGTTTCGATGTCGAAACCTTCCCACCCACCCTCACCTGCGACTTCAGGCTCTCCGAGCCGGTCACAGCCCGAGCGGCTGACGCGAGCGGCGATCGTCGACACCGCCATCTCGCTGGCGGATGCGGACGGCATCGACGGATTGTCCATGCGCCGCATCGCCGAGCGGATGGGCGTGGGCGCGATGTCGCTGTATCGGCACGTACCGAACAAGGACGCACTGCTGGCCGATATGACCGACGAGGTCGCGCGCCGCTACCCGTACCCCGCACCGGAATCGGGCTGGACCTGGCGCGACCGAGTGCGCGCGGCCGCCGATATCGACTGGCAGCTCTACCGGCTGCATCCGTGGGTGCTGTTCACCTTCGCGGTGCCGCGCTACAACTTCGGTCCGCACAGCCTGGCGTGTCTGGGCTGGCTGACCGAAGGCCTGCTCGAACTGACCGATGATCGCCGCGAGGCCACCGCGATGGCTCTCGAGGTCTGGAGTTATATCGCCGGAATCGCCCTCCAGCAGGTCAGCGCCACCATTCTGGCCGCCCGCGAGGACGAGCACGACGAATCCTCCGGTCTGACGGCACTTCTCGAGGGCACCCCGCGCTGGCCGAGCCCGCCCGCGCTGGCGCCCCTCGAAGGCACCGGGCTCGGCGATCTGCTCGATCCGGTGCGGCAATTGCATTCGGGCCTGTCGGCGCTGTGCGACGGTTTCGCCGCACGCCACAACCGACCCGGCGCTCAGTAGTACGACCGGCCCTGGATCCCGCCGGAGACCGACCAGACCTCCACGATCAGCCCGTCCTCGACGCGCAGGATATCGGTGCCGCTCACGGCGATCTCACCGTCCGCGACCGGACGGCGCGAACCGTAGGGCCGCGCCACGGTCCCGGTACGGCGGTCGTCGATCTCGACGACCGCCTCGCCCTGGGTTTCGAATCGCTGCCCGGGCGCGGCCGCGCGGAAGGCCGCGATCTGCCGCGCGAACGTCTCCGGATCGTGAATGGTGTCGTAGGCCTCGGCGCCCGGCTGGGCGTACCGAAGGGTGAAGTGCGGGGCCATGATTCGGTTCGCGAGCTCCAGTTCCCCGTTCCACATCGCCGTCCACCGGTCGAAGAGTTCGATTCCGTATGCGCGCATGTCCACTCCAATAGTCTCATTGATACGGTATGACGGATATCAAGCTATAGTCTCAGTGAGACCGTGTCAATGCCGTTCCGAACCGAGACGTGCCGAACCGAAAGCTGACGACCATGGCGGATCTGGGAGCGCAGGACCATATCGTGCTCGGGCTCATCGCCCGGCACGGCCCACTCACCCCCTACGAACTCAAAGCACGCATGGAGGAGAGCGTCGACTACTTCTGGCCGGTGCCGCATGCGCAGCTCTACCGCATCCCGGCCCGGCTGGCCGAGCGGGGCCTGCTGCACGAGGACGCCGAGGAGACCGGCCGCCGCCGGCGGGTATTCCAGCTCACCGACGCCGGACGCGAGGCGTTACGCGCGTGGCTGGCCGACCCCGGATGCCCGCCGCCGGAGACGCGTGATCCGGCGCAGGTGAAACTGTTCTTCGCCGATCTCGGCGGACCGGAGGACGTGGTCGCCCTCGCGCGCCGCCAGGCGGCCGAGCACCGCCGCTGGCTCGAGCGCTATCGCGCCCTGCACGCCGAGATCGATCCGGCCGATACCGTGCGCGCCCAATCTCGTTCCCGCATCCTGGAACTCGGCATCGGCCACGAGCAGGCGTACGTGGATTTCTGGACCGAACTCGCCGACCGTCCCGACCGGGTCGGGCACGGCGATTCGGCACCGGTCAGCCGGTGACCACGGCGTAGGCGATCAGCCGGTGACCACGGCGTAGGCGAATCCGTCCCAGCCCTTACTGCCCACGGTCTGCAGCACGGTGGCCTCGAGCCGCGGCTCGTCGGCGAGCAGTGCCAGCGCTTCCCGAGCTCCGCGGACCGCGGGGTCGCCGGGATCGCCGTCGGCCAGCGCGCCGCGGCGCACGACATTGTCGACGATGATGACCGAACCGGGCCGAGTCAGCCGCAAGGCCCACCGCACATAGTTGGCGTTGTTCACCTTGTCGGCATCGATGAAGACCAGGTCGAAGGGCTCGCCGTAGTCCTCGGCGACCGCGGGCAAGGTGTCCAGCGCCGCGCCGACCCGGATCTCCACCCGCTCTCCCACACCCTTGCGATCGAGGTTGGCGCGGGCCACCTCGGCGTGGTGCGGATCGTATTCCAACGTCACGACGCTCCCCTGCGGTCCCACCGCACGCGCCAGCCACAGGGTGCTGAACCCGCCGAGCGTGCCGATCTCGAGGACACGCCGCGCCCCGGCCGACAGCGCGAGCAGATACAGGAATTTTCCCTGCGCCGGCGAGACGTCGATGGGCGGCAGTCCCGCATCGGAATTCGCCTGCGCCACATCGGAATCGGCGTCCCCGATCAGAGTGTCCACGACGTAGCGATCGACCGCGCCCCATTCGGCATTCGTCATATCGGCCAGTGTGCCACCGCGCCCGCACCGGTGCACCGCAGCGCCCTCGGCGCCCCGCACGGCAGAAAACGCGCGTGCTCAGAACAGGAAGTAGCGCTGCGCCATCGGCAGCTCGGCGGCCGGCTGTTGGTCCCACACCTCGCCGTCGATGCGCACGGTGAAGGTGTCGGGTTCCACCTCGATGCGCGGCATCGCGTCGTTGAGCGGCAGATCGCTCTTGGTCCGGCGGCGCACATCGGCCACCGGGACGAGTGTGCGCCGGACCTGCAGCCGCTCGGCGAGCCCGTCCTCGACGGCCTGCGGGGAGACGAAATGCAGCGACGTCCCCGCCGCCACCACCGGCGCGGCGCCGAACATCGGCCGCGGCAGCACCGGCTGCGGGGTCGGGATGGAGGCGTTGGCATCACCCATCGCGGCCCAGGCGATCGCGCCGCCCTTGAGCACCGCATGCGGGCGCACACCGAAGAAGGCCGGCTCCCACAGCACCAGATCGGCCAATTTGCCGACTTCCACCGACCCGATCTCGTGGTCCAGACCGTGCGTCACCGCCGGGCAGATCGTGTATTTCGCGATGTAGCGGCGCACCCGATGATTGTCGGCGGCCCCGTCGCCGGGCAGCGCGCCGCGGCGGCGTTTCATGATGTGCGCGGTCTGCCAGGTCCGCATGACCACTTCCCCGATGCGGCCCATCGCCTGGGAATCCGAGCCGATCATCGAGATCGCGCCCAGATCGTGCAGCAGATCCTCGGCGGCGATGGTGGAGGGCCGGATCCGGCTCTCGGCGAAGGCGAGATCCTCGGGCACGGCCGGATTGAGATGGTGGCACACCATCAGCATGTCCAGATGTTCGTCGAGGGTGTTGACCGTGTGCGGGCGAGTCGGATTCGTCGAGCTGGGCATCACATTCGGGTGCGAGGCGACGGTGATGATGTCCGGCGCGTGCCCGCCGCCGGCGCCCTCGGTGTGATACGAGTGGATGGCCCGCCCGGCGATCGCGGCGAGGGTGTCCTCCACGAATCCGGCCTCGTTGAGCGTATCGGAATGCAGCGCGACCTGGACTCCGGCGGCATCGGCCACCCGCAGGCACGCGTCGATCGCCGCCGGGGTGGTCCCCCAGTCCTCGTGCAGCTTGAATCCGCCGGCGCCGCCGCGCAATTGCTCCCACATCGCCTCGGGACGCACGGTGTTGCCCTTGCCCAGCAGCAGGATGTTGACCGGCCAGCCGTCGGTGGCCTCCAGCATCCGGCCCAGATGCCAGGCGCCGGGAGTGACCGTGGTGGCCTTGGAGCCCTCGGCCGGCCCGGTTCCGCCGCCGATCAGGGTGGTGATACCGCCGCCGAGCGCCTCGTCGAGCAACTGCGGGCAGATGAAGTGGACGTGGCAGTCGATCGCGCCGGCGGTGAGGATGCGGCCGTTGCCTGCGATGATCTCCGTCGACGGGCCCACCACCAGATCCGGATGGACGCCGTCCATGGTCTCCGGATTGCCGGCCTTGCCGATCGCGCAGATGCGGCCGTCGCGAATGCCGATGTCGGCCTTGATAATTCCCCAGTAGTCCACGATCACCGCCCCGGTGATCACGGTATCCGGCGTGCCCTCGGCGCGGGTGGCACGAGCTTGGCCCATCGATTCCCGCAAGACCTTGCCGCCGCCGAAGACGGCCTCGTCACCGGCCAGGCCGGGTCCGCCGCAGCGGTCCTCGGTGATCTCGATCAGAAGATCGGTGTCGGCCAGGCGAATTCGATCCCCGGCCGTGGGGCCGAAGAGCGTGGCGTACCGAGCGCGGGACAGTTCCGTCATCAGTCGACCGGCCTTCCGTCGGTCTCGTCGGGCCGGTTCACCACCGGGCCGAGCGGCCCGGGCGCATCCGGGCCGATCCCGTACACCTCGCGGCTGCCGCCCAGCGGCACCAGCGAAACGCGCTGCGCCAGACCGGGTTCGAAGCGCACCGCCGTCCCCGCCGGAATGTCGAGGCGGCGGCCGTATGCCGCGACCCGGTCGAATTCGAGGGCGGTGTTGGCCTGCGGGAAATGCACATGACTGCCCACCTGCACCGGCCGGTCGCCGGTGTTGACCACCTCGAGTTCGATTCGGTCGGCGCCGGCGTTGATCTCGATGGGATCGGCGGCGAGCAGATACTCTCCCGGCACCGGGCCGCCGCCACTTCCAGCGGATATCGCGCTCATCGGTGCCCCTCAGTCGATCGGGTGATGCACGGTCACCAGTTTCGTGCCGTCGGGAAAGGTGGCCTCGACCTGCACGTCGGGGATCATCTCCGGCACACCCGCCATCACGTCGTCGCGGGTGAGCACGGTGCGGCCCGAGGACATCAACTCCGCGACGGTGCGGCCGTCGCGGGCGCCCTCGAGGACGTGGTCGGTGATGATCGCGACGGCCTCGGGATGGTTGAGTTTCAGCCCCCGCGCCTGCCGCCGGCGCGCCAGTTCGGCCGCGTAGCTGAGCATCAGCCGTTCCTGCTCGTGCGGTGACAGACGCACATCGCCTCCTCGGCTGCTCGGGCGTACGGTGCTCGATATCTTGGCACGGCCGTACCGGGTTGCGCTCGTCGTCGTGTCGGAGATCGCCTTCCGGCTAGCCCTTGGCCGCCCCGTCCGCGGTGAGGTTCTGCAGCCGCACCTGCCCGCGCGCGACCACCCGGTCCTGCTCGTCGGTGATCTGCACCTGCCACAGCTGCTGCGATCGGCCCTGGTGAATCGGGGTGGCGACACCACGCAGACTGCCCTCGCGCACCGCGCGCAGGAAGTCGGTGTTGTTGTTGACGCCGACCACATGTCCGCGGTCGCCGAACCAGACACCGCCGCCGACACTGGCCAAGGTTTCGATGATCGTGCAGTACACCCCGCCGTTGACGATGCCCGCGGGCTGGTGCAACTGCGGCGAGACCACCCACTCCCCGACGACGCGATCGGGCCCGACCTCGGTGTACTTGAGACCGATGAGGTCGGTGAAGGTCCCCTCGCTGTAACGGGTCATCTGCTCGGGCGTGACATCCGCCAGGGAACGAGCCTCGAATCGGTCGTGCTGTGTCATGGAAAAACACTTACACCACTCGAGTACCGCCCGGTACGGCGGTGCCGCACGCCCCGGGCAGCGGCGGGGCCGGTAATCGAGCAGCACACCTGGTGATAACATGTGAAAATCGTTGTACCGCAGGGGTATACGCACTCACAGCGATCCGGCTACGGTTGTGATCACGGGGAGCGCAACCCTCGCTCCCGCCTCCGCGCGGCCCTACCGTGGCGGCCATGACAGCCGCATCGGACACTCCGCTCAACGACATCGTCGACGCCACCGCACAGGCCGTGGCCGGCGATCCGGCGAAGGCGCAGGTCCTGTTTTCCGCCGCCGGAACAGCGGAGGGCGCCGTCGGCAGCGCCGTCACGGCCGGCACCTACACGGTCCGGGTGGACGAGCCGGCCGCGCTGGGCGGGGCGGGCACAGCGCCCAATCCGGTCGAGTTCTATCTCGCGGCGCTGATCTCGTGTCAGGTGGTGACCTACCGGTTCTGGGCGCAGCGACTGGGCATCGTCGTCGACGATCTGCGCATCGACGCCGAGGGCGACCTCGACGTGCGCGGCTTCTTCGGCCTCGACGACAGCGTGCGCGCCGGATTCCAGCAGGTCCGGGTGACGGTGCACATCGACGGCCCGGAGCCGGCGCAGCGTTACGCTGAACTGCAGGCCGCCGTGGACGCCCACTGCCCGGTTCTCGACATCTCCACCGGGCCGACGCCCGTGCTGACCAGACTGATCACTTCCGAATCGGAAAACTCCACAGTTTCCGCCTGATTCTTCGCGAATCGGGCATCCTTGGGGGCGGCGCACCGCCGCCCCATGCGCGACGACCCATCCCGTCTACACCTTTGGAGCTGAAACCCATGACCGACTCCGTCGAGCCGAACGATCCGGCGCAGAACTGGAGCTTCGAGACCAAGCAGGTCCACGTCGGCCAGATTCCCGACGGCACCACCAACGCTCGCGCGCTGCCGATCTACCAGACCACCTCCTACACCTTCCGCGACACCGATCACGCCGCGGCACTGTTCGGTCTGGCCGAGCCCGGCAACATCTACACCCGCATCATGAACCCCACCCAGGACGCGGTCGAGCAGCGCATCGCCGCCCTCGAGGGTGGTGTGGCGGCGCTGCTGTTGTCCTCGGGCCAGGCCGCCGAAACCTTCGCGATCCTCAACATCGCGGGCGCCGGTGACCACATCGTGTCGAGTCCGCGCCTCTACGGCGGCACCTACAACCTGTTCCACTACACGCTGCCGAAGCTGGGCATCGAGGTGTCGTTCGTCGAAGATCCCGACGATCTGGATCAGTGGCGCGCCGCGATCCGGCCGAACACCAAGGCGATCTACGGCGAGACGGTGTCCAACCCGCAGAACCACATCCTGGATCTGCCGGGCCTGGCCGAGGTCGCGCACACCGCCGGGGTGCCGTTCATCGTGGACAACACCGTGCCGACCCCGTATCTGATCCAGCCGCTGAAGCACGGCGCCGACATCGTCGTGCACTCGGCGACGAAGTACCTCGGCGGCCACGGCGCGGCGATCGCCGGCGTGATCGTCGACGGTGGCACGTTCGACTGGACGGTGACCGACGAGCAGGGCAACTCGCGCTTCCCCGGCTTCACCACCCCCGACCCCAGCTACCACGGCGCGGTCTTCGCCGATCTGGGCGCGCCCGCCTACGCGCTGAAGGCGCGGGTGCAGTTGCTGCGTGACCTCGGCTCCGCGGTGGCGCCGTTCAACGCGTTCCTGATCAGCCAGGGCCTCGAGACGCTGAGCCTGCGAGTGGAGCGGCACGTCTCGAACGCGCAGGCGGTCGCGGAATTCCTCACCGAACAGCCGGAGGTGACCAACGTCTTCTACGCGGGCCTGCCGTCGTCGCCGTGGTACGAGCGCGGGCGCGAACTGGCCCCGAAGGGCGCCGGCGCGATCGTCGGCTTCGAGCTGGCGGGCGGTGTGGACGCGGGTAAGCGTTTCGTCGACGCGCTGACCCTGCACAGCCATGTCGCCAACATCGGTGACGTGCGTTCGCTGGTCATCCACCCGGCCTCGACCACGCATTCGCAGTTGACTCCCGAGGAGCAGCTGACCGCGGGTGTGACGCCGGGTCTGGTCCGGCTCGCGGTGGGTATCGAGGGGATCGAGGACATCCTCGCCGACCTGCGGACCGGTTTCGCCGCCACGCACTAGTGCTCGCCGATGCCCGGTTCGCCGCCGCCCCGGCGGTGGGCCGGGCATCGCCGTGTCCGCGAAACACGCACCGGCACATCCGGTTTCGTGCCCGTCCGGCCGGAAACGACGCGGCGGGCCCTCCGTGACGAAGGGCCCGCCGCGGGCAGTGGATCGGGGAGTCGACCGCAGCCCTCGGGACTCTCGCTCGATCCGGACGCCGAGTTGAGTGTAGGTCAGCCTTACCTAACCAAGCAAGAGCGACGTACCGGCAACCCTCGATCGGCCAGGGCCAGCAGCAGTGCCTGTCCTCGCTCGGTCCCGGCATCCGCGCCGGTCCGCGCCAGTTCCGGCACGTAGGTGGCCGCGCCGAGGATGGATTCGCCCACCAGATTCCAGAATCGCGCCCGGCTCAGCCCGGCACAGCGGTACAAGCTCTCGCACACCAGCGTCAGCGCCGCCTCGCAGCGATGCGCCAGCCACACCGACAGCGCCCGATCACACGGCAGCGTGACCACCCCCGGCCGCCCTGCCAGCGGATCACCCGCCACCACGCGAATCGTCGTGTCGGACAGGCCCGCCCAGTCCAGCCCGCCGTCGTTGTCGGTGTGCACCCAGAGATTCTCGAGCCCGGGATCCCAGGCCCGGTTGTCGCAGACCGCCAGCGCGACCACCCGGCCGACCACGGCATGGATCAGCGCGGTGGCGACCACTTCGGCGGCGATCCCCGGGCTGACCATCTCCGCCGCGTGCCGGCGATACATGAGCTCGATGCGGCCTTCGCGCACCCCGTCGGCCAGTCGCCACCAGCGCCGGCGACCCTGTTCGGCCATCGCCGCCATGGCGTAGACCCGCGGATGGCCGGGCTGCAGCGCGCGCAGCCGGACGCAGATCTGTTCGAACGCCGGCTCGAGACGGCGAGCCGGGAAAATCGTGACTGGTTCGGACATCGAACCCCCTCAACGTTCGGCATTACGGTCGACAACGAAAGATAGGTTAGGCTTACCAGACTTGTCCGGCCAGAGGTCGCCGCGCAAGTGTTCGATCGCCATGAAACGCGTCACCCAGGAGTCGTTCGCCGCCGTGTCCGCCGCAGTCACCACCCCCCGTCGCCGTGCGACCGGCCTGGCACTCCTGGCCGGGGTGCTGCTGCTCGCCGTCGGCGCCGGACTCGCCGTCGGCGCGAAATCCCTGTCCCCGGCCGAGATCTGGCACGCCGTCTCCTGCCCGGGCGGCGTGCCGTTCACCTGCCCGGCGGACGGGCAGGCCGATCGGATCGTGCGCGAATTGCGGTTACCGCGAACGGTTCTCGCGCTGCTCACCGGCGCCGCACTCGGTATCGCCGGTGCGTTGATCCAGGGCTACACACGCAATCCGCTCGCCGATGCCGGATTACTGGGACTCAACGCGGGCGCGGCGTTCCTGGCCGCGCTCGGCATTCACCTGTTCGCGCTCACCCAGCCGAGCCAATACATCTGGTTCGCCTTCGCCGGGGCACTGGTGGCGGGTGTGGTGGTGTTCGGCGCCGCGGCGACCGGCGGCAGCCGATCCACCCCGTTGACGCTGGTCCTGGCCGGTGCGGCGGTCACCGCACTGTTGCAGGCGCTGACCAATGCGGTGATCCTGCTCGATCCGGCCGCGCTGGATACCTACCGTTTCTGGGTCGTCGGCACCCCCGCCGGACACGAACCCGCGGTGGCAGCCCAGGTGACGCCGTTCATCCTCGCCGGAGCGGTGCTGGCGATCCTGGCCGCGCCCGGGCTCAACGCGATCGGACTCGGCGAGGACGTCGCGCGCGGACTCGGGGTGAACATCGCGCGCAACCGTGCGATCGGCCTCACCGCGGTGGTGCTGCTGACCGGCGCCGCGACGGCCGCGGTCGGCCCGATCGCCTTTCTCGGATTGGTCGTTCCGCACCTGGGCCGCATGATCACCGGCCCGGATCACCGCTGGCTGATTCCGTATTCGGCGCTGCTCGGCGCGATCGTGCTGCTGCTGGCCGATGTCGTCGGCCGGGTGATCGCACCGCCCGGGGAGTTGCAGGCCGGTATCGTGCTGGCCGCGATCGGCGCACCCTGTTTCATCGCCCTGGTGCGCCGGCGAAAGGTGGCCGAACTGTGAACGCGCGCAGCGATATCCGCACCTCGGATACCGCGGGCACGGAATCGAATACCGGGGCGGGGACCACCGGAGCCGAACAGCGCGTGGACGCCGGCACCGAGGCGGTGTCCGGCTTCGGCGGCGACGGCTCCCCCAGTGCTCCCGAGGCGACGTCCGGCTCCGTCGGCGATTCGAGGAGCGTTCCCGACGTGGGCCGATCCGGCGCGGAGCTGACCCGGGTCCGGCCGGCGGTGCGTATCGCCGGAATGTCGGCGGTCCTTCGTCTTTCGATGCTGCTGACGCTGCTGGCCCTCGCCGCGGCGATCGTGGCGCTGTTCGTGGTCGACATCTCCGTCGGCGACTATCACATCGCACTCGGGCGGGTGCTGGACGTGCTGACCGGCGGCGGGACCCGCTCGCAGCGCTACGTCGTCATGGAATCGCGACTGCCGCGAGCGGTGACCGCACTGGTGGCCGGGGCGGCGCTCGGCATCGCGGGCGCGATCACCCAGTCGATCCTGCACAATCCACTCGCGAGTCCCGACGTCCTCGGCATCACCTCCGGGGCGAGCTTCGCCGCGGTGGCGGTCCTGGCCGGCGCGGGTGGCACCGCCACCGGAATCGTCGCGTCGCTGGGTGTTCCGCTCGCGGCGCTGGCGGGCGGGCTCGCCACCGCCGCACTCATCGGCGTTCTGGCGCTGGGGCGCAACAGCGGCGGCGACACCGGGCTGAGCGGAATGCGATTCATCCTCATCGGCATCGGGGTCAACGCGCTGCTGCTGGCCGGTATCAACTGGCTGGTCACGCGGGCGAGCCTCGACGACGCCACCCGGGCCCAACTGTGGCTCACCGGCTCGCTCAACGGCGCGGACTGGAATCGGACCGGGGCCGCGGCCGCCGGACTCGTCGTCGTGCTCGCCATCGCGGCGGGCTCGGCGCGCACCCTCGCCGCGCTGCGCTTCGGCTCCGACACCACCCGCGCGCTCGGTGTGCGCGTGCAGACCCAGCAGCTGGTGCTGATCGGCGCCGCGGTGGCGGCGGCCGCGCTGGCCACCGCGGCGGTCGGCCCGCTGGCCTTCGTCGGATTGGCCGCGCCGCAGATCGCGCGCCGGCTGCTGCGCACTCCCGGCGAGCCCGTGATCGGCTCGGCGCTGACCGGCGCGCTGATCGTGGTCGCCGCAGACGTCGCGGCCCGCACCGTCGTACCGGTCGATCTGCCGGTCGGCCTGGTCACCGCCGCGTTCGGCGGACCGTTCCTGCTGTTGCTGCTGATACGCGTGAACCGGAAGGCGACCTTGTGAGCACCCGAACCCCGCACCGGAGCACCGGCCACGACGACACGCACCGCCTCGCCGCGGAGAACATCACCCTCGGCTACGGCGGCCGCGTCATCGTCGACGGTCTCAGCGTCGATATCGAGCCCGGCCTCATCACCACCGTGATCGGACCGAACGGCTGCGGTAAATCCACACTCCTGCGCGGGCTGGGCCGCCTGCTGCGGCCGAACGCGGGCCGAGTCCTGTTGGACGGCAAGGCGATCGCCACCATGAAAACGCGCGACGTCGCCCGCATCGTCGGCATGTTGCCGCAGACCCCGGTCGCGCCGGAAGGCCTGACCGTGGCCGACCTGGTCGCGCGCGGCCGCCATCCGCATCAGTCCTGGCTGCGCCAGTGGTCGGCCGACGACGAAACCGAGGTCGCGCACGCTCTCGCCCAGACCGGCGTGTCGGAGCTGGCCGACCGCACCCTCGACGAACTGTCCGGCGGGCAGCGCCAGCGGGCGTGGATTTCCATGGCGCTGGCCCAGGGCACCGACATCCTGCTGCTCGACGAGCCCACCACCTACCTGGATCTGGCCCACTCGCTGGAGGTCCTCGACCTCGTCGACCGGCTGCACGACGATCTGGGCCGGACCGTGGTCATGGTGTTGCACGACCTGAATCTGGCCATCCGCTACAGCGACCGGCTGATCGTCATGCACGAGGGCCGCATCGTCGCCCAGGGCGCGCCGGGCGAGGTGATCGATACCGAACTGCTGCGCACCGTCTTCGGCCTGCGTGCCGAGGTGCACACCGATCCGGTGTCGGAGCGCCCGATGATCGTGCCGATCGGCGCGCGTCACGTCGTCGGCGCGGTCGGCGGACCCCGCGCGGCCGACGCGGGGACGAGTTCCCCGGCCGCGCTATGAAAAATCCCACACAGCTACCGACCGGTTACGACGAACCGTAGTACGCATTTGTGTCGTTGCCTCCGTAAGCTGGAGGGATGGCAGGTCTTGGTGAACTCGAGAAAGCGGTCATGGACCAGTTGTGGTCGGCCGATGAACCGCAGACGGTACGGCAGGTCCACGAAGCCCTCGCCGCGCGCCGGGAGCTCGCGTACACCACGGTGATGACGGTGCTACAGCGGCTGGCGAAGAAGAATCTGGTCGTGCAGCAGCGCGACGACCGGGCACATCGATACGCGCCCGTGCACACGCGCGACGAACTCGTGGCCAGTCTGATGGTCGACGCGCTGCAGCAGGCCGACGAAGTCGGCTCCCGCCGCGCCGCGCTCGTGCACTTCGTCGAACAGGTCGGAAAGGACGAGGCTGCCGCACTCCGGGATGCACTCGCTAAGCTCGAAGCAACCGAGACCGCGCGCAACCCGTCCGAGGACGAGAACACCGCGTCCGACGACAACGGAGTCGCCCCGCCGCAGTAGCTGCGTGGTGCTCTCCGGCGCCGCGATCTCGGGCCCCTGGCCCCACAACGCAGTGAGCTGAGTATGAACGCAACCGCGCCGGTCTTCGCCGGTCTCGCCTTGCTTCTCGCGGGACCGGTCCCGGCTCTGCTCAGCCGAGCCACCTGGCCGTACCGGACACCCCGCGCGGCGCTGGTGTTGTGGCAGGCGGTCGCGCTGGCGGCGGTGCTGTCGGCGTTCGGATCCGGGCTGGCCATCGCCAGCCTGCTGCTCGTCCCGGGACCCGACGGCCGCCCGACCACCTCCCCGACCAAGGAGATCGACGCGCTCGGTCTGGGACTCTGGCTGATCTACGTCGTCGTCTTCGCGCTGACCCTGCTGGTCGGCGCGCGCCTGATCTACGCCGCGATCCGGGTCGGCGTGCACACCCGCCGCCGCCGCGCCCGGCACCGGATGCTGGTCGATCTCCTCGACCAGGGGGGCGACCCGACCCACGGCGACCTGATCGCGACCTCACCGCTGGCCGGTACCCGGGCCGCGGATATCCGCGTCCTCGCCGCCGCCGAACCCATCGCCTACTGCCTGCCCGGTCTGCGCCAGCGCGTGGTGCTGAGCCAGGGAACGTTCGCGAATCTGTCGAAATCCGAGCTGACCGCGATCGTGAGCCACGAGCGTTCGCATCTGCGCGCGCGCCACGACCTGGTGCTGGAGGCGTTCACCGCCGCGCACGAGGCGTTCCCGCGGGTGGTGCGCAGCAAATCCGCGCTGGATTCGGTGAAACTGCTGATCGAACTGCTCGCCGACGATTCCGCCGTCAAGGTCACCGGCCCGACCCCGCTGGCCCGCGCCCTGGTGACCTGCTCGAATTCCACCGCCCCGCAGGGAGCGATGGCCGCCGGCGGGCCCACGACACTCATCCGGATCCAACGCCTGACCGGTCCGCTCGGCGATCTGCGTATCGCGACCGCGGCCTATGTGACGGCCGCCGCGATCCTGGTGGTTCCGACCCTCGCGGTGGCGATTCCGTGGCTGGTCGAATTGAACCGGTTGCTGAGTGCCTGAGCGACGGCGTGCACCGGGAGCTCGCGGCCGGCAGCCGGCCGAGCGCGGCGACAAGCCCTTCGGACGCGGCGGGCATCGGGGCGCGCGATCCTCGCAAGGTTCCGGGCGGACCGCGGGCGGCCGAGCGCCGGACGAGCGCAAGGAACGATCGGATCGCACGCCGGGCGCCGGAGACCGGGCGCCGAAGGACGGTCGCCGAGCCGGGCGCGATACCGGACTGCCGACCTCATCGCCCAGCAGCGAAGCTTCTCGCGGTCCGGCCGCAATCGCAGGGCCCGGATTCGCGGAACTCGGCCTGCCGGTCGAACTGGTCCAGGCGTTGCGGCGCGAACGTCTCGAGACCGCATTCCCCATTCAGGCCGCGGCGATCCCGGATGTGCTCGCCGGTCGCGATGTGCTGGGACGCGCGGCCACCGGTTCCGGCAAGACACTCGCCTTCGGCCTGCCGATGCTGGTCCGGCTACGGCGCGGGGCGTCCCCACCCCGCCGTCCTCGGGCGCTCGTACTCGCCCCGACCCGCGAGCTGGCCGCGCAGATCGAGGCCGCCCTCGACGAGGTGGCGCTGTCGCTGGGCCTGCGAGTAGCCACCGCCGTCGGCGGCGTACCAATCAAACGGCAAGCCGATCGCCTGGCCCGCGGCGTGGACCTGCTGGTCGCGACCCCCGGCCGGCTCACCGACCTCATCGACCAGGACAAGGTCGGCCTGGACGCGGTCCGCGTGGTCGCGGTCGACGAGGCCGACCACATGGCCGAACTGGGCTTCATCGACCAGATCCGAGCGATCCTCGACCGCCTCCCTGCCGACACCCAGCACCTGCTCTTCTCCGCGACCCTGGACGCCGCCGTCGACACGCTGGTCCACACCTACCTGAACGACCCGGTCCATCACGACGTCACGAGCAGCGCCGAACCGCGACCCGAGTCGACCGATGCGGTGAGGGCGCCAGAGACCGCCGTCGCTCCGGCTGCCATGGCGGACGGGGTGTCCGCGGCTCACACAGCCGCTGAACCCACTCCTGCCGACGGGGTGGGTAGGGCGCCCACCGGAAATGATCTCGGCAGGCTTTCACCTTCCGGCACAGCGAAGCTCGCCCACTACCTGCTCCAGGTGCGCGCGTCAGACAAGCGGTCGGTGGTCGCGGAGATCGCGGCCCGAGACGGGCGCACGCTGCTGTTCGTGCGCACCCAGTACGGTGCGGACAAACTCGCGCGGCGGCTGCGGGAAGCGGGCGTCGGCGCCGTCGCGCTGCACGGCGGCCTGAGCCAAGCGCAGCGCACGCGCACCTTGGCGGCGTTCTCCTCCGGAGGGGCACCGGTCCTGGTCGCCACCGATGTGGCCGCGCGCGGCATTCACGTCGACGACGTCACGCTGGTGGTCCACGTCGATCCCGCCGCAGACGCGAAGGACTATCTGCACCGCTCCGGCCGCACGGGCCGCGCGGGCGCGAGCGGCACCGTGGTCACGATCGGCACCGAGGCGGGCACGGACACCCTGCTCCATGATGCCGCGGTGGTGTTCGAGCACCTGCGTGTACGACCCGGCGACGCTCGGCTCGCCGCCTTGACCGGGGCTCGCACACCGACCGGACGCCCGGTCCCGGATCCGGCCGCCGCCCCGCCTCGGCCGGTTGACACGCAAGAAGTCGATACGTCCGGAAGGCCCCGGCGAAACGTGCGGCCGCCAGGCTCCCGCAGGCGCCGCGCCAACTGAATCATCCCCCGGGACAACCGAATCCCGCCGGCGCGGCGGCGTGCGAGCCGACCACCGCCACTGTCCCCGTCAGTCCTCCGGAATGGCCGCCACCACAGGGGATTTCACCGCATCGGTGTGCGAGCCGTCCTTCAGGTCCACTCCGGATCGTCCCAATGCGCGCGCACCCGCCACCAGACCCGCGACCACCGCGGCGGCCTGCCGATACCCCAGTCCCTCGGGCGGGTGGATATTCGACACGCAATTGCGTTCGGCGTCGGTGCGGCCGGGACGGGGACGGTGGGTCAGGTAGATGCCGAGGCTGTCGGCCACCGACAGGCCGGGGCGTTCGCCGATCAGCATCAGCACGGTGCGCACGCCGAGAGCCGCACCGAGAGGGTCGCCGATCGCCACCCGCGCCTGGGTCGCGATCACCGGTGGTGCCAGCGAGTAGTGCGGGGCGAGTTCGTCGACCAGGGCGGCGAGCAGGTTCGGCCCGTGTGTCGCGAGCGCACGGGGCGACAGACCGTCGGCCAGCACGAAGCCCACATCGAAACCGTTGGGCGAGTAGACCTTTCGTATCGCGGAAGTATCCTCGGGTTCTCGCCCGAGATCGGGACGGCGCAGGTATTCGGCGCGGTCTCGCGCCCGGCTGCGCACCCGGATCGGCGTCCCGATGTCCAGCGCGGCGACACGTTCGCACAACGCGTCCACATCCACGGCTGTGTGCACGGCGTCGCGCGCCGCCGCATGCGCGGCCCGGAATTCCAGTACCCGTGCGGTGGGCAGTGCGTCACCGGTCCGGCCGAGCCCGATCCGCGCCTGCGTCGTCGCGCGCAATTCCCGCCAGAACAACTCGCTGTCCGCGCCACCTCGACCGGTATCGCGCGGCCGCCCGACTCCGGCCGTGCCCGTTTCGCCCGCGTCACCGCGCCCCACGCTCATCGGGGCCCCGCCAGTTCCCGCAGCGGTGAGGTCAGCGGTTCCACCGCGGCGATACCGCCCGCCGCGTCCAGCATTCCCAGCCCCGCCAGCCATTGCTCGAACTCCGGGGCGGGTGCGAGTCCCAGTAGTCGGCGCACGTACAGCGCGTCGTGGAAGCTCAGGCTCTGGTACCCGAGCATCACGTCGTCGGCCCCGGGCACCGCGATCACGAACGCGACGCCGGCCGCGCCCAGCAGCGTGAGCAGGGTGTCCATATCGTCCTGGTCGGCTTCGGCGTGGTTGGTGTAGCAGACGTCGACGCCCATCGGCAGGCCGAGCAGTTTGCCGCAGAAATGATCTTCGAGCCCGGCCCGCACGATCTGTTTGCCGTCGTACAGATATTCCGGGCCGATGAACCCGACGACCGTGTTGACCAGTAGCGGTTCCAGTTCCCGCGCGACGGCGTATGCCCGCGCCTCGAGTGTCTGCTGATCGACGGGTCTGCCGCCGGTACCGAGATGCGCGCCCGCCGACAAGGCCGAGCCTTGCCCGGTTTCCAGGTACATCACGTTGTCGCCGACGGTTCCGCGACCCAACGACCGTCCGGCGGCGTCGGCCTCGCGCAGCAGCGACAGATTCACTCCGAAACTCGCATTCGCCGCCTCGGTGCCCGCGACCGACTGAAAGACCAGATCCACCGGCGCTCCCGCCTCGATCAGGCCGAGCGTGGTGGTCACATGGGCGAGCACGCAGGACTGGACCGGGATGTCGAACCGGGTCCGCACCTCGTCGAGCAGCGTCAGCAGCTCGGCGGCGGCTCGCGGCGAGTCGGTGGCCGGATTCACGCCGATCACCGCATCCCCACAGCCGAGCAGCAATCCGTCGAGTACCGCCGCGGCGATTCCGCGCGGATCGTCGGTGGGGTGATTGGGCTGCAACCGGGTGGCCAGCCGCCCCGGCAGTCCGATGGTGGTGCGGAAACCGGATCGCACCTCGGCGGCCCGCGCGACCGCGATCAGATCCTGATTGCGCATCAGTTTGCTCACCGCCGCCACCATCTCTGGCGTCAATCCCGCTGCCACGGAACGCAATACCGCCGCCGGCGGATCCGGCTTCGATCCGGCGGCCACCGCGAGCAGCCAGTCCCGCAGCCCGCCGACGGACAGCTGCGCGATCGGCGCGAAGGCGGCGCGATCATGGTTGTCGAGAATCAACCGGGTGACCTCGTCGGTCTCGTACGGCACCACCGGCTCGTTCAGGAATTCACGCAGCGGCACCTCGGCCAGCGCCCATTGCGCCGCCGCGCGCTCCGCGTCCGAACCCGCCGCGCACCCGGCCAGTTCGTCGCCGCTGCGCAGCGGTGTCGCCTTCGCCAGCAGGTCGACCAGCCCGTCGAAGGCGTAGGTCCGGCCGTGGAGGGTCTGCTGATACCGCGTCATCGGGTCTCCTCCGGATACGCGCGTCCTGGTCCACCCTCACCGCCGGTGGTGGCTGCCAGCGTACCGCCGCGCCCGCACCCTGCGATGTCCGTTATGTCCCAACACGTTACGATCGGGTAAGCACTCCGACGCTACGGGGAGGCACGCATGACCGAACGCAAACCGGCCCGCATGGGATTCGAATCCTGGATCGACAAGCAGATCCGCGAGGCGGCCGAGCGCGGCGAATTCGACAACTTGGCAGGCACCGGCAAACCCCTGCCCGGCATGGGCGAGCCGTACGACGAGAACTGGTGGCTGAACAACTACCTGCGCCGCGAGGGGGTCGGCGGTGAGGCGTTGCTGCCGACCTCGCTGACGCTGCGCCGCGATCTGGAGCGGTTAACCGAGCGGGTCGCGGACATGGACTCCGAGGCCGAGGTCCGCGCCTACGTCTCCGATCTCAACGCGCGCATCGTGGAATGGATCCGGATGCCACACGGACCGCACGTCCGCCTCGCCCCCGCGCGAGCCGACGAGGTCGTCGCACGCTGGCGCGCCGACCGGCGCATCCGGCAACGGCCGACCTCCGGAAGCGGAAAGACCTCTCCCGCAAGAACTTCCACGCACCATTGGGACGGCGGCCGACATCGCCCGCCGTGGTGGCGCCGACTGCTCCGCCGCGACACCCCCGGCGCCGCCTAATCCTGCGAAGGCGGGAATCCGCCGGTGGCGACCGGCCCCCACCGCTGCACCTCGATTCGGATCAACGACTTGTTCTGCCGCGCCATCGCCGCGCGATAGTCGTCCCAATCCGGATGCTCACCCGCGATGCAGCGGTAGTAGTCCACCAGTCCGTCCAGCGCTTCGGGCATGTCGAGTACCTCGGCGCAACCGTCGATCTGGACGTACGGACCGTCCCAGTCGTCGGACAGCACACAGATCGACACCTGCGGGTCGCGCCGGACGTTGCGGGCCTTGGCCCGCCCGGGATAGGTGGAGATCACGATCCGCCCCGCGTCGTCGACGCCGCAGGTCACCGGAGACATCTGCGGGGCGCCGTCGGCGCGCGTGGTGACCAGGACGCCGCGGTGGCGCTCACGAGCGAAGTCGAGCAGTTCGGTCCGGTCGACCTCGGTGGCGGTCGCGATCCGTGGCATGGGCGATCCTTTCTCGACGGTCCTCTCGCATCCACCCTGCCATGATCGATTCCCCTACAATGGCCGGAGTGCAGTTTCTCCCAGGACACACGCCGCCGTACGACCTCACCTACGACGATCTGTTCCTCGTACCCAATCGCACCGACGTGTCGTCGCGGTTCGATGTGGACCTGTCCACCAGCGACGGAACCGGCACCACCATCCCGATCGTGGTCGCGAACATGACCGCGGTCGCCGGGCGCCGCATGGCCGAAACGGTCGCGCGCCGCGGCGGCATCGTGGTGCTGCCGCAGGATCTGCCGATCACCGCGGCCGCCGACACCATCTCCTTCGTCAAGAGCCGTTCGCTCACCGCCGATACCCCCGTCACACTCGGGCCGGATCATTCGGTGTCGGAGGCGCTGGCGCTGATCCACAAGCGCGCCCACCGCGCCGTGGTGATCGTCGAGGACGACAAGCCGGTCGGTGTCGTCACCGAAGCGGCCTGCGCCGATGTGGACCGGTTCGCACGGCTGCGCACCGTCGCCGACGCCGATTTCGTCAGCGCCGCCGCCACCGCCTCGCCACGCGAGATCTTCGACCGGCTCGAGGCCGCCCATGCCGGTCTCGCGGTGCTGGTCCACGACGACGGCACCCTCGCCGGTGTGGTGACCCGCACCGGCGCGGTCCGCGACGGTATCTACACCCCTGCCGTGGACCGGCACGGCACACTGCGCATCGCGGCCGCGGTCGGGGTGAACGGCGATATTCCGGGGAAGGCGAAGGCTCTGGTCGACGCCGGCGCCGATGTTCTGGTCATCGACACCGCCCACGGCCATCAGGAGAAGATGCTCGAGGCGTTGCGCGCGGTCGCCGATCTGAAACTGGGTGTGCCGCTGGTGGCCGGCAATGTGGTGTCCGCCGCCGGAACCCGCGACCTGGCCGAGGCCGGGGCCGACATCGTCAAGGTCGGCGTGGGCCCGGGCGCCATGTGCACCACCCGCATGATGACCGGCGTCGGCCGCCCGCAGTTCTCCGCGGTCGCCGAATGTGCCGCGGCGGCAAAGGATCTCGGCGTGCACATCTGGGCCGACGGCGGCGTCCGCCATCCCCGGGACGTGGCGCTGGCACTGGCCGCGGGCGCGTCGAACGTCATGATCGGCTCCTGGTTCGCCGGCACCTACGAATCGCCCGGCGATCTGCGCGTCGACCGCGACGGCAACGCCTACAAGGAGAGCTTCGGCATGGCCTCCAAGCGCGCCGTGGCCGCCCGCACCGCCGCCGACAGCGGATTCGATCGCGCGCGCAAGGCGCTGTTCGAAGAGGGCATCTCCTCCTCGCGGATGCGGCTGGATCCGGAACGTCCCGGCGTCGAGGACCTCATCGACCACATCTGCTCCGGCGTGCGCAGCGCCTGCACCTACGCCGGGGCCCGCACGCTCGCCGAACTGCACGAGAAGGCGGTGCTCGGCGTGCAGTCGGCCGCCGGTTTCGCGGAAGGACGCCCGCTCCCCTCGGGGTGGTGAGGCTCCGCACGCCCGGCGCGGCTCGCGGAGGACGGTCCGGGGAGATCCCACCGCACACCGGGCGTCTCCGCGGGCGCCGCGAGCTCGATCCGCCGCGCCGAGGGCTCGAGGCGCGCCGTGCCGCTCGGTCGCCGCGGGGATCCCGGTAACATAGGCTGTGCCGACCGGCGGACCTCCGCCGACCGGCTTTGCGTTGTTGTTCGGCTCGTCCACTTGCGAAAGGAACCAGTTGTCACCCGCGTCCGAGGGCGCCACACAGGAGGGCTCCTCTACCGAGCCGGGTGACCAACCCGGCGCCTCCGTCTCCGCAGATCCTCCGTTACCCGGTGGGCGGTGCCGATCGTGTCCGTAGTGCTCACCATCGTCAGCCTGCTGGGATTCATCGCGCTCACCGCGGGCACGGCGATCTTCGTCGCTGCCGAATTCTCGCTCACCGCACTCGAGCGCAGCACCGTCGAGGCGCACGCCCGCGAGGGTGACCGTCGCGCCCGTCAGGTTCGCCACGCGCATCGCACCCTGTCGTTCCAGCTGTCGGGCTCGCAGCTCGGCATTACCATCACCACCCTGGTCACCGGTTATATCGCCGAACCGGTGCTGGCCCGGCTCATCGAGCCGATCTGCACCGCACTCGGCGTCGGCCCGGGGACCGCGCAGGGCATTTCGCTGGTCATCGCGCTGGTGCTGGCGACGTCGCTGTCGATGACCTACGGCGAGCTCGTCCCCAAGAACATCGCGATCGCCAAACCGCTGACCACCGCGCGGTGGACGGCCGGTCCGATGATCGTGTTCACCACGGTCTTCTCCTGGTTGATCAAACTGCTCAACGGCACCGCGAACTGGGCGGTCCGCCGGCTGGGCATCGAACCGGCCGAGGAGTTGCGGTCCGCACGCTCACCTCAGGAATTGGGTTCGCTGGTGCGCACCTCCGCCATGCGCGGCTCGCTCGATCAGCGCACCGCCCTCGTGGTGGACCGCTCGCTGCTGTTCGGTGAGCGCAGCGCCGAAGACCTCATGACGCCGCGGGTGAAGATCGAAACGCTGGATCAGAACGACACCATCACCGATCTCATCGCCGCCGCCGGCCGCACCGGACTGTCTCGTTTTCCGGTCATCGACGGCGATCTCGACAACACCCTCGGCATCGTGCACGTCAAACAGGCGTTCCTGTATCCGGGCGGGCAGCGCGGCACGATCGCGCTGTCCTCGATCGCGCGGCCGGTGCCGATCGTGCCCGCCAGCCTCGACGGTGACACCGTGCTGGAACGGGTGCGCGCCGACGGGATGCAGCTCGCGCTGGTCGTCGACGAATACGGCGGCACAGCGGGCCTGGTGACCATGGAGGACATCATCGAGGAGATCCTCGGCGACGTCCGCGACGAGCACGACGAGGAGGAACTCGACGTGCGCCGCACCGCCCTGGGCTGGAACTGTTCCGGCCTGTTGCGCATCGACGAGGTGTCGCGGGCCACCGGCTACGACGCGCCCGAGGGTGAATACGACACCCTCGGCGGACTGGTCCTGACCACCCTGGGCCGGATTCCGGTGGCCGGCGACGAGGTGCTGCTGCCCACCCCCAGCTCGGCCAACGGGCACGCGATGCAACCGCATACCCACGGCGGCTGGCTGGCCCGGGTGGAGCGAATGGACGGACGACGCATCGACCGGGTGCTGATGCAGCCGGTGGACGCCGATGCGGTGACGACGTGGGAGCTCAGCCATGGGTGATCTGTTCGGACTGTTGCTGACCGTCGTCCTGCTCGGCGCCAACGCCTTCTTCGTCGGGGCGGAGTTCGCGCTCATTTCCGCCCGCCGCGACCGGCTGGAAACCCTTGCCGCCCAAGGCAAGCGGGGCGCCGGCACGGTGATCCGGGCGGCCGAGCATCTGTCGATGATGCTGGCCGCCGCTCAGCTGGGCATCACCATCTGCTCGCTGCTGCTGGGCCGCATCGGCGAACCGGCGATCGCGCATCTGCTCGAGCGCCCGTTCGATCTGGTCGGCGTGCCGGATCAGCTGCTGCATCCGGTGGGATTCGCACTGGCCCTGGGCCTCGTGGTGATCCTGCACATGCTGATGGGCGAGATGATCCCGAAGAACATCGCCCTGGCCGGGCCGGAGCGGGTGGCGCTGCTGCTGGTCCCGATCATGCTGTGGTGGTTGCGCCTGGCCCGCCCGCTGATCGGCCTGTACAACCTGGCCGCCAATCTCACCCTGCGTGCGCTGCGCATCGAGCCCAAGGACGAGCTCGACGCCACGGTGTCGTCGGTGGAGCTGGCGGAGATGATCGGCGAATCCCGCTCGGAAGGTCTCATCGACGAGGAGGAACACCGCCGTCTCACCCAGGCGCTGGGCACCACCGACCGCATCGTCGCCGATGTGATGGTGCCGCTGGCCAAGACGCGGTGTGTGCCGCTGCGCGGTGACGGCACCACCCTCGGCGATATCGAATCCGCGGTCGCCGAGACCGGCTTCTCCCGCTATCCGGTGCGGGCAAGCGACGGCTCGCTGGTGGGCTATCTGCACGTCAAGGACGTGCTGGACAAGGTGGCCGACGATTCGGCCGGACCGTCGACACCGATCCCGCGCACCGATATCCGGCCGCTGCCGACGTTGAGCATGGGCACCACGCTGTACGAGGCGCTGGCACGGTTGCGCCGCACCAACAGCCATCTGGGCCGGGTCATCGACACCCGCGGCAATACCGTCGGCATCGTCGCGCTCGAGGATCTGGTGGAAGAGTTCGTGGGCACCGTGCGCGATGCTACCCACCGGGTGGCGGAATGACCGTGGACGCGACACCGGCTGCGGCGCAAGGGCTTCGGGTCCTGCCACCGGACCGATGGCGGGCCCGGGCACAGGCGCATCGGGAACGGGTCGACGAGATGGTCGGCCCCTACCTGCGGCAACGCGCCCACGGCGGCAAACATCCCGTGATCGACTTCCTGTTCACCTATTACGGTCACAAACCTGCCCAGCTGCGCCGCTGGCATCCGGGTTTCGGCGTGGCGCTCGCCGACGCCGAGGAATACGCGCAGCGTCGCGGCTATCACCGGGTCGAGACGCCCGGCGGACCGGTTCGGACCGCCGACCCGGCCTTCCTCGACCGCCGCCGCGACACCGTGGAATTCGTCGCCGCCCTGCTGTCGGCGACCGCGGACCGGCCGGCGCACCTGTCCTGCTTCGGATTACACGAGTGGGCGATGGTCTACCGCAGCGACGACGTGCGCCACCGGCAGGTCCCGCTGCGGCTCGGACGTGCCGGTACCGACGCCGTGGTCGAGTCGATGTCGTTGCGCTGCACGCACTTCGACGCCTTCCGCTTCTTCACCCCCCAGGCCGCGCCGCGCAATACCGAACAACTCACGCGGCAGGACCAGGTCCGCCGGGAACAGCCCGGTTGCCTGCACGCGGGCATGGATTTGTACAAGTGGGCGTTCAAACTGGTCCCGCTGATCGATTCGGATCTGCTGCTGGACTGTTTCGCCCTCGCCTGTGCCGCCCGCGAGATCGACATGCGCGCCAGCCCCTACGACCTCACCGACTACGGCTATCAGCCGATCGCCATCGAAACCCCCGGCGGCCGTGCGGAATACGTCCGCGCTCAATCCGAGCTGGCCCGGCGGGCGGAGCCGCTGCGCACCGAACTGCTCGGCCGCTGCCGGGCCCTGCTCGCGTCGTCCTGACCGCGCGGTGGGCGGTTCAGCTCGCGCGCCGGATACTCAATTCCGCTGTGGCGTCGTAGATCCACGACATATCCGCCGCCGCGAAGTCCGCCAGCCAGGTGGGCGGCGCCGCGGAGCTGAGGGTCTCGAAGTTCCAGTAGTCCTTCCACAGCGAGACGCGCCCGTCGCGCACGCGGTGCACCGAGACGAAGGGCAGTTCGGCGCGTTCGCCGGTCGGCCACACCCAGGTTTCGGAGTGCTCGTAGATCACATCCGGGCCGTCGGCGACCAGCAATCCGTCGTGATTGGTGTATTCGGCCAGCCCCGCCAGCCCGATACGCAGGCGCTTGACGGTATCGGCGGATCCCTTCGCCGCCAGCGTGGGACCGGTCGGCACGTCGAGGTAGATACAGTCCTCGGTGAGCGATGCGGCCACCGCGTCCCAGTCGCGCCGGGCCAGTGCCGCCCACAGCCGCAGCACGACCTCCCGCGGTTCGTCGTTGCCGGACATATCTTTCCTCGCTCTCCGGTTGTGTTCCGGTGCTTTCCGATCCCGCGCCGCGCGCGGTCACACCACCGGGTCGATGGTGGCGTTGATGGTGTGGATGGTGCCGTCGGGAATGACGAAGGTTTCGGTGATGTCGACGGTCATCAGCCGCACGCCGGCGACACCGGAGTCGAGCAGATAGCGTGCGGTCACCACATCACCGCATTCGGTCATTCGTAGTTCGCGGATGTCCTGAATTACCGAATACTGGACGCCGTGATTCAGTTCCTGAGTCAGCTGCGGCCCCGAATAGCCGGTTTTCAGCCCGGCTTCGACACGGGTGGCGTCCGGCGCGAACGGCACGGCACTCGCATCGTGTGAAACCAGCGCGTCGATATATGCGCGGGCGACGGCCTGCCGGGGCGTATCGGCCGGATTCGGTGCTGCCGCAGCCATTCCCACTCCGGCGTTCAACGCGGCAGCCACCGCACCCGATATGACTGCAACGTGTTTCATTCCCATGCGCAGAGTTTGTCTCACGTGTTGCTGCCGCGCAACAGCTCGGAACACCCGGACCGCATTCGCCGAAAACCGACCCGGTGAGAAGGTGGCTGAGCTACCGTTTCGATGCGTTGCCCGCAACCGGCGGTACCGATTATCTCGGCGGCGGTGACGCTCAGCCCGTTTCACTGTGGAAGGTGGGGGTCCCGCAATGACGCGGAGGTCTGGCAGACGCACGCCCAAACCACTCATCGCCGCGGCCGTGGCCGTGCTCGCGGCCGCGATCCTGCCGGTCGGCGGGGCCTCGGCGGATCTGCAATCCGATATCGCCACCCAGGTGCAGGAATTCCTCGATATCGGCAAGGTCGCGGTGCCCCCGGCCGACTGCGGCCCGGGCTCGCGGCCCGAAACCGGTATGCAGGGTGACGTGCCGGCCGCCGACCGCGCCTCCGGCCGCAGCACGCAGGGCTATACCTGCAATATGTCGTTCGTCAGCGGATACGCCGGCCACGGCGCCGGCATCACCTCGACCACCTACGATCACTGCTCCTACACCGGCTCGTTCTTCCCCGGCGATCTGCTCGGCCCCGCTCAGGGCGTGCAGGTGATCGATGCCTCCGACCCGGCGCATCCGGTGTTGAGCACCACCCTCACCGAACCGGCGATGATGGCCGGCACCTGGGAGAGCCTGAAGGTCAACACCGTGCGGAAACTGCTGGTGGGCACCGGCGTTCCGTTCCTGGAGGGCACCGGCTACCTGTCGGTCTACGACATCTCCGACTGTGCGCATCCGCGGTTGCTCAACCCGGGGCCGGGCACCGATCTGACCATGCCCCTGCCCATCACCACCCACGAGGGCGGCTTCTCCCCCGACGGCCGCACCTACTGGGCCTCGGGCATCGCGCCCGGATTCGTCAGCGCGGTCGACCTCACCGATCCGGCGAATCCGCACGTGATCTGGCAGGGACTCACCGGCATCGAGGCGCACGGCTTCGGCATCAGTCCCGACGGCAACCGCATGTATCTGTCGGCGCTGGGCGGATTCACCGTGCTCGATATCAGCGCGGTGCAGCGTCGCGATCCGAATCCACAGGTCGACCACATCGGCCGGGTGTTCTGGACCGACGGCTGGGCGACCCAGCACAGTGTGCCGGTCAGCTACGACGGCAAACCCTATCTGTTCACCGTCGACGAGGCGGGAGCCGGCGGGGTGAAACTGGTCGACGTCTCCGACGAGAACAATCCCAAGGTCGTCGAGAAGATCAAGTTGCGGATCGATCTGCCGGAGAATCAGGACAGCATGCTCGCGTCCTCGATGGGCGGGTCGGTGTTCTCCTATGATCCGCACTACTGCGCGGCCGACCGGCCCGAGAATCCGACGGCGCTGGCCTGCGGATGGGAATCGTCCGGCATCCGGGTGTTCGATGTGCGCGATCCGTTCCGGGTGCACGAGATCGCCTATTTCAATCCCCCCGCCCGGACCGGACAGAATCTGCAATTGTGGAACTCCCCGCACGCGCTGGGTTCCCTGATCGGACCGCCGGCGCTGGAAGGCTTTTCGGTGGCGCGCGCCATTCTGGACGGCAAATTCGATCCGGCTCAGGCCTTGTCGCCGCGCACCGGGATGCTGGCCTTCGGTGACGTGTCCTCGGACTGGTGTTTCGCGCCGCCGGAATGGCACGGCAGCCAGCTGTGGACCTCCTGCAACGACAACGGTTTCATGGTGTTGCAACTGGACAACGACGTGTATTCACCACCCGCCGACCAGCGGTCGATCGTGGGGTCCTAGATGTCGCGGTGGCCAACCTGGGGGTCCTGTGCGGCGGCGGCGTTGATCCTGCTGGTGATCGGCGCCGCGTTGCGCCCTATCGTCCTGCCCGAGAAGCACACCGCCGCACCGGTTCTCGATGCCACCGAAATCGGCTTCGCCCAGGATATGACGGCTCATCACCAGCAGGCGATCCAGATGGTGCAACGCCTGGATCCCGGGGTGGACCCCCAGGTATCGCGGCTGGCGCAGCAGATCGACCAGTCACAGCGGGTGGAGATCGGCACGATGCTCGGATGGCTGCGCCTGGCGAACGCCGCTCCGACAGCGGGCCGGCCGATGGCCTGGATGACGTCGGATACGACTGCGGCTCATCATCATTCGATGAGCACGACGTCTGCTGCCGTCTCGCCCGGCATGCCGGGGATGGCGACCATGGCCGAACTCGATCAGCTCTCGGCCGCTCGCGGACGCGATGCGGAAGTCCTGTTCCTGCAATTGATGTACCGCCACCACCAGGGTGGTATCGCGATGGCTCGCGCCGCCGATCAGCAGATCGCCTCCGGGCCGGTGAAGGAACAGGCCCGGGCCATGCTCGTCGCCCAGAGTCAGGAGACCGGGTTGATCGCGCTGATGCTGAACCAGCGTGGGGCACAACCACTGCCGTAGCACGATCCGCGGTGTACGCCGTGGTAGTGGCACACAACGGCGGTGACCACCGGTTTCCCCTCTGCAAGAGGGCCGCTCCGTCGGCGCAAATGTTCGGCCGGCGCCTCGATGTCGGTGGGTACCGCTATGGTCGCTGCGTCGGCACACGATCGAGAGGTTCGAACGCGGATGACTGTCGGTACGGCGATCACCATTCCTCCCCATGTCCACGGCTATCCGGATCTGGCGTTCGGCGGCTACGTGGCAGGCATGCTCGCCGATCGGGTCGGCGGTGAGGTGCGCGTCGACTTCCGGCGCGGTGTGCCGGTACGGACGCCGGTCCTGATCACCGATTCCGAATCGGGCAGTGTGCTTACCGATTCCGGCGGCACGGTCCTCGCCGAGGCGAGCCCGGGCTCGGTGGAATTGGCCGTCACACCCCCACCCAGCTGGGAACAGGCGGTTGTCGCGTCTCGAGATTCGTTCGACGCGGGCCGTCCCATACCCGACTGCTACGGCTGCGGCACCGCGAATTCGCCGGGGCGGGGGCTGCGCCTGTATCCGTGGCGGCTGCGCGACCAGGACCTCGTCGCGGCCGCCTGGGTGCCCGATGCCGAATTGGCCGGGCCCGGCGGACATCTGACCACGGAGAACGTCTGGTCGGCCGTCGACTGTCCCGGCGGATGGGCAGCCATCGAACTGTCCGGAATGCGGCCCGGCGGCGTCACGGCCGCGCTCACCACCCGCCGCATCGGGCCGGTGCGCGCCGGGGAAAAGTACCTGGTGTGGGCCTGGCCGATCGCCGCCTCCGGGCGCAAACACACTGTCGGCGTAGCCATTTCCACCCCGAAGGGCGATCTGCGCGTCCTGGCCGAAGCCCTGTGGATCGAGCCCCGGCAGTAGCTTTTCCTCCGCCTCGCGTTCGTTCGCCTACTCTCGGGCGCCCGCCAGACTGCGGTAGGCGGCAGCGTAGGAATCCGGGCGGACGTCGCCCATGAGCAGGTACTGCTGCAGGAACCCCATCATCGCGCCGAGCATGATCTGGGCCAGCGCATCGATATCGGTTGCCGCGGAGAGTAATCCGGCCTCGCGGGCACGCAGGAGCAGCTCCCGCCAGGCGGCCCGGACTTGCGTCAGCCGTTCGCGGACGATCCCGGCAACCGCCTCGTCCCGCCCCGCCTCCGCCCACGCCTGCACCGCGACGCGCGGAATATCACCGCCGCGCGCCAGATCCGCTATCTGCCCGAGAACCGACTCCAGCGCGTCGATCGGCGCCACCGGCGTTTCTCCTTCGGTGAGCCGCGCCAGATTCGCGGTCATCCGGCCGAGCACGGAATCGGCGATCGCGCGGATGATGTCGTTCTTGGATGCGAAGTAGCCGTAGACCGCGCCGGCCGACATCCCCGATTCGGCGATGACCGCGGACATCGTCGTCTTGTGGAATCCCTCGCGGGCCACACACCGCACGGCGGCGGCGATGAGCTGGTCGCGCCGGGCGTTACGACGCTCTTCGGTCAGTCGCGGCATCACCGCATCATAAAAAGAACGTTCGTTCTTGACAATCTCCCCGCGCCCGGCGCATGCTCGAACCACAAAAGGAACGTTCCTTCTCTTTGGAGTTGCGATGCGACCGTTGCCCGTCACCGTTCTCGGACCGGTTCTGGCCCTGTCCGCCCTCATCACCGTGCTGGTCACCGCCTTCGCGTGGCCGACCAGCAACCTGGCCCCACGCCATCTCCCGGTCGGCGTGGCCGGCCCGGCGCCCGCCGTCGAACAGGTACGCCAGGGGCTCGGCGCCCTCGGCGACTCGGCGATCGACGCCACGACGTATCCCGACCGCCCCGCGGCCGTTCAGGCCATCGAGGATCGCGACATCTACGGCGCCATCGTGATCGGCGCGAACGGGCCGGAGGTGCTGACGGCCTCCGCAGCCGGTCCCGCGGTCGCCCAGGCCCTGAGCGAGGCCGCCCGGAGCATGAGCCAACGGGTGCAAACCCCTGCGCCGCAACCGCTTTCGCAGACACCGGTAATCACCGACGTAGTCGCGGCACCTGCCGCCGACCCGCGCGGCGCGGTCTTCGGCCTCACCCTGGTTCCGATGGTCATCGGCGGCCTGCTGACCGGCGTCGCCCTTTCCCTGCTGACACTGCGCCGCGCCACGCGGATCGGTGCGGCCGTGGCCGTCGCACTCATCGCCGGATTCGCGGTCACCGCCGTCCTGCAAACCTGGCTCGACGTGCTGACCGGGAACTACCTCGCCAACGCCGGAGTGATCGCCCTGGCGATCGGCGCGACCGCCCTGACACTACTCGGCCTGCGCGCCGCCATCGGCATCGCCGGACTGGGAGTGGGCGCGGCAACCTTTGTCGCACTGGGCATTCCGCTTTCCGGTGCCATGTCCGCACCGGAACTACTGCCCACCGGGTGGGGCACCCTCGGGACCCTGCTCCCACCCGGCGCGGCGGCTACCGCGCTGCGCTCGACCGCCTATTTCAGCGGCTCCGGCTCGGCAGCGGCGCTGGTGGTGCTGAGCTGCTGGGCGGTGGGCGGGCTGTTGCTGGCGACTCTCCCCTGGCGCACCCGCCACCTACCCGATCAGGCGCACGACCCCGCACCCGCACAGCTCGCCCCGACGGCGTGATTGTCCCCACTCGCCAACCCGGCCCGTTGACATCGGTTGCTTGTGCGGCGCTTCCGCTCCGGAATACGAGGCCGCACGGAAATGTCAGCGAGCAGACCGCACTTCGATGTCAGTTCCGTTGGCGGGCGTTGGCTGTCGGACTGAATTTCGTTGCGCCACTATAGGTTCACGCTGAACGGCTGGCCCTGCCGAGTGCGCCGAGCCGGGAGGTCGCACGTCACCTGGCTTCGATGACCGGCGTCCGACCCGGGAAGTCCGGCGGCAAACCATCCGGCGGAACAGTCCCGCGCACCAACCCCGCGAGATAAGAGGTCAGGTCTCCCGCATATCCGCACCAATCGTCGTTGTGACCACTGACCAGAACCGACCACGACGCACTGTCTGCTGCGGATGTCTTCCAATGGAAGACATCACCCTCGCAGGAATCACCCCAGGGAAAGAGGCCGCCCGGCTCGGGGAACGGAACATGGCCATGCGACATCCCGGTATCACGAAGCTCCGCCAAGTCACCCAGCATCGCCCGCGCGCCCCTGACGAAATTCTTCTCCTTACCTGGGGACGGCAGATGCAGCCCCAAGAAATCGTCCACCGTGAAAGGCGGATATGCCTCCGCGAGGGCGACGAAGTCCGGAGGCAGGACGACACCAATCTCGCGTCGGATGAACGCCCAGTCGATGCTCCGACGCTCGACGGACCGAATGTCCAGCAGGGCTGGAACGGCCTCCTCCAGTTCTCGCAGACTCACCACATCACCGCCCGATCCCCATCGCTTTCTCGAGTCGTGCTCAGAGCGGGGCGATCACCGGCCCCCGCGGGCGAGAGCATGACCGCGCTCAGCCGCACTACGTCAGAGTGCACAAGACACCTTCTCTCCAGACCCGGCACAGGGAATCACAGTGGGACAACAGCCTAGGAAGACCGCTCTCAGCGTTCCGCTATGTGTCGCCACGTCTGAGAAGTCGTGAAGGTGAAACGTCTCGGCGCCCGGCTCAGGGCGGAGATGAGCGACACGGGTCCAAGCGCTCGGCCCAGCTCGGCGTCAGCCCCCCGTGGTGGAGCGAAATCCAGGTCGAAAAGGCGCTTGCCGGAGAGACGATACTGGCGTTATGCCGACCTTCGCGGACTTCGATCGCCGTAAATACCGCACCGTCGACGTCGCCATCGGATACAACGGATGGGCCCCGACCTATGACCAGACCGTCATGGACGACATGGATCTGGCACTGCTGAACCGGCTGCGCCGACCGGACTGGGAGCGCGTGCGCCGCGCGGCCGACCTGGGCTGCGGTACCGGCCGCACCGGCCACTGGTTGCGTGAGCGGGGAGTCGCGCACATCGATGGGGTGGATCTGAGCGAGGGGATGCTCAGCGTGGCACGCGACCGCGGGGCACACACCACACTCACCCATGCCGACGTGCGTGACAGCGGATTGCCCGGCGGCACTTACGATCTGGTGATCTGCTCCCTCATCGATGAGCATCTCCCCGACCTCACCCCGCTCTACGCCGAAGCCCGGCGGCTGACAGCGCCCGGCGGCGCCTTCGTCCTGGTCAGCTACCACCCTCAGTTCCTCATGGTGACCGGAATGCCCACGCACTACACCGGCGAGTCGGGTGAACCGCTGGCGATCGACACCCACCTGCACATGTTCAGCGAGCACGTCACCGCCGGGAACGACGCGGGCTGGCGGCTGGAGGAGGCCGCCGAGGCGCTGGTCGAGGAGGCCTGGCTCGCGGCCAAGCCGAAATGGAAGGATCTGCTCGGACATCCGTTCAGCATGGCGCTGGCCTGGACGCTCCCCGCAGTGTGACCAATCCGCTGCACGGCTACCGGCATCCCGGATCGCCGGTCGTCGACGCCTCGCGGCACTGACGAACTTCCGGGCCGGAGACGACCCCGGGGCACCCGACCGCAGTTGTGGCCCACGATACAATCGGCCCTGCTCAATCGATGCCGACCGCGACCGCGCAACTACCCACGGGTAACATGACAGGCGTACTTTTTCCATCCGGCTTTCTCGAAATGAGGCAGTAGATGACAGAGCGGATTCAGGTCGGCGGGCTCCAGGTGGCCAAGGTTCTTCACGATTTCGTGGAGAACGAGGCGCTCCCCGGCTCCGGCGTAGATTCCGCCGCGTTCTGGACCGGTGCGGAGAGCGTCATCAACGATCTCGCTCCCCGCAACCGCGCCCTGCTGGCCGAACGCGACGAGATCCAGGGCAAGCTGGACGCCTGGCACGCCGAGAACCCCGGCGCCGGCTACGACAAGGCCGCATACAAGCAGTTCCTCACCGAGATCGGCTACCTGCGCGAGCAGCCCGCCCCCTTCGCCATCGACACCCGGAACGTCGACGACGAGATCGCCACCACCGCCGGCCCGCAGCTGGTCGTGCCCGTGAGCAACGCGCGTTTCGCCATCAACGCCGCCAACGCGCGCTGGGGCTCGCTCTACGACGCGCTCTACGGCACCGACGCCATCTCCGAAGCCAACGGCGCGGAGAAGGGCACCGGCTACAACAAGGTCCGCGGCGACAAGGTCATCGAGTGGGCGCGCAACTTCCTCGACGACGCCGTGCCGCTGATCACCGGTTCGCACGTCGGCTCGAAGGCCTACAAGATCGTCGACGGTGAACTCGAGGTCACCCTCGAGGACGGCACCGACATCGGCCTGGCCGATTCCTCGGCTCTGGTGGGCTACCTGGGCGATCCGTCCGCGCCGAGCTCAATCCTGCTGCGCCACAACGGTTTGCACATCGACATCCAGATCGACCCGGAATCGCCGATCGGCAAGACCGACGACGCGGGTGTCAAGGACGTGGTGCTCGAGTCCGCGGTCACCACCATCATGGACTTCGAGGACTCGGTCGCCGCGGTCGACGCCGAGGACAAGGTGCTCTGCTACCACAACTGGCTGGGCCTGATGAAGGGTGATCTGGCCGAAGAGGTCAGCAAGGGCGGCAAGACCTTCACCCGCACCATGAACCCCGACCGCGTCTACACCGGCCTCGACGGCAACGACGTGACGCTGCACGGCCGTTCGCTGCTGTTCGTGCGCAACGTGGGCCACCTGATGACCTCCGACGCGATCCTCGACGCCGAGGGCAACGAGGTTCCCGAGGGCATCCTGGACGGCCTGATCACCTCGCTGATCGCGGTGCACTCGCTCAACGGCAACGCCAAGGTCAGCAACTCGCGCACCGGCTCGGTCTACATCGTGAAGCCGAAGATGCACGGTCCCGACGAGGTCGCCTTCGCCAATGAGCTGTTCAGCCGTGTCGAGGATGTGCTGGGCCTGGCCCGCAACACCCTCAAGGTCGGCATCATGGACGAGGAGCGCCGCACCACGGTCAACCTCGCGGCGTGCATCGCGGCCGCGAAGGACCGCGTGGTCTTCATCAACACCGGCTTCCTGGACCGCACCGGCGACGAGATCCACACCTCCATGGAGGCCGGCGCGATGATCCGCAAGGCCGAGATGAAGAAGCAGCAGTGGATCCTCGCCTACGAGGACTGGAACGTCGACAACGGCCTGGCCGACGGTCTGCCGCACAAGGCGCAGATCGGTAAGGGCATGTGGGCCATGCCGGACCTGATGCACGACATGCTCGAGCAGAAGATCGGCCACCCGCGCGCCGGCGCCACCACCGCCTGGGTTCCCTCCCCGACCGCCGCCACCCTGCACGCCACCCACTACCACCTGGTGGACGTGTTCAAGCGGCAGGCCGAGATCGCCAAGGGCGGCCCCCGCGCCACCGTCGACCAGATCCTGGAGATCCCCCTCGCCACCGACACCAACTGGTCGGCCGAGGAGATCCGCAACGAGCTGGACAACAACTCGCAGTCCATCCTGGGCTACGTGGTGCGCTGGATCGACCACGGCGTCGGCTGCTCCAAGGTGCCCGACATCAACGATGTCGCGCTCATGGAAGACCGTGCGACGCTGCGGATTTCGAGCCAGCTGATGGCGAACTGGCTGCGCCACGGCATCGTCACCCAAGAGCAGATCGTGGAGAGCCTGGAGCGGATGGCGCCTGTCGTCGACCGGCAGAACGCGGGCGACCCGGCCTACAAGCCGATGGCTCCCGACTTCTCCGGCAGCATCGCCTTCCAGGCCGCCAAGGAACTGATCCTCGAGGGCACCCGCCAGCCCAACGGCTACACCGAGCCCATCCTGCACCGCCGCCGCCGCGAGGCGAAGGCGCTCGCCGCGAAGGGCTGATCCGAGACTCGTCGCGACCTCGGTCGCGGCGAATCCGCAAGACATCGCAACCCCGGTCGTCGTCGGCGACCGGGGTTGCGCCGTATCCGGGGTTTCACATACCGCGATACCACCGACCGTTCGGCCGCGGGAATGCGTGACGGCATCGAACCGTTGTCGGCACATATGCGGATTCTGATCGTGTACGCGCATCCCGAACCCGATTCGCTCACCGGAGCCCTCAAAGATGTTGCGGTGCAACACCTCCGCAGTAGCGGTCACGAGGTGGTGGTCAGCGACCTGTATGCGATGGGATGGAAGGCACACGCCGATGCCGCCGATTTCGGCGAGACCGATGCCGACACCTTCATGCAGGCTTCTGGCGAGGCGTACACCAACGGCACGCTGGCAGCCGATATCAGGGCCGAACAGGGCAAACTGCTCTGGGCCGACGTCGTGCTGATGCACTTCCCGCTGTGGTGGTACTCGATGCCGGCCATCCTCAAGGGGTGGGTGGACCGGGTGTTCACCAACGGCTTCGCCTACGGTTCGGGCAGCACGGCACTGCCCCGGTACGGCGCGGGCGCGCTGAGCGGGCGTCGAGCCATGCTGGTGGTATCCATCGGCGGACGCGAGCCGGCCTACTCCGAGCGCGGCATCAACGGTCACATCGACGACCTGCTCTTTCCCATCCACCACGGCATCCTCTACTACCCCGGCATGGATGTGCTGCCGCCGTTCCTGGTCCACGGCACTATCCGGGTCGACTCCGAACGCTTCGCGGATATCGCGGCTGAGCTGCGGGAACGGCTGAATAGGATCGAGATGATCGAACCGATCCCCTACCGCACCCAGGCCGGTGGCGACTACGACCGCAGCCTGCGACTGCGCGACGGCCTGGGCCGCGACGCGACCGGGTTCGGGCTGCATCGCGCCGGCTGATACGTGCCCGAGCGCACACTCGCCGTTCGCGAGATCGGGAATAGTTCGCATACCACCGGTGCTGTAATCACCGCACCAGGGGGTTGACGCGCCGCTCGAATCGCCTGCGGCGGCGAAAAAAATGACCCGACAACGGCGGTAACGCTGTGTCACCATGACAACGATGATCAACCGGTCCCACCGCGGGACCAATCGACGAGTAACGGGAAGGAGGAGGTGGCCGATGTATTCGAAGAATATGCGCGACGAGATGAACAGTCCTGCCGGGCAGCGACTTTCGTCCGGCCTCGAGCAGTCGCAGCACATGCTGCGGCACGCCGACCGGGAATCCGGCCCCCTCTTCCAGCACGCCTGACCGGCTCTCGCCTTCCTTCTCGTTCCGCCTTTCACGAAACATGGTGACTCCCATGCTGTCTCGTCACGCCGAAAGAACGCTTACTCCCGACAACTGGATACACACCCAGGTACTGGTCCTCAACGCCTCCTACGAGGCGCTGACCGACATCGGCGCCGACCGCGCGATCGTGCTGGTGATCAGTGGGACCGCCGAGACCGTGGCCGAGCGGCAACCTCATTTCCCGATTCGCTCCAAGCATCTGGAAATTGCTCTGCCGCAGACGATTCGGCTGCTGCGCTATGTCTATCTCGAGCACAGCGTGCTCGTACACGACGAGAGCAGGGCCACCCTCGCGGGCGTATTGCGGCGCGACGACCACCGGTGCGGATACTGCGCCGGCTGGGCACGCACCGTCGACCACATCCGCCCGCGCAGCCGTGGCGGACCCAACACCTGGAACAACCTGATCGCGGCGTGCGGACCGTGCAACACCCGCAAGGCCGACCGCACCCCGGACGAGGCCGGGATGCGGTTGCTCTGGGAACCCAAGGCGCCCACCGACATGCAGCGACGCCAGCGACGGATCTGGAAGGACCTCGTCGCCACCGGCGCACAGCGAACAGCCACCGGCGCACAGTGAACACCCCCACATCCCGAGGAAGGAGGGATCCGATATGACAACTACGACTCCGGCACTCACACTGGTGGATCTGCTCCCGGTCTCGGATACACAGAGCTGGGACCAGGCGGCCTGCAAGGGTGACCCGAACCACGATGCGTGGTTCCCGTACCCGTCGCAGGACTTCGACTACGCGCGCGGAATCTGCGGCGGCTGCCCCATTCGCCGGCAGTGCGCGGAATTCGCGGCCACCACCGGCCAGTCCGGTGTGTGGGGCGGTCACGAATTCGACCGCGGCAAGCTGCTCCGCGACTGACAATGCGACGTGCGAGTGGTCCACGCCACTCGCACGATCCGCGAGCCGGCGCCCGACCGATCCTGGTCGAGCGCCGGTTTTCGCGTGACCATACACTGGAAAATCGTGGGCACACATCGCAGCGCGGACGGATCACGGGGCGTCAGCAAAGGTTTGGTTATCACCGTGGTCGCAGTCCTGCTGCTGATCGCGGCGGTCGCGGGTTGGTTCTGGCTCAGCGATCGTTCGGCATCGGAGAACCGCAGCGCGGCCGGTCAGTGCATCGAGGGTCCGGTGACCCTCGCCGTCACCGTCGACCCCGATATCGCCGCTCCGGTGCGCGCCGCCGCCGACCGCTACAACGCCATGCACCCCCAGGTGCGTGACCACTGCGCGAAGGTGTCCATCACCGAACGCACCAGCGCCGCGATGGTGACCGGGCTCACCGCACCGAACTGGGACGCCAAGCTGGGCCCGCAACCCGCTCTCTGGATTCCGAGTTCTTCGCGCGCGGTCGAGCAGATGCGGGTGCCGGGACTGGTCCAGGGCACGCCGGCGTCGATCGCCGTCAGCCCGATCGCGGTGGCCGCCCCCGGCCCGCTGGCTCAGGCGATGGAGAAGGCCGACCTCAGCTGGTCTGATCTGGCGCGTCTGCAGCGCGGATCGCTCGGCGATATCGGCCTCGGCGGCTGGGGTCCGCTGCGGATGGCGATGCCCCCGGGTGACGATTCGCTGGCCGCCGCGGTGGCGGTCGGGTCGGCCGTCTCCGGCTCCGATCCGCTGACCGACGAGGCCGCCGCGTCCGGTCAGGTCGTCGCCGCCATCTCCGGATTGGCCGCCGCCGCACCGGAATCCGGCGACACCGCGTCCGCGCTGGCCGCGGTCGCCGATTCCGCACAGGGCCCCAGCTCCCCCATCCATGCGGTAGCAGTTACCGAGCAGCAAGCCAAGACGCGGCCGAGCGTCGCACTGTTCCATCCGACCGGCGCCGCGCCGGTCGCCGATCACCCCGCGGCGATGCTCACCGGAAGCTGGGTGGACAAGACCCAGAACCTTGTCGCCGGCATGTTCGCCGACTACCTGCGCGCGCCCGACCAACAGAAACTGTTCACCGACAACGGTTTCGGCGCGGCGGCCGCCACACCCGTCGCGGCGCCGGCGAAATCGGTTCTCGATCGCGTGCAGTCGGTCCTCGCCCACCCGGTGCTGGGCGTGCAGGCCACGATTCTCATCGACACCTCGGCGTCGATGGCCGCCAACGACGGCTCGATGTCGCGATTGAACAACGCGCTCGCCGCGGTGCAGTCGACCCTGGACACCATGCCTCCGGATTTCGGCGCCGGCGCCTGGATCTACGCCAACCAGCTGACCGACGGCAACCCCTACCGGATGGTCGCTCCCACCCAGGCCCTCACGTCGCAGCATCGCGCCGAATTGTCCACGGCCCTGGGCAATGTCACACTCGCCGGTTCGACTACCGACCGCACCTACCCCTCGCTCGAGGCCGCCTATCGCAGTGCGGTGAAGAACTACTCCTCGGGTAAGACGAACTCGGTTCTGCTCATCACCGGCGGCCCCAACGACAATTCCTCGGTGACCGGGGATCAGCTGATCTCCGAAATCACCGGCGCCACCGACGCCGCGCATCCGGTGCGGGTGGACGTGATCGTCATCGGCGGCCAGGGCGCGCAGACCCTGCAGAATCTGGCCCAGAAGACCGGCGGCACCTATACCAAGGTCACCACCTCCGACGACATGACCTTCGGCACCGCCGTCAACCACGCGCTGACCACGCCGTAGGGCTCCCGCGCGTCGAGTGCTTGCCACTCACTAGCGCTTGGGGGCGACAGCCGCTAGTGCTAGTAGGATGCAAGCAGTTGACGATGGAGGTGCGGTGTCCGAAGTACAGCTGCCGGCGCAACAGCGGTCGGGCTGCCCGATCAACGCCGCCATCGAGGTGGTCGGCGATCGGTGGACGATGCTGGTCCTGCGCGACATCATGTTCGGCGACCGCCGCCATTTCCGGCAGCTGCAATCACAGTCGGAAGAGGGCATCGCCTCCAACATCCTCGCCGACCGGCTCAAAACCCTCGTCGACGCCGGACTGCTGACCCGCGACGAGGTCCGCCGCGGTCAGCGTGCCACCTACAGCCTCACCGAACCCGCCATCCAGCTCGTTCCCGTCCTGGTCGCCCTGGCCTCCTGGGGGCTGCGACACCGTCCGACAACCCACGAACTGCGGGTCCGCGCGGAACTGCTCGAGGCGGGCGGCCCGGAGCTGTGGGCGGAATTCATGGACGAACTGCGCGAACGCCATCTCGGCATCGCACGCCGGGACACCGGCCGGCCGACCGCCACCGAACGCCTCGCCGAGGCGTACGCGCAGGCGGTCGCCGCCGGAAAGTAACCGTCTGCGCTCGGGCCCGTACTCAGTCGGTGTACGCCTCGAGCGGCGGGCACGAGCACACCAGGTTGCGGTCACCGAATGCTCCGTCGATACGCCGGACCGCGGGCCACACCTTGGCCCGGCCGGAGTGCACACCCAACGGGTAGACGGCGGTTTCCCGGCTGTACGGATAGTTCCAGTCGCCGACGAGGGCGGCGGCGGTATGCGGGGCCCCTCGCAGCGGGCTCTGCTCGACCGGCCACGTACCGGCGGCAACCTCGTCGATCTCGCCCTTGATCGCGATCATCGCGTCGGCGAAAGCATCGAGCTCGTCGAGGTTTTCGCTCTCGGTGGGCTCGACCATCAGCGTACCCGCCACCGGGAAGCTCATGGTCGGGGCATGGAATCCGTAGTCGGCCAGGCGTTTCGCCACATCGTCGACGGTCACGCCGGTGCGCTTGGTGATCTCGCGCAGATCCAGGATGCACTCGTGGGCGACCATGCCGTTCTCCCCGGTGTAGAGCACCGGGAAATGCGGATCCAGCCGTCGCGCAAGGTAATTGGCCGAGGCGATCGCGGTCAGGGTGGCCCGGCGCAGGCCGTCGGCGCCCATCATCCGGATATAGGCCCACGTGATCGGCAGGATCGAGGCCGACCCGTACCGCGCCGCGGACACCGCGTGCGAATCCGGCTGCAGCGGATCGCCCGGCAGGTACGGCGCCAGATGTTCGCGCACCGCGACCGGCCCGACACCGGGACCGCCACCGCCGTGCGGAATGCAGAAGGTCTTGTGCAGGTTCAGATGCGAGACATCACCGCCGAAGCGTCCCGGACGGGCAAGTCCCACAAGGGCATTCAGGTTCGCCCCATCGACGTACACCTGTCCGCCCGCATCGTGCACGAGCGCGCACAACTCGGCCACCTCGTGCTCGTACACGCCATGGGTGGACGGGTAGGTGATCATGATGCAGGCCAGCCGGTCGGCATGATCGGCGATCTTGGCTCGCAGATCGTCCAGATCGACGTCGCCGTTGTCCCGGCATTTCACGACTTCCACCCGCAGTCCGGCCATGGCCGCCGACGCGGCGTTGGTGCCGTGCGCGCTGGAGGGAATCAGGCAGGTGTCGCGGTGGGTGTCGCCACGGTCGAGGTGATATCGGCGGATCGCGAGCAATCCCGCGTACTCCCCCTGACTGCCGGCGTTGGGCTGCAGACTCACCCGGTCGTAACCGGTCACCGCGGCCAGCCAGTGCTCCAGGTCCTCGATCACGCGCAGCATCCCGGGCGCGTCCTCCACCGGCGCGTAGGGATGCAGCCGCGCGAAACCGGGCCAGGTGATGGGCTCCATCTCGGCGGTGGCGTTGAGCTTCATGGTGCACGAACCGAGCGGAATCATGCTGCGGTCCAAGGCGATATCCTTGTCCGACAGCTGCCGCAGATACCGCAACATCGCTGTTTCGGTGTGATAGCGGGTGAACGCCGGATGGGTCAGATAGGCCGAGCTCCGCGTCTCGATCGAGGGCAGCGCGGCCGTCTCCGGCACCCCGTCGGCGCCGAAGCACTCCAGCACGATCGCGACCTGGGCCTCGGTCGTCGCCTCGTCGCAGGCCACCGAGACGTGATCGGCGTCGACCAGGCGCAGATTGATCCCGCGGCCCTTCGCCTTGGCGACCACGGCCTCGGCGCCGCCGGGCACCGACACCAGCACGGTGTCGAAGAAGCGTTCGTGCACGACCGCGTCGCCGAGCCCGGTGGCGAGCCGTTCGGCATGACCGTGCACCCGCCGCGCGATCGCCCGCAGTCCGTCGGCGCCGTGATAAGAGGCGTACATCGCGGCCACGATCGCCAGCAGCACCTGCGCGGTGCAGATGTTCGAGGTCGCCTTCTCACGGCGAATGTGCTGTTCGCGGGTCTGCAGCGCGAGCCGGTGGGCGCGGTCGCCGTCGGCGTCCACCGAAACGCCGACCAGGCGGCCGGGCAGTTGCCGCGCGTGCGCTGTGCGCACCGCGAGATATCCGGCGTGCGGACCGCCGAACCCGAGCGGGACACCGAATCGCTGCGTAGTGCCGAAGCACACGTCGGCGCCCTGCTCGCCCGGCGGGGTGATCAGCGTCAGCGCCAGCAGATCGGCGCCGACCGCGACCAGCGCACCCCGATCGTGCGCCGCGGCGATCACCGCGGCCGGGTCCGCGATGCGTCCGGAGGCGCCCGGCGTCTGCACGACGACGCCGAAGAAGTCGCCCTCGGGCAGTTCGCCGGAACTCAGATCCGCCTCGACCAGCGTGATGCCGAGCGGTTCGGCCCGGGTGGTCAGCACGGTGCGGGTCTGCGGGAAGAGGTCGGCATCGATGAGCAGACGCTGGGAGGTGCTCTTGCGATTGGCGCGCTGCAACAGCGTCATCGCCTCGGCGGCAGCGGTCGCCTCGTCCAGCATGGAGGCGTTGGCTACCTCCATCCCGGTCAGATCGGAGACCATGGTCTGGAAGTTCAGCAGCGCCTCGAGCCGGCCCTGGCTGATCTCGGGCTGATACGGCGTGTAGGCGGTGTACCAGGCGGGGTTTTCCAGCAGGTTGCGGACCAACACCGGCGGGGTCAGGGTGTCGTAGTAACCGAGGCCGATCATCGACGTGGCGACGGTGTTCGAATGCGCCAGCGCCGCAAGCTCGGTGAGTGCGTCGTGTTCGGACACTGCGGCCGGCAGCACGTCGAGGCCGGTCTCGCCGGCGGCGTCCGAAATGCTGGCGGGAACGGCGCGTGCCGCGAGTTCGTCCATCGACCCGATGCCGACAGTATCGAGGATCCGATCGAGTTCGGTGGTGTCGGGTCCGATGTGGCGGTCGGCGAAACTATGGGTCACGGCAGCTCCAAGGCTCGGGCGGGTCGACCGGCACCCAGGGGTGCCACCATCGACGACTGTCGGCCCTCCCCCTCTGTCGTGGCGCCTGAGAGATTCGGGGTCGCGCGCGATCCCTTTCCCCATGGGCGGGCGGCCCGCATTGTGTGCGGCCGCCGCTTTCCAGAGGCGTCGAACTCCGTACGGTCCTGATGCCTGAGAGATTGACGGGGAGGTGCTGCTCCTTCGGCGTCCGGGACGAACCCGGAACTCTCCCGCACGGCGGCGACGCACCCTCAGTCTAAGCGGTGCGCGGTAAACGCCATGTTTCCGACCCAGCTCAGCGCGCAGTCGGCTCCGTCACATCCGACGAGCGACGATTATCCCGTCTTGCGGTTCTCGCGCGCCTTGCGGCGATAGGCGAGTTCGTCCTCGGGCCGGTCGCTCGCCTCGTGGGTTTCGGCGCGTTCGGCCGGGAAGTTGGCGATCGCGCCGGTCAGCTCGCGCATGGCTCCGCTGACGGCGATGCCGAAGACGCCCTGCCCGCCCTGCAGTAAATCGACGACCTCTTCCGGCGAGGAACATTCGTAGACGGTGGTGCCGTCGGAGAACAGCGTGATCCCAGCCAGATCCTCGACCCCGCGGCTGCGCAGATGATCGACGGCGATGCGGATGTTCTGCAGTGAGATACCGGCGTCGAGCAGCCGCTTCACGATCTTGAGGACCAGGATGTCCTTGAAGGAGTACAGACGCTGGCTGCCGGAACCGGTGGCGCTGCGGATCGAGGGGACGACGAGCCCGGTGCGGGCCCAGTAGTCGAGCTGCCGGTAGGTGATACCGGCCACCTGGCATGCGCTGGGAACGCGGTAACCGACCAGCTCGTCGGGCACCGTGTCGTCAGGGAACAGCCCTGGCTGCACGACCGCGGTGGGCCGCGGGTCGGGTGCTGGTTGCTGCGGTCGGTCTCCCACTGCTACTCCCTCACTGCATCGCCGAAGAAGAACAACGGCCTAAATGTCGAGGCTACTCTGTCGATTGTCTCGGCAGCACGGGCATGGAGCCAAACTCCGCGTGCGGCGTGTTTCTCACCCTCTACGTGAGGTATAGAGCACAATCCACGATCATCTCGCCGTCGCACGCGGTCGCCGATGATCCAGCCGGACGCTTCCGAACAGCTCAGCTGTCGGTGGCCTTGAAATCGTCCGGTGACACCGACTCGAGGAACTCCTTGAACTTCTCCACCTCGTCCTCGCGTTCGTCGGGCATCACCAGCCCGGCTTCCTCGAGGACCGGCTCCTCCGCGTAGATCGGGCAACCGACCCGCAAGGCGATAGCTATCGAATCCGACGGACGTGCGGAGATCCGCACGTCGTTGTCGAAGACGAGGTCGGCGTAGAAGGTTCCCTCCTGCAAATCCACGATGCGCACCTCTTTCAAGGTGTGGCCGAGATCGTGGATCAAGATCTTGATCAGGTCGTGGGTCAGGGGCCGGATCGGGGTCACCCCCTCCTGCTCGAGCACGATGGCGGTCGCCTCGGCCTGACCGATCCAAATGGGCAGATAACGGTCGCCCGACTCTTCACGCAGCAGCAACACGGGCTGGTTCTGGGGCTGCTCGACCCGGATGCCGATCACACGCATTTCACTCATCGCACTGGCCTCCCATACTCGCCGGCCGCCCGCACGAGCCCAGCTGGGCAGGCCGTATCACCGAGTCTAGGCGAAGAATTCAGCCGCCGAGGGAAGCCCGCACCGACGTCTTCACCAAGCTGGTATGCAGCGTCAGCGACAGCGCCGCCAACTCGCGTACCGTCTCCTCCGCGCGGGCCCGGGCATCGGCGTCGCGACTCTTGGCTATCGGCGCGGCGATCTGGGCGATCATCGCCGCCTCCCGGTCCGCTGCCAGCTTGAACGCCCGCAGATGCCGTGCCTCCAAACCGAATTCGCTCATCGCCTGGGCGGTGCGAGCCAAGGTGACGGCCTCGGCGTCGAAGAATCCCGCAGCGCCGGGCGTGATGAGCCCGGCGCGAATCAGTTCGGTGAGAAATTTCTCATCTATCCCGGCCTGCTCCAGCAGATCGGCACGCGTGACGCGTATTTCGTGATCGAGGCGCAATTCGTCCGGCGACACCTCACCGGGCACCACGCCCAGCCGCCGGGGCGCCGCGGAGGCCCCCACCGTGCGGGTGGACTCGGGCGCACGCCCCGAGCCGTCCACACCGGCGCCGTCGGCCCGGGCCCGCGCTTCGCGCACACCCAGGGTCGCCGCGCCACGGTCGATCGCTTCGAGTTGCTCCTTGATCACCTTCAACGGCAGATACTGATCCCGCTGCGCGGTCAGCACGAACTTCAGCCGCTCGACATCGGCGACCGAGAATCTGCGATATCCCGAAGGCGTGCGCTCCGGGCGGATCAGCCCCTCCGATTCGAGGAAGCGGATCTTGGAAATGGTGATGTCCGGAAAATCCGGACGCAGCAGGTCCAGCACGGAGCCGATCGACATTCCTCCGCGTGTCCATTGCGCTGCGCCAGTCATCAGTGGAATCCGCCTCGGCCGTTATGCGCTCGGCTCGTTGACCTGCGGCCGCGGTCCGGTCAGGAAGACCAGCCGGAACTTGCCGATCTGCACCTCGTCACCGTTCTGCAGCTCCGAGGAATCCACCGGCTCGCGATTGACGTAGGTGCCGTTCAGGCTGCCCACGTCGACGACCTGGAAGGTGTCCTCGTCCTGCCGGAACTCCGCGTGCCGACGGGACACGGTGACATCGTCGAGAAAGATGTCGCTGTCGGGGTGACGGCCCGCCGACGTGGTGGGCTGATCCAACAGGAACCGCGACCCCGCGTTGGGACCGCGCTTGACCACCAGCAGGGCGGCACCCGCGGGCAGCCCCTCGACCCCTTGCACCGGCTGCTCGCCGGTCTGCTCACCGGAGCGCGACGCGTCGACCTCGTTGAGGAAGTCAGCGCGGAACACCGAAGTCGTTTCGGCCGCGCTCTCCCCGTATCCCGGGTCTTTGTTCTCGCTCACCCTTGCTCTCCTCCTCGAACCGATTTTCCGTACCGGTATCCGGCGCCAATTCCGAGCGCACTGCCCTCGACCGTCGCCACCCATCGCGACCGGCTGTCGCGCTGTCAGGTGTCACCGGCAAATTCCGGCAGAGTTCCCGGCACCGGCCGCCGGCACATCTGTTGGCATTGACCGTACCCTGCTGGGCCGCACCCGTGCAGGTAGAACTGGGAAGGCTGACTCAGCCCTCGATAACTCCTTGGTAACCTGCGGCATCGAGCAATGCGCCGAGGGCGGTCTCGAGCGCCTCGGCGTCGTCGATCTGCAGCTCGAACATCCACCCGTCACCGTAGGGATCGGTGTTCAACGACTCCGGCTCGGAGTCGAGATCCTCGTTGGCCGCAACGACTTTCGCGTTCAGCGGGGCATAGATCTCCGAGACGCTCTTGGTCGATTCGACCTCGGCGATCGCCTCGCCGGCAGACACTACGGTGTCGACCGCCGGCAGCTGCACGAACACCACATCACCGAGCTGCGACTGCGCGTAGTCGGTGATACCGACCCGGACACGATTCGGCGCGATCCGCTGCACCCATTCGTGTTCCTCGGTGTAGCGAAGGTCCTCGGGAAGGTTGGTCACAGGCTGATTCCTCTCACGGGGCGTCCTTTCACGGGCGTCGGCCGACCGGCGTTCGGCACAACTCTATCGACCCGGGCCGACACGGCCGATCGCCACACCCGCTACGAAGTTGCTCGCGGCGCAACAGGTATGGTTCGTGCGACCGCGAAGGCCTTGCGCAGATACAGCAGACCCGTCCACACGTAGACCGCGGTCCCCCACCACAGCAGCGCCCAGCCGAACGCCCGGCCGAAACCGGCCGCCGCCCAATCCATCTGGCCGGCCAGCAGCCACGGCAGCGCCGACATCAGCGCGAAAGTGGCGGCCTTGCCGAGGTAGATGACCTCCGGCGGATCGAGGTTGCGGCGGCGATAGATCGGTAGCGTCGCGCTCAAAATCAGGTCGCGTCCGATCAGCACGACCACGAACGGCCACGGCAGGATTCCGCGCACCAGCAGACCGAGCACGGTGGCGATGAGATACAACCGGTCCACCAGCGGGTCCAGCAGGGCGCCCAGCCGCGAGTACTGGTCGAGCAGCCGGGCCAGTTTGCCGTCGAGGTAGTCGGTGACGCCGCTGGCGACCAGGAGCGCGAACGCCCAGCCGTCGGCATGCAGGACCAGCAACAGCCACAGGAAGACCGGTACGCCGATCAGCCGCAACACGCTCAGCACGTTCGGCACGGTGAGAATGCGGTCGGTCTCCGTGCCGCCCGCGGGTTCGCGCGCGGGCTCCGAACGGTCGGAGGCCTGATGGTCGGGGCCGGACCCGCCGGCCGGTCGGTTGCTCACGCCTGTTGCTTACCCGAACCGATCGCGCCGCGCCATTCGGGCACGCCGCGACGGGTGCGGCGGCACGATAGGTTTATCAGTCGCATCCGGCCGGGTGGCACACTAGCGAGTGACACAATGAGTCGTAAATCGTTTCATTGTGAATGCGGTGACGAGAGGAAGACATGCCCGACTTCGACTACGACGTGGTAGTGATCGGCTCCGGTTTCGGTGGCAGTGTCAGTGCGCTGCGCCTCACCGAGAAGGGCTATCGGGTGGCCGTGCTGGAATCCGGCCGGCGCTGGCCCGCGGAATCCATTCCGAAGTCGAATTGGAATGTGCGCAAGTCGATCTGGGCTCCGCGCCTGGGCCTGACCGGCCCGCAGCGGATCAGCCTGCTCGGCAAGTGCGCGGTGTTCTCCGCCGCGGGCGTCGGCGGCGGCTCGCTGATCTACGGCAACACCCTCTACGAACCGCTGCCGAACTTCTACACCGACAAGCAGTGGGCTCATATCGCCGACTGGCGCAGCGAACTGGCGCCCTATTACGACCAGGCCAAGCGGATGCTGGGCGTAGCGCCCAATCCGCGCGTGACGCCCGCCGACGAGGTGATCCGTTCCATCGCAGACGATCTCGGCGTGGGTGATACCTATCATCCGACCAATGTCGGCGTGTTCTTCAACGAGGAACAGCCCGGTGTCGAGGTCGACGACCCGTACTTCGGCGGCGCCGGCCCGCGCCGCAGCGGCTGCATCCACTGCGCCCGCTGCTTCACCGGCTGCCCGCACAACGCCAAGAACACCACCCCCACCAACTACCTGTACCTCGCCGAACAGGCCGGTGCCAAGGTGTTCGAGCTGACCACGGTGACCCGCGTCCGGCCGATGGTGGGCGGCGGCTACGCGATCGAGACGCAGCGTGCGGACCGCTGGGTTCGCAAGGGCCGCAAGACCTTCACCGCCGAGCAGGTCGTCTTCGCCGCCGCGGCGCTGGGCACCCAGAAGCTGTTGCACAAGATGCGCGACGACAAGGTGCTGCCGAACCTCTCGCCCCGGCTGGGTGAGCTCACCCGCAGCAATTCCGAGGCCATCCTCAATGTGGTCAGCCGGCAGCGGAGCGATTTCGCCGAGGGCATCGCCATCACCTCCTCGATTCATCCCGAGCCCGACACCCACATCGAGGTCTGCCGCTACGGCAAGGGACAGAACGCGCTGTTCCCGATGTCGGTGCCGATCGTCGACGGCGGCGCGTTCCGATTCCTGCGTTTCCTGCTGGCCATCGTGCTGCACCCGCTGGTGTTCGCACGTAGTCTCAACGCCCGCCATGCCTCGGAGAAGTCGGTGATCCTGCTGGTGATGCAGTCACTGGACAATTCGCTGACCTCGTTCCGCCGCTGGGGACAGCTGAAGACCAGGCAGGGCACCGGCCAACCGAATCCGACCTGGATTCCGCTGGCCCACGAGGTCGGCCGCCGATTCGGCGAGAAGGTCGACGGCGACGTGCACGGCCTCGTCATGGATGTGTTCGACATCCCCGCCACCGCGCACTACATCGGCGGCTGCGTGATCGGTGAAGGTCCCGAAAGCGGTGTGGTGGATCCGTACCAGCGCGTCTTCGGCCACCCCGGACTGCATATCGCCGACGGATCCGCGGTGACCGCGAACCTCGGGGTGAACCCGTCGCTGACGATCACCGCGCAGGCCGAACGCGCGATGGCGTTCTGGCCCAACAAGGGTGAGGCCGACCCGCGTCCGGAACTCGGCACGGGCTACCGCCGCATCGCCCCGGTCGCCCCCCACTACGCCACCGTGCCCGATACCGCGCCCGGTGCGCTGCGCCTGCCCATCGCACCGATCGATCCAGCGCCCGCCGAGCGCTGACTGCCGGCGTACCGGGCGCCTTCGCCGCGGCCCCGCGGAGGGCGAAGGCGCGCGATATGCCGACACCGGCGCGTCGAAGTCTCCCCCGGACCCGTAGTGCCCCTTATGCTTTCCGATATCGAGTGTCGACGGAAGGGCGGTCGCCAATGCTCGTGCGAGTGCAGAACGCGGCCGGAACCCTGGCCGAGCGGGTCCTCATCGACTGGTTGCGTACCTGGAAGGGGCCTGGTGACCCGCAGGGCGTGGCAACAGTCAACTGCAGTCTGTTCTACGCCGACCGGTTGCATCAGTTCGATGCGGTGATCTGGACGCCGACCACCTGCGTGGTGATCGAGGCCGAGGCCTTGGTCGAGCGCGTGAGCGGCGACCTCGAAATCCCGTTGAACGGACCGTGGCGGGTCGGCGGGCATGTGGTGAGTTTCGAGGGCGGCGACCGCGGCACACCGCTGGACCGCTCCCGCGAGCACACTCACGCACTGCAGAACTGGCTGGCCGAACGCGGGCTGGGCCAGCGCGTGGTGCAGGGCGTGGTCGTGGTGGTGCCGCCGCACGGCGCGAACCCGACGATCCGTCAGCTGTGGAACGATCCCGGCCTCCAGGTGGTGCTCGGCGACGGCCCGAGGCGGCTGGCCGACTGCCTGACCGCGCTCACCTCGCAGGGCCGGGCGCAGTGGACGGTGAACGACGTCGCGCTGACCTTCCGCGGATTGGGGCTCCTGCCGTATCTGCCCGCCCCGCAGGATCTCGTCGCCGAGGGTTTCGGCGGACCGGTGGACACCACGTTGTGGTACGGAGGTCCGCAACAGGCCCAGGCGGAAGCGTTCCTGGAGGAACAGGCCCACGCCGATCAGTCCTACGGGCGTCCCGTCGCGATCACGATGCCCTGGTACAGCCCGTGGAATCTGTATCCGAAGGAAGCAGACCGGATCGATCCCGGCCGGGCGGTGCTGCGCATCGTGCTCGCGATCGGCATGCTCGTCGGCGCCGCCTGGGTGGTGTGGTTCGTGATTTCGCTGGTCCTGAACTTCGGCCCCGGCTGAGGCGGGCCGGCGATGCACGCCGGCATCACTCAGGCCGCGGGCGTGCCCGCCTGACGATCGGCGGCCCCGGCGACACCCTCGCCACCCGGCCCCGCCTGTCCGCGGGCACCGGCCTCGTCGGCGACCGCTCCGCGAGGTGCCCGGCTGTCGAACCGCAGGCGCAGCGTCGCCGTCACCGCCCAGCACGCGGTCACCGCCGCCACAGCGAACCCGGTGCCGCCGACGATATCGGTCGGATAGTGATAGCCGCGCCCGACCATGCCCACCGCCACGGCCGCCAGCGCGAGCGCGCTGAGCACACCGATGACGATGCGCCAACGCACGGTAGCGGCGACGAGCAGCACACCCGTTGCGATGGCGACGAATTGGACGGTGTGCCCGCTCGGGTAGGCCAGGTAATGCTGTAAATGCCTGTCCCACAGCGGTTTCAGCGCCCAGGTGTTGATCGCGACCACCAGCTCGGGGACGACCACCAGAAATCCGGCACCCCACCAGTCGCGCCGCCACACACAGTAGAGCACGCCGATCAGCAACAGCGGCAACACGATATAGGCGTCGCTCGGCACCACCAGCGCGTCGTAGACACCCCGATGCGCGTCCAGGCCCTCGTGCACCCGATCACCGATCGCGCTGTCGAACGTGGTCGGTCCCCCACCGGCGGGAAAACTCAGGGGGACCGTCACCGTGATCAGCAGGCCGATCAGGGTGACGGTGGCGGCAACGAGACGCGCTCGACATCGAGCGACCGGCGGTGGAGCGGACACCTTTCGACCATAGCCGCGTCCGGCTACTGCCCCATCCTCACCGGCCGCCGATATCGAGCACGGCTTCACGCGCCCTGATGCACACTCGCGTCGTCGAGCATCGCCGCGCGCAGCATGGCCTCGGGCACGCCGAGCGCTTCGACCAATGTGGCCGACTCCGGTCGCAACCGGTCCACGAGTTCGTTGACACCGCGGCGCACCGACTTGGCCCGATCCACCGACATGAAGCGGTGCATGATGTACCAGGCCTGATTCTGTTCGATGGTGGAGTACACGAACAGATCGCAGACCGTGTCGGCCAGCGCTCGCGCCTCCGGATCCTCGATATCGGCGATGCCCTCGATGAACGCCTCCAGCACCAGCCGGTCGATATGCGCCTCACCGGCGGCGAGGATGTGGTCCTGGGCGTTGTTGAACGCCTCGAACGGGCCGGTCTCCTCGGCCCGCGCGCGCAGCCGGTGCGCGGCGGTGCGGGTCAGATAGTCCTCGCGGTCGGCGAACAGTTGCAGCTGCACCGAACGCCGGGACAGATCACCCTCGTCGATGCCGTCGTCGGAGCGGTCGCGCAAACGCTGGATGAGCTGGCGCACACCCGAGGTCTCGCGCACCACGTCGCGGGCCATGGTGGCCGCGAACCTCACCCAGCCGAGGGCGTCGAGATCACGCACCTCGTCGGAGTAGGCGGTGAGCAGTTCCTTGGCCACCAGCTGGGTCAACACCACGTTGTCACCTTCGAAGGTGGTGAACACGTCGGTGTCGGCCTTCAGCGTGACCAGCCGGTTCTCGGTGAGATAGCCTGCGCCGCCGCAGCATTCGCGGCATTCCTGGATGGATCGGGTGGCGTGGCGGGTCTGGGCGACCTTCAGGCCGGCGGCCCGCTTCTCCAGCGCGCGCTGCGCCTCCGGGTCCAGATTCTGCCCGGTCTGCACCAGGTGCATGCGCCGCACCAGATCGTTCTGGGCGAACGACAGCGCGAACGCGCGTGCCACATGCGGAAACAGCCGGCGCTGATGGCTGCGATAGTCCAGCAGCAGGGTTTCGCTGCCGTCGTCCGGATCGGAGAACTGGCGGCGCTTGTCGGCGTAGCGCAGCGCGATACTCAACGCCACCCGCGCACCGGCGGCGGCCGCGCCACCGACACTGACCCGCCCGCGCACCAGCGTGCCCAGGGTGGTGAAGAACCGGCGGCTCGGGTTCTCGATATCGGAGTGGTAGGTCCCGTCGGCGTCGACGTCGGCGTAGCGGTTGAGCAGGTTCTCCCGCGGAATCCGGACTTGGTCGAATTCGATGCGGCCGTTGTCGACGCCGGGCAGCCCGCCCTTGAGACCGCAATCCGAGGTGGTCACGCCGGGCAGGTCGTTGCCCTGTTCGTCGCGGATCGGGACGAGGAAGCAGTGCACGCCCTTGCTCTCGCCGCCGGTGATCAGCTGGGCGAAGACGGCTGCCATCCGGGCGTGTTCGGCGGCGCCGCCGATGTAGTCCTTGCGGGCGGAGGCGGTGGGACTGTGCACCACGAATTCGCCGGTCGCCGGGTCGTAGGTGGCGGTGGTCTCCAGATTCGCCACATCACTGCCGTGCCCGGATTCGGTCATCGCGAAGCAGCCGAGCAGATCCAGCGACAGCAGCCGCTTGACGACGTCGGTATGGCGATCGGTGCCCAGATTCTCGACCGCGCCGCCGAACAGGCCCCACTGCACACCGGCCTTCACCCACAGCGACAGATCGGTGTAGGCGAGCATTTCCAGGCCGGTGACGGCACCGCCGGGATCGCCGGTTCCACCGTGTTCCAGGCTGAATCCTTTTTCCGCGTAGCCGAATTCGGCGATGAGGCGCATCTGCTCCAGGACCCGCGCACGCGCCTGGCGGTAGTCGAGATAGGGATCGCCGAACAACCGGTCGTCGACCAGCTGCCGGCGCGCCTGCTCCCTGACCTCACGCCACGGGCCGTCGAGCGCGGCCCGCAGATGGTCGGCGGTCGACTTCCCGGTCCTCGATGTTCCGCCGTTCGATGTCCCGGTGTTCGATGTCGCGACCTCCGGCTGCGCGGAGTTCGATCTCACGGAATCTGCTGCTTCGGTACCCGTAGCCGTATCGGTGCCCATGGTTATCGACTGTAGCGGGAGTGCGGACACGCCCGTGATAACCAGCGAATTGCCCAGCTCACCACTCTCGCCGGAGAGAGGGAGCTCACCGGCGGCCGCGTATGGGCGCCGACTACCGTGTGTCGTGTGACAGATGAGTTGGAGCCCGAACTCGTCCGCACGGGGCCGGAGACCCGGCCGAGTTCGTTGTGGCATCGGGCGATGGGAACGGTAACCGATCGGCTGGTCGCCCAGCGGCGCGCCACGGTGGACTCGGTGGTCGAGGCGCCGGCCCCGCTGAAGCCGATCGATCTCACCGACGACGCCGCCGTCACCGAGGTGCTCGACCTGGCCGAACGGGTCGGCGAGGTGGTGCTCGCCTCGGGCACCGCGGTGACCGACACCAGCACACAGGTCGAATTCATCGCCGCGACATACGGTTTGGCGCAGTGCGATATCGACGTGACCTACAACTCGATTCGCATCTCCGCCGACCGGGGTCCGTCGCTGCCACCCGCCAGCACCATGCGGGTGGTGCAGTACCGCTCGCTGGACTTCACTCGCCTGTCCGCCGTCGACCGCCTGACCCGGCGGATCCGCCGCGAGGTGGTGCCGCCGCAGGAGGCGCACGCCGCCCTGGACGCGATCACCACCGCGCCGCATCCCTACAACCGGTGGGTCGCCACGTTCGGCTGGTCGCTGCTGGCGGCGTCCATCGCACTGTTGCTGGGTGGTGGCGTGCTGGTCGCGGCCGTGAGTTTCGCCACGACGTTGCTGATCGACCGGTGCAACCGGGAGTTGAACAAGCGCGGCCTGCCCTTCTTCTTCCAGAACATGATGGGCGGCATCATCGCCACCCTGCCGGCGATCCTGCTGCAAACCTTCGCCGAGGGGTTGGAAACCAATCCCAGCGTTATCGTCGCTGCCGGAATCACCGTGCTGCTCAGTGGTTTACAGCTGGTCGGTGCGGTCGAGGACGCGATCACCGGCGCACCGATCACGGCCGCTGCCCGCATGCTGGAAGTGCTGGTCATGACCGGCGCGATCATCGGCGGCGTCGGTTTGGCACTGCGCGGAGCCCAGGCCTTCGGCGCCCAGGTGCCGCCGATCGACATGTCGCCGTCCTACGACATCACCAATCTGCCGCTGAAGATCACCGCCGGTGCGGTGGCGGCGGCGGCGTTCGCCCTCGCCTGTTACGCCGAGCGCCGAGCCCTCGCCGTCGCCGCCATCAGCGGTGCGGGGATCACCGTGTGCTATCTGTTCGTGCAGCACGCCGGTTTCGGGCCGGTGATCGCCGCCGCGGTCTCGGCGACCGCGATCGGTCTGGCCGGTGGTCTGCTCGCCCGTCGTGCGGTGACGCCTCCGCTGGTCGTCGCCATCGCGGGCATCACTCCGCTGCTTCCCGGTCTCAAGGTCTACCGGGGCCTGTTCGCGCTGATCAACGACGATCTGCTGGTCGGGCTGAATCAGATGTTCGCCGCGCTGGTGGTCGGCTGTGCCCTCGGCGGCGGTATCACGCTCGGTGAGTGGTTCGCCCGGTGGCTGCGCCGGCCGCGGATCCTGCGGCGGGTCACCGGGGTGCGCCCCGACGACTTCAGCTGAACCACCGGGTTCGCGGCCCCGGGCCGGAGGATCGAATTCTCGGTGGATGCCTCAGGCCGCGAATCCGATGGAGCGGGCCAGATCGGCCAGCGTCGCATCGAACAAGGCGTCCGGATTACCCACCGGCATCGGGTAGTTGCCGAACACTTCGAGCGTGACGTGCCCGTACAGCCGCGCCCAGAACTGGATCATCAGATAGGTGACGCCCAGATCCAGCTTCTCGGCCGGGAACTTCTGGCCCGATTCGGCGAGCACGGTGAGCAGTTCGGTCTGGAATCCGACGAGGTCCTCGCGCAGCGCGTGCGGAATCACGTCGGTCGGCGGGGTGACGATGTCGTAGGTGGTCAGCAGCCGGCCCGCGGCCTCGAGGAAGATGCGGCCGAACGGTTCGTCGAATTGCCGCATGGCGCTGGCGGAACCACCGGCGGGCGAGGCGAAGACGAGCGTGAACTCGTGGGCGTGCGCCAGGGCCCACTGCCGGAAACCCTTGCAGATGGCGAACAGCTGGACCATGCCGTCTTCGGGCAGCTCGGCCACCTGCTCGGCGAGCTCCTGGGCCAGGTCGGCGCAGATATCGCTGCGCAGCGCACCCACCAGATCGTCGCGGGAGGCGTAGTACCGATACAACGCGGGTGCGGTGATACCCAACTCACGCGCGATGGCGCGCAGGGTCACCGCCTCGGGGCCCTGCTCCACCAGGAGCGTGCGGGCCACGCGCCGGATATCGGCGTCGCTGACCGCGGGCATCCGGCCCCGTCGTGCGGCTGTCATGCGTCGTCCTTCGTCGTATGCGCACCGGCCTCGACGTCACGGGTACGTCGAGGCCGGTGCGCACACTGTGTCCTGGGCCGCCGGAGACCGGGTCGCCGAGGGCGCTGCCCCGGCGGCCGCGGCGCTCACTCGTAGGCGACCTGCCAGCTCTTGATTCCGTTCAACCAGCCCGAGCGTAGCCGGACCGGCTCGGAAACCTCACGCAGGTTGGGCATCACGTCGGCGATGGCGTTGAAGATCAGATCCAGCTGCAGCCGGGCCAGGTTGGCGCCGACGCAGTAGTGGGTGCCGGTGCCGCCGAATCCCACGTGCGGGTTCGGGTTTCGCGTGATGTCGAATTCGAACGGCTTGTCGAAACGTTCCTCGTCGAAGTTCGCCGAGGAGTAGAACAGGCCGACCCGCTGCCCCTTCTTGATGGCCTGGCCGCCGATTTCGGTATCCGACAACGCGGTTCGCTGGAACGCGATCACCGGCGTCGCCCAGCGCACGATCTCGTCGGGTGCGGTGCGCGGCCGCTCGGCCTTGTAGAGTTCCCACTGCGCCGGATTGTCCACGAACGCCTTCATGCCGTGGGTTGTGGCGTTGCGGGTGGTCTCGTTACCGGCCACGGCCAGCAGGATGACGAACCACGCGAACTCCTCCGAGCCCAGCGCCTCACCCTCGATGTCGGCGTTGAGCAGCTGGGAGACGATGTCGTCGGCCGGGCATTTGCGCTTCTCCTCGGCGAGGTTCCACGCGTAGCCCATGACCTGGGCGTTGGCCATCTTGTAGCTGTCGGCGTACTCGGGGTCGTCGTAGCCCATCATCTGGTTGGACCACTCGAACAGCTTGCCGCGATCCTCCTGCGGCACGCCGAGCAGTTCGGCGATGGCCTGCAGCGGCAGCTCGCAGGCCACCTGCTGGACGAAGTCGCCGCCGCCGGTCTTCTTCGCCTCGTGCACGATCCGCTCGGCACGCTCGCGCAGCGCGGCCCGCAGACTCTCCACCGCGCGCGGGGTGAAGCCGCGCGAGATGATGCGGCGCAGCTTGTCGTGCGCCGGCGGATCGGTGTTGACCAGCATGGCCCGCTGGATCTCGATCTCCTCGCGGGTGATCTCGCCGTTGAAGCGGATCACCGCGGTGTTCTCCTGCGTGGAGAAGACCTCGGAGTTCTTCGAGATCTCCTTGATGTCGTCGAGCCGGCTCACCACCCAGTAGCCGCCGTCGTCGAATCCACTCACTCCGTTGGGCTGGTCGACCCACCACACCGGGGCGGTGCGACGCAGTTCGGCCCATTCGGCCACGGGCAGGCGCTGCGACAGCAGATCGGGGTTGGTGAAATCGAAATCGTGACTGATGGACGGCAGAGACGGCGCGGACACGGTACCTCCTTTGGAACACGTTCCTATGGAGTGAACCACACCACACTCGTTTTGTGAACACCTATTAGTAAATAATGTTCACGAGCTTGTTCCAGTACCCGGGCAAACGCCCAGCACCACCCCTGAACAGCGCGGACACCGTCCGGACCGGCCCCGACGCGAGGTCGGGGCCGGCCCGTAGGGAGCGCTCAATCCAGCTGCAGTTGCGGAGAATACAGGTCCAGCCAGATGTGCAGATCGATGATGCGGTCCAATCCGGCGCGCACGGCGCTGTCGAGACCCGCCGGGTCGAGGGCAACCGCCCGCTGCAGCCACTGCCTGTCGATGAGGTCGAACAGCCGTGGATCACTCTCGGCGAGAACGTGTTTCGCGTGCTGCTGCAGCACCGCCGCGTAGCCCGGATCTTGCGTCGACGGGTACGGGCTCTTGACCCGCTGCACGACCGATTCCGGCAGCACATGCTCGGCCGCATGCCGCAGCAGGCTCTTCTCCCGGCCATCGAACGTCTTCAGCGACCACGGCGTGTTGTAGACGTATTCGACCAGCCGGTGGTCGCAGAACGGGACCCGCACCTCGAGGCCGACCGCCATCGATGCGCGGTCCTTGCGGTCGAGCAACATGCGCACGAACCGGGTCAGGTGCAGATGACAGACGGTCCGCATCCGGTGTTCGACCTCGGATTCGCCGTCGAGGTGCTCGACCTCGGCCACCGCCGCGCTGTACTGGTCCGCGACGAACTCCTCGAGCCGCAGCCGTTCACGCAGGGCGGGGTTGAGGATCTGCCACCGTGCGTCGCCGGTCAGGGCGCTGTTGAACGCGAGCCACGGAAAGTTGTCCTCCTTCAGCGCCACCTCGTCGTGGAACCAGCGATACCCGCCGAATACCTCGTCGGCCGACTCGCCCGACAGTGCCACGGTCGACTGCCGGCGGATGGCCGCGAACAGCAGATACAGCGAGGTGTCCATATCGCCGAAACCGACGGGGATGTCGCGGGCGGTGACCACCGCGCGCCGCGCCGCCGGATCGGCGAGATCGGCCGGATTCAGCATCACGTCGCGATGGGCCGAGCGCACCAGCGCCGCCACCTCCCGCACGAACGGGGAATCGGGGGTGTCGCGCATCTCGTCGGGAACGAAGTTCTGCTCCTGGTTGGCGAAATCCACCGAGAACGTGCGCAGCTGCTCGCCGTCGCGGGCGAGCCGTGCCGCGGCCAGTCCGGTGATCGCGCTCGAATCCAGCCCGCCCGACAGCAGCACGCAGCGCGGCACATCGGAGATGAGCTGACGATCGACGATATCGGTCAGCAACTCGCGCACCCGCGCGACGGTCCGCTCCTGACTGTCGGTGTGCTCGACGGCATGCAGCCGCCAGTAGGTGCGGGTGCGGATTCCGTTGCGGTCCACCGTGACCAGCGTGCCGGGCAGCACCTCCGCCATACCCTTCCACAGCGACCAGCCGGGCTGTTTGGTCATGGCGAACAGCTCGCGCAGGCCGTCGAGGTCGACCGTCTTGGCCGCGAGCGGGTTGGCGAGGATCGCCTTGGGCTCGGAGCCGAACAGCACGCCGTCGGGGGTCGGGTAGTAGTAGAAGGGTTTGATTCCCATCCGGTCGCGCACCATGACCAGCTTCTGGTCACGCTCATCCCAGATCGCGAAGGCGTACATGCCGTTGAGATGGTCGACGACGGACTCGCCCCACTGCAGGTAGCCGTGCAGCACCACTTCGGTGTCGCTGTCGGTGTCGAAGGTGTGCCCGAGGGCGCGCAGTTCGTCACGCAGCTCCCGGAAGTTGTAGGCCTCGCCCGAGTACACCATGGCGACATCGCCCGCCGGGGTCGGCACGGTCATCGGCTGCGCGCCGCCGGGCAGATCGATGATCGCCAGTCGTCGGTGCCCCAGTGCCGCGTGTTCACGAACGAAGGTGCCTCGTCCGTCCGGCCCGCGACAGGCCATGGTTTCGGTCATCGCGTCGACAACCCCCTGCTGCCGGGTGAGGTCGTCCGAGAACGCCACCCAGCCCGCGATTCCGCACATTCCGCCGCCTCTCAAAAATTAATTAGCTTAGGGAACTATCCGTAAAACCGTTGTAACACAAGGAGTCTCGCGCGCGCCACCACGCGCCCGACTTGTCCGAGCTTGTCCGAACTCGCCGCTTTCGCCCGAATAGTTCAGTTCGTCCGCGGCGGGCGAACGACCGGAAACCGTTCGTCTCGCCGTACCGGACCAGTCCGATCGAACGACCCGCCACTCTTATCGTCACCCCGCCCTCACCTCGCCTGCCGGGCGGGTTGCCCTCCGGTAGCCCCACCCCAGAACGAGGCCAACGGGATATCGGTCTCGACGTCCGCGACAGTCAGCACCGCATCGAAGGAAAGAACATCGAAATACCTTGCCGGATAGACAATCACGACTCCGACACTCGTCACACCAACGCGATGTCCGAGCGTGGCCCGACTCGCCGCCGGCATCCACACCGGACGATAGCTCTGCCACCCGGCCGACCGCCGCGCCCGGCCGAGCCGCGACGAATCGGATGCACCCTGCCCAGCGCGACGCATCCCGCCGCGGCGTCGACCGCACATAGGCGGTGGCGAAGAATCCACAGTTCATCGACCGTCGAACGACACCGCACCTGCGGCCCGGCGTGGGTTTCTCGTCCGAAAGTTTGATTCCGTCACGCTTGTCGACCGGTATCGTCGGAGGCGAAGTTAGGTTACCCATACTTGTCGTCCCACGAAGCGAGGAAATCAGGATCATGCCGGATGCCACCTCTACCGAGCAGCCCGTGCCGTTCTCCGCGCAGATCCGCTCCGCCACCGCCGAACAGCACGAGCGCGCCGAGAACTCCACCTTCATGAGCGACATGCTGGGCGGCGCCTTGGACGTCAGCGCGTTCTATCGCTACACCGGCCAGCTCTGGCACATCTACCAGGCACTCGAGGCGCACTGGGACAGCCTCGCCGGCGATCCGGTCGCCGGTCCGTTCATCCGGCCCGAACTCGCGCGCCTGGCCCATCTCGAGGACGATCTGGCGCATCTGGGCGGGCCGGAGTGGCGCGACGACATCACCGCCCTGCCCGCGACCGCCGAGTACGCCGCCCGGATCACCGAGTGTGCGCTGCACTGGCCGGCGGGGTACGTGGCCCACCACTACACCCGGTATCTGGGCGATCTATCGGGCGGTCAGGTCATTCGCGGCACCGCGGCGAAGCTGTGGCAGCTGCCCAAGCGCGGCGACGGGGTGCGCTTCTACGTCTTCGATCAGATCGCGAATCCGGCCGCGTTCAAGCGCGGCTACCGCACCCTGCTCGACGACTTGGCCGTCGACGATCTGGAAAAGCAGCGGGTGCTCGGCGAGTGCCGGCGCGCCTTCGATCTCAACAGTGCCGTATTCGCCGATCTGGCAAGCGAATTCCCGGTCCGCCGCGAAGGCTGAACTCGCCTCCGACATTCTTGGACAACCGACCGGAAGGTTGCCAGCAGATAGCCAGATGCGTCTCAGGGTTACATCAAAATCGTTGTTACACATACCGATCGGCGCTCCCACGTGGTGACAAGTCCCACACCACAGGGGGCGCCGTTTGGTTGCGGGCACAAGTCGCCGCCAGCTAAAGTTACTCACCAGTTAGGCACGCAGGGGTTCCTACAGCGCCCTCGATTCTGATAGAGGCCGCTTCGTTCAGTCCGCATCCACCGACGCATGTCGGACGAACAACGTTGTGCGACAACATGTTCGACATGCAAGGAGGGGTTATGGCCACCTATATCGTGACCGGTGGAACGGGTTTTCTGGGACGGCGCGTGGTGGAAGAACTGCTCTCCGCCGATACCGACGCCGTGGTGCACGTGCTCGTGCGTGAGGCCTCGGCAGCCAAACTGGCCGAGCTCGCGGCCCGATGGAACGCCACCGACCGAGTGTTTCCGCTGGTCGGAGACCTGACGGCCGAGGGTTTGGGGCTGGTCGACGAACCGCCGGCCGCCCAGCACGTGGTGCATCTGGGCGCGGTCTACGACATGACCGCCGATGAGGAATCCGCCTATCGGGCGAATGTGAACGGTATCCGCGCGGTGATCGCGCTCGCGACCGAACTGGGCGCGATGCTGCACCACGTCTCGTCGGTGGCAGTGGCCGGTGACCATCGCGGAAAATTCTTCGAAGACGATTTCGACCTCGGCCAGAACCTCGAATCGCCTTATCACCGAACGAAATTCGCCGCCGAGCGACTGGTTCGGGAGAGCTCCGGGCTGCGCTGGCGGGTGTATCGCCCGGCCATCGTGGTCGGCGATTCGCGCACCGGTGAGATGGACAAGATCGATGGTCCGTACTACTTCTTCCCCGCCATCGCGCGGCTGGCCGCACTGCCGGGCGCGCTGCCGCTGCCACTGCCGGATCTGGGCGCCACCAATATCGTCCCGGTCGACTACGTCGCCCAGGCGATGGTCGAGCTCATCGGCCGCCCGGGGCTGAACAAGCGCACCTTCCACCTGGTCAATCCACGTCCGCAGCCGTTCACCGAGATCTACAGCGCGCTCTCGCGGGCCGCCGGCGCGCCCGGTGGCGTGGGCCCGGTTCCGGGCAGTCACACCGCACTGGCGACGCTGAACCGCCTGCCCGGTGTCACCGCGGCGCGGGATTTCCTGTTGAGCCAGTTCGGCATTCCCGCCGAGGTCGCCCCGCATACGTCGTTCGCGTCGGAATTCGTCTCCGATTCCACCCGGGCGCTGCTGCGACGCACCGATCTCGAGGTCCCCGCCTTCGACACCTACGCCGAGAATCTGTGGCGGTACTGGCGCGCGCATCTGGATCCCGACCGGGCGCGCCGGTACGGCGGCGGCGACCGGCTGCGCGACCGGATCGTGCTCATCACCGGCGCGTCCTCCGGTATCGGCCTGGCGACCGCCCATGCGGTGGCGCGCCGCGGTGCCACGGTGCTGATGGTGGCGCGCGGGGTCGACGAACTCGAGGCAGCGGCCGCCCGGGTGCGTGAGCAGGGCGGCGACGCCTACAGCTATTCGTGCGACATCACCGACGAGAAGGCGGTCGAGCTGCTGGTCAAGCAGGTGCTCGCCGACCATCACCATGTCGACTACGTGGTGAACAACGCCGGACGTTCGATCCGTCGCTCCGTGCTGAACTCCACCGATCGCATGCACGATTTCGAGCGGACGATGGCCGTCAACTACTTCGGCGCGGTGCGGCTGATCCTGGCCCTGCTGCCGGCCATGCGGGAACGCCGCTTCGGCCACGTCGTCAACATCTCCTCGATCGCGGTGCAGACCAAACTGCCGCGTTTCGCCGCCTACGTGGCGAGCAAATCGGCACTGGACACCTTCAGCGAGATCGCGGCGGTCGAGAACGCCGACGCCGGTATCACCTTCACCTCGGTGCGGATGCCGCTGGTGCGCACCCCGATGATCGCGCCGACCGAGGCGTACCGATCGCTGCCGGTGCACAGTCCCGAACAGGCGGCGGCGATCGTCGTGCGCGCACTCGAAGAGCGGCCCGCGCGCATCGACACACCGATCGGCACCTTCGCCCAGGTCATCGACACGGTGATGCCCTCGGTGAAGAAAGCAATTCTGCACCAAGGCTTCCGGCGGACCGGCGAATCCGCAGCGGCCCGGCACGGCCGCACCGCGTCGAGCGATACGACCGAGACCAGCGGCCGCGGCCCGCTGCTGGCGCTCGCGCCGGTGGTGCAGCCGCTGATGGGATTGCCGACCCCCGCGGCTCGGATCGTCAACCGATTGCCCGGCCTGCACTGGTGACGCGCACCTACCACCGGACCCGGTGTCCGGTGGTAGGTTTCGCCGGTGAAACGCAGGCTTCTGCTCGGCGGCGTGTTCATCGTCGTCCTCACGGCGGTGCTGTCGATCGGCGCCTACGTCCTGATGAATTCGCGGACCTTCCAGGTCGCCGGCCGCTTGATCCACCGCGTCGACACTTCCGGAAGGGTGGTCGCGCTGACCATCGACGACGGACCCACCGACCGCACCCCCGCGATTCTGGAAATGCTTGCCGCCGAACACATTCCGGCCACCTTCTATCTCGTCGGCCGTGACCTGGCCGCCCACCGCGACTACGGTGCGCGGATCGCGGCCGCCGGACACGAGCTCGGAAACCACAGCTACACCCATCGACGGCTCGTATTCGTCACTGCCGCCACGGTCCGCGACGAGGTCGAGCGCACCGATGCCGAAATCGAGCGCACCGGATACCACGGCCCGGTGACCTTCCGCCCGCCCTACGGGAAAAAGCTGGTCGCGCTGCCCCGGTATCTGTCGCACCACGATCGCACCACCGTGATGTGGGATGTCGAATCCGATTCCACCGGTGGCGAGGGCACCGATGCCATAGTCTCGGACACGGTGAACCGCGCCCGGCCGGGATCGATCATCTTGTTGCATGCGATGTACCAACCGGCCGCAGCGGCGGCGATTCCGCGCATCATCGCGGAACTCCGTTCGCGCGGTTACGGTTTCGTGACCGTCTCGCAACTGATCGCTGGCACGAAACCCACCGGAATGTGACCGAACTCCCCGGCCGTTTCGGCCAAAACTAGAACGTGTTCTAATAAGCTGCAGGTATGGAGCGATTGACCGGGCTGGATGCCAGCTTTCTGTACTTGGAGACCGACACCCAACTGCTGCACGTGTGCGCGCTGCTGATTCTCGACCCGCCCGCCGACGGGACGGACTACGAATTCACCGCACTGAAGGAGGAACTGGGGCGCCGCCTGCACCTGATCCCCTCCATGCGCCGACGCGTCCATCGGGTCCCGTTCGACCTCGATCACCCGGTGTGGGTCACCGACAACGACTTCGACCTCGACCGGCACGTCCGCCGCCTCGGGCTGCCCTCCCCCGGCGGGCCCAAGGAGCTGGCCGAACTCGTCGGTGACATCGCCGCGCAGCCGATGGACCGCACCCGGCCGCTGTGGGAGATGTGGGTGATCGAGGGCCTGGCCGACGGCAAGGTCGCCGTGGTGTCGAAATACCATCACGCCGCCGTCGACGGTGTCACCGGCGCCAACATGATGGCGTATCTGTGCGATGCCGAACCGGGTGTGCGCTATCCGGATCCGCCGGCGGAGAGCCACACGGAGTCCGGCGAGCCCAACGATCTCGCGCTCGCCGCCGAGGGGCTGGTGCGGATGCCGGCCAAACTCGGCGTGGTCGGCATGGTGCCGAAGACACTGGGCAAGCTGGGCGGTCTGGTGCAGCGCCGGCGCGCCGACAAGCAAGGTATGGCGCTGCCGTTCACCGCACCGCGCACGCCGTTCAACCGGACCATCACCCGCCATCGCAGCGTCGCCTTCACCACCGCCGATCTCGACGAGATCAAGCAGATCCGGGCCGCGTTCGATGTGAAGGTCAACGACGTGGTCCTCACCGTCATCGCGGGCGCGCTGCGCCAGTATCTGAGCGAGCACGACGAACTGCCCGAGACCTCGCTGATCGCCTCCGTTCCGGTCTCCACCCATGAGACGACGCGGCACGAACGCGGCGTCAACAAGGTATCGACGCTGTTCGCTCAGCTCTACACCGACGTCGAGGATCCGGTGGAGCGGCTGCACCTGATCGCACAGGGCAACGTCGGCGCGAAGGAGGAACACGAGGTCCTGGGCGCGGACTTCCTGCAGGACTGGGCCGAATACGCCCCGCCGAACACCTTCCGAATCGCGGTGCGCGCTTATTCGTCGTTCAAACTCGCCGAACGGCATCCGGTGGTGCACAACCTCGTGATCTCCAACGTGCCCGGACCGCAGCAGCCGCTGTACTTCCTCGGCCACCGCATCGACGCACTGTTCCCGTTCGGCCCGGTGTTCCACGGCGCGGGCCTCAACGTCACGGTGCTGTCGGCCAACGGCGATCTCGATTTCGGCTTCATCGCCTGCCGTGAACTGGTTCCCGATCCGGACCGGATGGCCGATGCCGTGCACGACAGCATCTCCGCGCTGCTGAAGGCGGCTCAGGCCCAGCGCTGAGCGTCTCAGCTCTCCCGCCGAGCGGCCACCGCCGCGCAGGCCTCGAGGAGCACAGGGACAAAGGCGTCCGCCTCGAGTACACAGGCCGCATGTCCGGCCGGTACGAGGAATATCTCCGCACCGGCGATCATTTTCGCCATCTCCAACTGCCGATAGACCGGTAGCGCGTGGTCGTGTGTCGTGATCACCACGCCCGTGGGCACATTCAGGCTCGACAGCCACGGCGAGGAATCGAAGCGCCCCAGTTCGGCGATCGCCTGAGTCATCGCCCACCCGCTGGTGGTGCGCAGCTCGGCCAGCGCCCAGCGATCCATTCGCCCTGTCTCCCAGGATATTTCGGGCGTAAGCGGCAGTTTGGTCGCCGCCTCCGCTACTCGCCGACCCGCGGTCTCGGTCATCACCCCGGCGAGCAGCGCCATACCGCCGTGGAACAGCCGTTCCCGCCATTTCTCCCGGAAGCGGTAGGTCGTCGCGCACAGCACCAGGCCGCCGACGAGGTCCGGGCGCCGGTGCGCGACCGATTGCGCGACGATGCCGCCCATGGAGTACCCCGCCAGGATCGGCCGGTCCACCCCGGTCACCTCCGCGACCGCGACGACGTCGTCGGCGAGATCGTTCAGATCGAAACGCGGCGAACGGATTCCGTGCCCGTGCCAGCGCTGGTCGAACAGCACCACCCGATAGTGTTCGGCCAACTCCGCCAGAGCCGGAAACCAGTTCAGCATCGCCGTGGTCACCAAACCGTGCAACAGGATCACCGTCGGTGCGCCCTCGGGCCCTGGGATATCGACCAGATAGGTCCGCCCGCGCCCGGGCAGATCCACCATCCGCCCCGCGGGCACCGAGGTCGTGCCCGATACGCGGGTACCCAAGCGCCCGCCGGCCGCCCCGCGACCATTGCCCGCCGTCTGCCGCTCCGCCGCCATCGCATCCTCCTGCACCGCCGGCCCGGTCATGAATTAGAACACGTTCCAATTCGATGGTACCGGGTGCGGTCAGCGGGCTCCGGGCAGCAGCACAGCCGCCCCGGCGAATCGACCGTGCGCCAGGTCGGCCAGGGCCCGGTCGGCGGATTCGAGCGGATAGGGGTTGATGCGAACCTGCATCCGGTGCCGGGCGCAGAACTCCAGGAATTCACGCCCGTCCGCGCGGGTATTGGCGGTGACCGAACGGATCTCGCGCTCCTGGAACAGATGGCGCTGATAGTTCAGCACCGGGATATCCGTGAGGTGGATGCCGGCGATCGACAGCACACCACCGCGGTCCAGCCCCGCCAACGCGGGCAGCACGAGGTCCCCGACCGGCGCGAACAGGATCGCCGAATCCAGCGGCACCGGCGGCGGATCGGCCGCGCCCTGCGCCGACGCCGCACCCAGGGCCAAGGCCAACTCCCGCGCGGCGGCGTCGCGGGTCATCACATGCACCTCGGCGCCCTGAGCCAGGGCGACCTGCGCGGCCAGATGCGCGCTGCCGCCGAAACCGTAGATGCCGAGCCGTCCTCCCGGCGGCAGCGACGCCCGCCGCAGCGCCCGGAAGCCGATGATGCCGGCACACAGCAGCGGGGCCAACTCCGCATCGGCGTATCCCGAGGGCAGCGGATACACGTAATCGGCAGGCGCCGTGGCATATTCGGCATAACCGCCGTCGGCGTCCCATCCGGTGTAGTGCGAATTCGGGCACAGATTCTCCGCGCCGCGACGACAGTACGCACACACCCCGCAGGTGCTGCGCAACCACGCGATTCCGACCCGATCACCGGGCGCGACGGCCGCCGCCCCCGCGCCCACCGCGACCACCTCCCCGACGACCTCGTGGCCGGGCACCACCCGCTGCCGGTGCACCGGCAGATCCCCCTCCGCCACATGCAGGTCGGTGCGGCACACCCCGCAGGCCAACACGCGCACCAGCACCTCGCCCGCGGCCGGCTCCGGGATCGGGACCCGGGTGCGGACCGGCGGGGATTCGTCGATCGGGCCGGGCCGCACCACCTGCCAGGCGGCCATCGTCGCAGGATTCATCGCACTCCTTCCGACACCGGAACGCCCGCGCCACGGCGGGAAGATCGATGGTAGTCGTGGGCGCGGACGGACCCGGCACATCCGGCCGCCGAGGCGGTCCCGAGCACTGGAACACGGCGTTGATAGCGTCGCCGAGTGCCCCCGCCGTCGACCGCCTTCACGCTGCCCATCGGGCGGGTGCACGCGATCGTCGACCTGGCGCGCCGGCGCGGCTGGGACACCGGAGAACTGCTCGCCGAAGCCGGCATCGCGCCGCAACTGCTGAACCAGGGACGCGCCCGCGTCACCGTCGGGCAAGCCGTGCATCTGGTGCAGCAATTGTGGCGCAGCACCGACGACGAACTACTCGGATTGGGCCGTCACCCGATGCCGCGCGGCACCTTCCGGCTGGTGTGCTTCGCCCTGCTCGGTTCCCGCGATCTCGCCGGCGCACTACACCGGTTCCGGATGTTCCAGAAGGCCCTGCCGGGATTCCCGCCGCTCCAGCTCGACACCGACGCCCGCGAGACCCGAATCGCATTCGACCTCAGCGATATCCGCCATCCGCACGGCCTGATCATCGACACCATGCTGATGGTCGTCTACCGTTTCCTGGACTGGTCGGTGGGCGGCTCGCTGCGACTGCTGCGCGCCGAAGTCCCCTATCCGCCCAACGATCTCGACGACTACGACCTGATCTTCGGTGCGCCGGTCCGCTTTTCGGCACCGAACGCGGCCCTGGTCTTCGATGCCGACGTCCTCACCGCGCCCCTCGTGCGCGACGAGGACGATCTGCTGCGCTTCCTGCGCAACGCCCCCGAGGCCGTCATCGGCCGCGGCGACGATTCGGTGTCCACCGCGGCGCAGGTACGCCGCATCCTGGAACGCGGCGGACCACGGCACTGGCCCGGCGTCGAGCAGATCGCCGGCGAACTGGCCGTCAGCCCCGCCACACTGCGCCGCAAACTGAGCGACGAACACACCTCACCCAGCCGCATCCGCGAACAGATCCTGCGCGATGCCGCGATCGCGGCCCTCGTCCGCGGCGAGACGGTGACGGCGGTATCACGACGGCTCGGCTTCTCCGAACCCAGCGCCTTCTCCCGCGCGTTCCGGCGCTGGACCGGCAGCTCCCCCGGCTCCTATCGCGGCCCCGCCGCCGCACCCTGAGCGATCCGGTCACAAGATCGAGCGCTGCGGTCATTGGCCGGCGCGCAGCGCGCTCCTACCTTGGCGAACGAACACCGTATTCGACCAGAGGAGTTTCCCCGTGCCGGTGCATCGGTCCCCGTGGATGGACGAAGATCTCGACGCGCTCACCGATTTGGCGCGCCGCTTCTTCGAGAAGGAATGCGCACCGAACGAGGATCGCTGGGGCCGCCAGCACCACGTCGACCGCGAAATCTGGAATCGCGCAGGCGAACTGGGGCTGCTGTGCATCTCCATCCCCGAGGAGTACGGCGGTGGCGGCGGCACCTTCGCCCACGAAGCCGTGATCGCGATCGAGCAGACCCGGGCCATGGCGCCCAGCCTCGGCAACCCGGTGCACTCCACGATCGTCGCGCACTACATCAACGCCTACGGCACCGAGGAACAGAAGCAGGCGTGGCTGCCGAAGATGGCCTCCGGCGAAATCGTCGCCGCCATCGCCATGACCGAACCGGGCACCGGCTCCGACCTGCAAGGCATCCGCACCCGGGCCGTCGCCGACGGTGACCACTACGTCATCGACGGCGCCAAGACCTTCATCTCCAACGGCCTGCTCGCCGATCTGGTGATCGTCGCCGCCAAGACCTCCGAAGGCAAAGGCGCGGAATCGGTTTCGCTGATCGCCGTCGAAACCGACCGTGAGGGATTCCGCCGCGGCCGCAACCTGGAGAAGGTCGGCCAGCACGGCCAGGACACCTGCGAACTCTTCTTCGACGCCGTGCGCGTCCCGAAGACCAACCTCCTCGGCGCCACCGAAGGCACCGGCTTCATCCAGCTCATGCAGCAACTCCCCCAGGAACGCCTCATCCTGGCCGTCGCCGCCGCCGCGGCGATCGAGAAGACCGTCGAAATGACCGTCGCCTACACCAAGGAACGCCAGGCCTTCGGCAAACCCATCTTCAACTTCCAGAACACCCAGTTCACCCTCGCCGAATGCGACACCATCGCCTCGGTCGCGTGGGCCTTCCTCGACGACTGCGTCGCCAAACACCTCCGCGCCGAACTCGACATCCCCACCGCCGCCAAGGCGAAATGGTGGCTGACGGAACAGCAGTGCCGCGTCGCCGACGAATGCCTGCAGTTGTTCGGCGGGTACGGATACATGGCGGAATATCCGATTTCGCGGGTATTCACGGATGCGCGAATTCAGAAGATCTATGGGGGGACGAACGAGATCATGAAACTGATTATCGGGCGTAGTCTGTAGATTTCCTGGTGAGAGGCGGTTTTCGGGGTCAGGAAGCAGCTGCTGTCCCGTCTCTCACCGGAATCGCTGTCTAAATTTTCGGGTACCCCCCAGGGGGTTTCCGCCATTCGGTTGGAAGATGTCAACGATGACGGAGACCGTGTGGGAGTCGTGGTCGGGCCACAGATGCGTGTACACCTGCGGGGTGACGTTCGCGCTTGTGTGGCCTAACCGCGCCTGCACGGTCTTGACCGAGGCGCCTTTCGCGATCAGCGCGGAGGCGTAGAAGTGCCGCAAGTCGTGCCACGTGAACCCGCGCGGCACGCCCGCCTTGACACCATTTCGCGGAACCGTTGCCCCATCCCGTCGGCGGACCACGGCCGACCCGCCTTGGTATGGAACAGCAAGTCGCTTCTCCCACGATCAACGGTCGCGAGGAAGGCGCTGAGTTCACGATGAGCTTCCGCCGGCAGCGGTACGGTGCGCTCGGTGGCAGCCCAGCAGCGGACGCGCGCCGCAGCCCCTGTCCACGACGCCGGGAGTGCCTGATGGGTTTCGTCCGTCCTACCGGTAGAGACGGGTTATCGAAGGTCAGGAATTCATTGGATGTCCGAGGAAGCAAACCATTGCACGGCAAGCGGCCTGCACCGTAGCACCTGGGAGGCGTTGGGCGTGTACCCGAAAAGTGTTGCTGGACAATGCCGTCCAGCAACATTTCCTACATCGCCGAGCGCTGCGTGAGCCCCCTTCGAGTCGCGGGCCCCTACTGGAAGTGGGAACCGAATACGCCGGAAAGGGGCCGCTATCGCCGAACTGGCGGAGCTGTTCGAGGTGTCGCGCCCGACGGTGTACCGAGCCCTCGCCCGCGCCGGCATCACGGGCAGCCAGCGGATGCGCCATGACCGCCGCAACCACGTATTCTCTACCCCGGTCTGAACACCCCCATGGGAAGCGAGCACCACACCGTGTCGATCACTGCTGACAGAGCCGCCCTCACCGACCCCGCACGGCTGGCCGCGGTACGCCGTTACGAGATCCTCGACGCTCCAACCGACGGCCAGTTCGACACCATCGCGGCGACCGCAGCAGCGGTGTGCGGCACCCCGATCGCCACGGTCAGCATCGTCGACGCCGACCGGGTCTGGTTCGCTGCGGCCAAGGGACTGGATGGTGTGGCGCAGGTCGGCACGGAACCGGGACTGTGCGCGTCGGCGTTCTGCGCCGAGGGCCCGTACGTGGTCAACGACGCGGTCACGGACCCGCGCACCCTCGATCATCCGTTGGTACGTGGTGAGCTGGGGCTGCGGTTCTACGCCGCCGCCCCGATCGTCACCTCCGACGGGCACCACCTCGGCACCGTTACCGCAATCGACGCCATGCCTCGGGAGTTGAGCGAGGTGCAGAGGACCGTGCTCGGCTATCTCGCCGACCAGGTCGCGCAGCACCTGGAGCTGCGTCTGGCCACCATCAAGGCGGTACGCGCCGAACGCCAGTTGCGCGACGATGCCGAGCATCGCGCCGCTGCCGCCGCCGAGCTCGCCGCCCAGATGCGAGCCGCGGCTGCCGTACAGGCCACCACCCCGCACCCTGAGCACTGCCAGCTTGGCGGCACTGCCGGCTGCACCGCACCGGCCGAGCTGAAGGTCGCCGATTCCTGGGGCGACTCGGCCTGGGGCCGCACCCCCCACGTCGAAGAGGCCATCCTCAACGTCCGTTCGGTGTTCATCGCCAACGAGGAACTCGGTGGCCTGGCCGCCTACCTCAACCGCTGACCGTCAGCACGAACCAACCTCCCGGCCCGGGGGCGCCGTAGCATCGGCCGAATTTCGGGCGGATATGGCGTAGTTGCTGGTCAGTGAGTGCGAGAGGCGCCGGGGCCGGTGAGGCTGCCAAGTTCACGCATGGCCCGCGGGATGGTTTGAATGCCGCGGTGAGCTGGTTCGGCTGGGCGGCAACGGCTCTCATCGTGGCCGGCGCGATCGTGGCCGCGGCCGCGATCACCGTGTTGGTACGCGTGGCCCGTGTTTGACGCGTCCCCTAACTTCCAGCAACCGATTGACCTCTCGGCAGCCAAGCCAAGTACCAACCGAGCACCTCCGCAGCCCGAGCCGCTACGGCATATCGTTGCTTGTCAAGCCGTTGTCGTTGTCTTTCGCGCGATTACTACCTGAACCCCTGTAGAGACGGCATCGCCCCGGCTCGCAGACCAGATGGCGCGCATGCCATTTCATCCCAACAGAAGGCGATGTCATCGTCCAGAATGTCGTCGGAGTATTCGTTTCCGGCCATCATGGCCGCCAAGACCGAATATCCCAGTTCCCGCATCCGGGGTTCGAGGAATCGGGTCACCGCTGCCGACCGGACGGATGTGGCGGTGTTTTCGCGCACGCCACGACGTGCGTTGGCGATCTGTCGCGCGTAACCGTCCAGCAGCAGCGCGCAGCCCAGGCTCTCGCTGGGGCTCAGGCCCGCGCCGCTCAACACTTTCAGGATCGCCTCCGTCCAGCCCAGCAGATGCGGTGTCACCGGTGCCCCGCGGATCGGTAGATCGCAGAGCCACGGATGTATGTCGCATCGGTCGATCATCGCTCGTGTCCAGAGCCCTGCTGACCGTTTCGCGCAACCGATCCGGTGGCAGCCTTCGACGATCAGCACGACTTCCCGACACCCGAGCCGCCGAGGCCCTCATCGCATTTCGCCGTACACGGGCTCTGGCGTTGGCGGACCGGAGCACAGGTGCGGGATTCTTCTGCAGTGAGCCGGGTAGTGCGTCGGTAGGTCACCGCATCCGCCCGGGTGTATGCGGAGATCGAGAGCGCGCCGGTTCACATGGGCAGCCGGCGCGCTCGCCCACCCGAAACCGACATCCACCGTCCGCACGCGGCTGAATATCGTCGTACCGGGCAGAAGGCGCGTCTGCCGCGTGGCGTTCGGGCCGGCGGCGTCACCGGCCGGCCCGAACGCCACCAGTAGCCAAGTGGCCGACGATTGATCGACAGGATGCTGTCACCCTCAGGCTCAATCGCGTGTCCGGAGCGCCATCGCCACTGCCTCGTAGGCAGGTTCCTGCGGCGTCAGTGTGGTCGCAGTGTGGGGCCGCTGCGACCAGTCCCGGCACGTACTCCCGTGCTCTGGCTCGCGGTTCCGTCCGACAGAACCCGGTCCCCGATCCGCGCCATCAACGAATCCAGTTCGGCCACCAGCCGATCCAACATCACCCGACAGGTCTACCAGCAGCAATTCATGCGAGTGACGTTGCAGTATTAACGGCTGCGCCTACACACCCCCATACGGCATACAGCCACACACACCTGGGGTCATCGGCTTGCCGCCGAACTACGCCCCCACCGGCTACGGCTGGGCTGGTCGGACTTCGCTTGCCTTGCGGTACTTTCCGTGTCCGCCCTCGCCGAGGACCCATGTCACCGGCATGCCCGGCGTGATCAGTTCTTCGTCGCCCTTGTACTCCCAAGGTCGACGCCAGCGAGTACTACGCAGCCCGATGACGCGATCGATATCGCCGGCCTGGGCGCGGACGATTTCGAGCACGCAAGACTCCTGTAGCCGAAACCGAGAAGCACCCAGGCGGTCGATGCTTCTACTCGTCACGCTTCCCGGTGGTCACCCACCCGAGGCCAGTCGCACTACCACCGAGGCTCTCGGGCTTCCGATCGCGCCATGGTGTGGCGGCACACCGAATCGGCCCCCGGCCGGGCGTGAGATATGCCGTGGCACAACCTAATCGGCGTCTGTATCGAGCTGACCTGCACCGCGCTGCCGCTTACCCTCGAAGAGGACATCGAACCGCAGGGGGATGACCGCTATGCCGAGCCTTCGTGAGGAGTACGAGAACGCGCGGTCCCGGCTCAGACACCTGGATCGGCACGGCGGCGACCCCCGGTAGTTCCGATGCCAGGTTGTCCAGGGGAGCGAGCCGGCCCTGCAAGTGCGGTGCCCCCGCGCGCGATGTTCATTCGCCGGATTGCAGTAGGCCGGCGCAGACGGCGT
>NZ_BDCM01000011.1 GCF_001613505.1 Nocardia mikamii NBRC 108933
GACGCCGTCTGCGCCGGCCTACTGCAAGCCGGCGAATGAACACAGAACCCCATATGCCACCGGCACTCTTAACCCATGCGCCAGCTGGGCCTGCGGTTTACGACACCCATCGGCGTGATGCATCGATGTCAGGTACGCATGGGATCGTTGAGGGTCGGAAATCCAGTGAGGAGAAACTGGAACAACGACACGGTGAAACAAGGTCAGGCCCATACGGACGAGATCGCGCCCGGCTATGAGCAACTCGCGACAACTCTCGCCAACCTGATTGCCGATCTGCCCCGGATCCCGCTCAAGGACGACGATGCGGCTGAAGTCCGATCGAATGCCGAAACCGTTCTCGCCGAAGTGGTGAACGAAGAACCTGACCGCGGAGCCATCAAGCGCTACCTGACCATGATCAAGGGATTTCTCTCACCCGCCGCCGCTGAAATCTCCAAAGCCGCGACCGCCGAGAGCGCCGAACTCGCTCGCAAGTTCATTCATTCCTAGGGGGAATCAGCCTTCTGATCTCTAGCGCCGGGCACAGCCGGTGGCCGCTGTATGAGAACCCCAGAAACGAGTGTGGGAAGCAGCAAATAGCTGCTTCCCACACTCAGGCCAGTCGGCTGCTCTACCGCTGAGCTACAGCCCCACGTGGTGGAGCTAAGAGGACTCGAACCCCTGACCCCCACACTGGGGATCCAGTCTGTTCACAGGGGCGAACCGCCGCAACTGACTGTATGCGTGCCGGTGCCCACGTCATCCAATATTTCGTCCTGGGCATTCTCGTCGAGGCAGGCTACTGGCCTATCTCAGACCGCTCCTGCACGGACAGTGTGACGCGTTTTGCGCTGCTGGTCCACTACTGCTCCTCGACACGTACACATCACGCACTCGCCACTCGCTCCGCCCGCCCACCGCCGGGGATACGCCAGAAGGCTCGGCGCTAGGACATGACAGCCGGCCGAGGAGTGATGCGGAACCGATCGATGAATGCCCCCGGACGTCACGGCCCCTAGCCCTCGATTCGCTTCGAAATCGCACGGAGATGGCCGAAATGACGCCCACCTACAGGACGTCCACAGGACGTCGCAGGTCCACAAACAGCAACAAACAGCAACCGGCAACACTCATCAACAACCACGAACCCGCAGGTCGCGCCGCTTCGCCGGACAAAACCAACCGGTCATTAGTAGCATCGGCCTATGCGGTCGATCTGGAAAGGTTCCATCGCGTTCGGGCTGGTGAATGTCCCGGTGAAGGTTTATACCGCCACCGAGGACCATGACATCAGGTTCCATCAGGTCCACGCCAAGGATGGTGGGCGGATCAAATACGACCGGGTCTGCACGGTGTGCGGGCAGTCGGTGGCGTTCGCGGATATCGACAAGGCGTACGAGTCGCCCGAGGGTGACAAGGTGATTCTCACCGACGAGGACTTCGCGAAGCTGCCGGTGGCCGAGAAGCACGAGATTCCGGTGTTGCAGTTCGTACCCTCCGAGCAGATCGACCCGATCCTGTTCGACCGCAGCTACTACCTCGAACCTGATTCCACGACACCCAAGGCGTACGTGCTGTTGGCGAAGACGCTCGATCAGGTGGATCGGGTGGCGCTGGTGCATTTCACGTTGCGGCAGAAGACGCGGCTGGCGGCGCTGCGGGTGCGCGACGGGGTGCTGGTGTTACAGACGCTGCTGTGGCCGGACGAGGTGCGCGCGGCCGAATTCGAATCACTCGACGATGCCGCCGCACCGCGATCGCAGGAGGTCGCGATGGCGCAGACTCTGGTCGACAGCATGTCGGAGGATTTCGATCCCGATCAGTACACCGACGAATATCAGATCGAACTGAAGAAGCTGCTCGACGAGGCCATCGAATCCGGATCCGACCGTGTCACCCGCCACGAAGAGGCCGAACCGGCGCAGATGGATGCCGAGGTGGTCGATCTGGTGGCCGCGTTGCAGCGCAGCCTCGAAGCCACCGGCCGCGGTGGGGAATCGGGCAAGTCGAGCCGGGGTCGCGCCTCGAAATCCGCCGGCAAGTCGACCGCGAAGGCGACCACCAAGCGGGCCGCGTCGAAATCCACCGGTACCAAATCGGCGAGCAAGTCGACGGCGAAGAAGGCGGCACCCAAGGCCACCAAGCAGACCCGCAAGGGAGCCTAGGCCGCGATTCCGGCGTCGTCGCCGAATCAGGCAATCGTGAGATATCCGACTGTTCGGCGCGCTCATCGCGCGCGGGTCGGCCATACTTTGGCGGGGCCTGGCGGTTACCGTACGGTGCAATCACAGTTCGACCCGGTCGGGGCCCGGATCGTCCCCGTACCACCAGCTTCCGGAGGAACCACATATGACCAACCCGTCGGACCCGAACGGCCCGTACGGCCAGCCGGGGCAACCGGGCTACGGGTATCAGCCCGCCGGCCCGCAGCCGGGCTACGGCGCACCCCCGCCGGGTTACGGCGCGCCGCCGCCCGGGTACGCCGCTCCCCCACCGGGTTACGGTACACCGGCTCCGGGATATGGTGCGGCACAACCGAATTACGGTGCGCCGGGGGCGGGCTACCCGCCGGCCGGGCCCGGATACGGCTATCAGCAACCGGGATTCGGCCCGCCCGCACCCTACGCGCACTGGTTCGCGCGCGTCGGCGGGTATCTCATCGATGCGCTGATCGTGGGCGTCCCGCTGGCCATCTTGTACGGACTCGCGTTCGGGCTCGGCAGCAAGGACGTGGACTGCTCGTTCGACGACGACACCTACGGCTCCTCGTACTCCTACTCCACCAGTACGTGCACGAGCGGCGGCCTGACCGCCGTCGGCATCATCCTGGTGCTCCTGGCGATAGTGGTGGGGCTGGGCCTCGGGCTGTGGCTCATCTACCAGGAAGGCACCACCGGTCAGACGCCCGGTAAGAAGGTCGTCGGCATCCGCGTGATCAAGGAAGCCGACGGTCAGGTGCTCGGCTTCGGTATGGCCTTCGTGCGCAAGCTCTGCCACGTTCTCGACAACGCCCTGTGCGGCCTCGGCTATCTGTGGCCGCTGTGGGACGAGAAGAACCAGACCTTCGCCGACAAGATCGTCGGCACCATCGTGGTGCAGGCTCAGAAGTAGCGTCGCTGCCCAGCGCTGTCACGGCCCCGCGGTTCCCTCGACGGACGCGGGGCCGTTTCGTGTGGTGAGCGCCGACGTCGGACGGCCTCACACACCCTTGGGCGCGTGAGAGGACATGAATCCGAACAGATAGCCCGCTACTCGCCGCATCTGAATCTCCTCCGCTCCCTCGGTGATTCGATAGCGGCGGTGGTGGCGGTAGATGTGTTCGAACGGCTGGTGGCGCGAATAGCCGAGGCCGCCGTACACCTGCATCGCGCGATCGGCCGCCTCACAACACAATCGGTTGGCCCAGTAGTTGCACATCGACACCTGCTCGGAGGCGGCGAAGGTGCCGCGGCGATCCATGGTCCACGCCGTTTTGTGGATCAGCGTGCGCAGCATCTCGCACTGGGTGTGCAATTCGACCAGCGGGAACTGGATCGCCTGATTGTCGGCGAGCGCTTTTCCGAAGGGCTTGCGCTCCTTGGCATACGCCACGGCTCGGTCGATGCAGTATTGCGCCGCTCCGAGACTCGACGCCGCCTGGCGAATCCGGTTCTCGTTCAAGAAATGCTGGACGACCGCCAGCCCGCGGCCCTCGGGACCGAAGACGGCGTCGGCGCCGACGCGCACGTCGCGCAGGGTGACGCGCCCGTGATCGGTGGGCATGTTGAAGGTCCACAGATATTCCTCGACCGTGAATCCGCGGGTATCGGGCGGGACCAGGAATGCGGTGATGCCGTTGCCGTCGCCCGCTTCGCCCGCGGTGCGCGCGAAGATCAGATCGGCGTCGGCGGTGTGAATGCCGGTATTCCAGGTCTTCTCGCCGTTGATCACCCAGCCGTCGCCGTCACGCACCGCGCGAGTGTCCATATGGGTGGCGTCGGAACCGTGTTCGGGTTCGGTGATGCCGAAGGCGAAGAATTTCGTGCCCGCCGCCAGGCCCTCCACCCACTCCGCTTGCTGCTGCGGCGAACCGTATTCCAGCATCAGCAGCAGGCCCACATTGTTGGCGACCACGGCGTGTTCGTTCTGCAGATCGCAGTGCAGGCCCAGACCCCGGCGGGCGAGGTGTTCGCGAATGACGGCCATATCGAGATTGGTGCCGCCGCGGCCGCCGAATTCGGGCGGGAACGCGTAGCGGTAGTGCCCGGCGGCGTCGGCGCGGCGGCGGGTCTCGGCGAGCAGATTCTCCCAGTCGGCAGTAGGCAGCCCGCCGCGGTCCCAGTCGGTGCGTGCGTCTTCACGGCGGTGGTCGAAGAAGCGGATGTTGTCGTTCTCGCGTTCGAGCGGCACGATCTCGCGGTCGATGAAGCCATCCAGTTCGGCCAGATAGTCGCTGAGCTCGGAGGGTATGTCGAAATCCACTGCTGCTCCTACCGTTTCGGCCGGTCCGGCGATTCGGCCCTCACGATATCGCGCAGCATGTCTCCTCGGAGCGGGACGGACCCCGACATCGGTGATCGAGCGCGAAACAGCGGGAAAGACGACGGCGGCCGACCTGCCGTGCAGGTCGGCCGCCGTCGGTTCGAAACGGTCAGTGCGCGTTCGCGGTGCAACTGGTCAGGGCGATGGTCGCCGGGCGCGGGCTCGCACTCCCCAGGTCGGGGAACGGCGGCGCGCTCGGCCCCAGGAAATCCCTCGCCTGCTTCTCCGCCTCGATCTGAGTCGGACCCCAGCCCACCGCGATCCGGCCGTCCGCTCCCTGGGCGACAGCACCGCAGCCGTTGCTGAAATCCAAGATGACGCGGCAGTCACCGCGACCGCAGTGCGCCCGAGCCGCGGCATCCGCGCTGGGCGCGTCGGCGAAGTTGGTGGCCGCGGCCACCACGCCGCTGCTGTCGGAGTAGGCGATCGCACCGTGCAGGTCACCGTCGGCCTGAGCCGAACCGGCGGCGCCGGCCACCGCGAAACCCGCACCGGCCACCGCCGCGACGGCCGCCGAGCGGACACGCCGGGAAAACATAAGGGACATCCGTGAATCCACCCCGTTCAAGTCTGCGTACTGGACGCAGGCGATCCTGCTCCACAGCGACCCCGGATGTCCACTTCGCCCCCTACCCGGTGGCGAGAATCAGACCGTGAAGCCCAGGGCGCGCAGCTGCTCGCGGCCGTCGTCGGTGATCTTGTCCGGGCCCCACGGCGGCATCCAGACCCAGTTGATCTTCAGATCCTCCACCAAACCACTGCGCACCAGCGCGTTGCGCGACTGGTCCTCGATCACGTCGGTGAGCGGGCAGGCCGCGGAGGTGAGGGTCATGTCGAGAACGGCCACCTCCTCCTCGAGCCGCATCCCGTAGACCAGTCCCAGGTCGACGACGTTGATGCCGAGTTCGGGGTCGACGACGTCACGCATCGCCTCCTCCATGTCCTCGAGCAACGCCACCTGCTCCTGGGAGAGTTCGGCCTCGGTGTTCGGCTGTTCGGTTGCCGGCGTCTCAGTCATGACCTTCCCCATTTCCGGCGGACCCGTTGCCCATGGTCCGCTTGGTCTCTTCGGCCGAGGTTATCCGCACCACGGCATCCTTGAACGCCATCCAGCCCAGCAGGGCACATTTCACCCGGGCCGGATATTTCGACACACCGGCCAGCGCGATGCCGTCGCCGATCACGTCCTCGTCGCCTTCGACCGTGCCGCGGCTGGAGATCATCTCGCTGTAGGAGTCGACCACCTTCAGCGCCTGCTGCACGGGCTGGCCGATGACCTGATCGGTGAGGATCGAGGTGGCGGCCTGGCTGATCGAGCAGCCCTGCCCGTCGTAGGACACGTCGGCGACGTCGCCGTTGTCGTCGATGTGCACCCGCAGGGTCACCTCGTCACCGCAGGTGGGGTTGACGTGATGCACCTCGGCACCGAACGGCTCCCGCAGTCCGCGGTGGTGCGGATGCTTGTAGTGGTCCAGGATCACTTCCTGGTACATCTGTTCCATACGCATTGCGAAATCTCACGCCCCGTTCACTGGTCGCTCGCGCTCGCCGGATTCAACGGTCGGCCACCCCGAAGAATTTCTGTGCCTTACGGACCGCGGCCACCAGCGTCTCCACCTCGTCCAGCGTGTTGTAGACGGCGAAGGAAGCCCGGGCGGTGGCGGGTACACCGAGCCGGCGCATCAGCGGCCAGGCGCAATGGTGCCCGACGCGGATGGCGACACCCTCGTCGTCCAGGATCTGGCCCACGTCGTGCGGGTGGATCCCGTCGACCACGAACGACACCGCGCCACCACGGTCCACGTTCTCGGTCGGCCCCACGATGTGCACGCCGTCGATCGCGCCGAGCCCTTCCAGGGCGGCGCCGACCAGCGTATGTTCGTGCGCGGCAACGGCGTCCATCCCGATCGCGTCGAGATATCGCACGGCCGCGCCCAATCCGACCACCTGTGAGGTCATCGGCACCCCGGCCTCGAACCGCTGCGGCGGCGCCGCGTAGGTAGTCGCCTCCATGGTCACCGTCTCGATCATCGACCCACCGGTGATGAACGGCGGGGTCTCCTCGAGCAGGGCGTAGCGGCCGTAGAGCACACCGACACCGGACGGACCCAGCATCTTGTGCCCGGAGAACGCGGCGAAGTCGACGCCGAGCTCACGGAAGTTCACCGGCATGTGCGGGACGGACTGGCAGGCGTCGAGGACCACCAGCGCGCCGACCGCCTTGGCGCGGCGCACCATCTCGTGCACGTCGGCGACCGCCCCGGTCACATTCGACTGATGGGTGAACGCGACGACCTTGGTCGCGGGCGTCAGCTCCAGCGAATCCAGGTCGATGCGCCCGTCGTCGGTGATGCCGTACCACTTCAGGGTGGCGCCGGTGCGACGCGCGAGTTCCTGCCACGGAACGAGATTCGCGTGATGCTCCAGTTCGGTGATCACGATCTCGTCGCCCGGTCCCACGTGGTACGGGAAGCGTTCGTCGGAGAACGAATACGTCACCAGGTTCAGTGATTCGGTCGCGTTCTTGGTGAACACGATCTCGTTCGCCTCCACACCCACGAAGCGCGCGATATCGGCCCGAGCGCCCTCGTAGGCGTCGGTCGCCTCCTCGGCGAGCTGATGCGCGCCGCGGTGGACGGCGGCATTGGTGTGGGTGAGGAATTCGCGTTCGGCGTCCAGGACGGCCAGCGGTCGCTGCGAGGTGGCCCCGGAATCCAGGTACACCAACGGTTTTCCGTCACGCACCGTCCGGTTCAGGATCGGGAAATCGGCCCGGATCCTGGCGACGTCGAGTGTGCGTGTCACAGCGGTCATATCAGGCTCCCGCGGTCGCGGTCTGTGTGAAGCGGACGTAGCCGTTGGCGTCGAGCTCGTCGGCCAGCTCGGAGCCACCCTCGGCCACGATGCGGCCGCCCACGAACACGTGCACGAACTGCGGCTGGATGTAGCGCAGGATCCGGGTGTAGTGGGTGATCAGCAGGACGCCGCCGTTCTCGCGCTCCTTGTAGCGGTTGACGCCCTCGGAGACGATGCGCAGCGCGTCGACGTCCAGACCCGAGTCGGTCTCGTCGAGGATGGCGATCTTCGGCTTGAGCAGGCCCAGCTGCAGGATTTCGTGGCGCTTCTTCTCACCGCCGGAGAAACCTTCGTTGACGCTGCGGTCGGCGAAGGCGGCGTCGATCTCCAACTCGCCCATCGACTCCTTGACTTCCTTGACCCAGTGGCGCAGCTTCGGGGCCTCGCCGCGCACGGCGGTCGCGGCGGTGCGCAGGAAGTTCGACATGGACACACCCGGCACCTCGACCGGGTACTGCATGGCCAGGAACAGGCCGGCGCGGGCGCGCTCGTCGACGGACATGGCCAACACGTCCTCGCCGTCGAGGGTGATCGAGCCCTGGGTCACGGTGTACTTCGGGTGACCGGCGATGGCGTAGGACAGGGTGGACTTGCCGGAACCGTTCGGGCCCATGATGGCGTGGGTCTCGCCCGACTTCACGGTGAGGTTCACGCCCTTGAGGATCTTGATGGGTTCGCCGCTGTCGTCCGGATTGGCGACTTCGGCGTGCAGGTCCTTGATTTCGAGGGTGGTCATTGCATTCCTTCTGGGCTGGTGGAGGTTTCGGGCTGCCGGGACGCGACGGTGCTAGGCACCGATGGCGGCGAGTTCGGCCTCGATGGCCGACTCCAGCCGCTCCCGGATCTCGGCGACCGCGATCTTCTGGATGATCTCGTGGAAGAAACCACGCACCACCAGACGGCGGGCGGCATCCTCCGGAATTCCGCGAGCACGCAGATAGAACAGCTGCTCGTCGTCGAAACGCCCCGTGGCCGACGCGTGTCCGGCGCCGATGATCTCGCCGGTCTCGATCTCGAGGTTGGGCACCGAGTCGGCGCGCGCGCCGTCGGTGAGCACCAGATTGCGGTTGGCCTCGTAGGTGTCGGTGCCCTCGGCCTCGGCGCGGATCAGCACGTCGCCGACCCAGACGGTGCGCGCGTCGGGCTTGGCCGAGCTCGGATCGCCCTGCAGCGCACCCTTGTACAGCACATTGGACTTGCAGTGCGGCTGTGCGTGGTCGACCAGCAGGCGCTGTTCGAAATGCTGCCCGTCGTCGGCGAAGTACAGGCCGAGCAGCTCGGCGTCGCCGCCGGGAGCGTCGTAGCGCACGGTCGCGGACAGCCGGACCAGATCGCCGCCGAGGGTCACATCGGTGTGCCGCAGAACGGCATCGCGACCCAGCTTGGCGTGATGCGCGGTGACGTGCACGGCGTCGTCGGCCCAGTCCTGAACCGCGACCACGGTGAGCTTCGCGCTGTCGCCGAGGACGAATTCCACGTTCTCCGCGTAGGTTCCGCTGCCGCGCTGGTCGATGACCACCGTCGCGACGGCGAAATTGCCGAGCCGGATCTGCAGGTGACCGAAGGCGGTACTGCCCTCACCCGGGCCGGTGACCCGGACGACGACCGGACGCGCGACCTCGGTCTCGGCGCCGACCGATACGACGGTCGCCTCCTCGAAGCCCGAATAGGCCTGGGCGGCAACACGATCGGTAGGCACCCCGCCCTCGCCGAGGCGGGCGTCGTCGCGACCGACGGTCTCGACGGTCACCCCGTCGATCACCGAGCCGTCGACGGCAGCGACCTCGATACCCGCCCGGCCGTCACGCACCGCGGTGCCGTCGTGCAGGCCACGCAGCCGGCGCAGCGGGGTGAACCGCCAGGCCTCGTCGTGTGCGGAGGGCACCTCGAAGGCGGCCACATCGAACGAGGCGAACAGCTCACCCTTGTTGACGGCCGGGATGCGGGCCTCGCCCGCGACAGCCACATTCTCGACCGGCATCAGCCGACCGCTCCTTCCATCTGCAGCTCGATGAGCCGGTTCAGCTCCAACGCGTATTCCATCGGCAGTTCCTTGGCGATGGGCTCGACGAAGCCGCGCACCACCATCGCCATCGCCTCGTCCTCGGTCATCCCGCGGCTCATCAGGTAGAACAGCTGATCGTCGGACACCTTGGAGACGGTGGCCTCGTGGCCCATCGTCACGTCGTCCTCGCGGATGTCGACGTAGGGGTAGGTGTCGGAGCGGCTGATCGTATCCACCAGCAGCGCATCACATTTCACGGTCGACTTGGATCCGTGCGCACCCTTGTTGACCTGGACCAGGCCGCGGTAGGACGCCCGGCCGCCACCGCGCGCCACCGACTTCGACACGATGGTCGAGGAGGTGTGCGGCGCCAGATGCAGCATCTTCGAGCCGGTGTCCTGGTGCTGGCCCTCGCCCGCGAACGCCACCGACAGCACCTCGCCCTTGGCGTACTCGCCGGTCATCCAGACCGCCGGGTACTTCATGGTGACCTTGGAGCCGATGTTGCCGTCGATCCACTCCATGGTCGCGCCCGCCTCCGCCTTGGCCCGCTTGGTGACCAGGTTGTAGACGTTGTTCGACCAGTTCTGGATGGTGGTGTAGCGGCAGCGGCCGCCCTTCTTCACGATGATCTCCACGACCGCCGAGTGCAGCGAGTCGGACTTGTAGATCGGCGCGGTGCAACCCTCGACGTAGTGCACGTAGGCGCCCTCGTCGACGATGATCAGGGTGCGCTCGAACTGGCCCATGTTCTCGGTGTTGATCCGGAAGTAGGCCTGCAGCGGGATGTCGACGTGCACGCCCGGCGGCACGTAGATGAAGGAGCCACCCGACCACACGGCGGTGTTCAGCGCGGAGAACTTGTTGTCGCCGGCCGGAATCACCGAGCCGAAGTACCGCTGGAAGATCTCCGGGTGCTCGCGCAGGCCGGTGTCGGTGTCGAGGAAGATGACGCCCTGGGCCTCGAGATCCTCGCGGATCTGGTGATAGACCACCTCGGACTCGTACTGGGCGGCCACACCGGCGACCAGACGCTGCTTCTCGGCCTCCGGGATACCCAGCTTGTCGTAGGTGTTCTTGATGTCCTCGGGCAGATCTTCCCAGCTCTCGGCCTGCTTCTCGGTCGAGCGCACGAAGTATTTGATGTTGTCGAAGTCGATGCCCTCGAGGTTGGAGCCCCAGCTCGGCATCGGCTTGCGATCGAAGATCCGCAGCGCCTTGAGGCGGGCGTCGAGCATCCACTCGGGCTCGTTCTTCTTCGCCGAGATGTCGCGCACGACGTCCTCGGACAGGCCGCGCTTGGCGCTGGCGCCGGCGATATCCGAATCCGCCCAGCCGTAGCCGTAGGTACCCAGCGAGGCGATGGTCTCCTCTTGGGTCAGGGGCTGGTTCTGGGGCGCATCGGATTCACGGCTCACCGCGGTGGTCGACGTCATTCGGCACTCCTTCCGGAGTCGTTTCGAGCTGCCGCTGCGGGCTGTGCAACGGCGCGGGTGGCGGGCTGAGCATTGCTCGTCGGGGGATTGCTCGTCGGGGGAACGGACAGGGGTACGTGGGTGGTGCAGGCGCAGTCACCGTTGGCGATGGTCGCGAGCCGCTGCACGTGGGTTCCGAGCAGCTCGCGAAATGCCTCGAGTTCCGCGGCGCACAGCTCCGGGAACTCCTCGGCCACATGCGAGACCGGGCAGTGATGCTGGCATATCTGGACACCGGAGCCGACCTTGCGGGTGGTGGCGGCGAATCCGGCGTCGCTGAACGCCTCGGCGATCTCCTCCGCCTTCTCCGAGGTGGCGGCCGGGGTGTGCTGAGCCAGGCGATCGATACCGGCGACGATGACACCGACACGGCGACGAGCGAAATCCATGATCGCGTTCTCGCCGCCGATCTCGCGCAGCTGCCGCATCGCGGCTCCCGCCAGATCGTCGTAGGCGTGGCCGAGCCGGCCGCGACCGGCGGCGGTCAGCTGGAACTGCTTGGCGGGACGACCGCGGCCCTGCTGTTGCCACGGTGCCGAGCGCATGGCTCGGGCCTCGCCGGATTCGATCAGCGCGTCGAGATGACGACGCACACCGGCCGGGCTCAGTCCCAGCCGCTGCCCGATGGCCGTCGCGGTGATCGGCCCCTCCTCCAGCAGCAGCTGGACGACGGCCGCGCGAGTATGCCCCTCACCGGCGGCCGCGGGCGCGGCGGAAGGCCGGGCGCCCTGCTGACGCTCGGTATTCACCTCGTTCTCCCGCAAACCCACGGTTTTCACAACATCAGTGTGACGGAATTATTTCCCGCATTCTAGTAAGGGTGCCCTGAATCTCTCCCGGATGCGGCTCCGACCTGGGCATCGCTCCCCCGTGCAATATGTCACGGTCCACCTCGCGACGTTGCGATCGGCCCGGCGTCCACCCCGGCTACGCTTGACCTCCGTGGCGGTTGTGGAAGGCGCATGGCGTAGGAGCATCGAGATCGGACGCCGGGCCCTGGGCCTGGACGTGCCGCCCGCCGATCACACCATCGCGGTGCTACACACCGTCGAAGCCGACGCACCGGGGCTCGACAGCCGGGAAACCGCGCAGTTCAAGCGAATTCGACTACTCGGCGCCACCGGCTCGGTCCTCATGGCGATCAGCGCGCTGGGCGTCGCCGCCCAGCCGGTATTGCAGAACCCGGTCTCCGGAGTCCGGGTGATCGGCGTCTTCGCGCGCTGGCAGACCTCGTCGCTGGCGCTGTGCATGATCGGCACGGTCTTCGTGGTGATGGCGTGGCTTCTGCTGGGCCGCTTCGCGGTCGGCGGTTTCGGCGGCTCGCCGGTGCACCGGCTCAGCCGCTCCCAGCTCGATCGCACCCTGCTGCTGTGGATCATCCCGCTGTCGGTGGCGCCGCCGCTGTTCTCCAACGACGTCTATTCCTATCTGGCACAGGGCGAGATCGCGGCCCGCGGCCTCGATCCGTATGCGGTCGGCCCGGCCACCGGCCTGGGCCTGCACAACGTGCTGACCTACAACGTGCCCAACATCTGGCGCGACACTCCCGCCCCGTACGGACCGCTGTTCGTCTGGATGGGCCGCGGCATCGCCCACGTGACCGGCGACAACATCATCGTCGGCGTCTGGGCGCATCGGCTGCTGGCACTGGCCGGGGTGGCGCTCATCGTCTGGGCGCTGCCGCGGCTGTCGCGGCGCTGCGGCGTCGCGCCGGTCAGCGCGCTGTGGCTGGGCGCGGCCAACCCCCTGGTGCTGTTCCACCTGGTCGGCGGCGTGCACAACGACGCGCTGATGCTCGGCCTGATGCTGGCCGGAGTCGAGTTCTGCCTGCGCGCGCTGGCCACCGACCACGCCCCGGGTCTCGGCGGATTCGATCAGCGCGGCTGGCTGCTGCTGACCTTCGGAACCGTGATCATCACACTGTCGTCGGCGGTCAAGATCACCTCGATCATCGCGCTCGGATTCGTCGGCATGGCCCTGGCCCGCCGCTGGGGCCGCGGATGGCGGCCGCTGCTGGCCGCCGCGGCGGTCCTCGGCGCGATCACCCTGGTCACCACACTGTTCGTCAGCTACACCTCCGGACTCGGCTTCGGCTGGACACACACCCTCAACGCCGCCAGCACGGTGCGCAGCTGGATGTCGCTGCCCACGGCGATCGGCATCATCACCGGATTCGGCGGCGTGCTGCTGGGCCTGGGCGATCACACCACCGCCCTGCTGAGCATCACTCGCCCGATCGCCGGTGTGGTGGCGGCGCTGATCACCGTGCGCATGCTGATCGCCACCTGGACCGGGCGATTGCAGCCGGTCGGTGCGATGGGCGTGTCGCTGGCGGCGATCGTGCTGCTGTTCCCCGTGGTCCAGCCGTGGTATCTGCTGTGGGCGATCGTGCCGCTCGCGGCGTGGGCCACCACGCCCGCGTTCCGGGTCCCGGCCGTGGCGTTCTCCGCGGTCGTGAGCGTGATGCTGATGCCGCGCGGCGCCGATTTCGGGGTCTTCCAGATCATCGAGGCGGCGGTCGCGGTGGTCATCGTCGCGCTCGGATTCATCGCGGTGACCAGGAACCTGCTGCCGTGGCGCAATCGGACAGGGGTGTCTGCTCCGTCACAGCCGGGCCCGGCATACGGTGTCTCATCGTGAGCGCAGCCTCGGAACCCGCTGTCTGTATCGACGGTGTCGTGAAACGCTACGGCGACCTCACCGCCGTGGACGGGGTCGCTTTCGAGGTCGGACGCGCGGAGGTGCTGGCGCTGCTGGGCCCCAATGGCGCCGGCAAGACCACCACCGTCGAAATGTGTGAGGGGTTCCTGTCTCCCGACGCCGGTTCGGTGCGGGTACTCGGGCTCGATCCGGTCGCCGATTCCGATCGCCTGCGCCCGCGCATCGGTGTGATGCTGCAGGGCGGCGGGGCCTATCCGGGTTCGCGCGCCGGCGAGATGCTCGATCTGGTCGCCTCCTACGCCGCCGATCCGCTCGATCCGCAGTGGCTGCTCGACACCCTGGGCCTGCACGACGCTCGCCGCACCCCGTATCGGCGCCTGTCCGGCGGTCAGCAGCAGCGCCTCGCGCTCGCGTGCGCGCTGGTGGGACGTCCCGAACTGGTCTTCCTCGACGAGCCCACGGCCGGAATGGACGCCCAGGCCCGGCACCTGGTGTGGGAGCTGATCGACGCGCTGCGCCGCGACGGCGTCGGCATTCTGCTCACCACGCACATGATGGACGAGGCCGAACAGCTCGCCGATCGGCTGGTGATCATCGATCACGGCCGCATCGTCGCCGCCGGCACCCCGGCCGAGGTGACCTCCGCCGGCGCCGAGGGGCAGCTGCGTTTCAGTGCGCCGCCGAAACTCGATCTGTCCCTGCTGGAAAGCGCACTGCCGGAGGGGTTCGCACCCAGCGAGACCGCGCCCGGCTCCTATCTGCTGTGCGGCGACATCACCCCGCAAGTGCTGGCGACCGTGACCGCCTGGTGCGCGCGAATCGACGTGCTGCCCACCGATATTCGCATCGACCAGCGCCGCCTGGAGGATGTGTTCCTCGAATTGACCGGACGGGAGCTGCGCGGATGACCCGGACCGCCCCTCGTTTCACCCCCGGCACCTTCAGCCCCGCGCCGCGACCTGCTCCACGCCTGACCATGCTGGCCGCGCAGACCCGCATGGAGCTGATCCTGTTGCTGCGCAACGGCGAACAACTCCTGCTGACCATGTTCATTCCGATCACGCTGCTGATCGGGCTGACCCTGCTGCCGCTGGGCTCGAGCCTCGGCGAACACCACAAGGTCGACCGGATCGTGCCGGCGGTGATGATGGTGGCGATCATGTCCACCGCGTTCACCGGCCAGGCCATCGCCGTCGGTTTCGACCGCCGTTACGGTGCGCTGAAGCGCTTGGGCGCCACGGCATTACCACGCTGGGGCATCGTCGGCGGCAAATGCGCGGCGGTGCTGATCGTGGTGGTGCTGCAATCGGTTCTGCTCGGCCTGATCGGCGTCGCGCTGGGCTGGCGGCCCGCCATCGGCGGGCTGGCGCTGGGCGCGCTCGTCATCGCCCTCGGCACGGCCACCTTCGTCGCGATGGGACTGCTGCTGGGCGGCACCCTCAAGGCCGAGATCGTGCTCGCGCTGGCGAACATCCTGTGGTTCGTGATGCTGGGGGTGGCGAGTCTGGTCTTCGCCTCGGACAACCTTCCGCACGCGGTGACGTTGATCGCGCGATTGATCCCTTCGGGAGCGCTGGCCGAGGCATTGGATCAGGCGCTGCACACCAGTGTGGACTGGTACGGCATCGCGGTGCTCGTGGTGTGGGGCCTGGTGACGGGCTGGCTGGCGACGCGCTGGTTCCGCTTCGACTGAATTGCCGCGGGACCGACCCCGACGTGACGGCAACGACACAACGTAGTAGCCCCCGTGCGGGCGCGGATCCGGCTGCGTCTACCATCGTTTCGTGCTGTCACGCGCGTTTGTGCGACTCGTCGACTTTCTGCCGCTGCCCTCCCTGCGGGTGCAGCGCATCATCGCGTTGGCGGTGATCCTGTCCCAGGCGGGCATCTCGGTGACCGGCGCGATCGTGCGCGTCACCTCCTCCGGCCTCGGCTGCCCGACCTGGCCACAATGCTTCCCCGGCAGCTTCACCCCCACCGCACACGCCGAAGTTCCCGCGATCCACCAGGCGGTGGAATTCTCCAACCGCATGCTCACCTTCGCGGTGACGCTGTGCGCGGCACTGATCGTGCTCGCCGTGATCCGGGCGCGGCGACGGCGCGAGGTCGTGATCTACGCCTGGCTGATGCCCGGCGGCACCGTCCTGCAGGCCGTGATCGGCGGGATCACCGTGCGCAGCGGGCTGCTGTGGTGGACGGTGTCGGTCCATCTGCTGGCCTCGATGCTGATGGTGTGGCTGGCGACGCTGCTGTTCGCCAAGGTCGGCGAACCCGACGACGGAGTCGACGTCGTCCAGGTCCCGGCGCCGTTGCGCTGGCTCACCGCACTGAGCGCGGTCGCGATGACCGGCACCCTCATCGCGGGCACCCTGGTGACCGGCGCGGGACCCCACGCCGGGGACAAGAGCACCGAGCGGCCGGTGGCGCGCCTGCAGATCGAGATCGTCACCCTGGTGCACGCCCACGCCGAATTGCTCGTGGCGTATCTGGCGCTGCTGGTCGGCCTCGGCTTCGGGCTGGCCGCGGTGGGTATGACCCGCGCGATCCGGGTGCGTCTGATCGTCGTGATCGCCACGGTCTGCGCCCAGGCTCTGCTCGGCATCGTCCAATACTTCACGCACGTTCCCGCGGCGCTGGTGGTCTTCCACGTCGGCGGAGCCACCGCGTGCATCGTCGCGACGGCCGCGTTGTGGGCCTCGATGCACACCCGCGAACAGGTCACCGCGCCCACCCCCGAAGCAGCCGCGCGCGCCGTGTGAACCGGATGGGACACGGCCCGGTGGCGGCGATTCCGTCGCGCGCGGACTCGCGGTCGAGTTACGCCGATGAGCGCTCGCGCTAGGCCGGTGTCCGGCCGAGTGCCTCCCACTCACGAATAGCGGCGCAGCTGCGGCGCACCATCGCGGCGAACATCTCGTCCCCGCGCGGCGTCGGCGTGCCGTAGGCGGCGCCGAACACCGCCACCAGCGGCCCCTGCACGAGGGCGAAACCGTAGTCGCGGCGGCACTGATCCAGTGTGTAATCGCCGACACCGTAGGAACACAATGCGCGCCAATAGGTTTCGATAATAGAGCCCTCGTGCGCACGCCGGATATCCGGATCGAGACCGGTGGCGACGAAATAGGCCAGGTCACGCGCCGGTAATCCGAGGCCGAGGGTCTGCCAGTCGAGCGCCCACACCTCGACGTCGCCGCTGTCACCGGAGAACATCAGATTGTCCAGGCGGTAATCGCCGTGGACCGGCGCGAAACGATCGGGCGCGGCGAGCAGCCAGTCGGCGATACCGGGAACGCAGGCGCGCAAGGTGTCGTGGTCGGCCGGAGACAGCCGTTCCCCCAGGCGCTCGAGGAAGATCTCCGTTGCCGGACCGTACAGCTCCGACAGGGCCTGCGCCTCGGCCGCACCGCTGACGTTCAGTCCCTCGATGGCGGGCAGGGCGGGATCGCACCAGCGGGGGCCGTGCAGTCCCGCCAGATTCCGGACCGCCGCCTCCGCCTGCGCCACCGTGCATCCCGCGATCTGATCGCCTTGGCGCGCCGGTGCGAGATCGTCGAGCAGCAGTGTGAATTCCGCTCCGTCACCGGCGAATTCGGCGAAATGACAGGTGGGCGCCCTTACCGCGACGGTGGGCGCGATCTCGCGGTAGAAGCGGATCTCCTGCCGATAGGCGCCCGCGACCATGGCACGCGCCGCGGGGTCGGCGACAGGCAATTTCGCCATCAACCGTGCGGGCGTCGATTCGCCGTCGATCTCGAGCCGGAACACCGAACCCATCTGACCGGTGCCGACCGGAGTCGCGGTCACCGCGCGCACCGGCGCCGACAGCACCCGGCTCAACCACTGCGCGGTGATCTGCTCGGCGCCCACCACCACCTCTGCCATTGGCGTCATCCGCGGACTCCCTTCGCCCGGACACCATGCCGGACATGTGTCCGGGACAGTAACACGGCCGAGCGGCTCGGATGCCGGAATCAGAGAGGTAGGTGACGCCGTCACGATTCGCCCGGGACGTCTTCGCGCCCACCGACGATCGCGGCCGGAGGTCGAGCGAACCGGCCCGGGCCCTGGCGATCCGGTCCGCCGCAGACGCGACATAATCTCCCCATGCCGACCTACGCCTACCGCTGCCGTGAGTGCACGGAATCGTTCGAATTGACCCGGCCGATGAGCGAATCCGGCGACCCGGCGGTCTGCCCGGGTGGCCACCGCGACACCGTCAAACTGCTCACCACGGTCGCCTCACCGGCAAGGCCGCGGGATCGGGCGCACCGTCCGGCGGCGGTTGCTGCGGCGGCGGCTGCTGCGGCTGATCGCGATCAGACGCGGTCGGCGACCAGGGCGCGCCCCAGTCCGTAGGCGCGGGACTGCCGGGCCGGCACATCGAGCCGGCGCGCCACCTCGATCAGCTCCACATCCGCGGTGACCGTGAGCCCGTAACGCGTTGTCAGCGCGGCCATCTCAGCGGGCGACCACGCCGACACGTGCGGCTCGTCGGCGAGCGGGTCCCGGGCGCCGGCCAGTTTGCTGTAGAGACGCATACCGGCACGACCGAGTGCGGCGAAGCGGTTCGGGGTGGGATAGGTCGCGATCAATCGGCTGCCGTGCGCGCTGCGCGCCGCGACGACGGCCAGCGTCGATTCGACCTGCGGCTGGGTGAGATACGGCAGCACACCCTCCCACACCCAGGTGGTCGTCACGTCCGCGCGATGGCCCGCCTCGGCCAGGCGCGCCCCCAGGTCGTCGCGGCCGAATTCCACCGGCACATAGGTCAGCGACTTCGCGACCGGAACCAGCGCACCTACCCGTTCGCGCTTGTCCCGTTGCGAGGCAGGATGATCCACTTCGAAGACATCGGCGGCGGGTTCGCCGGTCCGCCAGGCCCGTCCGTCGAGCCCGGCGCCGAGCAGTACCAGCTGCGCGGCCGACGCCTCACGGATCGCCTCGTCGATGACGACGGTGCGGGTGGCCAGCACGGCGGCCGTGGCCGTGAGCATCTCGAATTCGAGCCGCTCCCGCCAGCCGCCGGGTGGCTGCGGTGCTCGCGCGCGCCGCACCGCCGCGCGTTCGTCGTCGTGAAGCAGTTGTGCCGCAATGGGATCCGAGAATCGTCCGGCCGCCAGTCGCCCGTCGGCCACGGCCCGGCCCTGACAGACCAGGACCGCGGTCCGGCTCGCCGCTTTATCCGTCACCCGGTCGATTATGGTCGCGCGTCGCTCAGGCGGTGGCGTGCGGTCCGATCCATTCCGCGACACGCCGGTCGATTCCCCCGGTGGCGAGCTGACTCGCCAGCCAGGAGTCGATCGTCACCGCGGCCGGGACGTCGTTCTTCGGCAGCAGGAACACCTTGCCGAAGGAGTCGAAGGGCGTCTCCGGGTGCAGTACCCGCAGCTCGGGATGCTGCCGCACGCGATAGCGGCCCTCCACCGAATCGGTGACGAAGACATCTGCGCGACCGGCGACGATCTGGTCGAAGATGGTGACGTTGTCCGGCCATACGGTCAGCTGCGCATGCGGGAAGTGCGTGCGGGCGAATTGCTCGTTGGTGCCGCCGCGGTTGACGATCACCCGTACCTGTGGCTGATCGATCTGCTCGATCGTCGCGTACTTTCCGGCATCGTCGGCACGCACGATCGGGGTCTTGCCGTCGGTGCCGTAGCTCAGCGAGAAGTCGGCATACGCGCGCCGGGCAGCGGCGTCGGAAATTCCGCCGACCGCGAGATCACAAGCGCGCGCGGCGAAATCGCCGCCCATCGACGCCCAGGTGGTCGGCACGAACCGCACCTGGCGCCCCAGCAACTGTGCCATGTCGCGGACCAGGTCGATATCGATGCCGCGGTAACCGCCGTGGCCGTCGGTCACCGAATAGGGCGGATAGTCGCCGGTGGTGCACACCCGCACGGTCGCCGGGTCCTCGGCTCGCGCGGGTACGACCATCGTCAGGACCGCGGCCGCACCGGCCGTCGCGGCGGCGATCACCCGATGCCGCAGAGCCATCTCAGTTCTCGTTGCGCGCCTTCGGGAACCGGGTCTGACGGGCGACCCAGCCGGCCATCCGCGCCCAGTGCCCCTTCGCGGGCGTGGCGACCGAGCTCAGGTCGCGATCCCAGTGCTCGGTTTCGGCGAGGCCGTCGACGGCCTCGACCACGGCCTTGGCGGTGGCCAGATCCGCGACGACTCGATCGCCGAGCACACCGTCGGCGCCGACGAGGGTGATGCGGACCCCGATGCGACCGATCGGCTGCAGCACGGCCGTACCCGAACCACCGTGGGCGGCGACGAACTTCTTGACCGACTCGATGACGGTGGACGACGGCGCGACCGGGGCCGCGGTGGCGGTTTCGCTCATGGCGTGGAGTTTACCGTCCGGTAGGGCCCGCCCGACCGCCCTACCGGTGTCCGCAGCACTCGGGGGTGTAGAACTGAAAGCCATGCGCGCCATTCAGGTCAGCGAACACGGTGGTCCCGAAGTGCTCGTCGCGACCGAGGTCGACGACCCTGTCATCGGGCCGAATCAGCTGCTCGTCGATACCGAGGCGGCCGGTGTCAATTTCATCGACACCTACATCCGCACCGGCACCTATCCGCAGGCGGTTCCCTACATTCCGGGTTCCGAGGGCACGGGCGTGGTCGCCGAGGCCGGTTCCGAGGTGACCGAATTCACCGTCGGCGATCGGGTCGCGTGGGCGGCGGCGCCGGGTAGCTACGCGGAGAAGGTCGCCGTGGACGCCGCGGTGGCGGTGGCCGTCCCCGACGGGGTTCCGGCTGCGGTGGCGGCCTCGGCACTGCTGCAGGGAATGACCGCGCACTACCTGATCGAATCGGTGTACAAGCCGCAGCCCGGGGAGACAATCCTGGTCCACGCGGGCGCCGGCGGCGTCGGACTCCTGCTGACCCAGCTGGCCGCGGCCCGCGATATCCGCGTGATCACCACGGTGTCCACCGATGCGAAAGAAGAATTGTCCCGTGAGGCCGGCGCCACGCATGTGCTGCGCTACGGCGACGACCTCGCCCAGCGCGTGCGCGACCTCACCGACGGGATCGGCGTGGCGGCGGTCTACGACGGGGTGGGCGCGGCGACGTTCGAGGCCAGCCTGGCGGCCTTGCGCATCCGCGGCATGCTGGCGCTGTTCGGCGCCGCCAGCGGTCAGGTGCCGCCGTTCGATCTGCAGCGGCTCAATCCGGCCGGTTCGCTGTTCGTCACCCGTCCGACGCTCGCCCACTACACGCGGGATCGTGACGAATTGACCTGGCGCGCAGGCGATGTGCTGAACGCTGTCGCCGACGGGACCCTGCGGGTGCGGATCGGCGCGGAATACCCGCTGACCGAGGCCGCGCAGGCGCATCGCGATCTGCAGGCCCGCAAGACCACCGGGTCGATCGTGCTGGTGCCGTGAGCGGTCAGTAGTCGCGGCCGGTGAGCCCCCGGTAGACGAACCGGGTCAGCCCGGCCACCGCCTGCTCGTCGTCGAGGGCGAGTACGCCCTCCTCCACCGCCTCCAACAGCGCCCGCACCAGCAGGAACATCATCGCCACGCTGGCCTCGGCCGTGCTGGGCAGGCGGAGTCCGGCGGCCTCGAAGCCGTCGACGTGGTCGACCACCTCGTCGAGTTGACCGGCGGTGAACCGACTGGTCAGCCGCGCGAAATCCTCGTCGACGAGCGCCGCCTGCGTCACCGCCCGAAGCACCGGCCAATGCCGGCGCGCGTAGTGCCAGTACTGCTCGATATGGAATTCGACGGCCTGCGGCTTGGTGAAATCGGGATCGTGCGCGCCCGCCCCGGCGGAGCTGTCCCCTTCGGCCGCGAAGTCCTCCAGCAGCGCCTGGAGCAGCTGTTCTTTGCCGGCGAAGTGGTTGTAGAACGATCCCGCCGACCGACCGGCCGCCGCGGTGATGTCGGTGATCTTGGTGTTCAGGTAGCCGCGCTCGGCGAACAGCCGCCGGGCGGCATCCTTGAGCGCCTGCTCGGTCTCCGCGGACCGCTGCTTGCGACTGCCGACCTGCTCATGTCCGGTCGCCATCACCACCTCCTTGACTCGGGACATTAGCAACCCGATACTGAATTCAAATTCAGTGAACTCGGATTCAGTTAGAGGTTGTCATGACCCGCACCGTTCTCATCGCCGGAGCCGGCCCGACCGGACTCACGCTCGCCATCGACCTGGCCCGCCGCGGGGTCGATGTACGCATCGTGGACAAGGCCACAACTCCGTTCACCGGGTCCCGTGGCGACGGTATCCAGCCCCGCACGCTGGAGGTGTTCGACGATCTCGGCGTGCTCGACGCCGTGCTCGCCGCGGGAACCCCCACTCCCGTCATGCGCGCCTACCTCGACGGCACGCTGGTGGCCGAACGCCGGATGAGCGAATCCCGCGCGGCGAGCCCGGCCGTGCCGTATCCGAATCCGTGGGTGCTGGGCCAATCCGACACCGAGCGGCTCCTGCGCGAGCGCCTCGCCGAATTCGGTGTGCGCGTCGAATTCGGTACCGCCCTGGCCGGTTTCACCCAGGACACCGACGAGGCGCGGGCCACGCTGACCGGACCGGACGGCACCGAAAACGTCGCGGCGCGGTATCTGGTCGGCGCGGACGGGGGCGCCGGAATCGTGCGGCGCACGCTGGGAATCCCGTTCGAGGGGACCACCGACGAGTCGATTCGCATGCTGCTCGGCGACGTCCCGGTCGACGCGCTCGATCACGACTTCGGATACTGGTTCGCCGCCGCCGCGACACCCACCGCGGGTGTCGCGCTGACACCGCTGCCCGGCGGCCGGCTGTTCCAGTTCGCGGCCCCGCTCGGAGACGATCCGCGGCCGACCCGCGCGGTACTGCAGGAACGGCTGGATCGAGTGAGCGGGCGCACCGACCTCACCGTCGGGGAACCGGTGTGGTCCACGGTGTGGCGGCCCAATATCCGGCTGGCGCAACGGTTCCGGTCCGGGCGCGCGTTCCTGGCCGGCGATGCGGCCCACGTGCACCCGCCCACCGGCGGGCAGGGAATGAACACCGGCATTCAGGACGCCTACAACCTGGGCTGGAAACTGGCCGCGGCGTTGAGCGGCGATCCCAGCCCGCTCGAGACCTACGAGCCCGAACGCCGCGCGGTCGCTCGGCGAGTACTCGGCCTGAGTACGGAACTGCTCGACAAACACCTCCAGGGGCACGAGGACGCGATGCACCGCGGCAGCGAGACCCATCAACTCGACATCAGCTATCGCGACGCGGCCGACGCCGCCGGGCTGACCGCGGGCGACCGGGCGCCGGACGCCCCGCTGCGGCGCGGTGACGGTAGTGCGCTGCGCCTGTTCGACCTGTTCCGAGGCCCACACGCGACCCGCCTGACGTTCGGAGCACCGGCCGAGGGCGCGGAAGTCGCCGGGGTGCGGGCGTATTCGATCGTCGCGCCCGGCCATCAGCCCGAACCCGGGCAGTTGATCGCGGTCGACGGCCACGCCTTCACCGATTACTCGGCCACCACGGGCACGCAGGTGCTGGTGCGGCCGGACGGGTACCTCGCCTGGCATCGGCAGAGGTGACCCGCCGACGGCCCGGGCGCACCGATGGTGGATGATCTGTGCTGCCGCCCAAGCCGATTCGCCCGCTTCGCCGTACCGTCGTACGGTGGTCGGGCGGTCGCTCGGGGCGGCCGGCAGAACAGGCATCGGTCAGGGGTTGATCCAGATGTTGGTGAAGGTTCGCAACGACGACCCGTCGCGGCTGTCCAATTCCGAACGGACGGTGGCGAACTGGCTGAAGACCTGGACCGGCGCACACGCGTTACCCGGTATCGCCGTGGTCGCGGCCGGTGCCGCCGACGCGATCGTGTGGACGCCCAAGACCTGCGTGGTCGTCGTGATCAAGGACTTCACCGAACGGGCGAGCGGCACCCTCACCGTCTCCGGGTACCGGCCCTGGACCATCGGTGACCGCATCGCGCCGCTGGCGGGAACCGAGGCCGGAACCGAACCGATGACCGAGATCCGGGCCCGCACCGGCGAGATCGCCGAACTGTTGCGCGGCGCGCCCGGCCGCGAGCGGGTCGGGGTGACCGGCATGGTGCTGGTGATGCCGCAATTGAGCAGCCGGGTCTCCCTGGAGCAGGGGGACCTGCCCGACGGGATCGATGTGGTGCTCGGCGACGGCCCCGCGGCCTTGCGCAACTACTTCACCCGGATCACCGCGGACGCACCCGACACCTGGAATGCGGCGCAGGTCGGCCAGGCCCTGGCCGCACTCGGATTCGCCGCGGCGGCAAGCCATTCCGATCTCACCGCGGAGGGCTTTCCCGCCCGGCTGGAGCACACTCCCCCGCCGCCGAACCCCGTCCCGTCCCGCGGCCCCAAACCGCCGGCGGGGGCACCGCTACCCGGAGCCGGTCCGGCCGGGGCCCCGCTCGCCGCCTCCGCGGCGCCGATGTCGCCGGGCGGTGCCCCGGTATCGATGGCTCGCCCGAGTCCGGCGGCGCAACCCGCGCCCGGCACCGTTCCCCAACCGGTCGCCGCCTCCGGTTACGGTCCGGGCGGGCCCGCGCAGCCGGGCCCCGCGCCGGCCTACGGCCAGAATCAGCAACCGTATTCGGTGCCCTTCGATCCGCGCCCGCCCGCGGCGCCGCCGCGACGCAACCGTAACCGCGGCCTGGTGCCGCTGGTCCTGCTGGGCGTTCTGGTCGTGGTGCTGGCGTTGGCCGCCATGTGCACCGCGGGCGGCGGTTCCGGCTCGCGCCCCGGCCACGCCCCTGCCTCCGGTCGCACCACCACCACCACCACGACGACGACCTCGCCCTACACTCCCGCACCGGAGCGCACCGTGCCGCCCTCGACGCCCGGACACGCGTGCTATCCGTTCCAGCCCGGTTGCCCCTGAGCCGAGCACGGACGATTGCCTGCCGCTACGGCGACGGGAGGCCACAGGCGACGGAATGACAGTTCGGCCCCAGCCGTACCCGCCGGGGCCGTGACCGCGTACAGCGCGAACTTCGGCGCCGAGGCGAGAGATGGACTCTCACGGGCGCGGGCCGGCGCCCGGGGCGATCTCAGCCGAACAGCGTCGAGCCGATGGTGTGCCAGCCGAGGACCGAGTCCACGGCCAGACCGCAGAACACCACGGCGAGGTAGTTGTTGGACTGCAGGAACAGCCGCAGCGGCTTGACCGACGCGCCGCGCCGCACGCCGGAGTACAGCTGATGCGCCATCAGCAGGAACCAGGCACCCGCGACGATCGCGACCGCCGCGTACACGACACCCGTCGCCGGAATCAGCGCCAGGGTCGCGAGCACGGTCAGCCAGGTGTAGATGACGATCTGCTTGGTGACCACGCGCTCGGTCGCCACCACCGGCAGCATCGGCACACCGGCCGCGCGGTAGTCGTCCTTGTAGCGCATCGCCAGCGCCCAGGTGTGCGGCGGCGTCCAGAAGAAGATGACGGCGAACAGCGCGATCGCGGGCCAGCCGATGGTGCCGGTGACCGCCGACCAGCCGACCAGTGCGGGCATACAGCCCGCGGCGCCGCCCCACACCACGTTCTGCGAGGTCCGGCGCTTGAGGCCGAGGGTGTAGACGAAGACGTAGAACAGGATCGTCGCGACCACGAGCAGGCCGGAGAGCAGATTGGCCTGCCACCACAGCCAGGCGAACGAGCCCGCGCCGAGAGCGACACCGAAGACGAACGCGTTGCGGGTCGGCACCGCCTCGCGCGCCAGCGGACGCTTCGACGTGCGCTTCATGACCTTGTCGATATCGGCGTCGGCGACGCAGTTCAGGGTGTTGGCACTGGCCGCGCCCATCCAGCCGCCGAACAGGGTGGCCACGATCAACCGGATGTCGACATGGCCGCGGTCGGCCAGCAGCATCGTCGGGATGGTGGCCACCAGCAGCAGCTCGATGACCCGCGGCTTGGTCAGCGCGATGTAGGCGAGCACCCGGCGGGTCAGCTTCGACAGCGGGCCGCTGCCCTGGACACGGTCGGCGAGCGCCGTCGCGGAGGAGCCATGCGCATCACCCGGCTGTTGCCCAATCCGCACTGTCTCTCCTCGCAGGTGGTGCATCGATCCGGTAGGGAAGCAACGGTTTCGGCGGCATGGCGGGCCTCCCGCGCGCAGCCGTTTCCGCTGTCACCGCAGAGCGCGGCGCGGGCGGCGCAGCCTCTACTACAGACGATGGTAGACCCCCGCGTGTTGTGCTCCGGCACCCACCCGCCGCGAAACCGCCCGTGCCGCAGGCGATCGGCCCCGGCCGGTCCGGACGCGAGGGCCACGTCACATATCCGCCGTCGGCCGCTGTGCGGAATCGCGTCGGCCCGGTACGGCGGCGGCTGTCATCATTCACCGTAACCCCGCGCACCTGCACGGGGTGCGGGCGAAGGGTTCCCCACTCACGGCGATCAGGCGACCTCTAGGGTGGTGGGTACAGCCCGCAAGCCGCCGTTGTACACACACGAGAAGGTCAGGAGAACCTCGGTCGTGTCAGTCACAGACGACATCCGCGCACTCACCCAGCCCGCACATCCGGCCGACTGGACCGAACTGGACACCAGAGCAGTCGACACCGTCCGTGTCCTGGCCGCCGACGCGGTGCAGGCCGCCGGCAACGGCCACCCCGGCACCGCGATGAGCCTGGCGCCGCTGGCCTACACCCTCTACCAGCGGGTCCTGCGCTACGACCCGAGCGATCCGGACTGGACCGGCCGCGACCGGTTCATCCTCTCGTGCGGGCATTCCAGCCTGACCCAGTACATCCAGCTGTATCTGTCGGGCCTGGGCCTGGAACTCGACGACCTGAAGCACCTGCGCAAGTGGGGTTCGCTGACCCCGGGCCACCCGGAGTTCCGCCACACCAGGGGCGTGGAGATCACCACCGGCCCCCTCGGCCAGGGCCTGGCCTCGGCGGTCGGCATGGCGATGGCCGCCCGGCGCGAGCGCGGTCTCTACGACCCGTCCGCCGCGACCGGCGCCAGCCCGTTCGACCACTTCGTCTACGTCATCGCCTCCGACGGCGATATCGAAGAGGGCGTCACCTCGGAGGCCTCCTCGCTGGCCGGCACCCAGCAGCTGGGCAATCTGATCGTCTTCTACGACGACAACCGGATCTCGATCGAGGACGACACCTCCATCGCGCTGACCGAGGACACCGCCGAGCGCTACCGCGCCTACGGCTGGCACGTGCAGGTCGTCGAGGGCGGTGAGAACGTCACCGGCATCCTGGAGGCGATCGAGGCCGCCAAGGCCGTCACCGACAAGCCGTCGTTCATCCTGCTGCGCACGATCATCGGCTATCCGGCGCCGAACAAGATGAACACCGGCGCCGCGCACGGTGCCGCGCTGGGCGCCGACGAGGTCGCCGCCACCAAGGAGATCCTCGGCTTCGATCCGGGCCAGAGCTTCGTCGTCGACGACGAGGTCATCGCCCACACCCGCGGCAACGCCGCCGACCGCGCCAAGGCCGCCCGCGCCGTCTGGCAGGAGCAGTTCGACGCGTGGGCGCAGGCCAACCCGGATAACAAGGAGCTGTTCGACCGGCTCCGCGAACGCCGGCTGCCGAAGGGCTGGACCGAGGGGCTGCCCTCGTTCGAGCCCGACGCCAAGGGTATGGCCACCCGCAAGGCCTCGGGCAAGGTGCTGGCCGCGCTGGCGCCGGTGCTGCCGGAGCTGTGGGGCGGTTCGGCCGACCTCGCCGAATCGAACAACACCACCATGCCGGACGTGCCGAGTTTCGGCCCGGCGTCGATCTCCACCGGTATGTGGAAGGCCGAGCCCTACGGCCGGACGCTGCACTTCGGTGTGCGCGAGCACGCGATGGGTTCGATCCTCAACGGCATCGCCCTGCACGGCCCGACCCGGCCCTACGGCGGCACCTTCCTGGTGTTCTCCGACTACATGCGCCCGGCGGTCCGCCTGGCCGCGCTCATGCGGGTGCCGGCCATCTACGTCTGGACCCACGACTCCATCGGCCTGGGCGAGGACGGCCCCACCCACCAGCCGATCGAGCACCTCGCCGCACTGCGTGCCATCCCCGGCCTGAACGTGGTCCGTCCCGGCGACGCCAACGAGACCGTGTACGCGTGGCGCACCGTCCTGGAGCTCGAAAGTGCCGAGCAGCATTCGCATTTCGTGCCCGCCGACCACCCGCACACCGACGGCCCGTCGGCGCTGGCGCTGACCCGCCAGGACGTGCCCACCCTGGAGGGCACCAGCTACGAGGGCGTCTCCCGCGGCGGATACATCCTGGCCGAATCCTCCACCGGGACACCGCAGGTGATCCTGATCGCCACCGGTTCCGAACTTCAGCTCGCCGTCGCCGCGCGCACTACGCTGGAGGAGCAGGGCATCGGCACCCGGGTGGTGTCCATGCCGTGCGTGGAATGGTTCGACGCGCAGGAACAGTCCTACCGCGACGAGGTGCTGCCCCCGCAGATCACCGCCCGCGTCACGGTCGAGGCCGGTATCGCGATGCCGTGGCACCGCTTCACCGGCAGCGACGGTGAGAACGTCTCGATCGAGCACTTCGGTGCCTCGGCCGACTTCAAGACCCTGTTCCGCGAATTCGGCATCACCGCCGAAGCCGTCGTCGATGCCGCCAAGCGCTCACTCGACAAGGTGAAGGGATAACCAATGGCACAGAACGAGAATCTCGCCGCACTGTCTCGAGCAGGCGTGTCGGTGTGGCTCGACGATCTGTCACGCAACCGGATCCGCTCGGGCAATCTCGCCGACCTCGTCGCCACCCGCAGCATCGTCGGCGTGACCACCAACCCGACCATCTTCCAGGCCGCGCTGAGCGAGGGCCACGCCTACGACGACCAGGTCAAGGACCTGGCCGCCCAGGGCGCCGATGCCGACGCGGCCATCCGCACGATCACCACCGACGACGTTCGCTCGGCCTGCGACGTGCTGGCCGAGGTCTTCGAATCGACCGGCGGCGTGGACGGCCGGATCTCCATCGAGGTGGACCCCCGGCTGGCCTTCGACACCGACAAGACCGTCGCCCAGGCGGTCGAGCTGTGGAAGATCGTCGACCGGCCGAATCTGTTCATCAAGATCCCGGCCACCGAGGAGGGCCTGCCCGCGATCACGCGCGTGATCGCCGAAGGGATCAGTGTCAACGTCACGCTGATCTTCTCGGTGCAGCGCTACCTCAGCGTGATGGGCGCCTACCTGGACGGCCTGCGCAAGGCGCGCATCGCCGGCCACGACCTGGCCCGCATCCATTCGGTCGCGTCGTTCTTCGTCTCCCGCGTGGACACCGAGATCGACAAGCGGCTCGAGCAGATCGGTTCCGACGAGGCGCTCGCGTTGCGCGGTAAGGCCGGAATCGCCAACGCGCGCTTGGCCTATGCCGCCTACCAGGACGTGTTCGACGGGGGCAACCACACCTCGACGTACTCGAATCTGGCCTCCTCCGGCGGTAACCGGCAGCGGCCGCTGTGGGCGTCCACGGGTGTGAAGAACCCGGACTACCCCGACACCATGTACATCACCGAACTGGTGGCGCCGAATACGGTCAACACGCTGCCGGAGAAGACCCTCGAGGCGTTCGCCGACCACGGCGAGCTGCGCGGGGACACGGTATCGGGCACGGCGGCCGACGCGCAGGGCGTGTTCGACGCGCTGACCAACGTGGGAATCGACCTCGACGACGTGTTCGCCGTCCTCGAGCGCGAGGGTGTCGAGAAGTTCGAGAAGTCGTGGGACGAACTGCTCACCGCGACCACCGCCGAGTTGAAGAGCACCGGAAGCAACTGACCGCGATGGCCGGCCAGAAGAAGACGGCCGCCCCGGGGAATCCGCTGCGCGAAGAGCGCGACAAGCGGCTTCCCCGGATCGCCGGCCCGTGCAGCATGGTGATCTTCGGGGTGACAGGTGATCTGTCACGTAAGAAACTCATGCCGGCCATCTACGACCTCGCGAACCGGGGGCTGCTGCCGCCCGGTTTCGCGCTGGTCGGGTTCGCCCGGCGCGATTACGCCGACGAGGATTTCGCTCAGGTTGTCCTCCAGGCGGTCAAGGAACATGCGCGCACCCCGTTTCGGCAAGAGGTCTGGGAGCAGCTGTCGGAAGGTATCCGCTTCGTGCAGGGCACCTTCGACGACGACGCCGCCTTCGGCACGCTCGCGCAGACGCTGAAGAAGCTGGACGCCGAACGCGGCACCGGCGGCAACCACGCCTTCTACCTGTCGATTCCGCCGAACGCATTTCCGGTTGTGCTGGAACAGCTTTCACGCACCGGGCTGGCGAAGCCGCCGGACCCGGGGCCGGGCAAACCGCAGCCGTGGCGGCGAGTGGTGATCGAGAAGCCCTTCGGTCACGACCTGCACAGCGCCCAGGAACTCAACGCCCTGGTCAACCGGGTGTTCCCCGAGGAGACGGTCTTCCGTATCGACCACTACCTCGGCAAGGAGACGGTGCAGAATCTGCTGGCGTTGCGGTTCGCGAACGAACTGTTCGAACCGATCTGGAACGCCAACTTCGTCGACCACGTGCAGATCACGATGGCCGAGGACATCGGATTGGGCGGGCGCGCAGGCTATTACGACGGCATCGGCGCCGCCCGTGACGTGATTCAGAACCATCTGCTGCAATTGCTGGCGTTGACGGCGATGGAGGATCCGGTCAACTTCCAGCCGCGGCAGCTGCAGATCGAGAAGATCAAGGTGCTCTCGGCGACGAAACTGGTCGAACCGCTGGAGGAGACCACCGCCCGCGGCCAGTACGCGGCCGGCTGGCAGGGCAGCGAACGCGTGGTGGGCCTGCTCGAGGAGGAGGGTTTCGATCCGCATTCGCGCACCGAGACCTACGCCGCGATCACCCTCAACGTCGACACCCGCCGCTGGGCGGGGGTGCCGTTCTATCTGCGCACCGGAAAACGCCTGGGGCGCAGGGTCACCGAGATCGCGGTCATGTTCAAGAGGGCCCCGCATCTGCCCTTCGATCAGACCATGACCGAGGAGCTGGGCCAGAACGCGCTCGTCATCCGGGTGCAGCCGGACGAGGGCATCACCATGCGGTTCGGGTCGAAGGTGCCCGGATCCAGTATGGAAGTCCGCGACGTCAACATGGATTTCAGCTACGGCGAATCGTTCACCGAATCCTCGCCCGAGGCCTACGAGCGGCTCATCCTGGATGTGCTGCTGGGCGAGCCGTCGCTGTTCCCGGTCAACGAGGAGGTCGAATTGGCATGGCGCATCCTCGATCCCGTGCTCGATCACTGGGCCGAGGGCGGTAAGCCCGAGTCCTACGAGTCCGGCACATGGGGTCCGACCTCGGCCGACGAGATGCTCGCCCGCACCGGGCGCGAATGGCGGCGGCCATGATCGTGGACATGCCCGACACCAGTACCCGCGACGTGACCAAACGCCTGGTCAGCCTGCGGGAGTCCAACGGCGTGATCGCCATGGGCCGGGTGCTGACGCTGGTGGTGTGCACGCTGGATTCCTCGGAGGCCGAGGACGCCATCGACGCCGCCAACGACGCCAGCCGCGAACATCCCTGTCGTGTGATCGTGCTCGCCCGCGGCGACCGGTTCTCCGACACCAAACTCGACGCCCAGATCCGGGTCGGCGGCGATGCCGGGGCGGCCGAGGTGATAGTGCTGCGGCTGCAGGGCGAGCTGGTCAACAACGAGAGCAGCGTCGTCATCCCGTTCCTGCTGCCGGATACTCCGGTGGTGGCGTGGTGGCCGCGCGGAGCTCCGGAGTTCCCGTCGCGGGATTCGGTGGGCCGCTTGGCCATTCGCCGCATCACCGATTCCACCTACGCGCCCGACCCACGTGCGGCGATCACCCGGCGGCTGGATTCCTACGCGCCGGGCGACACCGATCTGGCGTGGAGCCGGATCACGTTCTGGCGGGCGCTGCTGGCCTCCGCGCTCGACGTGCCGCCGTACGAGCCGATCGAATCGGTGACCGTCTCGGGCCTGGCGGAGGAACCCGCGCTCGACATTCTGGCGGGATGGCTGGCGGCCAAACTGGACTGCCCGATCCGCCGGCAGACCGGGGAGTTGAAGGTCGTGCTGCACCGGGCATCGGTCTCGGTCGGGATCGAACGCCCGCAGACGGGCCGCACCGCGACCCTGACGCGCACCGGTGAGCCGGATCAGCGGTTCGCGCTCGCCCGTCGCGAGACCAAGGACTGCCTGGCTGAGGAACTGCGGCGACTGGACGCCGACGAGGTCTACGCCGAGGCGCTGGCCGGAATCGGGAAGGTGATCTATGAGTAAGCCGGAGATCGAGGTCTTCGCCGGGAACGACGAACTGGTGACGGCGGCAGCCGTGCGGTTCGTGCAGGTGGTCACCAGGGCTCAGGCCGAACGAGGTTCGGCGTCGGTGGTTCTCACCGGCGGCGGCACCGGCATCGACCTGTTGAAGAAGGTCCGCCAGGCGCCCGGAAGCATCGATTTCGCGCGCCTGGACGTGTTCTGGGGCGACGAGCGGTTCGTCCCCGCGGGCGACGCCGAGCGCAACGAGTTGCAGGCGCGCGAGGCGTTGCTGGATCACGTGCCGGTCGATCCGGCGCGGGTGCATCCGGTAGCGACCTCCGACGGGGAGTATCCGGATCCGGTCGAGGCCGCCGCGGAGTACTCGGCGGCGGTGCACGCGCATCTGGCCGAGCACGGCGCATTCGACCTGCATCTGCTCGGTATGGGTGGCGACGCGCATGTGAACTCGCTGTTCCCGCATTCCGCGGCCGTGGCGGAGGAGCACGAACTCGTTCTCGCCGTGACCGATTCGCCGAAGCCGCCGCCGGTGCGCGTCACCCTGACCCTGCCCGCGGTCGCGCGCGCCCGGCACGTGGTTCTGGTGGTCGGCGGCGAGGCCAAGGCCGATGCGGTGGCCCAGGCGGTGGGCGGCGCGTCCGCGCTCGAGATTCCGGCGGCCGGGGCGCACGGCAGCGAAACCACCACCTGGATGCTGGACGAAGCCGCGGCGGCGAAGCTGCCCTGAGATAGTGCGGGCGAAGCTGCCCTGAGATAGTGCGGGCGAAACTGCCCTGAGCCGGGGCGGCAATCCCGGCTAGTCGTCCTCCGTCTGCGCCCACGCGGCGACAGGCAGGCTGAGATACACACCGACGAGGTGGCCCGCGGGCAGGATGCGGGCCACCTCGTCGTGAATGTGGGTGGCCCGGCGGTCCCGATCGGCGGCGCGGTCTTCGAACCACTTCGACTTCACTTCGATCAGCACGTCGATGTCGAACCGGTCGCCCGGTTCGGCGGATCGGCAGCGCACGACGATGTCGCCGGGTTGCAGGCAGCCGTCGTATGGTTCCGCCGCACACGCGACCGCCACCGAGACGATATGTGGTAACTCCGCGACCAGCCGGCGCTTCGAATCGTCGGAGACGTGGGATGAGCACGTGACGTCGATGAGGGGCACGTGGCCAGCATGTCAGACCGCACATCGCTGCCCCGCACATCGCCGCCCTGTGCGTAGACGCTCCGGCCGCACACGGCGCGGGACCGGGCGTCCCTACCGCAGCGCCGAATTTCGCGACGCATCCTCGGCGACGAGTTCGGCGAGGTGACGCAGGAGGAAGTCGTTCACCGCGCCGGTCCGCTCGAGCTGTACGAGATGTCCTGCGCCCGGGACTTTTTCGACCGCGCGCAGATCCGGTACGTGCGCGCGCAGCACCGCCAGCGGGTCACGACCGCTGAAACCTTCCATATCCGGGTCGTTCTCGCCGTAGAGGAAACAGGTCGGCACCGTGACCGTCGTGGGCAGGCCCTCGGTCAGCTCCCAGTTGCGGTCCAGCGCCCGGTACCAGGTCAGACCGCCGGTGAAACCGGTCTGTTCGAATTCGTCTGCGAGAGTGTCGAATTCGGATTCCGGCAGCCACGACCAGGGCAGTGCGGGCGCCTGTGGCAGTGCGTCGAGGTAACCGATGCCGGGCGGATTCTTCCACGTGTCGAGATAGTGGAACTCGCCACTGAGCGCGTAGTACACGCGGGCCAGGAATTCGCGTGGGCGCGCGGCCAGTTCGGCGTCGGCGACACCGGGCTCCTGGAAATACGACAGGTGCAGGAAATGACGCTGCGCGGCGCGCGTCCAGAACTCCGAGGGGGCCTTCGGGGGGCGGGGCGCGTACGGATTGTTCAGCACCATGATCGCCGCGACCCGCTCCGGCGCACGCAATGCCAACTCCCACACCAGCTGGGCGCCGAAGTCCAAGCCGACGAAAACCGCTCGCTCGGCGCCGATCTCGTCGAGCAGTCCGAGCAGATCGCCGATCACCGCCCGATTGGTGGTCGCCTCCACCCCACCGGGCGCCTCGGTGCGGCCGTACCCACGCAGATCGGGGGCGATGGCGTGATATCCGGCCGCGGCCAGCGCCGGCAGTTGCCGATGCCACACGTACCAGCCGTGCGGAAATCCGTGGCAGAAGATCACCGGATACCCGCGGCCCTCTTCGGCGATATGCAGCCGAATCCCGTTGGTCTCCACGAACCGATGTGTCGGCCCCACTGCGCCTCCCAGGTACTAGAACACGTTCTCGTTTCACGGTAGTGTCCCGGAGTCGTGAACGGAATACTGACCGATCGAGTCGCCGTCGTCACCGGCGCGAGCCGGGGCATCGGCAAGGGCATCGCGCTGGAGCTGGGCGCGGCCGGCGCCACGGTCTACGTGACCGGGCGCTCCGAGCGCGCCGGGCAGCTGCCGGGCACCGTGGCCGCGACCGCGCGCGAGATCGACGAGCTCGGCGGGCGCGGGGTGCCGTTCGTCTGCGACCACCGCGACGATGAGGCGGTCGCGCGGCTGTTCGAGACCGTGCGCGCCGACCACGGCCGGCTGGATGTGCTGGTCAACAATGTCTACAACTCCCCGGCCTCCGCGCGCTGGCTCGGCAAACCGTTCTGGGAGGTGCCGCCGAAGGCGTGGGACGACGGCTTCGACATCGGCGTGCGCTCCCATTACGCTGCCGCCCATTTCGCGGCGCCGCTGCTCATCGAATCGGGCGGACTGATCGTCGACATCTCCTCACCGGGCGCCGAACATTTCACGCACAACGTCGTCTACGGCGTGGGCAAGGCCGCCGTCGACCGGCTGACCGCGGATATGGCGCACGATCTGGCCACTACCGAGGTCACGGTGGTGTCGCTGTGGCCGGGAATCGTGAATACCGAACTGCTGCAGCTGGTTCCGGCCGATGCGCGGGGACGGCGGCTGATCACGCTGCCCGGGGAGGGCACCTTCGATCTGAACGAGGCCGAGACTCCGCGTTTCGCCGGGCGCGCGGTGGTCGCGCTCGCGGCGGATCCGCGACGGCGTTCACGCACCGGCCGGGCGTGGCGGGTGGCCGATCTGGCCGAAGCCTACGGGTTCACCGATATCGACGGTCGCGTGCCGCGCACGTGAGGGCCATCGGTGTCCTAGCCTGAGGCGGCGGGCCGCATCGCGCGGCGCCGGCGGTGAAGGAGGGTGGATGGACGCGATCGCGAATTTCGACGCGTTGGTAGCGGCGGCGGACGCTCCGATCTATGTGGTGACGGTGGCGACCGAGTCCGAACGCGCCGGGTGCGTGGTCGGCTTCGCGTCTCAGGTCGGCATCGAACCACGCCGATTCCTGGTGTGCGTTTCCGAACTCAATCACACCTACCGGGTGGTGGCCGGCGCCACCCATGTCGCGGTTCATCTCGTCGATTCCGGGTCGCGGGCCCTGGCCCAGCTCTTCGGCGCGGAGACCGGCGACGATATCGACAAGTTCGCGTGGTGCCGGTGGCATCACGGCCCCGACGGCGTGGTGGTGCTCGACGAGGCCGCGGCCTGGTTCTCCGGCCGGATCCTCGAGCGCCACGATTTCGGCGACCACGTGGGTCTGCTGCTGGAACCGCTCGGCGGCCCGAAGCCGCCGGAGGGCACCACCGGACTGCGCTACAGCGACCTCGCCGACCTCACCCCCGGGCACCCCGCCTGAGGCTGCCCGCTAACCGCTCACGGCCCCCTGTCCACTCGCGGCGATATCGAGGAAACTCCGCACCGACCTGCCCGGCGCGGGCCGCGTTCGCCAGGCGAGCCGCAGGGTCGAGGGCGGGGCGTCCGAGATATCGAGGTAGGCCACGCCGGGGTGCGGCGCTCGGCTGCGCGCGAGTTCCGGAACGGCCCCGATGCCCCGGTCCGCGGCGATCAGTTCGATCCATTCGTCGAAATTCGTGCAGGTGACAATCTCGCGCCCGGATTCGGCTGCGGGCCAGCTGGTTTCGTCGGTGGTGCCGGAGACGGTGTTGACCACCAGCGGATGGGCGGCCAGATCCTGCCATCGCAGCGCCGACGTGTTCGCCAGCGGCGAGCGGGTGGAGACCGCCGCCACCCGCCGCTCGGTGCCGATGATCCGCCCGGTCATGGCGGCCGGCAGCCGAACCTCCTTGCGGTACAGGGCGATATCGATACGTCCCGCCGCGACGGCGGCCACCGGATCATCGATCCGATGGATGCCGACCCGTCCGCCGCGCGCCTCGAAGCGGGTGCGGACCTCGGTGAACCAGTCGTCGGGCAGCAGCCAGGAGAAACCGACCGACACCCGGGCCCGCAGCCGCAGATCGGCGGTCACGGCGTCGACGTCGGCGACGATCCGGGTCGCGGCCGCGAGCAGATACTCCCCCTCCGCGGTGAGGGCGAAGCGCCGCGCGCTGCGCTCGACCAGCCGGCAGTCCAGAATCCGTTCGGCCTGCTGCACCGTGCGGGTCAGTGATGGCTGCGTGGTGTGCAGCCGGGCGGCGGCGCGGGTGTAGTTGGCTTCCTCGCACAGCACCAGGAACGCGCGCAGATGCCGCAATTCCAGTTCCATACGCTCAGCGTATACATCGTGCACAGGAAGCATTTCACCGGACCGCGCCGGATCCGTAGCGTGGATCGACGTGACCATCACGCTTCCTCGTCAGGCATCGCTCGCGCCGGCCCTGCGCGCCTCGGCCGGCTTGGCCGCCGCCATGGGTATCGGGCGCTTCGTCTACACCCCACTGCTCCCGGTGATGATCGACGCCGGGCGCTTCGGCGCACACACCGGCGCGATCGTGGCGGCCGCGAACTACGCCGGCTACCTACTGGGCGCGGTCGCCCTGGCACGCTTTCCGGAATACAACGGCGGCAGGGCTTTCCGGATCTCGGCTGCCGCGCTGGTGACGAGTGAAGCGGCCATGGCGATTCCGGCGCCCGCGATACTGCCGATCATCTTGCGGATGGTCGCGGGCGTCGGCAGCGCGGTGCTGTTCATCGGCTGTGCGCAGATCGCCGCCCGACACGAAAACCGCAGGCGCGCAGCCGGTATCGCCTTCGCCGGCGTGGGTGCGGGAATCGCGGCAACCGGTGCGTTGGTGCTGATCGCGCAATCGGTGCTGTCGTGGCAGGCGCTGTGGCTCGCCGCCGCCGGACTGACCGCAGTCCTGCTCTGGCCTGCCCTGCGGTTGGAGGTCGTCGCAGGCAGCCGTACCGGCGCGGCCACGGTGCGGTCGAAACGCTCCTGGCGGCTGCTGCAGACGACCTATTTCCTGGAGGGGCTGGGTTATATAGTCCTGGGCACGTTCCTGGTCGCCGCGGTCGGCGCCACCGGACATCGGACGGCCGGCACCGCGATCTGGATCGTGGTGGGAGTGGCGGCCGCCCCGGCGACGGTGGTCTGGGGTCTGATCGCCCGGCGGGTGACTCCGGTGACCGCGCTGGTGGCCGCACTCGTGCTGCAATGTCTGTCCGCGCTGTTGCCGACGCTGTCGGGGGGCGTCTGGCCGGCGGTGGTGTCGGCCGCGCTGTTCGGCGCGACCTTCATGGGGATCACCCTGCTCGCCCTCGAGATCGGCGACGATCTGGCCGGACCGGGAGCGGCGGCGACCTTGACCGCCGGCTACGGACTCGGCCAGATGCTCGGTCCGCTGGTGGTGGCGCCGGTGCTCGGCGACAGCTACGGCGCCGCGTTCACGATCGCGACGCTGATCCTGGCGGTGGCAGCCGTGACAGCGATCGCGATCGGATCGGGCCGGCGCCGCGGCCCTGCGACCGCGGCGCCCACGCCGATCAGGCGAACTTGATCTCGAAGCCGATGCCGAGAATGGCGATGAACCAGATCAGGCCCACGAAGATGGTGATGCGGTCGAGGTTCTTCTCGACGACCGTGGATCCGGACAGGCTCGACTGCACACCACCACCGAACAGGCTGGACAAGCCTCCACCCTTCGCGCGGTGCAGCAACACCAGCAACACCAGCAACACGCTGGTGATGACCAGGAGGATATCCAGGAACATTTGCATGCCGACAGTTTATGCGGATGCTCAGCCCACCACCGAACCGGCCGTCATCCCGCCGTCGACGACGAATTCCGCACCGGTGCAATAGCTGGATTCGGTGCTCGCCAGAAAAACCACCAGATCCGACACCTCGGCGGGCAGGCCGAGCCGCGCCCGCACATTCTCGCCGCGATCGACGGCGATTTCCTCGGTGACTCCGATCATCGGCGTGAGGATGCCGCCGGGATGCACCGAGTTGACCCGCACGCCCTCGGGCGCGAGTTCCAGCGCGGCCGACTTGGTCAGTCCCCGCACCCCGAACTTCGAGGCCGTATAGGCGTGCATACCGCCCACGCCCTGGATACCGGCTGCGGAGGAAATATTGATCACCGCGGCCGGCCGGGCGGCCACCAGGGCGTCGCGCGCGGCGCTCAAACCCAGGAAGGGACCGGTCAGATTGATATCGATGACCCGTTGCCACTGCTTCTCGGTGTAAGTGCCCAGCGGCCCGCCGTCGAGGACGCCCGCGTTGTTCACCAGCACGTTCAACAATCCGAATCGTTCGACGGTGGCGGCGACGGCGGCCTGCCAGTCGGCGGCCTCGGTGACGTCGAGATGCACGTAGCCGGCCTGCCCACCCAGTTCCGCGGCCAGCGCCCGCCCCGCGTCGTCGGCGATATCGCCGAGCATCACCCGCGCCCCCTCGGCGACGAAGGCCCGCGCGTGCGAGGCGCCCATGCCGGAGGCGCTGCCGCTGATGAGGGCGACTCGGCCCGTCAAACGTCCACTCATGAATTCGTCTCTCTCTTTTCTCTCTCGTCGATCCGGGTCAGTGGCTGGGAATGGGTGGGCCGTCCAGCCGCAGCACGCATCGGGTGCCGGTGTAGATGCTGGGCATGCATTCGTTGCAGTGGATGCAGGCCGAGCGGGTGTCGGCGTCGGAGCGGATGCGCTGCAGCAGATCCGGCTCGCGCAGCAGGGCGCGGCCCATCGCCAGGAATTCGAAGCCTTCGCGCCGCGCCCGCCGCATATCGTCGATATCGGTGATTCCGCCCAGCAGCACCAGTGGCATCGACAGCTCGCGGCGGAATTGGCGGGCCCGTTCGAGCAGATACGTACCGTGATACGGGTATTCGCGCAGGAAGGCCTTGCCGACGAGCTTGAACCCCAGCCGGGTCGGACCCGGCAGCGTCTTGGCGAACGCCTGCCGTGGCGCATCGCCGTGGAACAGCAGCATGGGGTTGAGCAGCGAACTGCCCGCGGTCAGTTCGAGGGCGTCGAGTCCGCCGTCGGCTTCCAGCCAGGACGCCACCCGGAGCGATTCGGCCAGCGAGAAGCCGCCGCGCACACCGTCTTCCATATTCAGCTTGGCCAGGATCGCCAGCCGGTTGCCGACGGCTTCGCGCACCGCGAGGGCGATCTCACGGGCCATCCGGGCCCGATGCTCCAAGGGGCCACCGTAGGCGTCCTTGCGGCGGTTCAGCAGGGGGCTCAGGAACGAGCTGACCAGATAGTTGTGGCCGAAATGCAGTTCCACGGCATCGAATCCGGCTTCCTCGGCCAGCAATACGGCCCGTACGTGCGCGGTGACGAGATCCTGGATGTCGGCCACCGACGGCGACTGCATCATCTTCATGCTCAGCGGCGACCACAGCCGCGTCGGCGCCAGCGCGGGGGCACGGTTGGAGGCGGCATTGGCCACCGGTCCCGCGTGACCGATCTGCGCGCTGACCTTGGCGCCTTCGGCATGGATGGCGTCGGTGAGCCGCCGCAGGCCGGGTAGCGCCTCGGGGCGCATCCAGATCTGGTGCCGATCGGTGCGCCCGCCCGGCGCGACAGCACAGTAGGCGATGGTGCTCATCCCGACGCCGCCGGCCGCGATCTCCCGATGGAACTCGATCAGTTCGTCGGTGACCAGCGCATCGGGTGTGCGGCCCTCGAAGGTGGCGGCCTTGATCACCCGGTTGCGCAGGGTGATCGGGCCCAGATCGACGGGTTCGAAAATATCGTTCACTACTACTCCTGTACGGCGGATTGTGAAGCGGTGGGGGCGGGCACGGGTGGCGGCGCGCTCAACCCGGCGATGACGAATTCGCGTAGCGTCGCCACCGAGGACGGCGCGATGTCGTAGTCCTCGGTGCTGCCGAAACGCATGATGATCAGGTCGAAGGCCAGCTGCCAGCGCCGGCGTGCCTCGCCGGAGGTCAGCTCGGGCAGCAGTTGCGACCACGACTCCATCCGGAACCACTGGTGCTGCCAGGACATCGGCCGCCGGCGCAGGATCAATCCGGCCAGCAGCCGCAGATGCAACCGGCCCATCGGGTCGGCGGCGAGGTCGACGAACGGCGCGAGCACCGCATCGACCACCGCCGGGACCGAGCTGGGCGCGGTGGCGGTGGCCGCCGCCAGCCCCTCGGCCCACAGCGGTCCGAGCCGATCCTCGATCAGCGCGGCGATCAGCGCTTCCTTGGAGCCGAAGTGGTAGTGCACGGCGGCCGGGTTGGCCCCCGCGGCCACGCAGATCGCCCGCACCGAGACGTCCTCGTAGCGTTCGGTCAGCAGTAACCGCTCCGCGGCCGCCAGCAGTTTGGCCCGGGTACCCGCCATCACCTTCTCGCCCATGCGGTTAGTGAACCACGACACAGAACAGGTTTCAATCATTGATTGAATCAGTGAGACAAGGCGCTGCACAGCGGCGGTTTTTCCGATAGTGGACATGTCAAGGAATAGCGCGGCACCTGCGCTCGTTCAGGTGATTGAACTTTTGATCAGACCTCAGGAGGCGGCCATGCAGTTCGGCATCTTCACCGTCGGCGACGTCACCGTCGATCCGACCACCGCAATCGCGCCCACCGAGGGCGAGCGCATCGACGCGATGATGCGCCTGGCCCTCAAGGCCGAGGAGGTCGGGCTGGACGTGTTCGCCACCGGCGAGCACCACAATCCCCCGTTCGTGCCGTCCTCGCCGACGACCATGCTCGGCTGGGTCGCGGCGCGCACCGAGAAACTGCGGTTGTCGACCTCGACCACCCTCATCACCACCAACGACCCGGTGAAGATCGCCGAGGACTACGCGATGCTGCAGCATCTGTCCGGCGGCCGGGTCGATCTGATGATGGGCCGCGGCAACACCGGCCCGGTCTACCCGTGGTTCGGCAAGGACATCCGCAAGGGCGTCGAGCTCGCGATCGAGAACTATCACCTGCTGCGCCGGCTGTGGCGCGAACCGGTGGTCGACTGGCAGGGTCAGTTCCGCACGCCGCTGCAGGGATTCACCGCCACTCCCGCACCGCTGGACGGCACGCCGCCGTTCGTGTGGCACGGCTCGATCCGGTCGCCGGAGATCGCCGAGCAGGCCGCCTATTACGGCGACGGCTTCTTCCACAACAACATCTTCTGGAACAAGGAGCACACCGAGGAGATGGTGCGGCTGTACCGGCAGCGGTTCGAGCACTACGGTCACGGCTCGGCCGACCAGGCGATCGTCGGCCTGGGCGGGCAGGTCTTCATGGCCGAGACCGAGGCGGCGGCCAAGAAGTTCTTCCGGCCGTACTTCGACAACGCGCCCGTCTACGGGCACGGTCCGTCGCTGGAGGACTTCACCGAGATGACGCCCCTGACCGTCGGTACTCCCGAGCAGGTCATCGAGCGCACCCTCGGCTTCGCCGATTACGCCGGCGACTACCAGCGCCAGCTGTTCCTGATCGACCACGCCGGCCTGCCGATCGACGTCGCCCTGGAACAGGTCGAGATCCTCGGCCGCGAGGTGGTGCCCGTGCTGCGCAAGGAATTCGAATTGCGCCGTCCCGCACACGTTCCCAGCGATCCGCCGACCCACGCGTCGCTGGTGGCCGCCGGTCCCGAGGCGCCGCACCATCTGGTCGAGCCGGCGCGCGAGCGGCTGCTGGCCGCCGCCGAGCAGGCCTGATTCAACCCGCGGTATTCATCCGACCGCCCGTACTCATCCACCGCATCGAACGAGGGACGAAAACCCATGTCGCACACCGTTGTCGTACTCACCGCCGGGTTGTCGCAGCCGTCGAGCACCCGTCTGCTCGCCGATCAGCTCGCCGATGCGGTGGCCTCGGCCGTCGGCGCCCGCGGTGAGGCCGTCGACCTCGAGGTCATCGAATTGCGAGATCTGGCAAGCGATCTCGCCGCCACGATGGTGTCCGGTGGTCTGCCGACCCCCGCGGTGGCGGCGGCGCGGGAGAAGGTCTCCGCGGCGGACGGTCTCATCGCCGTCACCCCGGTGTTCGCCGCGAGCTACTCCGGATTGTTCAAGATGTTCATCGACGTGCTCGACACCGAAGCGCTCAACGCCATGCCGGTGCTCGTCGCCGCCACGGCCGGAACCGCCCGGCACGCGCTGGTGCTCGAGCACGCGATGCGGCCGCTGTTCACCTATCTGCGCGCCGTCGTCGTTCCGACCGGCGTGTTCGCCGCGACCGAGGATTTCGGATCGGCCGGACTCGGCGAGCGGATCCACCGCGCCGCGGCCGAATTCGCCACCCTGGTGGTCGCGGTACCGACCGGCGTGGACGGCTTCCTCCCGGAACCGACCCGGGCTCGGCAGTCGGGCAACCACGTCGGCGAGGTGACGCCGTTCGCGAAGCTGCTCGCAGGCCACACGGGACATACCGAACATCCGGTGCGCGGGCGGTCGCAGGCGACATGATGGAGAGGTGACAGCGGGCCCGGAAGAGCTTCTCGACGAATGGTTGCGTGCGTCCCTTCGAGAGGTGCGGCCGGGACCGCGCCGCGCCGCCACCGATCCGATCGGCAGCGGCAGTCCGATCACCGTCGGGACATGTCTGGAGTTGTTCGACGCCCAGGCCACGAGCCGGCATCTGGATCTCGCGGCGCGGCGGCTCGGCCTGGCGAAGCGCGGGTACTACAGCATCGGTTCCAGCGGCCACGAGGGCAACGTGGTGCTGGCCCAGGCGTTGCGCAGCACCGATCCGGCGCTGCTGCACTACCGGTCGGGCGCGTTGTTCGTGCATCGCTGCCGTCAGGTCCCGGGGCTGGATCCGATTCGTGACGTGCTGCTGGGTGTCGTCGCGGCGGTCGCGGATCCGATCTCGGGCGGGCGGCACAAGGTGTTCGGCAGCGCGCCCGCGTCGGTGATACCGCAGACCTCCACCATCGCCTCCCATCTCCCCCGCGCGATGGGGCTGGCGTTCGCTCTCGATCGGGCGCGCCGGCTGGGCCGGGAGACACCGTGGCCGCGAGATGCGGTGGTGCTGTGCACGTTCGGGGACGCCTCGGCCAACCACTCGACCGCGACCGGTGCGATCAACGCCGCGATCCATACCGCTCACCTCGGTATTCCGATGCCGCTGCTGTTCGTCTGCGAGGACAACGGGCTCGGCATCAGCGTGCCCACTCCCCCGGACTGGGTCGAATCGGCCTTCGCGTCACGACCGGGTCTGCGGTATTTCGACGCCGACGGCTCCGATCTGCGACAGGCCCTGTCGGTGGCCTCCGCCGCGGCGGAATCCGTGCGCGCGCGGCGGCGGCCCGCCCTGTTGCGGCTGCGCACGGTGCGACTGCTCGGACACGCCGGATCCGACGTGGAGTCGGCGTATCGGCGCCCGGAGGATATCGAGGCCGACCGCCGCCGCGACCCCGTGGCCGCCACGGCCCGGCTCCTCGTCGAGATCGGCGCGGCGACCGCCGAGGAGATTCTCGCCCACTACGACGCGATCGGCGCCCGAGTGGCGGCGACGGCGGCCCGGGTGGCCGAGGAACCCCATCTGGCCTCGGCCGAGGCGATCCTGGCGCCCCTGGTATTCGGAGGTGAACGACAGCCGCTCGGCCCTCGAGCCGGCGATCCCACGCCCCCCGCTGCGGCCGCGTCTCAGCCGCAGACCGAGAGTGCGCTTCGCACAAGCGCTTTCGATACGCACACGCCCGCCGGAGCCGCGCCCACCTCCGAAGCGCGACCTCGCACCACACCCGGCGACTCCGGCTCCCGGGCTTCGACGCCGGCGGCTTCCATGCGCTGCTCGACCGACGGTCGGTCCGGTTCGGCGGGGCGCTCGCAGACAGCATCGGGACAGACAGCCGAGCCACCCGGGCCGATGACGCTCGCACAGTCGATCAATCACACTCTTGCGTCGCTGCTCGCCGACCAGCCCGATGTGCTGGTCTTCGGCGAGGACGTCGGTCGCAAGGGTGGTGTCTACGGCGTGACCAAGGGGCTGCAGCGCGAGTTCGGCGCGCGGCGAGTGTTCGACACCCTGCTCGACGAGCAGAGCGTGCTCGGCACCGCGCTGGGCGCCGGACTCGCCGGATTCGTGCCGATTCCGGAGATCCAATATCTGGCCTACGTGCACAATGCGCTGGATCAGATCCGGGGTGAGGCGGCGACCCTGTCGTACTTCTCCGCGGGCCAGTACCACAATCCGATGGTGGTGCGGATCGCCTCGTTCGCCTATCAGCGTGGCTTCGGCGGACATTTCCACAACGACAATTCCGTTGCGGCACTGCGTGATATCCCCGGAGTGGTCGTCGCCGCGCCGGCCCGGGCCGACGACGCGGCCGCGATGCTGCGGCGGTGCGTCGAGGTCGCTCGCGGCGAGGGCCGGGTATGTCTCTACCTCGAACCGATCGCCCTGTACCACACCCGCGACCTGCACCGCGCCGGTGACGGGGGCTGGCTCGCCACCCCCGCCGACGATCCGGCATCGCTCGCTCGCGCCCGAATCCACGGCGACGGTACCGATCTCACGATCGTCACCTTCGCCAACGGCGTGCCGATGAGCCTGCGGGTGGCACGACGCTTGGCGGACAACGGCATTCACGCGCGCGTGCTCGACCTGCGCTGGCTCACGCCGCTTCCCGTCGACGATCTGCTGCACCATGCCCGCGCCACCGGCGCCGTTCTCGTCGCCGACGAGACCCGTCGCAGCGGCGGGGTATCGGAATCGGTGTGCACCGCGCTGCTCGACGGCGGTTTCGACGGGCGTCTCGCCCGCGTCACCAGCGCCGACAGCTTCGTCCCGCTCGGCCCGGCCGCCGAACTGGTGCTGCTGAGCGAAGCGGCGATCGAGGACGCGGCGCATCGGTTGCTGCGACCGGGCCCACGCTCCCAGGTCTGACGCATGCGGGGCGGGTGCGCCGAAGACCGGCCGCCCCGCCCCGCACTCCAAGGCTCAGCGCAAGGTGACCGTTGTCGGCAGCGCCGCGAAACCGCGATTGTTCGAGGAGTGGATGCGCCGCAGCCCGGCCGGGTCGACGTCGTAATCGGCGATGCGGGAGGTGATCTCCCCGAGCGCGGTCCGCAACTCGAGCAGGCCCAGATTCGAGCCGAGGCAGTGATGGCGGCCGCTGCCGAAGACCAGGGCATCGGAGGTGTCGCGATCGAGATCGAAGACGTCGGGCCGGTCGAACACCTCGGGATCACGGTTCGCCGAACCGGTCAGCAACAGCATCCGCGCCCCCGCCGGAATCGTGACGCCGTGCAGTTCGACGGCTTCGGTGGTGGTGCGCAACTGCGACTGGGTCGCCGGGTCGTAACGCATCCCCTCCGCGATCCAGTCGTCGACGCGCCCCAGCGCCGCGGGCCGCTGGTCCGGATGCGCCCACCCGGCGTACCAGAGATTGCCCAGGGTGAGCATGCTCGTCTCGATGCCCGCGCCGACCAGCAGGATCAGCACACCCACGATTTCCTCGGGGGTGAGCCGGTCGTCGCCGTCGGCAGCGTCGAGCAGACCGGACAGCAGGTCGTCGGTGCGGTGCTTGCTCCGTTCGATGGTCAACTCGGTGTAGTAGCCGACCAGGGCGCCGATCGCCTGCATCGCCTCCGGCCGCAGATCGGTCGACTCCTCCTCGGTGTACATGATCTCCATGCCGAGTTTGCGCACCAGATCGCGGTCCGCGCGCGGCACGCCGACCAGTTCGGAAATCACCTCGGTCGGGTACGGGCCGGCGAAGTCGGTCATCAGGTCGAAACTGCCGCGTTCGAGCAGCGGCTCCAGCAGGTCGGTGGCGATCTCACGCAGCCGCGGCGCCAGCGCCTGCACCCGGCGCGCGGTGAACGCGCGCGTGACCAAACCGCGCAGGCGCGTGTGTTTCGGCGGATCCATCGCCACGAAGGAGAAGAACTGCTCGGCCTGCGGCCCCCAGAAGGCCGGTTCCATCCGCAGCCCGTTGGCGCTCGAGAAGCGATCCGAATCACGCAGTGCGGCAAGGACATCGGCGTAGCGCGACAGCGCCCAGAAGTCGTCTTCGCCGTTGCGGAACACCGGCGCCTGCTCGCGCAATTCCGCGTAGACCGGATACGGATCGTCGTGAATTCCGAAATCGTACGGACTGAATCGCGCTGACATCTTCGACCTCCCCAGCCGCACGGCCGGGGCCGCGCCGGTTCGCCATCCGAGCTGACAGGATGACAGTAGTCGATAATGGTTCGTCGCCGTCGACGGAAGGAAGAGGTGTCATGGAACCAGTGACCGGATCACACCGCCCGCATGCGGATCCGGTGGCGCCGCCCGGTGTCGATGTCACCACCCCGCATCCGGCCCGGCGCTACGACTACTGGCTCGGCGGCAAGGACAACTTCGAGGCCGACCGCGCCTCCGCCGAAGCGGTGGCCGAGGCCTTCCCCAGCGTGCAGATCTCCGCGCTGGAGAATCGGGCATTCCTGCACCGAGTGGTCGGTTATCTGTCGGCCGAGGTGGGCATCAGGCAATTTCTGGACCTCGGCGCGGGCCTGCCGACCGCCGGAAACGTGCACGAGATCGCGCAGGCCGCCGCGCCCGAATCCCGCATCGTCTACGTCGACAACGATCCGGTCGTCGCCCTGCACGCCCGTAGCCTGCTCGACAGCGCGCCCGAGGGGGCGACCGCGTATCTCGAAGCCGACGCGCGCGATCGCGAGCGCATCCTCACCCACCCGGACCTGCTCGCCACCTTGGATCTGTCACAACCGGTGGCTCTGATGATGCTCGCGGTGGTGCATTTCTTCACCGACGAGGATCGTCCCTACGACATGGTGCGGCAGTGGATCGACGCACTGGCGCCCGGCAGCTATCTGGTGATGTCGCACGCCACCAGCGATCACCTGTCCGAGGAGGACCTCGCCGACAGTGAACAGGCGAACAAGCGCAGCGGTATCCCGTTCCGGCTGCGCTCGACCGCCGAGTTCCGCCGATTCTTCACGGGGCTCGAACTCGTCGAACCCGGGATCGGATCGATCATCAACTGGCCCACCGAATCCCATCGTGCCCACCCGCGGCCGGAGGCGGTATCGATGCTCGGCGCGGTGGCGCGCAAACCCTGACCCGGTTCCTCCACGACGTCGGCCCCGGTTCCGCGGAGTGCGGAACCGGGGCCGAATCGTCATGTGCCGCAGGCGGTTACCCACCCGCCGCGATCAGGGCAGCGGACCGCCCGCGGCGATCGCCGACAAGGTCGCGAACTCGTCGCCCTTCAGCGAGGCACCGCCGACGAGCGCGCCGTCGATATCGGCGGCCGCGATGAGCTCGCCGACGTTCTTGGCGTTCACCGACCCGCCGTAGAGGATGCGCACACCCGCCGCGACCTCCTGGCCGGCCAGCTCCGCCAGTTCGGCGCGCAGCGCACCGCACACCTCCTGCGCGTCGGCCGGGGTGGCGACGCGACCGGTGCCGATCGCCCAGACCGGCTCGTATGCGATGACGACCTTCGCGATCTGCTCCGGCGTCAGCCCCTTGAGCGAACCCCGCAGCTGCTCCAGGTTGTACTGCACGTGGGTCTGCGCCTCGCGCACGCCCAGCCCCTCGCCGATGCAGACGATCGGGGTCATGTCGTACTGCAGCACCTTCTTGGCCTTCGCCAGCACCGTGGCGTCGTCCTCGTTGTGGTACTGCCGCCGCTCCGAGTGACCGACCACGACGTAGCTGCACGACAGCTTCGCCAGCATGGCCGCACTGATCTCACCGGTGTAGGCGCCGGATTCGTGCACCGATACGTCCTGGGCACCGAAGGTGATCCGCAGCCGGTCGCCCTCGATGAGGGTCTGGATGCTGCGGATGTCGGTGAACGGCGGGAGGACCGTGACGTCGACCTTGTCGAAGTACTTGTCCGGCAGGGCGAACGCGATCTTCTGCACCAGGGCGATGGCCTCGAGGTGGTTGAGGTTCATCTTCCAGTTGCCGGCGATCAACGGTTTGCGTGCCATGATCAGCCCTCCCCGTCCTCGAGCACGCTGATACCCGGAAGCTGTTTGCCCTCCAGGTATTCCAGCGAGGCGCCACCACCGGTGGAGATGTGGGAGAACCCGTCTTCCGGCAGGCCGAGCGTGCGCACGGCAGCGGCCGAATCGCCGCCGCCGACCACGGTGAACGCACCCTTACCGGTCGCGCTCACCAGCGCCTCGGCCACCGCGCGCGTCCCCGCGGCGAAGGCCTCGAACTCGAACACGCCCATCGGGCCGTTCCAGAACACCGTCCGAGCCTCGGTCAGCAGCGCGGCGAACCGCTTGGCCGACTCGGGCCCGATGTCCAGGCCCATCCAGCCTTCGGGAATCTCGTTGGCGGCCACCGTCTTCGACTCCGCGTCCGCGGCGAACTTGTCCGCGGCCACGATGTCCACCGGCAGGTGGATGACGTCGGCGAAACGCTCCAGCAGATCCTTGCAGGTATCGATCATCTCCTCCTGCAGCAGCGAGGAGCCGACCGAAAGACCTTGGGCGGCAAGGAAGGTGAAGCACATCCCGCCACCGATGACGAGGGTGTCGACCTTGGGGGCCAGCGCCTCGATCACGGCGAGCTTGTCCGACACCTTGGAACCGCCGAGCACGACCGCGTACGGGCGCTCGGTGTCGGTGGTGAGCTTGCGCAGGACGTCGACCTCCGCGGCGACCAGCGTGCCCGCGTAGTGCGGCAGTAGTTCGGCCACGTCGTAGACCGAGGCCTGCTTGCGATGCACCACCCCGAAGCCGTCGGAGACGAACGCGCCGTCGTCGCCGACCAGCTCCACCAGCGCCCGGGCCAGCTTCCGGCGCTGGGTGTCGTCCTTGCTGGTCTCGCGCGGATCGAAGCGGATGTTCTCCAGCAGCAGCACATCGCCGTCGGTGAGGCCCTCGGACCGCGCGAGCGCGTCCTGGCCCACCACATCACCGGCGAGCTGAACGTTGCGGCCCAGCTCCTCGCTCAGCTTCGCGGCCACCGGGGCCAGCGAGAGCTTCGGGTCGGGTTCGCCCTCGGGGCGGCCCAGGTGGGCGGTGACGACGACCTTGGCGCCGGCCTCGGCCAGCGTCTTGATCGTGGGCACCGAGGCGATGATCCGGCCCGGATCGGTGATCACGCCGTTGTCGAGAGGAACGTTGAGGTCGGAGCGCACGAGCACGCCCCGCCCCTCCACGCCCTCGGCAAGGAGATCCTGAAGGGTCTTGACTGCCATGGGTTTACAGCGACTTGCCGACGAGGCCGATCAGGTCGGCGAGGCGGTTGGAGTATCCCCACTCGTTGTCGTACCACGACACGACCTTGACCTGGTCGTCGATGACCTTGGTCAGCGGCGCGTCGTAGATCGAGGAGTGCGGGTCGGTCACGATGTCGCTGGAGACGATCGGGTCGACGTTGTACTTCAGGATGCCCTTCAGCGGGCCCTCGGCGGCGGCCTTGTAGGCGGCGTTGATCTCGTCGACACTCGCCGACTTGCGCAGCGTCGCGGTCAGGTCGGTGACCGAACCGGTCGGCACCGGCACGCGCAGCGCGTAGCCGTCCAGCTTGCCCTGCAGTTCCGGGAGCACCAGGCCGATGGCCTTGGCGGCGCCGGTGCCGGTGGGCACGATGTTCAGGGCGGCGGCGCGGGCGCGACGCAGGTCGCTGTGCGGGCCGTCCTGCAGGTTCTGGTCCTGCGTGTAGGCGTGGATCGTGGTCATCAGGCCACGCTCGATGCCGAATTCGTCGTTGAGGACCTTGGCCAGCGGGCCGAGGCAGTTGGTGGTGCACGACGCGTTGGAGATGATGTTCTGGCTGCCGTCGTACTGGCTGTCGTTGACACCCATGACCACGGTCAGATCCTCACCCTTGGCGGGCGCGGAGATGATGACCTTCTTGGCGCCGGCGGCCAGGTGTCCCTTGGCCTTGGTGGCGTCGGTGAAGATGCCGGTCGACTCGACGACCACGTCGACACCCAGATCGCCCCACGGCAGCGCGGACGGGCCCTCCTTGATGGCCAGTGCCTTGATCCGCTGGTCGCCGACCACGATGGTGTCGTCGCCGTCGAGCGAGACGTCCTGCGGCAGCCGGCCCAGGATCGAGTCGTACTTCAGCAGCGTGGCCAGGGTCGCGTTGTCGGTGAGGTCGTTGACCGCGACGATCTCGATATCGGTGGTGCCGAGCGCTTTCTGCGCCTCCACCGCCCGGAAGAAGTTACGTCCGATACGACCGAAGCCGTTGATGCCTACCCGGACAGTCACGTTATCGCTCCTCAGCTTTCAAGCGGATTCATTCCGATGCCAGACCACCCTAATGCCCGGCCATAACATCACGGACACGCCCCTGCCGCGACCTCACCGACCCGACGCTGCGCCGGTGAGCGTGTATTCGCGCCTCTCGCACCGAACCGTCGCGGCCGCGGCCGCCGGCCCAGCCCACTCGCGGCGGGGATACCCATCTGCCAGGCTTTTCCCCTGCCCCGGATCACCTGATTCGACGCCGGCGGGTTCGGTAGCGAAAGCCTATCGCACCGCGCTCACTCCCGGCGGCGTCACGATCGCGGGCTGTGGACAACCACGAACCGGTGGACGAACCATCGCTCGTGCGGCACAAGGAGTTTCGCGGAAACGGTCCCGGGCCGACATCCGCGGCCGGGGACCGTCGCCGCTCACGCGTCTTCGAGAAGTTCGGCCGTGACGGCCGATTCGGTATCGGGAATGCCCAAGTCCTTGGCGCGGCGGTCGGCCATGGACAACAGCCGGCGAATACGCCCGGCGACGGCGTCCTTGGTCATCGGCGGATCGGCCAGCTGGCCGAGTTCCTCCAGAGAGGCCTGACGGTGCTGCACGCGCAGCCGTCCCGCGGCGGCCAGATGATCGGGCACGTCCTCGCCGAGGATCTCGAGGGCACGCTCCACACGAGCCGCGGCGGCGACCGCGGCCCGCGCCGAGCGGCGCAGGTTGGCGTCGTCGAAGTTGGCGAGACGGTTCGCCGTCGCGCGGACCTCCCGTCGCATCCGGCGTTCCTCCCAGGTCAGGCGCGTGTCCTGGGCGCCCATCCGGGTCAGCAGCGCGCCGATGGCCTCCCCGTCGCGCACCACGACCCGGTCGGTGCCGCGCACCTCGCGGGCCTTGGCCGAAATACCCATCCGGCGGGCCGCGCCGACCAGGGCCAGTGCCGCCTCGGGCCCGGGGCAGCTCACCTCGAGCGCCGAGGAACGCCCAGGCTCGGTCAGCGAACCGTGAGCCAGGAAGGCGCCGCGCCAGGCCGCCTCCGAATCGCCGATGCTGCCGCCGACGACCTGGGCGGGCAGACCACGCACCGGACGGCCGCGCACATCGAGCAATCCGGTCTGGCGGGCCAGCGCCTCGCCCTCCTTGGACACGCGCACGACATATCGGGAGGTCTTGCGCAGACCACCCGCGCCCAGCACGTGCACATCCGATCCGTAGCCGTAGAGCTCGAAGATCTCGCGCCGTAGTCGCCGCGCGATCGAGCCCATATCGACCTCGGCCTCGACGATCACCCGACCGCCGACGATGTGCAGGCCACCGGCGAACCGGAGTAGGGCCGACAGTTCCGCCTTGCGTGCACTCACCTGCGAGACGGACAGACGGCTCAACTCGTCTTTCACCTCGGCTGTCATCGCCACGAGACCCGCTCCTTTCCACCCAACACGGACCGCACCTGCTGGACCGGATGCCGTCCTTCGACTCGAAGCCCTGCCAATTCCGGCCGAGGTTGGCGGATCACCTGATCCAGTGCGGCGGCTAGCTTTCCAGGGTGGTGCCGGTCCGTCCCCGCCTCGGCGACATCAGCGAAGGTTACTCGTGCACGCAGCTGTTCGGCAGCTCTTGCCACATGTTCGCGCTCCCTACCCTCGGGTACGGAGCCGGAGTCCACCACCACATGATCGACGGCGAAATCCGGTGCGTGCTGGGACAATACATGCAGATGCCGTTCGGCGGAGAATCCCGCGGTCTCTCCGGGCTCCGCCGCCAGGTTCAGGACCAGCACTTTTACCGCGCCCGTATGCATCAGCGCCTCCCGCAGATCCGGCACGAGCATGTGCGGAATGACGCTGGTGAACCAGGATCCGGGGCCCAGCACCACCACATCGGCGTGCTCGATCGCCGAGGTGGCCTCCGGGCTGGCCGGCGGGTCGGACGGGATCAGCCGGACCCTGCGCACCTTGCCCGGCGTGGTGGCCACCGCGACCTGGCCACGGATACACCGGCTCACGCGCGGGTCGGCTTCCAGCCCGGATACGTCGGCCTCGATGGTCAGCGCGGTCGGCGACATCGGCAGCACGCGACCGGTACAGCGCAGGATCGCGGCCATCTCGTCGAGCGCCGCGACCGGGTCGCCGAGCACCTCGGCCAGCCCGGCCAGCACGAGGTTGCCGACCGAATGCCCGGCCAGCGCTCCCGTGCCGCCGAAGCGATGCTGCGCCGTGCGCGCCCAGATCCCGTCGGGGTCCTCGGCCAGGGCGGCCAGCGCCATCCGCAGGTCGCCCGGCGGCAGCATGCCCAGTTCGGAACGCAGGCGGCCGGACGATCCGCCGTCGTCTGCGACGGTGACGACCGCGGTGATGCGCTCGGTGATCCGGCGGGCGGCGGTCAGCGTGGCGTAGAGACCGTGGCCGCCGCCCAGGGCGACCAGCGTGGGCTCGGTCGAATCGCCGGATTTTTCCGAAGGGGAGGTGTCATCACGATGGTCCGCGTCGGTCATTCGCGCCCCAGATCCCGGTGGACCACGCGCACGACATCGGTCGAGGCACTGTCGGGCCGGCCCAGCAGTTCACCCAGCTCCTCGGCGATCGCCACGCTGCGGTGTTTACCACCGGTACACCCCACTGCCACGGTCATATATCGCTTACCCTCCTGGCGGTAGCCGCTGGTGGTCAGGTCGACCAGATGGCGGCACGTATTCACATAGTCGTCGGCGCCGGGCCGTGACAATACGTACTCGCTGACCACGGCGTCCTGCCCGGTATGTTCCCGCAATTCCGGAATCCAATGCGGATTCGGCAGAAATCGCACGTCGAAAACCATGTCCGCATCCAGCGGCACGCCGTATTTGAATCCGAACGATTGGATCGTCACCTGCAGGGCCGCGGGCGCGCCGCCGCCGTAGGCCTCCTCCAATTTGCGGTGCAGCTGGTGGACCGACAGCGCGGTCGTGTCGATCACCAGATCGGCGGCGGTCTTGACCTTCGACAGAGCCCGGCGTTCCGCGGCGATCCCGGCGGACAGGGTGCCGTCGGCGCTCTCGCTCTGCAGCGGGTGGCGGCGGCGGGCGAAACCGAAGCGCCGGATCAGCACATCGTCGGAGGCCTCGAGGAACAACAGGCGGGTGCCGACGCCGTTGGCTCGCAGCTGATCGGTCACCCCGGACAGATCACCGGTGAAGAAGCGGCTGCGCACATCCATGACCAGCGCCAGTTTGGTGATCGGCGGATCGGCGGCGGCGCCGAGCTCGATGAGCCGGCCGATCAGTTCCGGCGGCAGATTGTCCGCGACGTACCAGCCGAGATCCTCGAGGACTCGGGCCGCGGTACCGCGCCCGGCACCGGACAGGCCGGTGACGATGACCACCTCGACCGGATGCGCATCGGGCCGCGGGCGGATGCCGGTACTCGCGTTGGGGTTCGATTCGACGCTCGTCATGTCCTATCGGGTTCCGTCCGTGGCTGCCATTCGATCATCCTGCCCGCCCCCACCGGCCGCGACCGTGCGCGCAGCGCCGGCGACACCGAGCCGTGACCGAGACGTCATTCGGAGTTGAGTGCCGCGAGCACGGCCTTGGCCGTCGCCACCCCGATACCGGGCACCTCCGTGATTTCCTCCACCGTAGCCTGCTTGAGTTTGGCCACCGAGCCGAAGTGGGTCACCAGTGCGGTGCGCCGCGCCTCACCCAGCCCCCGCACCGAATCCAGGGCCGAGGCGGTCATCCGGCGCGAACGCTTACTGCGATGGAAGGTGATGGCGAACCGGTGCGCCTCGTCGCGCACGCGCTGCAGCAGGAACAGCGATTCGCTGGTGCGCGGCATGATCACCGGGTCGGGCTCGCCCGGCACCCACACCTCCTCCAGGCGCTTGGCGAGCCCGATCACCGCGACGTCGGTGATGCCGAGTTCGTCGAGCACCTCGGCCGCCGCCGCCACCTGCGGGGCGCCGCCGTCGACGACGTACAGGTTGGGCGGATAGGAGAATTTGCGCGGGCGTCCGGTGGCCGGGTCGATTCCGGGCGGCAGATCCGCGGGCTCCGCCTCGGCGGTGGCGATCGCCGCGGCGCCGGCCCGGTGCCGCGAAGCATCGGTTCCGTCCTCGTGATGCGCCGCACCGGCCTCCGCCGTCGCCGCCGCACTCATCTCGTCCAGTTCCTTGCGCAATCGATAGAACCGGCGCCGGGTGACCTCGGCGATGCTGGCCACGTCGTCGGAGCGGCCCTCCCCCGCGGCCTCCTTGATCGTGTAGTGCCGGTATTCCGATTTGCGCGGCAACCCATCCTCGAACACCACCAGCGAGGCGACGACATCGGTGCCCTGCACGTGGCTGATGTCGACACATTCGATGCGCAGCGGCGCGCTGTCGAGATCGAGCGCGTCCTGAATGCCTTGCAGTGCGGCCGATCTCGCGGTCAGATCGCCGGCGCGCTTGAGTTTGTGCTGGGCCAGCGCCTCCTGCGCATTGCGCTGCACGGTCTCCATCAGCGCCTTCTTGTCACCGCGCTGCGGCACCCGCAGCGCCACGGCCGACCCGCGCAGCCCGGACAGCCAGCCCTGCACCTGCTCCGGATCGCCGGGTAGTTCCGGCACCAGCACCTCGCGCGGGACCGCGGTGGCGGGGGTTTCGGTATCGGTGTGCTCGGCGAAGGCGGCCTGTTCGCCGTAGAACTGGGTGACGAACTGTTCCACCAGTGCGGCCAGTTCGCTCGGCCCCCGGTCGCCCTCGTCGATCGGGGCGGCGCCCGCGGCGTCTTCGGTACCGGCCCAGTTCAGGTCCACCGCGTCGCCCGATTTGTCGACGACCCAGCCGCGCTGCCCGCGCACCCGCCCGTCGCGCACGTGGAAGATCTGTACCGCGACCTCGAGTTCGTCGGAGGCGAAGGCGATCACATCCGCGTCGGTGCCGGTGCCCAGCACGACCGCCTGCTTCTCCAGCGCACGCTTGAGAGCGGCGACATCGTCACGCAGCCGCGCGGCGGTCTCGAAGTCCAGATCCGCTGCGGCGGACTGCATTCGGCGTTCCAGCTCCCGCACCATGCGATCGGTGCGGCCGGACAGGAAGTCGCAGAAGTCCTCGGCGATGCGGCGGTGCTCGTCGGCGTCGACCCGGCCGATGCAGGGCGCCGAACATTTGTCGATGTAACCGAGCAGGCACGGACGCCCGATCTGCCTGTGGCGCTTGAACACTCCGGCCGAACACGTCCGCACGGGGAAAACCCGCAAGAGCAGATCCACCGTCTCCCGGATGGCCCACGCGTGGGCGTACGGCCCGAAATACCGGACACCTTTCTTGCGCGCCCCCCGGTAGACGAACACCCGCGGATATTCCTCGTTCATACTCACCGCGAGCATGGGGTAGGTCTTGTCGTCGCGGTAGCGCACGTTGAAGCGCGGATCGAATTCCTTGATCCAGTTGTACTCCAGCTGCAGCGCCTCGACCTCGGTGGAAACCACCGTCCACTCGACGCTCGCGGCGGTGGTCACCATCTGCCGGGTGCGCGGATGCAGCGACGACACATCGGCGAAGTAGGAATTCAGGCGGCTGCGCAGACTCTTGGCCTTGCCGACATAGATCACCTGCCCGTAGGAATCCCGGAATTTGTAGACGCCGGGTTCGACGGGAATGGTGCCCGGTGCGGGGCGATAGGTCGCGGGATCTGCCACGCCACCAGGTTAACGACCGGCACCGACAGCGGATGACGCGCGGACCGCGGTCGTCATCGGTGCATCCGGTGGGCGCCGGCGAGGATCGCGTCGCAGAGTGCCTGCTCGGGTTCGGAGAGCCGGCTGTGCCTGCGCAGCAGCACGAACTCCAGCTCGCCCAATTCCGGCAGCTTCTCGTCCTCGACCGCGAAAAGTCCTGGCGGAAGCAGGGTTTCGGCGTGCGCCACGACTCCGAGGCCAGCCAGCACGGCGGCCCGCAGCCCCAGCTGACTGTCGCTGACGCAAGCGATCCGCCAGGTCCGGCCCTCCCGCTCGAGTGCGCGCAGTGCCACGTGCCGGGTCAGGCTCGGCGGCGGATAGGTCACGACGGGCACCGGATCGACGATGTCGCCGACGCCCGAACGCCCGGCCCACACCAGCCGGTCGCGCCACAGCAGTTCCCCGTGCCGTTCGCCGGGCAGCCGCTTGGCCACCATCAGGTCCAGCTCGCCCGCCGCCATCCTCGTCTTGAGGTTCTCGCTGAGCCCCACGATCAGTTCCAGATCCACACCCGGATGTGAACGCTGGAATTCCAGCAGGACATCGGGCAGTTCGCGGGCCACCAGGTCGTCGGAGGCGCCCAGCCGGATCAGTCCGGTGAGCCGGGAATCGGAGAAGTACCGGTCGGCCTGGGCCTGTGCGTCGAGGATGCTGCGCGCGAAGCCGACCATCGCGGCCCCGTCGGCGGTCAGCGCCAGATTGCGGGTGTCACGGCGGATCAGTTCGCGGCCCGCGGCCTGCTCGAGCCGGGCGATATGCCCGCTGACCGTGGACTGACGGAGGCCGAGGATGCGGCCGGCCGCGGTGAACCCGCCGGCGCGTTCGACCGCCAGGAAGGTGCGCAACAGTTCCGGATCGAACACATTCATCACATTACTCGTTCATAGATATCGATTCCATCGACTTTGGCGATCAGTGGTGTGCGCCGTACCGTAGCGAGGTGACATTGCTGGCCAAACTCCGTATCGACGGCTTCCTGCTGGGCTTGTTCGCGGCGATGGCGATCGGCCTGATCCTGCCCGCCCGCGGCGGCGCGGCCGACGTCCTGGGGTGGGTCACCAAGGTCGCGATCGCGGTGCTGTTCCTGCTGTACGGCACCCGGCTCGAACCTCGCGAGGCGCTCGCCGGCCTGCGGCACTGGCGGCTGCACACGACGGTACTCACCGCGACCTACGTCCTGTTCCCGGTGCTCGGCCTGGCGATGCGACTACTGGTCCCCTCGGTGCTCAGCGACGAGCTCTACACGGGAATGCTGTACCTGTGCCTGCTGCCCTCGACGGTGCAGTCCTCGATCGCCTTCACCGCCATCGCGCGGGGCAATGTCGCGGCCGCGGTGGTCAGCGCGTCGGTGTCGAATCTGCTGGGCGTCTTCCTGACACCGCTGCTGGTGATGCTGCTGATGCAGACCACCGGTGACGCCACCGTCTCGCCGATGTCGATCGTGGAGATCGTGGTGCAGTTGCTGCTGCCCTTCATCGCCGGCCAGCTGCTGCGACCGAAGCTGCATCGGTTACTGGCGCACACCACCCTCACCAAGGTCGTCGATCGCGGATCGGTGTATCTGGTCGTCTACGCCGCCTTCAGCGCGGGCATGGTCGAACACGTCTGGCAGGGGCTGGCCGTGGGGCGCCTGCTGGCGGTCGTGGGCGTGGCGATCGTCCTGCTGGCGGTGGTGCTGGGCGTGACGGCGGGAGCGGCCCGCCTGCTCGGATTCGACCGGGCCGACCGCATCGTGGTGATCTTCTGCGGATCCAAGAAGAGTCTGGCCACCGGCCTGCCGATGGCGACGGTCCTGTTCGCCGGACATCCGGTGGGCCTGATCGTGTTGCCGCTCATGATCTTCCACCAGATCCAGCTGATCACCTGCGCCGCGCTGGCCGGGCGGTGGGGTCGCGCCGCGGACGAGGCCGAAGCTGCCCGCACCGCGGCCACATCCCCCGACGCGGCGGTCCCGGGCATCATCCCGGCTCCGCGAAGCTGACCTCGGCCGGCACCGAAAGCCGTTCGCGGGCAGCCACTTCGACCGCCAGGGTCGCCGCCAGATCGCCGCGGTCGCCGACCACCACGGTCTCGAGCCCCAGCCACCCGGCCATCGCCTCCAACTGCCCGGCCAGTTCGTGAGCGACGCGCGCGTGGGGCCGATCGGGTTCGGCGAAGGCCCCGAGCACCTGCAGCCGGCCGGTCGCGCGGTCCGCGCGCAGGTCCACCCGGGCGACGAGTTCACCGTCGAGCAGGAACGGAAAGACGTAATAGCCGTGTACGCGTTTGTGTTCCGGGGTGTAGATCTCG